>NZ_CBCOPN010000001.1:0-2982608 GCF_965111995.1 Chryseobacterium sp. Marseille-Q8038 | reverse complement strand
ATAGCTACCTGCTTACCCTGACAAATCCCAACCCAACATAAATAATCAATAATGAGTAATAAGTAATCAGCAATGAATAATATCCAACGTATGCTATCATTACTTATTACCCATTACCCATTACTCATCATTACCAACAATATTGTCACTCCGTAGAAGTCTATACAATCCATTTAAAATTCTGTAGTTTATCCTTTGAATTTTTTAGACCTAATAAATCTGGCTAGATTCCTACGGAATGACATAATCGGAACTATTAAATCTTACGATATAAAACTGATCATTCTTAAATAGGATCCCGAAACTCATCATTCATCACTTATCATTCATCATTAATGTCCTCCTAGCCCCGATAGCAATGGTTACCCCGCAGCTTGCGTGGGAGAGTTGAAGGGGTGGAGCGTGGGAGCGTGCAGGTGCGAGGAGTATGAATGGATAGCGGGAGAAGGCTCCTGAAATTTGTTAAAGTATTTTCTCGCTATTCCATTATTATCGTGTATATAAATCTTATTAGGTATAATTCAAATCTAAGATGGAAATTTCTCATTAAATTTCACAGGATGTTGAATAAAATGGTATATTAGAAAAGCGTAATCCGAAAAGCTATAATAGAGTAGGAAATATCAAAAACTAAATAACTATGAAAAATCTGGTAAAGATTTCAAGAGAGAGTTTAAAATCACTTAAAGGAAGCGGTGGCCCAGGTTGCCCGGATGATCCGGCATTTGGAATGTGTTATCCTCCGGGATGGCCTAATGGAATTTGTTTGAGCAAATATCAATGCTGTATGAGGCTGGGCGGCCCTATAGAATTTTGTAAAGAAGAATATGGAAACTAATATTCCTATAACTTAAAGGTATAAATAAAAATACGGCTATCTCAAACAGAAATAGCCGTGTTTATTTTATAAATGTATTGTAATCAGACCTGAATTACTCCTAAGTTGAATTTCTCAGTGATGGGAGAATTGTTGGCAGCTTCAATACCCATAGAGATCCATTTTCTTGTATCCACAGGGTTAATAATAGCATCTGTCCATAATCTTGCTGCTGCATAGGTAGATTCAGTTTGTTTCTGATATTTCTTAGAAATCGTATCCAGAATCTCATTGTGCTCTTCTTCAGATATTTCCTTTCCTTGTTTTTTCAATGTTGATTCCTGGATCTGAGCAAGCACTTTTGCGGCCTGCGCACCTCCCATTACAGCCAGATCAGCCCAAGGCCATGCTACAATTAATCTAGGATCATAGGCTTTACCACACATAGCATAGTTTCCTGCTCCGTAAGAGTTTCCTGTAATGATGGTGAATTTAGGAACTACAGAATTGGAAACTGCGTTTACCATTTTAGCTCCGTCTTTAATGATTCCTCCGTGCTCTGATTTGGAACCTACCATGAATCCGGTAACATCCTGTAAGAAAATTAAAGGGATCTTTCTTTGATTGCAGTTGGCAATGAAACGTGTTGCTTTATCTGCAGAATCTGAGTAGATTACGCCTCCAAACTGCATTTCTCCTTTTCCACTTTTAACCAATTTTCTCTGGTTGGCTACAATCCCTACAGACCACCCGTCAACTCTTGCCGTTGCACAGATAATACTTTTACCGTAGTCTGGTTTGTATTCTTCATATTCAGAGTTATCCACAATACATTTGATAATTTCGTAAGTATCATATTGCTCAGCTCTGGAAACCGGCATAATTCCGAAAATGTTTTCAGGGTTTTCTTTGGGAGGGAAACTTTCTATTCTGTCAAAACCAGCTTTTTCAGTTGTCCCAAGAGATTTCATGATGTTTTTGATTCTATTCAAAGCATCTTTATCATCTTTCGCTTTATAATCTGTTACTCCTGAAATAGAGCAGTGAGTAGTAGCACCACCCAATGTTTCATTGTCAATACTTTCCCCGATAGCGGCCTTTACCAGGTAGCTCCCGGCAAGGAAAATAGAGCCTGTTTTATCTACAATCATGGCTTCATCACTCATAATGGGAAGATAAGCTCCTCCAGCCACACAGCTGCCCATAACGGCAGAAATCTGGATGATTCCCATAGAACTCATTTTGGCATTATTTCTGAAAATTCTTCCGAAATGCTCTTTATCCGGGAAAATCTCATCCTGCATAGGAAGGTAAACACCAGCTGAGTCTACCAAGTAAATGATAGGAAGTTTGTTTTCCATAGCAATTTCCTGTGCTCTCAGATTTTTCTTTCCTGTGATAGGAAACCACGCTCCGGCTTTTACAGAAGCATCATTGGCAACAATGATACATTGTCTCCCGGAAACATAACCTATCACTACTACAACTCCTCCGCTAGGACATCCTCCATGTTCTTTATACATCTCAAAGCCTGCAAATGCACCTACTTCTATAGAATCTGAATCTTTATCGAGAAGATAATCCACTCTTTCTCTTGCTGTCATTTTTCCTTCATCACGAAGCTTTTGAAGCCTCTTCTCACCGCCTCCTTTTTTGATTTCAGTGAGTAAGCGATTTATTTCAGATAATTTTAATCTGTTCTGATCTTCTCGTTTATTGAATTCGATGTCCATAAAATTTTCAATTTTTTACGCTTAAAGATACTATTTTTATGAGGAATATGAATTGGAAGTAAAACAGATGTTTAATTATTTGGTTTCTAGTAAATTGTGAATTTTTTAACTAAAAAATATTTTTAAATAATTTATATTTTTTCTAACTTTACACTAGAGTAACAGAGGTGATATTCTCTGCAAAATACTCTAAGTTCCTAGTTTATTTTTTTAATAGTTTATTATTTGAAGGCCCTGAAAGTTTAACAAATTTTCAGGGTTTTTTTATTACTGTGTGTGCAATAATTAGTAATACTTTCTATATTCTACAATATTCAGGTCCATAAGATGATTCTTGTTTTTTTTATATTTTTTAGCAGGAATAAAACCTAATTTTTCCGGAATTTTTCTGCTGGCTATATTTTCTTCATCTACAGGATATAAAATATACTTAAAAGTGAAATTCTTTTCCAGAAACTCTATGAGGGCTTTTATGATTTCAGTTCCCAGTCCTTTTCCTTGAGAACTCTTTTTTAACCATAGACCAAGCTCAACAGATTCTTTTGTTATATTATGGATACCACAACATCCTTCAAAATCACCATCAGAGTCCAGGGCAACCATTACCAGATCTGTGTTTTGTAATAAAGTTCTTTTTGATTCATTAACAAAAGTGATTATATCCTGTCTGCTACCTTGCGGGTCAAAAGGCATGTATCTGGTAACCTCATTGGTAAAATGTTCTAAGATATCATCTATGTATAAGTCTTTAACAGGCCGTAAGACCAGACGTTTTGTTTTGATTTCAATAGTTGGACTTAATATCATATTGTAATTCTGATGTTTTGATTAAATGAATAGAAAAGGGTCTGTATTAGGTGAAAAACTATTAAAAACTTTATTTATCATCTTTTTATTAATGTAAATTTATATTTTTTGTAAGATTTATAAAAGCGTATTTGTAAATTTGCACGTTAAAAATTCTAAGGAGATAGGTTATGCATAAATTGGCGCTTTTCAGGTTACACTTAATTGTATTTTTGTGGGGGTTCACCGCAATTTTAGGAAAATTGATTCATGCCAATGCACAGATTCTTGTGTTTTACAGAATGTTGTTTGCTTCTATTTTTCTTTTTGTATTTATCCGGGTTTTTAAGAAGGATAGTATAAAAGTTTCAAAAAAGATATTTTTTCAACTGGCAGCAATAGGTTTGGCTATGGCGCTCCATTGGTACTGTTTCTTTTACTCTATTAAAGTCTCGAATGTTTCCATTGCATTGAGCTGTCTTTCATTATCCACACTTTTTGCCTCCATTCTGGAACCTATTATTTTCAAAAGAAAAATTGATGTATCGGAAGTGGTGATGGGAACGGTTATCGTTGCCTGTATATTATTAATCTTTAAGACCGAGTTTCATTTCAAAGAGGGTATTATTTATGGAATTCTTTGCGCAGTATTTGGAACAATTTTTTCGGTTTTTAATGGTAAAATGTTTGGTAAAACAAGTTCAGGAAACATTATTTTTTATGAAATATTCTGTGGTTGGTTCATTTTAATGGTATTTTATTTGCTTTCGGGGCAAATTTTTCAAATGAATGAAATAAACTACCGGGATTTGGCGTTAATATGCTTGTTAGCCAGTGTTTTTACCGCTTTTCCCATGCTGGAATCGGTGAATTTAATGAAATATATATCACCCTTTACTTTAATTTTAACAGTTAATTTAGAACCTGTTTACGGAATTATACTAGCTTTTTTTATCTTTGGGGAATCAGAACATATGAGCCCTATATTTTATGTGGCTTCAGGTGTTATGATACTGGCAATCATTGTAAATGGATTAATTAAAGCCAGAAAAACTAAAAACTTAAACTAAGCATCAAATTTATATGATGAAAAAATATTTTTTACTTGCATTTTCACTGCTGTTTGGGCTTTCTCAATCTCAGATTATCAGGAAATATTCCAATGAATTTTTAAATATCGGAGCCGGAGCAAGAGGACTTGCAATGGGAGGGGCAGTAATCACCAATCAGGATGATGTATATTCTCCCATGTGGAACCCTGCAGGTTTAATGTCTATTGAAAGAGACTGGCAAGGAGCAGCAATGCACGCTGAGTACTTTGAGTCTATCGCAAAATATGATTATCTGGCATACGCAAAAGTGCTTGAAGAAGGTGTTTTTGGTGTTTCTGTGGTAAGACTTGGAGTAGATAATATTTTGAATACAACCCAAATGATCGATTCTGAAGGGAATATTGATTATGATAAAATCACAAAATTCTCTCAATCCGATTATGCAGCCATTCTTTCTTATGCATTCAGGCCTGGTGGAAACCCTAAACTGGATGTGGGAGTAAATGCAAAGATTGTCTACAGGAATGTGGGTAAATTTGCAAATGGCTATGGATTCGGTTTTGATGTGGGAGCTACTTATAAAGCTGATAACGGATGGAAGTTCGGAGGTATGATGAGAGATATTACCACTACGGTAAACTTCTGGACAATTAACCAGAAAGAACTTTCTACTGTTGTAAACGGAGAAGAGTTCAACCCTGCCCCAAAAGATAAACTGGAACTTACCATGCCTAAACTTAATGTGGGTGCCAGCAAATTATTCGAAATCAATAGCAGTGTATACGTCTTACCGGAGGCAGGTTTGAATGTGGATTTTGCAAAGACAGCATCATTGATCTCCACAGATTTTGCAAGTATCAGCCCGTATGCCGGAGCTGAACTAGGGTATCAGAAAATGATTTTTGTAAGATTAGGGATTAACAGATTCCAGTCTATTACAGATATAGAAGATCTTAAAAGAAAAGTTTCTTTCCAGCCAAGTGCAGGTCTTGGAATCAGATACAGAGGGCTTACACTGGATTATGCGATTACGAATTCCGGGATAGGCGGATCTAATTTCTATTCTAACTTCTTCTCATTGAAACTGGATATGGGAGCATTCAGAAACGATTAAAATTTAAAAAAATGAAAAAGTTATCAATGCTGATGTTGGCAGTATGTTCAACAATTGCTTTCGCACAAAAGATTTCAGATTACAAATATGTTGCAGTTCCTGAAAAATTCGAAACATTTGGGGAGGATTATGGTTTGAAAGGTTTTTTGACTAAAGCTTTGACCGGGAAAAAGTACATAGTCCTTCCTGTCATTAAAGATAACTGGCCTTCAGAAGCTAAAGGTAATTTCTGTAACGTGGTTACTGCTGATCTCCTTAATGATAAAAATCTATTTAAAAATAAAGTAATACTCCAGTTTAAGGATTGTAATAATAATATGATTCTGGAATCTAAAGGAGGGTCAAGAATTAAAGAATTTGAAGAAGGATTGCAGGATGCTTTAAGAGAGGCTTTGATGAAAGTACCGGTTTCCAATCCGGTTGCGCTATTACCAGCATCTAATAATACTGCTCAGCACACATCTCCTGAACCTGTAGCGTCTGTAGGATCTACAGTAACCCCTGAAGCCAATAATTACTCAAACGGGAAAATGGATCTTCAGAAAATACAGATTGATTCCAATCAGTTTATTTTGGCAAAGTCTGGCAGCTCTGTTCCATTTGCTGTTTTTAAAACAACTTCTAAGAATTCTGTTTTTATTGTAAAATTGGCTGATGGAAATACAACCATCGGATATTTTGAAAATGGAAATATTGTGATCGATATTCCACAGACTGACGGAAGATATTCCAAAGAAGTTTTTACAGCAAAATAATTTACATCAATAATAAAAAAATATTATCCTTAATTCATAACTTTTTAGAATTAAGGATTTATTTTAACTAATAGCTATGAAAAAAGTTTACATTTCTATATTGGCAATACTGTCAGTATTTTCGAGCGCACAAAGTGTATTTAATACCCAATTAAACGAAATTAATTTTGGAGCTTCCAGTGATCCTGATAATTTTATAAAATTCAATAATCATATTCTTTTCACAGCCACCAAGTCTACAGAGGAAGGAAGGGAACTGTGGAGCTTTGATCCGGGTACTCAAAAATCAATTCTGCTGAAGAATGTTTTTCCGGGATACAGTATTGGGATGGCGGGAGATCCGTCTTTTATGAGGCTCAATAATAAAATTTACTTTATTGCTGTACAAAGCAATAGTTCGTCCAATAATCAGCTTTGGGTTACAGACGGAACCCCAGTAGGAACATCCAAGGTAAAAGATCTGAATTTTGAGTTTTCGGTAGCTGCAAATGCTGCGGTTGGAAATAATATCTTTTTCTACCACCACAATGAACTTTGGTCTTACAATACCGTTACAGATAGCCTGCAGCTATTAAAAACATTTCAATATTCCGGTGATGTAAAAATGTATACCATGAATAATACTTTGTTCCTGGCAGCAGATGATGGCACACACGGAAAAGAGATATGGAAATCAGATGGAACCATTGCCGGAACATCTTTATTAAAGGATATTGTTCCCAATGCGGGTGGAAGTATTAATGGCGATTTTAAAGCACTGATCTTTAAAAATAAACTATACTTCGTTGTTAATCTTGGAACAGGAACAGCGGGATATGAATTATATTCAACAGATGGAACAGAAGCGGGAACAGTATCCATAAAATCTGTAGGTTATCCGCAGCTGGAAGGTGCTGCTGTTGATGATTATTTTGTTTTTACAGGATTTGATGCAGCAAATGGCTATGAACCATGGGTTTCTGACGGAACAACGGCAGGAACTTATCTGTTGAAAAATCTAATTCCTGGAGCTACAAGTTCTATGGCAATGAAGAAATTTGTAAAATATAATAACAAAATATTCTTTGAAAGTAGTGCCAACGGTGTTAACGCAGCGTATGGTAATTATATCTGGGAAACAGATGGTACAGAAGCCGGAACTGTTCTCTTCAATACGCACGCAGGAGCTTTGATTCATGGGAATAGTTCAGATAGTAATCATTTGATTCTTACGATGGCTAATTATGGAAACAGATATTGGGTAGTGAATGGAAATTCTTCACAAAGTTTTGAAATTACAGGACTTGGAATGCCAAATAATAATAGTTTTGTAGACCTGAATTCTAAAATTTATCTTACCGGAAATACCCCAAAATATGGCACTGAACTATTTTCACTAAATCCGGTGACCCATCAGACTGCGATAGCTTCGGACATCAGTAGATTTGAAAGTTCTTTGCCTCATGCATTTCAGGTACTGAATGATGATCTTATTTTCATTGCAACAGACAGACAGTATAACAGCCAGATTTATAAGAGAAATAAAATCACACAGCAGATTGAGAGAATATCCAGCTTTGGAGGAAATTCGTTTATAGGTATGGGCAGTGACTTTAATGATAATTTCATTAAAGTAGGAAACTATCTTTATACTCCCGAAGCAGCTTACAAAACAGATGGTACAGAAGCCAATACTTTGTCAATATCATCCCCCAATATTACCAGCAGGGTACCGTATACCAGCTTGAATGATAATACATTGCTTTTTGCCGGATATAATAATGTGGTAGGAACTGAACTTTGGAAGATTGATAATACTTCCAATACTGTTAGTATGGTCAAAGATATTTCCCAGGATAATATGGGAAGTCTTTATTCCGTAGATTCAAAAACTGCAATACTGAATGGTTTTGCTTATTTTGTGGCAAAAGATAATGGAAAATTGGGGATCTGGAAAACAGATGCTACTGAAGCCAATACCCAAAAGGTAGTACAGTTCTCCTATCAGGATGGTACAGATGGAGATATTAAGGTACTGAATGCTTTTAATAATAAATTATTCTTTACAAAACAACAGGAAAATACTCCTGCGAATTACAGCTCCGGGCAAAACGAACTTTGGATTTCAAACGGTGATCAGGCATCTGCTATATTACTGAAATCTTACGCTGCTCCTTATGGCTCTTCAAGTATTGCGAGAGAAACAATAATATTTAATAATAAGCTTTTTTATGTCACTGCAGGTTATCCTTCCCCAGCGCTGCATTCTACAGATGGAACAGTTGCAGGGACAGAACAGATATTAGCGGGAAACTTTTTGGGTGATGTAAAATTTAAAAAATGTGGAAATCAGTTATTTTTTACCAATAACAATAGTACACAGTTGTGGAAAACAGATGGAACGGCAAATGGCACATCTGATTTGTCCCAAAATTTTTCTTCAGTGAAAGATATGACGTGTGCCAACAATTATCTTTACTTTCTTAATGGAGATTCCCAAAAGGTATGGAAAAGTGACGGTGTTTCAACTTCTCCGATAGATATTTTCGTGACAAACGATGATAGTCAGCTGTTGGTTAATGAAAATATTCAAAAAATGGGAACAGATGGTGAAAAATTATTTCTGACCATTAATACGAAAGAACATGGAAGTGAATTGTATATAGTGACTGATTCACTGCCTGTTTATCTGGCAACCCATGAAATATCCGGCGCAGAGATTAAAAAAGAAAATGCAGATCTGCAGATTTATCCTAATCCTGTTTCAGAATATTTTTCAATAAAACTGAAAGAAAATTCTAAAATAGAAAACGTGAAAATTTTTGATGCCTCCGGAAAGCTTGTGAAGAATATTATCGATAATCATAAAAATATTAATGTAGCAGAACTTCCATCAGGAGTATATTTTGTTAAGTTAAAAACAGATAAAGGAGAATATTTGGGTAAGATTATAAAAAAATAATACATGTAAAAGGCTCTTGAAAAAGAGCCTTTTATAATATATATGTTGATGTGTTTTTCATTTTTTGAAAATTTGAACATAGTTTCCTACAAAGAGGGAGGTAACCTGAGTATTCAAATGCTAAATGAGAATGTGAAAAAGATTTACAAAAAGAGAAAAATTTTCACAGTATTATTGTTATTAGTTGATATTACTAATTTATGAAAAAAACACATATAATACTATTTGTTAGCAAAATATTTATTTTTTTAACGTTTTTTATTATTGTGTTTTCTTTGTGTTAAAGGAATTGTTGATGTTTGTCCCTAAATGAGAAAATAGGAAATGAATATAAAATATTGTAAAAATAGTAGGTTTTATTTGTGAAAATTTAACTGTCGGATTACAAATATCATCAAGGGGCATTAAAAAACTCCCAAATTACTTTAGCCTTACTTTTTCCTAAAATTTCCTCCAGAGTTTCCAGATTGGCTTCCTTGATACGTTTTACAGACTTTAGTTTAGACAGAAGCAGTTCAATAGTTTTTTCTCCCACACCGGGAATTTCTTCCAACTCAGATTTTATAGTAGAATTTTTCCTTCTTGTTCTGTGGTGTTTTACCCCGAATCGGTGAGCTTCGTCACGGACACGCTGAAGGATTTTCAACGTTTCAGATTTTTTATCAAGATATAAAGGAATAGAATCTTCAGGGAAGAAAATTTCTTCCAGTCTTTTGGCAATACCTACAATGGTAATCTTGCCATAAAGTCCTAGTAGCCTCAGGCTTTTTACAGCAGAAGACAGCTGCCCCTTTCCTCCATCAATCAGAATCAGCTGAGGAAGATCTTCACCTTCATCAAGCATCCTTTTATAACGGCGGTAGATCACTTCTTCCATAGTTGCAAAATCGTTCGGTCCTTCCACTGTTTTCGGATGGAAAATTCTGTAATCTGCCTTGCTAGGTCTTCCATCTTTGAAAACAACACAAGCTGACACAGGATTCGTTCCCTGAATGTTTGAGTTATCAAAACCTTCAATATGTCTTGGCTCTACAGGCATTCTCAGAAGTTTCTGCATCTCGGCCATGATTCTGTTGGTATGTCTTTCAGGATCTATAATCTGAACCTGTTTCAGCTTTTCCAGACGATATTCTTTAGCATTCTTTTCAGAAAGCTCTACAATTCTTTTCTTATCTCCTACTTTAGGAACAATCAATTTTACATTCGGGATTTCTACAGACAAATGGAAGGGTAAAAGGACTTCTTTAGAATCAGAAGAAAACTTCTGACGGATTTCTATTAATGCTTCTTCCAGAATATCTTCATCCGTTTCTTCAAGAATCTTTTTGATCTCAGTAGTAAAACTCTGGATAATATTTCCATTTCTGATTTTAAAGAAATTGACATAAGCAGCCGTTTCATCACTGGTCATCCCAAAAACATCCACATCATCAATATTCGGATTCACTACCGTATTTTTAGCCTGATAATCCTCAAGAATGTCCAGTCTTTCCTTAATAATCTGAGCTTGTTCAAACTGAAGATTGGAAGCCAGTTTCATCATCTGATTCACCAGATAATCTTTTGCTTTCCGGAAATCTCCTTTGATAATCCCGCGGATAGCATCTATTTTTTCATCATACTCTTCCTTACTTTCCAGATCTTCGCATGGTCCTTCACAGTTTTTAATATGATACTCCAGGCAGACCTTGTATTTTCCTTCTGCAATCTTGGCTGGAGAAAGATTCAGGTTACAGGTTCTGAGCTTGTAAATATGTTTGATTGTGTCTAATAAAATCTTTGCAGGGCGCACCTTTGCATAGGGACCGTAATATTCCGATCCGTCTTTAATGACATTTCTTGTCAGGAAAATTCTTGGAAAATCTTCATTTTTAATACAAATCCATGGATAAGTTTTATCATCCTTCAGCATGACATTATAAAACGGCTGATGCTCCTTAATCAGGTTGTTTTCCAATAAAAGCGCATCATATTCACTGTTTACAATGGTTGTTTCCAGTCGCTGGATCTTGCTGACCATTATTTTGATTCTGTATCCGGAAAGATTTTTATTGAAGTAGGAAAGAACCCTTTTTTTAAGATTTTTAGCTTTCCCAACATACAAAAGCTGTTCATTCTTATCATAATAACGATAAACGCCGGGTTCGGATGGTAAGGTTTTGAGCTGTAGTTCTAAAGAAGGATTCATATAACAAAATTAAGGAAACTTTCCCTATTTAAAAAAGAAAAACCTGCAGATGAATCTACAGGCTTTATTGTATGGTTCAAAGGATTTTATCCGTTAGTCATTGTAGTGTACTCATTCACAAGAAAACTGAAGTAATCCCATTCCACAGAGTTTTTAGGATATTTTTTCATGAAATCCTGATTATCTCCAAAAAGGAAATCATAATTATCTTCAAAATCATCTTTATGCAGCCACATTACTTTGTTGCCCTTTTTTACGTAATAAGATTTAATAACCCCGCCACCAAGCTGTGGAGAACCCATTACAGAAAAACCTGTTGTTTCTTTAGCTCTGGGATCGTGGTATACTGAAATAATATCATCAAAACCTGGATTGATAACCTGCATCAGGAATTCCTTATCATCTTTTTTATTCTTTAGAGAAACCGTCTGGTTCACAAAATAGATTCTGTCATTATTGGTGTTTTTAGTCAGCTTCTTAGTTCCGAAGTTTCTGATGTTCCCCATGTATTTGGCCACTTTTGCAATTTTTTCAGCATTGCTTGGATATACATACATCTCGTTGATCTGATCAGCATTGAATGTAGCATTCTTCTTGGTAACACTGTCTTTGATAGCTACTTCGTAAATCTGTCCTTTTTTGGTTTCGATCTTGTTACAGAATCCTTTGTAGGTAGTTCCGTCTTTCAGGAGAATCGTAGAAGTTTTCTTAGGAGATGGACTATTAAAACCTTCATTAAAAAGATAAGTTTCCATTTTTTTGATATCCTCTTTAGAATATTTTACTTTCTGGGCGAAAGCAGTTGTGCTTGCTACACATACGGCAAGGAATAGAGTTTTCAGTCTCATGTTATTGTTTTTAATTTTCGGGGCTAAAAATAGTAAATTAATTCGCTTGTTTTATAAAAATATAGAAGATTAAAATTTAGCTTTTCCAATTATTGTTAAATGCGTAATTTTAAAGAAATTTTTTTAGAAATGATATACGGAGTAGATGTTTTTACTTTCCATGATGTTCTGGAAATATGTAAAAAACCTAATAAAGCCAAGCTGAACAAAGCAGCAAAAGAACAAATTTTAAAATCTCAGAAAAACGTACAGAAAATAGTAGAGTCAGACAGATGTGTATATGGAATCAATACAGGATTCGGACCATTATGTGATACTAAAATTTCAGCTGACGAAACCGCCCAGTTACAATATAACCTGATTATTTCCCATGCGGTGGGAGTAGGAAAGCCTATTGATAAAGAACTTTCCAAGATCATGATGATTGCTAAAGTACATGCCCTTTCGAAAGGATTTTCAGGAGTTTCCCTGGAAGTTATTGAAAGAATGATCCTGATGCTTGAAAAAGATATCATCCCGGTGGTTCCTGAACAGGGATCTGTAGGAGCTTCAGGAGATCTTGCTCCGTTAGCACATCTGGTATTACCTTTATTGGGGTTAGGACAGGTTTGGGAAGGAGATCGGGTTTCCGAAACAATGGAAGTGCTGAAAAAACATGACCTTGAACCACTAGCATTAGGCCCAAAAGAAGGGTTGGGATTAATCAACGGTACACAGTTTATCCTTGCTCATGCAATCAAAGGACTTGAAAAATTTGAATATTTACTAGACCTTGCTGATATGACAGCTGCTATGAGTATTGAGGCTTACAGAGGTTCAGAAAGCCCTTTTAAAAAAGAACTTCATGAGATCAGACCTTTTGAAGGCAGTAAAAAAGTGGCGGCAAGAATGGTTAAATTCCTGAAAGGATCACAAAATATGAAAGCTCACGAAGATTGCGAGAGAGTTCAGGATCCTTACTCTATGAGATGTGTGCCACAGGTTCACGGAGCCAGCAGAAATGCTTTTGAGCACCTTAGAGGGATGGCAGAAACAGAATTGAATTCTGTAACAGATAATCCGATTGTATTAAGTGCCGAAGAATCTATTTCGGGTGGAAACTTCCACGGACAGCTGATGGCATTGCCTTTAGATTATGCTACATTAGCCGCAGCAGAATTAGGGAATATTTCAGACAGAAGAAGCTATTTATTGTTAGAAGGAAAATACGGTCTTCCAAGATTATTGACCGAAAGCTCAGGATTAAATTCCGGATTTATGATTCCTCAGTATACTTCTGCAGCTTTGGTTACAGAAAATAAAACATTATGTTTCCCTGCATCAGCAGACTCCATTCCTACAAGTTTAGGGCAGGAGGATCATGTTTCTATGGGAAGTATTTCAGGAAGAAAATTCAATCAGGTTCTTGGAAATCTTGTGAACATTCTGTCTGTTGAGCTGATGTTTGCCGCTCAGGGACTTGAATTCAGAAGACCCGCGAAATGCTCTAAAGTAATTGAAGAAAACTTTACGATTCTTCGTTCTAAAGTTGCTAAACTTGAAGATGACCGACTGATCGGTAAAGATATGCTGGCCATTGCAGAGTTGATCAATGAGAGAAAGTTTATTGTTGATGTAAAATAAGAAATGAGAAAGGGGATTATTTTATGTTTCTTTTTGCTAGGGATAAATGCTTTTTCTCAGTCAAATGAAGCAAAATTGAAAGAACTGATCACTTTAACAAGATCAGATAAGATGTTGTCTATAGCTTTTCAACAATTTATGGATCATTATAACAATAGGTATAAAGATTTACCGGATAGTTTTTGGGATGAGTTTAAAAAAGACATGTCTCTAGAGAAAATTTTTGCGTTGTACATTCCGGTCTATAAAAAGTATTTTACAGATTCGGACGTTGATGAGCTCATTAAATTTTATAAAACTCCGGCAGGTCAGAAAATGATCGAAAATATGCCCAGCTTAATGAATGATTCAATGAAAATTGGAACTGATTATGCACAAGCATTAGATAAAAGGGTTAATGAAAAATTGAATAAATATTATCACTTTCAAGATCCACCTCCACCAGCTCCATAAAAATAAAGGCTTCCGAAAGGGAGCTTTTTGTTTTCCCAAATCTTTTAATTATTAAATTTTTTAATCTTTTAATCAAACAAAATGCACATCCTCAGAACAGATTCCACCAACATAGATTTTCAAAAATTAGTAAAATCCCTAGATGCTGTTTTAGCTAAACATAATGGTGAAAACGATGGCTTCTTTGCTCAGTTCAATACAATTGATACCATTAAAAACTGCGTAGTAGTTTACATAGATGGTATTCCTGCGGCTTGCGGTGCATTCAAACCATTTTCAGAAGATACGGTAGAAATAAAAAGAATGTTTACCCATCCGGAATTCAGAAAAAAAGGATTGGGCTCAGCAATTGTAAAAGAACTCGAAAGCTGGGCATCCGAATTGAACTTTAAAAAAGCAGTATTGGAGACTTCTCAAGACCTTAAAAGTGCAATCTCTGTGTACGAAAAAAGTGGTTTTTACAGAATACCCAACTATGGGCAATACGTTGGAATAGAGCAAAGTGTCTGCTACGAGAAAGGATGGTAATTTAATATTCATGTAATGGTAAATTCATTTTTTTTTCAGTTCTTAATTCCCGTTAAAGTGTTATATTGTGGATCCAACCAAAATTATAACATATGAAAAAAACTGTATTCCTATTGGCAATATTTTTTGCTCTGAACTCGTGTTCCAGAGAAGAACTTCAGAACGAAAATGTAAAAACAGAAATGGCTCAGAAAGATCCGTTGACCGCAAAACAGATCAACGAAAGGATCAACCAGGCTATTAAAACGGATGGTACTTTCAATTGGAAGAATGAATCCGATCATTTCGTGTGGAGTGCTATTTTCCGCGGAAATAAAATGGTATCTATTGGTTTTGGAGCTTCTAAAGATGATTTCGACAGAAGTAAATCTCCAAACAGCAGCGATATGGAAAAAGAAGTTCTTTCTGTTATCAAAAAATATGAAGGAAAAGACGAAAGAAATTTCCTTCTTCTTTCAGATCAATATCTTAATCAGATGGATGTGGTGATTGAAAATGAAGAAACTATTACTGCTCTTCGACAAATGAAGAACATCCGATATGTAGAACCGGCAGACTATCATTATTTTGAGTTTGAAGCTCAATATAATGCTGCTGCAAAATCTTCAGGAAGTGGCTCATCAGGATGTGGATTTTCATCATCTACATTAAGTACAGCAGACTATACTTCAACCACTCCAAGTGCAAAAATTCCATGGGCTTTCACCAAACACAGTATTCCTGATGCATGGAACTACAGTACGGGAGCAGGCGTTACCATCGGGCTTATTGACACCGGAGTTTCCCCAGAGCAGACATTGTTAGGAGGTAGTTTTAATAATGGTGCTTCTTCAGGAAGAACAATCAGTAAACTTGGAGTGTATAATTCAGACGGATCAGGAGACCAGTGTGGGCACGGAACAAAAATGGCATCCGTAATGGCTGCTCCGAGAAATAATGCAGGGTTACCAGTGGGAGTTGCTTATAATGCCAATCTGATCGCCTACAGAGCAGCAGAAAATGTTGTTCTGGAAACTTCCAGTGAGCAGACCGCTGTAAAAACGGCTTTCACAGAATTGGGTAACAATACCAGTGTAAAAATCATTTCAATGTCAATGGGACATATTTTCTCTGTCGGGAAAATTGAAGATGGTGTTAAATATGCTTATTCTAAAGGAAAACTAATCTTCTGTGCTGGGGGAACTTCTACCAGCTTTACTAGTTTTGTTGGGGTGATTTTCCCTGCATCAATGTCGGAAACCCAGGCGATAACTGGAGTGAAAGAGAATACTTCCAATCAGAAATGTGATGTTTGCCACTCCGGAAGTCAGATCGACTTTACTTTCCAGATGGAGAGATCTTCAGGAAATACTGTTCCTGTATTGAGTTACTACAATGGACAGGCTGATTATGTGGGTGGTTCTTCAGTAGCAACAGCAGCTACAGCAGGAATCGCAGCATTAGTGTGGGCTAAAAATCCATCATGGACGAGAGATCAGGTGCTTAATAAAATGAGACAGGCTGCTACCTATTATCCAAATGTTAATTCAAGCTATGGCTACGGAAATATCAATGTGTTAAAAGCAGTACAGTAAATAATACTATCATTATACAAGAAAAGGAAATATCTCGGCTGAGGTATTTCCTTTTTTATTTTTAATATCCGGTTATCATTATCCAATCCTTACACTTGTCATACTCAATGAACCTCCAATAAGTTCATCATTGAATAAGGCAAGTTCTTCAGACTGATCCTTCAGACCTAAAGTATACAATAAAGGAAGATAATGATCAGGGGTAGGAACAGCATACTGTAAGAAAATTCCCTGTTTCTGATAATCAATGATATTCTGAAAATTACCATCAAGAAGCCAGTTGTTGGTTTTTTCTCTGGCTTCTACTGCCCAGTCCCAGCCAGCTCCTACTGTGTTTATATTTTTCCAGTCGATAAGACGGAGATTATGAACAATATTTCCGCTTCCTATAATCAGAATACCTTTTTCACGAAGCTTATTCAGTCTTTTGGCCAGATCATAATGATACTGCGGAGGTTTTGTATGGTCAATACTCAGTTGAATCACAGGAATATCTGCATCAGGATACATATGCTTAATGACTGACCATGCCCCATGATCCAGCCCCCAGCTATGATCCTCTTCTACATCAATAGGAAGAAGGATTTCAGCCGTTTCTCTTGCTAATTCCGGACTTCCCGGAGCAGGATACTGCACATCAAAAAGAGCTTTTGGAAACCCATAAAAATCATGGATGGTTTTCGGCATATCCATAGCGGTTACAAAAGTTCCGTCTGTATACCAATGGGCAGAAATACAAAGAATTGCATTAGGCTTAGGAATTTCTGAGGCTGCTTTTCGAAAACCCTGCACAAATTGATTCTCTTCAATGGCATTCATCGGTGAACCATGTCCAAGAAATAAAACAGGCATTCTCTGTGTGCGTTTAAAACCGTCGCTTATGTTTTGAAGATCGTTCAGGTTCATAATATTGAAGATTATAAAAATAAAAAAGGTTCAAGGCTTTAGAAAAATCCCTGAACCTTTTACAATATATGTTATTTACTATGCTTGCTTTACAAACTGTAATTCACCAGCTACTTTTACATCATCACTTACCATTACACCTCCTGCTTCAAGAGCTGCATTCCAGTTTAATCCAAAATCTTTTCTGCTGATTTTCCCTTCAAAAGAGAAACCTGCTTTTGTATTTCCCCATGGGTCTACATTGATTCCTCCGAAGTCTACATCAAGAGTTACAGGTTTTGTAATTCCATTGATGGTAAGATTTCCAATGATAGAATTGTTTAATGCCTGAGATTCAAAAGTGATTGTAGGATGTACTTCAGCATTGAAGAACTCCGCAGACTTTAAGTGGTTGTCTCTGTCTGTATTGTTTGTGAATACAGAATCCGTTTGGATGGTAGCTGTAGTTTTTGCATTTGCAAAGAATTCATCTTCAGACTCAATTTCTGCAGTGAAAGTTCTGAAGCTTCCTTTTACGTTAGAGATCATCATGTGTTTTACTTTGAAAGTAATTTCACTATGCGTAGGGTCTAAAATCCATTTTGTTGCCATTGTATTTTGTATTTTTTGTTTGTTATTAATGATGCAAATTTAGGACAGAGTACCTATACAAGTCATTGATATAGGATAAGAAATGAGATTTTTTTTGTCAATCGTCAATTTTGCTTGGCAAGTGAATGGTGAATCTATTCCAACATCAAATTGACAAGCGCAGCGGATTGACAGTTCACCATTGACCTATTCTATTCCCTTTAAATTCTACCATTAAGTTAAGAAATAATTTCTTATGAGTGCATAAATTCCATTTTATGAATGTTTTAATTTAACATTTCTTAACGGTTGGTTTTTATTTCTTATTTTTGGAGGATTCAATTTTATACAATGAAATTACATAAGTTTTCTTTATTAATGCTGGTTTTAGGCAGTTCAGCATTTGCCCAGACCCAGAAGTTTACCATGGCTGAGGCTGTAAATGGGATGAGAACCAACCTTGCTGTGAAAAATATTTCTCAATTTTCATGGGCCGCGGACGGAAAATCTTACATCCAGGCCGTAAAAGGTGGTTATCTGATTACGGATTTGAAAACCAACAAACAGGATACTCTGATCTCGCTGAGCCAACTGAACAGGAATCTTTCCAATGATAAGCTGAAGGCTGTTCCGGCAATCAAATTTACAGGAAATACCAATGGTTATTTTACGACAGGTGGCAAAATGTCATGGATTGAAAAATCTGGAAACGATTGGAAAGTAAAAAGTACAGCTGTAATTGATCAGGATGCAGCCAACGTAAAGATGTTTGGTGATGGTCAGACTTTTGCTTTCACAGCAAAGAATAATTTATTTGTAAACAGGAATGGAAAAACGATTGCTGTAACCAATGAAACCAATGAAAATATCATCAGTGGACAGGCCGTTCACAGAAATGAATTCGGAATTGATACCGGAATTTTCCCTGCGCCAAATTCTGAGAGTGTAGCATTCTATAAAATGGATCAGAGCATGGTAGCAGATTACCCGATCATCGATTGGTCTGTAACTCCAGCCGTTAACCATAATATTAAATATCCAATGGCTGGTAAGACTTCTCACCAGGTGACTTTAGGTGTTTTCAATATTAAAACCCAATCCACAACTTTCCTGAAAGTTGAAGGGGAAAAAGATCAGTATCTGACAGCAATTACATGGAGTCCAGATTCAAAATACATTTTTGTAGGCGTTTTGAACAGAGGTCAGAATCATATGAAAATGAATCAGTATGACGCTGCAACAGGAGAATTGGTGAAAACTTTATTCGAAGAAACAGACAGTAAATATGTTGAACCACAACATCCGCTTACTTTCTTCCCGAATTCCAATACAGACTTTATCTGGCAGAGTCAGAGAACAGGATACAATCACCTGTTTCATTACAGTCTTGAAAAAGGTTTGGTATCACAGATCACAAAAGGTGACTGGCTGGTAACGGATATTTTAGGATTCAATGAAAAGAAAAAGGAAATCTATTTTACTTCTACAAAAGAAACTCCTTTAGAAAGACATTTGTATAGAATCAACTGGACGAACTTCAAAATGCAAAAACTGGACAATGCAGAAGGTATGCATATTGGAACACTGAGCAGTGACGGAAATTATCTGTATGATGCTTACAGCAACTCGAATTCACCAAGAATTGCCAATATTATTAATACGGCTAATTTAAAGACTACTAATATCCTTACTTCTGAAAATCCATTAAAGAATTATCAGAGACCGGAAATTAAAAATGTAACATTAAAAGCAGATGACGGAACTCCTTTGTATGGAAAAATCATTCTTCCAACAAATTTTGATCCGAATAAAAAATATCCCACCATTGTTTATCTGTACAACGGACCGCACTTACAGCTGATCACAAACAGCTTTCCGGCTTCAGGAAACCTTTGGTATGAATACATGGCTCAAAATGGATACATTATTTTCACTATGGACGGAAGAGGTTCTTCTAACCGTGGATTGAAGTTTGAGCAGGCGGTATTCAGAAATCTTGGAACTACAGAAATGAATGACCAGATGAAAGGAGTAGAGTATTTAAAGTCTCTTTCTTATGTAGATGGTGACAAAATGGGAATCCATGGATGGAGCTTTGGAGGATTTATGACGACAAGTTTTATGCTTCGTAAGCCGGATGTATTCAAAGTAGGGGTAGCAGGCGGACCTGTAATCGACTGGAGTATGTATGAAATTATGTACGGAGAAAGATATATGGATACTCCACAGGAAAATCCACAAGGGTATGCTGCAGCCAATCTTTTGGATAAAGTACAGAACCTGAAAGGAAAATTACTGATGATTCATGGAGCACAGGATGATGTAGTAGTATGGCAGCATTCTATAAAATTCATCAAGTCGGCTGTTGATAATGGAGTTCAGTTAGATTACTTTACATATCCGGGACATCCGCATAATGTGATCGGGAAAGACAGGGTTCACCTGATGCAGAAGATTACAGATTATTTTGATTTGTATCTGAAGAAATAATAAAAAAATCCAGCCGGAACGGCTGGATTTTTTTCATAAATAGAGTTGTTGGAAAGCGCAAGGGCGCAAAGAATTTTATGATTATGCTGCTGTAAGGCGCAAGAAAATCAAAGATTTTCAGCAAGGATTAATTCTTATAGTATTAGGGTTATGAAATTTTATCGCAGATAAAATCCTTGCGCCTTTGCGTTTTCCAACTTGAAACATCAGTACCTCGATCTTAACAAACATCAATGTTTTTGATTTTTCAGAGTGGTAATTTTGTATCACTAAAATCAACAATATGGAATTAGGAATAGGAATGTTTGGTGATCTGGCTTTTGACCAATCCACCGGAAAATATAGAGATGCAGGAATTAAGATTCGTGAAATATTAGATCAGGTAAAACTCATGGATGAGGTAGGGCTTGATGTGTTTGCAATGGGAGAACATCACCGTCCGGATTATGCTGTTTCCTCTCCGGAAATAGTATTGGCAGCGGCAGCAAGTATTACCAAAAATATAAAACTGGCCAGTGGCGTTACTGTTTTGAGTTCTTCGGAGCCGGTAAAAGTATATGAGGATTTTTCAACACTGGATTTGATTTCAGATGGAAGAGCAGAGATCTTTGTGGGACGTGGAAGTTTCATTGAATCATTTCCGTTGTACGGATACTCATTGAATGATTATGAGCAGCTATTTGACGAAAAATTAGAATTATTACTGAAAATCAATGCTGAGGAAAACGTAAGCTGGTCAGGGAAACTTCGTGCTCCAATGCAAAACCAAACTGTATATCCACGAGCAAAAAATGATGGAAAACTTTCAATCTGGAGAGCTGTAGGAGGAACTCTGCAATCTGTTTTAAGTGCAGCACAATTGGGAATGCCTTTGGTGGTAGCTATTATTGGAGGAATGCCAATACAGTTTAGAAATCTGATCGAATTCTATAAACAGGAATACCAAAAAGCGGGACATGATGTTTCGAAAATGCAGATCGCAATCCACTCCCATACTTTTGTGAGTGATGATCAAAAAGCAGTAGATGGGTATTTCCATAATTATAAATCCCAGATGGACAGGATTGGGGCTTCCAGAGGTTGGGCTCCTTACACAAAAGCGCAGTATGACGGAGGAAGAAGCAAAGATGGAGCCTTATTTATCGGAAGCCCGGCAGAGGTGGCAGATAAAATTGCTTATATGAAGGAAATTTTCGGAATTACAAGATTTATCGGACACATGGATGTGGGAGATCCTGCTCATGAGGTGATGATGAAATCTATTGAATTGTTTGGGAATGAAGTGAAGCCTGTTATAAAAGAGCTGTAAAATAGAAGTTTATGAGGTGCAAAAGCCACAAAAGATTTATTCTCTTGTGGCTTTTGTAATTTAAAATATATTTGATTAAATAATCTCAATCAAGCTTCCTCTTTCCTCATCTTTAATGATATTGAGAGCTGTAGGGATTTTCTCTTTCAGCTCTTCAACATGCGAAATAATCCCTACAATCCTGTTTTCTTTCATCAGATTGGTAAGGGTTTCAAATACAATATTCACAGATTCCGTATCCTGAGTTCCAAAACCTTCATCAATAAAGAAGAAATTTTTATCTGCCTGTGCATTGGCCTGAACGCTTTCTGCCAGCGCCAGCGCCAGACTTAAAGAAACCTGAAAGGCCTGTCCACCCGAAAGCGTTTTTACACTTCTGCTTTTCCCTTCGTTGAGGTAATCAATGATTTCAAAATCGTTATTTTCATTAAGCTGCAGACTCAGCTGGTTTCTGGTCATTCTGTGGAAACGCACATTCGCGTGATCACAAAGTTGTCTCAGATAAATAGATGAAACATATTGTACAAAACCTGCTCCTTTAAACAGGTTCATCATTATTTTTAAATTCTCTGAACGTTTCTGAAGCTTTGCCAATTCTTTCAGAAGATCTTCTTTTTTTACGAATTCTTTTTCCAGTCGGTCTATTTCTGCAGTTTTAGTTACTACAGAATCACTGATTTTTTTCTGTTCACTTTGCACTTGAAGAAATTGCTGTTCAGCCAAAGAAAACTGTTCATTATCGAATGAAAGTCCCTTCAGTTTTAATTCCAGTTCTCCGATGAATTTCTTTAACGCTTCAAAATCAACCTTGAAATTCTGAACTTTGTTTCTTACCAGTTGAACATTGATTTCCTGAAGCAAGATATTTTCAACTTCTCCGAATTCAGTGAAATTCTGATCAGTCAAAGCTTTACCAATAGCTTCTTCATTTCCGGAAATTTCTTTTTCAAGCTCTGTAATCTGTTTTTCAGATTGGCTGACAATTGCCCTTTGCTCCGCCAGTTTTGGAGAAAGAATTTTTTCCTGCTGTAATGCCTTCTGATAATTTTCTTCAGTTTCTTTATTGGATTGTACCAGGTTTTGATAAGCTTCTTCAACCTCTGTTATTTCCTTTTGAGCATACAGATTCCAGTTCAGGATCTTAAGACCGGAGCGGCTGATATTAATCTGTTCCTGTTTTGAAACTTCTTCCATACGGAAACCTTCCAGAGCACTTTTATACTTTTCCAGTGTTTTGTTTTCCTTGTCAACATTTTCCCTTTCAATGGCTATATTACGTTCCGTTTCTTCAATCTTTTTCTCCAGATTAAAAGAGTCTGAGCGCTTTTTTTCAAAATCCTCTTCCTGATCTGGAGAGAATGGTTTCCAGATGAAATGCTGAAGATGGGTTTCCATATTTTGTTGAATTTGAAGAACAATTTTCTGCTCTGAAAGAAGCTGTTCTTCAAAGATTTTTTTGCGGTCGAGAATCTTATCAATTTCTGCTTCCTGCTTTTGAAGACCGGTTATTTCCTGCTCAACGGATGTTATTTTCTCCTGGATGTCGTTTAGCTCAGCATTCACATCATGAAATTCCACAATGTGTGGGTGTTCCTTAGACCCGCAAAGAGGGCAGTTTTCACCGTCATGAAGTTCACTGGCAAAACGGGAAAGTTCTTTTTGTATTTTAAGGTGATCCAGTTTCTGAGAAAGCTCTTTTTTCTTTGTTTCTAAAGTTTCTTTCCTGTTTTTGAAATCATCTTTATAATTTTCGTGATAGGCAAAAGGTTGTAATTCTTCTGCAATTTCTCCGATTTGTTTTTGATGTTTATTAACCTTTTCGGTTTGTTCCTGCAGGGATTTTTTTAAATTTTTTTGTTGAATAAACCAGTTTCCGACTTCCGAAAGCAAAGCAGAATCAAGTTTCTGTTCTTTTAAGTTTTTAATCAGGGCAGAAAGCTCATCAATGGTTTTTTGAATCTTTTCTTTGTTGATATCAACTTCTTTTACCTTTTCGGAACCTTTCTGTGTTCTTTCATTCAGAACTTTGATCTCTTCAGAAAATTTCAGGATCTGAATGATGAGGTTCAGGTCGTTTTCCTGGATTCTGGACTGCTCCAAGGCCTTAAATTGTGGTTCAAGGGCTGTGAGCTGCTCTTTTAAGATGGTAAAAGCTTTTTCAGTTTCCTGCCGGCTTTTGATCTGTTGTTCTTTATCGTTTCGTTTATCAGCAATTTCTTTTGAAAGCTTATTTTTCTCAATAATCAACGGGTTGAAAATCCTGAAAACACGGTCATATAATTCCATTTGTACTTCCAGAGCATCTATTTGAGGCTTTTCTTCAGAAAGTTTGGTGAATTTTTCCTTATTCTGCTGTAAACTATCGAAGTCACTTTTTAAGTTTTTTAGCTGTTGATAAGTTTGGGAAATTTTTTCCACCTTTTCATTGGATTCCGAAAGGAGTTTCTGTTCCTCTGCCAGCTGCTCTTTCTGAATCTTGATTTTTTCCTCATTGATTTCTTCAAAACCTTTTAGTTGTCCTTCCAGCTGATCCAGTTCAGATCTGTTTTTTACATGGAGTGCAGAAACATTGTTCTGAAGATCAAATTTCTGAAGATTAAAAATCTCCTTCATCATATTCGTTCTTTCTGCAGCACCCAATTCAAGGAATTCTTTGAACTGCCCCTGCGGAATAATGATGGTTCTTTTAAAATTGGAATAGCTTAAACCAATAATTATTTCGGCATTCGAATGATCTAAAGGAATCCATTTGCCATTAATATGCTCATAAAAAGTAACGGCATTAGGTTTTACTTCTTCGAATTTTTTTGAATTTCTTTTAAAATCACGGGTAGCACGGAACAATTTATTCTCATAATTCACAAAATCAAATTCTATATAAGAACTGTTTGATTTCAGATTCATCATGTTGTAAGCCCTTTTATCACGCATGTTCAGACGCTCCGTTTCTCCATAGAGAGCAAACGAAATCGCTTCTAAAACAGATGATTTTCCGGAACCCACAGCACCGAAAATACCAAATAATCCCGCTTCAGTAAGATTTCTGAAATCAATAGTCTGGCGTTCCTGATAGGAGTAAAGTCCTTCGATTGTTAATTGAACAGGGATCATGGCTTATGCATTTAAAATTTCGTTAAACAAATTCATCAGTTCTTCATTGGCTTCCTGCCCGCCGTTTTTGGATTTAAAATAGTCTTTAAATAATATATCAATATCCTGACTTAAATTGATTTCATGGCTTTGATCTTCTGATAATTCCAGGTTTTTTACTTTGGGAATAAGATGAACAATTCCGTTGTGCGACTGATAGATTAATCTTCTTTCATCAGCCGTTAAAAAAGTCTCACTTTCCAGTGTAAGTTCTATAAATGTATATGGGTTTTCACCCAACCAGTTGACGGTATCTTCAATGGAGGTAAATGTTTTTCTGACTAAAGCTCTTCCTGTTGTCAGTGTTTTCTTCTCGTAAGAAACAGGTTTTCCCGGCTCTGCATCAATAATGGAAACATACTTTTTCTGTCCCGCTTCACTGAAACTGTAGCACAGAGGAGAAGAGGAATAAATAACAGGTTTTTCCTTCGTGCCGATATTCTGAAACCCATGCAGGTGACCCAAGGCTGTATACTGAATCTGTTCAGGAATGCTATCTGAAAAAATAAGATCGGCATTTCCGATTCTAATAGGTTTTTCTCCTTCAGGCTCTTCCAGAACTTCCGAGCCTCTTTTATTCATATATAAATGGGCAGTGAGAAGATTAACTCCGGAATCATCACAAAACTGATCGGCAAGATTTTTCCAGGTCTGTGAAAGAACCTTGTTGATTTCTTCCTCTTTATTTTCGCCAAAATATTCCTTTAACCGGATTTCATTGGCATAAGGAGTGTGAAGAATTCTTACCGGGAAATCTATTCCTTCTATTTTCAGTTCGATAAAACCTTCTTTTGAATGGGTAATGTTAAAATATTCTGTACCAAAAGGGCTGATCTCTGCTTTAGGATGGCCTATTAAAATGATTCCGCATTCCCTGGCCAGAGGATCAGGAGCATTGATTAAACTTGGAGAATCATGATTACCGGAAATAGCAATTACCGGACGTTTACCGTTTAGTGATAACCGTTTTAAAGTTTTATAAAAAAGTTCAACGGCCTCTACACCTGGATTGAAACTATCGAATAAATCTCCGGCAATTAAAACTAAATCAACGTTTTGCTCGTCGGCAATCTGAACAATTTCATTCATCACCAAAACCTGTTCTTCTAGTCTTGAAAAACGGTCGAGGCGTTTACCCAAATGCCAGTCGGCAGTGTGGAGGATTTTCATAATTTAAGTTTGAGAATTAAAAAAGAGTATGTGCAGAGAATTATCCTGCAAATATTAAAATGTAAATATAGAAAATACTTAATTTTAAAAAATAAGGTTTCCCTTAATTCAGATAAAAATTTCAGACAATTTTGCCTGTTGCCAGCTATTATTTTAGTACCTTAAATCAAGCTGTTTCAGAAACTGAGCAGGTTTTAGCAAAGAATTATTTTACAGTGTATTATCAGTCTCCCTTGCTTTGAAATCTTCTCGGATTTTCTTTAACTTGGCTTTCCTTTCTGCTTCTGCATTTTGTATTTTGCGTTTTTTCTGATCAATCTTCTTTTTATTTTTTTGCCGGTTCGCTTCGTTGTTTTTGCTCATATTTTTTTGTGACGAATAATTTTTATGGATGAGAATAACTTCTTCAAAAATAAGAAACAAAAAGGGAAGAAGCGTTGTGGATTTCCGTATAAACTTATAATAATTTAATTTTGCAAAAAAAAGATGGAACAACAGTCCAAAGATCCTTTACATGGAAAAAGGCTGGATGCTATCCTTGAAGAACTCGTAGAATACTATGAAGGTTTTGAAAAGCTTGGCGAACAGATCAATATAAAATGTTTTACAGATAACCCAAGTATAAACTCTTCCTTGAAGTTTTTAAGAAAAACACCCTGGGCAAGAACAAAAGTTGAAAGTCTGTATCTCTTTGTCCTGAGACAGAAAAAAAGAGAGGAAGGTAGAAGAAAATAAAGGCAGTAAAAAGAAGATCTGTTTTTCTTTATGCCTTTCATAGCTTTATTCTATCTCCTGGCTTCCAAGCTCATTGAATCATTTCAAAAATAGTATATTTGTATTATTAATCGTGAAACGAAATCACGAAAAAAAGAAAAAATATGACAATTGAAAACAATCACGTTGTAGCTGTACGTTACATCCTTCACACTATCGAAGCGGACGGAACTAAAGTTCTTGTAGAAGAAACAACAGCAGAAAATCCACTTACATTTTTGTATGGTGTAGGAATGATGATTCCAAAGTTTGAACAAAATATCTTAGGTTTAAAAGCTGGTGATAAAGCTGCTTTTGTTATTCAGCCTGAAGAAGCTTATGGTGAAAGACAGCCTGATGCTATCGCTCAATTGCCGATTGAGATGTTCAAAGAATCAGGAACTCCACCTATTGGAGCTATTTTACCTTTATCTGATAACCAAGGGAATAATTTCCAGGCATTTGTGGTAGAAATAACACCAGAAGTTGTAGTTGCGGATCTTAACCACCCAATGGCAGGTAAAGTTTTAGACTTTGAAGTAGAAGTTTTGAACACACGTCCGGCAACTGAAGAAGAATTGGCACATGGTCACGCTCACGGAATTGACGGAAACGAAGCTCACTAAAAAATAAAAAAATGACCGACTTTCGGACATTTTTTAAATACCAAATACGAAATAAGCCAAAGAATTATCTTTGGCTTATTTTTATTTATAAGGTACAATAGTTAATGAATGCTTGGCATTCCCCTCTTTCGGAGGGGTGTCAAAAATTCAAAGAATTTTTGACGGGGTGGTTCTACGCACAAAGCATCATTCTAATTTACTAATCCAAAAATTCTCCTGAAACATAATACCAGCGTTCATGCATTTTCTGAAAAAGAGAAAACTCATGATGAAGTTGAGGATGGCCATCCTGATCTGTATAATAGGCTTTAAACTCTACATGATTTAAAGTGGGAGTCCGGATGATTTCCAGCTTTGTCCACTGGTTGATTTCTCCCCATTCCTGAAGGTCTTTCTTATTGTGGTATTTTCTTTTTCCGGGAAGAGTGGTTTCCATCAGATATTCACCATTGGGAATAGCAAATGCGGAGAACCTTGAACGCATCAGAGCTTCAGCCGTTGGAGCATGTTTTTCTCCGGTATGATAAGGCTTGCAGCATTCTTCGTAGGATTTTCCTGAACAGCAGGGACAGTCCATATATTTAAAATTTTAGATGCAAAAATAATCAATATCAATAGAAACGGGGCTTAGCCCGTTAAAAAATAAACAAATAAAAATCTGTTGGCTTTAGCCGAAACATAAAAAAAGAAGCACTCTAATTAAAGAATGCTTCCCGTTGATTTATTTAATAAAACCTCTGTTTCTTAATAAAGGTTTGATATCCGGATCGTGTCCTGTAAAGTCTCTGAATGCCTGATTCAGATCTACAGAATTTCCTACAGAAAGAATGTATTTTCTGAAACGGTCACCATTTTCTCTGGTCAGGCCTCCGTTTTTACTGATCCATTCCCATGCATCGTTATCCAATGTTTCAGACCATAAATAAGCATAGTATCCTGCTGAATATCCACCTCCCCAGATGTGTGCAAAATAAGGAGTATGGTATCTTGGCGGAACCGTTGCCAAATTGAATCCATGACTTGCTAAAGATTGTTTTTCAAAATCTAATACAGGAATGAACTGACTGTCATTGCTTACGGTATGCCAATCCATATCAAGCTCGGCAGCAGAAACCAATTCAGTAGTCATATATCCCTGGTTGAAAGTAGATGCTTTTTTAATTTTTTCTACCAAAGCCTGTGGAATAGGCTGTTTTGTTTCATAATGAACAGCATAATTCTTCAGAACAGCAGGATCCAAAGCCCAGTGCTCATTGATCTGAGACGGGAATTCTACGAAGTCTCTTGGTACATTTGTTCCTGAAAGAGAAGGATATTTCTGGCTGGCAAACATTCCGTGAATGGAGTGTCCAAATTCATGGAAAATAGTTGAAACATCGTCATAGCTGATTAATGAAGGTTTTCCTGGAGCTGGTTTCTGGTAATTGTAGCAGTTAACGATTACAGGTTTTGTTCCTAATAAATAAGACTGCTCAACAAAATTGCTCATCCATGCTCCACCGTTTTTAGAATCTCTTGTATAGAAATCCAGGTAGTAAATGGCGATAGATTTTCCATCATGATCGAAAACCTCGTATGTTACTACATCAGGGTGGTACACCGGAAGATCTGTTCTCTTTTTAAAAGTCAGTCCATAGAATTTTTCAGCGGCAAAGAAAACTCCTTTTTCCAGAACCGTTGTGATTTCAAAATAAGGTTTTATTTGGCTTTCATCAAGATCAAACTTAGCTTTTCTTACCTGTTCAGCATAGAAATTCCAGTCCCAAGGTTCTACTTTGAAACCTCCTTTCTGCTGATCAATAAGATCCTGAATATCTTTTGCTTCACGTCTTGCTGTTTCCACTGCAGGAGTTGCAATTTGATTCATCAGTTGAGTAGCTGCTTCAGGTGTTTTGGCCATCTGATCCTGAAGTTTCCACTCAGCAAAGTTTTTCTTACCTAAAATCTGAGCTTTTTTCAATCTCAGCTTAGCCAGTTGCTCAATCGTAGATCTTGTATCATTAGCATCTCCTTTTTCAGCTCTTGTCCATGATGCTTTGAACAGCTTTTCTCTGGTAGCTCTGTTTTTCAAGTTTTGTAAAAGAGGTTGCTGTGTTGTATTTTGTAACGCCAGAAGATATTTTCCAGGTTGCCCTGCTGTTTTAGCATCAGATGCTGCCGCAGCAATTTCATCAGCAGAAAGGCCGTCAAGCTCTTTAGCATCAGAGAAGAAAACTCCACCTTGCTTTCTTGCCTCCAATAATTTATTGGAATATTGAGTAGAAAGGGAAGCCAGCTCCTGGTTGATTTGTTTTAGTTTTTCTTTATCAGCTGCAGAAAGGTTGGCTCCTGCGATTTCAAAATTCTGCTTATAATATTGTACAAGTCTTTTGCTTTCAGAATCAAGACCGTCTTCTTTGATGGATTGTATTCTTTTATACAGATTTTCATTCAGGTACAATTTATCAGAATGTGCAGCAAAAATAGGTGCATATTCTTCATCCAAAGCCTGTAAGGTAGGATTTGTATTGGCACTTGTAAGATTGGAGAATACAATTTGTGCTCTTCTTAATACTTCGCCACTTTTTTCCAATGCAACGATGGTATTTTCAAAAGTAGGAGCAGCAGGATTGTTGGCAATCTTTACAATTTCAGCTTCATGCTGCTTTAAACCATAGTTAAAAGCAGGTTTGAAGTGTTCATTTTTGATTTTGTCAAACTCCGGAGCTTCATACTGAAGCTTGCTTTTCTTCATAAAAGGATTTGAAGATAAAGAGGGATCAGGGGCAGGAAGCTCCTGTTGAATATCGGTCTGTTTCATTGTAGTACAAGATTGATTGAACGCCAAGGCAGAAATTAATAATACCGATGAAATATTCTTCATAAATATAGTTGTTATTAAATGATAAAGATATTAAAAACTTGTATCATAGAATCTATTTTGGCGTATGTATTTATTGAAACCATTCCGGGAGTATTTTTAATGAATGAGTTAGGTAGGGTAAGTAAAGAAAAGGGCTTTTGAAAAATCTGTGTTGCAGACAATTGCAGTATTTTTAAATGTAATGTAATATTTTTTATAAATTAGTTGTTATTTAATAAAGGAATCAAAAAAATAATCAACAAAAGAAATAAGCATGAAAACAAGGACTTTATTTATTTTTTCAGCCTTAGTGGCATTGGCCTCATGTAATGATAAACATGAGAACAGAAACAGAAACGGAGAAGGAGACAGAAGTAACTGGGTAGAGAAAGTAGTAACGAAAGAAAGCGGCCCGATACAGCATAAAGAATTTAACGGAGATTTTGATGAAATCCAGGTTTCACAAGCCATAGAAGCTGAAATTATAAAATCTGAAACAGAAAAAGTAGAAATCTCAGCACCTCAGAGTATCATCAATGAAATTCTTGTAGATAATGATGGCGGAAAACTGCATATTCATTATAAGCCGGGGATCAGAGTGATGAATATCAGTAAAGTGACGGCAAAAATTTATACAAAAGATTTTAAGAAACTTCTTGCTGACTCAGCCGCAAGAATTATTGTAAAAGATAAATTTACCCAGGAAAAAACAGAGATCGAAGCATCCAGTGCAGGAAGTATTTCCGGAGATCTGGAGGCTAACGATATGGATATCAATGTAAGCAGCAGCAGCAGTTTCGATGGTAAAATCTGGGCTGTAAACCTTGATATTGAATCTTCATCTGGATCCACACTTGATCTTTCCGGAAAAGCAAAAAAAGTAGAGGTAAGTGCTTCTTCAGGAAGCAGTGTTTCTGCTAAAGGAGTTGTTGCTGATAATGTAGACGCTGATGCTTCCAGTGGAGCAAGTATTCAGATCAGTGCTGTTTCCAGTGTGAATGCAGGCGCTTCATCCGGTGGAAGTGTAGACATTTCGAAAAAAGGAGAGCTTAAGAGTGTCATTAAAGATGAAAGCAGTGGTGGAAGCGTAAACATCCAATAAATTAACCCTGGGATTCCTCCTCATCTTCTTCATCAGCGGATGAGGAACCTTCCCAGTTTTTATTATCAAAATTAAGATTGTCATAAGCTAATAATTCCTCCTCTCGTTGGAGGATTTCTTTTGTGGTAAATAGTGTAATATCATCATTATTTTCCTTCATTTTTGCCAGTTTTCTGACTGAAGCTTTATCAATAGCCATAAATCTTTGTCCAAGACGTCTTGCGGCATATTTCCTCATTCCTGTTTCATGAAGTACATCCACAGCCATATCAACCGCTGTTCCTAATGTTTCACGGTAGATATGATTAACACCGCTGTTTAGATAATCATAAGCATCAATTCTGTTTTTCGCTCTTACAAAAATTTTCACATTGGGATAATGTTCACGCACAAGTTCTGCAATGAATTTGTTATCATCTGAATCATCCAGACATAAAACCAGAATTTCAGCATCTTCAATTCCTGCGGCTCTTAAAATAGGTATTCGGGTAGCATCACCATAATAGACTTTAAAACCATAGCTTCTGAGCAATTTCACACGATCAGAATCACGGTCCAAAACGGTAGCGGGTATTTTATTGGCTTTTAAAAGACGTCCCACTGTACTTCCAAAATGCCCAAAACCTACAATGATAATTTTCTTTTGAGTAACATCACTGTCAAGAATATTATAATCATGTTCTTCCTCCGGAATTTCTTTAATGAATTTTGGGGTAATCAACTTATCATTGATAATAAGAAGAATGGGAGTAATACACATGGTGATTGCCGTAACAGCCATCATTTGCGCATTCATTTCAGGACCTAAAAGATAGAGATCCGATGCATAATTGAGCAGTACAAATGCAAATTCTCCTACCTGAGAAAGCGCAAATGCATAAAAAAGACTCTGAGGAGTATCTATCCTGAAAAACTTTCCAATCGTATATAAAACAACAAATTTTACGGCCAGTACAGCAAAAACAGTACTGAAGATAAATAACGGATCTTGCTGAATAATATTAAAATTGATCGTTGATCCTACACTGACAAAGAAAACAGCTAACAGCAGTCCTTTGAAAGGATCAATCTGGGCTTCCAGTTCATGACGGAATTCACTGTTGGCAAGCATTACTCCTGCGAGGAAAGCACCGAGTGCCGGAGAAAGCCCGATAACAACCATTAGTTCAGAAACTCCAATAACGAGGAATAGGGAAGAAGCCGTCAATAATTCTGACATTCCAGATTTTGACACATAGCGCAGGAATGGAACAAAGACATATCTGCCCAGTAAAATAAGCAAAGCTACTCCGAAAATTACGGTTCCGGCCTGAAGCCATTCCGGTAGTTTTTGGATCAGAATCTGAATTTCATTATCATGATGCTTGGCTTTATAATTGGCCAGAATAGGGAGTATTGCTAAAATAGGAATCACTGAAATATCCTGAAACAACAAGGTAGAGAATGAAGCTTCTCCTGCTGTAGTCTTAAGATTATTCTTTTCCTGCAAAGTCTGGAGGACAATTGCGGTAGATGATAAAGCAAAACACATCGCAATAGCTATAGCTTTGTCTACTCTCCAGCCTACACTTGTAAATACTAAGAAAAGCAAAAGAATGGTGAGTACCATTTGGGAAAGTCCCAGACCCATTATTTTTTTTCGCATTTCCCAGAATTTACGGGGTTCCAGCTCTAAGCCCACCAAAAATAAAAGCATGATGACTCCAAACTCGCTGGCATGCATAATGTCATTTACATTATTTCCTGTAAGTTTAAGGGCATAAGGACCTATAATGATTCCTCCTAAAATATAACCGATTACAGAACTCAACCCTAATTTCCTGGCCAATGGAACCATAATAATGGCTACACCCAGGAAGATTAATGTGTTCATCGCTAAGCTGGATTCCATATGCTATTGATTGAGTAGTTCTGTAAATTCCTTTTTATGTAAAATAATTTCTTTTTTAGAAAGCTTGTTGGCTTCGTATACGATTTTGATGTGCCTGATATCAGCTTTGAAAACCTTTAATGAAACAATCAGTCCGCTGATGAGTTCATCTATGGTGTATTGATAGGTTCCGGTTTTGCTGAAAGATCTTTCTTTTCCGCCTGTGGTGACCAGAATATATACTTCTTTTCCTTCCAGAGGATTATTCTCACCTTCTTTAAGCCAGTCTCTGTCGAAAACTTCATCAATCCATAATCTGAGAAGTGGAGGCATTCCAAACCATATCAGAGGAAACTGAAAAACAAAACGTTCATAGTTTTTAAGACGTTTTCTTTCCCGGAAAGCAGCGATATGAAAATCAGGATATTCTTCGTAAAGATCTCTTAGGGTATAATGCTGGTGGCGAACGTAGAAATTGATGAGCTCTACATTCGAATTGGAGTGCTCCAGATAAGGGTGTGCAAATACTACCAGCGTCTTCTTCATAATCCTGTTTTCAGTAAATATAATAAAAAATATTGAATAAAAGGTGGTTTTTTAACGCTTTTATTAATTTTTTAATATGGAAAATTGAATTTAATGTTAAGATTAAATAAATAAAGGGGGTATTTTTGTCATTTAGATAAAAAACAAGTATTAGTTGGTGGGAGTGAAGACAAGAATGAATAGAATAATCGGTTGAAAATCTCTTTATTCATTCTTTAATTCGGGTATGAGCTTTGTAAAAAGATATTGTTTATTTTTTGAAGCTGCTTAAGGTTTTACGTATGTCTTCACGAAGAATAGTAATCATATCCTGTTTGGTGACTAAATATTTATCATCTTCAGGATTCTCAGTACGTTGATACCAGTAGATATCTTCTTTTATGATTTGTAAATTGGAAGGAAGATCTTTTATTTTAACAAATTTAGAATCACCATTGATACTTACTATTTTTTCTGAATAATCATTTCCGGTATCTTGTTTATATAAACTTTTTATGGTTCTGTTTTCCTTCTTAGGAATTGCAAAATGGGATGATTCATAAACAAAGCCAAACTTAGACTTTTCCGAATAACAAAGAGCTATAACGAATTCTTCATCATTAATTTTGACAATTCTAAAATCACTCAGCCATTCAAAACCTGCATTTTTCATTTCTTCTTTTAAGATCATGCTGGCTTCTGTTTTATTCAGCCATACCGTATATAATCTTTTACTTTTTAAATTTTCTTTATTGTTGTTATAAAAATTATAATAGTTTTCTGAATTTATTTTCTGAGAAAATGTACTGATTGAGAAAAGTAAAAAGAAAAGATTAAATAAGAATTTCATGGGTTGAGTTGAATAAAAATTGTAATGAATTCGAAAAAGAATTTAAAATGATAATGTAAAAAAGATGAGATAGATGTACGTTCTTTTAAGAGTAAATTTTACCATCCTCCGGATGCACCGCCACCTCCAAAACTTCCGCCACCGCCGAAGCCTCCAAAGCCGCCACCACCGCCGGAACTTCCGCCGCCAAAGCCACCGCCTCCGAAACTGCCTGGGAATGGGAAGAAACCACCAGGGTAATTTCTGCGTCCTTTTCTTGTGATAATCACATCATCATCGTCGTCATTATTTCCGCCACGTCCGCCGCCTCTGTTACCAAAAAGGATAGCAATAATGATGAAAATAACAAAAGCAATAATAAGGACTTTAAAAGCACTTCCGTTGCCGGAAGGAGCTGTGGTTGCTACAGGTTTGAATTTTCCCTCAACAGCCTCCATAATGGCTGAGGTTCCACCGTTGATTCCTTCATACCAAAGGCCTTTCTTGAAATTTGGGGTAACAATATAATCTAAGATCTGTCCTGCTACGGATGCTGTAAGATATTGTTCCACGGCACGTCCCTGCTGGATAGACATGGTTCTGTCTTCTGTGGCGATAAGGAAAACCACTCCGTTATCAACACCCTTTTTTCCGATTTTCCATTTCTCTCCGAACATGGTTGCCAGAAAATTCACATCTTCTCCTTTGGTGGAGCGGATGATGACTACTTCAATTTCCGTTGAGGTAGAATCTGCAAACTTGATCAGTTTATTATTAAGGGCATCTTTTTCCTGTTGAGAAAGCAACCCTGCTTCATCAAAAACAGGATATAGAACTGCTGGTTTTTCAGGAATGGTGTATTGTGCTGATACAAAAGTGTAAAAGCAGAGTAGTAAAAATGAAAATACTATTTTAAGAGAATGTAATTTCATTTGAGAGTTGGTTTGGATTTTCTCCTTCTACAGGAAAATATTTTTTGAGTTCAAGTCCTGTTTCCAGGATAGCACTTTTCAGAGCCTGATAATAATTTCCTTTGGCAAATTCAGCAGTGATATAATCGTGAAGATGATCCCAGTAAGACTGTCTTACCTTTTGATGAATTCCGATATCTCCAATAATGGTAAGATATTTTTGTTCGAAATTCACATGGAAAAGCACAGCATTCCGGTCAGCCGTTTTATCCATATCGAGTTTTTTGAAAACATCAAATGCCGTTTTAGCATCACGGTTTTCTGTATTGGAATCAATATGTACCCTGATCTCTCCCGTAGAATGATCTTCTGCAGACTGAATCGCTTCCACGAGGGAAGCGATCTGTTGATTTGTTAGGAAATTACCCATTATTATTTGAATACTTCAGGGGCTTTCTGAGCTCCTGCATCAGCTTTGAAATAAGGTTTTTCTTTAAAGTTGGTGAAATTCGCCAGAATATTATTCGGGAAAGTCTTGATGGAAGTATTGTAATCCTTTGCAGCATCATTATAATAAACAGTTTCTGTTCTGATACTGTTTTCTATAGCAGTATATTCTCTCTGGAAGTTGATATATTGCTGGTCTGCTTTTAAGTTAGGATAAGACTCTACTACGGCCATCAATCGGCTTAATGCACCCGATAATTCTCCTTGTGCAGCCTGGAATTTGGCAAGATCAGCTTCCGTCATATTCGTAGGATCGATATTGATAGAAGTCGCTTTGGAACGGGCTTCTACCACTTGAGTTAAAGTTTCCTGCTCAAATTTTGAATACGATTTTACCGTTCTTTCCAGGTTAGGAATAAGGTTCGCTCTTTTCTGATATACGGTCTCTACATTAGACCATTTTGCGTTTACAGTCTGTTCTTTGTTGACAAAGCTGTTATATCCGCTTTTTCCCCAGAAGAAAAGAATAGCAACAATAATAAGAAGGGCAATACCAATGGTTCCTGCACCCAGACATCCTTTATTTTTCATAGTTTATTTTTTTAAATTTTTTGTGCTAACCAAATATACAAATTATGTGCTAATTTTGTAAAAAATTATTTGAATGACAACAATAGTGGTGGCAATGGGAGAGAAAAACGAAATTGGTTTTGAAAACCAGTTGCTTTGGCATCTTCCCAAAGATCTAAAACATTTTAAAGATATTACTTCAGGACATCCGATTATAATGGGAAGAAAAACGTACGAAAGTATTGGCAAGCCTCTTCCGAACCGTACCAACATTGTTGTGTCAAGAAAGAAAGACTGGTTTGAAGAAGGAATTCTTATCGTGGGAAGCATTAAAGAAGCTTTGAAGTTTGCTAAAAAGATTGATGAGGAAGTTTTCGTTATCGGTGGAGGAAATATCTATGAGCAGACTATTGATTTAGTAGACAGACTTGAGGTTACTCTGGTGAAAGCAGATCTTAAAGCAGATACATTCTTTCCAAAAATAGATCAGAAAATCTGGAAAAAAACAAACGAAACCTGCCATGAAAAAGATGAAAAAAATGGCTATGATTTCTGCTTCCAGACGTTTGAAAAAATTAAGAGCGAATAGTTATAGGAATTCTAACCTCTAACTTCTAGCTTCTAATCTCTAATTTATTTATCTTTGCACTTTTAAAATTTAATAATGAATAAATACATAAAAATTGCAGTAGCAGCACTTCTTATCCTGTTAGGACTTTATATGATGTTTTTCACAAGAAACCTTGGGTGGGGAATTGTTGTTTTTCTTTTAGCTGCATTTCCAATCTTACTATTCTTCAAGAACGAATATATTCTGCTGGCATTCTGGCAATTGAGAAAACAAAATATGGAAAAAGCCGGAGAATGGTTATCCAAAATAACAGATTATAAAGGCCAGCTTCACAAAACTCAATACGGATATTTTCACTATTTATCAGGATTGACACAAGCTCAGGATCACCCTGCGAAAGTAGAACCTTTCATGAAGAAAGCGTTGGAGTATGGTTTAAATATGAAACACGACAGAGCAATGGCTACGTTGAATCTTGCGGCAGCAGCTATTTCCAAAGGAAGAAAACAGGAAGGGCAGAAGTTGCTGGAAGAAGCAAAAAGATTAGACAGCGCAGGCATGATGACGGATCAGATCAAAATGATGAAAGATCAGTTGAAAATGCCGACTATGCAGAAACACATGCATAACCCAAATATGAGAAACAGAGGAAAATTCTTCTAGTCAATAAAAAAATATAATATAAAAGTCCTGATTTTTCAGGACTTTTTGTTTTTTATGATTGGAGGCGGTGGAGGTGCTTCCTGTTTAAAAAATGTATCTTTTGGGTAAATGTTTTCCTTAACGGCAAACAAACTATCATGCTTCATAAACTTATCTTGGAGTCCGTCATCATAAAATTTCCGGCTTTGTTTTTTATAGGTTACCGTAACCAAAGGGAAATCTCCTTTCTCATGCGGTTTATCTTCTTTGTTCAGGAATTTAAGATAATTTTCAAAGGACAAAGGATCGCTGGCTTTTACTTTATAGATTCTTTTAGGTAATGTTTGGCTCGTTTTACCATATGATGCTGTTTCAGAGTATTTCTCCAGAAACAGAGTGTCATGCTGCTTGGTAAAAGTATAGGTTTCAAATGCAAGGAATGTACAGGCTGAAAGATCAGTCATGATCTTAACCGTATCTCCGTTTTGCATTCTTTCGGAAAAATGATAAAGATCTTTATTCAGATCAAATTGACTCTCGTGTTTGCAGGAGAATAAAGAAAGTGATAGAATGATAAGAGGTAGTTTTTTCACAAAGTTACATTTCCGAATTCTGGTCGTAGCCATAGAACTTAGGCATCTGCCAATGGTATTTTACCGCAAAGGTTCTTATAGCAACAATCAATAAAATAGTGAATATTTGTATAAAAGTATAAGAAAGCATGGTATATCTGGTCATCAATAAAAATGCAGAACCTCCCAATATACATGCTGTGGCATAAATTTCCTTTCTGAAAATTAATGGAATTCTGTTGAGCAATATATCCCGGATAATCCCTCCGAAACAACCTGTTATGGTTCCTAAAGCAATACAGATCATAGGATGGATTCCTGCATTTAAGCCTTTCTGAACTCCGATAATGGTAAATAATCCAAGCCCAAAGCTGTCGAAGATAAATAAAGTGACTTTGAAGTTCTTTTCAAGAGATTTGAAGACCATTGAAAAAATGCTGGTCACGAGAATCAAAGCACACATCAGAAGATCATGCATCCAGAATACAGGGATATCAAGCAGTAAATCTCTTACAGTTCCTCCTCCCACAGAAGTTACAAATGCAATAATAAGCACTCCGAACGGATCAAGCCGTTTCTGCATTGCTGCAAAACTTCCCGACATGGAAAAGGCAATGGTCCCCAGGACTTCTATGGCAAAATTGAACTGTTCGTGCATAAATTATGAATGATAAGTAATGAGCAATGAGTAATAAAAATTATGCCATTTAAATTTGTGATAATTTAAACTTATATGTAGTCATAACTTTTACAAGTTCTTCACATTCTGTTTTTAAATGTAAAATTTTTTCCGGACTTACATATTCTAATTCTTCAATAATTTCAAGCCAAAGTTGAGTTTCATCAATTTCTTCGACGACTATGCACATTTTTGCAAATTTTTCTTTCTCCGATCTTGCTCTGGATACAGCTCTGTAATTGGCTGCCACAGAAGTTGCAGATCTGATAATTTGTTTTCTTATTATTGAAATATCATCCGAAAAAGGTAATGAAGAAAGCGTTCTAATGATAGTAATAGAAAAGCTTTTGGTTCTTTCCCTGAAAATTTGGTTAAAATCTATCCTATCAAAATTACTCATTACTTATTGCTCATTACTTATATTTATTTTTCCACCCTTACTGAGTCCGGAACCATCAGCTCATATTCGCCGCCGTGGGTAATGATTTCCCTTACAATGCTGCTGCTGATGAAAGATTTTCCAGAAGAAGTCAATAAGAATACGGTTTCCAGTTTTTTGTGAGCTAATGTTCTGTTGGTATGAGCAATTGCTTTTTCAAATTCAAAATCGGCAGGGTTTCTCAGTCCTCTGATAATGTACTGAGCATTTTTCTCAAAACAGTAATCCACTGTTAAGCCTTCAAATGAGTCTACTTCCACGTTGGGAAACTCTGCTACAGAATTCTGGATAAATTCCATTCTTTTCTCCAGAGGGAACATATATTTTTTCTGAGAATTCTGGCCGATAGCGATGATTAATTTATCAAATAGCGGTGCCGCTCTTTCTATAATGTCGTAATGTCCTAGTGTAATCGGGTCAAAAGACCCTGGGAAAACAGCAATTTTCATGTTGTACGAGTTATAATTTTGAATCGTGAATTATCTGTTATAAGCTGTAAGTGTATTTTGCTTCTAACCTCTAATTTCTAACTTCTATTTTATTTATTAAGTGCTTTTTCAACTTCATTTCCGCAAAGATCCATGATGGAAATTCCATAATGTTTTGCCTGCTGAGGAAGGATACTTGCAGGAGAGAATCCCGGGTTGGTATTCATTTCAAGCATATAAGGAATCCCGTTCATCAGAATAAATTCACTTCTTGAAAAACCGCTCATCCCTAATGAATTGTATGCTCTTTTAGCAATTTCTTCCACTCTCTTTGTGGTTTCTTCGTCAATTCTTGCCGGTGTAATTTCTTCAGAGGCTCCTTCGTATTTTGCTTCATAATCGAAAAACTCATTAGTAGGAACAATTTCTGTAATTCCTAATACAATAGTTTCTCCTTTAAAATCAATAACGCCAACAGAAACTTCCATACCATCAAGGAAGCTTTCAATCAGGATTTCATTATCTTCTTTGAATGCAATTTCAGTAGCCGCAATCAGTTCTGATTTTTCTTTTACTTTGGAAATTCCCAGCGAAGATCCGGACTGATTAGGTTTTACAAACAGAGGAAGATTGAGTTCTGATACAATCTCATCCACATTGATGTCTTCCCCTTTTCTTAAATAAATACTTTTTGCAGAAGGAATTCCATATTTAGATAACACGGCAAGAGTATCTTTTTTATTGAAAGTAAGAGCACTCTGGTAAAAATCACAACCTGTATATTTTTGACCAATGGCATCCCAGTATGCCTGAAGAATTCCATTTTCCCCCGGAGTTCCGTGGATAATATTGAAACAAACATCAAATTTTAAGACTTCTCCATTATCTAAAGTCACAGAAAAATCTCCTCTGTTGATGGCATATTTTTTATCATTTTCTCCTAAAAAATACCATTCATCTTTAAGGACTACTACTTTATATACGTCATAGAGATTTCTGTCCAGAGAATCATAAATCAATTGTCCGCTTTTTAAAGAAACAACATATTCATCAGAATAGCCTCCCATTACTACGGCAACACTTTTTTTATTCATAACCATATAGTATCAATTAAGGCAAATTTAATCATTTTATGCAATGCAATATGGGAAATCGGCAAATTTTAAAATCGAAAATGAATTGTGTTAAATAAAAAGTCCATTCTAAAATTATTAGCTATATTTGCGGTTATAATTAAAGTATTTTTAAGTATGCTTAAATCACTTTTCAATTGGAAAGTTTTACTGAATTTAGTAGTAGCCATCGGTGTTTTCGTGGGGCTTGTATGGCTTACATTTCGCTGGTTGGAATACCATACTAATCACGGTCAGGAAATTCCTGTTCCCAATATTGTAAATAAATCGGTACATGATGCCGTTAAAATATTAGATGATACTGGACTGGAATATGAAGTAGACAGTGCCAATTACGACCCGAAGTACAGACCATTCCAGGTGTTGCAGGTGTATCCTGCACCAGGTTCCCGTGTGAAAGACGGAAGAACGGTAACGCTTAAAGTAAATCCGAGAACATGGGCTCCTATTGCAGTGCCGAATGTTATCAATAAATATTCAGGACTGGCATTCCAGAGATTGGATCAGGTAGGTCTTAAAATCGGTGATACCATTTATGAGCCGAGTATTCAGAAGGATGCTCTTTTAAGAATATTATATAAAGGAAATGCTGTAAACCCGGGAACTCGTTTACCAAGATTCTCTACGATTGATGTAGTGGTAGGATCCGGGCCCATGAGAAATATTTCTATTCCTAATGTAGTAGGACTTACGGTAAAAGAAGCGAGAGCTGTTATTGCCAAAAGTATGTTTGAAGTAGGATTGGTAGAACATGAAGATGGAAGTAAAGATGAGTCTGATATTATCTATTATCAGGATCCTGCTTCCGGAGATGTTCGTGATCAGGGAATGCAGATCGACCTTTGGGCGAGTAAGAAAACTCCGGCAGAATTAAGAGCTAAAGTAGAACAGTTGAATTCTATCTACCGTATGAAAGTAGATACTTCACTTCCTCCGGTTCGATATGAAGAAGTGCACAGTGAGCCAAGTTATGATGCTCCCGTAGTGCCTGCTCCTGCGCCTAAAAGAGAAACTCCAAAGCCGGAAGTTCCGAAAACTGAAACTCCTAAAACTCAGACTACAGCGGCTAAACCAGTTGCTACCACTGTTGAAAAACCTAAAACGTCTGCAGGGAACGGTACTCATGCTACAGGAAGTACAGCCAAACCTGCTGCCACAACACAACAGCCTGCACAAAAGCCAAAAGCTAAGAAGGTTGTCGTAGAATAAAATCAGATTAATATCAAAAATACAGGCTTCAACTGCAAAATGTTGAGGCCTTTTGTGTAAAAAATATAAAACAATGTCAGAAGATAACGACGATTTTTTAGATGAAGAATTATTAGATTCCAACAGTATTGAAAACATCGATATTGATGAGGAAAATAAAGGATTGTATGAACATCTTAATATCACTGTTGACAGCAAGCAGGAACCGTTAAGAATTGATAAGTTCCTGTTAATATACCGACAGAATTCTTCAAGGAATAAAATTTCACAGACCTGCAGAGCCGGAAATGTCATCGTGAACGGAACTGCGGTAAAGCAGAACTATCGTGTAAAACCAGGAGATCAGATTTCTGTACTGCTTACGCATCCTCCGAGAGAGAATGTCATTATCCCTCAGGATATCCCTGTGAATATCGTTTATGAAGATGATGACCTCGTTGTTGTGGATAAAGAACCAGGAATGGTGGTACATCCGGGATTTGGTAACTGGGACGGAACATTGGTGAACGCACTGGCTTTCCACTTTGAAAAGAATGGTGAGAAATCCGATCTTGATAGAGTAGGGCTTGTTCACAGAATTGATAAAGATACATCAGGTCTATTGGTGATTGCTAAGAATGAATATGCATTAAGCTTCCTGGCAAAACAATTCTTTAACCGAACTACGAAAAGGCTGTATTGGGCTTTTGTGTGGGGAAATATGCAGGATGAAGAGGGTACAATCAGAGGTCATATCGGAAGACATCCTAAAAACAGAATGCAGATGTCTGTTTATGAAGACGGCAGCCACGGGAAACATGCAGTGACTCATTATAAGGTGTTGGAAAGGTTTAAATACATGACATGGGTAGAGTGTAAACTGGAGACGGGAAGAACACACCAGATCAGAGCGCATTTCAGGCATATAGGGCATACTTTGTTTAATGATGAAAGGTATGAGGGACATACTCCTTTAAGAGGGGTAAATCTTCCCAAATACAAGCAATTTATTAAAAATGTTTTTGAAATTTTGCCAAGACATGCTCTTCATGCACATACCCTCGGATTTATACACCCAACTACAAAAAAGGAATTATATTTTGAGAGCCCAATGCCCAAAGATATGGCGGATGCTGTAAAAAAATGGAGAAATTATTTGGAAAACTAAAAATATATTGAGATTTTTTTTATATTTGTTGAATTGAAATCAAGATTTGTTATGAGAAAACTATATGCTATCGTATGTTTAGCTCTTTTGTCAAATGCATACAAAGCACAAGAATCACTACCATACTATCAGCAATATCTTTTGGATGGTGAGTTCCTGTTCAACCCAGCTCAATACGGAAAAACAGATTACGTACAGCTCAACGCCAATTATCAACAACAATTTTCAAAATTCAGTAATTCTCCGAATGTTCAGTCAATCGGGATGAATGCGAATATCTTTGATAGAGTGGGTGCTGGTATTTCCGTGTTCAGAGACAGTAATGGACCGATCTCTGCTGGTGGTATCACGGCTGGTGCTTCATATTTTATTCCGCTAAGTAGTGAAGGAGACAGAAAAGACCAGTTCTCTTTCGGTACAAGTGTTAACTTCTATAACATGAATTTTGATTATTCAAAAATTAATACTGAAGAAGGTGGTGACCCATTATTGAGAGGTGAAGAAAGTAACATCTTTATGGTGTATGCAAACTTTGGTTTGGCTGCTACCTACAGAGGTTTATTCGGGGGTGTTTCCGTAAATGATATCGCATTAAGTAATGATGCTTCTATCGTAAACAACTACGAACCTTCTCCAATTAAATTCTTCTTAAACTTAGGATATAACTGGAACATTGCTGATAACATTACATTAGCACCGTCAGCATTGATCAACCTTAATACCAACTCAACGAGAATGATCGACTGGAATTTGATGGCAACATTCTCTAATGATATTAACGCATTCTCTTTCGGGGTAAGCTACAGAACGGTTCAGAACAGATTTGACAATCAGAACCTGAGTATCTCTCCCATTGTAAAAGTAAGATTCAACAAATTCATGATTGGAGCTACTTATAACCTTGGATTATCTGATATCCAGAGCTATGGTGGAAACAGCTTCATGATTGGTCTGGGTTATAACTTCGACAACTTCATTAATGCTAGAGGATTTAGATACTAATTAATTTAATATAAATAAATTTGAGCTCTGAAATTTTTCAGAGCTTTTTTTATGATATATATTCACATTCCGTTCTGTAAACAAAAATGCAGTTATTGTAATTTTCATTTTTCAACATCCCTGAATTTCAAGGATGAAATGCTTCGTGCCATGAAAACTGAAATAGCACTGAGAAAGGATGAGCTGCAGAACAGAACCCTGAAGTCCCTGTATTTTGGAGGAGGAACTCCCTCTATTCTTTCTGTAGATGAAATCAGTTCTTTAATAGATGAAGTATTACGTTATTTCAGTTTTGAAAAGGATATTGAGGTCACTCTGGAAGCCAATCCCGATGATTTAGATAAAAACTTTTTAAAACAACTTTCCGGAACCCCTGTGAACAGACTTTCCATTGGTACCCAAAGTTTTTTTGAAGAAGATTTAAAGTTAATGAACAGGGCTCACTCTGCTTCCGAGGCAGAAAGTTCCATTAAAAGAGCACAGGATTTTGGTTTTGAAAACCTGAGTATTGACTTGATTTATGGTTCGCCTACTTCCAATCTTGAGATCTGGAAAGAAAATCTGAATAAAACCATAGCTCTTGAAGTTCCTCACATTTCGTCCTATGCATTAACGGTAGAGCCTAAAACAGCTCTGGAAAACTGGATTTCAAAAGGGAAAATAAAAAGTCCTAAAGAAGAGGAGCAAAATAAAGAATTCTATTACCTGTCTGATTTTTTAAAAGACAATGGTTTTGAGCATTATGAAGTATCCAATTTTGCCAAACCCGGTTTCTACTCGCGTCATAATTCTGCCTATTGGAAATATCAGGAATACCTTGGAATAGGACCTTCGGCACATTCTTATAACGGATTTGATATCAGAAGCTGGAATGTAGCCAATAATCAGCAGTACATTAAAAAACTGAATGATAAATTGCTGGCCAAAGAGGAAGAGATTCTTTCTCAGGAAGATCAGTTTAATGAAATGATTATGATTGGTCTGCGCACCATCTGGGGAGTAGATCTTGAAAGCCTGAAGAATAAATTCTCAGATAGAATGCTGGAGCACTTCCAGGCAGAAATTAAGTCCAAAATTGAAGACGGTATTTTAATCATTGAAAATAGTCATTTAAAAATTCCTGAAAAACATTGGTTTATGGCAGACGGAATTGCATCCGATTTGTTTATTGTATAATGTTTGTATATATACAGACATGCCATAAAATTCACTATTTTTGTATAAAATTTCATTTCATTTGAAAACGAAGAAACAAGATTATTCACATCTTTCACCAAGCCAGCCTATCGGAATTTTCGACAGCGGAGTGGGAGGTCTTACCGTTGCCAAAGAAATCAAAAGACTTCTGCCTAACGAAGATTTGATTTACTTTGGAGATACAAAGCACCTTCCTTACGGAGAAAAATCTAAGGAAGCCATTATTGAATATTCTACAAAGATCACCAATTTTCTGTTGGAGCAGAACTGTAAAGCTATTGTGATTGCCTGTAATACAGCAACGGCTAATGCTTTAAATGAAGTTATGCAGTCTGTTGCGGGAAAAGTTCCTGTAATTGACGTTATTAATCCTGTGGCAGAAAAAGTATCTTATGAAATCCATAATAATGTAGGGGTTATTGCGACCAAAGCTACTGTGAATTCAGGATTATATAAAAAGAGTATCCGAAAGCATAATAAATGGATCAAAGTGGATGAATTGGCAACACCATTGCTGGTTCCTGCTATTGAAGAAGGATTTAAAAACCATCCGATTACCCATGCTATTATTTATAATTATTTAAGTAACAGCAAACTAAAAAATATTGAAACACTGATTCTGGGATGTACTCATTATCCTCTTTTAATTGATGAGATCAAGCAGTATTATGGAAATCGGGTTCGTGTCATTGACTCTCCGAATATTGTAGCCAATCATCTGAAGATTATTCTGGATAAATACAATCTTTTGAATGATAACAATCCCAAACCGAATTATCACTTCTATCTTTCAGACCTTACCAAAAATTTTGAAAAGATCTCTAAGAAGTTCTTCGGAAAAACAATTGATTTAGAATTAAAAGTATTATAAACAAAAAAGTCTGCCTCGTATGGAAGCAGACTTTTTTATTTGTTACATGTTGTCATTACAAAATCATGTTTTTAAGGGACAAAGATTTATTTTCGATAATGCTTTATGCTTCATTTAATTCCCACTGATTTCACAAATCCCACAGATGATAACGCTTTTAGAAGTAAAGGGTAACTAAAAATCTGTGTCCTCTGTGAAATTCGTGGGAAATAATATTGAATTTTATTCGTATTTCTTGTGAAAAAGATCATGAAAATCATGCTTCCACAATTACTTTTTCAGCATTCAGTCTTTTCTTCGGATTAAATTTAGGCTGATTGGCATCTGCATCATCTTTCTGCCCGATGGCAACTGCAAATAATGTCTCATACTTTTCATTCTTAAGAATTGCATCATAGCCTTCAGGTTCAATACCTTCCATTGGAGTAGAATCTATTCCCATGGTTGCACAGGCAGATAAAAGCACTCCCAATGATAAATAAACCTGGTGTCCAAGCCATGATTTTATGGCATCTTCTCCCTTAGGTTTTACCATGGTTCGGTAATAGTTGACAGACCCTTCCGGAAGATTTTCTTCAATTTGCTTTTCAAAGTTTTCTATGTTTTTGATTACCTGAAAAACAATGATGTGGCTGCTGTCCAATACTTTTTCTTTATTAAAGTAAGAGTTATCACCCAATTGTTTTTTCAGTTCCGGATCATTTACAAAAATAAAATTCCATGGCTGGCTGTTAATGGATGAAGGACTCAGATTCAGAATCTCTTTAAGTTCTTCAATCTGTTCTTCACTGAGTTTTCCTTGAGGGTTATACTTTTTTACCGTATACCTGTTTTTCATTTGGTCTAAAAAGTTCATAATTTTATACTATCATTTTTATAGTTACAAAATTAATTTAAGTTTATTAACTTTGCAATAACGGTAAAAAAGGATAGTATAAAAATGTATACAATAGATGATAAAGCGTACCCATGCTGTACCAGCGTTACCATGAGGTTTATTGGTGGAAAATGGAAGGCTGTGATTTTATTTCACCTGATAGATGGTGCGAAAAGATATAATGAACTGAGAAAAATAATCCCTACCATTACGGAAAGAACACTCAGTCTTCAGCTAAAACAGCTGGAGGAAGATGATATTATTAACAGAAAAGTATTTACAGCAAAACCTCCACTCATGGTGGAATATACCTTAACGGAATTTGGAAAAACCCTTCTTCCCGTATTGGAAGCGATTACAGATTGGGGGAAAACAGCTCCGGAAAGATCAAAAAAAATAATCAGGAATTAAAGTTCCTGATTATCTTCTTTATTCGGTTCAAAAAAACTGAAACTCACGTTTCCGTATTTTCGTGTATCTATTAGGTTGGGATGTTCCAGCTTCATGCGGCTTTGGTGCTCTACAATAAGAACTCCGTTTTCTTTCAGGTATTTATTGTTTAAAACCAGAGAAATCAATTCATAATATTTCTTCTCTTCCATTTCGAAAGGAGCATCAGAGAAAACAATCTCAAATGACTTATTATTTCTGAATTTTTTAAGCCAGTCGAAGACATCTCCTCGCTGTACATTGATCTGAAGAGCCATGTCAAGCTCAGAAGCTGTAGAATTGATAAATGCAGTGTGCTTCGGATTCATTTCTACAGAAGTTACACTCTGGCATCCTCTGGAAGCGAATTCAAAGGTGATAGAGCCAATTCCAGCAAAAAGATCAAGTACTGAAATCGACTGCATGTCATATTTATTTTCCAGAATACTGAATAAAGCCTCTTTCGCAAAATCGGTGGTAGGCCTTACATCAAAGTTTTTAGGAGCTGCAATTTTTTTGGCTTTCCATTTGCCTGATATTATTCTGAACATATTTTTGTTAGGGTTTAGGTAATAGATTATAGGTGGCAGGTGACTATTTTGGGAGGCTAATCCTCATTACCTGCAGCCTGGAACCTAATTAAGTATAAAATTTTTATTGGGAATATTGTCAAAAACAATTTTCAGGTTTTTAACAAATTTCTGGAGCTCTGAAATAAATGTTTCATTCTCCGTAGTCTCTCCATAAGCATAAAAGCTGGTTTCATTAATTCCGAAACCTATTTTGCTTAATGTAAACATAATGAAGTAAAGAAAATCTACCTCTGAATTGACATCCAGGTTATTATAAAGAATGATTTTTTTATTGTCAATCGCAAAAAATTCACATTGATTGTGATAGAGATTGATGTGAATTTCCTTACCTGTTTTATTATTAACTGAACTTAGAAACTTTTCACCGGAGAAATTAAAATGAGCCGGTATTGCCAGTTCTTTTATTTTTTTATAATAATTTTTCGGGAAAGTATAATAAAACTGAATGTTGAATTTTTTGTTGATAGAAAGCATCAGCTCTTCCTTTTCTCTGTCAGTAGGAGCATTAAAGGCAATCAGATCAAATCCTGCATCATGTTCAGAAAAACCTTCCGGCATCAGGGTAAAATGATTAAATGCTGAAATCACATGGATTTCCTCATAGCGCTGCTTAATAAGAACTTCGTCCAGCTTTTGCTCAATAAGATTGGCTGGTGTCTCTTCAGTAACGAAATAAGACTTTTCCTCCAGAATGTTTTTGTTTTTAACAATCTGGCAGATCAATCCGTCTTTGGTAAAAAGTAAATTAAGTACGTTCATATTTCAATTCCTGCAAATTTAGTGAAATTCTACCATTACCGCACCCGATTGATGGTGAAGTATTTCCTTATTATAAAAATCAATATTAACCTGGCTTTCCAACACATCCCGAACCATCCTCTGCAACGTCCCGTCACCAATGCCATGAACAATCTCCAGTCTTTTCAGGTTGTTCTTTCTGCAAAACTCAATCACTTCAATCAGTTTTTCCTTTTGTATAAAGAGTCTTTCAAAGCTGTCATAGTCATTGGGATTCTTTACCAAATTATGAAAATGCAGGTCTAAAACCAAATGATTTTTCTGATGTTTTTTGGAAATTACTTTTTTAGGTTCTGGTTTTCTCACAACCCTGATGTTTTCATACAGATCAGCATCTTTAGGAACCAGTTTTTCTTTAGGATATTGATGGGTAAAGCCATATTCATCTTTAAAAACGGCAATATTTCCCTTCACGGAAGTAATTACTCCGCTTAAATCTTCATCTACTACCGAAACCTTATCGCCGATCTTCATATTTTTTTAAGACTTATCTGAACCCATTATGGGTGCAAAGGTAAAAAGTAAAAGGTATAGAAAACAAACACCTTTACTCTCCAACCCTCAAATTCCCCAACTCAGACGCATTCTCACTCATCAAACTCTTGGTCCCAGTTCTATAACTTCCAGATCTTTGATTTCTTCACCATCCACTACAAAGCGCATCATTGTTCTTACTTTATGCCAGCCTTGTTTTCCACAGGCACCGGGATTCAGATGGAGCAGACTGTTTTTCTCATCATACATTGCTTTCAAAATATGTGAATGCCCTGAAATAAATAATTTCGGAGCTTTTTCTGCAATTTCTTTCTTCGTAATTGGAGTGTATTTTCCGGGATAACCTCCGATATGGATCATCAAAACTTCCAGTTTTTCACAAAAAAATCGGTTCACTTCCGGAAACTCAGCCTGGATTTTAGCATCATCAATGTTTCCGTAAACACCTTTCAGAGGTTTTATTTTTTCCAGCTGTTCTATGACATCCAGACTTCCAAAATCACCACAATGCCATACTTCATCGGCCTGAGAAGCATATTCCAGAATTCTGTCATCAATATAAGAATGAGAGTCGGAAAGGAGAAGGACTTTGGTCATTATCTAATGGTTCTTTCAGTAATATTTTCGTTGTATTTATCTTTGAATACCGCTACACGATCAGGGTTTAGCTCTCCGTCATGATTGATTACTCTTTCTTTTAATAACCATCTTACCAGTTTTTCCATTCCTTTTTTGGAATTCATAAAATTGGAGATTTTACCCAAATCAGTAGACTCTACTTTTGTTTTTTCTGTGAGAAAATTCAGGATAAAATAATCATCATTTACATACCTTGGCGTTTCATTATCCATATATCGGTAAAGAAGAATCTCCTCATCGTTTTTCATGGAGAAAAATGAATATTGGGCTATATTGATCTTTTCTGCTTTCAGGATTTGTTTCCCATCCACTAAAACTTTATCATCTTTAATGGTTACATCTTGGGAAAAATATAAATTACAGCTTATCATCAAGAAGAAAGCGAATAACCTGTTTACTGCCATTTTACTATTTTTTAAGATTGCAAATATAAAGAAGCTTTAATAAAACGGATCAGAGATCTTAATCCGTAATATTTTTTGTTCTGCGGATAGAATCCAGTTTCTTTTCAATATCCGCACTGAAAACCTTTTTTAGTTTCAACCCGTTTTCTGTAAGCTTTGAAATAACAAAAGTTCCGGTCATATTCGTATTGGACGGAAATATAATAGTGACTGCGGAATCTGAAGCTTTTTTCCAGCTTCCTATATAACGGTCGGGCTTTTCATTTTTAGTCACAGGTTCTTCCAAAGTATCATATCTTAATGTAGATTTAATCAGGTTTCCTGTGATTTTCCCATTTTTTTGAAATCTGATTCCTTCTCTTCTTGCTTCAAAACCATCCTGTTTTTCATAGGTATAGATATAGGTGTCCATTTTATTTAGATTCCAGGTTTGTAAAAGCAAAGGATTGGATGTTCTGTCCTGAGCTTTCAGGCCACTGATAATGAAAAGAGAAAAAATACAGATACAAATAGGCTTTTTCATGAATACAACTGATTTATCGTAAAGTTTTAGCAATGCTGAAATTAGCATCCCTTAATAATTAGTAAATTTGGGAAAATTAAAATAAACAATGAAACAGAAACTTTCTTTTTTCATTTTTCTTTTGACCGTAGGATTGGCCAATGCGCAGGTTGAAGAAAAAAAACTGGATGAACTGATCCAAAATACCCTGAAAACCTTTGATGTACCGGGAATGTCCGTTGGAATTGTAAAAGATGGGAAAATGATTTATTCCAAAGGGTTTGGAGTACGTTCTCTTACGACCAAACAGCCTATGGATGATAATACATTGGTGGGGATTGCTTCCAATTCTAAAGGTTTCACATGTACAGCGTTAGCAATTTTAGCAGATGAAGGAAAACTGAACTGGGATGATAAAGTTTCAAAATATATTCCTGAGTTTCAAATGTACGATCCTTACGTTTCTCAAAATGTAACAATTAAAGATCTTATCACGCACAGAGCCGGATTAGGGCTAGGACAGGGAGATCTTATGTTTTTTCCGGAAGGGGGAAATTTATCCGTGAATGATATTGTTCATAATGTGAGATACCTGAAACCGGAGAATCCTTTCAGAACGAAATTAGACTATAACAACATCATGTTTATTATTGCCGGAGAAGTAATCCACAGAGTTTCAGGATTAAGCTGGGCAGAATTTATTGAGCAAAGAATTATGAAACCTGTAGGAATGACTTCAAGTTTTGGGAGCTACAACAGAGCAAAAGCTACGGTCAACAAAATTGATGCACATGCTCCTGTAGACGGAAAAGCAATTGCTGTTCCTCACGATTGGAATGAGACAGCCAATGCTGCCGGAGGAATTATGAGTAATGTTAAAGATATGACAGCCTGGGCTGAATGTCTGTTAAATAACTTTACGACTAAAGATGGAAAAAAACTGGTTTCGGATAAGAATGTTCAACAGCTTTGGAGCCTGCAGATTCCAGACAGAGTAGCTGCAAAAAATCCATATGATACAAGTTTCTACGGATATGGTTTAGGATGGTTTCTGAGTGATGTTAAAGGACACAAGCAGGTACAGCATACAGGAGGATTAATCGGAACTGTTACTCAGTTTACCTTAATTCCGGATATGAAGCTGGGAATCGTAGTATTGACAAATCAACAGTCAGGAGCGGCTTTCAATACGATTACCAATACGGTGAAAGATTCTTACCTTGGGGTAGCAGACAGAAACTGGCTAAAAACATACGGCGACAGAATGTCTAAAATGGAGGCTGAATTCAACAAACAGAAAAAAGATGCCTTTGCAAAATCTGAAGCCTTTAAAAAAGAAAAATCACTTCAGCCAAAAGCAGAACAGTTTACAGGAACATACAATGATGCCTGGTTTGGTGATGTGGAAATTGCACAACAGGGAAATACCTACAGAATCTCATGCAAAAACTCTCCAAGATTAAAAGGCGAGTTACTTCCTTATTCCAACAATTCTTTCATTATCAAATGGGATGACAGAAGCTATGATGCAGATGCTTATATTATTTTCAATTATGATGAAAACGGAAGGGCAGAATCTGCAAGATTGAAAGCAATCTCTGATGTAACGGATTTCAGTTTTGATTTTGATGATCTGGATTTGAAGAGAAAATAGAAAATAAAATCGCAAAAGATATTCAATAGAAACGGGCTTTAGCCCGTTTTTTTGTTGCCTTTCAAAGAAATTTTTGATTCATAGTAGTTTTTCTTCTGTTTCTGGCATGAGAAAAGAAGGATTAATAGGGGTACATAAAAAAATAAAGAGGTGAAGTTATATTTTCCCTGGCTCATAAAAGAAGAGAAGTTTCTTTTTAGCACCATCAAATTCGGACCATGATTCACAGTCTACTTCAAAGCCTGCAACTCCGCAAGTGGGGAAATGGAAAATATCCTCAGAAATAGAATTGGCAAAATTGGAAATTCCATTATTGTGAGAAAAGAAAGCAACCGAATTCAGGTTGTCATCCAGGTCATAAATTACAGATTCAAAACTTCTTTCCGAAGGATTATATAATTTTTCATCAGTGGAACAGTTCAGCTGATATGCCTGATTAAAAATTTTACAGGTATTCAGCGCACGCACCGCAGGGCTGGACACAAAATGATCAATGGAAATATTATTGTTTTTCAGGAATCTGGACATGTGCATAGCATCCTCCAAACCTTTGTCTGCCAAAGGTCTGTCAAAGTCCTCCGTTTCCTCAGGCCAATCGCTTTTTGCATGTCTTACGAGGATGAGTTTCTTCATATAATTGTTTTTTGGAAGATTAAAATTATAAAAAAAATAATGGAATAAAACATGATTTATATAAAAAAACTGCGTTATGAATAAAATCAGTAAATTTTACTAAATTTGCAGACTTATGGGACAAATCCTTGCAATAGACTACGGAAAAGCTCGTTGTGGTATCGCTGCAACCGATGATATGCAGATTATAGCCAGTGGGCTGGACACTGTAGAGAACCGTTCTTTAATGGAGTTTTTGAAAAAATATTTCAGCGAAAATAAGGTAGATGACGTAGTAATTGGGCTTCCCATAGATTTGAAAGGAAATGTTTCAGAGGTGGAAACCGATATTTTAAAATTCATTGAAGAATTTAAAAAAGAATTTTCGGATATTGCAGTTTACCGTTTTGATGAAAGATTTACTTCCAAAATGGCTTCATTCTTTATTTCTCAAAGCGGAAAAAATAAGAAAAAGAGGCAGGAAAAAGGATTAATAGATAAAGTAAGTGCAACAATCATATTGCAGAATTTTTTAGAACAAAGATTAAGATGATATTACCGATAAGAGCTTTTGGGGATCCTGTTTTGAGAAAAGTGGGAAAAGATATAGACAAAAATTATCCCGAATTACAGGAATTGATAGATAACATGTTCGAAACCATGTACAGCGCAAATGGCATAGGTCTTGCAGCGCCACAGATTGGTTTGGATATCCGTCTGTTTGTAATAGATGTGACGCCTCTTGCAGAAGATGAGGATTATGAAGATATTAAAGATGAATTGGCAGACTTCAAAAAGGTATTTATTAATGCTCAAATTCTTGAAGAATCTGGCGAAGAATGGAAGTTTAATGAAGGTTGTCTTTCTATCCCGGATGTAAGAGAAGACGTGAAAAGAAAGGGCACAATCGTTATTGAATATTATGACGAAAATTTTGTGAAACATACAGAAACTTTTTCCGATATTAGAGCCCGCGTAATTCAGCATGAATATGACCACATTGAAGGAGTTCTATTTACTGACCATCTAAGTGCTCTGAAGAAGAAACTGGTAAAAGGTAAGCTGACTAAAATCTCTCAGGGTGATGTAAACATCGGTTACAAAATGAGATTTCCAAAGTAATTTAAATAAGGATTAAAAGAAATAATAAAAAGCAAAAAGCTAGTGCTGATTGCAGAATTTACAAAAAATAAAATTATGCTGTTAGAAAAAATAATTTCAATTTCTGGAAAACCAGGACTTTTCAAATTAGTTTCTCAATTAAGAAACGGATTCATCATTGAAGATGTTACCAACAAGAAAAAAGTAAGCATTGGAAACTCAAGCCAAGTAAGTTTATTGGACAATATTGCCATGTTTACATTTGAGAAAGAAGTTCCTTTGTTTGAAGTATTTGAAAATATTGCTAAAAACAACGACTATAAGCCAACAATCTCTCACAAATCTTCTGATGCAGATTTGAAAGATTTTATGCTTGAATCTCTTCCTAACTATGATACAGAAAGAGTATATTCTTCTGATATCAAAAAACTGGCTCAGTGGTACAACATCCTTCATAAAGCAGGATACATCACTCCGGAAAGCTTTGTAAAAGCAGAGCCTGAAACTTTAGAAGGAGAACCGGCTGAAGAAGTAAGCATTGAAAAAGACGCTAAAAAAGCAGCTCCAAAAGCAGAAAAACCAGCGGCTCCAAAAGTAAAAGCTACTTCAGCAGCAAAATCAGCTCCGAAGAGTACACACAGAAAACAAGGATAATTCATTTGAATTAAAAATACAAAGCCTTGTCTGGGATATCCGGACAAGGCTTTTTGCTTTTATTAGGTAGCAGGAAGCAGATGTTAGGAAGCAGGTATTAGTGAAATTTTCTGCAGAGTTCAATCTTCGTCTTTATCTTTAAACCTTAAACCTTGAACCTTGAACCTCACTAACTCCGTATCTCGTATCCTATTTAACCATAAACGTCCAAATTTTCACTTCAAACCTCTACCGAAGACCCAAAATATCCCTTACATTTGTATAAGATTGAATTTCCCATTACTTATGAATACGAAACAGGAGAAACTAGAGGCCTTCGGAAGATTACTGGATATTATGGATGATTTGCGTGAAAAATGTCCATGGGATCAGAAGCAGACATTACAGTCGCTTCGCCATCTTACCCTTGAAGAAACCTATGAGCTTTCAGATGCCATTTTACAGGATGATTTACAGGAAATAAAAAAAGAACTGGGTGATGTTTTGCTTCACTTGGTTTTTTATGCTAAAATAGGTTCGGAAAAAGAGAGTTTTGATATTGCAGATGTTATCAACTCCCTTAATGAAAAGCTGATCTTCCGTCATCCTCATATTTATGGAGATGTTGAGGTGAAAGATGAAGAAGAAGTGAAACAGAACTGGGAAAAATTAAAATTAAAAGAAGGAAACAAATCTATTTTGGGTGGAGTACCCAAAAGCCTTCCGAGTCTGGTTAAAGCCTACAGAATTCAGGATAAGGTGAAAGGTATCGGTTTTGAGTTTCATGATGCAGAAGATGCATGGAAGAAAGTAGATGAGGAGATCCAGGAGTTTCATGCTGAGACTGATCTGGATAAAAAAGAACAGGAACTTGGCGACGTATTTTTCTCCCTGATCAATTATGCCAGAATTTCAGGAATCAATCCGGATTCTGCGCTGGAGAGAACTAATCTTAAGTTTATTTCAAGATTTCAAAAGATGGAAGGGCTTGCTGAAGCGCAGGATTTAAAATTGGCAGATATGTCTCTGGAAGAAATGGATGTGCTTTGGGAAAAAGCCAAAAAACTTTCATAATTTCTGATTGGAACAATTAATGCTTCTTACATTCAATTAAAAAATAAAAATATACCTATGTTACGTTTTCTTATTTTACCTGCTTTGCTTTTATTGAGCTGCAATCCGAAAGCTCAGAATTCTCCTGCTAATGAAGATGAATTAAAAGTTCAGTTTTTCTTACCCAAAAAGTTGAAGGAAGTTTCCGGAATTACTTTGTCAAAAGATAAGAAAACGATCTGGGTGATAGAAGACAGAGGAAATAAAAATGCAATATACGGGCTGAGTGACAAAGGTGATATGCTGGCAAAGATCCCTGTGGAAAGTGCTGAAAATACAGACTGGGAAGACATCATATCAGATACTCAGGGAAATATTTATATTGGGGATTTTGGTAATAATGATAATAACAGACAGGATCTTGCTATCTTAAAAACAGATTTGAAAGACAGCAGACAAATTACCACCAAGGTTGTTCAGACTACGAAATTCCATTATCAGGGACAGACGGAATTTCCTCCGAAAAAATCAAATCTTTTGTATGATTGTGAGGCTTTTGTAGAAATGGATGGTAACTTCTACTTATTCACCAAAAACAGAAGCAAAGGTTTTGACGGAACTTTCCTTGTATTCCAGGTGCCTAATAAAGAAGGGGATTTTGAAGCGAAGTTAATAGGAAAGTTAAAGCTTGATGGAGGATATAACGATGCTGCTATTACTTCTGCTACCATCAATAGTGCCAAAGATAAAATTGTATTGCTTACCCATAAAAATGTACATGTTCTTACAGGATTCACGGCCAACGATTTCAGTGCTGCAAAAATTCAGAAAGTCCCGTTGAATCATAATTCCCAGAAGGAAGCCCTTGTTTTCTTTGATGATAAAACATTAATGATTGCAGATGAGAAAGGGAAGAATGAAGGTGGAAATGTGTATACTTTTTCTTTAAACTAATTTTTATATTTTTATAAAAACTAAATAACCAACCATGAAAAAATTACTTTACCTTTCACTTGCATTAAGTCTGTTTTCATGCGGCAGTAGCTATGATAGTACAGATGATACTCCGTCTTCAATTGAAGATGTGGAAAAAGCTTATGTATATTGTGCAGATGGGATTGGAACAGGACCTTTACCTGAAGAATATTATGAATTTACTTACGAAAACGGAAATTTGACAAAAGTTAAAGGGAGGTTCTATCCAGTTTTTGTACAATTTTTTGACAGGTTTTTTCCTGAACCAATTACTAAATTAATTTATAGTGGTAATATTGTGACAGTAAGGGAGTTGGAGCTAGGGGGTATTCCGGGATATGATGAATATCGTTATACGATGAATAATAACAGGCCTGTAAAACAAGAAAGTTATCATGTGAAAAATGCAACTGGACGTTCTTCTGTATCTGATACCAAAACTTACACTTATGAGCAGGATAAATTAAAAAATGTTCATTGGGAATTAGCTGGATCCGGAGACTATGAATATATTACAACATATTATTACGATAACAATAATAACCTTACTAAGTCTGAATTCTTAGAAAGAATAAAAGGGGTAGATAATAAGATGACGACTTCTATATATTCAGATTTTGATACGGCTTCAAATCCATTTAAAAAACTTTTTCTGATCAATGATACTTTTTTTGAAAAAAGTTTATCCGTTAATAATTTCAGGAAAAAAGAAACTACTGTTGTAAACTTAGTTCTTAATATTCCTCCAAAAATATCAACAAAAACATGGAACTATAAATATGATGTCAACGGACAAGTACTATTATACTTCCCAGTACCATAAATGAATAAATAAAACCCCACAGAGAAATCAGTGGGGTTTTGAATATATGAATGTATTGAAGTGATTGACTTTTTATGGACTATGGAGTAAGATAAGAAATGTGAATATTACCACTCGATAAACGGAAGTCCTGCGTATAACGGCAGCGTATTCTGAAGGTTTCTCCCATATTAAAAAAATTAATGGATGAAAGATTATGATTCAATCCTGTGGTACGTTCTCCGTGTCCGGTGGATATTCCTGCAAGTGTTGTAAGGGTAGGCGATACTTTTTGGATATATGAATTGGCTGTTCCTGCCGTTTGTCCTGATGGATTTAAATTGAGATCATAGGTGGCATAAGGAACAATATTATAAAATCCCGGTTTTACAACTGTGAAAAGACCTGTTGTTGAATTATAAGTTAAATAAGCCGTATCAATTTTATTACTCACATTGAAAATATAGGTTTGTGAATAATTTTCATGCGTACTGACCGGAGTAGAATGGGTACCTGTATAACTTCCGCTTGCGGGACTGATATCTGTTTTGTTTCCAACATACACTACCTTGAGAAAGTTTTCTGATTCAATGGTTTTCCATACCGGAGTATTTCCGGCTCCGTTTGACATTAAGAATTCACCTCTGTTTCCGGAATTTCCTTTTGTTCTGTCATCTCCGCCTACATTCAGATCTTTAACTACCTGAAGCGAGCCGTTGACGTGTAATGTATTTTGAGGTGTTGGAGTTTTAATCCCTATCTGTGCATTTAAGTGAATGAACATGACAAATAATGCCATATACAATAGCTTCTTTTTCATCATTTGTTGATTTTTTAATTGGCACAAATATAAAATGTTTTTAAAATGTCTATTTTTTAAAGAATTGATAAACATATTGGACTATGTGTAAGTTTGACTTATATAGCTGAAAATATGGCCTTTATTTAAAAGCCATATTTATGTTATCAGTAAAAAATGTGAGTTGAAAATTTTAAATATTAAATTTCATTAAAATTGATATTTTTTGAAGATTCAATTTGTAAGTAGTTTAATATACTGTTAAACAGTATCTTGTGTTGTATTGGGATTTCAATGTTAATAGCAAACACAGAGTTTATTTCGTTTTAATAGAAGACGTTTAAAACTTCATTCCTACTCCGGCAGAAATCCTTCCACCGTCTGAACCATAGAAATAATTCAATCTTGCAGACATCATTTCCACAATACTCAGCCATACCCCTGCACCGGCAGATTGATGCCATTTTCTGGAATTTTCATTGTCATTCCATACACGGCCGATATCATATCCGATGAGAATTCCCATGTTTGCCGGAACAATATTATTTCTGACCCTTCCAAAATCCCAGCGGATTTCTGAATTATTGGTAAAATATGATCTTCCTGAGAACCGTTCATTTCTGAAAGCTCTCATGCCGTTATTCCCTCCAATAGCTGCAGCCTGATAGAATTCAAAATGATTATTATTGATCCACATGACATTACTGGAGTTGGCAAATACAAATTTCCCTTTTTTATCAATTCTGTGGTCAACGGCAAGCTTTCCTTTTACGGTCACAAAGTTTTTGTTGAAATCAGAAAGTGTTGCTTTCCAGTCTGCATTCAGCATAAATTCCAAACCAAGAGTAGGGAAGGCCGCATTATCTGCATTTTTATATCCGAATGTATAATTTGCTCCCACAAATTGCTGACTGTTAAATACGCCTGGTCTCACATCCGGTGACTGGTTGATAAAGCGGTCCGCTTTTCTCTGTACTTTATTATCTTCAAAAGTCAGTTGAAACTGATGACTCAGATTCATCCAGCTCTTTTGAGAAATGGAAGGAGCAAAGTTGAATTTGGAAATTCGGGCTCTGTTGTATTCCCTTTCTGTATCTTCCTTGTCATACTCACTTTCATTGGAAAGTCCGAAGAAGTTTTGAGAGAATCTGGGGGTTGTATAAAATGCATCAAGGTTGATATCCCAACCTGAGATGGCTTTTTTAAATACACCTTTGTAGGTAAGACTAAACCCTGCAGTTGCAGTATAAAAATTAGCTTTTAAGCTATGTCTTTGGGTAAAAGGATCACGAATGAAATTATTCACCGTATAATTGGCCAGAACCCCCACAATGACTCCATCGTCCGGGTTGTAATCCAGGTTTGGATATCCGGCAACGGAATTATATTTCGGGTGTTTATAATTATAACTGTTGATATCATAATCATCAGTTATATTCTTGGTTGCATTTCCTGCATTATAGGTATTCTTCTGAGATTTAAAATCATAAATCTTCACTTTTCTTCCATCCGCAACGTTATAGGTATCATGGTTATATCCCCCAATCAGTCTGATGGTCATTTTAGGATTTCCACTACCTGTTACTACGTAGGTATCATCATCTTCCAGACCATAGATCCATAATTCTTTAGTTTTTGAATCATGATAAGTCTTTTCAAAAACCAGTTCATTCTGGTCTTTATTCTTACCCAGCTTATATTGCTGTACCAGTACGGAGTGTCCGTTTTTGGTGATCACAAACTTATCAGGGTTTACCGTTCCTGCCAGCGGAACTTTTTTCTGCAATACATCATAATACTGTGCAGCGTAGCTCTGAAGTTTTGTTTTTCTTATTTTCAGTTTTCTCTGGATTTCGGCAATGGTGTCATCCTGTACTTCTTTCGGAAGATTATGGAATGCATCATCAATGTCAGCATCAGTCAGATGTTCCTGTATGTATTTTGCCTGAGTTTCCCATTCACTTTGGTCAGCCCCTTTTAAAAAGACAAGATCCATAGGATAAGGCTCCATCGCAAGCCATTTCACACTGCTGATATCTTCTGTAAAGGTTTTCATATGACGGATGGCAGGAACATTCATAATAATCCTGAAGGCTGCACCGTCATATTTACTGAAAGCCTGATCTCTGTCTTTAGGGATAGGTTTGTAAACCACTTTGTCGCCCTCTTCATATTGTGCCCATTTCCACTGGTCCGAGTGTCTGTCCCAATCACCGATAAGCATATCAAATAATCTTGCTCTGATATAAGATTCCCTGTCGACAGAATATTTATTGCTTTTGTTGAGGTTCTTTAATACATCATCCGTAGAAACGATATCATTTGCATGATCAAGGGAAGCCAATGTTTTAGGATCAGAAGAAAAACGTTCTTCAATCATATACATTTCATCTCCGTAATTCTCATTGTATCTTCCCAAAGCTTGTTGTTTAGGGATATAGTATAGTTTTGGATTACTATGGAAAATATTGAGCTTTTCCGACATATTTCCAATAGTAAACGGAGTAAACGGATGATTGGTGGTATAAAAATCCAGCAGGAATTTTTCAGGATATGAATCTGCAAGTTCTTCTCCTAATGTACTTTTCTGGAAAGCCATATTGTTTAAGAAACGAATTGCACTTTTTTTCACTCCTCGCATTACAAACTCCTGTCCGTCTGCAGACTTCAGCCGCAAACTGTTGGATTGGTTTCCTCCACCTTCTCTAAAAGGAATATATCCTCCGTTCAATTCTGAAAGGTTGGCCGTGGGAGCTTCAATGGGAATTCCATAATATCTTCTGTAATGATCTCCCCAAAGCCAACGGTAAAACTTTCTTTTTTCAGTAAGCTGAACCGGATAAATGGTTGAAGAGAACGTTGCAGGAAAAGAATTAGGGAAATTATTGACAAATACATCAGGTTTGGAAATCACGGAAATATGAGTCAGTTTTTGAAGCTGGGCATCTTTGGTTGAAAAATACTCAACATCTGTACTTTCATCTTTTCTGAAATTTAAAACAGCAAAACCGCTGCCTCCGTAGGAAAAGTCTGTCTTTTCTACAATGGTTGCCGGATCTGTTTTAGAACCTGCACCACTGACGATCTGTCTCAGGTTTCCATCTTCGTGATATTGCAGGTTATGATCATGTCCGGAAACGAAAATAATATTTTCTTTATCCTGAACAATGCTTTTCAGCCTGTTGGCCAGATCTGCATAATGTTGGTTATTGATATCTTCAGGACTGGCTCCTGAGGAACTTCTTAAAATATTGATTACACTTGCCACCACAGGAACGGGAACTTTACTCTTTAAAGGAAAGAGATGAGATTTTGCAGAATTAAAACCTGCATGGGTTCCACTGCTGATGATAGGGTGGTGTAAAGCAACAATTATTCTTTTACCCTGATTTTTAATGATGAGGTCTTTAAACTCGGTAAAAAAATCTTCACGGGTTTTGATATTACAGTTTTTATTGATTCCCGGATAATTATCCCAGTTGGCAATTACCCATTCTGTATCGATTGCAATAAGCTTGATATCTTTAGAAACGTTAATGTCATCAATAGGACAGCCGTTTTTAGGAAGAAAAGCTTTTTTATCATCAAGATATTTTTTAACCAGTCCTTCCTGGGTATTCAATCCCTCAATTCCATTGTACCAGTCATGATTTCCGGGAATTACGAGTGTTTTTCCTTTGAAATTTTTGGTAATAGCAAGCTGGTTTTCCAGTTTCTGTTTTGCCTGGGCATAGTCTTTATCTGTTTCTTTGGGCATTCCATTGGGATAGATATTATCTCCCAGAAAGATCAGCATAGAGTTACTGTTGGCAGAATCCAGCTTACTTTTCAGTAAATTCAGAGTTTTTTGGGCCTGAGGTTCATCTGCATTTCCTGCATCTCCAATCAGAAAAAGTTTAAAATCATTTTCGGATTTTATTTCGGAATCTTTTACTTCAAATAAGTTTTTGCCCTTTTGTACGTTATAGGTAGCACAGGAATAAAGGACTCCTGCGGACATTACTGTTCTAAGAACAATAGAAGTATTTTTTAGATGAGTTTTAAAGGATAAATTCATAAATTTACATTAACAAAATTTCAGGGATGAGCATTCTACACAAAGCTAAAAATTATGTTGAAATCTTATTCAAAGATAAGTTATCTTCGGTATATTTTTATCATAATTTTATCCATACTGCCTATACAGTTAATAAGGCGGAGGAAATCATGAAAAATACTCCTGTTTCTGAAGAGGATCAGGAGAAGGTACTTGTAGCGTTATGGTTTCATGATACAGGGTATATAGAATGTGCTCTGAACCATGAGGAAAGGAGCGTGGAGGTGATGAAAGCCTTTTTACACCAGGAAAATTATCCGGAAAGCTATATTGCAGATGTTGAAAAGCTGATTCTGGCTACGAAAATACATTATGAACCTCAGAATTTGCTTGAGAAAATTGTAAAGGATGCCGATTTCAGTCATTTTGCAGGTCACGATTACAGCGATATTTCCGATGCTTTGAGAAAAGAATGGGAACTGACCAATGTAAGATGTTTTTCCAATGAAGAATGGAATGCCGGGAATCTTGATATGCTGAAAAACAAGCATACTTTTTATACAGATTATGCTAAAGAAAACTGGGAGCCCCTGAAAAAGAAAAACATCAAAAAGATAGAAAAGAAATTGGAAAAAGAAGAAGAGAAAAAAGATAATAAAAAGGATAGCGCAGAGGGTAAAAAGGAAAAAGAAAAATCAGATAGAAGTGTGGATACTTTATTCAGGGTTACCCTGAACAACCATACAAGGCTGAGTGATATTGCAGACAGTAAAGCCAATATTCTTTTATCTGTAAATGCCATTATCATTTCAGTTTGTCTTTCTGTATTGGTTCCAAAGCTGGATGCCCCTAAAAATTCACATCTGATTCTTCCGAGTTTTATTCTGTTGCTATCGAGTGTATTTACGATCATATTTGCTATTTTGTCTACAAAACCTAATGTGACGAAAACAACGTTTACTCCTCAGGATATTGCCAACAGAAAAGTAAACCTGCTGTTCTTCGGAAACTTTCAGCAGATGTTATTTGATGATTATAACAACGCCATGAAAGACCTTATTAAAGACAGGGATTATATCTATGATTCCATGGTGAAGGATCTGTATTATCTTGGAAAAGTTCTGGATAGGAAATATAAACTTTTATCCATTACCTATAAGATTTTTATGGCAGGAATTATTATTTCCGTTTTATCTTTCGGAATGGCTTTTCTTAGTCTTTAATTAATAAACACACACGAATGATAGTCAGACAGCGTACGAATTGGCTGAAAATGTTATTTATATGGAGAGGTTCCGTATTAAAGAAAATTGTTGTTCAGCTTAGTATTATCACGCTGTTTTCCCTGGCTATCTATTTTTTTAAAGGAAAAATATTTGATTATAAAGTGCATCTCAATCCTACCATTTTTACACTGATAGGATTGGCGTTGGCTATTTTTATGGGTTTCTGTAATTCTGCGAGCTATGACCGTTTCTGGGAAGGACGTAAGCTTTGGGGATCACTTGTGATTGAAACCAGGTCTTTGACGAGACAGATTTTATCCTTAGTAAACGATTCTTCGCCTGAAGCTAAAGTGGAAAAAGAGAAAATTATTAAGCTGATCTCTGCATTTTCCTGGGCACTGAACTTTCAGCTGAGAGATAAATCCGGGACGGAACACCTTGAAAGGCTTCTTTCTCCTGAACAACTGGAACAGGTAAAGAGTAAGAAATTTATTCCCAGTATTATTCTTGGATTTATTGCAGACTGGCTCAACGAACAGCATAAAAAAGGAAATATAGATACTATTGTGATGGCTTCTATGGATCATCAGCTCAATCAGTTTTCTAACATTTCCGGAGGTTGTGAGAGAATTTACAATACTCCATTACCATTTGCTTATAGTGTTTTACTGCATCGCACGGTGTATCTTTATTGTTTCTGGCTTCCTTTCGGACTGGTAGATTCTTTGGGATGGATGATGCCTATGATTGTTTTGTTGATCAGCTATACCTTTATTGCTCTTGATGCCATTATCCAGGAGATCGGTGAACCTTTTGGTGAAGAAGAAAATGATCTTGCCCTGAACAGCATCTGCCGTACAATTGAGTTTTCTATTTTTGAACAGGCAGGAATTCCTCAAGGTGAATTGAAGAAACCGGATACTTATTTTGTGGATTAGAATAGACCATCGTTGAGTGTTGTATGAAGAAAATTATTTTGATGCTGATGCTATTATCTTTCCTTTCCAGCTGTGGATCAAGGAAGGTTTCATTAGTTCATTATATATCGACACTAGAGCATATAAAAATACTTCCACCTACACCAGAAGAAAGAAAAGCAATTGATTCATTAAAATCTGTGGCTTTGGCAATATTGGAAAAGTGTCAAAAAGAAAATAGTAATTGTATTGATGATATAGAAAAATTTAAACCTACTGGGGCCACTTTTAAAGGAGGAGTAAACAATTTCCGTAAAATTTTATTTGAGAATTTTAAGATCCATGGAAATGCTCAAAAAGGTGAAAACAGACTTCGTGTCACCATAGGGAAACAAAATACGATTGAAAAAGTTGATTTTCTAAGCTATACAGATGATGCTTCCAGGAAAGAAATTGAACGTTTATTTCAATCAAAAGAACTCAATAGCTGGTATTCTGCTAAAGTCTATAGATATCCGGTAAAGCAAGAGTTTGAAATCAGTATTTTTATTGAAGAGCAAAGATAAATAATCATCCGGAATGTACGTTTAGGATTTTTCTATTCTTCAGGAAGTGTAAAAGAAACCCTTAATGCCAGCAATCCTGTAATTCCCTGAAGATCCTCTACTCTTAAAAATTCTATATCATTTTGTAGAACTCCTTTTTTCTGGAGTTTAGAAATGTAGTCAAGATATTCCTTCTGATTTTCCATTCCGAAATAGACGATGGTGATTTTTCCGGGTGCAGTGATGCGTTCTGAAGAATCTTTCACATGGGCTTTATCCAGACGTTTTTTGATGATTTCGTAGTATGAATTGTAAGCGCCGTCTACATCAAAGCGTTTTTCATCCATTCTGAAACGGATGTCTATTTTTTCATTGTATACAAAGATCAGTGATGCGATATCCAGCGGTACAGGAAGATATTTTTTGAACGACTGAAATTCAAGTTCCATTTTACAGATGGTCTTCAGCTGCCAGTATCTTAGTTTATGAACCACTTTTGAGGTATAATGAAGCTCAGGAGCAATGGTAGTACCAATGTAAAGATTATGCTCTACACCATCAGATTTAAATCTTTCATAGTAATGTGGGAATATTTCCTGTGCTTTCACCTGGCTTTCGTCCAGCATATCCGCCAGTTTTCGGTTGACCAGAGTGATAGAATCATCAAGGTTTTTTCTATGATGATAAAACAGGTCCGTAGAGGTGAAGATGTGTGAAAAATAGTCTTTAATCCTTGCCTTTATTTCCCTTGAAGTTCTTACTTCCAGCTTACCCTGTAAAAAAGGATGAATTTCTTCTCTTAATAATCTCTGAAAACGTTGTTCTGTATCTGCTTTAATCTCATTGTTGATTTCATTTTCAAAAACATCCAGTGCCAGTACAAATTTCTCTGAATCTGAATTGGTCAACACTAAAATTTCATTCAGCCATTCAATCTGCTGATTGAGATCCTGCAGCATCAGATTAAAACGCTTTTCCGAAGAAGAACGGATATCTGAAACGCCAAACAAAGGAGTAAGATTTTTAAAGGCAATTTGCTTTAAAGTATATATTTTCTTTCCGAGCGATGCCGTAAAATATTTTTCTGCTTCATTTCTGAACTTCCATACCACACTGTCGTGGATGGTCGTATATTCACGCTGGATAATAGCTTCTATCTGATAGTTTTTTTCAAAGTAGAATCTGTTCAGAGAGAAAAGAACCATATCGGTGAAAAACTCCAGTTTTTTAAGCTTTAAACCATTGAAACTTCCTGCAATAGGAGAAGTAAACTCCATGATGGCAAGGAGTTCTCCGTCTTTCATAATCGGAATTACCATGAAGCTGTTGACATTATTATCCTTTAATATACTAAAGGAAGGAAGCAGCTTTACATTTTCATCCAGATTGTTTACATTGGAAACAACGACAGGTTTTGAATTATGATTTAAATTATTAAAAGTCGTCTTACGGGTATCTTCGTCAAAAGCGTTGATCCAGAAATCCAGGATATGATTGGTGAGAAGACTCTCATAAATCGGGAGTTTATCCAGTTTCTGTTCCTTTTTATTAAAGGTCATCAGGCCGAAACTGAGCTCAGAAACATCAAAATAGGATTTAAAAATTTCCGTCAGATTTTCATTGGGATTCATATTTTCCGGATCAATTTCAATCATACTTGATTTCAGATCGGAAAGGGCTACCTCAGAGGTACAGTCTACCAGTGAAATAATGGTGAATCCTTTCAGTATCCATGATTGCGAAGGGAAATATTTTTTCCACAGTTTAAAATCATCCAGATTTTCCAGCAGCATATCCAGAATATCATCAGATGGAATTTTGGCATCTTCTGTAGGTGTAATTTCCGTGAAATCTGAATTGACTGTAATTTTGTAATGCTTCATGATTCCCTGCTTGTTGGGGATATCATAATAAAACGGAAGTGTACTTTTAATGTCTTTTTTGAAGTAGCTCTGAAGAATCAGACAGCAGCAGAACACATAAAATTCATTATCTGAAATATTTCTGAGTTCTATTTCAAAGTCTTTCCCTGCATCTTTCAGAATATCTTTAAACCTTTCGGTATAGTTAAAGGTGATATTGGAAAGAGGAATACTTGCTGCTTTTATTTCATTTCTGGTGAGACCTGTGGGGAAAAGATCGGCAAGAAGCAGTCTGATGAGGTCCTCATATTTATCAAGAAGAGCAGTATCCTGAAACCCTTCTCTTAGCTCTTTAAAATTTCTGGTACTCTCAATTAAAGACTCTGCATAATTTACCCTGTATTCCAATCTGTCATTATACCGGATATGCTCCAGAACATCCAAATATTTTTTGAATGATATATAAACCTGAAAGGGAGAGTCTTTTTTATAGAGATTAGCCAAGAGGTGAGAAATTTAAAGTAAAGTTATGAAAAAAGCAGAATATTAGTAAGAGTATGTTTTATTTTATTGTACATAATTTACGAGGGTTTTCGGAAATTTTACAATGTATTTTGTAATTCTTTGCTGTTTTTTAGAAAGATGGAGAACAGGGATACTGATTAATATATTTTATGATTTTTTAAATAAGAAATAGTGTTTTTGAGATATTCATTATTCAGATATGATAACAAAAAAGCACAACTGAAAAGTTGTGCTTTTTATATTAAAATTCAGATTTTATAATCCGAACATTCTTGCAAACAGATCCGGGAAAACCCCAAGGATGATGATCAAAGCAATAACAACTACTGCAATGATGTTGTAGGTAAGTGTTACTTTTTCTGATGACTTGAATGTTGATTCTTTGAAGAAGAACATTGCGATAATCAGTCTTAAATAGTAAGCGATAGATAGGGCAGAACCCAATACTGCTACCAACACTAAGAAAGCAGCACCATTCATAGCCTGGGAGAATAAAGCAAATTTCCCCATGAAACCAGCTGTTAACGGAACCCCTGCCATTGAAAGCATAGAGATCGTAGCTGCTGTTGCTAATAAAGGTTCAGTTTTCGCCAATCCTTTGAATGCTCCAAAAGAGGTTTCTCTTTTTAATTTCTCTACCCAGATCAGACACATGAAAACTCCTACTGTAGATAAAGAATACGCAAATAAATAAAAGGCAAGGTTATAGGTAGAAAGGCTTGTCATTCCGAAGAATACCAATCCGATATATCCTGCGTGAGAAACTGAAGAGTATGCCAACATTCTTTTTGCATTCGTCTGAGCAAGACCCATAACGTTTGCCAAAAGTAAAGTAATGATCAAGAATACTCCTAAAACATTGATCCATTCGTGAGTAACTCCGGCAAAACCTAGAGTCATCAATCTGAACAGCGCAAAGAATCCTGAGATCTTTACCACACTCGCCATGAAAGCGGTGATTAATGAAGGAGAACCTGCATATACATCAGGGCTCCACATATGGAAGGGTGCCAATGCTACTTTGAAGGCCAATGCACAAAGAATCAGTAATACTCCTAAGATGAACATTACGTTCCCGGCATTTGCCACTCCGAAGTCATGAATCTTGTACAAATCAAAACTTCCTGCACTTCCATAGATGAACGCAATCCCGAACAGTAAGAAACCTGTTGCGAATGCACCCATAAGGAAATATTTAATAGAAGCTTCGTTGGATCTAAGATCCGTTTTGTTAGCTCCTGCCATTACATATAATGGAATAGAAAGGATTTCAACACCTAAGAACATCGTCACTAAGTTCTGATATCCGAAAAGGATGATCCCTCCACATAATGCAAATAGCATCAATGCATATAATTCTGACTGGTGGCTTCTGTGATTGCTGAAAGCAAAACCTCCCAGAAAGAATAACAATAAAGTTGTTACGATTGATATTTTAGTGAATAATGCAGTATTGTCACTGTACTCATACATATGCTTGTAATGATCGAAAAACGAACATTCCGGCATAAAACTTACGTACAATGCGATGATTAATCCCAAAATCCCAATGTATCTTGCGAATTTTCCTTGTTCAAAAACTCCTGAAAATAACGCAATAACTGCCGTTAGGAAAACAATAATTAAAACACTCATTTCTTAAAATATCAAATTAACTTACCATTGATTGGTAGATAAACTTCACCGAACTACTCACCATGTCGATTACCGGTTGTGGGAAAATACCTAGTAAAATCACAAAAACCGCTAAACTTGCCAATACAGAAAATTCTACCCCTGATAAATCTTTTGCTGTACTTAAAACTGCTTCATCTCCTTCTCCAAACATTGCTTTTCCGTAGAATCTCAATAAATACACCGCACAAAGAATTACCGTAAGACCAGCAATTACTGCTGGTGTTCCGTTAAAATCATATACTGATTTCAACAAAATAAATTCCCCGATGAATCCATTCGTTAATGGAACTCCCATTGAACCTAATATAATGATCAAGAACAATACAGCAAACTTAGGAGCTACTTTAGCTAAACCACCCATTTGTCTGATGTCTCTTGATTTAAATCTCTTGTATAAAATATCACAACAGTAGAATAATCCTACTACGTTGATACCATGGGCAAATGTCTGTACTAATGCTCCTTCAGCGCCTTCCACATTGAAAGTTCCTCTAAGAGTTACTACTGCAGAAGCGAAGATCCCTGCTACCATCAATCCTACGTGAGAGAAAGATGAATAAGCAATGATTCTCTTCATATCCGTCTGGATAATAGCGATCAGAGCACCGTGAACAATTCCTACAATAGCAAGAATAATTACGATCTGTCCTGAAATTCCTGCTATCGGAAGCGGAGTGATTGGAAGTAAGTAACGCATTACCCCATATACTGCCATCTTAAGCATGATCCCTGATAACAACATCGATCCCTGAGTAGGAGAGTAGGTATAGGTATCAGGCTGCCATGTATGGAAAGGGAATACCGGTAATTTCACTGCAAAAGCAAAGAAAATAAACCAGAATACCACCGTCTGCTGTACTTCATTCAGTTGTGCATTGTATAAATCTGTTAAAGCGAATGATGCTGAGTGGTTGTACACATAGATCAATCCGGCTAACATAAATAACGATCCAACGAATGTATATACGAAGAATTTCGTAGTGAATTCAAACCTTTTATTCTCTTGTCCCCAAAGTCCGGCAATGAACCAAATTGGAATCAAAGTTACTTCCCAGAAAATGTAGAATAACAATCCGTCTAAAGAAGTAAACACTCCTACAAGACCGAACTGCATTAACAGAATCAATCCGTAGAATGTATTTCTGTAGTTTACACTTTCGTTGAAAGATGATAAAATAATGATTGGAGCCAGAATGTTGGTCAATAATAAAAGAAGCATGCTCATTCCATCGATACCGAAGTGAAGAGAGCTCTTCATAAATTGTGACCATGGATAATTGATCTCATGCTGCAATACGCTGTCTACTGTCGGAGTAAAATCAAAATCCGAAAGTATGTAAAACGTAAGGAGCATTTGTACCAATGCAATTCCAAGCGCCAAATATTTGCTGGAATTATTCTTCCAGGCAAAAACTAATCCCGAACCTACTAGAGGTAAAAGTAATAATGTTAATAATAAACAAGACATTATTATTGTAATAAAAAGTTAACAATTAATATAATTCCCACCGCTAAAGACATGATAAGGATATATGTCTCTACATTTCCGTTCTGTACACGCTTCATAGCTTTTCCGCTGTCTTCAGCACCATCACCTACAAAGTTTACAAAACGGTCTAAGATACCCTTATCAAACATTTTTCCTCCGCGTCCTAATCCTTCAACAGTTTTTACAATCAATGCGTTGTAAAGTTCGTCAACGTATAATTTCTTAGCAGAAAGCTTTTCCCATCCGGTGTAGTTTTCCTCTGCAACAGCCATCTTTTTCTTACTTACATAAGTATTTCTAACGATGAACCATACAGAGAAGAACATAAGCACTGTAGCTGCTAATAAGATCATTTCAGTATTAAAAGGTACTCCTGAAAGAGTAGCTTCCATCTGGCTGAAGCTTTGTTCTGTAAGAACCGGCTTTAACCATTCCATCAGTTTAGCATAGTGCCCGTGGCCGATGAAGTGTGGCAGATTGATGAAACCTCCGATTACAGAAAGAATAGCCAATACGATCAATGGTAATGTCATATTAGACGGGCTTTCATGTAAGTGGTGTTTTTGTTCTTCAGTACCTCTGAATTCTCCGTGGAATGTCAAATAGTACAGTCTGAACATATAGGTTGCAGTCATTGCCGCTAAAACAAATAAGATTACCCAATAGATTGGATTTTTAGCGAAAGCGGCTACTAAAATTTCGTCTTTAGAGATCATCCCTGATAATAAAGGGAAACCTGAGATGGCTAATGTTCCGATCAGGAATGTAGCGTGTGTAAGAGGAATATATTTTTTAAGACCTCCCATGAAACGCATATCCTGTTCGTTGCTCATTGCGTGGATTACAGAACCTGCACCTAAGAATAATAAAGCCTTAAAGAATGCGTGTGTCATTACGTGGAACATTGCTGTTGTATAGGCTCCAAGACCTAAAGCGATGAACATAAATCCAAGCTGTGAAACGGTAGAGTATGCCAATACTTTTTTGATGTCGTTCTGACGTAGTGCATAGAATCCTGCCAAAGCAGCTGTTAAGAATCCGATGAATAAAATTCCTCCCTGTACTGTAGGAGCCAAAGTAAATAAGAAGTTTGATCTTACTACCAAATAGATCCCTGCTGTTACCATCGTTGCCGCGTGGATCAACGCTGATACAGGAGTAGGTCCGGCCATCGCATCCGGTAGCCATGTATATAATGGAACCTGAGCAGATTTACCGGTAGCACCGATGAATAAACTCGCTGTGATAAAGATAATCACTGTTCCGTCTAATTCAAATTTTGAAGCGTTTTCTGCTACAGAAAGATAATCTACAGCATTGGTCTGTGAAGCGATCATGAAGATACCGATCAATAACGCTAGGTCACCAATTCTGTTCATGATGAAAGCTTTTCTTGCTGCTTTACCGTATTCTTCGTTAGTGTACCAGAATCCGATCAACAGGTAAGAACAAAGACCTACCCCTTCCCATCCGATGAACAGGATCAGGTAGTTGCTTCCCATTACCAAAAGTAACATGGAGAAGATGAAAAGATTCAGATAAGTAAAGAACTTGTAGAACCCTTTATCATGACTCATATATCCGATAGAGTATAAGTGGATCAGTGAACCGATACCCGTAATGATCATTACCATCATTAAAGAAAGCTGATCAATCTGGAATCCAAAATTGATTTGAACTCCATTTACTCTAAACCATTCAAAAGCTTTTACAATAACAGGCTGGCTTTCAGAATTGAAATTCATGAAAATACTTACTGCAATACAGAAAGATCCAAAAACCATCAAAGTAGCCAAAGATCCTACCAATATTTTTGGAAGATTTTTTCCGAATAACCCGTTAATAAGAAACCCTAAAAGTGGTAAAAGTACTATTGCATATACTAGATTCTCCATTCTTATCCTCTTAATTTATTAAATATACTCACATCTACAGAACGGGTGTTTCTATATAGCATAGCAATAATTGCCAAACCTACCGCTACTTCAGCAGCAGCTACCACCATAATGAAGAAAACTAAAAGTTGTCCGTCGCCGTTGCCTTTATATGCTGAAAAAGCTGCCAATAAAAGGTTTACAGAATTCAGCATAAGCTCTACACAGCCCAGAATCACAATAGCATTTTTTCTAAGCAATACTCCCATTACTCCCAAACAGAACAATACTGATGAAAGAATGATAAAGTAGTCCAAAGGGATGCTTTGTATAAATGTATTTACTTCTCCCATAATTTTATAAATCTTTTTTACCGATTAATACCGCGCCTACAATACCTGCCAGAATTAGGATGGAAGCAAGCTCAAACGGTAAAACATATTCATTAAACAAAAGTCTACCCAGATTTTTCGTAAGACCAATACCTCTGTCTACATTTTCAACAACAATGTGTTTGTCTTGTACTCCTCTGAATACTCCTAAAACTCCAATTAATAAAAGACATGCTGTAAAAACTCCAACAAATTTTAAAGTATTGTTCTTCTTACTTTCGTCTCCTTTATTAAGGTTAAGCATCATTAGGATGTAAAGGAAAAGTACCATGATGGCACCTGCGTACACTATAATCTGGATAATTGCAAGGAACTGTGCATTTAAAAGAATGTACATTCCTGCAATTGAAAACATTGTAACAATTAATGACAAAATAGCATAGAGAGGATTTCTTGCAAATACAAAGTAAACTGCACTTGCCACTGCTAAAAACGCCACCAAGAAAAATAAAAACTGATCCATTATTTTACCGCATTTTTTTGTTTCTCGGATTGTCTTGTCGTGATATCAATCCTTTCATTTATTTTTTCAACTAGTTTATCTTTTCCGTAAATGAAAGAACCTCTATTCGTTTCTACATCCACTAATCTATCCGTAAGATAGATGGCAGATTTAGGGCAAGCTTCTTCACACATACCACAGAAAATACATCTTAGCATATTGATTTCATATACTGAAGCATATTTTTCTTCTCTGTAAAGACCTCTTTCCTCTTTAGTTCTTTCAGCAGCCGTCATCGTAATGGCTTCTGCAGGACAAGCTACCGCACAAAGTCCGCAAGCAGTACATCTTTCTCTGCCTTCCTCGTCTCTTTTCAAGACGTGCTGACCTCTCCAGATGGTAGTTCTTGGTTTCTGTACTTCCGGATACGAATATACTGCGGGAGCACCCTTTATCACGGTTCTTACAGCATGCTTAAATGTAATCCCCATTCCTGTAAAGATGGCAGGAAGGTAGATTTTTTCAGCAAGGGTCATTTCTTTATTGGAAACAACTTTTGATCTGTTTGTAAGTTTCATTTAATTATAGATATTAGATGTTAGACACCAGATTTTAGACTAATCTTGTCTGCTATCTTAATTATTTAATATTGACGATTGAAATATGACAGGCTAAAGATAAAACTTTGATTTCATTATCAAATTTTCAAATCAGCTCATTTTCAAATTTTCTTAGTTTGCAAATGCTAAAATTACAGCTCCTGTAATTAATAGGTTTACCAATGCCATTGGGATTAATGTTTTCCATCCTAAGTGCATTAACTGGTCGTATCTGAATCTTGGAAGCGTCCATCTGATCCACATGAAGATCAGAATCCCGATGACAGTCTTCGTTAAGAATGCTACGATACTTAAGATTCCTGCAGTATTCTCACCCCAGTTCTGAGTTACCCATTCAATACCAGGATAGTTGTATCCTCCGAAGAAAAGAACTACCATGAAAGCGTTAGAAATAAACATGTTCACATATTCTCCGAACATATATAAACCTAACTTCATGGAAGAGTATTCTGTAGAGTATCCTGTTACCAGTTCAGATTCACACTCAGGTAAATCGAAAGGGTGTCTGTTGGTTTCTGCCAATGCAGCTACAAAGAAAACAAGGAAAGCGATCGGCTGGTAGAAAATATTCCAGTTCATTCCGGAACCCCAAGGAATAACGCCCCATAATTTTCCGGTAGTCTGGCTTTCAGTAATTTCTTTCAAATCTAAACTTCCTGTCATCATAATGATAGAAAGAAGTGCTAATCCCATTGCCAATTCGTAAGAAATCATCTGAGAAGAAGCACGGATAGCACCTAGTAATGAATATTTATTGTTCGAAGCCCAACCTCCGATCATAATTCCGTAAACCCCGATGGAAGCCATTCCTATGATGAAAAGTACACCAACATCAATGTTCGCTACCTGAAGATCAAAAGAAGTACCTGCAATATTTAAACTTTTACCCCAAGGAATAACAGCTCCTGTAATCAATGAAATAAACATTACCAAAGCTGGGCCTAATACGAAAAGGAATCTTTCTGCATTGGCTGGTGTAAAGTCCTCTTTAAAGAAGAATTTTCCACCATCAGCAAGAGGCTGCAGTAATCCGAAAGGTCCGGCTCTGTTGGGACCAATTCTATCCTGCATGATAGAGGCTACTTTTCTTTCTGCCCAGGTAGAGTAGGCTGCAATCGTTAATGATAGCAGGAAAAGTGCTAATACAAGTATAAGTTTAAATGTAAGTAAATCCATTTTTATTTTTATAGATGTTAGATATTAGAAGTTAGAAATTAGAATGAAGAAAATCTGTCATCTAATATCTGAAATCTGAATCTTATTAAAATTATTTTTCGTCTTTTTCACTGATTTCTTTAGCCATTGGATTGTCTAAAACTCTTAGCTCATCCTTTGGTTTTTCGTAGTGGTTCAATGAAATTACAGAATGTCTGTCGATATGTCTAGGACCTTCAATATTCCAGTCTGATAATGCTTTTCTTTCGAAACGACATGTATCACAGATGAATTCTTCAACTTCACCCCACTGGTCTTTTCTTGCAGTTACTCTTACAATTTCGTCACCTTTAAACCATACTAAAGCTTTTCCGGAACATTTATCACATTTACAAGTAGCATTCATTGGTTTTGTAAACCATACTCTGCTGGCAAAACGAGCTGTTCTGTCTGTTAATGCTCCTACCGGGCAAACGTCGATAACGTTTCCGATGAAGTCATTGTCTAGCGCTTTATTTAGATAGGTTGAAATTTCAGCGTGATCTCCTCTGAAAAGAATACCGTGTTCTCTTGTTTCTGTAAGCTGATTGGCTGTTAATACGCATCTTGCACAAAGAATACAACGGTTCATATTCAATTTGATGTTCGGACCAAGATCATCAGCTTCGTAAGTATTTCTTTCGAATTCTGTTCTTGTATTTTCCACACCATGCTCATATCCTAAGTCCTGAAGATGACATTCTCCTGCCTGGTCGCAGATAGGGCAGTCCAGCGGGTGGTTTACCAATAGGAATTCGGTAACCGCTTTTCTTCCTTCCTGAGCTTTCTCAGAAGTAAGATTTTTTACTTCCATACCGTCCATTACATTAGTTCTGCAGCTTGCTACTAATTTTGGCATAGGGCGTGGGTCTGCTTCAGATCCTTTAGAAACTTCTACCAGACAAGTTCTACATCTTCCTCCACTGGTTTCCAGCTTGCTGTAGTAGCACATTGCAGGAGGTACAGATTTACCACCGATTTGTCTTGCAGCTTCCAGAATAGAAGTACCAGGCATCACTTCGGTAGTTTGTCCGTCTATAGTTATTTTGAATTTTTTAACTTCTTCGCTCATATGATATGCTTTAAGCTTTATGCGTTAAGCAATAGGCTTTGTTATTTATATTTCTTTGTATTAAATGTATATCCAATTCCTCCCAGAATTTGTCCGAAAACAAAATCCTGACGTGCTTTGTCTGGTTTATTATTCAATGTAGTTTTAATATCCCACATATTAATATAACCGGCTTTTCCTTCTAATCTCAGCATCCAGTTTTTCCAGAATACCAAGTTAAGACTAGATCTGATATCAGTTCCCATACCTGCAACGTGAAAACGGTCACTTCTTTCATTACCAAAAAGCTTTACATTACTTTTCGGAAACATAAATCCGATTCCGGCTCCATAAGACCATACTAAATCTATATTTTTCTTATGAACAAGATTTTTGTATTTCTCAAGACCTAAGTTTTCATAATTAAGTCCATCAGTATGTTCGAAAGTAAGGAACTTCTCATCTGCAAGATTCACCTGCCCGTTTTGAACCATCGCTGCATATTCAGGATCTGAAATATGTCCTTTGAAACCAACAGTCTGGTTCTGATCCATTACATATTTCATATGGTCTATCCCTAATACCAATGCTAAATTGTCTTTAATGAAATATCCTATTCTGAAATTATACTGTGTTACAGTAAACCAGCTTGGATCAAAATAGACAATTCCGAATTTTGTAGGTCTGTCTTGTGCGGTTACGTTATTCAATTGAAAATCGTATCCGTTTCCGGTAAAATGAATGTCAGAATTACTATAAGCGGCTCTGTTCCATCCATAAAATACGAAAACCTGACCTTTTTTGCTTAATGGTAGAGGTTTTTCCTTTTTCTCAGCTTTAATCTGCTCTTTCTCACTCACTACATATGACAAATCCTCTTCTACGGATCTGTTATAATTTGCGGTATCACTCTTCTTGTTCTGTGCAAATACAAGATTCGACATCATTAAGCCGACAACCAATAATTTTTTCATCTTACCTACGCATTCTTTTCAACGGCCGGGATAGGATCTGCATAATGTGCCAATCCATAATTTTGTGTCTGAGACAATTCAGGGTTTTTCACATGCCACTCAAATTCATCTCTGAAGTGACGGATTGCTGCTGCAACCGGCCAAGCTGCTGCATCACCCAACGGACAAATCGTGTTTCCTTCGATTTTTCTCTGGATATCCCAAAGCAGATCGATATCTTCCATTTTTCCTTCTCCTTTCTCGATTTTCTTTAAAATCTTGTACATCCATCCCGTTCCTTCACGGCAAGGAGTACATTGCCCACAGCTTTCGTGATTGTAGAATCTCGCTAAAGTCATCGTGTGATCTACAATACACTGGTCTTCATCCAAAACGATGAAACCTCCTGAACCCATCATGGTACCGGTAGCAAAACCACCATCTGCCAATGATTCATAGTTCATATATCTTGGCTCTCCGTTCACTGTTCTCAGCAATAAGTTAGCGGGAACGATCGGAACAGAACTTCCTCCGGGAATACAAGCCTTTAATTTTTTACCGTCTTTAATACCACCGCAATATTCATCAGAGTAAATGAATTCTTCTACCGTGATCGTCATGTCGATTTCGTATACTCCTGGTTTGTTGATGTTTCCACAAGCCGAAATTAATTTCGTTCCTGTAGATCTTCCAACTCCGATTTTAGCATATTCAGCACCTGTAATATCAATGATCGGAACAATTGCAGCAATAGACTCAACATTGTTTACCACCGTTGGTCTCTCCCAAAGACCTTTTACAGCCGGGAATGGCGGTTTTAATCTTGGGTTACCTCTTTTTCCTTCAAGGGATTCAAGCAATGCAGTTTCTTCACCGCAGATGTATGCTCCACCACCTCTCTGTACATAGATTTCACAGTCGAAACCTGTTCCTAAAATATTTTTACCTAAAAATCCTGCTGCTTTGGCTTCTTCAATAGCTTCTTCAAGGATATCCGGAATCCATGAATATTCTCCACGGATGTAGATATAAGAAGTATTGGAACCTAAACAGTAAGAAGAAATTAGCATTCCTTCAATCAATAAATGAGGAAGGAACTCCATCAGATATCTGTCCTTGAATGTTCCAGGCTCAGACTCATCTGCATTAACAACAAGGTGCCTTGGAACGCCTTCTGGCTTTGCCAAAAAGCTCCATTTCATTCCTGTTGGGAATCCAGCTCCACCACGACCTCTTAATCCTGAAGCTTTTACTTCTTCAAGAATTTCGTCAGGAGTCATCTTCAAGGCTTTTTCAGCTGCGGTGTAACCTCCCTGTTTACGGTATGTTTCAAAGTAGCGAATACCTTCTATATGTGCGTCTTTAAGTAAAAGTTTTTTACTCATTGTTATTTGCTTATTGCAATAGGCTTTTGGCTTCTTGCATTAATTATGATTAAACGTTAAGTGAATAATTTAAAATCTAAAATTTAGAATTTAAAATTTCTATTAGTCTAAAGCAACTTGTCCCTGTCTGCAAAGATCAAGGATTTCATCTACTTTTTCTATCGTTAAATTTTCATGAAAGAATTTTCCTAACTGTAGCATTGGTGCATATCCACATGCTCCAAGACATTCAGCTGGCTTTAATGTGAACATACCGTCTTCAGTAGTTTCTCCATCCTTAATGTTCAGTTTGGTTCTGATATGATCCAGGATTTTTTCGCTTCCACAAACCATACAAGGTCCTGTTCTGCAAACTTCCAAAACATATTTACCAACCGGCTTCATATTAAACATGGTATAGAAAGTAGCCACTTCATATACTTCGATCGGTTGGATACTTAATAGTCCGGCAACATAATCCATCACCGGAACATCTAACCATCCTCCGAATTCTTTCTGTGCCAGGTGAAGTACAGGAAGAAGAGCAGATTTCTGTCTTCCTTCAGGGTATCTTGCGATAATTTTGTGTACCTGTGCTAAACTTTCCGGTTTAAAAGCTATTGTTTCGCTCATTTTATTTTGTTGTAAAATGTACATTGTACAAAGTACAAAGTATTTATTAACTATTTATATTTTCAAGTACATTGTACATCCTACATTGTACTTTTTACAATTGTTATGCGTCTAATTCTCCCGCAATAATATTCATACTACACATCGTTACAATGGCATCTGAAATTACAGAACCTGTAATCATTTCAGGATATGCCTGATAGTAGATGAAGCATGGTCTTCTGAAGTGAAGTCTGTAAGGACTTCTTCCTCCGTCACTCACAAGATAGAATCCTAATTCTCCGTTTCCACCTTCTACAGCATGATAAACTTCTCCTTTAGGAACATCCGTTTCTCCCATTACGATTTTGAAATGGTAAATTAATGCTTCCATTTTCTGATAAACATCTGCCTTTTCAGGAAGATAGAAATCAGGAACATCTGCGTGGAATGGTCCTTCAGGAAGATTGTCGTATGCTTGATTGATAATTTTTAGAGATTCCCAGATTTCCTGTTGACGAACCATGAAACGGTCGTAAGTGTCACCAGAAGTTCCTACTGGAATGATGAAATCGAAATCTTCATAAGAAGAATAAGGCTGTGCAACTCTAACATCATAATCCACTCCTGCTGCACGTAAGTTCGGACCTGTGAAACCGTAGCTTAATGCTCTTTCGGCAGAAATAGCTCCTGTACCGATGGTTCTGTCCATGAAAATTCTGTTTCTTTCTAATAGCGTACAGAATTCTTTGAATCTTGCCGGGAAGGTTTTTAAGAAGTCCTTTAATAACTCATGAAACTTAGGGGTGAAATCTCTTTCAAATCCTCCGATTCTTCCCATATTGGTTGTCATTCTGGCTCCGCAGATCTGCTCATACATATCATAAATACGTTCTCTTTCGATGAACATATACGTAAGACCTGTAATTGCTCCTGAGTCCATTCCGGTTACCCCGTTACAGATCAGGTGGTCACCGATTCTTGCCAGCTCCATCAAGATAACACGCATATAGTCTACACGTTTTGGAACTTTAACGCCAATCAGTTTCTCTACTGTCATGTGCCAACCTAAGTTATTGATAGGTGCAGAACAGTAATTCATACGGTCTGTAAGGGTAGTGATCTGAGAATAGTTTCTTCTTTCAGAAATTTTCTCAAATGCTCTGTGGATATATCCTACGGTTTGCTCTGCGTGAAGGATTCTTTCTCCGTCCATCGTTAAGATATTCTGGAAAATCCCGTGAGTAGCAGGGTGGGTAGGTCCCAGATTCAGGGTGTATAATTGTCCGTCAATCTGTTCCTTACTTTCGTACTGGTTTAGTATATTAGATAATGAGTTATCTTTCATAAGTATTATAATTGATAATTGATAGTTGATAATCGATAATCATTTATCTATCATCATTTATCATTTATATTTTATTTTTTATCTTCCGAACATGCTATCGTTCTTGTCGGTTCTTGTACCGTCTTCAAGGCGATATTCTTTCAACATTGGGTGGTATCCAAGATCTTCCATATTCAAAATAGGTCTCAGATCCGGATGTCCTTTAAATTTAATCCCATAGAAATCATACGTTTCTCTTTCCATCCAGTTAGCTCCTGCATACAACTCTACAAGAGAGTCTACTTCAATATTTTCTCTGGACATAAAGATTTTCAGACGTAATCTGAAATTGGCCATCATATTATGCAAATGGTATACAACACCAATTTCCTTCTCAGGAAATTCAGGATAATGAATACCACAGATATCCGTCAGGAAATTAAATTCCAGTGATGAATCTTTAAGATAGTGAATGATCTTCTTGATATCTTCTTTCTTCACCTCAATCGTCAGCATTCCGTAAGGTTCTGAGCTTGAAATAACAGATTCCGGAAATTCTCTTGTGATTGCTTCTAATACAAATTCGTTTGTCATTTCCGTTTAGTTGCTTATGTTGTAAGAATCTAATAATTTCTGATATTCAGGCATGTCTCTTCTTCTGATGCTTTCGCTTTCCGCAAGAGCTTGTACCTGCATTACTCCTTCAATAATCTGCTCAGGTCTTGGAGGACATCCAGGAACGTATACGTCTACCGGAATAATTTTATCAATTCCCTGAAGTACAGAGTAGGTATCAAAAATACCACCGCTGGAAGCACATGCTCCCACTGCTACCACCCATTTCGGCTCAGCCATCTGAGTGTAAACTTCTTTCAGGACTGGTCCTAATTTCTTTGATATAGTTCCGCAAACCATCAGCATATCTGCTTGTCTTGGAGAGAAAGAGTTTCTTTCCATACCAAATCTTGAAGCATCATATGTGGGGTTCAGGGTAGCCATAAACTCAATACCACAACAAGAGGTAGCAAATGGTAACGGCCAAAGTGAAAACTTTCTTGCCATCCCGATTACACTGCTCAGTTTTGTTGCGAAAAACCCTTCTCCTTCATATCCTTCGGGAGCAGGTGCATCTGTTCTTATTACTGGTTTTTTATCTGACATTTTTAGTAAATATTTAAAGATTAAAATATTTAAAGATGAAAAACAAGACCTTTACAATCTTTAAATTACTTAAATAAAATCAATCTTTTAATGTTAAAATTTATTTATCCCAATCCAGTGCACCGCGTTTCCAAACATAGAAAAACGCCATGAAGAAGATGGCAACGAATGTAAGTACAGCAAGGAATCCTTCCATACCGAATTCTCTGAAGTTTACAGCGTAAGGATAAAAGAATACGATTTCGATATCGAATAGTACGAACAATACCGCAGTCAAGAAGTACTTGATAGAAAACGGCGTTCTTGCATTTCCTTCTACAGGAACTCCACATTCCCAGCTTTGGTTTTTTACAGAGTCTCCTTTTTTCTGTTGTGGCCCCAAGAAATGTGCCCCAAGCAAAGAAACAGCTACAAATCCTACTGCTACACCAGCCTGGATAAGGATTGGAATATAACTTTCAGGTAAATTCATTTTTGCATTATTATCTCAATTTGCAAATTTAGCGAATAAACAAGAAAGCATGAAATTTATCAGCTTAAAAGTCGGATGAAAATGAGTTAAATCGGTAATTTAGAATCAATAAAAATTAGCTTTTTGGGACTATTTTTTTGTTGTGTTTTTACCCTTTTTTTGTAGTGACTCTGGAAAAATTGCATTCACTACATGCAGTTTGGATATTTTGAATGTACGTAATTCAGGATGAAAATAGAGTGATAAAGGACTTATTGATGTTGATTTTAGATCTTATTTTTTCATTTTTTTCAAAAGAGTATAGGCCATAAAGGAAATGTATCCAAAAAGAATACTGGCAAAAAGAATATTAATCACCGTATTTGTTTTGTCATCCGGTGACTGGAAAAAGAAGTTGTAACTGATAAATCCTACAATTAAAATAGCGAAAATAATGAGTTGTGGTTTCATAAAGTTCAGAGTTTAGAGTTTAAGGTTGTGAGACTGTTTCTACATTGTAGAAATGTACACTACTTATTCACTTCCATTGAGTAGGTTCTTCTTCGTTTATGGTTGACAGGGTTATAATCCTGCCAAAGAACCTGCACACTTTTATTTTCTTCCAGTTCAGGATTGGTCTCAGCAAAATCAATTCCCATGCTTGTAAATCGTACAAAAATTTCCTTGAAAATAATAGCGGTTACCCCACGTCTCTGGTATTCCGGATGAATTCCGATAAGATAGAAATTGGCACGGTCATTCTTTTTTCCGGCTTGTAAAAAATGCCACCATCCTAATGGAAATAATTTTCCTTTTGATTTTTGCAGTGCCTTGGAATATGAAGGCATTGTGATAGCAAATGAAACCAGCTGCTGATTTTCATCTACCACGCAGATTACATAATTTTTATTGATGAAAGGGAAATATTTTTCTCTGTATGTTTTGATTTGTTCATCCGAAATAGGAGTGTAAGTGGAAAGATGTTTGTATGTTTCATCCAAAAGCTTAAACATAGGCTCTACATAAGGAAGAATTTCTTCCTTTGACTTGAAATTAAGAACCTTCAGTTTATATTTCTGAGCAATTAATCCACTGAATTTTTCTACTTTTTCGGGAAGTACTTTTGGAAAATTCATTTCATACTCTACCCATTCTTTTTCTTTGGTTAATCCAAGATTTTCCAAATGTTTTGGATAGTATGCGTGATTATAAATTCCAATCATTGTCGCCAGTTTATCAAATCCCATGGTTAGCATCCCTGCTTTGTCAAGATTGGTAAATCCCATTGGACCTTCTATCATGTTGATATTATGTTCCCTGGCGTAGTCGGTAGCGGTTTGTATCAAAGCTTTTGAAACTTCAGCATCATCAATAAAATCTATCCAGCCGAATCGTACCTTTTTAATGCCTAATTCCTTTTCCTCTTTATGATTAATAATCACGGCAATTCTTCCTACAACTTTGTTATCTTTTAAGGCCAAAAATTGTCTGGATTCTGAATATTGCAGGGCTGGATTTTCTTTTTTATCCCAGATTTTCATTTCGTCTTTAATAAAAGATGGAACATAGTACGGATTATTTTTGTACAGATCCATAGGAAACCTTACGAATTGTTTGAGCTGGTCAGCTGTTTTTACTTCAATAATTGAAATTGTAGACATGTTTTTGGGGATGAATTAGAGGACAAATATAAATAATAATATCTTATACTTTGGCACAGTTTTTATATGATTATGGGTAAAATTAAACACAAAATTTATATAAAATGGTGGGTTATTATATCATTATTGGTATTTCAATGTTGGTGAGCTGGTGGGTTTCGTCCAGATTGAAATCGAAATTTGAATATTATTCCAATGTACACCTTCGAAATGGACTTTCGGGGAAAGAAGTAGCGGAAAAAATGTTGAGAGATAACGGAATAAATGATGTTCAGGTCATATCAGTACCCGGGCAGTTGACGGACCACTATAATCCGGCAGATAAAACAGTTAACCTTTCAGAAGGAGTTTATATGCAGAGAAACGCAGCATCGGCGGCAGTAGCAGCTCACGAATGCGGACATGCAGTACAACATGCAGTAGGGTATTCTATGTTGAATTTACGTTCAAAACTGGTTCCTATTGTGAATATAAGTTCCAATCTGATGCAGTTTGTTCTTATTGCGGGTATCGCAGTAATGGCTGCATCAAGAACGATTGAAAATCCGAATGGAAATACAACTGTTCTTGCGATTGGAGTCGCTATGTTTGCAATGACAACGCTTTTTGCTTTTGTAACACTTCCGGTGGAATATGACGCGAGTAACAGAGCTATGAAATGGCTTAAAGATACAGGCACTGTAACTGCAGAAGAATTTGTAGGAGTACAGGACAGTTTGAAATGGGCTGCAAGAACTTACGTGGTAGCTGCCTTAGGTTCTTTGGCACAGCTTCTTTACTGGGCATCTTTGCTTCTTGGTGGAAGAAGGGATTAATCATTAAATTCAAACGAAACATATTGCATCTCGGAAAGTTTTTCTGAGATGCTTTCTTTTTGTGCCAGTTTTAATGAAGCGGTAAGAATGCAGTTTTCATTAGCATCGAAATTCAAAACTTTAGCATCAAATCTAGAAAGCAATGTGAAAATTGTATTCTGCTGATTGAAATTAAACTGGATTTCAACTTCTGTTTCCAGTTCTCTGGTAATGATATGAGCTTCTTCCAATGTAATCTTCGCAGATTCTTTATAGGCTTTTACCAGTCCTGAAACTCCCAGTTTGGTTCCTCCGTAATAACGGACTACAATCACCAGTATGTTGGTGATTTCATTCGCTAGTAGCTGGTTGTAAATAGGTAACCCGGCACTTCCGGAAGGTTCACCATCATCATTGGCACGATAGTTCTCACCATTTAATCCCATTCTGAAAGCATAACAGTGATGGGTAGCTTTCGGATGTTCTTCCCTTATTTTTTCAAGTGCACCTTTTAATTCCTTTTCATTGGTCACCGGATAAGCAAATCCGATAAATTTGCTTCCTTTTTCTTTTAAAAGGGTATTTTCTATGGGTTTTTCTATGGTTTTGTATTCAAACGTCATTAGAGTTCCTGCTTTGTTTATGCAAAAGTATTAAATGCTGTAGTAACTTCCATCATTATCATAAATTAAGCCGTCAATTTTGACGGCTTATATTTTGTTATCTAAGATTTTTAAACTTTTTAAGTACATAAATCCTCAGGAATCAAGCATAAATAGCTTGTAGGGCCACAAAAATCCGTAGGGCATTTATCTCTGCATCTCGTAGGCTGTCCATTAGGTAGAGTACAGTTTACAAAGACTCCTCCCTGGATTGCTTTTAAGCCGGATTTTGATATTTTTTTCAAATCTTTCATAGTATTATTTTTTATTGAATACTATTGGATTAGCATGAGAATGTTCCGTCTGCCCAAGGTGGTGGACAACTCATACTGGATGGAGTAGCACAGCAATGCTGCAATGAAGGTGGATAAAATGAACAGCATTCAGGAGCATTTCCTCCGTTTACTTTTTTTAGATTCTGTCGTGAAACTTTCTTTACATTTTTCATAGTAATTTTTTTTGTGTAACTAATGTAAATAAATTATTTCATTTCACGGTGATAAAAAGGTTTTATTTTGATTTGAAAAAAGAGATTGTATTGTCTCTGAAGCCTTCAGTTTTAGTTTTTGAATGATTGAATTCCGGGGCTTTTGTTCCGTTTTCCAGTTTCAGATTTTCATTCTTAATAACAATGGCTTCGTCCCAAAGATCAGCATTAATAAACTGCTGCAGTGTAAAACGGCCGCCTTCAATAATGACAGATTGTATCTGTTCTTTGTATAAGGCTTCCATCAATTCCGGAAGAAAATTATCCTTATTGATTTTGATGAATTGAATATGTCCTTCAGTAGACTCTTTTATAGAATTTAAAACCAATGTTCTTGCTTCATTGTTGTAAATATTGAAATGGGCTGGAACTTTTAAATCAAAATCAATCAGAATTCTGACAGGATTTACGCCTTCTGCATTTCTTACAGTGAGACTTGGGTTGTCATGCAAAGCGGTTTGAGTTCCTACCAGAATGGCATGCTCGTCAGCTCTCAACTGATGAACAAACTGATTCACCAACGTATTGGAAACAGCAGTTGGTTTAAAATCCTTATCCAAAAATCCATCACCGGATTCTGCCCACTTTAGAATAATATAAGGTCTTTTCTTTTCGTGATAAGTGAAAAATCTTTTGTTAAGTTCAATGCACTCTTTTTCCAGGATTCCGGAAACGGTTTCAATTCCTGCATCCTGAATGATTTTTTTTCCTTTACCATTCACTTTATCATGGGAATCCATTGCTCCAATCACCACCTTTTTAAATCCTAATTCTTTAATCTTTAAAGCACAAGGAGGTGTTTTTCCATAATGGGCACAAGGCTCCAGAGATACATAGATCGTTGATTCCGGAATAAGATCTTTATTTCTGACCGAATTGATAGCATTGATTTCAGCATGGTTTTCTCCGGCTTTATGATGGTAACCCTCGCCAATGATTTCTCCGTTATGTACAATCACACTTCCCACAAGTGGATTAGGATACGTGTTGCCAAGTGCCTTCTGAGCCAGCTCGATGCATCTTTTGATATAAAATTCGTCGTTGTTCATAGTATAAAAAGAAAAAGCGAAGACAAATTGCTTTGCTCCGCCTTTATTTATTTTGTTATCTGTTATTCTCCGCTGATGATGCTGTGGAGATTTTGTTTTAATGTTTCAAGATGAGCTTTTTTCTCATCAATCGTGTTGTATGTGTCTTTTAATAGAGGATTCTCTCTTGACGGTTTATTGAAGAAAGAAAGGTTGTTTTCCAGTTTTACGATTTCTGCCTCAAGATCAGAGATTTGATTTTTGATCTTTCTCGCTTTGTCGGTAAGCTGATTTTCAGATAAGCCTTCTTCTTTCAGTTCAAGTTCGTTGATTTTGTTTATTTTCAATTTCTCTCTTAATGTTTTGTTGAATTCAGAGTTGATTGAAATTTTATCTCTAGGAACTTTTCCAATATTATTCCATGAAGTTTTGATCTGTTCAATTTTTTCGATGCTGCCTTCTTCATTGGAAACTTCTTTAAGTTCATCCAGAAGGGCTTTTTTGTTCTTGTAGTTCTCCTTCCAGTTGTCAGTAGAGGTATTGCTTTTCTCTCTGTAGTTGTTGAAGAATGCATTACAGGCATCACGGAACTCATCCCAGATTTTATTGGTCATACTCTTAGGAACGTGACCAATTTTTTTCCAGTCTTCCTGAAGCTTTTTGAATAACGGAACAGCAATATCCCATTCCTCATTATTCATATTATCCTGTGCAGTCTGGATCAGTTTTAATTTTTCTTCAAGATTAGCTTGCTGAGAACCTTTCAACGATTTGTAGTAGTTGTTTTTCGTTGTATTAAAACCTCTTAGTGTCGTTTTGAAATCATTCCAGTTTTGGTTGGAAAGTTTTCTTGGAACACTTCCTGTTTTTAAAAAGTCAGAGCGCAGATCTTCCACTCTTTTGATGGAATTCTGCCAGTAGTTGTGGTTAGGCGTTTCTGAAGGTTCAGAAAGTTTCTTGATTTCAGCAATGATCTCGTTCTTCCTTTCAAGGTTAACGGCCTGTTCTTTTTCGATAGAAGCAGAAAGTTCAGATTTTCTTTCGTGAATTTTGTTGGAAATTTCTTTGAATTCTTCCCATGTTTTTTCACGGAACTCCTCTGCTACGGGTTCAGCTTCTTCTTTCCATAATTTATGAAGGTACTGAAGCTCATTTAAAGCCTTCTGAATTACCGGTTCGTTTTCCAGTTCTTTAGCTCTGGCAATAATATGCTCTCTTTTTTCCAGGTTGTGGCTGTATTCCTGTTCCAAAAACTCTTTGTTCAGATCCAGCATCTGATAAAACTGATTCAGGTGGTGGAAATAGTTATTGTTAAGAATTTTGAATTCAGATTTTGCAACCTGTCCGGCTTTTGACCAGTCTTCTTTAATCTCACGGATGGATTTGAAAAGATTGATTCCGGGTTCAGAGTTGGTATAAAGGTTTTTAAGTCTTTCGATAATACTTTGGCGATGGTCAAGATTTTTCTTTTGCTCTTCTTCCTGTCCTTTCTGGAAGTCTTCATGTTTTTCTCTGAAGATATTGACCAATGCAGAATACTTAGTTTGAGAAGGGTGTTCATAGCTGAAGTTTTCAGCAGGATTTCCGGCTTCTACATATTCGTGTTTTTTATCCTCCACTTCATCATGGATGTAATGACTTGCTTTTTCCTTCAGTTGGTTGAATCTTTTGAAATTCTCACCAGCATTGGGAGTGTTGATGATTTTTTCCATTTCCTTTAAAGCATCAGCAAGGGAAATTTCTTCTTCATGTTCTTCCAGGTGTTCTGCTGCATCATCTTCATGTTGGTTTGCATCATGAGAAACTGCGTTTTCTGATGTGTCCTGAGATACTTCGTTAGGATTTTTCTTTTCTTCGTTTTCAGAAAGATTGTTTTCTGTAGTCATAGCAAATCTTTTATGTGAGTGGCGTTAATATCCTTTAAATATAGCTGAAAGGCCAATTAAAGCACTAATTTATGTTATTTTTTTTGAAAATTCCAAATTTCCCAAGCTTTTTCTGCTTGCTGTTCAAGCATATAATATCCATTCACGGTCTTTGCTCCTTTTTCAGAGGCATTGATGATGAATTGAGTGTAGTTGGGGTTGTAAATCAGATCAATAACCAGATGGTCTGAAGAAAGCCCGTCAAAAGGAAAGTTCAGACAGTCTTTAACATTCGGGAAAGTACCTACCGGTGTACACTGAATGATAATTTTATGTTCTGCAACAGTTTCCTGATCAAGGTTTTCAAAATTGATTTCCGTACTTCTGGAAATGGTCACAGAAGGAATATTATGTTTGTCTAATGCATATTTGACAGCCTTTGCCGCACCTCCGTTTCCTAAGATCAAAGCTTTGTCCTGTGAAGGTTTTCTGTGTAAAAGAAGCGTCTTTTCAAACCCGAAAGCATCTGTATTATAGCCGGTCTTCTTACCATCCTGAATAAGAACACAGTTGACAGCACCTATTTTCTCAGCTTCATCACTTAATTCATCAAGATAATCGATTATTTTTTCTTTGTAAGGAATGGTAACATTAAATCCTAACAGCTCCGGAGATACAAAAAGATTTTCTACTTCATTGATTTCATTCAGATCAAAAATATCGTAGGAGAAATTCTGCAGCATGAGCTTTTGGAACATGTTTTCGAAGAATTTTTTAGAATACGAATAGGAAATATTTCTTCCAATCAATCCTAATTTTTTATTGGAATCCATACATCAAAAATAAAAAAAAAGACCGGATAAATCCGGCCTTTGATTTGAAATATTTTTTAATAATTAATCTACGATAAATTTAGTAGAGAAATGGTCTGCTTTCAGAATGTAAGTTCCTTTTGCCAAGCCTTTAAGACTGATTTTGTTTGAATGTCTGAAAGGATTAGCAATCGTTTCAATTAATTTTCCTGAAAGATCATAGATACCAGCTTTTGAAATTTTGTCAAGGTTGTCTCCTTTTACAAATAATTCATTATTTCTTACCGGGTTAGGGTAGATGGTAAATGCTGATTGAGCTTTTTGGTTTTCAGCAGTAGCTAACGTACCGAAACATGCCCAGCTAAGGTCATCCAAAGCAACTCTGTTGGTAGTAGAAGAGTTTGTCAGCTTAATGACAACGTTTCCGCTTACGTTTATATTGTTAAGGGTAGTTGTCGTTGCTACATTACTGTAAGGAATAGTTCCTACATTCACATCGTTTACAAAAACATTGATATTACCAGCAGTTCCAGAGAATTTCAACTGTGTGGTTAAAGTTAAATTCTGAATTCCGCTTGAAAGGGTTGAACTTGTTAAGTTACCATTTCTGATGGTAATGGCTTTGTTGTTGATGGTCTGGTCAACTCTTGCGTCAGTTGCTGTCCAGGAGATTCCGTTGTTCGTCCAGGTTGCTGTCATGTAAGTGTTTGCTGCTCCGGTGATCATTTCAAAATCCTCCGTTCCACAGCTTCCGCCTCCGGCAGGAACGTCAAGAGTAGTTGCTGTAGCAGTTGTACTTTGTGGAGAAGAGTTTCCGAAAGCATCTTTAGCAATTACATAGAACGTATATTGAGTAAGTGGAGCTAATCCTGATACAATTGTAGATGTTGTTGTACCGGAAACGGTAGCTTTTAATGTACCATTTGCATAAACCTGGTAAGTAGTTACTCCCACATTATCCGTAGCAGCTGTCCAGCTTAGAGCAATAGAGTTTGAAGTAGGATTGTTGGCTACAAGGTTGGTTGCTGCTGTAGGAGCCTGGTTGTCAATTACCGGAGATCCCCAGATTTGAGAAACATATTCAGGATGATCAATGAAAGGGTTTCTGTTTCCCTGGTAAGTATAAGAAGCATTGTTTCTTGCAATTTCTTCTGCAGATACAGGATCCATTGCATTCCATATTAAATACTGATTAAGTGCCCAAGGCTGCAGTCCCGGGAATGGTGTGTTGCCAAGCATATCACCGGAAGTGAAATTGGAAAGTTTGTCTTCGTATCTTGTTACAAAATAAAGGAACATTCTGGCAATATCTCCTTTAAAAGCATCAATGGGTTCAAATACAGTACCCGAGTATCCTGCTGATACGGAGGTGCCTAATTTTGATCCGTTTTTAGAGGTAAAAGAAGTATTTCCTACGAGTCCGAAAGGGTAGTTGGATCTCATTCCGTTTACTTTTCCATCGGTAGCACGGATAAAATGAATATCAGCTACCATGGGAGAAGCACTGTTGAATAAACTCTGAGGAATAACGTGTTCTCTGTTGTAACAGTCGCCTTCATTAGAGTAGCCATTAGATCCACATTGGTTGGTTCCCAGGGTGAAATTATATTGGTCCGGTCCATTTGGATTTTCAGAATAGATATCCAGAATAGTTCCGTCATTCTCATAAAAATAGTCGCGGTCAGTGGTTGCATAACCTGTCCATAAGCCACCATAGCCATTATCTATATGTCCATTGGTGATAATGTTCTTAAGAGCTGTTTTAAGAGCTGCACCTGTTAATCCTGCCGGTTGATTGTAATATCCAGCCGGAGCTTGTGCTAAAGCGCTGATAAATGTCAGACTTAATAGAAAAAAAGATAAAATTCGTTTCATTTCTTTAAAATTGGGGCGTAAAGGTACGAAAAAATGAAACCGAAGTATATTAACTTAATGTAATATATAAACTTAGAATATTAGTTTTTAGTAATATATTCTTTGCTGATTTTTGAAAAGAACCATGAAATTGTGATTCCAAACAGGGATGCTGTAAGTGCTACGATAAGGTAATTTTTGCCCACTATTTTTACAGGGAATGGAAGAACTTCATTAGCTCTGAAAAACTCTGTGTAGAGCTGGAAGTAGCAAAGTGCTGTTCCAAGAATCAATCCGGTAATCACTCCGGAAATAACAATCAGGATTCCGGTGTAGAAATAAGTCATTCTTAAATGGCTTAAAGGGAATCCAAGTGATATCAATGATTTTGCCTGCTCTTTTTTATCAAGCTGAAGGATGATAATGGCTCCGGCAAGATTAAAAGTGGTAATAAAAATGACGAGTGCAAAAATCAGGTAAATAAAAAGTTTTTCCGTGTTGATCATTTTCCAGAAAGCAGCATTCTCTTCTTCCTTGGTTTTAATCTCAATATTTTTCCCAAGCGAAGGAAGCAGGCTTTGTTTTACTGCATCCGCATTTTCCGGATTTTTCAGTTTAATAACAATCTGGTAAGCCGATTTTTTTGGAAGACTAAGTAATTCCTCTGTAAGCTCAATAGGAGAGATGATATAGTTGTCCAGCTGATCTTTTCCTGGGAAAACGCCTGTTACCAAAATATCTCTTTTATTGTAGATATCTTCTTCCTTACTGATAATCCCTGTTCCCGGTTTGGGCATAAAGATGGTCGCATAATGATTGGAAGAATCTACAGGAATTGAAAGTCTGTTATCCAGACTGTTTTCCATCAATACTTCATTGGAATATCTGAAACTTGGATAAGTTCCATAGAACACCTCTTTATTAATAGGGTTTACTTTCACATAGGCAGAATCAACACCTCTTAAATAAGCAATGTCACCCTTACCATTGAAACTGATGTATACTTTTTCTTCAATAACGCGGGAGAAACTTTTGATTTCTTTATTACTGCCCAAAACTTTACTGACGTTATCCAGATTTTTGATAGTTTTTCCGGAAGCACTTTTTAAAGTAAGATCAGCATGAAGATTGGAAATAAGGTCTTTGTTCAGGTCTTCGAGGCCTGAAAAAACAGAAATGATGACGAACATTGCAGTCACAGCAACCGTCATGGCACCTACAGCCAGCCACGTAATGAACGTAACGGCAGTACTTCCTTTTTTAGCCAAAAGGTATCTGGATGCTATGTAAAATGCAATATTCTTCAAGATCTATAAAACAGGATTGTCGCCTTCGCCTCTTAATTCTCTTTCCAGTTTTTCAACATCATCAAGAGCGGTATCCAGGTAAAAGTTCAGTTGTGGAATGATACGTACCTGTTTTGCCATTTTCTGGCCAATAAAATTTCTGTATTGAGTCTTGTTTTCTTCAATCTCCTTCATGACAGCGGTACGGAATTCCTGCGGGAAAATGCTTAAATAAATCTTAGCAATTCCTAAGTCGGCAGTTACTTTTACATCTGAAACAGATACCAATATGCTCTGTTTGCTTTCTGCAGCCTGTTTGCGGAAAAGCTCTGCGAAGTCTTCCTGAATGATCTGTGCTACTTTTCTTTGTCTGTTACTTTCCATAATTTCTGCAAATTTAGTACTTTTGTTTGAATTGATACTTTGAAATTCAACTGCAGTATCAAATTTACGATTTAATTATATTTATTAATAGTTATGAAGCTAGAACATATTGGTATTGCTGTAAAGTCTTTAGGCATTTCTGATGAACTTTTTACGAAACTCTTAGGAAAAGAATCCTACAAAAAAGAAACTGTAGAGAGAGAAGGTGTGGTGACTTCTTTTTATGAAACCGGGGAGAGCAAAATCGAATTACTGGAAGCCAGCAATCCTGAAAGCCCGATCTCAAAATTCATCGATAAAAAGGGGGAAGGCATCCATCATCTGGCATTTGGGGTTGAAAATATCCTGGAAGAAGTAAAAAGATTAAAAAAAGAAGGATTTCAGTTTATCTCTGAAGAACCGAAAGAAGGTGCTGATAACAAATTAGTTGTATTCCTTCATCCAAAGTCTACCAACGGAGTACTGGTAGAACTTTGCCAAGAAAAGCAATAAAAAATTTTGTAGTGAAAGAAATTTTACTATTTTTGCAAACACAAAATTTAACCAAATTTTGAGGTCCTATAGCTCAGTTGGTTAGAGCACCTGACTCATAATCAGGTGGTCCCTGGTTCGAGCCCAGGTGGGACCACTCTAAAAATCAAGCACTTACAGAAATGTAGGTGCTTTTGTTTTGTAATGGGTCAAGGTATAGGTCAAGTTTAAAAGTAAACACAAGTAAACTGAATAATCTTTATTTAACTTCGGAAATAATGTCTGTTACTTTCAAAATAATCACACATTATATTTCTTGCTGTACTTTCCCAATCAATATAAATATAGTTGGGCAAACTTTCAGGAATACTTTCTTCTAAAATATACTGTGCAAATGTTTCATCGTCTGAATATTCACCAATATAATAATTTATTACACCATCATAAACACTTTGAAAATCCATTTTTCCAATACAATCTACATAAGCCTCAAAAATTTCAAGTTCATAGTTAGAATCATTTATTTGCTCTGCTATTTCAAATATTTCATTGGATAAATGACTTTCTGCAATTAATCCTAGCTTTTCAAAAAAAGAACAGTTTTCATAATCTTGAAACATAAATTCTGGATCGTGTTCGTCTTGGTGAAGTTCTTTCATTGCTTCTAATAGCTTGTCATAGTCTAAATAATCCGAAAGATTGAGCCATTTTCCGTAAAGGTTTCTGTTGTTGTACTTCTGATATGTTCCTACATAGATACTGCAAGAATCAAGACAATTTTTTAAATTTGTCATGTTGATAAGTTTTAAGTTGGTTTTAAAATTTATTGACTTGCCTAGCAGTACGCCAATACTTCTAGGCATTTTTTATATATATTGTGAAAATCTATGTAGAAAAAAGAACCTGAAATAGTTCTTTGCCATACTAATAAAGTCAATATTCATGCCAACTGACAGAGATTTTAATCTAAAAATTAAAGTTTTTAAAATATTTTTAAGTACAAACCGCAAAAAACAAAAACTGTCAAAAAAAGATCAATAAGACATATAGTTTAAAGAGTATAGCCAGTAGAAAATGTAAGTGGAAAATAAAAACAGATCTACAAAAACCAAATAAAGTAAAACTTACTTTTGAAAAAATGTTGACAGTTTGGGTAGGGGATAGAAAAAAGACCTCGCCTAAGGGTATACCTTTACATTCAGTGGGGAATATCCCTACACTCAAATATTTTATTGGTGTTAAATTGAGGTAAATTCTACTATAAAGGATTGCTTCATTTTTTTTATGAATTCTAGGATATATTTTGTTGCCTTTCCTTTGACCCTTGTATTTTTAAATAGCAAAATTTATCTTTTCTAGCTACATTCTTTTGAAGAAAAATTGTATTTTGAAATTTAATTATTTTAAATATAAATTACATGACACATCTAGATGGGATTATCAAATTCTATTTACAAAATGAAACTAATAATTCACTGTTAATAACGGGAGATTGGGGAGTTGGTAAAACGTATTATTACAAAAATATTTTAGAAAAAGAAATTGAGACTTTTCCCACTTATTTTGATAATAAAAAGAAATATAAATCTATAGTTGTATCATTGTTTGGTATTTCATCAATTGACGAAATACAATCACAAATACTTCTCTCGTTATATCCTATTTTAGGAAATAAAAAAGTAAAGATAAGTGCTGCAATTGCTAAAATATTCATTAAAGGAATATTGAAATTTAAAAATATAGATCAATATTATGACATTGTTTCAGAGATAGGTATTGATAAAAAGACCTTATTAATTTTAATGGTTTAGTTATTTGTTTTGATGACTTGGAAAGAATGGATCCAGACTTTAATATTGAAATTCTAATTGGATTTATAAATTCTCTAACAGAGGGCAACAATGCTAAAATAATAGTTATTGCTAATAGTGGTAAATTGGAAAAAGAAAAGTTTGATAAATTGAAAGAAAAAGTTATAGGAAATACAATTCAATTTAATCCTGATATAAAGTCTGTTTACGATAATATTATTAAAACCAAATTCAGTGGAGACATGTTCTATACAGATTTTTTGAAAAGAGAAGAAAAATTCTTTTTGGAGGTATTTGAAACCAATTCTAATAATCTCCGAACCCTCAATTTTATCCTACTTTATTTCAAACAAGTTTTTTATTTAATAGAACTCATCTCTAATCAACATAAATTTTTGAAGCAGAATAAAAATAGTATATTGAAAAAGGCTCTCAGATTTATTATTAGTGTTTCTATTGAATATAGAAATGGTGATTTATCCAGTGATAATAAACAAGATGTTAGTGATTCAAAAAATAGTTTAACTGCCATTGCTATAAGGAAATTAAGTCTAAAAAGAGCTATACAAAATAGTAATAACAAAGCGCAAGAATATAAACAAACATATACAGAAATTTTTCTTGAAAAATATTATAAAGACACAGAATATCATTTTTTTGAATCTATTTATAATTTTATTATTGGAAAGAAAATTTTTGAAAGCGAGGATTTCTTGGAGGATTTAAAAACAATATATAATATTGAAGATCAAAATATTCCCGAACACTATTTAGTTTTCAATAAGTTGAGCCCTTCTAATATTTTTGATTTAAATGATAAAGAATATAGACAATTGACAAAGCAATTATTAATATATACAGATCAGGGAGTTTACAAACTTGGTGATTATTCAACTATCTTTTACTATTTAGCAAGATTTGATAATCCTTTAAAATTTAAATCTTTAGAAACCTTAGAAAAAAGAGTTATAATGGGGATAAAGAAGGGGATAAATAATTATGTATTTATTCCTCACCTTGAGATGTTTCTTAAAGTTGACAAAAAATCTGAATTCTTTAAAAACTTTACAGCAATTAAAAATGCTTGTCTTGAAATTAATGAAAAAATAAGATTAAAAAATATTCTTCTTGAAGCTGAGAATCTTGAAAATCTATATTATACTGATTTTAAACTTTTTGACCATAAACTTACTAACAAAGATAGCGCTTGGTCATCATCATCCATCCTAAACCATTTTAATGTTCAAAAATTTTATAACTTCTTTATTAATGCAAATAATTTGACTAAATGGGAAATTGTTAAATTGATTCAATATCGATATTCATCAAATTCCTTTGGAAGTTTTATTGAAGAAATTTCATTTTTAAAGCAATTACAAATAAGGATTCAAAAAAAGTAAAAAATATTTCTAAAAATGGGTTAGATTATTTCGTTTATACTGAATTTAATAAGTTACTTTTAAGCTTAACGCAATAAATTGACTTTATATTTCTATAATTAATCTTATAAATAAATGGCAAGAAAAAAGCAACGAGTGCTACAGCATATAATGGAAGACGAATCCTATCAAATTATTAAAGCTCTTATTCCAAAGGAGAATGTTATTAGAGAATTTAACAGACCTGATTATGGAATTGATTTAGTAATTGAGCTTTTTGATAAAATAGAAGAAAATATATACGAGACACTTGGTGAATTTATTTTTGTACAGGTAAAATCAATAAAAAGAGCAGAAATTAAACGAGATAAAATTTTTCCTGTTGGTAACGTGGCAAAAGGAAAATGGAATGAAGATAAATCAAAATATATTGAGCTTGATGTCATAAAATACAGTATGGATACCAATTCTATATATACAATTCAAACTTTAGGAGGGAGTGTATCTGTATTACTATTTTTAGTTGATATTTTTAATCAAGATACTTACTTCTTATGCCTTAATGATTATATTGATAAAATTATTCTTCCTCGAAATCCCAATTATGGTGAACAAGAATATTACACAATAAAAATACCCATATTAAATAATTTGAAGGATAAACTTGTTAGCAATAATGCATTTAAGTTTTATGGAAAACGAGCAAAACTCCTTTCAGCATTTTCTAAATTTTCTTACCAAAAAAATGAGATTTCTCATTTGTTAAAAATTAAAGATTTTCCAGTAATAACAATGAGAGATGAATTAGAAAAAAATAAAGAAATTTCAGATATTGAACTTTACCAACAAGCACTATTTTTTATAGACCAGATTGATAAATTAGATATTTGGAATCATAATGAATGGGAAATCTTACCTGTAATGAAAAATAATTTAGATGAATTAAGGATGTTTTTGGAGCAGGATATATTCGATGCGAAGGAAGCTAGAGAAAAAATACTTGTTATGTGGCATCAATTATCGAATTTAGGAACAATATATGAAGATTTATCTAGAGAATGGTATTTACCAAAATTTATAAGTTTATTATCATCATATCCCGAAGAACCTACCATTAAAAAAAGTAAAAAATAAAATAGCTTAATCAATTTAATAACATTCATGATAAAAGAGTGATAACCGAATTACCTATCAGTAATTTATCATCACTCTTTAGATTTAGTTTATATTTTTTTATAGCCTTCAACAAACTCTATATAATTTTTAGAAGTATGAATTAAATGAAAATACCTTTGGACAAATCTATTCTTATCCTTTATATAGTCACTATAACTAATTATTTCGTCCACCAATCCTGTGAGAGCCAATATAAATAATATGGGAAAAGCTGGAATAAGTAGAATACACCACCAGTACTTTTTCAAAATTGCTGTTGAAGGATTTTCGGGGATTGGTGGAAGGCTTCTTTTTAATTGCACATATTCATTCTCCGAAACTGGACTGTAGGGTTTTGTAAAATAATACCTGTATTGTTTAACTTTATGAATTGCCATAATTATATTATTTTACTTAGAAACTGTATCAAAAGGATTCTCTCCTGCACCCATAAAAACTGTCCCCATACGTTTATACTTCATTGGCTTGCCTGCTACGCATACCGAATACATTCCGTTTCCTTTCTGTTCTGAAATTCTTAAAAAGATTACATCTTTCTCGGTACAGTCATTTTCAACAGCAATATGCTTTCTTAAATCTTCAATGGTAGCATCAGCACGTTTTAACCATGATTGGATTTTTTTGTCAGGCTGAGGTTCTTGATAATTTTTAGGAAGATCACACTTGTTGTCCTTTTCTGTCTGTTGGGCAAATGCAATTGCTGAAACTGTTATCAATAATGCTGATAAAAACTTTTTCATATAATTTAATTTTTGAATTTATGATTAGCTTCTCGGTAAACAGCTTTTCTGAAAAATAGAAAAGCAAGTGGTTCTCACTTGCTCTAGTTCTGAAGGCTCGGCAAAGCCTATGTTACATAGAAACATGATAAGCCACTTGCCATATGACAAGTGTGCTGAACTGTTTGCATTTTGTAACATTTTAGAATTTTGCCGATTCACAGAACAAAAGCAAAAGTTTTTACACTTTTATTTTCCGATAAAATTTGAATTACAAATATATAAATTTTGATTCAATCTTTAGAAGTCATCAATATTTATGGTATTTTCTTCACCAAGCCAAGCTATTGCAGTGTTTATAACAGATGGTTGCGGATTATGATAGAAAACAGCTAGTTTTTCTTTAGAACGAGTACAGCATACATAAAATATTTTTTCCGTTCTTTCTTTTATTTTAGGATAACTTGACAATTTTGATTTTGTTTTTGATTTTCCTTCAACTAAAGATTTATACACTGTACCATCATCAAAAACATATTCAAAATTATAATTATTCCAACCTCCTCTATCTAATATAACAAGGACTTTTTCAAATTCTCTTCCTTTTGTTTTGTGTTGGGTTGAGAACGGAATAAACCCTTCTAAATAATTATAAATTAGTAAATTCAAGAATATTTAACCTTAGAAATTCTATTATAAACATATCGCTTATTTTGTATAAACTCATAGAGTTTATCGTCAGCATAAACGAATTTATATTCATCTGCTTTTTCAATTACATCACCAATCGTTTTTTCATCAGTTTTTGAAAGAGGCTTCTATATGATCTTGTAATATTTTCTTGTCTTCAATTGAATTAATCTTATAATCTGTAATTTTCAAAAATTCATTATATCTCTTTTCATTGTATAGCCTTATACAATTTTGGATTTAAATAAATGTTTTAATAAGTTATCTCTTTTTGTTCCTTTCTTGATTAAGTCTTTTTCATTTTGTTTTTTATCGTCCGTAAGAATATCACTATTTAAGTAAATTTTTCTAAACAAATTAAACTTATATGATTTAGCTTTGTTAAATAGATCAATATTTGCATTAATGAAGTCAGACATTTTACCACCATTAGGAACTTGCCCAGATTTTTCTATTGCATCTCCAAAAGTATCATTTTCATCTATTTGAATTTGTGGGTTATTTTTTAAGAAGACATCAACAAGATATTTATATTCTAATATTTGGTCATTGTTATAAATGTCCATTAAGGATCAAATTGAGATTCTTTTGCATTGAAGTTATGAGTTAGATTTAACTCTTTTACTTTAAATTCCCTTCTTTATCATATAAGTAAAATCCCATTCTAAATATTTTCTAACTTTATCCAAATTATTTTTCCGCAGAATATAAAAATCTAATTTCCCCTTCCTTAATTGTGCCATCTTCATTCATATTTGGGGGAATAGGGTTTGTTTTTTCCAATTGCGGTAATTGCTCTAGACCATCATTTCTTATTTTATTAGCTAAATTAATTACATTCAGTGGACTTCTTCTGTTTTCTAGCTACCTTAACTTCTTGAACCAAACCACCCGCATTTTCTTTATACTTATTTAAATCTCCGATACCATCTTCATAAATAGATTGCATTGCATCTCCGAAAAACCTATTATATTCTTTTTTTGAACCCTTTCTGAAATGATCTAGAAAAATCCTTATAACTAATTCGCTAGTATCCTGATACTCATCAATCAATATAAAATTAAATTTGTCTTTGATTATATCACATAATTTTTCATAGTTTTCAAATAAATATTCAGCAATTACTAATAATTCATCATGTGAAATTATTCCTTTAGATAAATTTAGATTTTCCATATATCTAACACCTTCGGAAAACATTTCTAAACTAGGATTTTCTATATTTATTTTTTCTGCAAAGGATTATTAGCTAGGGTAACTATTGCATATTTTAATTCGCTTTGAAAATTTTTTATACAATCCCATAAGAAGTCGTGAATGGTTAAAACCTGTAAATTTTCATGATCTATACGCTCTTCAATTTCTTTAACAGCAGAATTTGTATATGTGATACAAGCAATCTTATGATTTGGGAACTTATCAATTATTCCAATTATACACTGCACTAATGTATATGTTTTTCCACTTCCCGCTCCCCCGCTTAATAAGAAATTATCTCCTTTTTCTATATGATCAAAAATTTGATCTATTTCATTTTTTAATTCTCTTTCAACCATAACAAACCTTCTTTTATATATTCAGGAATTTCCCAATTAGAATAATCATCATTACTATGATATAAGATATCTAAAGCAAAATGGGTTTTTTTATTAATACATTCATTTGCTAGATCATAAGAATCCTTTATTTTCATCATCAAAATGTCTAGGATTTTTAACTCCTTTGAAACTATCTATTTTATAACTAAATTTTTATTTTGTGGTATAACTAAAGTCTTCAAAGCTTCTTGCAGTATATCCTTCATAATCAGTTTGATAAATTAATACATGTAGTTCCGTTTTCATTTTGAATCCATTTATCATCTGTTTTAATTAAACATTTATCTTTTAATGTAAGAGATTTTAATTCTTCGAGAGTTTTATTATTTAAGAAAAATCTAAGTGCTGGGTTTGAGTAATCTTCTCCTATTGCCGCTCTGCAAGCTTCGTTAACTATTATTTCTTCATTCTTTTTATTTAGTTTTTTGACCCTTGTGTACTGTCTAAATCTGTAAGAATAAGAGTTTTTACACCTATAAAGTCTATAAAAAGTTCAAATATCTCAGAATAAGCTCCAACCTCGATGATTGAAATATTTTGAGATAATAGTGGGATTTTTTTGTCTTCTTTATCAAGTGAGATAGCTCGATGTCTATTTTCTTCATTATTGTTGGTAGAAGTATGCGTTCCGTGTCTCCCTCTATTAAAATAGCTTTGTCAGCAAAAAAAAAATTTCTGCCCTACTTATAGTAAGATATTGTTTAGAAATTGATATTGTTTTCCAGTTTCATCATATGAGTTTTTTTAAATCCTTTAAATTTTTAAGAAGTTATAGTATCTGTCTTTTCCAGAGTATTTAATTTCATCAAAATCACTATCTGCAACAATATGAGAAGAATGTGTAGAAATTATTGTTTGTAAACTACAGCAAATCTCAAATTCTATGTTATCAATGTTTTTAATTTTTTTTGATATTTTATCTCCCACAATTGTTCTAATATTTTTTATAAAAACATATTGCATCTGTGGAGTGAGTATGTGCTTCTGGTTCTTCTATAAATAATAAATTAATATCTGCAGGAGCTTCTAATAAAGATCTTTTGAAACTCATATTTTTATTTCAATTTCAAAGATCATACTTATAAGATTTAGGTATCCCAAACCATTATAGTGCTCTGGTAGATCTCTGACAGTTTTCATGTTTATAATAAACAGTTGTATTTACCTTTTTAAAAGTTCTCTAAGGACTGTATTGTCAAGCACACACTCAATACTGTAGTTCATTTTCACGTATTCCACCTAGACTTTTTATTTTCTCAATTATATCTTCGAAAAAGACTTTGTAAATTTTTGATAGTTCTTCATCAGTATTAATTATAGTATCATGAAAATCATCTATTTTCTTAGCTTCATTTTCATCATTTTCTTTTTCTTTCATATATCTTTGAAGTTTGTAATGATAATGTTTTATCTGTTTCTTTATTAGTAACATCTCTTCTAGCTGAAATGTATTTAAAGCTAATAAAATCAGAGATTTTCAAGTCTTCAATTAATATATAGTTATCCTCAATTATTTTTTGTGAAGTCTTGTCATAGAAAATTGATTTTCCTAGTTTCAAAATATTTTTGATAATGTAATTTGAAAAATTCCGAAAATCCTTTTACATTATATTTTTAAAAGGAGGCTCATGGCTTCTCTTATCAGCTTTTTTAACATTTTCACGATGTCTATATTGTGCTAAATCTTTCCTGATTCCCTAAATAATTTTTATAACTTAAATAATAATCAAATCCTAATACAATATGGTTATTTTTCGGGATCAAGATCTAACATTAATTTTTGAATATTGATGAAACTATCAGTATTATTATACAATACTAATATTCTTAATGAAATACCATTGTAGCATTTCAGATACTCTTCTTCAGAAAGGCTCTGTAGGATCTTCAATAAGAATTTGCAATTGTTGTTTTAAAGGACAAATTAAAGTCTTCAATTGAAAAAATTATTCTTATCACTTTGATTTAAAAATTTATCCAGAACTGTAAGAATAGAAGTTTTACGAGTTATTTTTCCCTATAACCAACGAAATTTCATCTTCTAAATCAATTTGAAAATCAGAGAGTATTCTAAAGTTTTTAATAAAAGTTTTTTTATATTCATGGTTATTAATATTTTAAACTTTTAAATTTTAGGGAAGAATTTGAAATTCAATATTGGTTATGCTTATATTTTTATTTTTTTTCATTTCAGTATTTTTTAATTTTTTCGATTTGGAGTTATAATTATTTTATAATTTCCAATTTTTCTATTATTCGAGTGACAACCTTTTATAAGAAGGTATTTATCATTTTCATATACCATTTCATCAAATTTTGCCTTAAACACAGTTGGATACAAATCACAACCGGTGTACTTTCAATAAAAGTTACTACAACCCAATTAAATGTATCTGCAAAAGATATTATGACCTTCGTTTTAATATCTATACTATTTAAATATGTATTTATTGATATATCAGCGTTAAAAATTTCATGTTCTTCTAAGTTTTGTTCGCTAAAGAAATTTATTAATTTCATCTATACTAGAATAAGGGTGCTTCATAATTCTGTTAAAATTAAATTTTACTTAATTCATATTTAATTCTATAGAGAAGATTATTTTAAAATTAAATCTAAAGTTCACCTGATACGATTGTAGTTTCTTTGGATTTTGCAAGGTCAAAAATATTTTTAATTTTGGGATCCACTCATATTATCAATATTTATAGCAATCAAATAATTAATTTCATCTAATTGTTTATCAAGATAGTTATCTAAACTTACTTTATCCAACATCTCAATTTCATTTTCTTTTTCGTAATTAAGCGATATTAATTGCTTCTTTAATTCTTCTAATGTGTAATTCATGGATTTTATAATTTTTTATTTCGATTATTATACTTCAAATAATCACTAAATTAAATAAATATCATTACAAATCAATTTCTAAATATGAGATACTTATATTTATGTCCTAACTTAGGTGAAGTAATATGGATTTATCTTTAAGTATTTGCAATATTTTGATATTCAAATAAGGCACATTTACTGGAGAGCTGAATAATTAATTTTGTAGATATTTATGTAAAAATAATTAGTTTTATATACTAAATCTATGATCAACGTCTAATATTACTATTTAAACTAATAACTAATACACAATGAAAAAACATGATTTTGTACAAGGTTCTTTATTTGAAGAAGATTTTTATTGAGAACATTGGGCAATTTAGGATCTCAACCTGACATTGCTTTAACTGAACTAGTTGCAAATGCGTGGGATGCAGGAGCAACTGAAGAGTCGATGTTTTGCTTGCCAGATGAGTATGGGCAGCCACTAATCATAAAAGATAATGGTACTGGATTAACTGCTGATGAATTCAAAAGGCTCGTTGGATGAAACTTGGGTACAACAGATTGAAAAATCAAGGAAAAAAAGTTGAATTTTAGAAATTATAGATCCTAAAAAGAGTTATATGGTCGAAACGGTGTTGGAAGACATGGATTACTATGTTTTAATGATGAATATAAAATAATCACTAATAAAGATGGCAAGGAATCGACATTTACTATTACTACAAAAGATGATACAGAGCCATTTATAATAAAAAAGGAACAATTTGCAAAATCAAGATATCCTGGGACAAAATTGGAAGTAATTGTTAAAAAAAATATTCCCAAATCTTCTGAAATAAATAATATTATTTCCGCTAGATTTTACATGATCCTAATTTTAAAATTTCTATAAATAAAAAAATAATTAATTTAGAAAATCATTCGGGCGTAGTTAAAACAATTCCAATTGAAATAGAGAAATGTAGTTTCATTATAAGTTTAATAGATACTAAAAAATCAAGAAAAAACACGCTTTATCAAGGTGTGGCAATTTGGCAATCGGGTAGATTAATTGGTGAACCGTCATGGGCGTTGGGAACAAATATTATTTTAGATGGGAGAACGCAGGAAGCAAAAATATTCTGTTATTATTCAAACAAATGATCTCGAAAGTTATATTAGAGAAGATTGGTCTGGCTTCAAAAAAAGTAGAGACTTAGATTTTATTTTTGAAAAACTGTCGGAAGAAATAGGAATTATTTTTAACGAAATTGCAATAGAAAATGTTGAAGAAACAAAGAAAATTGTTAAGCAAAACTATAATAAAGATTATGCATCTCTTACACCATTGGCAAAATATGAATTTAATGAAGCATTAGATCATATTACTAAAACAAACCCAACTGCTAAGCAAGAATCAATTAATCTTGCAATGGAAACATTGATTAATTTAGAGAATACGGAATGGTTCTGAATTCTTCAAAAGATCTCTACACTTACAAGCGAAGATATAAATGGTTTGAATAAGCTTCTGGATAATTGGTCAATAAAAGATGCTTTAATTGTTTTAGATGAAATTGATAAAAGAATTTCTGTTATAGAATCCATAGAAAATTTTATCATCCGACAAGACAGTTGATGAGCTTCATGTTTTACATCCACTAATTGCTAGTGCGAGATGGATATTTGGTCCTGAATACGACTCTCAGAATATTCCTACACAATAATCGATTATACTACAGTATGAAAGTTTTTGGAAAGAAAGTCATTAAAGGATAATTTCAACAATAACAAAAAAAGACCAGATATCGTTGTAATGGGAGATTCCACCTTTTCAATAAAATTGTATTAATGATTATGATACTGAAACAAGTATTTCAAATATCAAAAAAGTTTTAATTATAGAATTAAAGAAGATATAAACTCGGCGGAAAAATCAAACATTGAGTTTAATGAAGATTTTATGAACTGTGGAACTCTACTTGGGAAATCCTTACATAAATGCATTTTTAGTTGGCGAATCATTTTCAGAAAAGATACAACCTAATCATACCGTTTCAAACTCTAATAATGTTGAAATGGGTAAAGTTCAAATTTGTTTATTTTTGCTCAAATTGTAGACTCTTCTGAAGAAAGATTATTTAACCTCAGAGATAAACTTTCTGAACGATACTCAGAGTTTACAGAACAAGATATATTAAGTACTCAGAAAAAAATTGTAATCTAATTTTTGTTTATCAATAAAATATTCTACAATTAATTTTATAATTATAACAAAACATAAGCTAATAACCTGAAATGAGTATACAATTATCTGGACCAAAAGGTTATGAATATCAATACCGAGTTACAGTATTAAATGCATTATTTCTGAGAAAATAATTCTACAAAGATGTATGTGTAGAAAAAATAGGGAGTGAAAGTGCTTTAATAGAAATTGAAAATGAAGATTCTACTAAGCAGTTTATTGAAATACAAGTCAAGGAGGAATTTTAGGAATACCTCAATTAATAAAGTGGCTGTGCCATTTTGAGGAACGTACAAGCAATAATAATCTATTACAGAAGCTTATAGATAATGAAAATACTAAAAAGTTATATTTGTAACTCGTTCAAGATGTAGTGATTCTGTGTATTTTTAAAAAAAGACTATAACAAAATAAATGATTCCGCTGCTGTTCTTACTTCTAAAGAATTATCAAGTTTTTTTGAAGGAACTTAAAAAAATAAAAATAGGAGATACTGACCTTAATAAAAAAAGGAAACGAATTTTGTTATAACCAAGCATTGAAGCTTAACCATAAAATGGTTAAAGATTTATTGGGAAGATGTATAATTGTAGAAGAATTCACTGATGAAAAGGTCGACACGGCAGTTTTACAATATTTAAATAGCAAATGCCAAATTGCGCAATCAAAAACTGAAGAAAATTTATCTGAAATTGATACAGGTTGTATTAGGTGGAAGAGATGAAGGATTTGATATTAGTAAAAGGATAAAAGAACTTTTAGAATTAAATAAGATAGGAAATCCATTTGTTGATCCATTATATAAAACCCGAAATGAAGAGAAAAGTTTATTACTAAAACTTGAAAAAGATTATGTCTTATTATTGACAGGTACTTCATTGTGTGGTAAGACTGAGTTGGCAAAAAAAATATCTGAGAGTTTTTGTCTTGAAGGGCTATAATTATTTTATTCACGATGAAATTGCTAATATCAAAAAATTTCTGCAAACCAATATTTTAGATAATAAAATAGTAATTCCTATCAGACCCTTTTGGTCATGTTGAACTAAAGATAAATTTACGGAAATATTAAAAAGTATTGGAGTTATTAGATACTAAAGAAAAGCATCATTTATTAATAATAACAGTCGTATAGAACTTTTGTTTGATGTGAATAATACCAAAACGATAGAAGAATGTTCAATTGGGAAAGTAAATTGGTTTGATTTAACTCTTCATGATATAGAAACTTTGCTTCCTTTTTGGGAGTTTATATCAAAGGAGAATTCATTGACAAAAAATATTTTTGAAACAGTTGAAAAAGGTATAATAGAATCACAAAATGAAAGCCAGCTTCAAATTGGACAGCTTAGATATTTAGCAAGTGAGGATATAGAAAAATTAGAGGGTAAAAATTTTAGTGAACTAGTACATATTGCTAAAAGTAATTCTAGAGAGATTGCCAATCAACTGGAAACATCAAATCTATCTTCAACACAATTGTTATCAATACTATCTGTATCATCCTCTTCAGTTTATGGAGTTGATTTCAAAAGATTTAGTATATATCTATTCTTCAGATACTGAATTGCCTTCAAGCTTAGGAGAAGATGTATATATTCACTCCCTAGACGAAAACGAATCTGATTTTCCTTCTTATTCTGAAAATTTCACTCCAAGTATACAGCTTAAAAAAGATTTAGGTTATCTAGAAAAAGAAATTTAATTTCAATTAAAAAACAAATAGTTATCACAACCCACTCAAATTTTTTAAGTGCAGGACTAAATCTTTTTCTCGATAAAAGCACTATTTATCTTGAAGAGAAATTAGACCTATACAAAAAAAGTATTTTCCTGCCTTAATGAACAAACAGCTTTGTGCTTCAAAGAAATTTATTCTTTATCTATAATCAGATTAATCCTGAATTTAGATCGCAAGTAATAGAATTAAGTTTAAAGCTTTAAATTCTATTTTTCCAGCAGTTGAAGATAATTCCCTTTTATTTTTAACAAAAATAATTGGAGACTTAAATATAGAGCAACAAGAAAAAATAATCTTTAAAATACAAAAAGGAGGAACTGATTATTATGATATTGAATGGTATAACAATCAAATACCATTTAAAACGAATGGTGGAGGCGGCATGAAAAACTTGTCCTTAAGCTTGGATAAAAGCAAAGTGTCTGGAAGTCGAAAATAAATTGAAACAAAAAGAATTTCCGTCAAGCTATGAAATTTGGGGGTATATTAAAACACAAAAAAAGGAAAGAATGCTATTGATAAAGAAATTTTGTAATACTTCTGCAAGTAAAAGGGCTTTTATAAGGTCTGAAATTATACGAAATTTTTAGAAACCAAAATATTTTAGATGAAAAATTTATAGAGTTTCTTTTTTAAAGATGAGCATCCTACAGTTATATTTAATTTAATAAGTGCTGTAATACAAAATTGGTTTTAATTTTTCAGAAGAATTGAAAGTTATATGTAATAGCCTAATCGTTAAATCTTTAAATCGAACTGATGTGGCTATTAGAGCTTATGAAGTTATAGCAACATTTTCAATTGATTACGGGAGTGAATCAATTATTGAATGGAAAAAATTTAATCAAAAACAAATTGTAGAATTATGGAATTTGTGGGGTGTTATTTATCCGCAAATTATAAATAATATTCCCTTAAAAATTTATTTAAATGGGGCTAGGTTTAGTTCAACCATGTCTACAGCTACTAAATATATAGATATCAAATAGGTATGGAGGTTTTGAATGCTTGGTATAAAGAATAGATTTTCAAATTTCAAAAAATAAAATTATTGACGAATATGAAATGTCTATAATGGAAGATTTGTTGGCATTAACTAAAAATAATTCAGAAATTAGAAAGAGAATCTTTTTCAAATTTAATTAATTATTATGATACTAGTTTCTTATTATCTAATTTAAAATGGGCATTAAATAATTGGGAATATATAGTTCAATTAGAAAAAGAACAAATTTTTACAATATTAGACGGTAATAGAATGGATCTACGTTGGATTAAGGCTGTTATATTAACTACAGAAAATCCACCAAAGAGTTGACTGAAAAATTTTAGGGAATATTGATTTATTTAATGAAAGAACGTAACAAGTTTTTCTATCAAATGTAAACGATAGTCTGTTATGTGACTGTTTAAATGTTTTCTGCGGATTTCCCCAACCTTTATGGTGGTTAGCCTTACATCATAAAAATCGTAATTTCTGGTTTGAAATTATGTATAAAATTCTCCTAAATGAAAATAATGCAGGTTTCAAAATTTGTTTAGAAAATTTTATAGGTAATGGAGTTATTGGATTTACTCAAGAATGGAAAGAATGGAACTTTATGGGATATTATTTGTAATAATTCTTCTGAAAAGAATACTATTTGAAGACTTTTATACAATACAGCAAATGCTACTTGCAACTTGGCATCGGCTAAAAAGATGTGGACAAAATTAATTAAAACCTTTGACTCTCACGATCAATCAAATATAATTGATTGTTTAATTTTTGGAGAACCTTGAGATCTTACAACAAACTGGGCATGGAAACGAAGATATATTTAAAATTTTTGAAGAACAATTTTTGTTTAAAAGAATTATTCCGAAAATCTCCCCAGATAATGTCATTCGTCAAATTATTGATTTAATTCAAAGAGATCAGTATAACGATATGGCATTCAAATTTTACGAAAAAATTACCGAAGAGCATAATACGAGATTTTTGGGGAACACTCACATATGCAAAGAATGGTACAGATCTTCAAGAAGAAGAAAATCAAAAAGTCATAGAAGCTATAAAAAATGAATAACAAGATATATGATTCAGGAAGAACACAAATAGACAAATGGATATTTATTATAAATTAGATAATTGGATAGGAATTAATTGATTTATAATTAACTTGTAGTTGTAATAAAGAAAACCTCCAATGTTGAGTCTTATAAGAATTTGAAATATTCATCATTACATGCTTTGAACAAAATTTTTCCTTCTATGAAATTGGAAATTATATTTCAAGATGTTTTCTTGATTTTTAATGTTTTGGTCCATAATTGGGATTAATTTAGCCTTTAACTCTTTATAATATTTTTGGACAGTCTTTCTGTTTTTTGAAGCTATTTTTGACAGACTTTTGATGGTAATTTTGCCATATATACTATAATTCCATTCCTTCATTACTTTGAATAATTCAACTACAGATTTATTAGACTTATCCTTTCCGAGTTGTTTCATATTTAGGATTCTTTTTTCCCTTTGTAGTAAGATACTTTGTTTTATCATAAATAAATCTTCTTTCTTCATTAAAATTAGGTTCAATCTCTTTTTATATTTTTATATATCTTATTTAAAAGATCTTCTACAAAATTATTTTCAACAGGAGGAGTCATTCTGTTGTTGTTAATTTATTAATACAACCATAAATATTTTTTTTAGATACTTTTTTATTTAAAGCGACTAATTGAAGAGTTATTTTTTCTAATATATAGTATCTTTTATCTGACTCTATAGCTGTAAAAGGAACAAAAACTTTAGCATATCTCAATTTACTATCCTTTCCAAAATCATAGAAAACCATTTTCGTCATATTCTATATTTTTAGATTCTATGAGTTCATCCAAATTGTCAAATCTAATTTTATACGCTTAAATCGTATTTAGACAGTTTTTTAATATTATAATTGTTAATACTATTATTGTAGTGGGTATTTTTTGTAACATCATTTTCATCAGAAACTGTCAATCGGATGATAACAATTGAAATACTGGAATAATTTCTGTGCTACTATTGAAGTATGCATGTCTGTCATAAGGAAGAACGGTCAACCTATCAATTGATACTGCTTTCTCATCATAAGGTATGTCTAATAATCTAGCTATCTTTTTGGTAGCTTCCTTAAAGTTATTTAGAGTTAATCCATCTACTTTCACAACTAATGTCATTCCTGTGTTAGATAAACTTCTCCAGTATGCACATATATAGGTTGTATTAATCTCAAAATCTTGTTCGGTCATTCCATCAACATCGAGATAAAGATATCCTGTAGGATTCAAAACATTTTTTCCCTGATATATAATTATTTGAGAAATTAAAATTAATTGTTATTGCAGGTAATTTGTTGATCTTAATGTAGTTGTATTCTTTAGATTTTCTTTAGGTTTCTGGCATTTTCTACATATTGAATAGCAATTTCTTGAGGTGGAGATTTAATGAAATTTACTACTTCTTCAATATTATTAAATGAGCTTACAATAGCTCTGTTTTTACAATTGTTTATTTTGTTAATCATTTTATTATTTAGAATAAGGATATAGCGATAGCTCATACAGCTTGTTTGCTATATTTTTTGAGGTTTTATATTGTTTGAGAATTTACTTGATTTTAGGCTATTATTTGAGGTCTAAATCTGACTGTCTGAATGATTAACAAGATTATTATGCGCAATCTAAACCAAACTGTCAAAAAAGAAAAATAAACTAAACAAAGTCTGTGTATTTTTGTGTTTTCCATAATTAAGCTGTCTTTCTTGCCAAATATTTATTTACATTATTTTGGAAATCAGTAAAATTGTTTCTTTTGTGTTTTGTCATCCATTCCAACAATTCTAATCTTTTAAAGTAAAGTTTTCCATTGCCAGAAGATGAGTAGATAGGTAAATCTGTTCCTACACTACTAAGTTTATGTATATAACTTACATATATCCTGTAGTACCGCAGCTTCATATACATCTAGTACTTCTTTATTAAGAATAGTTGACATTTTAACTGTTTCTTTCAAATACTTTAATTCTCTTGCAATGTTCGTTAAATTTCTCTTAATTCATTTACAATTTTTTATCATATAATTTTTCTTTTTATTGTTATATAAATTCAATTGCAATTTCTGTATATTTTTGAGGAAGATTTGAGGAATAGATTATTCCACAAAAAGAAATAAAACTCCTGTATAAAGGAGTTTTAAAACTTTTTGTTAAGATTGTGTGGAATTACTGCGGAATAGGTTCTTAAATTTTCAACAATTTCAGCAATTGTGTTAATTTTTGTTGATTTGTCTATTGCCTGTTTTCACTTCACTAATAATTCTGCTAATACTATTTTTGTCTTTAATTTTTGGAATCTGATTGTTACTATTAGTTAAAAACAGAAATCTTTCTGCCCAAAACTTATTAAAAAATGTGCTATCTGATAATCTTCTTTGAAAAAGTCTCTTAGAGAATCAATCAGATGTGCTAAATCAGATTGGGTTTTACCAATCAGTATAATTGGTTCTGATGGAATTATATCTATATAAAAATGCTGTAAAAATACTTCTTTAGTACAAGATTCGTCAATAAATCCTTTTGTCCAGAGGTTTTCATGCAGTTGCCCAATAAAATCAGGTTTTCAAAAACAGTTTGTTTGATTGTATTATTGAGTGGTGGAGTAGAATTAGAATGTACTGGATTTACAAAAATTGAGAGATTGAGATATTGAGAAAATGTATTTTTATCATTGTTAATACTTGCTGATATAACAAAGTGATTTTCCAGTAAGTAAATAGATATCATCTTTTGTAGCATTGGCATCTAAAAACACACTATTATATTCAATAGATTCTTGCAATTGGTTAATAATATCTTTGAAAATTTTATTTTTACCAATGGGTTCAATTTCTAAATCATCAACAAGACTTTTGAGTAATCCGTAACAATTTACCATTAAATCATTATCGGAAAGGCTATAAGAAAAAGGAGCTATATCATATGATGATATATCAAAATGCCAGTCATTCACTTTTCTCTATATCAGCAACAGAATTATTAAAAATATGTGGAAATTCCTCAGATAGAGATACTTTCCAATTTGAAATATTCAAAATCATCACGTTTTCCAAATTATTTGACTTTCATAATTGAGGCCAGTGATATCATTAATGACAATGATCTTTCCCTTATCATTTAGATTTTGGTATCTTAAATTATATTGTTGAGGAATAAAATCCTTAATATATCCGTATTCTAAATATAAATTTGCTCAATCAGATTTTTAATGCCATCTAATCCCCCTATTCGAATGCGCATTATTCTATTGTAGATTTTGTCGTATGTATTTATGTTTTTCAATTGGAGAAAAATTTTATACTAATTTACTAAAAGCATCATCAATAATGCCATCCTCAAAATCTTTCGGGTATGAATTAGTAACAGAAACGAAGTGTCCCATTACCTGACTAGCGATACATCCGCAGAAACATTATTAAATTTTAAGTGAGTGGCAAAAGTATGTCTCCCTACGCAACTGGTTATATCTTCATCAATCTCCGTTTGTTCTGCTATGAATTTCAAATCAGAGTTAAAGATTTTTAAACATCTTCTATACCTTCCGTACAATTGCTTATCTGAAAGTTTATTTTTTAAGATAACAGGAAAAGATATATTTTACTTCTTCTGGTTTTAAGTAATTTCTGTAATATTCCAATATTTCCAATGCTTCTGATCTCAAAGGAACATTGAAGTCCCGACCTGTTTTACTTCTGGTATAGTACAGACGATTACCTTTTATATCATCCCATTCTAAGAATGCCATGTCTTTAAAGTTCATACCGCCAACGTAGTAAGAAAATAAAAACATTTTATAAGTATTAGTGTATTTGGGAAAACTTCCACAATCAAAAATTTTAAACATTGAAAACTGTTCTTCGCTCAATGCTATTTTACGAGACTGCATTTTCAATCTTTTCTGAATACTGTAACTGCCGAATGGATAATCTTCTTTTCTTGCATAACCCGACTTTATAGCAAGATTAAATAATGTTCTTAAATCGGTCATTCTGATTCTGATAGTTGTATTGCTACAAGATTTTGCTTAAAAATTTTCATATTTCGATAAAAATTCAATATCAATATCCTGTAATCTTAAGTCTATATTTTTTTCAAATTTGAATAACGATTGCATGGATTCTTTAATTGTTTTGGCATATCCGAATTTACTAAGCTCATTTAATGCATCAATTCTCTGTTGAAAAAATTCTTTCACAGAAATAGATTTTATTTTGTTACCTGCGGATTGTGTTCTAAACCTTGCATCAATGTCGTCTAAATTATAATCGAGCTCTTCGGATTCCAGTTCTACGATAGCTTCATTAAGACGGGTGTCTAATTTTTTCAAAGATTCATTAATTTCACGGGCTTTGCCGTGAGATGATTTCACTTTTTTATTTTTAGTATCCCATTGATTTTCTTGTACGGAAAATGGAGTAGTTATAACTTTAGATTTATTGCCTAGATATACTTTGAAAACAATTGGAAGACTTCCGTCTGCTTTAGGTTTATGTCGGAGCATGAGTTGTGTTGTTGCCATAGGTCAAGTTTTGGGTCAAGGTTAAAGGTCAAAAATAGTAAAAATAAGTCAAAATTCAAAATGAATTTTAATTGTAATTAATTGTAAAACAATGTATTTATGAATAAAAGTAAACAAAAGTAAATACCCTGATCCCTTACTCATAATCAGGTGGTCCCTGGTTCGAGCCCAGGTGGGACCACAATAAAATCAAGCACTTACAGAAATGTGAGTGTTTTTTTTATTTATTAACTGCAGCAATACTGAACTCTTTTTTCATTTTTCAAATTTGAAATTTGTGCAACAATTGAGGTAAACAGAGCAATCTTTAAGGATTACTTAAGGTAAAATCTTATGGGAAAAGAGAAGTGAATTATTGATAGTATATATGGTTGTAACTTCTTGATAAACAGGTGATAGGTGTGTTTTCTGGATTTGTAGTTTCCGAAATAATAAGACAAAAAAAACAGGACAAAACTGCCCTGCCTATACTTTTTATTAAATATTTTATTCTCTTTCAATAGGATTATTGTTAAGCTTATAAGATTCTTTTATTTCTTTCCCTTGCTTCTCAATAAAGTCTTTTACCTTCATGTCTGTTCCAGGCATTGTCATACCTAATAATTGAGGGGTTAGCTCACTTCTCATGGCAGCTAAAGGGTCTTGTTTGTAATTTTCGAATGTTTTTGTGAATCTCCCTTTTTCTACGATCTTCACATTACCACTGGTAAATTTTTTAACCAGTGAATCTTCACTGCTATCTTTAGCTTTTCTATTTCCTTTTAAGGTAAATGAATAATGTTGTTGATCGTCTTCTATTTTTACAATTAATCCAGGTAAACCATTAAATTTATAGGGGCCGTCATTAAAAGGAAGATCCTTACAAAACCAGGCAGTCCATTTTCTTCCTGCAAAATTTAATGTTGCTTTCTGGGCATTATATTCACCGATTTTTTGTGTTTCTTTCTGAATTTTCCAATCAAAATTTAATTTTTCCTGATAGCCAAATGTAATAGGAGTCAATCCGTTCATAATATCTTCAGTATATTGAACTTCCATATCAGGATGTTTTTTTGTTACAGAATAGGTAAACCGAACATTGGGAAGAGCTGTTTGATTTTCATAGATACCTGTTTTTTGCATTTTTTTAAATACTTCGTTGGAGATCGAATCTGAAACGATTAATTGATAATCTTTAAAGATTGATTGATCTTTTTTAATATCCAAAACCATCATCGCTGTTTCATTCCTTAAAGAATCTTTTTTAGGTTTATATTGTACTTCATAAAAAAAGCGATTTATTTCCTGGGCTTTGGTTTTGATCGTTATTAAGAAAAATAATGGTAGTATTAATAAGTATTTCATAGGGTAATTTTTAAAAATAGTATCTGTATTTTGCAAAAATTTTATAACAAAAATCTGTAAAAAAAGTAGGCAAAAAAGAGAAAAAAGAAATAAACCTCCAGGGAGAAGTAAAGTTGGCCAATATTTCAAATATTGCCTTTGATCTTACCCAAACTTCATTGTTATTGACATAATATATGGTTTGAAGATCTATAAATTTTATTCCTTTATCACGAAGAATTTTTCTTGCCTCTTTGCTTCTTACGGACGTGATTTCCAGTGTTTCAATGTTTGATTGGCTCCATTTTGAAAACCGGGTGCAAAACTTACATTCAGAATCATAAATAATAACTTTCATTTTGTGAAATTTTAATTCGGTTGTAAGTCCGAATGATTTTTTATGTTTTTATATTGTGATAAAATGAATAGCGAAGAAAATGATCCTGCCAACAGACCTGTAAATATCATCACGCCACTTTGGAGAATAAATGGAATTCTTTTCATGTAATCAATATTTTTTGAGGTTACCGCATATTGTCTGGATATAATCTGCAATGTTTCCGCATATTTTAAAGACAGCGTTTTATCAACTAAAGCATAGACGAAAACATCAATTAAAAAAATCATAATGCTGCTTAGGATAAACGTACAAATGATATAATAAAAATTTGCGATATGATTTATTTCTTCTACACTCTTATATTTCTTTAAGGATAGAAACAAAATAACGGCGGCTATTATAAAAGCAATAAGCAATGAAAAAACAGGGAAAAAGGCAACAGCCGTCATACTGAAATTATCATAAGAAAGAGCGTATGCAAGCCCATAAATACATCCTGTAAAGGATAAAGCGATCACTATTGAAGTAATAAAAATATACTCCAATGAAATAAGATTATTGTCCATAGAAATTAGTTTTAAATGCTAAATGTTTGTGTAAGAGACCCAATCTTTCTGAATATCTTCTGTAAGATGCGTCCTTATTAAATGGTATTCTTCTGAAAGATAAATTTTAACGAATTTTCCATTTTGTAAATGACCGATATAATCACAGCAATGGGTAAGAGTTTCCATGATGTGAGAACTTATTAAGACGATCTTATTCCTTTTTTTAATTCATCAATAATAAAATAGAATTTTTCGACACTGTCAAAATCAAGTCCGTTAAATGGCTCGTCAAATAAATATACTGGCCTGTCAATTAAAATATTACAAAGGATTGCAAGTTTCTTTTTTGTTCCTAATGAAAGCTTTTCAACAATAGCATCTGTTGGAATATTAAAGAAATTTGTCAGTTTTTTCATTTTTTCATCCTCGTTTTCATTGATAAACAGACTTAAAATATCGTTAACTGATAGGTAAGGATAAAAATAATTTTCAGATTCCAGATAAGAAATATCTCTTTTACTTAAGGTTGATTTTGTAGTAATATCTGCCCGTTGTATTTTGTATTTTGAAAAATAGATTCAAATAAAGTTGTTTTGCCAGCACCATTTCTTCCTAAAACCCCAAATATGTGCCCTTCATTTATTTCTAAATTAAGGTTATCTATAACTTCTTTGGCGTTATACTTCACTGTAATATTTTGTATCCTAAACATATTGAGCAATTTTCTTTAAGGCTGATTTTCTATTATTTATTATATAAATTATTGCTGGAATTATCAACCCAATAATAAGGGCAAATTTGAAAAAGTCTGCATCATTGACATGGGTCGTCTTTATTTTTTCATTATAACTTATATACTTATGAATAACAATGATATAATTTGAAAGTAAAAGATAAAGACTGAAATAAATTATATATTCTCTTTGTAAAGGATTTAAAAATGCAAAGGTGATGATTGCCGGAATTGAAATCATCCAGCAAATCAAAAAGGAAGACATGATTTTTTTTCTAATCTCAATTTTGAAAACTGTAGGATGAGAATTTCTTTATTTTCCTGGAGTGAATATACATGCAGGAGAATGTGTAGCCAACATAATCCTAATATTAGTAAAGTTGCCGGATGATATCCTAAGAAAGCAGAAAATAATCCAAAAGAAAAGAAAATTACAATATTCTTTCGGATGTAAGCTTTCCATTCTAATAAGGCATTTGGAATTTTATTGATAAATTTTGGATTTGCAACATATTTTTTAAACTTTAATAAGGGCAAAATGAAGCATAAAAAAACATTTCCCAAAAAGACAAAGTTGCTTTCTTTAAAAATGAAAAATAAATTTATGAATGTCCAAATTATACAATATTCTAATGCAAGGCTTATATAGAATTGCTTTCCTAAAATATTCTTTAAAAAATTAATATCCTTTCGTGTAGAGTGAATGATAAATAAAACAGTTGATGAAATTAATGCATAATAACTATTGTTATTTGTTTTAAAAAAGACCAAAAACAAAAGTATTATACTTACTAAAAGACCAATATCCATACTTTGGTTTGAAGCTTTAAGTAATAATTTTAATCTCAGTTTCAGATATCTTTTAAGCATATTCTTTACTAAATATTTTTCTTTTGAATAGCAATGCAATTTTTTGAAAATAAACTCCTGCTTTTTTCCATTCCTCATCACTTATGAAAAAACCATAACACATCATAAATAGAATCTCAAAATCATGAATCATCATAAAAATATAAATTCCCAGATGGATCAGTATTCCAAGAGCGAATACAACGTATTTCCCGGTTTTATGCCAGGCAAGAAAAGGAAATGCTAACTCCCAGATTAACGTAATATAGGTGGAAAGCGTTACAAAAATTCCATTTTTTGCTAAGATGTTATTCATTTCTGTTCCTTTAAATCTTTCTAATTGCAAAGTATAATAAGTGGCAACACCACTGAACCACACTTTAGCATTGAATTTGAATATGGCAGAAACGAAATAAATCAAAGATAAATGAATTTTTATGATAAAACCGATATTTGATTGACAAAATAGCTGATACTGTCTTTTTTTTGCTCGGTACTGTTATTCAAGGTAAAATATCTGTAACAATCTGTAAAAATCATGTATAGTAAAAGAAACTTCAGCAAGTTATCACCACCATTTAATATAAAAGGATAGGCTCTTTGAACTATTTCCACAGAGATATATAACAATAATGGAGTGATATACCTGAAAATTCCAAAGGCAAATAAAATGCTTAGCAATAATATAACACTAAGAATAATATTAATGTTTTGAAAAATAGTAGACTGATGAATACCAAATAGCTGAAATATCTGATTCACCGGAGCTGCTTTCAAAAATGTAGCATCAGTGATTAAATCCTTATTAAAAAATAGTTGTAAGTATTTTTTAAACACATGTATTGATATCAATATCCTGAAAACAGAAAGGTATATATAGTGATTTGAATGGAATAGTTTTTTCATTTTAAAAAGGATATGGATTGAATGCAATTACTTTAGATTCTACATTGGGCTTTTTACTTTCTCTATTGGCAAACTTTTTAATTTCTTCAGAATTTATGTTTATGGTTACATATTTTACTGACTTTAATTTCTCTACGGACATTTTATCTTTTCCAACAATCTTTGCATAGTCTTTCAATAAAAGAAAACCTTGAACCTGTTCAGGGACTTTATTGAGTCTTTCTACTGCAAGAAGATTTGCATTGTGAAGATCTAATCCAGGCTGTTCGGTGTTTATTTCAGTTCTTTCTTTCACGATTGTATTCACAATACCTTCAATAGATCCATAAATTGTATAATCTACCATTTCGGCTCTACCATTAAATGGCCTTGTATTTCGTTTTGATTCTATAATTGAAGAATAAACTTCGAAAGCGGCAATTTCATTTTTATTTTCATCCAGATAAGTAAAATAAAGCTTGTAGTTAAATTGCGGTGGAGGAGCAAAAAAACTCCACTTTTGAGCAAAAAAGGTAGAAAATATTTTCATCTCTTTTTGGTACTCAATTTTTATAAAATTATTGGGTGAATTATATAAAAATGTAAAAAGCCAATAAATTGATACACAAGTAACTATAAGTATTTTAATTGCTTTTTTCATAATTATTCGGAAAAAAATGGCTCATTGTACTAATGAGCCATTAAATCATTATTAGTCTAAGTTCTGAGTGCTTGCTGAAACCTCATCTGTTGCATGTAGACCATCTACTATAGCTGAAACAACCATTACTGCAAGAAGAACGGTACCGGCAACAGCAGATACACTTGAACCTGGAGGAAGTGCCTGGCGTGATGTGTTAGAAGACTGTACTTGGTCACCATAAGCGATACCTTGTGCTTTAACTACATTAGGCACTAAGAAATTTAATGCAAATACGAATGCCATTCCACCTGCGAAAACTGAGTTTCTGATTTTTTTGTTCATGATAAATTTTGTTTTTTTTTGATAATTAATTTTGCCATATAATCCCTGGCATGGGTGTTTTGCTGATCAGCGTTATTTCATTTTTATATTGCGCAGATATTAAAATAAAAAGGTTAAGATTATTTGTTGTTCTAACCAAGGCAAAGATGCGTGCGTTTTTTTGGGGACACAAGAAAAGGATAGCGGGATTTATAAATTTTGGGTGAATATCCTTATGAATTTATAAATTTAGATAAGGGATTTTTAAAACTTAAGTAGTTGTTTATTAGTTTTTTATATTGAATAAAATATCCTGTATAAAAACTTATGAGAAACTCATGTAAAGTTTCTTTGGGGAAGGGAAATAATATCAGAAAATAGAAGCAGAAGCGGTGATTTTGAAAATTTTTTTATAAAAATGATTGATACGCCATTGTTTTATAATATCGCAGTAGGTAATCATAAATCACCATTTCAAATAATCTCTGTTGAGAAACAAATAATCTATTAATATTCATATGAAAAATGCTCTGAAATAAAATTTGCAGAGGCATTTCTAAAGAGTGGTTGTTCTGTTTATGAAGAATGCTCTGCAGCGCTGAGTGTTTTTCTTCAATATTATAAATAATAGCGTTTCTTTCTTCCAAAAACTCTTCGGAATTAATAAAGTATACAAATGTAGGTTTAAACTCTCGGTATTTTTTGTCTAGCTGGCTATTGAGTCTTTTATCTGCATTAAATTCTTGTTTAAAAGTAGTATTATAATGTTTGATCCATTCCAGTTTTTTTTGAATGGAAAGATTCAGTTTATTCAACATCTCATCAATATAAAACAAGCTAACCATGATCTTTTCTTCATCACTATAATGCAGACATTTCAGCGTAAACTCACTGTTTTTGTGAAACAGTGTTTCCACTTCTTCCATTGTATTTTTTCCGTACCTTTCCATTTCCCGGTTATAGGTATCGGTCATAATGGTAAAGATCTCTCCACTGTCTATATAAGGCTGAAAAAGTCTGTGGGCTGCAGTAAGAATTTCATTGTAATATTGGGGATCATTTAATTTTAATCTTATCCTCAAATGGGATCTGGGATCATAATACCGTATGAAAAACCACCCGGATATATAGCCGTTCGTCTGAAAAAATTCTATTAAAGGCTGTATCACTTCTTCAAGGATACTATCAGAAGTTTTTATACCTGTGTATATTTTCAGGTATAACCAATCGCTTCCAGGGATAAAAGTTCGTTGCATTGTTAAATCTTACTTATTTTTATCTTTAATCGCTTTATACATTGGAAAAATAAACTCTCGTCTAAAATGATCATTTTCATCATATAAAAATTCTTCTATAATGATTGATTTTTCACTTTTAACGGTTTGAATAAAAAGCTTTGCCATGTCATAATTTTCGAGAGTCATGGTTAAAGTATTATCAAATTTAGACCATTGAATCCAGTTTGGAATTTTTCTTTTATTTCTCCAGCTTTTTAGTTCTTCTAAAAAATCTTTTTTGTTATCCTTTAACTGATCTAACAAAAAAATATCTTTTTCTGTAATCTTCCATCGTGCTTTTGAAAGAATGATATTATGGTATTCTATCCTTGGTAAAAATGTATAAATATATTCTAAATCACCCCAGTTAAAATAAAGCCCAGGTCTGATATGCTGTGCATGCAAGTCGGATAGGAAGTGATAAACAGGTAATGTATTTGTATAATAATTATGAGCGTTTGTCAGATAAGGGATAACCCTCTTATTTAGTTTTTTTGAACGTAAAATAATCTCATCATTCTTTAAAGAAATATAAAGATCTTCTGTTGAAATCTGGTTTTCTGCGGGCAATAGAGATTGAGCTAAATAAGGAATCTCATACGCTCTCAAAGTAGGTCTCCGTATAATATTTCCTATTCTTGCTTCCGGTAAATGGATGATTTCGGCCAGAATCTCATCAGGTCTGAGTTCTTCTTCTTTTTTAGCAATATTTTTGAGAAGATTCTGTACTTCCGATTTTTCGGAACAAAATCGCCCTAACAGCGTACCGGCACTACTTCCTGTACTTGCATTTAAAAATATTTTTTCCTGATGATTTTCAGAAATGATTTCAGCCATGATAGATGTTGTATCAGGCATATTATCCCAGTTTTCTTCAAAACCTTCAAAATCCGCATCTGTTAGTTTGATACTGTATTGACTGTCTAATAAAGCTTCCTGTAATTTCTTATTAAGTATGATCTGAACAGGAGTAAACTCAATTTTTTTGTTTTGTTTTTCCTGCAGAGTAGGAAGTGCCAAATCTTCTATATAAGGATGGATACCCTTTGGAGATACATTTTGCTTATATCCAATACCTATTTCAGTGTCCAAGACATAGAGTAGGGGCATTTCCTGAGCATCAAACTTTTCGGTAAAAGCTTTTTTAAATTTTGAAAATTGAGTTTCTTTTTGTTCTAAAGTAATCTTATTCAGAAAACTTATCCCTTTTTTTATTTCCTTTTTCCAACTTGTTGATAAGTAAAAACAAGATTTATTATAGAGATCCGTTTGAAAGAGATATTTTTGTTCATAATCCATTGTAAGGGATTGTACTATCTCTCTGATTTCATCATATAATCGAGTTGGATTCCCAATATTTAAATCCAGTTTTTCCAGCTTATTTTTTAAGGAAACCAACATTTCAGTTTCGTTTTTTATTCCTAATCTGTTGAGAACAGTAATGATAGCGTTTAAAAAATCGGTTCCTGATACATTAGGTTCCAGTTCACTTACCAGAACCTGATTTTCAATTAATTCTTCTACAAATTCTCTTGCATCATTTTCTGTTATCTCTTCATTAATAAGGATATGCGAAATCTCGCTAATGGTTTTACCTCGTTCTGAAAAATTTATTATTTGCTGTAATTCTGCAGATATTGGGGCAGAGGAAATAATGTACTCTCTTTTTCCTCCTGTATATTGATATTCTATATAGCGGATTTTATGGCCTATTGTATAGATCGTGTTATTAGGCGAAAATAAAAGCTTGTTCTTTACAATGGGTAGCTGTGTAAAATATTGAGCCAGAGAAACAAGTAAATGCATATCCAATTTGGTATCCCGTAATAATTGGTCTGCTGGTAGCTGATTTCCTGTTTTGTGGTTGGAAAGGTTGGATGTTTCTACAGAAAATTTACCTAACCCTATTCCAGAAAATAAGCCGAATGGGGTACAACGTGTACTCATTCGGCTATAATATTTTAGTAGGGTATTTTTTAGCTTGTGATGTTCTTTGGGTGAAAATTGTTTTTCTGAGTTCAGCCATTTCTCAAACTCCTCATATAAATTGGAGGAAGCAAGATAAATAGACTCCTTAAAAACAGGATTATTAACAATCTCTTTTAATTTCACATCTGAAATTTCATCTTGATTGAGCTGTTCCTGAAAGCTCTTTCGTGAGAATAACGGCGTACGTACTACATACTCATTAAAAAAATCATAAGGGAAACGTGACATTTATTTTCTTGTATGTTCTTTGGGTTGGTAGTCAGGATGTCCTAATTGCCAGAATGCAAAAGTGAATATATCATCAATGTTGGTATATCGTTGATCCACTGCAACATTATTTCCATGACCTCCTTCAAAATCTATTTTTAATAATTGAGGATTTGAAGAAATATTATTAAACATTAATTTAGCAGCATATTTTACGGGCTCCCAGACAATAACTCGTTGATCATTTATTCCTCCGGTTATAAAGGTAGCAGGATATTTTTCTCCTTTTTTAATATGATGATAAGCATCCATTTCCAGTAAATTTTTAAACTCTTTTGGATCCTTAACCGTTCCAAATTCTTTAGGCTGGCCATTAGGAGTTATTTCATCTCTTAGCGGATTCATTACTCCTACTTCAGCAATAACAACTTTAAAAAGATCTGGTCTCTCTGTCATGGCTCTTCCTACAGTAATTCCTCCTGCACTGGCACCCCAAATCGCTACTTTTTCCTTTGAAGTATATTTTTCTTTTATCAGATATTCTGTACAGTCTATCAAATCCCTCCATGTATTAGGTTTGGTCTCTTTATATCCTCCTAAACGCCACTCTTCTCCTTTTTCTCCTCCGCCTCTGACGTGAGCTATGGCAACCATTCCGCCCTGAAGAACCCATAATAAATAAGTCTTTGAAAAATAGGGGTTGTTAGAAATTCCATAAGAACCGTAACTATCAATGAGGGTCATATTCTTACTATCTTTTTTTATATTTTTATTATAGAGTAAGGATACGGGGATTTCTTTCCCATCTCTTGATTTTACAACAATTTCACTCACAACAATATCCTTGAACTCAGGGTAATTTGCAACGGGTGCAAGATTTTCCGGTGTAAAAGTATTGGTTTTTAGATCATATTTAAATGTTTGTTCCTCATTTGCCCAACCAGAGCAAGTGATCCAAATATCAGAATAACTTTCGCTTTTAGATCTTAAATTAATGTCTCCGGAAGGATAGGGAATCTCAATAGCATGATTTTGCCCGTTTTTATGTAAATATAGCTTTGCTTCCACACCGTTTTTTGTAGTGGTATAGTAAATGCCATCTTTTGTAATTCTGTAACTTTTAATAATCTCATCCTTTTTTTCAGGAATCAAAACTTCACCATTCTTAAAGTCTGGATTGATAACACTGGTTTTACATAACTTATTAAGAGATGTATTATAACCTGATATAAAAAATATTTTATCTTTTTGAAAATCTAAACTCTTTACTTTATCGTCCGGATTGGAAAATAATTTCCAATTTTTTTTACCTGATAATAAATCCTGCTTACTGATGATAAATGTTTTTCTGTAAGATTGGAAATCGACTAACATCCCGATATAATATTGATCCTCGATGTTATAGTCTAAAATTATGGGAAACTGATCTTCGGTAATATGCAAATCTGGATTATTCTTAGCCGAAAAAACGTCTATAGAAGTATTGGGATCAGTTCCTATTTTATAGAATACCGTTTTCGTATTTTTATAAAAATTCTGAGATGTTGGGTCGGTTGTAGAAAATTCCACATAGATAAATCCGGTATTGTCATCCGTCCATTTTATTCCATCGAAAGTGGCTGGAGCGGAGTTGGTAATGATTTCAGGATGAACGTATTTGGTTTTTACATCCATAATGATTACTTCTGACACTTCTTTTCCCTTTTCAGACATTGAAACTGCTATTTTGCTAGCGTCCCAGCTTGGGCTGATGTAATTGATAACAAAAGAATGGTTTCCATCTTTCTCTTTATACATCACAGGATCATATAGTAATATTTCTTTACCTAAGAAACCATCCCGATAGTATAGTTTAGCGATCTTTTCATCGCCATTTTTCTTTAAATAAAAATATTTGTCATTATTGGTAATTTTCAAATCCGATATAGAGTAGCCCTGCCTTCTGTCAAATTCCAGCCTTTTTTCCAGATAATAGTTTTTTTGGGGAATTTGATTTAATATAGAATTTGTATAATTTGTTTGGGATTGCATCCAATTTGTAGTCGAGGGGTTTTGAAGATCCTCTAGATTTCTATATTCATCTATTATTTTAGTTCCAAAATAATTTTCTGTAATAGGTTTTGAAGGTGCTGCATTAGTTTTTTGAGCATATAAAGGAAGTACAAAAAAGATTGCAATAATGACAAATATTAATTTTTTCATATTTATTTAAGGCTTGATTGTCTGTCTAATGGGAGTATTTGGATCAATATCACCATTGTCATCAAGACCCAGTTGATAACCAAGACCTCCCTTAATTGTTCTTAAATCATTAATCCTCATAATCTGTACTTTTTTTAAAGACAATTTCTTTTGCCCTTTGTTTTCTTTTTTCATGATTGTTCTTGTTAAAAATTATTAGTTCACAAAGAAAGTAATATTTCTTTGACCTAACCAATAAAACATTTATAGATTTATAAATATACGTTTATAAAATGTTAATAAAATAATAATGATCAATCAGTTAAAATCAAAATATTGATAATGTATTTTCTTGAAAAAAAGAATATTTTTGTACAGTATAGAAAAATTAATGAAACAGATATTCCTACTTTTATTTACCTTCTTTTGTAGTCTCTTTTTTACTCAAAGCAAAATTGATAGTTTAAGATTATTGAATTATGAGGAGCTAAAAAATAAGTTTAATGTTTATGACGAATCCAATAAAAAGTTAGAAGCAAAAGCTATTTCTCGATATTATTTATCAAAAGCAAAAAAAGAAAAAAATATCCTTGAAACTGCAGAAGGCTATAACCTTATACATTTAACCGAAGATTTTCCATTGGCTTTAAAGTATGTTGATAGTATGGCCTTGATTACAAAAAATGTGAAAGGAGATATATATCCGGCCAGAACATTTATCATAAAAGGAAATTTATACTATAAATATGACAACTTAAAAGCTGCCCTTGATAATTATATTTTAGGTTTAGAATATTCTAAAAGGCAAAAAAATGTAAAGCAGATCGCTTATGCCAATATGAATATCGCCTATTTAAATAGTTATATGGGAAACAATAAAGAAGCGGCAAAAACATTTCGGTATTATTTATTAAACTCCCAAAATATAACAGATGAATATCAGCATGATCAAATGCGGGTAAGTCTTGCTTACTGCTATATTAAAATAAATAAAATTGATTCTGCCAGATTTTTCATTCAGGAAGGATTACATTCTCCCTTCGTGAAAAAGAATAAATATAATATGAATCAATATTTATATTTATCGGGTCAACTGAATCTTAAAACCAAAAATTATCAAACCGCTATTGCTGAGCTCACCAAGGCGTATAATTATTTTTCAAGTATTAATGATAACAATCAAAACTTTGTCTTATATAGCCTGGGGAAATGTTATGAAGAATTACATAATAAACAAGAGACGATAAAATATTTTACCCAAATAGATGCTCACGTAAAAGAAACAGAGGTTACTTTTCCAGAATTAGGAGATGTATATACTTCTCTAATAGATTATTATAGGGAAATTGGGGATAAAGAAAAACAACTCTATTATATTGACCGTTTTCTAAAAGTTGACAAAAAGCTTGATGATCAGTTTCGGTACTTATCAACAGAACTACACAAAAAGTATGATACTCCCAATCTTCTACAAGAAAAAGAAGATATAATAAACGAATTAAAAAATAAGAAGACATTTTTATATGCTTCTGTTAGTATTTTAATATTAATACTATTGATGTTTATATATTTTTATTACAAAACGAAGAAAGCTGAGAAAAGACATCGAAAAATTGCTCAGGATCTGATTCATTTGATTGAAAAAAGAAACCTTGAAACCATTCAGAATAAAAATGATCAACAGATAGAGACTGATGAACCGGTAAAAGTTGAAAGTGAAAGTAAAACGATTAAAACTGTTCCTGAAGATGTGGCTCAATCTATCCTAAAGGACCTGGACACTTTCGAAAACAAACGTCACTTTTTAAAAAATGGTATTACATTAACAAGTCTTGCAAAAAATATAAAAACCAATACTGCGTATCTGTCGGAAATTATTAATACCCACAAGGATAAAAATTTCACAACTTATCTTAATGATTTACGGATTGATTATGTTTTAGATCAACTTGTAAAAGATAAAAAATTTCGTTCTTATAAATTACCGGTTATTGCAGAAGAAATTGGCTATAATAATGTACAGGCATTTTCGATTGCATTTAAGAAAAGAACGGGAACTACTCCTTCTATTTATATTAAAGAGATTGAAAAATCAATTTCGGGTTAAAACAATTGAAAATCAATTACACAAATTTCCGTTCCTATTTTCTTTAAAAGAGACATTTTATAACACTAAATTTCCTATGCTTAACATTAAACATTTGTTTAAAAAACCATAAAAGATATTTAAAACTCTGTTAACAGCCTTCTTCCTGAGATACCGTTGCTTTGCAAAAAAAGTAATGATGGAAAACAACAACCAATTCAACAGAAGAAGATTTCTCAAAAATTCATTATTAGCAGCCGGAGGAATTTTTATTGCTCCTTTAATTGAAAGCTGCAGCGATGATTTTACCGAAAATGGTAATGCTCCCGATGATCTTAAAAACGGAGGTTTTGAATCCGGTGTAGCGAGTTTTGATCCCAGTGCTACAGGAATCATCATCTGGACCCGATATTCCAAAGGAACTGATGCAGAGATTACATGGGAAATAAGTAAAAACAGCAACTTTTCAGATGTAGTAAGAAGAGGGCAGACCAATGCTGCCGCAGTGAATGACTTTACAATAGCAGTGGATGTACAAAATATTTCTTCCAATACAAAATATTACTACAGATTCTATAATATAAAAACCAAAGAAGTGAGTGTAACAGGGGAAACTCTTACTTTACCTTCAAAATCAGATGCAGTAAGTGAAGTGAAGATGGCAGTAGTATCTTGTTCTAATTTTCCTGCAGGGCTTTTTAATGTATATGGAGCGATTGCAAAATCGGAAGCTGATGTAGTGGTACATCTTGGGGATTATATCTATGAATATGCACCGGGACAATATGGTACGAATCCTTACACCAACCCATTAGGAAGAGCCCATCAGCCAGCAAAAGAAATTCTTAACCTCAGCGATTACAGAGAACGATACAGACAGTACAGAGGCGATAAAAATCTTCAGCTTCTTCACCAGAAAAAGCCATTCATCTGTGTTTGGGATGACCATGAATTTGCCAATGACACCTATAAATCCGGAGCAGAAAACCATCAGCCTAATGAAGGAGATTTTCAGGCAAGAAAAATGGCCGCTTTCCAGGCATACAGTGAATATATTCCTCTTAAAACAGGGAAGGACATGAGAATTTACAGAAGTTTCAACTTCGGAAATATTGTTTCCCTTTACATGATGGATACGAGAGTGATTGCAAGAGATAAACAGATGGAATATTCGGATTATCTTGATAACACGGGAAATTTTAATCAGCTACAGTTCAAAACTGATTTCTTAAGCACCAGCAGAAAACTGATCGGAAATGAGCAGATGTCATGGCTGAGCTCGCAGATCAATGGTGATACGGCAAAGTGGAAAGTGCTTGGACAGCAGATTTTAATGACTAAAATGATGGTTCCAGCTGAATTATTGATGCTTTTGAATCAGATTTTAGCAGAAATAAAACAACATGGAAGCGCACAGCCGGCTACGATGCAGGCACTTCAGAATACCATCACACAACTGATTATTCTTAAAACAAGATACAAACAGCAGGATCCTACATTAACGGCCCAGGAAATTGCCAGAATTACAACAACTCTGCCTTATAATTTAGATGCATGGGATGGATATTTCATGGAAAGAGAACAGCTTTATTCTCTTCTCGCGGGAAAAAATGTAGTGGTATTGGCTGGAGATACTCACAATGCATGGTTAGGAAAGCTGACCGATGCTCAGGGTAAATTCATCGGAACAGAATTAGCCTGCAGTTCCGTTTCTTCTCCTGGCCTTGAAGGATATCTGGGAATAAGCTCAGATCCTACAAAAGCAATAGAACTGGCCCAGGCATTTTCATTGCTGATTGATGATCTGGAATATGCCAATCTCTACAAAAGAGGATATCTGCATGTGAAATTTACTGCTGGCAGTTCTGTGGCAGAATGGAGATTTGTAGACAATGTGATCTCCGATACTTACAATACGACAACGGAAAAAACCTATACAATTTCATAGTTTCAATAAACATATTTTATTTTCAATTAAGTAAAAAGAGTCATGGTGTGCCACTGTGGCTCTTTTATATTATTCCCTTTTTTTGTATCTTGAACAGATGCAAGAGGATATAAGAAAAGATTTTTTACCATTAGTTTCTAAAACATGGTGGTTCATGACCTGGCTGACCAGGATTTTTGGGATGCTTTTATTGTTGGCCGCCTTTCTGTTGATATTGGGATTGCCTGTTGTGATTAGCGATAAAGTGGTACTATTTGTTGTCATAGCAATACTATATTATCCGGCTCTTGCATTCGGTTTATATCGTTTCTTTCTTTATCAGAAGAAAATCAGAAAAAGAGTGGTTAGAAAGATAAGGGTTGATGATCAGGGAATTCATTATAAAAGAGCAGATGGAACAACAGATCATGTCCTTTATCAGAACCTGAAAAAATATTGCTTTTCAGATGAATATGATGTAAGCATTACCCCAAGAAACAAAATCTATGTATTGTGGGTAAATGATGGTGGCTCAGTAGCAGAAGTGGATTTTGATGGAATAGAAGCAGGCTACAGTTCTTATATTGGAAATTTAAAAGCCTTACGAAGAAGATATATTCAGGGAATTGTGTACTTCAGACCGGATTTGCACATTGATCCCATGGTTTATGATGTCTACTATATCAATCCTGTTGATTTTACATTTGATAAAAAAAAGTATTGGACAGCATTTGCGCAGACTTTTGCAATATTGATCGTATGCTGTACAGTATTAGGAATTATTATGTTGGGACTGGTTAAATGGCTTTTTTAAGAATAGACCTCATCAGATGATGGAGGATTAAAATTTCCACCTCCCTTCAATTTTATTTTCCCATCTCAAAATCTTATGCTTATATTTATTTTATATTAAGGTTGGCCAGCCAATAAGATAGAGAGTATTTCTTTAGAAACTAATGCTGGATTTAAAATTAAGTGAATGAAGAATTTGAAAAAACAGCTCGGACAGTTTCCCGATGAAAAAAGAAAAGAATATTTCAGTACACTTCCCAATTATCTCAACGGAAGATTTCAGAATATATTGACAACACCTGCATTATTAGAAGGAGAAAGTATGACCAAACTACTTCTGCAAAGCCTTTGCAAGGTAGAAAATACATCACCAAAGAAAGCTCTTCCTTTTGTAGTAACTGATCTCAAAAATCTTAAGCCTGATGAAAATGTACTGGTGTGGTTTGGGCATAGTTCCTATTTCATACAGGTGGATGGAAAGAAATTTCTGATAGATCCTGTTTTCAGTGGAAATGCTTCCCCCATGCCAGGTTCTATAAAGGCTTTTCAGGGAGCCGATTATTATAAACCGGAACATATGCCGGATATAGACTTCCTGCTTATTTCACATGACCATTGGGACCATCTGGATTATAAAACTGTTCAGGAATTAAAAGATAAAGTAGGTAAAGTTATTTGCGGATTGGGAACCGGGCAGCACTTTGAATCCTGGGGCTGGAATTTTGACAGAATCATCGAAAAAAACTGGTGGGAAAGTATAGACATTGCAGAAGGTTTCAGAGTTACCCTCACTCCGGCAAGACATTTTTCCGGAAGATTACTGAACCGTAATATTTCACTATGGACTTCCTTTGTTTTAAAAACTCCAACGAAAAATCTGTTTTTAGGTGGTGACAGCGGTTATGGAAATCACTTTACACCAATTGGAGAACAATATGGACCATTTGATTTAGCCATCATGGAAACCGGGCAATACAATGAAAAATGGCCTTACATTCATACTTTGCCGGATCAGTTGATGACAGAAATAAAAGAACTGAAAGCCAAAAACTTTATTCCGGTACACAACTCCAAATTCAAGCTGGCGCAGCATACCTGGTATGAACCTTTGGAGCTTGCGTCGAAACATGCAGAAGAAAACAATATTCCAATAACACTTCCTGTGATCGGAGAAAAAGTAAACTTAGATCAGCTGGGAACAATCACCTGGAAAAAGTGGTGGGAAGAATATATTTAAAATTAAAAAACCTGCTCAGTGATGAGCAGGTTTTTCCTTCTTATCAAAAAAATAATCATTACAAAGGCTCCTTATGGTTGACCTTAGTATGTATAATATCGTAAAATACTGCTGGGTTGGCTGCGTCAGGGGTAATTCTATAAGTAAACGTAGTTTCGTTCAGAACCAGAATATCTACAACACGAGTAAAAGTAGGAGTGGTAAGGGTTCTTTTTTTTCCATCCGGAGAAATAGACCAGGTTCCTTCAGACCTCAACACATCATTCAATCCAAAAATTTTAAAAGTTCCGTTAGCTTTGAAATAAGAATAGCCTACAAATCCGGATACACTAGCATCAGTTAACGCTATACTATTACCACTTTTATCTTTCGCACCTGTTGTTTCCCATGGAGTGGAAGCCAGGGTAAGCTGTCCGTTGGTGGGTTCTGCATGAGCAGTTTTCGTATGGATGATATCATAATAAACAGACGGATCGCTGGAGTTGGGACGAATTCTGTAGGTAAATTCATTTTTATTTAAAACAAGAATTTCAACATCACGGGTGAAAATAGTAGTTCCATCCGGATTCAATGCTGCAATAGTTCTGGTTTTTCCCTGTGCATCTACAGACCATGTTCCCATAGATCTCAACACATCCGTAAGATTGTAAATGGCAAACTTCCCATCTGCTTTGAAATAAGCAAAACCTACATATCCGGCAACACTGGCATCTGTAAGGGCTACACTATTTCCGTTTTTATCTTTAGCTCCTGTCGTTTCCCATGGAGTAGAAGACAATGTCTGTGAGGGAGTCTGCTGTTCAATAATAATTTCATCGTCATCATTTGAACATGAAACGAAAGATGCTGACAACAAAACAGCTGCAGACAGATAACATAATTTTTTCAGGGTATTCATAAGGGTATTTTTTAAGTCTTTGCAAACTTATTCCTAATAAATATCAATGCGTTGTATAAAATATCTCTTTTGTTGTAGAAAACATAACAGATTCCGATTCAGAATGAGAAAAATGATATTGTTAACAAATGCCGCTAAAAGTGGTACTTAATTCCCCTCCTCTGGAGGGGTGGCAAAAATTCAAAGAATTTGTGACGGGGTGGTTATGGTTGCTGACTTTCACCAATAAAATAAATTTTCTGCCATAAAACTCACCAAAAATTCTATTTTTGAGTATGAATAACAGAAACCGCGGAAAAAATACCGGCGATAATACCCTTTTCGGCTCGGAGAAACAGATCAATAAGCTGAAACTGGCTGTTGAAGATATGAAGTATCTGCTGACCAGAGAGTATCCGGAAAAAGCAGCTTCTGATCTTGTGGGTAACAGATATAGATTGAAAACCCGCCAGATACAGGCTCTGCGTGGAGCATCCGCATCTGCTGTACAGCTTCACAACAGAGAATTGAAACACTTAGAAGCATCTGATTTAAATGGAAAAACAATTTATCTTGACGGTTTTAATGTTCTGATCTTGCTGGAAAGTCTGCTTTCGGAAGCCTATATTTTTGAAGGTTTGGATGGCTGTATCCGTGATCTTTCCGGAGTTCATGGCACTTATAAAAGAGTTAATCAGACCTTGAAAGCAATGGAATTGGTGGCTGCTTTTCATCAAAAAAACCAGATTCAGAAATTGGTATGGATCTTTGATAAGCCGGTTTCCAACAGCGGAAGAATCAAACAGAGTATTCTTGAGTTTGCTGAGCAGCACCAGCTCAATTGGGAAGCAGACCTGCAATACAATCCCGATAAATTTTTGGCGGAAAGTTCGGAACTCATCATTTCCTCAGATGCCTGGATTCTGGATCACTGTAAAGAATGGTTTAATCTGATTGGATATTTGATTACAGAAGAAAATATTTCTGTTAACCTCATCAAAACGAAATAAGTATGAATCTGTTTGAACCTTATATTTCCCTATTTTCCGAAGCCTGGAAAGATCAATATCAATCCGTTTTAGTAAAAGAACATCTGGAAAACCTGGAAAAAAATATATACAGATTCAAGGAAAATGCCTTGGAATGGAACTTCCCTTATTTTAACGAAGAAATAAAGATCAACAGACAGGAAAGCTTTGAACAATTTATTACCATTCTTGAAAGTAACCATTCCGATGAGGTGAAAGCAAAACTTCTGGAAGCCATTCCGTTTGAACATTGGCTGAATATCTTAGGTCAAAGATTAACCTCTGCAAGTATTCGTGATGAAAATGGAATTCCTCCGTTGAAATCAATGTTGATCAATGCCTGTAAGGAGCCATTTAATAATGAAATTACTATTGCACAGAGAGCCTGGGAGAAGCACATCGGGAGAATGGATGACGATTTCTGGGGTGAGATCAAAGGAAATAATCAGCAGAAACAGGAGAAAGTAATGGCGAAAATCCATAATATTCTTGAAAATAAAACCTGGTGGAATGTTTTCTTCCACTACAAACATGAACTGGTTTTTGAAGTCCGGGAAAAAGAAGGCCACGGTATCCGATGGAGCCATGGTGGAACAAAACTGATAGGCTTTCTCGAAAAATTTATCAATGAATAAATAAAGCATAAACATCTGTGTCATCTGTGAAATCTGTGGGAAAAATAAAAACTCTTGTAGATTTTGCAAATCAAGCAGATTTTCTTACCCTTTTTTCTACGTAAAAACATTACGTACCATATTTCTAGTTTTGCAGAAAATAGAAGTTATGAATCAATCAGACCAAAAATTTTAAACAGAATTCTGTCAGCCTCCATTTTATATTCAAAATAATATATAATAAAAATTAAACAAATGAACACATACATTGATATTGGCATTAATCTGACCAATAAACAGTTCTATAATGAACACGAAGAAATTATCAACCGCGCTTTGGATCAGGGTATAGAACATATGATTCTCACCGGAACCAGCGTAAGAGGTAGCAAAGAATCTGCAGAAATTGCAGAGGAATATCCGGAAATTCTATTTTCAACAGCTGGAATTCATCCTCATGATGCCAAATCATTTAATGGTGAAAGTATCGGTGAACTCAGGAAATTATTGAAACAAGATCATGTGATTTCAGTAGGTGAGTGCGGACTTGATTTTGATCGGGATTTTTCTCCGAGACCCATTCAGGAAAGATGTTACAAAGCTCAGCTGGAGCTTGCAATAGAAGTTGATAAACCGCTTTTTCTTCATGAAAGATCTGCATTTAAAAGGTTTAATGAGATCACAGAAGAGTACCTTTCCCAATTACCCGAAGCCGTTGTACATTGCTTTACCGGAACATTGAATGAAGCGAAAATTTATCTGGACAAGGGATTTTATTTAGGATTCACAGGCGCAATCAGTGATGAAAAAAGATTTAAACACCTGGAAGATGTTATAAAATATGTTCCTCTCGACAGGATGATGATTGAGACAGATGCTCCTTTTATGCTTCCGAAAAATATGCCCAGAATGCAGAACAGACGGAATGAACCATCCTTTTTACCTTACGTAGCCCAAACGGTTACCCATCTGAAGAGGATCAGTATTTCTGAGGTGGCGGATGAGACTACAGAAACCGCCAGAAATTTTTTCAAACTATAAAAAAGAGCTCTACTGATAAAGTAAAGCTCTTTTTTTATAGCGAATTTGCTCTTTCGGTCTTATAAACTCTTGATTGCCGATTCCAAAGCCAGCTCCATCATTGGATTCAACGCTTTTTCTCTTTCGTCAGCAGAAATTTTCTCATGGGTTGGGATAATATCCGTTACCGTAAGAATAGTCGCTGCATTTTTTCCTAAATGTTGAGCATTGGCGAATAAACCGAAAGCTTCCATTTCTACTGCAGGACAGTTGTATTTTGTAGCAATTTCCGGAGTAGCAGGATCTTTTCTATAGAAAATATCACTACTGTGGATATTGATGGCTTTAGCATTTAATGATAATTCTTTAGCCGTTTCATTGATGGTGGTAAAGATATTCCCCTGGTGAGAAAGGATTTCATCTTCAATTCCCCATGCATATTTGGCGTAAGTACTTTCGCTGGCTGCTTTATCAATATTTAAAATATCAAAAAGTTTAAGATCTGTGTTGTAAGCACCACAAGTCCCGATTCTGATGATCGTATCTACTTCGTACTCTGTAAACAATTCAAAAGAATAAATTCCGATACTTGGGAATCCCATTCCACTTGCTCCTACAGTGATTTCTTTACCCTTATAAAGACCTGTATAATAAAAAATTCCTCTGGTTTTGCTTACCAGTTTAGCATTTTCTAAATAATTTTCAGCAATATACTGTGCACGAAGCGGATCCCCCGGCTGCAATACTACTTTAGCAATTTCTCCTTTTTTTGCACTGATGTGAATACTCATAATGTTATTTTGAATGGAGCAAAGATAATAACTTTTAGATTGTCTCCGTGATTGCGATAATGGAAACAATGAAGGCTTCTCCTATCAATAGAATACATAAGATGTTATCAATAAATGCTTTAAATAGGATTTGAGATAAAGTCTTTTGTATAATCCAAAACATAACCTGGCAAATACAGAACAATAAAAGAATAATTGGGAGCAGGTATTGTAGAAACAGGACGGTTACATTTGCAGGAATTAAATAATTAAAATTTTAAAAATGAAAATAGAGCATATTGCCATTTGGGTGAAAGACCTTGAAAGATCAAGAGCGTTCTATCAGAAGTATTTTGGAGCGGTTTCCAATGAAAAATACCATAATCCTGTTAAAAATTTTCAATCCTACTTTTTAAGTTTTGAGAATGGCTGCCGTCTTGAAATCATGACCAGACCGGATATTAAGGAAAGCGAAAACTCTTATGAATCCCAGCAGTATGGAATCATTCATCTTGCATTTTCCGTAGCCAGTGAACAAAAAGTGGATGAGCTTACAGAAATGTTGAGAAATGATGGATACCAAATTGCAGGAGAGCCACGTACAACGGGAGACGGCTATTATGAAAGCGTAATCCTTGATCCTGAAAATAATATCATTGAAATCGTAGCCTAAACCGTCATTGCGAGGAGCTTTAGCGACGAAGCAATCTCATATAGGTTGGAAAACGCACAGGCGTAAAAAGTTCCTGATAAAGGTTTCGGTATTGCTGAAAATCTTAGATTTTCTAGTGCCTTAAAAACATCATAATGCATATCATCTTAGCGCCTTTGCGTTTTCCAACACTTTAATTCCACATTTAACATCAATCTTCTTCACAAAAATTTTATTCTCAACGAAATAATTTTATTTTTGTTAGATCATGGAAACCAAGTCACCGTTTTTAGACACGATCTTTTTGCTTCGTAAGGAAGAATGTATTACTCTTTTTTCAAGCTTACAGAAAATTTCCCCTCAGGAAGAGGCGGATGCAGGAGATTATTTTGAAACAGAATTCGAAAAAGAAAGACTTGAGTTTCTATCCGATCAACTGACTTATAACAAAGATGCTGCCGTATGGGCTGCAAAAGTACTCTATTACAGTGCACAGCTTTATCTCATCAGAGAAAATACAGAAAAAAATATTGAAAATCTTATTCCCGGATTTAAAGGAACCCGGGATACTTCTTCTATTTTATCCGCAGACTTATCGTTAAGGTTTTTACCGCCAGTGATTGTTGCTTTAAACTCTGTAGATCCTGAAGACCCTTTACTTGCCATGCTGGAAGATATTCTGACCCGGTTTCACTATTCCGGAATAGGATATGATCTTAACCTGAAGAATGTGAACTGGAAGGAAGAATTAAAAGACAGTACCTACCGGAAGTTATATCTGGAAAGAATTGTTGAAAAAAAAGATTATAAACTGGCAGAAATTCCATTCATTAATAAACTACTAATAGCCGAATTCGGAATGCACAAAGATGCCTTCTGGCGAGAACTAAAAACTATAACCGAAGACCATAATGAAAACCTATGAGAAAGTATTTGAATTTTTAACCGATCCAACCAAAGAAACTTTCCTGAAATGCCGTGAAATGGTACTCAGTGATCCGGAATACGATCCCTATTCGGATGATATTGAAAACATGCAGGATTTACTGAATGAAGGGAAATTTGAAGAGGTTGTACAATATACCAATGTCAATATTCTGCTGAGCCCAAGGGCACATATTTATAAGTATTTTGCTTACAAAGAATTGGGTGATGAAAAAGGCAGGAATATTGAAATGACAATAGCACAGCTTATTTTTGAATGCCTTGAAAAAACAGGTGACGGAACCAAAGATTCTCCCTATATTATCACAAGAATTTCCGATGAAAGAGATCTGATCAGGCAGCATTTTAATAAACACGATGTTTCACAAAGTCTGATCAAGGAGGGAAATAAGATGATGGATGTCCTTACACTGGATGATGGAACGCAGCTATACTTCGATATTAAAGATCCTTACCAGAGACTGGCTTTTTCATTCAGCAAAAGAAATGAAGAGGTAGAAAATAAAGAAGAACAGAAATCCGAGAAGAAAAAGTGGTGGAAATTTTAATTTTTTAAATCAATGAATCAGAATATAAATCAGCTTAATACAGTCCTTAACTACGTAAAAGATACTTTTGTAGGTAAAAATGATGTCGTAGATCTTTTGGGAATATGCCTTTTGGCAAGAGAGAATGCCTTTTTATACGGGCCTCCGGGGACCGCAAAATCTGCGATTGTCAGAACTCTGGCTAAAACAGTAAAAGACGGCAAAAATTTTGAATATCTGCTAACCCGTTTTACAGAACCGAACGAAATTTTCGGACCCTTTGATATCAGAAAACTGAAAGAAGGAGAACTTCTGACCAACACGGAAGGAATGATGCCCGAAGCTTCAATGGTCTTTCTGGATGAGATCTTTAATGCCAATTCTGCAATTTTGAATTCACTTCTGACAGCCCTCAACGAGAAGATCTTTAAAAGAGGAAAAGAAACAAAACGCTTACCAGCATTGATGTTTGTAGGAGCAAGTAACGTTCTTCCTGAAGATGAAGCACTGAATGCATTATTTGACCGTTTTCTGGTAAGAATTAATGTAGACTATGTAAATCCCGAACTTTTACAACAGGTACTTTTAGCCGGAAGAAAGCTGGAGAATGATGAAGAAACAGAAGTTCCGGAAATCCATGCCGATGAAATCAGGCAGCTCCAGAGCTTATGCCGGACAATAGACCTTAAACCCATTTATGAAGTATATCTGAATACCATTATGAGTCTTAGAAATACAGGGATTGCTATTTCAGACCGTAGAGCCGTAAAACTTCAGAACCTGATTGCCGCAAGTGCCCTGATCTGTGGGAGAACAGAAGCCGTACTTTCTGATTTATGGGTGTTGAAACATATCTGGGATACAGAAGAACAGATTGAAATTCTGGAAGGAATTATCAACAGAACGATTGAGAAAGATGATCATCCGGATTCCCATCCACAGGCAATGCATAACAAAACTCCCAATCCGGAAGAAGTGATGAAAGATGTGAAGATTCTGGTGGAAAAATGGAATGAAGGAATACTGAGTTTTGAAGAACAAAACGTAATAAAAGACAAACTGAGATATCTGCAGACCCGTTGTGAGTGGATCAGAAATCCGGATCAGAAACAATATATTCAGCAAGAAATTGAAAGCTTATGGCAGAAGATTCTTCAAAGTGTTTAAAAGAATTCCGGGCAGAAATTCCCCGGGTAGATGAAGATTTTCTGGGCTCAATCCGAGACTGGAAAAACGTTCAGATTGCTGTAGATGATGAAACAATCTGGTTGAAAGGATTTACGGATGAACAGGCGGTAGCTTCCGAAATACAACAATTGCCGGATTTTATTTTATATGAACTTCGTGATGGACTTTTATTCAGAAAAGATGCTTTAGTTCCCAGTAAAAAAATGAGAACAGCATTGCTTTGGATTCCCATAGACAAGGCATTACAGCTTCGTCTTCCTCCTTCGAACCAAAACTATTTTGGAATTCAGGAACAGATTCAGATAAAACTGAAAGAAAGTGATGAAGAACAGACGGTAATTGCTCTGCTCAGCAACATTGCTGATATTAAAGAAACTATCGTCACTTTGCCTAAGTTTAAACTGGAAAAAATACAATGGACGTTATTGGGAGATAAAGCTCTGTTTATAGGTGTTCCATTATTAAGCTTTCCCGGAAAAGCCTATTGGACCAAAGATAAACATCTGCTGCCTGCCGGTCTGGATTTTGAATTTAAAAATGTAAGTATGCTGTTGCAGCAGAAATATAATAAAGAGCTTGAAGGATGGTTGTTATGGGATGAAAATGGAAATAGTATTTTAATAAAAGATACTGATTTCCGTCCATTGTCCGTAAGCTCATTCCGTCTTACCGAAAAATCAAGAGAATGGAATTAAAGACTTATTTCCAGTCCTATGAAAACTACTTTTGGGAATGGAAAACGGATGAAGATGTTCCCGGTGACTCCGGTTATCATGAAAATAATCTCCTCTCCATCCCCGGAGTGGGAGCAATTGCTTACAGGCTTTATGTAATGGAGATTCTGAAAGAACTTCAGCCGCAGGGATGGCCTCCGTTTGGAGCATTGCTTATGGTTTTGTATGCCATGCAGGATGGTTATACAGATTTTTCCGGCCCGTTGAGACGTACAGTAGATTTTTACAGCGGAGAAGATTTTGAGTTCAATGCGGAAAAACAAATTGAATTTCTTGAAAAAATAGAATCCCTTCCCAAAATTTATAAACAGAAACAAAACAGAATTGTACTGCTGCTGACTTTATTTAATAATGGTTATAACAGAGTAGCAATCCTTCAGGCAGAGGTTAGTCTAAAAATCTACTATAAAAGACCTCATGAGCTTGCCATAAGCGCAGAAAAAAAAGATGCTGATTCATTAGCTTTGAAAAAAGATCTGAGTGCTTTGGATCTGAACGAAAAGTTTCCAACCGTACAATCCATCATTGATGCCATGAAAGGTTTGATTGACGAGCCAGAGCTTGAAGATGAAGTGGTAGAAGAAGAAACAACGGCCAATACGGATAAAGATTTTATCAAAGAATTAATTGATGAACCCAAGACCTTCCAGGTAGGAAGCCTCATTAAAAGAATATGGAGCGGGCTGAAGATTCCAATGCGTCATCTTTCTCCAGGTGAACAGCCCATTGGAGGGATTTCTGATATGACCAATAAAGGTGATTTTCACAGAATGCTTCTCACCGAATTTGCCAATGAAGATGATGTTTTCATGAATCGTGTGGCAAATAATGAAGCCCTTTATATTCAAAGAGAAATTCCCCCTGAAGAAAATATTTTTGAAAGAATTATCCTGATTGATACTTCCCTCAGAAACTGGGGGACCCCGAAAGTATTGGCTTATGCTTCTGCAATAGCCATTATCAAACATCCGAAAGCCCATTCCGAATGTAAAGTTTTTGCATTAGGCCAGACAAACCTGCCCATTGCACTTAACAAAGTGGAAGAAGTGGTGGAAAACCTCAATCAGGTAAGTCCTGTGCTGGAAGTTTCAGAAGTGTTGGAAAATTTTTTTAATGAGCACCATTCACAAAAAGATATTGAAGTTTTCTTCATTACCCATCAGGACAATATGGATGATGAGAAAATTCAGCGGGTTGTATATCAGAACAGGGATAAACTGAAGTTTTTGGTGACAACAGCTTCAGATGGTGAAATTAATTTTTATAAACATCATAAAGGAGCAAGAAAACATATTCAGAAAATAAAACTTCCATTGCAGGAGATGTGGGCCAATCCGCCGCAGCAAAAACAATCTGCTCAGAACTTTAATGGAAAGAAAACAGATCTTCCGCAAAACTATCCGATCTTATTCCCAACACCCGTTAATAAGATTGCCAAATTCTTATATGAAGGCGAATTTTTCATTCTGAGTTCAAAAAAACAATTGCTGAAAACTTATCTTTCCGATAATTATTATGACAGACATTCCTATGATTATTATAAAACACATCATGGCTGTGAAGTACTGTTTGATCAAATTTCCATAAAACCCAAAGGACAGTTTGCCCTTGCAAAAAACAGGCAGCAGCAGTTTATTCTGTGCCAGTATCAGTCTGATCAGAAACTGATTTCAAAGCTTAATCTTAATACTGGAGAATATTCTGAGCAGAATCTTACAGGGATGAATATTCCGGAATCTTATATACTGATTTATTTTGGCCGAAATTTTTATCTGCATCACCCTGACAATGCTACCCATTATAAAATCAATATGGATGGGAACATTTCTATAGAACCTATTACCGGAAAAGAAAAAGAATTTGAAAAAAATACCATAAAAGCAGAAGCCGAAGTGGCAAAATTGCAGGGAAGCGGGTTGAGAATTGTTAATAATTTCAATAAGATCGGAATCAACACCTTTCAAAATCTGGTTGTTTCAGGAAATGAATTATACAGTGCTTCTGAAAACACCTTGGATTTTTCCAAAAATAAATATGATATTAAAATTTTCGCAGAGCAGAATAAAAATAAATTTACATTTCCGGATGGAAGTGAAATTATTACCGATTCACGGGGAATGCTGACATTCAGAAGCAGTAATAAAAGCATTGAAGAATTCTTTATTCCCTCTACTTTGGGAGGCTTTCTATCACTGGCAACTTATACGGAATTTGGAGGATCAGAATATTATCTTCCGGAGCACGCCCTGTTGAAAGTAAGAACCATGGATGATATGTGTGACAGGTTTTTAAAGCCGTTTATAGAACAGATTTTGGATTATGGAGCTTAGAATAAAACCTTTCCCGAAAAATAATTTTCCCCAAAAAGGACTTTTGATCAGAGGCTCTTCACCTGTGGTATGGCTTCAGGAAATGGAAATCCTTGGAATCAGTTTGAACCAGGTCAGGTCTTATGCTATTCCGGCGGATACTCCCAATGTGATGTATGGTTGTTTTCTGGTTTTTAATGACCATGTTCCACAGGAAATAGGCAGAAATGCTTACTTTCAAAATGTGGACGACAGGCTTTTCATTCCTGAAAATACAACTTTTTATCCCAAAATAAATCCGGAAGACTGGGCACAGCTTGATTCCCGTTTTCTGATTATGCATCCTGAATTCGGATTGGTAAAGCTGTCTGAAGAAATTGACTGGATTGCTCTGATTCAACAGCCCGGAACGATAGATGAAAGCATCACAAAACCTCTGAAGGGCATTTCAATTCCTCAAAAAATAGAAAGCTATACGGTTGAAATAGATGATGAAAAAGTCATGGAAGCATTACAACCAAAACAAACCGAAGAAGAATGGATGAACAGCCTGCCGTTTGACCTTAAAAAAGTAATGGCCGGGAATAAAAAAGAAATAGAGAAATATTTACAGTATATTGAAAAATACCCTGAAAGAGCTGTAGAATTGGGCATTTCTCTGGATGTTATGGGAACTTCCCGAGGAGACGGCTTTGGTAAGTTTACCTGGCTGGAAGGATTATTTGGCGGAGGTTCAGGTGGGAAAACAGAAAGTACAGGAACAAGGAATTTTCGTAGAGCATTCTGGGCGCTTATTATTGTAGCTATTGTTTTAAAGATTGCACTGCCTTCAGATAAAATAAATTCAGAGCAGGAAGAACATAATAATTCATCAGGAACTATTGTAAACAATGAAGTAAAGGCACCTTCTGATATGATTGCTTTTCAGTCCGGAACGTCGGAAATTGATCTTAAGATAGATTCAATGTATCATCAGGAGAGAAAAGGATTGTCCCAAGAACTTATTCATGCGGGAATTATAGAATCCAAAACAAAAGAAGACAAAGAAAACTATAAAAAAGCAGGTGGCAGAGAGGTAAGTGAAATAGGAAGAGATATCAGTAAGCTTGTGAATAAAGAAAAACAGAGCCGAGATTCATTAAAAACCATTTACACTAAGATAATTACAAAACATATTGAAGAAAAAACTGAAAAGCTAGAACGCAAAATTTCAGACTCTCTGAAACAGTATACCAAAGGAAAACCTGTGAACGGTGATGTGGTAAAATATCTCCTGAAAAGGAGGAAGGCTTTAATGGCAGATTCACTTGGTAAACTTTACGGGACATTGGATATTGTGGACCCTTCTTCTGCTTCCATAGACAAATCGAAAGTAAAAGGCCTGGGTACAGAAGGTACTCCGCTAGAGAAAAAGGCTCCGGTTTCAGATATTCTGTACATGGTTATTCTCATGATTGCCGGAGTAGGATTGTATTCGTTTCTCTTTAAAAATAAATCATTACATCTTGGTGGAGATAATGTACCGGCATGGATTAAATTTATTTTAATAACAATCCTTGTGGTTATGCTTGTGTATCTATTTTATCCACTGGTGAAAATGTTCGGATACAATTGGTTTGTATGGGTACTTGTGATAGCTGTGATGTTACTTCTTTATCGTCTTTTCAGAGAAGATAAAACTATTTTAAAATCCGATGATGATGAATAGACAGAAATTTATAGACAAATTTATGGCGGCATTCGTGCTGCTGGCGATGTTTAAGATTATCGGAATTGTTGCCCAGCTATTCCATGAAAGTTTCTGGAGTGTGGCAGGAACATTGGGTATTTTCTTAATTGTGGCGTTTATTATCCTCATTGTGATCACTTCCTTAAAAGATAAAGAACAAAACAACAGAAATTCAGCAGGAAGAAAAGGCAGTGGGAGCAGTAGTTTCTATCTGGAAAACTCACTTTTTGACAGAATCCGGAGCAAATATGAAGAGCTAGCTGAAAAATACATTGCTGAAAAAGATTATAAAAAAGCTGCGAGAGTTTATATGAATCTCCTTCAGGATAACTACAGAGGAGCAAAAACATTAGAAAATGGTGAGCTCTACAATGAAGCAGCAGTAGTATACCTAAAAAAACTGAACAATAAATCCGATGCTGCCGTTTGTTATGAAAAAGCAAAGCAACATAAAAAGGCCATTGATCTTTATAAAGAAATGGAGCAGAAAGAAAAAGTAGGAGATCTCTATAAAGAAATCAACGATCTTAAAAACGCTCATCACTATTATCAAATGGTTGCTGATGATTATGTGAAAAACAGTCAGATGGTAAAAGCTTCTTTGGTATACCGCAGAAAAATGGAAAAAATAGAAGAGGCTCAAAAAGTTTTACTGAAAGGATGGGAAGAAGATAAAGATGCCTTCAACTGTTTGAATAATTATTTCTCCAATATTTTTGATATTAAAAAGTTGGAGTCTGAAATACAGAATTTATATGAAAAAGCTCCGGCTCACAAAAAAATCACGTATCTGGACGTTATGAAATATGAATTCAAGAAAGATCCGAAACTCCATACCGTTACAAGAAATATAGCTTATGAAATCATTGCTGAAAAAGTAAGCACCCGATCCGAAATTGTGAATGAACTGAAGTTTTTTAATCCTGATGATGAGGTGATTTTGAAAGATATCTCAAGATTCAAAACAGGAAGAAATAAGATGTTCAGGAATTAAATATTTAAAGATTGAAGAATTTAAAAATTAAAGAAAAATTTCTCTTTGGAAAAGAAATATCATCCGCTTCATCAAATCAATTGTAATTGATCCATAAAGATAAGAAACTCTTGAAATAAAAGATAACTTAACAATTCTATTTTTGTTGAAAAATTGCAAAGACGCAAAGGTTTTATAAGTTTTATCTATAATTTTTTTAAGTCGCAAAAAAAAATCAAAGATTTTCAACAAGGTTAGCTTATTAATTAATTGCATTATTTAGCAATATTAATTAGCAGTATTAAATTTTATCGGAGATAAAATCCTCGCGCCTTAAAGCACAATTTTTTGATATTATTTTGCGCCTTTGCGTATATAAAACCTTCCAGAAATTGTAAATATTATAAAAATGATACCAAAAAGATTTATCTTTGCACCAGAAAATTATGACAATACAAAGAGCACATATCAATGCGGAACTATTCAAAAGTCCTTCTAATAAAGGATTATTTGGACGTGATGAGGTGATATGGAATGAGGCGAAATGTGCTGACTTTGGAAATTATTTACTATAAACTTGTAAAAAATTAAACAAAATACAACAGAAACGCCTCGGAAAACCGAGGCTTTTTTTGTTTTTTAGGTCAGAAATTATTTAGAATGAAAAAAAATAACCATAAACATGAAAATTTTTTAATAAACAATGAAACTTTAATACGATAAAATAGAGTGATAAGCAACCCGATGAGAGACAGTCATTTAGGTAATTAAGATATCCGCAAAATATTGCGGACAGAAATTCTCTATTCTAAAGTTTAAACGTAATTAATTGATTATCAATAATTTAATTTGAAAATTTATTTGCGGATTCCAAAAATTCATATTTACTTTGCAACCGAAAATTGAAAGCAACAGGTTTTCAGGATTCAGTTAAAAATAATTTAGAAACAAACAAAAATAAAATGAAACAGTTACACAGCATATTCAATCAATATTCAAGACTATTCGGACAGGAACCGACAGGTGTTGCGTGTATTCTTGATCGTGGAATTGTGGATAAAAGGTGCTTATATACGTGGGTCAGCTAATGATCTCTTACGTTAAAATATATGAAGCGCCTCCCGAAAAGAGGCGCTTTTTTTTATGGTTTCTTTAGCTTATTTGGTAAAGCGCCGGTCTGTGGAACCGGAGAACAGGGTTCGATCCCCGGAGATACCCAATATAAAATCTCATAGCTCAATTGGATAGAGCGTCGGTTTACGACACCGAAGGTTGAAGGTTCAAGTCCTTCTGAGATTACAAAAATGTGAATTGCGAAATTAAAAATTGACAAGCAAAGCGAATTGATCATTGATGATTCACAAGCCAAAACAATCTCATAGCTCAATGGGTTAGAGCACCGGTCTTTTAAACCGGGGGTTGAAAGTTCAAATCTTTCTGGGATTACTAAAATGCGGTTCCGTAGCTCAACTGGATAGAGCATGGGTTTTCTAAACCCAGGGTTAGAGGTTCGAGTCCTCTTGGAATCACAAAAAAAGGTCTATTGAGGTAATGGCTAACCTGCCCGACTGTCTCTTGGGCACTGCGAGTTCGATTCTCGCATAGACCGCAAAGATTCATAAAAAATTTCGGTTCCGACTGTCTCTCGGAAAAGGATTTTAAAGTGAATCTGCAAAACTGGAAAGATAACGGAGGTTGTTTACCCGTCTTGGACGCGGGAGGTCGCAAGTTCGAATCTTGCTTTCCAGACAATTTGTTCCATTAGCATAGTGGTAAGTGCATTCGGCTTTCTACCGAACGACAAGGGTTCGATCCCCTTATGGAATACCAATGATTTCGTAGCTCAAGTGGTTAGAGTATCGGTCTGATACACCGAAGGTTGAAGGTTCGAGTCCTTCCGGAATTACAATGATTTTGTAGCTCAATGGCAGAGCACCGGTCTGTTAAACCGGAAGTTGAAAGTTCGAGTCTTTCCAAAATCGCAGGTAACTAATTGTTAATTATTTCAGGAGAAAAAGTAAAAGTTTGTCGAGAGCAGAAGATCTTTACGCCAAACACAAAAAATACAGACAGGCTTTTCTTCTCTCCGGATGAATTAGAAATTAAAAAATATCATTTATAAATTTTTAGGTAAAAATAAAGTTTGTCGAGCGCAGAAGTTCTTATATCAAACAAATTAAGACAGACTTTATTTTTTAATCTGATGGTTCGCCGAAGGGGAAGAGTCGGGGCGGTCTGCAAAACCGTTGTGTAAACTGAGTGGGTTTGAATCCCATAACCATCTCAATGTAAAAAACTATAGAAGATAGAAGAATCTTTATCAATGATCTTTTATCATCTATAGCAAAGAATATCCTTTATTAATAAAAGAAAAAGGCTGTCGAGCGCAGAAGATCTTTAGTTAAACATTCAATAAAGACAAGCCTTTTCTTTTTTCAAAGGAAAAATGAGGAATTACTTATTATTCATTACTAATTGCTCATAAAAATCCGGAAGTACGCCGAAGTTGGAGAGTCGGGGCAGACTGACATGAGGAACGAATTGAACGATTCCTTAAAAAAATGAAAGTAATAGAGTTAAAATCTGTTGCTTCATTGCTGAGTAGGTTCGAATCCTACTACTTCCACCCAACCACTGATAATGTAATGGCAGCATGCAGGAAATGTACTCTTGTCGTTCAGGTTCGATTCCTGGTCAGTGGGTAATGCTCTATTCGTCTAACGGTGAGGACGCCTGCCTTTCGAGCAGAAAATAAGGGTTCGATTCCCTTATAGAGTACTGGATGTGAATAACTGGTCAATATTGAATTGATTTAATACCATGAAAGTTCAGATTTAAAAAAAATTGGCCAGTTGCCATTCACACAGAAAATGAAGAAAAGAGAAAAGGACTGTCAAGAGCAGAAGATCTTTAGTCAATAAAAATGGACAGCCTTTTACTTTTTTAAAACAAAATACATTAGGAAATGAGAAAGGTTTGTCAAGCACAGAAGATCTTTACAAACACTAACAGGCATAGTTTATCAACAGACAGAGCTTTCTCAAACCTAGACATAATATGAGTAATAAGAATGAGCAATAAGTAATAATGAAAATAGAAAATATTACTAATTACCAATTACTCATTACTTATAAAAAACCTGCGGGAATGGTGGAATGGCAGACACTCTTGATTTAGGATCAAGCTTTTGGGGGTTCGAATCCCTCTTTCCGTACAAAATATAAATGATAAAATATCAATGATAAACGATTGCTGAGCAATCCATCAATTATCAATTATCATTGATCAATAACAATCCGGAAGAGTGGTGTAGAAGGTCTGCACGTTAGTCTGAAAAACTAAAGGTACAGGTTCAATTCCTGTCTGTTCCACAAAATATAAATGATAAGAGATCAATGATCAATAATTGCTGAGCAATTCATCAATTATCAATCATCATTGATCAATTATAAAATTGATTCATAGTGTAATAGGCAGCACACAAGATTTTGATTCTTGGAGTTTAGGTTCGAGTCCCAATGAATTAACAATATTTACTCTGATAGTGTAATGGCAGCATCTCAGTCTCCAAAACTGATGGTATGGGTTCGAGTCCGATTCAGAGTGCAAAAAATAGAAATTAGAAACTAGAAGTTAGAAATTATGACAACTAGTGATCATTTATCAATTATCAACAATCATTTATGAATTAAAACATGTAGAAAAAATGGAAACGCAACAACAAACATGGCAGAATATGAGTGGGAAATTTTTCCAAAACTCTATCACACAGCTGGTAGAAGAAGCCATCATCCGCGAACAGGCAAACGGACACCGTCTGAAAGTATGTGTGGGATCAGATTCCCATGTATATGGAGATGCCATCAATTATGCTACAGCAGTAGTATTTATTCGTGAGGGAAAAGGAGCGTTTACCTTTATCAGAAAAGAAAGAGAAATACAGAGTATCAGTATCAAGGAGCGAATGCTTAACGAGGTCAACAAATCTGTTGAAATTGCATACGCGATCTGCTCTGTGTTGGATACTTATGGTGTGGAAATGGAGGTACACGCAGACATTAATACCGATCCCGATTTTAAATCCAACGTAGCATTGAAAGATGCAATGGGATATATTCTGGGAATGGGATATGTGTTTAAAGCAAAACCTTATGCCTTCGCCAGTTCCAATTGTGCTGATATGATGGTTTAAGCAGATAAGAAGCCTGAGGCTGGAAGCTGGAAGCTTTTAGCGCAATAATTATTTAATTATCAGGTTTTTAATAAATTAATAAAATCATGGAAAAAACAAAAAGATTACTATTTCTGGATGATATAAGATACCCTATTGAGGCTTATCATTATACCAAACAAGATATTTTCCTCAGAAATGACTGGCATATTGTTCGGAATTACGAGCAGTTTGTCAACAGAATCCTCGAAAAAGGACTTCCGGAAATGATTTCTTTTGACCATGATCTGGCAGATGAGCACTATCTGAAACAGGATTCTCAGGAATATGTTGAAAGAACAGGGTATGACTGTGCCAAATGGCTGATAGAATATTGTATGGACCATTATCTTGACCTTCCAAAATTCTACTGTCATTCTATGAATCCGGTAGGAAAGGAAAATATTCTTAGCCTTTTAAAAAACTTTAAAAAACTGTAATGGACATTTTTAGATATATTCAAGATATAAAAGTACACCTGAAACTTACATTTGGTGAGGTGGACGAATGGTTCAGAAAAGATAAAAAAACGTTGAATCATCAACCTTCAAACGGAGGTTGGACGATTCAACAGATTTTAGAACATATTTATCTTACGAATTTTTACTTACTGATCCTTATTGAAAAAGGTTCCAAAAAAGCAATGAAAAATTCTTTGAATCTTGACCTTGAATCTGAAATTGAAAACTACAGCTTCAAAGAAAACTTTGACAGAGTAGGTGAGCATGGAGCTTTTGAATGGATAAGACCGGAACATATGGAGCCAAAAGGAGAATTAGATCTGGATGAAATCAGAAGCCTGATTACTCAGCAATATGTTCAGTGTTTACAATATCTGGAAGTAATGAAGAACGGTGACGGACTCTTGTATAAAACAACAATGACGGTGAATGAACTGGGGAAAATTAATGTATATGAATATATTTATTTTCTTTCACTCCATGCCCAAAGGCATATTACCCAGATGAAGAAAAACGAATCAGAAATGATTAAAAACTAAAACAAAATGATTTTCAAAACATATAACTCTATAGAAAATGCTTACCAGGCCCGCGTGATCGAACAGATCAGAATGCAGGGTTTTGGGGATGAGGTTTTCATTATACAGGAAAAAGTTCACGGGGCTAATTTCTCTTTCTTTACCGACGGAAAGGAAATTAAAATCGCGAAGAGAACTGCTTTCATCGAAAATGATGAAAAATTTTTCAATGCACATCAGATATTGGAACGCTACAGAAAAAATGTAATAGAAGTGTTTCAAAAAGCGAAAACCATCTACCCGGATGTTGAAACTGTAGTGATCTACGGTGAATTGTTCGGTGGCGGTTACAAACATAAAGAAGTGGAGCCTGTAAAAGATGCGATAAAGGTACAGAAAGGTATTGAGTATGCACCTCACAACGAATTTTACGCTTTCGATATCAAGTTGAATGGGATTACCTATTTGGATACGGAAGTGGTCAATCAGATTTTTGAGGAGACTGGTTTTTTCTATGCTAAAATCTTGTTTCAAGGGACTCTTGAAGACGCTTTGAGGTACCTCAATGTTTTCAATTCAAAAATTCCGGCCTGGCTTGGATTACCTGAATTGGAGGATAACAGGTGTGAAGGTATCATCGTAAAAACTTTGAAAACCAAATATTTTGGAAACGGGGCAAGGATCATTCTGAAAAATAAGAATGAAAAATGGATCGAGAAATCCAAAATGGTTAAAAAAGAGGGAAAAACTGTTCAGAAACAGATCCACTTCAGTGAAAAAGCTCAGGAAATCTGGGAAGAAATACAAAAATATGCTACAGCCAACAGATTGAATAATGTGGTAAGCAAAATCGGCGAATTCGAACCTAAAATGATAGGTAAAGTGATTGGTCTTTTTTCACAGGATATTTTAGAAGATTTCCAGAAAGATTTCCCGGCTGCTTTTACAGCTATTGAAAAAGAAGAGCAGAAAAGGATCAATAAAAAGTTGAATTCTTTAGTCATTGATTTTATAAAAGAAGAGTTGATGACTCTTAAAGTGTAGTTTCGGTAAATTTTACCGAAACTTTTTTATGTATAAACCAAACCATAGAGGCAACATAAGTCTTAGAAACTTGATTTTCATTATGCTGCAATTTTGTCATTCCGTTAGGAATCTCAGTCGTTAAAAGTGTAAATGTATCTAAGTTTCATTCAAAATGATAAATGTTATAGAGATTTATGGTTCAAAAAAGAAAAAACTATGTTACACGCAGAAATAAAAAGTCTTTTAAAAGAAGACATCAGTATATTAATCAAAATTCCTAATTCCGGAAAGCATTATCTGTGTGATTGTGGAGAAGCGAGTTTATTGACTGTGAAAGAAGTTCAGTCTATATCCGCAATATTCATCAGTCATACTCATATCGATCACTTTTCAAATTTCGATGGAATTTTCAGACATCAGATCGGAAGCGGAGAAAAGGTTGTGATTAGTGGACCGAAAAATATTCACCAACAAGTTGAGGCAAGATTGAAATCTTACACCTGGAATTTGATTGAAGAAAACGCAATTGCCTATGAAATCCGTGAGATTGTTTCAAAAGACGAAATTAATATCTATGCTCTTCGTCCGCCACACTGGAATCTGGAATTAATCAATACCCAAAATTTCCTTTTTGAAGACGAATATGTCAACGTTGATTTTGCCATTCTTGATCACAAAACAGATTCTATAGCTTATTGGTTTAAAGAAAAAGATACAGTAAGCTTCAATGAGGTTGAGTCCGGATTTAAAAAAGGAAAATGGATCAGCGAACTGAAGACCGCTTTTGAAAATAATAGCAGAGACAAAGAAATTGAAATTGAAGGAACTGTTTATAAAGCAGCCGATCTTTTTCATTTGTTAACCCGTAATGAAGGCTATAAGCTTGGTGTCATCATGGATCATGCTGTAGACAAAAGCAATTATGAGAAAATAAAAGCAGTGTTTGGAGGAGCAGATCTGGTGTATATTGAAACATTTTATAAGGATTCTGATCAGGAGTTTGCCAGGATCAATCATCACAGCTTTGCTTCCGCATCAGGGAATATCATGAATGAATGCGAGGTGAAAGAAGCCATTCCGATTCACTTTTCGAGAAGATACACAGAAAGCGATCGGGAAGAAATTGAAACTGCTTTTTATAAAGCATTTCGTAAAAATTAATTAAAAATATTTACCAACTAAAACTACAGTATTCACAGAATAATAATCTATACAGTTGTCATCCTGGCGAAGGAAGAATATGCTTAAAGTGAAAGAGATTCTTTGTTTCACTCAGAATGACAGCAAAGTGTTGAAAATTTTGTAGTTAAAAAACAAACAATTTAAAAAAATGAAACACAATATATTTTTTACAGCAGACCATCATTTTGGTCATGAAAATATTATAAAATTTTCAGAGAGACCCTTTGAGTCACTGGATCATATGAATGAAGAACTCATTAAAAGATGGAATGAGAAAATAGAACCCGGTGATACCGTCTACCATTTAGGAGATATGAGTCTAGGAAAACCGGATTTTACCAAAGATATTTTAGACAGGTTAAATGGCAATATCCATCTGATCAAAGGCAATCACGAAGGAGCAGCTTTAACCTATCCCAAGCGGTTTGCTTCCATCAGAGATTATCACGAACTGAAAATTGATGATGCAGATAACAGCAACGGAAAACAGAAAATCATTCTTTTCCATTATGCCATGCGCACCTGGAATGGCTCGCACCGAGGTGTCTGGCAATTATACGGCCATTCACACGGAACATTACCGGATGATGAGATGGCTTTGAGTTTTGATGTTGGGGTAGACTGCCACAATTTTTATCCCGTTTCCTATGAGGAAGTCAAAGAAATAATGAAGAGGAAAAAATGGACGCCTCCATTTGCTCCCAGAAATTAATTGCTGGTAAAAAGTAGTGACTTGATATAAGAAAAGATATTTATTTAGTATTCAACTGCCTTTATCATGCATTTTACTTTTTACAAAGTACATTTTACAATAACAATGAAAACAACCAATGAGATTATAATCATCGATCTGGAAGCGACATGTTGGGAAAACGACAGAATTCCCAGCGGACAGAAAGTTGATATTATAGAAATAGGAATTTGCAAATTAAATTTAACATCAAAAGCAATTTCCCAGAAACAAAGCATTTATGTAATTCCGGAACGATCAGAAATCAACAGATTCTGTACGAAACTGACGGGAATTACTCCGCAACTGATAGAAGAAAAAGGAATATATTTCGAAGAAGCCTGCGAAATAATCAGAGAGCAATACCATTCTGCACCACTTACCTGGGCTGGATACGGGAACTTCGACGGAGAACAGATTATAGAACAATGTGACTGGCTCGGTATAAAAAATCCTTTTTCAGAAAATTATATGAATGTGATGTATGAATTTAAAAGACATTTCGGATTGCACAAACAAATAGGACTTAAAAGAGCCCTGGATTATCTGAACATGGACTTTGAAGGCACCCACCACAGCGGAGCAGACGATGCTTATAATACAGCCAGAATTTTAACTAAGATTCTGTAATTAGGAAGGAAGCTGGAAGGAAATTTAGTTATTATAAAAAAATTTCCTCTTCCTGCATCCATCTTCCGCCCTTTAACAATTAAATTTTAAACAAGTGAAAACAACAGAAAATATATTAATAGTAGACCTCGAAGCAACATGTTGGGAAAACCGACCGCCAAGAGGCCAGGAAAGCGAGATCATCGAGATTGGTGTATGCATCATGAATGCAAAAACCGGGAAGATCTCTAAAAATGAAGGGATTTTAATAAAGCCTCAACATTCAAAAGTAAGTCCGTTCTGTACGGAGCTTACCACTCTTACCCAAAATATGCTGGATCATGAAGGAATCATGTTGGATGACGCATTCGATATTCTGAGAGCAGAATATGATTCGGAAGAACTGACGTGGGCAAGTTATGGAAATTATGATCTGAACATGCTTCAGAACCAGGCAAGGAGATTCTACACCGATTATCCAATGAGTGATGACCACATCAATGTGAAAACATTATTTGGAGAAATTCATCCTACCATCAGAAAAAGTGTAGGAATGAACCGTGCTTTGGGTGAATTGGGTATGACTTTAGAAGGTACACACCACAGAGGAGTTGATGATGCCAAAAACATTGCGAAAATTCTGCATTGGTGCCTGAAGAATTATTAAATGACAGGGAAGTAACTACAGCTCAGTTTAAAAATGAAGACTGTCTCAAATAATGAGGCAGTTTTTTATTTTGTAACTATATAAAATTTAGTGAATTACAGCCCTGTTTTTACCATTTTAAAAAAAATTAACGTATCTGTATGATAAAATGATTTTATGGTAAGGCATTACAAATTCTAAAATTAAGACACCAAATGATGTGTAAATCTCAAAGCAGAGGGGTTTTATATCCTTTTTTAGTAATATATCTTTAAACAGAGAATTATTAACAAAGAGCTGGAAGTATGCTGACAGTTGTTTTATTAACTTAATATTTTGTTAAAAAATTCACTTTAATGGGATAATTTACTGTCTGTCAGTCATTTTTTTTTATTTTAGCCGACAAGAATGAACTTATGTTTATTGATGAGGTTTTTGAGGTAATATATTTAAACTGAGAAATAAAGAATAAAATTCCGGATACAATGAGATACCGACTGATTTTGTTAAGATTGACCTTCCTTAAAAACTGTTTTTTTTAATAAATGATTCAATTCTTATGGTGGTGTTTATCATCATGGCATGATCAGAATTTTATAGAGGGCATCCTGTTTTTTCAGGCTCTGTTTTTACAGTAGAAAATATTGAAATTTTATTAAGTGCTGTATATCAGTTTAATATTGGGTATAATACAGTGCTTTCAAATGTTGGAATGAATCTGGATTTACCTTCCCGGAAGAGGATATATTTATTCCTGTTTTCCGGACTGTTTAATAAATATGAAACACCCTGTGGTACGGCTTTTGAAGCCATATTTAACAAGGCAGTTTTGAATGATTTAAAAGAAATGATGTTGGGAATAATAATTGGTAAAAAGTTAAGTTTTGAACAGAATCAAGTAAAGGGGTTTGCCCATGGTTTTTCAAAACTTATCAGTCTGATTAACAGTTGTAATATTGCTTTTGGAAAGCTGCTGATTCCCATTCTTTCAGCGGTTACGAAAACGGTTTTTAATGCCAAAAAGCTCCTCGGGCTTTATCATAAACTGTTACAACAAAATGGGTATGGACAGGAAATAGTTCTTATCAGACTGCCCGAAGAATGGAAAAAATGAATAACCTGAAAACAAATTTATACATCAAATTAAAGCACATGAAAGAAAGACTTTATGAGATCCTTAATGAGGAAAAAATACATGAGATTATCCCCTTTCTAAAAGAGCTTAGTATTGAAGAAAGGAAAACACTGATACCGTCTATAAAGAAAATGGACCGTGAAATCAGTAAAATTATAATGACTAAAAACTCCTACCATACGGCAGGATCTGTAAACCAACACTCCATTATAGATATCGCATCTTTTGTCTGCATGGACAAAAAGAACTTTGGTAAAAACTACTGGAGTCTTTTCCGTAATGCAGAACAAACCGAACAGATACTGGAATGGGGATGTCCGGAGTGGTTTTCAGACTTTATCAATGAATCGGTAGAAGCTGAGTTTACAGCATTCAATTATAAAGATATTTTAGGATGGACAGAGAAAGGCTATGTACAGCCCAAACCGGAACTGCTGGGACATCACCTAAGTAATTATCCTGCCGATCTTGACCATCATCCTGAAACCCTCAGTACTCATTTTTGGTATTTGTGTGAATATCCTTCCAAATCTTTGCCCTTCCGTAAAGAATGGTTTCCTATCGTACAAAAATTAATTAATGAGAAGAAAATTGAAAGAAAAAGATTCTTGAAAGAATGTCTTTTGGCTTCTAACAGAAACTTTAATAAAAATGTTACAGGCTGGTTTATGGACACATTTACCTCTCTAAAGCCTACTGAAGAGGAATTATCTGATCTGCAGGATGAATTACTCGCAGGGCTGGCTTCCTCACAGTCAAAAGCAGTGAATACGATTCTGTCACATTTGAAAAAAATAGTGGGAACTCCTGAGTTTAAAAATGAGGAATTTTCACATTATCTCCCGAACCTGTTGAGTTCAGAGGTAAAAACAGTAGTGGTTTCCAGTCTGGGGCTTACTGAAAAAATATTTCAGAGAAAGAAAATGGATCCTGATATGCTTGGAATGGCTTTAAGTACAGCATTTGTAAGTAAAGATGACGGGATACAGTCAAAAGCGGCAAAGATTATTCTTAAATACATTCCGGCTTCAGAAAATATGATTGAGGCGCTTTCTCATTATTCAGATAATATACTCACCAATGTGCGTCCTCTTTTGGCAAAATATATTGAAGAAAAACAGCCGGAACTTGAGGCGATAGCTTCAGAAAAACGACAGCTGGCAGCAGATGAAAATGCAGTACAGATTCTTCAGAATTTTGAAGATCTGATGTTCTACCTTCCTTTGGCAATGGATGATCCGTATAGCTATCATTGTGATATTGCTTTAACAGGGTTTATCAAATTTGCCGGAGATGTAGATGCTGAATCTGTAAAACTGATAGAACCTGTATTTTTGAAAGCCTGTAAAACCATTGCGAAATGGGAAGTCCCTTATCTCAATGTTTTGTTATGCAATGCGATTATCAATTATGGGCTGGCTTTAAAGGAAGAATATCCGGTTCAGCTAAAGAATCTGGAAAAAATATACCAGAAAACCCAGGAAGAAGAATCCACAAGAGAGTCTTATTCCAATTATCAGAAAAAATTGGGTCCAATAGAAGAAGTTGGGGCAGATTGTCCTGCAAGGCAGGCGTTTAAGGAAATTGCTATCTATGCGGTTGAAAAAATAAAATCCGGAGATAAAATTCCTTTGCTATTTCCTATCACCCATGCTCCATGCTGGATTTCTCCCGTCACTTTGGTAGAGAGGCTGGAGCATTATCAGAATAGTAATACAGAGCCTCATCATCTGGATATTCAGCTGGCACTGCAGCGTTGTGCTTTAGATGATACTTCAAAAGCTATCGCGGAAGTTGAGAAAAGATTAAAAGGTGAATATAAAGAGTTACTGCTTTTCTTCTTTGGTAAAAATGCCAATCCTGAAGGTAAGTTTATACACCCTTCATGGTGGATGACAGCTGGGATTACCCGTTCACCAGAGACTGTTTTTGAGGAATTCAAAAGTTTCGGATATGATAATATTCCTGCAGAATTCTTTTCAGGAGCTTACCAATGGAAAACAATTGACAATAAGAAAAACTCATACTATCCTGTGGAGCTGAATATTGTCATTCCAAAATATCATCTTGAAAAAAGAAAAGAACCTTTATTCATGGAATATTTTGTTGCTGAACAGAAAGAGCTTAATGAAATTCCTGCACTCATGCTTTGCTTTCCCAATACCCCTGCAAATGCTCTGGCGAAGGTAATCAAGTACTGCCTTTTCTATTCCGGAATTGCAGAAGTGTATGAAAGAAGCCTTGTTTTAAATACTGCCAGTACACTGTATCAGATCAAAAAGCCCTTGGATGAAATTGGCTATCTGTTTCTAGGCACTATTTTCCTGGACAGTGATAAAACCATCCGTGGAACAGCTGCTGAAATTTGGCTTGAACATGTTTCTTGCCAGATGATGGATAATGCATGGCTGGGAAGAGTGATCGGTTTGCACGAGAAGCTGGAGTGGGCTCCGGTTAAAAGATTAACAGATCTTATGCAGCATCATATGCTAAATGTAAGTAAGAATCATAATATTGCCCTTGAGGAATTGATTTCAAATATTCTGCTTCAAATGGAAGAACCGGTTACCAATCTGAAAAGAATTCTTGAAATTTATCATGAAGTATTGGCTTTGAACCAGTCATCTGTCCATAAAGAAGTTATAGAAAAAATAAACAGCTGGAAAGAAAACTCGAGCCTGAAAAAAATCTGCAATCTTCTTCTGAAAAAATAGATTATGGAAGATACGCTTATTTATAACTATTCAGGAGCATCCTCTTTAGTCAGAAGAGCTGCTCTTGAAGAGTTGTTTCTCGCCAAATACAGTGAAATTCATAAAAATACAGATGCTCCCTGTTTTTTCTGGGGAAATGTAGGGCAGCCCTTTATTTTAGCTCGATGTCTTATCACGCTTTCCAATATTGTGAAATCCAGCTTTAACCTTTCTCCGTTTCAGATGGGACTTCTTAAAGATCCTATCGTGACAGCAGGAAATGAAAGATTAAGGTTTGAAGGTTTCTCACACTGTGCAGGAGTTTATGCAAGAGTAGATGTACTGCCTGATGGATTGGATGGTGAGTTTCTGGAAAACGGAACAACGAATGTGGATTTTAATCAGCCTATGATAACGGCTTTGGGAAGTATCCGTCCGAATGAAAAAATTATGCTTTCTGTAGGGCAGAAAGAAGTCGGTCTATATAAAGAGGAAAATAAAATAATAGAAAGAAAAGTGCCTTTACCTACAAAATGGATTAAAGGACTGGGAACTGTTCAGGTCTATTTATCAGAATCTGAGGAACGTCATACTTTTAATAAAATCCAAACTCAGCAACTGTTTCGCGGAATGCCGAAAGGGATAGTGAAGTCAGATTATTATTTGATAGTCAGAGGAAATAAACCCATTTTTTCTCCGGTAAAATCTGCAGATGCCGTTTGTATTGGAGGGCTTAACAGGCTTCGCCTTTTAGAACCTCTTCTTCCTTATATTGATTGTATGAAGGTTTTTTCCCATACCAATAGACAATCTACAACATGGCAGCTCTATATGGGGAATATCAGATTCAGTTTTTCTTTGTCGAGAGAAAGCTGGAGAGGTTTTTCAGGAGAAGGAGCTATTCTGGAAAGTCTGATTTCTGATGTTTCTGATGAATGGATTGATGTTCTGGATAAATATGCTTATGCCAATCAATCTTTCAATCCGGAGAAACTTGCTTTGGAGGAAAATATTAGTTTTATCAAAGCTGAAAACATTACCAGGCGGCTTGCTGCAATGGGATTACTCGGCTACGATCTTGATGAAAAAGAATTTTTCTACCGCAGGCTTCCTTTTAAGTTAAGCCGTATTATCGGGCTCAATCCCCGCATAAAAAACGCTGAAAAGCTTATAGAATCCGGAAAAGTAGAAATTTTAAATAATAGTAAAGAAAGAACAGAAGCCAGAGTAGAAGGAACCGGAGTGCATCATACGGTAATCATTGACGAAGAAAAAGAACGTTGTACCTGCGAATGGTTCAGTAAATATCAGGGTGAAAGAGGACCCTGTAAACATGTATTGGCAGTAAAAAAACTGGTAAATGTTTAAAAATTGCTGATGCTCGTTTTATTATTTTGTCAACAATCGCACAGGCGCAAAAAATTTAATTTTTTGAGACGAGCTTTACGGTAAGTTCATATTTTTATTGCGCCTCTGCGTTGTATTTACATTCAACGAATGTACTTCTATAAGTTTTCGGCCTGTTTCATCCACTCTTCATAGCTCAGCACACCCAATTCCGGTTTGCTTTCACCTTCAAGAATAGAAATAAACTCAAGCTGGTTTCCATCAGGATCATTAAAATAAATGGCCAGTGCAGGCATCCATGCAAATACCATAGGTTCAATACTGCCGTTTTTCAAAAAATTGTAAGGTTTTAAATTCTTATTTTCCAGGAATTCTACTGAATAATTTAAAATATCTTCTTTACTGCTGGAAAAAGCAAAATGCCTGGTCTGGAGATTCTCCTTCTGTTCCCATAGTCCTAACATAAATTCTTTCCCTTCGCCAACCCATAAAAAAGCAATAGGTCTGGTTTCATCTCTGTGAGCCAGTGTTAATCCTAATACTTCTGTATAAAACCCTATCGCATTTTCCAGATTGCTCACCTGAACATGAGTCTCATATATTCCTTTAATCATAGCTTTATTTTAATAATGACAAAGCTAGAAAACCCTTTCCGGAAAACTCACTACAAACGATTTCTTAAATGGAAATGAATGATAGAAGGATTTTATAATTAGGGATTAGGGATTAGGGATTAGGGATTAGGAATTAGGAATTAGGAATTAGATTGTCATTAAATATCAATATCAGTTTTCAACTTTTATTCAATAGGGGTGGGCTTTAGCCCACTCTTTCAAATATAATCACTTTCATCCGGCTTTAGCCGAAACCTATCTAATAGACATTTTTAGCAGATTCGTGGCTGCTGAAATAATTTCTACATGCCTACTATTCAATAGAGGTGGGCTTTAGCCCGCCATATAAGAAAGCTCTATTCATATGGCTTTAGCCGAAACTTAGAAATCTGTGTAATCTAAAAGATCAGCAAGAGTTATTTAAGCACAAAATATCCAGCATACATTATCATTTAATTACATTTTAAAATAAAAAATCTAAGAAAATTTTTATACGCAAATAGATTGCGCAATACTGTTTTTACTTTGCATCAGAAATCAGGGAGGAAGTATCAATCTCTCCAATGTTTAACAAAAAAAACAGTAACCATGAAATTTAATTTTTTAAGAAAAGAAAATAAAGTAGTACAGAACTACGAAGGTGCAAAAGCTTATGCGATGACACCTGCAGAAGAATTGTATAGTGCTGTTGTTACAACAGGACTGTCCGATGCCAACTATGAAAAAGGAAATGAAAGATTGAAAAGAATACAGTCTCTGATCAAAAAAAACGACCCTGAGTTTGTTGCAAAACTTGCCGTGTATGCTAGAAAAGATATGTACTTAAGATCCATTCCTTTGGTTTTGACGACCGAATTGGCAAAGCAGACTTCCGGTACAGACCTGGTAAGCAAAACAGTAGATGGAGTGGTACAGAGAGCGGATGAAATTACAGAATTACTGGCGTATTACCAGCTTGCGAATAAAAGAACGGATACCAAAAAACTCAATAAACTCTCAAAGCAGATTCAGAAAGGTTTGGTAAAATCATTCAATAAATTTGATGAATATCAGTTTGCAAAATACAACAGAAAAGCAGAAGTAACCCTGAAAGATGCGCTCTTCCTGGTTCATCCGAAAGCTAAAGATGAAAATCAGCAGTCTGTTTTCAACAAAATTGCCAATAATACACTGGAAACCCCTTACACTTGGGAAGTAGAACTTTCCGTTTTGGGTCAGAAGAAATTTGCAAATGATGCAGAAAGAAAAATGGCCTTCAAAAACAAGTGGGAAGAATTGATTTTCAGCAACAAATTAGGCTATATGGCAACCATGAGAAACCTGAGAAATATCCTGGAAGCCGGAGTGTCACCTGATGCAATGAATAAAGTTTGCAGATATCTTTCCGATGAAAAAGCAGTATCCAACTCAAAGCAGCTTCCGTTCCGATTCCTGGCAGCCTATAGAGAATTAAAAACAATAGATTCTCCTTATCTGTCTTCAGTATTGGAAGCCTTGGAAAATGCGGTGGTGGTAAGTGCTAAAAACATTAAAGGTTTTGGCTTTGACACTTCTGTAGTAATTGCCGCGGATGTGTCAGGCTCTATGCAGAAAGCGGTTTCCAGCAAAAGTAAAATATTGCTGTATGATATCGGTTTGCTGATGTCTATGATCTTGCAGTCACAGTGTAAAAACGTGGTGACAGGTATCTTTGGCGACCGCTGGTTAAGGGTTCCAATGCCGAAAAACGGTATCTTAAGGAATGTGGATGCATTCTACAAGAGAGAAGGTGAAGTAGGATATTCTACCAATGGTTATCTGGTCATCGAAGATCTGATCAAAAGAAAAGAACAGGTGGATAAAGTAATGCTTTTCACCGATACCCAGCTGTGGGATAGCACTGGAAACAGAAATTCTTTTGAAGACCTTTGGAACAGATATAAAACCATCGCTCCTCATGCAAAACTGTATATTTTTGACCTGGCAGGTTACGGTCAGCAGCCGCTTGATGTCAGAAAAAATGATGTACACCTTATTGCAGGTTGGTCCGACAAAATTTTCGATGTACTGAATGCTTTGGAAGACAAAAAATCTGCCGTAAAAATGATTCAAAAAGTAGTGCTGTAACAGGCACTGCTTTTACATAAAAACAGATAACCACGAAAACAATCAATATATTTAGGAGCTTAATCCCGCTTTCCACTGTATCTTTTTCGCCAAAGCTTTTTGCAAGCCATTAAGAAAAAGGATGCCGTTGCAATCGGGGCTAAAAAAAAACGATACGCTATGAAACTCATTAATACCATTGAAATTAGTCCACTGAGATATGCTAAAAAAGAATTCGAACTGCCGGAAATTTCTGATTATCCGGATCCTGAAGAATGGTATACAAAATGGGAAGAAGTTGCTTCTCGATTGAATTTCAATTTTAAGACCATTCAAAAAGGATCTTATCTGGTTAATATTGAAGATATTGATGATGACAATCTGGAACTCATTGTTGAAGCAAGGCTTGAAGACATAGATTTTGATGATCCTGAAGTATTGGATCATATACTGGCCCTTGATGGCGGAATTGTTTTAATGATGGATGATGAAATTAAAATTGCTCCAAATTGTTGCAGTGATATCGGAAATAGTGATGAATGGCAAAGAATCTTTCAAAAAGAATCTTCAGATTGGTCAGATTTATGGATTGGGCATCCCTGGATTTTCTATAAAAAAGAAAATGGCAAAATTAAGTTTTCTGATTATTCAGATGAAAATCTACAAGATTTTAAAGACATAAAAGCCATTTTTGAAGTAGATGAATATCAGCTAAAGATAGAATTTGAAAAAGTAATACAACAACAAATTAATTTTAAAAACAGAATCTTAGAAATACTCAGAAAAATGGAAATTAACGAAGCCGAAAAAATTTCAGAACTTTTAGCTGGGATCAGAAACTGACATAGGAAACGGAGGCGTTAAAAAAATAAACTATGCGAACGTTAAGAAAATTCTACTGTTTGAAGCGCGACACAGAAATTGAAACGAAGAACTCATATTACATTCGCGCAAGTTTTAGAATTTTTAGAGAGCGTAGATTATTTTTAGCCGGAGTTTCCAAGTCTTGAACTTTTGGTTCTTTTGCTTCAAGGCAAAACGAACATAATCAAAAAATCTTGGTTTAATTTAAAATAATTCTATGGGTAATTTAATGTTCAGAATTGAACAGGATCTTAAAGCAGGCAGAAAGAAAAAAGCATGCGACAGGCTAAGAAATATGATCAATCAGTTTCCCAATGATATTTCCCTGAGAAAAAAATTAGGACAGGTTTATTTTGAAGCAGGATTTCTTGATGAAGCAGGTAAATTTTGGATTCTATGTACTCCAGAGAATAATGAAATGAAAAATGCTGTGGAGATTTACAGAAAATCATTGAGTAATTCAGGAAGCGCAATTCTAAAAGATATTGTTTTCAGAGGAGACAAAGATTGTCTTGATGAGTATGCCATGAAAGTAATGGCTAAACTTGAGCAGGATAGTTTCAAAGCCACAAAGCATATTCCTGTTTTTAAAGCTAAAATAAGAGAGAAGGGAAAATATTCAGAAAGTCAAACAGGTTTTCTAAGTACACTTGGAACTTTTTTATTCGTTGGATCAATTATTTTGATTCCTATTCTCGGAATATATAAGCTGTTTGAATTGATAAAATCATTTTTCTTTCAATAAAAAAAATAAACTACGTAAAAAGATTGCGTACATGTAATATAATTTTGCAGTGTTAATACTATCGGTGCCGTTAGAAAGACCTACTTCGATTCCAAAAACAGACAGAGTCTTTCACATGATTGCCGCTAGCTAACCAATGCCGTTGATAAGAGTTTCATCGTCAACTTCCAATTGAATATCATTTACTCTTATTATTAATTTGCTTGGTTTTTTAATAAAAAAATAAGTGCGTAAAAAGAATGCGCACTAGCGATATAAATTTGCAAAAGATAAAACGAATAATTATGATTCATCATAAACTAAATCTAAAAGGAACACTGTATTGAGGTTAATACTCAATACTTATGAAAAAAAATAAAAAAGTAAGAAAGAAATTCGGATTCAATGAATATGAATTGACTGACTTTCCGAAGAAAATTTCCGGTGTACAGATTTCAAGAATCTTGTACGGGAATGAAATGGGTTGTTCGTACTGTTTTCCACACGGTTATGAAGTGGTGAATGCAAAGTACACAAAATTCCAGAGAAACTGGAAGAAGTATAGAAGAACTCAATGGAAAAATTAAAATCAGGTGTCGTTTTGGAATCATACTTCGGGTTACTCCTTCAGATGCAGGTTCAACTCCTGCCATTCCTGTTGTAAACGGAATGTAGCTCAAATGATAGAGCAGAGGGAAAGGAAAAGGTTCCGCCACTTTTACCCTGATCATATAAAAGACTGCCGTAGAGAATACTTACTTCGGTATAAGTTGGTTCGACTCCAGAATGTAAATGATCTTGTATCAGTCTTTTTGAACCTGACTTCTTTTATTTAAATCACACACATGAAAAAATAATAATAAATAGGATGAAATATCCGGCGATGACAGCTATAAAATGTGACATAGGAAACGGAGGCGTTAAAAAAATAAACTATGCGAACGTTAAGAAAATTCTATTGTTTGAATCGCGACACAGTAAAGGAAACGAAGAACTAATGGTAAATTCACGCAAGTTTAGAATTTTTAGAGAGTAGAGATTATTTTTAGCTGGAGTTTCCAAGTCTTGAACTTTTGGTTCTTTTGCTTCAAGGCAAAACGAACAAATTTAATTAAAAAATAAGTGCGTAAATAGAATGCGCAGTGACAATATAATTTTGGAAAAAGAAAACAAATAACTATGAATAAACATAGAAAGTAAGTGTCGTAAAACAGAGTTACTTCTTTAGGGACGGTAATACAGGTTCGAATCCTGTTCTGCAATCGCAGATAGTAGAAATGGTAACACCCCGTATAAGTCTCTGTTTGATTTAATTACCTTACTAAAATAAAAATCAGGTGTCGTCTTAGAATCATACTTCGAGATTGAGTAAACATTGGGTCGCAGGTTCGAATCCTGCCTTTTCCCCCGAAAAGGAGAGGTAGCTCAGCAGGTAGAGCAAATGCACGGAAGATTCTGAAAAAATTACCTTGATTGATATAAAAGAGTGCCGTAGAAAAGGCCTACTTCGGTTTAATTTGGTTCGACTCCAGAAGGTCATGAAAGTGATCTTGTACAAGTCTTTTCGAATCTTGCCTCTTTTTATTTAAAAAACAAACAAGTGCCGTAGAAAAATGTTACTTCGCTCATCACGACGGGGTCACGGGTTCGAATCCCGTCTCTTCCACAACAAAAAACACAGTCTATAATAGGAAGAGTAGCTCAGTTGGTTAGAGCACGACTACATTATTCGCGTATTGCCTTGTTTTCATAATATGAGAAGCCGGAAGTGGGACGTTGAAAGATTTCTTTGTATCATAATTTATATAATAACACCTTATTTTCAGGTGCTTTAGTCTAAATAATTATTTGACTTACCTGCGTTATTCCTTATTAAGTCCATTTCCTGTTTTGTCATTTCTCTATGAAGAAGTCCACCTACATTACTTACAGCATTATCTTTAGCATTTTGTCTTGCATTTAAAAATTTTTCGTAGGTTGTGGGAGCGTCATTTTTGAGAGGTATAATTTTCCGCTTTTCTTTTTTCAAATAAAATAATTCAAAAGAATATGTTTGTTTTTGATCTTCCAAGTAAATAACCAGCCCTGGAAGACCTTTGAAAGTATAAGGACCTTCTGAAATTGGAATATCCAAGGTGTACCAGGCAGTAAGTTCCCTCATTCCATATTTACCAATAGCTTTTTTACAATTATACCCATTTATTTTTTTTGTTTCATTCAATAAATTCCATTCAACTTTATTAGCTGGTTCAAATGAAAACAAATTTTTAAATACTTTATCATAAACTTTTAGTTTGCCATCTCTTAGGAATACTTCCTGATTCATATTTACGCGTGGAACTTTTGAAAAATCAATATTAAGATTTCCTGAAGTAATATTGTTCATACTATTTTTTACAATGGCTTCTTTAAGTGAATCACTTTTTACCTTTTGATCACTTTTAAAAAGAGAAACATTATCTCCAATAAAAAGTGTCATTATTTCTTCTTTCTCACTCGATTTATTTGTTGAATCTTTGAGGAATTTAACATGATATTTACAAATCAAGTTAGAATAAAGAACAGTATTCTTGTCTTGTGAAAAAACAAAAATACTGTTCATCAAAATTATTATTAGCGAAAATATCTTTAACATTAAAGCTTAAATTTTAACCACAAAAATATTCATCCAGTAAGGCCATGTTATCCATTAGGCATTGTTCTCCCCAACTCGTACAATAAGAGTCTTGAATAGGAAATCCGCAAGATGTATGATATGTAACAGTTCCACACCATTCAACTGCTTTTTGATCATTTTTTTCTTTAGCATTAAAAACGCTTTCTTTGGCACTAACAAGACCAGCAGCTCCAAAGGCTGCTAATAAAATTAATTTTTTCATCATTGTTTAATTTTTAAATTGTTTTTTGTGATTGCAATCTTATGACAAGTATACAATTTAATTTTTATTCACAATTATGAATGTTTGTATTTGCTAAAACTTTGTTATTGTGTAGAGTACTATCTAAGTAAGACATGGATTTAGCTTCATAATATTCTTTAATTTGCTTTAAGCGCTAAAAATAAAAGTTCCAAAACTCGTTCGGGAATAGATAAAAAAGCTCATTTTTTAGAATTTAAATATCATTTGATACTTTGTTTTAACCTCAAACGAGGAACATGTTTTTTCTGAGCACAATCTCTGTAATAATTTCCCCACATTTTCATTCATGGATTTAACAGACATTTTTTTCTTGTTGATTCTCAGAAATGATTTAAGCCGTTGTTGACAGGTAGATCAGTCAAGTGACTTGATTCTTCTTCAAAATCATCATCAGATAAATGAATTATAGAATCTTTACTCCAGTAAACTTTTTGTAATTTCTGATTAAGGATAATTAGTGTCGGATTAAGTGTAAGCTCAATTTCTTTGTATCATAATTTTCTATAAAGTCAGAGTAATTTTCAGACTTTACGATCTTTCTTCTTTCCACTTCCAGCTTCTTTATATCACTATTGTAAAGTGTCGTTAGGAAAAAATTCATCGTAACGCAATCATGGGAGGAATAGCGAAGCCGGTTACTCCGGCAAGGTTATCCGGTTCGACTCCGGCATACGTACAGCCCGGTTTTTCCTTATTATTACCTTTAAAAAATGCCGGTAGATTACTTACCGGCATTTTTCATTGTATCTTCAAGCTCTTCTTCAAACATCCCTTTCCATTTCGAAAGCGTAGTTCTGCTTATTTTATATTTTCTGGACATATAGCTTGTGGAATGACCGTGTTTTTTCTGATACTGCAGCAATTTTAGCATCGTCTGCCGGTCATACGTTTTGAGCTTTTGGTTTTCTCTGGACTGTTTGAACAGTTTCTCGTTGAACTTAAGTACATCCTCACTGGTATGAAGCTTTTCAAGAAGCTCTTTGACCTTTGGATCCTTTAGCTTTTCAGGATATTCCATTCTGAGCATATCCATATATATTTTCTTGTAATTCGGGCGCATGTCTTATCTGTTTATCCGTTTGCATTGTCACCCTTCTGAAGCCATCTGTGGAGGGTACTTTTCGGAATGGAATATTCTTTAATGACCTCGCTTTGGGTCATCTCACCGGAAAGAATCCTTTTCATAATAAAGTCTTTGATTTCCTGGGTGTAAATATTTTTTCTGAAGTAAGGCGTTTTTTCAGATTTCTGTTGGTTCTTGTTGATGGCAGACGGTGGAGCATATAAAATCAAATGTGAGCTGTAGAGTCTGAAAAAATCGTATTCCAATAATTTGCTCCATCTTAAAAGAAGATCTGTATCCATTGATCTGCTGTCATACATCATTTCGACAGCCTCTTCATCTTTACTCAAAAATTTGCATATCCTCTCTGCTGTTATTTCATTTTCATCAACCCTCTCCTTAATAAATTTCCCAATATGGATTTCTTTATATAACATTTTTACTGAATATTGTTCTTTTGTTTAAACTTATATATAAAAAAACGAAAACAGGCGATATATATTATTTTGAATAACAGGAAACAATTCACAAGAAATTGAAATGGATAAAAGATAGAACGTATGATTTAAGAATACTAAAATAGGCTTCATAAGACAATTTATCTTAGAAAACAGATTTATGATATACCAAACATCTTAAAAAAATAGGCGGGTAGGAATCACCTTAATCTACTTGGATATATTCTTTATTTTCAATGGGTTTCTTCTTCTTCTCTTCCAAACTTCTTTTCCTGCCATTTGTGTGAAATAATATATAACCTATTAAGGTTTTACATAATTCTATGAGTAAAAGCTATAGATAAATTGATATACAGCTTTTTACACGATGAATTTTTAATTAGTACCAAATAATTGCTTATTCGCTTTCAAATGTAAACAAAAATAAGACGTAAAAATAGTTGAAAATGTAAAAATCATACTTTATATATTTATTTTAATTAAAATTAACATATTATAAGAACCAATGTGTGAATTATTCAAGATGATAGATGGGGCAGTGAAAAAATCATAAAAAGAAAAAATTGTATACCATCGGGACAGTCCATACCTTTGCCTATCAATGAAAAATACTATAAGCTTATTCGATTTTCCAAAAAAAATCAATTATAAAAATGAACTGCTGGCGGGCTTTACTGTGGCTATGACGATGATTCCGGAATCTCTGTCATTTGCGATTCTTGCTGGTTTGTCTCCACTTACGGGGCTGTATGCGGCCTTCATGATGGGACTTGTAACTGCGGTTCTGGGAGGACGTCCGGGAATGGTTTCCGGAGGAGCAGGAGCAACGATCGTGGTATTAATCGCCCTGATACAATCTCATGGAGTAGAATATCTTTTTGCCACTGTAGCCCTTGCCGGAATCCTTCAGATGATGGTAGGAATCTTTAAACTCGGAAAATTTGTGAGACTGATTCCGCAGCCTGTTATGTATGGATTCCTGAACGGATTGGCCATTATTATTTTCATGGCTCAGGTGGAACAGTTCAAAATTACTGACAGCAGTGGAGCGGTAAGCTGGTTGCAGGGAATGCCTTTGTACATCATGGCGGGTTTAACTGCTCTCACGATTGCTATTGTCTATATTTTTCCAAAAATCACGAAAATTGTTCCTGCCTCTCTGGTGGCTATTATCATCATATTTGCTGTAGTTCTTGGATTTAATATTCCAACAAAAACGGTTGCAGACATAGCCCATATCAGTGGAAATCTTCCCAGTTTTCACATTCCCCAGATTCCTTTCTCCCTGGAAACTTTACAGATTATTTTTCCCTATGCCTTAATCATGGCCGGAGTAGGACTTATTGAATCCCTTCTGACATTATCCATGGTAGATGAAATTACCAATACTAAAGGAAACGCAAATAAAGAATCCGTAGCTCAGGGATTGGCTAATATTACCAATGGTTTCTTTGGCGGAATGGGTGGATGTGCGATGGTAGCACAGACTCTGGTGAACCTTAATGCAGGTTCCAGAGCAAGATTATCAGGGATTATCGCATCGCTGCTGATTTTGATCATTATTCTGTGTGGAGCACCTGTCATTGAAAAAATTCCCATGGCTGCTCTGGTAGGAGTTATGATGATGGTTGCTATCAGTACTTTCCAGTGGGTATCCATCAGGATTGTGAATAAAATGCCGAAGTCTGATATTTTTGTAGGAGTTACCGTAGCGTTGATTACGGTGATTCTGCATAACCTGGCTTTAGCGGTTTTAGTAGGAGTTATCATTTCAGCATTGGTTTTTGCCTGGGATAATGCTAAAAGAATTAGGGCGAGAAAATATATTGATGAAAATGGAATAAAATATTACGAAATATACGGACCTCTGTTTTTTGGTTCTGTGACAGCATTTACAGATAAATTTGATCCGGTGAACGATCCGGAGCAGGTGGTTGTTGATTTTAAACAAAGCCGTATTGTAGATATGAGTGCAATAGATGCTCTGGACAAGCTATCCAAACGCTATAAACAGGAAAATAAAATAGTACATCTGCGGCATCTCAGTGAAGACTGCCGGAAGATCCTTAAAAATGCAGAAGCTGTAGTAGAAGTGAACATTCAGGAAGATCCAACCTATAAAGTGATGCCGGAAAAGTAGGGGAGAAGTCAATATGTGAATTTTGCTTCGCAAGTGAATAGTGAATTATTGTAGTATTTAGGAATTGACCAGCGTCAGCGGATTGACGATTGACCATTCACCTGTCACAGTCAATAGTGAATTTTGCTTCGCAAGTGAATAGTGAATTTTTGCAGTAGAGAAAAAATTGACAAGCGTCAGCGAATTGACGATTGCCCATTCACATGTCACAGTCAATAGTGAATTTTGCTTCGCAAATGAATAGTGAATTTTATAGTATAGAAAAATTGACAAGCGCAGTGAATTGACGATTGACCATTCACCTGTCACAGTCAATAGTGAATTTTGCTTCGCAAGTGAATAGTGAATTTTTGCAGTAGAGAAAAAATTGACAAGCGTCAGCGAATTGACAATTGACCATTCACAATTTCAGAGTCAATAGTGAATTTTGCTTCGCAAGTGAATAGTGAATTTTTGTAGTGTATAGATATTGACAAGCGTCAGCGGATTGACAATTGACCATTCACAATTTCAGAGTCAATATGTGAATTTTGCTTCGCAAGTGAATAGTGAATTTTTGCAGTAGAGAAAAAATTGACAAGCGTCAGCGGATTGACGATTGCCCATTCACAATTTCACAGTCAATAGTGAATTTTGCTTCGCAAGTGAATAGTGAATTTTTGTAGTGTATAGAAATTGACAAGCGTCAGCGTATTGACGATTGACTTTTCACAACAAAATTACCCAATAAACCAAACAAGGACTGTAAGAAAAATCTACAGTCCTTGCTTGTTTAGGTTATTAAAGTATTGGCGATAAAATCAGGCACTAAAGCATAGTGCGACAATTTCATACTGATGGAAGCTCTTCCGCTTGTAAGCGTTCTCAGATCAGAAATATATCCGAAAGTGGAAGCTAACGGAACTTCCGCTGCAAAAATCTTTCTTCCTGATTTTTCATCAATAGAAGTAATTATTCCTCTTCTTCTGTTGATATCCGCAGTGACAGCTCCCGTATATTCCTCAATACTTTGGATCTCAACCTGCATGATAGGTTCCAAAAATTTAGGACTGCATCCTTTTGCAGCTGCTTTGAACCCTTCTCTTGCTGCAATTTCAAAATCAAAAGCTGCAGAATCCTGAGCATGGAAAGAACCATCCAGAAGAGTGATCTTCATGTTTTCAAGAGGATATCCCTTCAATGGCCCGTGTTCCATGGCTTCTCTGAATCCTTTTTCAACAGAAGGAATAAATTCAGTAGGGATAACTCCTCCTTTAATCATGTTGATGAATTCCAATCCATATTCATGATCATTCCTTGGTCCTATTTCAAAAGTGATATCAGCAAACTGTCCGCTTCCTCCGTTTTGTTTGGAAAGCTTTTCCCTGTGAATTCTGGTTTCCGTTAAGACCTCACGATAAGAAACTTTTGGTTTCCCCTGATTAATTTCAATACCATGGTTCAGACGGATTTTCTCCAAAGTAACCTCAAGATGAAGTTCTCCCAATCCACTTAATAAAGTTTCCCCGGTCTGCGGATCTCTTTCAACTACCAAAGAAGGATCTTCTTCCTGAATTTTTGCCAGCACCAAACCGAAAGATTTCTCATCTCCATTGGTTTTCGGTTCAATAGCAACTCTGATAACAGGAGTTGGAATCGTAATCGCTTCCAGTAATATCGGTTGGTCCGAAGAAGATAAAGAATCTCCGGTCTTGGCATCCTTTATTCCTGTTAGAGCAACAATATCTCCTGCCTTAGCTTCTTCCATGGATAATGTCTTATCGGACTGCATTTGTAAAATTCTGGAAATCCTGAAACTTTCACCCGTTCTTACATTCACTAAGGTATCTCCGGATTGTATCGCTCCGGAATATACACGAAGCATAGCCAGTCTTCCCATATGTTTATCGATAACGACTTTAAAAACAAGTCCTGAAAAAACAGCAGCTTCATTTCTTTCCAATGTTACCGTTTCTTCCGTATAAGGATCCGTTCCCTGTAGGTCAGCAAGTTGATCAGGAGCCGGAAGATAAGTTACGACAGCATCAAGAAGAGGCTGAATCCCTTTGTTTTTAAAGGCAGAACCACAGAGAACAGGTACAGCTGATCCGGATCTGCAGACTCTTTGTATAGCTTCTGAGATCATTTCAACGGTGAGACATTGTTCATCATCCATAAAGATATCGAAGAAAGTCTCATCATATTCTGCCAAAGTTTCCAGTAATATCGTTCTGTATTCCTCTGCTTCAGCAATAGAATGATCTGGGATTTCTTTTTCCACAATGGTTTCTCCGTTTTCATCTGTCCAGTATAATGCTTTCATTTTGGCCAAATCAATGACCCCTTCAAAATGTACTTCAGCTCCAATTGGAATCTGAAGAGCAAGAGGAACAGCATTCAGTTTAGTTCTTATCTCATGAAGAACAGCGAAGAAATCGGCTCCAATTCTGTCCATTTTATTGATGAAGCAAATTTTGGATGTTCCGTGTTTTTCAGCCTGGAACCAAACATTCTCAGTCTGTGGCTGTACTCCTGAAGAAGCACAGAAAACAGCAACAACGCTATCCAGAACTCTTAGAGAACGTTCCACTTCCACGGCAAAATCAATGTGTCCAGGAGTATCAATAATGTTAATATTATACACATTATTATCTTTTTTCCATTGAGTAGAAATGGCCGCAGAAGAAATTGTAATCCCTCTGCTTCTTTCCTGAATATCCTTATCCATGGTGGTATTTCCATCATCTACATTACCAATTTTATGAATGAGCCCTGTGTAATAAAGAATTCGTTCCGATAGAGTTGTTTTTCCTGCATCTACATGTGCTATGATCCCTATATTTCGTGTGTTGTATTTCATTTTGTTTGATTTTAAATTGTTGATTTTTAGATCTGTGTTGAGAAAAGATTCTGAAAAAAATGAGCACAAAATACACTCCGGACTTATGAAGCCGGCAAAACATTTTTGTATTTTGTATCAAAGGGAAATTTTCAGAGATCTTAACAAAAAACAGAAGTTCTTTGAATTGTTAAAGTCTGAAAATAGGGCAGCAAAAAAGACCTATCCGAATAGACAGGTCTTCAATATATTTTTGGGTATAAAAGATCTATAGAACTATTCAGATAAATATTCAGTGCTGCCAAAGAACACAGCTCTGACAGGATTACTTAAGTTTATAATATTTATCATTTTTGTTGACATTGTTGATTGTTAATCGGTTGCGAAATTATAATTTTTTTTTGATTTTCAAAGAATTTTTAAAAATATTTTTTTGTGGATTGATAGTAAACACTTCGTCAATCAACTTCTGTGAACCTGTCAAAATCATGGGATTTCATAAAAATATCTTAAAACAGATATGTAACGTAATGCTTTTATGATAAATATTTTATCTTTGGGAAGAATAGTATTGTAAACACTTTTTGATGATTAAAAAATTTTAAATCTTTTTCAAGAAGCTAATAAAAACTTTTAACTTAAAACCTATTGAAAACAGATATCGACATTCATAACCACTGTCACTTTTCCTTTGACCTGTGGCTCACTTTAATCAAATCTCATCCTGAATTTAAGGCAAAAAGAGTTGAGCTGTTCTCCTCATTTTTCAACGTAGAAAAACCGACAGAGGAAGTTGCGAAAACCGTAAAATATTATGATGATCTTTGTAATACCATCAATGAAGTTACTGGAGGGAATATAGATACTTTTGAGATCTATCTGATGATTCTTAGGGCTCTGGATGTAGATGTTAAACAATTGAATAAGGAAAAGCTCAATGCGTTTTATAGTAAAAGCGAAGATTTATTTCTGGAATATAAGCCGGTTGTAATTTTTGAAAATATCCACGATTTTTTTGAGGATATCAGAAATCAAGGAAAGACGATTAATATTCTGAGTAATACAGGCTTTATCAAAGGAAAAACAATGAGGAAATTTCTGATCCATGAAAATCTGGATCAGTACATAGATTTTCATATCTATTCTGATGAAATCAACTGTTCCAAACCGAATCCGCTTATTTTCCAGGAAGTGAAGAACAAGGTTAAAGATCAGAATTTGCCGCTGCATCAGATCCTGCATATCGGAGACAATCCGGTGGCAGATTATCAGGGAGCAAGAGACTTCGGTTTCAGTGCACATTTACTTAAACACTAAAAATAAACATGAATAAAAGATACAGCTTACACCACATTCATTCGGAGGATGAGTTCACTTTCTCACCTGCGGAATACAGCTATTTCAAATATGGCGATAAGTCGTATGCTGAAAAATTTGCCAAAGAATTATTCGATGGATTTATTTCTGAAAATGAGGAGCTTTTAAATACCGATAAAGAGATTGTTGTGCTACCAAGCCCCTATATGGCTATTCCTACGGCATCCAACTTTTTATGCTTTTACTTTAAAAAACACCTGGATTTTTATCTGTTTCAGAAAGGAAAGAAGTCAAGTATTTTATCAAAGATCAATCGTAATCATACATATATCACAGATTACGGGAATCTTAATTTTGAAGATCGTAAAAATCTGATTGCAAATGATACTTATTATATCGATAAAGATTTTTTGAGAGGAAAACTTTGTATTTTTATAGACGATATAAAAATCACTGGAAGTCATGAATATACGGTCAACAGAATTTTGAATGAATATGATGTGGAGGCGGACTTTATGTTCATGTATTATGCTGAACTGATGAATTTTGACCTTGACCCTAAAATTGAAAACTTTTTCAATTACTATGCAGTAAAAAATGTAAAACATGTTGCAGAAGTGATGAATAAAGAAAGTTTTCAGTTCAATACAAGGATTGTAAAATATATTTTAGGACTGGAATCAAGTAATTTTGATTATCTTACGTCTAAAGTAAAAAGAGAACAGATGGACCTGCTTTTGGAGCTGGCTATCAGTAACAACTATCATTTAATAAAAGAATACGAAAATAACATCAATACTTTAACACAAACGGAATTATATTATGGCTATTAACTTACAAAAAGGACAAAGAGAAAATATTAACGCACCTAAATTCACTGTAGGTTTAGGATGGGATATCAATAATACTTCCACAGGAACAGGGTTTGACCTTGATGCCTCTTTATTTTTGCTTGGGGACGACAAGAAATTAGTTTCAGATAATCACTTTATTTTCTATAACAACCTTGAGTCTCCGGACAAATCTGTAATCCACACAGGAGATAACCTTACAGGAGAAGGAGCAGGTGACGATGAGCAGATCAAAATTGACCTTACAAAAATTGATGATGCCATCAAAGAAATTACAGTAGTAGTAACTATTCACGAAGCAGATTCAAGAAAACAAAACTTTGGACAGGTAAGAAATTCTTTCATCAGAATTTTCAATACAGATACGAATGAAGAGATCTTAAAATATGAATTAGATGAAGATTTCTCAATCGAAACGGCTGTAGAATTCGGAAGAATCTACAACAGAAACGGAGAATGGAAATTTGAGGCTGTAGGTGCAGGACAGAGAGACGGCCTTGAGAAGTTTGTATCAATTTATCAGAAGTAATTATGGACAATCAGGAAAATCAACCCATAGATCCGCTGGGATCAATAGAACCTCTTAAAACCTTTGAACCTACTCCAATGGTTCCGCCAACACCGGCTCAGCCTGTTCAAAATGCAACGCCGGCAGTGCTTGTGGATAGAGAGGGGAATGTAAATCTGACTCAGCTGCAGTCAGACGAACGTGAGAAATATGAAGTTCTTGCAAACTCTATTGACGAAGCCAATCCAGGTTCTATCGTGAATTTCGGGGCAGAACTTCAGAAAACATTAACCAATCAGAGTGACAGCTTCTTAGGAAATGTAAGAAGATCCAACTCAGGAGAAGTAGGAGGGCTTATCAATGATCTTTTGGTGGAGCTTAACTATGTAGATGTAGAAGAACTTAACGGAAATAAAGTGAAAAGTTTCCTGAGTAAATTACCCTTCATGAAAAAGGTAATGACTCAGGTAGAAAATCTGTTTGCTAAATACGATAAGATCATCAACAATATCGAACAGATCTCTTATAAAGTAAATGCAGGAATCATTACTTCTACAAAGGATAATGCTGTCCTTCAGACCATCTTTGAAAGCAATGTGAATTCTATCAAACAGATTGAAGGTCTTGTGATTGCAGGAAATATAAGAATGGAAAGAGCTGCTGCAGAACTTGCACAGATGGAAACGAATCCTCAGAATTTTCAGGATTATCAGATTGCTGATAAGAGAGATTTCATTGCAAGATTAGACAGAAGAATGGCCGATCTTAAAGTGGTGCGTGTGATCATGATGCAGTCGCTTCCACAGATCAGACTGGTACAGAATAACAACGTTTCTATTGCTGAAAAAGCACAGACTATTCTTACCACTACACTTCCTGTTTGGAAAAACCAGCTTTCACTGGCTGTAGCAATGTACAGACAACAGCAGAATATTGAGATCCAGCAGAAAGTATCTTCTACTACAGAAGAAATCTTAAGAAAGAATGCAGAGCGTCTTGGTCAGAATTCAATAAATGTTGCCAGAGCAAACGAACAAACTATTGTATCTGTAGAAATATTGAAAGAAACAACGTCAATGCTTATCAATACACTGAATGAAGTGAAACAAATCCAGAAACAGGGAGCAGATAACAGAAGAAAACTGGATCAGGATCTTCAGACATTGGAGCATGAACTTAAAGCTAATGTCAGAGGTTAATTTATAGAGTATTAAGGTGGGGGATGATGCAGCAACCATATTGTCGCAAAGCAAAAGAAGATTAACAAAGCTTAAGCTTCTCGCTAATTTTTTTGAACATATTGATATCATATCAATCTATATCAAAACAGATATTATCCACAATCTGTTCCAGGAAAATACGGCTTTGGATTACAATAAACTGGAGCTTTTCCACCTGCAGTATACAGACAGCCTCATAGAACTTCTGACTAAAATCAAAAAACAGAAGGAAAATGATATGCTGGCGGTCATCAATGAAATTAACATCAACAGTAAATATATTTCAGGTTTTGAAGAAAGACAGGTAGACAGTTTTCAGACCGACAGGAAAATGTACAGCGGTGTATTTTCCCAACATCTGAAAACGTTGTATAAAGATCTTACGGAAGATAGTTTTACCGCCAATTGGGATAATGTATTATACTTTCATAAAAAATATGCTCAGGAATTTTACAGAACGGAAGCAGATGAAACGCTGTTGAAATCCGATTCATTTCCCGCATATCAGTATAAAGATTACTCTATTGAAAGAAAACTGTTAGGAAGGCTTAATATACAAGGGTTTAAAGTCCGTTTTGTATGTGGTTACCTCATTGGAACCCATGATTATGAACTTTTCAAAATCTTTCAGTCTGATGATCATTTTATTTTCAGTGTTGACGAAAAGAAATTGTATCTTTTTGACAAAGAACTGGACAAGCTGGATATTTCTGAAAATCAATCGAATCAGAGTTCCATTATTGATCAGCTGAAAAGTAAAAATGAACTGCTGGAACACAGTATGAACGAAAGAAAACGTACGTTGCCGGCAGAAGTGGAAGGGGTTTTGAAAGACTATATCAAAAACCTGGAAAATATGGATATTATGAGCAAAATATTTGATTTTGACGAAGAAACAAATATTCTGCGGGCAATGCTTAATTTGAATTTGAACAATAACTAAGACGAAATTTGAAAAGCAAAGAAGATTCACTTTTTTGCAAAATGTAAATAATAACTAAACATAAAAAGATGGCTATCAACTTACAAAAAGGTCAGAGAATTAACCTTAAAAAAGAAAATGGTGCTGAACTTTCCCAGGCTTGTGTAGGAATCAACTGGGGAGCAATTGAAAAGAAAGGATTTTTTGGAACTAAAAAAGAAGCAGTAGACTTAGATGGAAGCTGTATTTTATATGATTCAAACAAAAACGTTACGGAAGTAATCTATTTCGGAAATCTTAAATCCAGAAACGGATCTGTAAGACACAGTGGAGATGACCTTACGGGTGACGTGGATGGAGATGACGGATTGGATAACGAAGTAATCACAGTAGATTTCAGCCAGCTGGAGCCCAATGTAGAACATGTGGCAATGGTTTTGAACAGCTACAGAGGTCAGGATTTCGGAACTATTCCTTTTGCTTCTATCCGTATCTATGAAGGAACGCCTACCAATGTGAGAGAAGTTTTTGCAAAATATGATATTGCCAATGATGCTTCTTTCAACGGACATGTTGCCATGGTAATGGGTGTTTTCTATAAGAGAAACGGAGAATGGAAATTCAACGCTATAGGAGATCCTACAGCAGATAAAAAACTGGAGCAGACGATCCAGACGGTGCAGATGAATTATCTATAATCAATTGTAAATCAAAAGATAAATAAAATAGCAATATTTGTACTCTGTACATCTATTGCTTTTATCATATAATAACATAACTCAAGTGGAACATCAAAGTATTTTAGAACTGCACCCAGGTCTGGTGTGGGGATTTGCAGTAACAGTCGTTATCATGCTGCTCCTGGACTTAGGGGTATTTAATAAAAAAAGTCACGAAGTATCTTCCAAAGAAGCTACCATATGGTCTATCGTGTGGATCTCGCTTTCAATGGTCTTTTCAGGAGTGGTGTATTGGGTATTCAATACCGATGGAAGCCCGGAAAGCCATGCTTTGGCAATAGAAAAATTCACACAATATCAGGCTGCCTATTGGATTGAAAAAGCCTTGTCTGTGGATAATTTATTTGTATTTATCCTTGTTTTCGGGTTCTTTAAAGTTCCGAAATACCTTCATCACAAGGTTCTTTTCTGGGGAATCATTGGAGCATTGATCTTCAGAGCTATCTTCATCTTTGCAGGAGTAGGATTAATTAATCTGACATATCTTCCTGAAATGAATATCTTCGGTGAAGCCGTAAAAATCAACGTTGTAATGACATTATTCGGGTTGTTTCTTGTGTATGCGGGAATCAAATCGTGGGGCGATGGAGGCGATGATGACGATGAAGACTATAGCAATACAGCAGGAGCAAGACTGATCAAGAGTTTCTGGAAAGTTTCCGATAACTATGATGGAGATAAATTCTTTACCATTCAGAACGGAATCAAAATGGCAACTCCTCTTTTAGTAGTGGTGGGGGTTATCGAATTTACTGATGTTCTTTTCGCAGTAGACTCTATTCCGGCTATTTTTGCGATTTCAAATGATCCATTCATCCTTTATACATCAAATATCTTTGCTATTTTAGGATTAAGATCATTATACTTCCTGTTAGCAAACTTTATCCACATGTTCAGCAAACTTCCATATGGATTGGCCATTATCCTTTCCTTTATTGGAGTTAAAATGCTTATTGCACCATGGATTCATATTCCGTCTCCGGTTTCTTTAGGAATTGTAGGAGGCGTATTGGTTATCTCTGTTCTTTTATCCATCATCTTCCCTGAAAAAGAAGAAGAGAAGAAAGAAGAATTAGAAGAAAAATAATTCTATTTTAAAATATATAGAAAGCCTCTGGAGCATAGCTCTGGAGGCTTTTTTTGTTTTGCAATTTTTTTGTTGGAAGAACGCAAAGGCGCAAAGAAGATAAAAATTATGCTGCTTTTTAAGACGCAAGAAAATCAAAGATTTTCAGCAAGGATACTTTATATTAATTATTCGCATTATTCAAAACCATATTATTAACGGTATTAAATTTTATCGAAGATAAAATCTTTGCGTCTTAATACATTCTCATAAAAACTTTAGCGCCTTTGCGTTTCCAACAAAGCAAAAAAAAATTAAAAATAATAACAGACAGACTGGTCTGTATGTTATTTTTTTTCATACATTTGTTCCAGAAAGAAAAGCATATGAAATCTCCAAGAGAAAGAATTATAGAAACCACATTTCAATTGTTCGCAAGACAAGGCTATAATTCTACAGGAATCAATCAGATTATTTCCGAAGCAGAAGTTGCCAAGGCAAGTTTCTATCAGTATTTTAAATCCAAAGAAGACCTATGTGTGGAATTTCTGAATGTGAGACATGATTATTGGTTCAATGAACTCAATAGTTTTTTAGCAAAAGAAAAAGATGCAAAATCTAAAACCATCAAAGCTTTCGATTTTTTAGTTTATATGAATGAAAAGGAAAGCTTCCGGGGATGCAGTTTCCTGAATATTCTGTCTGAAATCCCAATGGATAATAGTAAAATCCTAAGTGTTATTCGATCCCATAAAGCAGCCCTGAGAAATTTCTTTTTAGAATTATTGAATGATGATGAGCTTTCAGATCATATTTATATGCTTTTTGAGAGCAGTATCATAGAAAGTCAGCTTTTTAAATCAAATGAATTAATTGTAAAATCAAAAAAAATAGTCACCAATTTAATACAATAAATCATGGAACAAAAACATCCGCTTCCGCCTTTCACTCTTGAAACGGCACTGGAAAAAATTCAATTGGCAGAAGATGCCTGGAACAGTCAGGATCCTGAAAAGGTTTCCAAAGCCTATACCATCAACAGTGAATGGAGGAACAGAGACACCTTCGTGAATGGAAGAGAAGATATTGTAGCATTTCTCCAGAAGAAATGGGAAAGAGAGTTTAATTATAAGCTTAAGAAAGAATATTGGGCTCATACAGAAAATCGTATTGCTGTTCGTTTTGAGTATGAATATCAAACCAAAGATGGAAACTGGTTTAGGGCATATGGAAATGAAAACTGGGAGTTTGATGAAAACGGTCTGATGGCAAAAAGATATGCAAGTATCAATGACCTTGCTATCAAAGAAGAAGACCGAAAGTTTAGATAAAATAGAGCAAGCTGTCTTAAAAGTGTCATTCTTCCTTCGTCAGAAATCAAAGATTCGACGTAGTCAATGACATAGACCAAATTATTTGACTTTTGAGACAACCTCTTTTATTTGAGAAAAAAACCTTTACATCTGCATGTAAATTCATCACTCATCATTATTTTAACTGTTTTTCCCATGCAGCAGTTTGTTAATCTTCCTCCTCGTCTGCACGGAAACTTTATAAGCTTCATCGCGGAGCTTTTGTATTTTTCCTACAGGCTGGAAGAATATTTTACTTTCAAAAGGATTGAATGAAAGTAGCTCAGTCGTACAATTATGTGAATCCAACAATGAATTTTTATTGATTCTGACTTCGCCGATTTTGATAAAGGGAGAGTTTTTCCATTCAACATTCAGCCTGTTGATGGGTTGGTCTTTTAAATCATTGCAAATCTGTATCAAAACATCTGCTGCAAAATCATTCGTTTGCAGATAATTTTTTAAAGAATCCTTGACCTTCTGCTTTCTTCCAAAATTCTTATCCACAGATTGAGGACATAGCTTTATTTTGATAATCTGGTCTCCCAAACGGTAGGCACCTACAGAATAATAATCAAAGGACAGAATAAAATCATTTCTCTTCCCGATAAGCTTTATCATATTGCGGAGCATATCCCCAGTGAATAAAGAAGGAATCATTTTAACCATCTGAATACACAAAGGGAATACTTTTCTCCATTGCTTCATATAAAGCTGGTTAATTGCTGTAAACAACTTCAAAAACGTAGAAACAGAATTAATAGGAAACAAAGGAAAATTGACCAATGGATAATTGGCAAGCAATCCACCGTTCTCATCCTTGATCTGTACAGCAAACCCATAAGCCGGAATATCTTTTTTTGAATTTTGAATTTTCAGCTGAGCATTGGAAAACCGGATCGTCAGATCAAATTTTTCCTTATCAAAATAGGGTTGGAGTGATTCAGGAATGTCAGGTTCAGTCCAGAATGTACCCTTTGCTACCGCATACGTTTTAGCATGGGCATTTCTGGTCGCATAATTGACATCACTGATGGAAGAGGATTGTTCAACAAAATCCGCAATTGTTTTTTTATTGATTTCCAGAAGTTTTTTTTCCTCCTCATTCAGTTCATCAAACTTCTTATTATATTTTAATGGATTTGGCATTTAGTTTTTAAAATTCAATTATAACGCCAAGTTTTGAAATCTGTGTTAAGCAAGTATTACAATTATTTGAATTTTGTGGAAAAGAAGGTTGGTGATAAAGAATTATAAGTCAATATGATTGTATAATTTTAACTAATAATTCATTTAAGTTGTTGATTAATAGTATTTAATTGTTTTTAATAAGAATGAATTAATAAGATCTTGTTTGATGTGGAAAGACTTGATTTTTTGAGCTTCCATCCTCGAGCTTCCATCTTCCAAGCTTAAAAAAGCCTTATCTTTGTAAAAAATTATAATATGGGAGTAGCAGATATGTTATTTAAACGTAAAAAAGAATTAGCAGAAAAGAACCTGAAAGATGGTAAAGAATATATGGAAGAGTATGGTAAAAGAGAAAGCGTTGTGCAGTTACCAAGCGGCTTGCAATATGAAATTATTACTGAAGGTGATGGAGCAAAACCAGGTCCTAAATCTACTGTAAAGTGCCACTATCACGGAACTACCATTTCCGGTAAAGTGTTCGATAGCTCTGTAAAAAGAGGTACGCCTGCATCTTTTCCTTTAAACAGAGTAATTTCGGGTTGGACAGAAGCACTTCAGCTAATGCCGGTTGGAAGTAAGTGGAGACTGATTATTCCACCGCATTTAGCCTATGGAGATCAGGAAATCAGCAAAGAAATCGGACCCAACAGTACTCTTATTTTTGAAGTTGAATTGCTGGATATTAAATAATCCTTCTTAAAAATAGATTAAAATTTACCTGATTTCAGGTAAATTTTTTTATTTGTGCTATATTCGTATTGATAATTGTAAAGAAGAAGAGGAAAATGAAGGAGATACAATATATCAATCCTGCACAAAAAAATGACTGAATGAAAAAACTTTTTTACCTTTTGATTGTTTTCGGGCTTCTTACTTCCTGCGTTTCAAGGAAGAATCAGGCTATTCAGCAGAATATTCTTACGTTGAAAGACAGCTACTGCAAGGCTCCGTTCAAATATAACTACAGCAATAAAGTTCCCTCTCACAATTCTGATTCCATTTTAGCGGCCAATAAAGAATTAAAAGATATTTTTTCCGATCAGAGTATCCTGATATTAAATGCACTGGATAACCTGGATGAGGTTCATGAAATTATTGATCTTAAAAAAGACTCGTCCCTTGCTTCCCAGATTAAAGTTTTACAGCTAAAGACAAAAATAAACAGTAAAATAACGATTGCTCTTACGGAATTGGATGCTGTGGCCGCAGAATTTGACTGTGAAGGAGAAAGAGTAGCACAGATCGGAAATTATGTGGATAACCTAAATTCGTCAAGAAATAATAAACTGATCCTTTATTCTATTATTGCCGGAGCAGCAGCTTCCATAGCGGGAGGAATTGTACATGATGAGGGCTGGAGCAATGCTATTGACATCGGCGGAGGGGTTCTCGGAGCGGGTTTTGGTCTGGCAACCCTTAATCCAAAAGGGAAAAAAGTGGAGTTTATCCATCAGAGAAATCTTTTGAGAGATATCTGGAGAGAAAAGTTAGAATCTCCCAATTTTCCCCCTTTCATCTGGTATATGTACACAGAGAAAAAATTTTCGAACAGAGAAGAACATTCCATTATCGGGAATATGAAAATGAGATGGCTTCACTATCAGTTTGATGACAATAAAGAAACGGCAGATCAATCTGTTATTTTCAGTGATGGTGGATTTTACAGGGCAGATGATCTTCATAACCGTGCGGCCATGCTTAATCAGATGCAGTCTGCAACACGTACCATTAATCAGAACATCAATTATTTATTGCTTGATCTGGATAAATTAATCCTTTAAGAAAAATTTAACTGTAATAAATTTTGTTACAGTTAAAAAATGTGTATATTTGCACTGTAATTACAATGAACAATACAAGATTTGCTACGGCAGTACATATTATGACCTTATTGGCAAAAAGTCCTCAGGAGTGGCTTACTTCTGACTGGATGGCGGGTAGTATCAATGTGAATCCTGTGATCGTCCGAAAGGAGATCAGTGTGTTGAAAGAAGCAGGTCTGATTATCAGCAGACAGGGAAAAGAGGGTGGAAGCCAGCTTGCAAAAAATGCAGATGTGATTACAATTTCTGAGATCTATAAAGCCGTAAAAAATACAGAAGTATTAGGGAAGAAAAATCAAAACCCCAATCCGGCATGCAGTGTTGGAAAAGAGATTAACAATCATTTAAATACTTTATTTGAAGAAACAGATCGTTTGGTGGTAAACTTTTTAGGAGACAAGTCATTACAAGAATTCACGGACCAGTTCGAATAAAATTTTTTATCTTTAAATGTAACAAAATTTATTACAATTTAATTAAAAAATAAAACATTATGAAAAAAGTAGCAGTAATCGGTGCAACAGGATTTGTAGGAGCACACGTGGTATCAGAATTAGCAGACAGAGGATATGCTGTAGAGGCATTGGTAAGAGATGCATCCAAAGTAAAAACACAGGAAAATGTAACCGCAAAGAGCATTGATGTCAACAACGTAGATGAATTGGCTGAAGCACTGAAAGGAAGCGATGCCGTAATCAGTACATTCAATGCAGGATGGACGAATCCTAATCTTTACAACGATTTTTTAAATGGTTCTGAGAATATTCAAAAAGCAGTAGAACAGTCAGGAGTAAAAAGACTGATCGTAGTAGGAGGAGCAGGAAGCCTTTATACACCGGATCATGTACAAATTGTAGATACTCCGGATTTCCCTGAAGCTTACAAGCCGGGTGCAACAGCAGCGAGAGACTATTTAAACAAAATCAAAGAAAATAATACGTTGGACTGGACCTTCTTCAGCCCGGCTGTAGAAATGAATCAGGCGAACGTAGGGGAAAGAACTGGAAAATACAGAACTTCACTGGAAACTCCGGTATTTGATGAAAACGGAAGAAGCCGTCTGTCTGTAGAAGATGTAGCTGTAGTTTTGGTAGATGAATTAGAGCAGAACAATCACATCCGTGAACGTTTTACAGCAGCTTACTAACATAAAAAGACAGAAATGATACAAAAGAAATTATGGTCGTTATTGGCCTTGTTAGGATTTATCAGCATTTTCGCAGGGAATCTTAAAGTGAAAGTTTATAATCCGGGTACCAAAGCTATTTTTCCTATTACTTCTACCATTATTTATGGAGATAAAGATGCCATACTTGTAGATGCTCAGTTTCAGAAGCAGTATGCAGAGCAGCTCGTGAAAGAAATAAAGGCAACAGGGAAAAATCTGAAAACCATTTTTATTTCTCACAGTGACCCTGATTTTTATTTTGGACTGGATGTTATCAAAAAGGCCTTTCCTAGCGCAAAGATTATCTCAACTGCTCAGACAGCCTATTTGATCTCAGCTTCAAAAGATGATAAAATGGGCGTGTGGAAACCACAGTTGAAAGCAGATGCTCCATCAGAAATTATTGTTCCTGAAGCAGCTGTTGCAATTCCTGATCTTGAAGGTCATACAATTGAAATCAGACAAAATCCGGAAGATCCGGCACACAGTTTTCTTTGGATTCCTTCCATTAAAACTATTGCAGGCGGAATTTCAGTTTCTGTAGGTTCACACCTTTGGATGGCAGATACACAGAATGTAAAAGCAATTGATCAATGGATCGGGCAGATTGATGCTATGAAAGCATTGAAACCGGAGCAGGTTATTCCTTCCCATTTTGCAGAACTTTCTACCACTCCAAAATCCCTTGATTTTGTGAAAAGCTATCTGGAAAACTATAAACAGGCAGTCACTGAAAACAAAACGTCTTCTGCTGTTGTAGATTTTATGGTTAAAAAATATCCTGATCTCCATGGAAAAGATGAGTTGGGAATGGGAGCAAAAGTTTTCTTTGGCGAAATGGCTTGGGATCTGAGATCTCCATATCCGGCAATCGGACATCAAGTGGAAGTGGATTTTGGAGCTGTAAAATTCCTTCTTGATTTTAAAGATAACAAAACAATGACGTTTACAGGAACAGCCGGAAGTTCAAAAAACAGTACCGATACTGTAGAATATACTGCAGTGGAAGTAGCAAAAAATGTTTTTATGGTCTATTGGCATGAGCCACACCTTGGTTTTAATGTAACTCATATTCAGGATTATAATAAAAATATTATCTATTCAAATATTGCAGGTCCTGATGGTACTTTTACCCATCCGAAAGGAACTCTTAAGATTTTGAAACATTAAGATTTTTTGAAGGATTGAAGCTGATTTAAGGAAAATAAAAGAAAGACTCTGCTTAAAGCGAAGCTCATCTTAATATTCTTACAACCTTAATAGAATCTTAATGGTTTAAAAATTTCATCATCAACAAAAAAGGCTGTCTATCTTGACAGCCTTTCTTTTATAAATTCATAAACAATTTCGGGTTAATCGGGGTATTGTTTTTGTGTACTTCATAATGCAGATGTGGTCCTGTAGATCGTCCTGAATTTCCGGATTTGGCTATTACCTGGCCTACTTTTACTTTATCATTTACCTTAGAAACAAGTTGTGATAAATGTCCGTATAGCGTAGCCAATCCATTTCCGTGAGAAACAATCACGCAGTTTCCATAACCTCCTTTCTGTCCGGAAAAAATAATGGTTCCGGCGGCGGCGGCTCTTACATCAGAGCCATAGGCAACAGCAATGTCCAATCCTTTGTGGAACTGCATCTGATCAGCTTCAGCAGGGGCATTATTTTTTTCAGCAACCGCTGTTTTGGTTGTTGTGGCTCCGGTAACCGCTTTTGTTGTAGCAGAAGCTGGAGCAGCAGCAGCCACTGGAGCCGCTTTTGGAGTAACCATCACTTTTACTTCTCTTTTATTTCCATAGCTGTCGGTAAGCTCGATAATTTTCTCTACAGGTTCAGCTTTTACTTCAGGTTTTGGAGCTGCAGCAACTGCCGGTTTAGCTTCCGTTGCAATACTTGTTTTTACCGACGCAAAAACAGTTTTGAATGGAATAGGATTTTTTCTCACTCCGAAATTAGAGGAAATATATCCGTCAGTAGGCATCCCTAATGGAACCTGCATCAGTTTTTTCTGAAGATCCATCAGATACTGGCTGTATCGGTTAGCTTGTTTGGAAAGATAAATAGAATTTGAAATACTGTCCTGATTGAGCATCATCAGTTTTTCGTTGGAAATGTCTTTGGACTTCAGGAAGGAGTTGAGTTGAGCAACAGTCTGATCTACAAGGGTAAGATCAGTTTTCATTTTTAAATAATCTACACTGTCTTTTTCAGTGTTTATTTTTACAAGGTTCACTTCGTAGGTTTTGTCATCTCTTTCGGAAAAGAGCTTTGCAATGAATACACCTTGTGCAAAAACTACTAGTAAAAGTCCTCCCAGGAGAATGTTTACGTTCTTCTTGCTGTTTAGAAATTTTTTCATATTTCTTCTCTTAGTAAGTTAAAACGGTTTTGAAGCTGCAAATTTAATTAAAAATAACCTTTGTGAGTTATTTTTAATTAAAATTCAGTTTTTTCTGTATTTAACGGCTAATTAGCTATTTAATTGTGTTGAAGTGTTAATTTTTTCAGAAAATGGCTTTTATCATAGTTTCAAAGCCCGCGTTACGTCTTTGTTTTAATATCTTTGCAGTTCACATTCCAATTATGGCTAAAAAGAAAATTATTTCAGAATCTTCGAATCCAAAAAAGAATAAAAAGGATATTTCTGTAGGAGTTGTAGGGAGCGGAAGTTTTGCAACCGCTATCGTAAAAATGCTTGTTGAAAACTGCAAAATAGTACACTGGTGTGTAAGAAGTGAATTTGTAAAGGGAGCCATTGAGCTTCGCGGACATAACCCAACTTATCTTACAGCAGCACATTTTAATCTTAAAAGTTTAAAACTGACAACAGATATTAATGAACTGGTTTCTGCCTGTGATGTTATTGTTTTGGCAACACCATCTATCTACCTGTCTGATACATTGGATAAGATGACCTGTGATTATTCAGATAAGATCTTTATTTCTGCAATTAAAGGGATTATTCCTAAAGTAAATGATGTGGTAGCGCATTATCTGCGCGATGAATTTAAAATTGGCTTTAGAAACCAGGCCGTTATTGCAGGCCCTTGTCATGCTGAAGAGGTGGCTATGGAAAGACTTTCTTATCTTACTATTGCGACAGTAGAAGATGAGATTGCTGAAAAACTTGAAGGAATTTTCAGTTCAGACTTTATCAAGGTACACACAAGCAAAGATATTTTAGGAAATGAATACAGTGCAATCCTTAAGAATATTTTTGCCATCGGGGCGGGAATAGCAAGTGGATTAGGGTATGGGGACAATTTTACAGCAGTATTTGTTTCCAATGCCATCCGTGAAATGGAAACTTTCCTTGAAGCAATCTACGAAGCACCTAGAGATGTGAATGAAAGCGCTTATCTGGGTGACCTTCTGGTAACAGCCTATTCACTTTTCTCAAGAAACAGAAACCTTGGAAACCTGATTGGAAAAGGATATACGGTAAAATCTGCTATTCAGTCTATGAACATGGTGGCTGAAGGATATTACGCTGCCGATTCCATTTATCAAACAGCAAAACAAAAAAATCTTAAGCTCCCGATTATCGATACAGTCTATGCTATTCTTTATGAAGGTAAAAATGCTGAAAAGCAGTTTAAAAAGCTGACTGCAAAATTGAATTAAAAAACAGGACCTTAGAAGTAAGGTCCTGTTAAACATAAATAATTAAACTTAAGCATTTCCCATGCTTAAGTTTTTTTTATAGACTCATCTTAGTAATGACAAGTGCTAATGATGATCTCACATTCAGATTGCTGGCTGTAAAGCCGTTTCCTGAATCGAATTCAAATTTCTGACGAATAGTGGTCGGAGAAGCTAATGTTAAAAAATAACTTCCCTGATAAAAGGTAAAAGAACTGGATAGCTGGCACATTCTGGTGGTTTCCGTGATGGTTGCGCTGGTAGCAGAATTAATCAGATAAGATCTTGTACAGGTGAAATTCTGGCCAAGATACTGGGTATTAGCTGTTCCGTTGTTATTATTTGCATTACTGGAATCCACAGAATACCTTACAATATAAGTTCCGGCGGGCAGCGTAATCGTGGAGTTATCTGCACCTAGTGAAGCCCCTGTAATTTTATTTGAAGTTACCGTAAAGTTCCCTAATGTATTATTCGTGCTTCCGGTAGGGATAAGTACTCCCGAACTGATAAGCAGAGACATGATCTGAGGTTCAGAACCTGAAACGATAATACGCTGCCATTGATTTCTTACCCAAACATAATATCCTTTGGGAAAAGTAGATGCTCCTCCGCTATTGTAGATGATAAGTCCATCTGCAGGATTGGCGATAGGAGTTGAAGTACTGTTCAGAGCAAGCAGGTCATATTGCGGAAAAAGAACCCCTTTATTGGAAGAATTAATGTCCAGAACGCTGCTTGCATTGGGTGTGTTTGTATTGATACCAACTTGTGCATTTGAGAAAATACTCAACAGTATCATACAGGCTATGTAAATAGATGTTTTCATTGTGCAATAGATTATTGATTAAGTGCTGATCTTTGAATGTCAACTTTAGCATTCGTAATGATTATTTCTCCGTTATTAGGAGCTGTTCCTCCTGATCCGTTCTGATAAGTTCCTCCTGCATCATGAGCAATGGCAGGAACTAAAAGAATTGGAGCTGTTGAAGTAGTTACAAAGGAGAAGCTCATATTCAGCGTATGAGTCTTATTACTGGCAATAGATTGTGCATTGATGCTAATGGTTTTCCCATACTGATTTCCGGTAGACGGGTCAATAAGTTTTACAAGATACTGATGCAGATGAACAGAAGTTCCCCCGATTCCGGCAGTACTGCTCTCAAGAGCTGTTCTGATGTTCAGGCATACATTCACCAGATAACCACTGTTTCCGGGAAGAGTGATAACTCCTGTAGAGGTATTGTATAAAGCTCCGATATCATTGGATACTACAGTAAAAGCAGCATCATTGAAATTTTTGTAAGTCCCGTTGGCAAGACCTCCCAATACAGCATAATCAGTAGTACGCTGAAGCATCATATAACTTACCAGATTATAAGTATCGGAAAGCTGGGTCCATCTGCTGTTTTTCCAGATATAAAGACCTGGACTGATAGAATTTCCTTTATTGTACACAACCAGTCCTTCTGCCGGATTATTTACCGGTGAAGTATTACTCAATATGTCTACAATATCCACTCTTGGAAGAAGTACTCCCTTGTTGGTAGATTGTGAAACTTCAAGTACTGCAGAGCTGTTCACTGAAGATTTCCCAATAGCAACCTGTGCATATATGGTCTGAGCTATAATCAATAATAGCAGCATGTAATATTTTTTCATATTCATTCTTTTAAAGCTGAGATATTTTAATATAAGAACCGGTTGGGATTACATTCACAAGATCGTAGAATGTACTGTTCTGCATTCTTCCAAGGTTTAATCTGAGCCCTCCTATAATATTGGCATTGGCATTAGCAGGAACCGTGTAATAATAAGACCAGGTGGCAAGATGATTGGTATTGATCTTAGAAACAATAGGAACTTCTTTTCTAGTAGCCCCTCCTCCGGTAAAGGTATTCGTTGTATTATTATAGGTATCGTTGATAAAATCTATAAAATATCCCATCAGGTAATAAGAGCTTCCTGAAAGTGGAGCTGTCCCTCCCTGTCCCGATGGATTTTCCTGAGGTGAATTTAAATTCAGGTTAACCTCTACCAGATAATTTCCTTGTGGAAGAATCAGGGAATATCCTCCGGCAGTGTTCGGAAGAACTTTGAATCCGCTAATGTTTGAAACTCCGGAAACGGCTGGATTATTAACCATAAGCTGAGTACTGGCACCGGCTATAGCATTGTCTAGAGCAGATAAAGATCCGGTAAAATCAAGATAGGCAACCTTTGGCGTATTTTGAGCATCAATGGTGCTTTGCCATGTATTGTTTGTCCCATTAAAAAAATGAAGAGCCTTGTTATTGCTGTTGGTTCCTCCATTAAATCCAATGAGCGCATTGGCAGGAGAGGCAACAGGACTCGTTGTGCTGCTTAGGTTAGCAATATTCAGGTTGGGAAATAATAATCCTTTATTACCTCCGGAAACGGTTACTGTAGGAGCTGTAGTGTAGCCACTGCCTCCGTTGTTAATGGTGATACCTGTAACCTGACCATTGGAAATTGTCGCTGTAGCACGGGCTTTTGATCCTCCGTTAACAATAGATCCTCCTCCAAAGAAATTGATTGTTGGTACAGCAGTATAGCCACTGCCTCCGTTGCTGATGGTAATCCCGGTAACTGCTCCTCCTGAAATGGTGGCTGTAGCTGTGGCTGGGGTTCCATTGAAGTTCTCAATGTGCAGAATAGCACTGGGGTCTGGTGTGGACGTGTTAATTCCTACACTTCCGCTTTGGGCAAAAGCCACTGTCGCGAATAGTGTACTCACGAAGTTAATGATTTTCATCTTTAGTATGTTTACGAAATAATTTTAATTAAATACTTATTGGAATATGTATTAAATCAATTGAAAGGTACGTAAAAAAATCAGCCATACAATATGTTATGTATAGAATTACATCTATAAAATTATGTATTTATCAATCAATAGTGAAATTATTTAAATTTAATGTAATGATTTATCACTTATTGTTGATAAAGTGTGATGGCGTAAATGGTTATGGTTATAGTGTTTAATATGATGAACTTAAATAAACTTAAATTTTTATAAAATTTCATCCCTGAAAAAACAATCAATTAGTTACCATTCAGTGAATTAAAAAAAATAAAAATTTAACATTTTTGTAAACAAATGTTTTACATTATCAATCATTTCAATAATAGTTTATTGAAATTTTCCATTGTTTTTTGTTGTGTGTTAAAGAAGTATTTTTGAGTGAAAAAATAACGTGTTAAAATCGTTAAACGCGTTCTGGTTTTTAAAACTTTTCCCGAAATTTGAAGTAAAATTTTAAAATTATGTCACAATCGCTTACAAACAGAACACCGAAACCTAAATACGACGTTGTACTGATAGGCGGAGGAATCATGAGCGCCACTTTAGCAACGCTGCTTCATGAATTTGATCCAAATCTGGAAATTGCAATCTTTGAAAGACTTGGAAGGTTTGCCAAAGAAAGTACTGCAGCATGGAACAACGCCGGAACAGGGCACTCCGCATTTTGTGAGCTAAATTATACTCCGGAAAAACAGGATGGATCTATTGATATCACTAAGGCAGAAAGCATTGCAGAACAGTTTGAAATTTCAAAACAATTCTGGGCTTATCTGATCACCAAAGGGTATATTCATGAGCCGAAAGAGTTTATCAATTCATGTGCCCATATGAGCCTGGTATTCGGAGAAAAAGATGCTGAATATCTTAGAAAACGTCATGATAAAATGGCAGAATCTGTACTCTTCTCAGGAATGGAATTTTCTACAGATCATGATAAACTGAGGGAATGGATTCCTTTGGTGATGAGTAAAAGAAATCAGTCTGAAGTAATGGCAGCAACGAAGATGGATATGGGAACGGATGTTAACTTCGGAACATTGACAAGAAAAATGGGAAGACACCTTCTGGAGGATTCTAACGTAGAAGTTTTCTTATACCATGAAGTAAAAGATATCAGCCCCAGAGAAAGTGGTAAATGGGAAATGAAAGTGAAAGACAGAATTCACAGCCATAAACAAGAGGTCATTGCTGATTTTGTATTTATCGGGGCAGGAGGATATGCACTTCCGTTACTGGACAGTTCAGATATTAAAGAAAGTGAAGGATATGGAGGTTTCCCGGTTTCAGGGCAATGGCTGGTAAGTCATAATCAGGAGCTGGTAGAAAAACACCATGCTAAAGTATATACACAGGCTACGGTGGATGCTCCGCCAATGTCAGTTCCACACCTTGATCTTAGAATCATTGATGGTAAGAAAGCTCTTCTTTTCGGACCTTTTGCAGGGTTCTCAACCAAATTTTTAAGAGAGGGAAGCTATCTCGATCTTCCTGAAAGTGTGAACACCAAAAATTTAAAATCACTTTTCGGAGCATGGTGGCACAATATTCCTCTAACGAAATATCTTATCCAGCAGGTTGCGATGACGAAATCTCAGAGAATGCAGCATTTAAGAGAATTTATCAAAGATGCCAAGGAAGAGGACTGGGAATTGAAAGTAGCAGGACAAAGAGTTCAGATCATCAAAAAAGATGAAAAAGATGGTGGTAAACTGGAATTCGGAACTGAAGTGGTAGTGAATAAGAACGGAACGATTGCTTCTTTATTAGGCGCTTCACCGGGAGCATCCACAGCAGTATATGCCATGTTGAATGTGCTGGAAAAATGTTTCCCGGAAAAACTGAATGGAGAATGGAAAGAGAAATTGCTTGAAATGATTCCTTCCTACGGACAAAAACTGGCGGCAAACCCGGAACTGACCCATGAAGTAAGGCATTATACAAAAGAAAAATTAGAATTAGAATATTAACATCACTAATGAGCAATGAGGAATAAAGGCTATTACTCATTGCTCATTACTTATTACTCATAAAAAGGTGGAAGAAATAATTGTAAAACCAGTTATTGCAAAGGAAATCCTGGAATCTCTTCAGGCGAAAACAGAAGAGGAGAAGCAGGTTATTGTACACTGTTGTTTTCCCGCATCACCATTTTTAGGAAACCTGATCAGGATCTGGCATTCAACCTATCTTTTTGATAACCAGTCTGAGCATAGAAGCAAGCTGATTCATGCGGAAAATATTTCAATTTCTCCCTACTGGACACCGGTTCCTTTTATGAAAGACTTTTGGTTTACCCTTATATTTTCCGGGCTTCCTAAAGACTGTAAAAGTTTTGATCTGAAAGAAGTTATTCATGAGGAAGGAGGCTTTTTTGTGGAATCAATCAAGAGAAATTCTTCTGATGTGTATCGTGTGAAAATATCAGAATCCTATTAATATGAAAGTAAGGGAAGAAAAATTAGAACAGATTATTCATTGGGCTGAAAACAATCCGGATATCCGTGCTGTTCTCCTGACCAGTTCATTGGTAAACCCTTACGCTCCTGTAGATGATTTTAGTGACCTTGATATAGAACTTGTTTTTGAAAACAGAACAACCTATGAGTCCGGAAATGAATGGATAAAACTTTTTGGTGATCCTATTTCCATGATTGAAGAAGATGATCGTGTTTTTGAAGGAAAGCATGCAATGAAAATGGTTTTGTATAAAGATCATGTGAAAGTTGACTTTAAGCTGTATCAGGTATTGGAATTTATTGAAGAAGTCAATGCAGAGCACCTGCCCGAAGATTGGGATGTAGGGTATAAAGTTTTACTGGATAAAGATAACCTGACTGAAAACCTGAAGTCCCCGACATATCAGTCAATCATGATTCAGAAGCCAACGGAAAAAGAGTTCCGGCAGCTGATCAATGACTTCTGGTGGGATACAACCTACGTTGCAAAGTGTTTGAAGCGCGGAGATATTTTTTATGCTAAATTTATGTCTGAAAATATTCTTCGTACAGATTATCTCGTCCCTTTAATTGAATGGTATATCGCCGGAAATCATGACTGGAATACTATTACAACCAATAAACACGGAAGACTTTTCAAAAAATACTTATCTCAGGAACTATGGAATACAATAGAAGCTACATTCTCTGATAGCAATATTGAAAAAAACTGGCAGGCCTTGTCTGCATATGCAGATCTGGTACATGAGCTGGGAACTTCACTGGCTGAAAAGCTTCATTTTATCTATCCGGAAAAGCTGGAAGATGAGATCAGAAACTATCTTAAGGAAGTACAGACAAAGTCTTAATTTCAGGCAAATTCATTCTGTCTGATAAGGTTTTCAATACAATATTCTGCAATAGCCGTAATGGTAACAAACGGATTGACACCAATAGTTCCAGGAATTAAGGAACCATCCAGAACATACAGATTCTCATGATCTTTGAGTTTTCCATATTCGTTGGTAGCTTCACCTAAAACGCACCCGCCAAGCGGATGATAACAAATATCTGCGCCAAAGCCGTTATTGAAAAGTAAATGACTTCTGGTTCCTCCATTAGCCTTATTCATTTTTCTGATAAAGTATTGAGCATTTTCTTTCATTTTGGCAGTATTGCTTTCATTCCAGTTCAAGGTAAGAGATTTGTTGGCTGTATTGTAAGCAACTTCTCCCTTTTTATCAACCCTGTTGATCAGCAGATACAAAGCTGTAGCGACATCCATTCCCATAGGTAAAGGAGCAATTTCCGTGAAAAACGGATGCTCTGGATCATCCCAGTTATCAATTCCTCCCACAGGAATTGTGGATTGCTTAGCTCCCGTGCCTCCTGATAAAGGTTTTACCCAGTTTCGTCCCGTCATAAAATTTCCGTTATTTCCCCAGTTTTTACCAATCTTTTCATGGACAGGAAATCCGTTTTCTGCATGGGATTGCAACAGAAGCTGTAATGTTCCCATGGTTCCTGCGGAAAGAATCAGTTTTTTACAGTTGAAAACTTTCTGAGCAACCAGAGTTCCGGAGGTATCAATCTGCTGCACATGTAATGTATAGCTTTTATCATCATTCATTTGAATGGTCTGCACACGATGAAGATCAAGAATCTCCAGATTTCCGGTCTCAAGAGCTTTTCTGAGATAGGTTTTATCTAAACTGTTTTTCCCATAGTTGTTTCCGTAGATCACTTCAGTATTAAGGGCAGACCGCGGAACTTCATTCCTGAATTCTTTTTCCATATACTTAAAATCATAGACATTGGGAACTCTCATTGTCTTGAAACCAGCCTTGTGAGCCTCTTCTTCACCTACCCGTGTGAACTTATAATAGGGGCAGTCTTTCAGAAACTGTTCATCAATAACATTTACCCGGAGTTCTTCCCGTACCAGAGGGAAGTAATGATGGTAAAACTTTTCCGCATCAAGATCTGGGAAAACTTCTTTGAAATAACTTTCTTTTGGAGTAACGGCCATTCCTCCATTCACCAGAGAACCTCCGCCAACACCTCTCCCTACCCAGATATTAATATGATCAAAATCCAGACGGTCCAGTATTCCCGTAAAAGGAGTCAGAGAGAAAATATTCATAAAAGGAGCAATGCTTTTCTTTTTCAGCCATGCAGAACTTTTCCCGGGTTTCAGCAGATTGGAAAAGGGAATTCCTGCTTTTTCCCAGTTAAGGCCCATTTCAAGGATGATTACTTTTTTTCCGGCTTCACAAAGACGCAGGGCAGATACAGCACCTCCGTAGCCACTGCCAATAATGATAATCGGAACATCATTGTATTCCTTTATCTCATTGTTTGTTCTTGCTTTAGCGTGAAGTAATTCGGATTGAAGAAAATAAAATCCTGATATCGCCAAAGCACTGGTCTTAATGAAGCTTTTTCTGTGCATGAGCTTTGTTTTTCAAAAAGTATGCTAGAGGTGCAGGCTCGTATTTTATTTATTACAGATTATATTTTTTATTACAATTTTAACTTTTATTGTTTCGGAAATTCATAGTTTTACTTATAATTTTAAATTCATGAAAAAATATATAATACTCTTTTTACTGCTTCCGTTATGGGGTTTTTCTCAAAAAAAGATATCAAAAGAAGAAAAAGAGGTACAGAAATTTCAGAAAGAACTGAATGCAGAATATTTCAATCCAAAAGAAACTCCATTAAGAGGAGATAACCTTAAAAACTTTAAAGGACATCCTTTCTTTCCTTTTGATGCCAAATACAGAGTTACGGCACAATTTGTCCAATCAAAAGATACCAAACCCTTCGATCTTCCTACGTCTTCAGGAAAAACAAAGTCGTATCAGGAATATGGAAAAGCAACATTTACACTGGATGGAAAGCCTTATACCGTTACTTTATACCAGAGTCTGGATTTGATCAAACAGGACAAATACAAAGATTATCTCTTTCTTCCTTTCCGTGATGCTACCAATGAAAAAGAAACTTATGGAGGAGGAAAATATATGGATTTAAAAATCCCAAAAGGAAATACGATTGTGCTTGATTTTAACCAGTCATATCATCCTTTCTGTGCCTATAACGCTTACGATTACAATTGCCCTATTGTTCCTGAGGAAAATAAACTTCCCGTGGAAATCCGTGCCGGGGTAATGTATGAAGATGTCTACCATCACTAATATTATGATACACTTAGAATTCTTTAAACAGGAAGATCTCTCTGGGGTAAGCTATGCTCTGGATGAAAATCAGATGCGCTTTACTGCAACTGCTCAACAGGCTTTACAAAGCATCAGTGAACGTAATGATGAAGACGCATTTCCGGTGACCATATTTGAAAATGATGCAGCCGTTGGTTTTTTTGTGCTTGATTTTGGGAATGATAAACTTGAGCTTACCGATAATAAAAATTCCGTTTTATTACGCTCTCTATCTGTGAATCCTCAGATGCAGGGAAAGGGAATTGGGAAAGCTGCTATGCTGGAAGTAGGTGCTTTTGTCAGAAATAACTTCAATACCTGTGATGAAATTGTACTGGCAGTAAACCAGAAAAACAATTCTGCTTATCATATTTATCTTCAGGCTGGATACATTTATGATGGCAAAACCAGAATCGGAAGAAGTGGTCCCCAATACCTGATGTACAAAAAACTTTAATAAAATTTTAAAATCATAATTTTTTATCTGCTGATATCTTTCCATAACTTTGAGTAACATCAAATTACAAAACATGGAAATATCACTTCAAAATCAGGTGGCTGTAGTTACAGGAGCTTCCAGTGGAATTGGTTCAGGGATTGCAAAATCATTAGCATCAGCTGGGGCAACAGTCATTGTTAATCATTCTTCGGAGAGATCCGCAGAAGAAGCTAAAACCGTTTTAAAAGAAATAACGGATGCAGGAGGAAAAGGAATGACCTATCAGTGTGATGTATCCAAGGAAGATCAGGTGGTCAGAATGTTTCAGGATGTTGTTTCTGAGTTTCAAACCGTTGACATCCTGATCAATAATGCAGGGATTCAAAAAGATGCAAAATTTACTGAAATGACTTTGGATCAATGGAATGCTGTCATAGGCGTTAATCTGACGGGACAGTTTCTATGCGCAAGAGAAGCCATTAAAGAGTTTCTTCGGAGAGGAATAGATCCTTCACGTTCTGTGGCTTGTGGAAAAATCATTCATATCAGTTCAGTACACGAAATTATCCCTTGGGCCGGACATGCTAATTATGCATCCAGTAAAGGCGCCATAAGAATGCTCATGCAGACCCTTGCCCAGGAATATGGAGCAGATAAAATCCGTGTGAATTCTATTTGTCCGGGAGCCATCCAGACTCCTATTAATCAAAATGCATGGAGTACTCCGGAAGCCCTCAATTCCCTTCTTACTCTGATTCCTTATAACCGAATCGGACAGCCGCAGGATATCGGAAATCTGGCGGCATTTCTTGCCAGTGATCTTGCCGATTATATAACGGGAGCCAGCATTTTTGTGGATGGTGGAATGACCACGTTTGAAAGTTTTTCTACGGGAGGGTAGAAGAATTCAAAGTTCAAAGTTCAAAGTTCAAAGTTCAAAATTTAAAGTTTAAGGTTTAAAGTTTTGAGGTTGTTCTCAGAGCTTGAATGAAATGTATATTACTCATTGCTCATTATTCATTACTTATAATTATCGCTTATGTCAGAAAAACAGAGAATTTCAGATGTTTCATGGAAAAAATGGGGACCCTATGTCAGTAACCGTGAATGGGGACTTGTTCGTGAAGACTATAGTGAAAATGGAGATGCCTGGAATTATACAGGCCATGATACGGCAGAAGCCAAAACTTACCGCTGGGGTGAGGAAGGAATATGCGGAATCTGTGATGATCTCCAGAAGCTGATATTTTCTGTGGGATTCTGGAACAAAAAGGATAAGATGGTAAAAGAAAGATTCTTTGGACTCACGAACGGGCAGGGAAACCATGGTGAAGATGTAAAAGAATACTTTTATTATATAGATTCCACTCCTACGCATTCCTATATGAAAATGCTGTATAAGTATCCTCAAAATACTTTCCCCTATGAAGATCTGATAAAAACAAATGCAGCGAGAGGAAAAGAAGAACAGGAATATGAATTGATTGATACAGGGATTTTTGATCACAATGAATATTTTGACATCTTTATTGAATATGCAAAGGAAAGCCAGAATGATATTCTTGTCAGAATAACAATTGTCAATAAATCTGGAAAAGAAGCTCCTCTTTTACTATTGCCGACAGTTTGGTTCAGAAATACATGGAATTGGGGATATGATGACTACAAGCCTCAATTGTCTGCTGAAGATTCTGATCATATGAATGTCAGCCATAAGGATATTGAGATAAAAAATGTGTATGCAAAACAATCTTTAAAGACCCTGTTTTGCAACAATGAAACCAATAATGAAAGGCTTTACCAGTCTTCCAATGAATCAAAATACTGTAAAGACGGGATTAATAATTTTGTGATGACAGGAAATTCCCAGTCTGTCAATCCTCAGAATACCGGAACAAAAGCTTCTTTTTTCATTGATGAGGATTTTCAGGCGGGAGAATCTAAAATATTTGAATTCAGACTTACAGATAAGGATATAAGAGAACCCTTTAAAGACTTCGATGCTCTTTTTGAACAAAGACAGAAAGAAGCAGATGAATTTTATGCAGAAATCCAGAAAGGTATTTCTTCCGAAGATGAAAAACTGGTACAAAGACAAGCTTTTGCAGGAATGTTGTGGAACAAAATGTTTTACCACTATAATGTTGAAAAATGGCTCAAAGGAGATCCTGCAGAAATGCCTCCTCCAAAGTCCAGAGAGAAAATAAGAAACTACGACTGGAAGCATCTTAATAATGAACATATTATTTCCATGCCTGATAAATGGGAATATCCGTGGTATGCCACCTGGGATCTGGCGTTTCATACCATTAGTTTTTCACTGATAGATCCGGATTTTGCAAAACATCAGCTTAAACTTTTCCTGTTTGAATGGTATATGCATCCTAACGGACAGCTTCCTGCTTACGAGTGGAATTTCAGTGATGTGAATCCTCCGGTACATGCATGGGCCGTATTCAGAGTATTCAAAATTGATGAATACTTAAAAGACAAACCTGATCTGGAATTTTTGGAAAGTGCTTTCCAGAAGCTGTTGATGAATTTCACCTGGTGGGTTAACAAAAAAGACCTTAATGGCAACAATATCTTTGAAGGCGGATTTTTAGGGCTTGATAATATTGGTGTTTTTGACCGGAATACTGTTTTACCAAACGGAGAACAGCTGGAGCAGTCGGACGGTACGAGCTGGATGGCTATGTTTGCCCTGAATATGATGAGAATTGCTTTGGAACTGGCTCTCTATAACAATGTGTATGAGGAAATGGCGATGAAGTTTTTCGAACACTTTCTGGCTATTGCCCACTCACTGGACAATATGGGTGATGAAAATTTCAGCCTTTGGGATGAACAGGATGAATTTTTTTACGATGCCATAGCTTCCAATGATGGAACACATATGTACCTGAAGTTAAGAACCATTGTTGGATTGATTCCAATGTTTGCCGTTGAGGTCATTGATGATGAAATGATTGAAAACCTTCCCAATTTCAAGAAAAGAATGAAATGGGTACTGGATAATAAACCGGAACTTGCCTCTTTGGTTTCAAGGTGGGAAGTGAAAGGGCAGGATTCCAAACACCTTTTATCTTTACTTCGGGGGCACCGTTTGAAAAGACTACTAAGCCGGATGTTGAATCCGGATGAGTTTTTAAGCGATTATGGGGTGAGGGCTTTATCCAAGGAATATGAAAACAATCCTTATACATTACTGCTGAATGACACGAATTATAGTGTAAAATATACACCTGCAGAAAGTGATAGCGGACTTTTTGGAGGGAACAGCAACTGGCGCGGTCCGGTATGGTTTCCTATCAATTTCCTTATTATTGATAGTCTTCAGCGTTTTTTCTTTTACTATAGCCCTGATTTTTTAGTGGAATATCCTACGGGAAGCGGAAACTATTCAAATCTGGATCAGATTGCAGATGCTCTAAACAAGAGGCTTGCCAAGATATTTTTGAAAGATGAAAATGGAAAAAGACCGGTTCATGGTCAGTATGAAAGATTTCAGACAGATCCGGATTTCAAAGATTATATCCTGTTCTATGAATATTTTCACGGTGATAACGGTCGTGGAGTAGGAGCTTCCCATCAGACAGGATGGACGGGACTTATTGCCAAAATTCTACAACCCCGGTTTTCCAAAAAAGAAATGGCAGAATCCGAAACGGAAATGCCGGATGATGTTGAAAAAACAAAAGAAAAGTAAGAAGACAAATTGGGCTTATTCAAATATCTGTTGTATAACCTCCAGTGAGGCCGGAGTTTTGAAATCCGTAATATGATAATGATAGTATACCAAAAGACTGTCAAGGAAATCTTTTCTTAAAGACGAATGGATTTTTGTGGAGTAAAAATCTTCTGCACAAAGGGCTTTTTTCCACAGTGTGGAAATTTCCTCATTGAAAAGCTGATGACATATTCCCGGGGAAAAAGTTCCCGTTTCAGGATCTAAAAACCGGCCTTCACTCAGCAAAGGAGCAACGCCCTGTATTTTTAAAAAAGCCAGCAAAAACAGAAGGTGTGCCTGATAATTTTTATGAGTCAGTTCACTGATAAAATGATTGATACCGGAATAGATCGGAATATTTTTATTCTCATACTTCAGAATATGGCTCAGAAAATCTGAGATAAAGAAAATCACAGTATTGACCCTTATATCGGTGTAAATATCATTGTTTTTTACCAGTTCAAACTTTGAAACAGACGGTATACCGTTGCCTCTGGATGGATTTACAGAAAAATTAAGCTGGCTCAATGGCTGAAGCAGGGCTTTCTTTTTATTCTTTTTGGAATATATTCCTTTCAGAAAATAGCTTTGAAAACCCTCTTCTTCTGTAAAACAATGCAATACAGCATCATTTTCCCCATATTTTATAAACGAAAGTAAAAAACCGTTTTGTGAATTCATTAATTAACCACTCCTATTTTGGCGGTAGCTTTATCAGATCCGTCTTCATTCGTCATCAGGACAAAATAAATCCCTGATGCTACTCTTGTTCCTTTCTGGTTATTAAGATCCCATTCATAATAACCTCCTCTTGCTACTGCAGAGTGAACTACATTTCCTGCAGCATCCACAATTCTTATATTGGTTTTTTCTGCCAGACCTTTAATCGTAACTTTTCCTTTGAAATTGGAATAAACAACAGGATTAGGATACACCATAACATCTCCGAAATTAGAGGTCACATCTGCAACATCTCCCTGATAGGTTACAATACCATTATATGTTACAAAATATACTTTCCCTGTTTTTTTATCAACTTTTATATCAGTAACACTATTTGTAGGAAGAGGTGAATTTTCCTTTGTAAAATGCTTTATGGTTCTCTGACCATCAGAAGAAAGGTAATAAACACCACCACCATCAACAGATACCCATTTATAATCACCGGCATCTACTGCAATCTGCAGAATTGCTGATTCTCTGAAAAGTTCTTCACCCAAACCATTCTGCTCTATAACTATAGGTTCTACTTCAGGTTGGGCATTCTTTATTTCGGACGCTGCGTTGCGCATGATTCTTAAACCTCCATCCGTACCGATCCAGGAATCACCGGATTTATCAAATGCAACGGATAATATTCCTCCTGAACTATTAAATCCGTTAGAACTACCTAAGATATAATCAGTGTCATCGGAAAGATTAGTTGCATTTTTATAGTCATATACCCAAAAATTATTAGATCTTGGTAGCGGTGTCCAAAGCATATTTTCATGGAAAACAGGCTTCTGTATCCCGTCGCTGGCAAGAACTATTTTCTTGATAAGAAAATCATCGCTTGCTTTATCATAGATTCCCATAGAAGGGTTTCCATCGTTGAATCCAAAAGAAACAAACAGATTATTCTGAGGATCTACAGCAAAACCTACAGGACGTCTGTAATAAGGTTGTGCTCCAAGATCATAATATTTTACCAGTTCAAAATCTTTGCTTGTGGCATTATATTTCATTCTATATACTCCGTTAGCACGCATTGTATAATTGGTAAAGAGTACTTCATTGCCATTGTAAGGACTAATAATAGCATCCAGTACATTAACGAACTCTGGAGGATTTTTAACAAAGAATGAAGGATAAATCCATTCTGTACCATTGAAATAATAAAAACCAGGACTTGGTTTTTGTGCAGGAATAGCCGGGTGGTTATAGTTATTTGCTCTGGCACCAGAAGAAACCAAAAGCTGGTTATTATCAAAAAGATTGATATTATAGGCAAAATTGAAGAAAGGGCCTGAGGGTTTAAAAGTATTGTTACTTTCATCCTTTATCCCTGACAATACTGTTCCTCCTAAAATTTTTCCACCGGCTGTTAGTGCAGTATTACATTCTTCACCAAGGCTTACTGCATTTTGTGATACTCCATTGATGCCGTAAGTGTACACTCTGTTATCTGTAACAACAATACTATTGGAGGTAATGACAACATCCCGGATTTTTTCAAAAGTAGTAGGAAGTTGTGTTGGGGTACCGTTGTTATAAATATAGGCTGATGTCTCCGTTGAGAAAACCAGTTCTGATTCTGAATCTATATGTTTAAAAGCTCCGGGAGCTTCCGTTGTCCAGGTAGAATATACCGGAAATGTAGTATTCATTTGATGGCTTTTCAATCCTGTGTCAGTCACAGAATATACTTTATTCCCGAATATTGTGGCTTCATTACTTGCCTGGTAAACCCCGCCAGACAGGAAAAATGCTGAATCACCAAATTCTTTATTCTGCAGATTAAATATGGATAGCCCATATCCTACAGAAATTACCGCCTGATCTCCGGTTATGGAAATATGATTGATTTTTTTATTCCCGTTGTATCCTGTAGCAATAGGAATATCAACAATATATTTGATCTCTTGTGGCGTGATCACATCCATAGATCCGTTTTCATAACCGATAAGCCCGGTTTTAGTCTGTGGATTATAATCAAAGGCTGTGATTCCGATATTGTGCAGGCCATTGGCCTTGGATAACTTCGTAATTTCTCCCGTTGATATGGTATAATAGAATATTCCGTTTTCTGTAGCTGCAATGATTTTTCCATTGTCTTCTTTCATTGCTAAGATCTTGTTGTAAGAAAAAAGATCAGCCCATTTTTTGGATGAAATAACCTGAGCCTTTATCAGCTGCAGGGATGCTAAAATACCAAGAGAAATTATAGAGAGTTTTTTCATATTATGCGGTTATGCTGCTATCTATTACCTGATTGTTCCAGGAAATATGCTGTACGTTTTTGTTTGTATCAAAATAAAAATCTATTCTGCCCAAAAGAAGTCCTGCCCATCCAACCTGGTTGACAAGAACATTTTTGCCCTGTCTGTTGGTAAAAGATTGAGGTTCTGGTAAGAATGTATGAGTATGGCCTCCTAAGATAATATCAATATTTTCTGTATTGGCGGCTAAAATTTTATCGCTTATTTTATTCGGTTCATCTCTGTAGTCGTAGCCAATGTGTGAAAGGCAAATTACCAGATCACATTTCTGATCTTTTTTCAGGAAATCTGAATAATGCTGTGCTACATCAATTGGATTGGAATACACGGTTTCTCCATACTGTTTTTTGCCTACAAGACCATCCAGCTGGATTCCCACTCCGAAGATTCCTACTTTGATGCCATTCTTGTTGAAGATCTGATAAGGGGAAGTTTTCCCATCAAGAACGGTATTTTTAAAATCATAATTGGAACAGATAAAAGGAAACTTCGCATTAGGAAGCACTTTTAAAAACCCATCAAGACCATTGTCGAAATCATGATTTCCCATGGTAGAGGCATCATATTTCATCATGGACATTAATTTGAACTCCAGTTCTCCTCCGAAGAAATTAAAATAAGGAGTTCCCTGGAAAATATCTCCCGAATCAAGAAGAAGAACATTATTTTCCTGATTTCTGATTTGTTGAATTAAATTCGCTCTTCTTGCAAAGCCTCCCTGATTGGGGTTTTTTGTATAGCTTGCATCAAAAGGCTCTATTCTGCTATGTTGGTCATTGGTATGAAGAATGGTCAGTTTATTTGCTGATTTTACAGTAAGGATTTTTAATTCTTCCGCCATCATCATGTTGGGAGCTAAAGCCATTGCTAAAGATCCGCCGCCTATTGCTTTTAAAAAACTTTTTCTATCCATTATTTCTTCCCGATAAAATTTAAACGAACCTCAGAATTTGCCACAACTTCAGGTGATTTCTTAAAATAATCAATAAATAAATCTCTCATTTTAATCCCTGTTGCAATGGATTCTCCTTTTGCGAAGAACTTCATATTGTCTCCTCCCAGAGCAAGATAGTCTGAAGTGGCAATATAATAATCTTTTGCCGGATCTACTGCTTTTCCGTTGATTAAGGTTTTGATTACCTGTCCGTTATTTGTTTCAATGTATAAATGAGAAACAGGATTGTTGACCTGCGTTTTTGCATAATACTCAAAAAGCCCCTGTAAATCTGCTCCTTTCATTTTTACAATGACTACCTCATTTTCGAAAGGCATTACTTCAAATACATTTTTAAGTAAAATATCTCCTTTTCCGATAGTGGTACGGATACCTCCGATATTGATCAGCGCAGCATCTACGTTTTGCTTAAGATGAGTTTTAATCCATTCATTACCTCCTTCAAACGTATAGTCAGCTAAAAGATTTCCCAGATTGCTGTTATCACCCTGCTTGGTAAGATCCACATTCGTGTGTGAGATCTTCTGGTTCATTTCTTTGTCCAGTTTCTGCTTATAGGGCTCAATAAACTTTACAAACTCCTCATCATTCTTTAGCTCATTATTAATAGAAATATTTTTCTGGGTCTTTACATTCACAAGCATCGGCGCAGAAGCCGTTTTGCATGCTGTAAGGGACGCCAGAGCAATTCCTAGTAACAAGAATTTATTTTTCATAATCTCTTTTAGTATATGCAAATATAACTATATGTATAATAAAACATTATTATTTATTACAAATTCTTACCGTAAATTATTAAATTTGGCAAAAATAATTCTAACAGATGAGCATTTTAAAAGGAGTAGGTGTTGCATTGGTAACACCCTTTAATGAAGATTTATCCGTTGACTTCGATAGTTTAACAAAACTTGTGGAGTACAATATCGACAACGGGACCAATTATTTGGTTGTATTGGGAACAACGGCAGAAGCCGCAACGCTTTCTGCTGAGGAGAAGAAACAGGTAATTGAGCATATCATTAAGGTAAATAATAAACGTCTTCCTTTAGTGTTGGGAATTGGCGGTAACGATACTCTTGATGTCAAGAAACAGATTGAAGAAGCAGACCTTTCTGCATTTGAAGCAGTACTTTCTGTATCTCCATATTATAATAAACCTAACCAGGAAGGTCTTTATCAGCATTATAAAGCGTTAGCTTCCACAGGAAAAAATATTATCATTTATAATGTTCCTTCAAGAACCGGGCAGAATGTAGAAGCAGATACTACGATTCGTCTTGCAAAAGAATTCCCTAATTTGTTTTTGATTAAAGAAGCTGCACCTAATATTTTACAGTACTTTGATATTCTGAGAAAGAAACCTGAAGGTTTTTCCTTAGTTTCCGGAGATGATGAATATACATTACCTGTAACATTAGCGGGAGGTGATGGTGTAATTTCCGTAATCGGGCAGGCGTATCCTAAAGAATTTTCTACTATGGTACAACTGGCTTTTGAAGGAAAGGTAAAAGAAGCTTATGAAATCCACAATAAGCTGGTAGATATTACCCGTCTGATTTTTGCAGAAGGAAACCCTTGCGGTATTAAAGTAATATTGACAGAAAAAGGGATTATTAAGAATTATCTGAGACTTCCTTTGGTAAAGGCTTCAGAAGGTCTTCATGCAAAAATTAAGGCTGAAATGGCAACCCTTTAATAATGAACTGGCAGGATGAATTTTAATCATGTTTTAAAACTCATCAGTCATCATTGAATAATATAAAGAGTGAAAAGTTTAGGCTTTTCACTTTTTTTAATCATCATACTATAACAAATCATGAAATTAAAACAGGCAACAGCTGCAGATATCCCGTTGATTCAGGATCTTGCGCGAAGATCATGGGAAAATGCTTATGCAGATATTCTTTCGAAGGAGCAGATGGAATTCATGCTTTCTGAAATGTATTCTGAAACTGAAATTCTCAATCATTTCCAAAATCCGCATTATCACTATTACCTTATTCAGGATGAAGATAATGATTCTTATGAAGGCTTTATCGGATACGAGCATCATTATGAAGAAAAAACCACCAAGTTGCATCGCATTTATCTGGTTCCGGAGAGCAAAGGAAAGGGGTTTGGAAAAGAAGCACTCCAGTTTCTCAATAAGAAGGTTTTTGAAAACGGAAACAATAGAATTATTTTGAATGTCAATAAATACAATTCTGCCAGAAACTTCTATGAATCCCAAGGATACAGGGTTTACGATGAAGGTGTTTTTGACATCGGGAACGGGTTTGTAATGGATGATTTTTTGATGGAATTTCTAATTCACAGATAAATGACTTAAAATTTTGTAACTTTATCCTGTAATTCTATAACAAGTGACTTCTTTTTTTAATTCATCTTTGCTTCAGAACCAAATCACTTATTACAATACATTCATATGCTTGGTTTTGAGCTGAATCAGCTTTTTATCAGTATATTTTTTTCATCCTTAGTGTTTAAATTCCTGTATTCTTAAATACAGGAGTTTTTGCGTCTATATGGCAAATATAAAAAATTTACACCTATTTCACTTTTAAATGAAATAAATTATTATATTTACTAAATAAAACTGGCTTTATATCTACTAGGATGAAAATGTATGTTAAATTTGATTTCAATGCCCTCTGCAAAAAGGTATTGGACGAGAAACTAAAAGAACACGGGCTGAAGTACAGGTTACTGAACTTCGGTGAAGTGGAATTCTATGAGCCCCTTACCCAAGAACAGCACAATCTTTTTAAGAAAAATCTTGAAGATTATGGTATCGAGATCATAGAAAGCCAAAAAACTGCTTTGGTACAGAAAATAAAAGATGCCATTGTAGAACTGGTCTTTTCTGATGAGATTATTCCGGTAAAAGCATCGATCTATATTTCTGAGAAGCTGAATCACAGCTACGGATATCTTTCCAATCTATTTTCAGAAGTAGCTTACACCTCTATAGAGAACTTTATCATTCTGCAAAAGATAGAGCATGCAAAAGCCCTGATTATAAGAAACAAGCAAAGCCTTACAGAAATTGCCCACAAGCTGAATTACTCCAGTGTGGCGCATTTGAGCACCCAGTTTAAAAATACAACAGGAATCACTCCATCCCAGTTTCAAAAGATTATTGGCAGGCGAAGAAGAGTACAAAGCATGGTAATAAATCCTAAAATGCAGTATGAATAAAGAATTTCTGAACGTAATAGTAGCAGATAGCGATGACAATACATTGATTTTTTTTAAAAACATTCTAAAAGAGTTGAAAATCTCTGTAAAAGTTCAATGTTTCAGTAACGGAAAAAACCTGATGGAATATCTCAATAATGATGATGCTGTAGTTCCGGAAATTGTTTTTATCAACTACGCTATTCCTGGAAAGACAAGCATGGAGTGCCTGGAAGATATCACTTCAAATTCAAAATTCAAGAATATGGTGACGGCTATTTTTTCTGAACCGATTCCGGAAAATGAAATAGAAGATATTTTTGTAAAAGGAGCTCACATTTTTATGAAAAAACAGGATTGTTTTGATAAGCTTAAAAAGGTACTTACGGAAGTTATTACCATCAATTGGCAGTATCACACGTCAGGATTGAATAAAGATAATTTAATCCTGAAAGTATGATGGATAAAGGATTTATTAATTTAATATTAAAAAAATATGAATCATATTTACTGCATACTATTCACAAATAAGTGATAATTTTATAACGAATAATTAAAATAATATAAAAGGCATCTGAATTAATATACTGACATTTGTAAAAGTAAACTCAGACACAAATTTCATTATATAGTAGAAGATACAGATGAATGAAAGGTAATTGTTTCTAAAAATAAAGAATTATATAAATCACGATGTTAGTTAACAAAATGAATTATAATAATTTTCCAATTTTAAAGCATAGAAGATCTTTAAACAAAACGGTACAATCATGAAAACTCAATAAGTAGTTGGAGGTATTTTTATTCGTTTCATTCCCTCATCTCCACCGAAAAACAGTTAGTTTTTATAATAAGCAAGTTGGAAAAAAATAATTCATTTTGTTTTTTATAATTTATTTTAATAGTTAGGTCTTAGACTATTTATCTATTATATTGTTATATAAATATTTTTTCACACCACACCACACCACATCACAAAATATTAAGCCTAACTATTAAAATAAATTTATTTTGAACAGACCAAAAGTAATTTCTTCTAAATAACAGTTTTATAAGGGGGCCGCAGGAAAATTTTCTGCGGTTTTTTTTATGATATTTTACTCCATTTATTTTTCCCTTTGTAGTACCTGATATAATAGTTTTTAATCATCAGATTATCCTGTCTGGAAAGCATTGGATCTGCTTCCAGTATTCTTTCTATCGTATTTTTTGTAGTTTTAATGATTGCCGAATCATTAATAAGATCCAGTCTTTTAAAATCTACCACGCCACTTTGCTGCGTACCCAGAATATCTCCCGGACCGCGAAGCTGCATATCCACTTCAGAAATTTTAAAACCATCATTGGTCTCAGTCATGGTCTTGATACGTGTTCTGCTTTCTTTGGATAATTTATCGGAAGTCATCAGGATACAGTAACTCTGTTCAGCACCTCTTCCCACACGTCCTCTGAGCTGGTGAAGCTGTGATAGCCCGAACCTTTCTGAACTTTCAATCACCATTACGGAAGCATTGGGAACATTTACCCCCACTTCAATGACCGTAGTTGCCACCATAATCTCTGCTTTACCCGAAGCAAAATAAGCCATTGCAGCATCTTTTTCGTCAGGTTTCATCTTACCATGCAGCATGGTTACATTGTATTCTGAAAAATATTCCATGACATGCTCCAGGCCTTCCATCAGGTTTTTATAATCTAAGGTTTCAGATTCCTCAATAAGAGGATATACGAAATAAACCTGTCTGCCTTTCTTAATTTCATCTTTGCAGAAATTATATACATACAATCTGTCTTTTTCACGTCTGTGAGCAGTAATGATAGGCTTTCTTCCTACAGGCATTTCATCAATAACGGAAACATCAAGATCAGAATAAAAACTCATAGCGAGAGTTCTGGGAATCGGTGTAGCGGTCATCACAAGAATGTGTGGCGGAATTTTATTTTTAGCCCAAAGTTTAGCCCGCTGAGCAACTCCGAATCTATGCTGCTCATCAATGATGGCTAATCCCAGGTTTTTAAATTTAACCTTGTCTTCTAAAACCGCATGAGTTCCTACCAAAATAGAAAGTGTACCATTTTCCAGCTCTTCATGAATGATTCTTCTTTCCGCTGCTTTGGTTGAACCTGTCAGGAGACGGATATTGATTCCTGTTTTTTCTAAAAGTTCTTTGATCCCATTATAATGCTGCTGGGCGAGAATTTCCGTAGGTGCCATCAAACAGCTCTGAAAACCATTATCCATAGCGATAAGCATGGTAAGAAGGGCTACCATTGTTTTTCCTGATCCTACATCACCTTGTAAAAGCCTGTTCATCTGAATAGGCCTCTTCATATCCACTCTGATTTCCTTTAAAACTCTTTTCTGTGCATTGGTAAGTTCAAAAGGAAGGTGGTTTTCATAAAAATCATTGAAATGATCCCCGATAATTGGAAAAGGATTACCGTGAGACTGCGTTTTATGATGTAATTTCTTTAAACCATATCCTAACTGAAAGAAGAATGATTCTTCAAATTTCAACCGGTAATCTGCTTTATCAAAATGTTCCTGATCTTTTGGAAAATGAACATTCAGAAAAGCATGTTGCCTGGACATAAATTTAAAGGTTTTCATCAGATACTCCGGAAAATTCTCTTCAATAAGATTCGGAATCTCTTTGCAGATATTTCTTAAAGCATTCTGAAAAAATCGTTGATTTAAACCTCTTTTAGTCAATTTTTCAGAACTTGGATAAATCGGTTTAAGCCGCGTTTCACCTTCTTTTTTTTCTTCCGCTTCTATTTCCGGATGAGGCATAGAAAACTGCCGGTTGAAAACATTGATCTTTCCAAAAATATAAACCTCTTTGTTGATGGGAAGCTGTTCTTTCAGCCATTTGGAATACTGAAACCACACCAGATCCATACTGCCGGTATCGTCATTAAATTTTGCAGATAACCTCTTGGTTTTCCCCGTTTGGATTTCCTGTACCTGAGTAATTTTTCCTCTCAGCTGGATTTCCTGACTACTTTCTTCTTGAAGCTGGGATATTTTATAAATTTTGCTTTTATCCAGGTAGCGGATAGGGTAGAAGTTCAACAGGTCTTCAACAGTTGATAATCCCAACACACTTTTGATGAGTTTGGCTCTTTCCGGACCTATTCCTTTTACGTATTCTATGGAAGTTTCTAAAGTCATTTTTGATTTGATATCTGGTTTCAATATCTCCAGATCTGTATGAAAAAACAAAGGTTCGAATTTCGGTAAAATAAAAAAGACTTCCAAAAAAATTGGAAGTCTGTATAGTGAATTTTTAGAATTGAACCCGAAAATTGGGGTTTTGAAGTTCTAAATTACTCTTTGATTTTAGATTTGAACTTTTTTTGGTAGTCTTCCCACTGTTCTCTGGTTTTAATCTTTTTGAACAAATCTTTTGAGATCAGTTCCAGATAAGGTTCCAGTTCTTTAGCGGATAATTCTCCCTGAAGAATGGTAATAGGGTCTCCGTGTTCATCCAGAAATACCGTACTCGGAACAGCTCCTACATTCATGTATTGTGTAAACTCGTGCAGGGAATTCTTTCCTTTTTTGTGCTCACTGTTCGGATTGGAAAATGTTCTTCCAAAGATTTCAATGCTCTTTTTTTCTTCTGCATTAAACTTTACCGGATAGTAATTCTCATTGAGAATTTGCGCAATCACAGGATGTCCATATGTTTTTTTATCCATGATTTTGCATGGGCCGCACCAGTCTGCATAAAAATCAATCAGTATTTTCTTGGGATTTTCTTTTTGGGCTTTTAAAGCTTCCTCAATGGTTATCCACTTTACCTGAGCAAAACTGAAATTTAATAAAAGTAAGAGGATTATGCTTAAAATTTTCTTCATATTGTGATATTTAGGTAAAAATAAGCATAATTACTTATTTTTTATTTTACATCTTGCATTAATTTTTTCACGTACGGAGATATCAAAATTAATACCACTCCGGCAATTATCGCATATAATCCCAATTGTTTATATCCATCAGTATAAGTGATCAATTCATCATAGTTGGTAGAACCTTCTTTTGACGTGGCAAGACTGGCTCCGATAATCCCTGCAACATACTGTCCGTAAGCTGAAGCAAGAAACCACATTCCCATCATCATCCCCTGAAGATTCTTGGTAGAAAGCTTTGTCATAATGGATAATCCGATAGGAGAGAGGCATAATTCTCCGAGAGTAATGATTAATAAGGCCAGAGTGAAGAAATTCAATGAAGTAATTCCTTGAAGGTCTGCAAATAAACGGGTAGCAAATAAGACATAATATCCTAATCCCAGGAAAATGAATCCTAATCCGAATTTGATAATGGTGTTGGGTTCAATTTTTCGCTTATTCAGCCAGATCCATAGAAGTCCGATTATTGGAGCAAGGAATATAATGAAGAAAGCACCACCTGAGTTATTCACACCATTTGGGTCTAACCCGAAAAGATCTTTGTTCAGGTTCTTAGCCGCAAAAATACTTAAAGAACCTCCACTTTGTTCATAGATTCCCCAGAAGATGATGGAGAATATAATGAAAACCAATGCTGCCCAAAGTTTTTTACGCTCGGAAGCTGTTACTTTAGACATTTCATAGAATAAATAGATTAAAGTCAATGGCCCGATTGTCCACATGAAATAATCTGTGTATTCTGTTTTGGCAACCATGGTCATAATAATGGGTACAAAAACCAATGACAAAACATATACTCCATATTCTTTCCATTTTGGTATGGGAGCTGTTTTTTCTTCTGCTAAAGGATGTCCCGGCTGTAGACCAATAGTTCCCAGTGTTCTTTGGGTGAATACAAAGTTAATCAGGCTTATTACCATTACTATTGAAGCCAATCCAAAAGCAATATGCCATCTCATCTCTTCTGGGATAATATTACTTAGAAATTCTCCTTTTCCAATGGCAATACATAAATAACCTCCCAGCAAAGCACCTAGGTTAATACCTGCATAGAAAAGTGAAAATCCTGCATCGGCTCTTGAATCATTAGGTTTGTAAAGTTGTCCTACCATAGATGAAATATTAGGTTTGAAGAAACCTGTACCTACTACGGTAAATGCTATTCCTAAGAAAAAGAATTTGTGTGGATCAGTAGCAAGGATTAAACTCCCTACGATCATCAGGAGACCACCCCAGAACAGGGATTTTCGGAATCCTAAAATTTTATCGGCAAAAAGACCGCCTATAAAAGTAAAGGCATATACGAAAGCCTGGGTGGCACCGTATTGAAGGTTGGCTTCTTTTTCATGGAAATTAAGTTGCGAGATCATAAAGAAAACCAACATTCCACGCATTCCGTAGAAACAGAAACGTTCCCACATTTCAGAGAAAAACAGACTCCAGATTTGTCTGGGATACTTTCCTTTGAAATTTTGTATTTCATCTAAAGTTAAGCTCATAATGATATATGATTAAGTTCTAATTAAGGGTTTTTATCTTTCTGATCCAGTTCAAAACGGATTCTGTCCTGGTCAATAATTTGTTTTAATTCTTCTTCTTTTGGGAGGTACAGCAGGTATTTGCTGGCAAATAAATTGTTTTTATCATTCAAAATGGAATATTTTACAATAGTTTCATCCTTTTCTGAACATAATAAAATTCCGATGGTTGGGTTATCTCCTTCACCGCGTTTTAGATCGTCATACATTCTTACATACATATCAATCTGCCCGATATCCTGATGAGAAAGTTCTCCGGTTTTTAAATCAATTATGACAAAGCATTTTAAGATGTAATTGTAGAAAACAAGATCAATGTAGAAGTCCGATGTATCTGTTGAGATATGTTGTTGCCTGGCTACAAAAGCGAACCCTTTCCCGAATTCCAATAAAAACTTCTGGATATGGTCAATAATGGCTGTTTCAATTTCTTTTTCAGAGAATTGTTCATCAGCTTTTAACCCAAGAAATTCAAAAATATAAGGATCTTTTAAAACACTGTGAATACTTTCCGAAGAAGACCTTGTATGCTCTAAAACCCTTTCGTAAGCTAGCGAATTGATTTGTCTTTTGAGATCTCTTACGTTCCAGTTATTTTGTACGGATTCATTTAGATAATAATGTCTTTTGTCTTTATTATCCTGACTTGAAAGTAATCTGTAATGTGACCAGCTCAATTGTTGAGACAATGTGTCAACAATTGGAAATGCAGTGTAAAACTTTCGCATATTGGATAAGTTGGTATAATCAAACCCTTTTCCAAATTCTAAGGTAAGTTTCTGAGAAAGTTTTTTCAGCGTATATTTTCCATATTCTGCACGTTCTTTTCCCTGTTGTTCATCTTCAACAATAAGTTTTCCAATTTGCCAGTAGGTAAGCAGTAAAGTAGAATTCGCTATTCGAAAAACTTTTTCGCGCGACTGTCTAATGATTTCCTTTACGGATTGGAATAAAGAATCTTCGGAAATTTCCATCGTACGAAAATAAAAAAAACCTCTGACTTAGCAGAGGTTTTATTATATTTTGTTGATACAATTAGTTTACACCATGCATCATTTTCTTTAAGATAGGTGAAATTAAACCTAAGATGACAGAAGCAATACCACAAAGCACTACGAATACCATGAAGAATTCAAATAAGTTGTGGATTTCAAATCCTACAAACGTAGGGTTGTGTAATGGAAGCTGAGCCTTATCAAAAGCCGCTACCTGATCTGCAGTTAAAGTTACTTTTTTATCTAGTACATCCTGAAGATTTACTCCTATTTCTTCTGCTTTTTTAAATTTATCACCTGTTGCAGGGATAAGTGCTCCCAATGAACCTGCCAATGCATAACCAGCAGCGTTGGAAATGAAGAAAACACCATATAATAATGAAGCAAATCTTTTCGGAGCCAGTTTACCTACTAGTGATAAACCGATTGGAGAAAGACAAAGCTCACCACAAGTCTGAATGAAATAAAGTAACATTAACCATTTGATTGCTAATAAACCTGAGTTTCCAAGATCCTTTACATTGTGTGCAATGATGAAATAAGAAAGAGCGATCAATGCTAATCCCATTGCTTGTTTGAAAGGAGATACCGGCTCTTTTCCTTTTGCTCTCAGTTTATCCCAACATAAACTGAAAGGAACTGCTAAAAGAACTACGAAAATTCCGTTGAAGATCTGAACCATTGAAGGAGGCATATTCCATCCGAAAATGTTTCTGTCTGTTTGGTTGTCTGCAATAAATGTTAATGAAGATCCTGCCTGTTCAAATGCTGCCCAGAAGAAAATAATAAAGAATGATACGATATAGATTACCCAGATTCTTTGTCTTTCAATTTTATTTTCTGCAGAAGACATAATCAGGAAGGCAAGGGAAATACCTGCGGAATAGATAAAAGGATAAATAATTCCTTTGATCATTTGACCCATTTCCACTGAGTTAAACCCAAGTTCTCCTACAAGTAAATATCTAAATACAAAGAATAGAACAACAAATATAGCTACAGTAATTCCTAAGAATGTACCAGAGAATTTTGCTGTTTGCGTTTCTCCTTCTTCGAAATCTGCACTTGTATTATTTTTAGGTAGTCCTCCGATAGGTCTTCCTTCCGGAGTTACTACATATTTGTTTTTAAGAATAAAGAATGTTATCGTTCCGATTACCATGGCAATAGAAGCTGCTAAGAATCCCCATTTGAAAGCAAAAATATCTCTTACTCCAGTGGTCGCATCTTTTACGTCTCCTACGTATGGACAGATAAACTGACCTAAGAACGCCCCAATGTTAATCCCCATATAGAAAATGGTGAAAGCAGAATCCAGTTTAGATTTTTCCTGCTTTGGATAAAGGCTTCCTACCATTGAGGAAATATTCGGTTTGAAGAATCCATTACCGAAAATAATAACGAATAATGCCAGCCACATAATAAGTTTGGCACTTCCGATATCCGCGGAGAAAGTAGAGGCACTGATGAATAATAGGAACTGACCAATCGCCATTAATGATCCACCAATGATGATGGCATATCTGTTTCCGATGTATTTATCAGCAATAAATCCTCCCAAAAGAGGGGTTAGATAACATAAAGCTAGAAATCCACCATAGATGATCGCTGCATCAGCTTCTTTTATTAATAAGGAATTTACCATGAAGAGCGTCAAAAGAGCTCTCATTCCATAAAAGTTGAAACGCTCCCACATTTCTGTTCCGAAAAGAACCCATAATCCTTTAGGATGCCTGGAATTCTTATTCTCTACAAATTCATCCGGCTTCGGACTCAATGCTTCAATATTATCCATTTCTATTGTTAATTTTTGTTAAGACTGACAAATATAGTTTATTTTGGGTTTTTGGCAAGGTTTTAATTTTATTTTTAAATAAAAAAGCTGCGGAAGGATTCCGCAGCTTACTTATCTTTATAATAATAAGGATTTTAATGCCCTTTTTCAGTCATAATTTTATTCAGTCTTTTTAACATAGAAAGACCTAAAAGTGTAGCAAATATTAACAAGGCAAAGTTAACAAGGAAATAATTCGTTTTGTTTTCATAATTATACCATGTACTTGCCAGGATACCTGAAAGTTTATTTCCCACAGAGTTAGCCAGGAAGAATCCTCCCATCATCAATGCGGTAATCCTTGCAGGAGAAAGTTTAGAGACAAAAGAAAGTCCCATTGGAGATAAACATAGTTCCCCAATAGTAATTACTCCATAACTGGCAACAAGCCATAATGGGGAAACTTTTACAGATCCGTTTTCTCCGGCCATCACCGCTAAAACCATTACCAGACAGGAAAGACCGGAAATAAATAATCCTAAAACAATCTTGGTAGGCGTTAAAGGCTCTTTTCCTTTTCTTCTCAATAATGCCCAGAACCCTACGATAACAGGCGTGAGCGCAATAACCCAGAATGGATTGATAGACTGGAATAATTCTGTATTGTATAAATATACTTTGTTTTCAGGGTTTTTCTCAAGGGCAGCACGCTGTTCCGGGGATATATTTTTAAAATAAACATCTTTTCCCATTTCCTTTTTAGTTTCCCCGTTGTCGTCTTTCTGAGAACGGAACTGGTTGTCATAAACAGGGGTTTCTTTGTCCTCATAACTTTTCCCTTCTACCATATAGATTCCTTCTAATGGCTTTTCAAGAGATGCAGGAACACTTCTGTCTGTATAATAATTCGCCCACCTTGTCAAAGCTGTTCCGTTTTGTTTGAAGACAGCCCAGAAGAACATACTGATCAGAAATACAGAAAGTAAAGCTCCAATAGGTGCTTTTTCGTCCGGTTTAGCTTTGAAATAAAGAGATGCGTAGAAGTAGATTACAGGGACACATGCGAAAATAAAGGCATCTGTACTGTCGCTTCCAAAAATATTGTTAGGAATAAACCAACCTATTGCTCCGGCAACGATAGCAGGAACGAAAACTTTAAGCATAATTTCAGAAAGCTTTGTATCTCCTTCCTGTACAGGTTTCATCTGAGCAGCGTGGATATAATGCTTTCTTCCTATGGTAAAAATAACCATACCGATAAGCATTCCTACACCCGCAGTGATGAAAGCTTCACCCCAACCGAATTTATTACGCATAAAAGCGGCAATAATATTACAGATAAATGCTCCGATATTGATTCCCATATAGAAAATATTATATCCGGAGTCCTTGTTAGCTTTATAAGGTTCTTCAGAATAAAGATTTCCTAATAGAGTTGAAATAGTAGGTTTAAAGAACCCGTTTCCTATTATAATTAACGCCAGAGAAGTATAAAATAAAGGTAAATCTTTAAAAACACCCATTCCTATATATCCTGCAGCCATTAAAAAACCTCCAAGATAAATAGATTTAATATATCCTAATACCCTGTCTGCCAGGAATCCTCCAATGAATGGTGTAAGATACGTTAAGGCAATATACGTTCCGAAAATGTCATCAGCAGTTTTATCCGGAAGTCCAAGTCCACCTTTCATGCCCGTAGGCTCAATAACATACAGAACAAAGATTCCAAGAATCAGGTAATACCCGAAACGCTCCCACATTTCTGTAAAAAAGAGATAGGGCAGCCCTTTAGGATGTTTAGTCTTCATATTTTCAATTTTCAAATTCCTCAAAAATAAGTTTTTAATTTCAATTGATAAAATAAATAATACTTGCCCTAAATGATTAATGAAATAAATATAAAATTGCTTTGACTGAAATAAGAAGTTTTTTTAAATTGACCCAATTAAACTATGAAAAAGCTATTATTTTTATTACTGGGAACGTTTATTTGTTTTTCACAGAGTAACAGATTTATTTATGAAGTCACTTCTAAGAAAGATTCTGCTTCTCAAAACCTGATGAAAGAAAATTTTAATCTTGACACTACGCCTGATGATATTGCCTATTACAATAGGTTCTATTATATCAATGATTCATTATTTGCGGCCAAAAATCAATACGGATATAAAGGCTATAAGCTGACTTCGTTTCTGATAAAGAAAAATAACAACAATGAATATCAGAACTATGAATATATAGGAGATGTGAATTTTTATAAAATCAACGAAAAGTCAGAGCAGCACTGGAAAATCTCAGACAGTACCAAAACTTTTGGAGGCTATCAGGTTCAAAAAGCAACTACTCAATTTGGAGGAAGAAACTGGGTAGCATGGTTTTCCAAAGATATTCCTATTCCTTACGGACCTTATAAGTTTAATGGTCTGCCCGGACTTATTATGGAGCTGTATGATGGGAAAAAGGACTATTACTTTAAAGTTATTAAAAGTGAAAAAATCCAGGATTCCTATAAACGGATTTCATTAGAAAATTCTATTTCCACAGCAATCTCTACTAATCAGGCTAAACTGGATAAATTGAAGTTAGAATTATATGATAGTCCTTTTAAATATATATTGAATGGAAGACTTGTTTTAACTGAAGGGAAAAAATTAGAACTTGAAGACGGTACTATTCTCACCAAAGAACAGTTGAAACCAGCTGAAGCTAACGAAAGAAAAAAAATAAAGTCTTTTAATAATCCAATAGAGTTGGATAAGGCTGTAAAATATCCTTAATAAAAATCCCTTTCAAAATATTTTGAAAGGGATTTTTATTATTTTGCTTTTTTGGGAGCCATTGGAGGAGGTGGCACCTCTTTAATCTCTACCGTTGCTGTTTTTGCTTTTTCTGATTTTACAATGCCATTCACAAAATTTTCCATTTCGTTTTTATTGGCATCAAACTGATTGGCATAAGTATGAGTGGATATACTGCAATAACCTCCGCTGGTAAGATAAAGATTTGCTATATATTCAAAATCCAATCCTTTAACATTGGCACTGTACTCTAAATGAAGTACCTTGATTCCGTTAACGGTTCTATACTCAGATTTTTTTAATTTAAAATAATCTGAATTTCTTTGGATCATAGGAAGCAGAATATCTTTCAGATTCTTTAGGGTCTGGATAGGCATAATTTCACTTCCAAACAGTGCATACACAGTAGAATTTGAAGTGTTATTAAACGCATATTCTACAAAGGTTGAATTTTCAGGAGCTTTTACAACTTTCCATTTTTTAGGATCATAATAAAAACCTCCATCAACATTTTTACTTTTTACCAGAAAAGTAGACTCTTTTGTTTTTTCGAATAATTCTTCATTGGTTGTAATCGTTTCGAGAATCTTTTCGTCACTTTCGTTTACAAATTTCCAGGTCTTATTATCTAAAAGAACAACTTCTTTTCCATCCTCTGTTAATGCCTTTATTTGAGACTGAACAGAAAGAGAAAACAGAATACAGGCGGATAAAATAATTTTTCTCATTGTGAATATTATAAATTATTCAGAATAAAATCTGTCATTTTCTGATACAACTGAGGTCTTGTCTGTCCACCATTAATTCCGTGGTTTTTATCTGGATAAGCCATGAAATCAAACTGTTTTTTGTTTTGAATCAAAGCTTCAGAGAACTGCATAGAGTTTTGGAAGTGAACATTGTCATCAGCCGTTCCGTGAATTAATAAGAATTTTCCTTTCAATAGGTTTGCGTATTCTGTAGGAGAGTTTTTATCATATCCATCAGGGTTTTCCTGAGGTGTTCTCATAAATCTTTCGGTGTATACAGAGTCATAATATCTCCAGTTGGTTACCGGTGCTACAGCGATTCCCACTTTGAAAACGTCGGCACCTTTAGTCATGGCTAAACTGGTCATATACCCTCCAAAGCTCCATCCGAACATTCCGATTCTGCTTTTATCAACATAAGATTGGTTTCCGAACCACTTTGCTGCAGTGATCTGATCCTCAATCTCATATTTTCCTAAGTTCATATAAGTTACTTTCTTGTATTTAGCCCCTTTATATCCGGTTCCACGTCCGTCTACACAAGCTACAATATATCCTTTTTGTACAAGATGGTTGAACCACATTGCATTTCCGTTGTCCCATGAATTGGCAACCTGCTGAGATCCCGGTCCGGAATATTGGAACATAAATAGAGGATACTTCTTATTGGGATCAAAGTTTTTAGGCTTCATAATCCAGGCATTCATCTGATCGCCTACTGCATTTGGAATGGTGAGGAATTCTTTTTCAACAAAATTATCGGTCTTTAGCTTCTGTAACTGATCATTGTTGTTCTGAAGTTCTTTTACTGCTTTTCCATTACCGTCTTTTAAAACATATGTATAAGGTTTTGCTGCCGTAGAAGAGGTTTCGATGAAATAATTATAGTTCTTGCTGAAATTGGCAGAATTATTTCCTTCCGCATTGGAGATCAGCTGAGTTTTTCCGTTTTCGATATTCACTTTGGAAATCACTTTATTAATGCTCCCTTTTTCAGTAGTCTGAACGTAAATTTCTTTAGATTTAGGATTAAATCCATAATAATCGGTTACTTCCCAGTTTCCTTTTGTGATCTGCTTTTTGAGCTTACCATCCTTGTCATACCAGTAAAGGTGACGGTTTCCATCTCTTTCAGATGACCAAAGGAAAGAATCATCTTCAAGGAATTCCAATGTTGGGCTGTCTGTATCAATCCATTTATCATCAGTTTCAGTGAATAATTTCTGAACAGTTCCTGTTTTGGTATTTACTTTTAAAATATCTGAAGCATTCTGGATTCTTTCAGAAGTAATTAAAACAATTTCATCTGGTTTTGCAGTCTGGAATACATTCGGGATGTAATAATTTTTAAAAGAACCTAAGTTCAGCTGCATTGTTTTTCCATTGTCAAGACGGTAGAGCTGTGCTGAAACCACAGAATTCTTTTCACCTGCTTTCGGGTATTTATAACGCATTTCAGCCGGATAAAGAGTTTTTCCATAGATGGGAATGTAGATTTCCGGAACCTGGCTTTCATCAGATTTTACAAATACGATGGCATCAGAATTCTTTGTCCACTCATATTGTTTTGCATGTCCGAATTCTTCTTCATACACCCAATCAGCCAAACCATTCAGGATAGAGTTCTTCTTACCATCTGTAGTAATCTGTGTAATTTTTCCTGAACTAAGATCCTGATAGAAAAGATTATTGTCAACAATAAAAGCCACTTTCGTAGCGTCTGGCGAAAATGTAGGTTCCTGAACCGGTTTTCCTTCATTCAAACTGATTGTTTTCCCGGATTTTAAATCTTTTACCTCAAATTTTCCAAGAAAAGAATGCCTGTAAATAGGCTGGCTTCCAACCTGTAAAAGAATTTTAGATTCATCATCAGAAAAAATATAGCTTTCAAATCTTCCGTCCACAAGGTTTCCTTCTTTTTGTGAGGTTTTGTAAGAATATTTTGCAATTCCTGACGGTTCAATGACAAGATAGTTCTCTCCGTTTTTCATGGAAGTGATTCCTGCGATCCCTTTTCCACGGTAGTATCCTGAATATATTTTATCTAAAGTGATTTCCTGTGCTGATACATTTTGAAATACCGCAGCTACAGTAAGAGTTAAGAGTAGTTTTTTCATTTCTAGCATTAATGGATTTCAAAGATAATAATTTTATTAAAATGTGTAAAAAAGCTTTTCAAATAAGCCTTTTGGCAAAAAAATTGAATATCATTACTTATAATCAAATCAAATAATAATTATGGAAACGAATGCATACAACCAGAAACTAAACCGTTATGTATTAAACGACCAGATTGTTTATACAGGTTTTTCCAGCTTTACTGACGCTGAAGAATGTGCTCATAAAAAAGGCGGAACATTGGTGGAAGTGGTGTTTAAAGACGGAAATGATAATCCCGAAATTACAGATGAGGCGGGGCTGATAGAGAAAAAAATTCATTACTATGTGTATGCAGGCGATGAGTATAAATTTATCCATTCCTCAGATCCGGGATTTAGAAAATATGCGGATGAGCTGCAGAAAATAAAAGCAAGAAATGATAAAACCAGTCCGGATGAACGTTATTTTGCCAATTTTGAAATTGAAAATATAGAAGATCCGATTATTGTGATCAAGAATGATCATTTTGAATCGGTAACATCAAGAGAGCGTTCAAAATATTTGAAACATGCCTGTGTTTATGAATTAGGGGTATCCCTGCCAAAATCTTAAAAAAATCTGATCATGAGCAAGACTAAATATTCAGAAAAAGCTCAGGACAAAGTAGGAAAAGTGATGCACGAATTCAAGGAAGGAAAACTGAAATCTTCTTCCGGAAAGAAAGTGACAAACAGAAAACAAGCTATTGCTATAGGCATTTCTGAAGCAAAAGAAGAAGGTTTAAAGGTACCTCCAAAGAAAAAAAGTAAATAAACTTCAATAAAAGAGCCTGGAAATTTTTTCCGGGCATTTTTATTGAAAAGTGAAATCATAAACCTATAAAATTGCTAATTAAATAGATGAACCTCCAGGTCGAATCTATGCTTTTTGTTAGTGTATTTTAATGTATTGTTTTTAAAGCCAGTGAATTATGTTTATTGACGTATATATGATGTATGTCTTTACCATTGAGTTTATCCTTTTTTATTGCAAATTCGTATTACTTATTTTTTTACTTAAAAACCAGAGTAATCATTAGTGTATACTATAAAAAAATGTCCATTGCCTATATAATAAAGATGCCTCCATTGGTCCGAATTTCTAACGGGATAGAGGCTTTAAAAAACAAATTCCATATGTTCAAAATTTTGAGATCCATATTACTCATTATATCAATTTGCAATTGCATAGCGGTAAACGGTGGAAGTTTCCATAAAGAAAATCCCAGACCTAAAAAAAGCATGAGATCCGGTATAAAGCAAACAAGACCTAATATCTTATTTATTCCTATTGATGATTTAAGACCTGAAACGGGCTCTTATGGGAATACGGTGATTAAAACACCTAATATGGACAAACTTGCGGCAAGAGGAGTTGTTTTTAAAAGAACATATTGCCAGCAGGCAGTATGTAATCCGTCAAGAGCCAGTCTTCTAACTGGTTTGAGGCCTGATTCTGTTCGTGTGTGGGATCTTCAGACAGATTTGAGGAAAAACCTGCCAGATGTAGTAACGCTTCCGCAGATCTTTAAGAATAATGGTTATTATACGGTGGGTATCGGAAAAACCTTTCATAATATTTTTCCTGATGAGAAGTCGTGGAATGAAGATCTTCATGTAGACGGATATCCTTTTGATCCGGATGCAGTGTATCTGCTGGAGAAAAACAAGATAATTCAGAAGGAAAAAGAACTTAGTCTTCAGAAAAACGGAAGAGGCAAGCCGGATGTCTATGGCTTTGTCTATACAAAGGCTAATTCCGTTGAAATGGCAGATGTTGATGATGATGCTTACTATGATGGTGCACAAACAACTATGGCTATTAAAAAACTCAAAGAATTAAAAGAAAAAAATCAGCCTTTCTTTTTTTCAGTAGGATATTATCGTCCGCATTTACCATTTAACGCTCCAAAAAAATACTGGGATTTATATAACAGAAACGACATTCCTCTTGCTAAAAATCAATTCATGCCCGAGAATGCTCCGGAATTTGCCGTACATGGTGATGCCGAACTGAGAACTTATACAGATAGAACCGATCTGCCTTTACCTTCGGAAAAGCCTTATGATGTGGAAAAGCAAGGGGAGCTTCTTCATGCGTATTATGCATCTGTATCTTATATAGACGCTCAGATAGGAAGATTGTTAAAAACACTGGATGAATTAGGGTTGAGTGAAAATACCATTATTGTATTGTGGGGAGATCATGGCTGGAAACTGGGAGAGCATAACGGTTGGTGTAAGCAGAGCAATTATGAGATTGATACCAGAGTGCCGCTTATTATCAGTGGAGCAGGAGTAAAGGCGAAAGGAAAAACAAGCAATGCTCTCACAGAGTTTGTTGATATTTATCCTACCTTATGTGATATGGCAGGTATTAAAATTCCTGAATATCTTCAGGGAAGCAGTATGAAGCCTTTGCTTACTAACCCTGCACATACGTGGAAGACAGCTGCCTACAGTCAATTTTTATTAGGGAGGTTTGGAGCAAAAAAAGAAGGGCAAAATGTAGAAAGAATGGGATATGCTATCAGGACAGACCGATACCGTTACGTGGAATGGTTTGAATGGGACAAGGAAGCCGAGAAGCCAGGAAACTATCTTGCAAGAGAGCTTTATGATCATAAAAAAGATCCTGATGAAAATGTCAATATAGCTGAAGAAGTTTCTTCTAAAAAACTGGTAAACCAGCTTTCTCTTCAGTTGAAAAAAGGGTGGCGGTATAGCAAGCCCAAGTTTTAAAACCTAAAATAAACACATAAATAATGTTCTCTGTAATAAAGATGATGATATGCACAGGTGCATTAAGTGTTGTATGTACCTGTAATAAAGCTAAAATCTCAAAACCGCCGAAAGAGAAACCAGGGCATACCTGCATGAATATACCCGCGCGGTTGAGAACTACGGACTCATCTTCAATTAGTTTTAGTGGGGATACCTCTCTGGAAGGAATGATATTGATTCCGGGAGGTGAATTTGATATGGGAGGTGATAACAGCCAGGCTGATCCAGATGAATTTCCTAAACATAGAGTAAAAGTTTCTCCGTTTTATATGGATATAACAGAAGTGACAAATGTACAGTTCCGTAAATTTGTAGATGCTACAGGCTATATCACAACTGCAGAACGTAAACCTGATTGGGACGAATTAAAAAAAAATCTGCCTGAGGGTACTCCGAAACCTCCGGATAGCTTATTGGTAGCTGCTTCATTAGTATTTAAACCTACAAATAAACCTGTCAATCTGAATGATTTCAGCCAATGGTGGAAATGGGTAAAAGGAGCTGACTGGAAGCATCCGCAAGGGCCGGCTAGCAATATTGAAGGAAAAGACAACTATCCTGTAGTGCATATAAGCTGGGATGATGCACAGGCTTATTGTAAATGGTCCGGTAAACGTTTGCCCACTGAAGCAGAATGGGAATTTGCAGCACGGGGTGGATTAAAAAATAATATTTACCCATGGGGAAATGAATCCATCAATACAGGAGTTCCTAAAGCGAATAGTTGGGAAGGAAAATTTCCTTACCTTAATGAAAAGAAAGACGGATATATTACCCTTGCGCCTGTACAATCATTTAAAGCCAACGGATATGGTCTGTATGATATGGCCGGAAATGTTTGGGAATGGTGCAGCGATTTATACAACTACGATTACTATAAAAAGCTGGAAGGCAGACTGGTTCTAAATCCTCAGGGTGCCGACAGGTCTTATGACCCTCAGGAACCGTATAGTGTAAAACGCAGCCTGCGTGGAGGAAGCTTTTTATGTAATGATAGCTATTGCAGTGGATACAGGGTTGCCCGACGTATGAAAAGCAGTCCAGATACAAGTCTTGAACATACCGGATTCAGGTGTGTTCAAGACATTATTAATTAATTCTATTTCTGATTATTATAGAGGATTCGGTAATATTCATCAGCCATCCTGTCGCTGTTGAAATGATCTTTTACATCATTCATGGCATTGTACTGGATTTTTCTCCATTGATCAGGATGGTCATAATAGGTGGGAAGAATTTCGTTTTCAAGGATTTCATATAAGGTGTTCAAATCATAATTATCCTGTTCGTAGATGCTCATATTCTGATAATCGGCTTTTGGAACAACGAAAGAGTTTTCTCCATGTTTGGCAAATTCCGGAATCCAGCCGTCATCTGTGGATAAGTTGATTGAACCGTTCATAGCAGCCGTCATCCCTGAAGTTCCTGAAGCTTCCCTTGGAACTCTTGGATTATTAAGCCATACATCAGAACCTTGTTTTAAAGATTTACTTAAAGACAGTTCATAGCCTGTAAGAACGGCAATGTTTTTATGATATTTACTTTCTTCAACCAAGGTATTGAAGGTAGAAATTGCGGAGTAATCCATTGGGTAAGGCTTTCCTGCCCAGATGATTTGTACCGGATATTTTGGATGGTTCAGAAGTCTGTAGAATCTTTCTTTGTCATGTAAAAGAAGCTCTGCTCTTTTATAACCCGCAAATCTTCTGGCCCAGACCATGGTAAAGACATTAGGATTAAATAAATTACCTGTTTGATCTGCAACAATACTGAACAATTTTTTCTTTAGATACTTTTTACGGTAATCAAAAACAGTGGCATCATTCTCATCTTTTGCATTGTAAAGAGGTTTGTCTGCCCAGTATTTAAATTCCTGAGCGTTGGTAATTGACGTGATTTCGCAGATTCCCTGATATTTACTCCACATCGCTCTGGAAACTACACCGTGAAGCTGGGAAACTCCATTGGCGATTCTTGCCATTCTCAATGCACAAAGGGAATGATTAAAACGGTCATCATCAGAACCCTCAATCTTTTTTACCTCTTCCATACTGTAGCCTGAAAAATAGGACATATCATAACATAATCTGAAACTATGTTTTTCATTTCCTGCTTCTTCAGGTGTGTGCGTTGTAAAAACGAGTTTTTCTTTAACTTTATTAAGGTCTCCGTTGTATTTTTTTAGAAGATAGAATGCCGCCGGAAGTCCATGCGCCTCATTAAGATGGTAAACTTCCCTTTCAATATTCATTTCGTCCAGTAACTTGGCACCTCCTTTTCCGAGTAAAATATATTGTGCAAGTTTTGTAGATTCATTGGCATCATACAACTTGTGACAGATTGTTTTGGAAACGTGATCATTTTCCGGAACGTCTGTGGAAAGAAAAAACATAGGTGCTGTATTGAAAATTTCAGGATCAAGGTACCATACCTTTACCCAAACCGGAGCACTGTGGATTTCGATTTGAAATTTTATTCCGGTGTCTTCAAGAAAACTGTACATTTTTCTCGTCCATACAGGTTGTAAGGTCTGATCATGATTTCTTGCCTGGTCATAATAACCGAACTTCCATAGGATACCGATTCCAATAAGATCCTGCTTAAGGTTATAGGCACTTCGCATGTGCGATCCTGCCAGAAAGCCCAGCCCTCCCGAATATATTTTCAGTACCTGCTCAAGAGCAAATTCCATTGAGAAATAGACGGTTTTTTTGGAATATTGAGGATTGATAGTGTAGGGTATTTTGAAATTCCTAAAATCCATAAATGTGCGTTTGTGTTAGAAAAGGCAAAGGTATACATTATGAAAATAAACTTTACATTAATTAATCGATAAATTAATTTAAAAACTAAATATCGGATTGTTTTTTTGCTTACCTTTAAGAGTGTAAATTTTTGATTATCAAAAACTTTTAATGATGAAAGCCCAGGGCTGCATGTGTTCTTTAATTAAATAAAAAAATCACACATGAAAAAGACGTTTTCTGAAGAAGATCTGATAAAGAATCTGAGTTTATATTACCTGAACCGGCATTTGAAAAAAAAGCCCATAGAGAAGTATCACCGTACCATAGACGAATCTCCGCTGCATGACCGTGAAAAGTACAGAAAGAAATCTGAGATTCTTCTTCTTAATTCTTTTATGCATCACTTCCCCGAAGTTAAATTTGAAAATCTTACCTGTGAGAGTCCAGACTTTATCGCAAAACTCAACGACAAAAAAATTGGAATAGAACTGACTGAAGTAATCAACCATCTGGAAATGAAGAAAGTGGAAAGTACTTTGAATAAAATGTTCCGTCAGGCAGAAATAATATTAGAACAGGAAGACACTACGAAATATCGTGGTGTTTATTTTTTAGAATTCCATCCGGAAACGAAATTTGATACCCTGGAAGTACAGCAGGAAAATATCATCAGTATTTACAAGACTATCAAAAAAAACAAACCGGTAGGCTGCATAAAAAGTGTAAGAAAATCTTTTCATCGCAGAAATGTATTTATCACACACGAATACAGTATGAATCTGTTTGATGAACTCTGTTCGGAAAAAATTCTGGAACTCATTGAAAAGAAGAATGAAAAGTTTCCTTATTATGATACTTCTGTAGATGAATGCTGGCTGGTTATTGTTTCGGATATGAATTCTATTGCTTCAAGATATACTTTCATTCAGGATAAAGACCATTTGAAAGAAGTAAAAAGTCCTTTCCATAAAATATTTCATCTGGAAAATCTCTGTGGAAATATTACTAGTATAAAATAAAGCTGATATTTTATTGTGTTTGGTTATTTTACTCTTTAATTTGAGATAATGTGAATAATTTCAAATTATTTAATGTTTTAATTTGTAATAGTTTAAAATTATTTAGATTTTATTGTTTTTAATTAAAATAAGATTATATTTGATGTGCATTGAATATCAATACGATGTATAACTGATGTAACCATAAAAACATTAAATCTATGAGAAAACTTTTACTTTTCATACTTCTATGTCTCTCTCATACTTTCTATGCTCAGGCCGATTGTGCTACCGCACTTTCTGTTTGCGGAAACTCAAATATCACTTATAGTCCTACAGGATATGGTAATATAAAAGAATTGGTCAATTCAGGAAGCTGTATAGACTTTACTGGAGAGCACAACTCTATTTGGTATAAAATTACAATCGCTACAGGAGGAACTCTTACTTTTGATCTTGTTCCCAATAATCCGGATGCCGATTATGACTGGGCAATTTTTGGTCCTAATGTAACCTGCGGAAGTTTGGGGTCACCCATACGTTGTAATGCTGCAACGGTTATCGGGCCTGGGCCTGCTACAGGATTGAACATGACAAGTACGCTTTTAAGTGCTGCCGGAGGTTCTTTAACTCCGTATTGCAAATATCTTGATGTTTTACCAGGACAAACGTATTATTTGTTTATTGACAACTGGGTAAGCAGTACAAGTTCTACCACAGCTCCGTTTTCTTTGACATGGGGCGGAACTGCAACACTGGCTTCACCATTTACAGATCCGGCTATACAGACTCAGCCTTTTAATCCTCCCGGAATTCCGGCTGCAAATCCTGCAGACCCAAGAGAAGTGGTGATATGTTCTACAACAGCTTTATTTGATTTTTCTACATTGTCCTCAGGAATTCTTAATGGAAATCAAAACTTTGGGGTAAGCTATCACCTGAGCCAGAATGATGCTCTTACAGGGAATAACCCTATTACAGCTCCTATCACGGTAAATACAACTACTGTCTATTATTACAGTATCAATTACACCGATCCTGCTAATGCGGCTAACCCTCTTAATAAATGCAAACAGGTCGGAACATTCAAATTCAAAGATGGATCTATTACCGCTAAAAATGCAACATTAACTCAGTGTAACAATAATAATGCGGGCACAGCTTTATTTGATTTAACCACCGCAGACGTTATTGCAAACCCGAATGTTACTAAGAAATATTATCCCACAATGGCGGATCTCAATGCCGGAACCAATGAGATTACCACTCCAATGGCATTTGTATCTGCAGAAGGAATTATTTATGTGAAAGTAACTTCTGAGTTTGGATGTACTGCAGTAGCACAGATTACCTTGAAGTTTTATCCGGTTGTAGTGGTGAATGAGACCACTTTGAGATCATGCTTCATCGAAGCCAGCCCATCTACAGCTTCTTTTAATCTGGTCAATGCTTCAGTAACTGGTCAAACTAATCCTACAAAAAAATATTATCCTTCACTCACTGATGCTGTTAGCCAGACCAATGAAATTCTGAATGCCAATAATTACATTGCACCTAATGGATTTGTTTATATAAGGGTTTCTAATGCTCAGGGATGCTATAATGTGGCGAAGGTGACTTTAGTGGTTATTCCCCCTGTATATTCTGATAAACTTAAAGATGTGACTATTTGTGCAGAAGACCAGACAACTCTGGATGCAGGACCTGGATTTAAAAGTTACGAGTGGAGTACAGGAGCCACTACCCAAACAATTAAAGCCGGAATAGGAACCTATTGGGTGAAACTTAAAACAGGAGAATGTGTTACAACACAAACAGTAAAAGTACTTCCTTCCGAACAGCCGGTTGTTTCTGGTATTGATATTTCGAATAATACAATCACAGTATCTGTAATAGGAGGAACTCCGGCTTACCAATATTCAATAGATAATATTATCTGGCAGGATTCCAATGTGTTCAATAATCTTTCAAGAGGAGATCATAAAGTCTATGTAAAAGATGCCTATGACTGTGATCCGATAGAGATAGGAATTGTAGTCCCTAATTTGGTTAATGTGATTACTCCGAATGCCGATGGAATAAATGATGTAATTGATTATTCTGCATTGGCCAGCAAACAAAATCTGATCATGAATGTTTTTGACCGATATGGAAATAAAATATTCCAGGCAGACAGATCAAATGGCTATAAGTGGGACGGCACCCAGGGCGGAAGAAGAGTTCCTACCGGAACCTATTGGTATTCTATTACTTGGAATGAAAATGATAAAAAGAATACCGCTATTAAATTTACCGGTTGGGTATTGGTGAAAAACAGAGAATAACAATAAATTTTATACATAGATAAAACCACTTCAAATGAAGTGGTTTTTATTTTGGAAAGTTATTAAATTAGATAGCAAAATAGAAAAAATGAAAGACCTCTTTGTAAAACGTTTTGAATACTATAAATCTCTTGGTGATAAGACATTCGTTCAGTTGACAGATGAGCAGATGTTCTTGCAGTACAATGAAGAAAGTAATTCTATTGCCATCATCGTGAAACATCTTGCCGGAAATATGCTGTCAAGATGGACAAATTTCCTGACTGAAGACGGAGAGAAATCCTGGCGTAACCGCGATGGAGAATTTGTCAATACCTTTACCACTAAAGAACAGGTTCTGGATTTTTGGGAACAGGGCTGGAAATGCTTTTTTGATGCTCTTGAGAAAATAAATGAGGATAATCTTTATGCAATAACCTATATCAGAGGAGAAGCGCATCCGGTGATTGATGCTGTCCTTCGTCAATTGGCTCATTATCCTTACCATATCGGGCAGATTGTATATATTGCTAAAATGATAAAAAATGAAGACTGGAGCACACTGTCTATTGCCAGAAATCGGTCTCAAGAGTTTAATACAGAAATGAAAACCCAATTTTCAAATCAAGATCCGGAAGCCAATTCTTCCCCCGTCTGCTTTCAAAACAGCCCTGAAGTAAGGGATGAATATAAACAATAGATTGAATCAATCTTGGATTCTTATTAAAATTACTATCTTTGCACCCATAAAATTCAGGAGTAACAAATGTCTACTTTTCACAGAACTGCCGCGTTTCATACACTTGGCTGCAAATTAAACTTTGCAGAAACATCTACTATTGCCCGTCAATTAACAGATGCAGGTTATGATAAGGTAAGTTTTGATGAAAAAGCGAACGTATATGTTATCAATACATGTTCTGTGACTGAAAATGCTGACCGTGAATGTAAACTTCATGTGAAAAGAGCAATGAAAGCCAATCCGGAAGGACTGGTAGTTATTGTGGGATGCTATGCACAGCTAAAGCCTGAGGAAATTTCACAGATTGAAGGTGTTGACCTGGTTTTAGGAGCAAAAGAAAAATTCAATATTCTGAGCTACCTTGATGATTTGGAGAAATCTGAAAGCGAAGGGGTAGTGCATTCATGTGAAATTGAAGAAACCGATTTCTTTATCGGAAGCTATTCTATTGGAGACAGAACCAGAGCTTTCCTGAAAGTACAGGATGGCTGCGACTATAAATGTACCTATTGTACGATTCCGTTGGCCAGAGGAATTTCGCGTTCAGATACTATCGAAAACGTTCTCAAAAATGCTACAGAAATTGCGGCAAGAGATATCAAAGAAATTGTTCTTACAGGGGTGAATATCGGTGATTATGGTAAAGGAGAATTTGGAAACAAAAGACATGAACATACTTTCCTTGATCTTATTTCAGAACTGGATAAAGTAGATGGAATAGAAAGAATCCGTATATCCTCTATTGAACCCAATCTTTTAAAAGATGAAAGTATAGAACTGGTTTCTAAAAGTAAAAGTTTTGTTCCGCATTTTCATATCCCGTTACAATCTGGAAGTGATGATCTTTTGAAAAAGATGAAACGTCGTTACCTGACCAAACTGTACAATGACAGAGTCAATAAAATCCGCGAGGTTATGCCTGATGCGGCTATTGGTGTGGATGTTATTGTAGGATTTCCGGGAGAAACAGAAGAGAGATTCATAGAAACCTATAATTTCCTGAATGATCTTCCTATTACTTACCTGCACGTATTTACTTATTCTGAAAGAGAAAATACGGAAGCTGCTGCTATGGATGGAGTAGTTCCTGTAGCAGAAAGAAAAAAACGTAATAAAATGCTGAGAATTCTTTCTGAAAAGAAGAAAATGGCATTTTATCAGACACAACTTGGTAAAACGCTTCCTGTTCTTTGGGAGCACGAAAATAAAGACGGGAAAATGTTTGGCTTCACAGAAAACTATGTGAGAGTCCAGAAAGATTTTGATCCTGCATCCGTAAACCAAATCGAATTTCTAAATTTAGAAAAAATCCTGTCAGATGGCACGGTTTCTGTGCAATCTTCTTACCAAAGTTTTTTAGCAAAAGCATAGGCTCTTTGCAAAAATTCTACTAAATTTATTTTTAAACTTTTAAATACTACATTCATGAGAGATAAGTTTTTATCTTGGGGAATTGTATTAGTAGCTGCTACATGGATTATAGCACTGCTGATCAGAGCGCATTATTGGATACCTACGCTGTTATCCGCAATTTATGCATTGGGTGTTTACAATGCTTACCAATCGAAACATGCTATTTTGAGGAACTTTCCTGTATTGGGATACTTCAGGTATTTTTTCGAGAGTATTTCACCCGAAATGCAGCAATACTTTATTGAAAGGGAAACAGACGGGAAACCGTTTCCAAGAAACCAGCGTTCTGCAGTATACAGACGTGCAAAAAATTTAAGTGATACTGTGGCTTTTGGTACACAGCTGGAAGTAAATCACAGAAAATATGAAGGGATCAAGCATTCTATTTATGCAAAATCACCATCAGAAGAGCTCCCAAGAGTATGGGTGGGAGGAGAACAGTGTACCCAGCCTTACCACGCTTCTTTATTCAATATCTCAGCAATGAGTTTCGGAGCATTAAGTGACAGAGCACAGATTTCCCTGAACAGAGGAGCAAAAAAAGGAAACTTCTATCATAATACCGGAGAAGGGGGAATTTCACCTTATCATATGGAAGGCGGAGATTTATGCTGGCAGATCGGAACAGGATATTTCGGATGTCGTGATGATGAAGGGAAATTTAATCCTGAATTATTCACCAAATACTCAACTCTTCCTAATGTGAAAATGATAGAAATCAAATTATCACAGGGAGCAAAACCAGGACATGGAGGAGTACTTCCGGGAGTGAAAAATACACCTGAAATTGCAGCAATCCGTCACGTAACACCGGGTATGACTGTTATTTCACCACCCTCACATACTTCATTTTCTGATGCAGCAGGACTGTTGAGGTTCGTACAGCAATTAAGAGATCTTTCAGGCGGGAAACCTGTTGGTTTTAAACTGTGTATCGGAGATACCAGAGAATTTGAAGATATCTGTGTTCAGATGAATGTTCTGAAGATTTATCCGGACTTTATTACCATAGATGGGGCAGAAGGAGGAACTGGAGCTGCGCCACCGGAATTTTCAGATGGAGTAGGAATGCCGTTAGAACCAGCTTTGATATTTGTCAACAGAACACTTAATAATTATAACTTAAGAGATAAATTAAGAGTGATTGCCAGCGGTAAAGTTCTTACCAGTCTTGATATTCTGAGAGCAATTTCGATGGGTGCTGATATGTGTAACAATGCCAGAGGATTTATGTTTTCTTTAGGATGTATTCAGGCGTTGAGATGTAATACAAATAACTGCCCTACAGGAGTGGCTACACAGGATAAAATGCTTATCAAAGGACTTGAGGTGACGGATAAAGCAGAAAGAGTATATCACTTTCATAAAAATACCCTTCATACCTGCAATGAATTGATTGCGGCTGCAGGAAGAAGTTCTTATGAAGAAGTAGATGCCACCATGTTTATGAGAGGAGATGAGTTTGATCACCTTGCGGACCTTTACTTCCCTGATATTTTAGGAAATGTAAAGCAGAAGGCAAGATCATAATAACATACGATAAAATAAAAACACCGTCATTGAGACGGTGTTTTTTTTTGATGTGATTACTTTTATTGTTGTTGATCAGAAGTTTGTTTTTGATCATCTGGTCTGTTATCTCGTCCATAAATCTGAAAGTTGAATACAAAAGATTTGTTTCTGTAAGAAGCATTTAAGTACGGATAATGAGGATTTCTTGCAAAAGCAGCTCTGGAAGGAACAATAATTACTCCCTGTAAGTTATAAGGTGTTTCACTGGAAAGATTATTGAATGCTTTGAATTTCTGTAAAGCTTCTCTGAAACCAGGGATTTGATAATACTTTGCTTTTTTTGCTGCATCAGTTGTAGCAGCATCCAGTATTGATTTCTTTACGTAATAAAACATAGGGTCAATAGCAGGGATACCACTTCCGTCAATCGTATTTAAAAAGGTAGCTTTTGATGTAAATGAAGTGTTTCCGTCAGAATTAACTGCCAGATAAGAGTAAGCTCTTACCATGAATTTAATAATATCATCAGTTTTGACAGTCTGATCATAAACAGGATCAGGATTAACAGGAGGCTGAGCACCGTTTCTAACGATATAGATAGCTCCCGAAGGAAGTGTTACAGGTGCCAGTTCAGATAATTTTTTTTCGTTATCATCTGCTGTATCTGTAGAACTGAAGGCTTTTATATTACCCTGTGCATCCAGATAATTATCATCCATGAATTTCTTAATGGCCTGATCATCATAGGTGTTTTGTGTATTAATGTCTTCCGGCTCTACATAGGTTGACACATCATCATCTTTCTTACAAGCAGAAAAACACAAAGATCCTGCAAGGATATATAAAAATATTTTTTTCATTTCAAAAAACTTTAATTACTTTACAAATAATATAACGGCAAAAGTATAAAAAAATATGAGAATAGATAAATTTTTATGGAGCATTCGTTTTTATAAGACGAGAAGTATTGCAGCAGAGGAGATTAAAAAGAATAGAGTTTCTATAGGAACGTCTGCCGTAAAGTCATCTAAAGAGGTAAAAGAAGGAGATACTATTAAAATCCGTAAGAATCAAATTGATTATAAAATAAAAGTAATTCAGATCCCTAAAAGCAGAATAGGAGCCAAGCTGGTGCCTCTTCATATTAAAGATGTGACAGATAAAGAACAGTACGAACTGTTGAAACTTCGTAAAATGTCACAAGATTATTACAGAAATAAAGGCGAGGGAAGACCAACCAAAAAAGACAGAAGAGAAATGGACGATTACGTAGGGGTAGGTAACGATATCGATTCTGACTTTACGGATTGGGATGATTTCTTTGGTGAGACAGGTGACGAAGCCGGTGATGAAGATCAATAAATAAAATAAAAAAGCTCTAGAGATAGAGCTTTTCTACTATTTCATTAACAATATCCTCCGGTTCTCTGGAATCTGTTCCTACAGTATACTGTGCTTTGCTGTAAAATTGATTTCTTTCAAATAAATGTTTTGCAATGAATTCCGGAAGGTCTTCATCCGAGATATTGGCAATCAATGGTCTTTTTTCTTTCTGTTTTGAAAGTCTTTCTACCAATGTTCCTACCGATGTTCTTAAGAAAAAACTTTTAGAATTGTGATTAATGATCTCCATGTTATTATAATACACAGGAGTGCCTCCGCCAAGGCTTAAAACTACATTTTCTTCCGAAGCCAATATCTCTTCCAGGGCTTCTCTTTCCAGTTTTCTAAAGTAAATCTCTCCCTTTTTTTCAAAAATTTCCGGGATGGTTAATTTGTTTCTTCTTGAAATCTCTTTATCGAGGTCAATTAATTTAAAATTGATTTTTTCGCTTAATATTTTGGAAATGTGAGATTTGCCACTTCCCATGTATCCGATCAATGAAATTACCATGAATTTTTTTAAAACAAATTTGCGAAAAAGTTTTGAGATAAAGAAAAAAGTTATATCTTTGCACCACTTAAAACAAGGGACATTACTTAAATGAAAACTTGTTGCATAAGTGGCCGACTCGGTAGCTCAGCTGGTAGAGCAATACACTTTTAATGTATGGGTCCTGGGTTCGAATCCCAGCCGGGTCACTAGCAATAAATATTACGAATTTTGTGATTTTATTGCCTGCGTGGTGAAATTGGTAGACACGCCATCTTGAGGGGGTGGTTTCCTAAGGATGTGCTGGTTCGAGTCCAGTCGCAGGCACTGCAAAGAAAATTTTATAATTAATATTGAAATTTATTTCATTTTAATTGTGGCCGACTCGGTAGCTCAGCTGGTAGAGCAATACACTTTTAATGTATGGGTCCTGGGTTCGAATCCCAGCCGGGTCACAAGTTTACTGAAAAGTAAATTTTTTTCATATTAATATTTTGTGATTTGGTGTTTCAAAGGCTTCCTTCAGGAGGCCTTTGATTTTTGTATGAAGTCTGATACTGAACTTCCTTTTTTTTTATTATACATTCAAAAAAAATCCCCAACCATAACAGTCAGGGATATTATATTTTAATTTGGAAAAATCAATCCAAATGCATATTGTCAATTAATCTTACTCCGTCTACAACGACTACGATAAACGCTCTGAAACTTCTGTCTTTATAGAAAAAATCGGTTTCCTGTAATGTATTTTCATCAGCAATAAGGAAATATTCAAGTTTCATTCCCGGCTGGTCATCGAAAATATCAGCTACTCTTTCCTTGATTTCCGGAATAGTAACGGTTCTGAACCAGTCGTTTACCTTTTTTAAAGTCTCATAAATTACTTTAGAGGCTTCTTTTCGGTCCTCATGAAGTCTTTGGTTTCTTGAACTTAATGCCAGTCCGTTTTCTGCCCTGTAAATAGAAACTCCGGTTATTTTAACGGGAAGATGCTTTTTCTCTACCATTTTTTTTATGATAGCGAGCTGCTGGAAATCTTTTTCCCCAAAATAAGCATTGTCAGGCTGTATCTGTCTGAAAAGTTCCTCTACAACAGTTCCTACTCCGTCGAAATGTCCCGGTCTTGATTTTCCTTCCATCTCATTTTCCAATCCATCAAAATCATATTGCTGGCTTTCAGCTTTCTCAGGGTAAATATCGGCTACCTCAGGAATATAAACAGCATCTACAAGACCTGAATTCTGAAGAATAAGTATATCTCTGTTGACATCTCTTGGGTATTTTTCAAGATCCTCAGGATTGTTGAATTGGGTTGGATTTACAAAAATTGAAGAAATAACAAGATCATTCTCTTTTCTTGCCTCTTCATACAGAGAAAGATGACCATTGTGCAAGGCGCCCATAGTAGGAGCAAAGCCAATTCTTTTTCCCATTTCTTTCTGTCTTTCAATGAAATCCTGAAGGACTTTTCTGTTTTTTAGAACTTCCATAGTTTGTTTTAATACTATTTCAAAAATACTAAAAATATCGCATAATAATATGTACTTTTAATAATTTGGAAAAGGTAATTTTCGTAAAAAAATGTTAATTAAAATAATGTTGGATGTTTTTTTGTAATTTTGCACATTAAAGCATTTTTACAAAAATTAGATAGAAAGTTTATGCCGAATCAAAAAATACTGTACATTACTACAGAGATGTATCCATATCAGGAAGATACAAATATGGCTGCAGTGGTAAACAAAATGGCACTTAAGATGCACCAAGAAGGCAATGATGTAAGAGTTTTTATGCCAAGATTTGGACAAATAAGTGAGAGAAAGTTTCAGCTTCATGAGGTAATCCGTCTTTCAGGGATGAATATTATTATCAATGACCTGGACCAGCCTCTAATCATTAAAGTAGCGTCTCTTCCGGGGGAAAGACTTCAGGTTTACTTTATTGACAATGAAGAATACTTCAAAAGAAAACAATATTATTTCGACGATGAAGGAAACCCTTTCGAAGACAATGACGAAAGAGCGATTTTCTTTGCCAGAGGAGTTATTGAAACAATTAAGAAACTAAACTGGGTACCGGATGTTATCCATTTAAATGGATGGATGGCTTCTTTCGTTCCAATTTATCTTAAAACGTATTACGAATCAGATACTTATTTCAAAGACGCGAAAATTGTACTTTCTCTTTACAATGAGAAAGATGCTGACCTGGATAAAAAGATTGACGAAAAACTACAGTTTGATAATATTTCAGGATTAAAAGCGTTAGATAACCCAACTATTAAAAGTTTTGTTATCGAGAGTATGAACTATGTAGATGCCGTTGTGAAAGGGGACGAGTTTCTGGATGAAGACCTGGATAAGGCTTTCAACGAAACTGCAACCCAAAAATCGGAATATCTGGACATAGATTCTATAAATCAACTTTATTAAAAACACATTTTTAATGACTCATAATCTTAAAAAGACCTTCGCCATGCTTCTATTGGCGATTTTTGGAAGTACATTCCTTTATAACTGTGAACCTGATCCGGATTCTCTTGGTGAGCAGTTGTTCAATAATGATGCTGCGCAAGGTAATGAAATTTCATATCCCGTTATCGCATACAATTACAACAACAATGATTCCATCAGAAGTGATGCTGCCAGACTGATCAGTGGGGTGAGCGAATCTGGTGCTGCTTCTTACGTTGGTGTGCTGGGAGCTTTTACTGAAGGTGAATTTGGAATGCAGAGAGCATCGTATGTTACCCAGCTAAGAATGCCGGTAGATAATTTCGACTTCAATGGGGCAAATCCGAAAGTGGATTCTGTAGTCCTTGTGGTAAGACCACCAGCCAATACAACTACGAATACTTACTTCTTTGAAAGCGATTCATTAAAAACAAATACATTTGAGAAAAGTGATTTCCCTGTAGACGGAGTTGCTACAGCTGTTTCAATTGAGAGAAAAACGTATCCTGTTCGTAAATACGGTAAAATAGGCGGAGCTTCAAAATCAATGAAAGTCAATGTACATGAAGTTACTACATTTTTAGACTCGAATGACGATACTTTCAAACGTTCCAATAAGAATATAAGTACTGGTGAACTGTTAGGTTCAGGAGTATTTAATGGTAACATCAGTTCTTTATCTATTACTAAAAAATCTGATAACTCAGTTGTATTTACCGGAAACTTAGGATTCAGAATAAAACTGAGCAATACAAACTTTTTCCAGACTCATATCCTTGATAAAAAAGGAAAACCAGAGCTTCAGGATGCTTCAAACTTTATCAGATATTTCAAAGGAATAAAAATTTCTGTGGATGAAACGGATAGATACCTTTACCAGTTCTCTCCTGATGATTTACAGCTTGTCATGTATTACAAATATGATAAAACTGAGAATGGAGCAACTACAAGACCACAAACAACACTTAATTTCAACTTAGGAGGTTCTAATGCTCATATCGGATTGTATGAATACAGCAGATCAGGATCATCTGTAGCTAATGCATTGGCTGCAAGTAATCCTAATGAAGGTGATGAGAGACTTTTTGTTCAGGGAATGGGAGGTCCTTCTGTTGTCGTGAAAATTAAGGATGAAACAATTGCACAACTTAAAGATGTTTACAATAAAGAAAAAGCAGGTATTGTAAGTGCTAAAGTTAGAATCTATCTGGATCCTTTAAGCTGGAAAAATAAAAATTCAACAGAAGATCGTAAGTTTTCAATTTTGACCAATACATTAAACAGTAATGGTACTATTGATTACTCAAAGCTAGGCTTTACATCAGATCTGACTTCAGGACTTGGCCTATATTATTATAAAGAAAATCCTGGGTACTATGATTTTGTAGTAACAAAAACCATCAAGGATCTTGTGGAAGGTAAAAAAGAAACTGTAAGTGGAGTTGAGCAGCCGGTAACGAATAAACCGTTGGTGATCAGTGCCGGAACATTTGCCGCAACTGCTACAGGAAGCCTTTTAGGAGTTCGTAATACGACAAGAGCAATCGATATGAACAGAATTATCCTGACAGGTATAGATAAAACAAATACGAATCCAAAAAGAATCCAGCTAATGGTGACTTACGGGACGAAAAAATAAACATTAAACAACACTAGACAAAATAAAATATGTGCGGAATAGTAGGATATACAGGTTTTCAAGACGCTTATGAAATCGTAATTAATGGTCTTAGAAGATTGGAATATAGAGGGTATGACAGTGCCGGAATTGTTTTAGAAGGTTCAGATAACAAGCTGGAAGTAGAAAAAACAAAAGGTAAGGTTGAGGATTTGGTGAATATTTCGAAAGAACTAAAAGGAAAGTCTAAAATTGGAATGGGACACACCCGTTGGGCAACCCACGGAGTTCCTAGTGACAGAAATTCCCACCCGCACTTGTCAAATAACGGCAAAATCGCAATCGTACATAACGGTATTATTGAAAATTATGATACTATTAAAACGATGCTTACTGAAAAAGGATTTACTTTCAAATCAGAAACAGATACAGAAGTACTGGTAAACCTTATCCAGTATTTTATGGATCTTAATCCTGAAACTGATTTCCCAACTGCGGTAAGATATGCATTGAATGAAGTATATGGAGCCTATGCAATCACTGTACTTCATGAAGATTATCCTGGAGTATTGGTGGTAGGAAGATTAGGTTCTCCTCTGGCAATCGGAATCGGAGATAAAGAATACTTTATTGCTTCTGATGCCTCTCCTTTCGTAGAATTTACAAAAGAAGCCATTTATCTTGAAGAAGGACATATGGCAACAATCTCTCTTGAAAATGGAGTAGATATCAGAACCATCAATGATAACTCTAAAATTGAACCGGAAATTCAGGAGCTTAAATTAAGCCTTGAACAAATTGAAAAAGGTGGATATGAGCATTTCATGCTTAAAGAAATCTTTGAACAGCCTAAATCGGTACACGATACAATGAGAGGAAGACTTCTTGTAGACGAAGGTGTTATCAAAATGGCCGGAATCTGGGATCATGTTGAGAGATTTAAAAATGCCAACAGAATTATTATTATTGCCTGTGGTACTTCCTGGCATGCAGGTCTTATCGGAGAATATCTGATAGAAGAATATGCAAGAATTCCTGTTGAAGTAGAGTATGCATCAGAGTTCAGATACAGAAATCCTATCATTACCGATAAAGATGTGGTGATTGCAATTTCTCAATCTGGAGAAACAGCTGATACAATGGCTGCTTTAAAATTAGCAAAAGAAAAAGGTGCATTTATATACGGTATATGTAATGTTGTGGATTCTTCAATTGCAAGAATTACCGATGCAGGTTCATATACGCATGCCGGCCCTGAAATTGGGGTTGCTTCTACAAAAGCATTTACGGCGCAGCTTACTATTCTTACTTTAATTGCATTTAAACTAGGAAAACACAACGGAAACTTAGGAAACGCTGAATTTATGAGCTTAATCTCTGAGCTTGATGCTCTTCCTAAGAAAATTGAAGAAGTGTTAAATACCACTCATGAGCTTACTCAGAATATTGCAAAAGATTTTGTGAAAGCTACTAATTTCCTTTATTTAGGAAGAGGATACAATTATCCTGCTGCCTTAGAAGGAGCCTTAAAATTAAAAGAAATTTCTTATATCCATGCAGAAGGATATCCGGCTGCAGAAATGAAGCACGGTCCAATTGCCCTGATCGATGAAAACATGCCAATTGTAATCATAGCACCTAAAAAAGGACACTATGATAAAATTGTAAGTAACGTTCAGGAAATTAAAGCGAGAAAAGGAAAAATTATCGCTGTAGTTAATAAAGGAGACCGTCAGGTGAGTGAAATGGCTGATTATGTTATTGAAATCCCTGAAACTTCAGAATGTTTCTCTCCAATCGTTGCTTCCGTACCTCTGCAACTGCTTGCTTATTACATTGCAGTATATAGAGGAGCCAACGTAGATCAACCGAGAAACCTTGCAAAATCTGTTACCGTGGAATAAAAAGATGTTGTAAATAAAATAAATTTAGATTTATTCCGTTATTTCAAAAAAAATCTTAAAAGTTTCTTAAAAAAATTATATATTTACGGCTTAATTATAAAAATTAACATGAAAAGGATATTTCTTTTATTATTGTCTGCGTCGGTAGCATCGGTATCTTGTTCAGGTGGTGGCAGCTCTTCTGTAGGGAAGCCAGGAACAAAAGGAGAATTGATACCAAGAGAAAAAACTAAATCATTTGTTGCGGAAAGACCATACGGAATGGTCGCAATTCCTGCAGGTTCATTTGTTGCTGGTTTAGCAGACCAGGATCCAACAAATACTCCTGAAAAAGCATCATTGAAGACTGTTACTGTTTCTTCTTTCTTCATGGATGAAGCAGAAACTACCAACTCGGAGTACAGAGTATTTATCAATTATGTAAGAGACTCTATTGCGAGAACTTTACTAGCTGAAGCTGCCGGAGAAGGTGGTGATGAAGGCGGACGTAAAGGAGCAGCAATAGGTGATTATGCATATCTTGCTAAAAAAGAAGAAAATTTAACACCTTATCAAGAATATATGGAAGGCCAGGGTGGCCGAGAAGACGGAAGCTATGATGCCAGCAAAAGATTAGATTGGAAAATTCCTTTACACTGGAGCACATCAAAATATCCGGATGTAGAATACGCAGAGGTTTTAGAATCGATGTATCTACCTTCTTCTTCAAGAATCGGAAACGAAAGAATTTTAGATGTAAGTAAGCTGAAATATACATACCGTTGGGGAGATATGGACGCTGCTGTTGCAGATAACGAAAGAGGAGCTAATTACCTGAAAAGCGAAAGTATCGCGATCTATCCTGATACTACAGTTTGGGTAAAAGATTTCCACTTTGCTTACAATGAGCCATTGTTTGAACAGTATTTCTGGCACAAGGCTTATAAAGACTATCCTGTTGTTGGGGTAACCTGGGATCAGGCAAGGGCTTATTGTAACTTCAGATCTAAATTGAAAACTGATTACAACGAAAGTTTAAAAAGAAAAAAACAAAGACCATTAGAGTTCCGTCTTCCAACAGAAACTGAATGGGAATATGCTGCAAGAGGTGGTATGCAAAATGCTACTTACCCTTGGGGTGGTCCATATTTAATGGACGACAGAGGTTGTTACCTGGCTAACTTCAAGCCTAAGAGAGGTAACTACATGGAAGACGAGAAAAAAGGTACTTATACATATACAGCTCCAGTTAAGAAATTTAAGAAAAATGGGTTTGGGTTATTTGATATGGCTGGAAACGTTTCTGAGTGGACATTATCTGCGTACAACAATTCTTCATACGGATTCTCTTCTACATTAAATCCTTCTACTAAAGATAAAAAGGATACTAAGAAGTCTGTAAGAGGTGGATCTTGGAAAGATATAGGATATGCACTAATGACAGGTGCTAGAGATTGGGAAAGAAAAGATTCCGCAAGAAGCTATATCGGATTCAGAACTGTACAGGACATTCCTGAAGCAGCAGTTAAGCCAAGAAGAGTTAACAGATAACTAATCAGATAATTATTTTTCAATAACAATTTTATTTAACATTAAAAAAACTAACTCAATATGTTTAAGACTAAAGATGCTTGGATGAATTTCTTTTATTCATTCGGTGCTGCAATTGTAATTCTTGGAGCTTGGCTTAAAATTACTCACATTACCTTGGGACCTATTAACGGTAACATCGCTCTTACCGTAGGACTTATTACTGAGGCGATTATCTTTATCATTTTTGCATTTGACCCTCCGAAATCAGAAGAGTCTTATGCTTGGGAAAATGTTTATCCTGAGTTATTAGATAAACATGCTAATCCAAATCCACTACACTCTAATGTATCTTCTAGAAATAATAATGCAGCAGCTCAATTTGCAGAATTAGAAAACTCTCTTTCAACCAAATTGGATAAAATGCTTGAAGATGCTAGACTAGATGTTCAATTATTTGAAAGACTAAGAACAGGAATTGATAAATTTTCAAACTCTGTTGATCAGATCAATCAAACGGTTGACGTATCTGCTTCTACACATAAATATAACGACCAATTAAATAAGGCTGCTCAGCACATGGAAAGCATGAATGCTCTTTATGTAATGCAACTTGAAAGCGGTAAAAGACAATCTGAATTTGCTAACAAGTATGTAGCAGATATGCAGAAGTCTGCAGAGCAATCTGAAAAATTCAATCAAGAGCTACAAGGTTTAACATCTAATCTTAATAACTTAAATAGAGTTTATGGTGGTATGCTAACTGCTATGAAGTCTTAATTCCTAACCATTTCTAAATTTAACTACTTAATCAAAAAACAAAGAAAAGAGAATGGCACAAGGAAAACAGACCCCTCGTCAGAAGATGATCAACCTGATGTATTTGGTGTTCATCGCGATGATGGCCCTAAATATTGATGCAGAAATCATCAGATCATATTATGATTCTACTAAAGCATTAAATGAAACCAGAACTTTAACAGAAAGAAAGAACGAGAAGATCTTTGAAAGAACATTGGAAGCTAAGGCTCAGCAAGTTCCGGATACCTACGCACAGCCTTGGGGACAGTACAAAGTATTGAAATCCAAAATTGATCTGTTGGTAAAATCCTCTCAGGATATCAAAGATTTGTTAAAAAAACAATCTGAGTTTCATGATAAAGATCCTCAAACAGGAAAAGAAATTGATGTAAGCGAAAATTTTGCTGCATTGAACAATAATGAAGCAACTACTGAATATTTCTTTAAAGAAGGTGATGAAAATACTCCTTCGAAGAATGCATTAGATCTGAAAGCTAAAATTGATGATGTAAGAAATTACATTAATGCTACTTTTGGAAATAATGAGCAGTTAAAAGATTTAGTTGCCAGAGCAAATAAGTCTCTTATTGCGGAGTACCCTAAAGGAACATCTCCAAATGAAAAGACCTGGTTCCAGAATAAATTTTATCACCAGCCATTAATCGCTGCAATATCTAATCTGGAAATTATCCAAAATGATGCCAGAAACGTTCAGTCTGATGCATTGGCACTATTACTTCAGGAAAAAGTAGATGCGAGTATTAAATTCTCAAGCTACGAACCTATTGTTTCAGGTCCGGTAGATATCCAGGCAGGAAAACAGGCAGAAGTAAAAGTAATGTTGGGTACTTATTCTAACAGTAATAAGATCAGCATCTCTGGTGTAGGTAAAGTGGAAAATGGTAAAGGAACAATCGCAATTTCAGGTTCTGGAATTGGAGAGCATAAATTAGGAGGTACCATTACATTAACAGATGCTTCAGGTAAGCCACAATCTTTCCCATGGACGCATACTTATAATGTAATCGCAGGACCAAGAGAAGTAAAACTTGAAAAAGGATTATTACTTTCTGCAGATAAGATGAATGTAATGTATAGAGGACTTGAGAACCCTGTTTCAGGATCAATCTTAGGTGCTGACAATTCTAAACTTTCATTATCTGCTCCAGGTGCATCTGTAAGAAATACAGGCCCAGGAAAATGGATCGTAAAACCAACTTCAGGGAATACAGTTAAGTTGACATTATCAGGAATAGATCCTTATGGAAAATCTGTATCTCAGGTATTTGAATATAGAATTAAGAATGTTCCACCACCACAAGGTCAGATCAGAGGACAGAGTATAGTATCTATGCCTGCAACTTCTATCCAGAACCAAACGGTACAGGCAGCAATTCCTGACTTTGACTTCCCGGTTTCATTTACTGTAACTCAGTTTATGGTGAGAGTACCAGGTAGAGCAGCGTTACTGGTTCACGGAAATTCATTAGATGATGCTGCTGGATTAGTGAAAAATCTGAGATCCGGAGACGTAGTTTCTGTATTTGATATTAAAGTTACTGCTCAAGGTTTAGATGGTCAGGTTATTAAAAACATTACTCCTATAATCATTAACATTCCATAGGACTAAAATTGTAATTTATTATGAAAAAATATATTAGCACCCTTTTAGTATTAGTTTCGGGATTTGCTTTTTCCCAGACTATTCTGAACGCAGCTTCTCCGGAAGAGTTCAGACAGATGAGAGCAGAAAACAAACAAAAAGTTGGTGATACTATTGTAGATAAAACAGTAAAGCCTCTTGAATATGGTTTTGTAGAAGATAAAGATATCCTGAAGAGTATGTTTGTATGGGAGATCATTGATATGAATGATAAGATCAACCAGCCTTTCTACTATGACAATCCGGATGGTCTTCTTGCTACTCCTACAAGATCTTTATACCAGTTATTATTGGACGCTGCCTTAAGCGGAAAGATTGAGCAGGTATATGATGATGAAAACTTTACAGTAAAACTTTCTCCGGAAGGAATTCAGAAAAGATTAGAAAAAGTAATCATCAATGATGCTGCTATTGATATCTTAAACTCAGGAAGACAATTAACTGAGGCTGAAAAGAAACAATATACTGACGTTTTTAAGACAACTACTGACAAGGTAAAAGTTCTTAAGATCATGGGTATGTGGTTTATTGATAAAAGAGACGGACAGATGAAATACAGACCTCTTGGTATTGCTGCAATGGGACCAGATCCTGCAGTACAGGGAGTTATCGGTCCAGATGGTAAGCCTATCGCAAGTAATGATGAACTTATTGACCTGTTCTGGATCTATTATCCAAGTGCAAGAGATATTTTAGCAAATAATTTTGTCTTCAACAGAAAGAATTCTTCTGCTGATCTATCTTTCGATGATGTTATCAATGCAAGAAGATTCTCTTCTATCATTTATAAATCTTCAAACGGTTTAGGAGACGGTACTATCAAGGACTATATCCCTAAAAATGCTGATGAGCAGTTGGAAGAAAGCGATAGAATCAAGGCACAGATTCTTGACATGGAAAATGATATGTGGAATTACTAAATTTCACTTGATATTTATAGAAAACCTGAGTATTTTTACTCAGGTTTTTTTATTATGAGAAATGTAGATTATATTATCGTAGGAGATGGATATGCAGGGCTTTTTCTGGCTCATCAGCTAATTAAGAATAACAAGTCCTTTGTGATCTTTTCTGAAGGAAGAAAAAGTGCTTCACAGGTGTCGGCCGGGATTATCAATCCTGTGGTCCTAAAAAAGTTTACCACATTCTGGAAAGCACAGGAACAAATAGATTTTCTTAAAGATAATTTGAAACAGATAGAATCATATACTGGAGAAAACTATCTGATTGATGCTCCTATTCATAGAATCTTTCATGATGAAAATGAACAGAATTTATGGCTGAGAAAATCGGGAATTGAAGAATTATCGCATTTTCTTGATAAAAAATTTGATTGTTTAAATGTGGTAAAAAATGATTTTCTTGCCGGAAAGGTGAATCAGTCTGCCAGACTCAATGTTAATGGATTTTTTAGTGGCTTATTCAGTTATTTTGAAAAAAATGATCACTGGGTAAAAGAAAAATTTGATTATACCCAATTGCATCCTTCAGAATCCACTTATAAAGATTTGAGTTTCAAAAATATTATCTTTTGTGAAGGAATGGGAGTGAAAGATAATCCCTACTTCTCAGAAATAGCGGTGATACCCAATAAGGGACACCATATAAAAGTGAAACTTTCTCAACCTCTTTCTGAAAACATAACGATTAAGAAGAAACATTTTTTATTTCCAACCGGAAATGGTCTCTATTTTTATGGAGGAACTTATGACAGGGAACAGCTGCATCATCACATTGATGAATCCGCAGTGGAACAACTGGTGAAAGGTCTTTCCGAATTTTATCCTTATGATTTTGAAGTGGAAGAAGTGCATTTTGGATTCCGCCCAACAGTAAAAGACAGAAGACCCATCATCGGAAGACATGAAACATTCCGTAATCTGTATGTTTTTAATGGTCTTGGAGCCCGTGGAATCCTTAATGGTTGCTATTTTTCCAGGGATTTGTTCCGTTTTATTGAAGAAGATATTCCATTGCATGAAGAAGTTTCCCTGAACAGGTTTCAATAATGTATCTTAGTATAGATATTCAAAACTGCAAAATTTATGAATGAAAATATGTTAGGCATCGTTGCCGGAGTTCTTACTTCTGTTTCCATGATTCCACAGCTTGTAAAAGTAATCCGGGAAAAGAATGTAGAAGATATTTCACTGCTCATGCTTTTAGTCCTCATTTCAGGGCTATCATTGTGGGTATGGTATGGTTTTGAAAAGGACGAGCTGCCTATTATCTTATCAAATGCTTTTGCGGTGATTGTGAATATAAGCCTTCTGGTATGCTATATAATCTACAATAAAAAGAAGTAGATACAACACATAAAAAAGACGCCATACGAATAAGGCGTCTTTTTATTTTTATGTAAGTGATATCAATTACTGAAGAACAAATTTAGCTAAAGGAGCCATTCTTGCTTTATTTAAAGTAAGAGTATTTCCATTTACAGAATAATTATCTGCGGCAAGGATTGCTTTGGTAAATTGATTTTCAATATCAAGATCTTCACAAGCCATCATGGTAGACATTCCCTGATTGAACTTAATTCTCATCATTTCAGGTTTGATCTCAAATGTTCCTCCTAAACCATTACATCCGGCATGTCCCTGGTATCTCATTCCATCCATTTCAAGTTTGAAATAAGGATTGTTTTTAGGGTTTTTCAGTTCAATCGGCTTCCCGTTAAGCTCCGTAAGTTTCCAGGTTTTCCCTGTAATATCACTCGTTGGCTTTTGTGCATTCTGTGTTTTACAAGAAACCACTAAAAATGTTGCGATAACAAGTGCCGATAAATAATAATATAAGCTTTTCATAATGTTTATTTTTTTAAGATGAATGCTAATCCCCATGCTAATACGATGCCATTTTCGCAGGACCAGACTCTTTTTTTGCCTGTTTAAGATGGAACAGAACCATATCTACATTCTTTTTCAGGAAAGTGATATTGCCTTTAATATCAGAGTATTGATACTCTTCATTGGAGGCTGTGTATTCAGGTAAAGCATCACTTTTTTTAAGGTCAAAAGTTTTGCCGTTTAAATGGATTGTTGCTGTATTTTTGGTGTTGTTGATGGTTACTTCTATCTTTTCTCCATAGCTGTCCACATACACCTCTTTTGAGATATCATCTGTATTTTCGGGAACAACAGCAGTGATTGTTTCAGTTTCTTTTCCGGGATGTTTACACGCTGTTAGGGAAATAATGGTCAATCCAAAAAGGACTGGTAATAATAATTTTTTCATAGTGATAAGTGATTTTAAAGTGTTTCATGAATTACGATGTTAATGCCTTATAAATTTACGAATATTTTTAATAAATATATGTTAATTTTTCATAAACTAACAGAAAGTTAAGATTTTAGCCAATTTAACTCACTGTTTTTTGAAACATTATTCACGAAACAGAAAGTAATAATTATGGTAGAAAATTGATGGGAGTCGTTGTTAATTCAGGTTTTTTAACGAACTTATTTTCAGAAGTATACTCTGTGTTTTTCTCATTTCTCATTTGTTGTTTGAATTTTCGGCAAAAATAATTCAAAAAGAAGAGAGTAACAATAAGTTAATGTTAATAATTCTAATTCATGATAAAGTTTAGGTTGAACTATTTTAACTTTCAGTTTTCAAATAAAAATCTTCAAAAAAGAACAATTATGCACTTCATGCTGTTCAAAAAAGCAACAATAGTATCATTAAAATTTCCTTAAATTCAAAAATATGGCTTGATTTTTGAAAATTTAAAACTGCTCAGATAGAATATCAAAATTGCTTGTATTGTGCTTGAATAGGAGAAAAGTTCACTATTTTTCAAACTTTTTTATTCAGGTATTTTAAAGGATAGTTAAATTTTGTTAATCTACTATGATAATATCATAATCTGGGTGTACATTTGCCACTTCAAAATGAGAAACTTTATAGTATACTTTTTAACCGGTCTTTTTCTGCTCTTTGTAGTAGAAAGCAGACTTGACGTTAAAACGCTAAGAAACGACTACAACGGTCATGTTTCTCATCATATGCCGAAAAGAGCCAACCGCCTGAACCAGACTTTTGAAAAACTCTCCGTTCAGCAGATGGCCGATAATGTAGACAATTCCACTTTAGAACTTGCCGAAAATGACTTTCAGCTGTCTGATGTATGGCAGGCTATTGTTGTCTTTGCCGGAGTTTTCAGCCTTGTCTATATTTTTGGATTAAAAAGCTACAAACGCTTTAGACAGGGTATTCATGGCTTTGTTCTTGGATTAGCCACAAAAAGGTTTATTCTGATCCGTTCCATTAGAATTTAAAATTTTATCGATCTGTTCTTTTTCTGCCTGATTTTCCGGGTGGAAATACTTTACGTTGTGTATATGTTGGTAATCAGCACATCGTACCCCTTTTATTACCGTTTATTTCTATTCAAAACATTAACGATTTATATAAACTCTAGAATTATGATAAAAAGAGTTGCTTCGGGAATTGCGCTGAGTGCCCTTCTGTTGGCTGTTGGCTGCAATAAGAAAAAAGAAGAAAAAGAAGAAGTTACCGTATATCCGGTGACATCCCCTGTAGTAATGGATACTGTAATCAACAAAGAATACGTAGCCCAGATTCAATCCGTAAAAAACATTGAAGTGAGAGCTCAGGAAAAAGGTTTCCTGGAAAAAATCTTTGTAGACGAAGGACAATACGTACAGGCAGGACAAACATTGTTCCGAATTATGCCTAAACTGTATCAGGCAGAATTATTAAAAGCAAAAGCAGAGGTAGAACAGGCCTCTATCGAGCTGAAAAATGCAAGTACATTGGCAGGAAATAATATTGTTTCCAAGAACGAAAAAGCAATGGCAAAAGCCAAGCTGGATGCCGCCAATGCAGAAATGAAACTGGCTCAGATCCACCTTTCATTTACAGATATTAAAGCACCATTCTCCGGTGTTATTAACAGAATTCCTTTGAAACTGGGAAGCCTTGTTGATGAAGGAGATCTGTTGACTTCATTATCAGACAATACAAGTATTTACACTTATTTCAATGTTTCAGAACCTGAATATTTGAGCTATCAGACCCATGCGGCTGACAGAGGCAGCAATCAGGTCGCTCTGATCACGGCAAATGGAGAAATGTATACTCAGAAAGGAGAAATCCAGACGATTGAAGGAGAATTTGATAATGAAACAGGAAATATTGCCTTCCGTGCAAAATTCCCAAATCCTGATAAACTTCTGAGAAACGGAGAAACGGGTAAAGTACAGATGTCAATGCCTGTTCATAATGCTTTGATTATTCCGCAGAAAGCCACTTATGAAATACAGGATCAGAAATATGTATTTGTTATTGATAAAAACGGAGTAGCAAAATCCAGAAATATCAAAGTAGCTTATGAACTTCAGGATCTTTATGTAGTAGGTTCCGGAATCTCAAAAGGAGATCAGATTCTTCTGGAAGGAGTTCAGAAAGTGAAGGATGACCAAAAGGTGAAAACAAAATTCCAGGATCCTAAGAAAGTTCTTCAATCATTGAAATTAAAAGCAGAGTAGTGGTCTCTAAAGTGAAGCAGTATGTTTAAAAAATTCATTCGCAGACCAGTTCTGTCTATAGTAATCTCATTGATTATTGTATTTATGGGAATATTGTCATTGGTGAAACTTCCGGTGACCCAGTTCCCATCCATTTCTCCGCCTAAGGTAAATATCACCGCAGAATATCCCGGAGCGAACAACGAATTGTTGATTAAATCCGTAGTGATCCCCTTGGAAAGAGGATTAAATGGTGTTCCCGGAATGAAATATATGACCTCAGATGCAGGGAATGACGGGGAAGCTTCCATCCAGATTGTATTTGATCTGGGGACAGATCCCAATGTAGCTGCAGTTAACGTTCAGAACCGTGTATCTTCAGTGGTGAATAAGCTACCTCCTCTTGTAGTACGTGAAGGGGTGAAGATCACTCGTGAAGAGCCTAACATGTTGATGTATATTAACCTGTACAGTGATGATCCTAAAGCTGACCAGAAATTCCTCTTCAACTATGCAGATATCAATGTGATGTCTGAGTTGAGAAGGGTAAGTGGTGTTGGTTTTGCGGATATCCTGGGAACCCGTGAATATGCCATGCGTATCTGGCTTAAACCGGATAGATTAACCGCTTATAATATTTCAGCTGATGAAGTAATGGAATCTCTGAATGAGCAGAGTTTGGAAGCCTCCCCTGGGAAAACGGGAGAAAGTTCCGGAAAGCGCTCTCAGTCCTTCGAATATGTATTAAAATATCCTGGACGTTTTAATAATGAAAAAGATTACGGAAACATTATTCTAAAGGCAAAACCGAATGGAGAATCTGTAAGGCTGAAAGACGTTGCCGATATAGAATTTGGAAGTTCCATGTATGATATTTATTCCACATTGAACGGAAAACCTTCTGCGGCGATCACCGTAAAACAATCCTATGGTTCCAATGCAAGTGACGTTATCAAAAACGTGAAAGCATTAATGAAGGATCTGGAGAAAAATAACTTCCCTAAGGGAATGCATTACGATATCAGCTATGACGTTTCAAGATTCCTGGATGCATCCATGGAAAAAGTAATCCATACCTTGTTTGAAGCCTTTATTCTGGTAGCAATTGTGGTATTCCTGTTCCTGGGTGACTGGCGTTCTACATTGATTCCTGCACTGGCAGTTCCGGTTTCATTGGTAGGAACATTTGCCGTCATGTCCGCATTTGGAATTACCCTGAATATGATTTCCCTCTTTGCTTTGGTAATGGCAATCGGGGTGGTAGTAGATGACGCGATTGTAGTGATTGAAGCCGTTCACGCCAAGATGGAAGAGAAGCATCTTTCCCCTTTGAAAGCCACAGAAGAAGCAATGCATGAGATCAGTGGAGCAATTATCGCAATTACATTGGTAATGGCATCCGTATTTATTCCGATTGCATTTATGTCTGGTCCTGTTGGGGTATTTTACCGCCAGTTCTCTATTACAATGGCTTCATCCATTATCCTATCGGGAATTGTTGCCCTTACTTTGACACCGGCATTATGTGCGCTGATCTTGAAAAATAATCACGGAAAAGCTAAAAAGAAAACTCCGATTACTATTTTCCTTGATAAATTCAATAACCTGTTTACAAAAGGAGCAGGAAAATATGAGAAGATGCTGAATAAAACAGTGACAAAAAAGACAATAACATTACCATTGTTATTAGCATTTTGTGCCTGTACATTCTTCCTGAGTAACTCTTTGCCTTCAGGATTTATTCCTGCGGAAGATCAGGGAATGATTTACGCAATTATTCAGACACCTCCGGGATCTACGTTGGAAAGAACCAATCAGATTGCCAAAGAGCTTTTAAGAGAATCTGAAGATATTGATGGCGTGCAGTCCGTTTCCTCCCTTGCAGGATATGAGATCTTGACTGAAGGTACGGGATCCAACTCCGGAACCTGTCTGATCAACCTTAAAAGCTGGGAAGATCGTAAGGAATCTGCTGCTGAAATCATTGAAAAACTCGAAGAAAAAGCCAAAAATATTCCCGGAGCCAATATTGAATTCTTCCAGCCGCCTTCCGTTCCCGGATATGGAGCTGCAGGAGGTTTTGAACTTCGTTTGCTGGATAAAGCAGGAAGTGGAGATTATCATAAAATGGAGCAGGTAAGTAATGATTTTGTGAAGGAGCTTAAAAAACGTCCGGAACTTGGATCAGCATTTACATTCTATTCTGCGAGTTTCCCACAGTACATGCTTAAAATAGACAACGATCTTGCAGAGCAGAAAGGGGTAACCATTGAAAAAGCAATGGATAACTTATCTACATTGATCGGATCCAACTATGAGACGAGTTTCATCCGTTTCGACAGACCCTATAAAGTAATTGTTCAGGCCGGTCCTCAATACCGTGCTCTGCCAACAGATCTGTTGAAACTCTATGTTAAAAACGATAAAGATCAGATGGTTCCTTACTCGGATTTCATGAGATTGGAAAAAGTATACGGATTATCAGAGATCACAAGACACAATATGTATAACTCAGCAGAGGTGAGTGGAACTCCTGCACCGGGATATAGTAGTGGACAGGCGATTAAGGCCATTCAGGAAGTAGCAGACAAAACACTTCCAAGAGGTTTTGGTATCGACTGGGCGGGTATTTCAAAAGATGAAGTAAGCCGTGGAAATGAAGCCGTATTTATCTTCCTGGTATGTTTAGGATTTGTTTATCTGATCCTTTCTGCACAGTATGAAAGCTTTATCCTTCCGCTGCCGGTAATTTTATCCCTTCCGGTAGGTATTTTCGGAGCCTTTTTATGTTTAAAACTTTTAGGACTGGAAAATAATATCTATGCTCAGGTGGCCATGGTCATGCTTATTGGGCTTTTAGGTAAAAACGCCGTGTTAATTGTTGAATTTGCCGTGCAGAAAAAGGCTGAAGAAGGAATTCCTGTGGCAAAAGCTGCTATTGAAGGAGCTGCCATCCGTTTCCGTCCGATCCTGATGACATCATTTGCATTCGTTGCCGGATTGATTCCATTGGTGATTGCAACAGGGCCGGGAGCTGTCGGTAACAGAACTATTGGTACTGCAGCCGCAGGAGGGATGTTAATCGGAACCATTTTCGGATTAATGATTATCCCGGGACTGTATTATATCTTCGGAACAATTGCAGATAAGTCGAGACTGGCAAGATATGAAGAAGAAAATCCTCTAACAGAACAAACTGAACCTTATGAACATGATGGAAAATTCGAAGACTAAAAATATATTTACAGCCATTGCCTTATCGCTTGTACTCGCAAGCTGTAAGGCGCCAATGGCGACTGTCATAAAAGATGAGGTAAAAGAAAATATTCCTCAGAACTTTAATCAGGAAGAGCAGCAGGATGCCAATAACAACAGCGGAACAACTCCCTGGAGACAGTTCTTTACAGATCCCAATCTGGTAACCCTGATTGAAACAGCTTTAAAAAATAATCAGGAACTGCTGATCACGCTTCAGGAAATTGAAATCGCGAAAAGTGGGGTCTTAGCTAAAAAGGGAAGGCTTACTCCAACTGTTTCTGCCGGAATAGGAGCTGGGCTGAAAAAAGCCGGACGCTATACCAGTGAAGGAGCGGGGGATGCTACTACAGAAATAGAACCTGGAAAAGAAATGCCGGATCCGCTTGGAAACTTTGAAGCAGGATTAAATGCAAGCTGGGAGATTGATATCTGGAAAAAACTCAGAACAGAAAAGGAATCTGCAGTGGCACATTATCTTTCTACAGTGGAAGGGAAGAACTTTGTTTTATCTAATCTTATTGAAGAAGTTGCAGACAATTATTATGAATTGTTGGCTCTTGATAATCAATTAGACATTATACAACAATATATAAAGCTTCAGCAAAGAGCACTGGAGATTTCCAAAATTCAGAAAGAAGCTGCTGCTGCAACGGAGCTTGCCGTGAAAAAGTTTGAAGCAGAATTGGCGAAATCCAAAGCTGCAGAATATACAATCCGCCAGCAGATCACTGAAAAGGAAAATGAAATTAATGCTTTGTTGGGAAGATATCCTCAGCCGATTGTGAGAACTAAGGAAAACTTTATGTCTACCATTCCACCGACTGTATATACGGGAATTCCGTCTCAGTTATTGGCTAACCGACCTGATATCAAGCGTGCAGAATTGGAATTAAAGGCTTCAAAGCTGGATGTAGAAGCGGCAAGAAAAGAATTTTATCCTTCCCTTGAAATTTCTGCAACATTAGGTCTTGAGGCGTTCAAACCTTCCTACCTTGTTAAATTGCCGGAATCCATTGCTTATAATCTGGCAGGTGAACTGGCAGGACCGCTGATTAATAAAAGTGCGATAAAAGCAAACTTCCAGACCGCAGATGCAAAACAGGTTCAGGCATTATACGAATATGATAAAACCATTTTGAATGCCTATCTGGATGTTGCGAACCTGATGTCAAAAGTTAAAAATATAGATCAGTATTATCAACTGAAGTCACAGGAAACCAAAGCGCTGGATCAGTCTATTGATATTGCCAATCAATTGTTCCGTAATTCAAGAGCGGATTATCTTGAAGTTCTTTTAAACCAGAGAGATGCTCTGGATGCTAAAATGGAGCTCATCGAAGCAAAACAGAAACAGCTCAGCACCGTAGTCGATATCTATAAAAGTTTAGGTGGAGGCTGGAAATAAAACATCATAATTCTATCAATAAACAGTTAATGTTTTTTGGAGGGTCAATTCTTTTAGGATTGGCCCTTTTTTATTTTTAATACGACATGTTTTGTCGCTTCAAGGAGATAGTTTTACATCAGAATAAGACTGAATTTACTATAAATAAAGAAAAGTAAATAATAAATAGTATGATTTACTGGATACCACATTAAAGTAATTTTTGTGTCTTAAAAAGTATTAAATTCGCGAAGTTTTAAGAAACTAATTACTAACTCAAAAACAACACGGGAATGAGAAAACTTTATCTCAGTGCATTCACCCTATGCACAATCCTGGGCGTATCTGCTCAGGAAGTGGTGTGGCAGAAAGACATCCAATCCTCTACCCAGGATTTCCTAAGCCAGGTCACCACCACTATCGATCAGCAATATCTGATCACCGGAAGTTCTATACAGTCAGGAAGCGGGAAGCTGGAGGCTGGAAGTAAGCAAAACAACGGTTACGATTTCCATCTGGTAAAACTCAATCAGCAGGGACAGGAAGTCTGGGAGAAATATTTTTCGGGATCCAACCATGATTATTTATCCGCAACCGTTACCACTCAGGATGGCGGATTTCTCTTGGCCGGAACTTCTTATTCCGGTAAAGGACTCGATAAAAAAGAAGATTCCAAAGGAGGATCCGATATCTGGTTAATCAGAATCAATGAATTTGGCGATGAATTATGGCAGAAAACCTTGGGAAGCACTTCTGATGAAGAAGCCAGAGCAGTTATTCAAACCACAGACCTAGGGTTCTTTGTAGCCGGAAATGTACAGAATTCGGCAAAAGGCTACGGCTCCAAAGATGTCTGGATCACAAAATTGGATAAAAACGGAAAAGAATTATCCCAATTAATCTTAGGCGGAAAAGGCTTAGATGAAGTAGAGAAGATGATTCCCACAAAAGACGGCGGCGCATTGCTTGGCATTTATTCAAGAAGCACATCTGTTAAAACAAATAATCAACAATCAACGACCAACACTAATATTCCGTCTGACAGAACTGCAACCCATAACCTACTATCTGCAACCTCAAAGCAAAGCGACAACTTCGGTGAAGGCGATTACTGGATTGTCAAGTTAGACAAAAACGGAAAAGTAGAATGGGAAAAGAACTTTGGAGGCAAAGGTGATGACCACATCAGAACCCTGGCGCTGACTTCAAATGGCTTTATCATTGGTGGAGAATCCAGATCAGAAAGATCAGGTAATAAAACCGTAGGCCTGGAAGAAGGAACAGACCTTTGGCTGATTTCCCTAAATGAAAGAGGGGATGAACAGTGGCAGAAATCCTACAATTTCAAAAACCGGGATATTCTGATGGGAATGAGTGTGATTCAGAGCCAAGATACAAGAATCAAGAATCAAGACTTTACAAAAGGAATATTGTTGGGAGGTTATACCCAGGCTGAAGGAAGAATACAGACTGATGATGAGACTTTCTGGATGCTATACCTCGATCAGAATGGAAATGAGCAGTGGAGAAAACACGTGAAAGGAGAATCCAGACAAAAAGAAGAAAGGCTTTCCGACTTAAAACTGAACAGAGATGGCTCTATTATTTTGGCCGGAACCAGTGCAGAAGAACTGGGGAAAGAAAACTGGAAGATCGTAAAACTGGGCGATAAACAGGTGGATCAGCTCATTGAAAAATACGACATCAAAATCTATCCGAATCCTGTTTCTGATTATGCTTATGTAGAAATTGGTTTTGATTTCAAGGAAGCTGATATTCTTTTATATGACATGAGTGGAAGACAACTTCAGAGTATAAAAACTAAGAACAGAGTAACGAAGATTAATACCCAGGCTTTAATTCAGGGAGCCTATCTGGTGACGATAAAAACGGATACCAACAAAACAGCGAATGCTAAACTGATTAAAAAATAATAACACGATGAAAAAAATAATTGCAGCTTCTCTGATTATCTGCGGGTGTGCTTTGGGCTATTCCCAATCTGTAGATCCAAAGGAGAGTAAATACAATCTGACTATAAAATCACCTGATGCCAGCCAGCTATCAAAGCATACGGATATTCCGACATCTACGCATACCGGAACTATTGGTATTGATATTCCAATATATACCATACAAGTGGGAGATTTTAGTCTTCCGATTTCTTTGAAATATCACGCCTCAGGAGTCAAGGTAAAAGAAACCGCTTCTAAGGTAGGTCTTGGCTGGTCTTTATCTGTGGGTGGAATGTCACTTTCTAAACAGGTTTTAGGACGTGAAGATAAAGGTAAAATTCAGTATATCAACCCGGATAGTTTCAATCCTGTTCAAAGCAATCTTAACGATTATGATCTGGCAAAAAGTATCAAAGAGGAATTCTCAACACTTGATACCCAGCCTGATATTTATTCCTTCTCTTTGGGAAGTGCTTCAGGAGAGTTTTATTATGACAGTTCAGGGAAAATTATTCAGATTCCCTACAGTACTGTAAAAATAGAAGATTCCTTTGTTTTCACTGATGATCAGGGCATCAAGTATTATTTCAAAGCAGGAAATCAAACCCAAACTGTGGGGGGAAGTGCTCCTGCCCCTAATGATTTTAGTAATACTGATTTTATTATTACCCGAATCCTTTTGCCAACAGGGAAAGAAATAAAGTTTAATTATCAGGCAAGTAACTATAGTTATTTGAATAACTTTTACAAAGGACTTAAAATTCCAAGAGCATGTGTATACCAGAATGGTACAACCTATGAAGAATTTGTAACCAAAACGAATGTACTTTCTGAAAGTGTATTACAGAGTATTCAATTTGAAGGCAACGAAGTAAAGTTCGTGTATGGTAATCGTGAGGATATCAATAATGGACTTTCTTTAAATAAAATAGAAGTTAGAAATCCCCAGCAGGCACTGGTATCAGAGTATAATCTGGTAAAAGAGTATTTTACAAGTACGGACTCTCCATCAGCTCCTGGATATGATTCTGAAATTCCATATCTGATGAAAAGACTGAAGTTAAAAGAAGTGGTAAATCTGAAAGATAACTCAAAATATAAACTTCAGTATTATGAAAATAATCCACTCCCTAACAGATTATCAGATCAGACGGATTTTGTAGGTTTTTATAATGGTAAATTAACCAATCATGGAATCCCTTTTGTTGCATATGGCGATAAAATTTACGGTTTTGGTGATGATAAAAATCCTGATATTAACTATGCTGTTTCCGGAAGTTTAAAAGAAATACAATATCCTACAGGTGGTAAAATGGGACTGCAATACGAACTGGATGATTTTTATTTTGAAGGGGCTGAAACCCAAATAGGAAAAAAAGATTTTCTTATTTCAAATCTTGAAACGCTGGGCGGAGTATTTAATGTTAATACCAATGGAAATACCGTTGATTTCAAAATTACCTTTCAAAGTACAGCCAATCCAAATGAAGGTCCGGAAGGCTCTTTACCTGAGGGACCACATTTTGTAGGGGAACTTCTGGATAATAACAATACCGTTCTAAGAACATTTCTGATCAACAAAGAATATGAATTTATGGAAAACATAAAACCTTCCTATAAAATCAGAATCAGAAAGGTAGGAAATGTCAGCAGCAGCCACTATGCCACCCTGAATGCCCAATGGTACGAAAAAGTTTCAGAAACCAAGCAGTACAATAAATCTGTTGGGGGAATACGAATTCAGAAAATAACGAAAAATGAGGCAGGGATGCTGACGAATGAAACAGAATTTATTTACAGGGATGAAAACAATAGATCTACAGGAAGATATATGGCAGATGATATTGAATATTCTTATATCCAGGAGATCGCAGAGGATCAGGATATGGGATATACCTGTGAACAAATGGTCATCAGTAATTCGGGAAACTTTAATATTAGTACGATCAACGGGAAGCCTACGATTTATGATAAGGTCATTACCCGGAATAAAAATGTAAACAACAATGCGGAAAGCTATGAGATAATAGATGAATATATGAATCTGTCCCATACCAATCCTAAAAATGCAAGAAATCCAATCTTTACCTATGCTAATAATCAGTTTGCGCGTGGGGTATTAACTGATAGAAAATATTATGACTCTCAACATAGACTCGTTAAAAGGGATTCATACACCTACGAATTTGACAATCATTTCAATAATCTTTCGAATGATTATAGTACAGGATTCCCTAGTCTTACCATAAGACCTTATTATATCGGTGTGAAATCTGTTGCCTGTGCAATTCATAATGCCAACGGGGTTTGTATAGGACGTAATTATACTTTTACGGTTGACCGTTTTGAAATATCATCTGCCTGGGTAAAAAAGAAAACGATGACAACTACTGATTATTTTGATAATAATAACACTAGTCAAATTACCAGTTATACTTATGACAGTAGTTATAGGCATACCAATCCGGCAATTGTAAATGTGGATTTTTCTGATCATTCAACACAAAAAACGGCTTACCGCTATGCCCATGAAAAAAACAACCAAAAGCTGATCAATGCTAATATGATAGGAATTCCTTTAGAAACGGAAACCACTCAAACTATTGGAGTTGCCACCCAAAGCCTTTCAAAAACGGAAACGAAATATGATCATCCATCGAACTTGCTTCCGACCTCAGTATTGTCATATGATTTTCAGAATAATCCTTCTACAGAGGTTACTTACGATCAATATGACTTGAAAGGGAATTTACAACAATATACTGCAAAAAATGGGATCTCAACAGTAATTGTCTGGGGTTACAATCAAACTAAGCCTATTGCTAAAATCGAAGGCGCGAAATTAACAGATATCCAGCAGTCCTTAATTGATGCTATTGTTGCGGCTTCCAATACCGATGCTTCCGCAGCTCCCAATAATGATGAAACTGCATTTCTATCTGCATTGAATACCTTCAGAATGAACGCTTCATTATCTGCTTATCAGGTGACCACGTATACCTACGATCCATTGATTGGCGTAAGAAGCATTACTCCTTCTTCAGGAATCAGAGAAAACTATATCTATGATTCAGCAGGCCGACTTGAAAAAGTGATGAATGCAGACGGAAAAGTGTTGAAGGAGATGAAATACAACTATAAAAACTAAAACCGATGAAAAAGATATTAATTCCGATAGGAATACTCATTATAGGGACTGCCCAGGCGCAGCTTACCAATACAGAAAACTATGTGTATTCCAAGACGTATTTGTCAGATCCAACGCTTGCGAATGTTAAAAGCTCAGAAACCGGTTAGTATTTTGACGGATTGGGAAGACCCAAACAAATTGTCAATGTTAAAGCCTCTCCATTAGGAAAAGATGTTGTAACCCCTATTGTATATGATGGTTTCGGGAGACAGGTTCTTGATTATTTGCACAATATCAGGGAGGAACGCTCAGTGGTGACACGTTATTTAGCAATCTTTTCTTCAATGTAAACAGTACACCATATGGTACGGAAAATTTATTCAGAGAAAATTCTGGGAAAGCTCTCCGTTAAACCGTGTTTAGGACAAAAACAGGTGGGGAATGCATGGGATAACAAACCTGTACAATTTGGATATCAGACTAATGCCACTGGAGACGTTAAAAAATATGCGGCTACTTTTAACTATACCAATTTTGAATCCAAATTATCTGCCTGTATTCCCTATGGAACAGGAGAGTTGTATAAAAATACGGTGACCGATGAACGTGACTTCTTCATCAATTTAAAAATGGACAAGGACAGGTTTGCTGAATAGAAAAGTCATCAATGCCACAGAAAATGCCGATACCTTATTATGTTTATATGTATTATAACCAGTTGGCTTTTGTCATCCCTCCCAAAACGGCTTTAGAATCAGATCCCAATACGGTGCTTAACGATTTATGTTACCAGTATAAATATGACAGGAGAAATCGTCTGGTAGAAAAACTACCGAAGGCTGAGAATATATGATCTACAACAACGCTGATCAATTAGTGATGGTAGGATGCAATCTTAGGCTCAGGGTAAATGGCTTGTCGCAAATGGAGCCAGTTTGGAAGAGTGGTGTTTTACGGCTATTACCAACAATGCGGCTACCAGAGAATCTCTGCAGGCCAACTATTGCAGGAGCTGCCTGCTTTGAGATCAGAAGTGCCAGCTCCTTTACCGTAAACGGAATCGCAATTTATTACACGAACAGAACACTTCCGGAAGTCATGCGCAAGTTTTAACAGTTAATTATTATGATACCTATCCACCAGGCTCTTCGCATGGTTGCAATGTATTTTCCCATTATCTTCTTACGGATAATCAAAGCAGGAAAAGAACCACCAAGGGATTGCTTACCGCTTCCTATATCAAAAATGAAGATGACCAATGGACGCGTAACTTTATCTGGTATGATACCCAAGGAAGAAATATCGGTTCGAGAAGCAATAACCATTTGGGTGGTTATACGGTAGTCAACAATAAACGACTTTTGGAGTTGTCCTTCAGACCGTACCTATCATAAAGGCTGCTATGAATCCTGAAAAGGCTATTGTGAAAAAGTTCCATATGACTCCCAGAGCCAGGCTTCTTTCCCATACCCATCAGGTGGGCGGCAATCCTGTTGAATATCTGGCTCAGAATAAATACAATGAAATTTCCCATTTGGAGATCAAGAAAGTAGGAGGAACATTGCTGCAACACAATGCAGACTATAGATTATCAATACAATATCCGGGGTGGATGACCAGGATCAATAATCCTGCGAATCTTAATGGGAAACTTACACGGGTATACGAGATAAAAATACAATCCTGTGTATTCTACAGTTTCTACAGGGAAATACAATGGAAATATTGCAGAAATAAGGTGGAAAAATTCTTCACAGGATATTCTGAAAAGGTACAATTATACCTACGATAAACTGAATAGATTAACTGATGCCGAATATGCAGAACCGGAGACAGCGAAAATCCCCATAACAAGAATTTTGATGAACGTTTGACCTATGATGTCAACGGAAATATTACATTTTAAAGAAGTAAATTCCTGGGCGCCCAGACCACCTCTACGCTGGTAGATGATCTTGCCTATAAATATGCTGGCAACCGCCTGAACCAGATTGACACAAGCTCATTAAATGATACAGGTTATGAAGGAGGAAATAATGCCATTGAATTGACCTGAACGGAATATAGTTAATATGAAGGATAAAGGAATTCAAGCGTCGTTTACAATTACCTTAATCTGCCGAAGTTTTTTAATTACTCAACCAGATTTGTTAGAAATGGACAGACTTCAAATAGTAATCTGGATTATCTACATATCGTGCAGATGGGGTAAAACTTCGCAAAACCTATTCCAGTGCTCGCCACGTGGGCCGACAGGGCGCTATTACGATGACCGATTATCTGGATGGCTTCCAGTATGCCTATCGTATTGAAGGTGAGGAATCTGCGCCACATGCCGAACGGAAACAGCTTTTGAAGAACAGGCCTATAAAATATCAATACCCTTTCCGGTATTGTTATAACACCGGAATGGAAGCTTGATTTTGTACACCGCTGAAGGATTTTACAGTTTCACAGAAAACCGCTATATTTACCAGTACAGAGATCACCTTGGCAATGCCAGAGTAAGCTTGCAAAAAACGGCAAGCGCTCAAGATTACAGACACAGCAACTGTATCCACATTTGGTTTAAACCCTTATTGGAAGAATGTAGTACTTCTAATTTTTGGAGGTATTATAGTTATAAATACAACGGAAAGAATTACAGGAACAGGAATGTATGATTATGGAGCGAGATTCTATATATGGGATATTGGTAGATGGGGAGTGATGGATAAGATGTCTGAAAAATATAACCCCATGTCTCCTTATATTTATGCTATTAACATTAATTAATGTAATTGATCCAGATGGTAATGATATTTACATCTTGACTTGGTTTTCAAAAAATGATAAAACAGGACATGGAATAGCAGTGGATAATTATAAAACGATAAAGATGCCAATGGAAATGTGATGAAAGATTCAAAGGGAAAGCCTATTACAGAGCAGGTAAAAGATGGAACAATGACATGTCATAGTTGTAATGAAAAAACCTGTTGGACAAACGCGGTTACAAAAGATAATGCTGAAAAGTTACAATGGCAAAATTATAAATAGTTTAAGTGATTTAATGAATTCTGATGAAAGTAAGAGCGGGGAAAAGGAAAAATGCAGCGAAAAAGGAGAAGGTCGAGCAGCTGATGAATTGTTAAAATTACCACAGGCCTATAATCAAGATTCTAAGACAAAAGGTACACTTAGTAATATGATTAATTCAGGTAAAGGATTATCATCAACATAATAATAATTGTTCTACTTTTGTACAGAATGGTATTAAATCTGTTTTTTCTAGTTTTGATTCAAGTCAATTAGTTAATATGTTTCAATTAAATCAAATGTATAATGATATAAAGTTGTGCTCAAATAACCTTTATAATGGAGCATTAAAAATTAAGGCAATCAAGTATAAAAAGGTCCTGCAAATGGAGTAAAAGCCAAACCATATTTGGAATATTTTTGGAAAATCAAATAGACCTAATTATGAAAACAATATTATATGCATTTTCTTTTTCCTTTTATGGTAATTATAAAAGCCAAGACAGACGCTAACTATTGTTATAAAGCTAATTTCAGCAGAAGAACAAGCTGACTTTGATGTTGCTCTAAATTATATTGATATAAATAAAGTTTATCAAAGGATATTCCAAAAAATAAAAGAAAAAATATTGGGAAGAATTTTATTTGCTTTAATCATGTAGGTAAGGATAAAAAATTTACTAATTCTTTTAAATACTATAGTTATGATATTAAGGAAAGTATTAATGCAAATTCGTCTAATGTAGAATTTGTATCTAAAATTCCTTCTTCATTAAAGAATATTATTTATCATTTAGAGTTTGAGAATAATCGTTGGATCGTTACTAAAATAAATTATATAAAAAGATTATAACTCCTATCCATAGTGACGTCTCGCTCGTGCCCAAAGTTAAATAAATAACAACCCTTGCACTCTTACGGGGTTTGTTTATACTATAAGTTTCACTACTTTTAAACTTTGGATGAGGGCAAGAACTTTGCTTCAATCTGTAGAATTTTAATCTGTAGTTGAATTTTCAGAATGGCTATATATAAACTTAATGATTTTTTGTTTATGGGTAGTGATACGCTCACCTTAGGGAGCAGTTACTGTCGTTTCAAAATCTGCAAGAAAAGTAGTGGATGAAAAAACTAAAAGAAATTGATTATAGAAAAAAGCAAATTTAATTCTACTGCATTCTACTATGTTTTAATAGTATTATTTGTTGCACTTTTAATATATAATACCTATGTTCTTTTTACAAGTCTTGATTATTTCATTTATGGATTCCAATAATCATACAGTTCTTTATTGGTATTGATTTTTGTAAAATACACAAAAATTAAACTAATATAAAAAATATGGACTATGATTTTTTTAATCATATCCAGAATGCAGTTGATAGGAAAACTTCTGAAAGATGCTTTATTTATGATTATCTAATGTTTGATATAAATAGTATCTATCCCTGTGTCATTTTAGTAGGGTTGCGCATGTTCTATTTTATAATCAAAACTGTTGATAATGAGAACTAAATATTATCTCTTATTAATAGATTAAGTCCCCGTTGGCGAGAGCATGTTGCTCGTGTCCACGCTAGAATAAATAACAACCCTTAAATTCTTGCAAGGATTGTTTATATAATATAAGTTTTACTACTTGTAAACTTTGGATGGCAACAGGCTTTGCTTCAATCTGTAGAATCTACATTATATAATTGAATTTTCAGAATAGCTATACATAAACTTAATGATTGAGATAGCGACGCCAGCGAGGAAAAGAAGCGATTACTACTTTAAAAATAATTAAACAAGTATCTTCTAAAGCTCAAAAATATTAATTATGGAAAAACAATTACAATGGATCTTAGGAAAAACTGATTCCAGCTGTATATGTAAAAAGAGATGAAGATTATAATAATAACATTATTTCAATGTATTGTATTATAGAAAATAATATTCTTTGTTTTAGATGTTGATCAAGAAACAGATTCAATAATAGTGATAATTTAATTGATATAAATAATGAGCAATATGAAGAAGATTTAATGATTAATAAACATTTAAAATAGCAATAGTCTCTTTTTGGTTTCCTGTTAATAATCAAGGGTTTAATGACAGTACTCATGTTAGGACTTGATAAATTTGTTCCTACTCATTTATTTAGTACTATTGCATCTTATCAAAATAAATATTGTTGAACAGATAGATAACCTTAGGTAGCAGGACTATTCTGTCGCTAGATCGAGACGCTCGCATCAGCAAAGGGAATTATGGAAATGATGAATTTTACTTATGAAAAATATAAATAGAAGTAAATTAAATATTTACATTTCAATTTTCATTTTTTTATTTATATCCTATGTCAATCTGCTTTTAAAAATAGAATGCTGTTTGCACTTTTCAAAATTTAATAAGTGACTACACAAAGGATGGTAGTACAGATATAAAAGATGTTGAAACGTTTCTGTTATTCGGAAATCCAACAAATGATACTATCAAAGTTTCACTTAAAGATATTAAAGAAAATTACAGGCATGTGTATAAAAAAGACACTTTTAAAATTGATTTTGAAGCTTTGACACCTATTTGCATACCACCTCATGATTCAATTGGATTGCCTTGTATATCAGTAATTTGGCGAAAGTTTAGTCGTGAAGACAGTATTTTTAAAATGGGTTTTGAAGTTGTCAATATAAAATCTAAAAAAATAATTTCTAAAACATCAGCTTATGATTTAAAGCAATCACAAGATTTTCAATTATATAAAAAATGGGGACGAAAAAGCAATAATATGACTCTATAAAATGAATATTCCCCCGCTGGCGCGAGCGTCTCGCTCGTGTCCAAAGTAAAATAAATAACAACCCTTGTATTCTTGCAGGGGTTGTTTATAGTATAAGTTTTACTACTTTTAAACTTTGGATGACAACCGGCTTTGCATCAATCTGTAGAATCTTAATGTATAATTGAATTTTCAGAATAGCTATATATAAACTTCATGATTTTGTTTATGGGCGCGAGTGTCTCGCTAGTACCCTTGCACAGAATAAAAATCACCGTAAGTATAGTATTTTTGGTTTAAAAGTATGTAAAGTACCACGAACTATTTTGTAAACCGTCTCCAGCCCCTTCGAAACTGCCTTTAGGCACTATGGTAAGTATCTCGAGCCCCTTCACAAAGTGTCGGGAACCACTTTATAAACCCTCTCTACACCCTTCAGAAGTCCCTCCAGCCACTTCCATAACCCTCTACACCCACTTCATCAAGGGACTATAGCCTGTTCCTTACCGGTCTCCAGACCCTTATTGAACACCCTTTACCCCCTTGTCGAACAGGATATACCCCCTTACCTAAGGGGGTAGAGGGGGTTGGTGAAGGGGGTATCAGATCATAGGAAAAGGGTCTGGATATCGTATTTTTTCAATCATCAATGAGGATAATATTCTGCTGATGGGTATAATCCTCCTACAATTTCCTAACTTTGTAGTTCTCAATAACAAACAAAACTATGTCAATCACCAACGAAGATCAGTTGATCGGAATGCAAAAAGTAAGCGAAGCTGTTGCCTATACTTTGAAAAAGATGATAGAGTATGCTGAACCCGGCATGACTACAAAAGATCTTGATGAGTATGGAGCGGGAATACTGGAGGGTTTCGGAGCAAAATCAGCGCCTTATCTGACGTATGGGTTCCCGGGCTGGACGTGTATCAGTGTGGATCATGAATTCTGCCATGGTATACCTACGGATCAGAGGGTTTTGCAAGAAGGTGACCTGATTAATATTGACGTTTCTGCAGAACTGGATGGATATTGGGCTGATAACGGAGGTTCTTTTGTGATCGGAAAAGATATTCACGGACATCAGAAGCTCGTAGAGGCATCTAAAGATATTCTGAGAAAAGCCATCGATAATATCAAAGGCGGTGTGAAAATAGCAGACATAGGACATTTAATGGAGACAGAAGCCAAGAAACGAGGGCTAAAAGTGATTAAGAATCTTGGCGGCCATGGAGTAGGCCGAAGCTTACATGAGCAGCCTGACGAATTGCTGAACTACAGAAACCGTTATGACACGAGACGTTTTAAGAAAAACTCTGTGGTGGCTATTGAAACATTTATCGCAACCTCTTCCCATCTTGCTGTAGAATTAAAGGATGGATGGACCATGGTAGGCAACAAGGGCGGCTATATGGCTCAGCACGAGCATACCATTGTAGTGACCGATGGAAAACCCATCATCTTAACCCAAATGAATGAGATCCTGAATTAAAAGGTTGCTCATTGTCTTGTTGATAAATTGCAAAGGCGCTAAGATTTTATCCTAATTTCCTTGCTGAAAATCTTTGATTTTCTTGCGCCTTACAAGATGCATCTGGATAAAAAACCTTGCGCCCTTGCGTTAAAAACAAAACAATAAGCACATTTAACCCTAAGCTTCATCCCATCAACTTGTTGATTCCCTCTTTGCTTCCTTAAATTCAGATTCAATAATTAAAAACTTTGCGTTTACAATAATTAAGACAGTCAGTTATCAAAAAATTTTCAGAACACTTTCACAATCTACTGTCAAACTATCTTCCCCAAAGTAGATTACGAACCTCATTTCCTTGCTGAAAATCTTTGATTTTCTTGCGCCTTACAAGATGCATCTGGATAAAAAACCTTGCGCCCTTGCGTTAAAAACAAAACAATAAGCACATTTAACCCTAAGCTTCATCCCATCAACTTGTTGATTCCTTCTTTGCTCCCTTAAATTCAGATTTAATAATAATTCTGGATAAATGAATAAATTTTTGATGACAGGATCAACACCGTTTCTTCAGAGACTGTCTCTTTAGTTTCACCCAGAAGGGAAGTATCTTGAGTAAAATTGTTAAAGACCAAATACTTTGCTATATTTATAGAATAAAATCACTTCGCAAACTATCTGCTATGAAAAAATTTCTTTTAATCCTTTTGGGAATCATTGTCGTTTTGGCTGCTGTTGTATTGATCAAAACCTATACTTACCCGTTTAAGAAAAATAAACTTGGAACAGGCGATGGATGGAAACCGGTAAAAAATGATTCTGCAGTCATGAGGCTTTCCGGAGGAATAAAAGTTCCAACCGTTTCTACAGGCAGTTTGGGAGAATTTGATTATGCACCGTTTGATCAGTTCAAAACCTATTTAAAAGCCTCTTACCCATTAGTATATCAGAATACTGAAAATGTTGAAGTCAACCAATATGGATTGGTATTCAGGCTTAAAGGAAGCAATCCTGCGTTGGAACCTATTTTATTCCTTTCTCATATGGATGTGGTGCCTCCCGGAGATGCAGACATTAAAAATAATGAAGAAAATATATTCCGTCCCAATGACAAACCGTTGGAGCCTGTTTCAAAGGTTGCGGAAGATTGGGATTTTGCATCTTTCTCAGGTGCTGTTGCCAACGGAAGAATCTATGGAAGAGGTGCCATAGATATGAAAGGAATGCTGTTCTCCTTAATGGAATCCATGAATTCTATGATTAAAAATAAACAGATTCCACAACGTGATATTTATCTGGCTTTTGGTTTTGATGAAGAAGTAGGCGGACAAAAAGGAGCGATACAGATTGCAGATTATTTTAAGAAGAAAGGACTGAAATTCGATGCTGTTTACGACGAAGGCGGACTGATTATGAGAAAAGGAAATGTCGCAGGAATAGATACTGATGTAGCTGTGGTAGGCTGTGCAGAAAAAGGATTTCTTTCTGCAAAAATAAAAGTAAAAGGACTGGGTGGGCATTCCTCAATGCCTCCTATGGAAAGTGCCATTGGAAAAGCAGCGGTTATCATGCAGCGTCTGGAAGATCATCAGATGAAACCTGTTATCACGCCCTTAATCAAAGAATTCTTTAATAATATTGGCGGTGAAATGCCTTTTACCACAAGAATGGCACTCGCTAATCAATGGCTGTTAAAACCTGTATTGATTTCACAGCTCACCAAAAACAATACAACCAATGCTTTGGTAAGAACAACTACTGCGTTAACCATGATGAAAGGAAGTGACGGTACCAATGTCCTTTCTCCTGAAGTGGAATTTGTGGTGAACTTCAGACTGCTTCCCGGAAATTCCATAAAAGATGTCCGTGATCACATTGCTAAAGCGACTGAAGGCTTTGAGGTTGAGGTAGAAGAAATTGACAATACAAGAGAAGCTTCGGCTATTTCTTCCACCAATACAAAAGCTTTTAAAATGATAGAAGCGGGAGTTAAAGAAATTCATCCCGGAGCGATTGTTACCCCTTATCTTACCATGGCAGGAACGGATGCTGCCAAATATGAGATTGTAAGCAAGAATGTCTACAGATTTATGCCCATTAAAATCAACAGCGCTGAACAGCAAAGTATTCACAGTACCAATGAGTACCTTAGCATTGAAAATTATCTGAAAATGATCCACTACTTTGAGTATCTGATGAAGAATTATGACAAATAAATGTCAATAGTGACTGGTGAATTTGCTTCGATTGTAAATTTTAATATAAGTTCGCATATTATTAAACGCAGCGTTCACAAAGTTTTTTATGATGTTTAATTTCTTTCGATCGCAGAGGCGTTTCACTCAGCAATGTATACACTAAGGTCCTGGCTGAACGAAGTGTCCCTTTGCGAACAAAATATAAAACGTTACCAACAAACCTTGCGAAGCTTAGCGTTAATAATGATTGACGATTGACTTTGCGAAGCAAAAATTGACCATTGACTTAACCACCTCCAAATCTTTTTCACAAAAAAATATATTGCGTCAAGTTTTCTAATATAGAAACAGATTTTAACACAAAGTCCGCTACGGTATTTTATTGTTTGTAGAAAACGATCGCAGAGGCGTTTCACTCAGCAATGTATACACTAAGGTCCTGGCTGAACGAAGTGCCTTTGCGAACAAAATATAAAACGTTGCTAACAAACCTTGCGAAGCTTAGCGTTAATAATGATTGACGATTGACTTTGCGAAGCAAAAATTGACCATTGACTTAACCACCTCCAAATCTTTTTCACAAAAAAATATATTGCGTCAAGTTTTCTAATATAGAAACAGATTTTAACACAAAGTCCGCTACGGTATTTTATTGTTTGTAGAAAACGATCGCAGAGGCGTTTCAATCAGCAATGTATACGCTAAGGTCCTGGCTGAACGAAGTGCCTTTGCGAACAAAATATAAAACGTTGCTAATAAACCTTGCGAAGCTTAGCGTTAATAATGATTGACGATTGATTTTGCGAAGCAAAAATTGACCATTGACTTAACCACCTCCCAAATCTTTTTCACAAAAAATATATTGCGTCAAGTTTTGTCGCTTTACGAATATAGCTTTGTCATATCAAAATTACAGAGCTATGGAATTGCCATTTTACTTAAACTTTAACGACTTTGAAAGCAACTATTACGATACCCTTGAAAAATGGTTTGAAGAATATCATAATACCAGCGAAACAGATTATCTGAACGCCCTAGCGGATCTTTACAGTCCGTATGTCTATTACAGTTTTGGAGATAACAGGCTGAAGCCGGATGCTTCCATTGAAGTGAAAGACTGCTTTTTCCCCTATCATGAAAAAATAGGGATTTCTTTCTGCATTGATTGTGAAAACGGAACTTCACCGTCCAACGGAATAAACCAGGTTTTTGAATTTAAAAACATTTCCATGATGGAGTATGCCCAGCATATTCTGGATAAGATCAATAAGTTTTGTTCAAAAAATGCTCAGGCACTGGATGGCAGCAAAAATATTCAGGATTATATTAATAACTATACGATTATTACCTCAATGGAAGGAGTGGGGTATTGTATCAGCTACAACCGACATCAGAAAGCAATTCCTTTTTTAAAGGCATATCTTCCCTACTATGGTCAGACCGTGAATATGGCGGTATACAGAGATTTTCTTTTTTCTGTGGTGCAAATTGCAGAATTCATAGACCAGAAACTGAAAACAGTACATGCTTTTAAAAATACGATTTATGCACGCTCAAGAGCAGAAGCAAAATTCAGCGTACAGATGAGCCGCCAGTTTTTGACGTTGTGCAACTAAAACTTTACACCAAACATTCATACTTAATTATATTGCGGAAAAACTTATGTTTTTCAATCAAAAATCCCAGTCAGTGATGACTGGGATTTTGTATCTGAAGAGGCGGGATGATTCTTTTTATTATCTTTTTCTGTAAGGAATATTCCAGATCAGGTCTGCTGCCAGATAGTGAACACCTCCGTGATGAATACTTCTGCTGTCTCTGATCAGATCATCCATATATCCTATATCTACGGTAAAAGGAGAATTGGGAATCGTAAACATATAATAAGCGGCAATACGCATTTCACGATATCCAAAGGAACTCCACTCAGCATCCGGCTCATTGAGATGGCTTATGGAAAATAATGCTTCTGCACTCAAAGCCAGCTTCTGATTGTTTTTAGGAGATAAATTATAGGTAAGCTGGCTCTTGATACGGGTTCTCAACTGAAAATCTTCTTCTACTTTATGAAAACCTGCGTCATAAAACTTTCTGAATTCCTGTCGCACTGTATTCTTTAGCTTCCATTTTTTTCCAAGATCAAAAGTGTAGGCATATCTTCCGTAAACTCTGAATTCCTGTTCCGTATTTTCTTTATCATAAGGAGCAGTACTTTCATACTGGGGCTGCCTGCGGTAGCTCAAAGCATAGCTATACTGCTGATGGGGAGCAAAGGAATGGTAGACTTCATGATTCAACACAATGATCGCTTGTTTTGAAAATACATGATGATCATCCGGACTGCTTTTTCTCCCGATCGCAACATAGCTCAAAGCCTGCTTCTTGCCCAGAGAATCAAGCTGTCGCTTCACTCCAAAAGCTCCCCAGAATGCATTGTTGGCATCTCCCAGTCCAGGTGGACTGATCTGTGCTTTAACCGATGTTCCTATACATCCCAATAAAAATAATCCTGCAAAAAATTTCTTCATGCTCAATAGTATGGATAACTGTTTTACTGTTAATTTCAAATGACTGCGAAACCATAAGATGGAAATGAATACCGTTGATACGCAGAGAGAATATTTCGTGGTCACAAAATTATAGGCTTTGTTCATAGGATGTTTATTCAAAATCTTGTAATACTGTTTAAAAACAAGACAAAATAAACACTTGATTTAGGATAGATTTGGGAATGAAGTAAAGTAAAGCCCATATTAGAAAAAAATAAACTCAGAATAAGTTGAAAGAGATAATGTTATATGACTATTGGGGTTGAGATAAAATCGTATAATGTATGAATTGTGGTATTGTTTGCTTCATTTGATGTTTTTAAGTTGATTTTTTTTAAAAATGATGTGTATGGGATGAATGCAAATTTTATTATGCTGTATATCAGATGTATGTAGTTTTATAATGACACTAAGGGGCATGATTAATTTTGTAAGGTAATATAGAATATTAACCTTCTAACAAGATTTACCATGAAAGAAAAAAAATTGACTTATAAAAATATCAGACATTTATTGTCGATAGGTTTAACGCTTTGTTCCGGATTTGCCTTTTCTCAGGCTGGTAATGTAGGGATTAATACACCAACCCCTCAAAAGACGCTGCATGTTAATGGATCACTTCAGGTGACCAGGGAACTTAACCTCGGAGGGACTGCAAGTACAGCCGGATCACCCGGACTCAGTAATCAGGTTTTGGTATCTCAAGGAGCAGGAAATCCAGTCATATGGAAGAATGTGAGTGATTTAATACCATCTAACACTTATACGTTGAAATTATTTAAGGATGCTGTAACCACTTACAATTATTTGACTTCAAGCCAAGTTAATGTAAGTATCCTTTTAGGAACAGTGGTTGGGGTGACTATCTCTAAACCAGTTAATACTGTTGTGGTATACTTGGATGTAGATGCCTACTCTTATCAGCTTTACGAGCAATCTGCTATAGCTTATTTTCTTAAAACGAATATAACACAAGGTGGTACGGAAATAGCCTTGCAAAGTTCCCAACTTTTAATATTAAGTGGAACGCTTTTTGCTGATAGTAGAAGTCCTAATTTTAAATCATTTGTATACAAAAACTTGCCGGTAGGGACTATCAACGTTGGTCTTTTTGGTAATAGGCAAAATTCTGTAGGCCCAAATGCAACTAAAAATTTGGAGTTTATACCTGGAAATATACATGTTTATGTGTATGAGTCTAACTAATATTCTAAAATATTGAAAGATATAGATGTATTTTGAAAAATAATAAATGTATCTCCTGGTAGTGGTTCTCAACTGAAAATCTTCCCATACTTTATGAATGTCACTTCATTCCCATATTAGAAAAAAATAGACTCAGGATATGATGAAATAAAAAATGGTATATAGTCTTTTGGGTTGTGAGAAAACCATATAATGGATGATATTGAGGTACTGTTTACTTTATTTGATGTTTTTAAGTTGATTTTTTTTAAAATGATGTATATGGGATGTATGCAAATTTTATTATGCTGTATATCAGATGTATGTAGTTTTATAATAAAACTAAGGATCGGGATTAATTTTGTAAGGTAATATAGAATATTAACCTTCTAACAAGATTTACGATGAAAGAAAAAAAATTTACTTACAGAAATATCAGACATTTATTGTCGATAGGTTTAACGTTTTGTTCCGGGTTTGCCTTTTCTCAGGCTGGTAATATTGGGATTAATACACCAACCCCTCAAAAGACGCTGCATGTTAACGGATCACTTCAGGTGACCAGGGAAATTAACCTCGGAGGGACTGCAAATACAGCCGGATCACCCGGGCTGAGCAATCAGGTTATGGTATCCCAGGGTGCAGGAAACCCGGTGGTCTGGAAAAATATTGGAGATGTAATAGGACCAAGCAATACACTGAGATCATTTAATGAGTTTGCAACGAATCAAGTTCCAATGAATATAGGTAATGAAAATGGCTTGTCTGTTATAATAGGTAGTAAAACTGGATTATCGGTAAGTAACCCCAATAATATTGTGGTAATATATTTGGATATAGATACTTATTCTAATGCGCTTTCCTCTACATCTTCAATATCCTATTCCTTTTTGGCCAATATAGTAATTCCATCGGGAGAATTTGCTGTTCTTGATACCGGATTTCTAGAAATGGATGGAAGTAATTTTAGTAATACCAGAAGAGGTAATTTCAGATCTTTTGTCTTTAGAAATGTACCTGTCGGGAATTTTAATGTAGGAATATATGTCAAAAGATTATCTCATATAGGCCCGAATGGAACGAATGACATGTTTTTTTTACCAGGAAATGTACATATTTATGTATATGAGAAAAACTAGATCTTATGAATAAATACTACAGTATCTTTTGCGGTTAACAATGAAGTGATATTCATTTGCCAGCCGCAAATACTGCAGTAATAGAATGGTATAAATTTGTTAAGGCTCTTGAGGTTATACTCCTGTCTTACACATAGCATCCCATGTTGTCCAGAAATGGGCATTAATAGCTCCGATAGGAGGGTTTGTACTGTCCGCAACCATTCCTACCATTGAAGCACAGTTGGAATTGCAGCCTATTTCATTATGACTCCCTTGTTGAGGAGGAATTTGACGCCATGTACCGGTAGATCCGCTTAATAATTCTACCTTGATTTCAAAGATTCCGGAAAGATGAGGAGTCTGGATCTGCTTGGTAGGATTTTCACTGGAAATGGTATCGCTCCAGTTTCCCTGTGAAAAAGTTACACGCCATGTAGAGATCATTTTAGAGGTATCATTTTGTGGGGAAAGATATACCCAGAACTGTGCTCCGTTTCCAAGTATTACCTGACCGGAAGAATTTGCATTTACACTTGTTGATGTCATATTGGTTTGGTTTTTAGGTGATTAGATTGTGCTTCAAAGTAACGAAGAGCAAAGCACATAAGGTAACGTATAAATGACCAATTATCAGACTGGGTAGAAATACCTATTGTGAATACAGGTAAATAATCATAGAATATGAATTACAAAAAAGCCTGTGCTAATCATTAGCACAGGCTTTAGTTTCTTGCAGAAAGGAAGGGATTCGAACCCTCGATACAGTTACCCGTATACTACCTTTCCAGGGTAGCTCCTTCAACCACTCGGACACCTTTCTTTTTGAGATTGCAAAAATAGTGTATTTTCTGGAATATCCAAATTATTCTTGCAATTTAATCTGTAATTTCTCCACAAAGGCTTCTGGTGAAATTATCGGCAAAGCTTCCGGTGTAGCTTGGGTTATCAATAAGATGCATGGCTTTGGTAATAGCTGTTTCTGCCGTCATATCCCTTCCGCTGATGGCTCCGATTCTGGAGAAGATATTACTGTTTTCATATTTTCCAAATGAGATACCTCCTGAAATACACTGGCTTACCACCACAATTTCCGTTCCGTTATCTCTGATTTCCTGAAGCGTTTCCTGGGTTTTTGCACTGCTGAAAATAGTTCCTGAGCCGAAAACCTGAAGAATAAGAACCTTCATTTTAGGGATTTCTCTGAAGTGGCTCAGATGCATTCCCGGAAAAATTCTCCAGAATAAAATATCTTCAGAAATATGTTCATCCACATGAAATTCTACTTTCGGGTCACAACGGAATAAGTTGTCTTTAAGAATATTTAAATGAACTCCGGACTGTCCAAGGATTGGGTAATTCGGACTTGAATAGGCATCAAAATACTCTGCAGAATATTTCAATGTTCTGTTTCCTCTTAATAATTTATATTCAAAATAAATGGCAACCTCCTGAATGACTGCTTCATCATTTTCATAAAGGCTTGCGTAATAAAGGCTTGTCAGAAGATTTTCCTTGGCATCCGTTCTCAGGTCACCAATGGGAAGCTGAGAACCCGTCATGATGACCGGTTTTCTTAATCCTTTTAGCATGAAGCTTAATGCTGATGCGGTGTAAGACATGGTGTCTGTTCCGTGAAGAATCAGGAAACCGTCATAATCATCATAATTTTTGTGAATATAATTGGCGATTACTCTCCATTCTTCAGGTCCCATATCCGAAGAATCCAGTGGTTTGGCAAAAGGATGAACAAAGACTTCACATTCCATGAGTCTCATTTCAGGCATCTTTTCAAATATATTTCCAAAATCAAAGGCACGGAGACTTCCGGTTTCATAATCTTTTTCCATTCCGATGGTTCCACCGGTATAGATGAGCAGGACTTTTCGCTTCATGTACTAATTTTAATTAAGAATTGGAGCCCGATGAGGGTTCATAGGTCAAAATTACGTTAATTTGCAAAGATTTGAAAATGAATGAAAGGCTTAGGGTAAAATTTTATGAAAATAAGAGGATTATCATGAGAATTTCATCAGGCTATTGAAATAAATAACGAAATGCAGATGAGTGATTTAGCACAGACTTATGAATATTTAAAACAGTTTTTAACCGAAGAAAGATTGGCGAAAATTGAACATTTCTCTCAGGAGAGTTCAGACTTTGTGCTTCCGGTAGTAGAAGATGTCTATCAGTTTAGAAATGCAGCTGCTATTGTACGCTCTGTAGAGGCTTGTGGCTTTCATAAAGTGGTGGCTTTGCAGGAAGAATATAGTTTTGAACCGAATCTTCGCGTAACCAAAGGGGCGGATACATGGGTTGAGGTTGAAAAACTTCCCAGAAATATGGAATCCTTTCAGAATATTAAAGACAGAGGATATAAAATTGTAGTGGTTTCGCTGGAAAACAATGCTAAAATGCTCCCTGAATATGAAATTACGGAACCTATTGCTTTGGTTTTTGGAACGGAGATGGAAGGTGTTTCCCAGGAAATTTTAGATTTTGCAGATGAAACCCTTGCTATTCCGATGTATGGATTTACAAGAAGCTTTAATGTTTCTGTAGCGGCTTCAATTTGTATGTATGAACTGAAACAAAAGCTGATAAAATCTGATATTGATTATAAATTAAATGAAGAAAAGCTTTTAAGGATGAAAATCCTTTGGGCTGTAAATTCTATGAGAAGCGGGCAGCAGATTTTTGAAAAATATCTGCGGGAAAATAATATTGACTGGAAATAATGAATCAGAAATAAAAAAGAGAAGTTTTTAAGCTTCTCTTTTTGTTATTTATATCATATTATAATAATTCCATGCGGCGACAAAAACTCCGGCAGTCTCTGTTCTGAGTCTTTGGTTTCCAAGGGATACTGCCTTTACTTTATTTTCTGCCAGAAATGCAATCTCCTTTTCAGAAAAATCGCCTTCCGGACCTATGAGAAAGGTAAGCTGTTCCAGCTGAGGAATATTTTTAAGATCTATTCTTTCCAGATTTTCATGGCAGTGGGCTACAAAAGTATGTTCCGGATCAGTGTTTTTCAGAAAGTCAGTAAGTTTTACCGCATCATTAATCACCGGAAAATGGAATCTCAAACTTTGCTTTGATGCGGCAATAGCCTGTTTTCTGATTTTATCAATATTGATGTTTTTACGTTCTGTTTTCTCTGTGATGATAATGCTTATTTCTGAAGTCCCCATCTCCACGGCTTTTTCCACAAAGAATTCAATTCGGTCAATATTTTTAGTAGGCGCAATCGCAATATGAAGTTTAGGATTGAATTCCGGCAGATTTTCTTTGATCTCAGAAACTTCAATACCAGCTTTCTTCCCTTCTATGATCAGTTTTCCGGATGCCAGCTTTCCTTTTCCGTCTGTCACATGAATATCTTCGCCATCCCTCATTCGAAGAACTTTCACGATATGCTGCTGTTCATCATCATTAATGACGACTTTTTGATCCGTTATTTCTCCGTAAAATAATTTCATATATCCTGACTTATAAAGGCAACTCCTGTTTTGATGGTTGTATAAATATCTGTATCACATTCCCGGTAAGAACACATGTATATTTCTTCAATCCAGGTATTATTAATGAAAATCAAATTCAGGTATTCCTGTTTTCTCAAATTATTTTTGATTGATAAATAATCTCCTTCCTTTGGAGTGTATGGGAAACTGAAAAGATGTTCAGAATTGATTAATTTTAAAACTTCATCTTTTATGTCCTGAATATATCCCGTCTCAGAACTTGATGGGAAATAATCTAAAGAATTCTCCGGGTTGTCATTTTTTCCTGTAATTGTTTCCAGTATCCAGTAATATTTCGAATTCTTTTTAGAATGTGTTCCCAGTACTTTTTCTTCTAAGAGTATTTTCATAAATCGTATTTTGCCGTTGCAGAAGTTCTTAAATCTGTAAATTCTCCACGTTCAAATTTCAACTTCGCTACCATGGCAATCATAGCAGCATTGTCTGTTGTATATTCAAATTTGGGAATGTAGATATTCCAGCCCAGTCTTTCTTTATTGTCTTCCATTGTTTTTCTCAGAGCAGAATTGGCAGAAACACCACCTGCAATGGCCACTTCATTCACCTTAAGATCTTTGGCCGCTTTTTCAAGCTTATTCATTAAGATTTCAATAATAGATTTCTGTACGGAAGCACAAAGGTCATTCAGATTTTCTTTGATGAAATCCGGATTTTTTCTGACTTCCTTCTGGATGAAGTATAACACAGAAGTTTTAATTCCGCTGAAAGAATAATCGTAATTCTCCAGCTTTGGTTTGTTGAATTTAAAAGCATCAGGATTTCCCTCCTTGGCAAGTCTGTCGATGATAGGCCCTGCCGGGTAATCAAGGTCAAAGATTTTTCCTATTTTATCAAAAGCTTCTCCTGCGGCATCATCGATGGTTTTTCCAATGATTTCCATGTCGAAATAGTCTTTCACCAATACAATCATGGTATGTCCGCCACTTACGGTAAGACATAAGAAAGGAAAGGCAGGCGGCACAGGATTTGCATCTTCGATGAAATGGGCCAAAATGTGGGCTTGAAGGTGATTTACTTCAATTAATGGAACGTTTAAGCTCATAGCCAAAGATTTAGCAAATGATGTTCCTACAAGAAGAGATCCTAAAAGTCCGGGTCCGCGTGTAAATCCTATAGCTGAGATAGCATTTTGTTGTATATTTGCTTTGGAAAAAGATTTTTCAACAACGGGGATAATATTTTGCTGATGGGCCCGTGAAGCCAATTCAGGAACAACACCACCATATTCTTTGTGGATGGCCTGATTCGCGGCAATGTTTGAAAGAATAGAATTTCCCTTGATGATAGCTGCTGAGGTGTCGTCGCAGGACGATTCAATACCTAAAATTATAGAGTCGCTCATAATAATGGCAAAGTTAGAGAATAATAACGAGAATGAGAATAAAAAATCAGTAGCTGAAAACCTAGGTGATCAGGTACAGAAAACTGTCGAAAATGTAGAGGGAAAAGTTCGGGAGACAGTGAAGGAAGCATCTGAGCTGGCTTCAGATGCCCTGCATCATCCTGTGGAAACCGCTGAAGAGTTTGGGAAGCAGGCTGTGAAAGATGTTACCAGCTATACCTGGTGGGCAAAACTGCTCTTGATTCTCTTTTGGCTGGGCATTGTTCTCGTTGGAGGAGTACTGATTGCAATCAATCTTCCTGTGACAAAGAAATGGGCAGCTGATCAGGCATTGAAACTGGTTAATAATGATTTTAAATCCGATTTTTCTACCGAAAGTGTAGATGTAAACTATTTCGGAGATGTAACCATAAAAGGGTTAAAGGTAAAAGATTACAAAGGTTTTAATTTTATCACAGCCCGTGAGTTTCGTGCAGATTCCGACTGGATATCTCTGGCAGTAAATGCCATCTCAGGAAGCAGCAATTCTTTAAGTTTCAATTCTCTTGCTCTTGTTAATGCCGATGTGAAGGTAATTACTTATAAAGGTGACAGTATTTCCAATTTTGTAAGATTCGTAGACCTTTTTGATAACGGAAAGAAAAGAGATCCGAAAAAACCTCCTTTTCAGCTGAATTCCAGAATCCAGATTATTGATTCCAAAGTTTCTATTGTTAATGAAAATTCTCCCGGTGAACAGGGAAAATGGCTTACCGCCACAAAATTCAACTTAAAAGCCCCGAATGTAAAAGTCAATGGCCCGAATGTTTCAGCATTGATTAATAATATGTCTTTTGTAACTTCAAGATGGGGAAAAGCCCATATCGTAGATACATTTTCAACTGAACTGTCTTTAACGAAGCAGTTTTTATCATTAAAAGATCTTACCCTTAATACAGATCATACTTTACTTCAGGGAGATATTAAATTCAACCTTCACGACGGATCCTGGGCAGATTTTGCTGACAGGGTACGATGGGATATGAATATCAAACAGGGAAGTCAGTTAAGTGGTTATGATATCAGTTATTTTGTAACCAATTGGGATAATATCAAACCGTTCAATCTTTCGGGGATAATGACAGGACCTTTAAACAAATTTCATCTGGAAAACTTCCTGATCAGAAATCCTGATGTCAATATTGCTACCAAAACAATGAAGGTTGATAACCTGCTGAAAGGACATTTTGCTATTGAAACGAAAGAACTTTCCACGGATTTTACTTACAAGGATTTAAAAGCAATGATGCCTTCTTTCATCTCCAAAAAGATGAAAAATTTTGCCGATGATTTTGGAAAACTGAAATACAATGGAACGGCAAAAGTAAATCCTGATCAGATCTATGTAGACAGTGGAAACTTAATGACCGGAATTGGGCAGGCGAAAATTTCCAAACTTACCTTAACGGGGTACAGTACTGCCATGCCAAAATATTCCGGATATCTTGATGTGAAAGATCTTAATACCTCTGTGATCACAAAGAATAAAACGGTAGGTTTGATTTCCGGTAAATTTGATCTTAACGGGCAAAGCTTTGATGTGAATACCATGCGTCTGACAACGAAATCTCAGATTGCAAGTATTGAAATTATGGATAAAACGATCAATAATCTGTATCTGGACGGATTATTGGATCATAAAAAATATAACGGACTGATTACTGTTAATGATGAACAGGCGAAAGCTACCATCAAAGGATTAATAGATTTCAGTACTCCAAGAATAGCAATGGACGTGAATGCAGATGTCACGTACCTGAATATGAATTATTTCACCAATAAGCCTGGTACTCAGGTGGTCAGTGGACAGGTGGATGGAAAGATGGCCATGTCATCCATTAATGACCTTACGCTGGATGTGAATGCTAATAATCTTTATTTTGCTACAGCTACCCAAAAATATAATATTCCGAATGCCAAGCTAAAAACATTTATAGAAGCAGGCAGCCGTGTGATTGATGTAGATGCTCCGGGAGCTGCTACAGGTAAAATTTCAGGAAAATATAGTCTTGCAGATCTTGCCGGAATGGTAGAAAACGGACTAGGGAAAATATTAGTGGGGCCACCGCCAAGAAAATTATACCGTGGACAGAATTTTGCGCTGAAATTTGATGTTCAGCAAGGATTGGTTAATTATTTCCTACCTGAATTGAGATTGCCACAGGGCGCTCTTGTGGAAGGCGAATATGACGGAAACTCAAATAACCTGATCCTGAATCTTGATGCGGCTTCTTTAAAATATATGATGACGAAGGAGGAAGAAATTACAGATGCCGATAATGCACTGGCTGCTTCCAGTCCTGATTACAAAGTGAATAACAGGAAGAATATCAACAGAGACAGTGCTATGGTGGATAGTGTTAAGGTGAGAATTAACACGGCAGATCTTAATCAGCAATTGTACGCTAAGATCAACAGAGTCCTCTATAATAAAAATGTGATCAAAGATTTTGAGCTTAAAGGAAATAATGAGAATGGGAATACCCTTCATTTAGCGACTGTATTCAAACATGGAAGTCCTGATGATGAATTGAATGAAAAGCTTAAAGAATATGCCATTAACGTAGATCAGTCTACCGATGCTGCAGGTGATTATGTATTCAGGTTTGAACCTACGGAAGTGAAATTCAATGAAGTTACCTGGGCTATAGATACAAGTCCTGAACTGAATCATTCCATTACTTACAGGAAGAAAACAGGAGATTTTGATATCCGGAATTTAAGAGTGTATTCTGATAAGAGTGCTTTGTTTATTAAAGAAGCACAGTTTAAATCTGCAAAAGATTTTTACGTAGACGCTGATATCAATGATTTTGCTGTAGAAAAGCTTCTGGATATGCAGTCCGGAGGAAATACAATGGATATTAAAGGTCTTGCCAACGGAAGTGTTAAGATCAAAATGGATAAAAGTACCCTTCAGCCACTGGTAGATCTTAATATTGATGATATCAAGATGAATGGCAATGATATGGGAGATATCTCTATCTCTGCTACCAATGGGTTCTCACTGAATGTGTATGATATTGATGTAAAAGTTCATTCTGCAGGAGTACTGGGAAATAACAGTCTTAATCTTACAGGAACCGTTAATAATAATACTTCTTCTCCGATCATTGATCTTACAGCAGAAATGCGTGATTTTGATCTTTCATTTACGCAGCAGTTTGTGCAGACTATTTTCGGAAATCTACGTGGGAAAGCGACAGGAGATCTTAAAATTAACGGAAAGCTGAGCAACCTTGATTATAGTGGAGATATTGCGTTAAAAGATTTTGGATTGAAACTTCTGTTTACCGGGGTAGATTATTCATTTGATGATACAGTAATTCAGCTGACCAAAGGACTTGCGATTCTCAATAATATTGAAGTACATGACGGAAGAACCAATTCTAAAGGGAATATTTCCGGTGCGATCCAGTTTGAAACCCTTTCTTCAATGGGGGTGTCTCTGGTAATGAGAGCGGATAACCTATTGATGCTGAATACTACACAAAAGGATTTTGACCTGTTCTGGGGAAGAGTGTATGGACAGGGAGATCTGTACGTAGACGGACCTGTTTCAGGATTGAGTATAACGACTCCTAATATGAAGGCACTTAACGGAAGTACCTTTACCTTTAATTCCAGTTCTACTTCCAATGTTGAAGAATTTAAAATGCTGAGGTTCCTGAAAGAAGGGAAAGACGGTCTGATTACACTGGAAGAGAAGAAAAAAACGGGAGCCAACATGAATATTGATTTCAACCTGGCTGTAGATAAAGGGACTACTGTAAATGTATTGGTAGGAGATGATGTAGGTAATATTACCGTAAAAGGATCAGCTGATCCGTTGAGATTTCACATGAACAGACAGGGGAATATTGCCATGAGCGGTACCTATAAAGTGGATAACGGAACATTTGTTTCTAAAGCCATCCTTAACAAAACGTTCCAGATTGAAAGAAACAGCAGCATCAGATGGGATGGGGATGCTATGAAGCCTGCATTAGATATTAATGCCAACTATATAAGAATGGTTTCCAATGCCGGAGAATATCTTAGTATGGGGAAACTACAGCCTATCAGTATCTTGCTGCAGGCCCATATTACCCAGTCGTTGGTAGATCCTCAGATTGATCTTAATGTGACGGCAATGGATGTATCCAGCCAGGTAAGAGAGACCTTAGCCGCGAAAATGAGCCAGGAAGGAGAAAAAGTTCTTCAGTTCGGATCTGTACTCCTATTGAGTACCTTCAACGTTTCAAACTCTGGTGGATTTGATGTGAACGTAGGAAATGTTGCGGAATCTTCGGGATATAATATGCTTCTGAAACAGCTGGGATCTGTTCTTAATACCATGAGTAATGAATTCCAGATCGACCTTAATTATGTAAAAGGAGACCAGAACTCCAATTTTGGAGACCGGGCCAATGCAGGAGTAAGTGTAGCCCTTTCCCCAAGAGTTAATATCAAGACCGGGCTAGGTATTCCTTTATCAAAAACAGATGGTGCCCAAAACAATTATCTTTCTACCGAAGGGTCTGTAGAATATGATTTGTCTAAGAAGAATGATGGTTCTTTGGTTATACGTGCTTATTCCAAGCCTACAAACATCGGAATGGTGAGTACAAACGGTTCTGCTAATCAAGCCTATGGAGGAGGGGTAGTGTGGAGTAAAAGCTTCAATTCTTTGTTTAAAAAGAAGAAAAAAGACAAAAAAACTTCAGATGCAAAAGGTGAAATAAAAACAGATTCTATAAAATCAAATGCTAAATAATTAGAATATTTTAATGATTTTTATCATCTGTGTTAATTATTGTTAATATTTGATATATATTTTTTAGTTAAATTATTTTTCGTAAATTTGCAAAAAATACATAGATTTTTTAAAGAAATTGTAATTTAACTAATATGAACTATCAACTGGACGAAATAGACAAGAAGATTCTTGATTTCTTAGTAGAAAACACAAGAATGCCTTTTACTGAAATTGCAAAGCAGATGGATGTTTCTGCTGGAACAATTCACGTAAGAGTGAAAAAGATGGAAGATGCAGGTATTATTTTGGGATCATCTCTTAACATCGATTATGGTAAGCTGGATTATCACTTTACAGCTTTCATAGGTATCCTTTTGACAAAATCAAACCGTACTCAGGAAGTATTGAAAGAATTGTCAACTTTACCTAACGTAATCGAAGCTAGCGTTATTTCCGGGAAATATAATATTTTCTGTAAAGTAAGAGCTAAGAATACGGATGATGCTAAAAGAATTATTTACCAGATCGATGACATTCAGGATGTAATGAGAACTGAAAGTATGATCTCTATGGAGGAATTCTTAAGTGACAAAAACAGACTGATCAACGCAATCTCTGTGTAAGTCAAATTTTAAACGAATAATTATAAAAGAACTTATGAAATCTCTCATAAGTTCTTTATTTTTGTAGGTATGGAAGAATACAGCTATTTTGACGAAGACCCGAAGAAAGGATGGGGATTCATACTGGCATTTGCTGCCTTGATGTTGTTTACCGTAATGGGACTTGGAATAGATGTGGATGAATATCTGCAGCACGAATATCTGGAGATTCCGAGGTGGTACTTTTATGTGATATTTTCTATTGATGTACTGATGGTAATCGGGCTGGTGCTGATGTTCTTCTACAGAAAAGTAGGAATTTTTATGTTCCCCGCTTTACTGGTGCTGCATTTCTTTATGCACAATTATTACCTGTCTACATTCCTGTATACAGATGTAACCAATCTTTTCCTGTTTACAGGATTCGGAATGCTTGCCATTATCCCGAAATGGAAGTTTTTTAAATAAGGATTAATCAAATACAACAAGATAACAAACCGCTTTTAAATCAAATTTAAAAGCGGTTTTTGATTAACAAGAGGAAAAAACATTATCTACGATCCCAATGAATGGAAAATTTCTTGCTTTAAAGGATTACTGTCCTAATCCTCCCATTCTCCTGTATAGGGATTATAGCCACATTTGAGAGGTTTTGATACATTGATGCCTTTTTTGTTTTTTAGAGCATTTTCGGTATAAGCCCGGCAGTCTGTGCAGACATAACGGAACTCACAGTCTTTACAGATTTCAACACTGTCTTTAGTGAGGTTCCAGTATTTTTTGAAATCAGGTTGATTGGCTGCCTCTTCAAGACTCTGTGTATTGATGTTTCCAAAGCTTTCTTTCATAAGAGGACAGTTTTTGATATTGCCGTTTCGATCAATACCCATCTTTTTATACAGGCAGGAATTATGGTTAATCGCTTCAATAATTTTAGGAATATTGGTATTGAAGTATTTCAGTTCCACTTTTCCACAGGCAGAGAGTTGCAGGTCATCTTTCAGAAAATGCAGTGAGAATCTGTATTCATCTTTAGCTTTGAAAGGAGGCTTCGAACAATTGTAGAAAATGAGACTGTATATTCTGACTGTATTTTTTTGGAGAGCCTGTATAAAAGATAGGTTAATTTTCTGATGAAACGGAGAAAAAATTTCTATTCCTGATAAGACTGAGGTGGTAAAAGTTTTATCAATTTCTATAAAATCCTTTGAGGTTAAAGGTTTCGGACTATAAATAACCAAATGTCTAATTCCCAGGTTTTCTACCGATGATTTTATTTTTTTTAGGATCTTAATATTTTCCATCTCCAGGAAAAGATTGGTTATTGTACTAGGTTCATGATATTCATAGGAGAGAGGAGGAAAATTCCTGTCCCAATCCTTATCTGTTATAAATCCATACTCTTTTTCTAACAAAAGGCTGAGATATTCCTGAACGATTTCTCTGGACTCCTCATCATAATTCTTCAACAAATCTTCAATGGAATATTTTTTCAGATCCATAATAACCTCATGCAGTTCCAGTGGATACAATTCTGATACGTTTCTTTGTAGATCTGAAATGAGAATTCTGGTGACGCCTTTGGTGATGAGGATGGTTGAAAATAAATTGAAATAGTTCATAAGTTAGGTAAAGTTTTTTCAATGTTCTTGGTTTTTTGGTTCATACTTCTGAAATAGTTTTTTGAATTTTTTTATGGCTTTTTCAGGTTTATTAGCCATTCGGTAAATACTGTCAATCTCGTTTACCTTGTTATAGTATAAGAGGTAATTTCGGTTTTTACAGGCATAAAGAAATAGACAAAGAATCAAATAAGTTATATACTTAAAATAATATTTTTCATAATAATCTTACAAGTGGTTTTGTAGGTTTTATTCTCAATAAAAAATCAGTTTGATATTCAATAGAGGTAATATAATTAATCTTATGATCCTCTTGTATTTCAGCTGAAGCATCTCTAAAATTTTCTATATACTTTAGAGTAAGAGGTAACTTATTTTTTTCTTTAAACTTCTTTTTCATAAGTATTCTGCTATTTCTTTTTCAAGTAAATAATTACAAATGGCAGATAATCCTAAAAACTGACCCACAGGGTTTATTTCTAAGAAGTAAAAATCATTTTTGCTTTTTATGAAATCTAGTGAGCCACAGTTTACATCCAGTTGTTGCATAAGGATATGTATTTTTTCTTCAATCTCTTTTGGAAGATTATATCTAACATTCCGATTCGGTATCTCGTGATTATATTTTCTATGATCAAGCTGGGTCTTCTTATCATTTTGAGAAAAAATAGCAGTAGCCCAGATTTTGCCATGAAGATAAAAGGCTCTTACTTCAAAATCTTTTTCAATCATTTCCTGAAAAAAGGTAATAAAGAAATTTCCTTTTTCCATCTCTGTAACAAGTGAAGTATACAAAATGCCTTCAGAAAAACCACCAACTGATTTCAATATTATATTTTCAGCAATAGATTTTGTAATCGTTTTATTCACAACTAGCTGGTTCGTGTTTTCTGCTAAGTAGTATTTCGGAACTTTTAAACCTGCTTTTTTTGCTTGTTCAAGTACGAGAAGTTTATTCAAATGACTATTGCTTTGTTTATTAATATGGTTTTTTGTTTCAAGCATTTTTATTACATAGTCTTCGAGCCAATATTGAGTTTCATTCATATAAGTATTAATTGAAGCGTTGTCATATTCTTTTCTCATAAATTGCAGTCCTCCTCTGCGATACCAGACACTGGTAATATCTTCAATAAAAAAACTATTTCTCTGACTTTGTAAAAAGACTTTATTTTGATCTGTTTTTATTTCAAAAACTTCATCTTCATGTATACGGATAAAAGCTTTACCAAGTGCTTTAAGCCACTTAATAACTTCATTTGTTGTTGTTTCCTGATTAGTAGAAAGGATCAGAATCATTTTTTCTTAATTTTATCTTTTCTGATTTTAGATGAATGTTTAATACTGGGTAGGCCAATACTTTTACGGTTGCGGTTAATCCGGACAGAATCCTGATTATTATTCCGTAAGCTGTATCGTACAGCAGTATTTCTATAGTAATCATAGGTATCAGACATTAGGGCATATTCCTGAGGAGAGCAATGGCCTGTTTTTACATATTCGAATAGTTTTTTTCTGAATTCAGGATATTTTTTTGAAGCAATCATATGACTTAATAATGTGGGCATAGCGATGAAAACGTCATTGTTTCCTAATCTTCCTATTTTTTGTCCATCAGGAAATCCGTAATATTCAAATGTCCAGAAAAAAAGATCTGCATTTTTTTCAATATTCTTGGCTACAAGGGCTCTGTTTTCAGGCCTTCCTTCCTGGTCACGGATCATAGCAATACTGAAGGAATCTATCAATGTTTTGTTAAGATTCTTTTTCCAGTCGGCTACTTTTTGGTTGACTTCCAGACTGTCTATCCCGTATTTCTTGCAGAGAGGATAAAGCTTTTTATATTCATTACCATAGGGAGCTATTAGTGTAATAAGCTTGTATAGGCTCTTTTTCCCGCCAAAGTTTTTATGGTACTGATCTGCTAGTTTAATATAAGTTTTGTATTCTTCAGTAAGCTCTTGGTTTTTAGGTTCATACTTCTGAAATATTTTTTTGAATTTTTTTATGGCTTTTTCAGGTTTATTAGCCATTCGGTAAATACTGTCGATTTCATTTACTTTGCTATAATAAGTAATGTAATTCACTTCCCGATTTTTGCATGATAAGAATGAAACCCAAATGAATAATAGAGTATAATAAATATATTGTTTCATAAGCTTATCATGTTTTTGAAAGTTTGAAAAGTAAAAAGGAGGGCATGGCCCTCCATTCTCTGCAGCATTAGTTTAGTGATTGTGTAGGGTTACACACCGTAATTCTACCTATATATGCACCTCCCGGGCCTGTATAGGTATCATATTCTTCACAGCCTTCTCCAACGGAAACGTTAGATTTAACGTTATAGCTGCCCCCTTGAATTGTTTTAAGATCTTTAAGCTTTTTGTTTTCCAGAGAAGAGAAGTTGCTCTTCATTCCAATTAACTTTTTCATGTTTGTAATTTTTGTGTTGTTGAAAATTATTGATGTCAGATAAACCCTGACTTTAGGGTGAAATATTCTGTTCATTTATCATACACTGTACACATGCAGTTTAAATGTGAAGAATGTATTTCATCAACGTTGATGGGATAAAACTATAAATATTCAGTTCACTTTGCTGGGATAAAATGTGTAAATGATTTGTATTTTGCTTTATGCACAAATGCAAGTTTTCCTCTTGATGATGGCTGAGGTTTGGTGAAATATTTGAAATTTGAAAAACTATAAAGTAAACCCTCATCAACCAAAGAAAATTCCCGACTTTAATAAGATGTTGTATGGGAATATTTTCTATTGTACAATATGGGAAAATATATAATATTGGATTGCAAATCAGATTGAAATCAATGGGTGTTAATCAAAATTTGTATGCTTACAATGTTGTTGTTTGTATTAAAATCTTATTTTTTACTCCATAAAAGAGTGTAATATCCTATGAATTTTGATTAGAAAACTATGATTTTAAAAAATACAGATCAAGACCTACGAATTTGGACAATAAGAATGAAGCTTTTCAACCCGAAGTTAAAAAGCTTTTATTATTTATTTAAAAATTGCTGGTTACTCAGAGAATACTCCCTGAAAAAAAGATTCTAAAGCGGTATGTTCATTCAGTCCGAACTTCTTTTTAAGGCGGTATTTGGTCATTCTTACACTTTTGGGTTCTACGCTGAGGAGATTGGCAATCTGTTTCGTATCCATCCCCAGATAAATATACGCGCAGTATTTCAAATCCAGGGCGGTCAATTTTTGTTGGGCTCTTTCATTGATATTTTTAAAAAAATCCGGATGCAGTTCCTGAATGGTGAATCTGATCTTTTCAAAATCATTATCTACACGGTTTTCTCCCTTTACCACGTGCTGAATATTAATATCAGTATCAGAAAGCTGTGTCTGAAGCTGTTGCAGAACTTCATTCTTATGCTGAATATGAAGCTGACTTGCCAATACCTCACTTTGAAGTTTTTGCTGTTGAAGCGTAAGAAGTTCCTGCTCAGCCTTTAATCTGGCCTGTTCTTCCTTTTGAAGCTTAATCTGCATTTCTGCTTCATGTTTTTCCGTATCAAGTTTATTTTCTCTTTCTATAGAATACCGCAGTTTAAAATGATAAGAACGGAACATGAAAAAAGCACCAATCAGTCCAATGATTCCCAACCCGATGTATAACAGTTTTTCTTTTTTCAGACTGGCTGTTTTTTCGGTAAGAGCTCTGAGCTCAGATTCTTTTTTTTGAGATTGATATTGAGCTTCCAGTTTTTTGGCAGTTTTAGCCTGCCCTTCATCAAAGAGAAGATTACTGTATTTTGTTACTCTTGATTCGTATTCATAGGCTTTCTGATAATTTTTTTGCTTTGCGTACAATTGAGCAAGACCTTCTACAACCTTGATCATGACATGGTAATACACCGGTTTTTGAGTAAGAAGAATCTGTTCAGCCTTCAGAAGATATTGTTCTGATAAAGCATCATTCTGATCCCTTGATGCAAGATTGCTCAATACTCCAAGTGCTCCTGCCTGAATGCCCTGATTAAGGGTTGTATGCTGAGTAAGAGCCAATATTTCGTTGGCATTATTCTGAATTTCCGAACGTATTTCCGGAGTCATGACAGGGTAACTCAAATAATAATTGATCAGGTTCAACAATGCCATAGCTTGTACATGAGCCGAAACATGTCCCGGAAACTGATGATACAGGGCAGCTGCCTTTTTACACATTTCTATGACGGGTTTCAGATCTTTTAAATCTCCCGTTTTTTCAAATCGAAAAGAATAACATACGGCCAGAGCAGAGTAGGCTGAACTCAACAGGTTTTTATTTCCTGATTTTTCAGCAAGCTCAATGGATTTTTTGGCGTATTTGGACGCATTTTCAGCATCATTCCATTCTGTATAGACTCCATAGAGAAGATAATTAAGCTTTGCATTCAGCATGGTCTCTGAAGGCTGTTTTTCAACCAGTGGAAGAGCTTTCTGAATGAGTTTTATGGTGTTTTCAGGTTCGCCAAGGGTATTGTTGTAATAGATATTCAGATAATGGGCATATAATGCTGCTGTTTTATTATTACTCTTTTGAAGAATTTCATTCACAGCATCGATGATCGGAGGAACCTTATCATACTGAGACTGATTGAGCTTAATAATTCCTTTTTGAGCAAGTGCCTTTACTTCTTCAGCATAGTTTTGTTCCTTTTTAGCCAGTTCAAGCTGTTGCTGAACATATTTTTCGGCTGTCTCATATTGATCACTGACTCTGTAATATTCTGTAAACTCATTGTAAATTTTGAACTTTTCTGCAGTTGAAATATGGTCTTCCCTCAATTGAATTTTAAGACCATCAATAAATGTATTCTGTGCGGGATATAAGGTGCAGATAAAAAGTATACAATATAAAAGTGAGTACTTTAATTTCATAGGGTGAAAGTACAAAAATTGTAGACACCTGTCAATTTCCGAATTAAAAAATCAGAAATAATGATTATTTCTATTTTATTGATAATCAATATTTTATTTGTTTTTGTAGACGTTTTGTAGTCGTCTTCCATTTGAGTTGAAGATGTTTTGTAGTTGCAGAAATAACTGCGGGGACATTTTTCTGCTGCAATTTTGGGCCGGAAAAAATCAAAGAATATTAATTAAAAATTTTACCGCTATGGACAACAAAACCTTATCTATTGTCTCTTACATTACGCTTTTCGGATGGCTGATTTCCTTCATCATCGGAAAAGAAAAATCGAGCAGCTTTCTAAAGTATCATCTGAAGCAGTCGTTGGGACTGATTATTTTTTCAATTGTATTGTTCATCATTCTTAATATCCTGTTGATGGCGACCAAAATTGGAATTCTGGGGATATTTGGATGTATTCCTTTGGTACTGATGATTATCGGAATCATTAATGCAGCCAATGATGTTGAAAAACCTTTACCACTGATTGGGAAAATGGTTGAAGATAAATTTTCATTTATCGGATAATATTTGAGATTTCTATATCTGGGGTCATAATACTTTTACGATGCATCAACAAGAGATATTTTATGAATAATAAAACAGTTCATCATTTTATAATGAAAATAGGATAGCTATAATCATGAATTTGACCAGCCCTTTTTAAAATATAATGAGCTGATTTGACAGGATAAAGGTAATTTTACCGCCCATTTTAAAAAAGAAAAGAAGTATGGATTTTGAAATTTTGAAACAGCAGATTGAAGACGCTGCTAAGAAAGCTTTTTTAGAAGTGTATGAAAAGCATGGTGCAGAGAAGATTTATAGTTTCGCACTCTATAGTGATGAGGGAGCAATGACGGTATGTCCCGCTGCCAATACAATGAAAGCAATAGAAAATGCAGATGAAGAAGATGTTCTTTATTATAAATATGAACCGGCAGAATGGACCTATGAAATGGAAGGAGCCAATAAAGAATTTGGTGAAATCTGTACTCAGTTGAGAGAGGAACTTACTAAACATGATGATGCCGATCAATGGTTTGATGGTTTTCAGAATAAGTTATATTCCACCTGCATTGAAATACTGGAAAAACTTAAAAATGAAAACTTTTTCACAAAGATAACTGGCAAAGATATTTTCCTGACTTTCACGGTTTCAGATTATGAGTTTGAGGAAAAAGACCTGAAAGATCTTATCATTAGGCTTAATGATAATGAATACAAAAGTGAATATCTGGACTGGATGGCTACCTGGGGCAATTAAAAGTATGACGAATTAAAAAAACACTTTAAATATATACATATGAAGCCCGATAAAATAATTGTCTCAGAAGCCTCTTATCAACTGCAATTTCTATAACTGCTTTTTATAGTAACTAGATCTTTAACCAAAATATAAATAACAATTACATTAATTATGAACAACTATCAATTTTATAAACAAGAAGGAAACCAATATATTTTTAAAAATCAGCCGGTATTTATAACGGTGCTTTGTATTATTTTTCTAATTATTGCAGGACTTATTTTTAACAGTGCAAGAACTGTCAGTTATGTTATTATTGCTGTGGTAGCGCTTATTATGATTAATTTCTTTACCAAGAAATTCATTATTGATATGGATCAAATGACTATTACAGGCAAGCATACGATTTTTGTTCCCGCAAGAACATATCCTTTAGAAAACTTCAGGAATTTCCATGTACTGGCTACAAAGTATCTGGGTTTTATCACAACCAATGTGGTGTTGTCTATTTATTTTGAGGTTGATGGTAAAGAAAAACACCTTACGATTGGACAGGCTCTTACCCAAAAAGGAATACAGAAGATGGTGAATGAGACAGAGGATATTATGAACATTAATAATCCTGAAAATGGAAATCAGAGACCGTTATAAGTTTGAAGAAAACGGAAGTGAAATAAGCTTTATGCCCAATTATAATTTCCTGCGCATCTTAATAGTGTGGCTGGTATTGGGAGTGATAGCACTTCCTGTGATTATTTACTATTTTATGGGTAAGATGTCCGGTGACTCATTTAAAATTGCAATGGGATTATGGAGCATTTATATGATCTATTTCCTGTTTGATCTTTTCTTCAGGATTCCTGTGAAATATATTTTTGATAAATCTGAGAAGTGTATTTACAGAAAGCTTTTACTCTCTAAAAAACTGATGAATTTTGATGAAATGACCTATTTTGTCAATGATGAAAGAGGTGGATATTACTATTCCATCGGTAAAAAGAGAAATCAGTTTGTGAAAAATTACAGAATCAGTAATTATTTTTCTGGTTCGAAAGCCTCACAGAGAAAAGAAGATGAATATATAGAAAAAATCTTATGTCCTGTTTTAATCACTGTTGGAATTCCTCTGAATCAGCAATCGGAACAATAATAATGAAGGGTAAAAACTAATACAATGAAAAATGGAAGTATAATCATTTTCTTCCTCTGGAGAGATGTTAAAAACTCAAAGTACTTTTTACAGAGTGGTTAATCTCCAAAACAAAAATCCGGCGGTTTCGAAGAAACCGCCGGATTTTATCTATATAGAATAGCTTAGATTAAGCTAAAATTCTCTTTACCGCTTCTTTTACTGCAGTAGAATCAATTTTATACTTCTTCATCAGTTCAGCAGGAGTTGCAGACTCTCCGAAAGTATCGTTTACTGCTACAAATTCCTGTCTTGTAGGTCTTTTTCTTGCAAGCATCCCTGCAACAGATTCTCCTAAACCACCAAGGTAGTTGTGCTCTTCAGCAGTTACAATTTTACCTGTTTTTTCAACAGATTTTAAAATGATCTCTTCATCAAGAGGCTTGATAGTGTGGATATTGATTACCTCACAAGAAATACCTTCCTTCTCAAGCTCATCAGCAGCCACAAGAGATTCCCATACAAGGTGTCCTGTTGCAACAATGGTTACATCAGTTCCTTCCTGAAGTAAAATTCCTTTTCCGATTTCGAAAGGCATATCCTCAGGGATAAATACAGGAACTACAGGTCTTCCGAATCTTAAATATACAGGACCTTCAAAATCTGCAATGGCTAATGTAGCTGCTTTTGTCTGGTTGTAATCACAAGTATTGATCACTGTCATTCCAGGAAGCATTTTCATCATCCCAATATCTTCAAGAACCTGGTGAGTTGCTCCATCTTCTCCTAAAGTAAGACCTGCGTGAGATGCACAGATTTTTACATTTTTGTTAGAATAAGCGATAGACTGACGAATCTGGTCATATACTCTTGAAGTAGAGAAGTTAGCAAAAGTTCCGGTGAAAGGTATTTTTCCTGTAATACTAAGACCAGCAGCAATTCCCATCATGTTCGCTTCTGCAATCCCAATCTGAAAGAATCTTTCAGGAGCCTTCTCAATGAATTTTTCCATCTTCAAAGAACCGATAAGGTCTGCACAAAGTGCTACTACATTAGGATTTTTGTCAGCTAGTTCCGCTAATCCTGCTCCGAATCCTGAACGAGTGTCCTTTTTTTCTGTATATGTATATTTCATTTTTACTAAAGTTTTTGATTATTGATAGATGATGGTAGATTAACAATATTTTAAAGTTCTACGGGCATCATTTATCAATAATAATTTATCATTTATAATTAATAATCAGCCGGAGCTTCTAGGTACAATTGCTTGAATGCTGTGTCTAGCTGCTCATCATTAGGAGCTTTACCATGCCAAGCATGAGATCCCATCATATAATCAACTCCGTACCCCATTTCTGTATGAAGAAGGATAGCTACAGGTTTTCCTTTTCCAGTTTCTGTTTTTGCTTTCTCAAGGATTGCAATCACAGCTTCAAGATCATTCCCGTTCTTTTCTTCCAAAACAATCCACCCGAATGCTTCCAATTTAGCATGAAGATTTCCTAAGCTTAATACATCATCCGTATCTCCGTCAATCTGACGTCCGTTGTAATCAATAGTAGAGATGATATTGTCTACTTTTTTAGCAGCAGCATACATCAATGCTTCCCAGATCTGACCTTCCTGAAGCTCACCATCTCCGTGAAGAGAGTAAACAAGAGATTGATCACCATCTAGTTTTTTACCGTCAGCTACACCTAATGCTACAGAAAGTCCTTGCCCAAGAGAACCTGAAGCAATTCTGATTCCTGGTAGTCCTTCATGAGTAGTAGGGTGTCCCTGTAATCTTGAATCTAATTTTCTGAAAGTTTTAAGTTCTTCTACAGGGAAGAAACCAAATCTTGCTAAAGTAGAGTAGAATACCGGAGAAATGTGTCCGTTTGATAGATAAAAATGATCTTCATTTTTGCCTTCCATGGTGAAAGGAAGTTTATAGTTCATTACCTTTCCATAAAGTGCTGTAAAGAATTCTGTACAACCTAAGCTCCCACCTGGGTGTCCTGAATTTACAGCGTGAACCATTCTTAAAATGTCTCTTCTGATCTGTGTAGTAAGAGTTTTTAACTCTTCGATACTTTTACTCATTATATCTGATTTATTTGCATGCGAATTTACAATTTTTTACCGGCTTATGGAAATGCAAAAATCCGGATTATGAAAACCCGGATTTCGACTGAATTGAATATTTTTCTGCTTTTAACAGCCTTCATTGAGGTAAACGGAGATTTCGGTAACGATATTGTTAACAAATTTAAAGCTTAATAAGGTTCCTGCCTGGCTGTCTTCAATATTGAAATAACCGGAATCTTTAATCGTTTTATCATTTTTATCCCAATCCGGACGTACGCTGAAGTTGGGATAATTTCTGTAGGCATTGATAAGATCATCTCGGGTACTTCCAACTCCGATTCCGCTTTTGGTTTTAAATTTTTTACTGGTGGTCGTCATGTAAGTAATAGAGGGAACACTCGGATTGGCTTCATTGATGTAGTTGTCAAAAAGATCAATCTGGATGGTTTCGCCATTATAATTTACCCTGTTTTTTTTCTCTTCACCTGAGTTCGTAAGTTTTGTTCCCGCAATTTTTTCAGCTTCAACCTTGGGCATAAAGACTTTAAACGGTCCGATTCTTAATGTGGATACTTCAAAATTTTCCTGAGCATTCATAAAATTGAATGTTAGTAGAAGTACAAAAATTGTAATAACTTTTTTCATGATTTTTTAAATTTTGTTTTTTTTATTCTGTTAAATTTTGCATTTGGTTAATATCGTCCGGATCAAAGATAATTAAAATAGAAAAGTCTATAAAATCAGTTATTTTAATGAAGGAAAAAAAATGAAAAATATTTATTGAGGAGAATGCTTTGTAATAGCTGGATCGTTGATTTTTCGCAATCAAACATTGATTTTTTTGAATTTTCATATGTGATAATTAGATTAATTTAACTAATTTTATAATTCAAATAATCTTGAATTATAAACCTTTAACTAATTATTCTTTAGTTTTTGGTCTGAATGTTTGAGTTAATAAAAATTACATACCATTATATATGAAAATTAAACAATTATTTTATTTGGGGATATTTGTGATATCCATTTCCTCAGGGAAAGCACAGGACTTTTTTACAGTAATCAGTGAAAGGTCCATCAAAGCAGATCCTAAAAACAGAACAGTACAGCCGGAAAAGTCATTGACTTATACACTGGATGTAGCGGGAATGAAAAGCTATTTTAATTCAGTTCCTGAACTAAAAGACAGTGACCGTAAAGACAATGCTCCAATCATTGTATTGCCAATGCCTGACGGTACGAAAGCAAAATTCAGAATCTGGAAATCTTCAGTGATGTCTCCCGGATTAGCCAGCCAGTTTCCTCAGATTGTCACTTTTACAGGACAGGGAATTGATGACAAATATGCAACCCTAAAACTTGATTTTACAGAACTGGGATTCCATGCTCAGATCAAATCTATAGTAGAAGGAGATACTTATATTGATCCTTATGCAAAATTAGATATCAACAATTATATCATTTATAAGAAAAGTGATTTGATTGATAAAAATCCAAGATCATGCGGAGTAAAGGATGAAGATGATACTCCGCTAGGAAAAAAAAACGCTCAAAAAACCACAGCTCCAAGCGTAGGAACTCAAATTAGAGTTTTCAGGTTTGCAGTTGCATGTACTGGAGAATATGCAGTAGCGGCAACGGGTACAGCTACTCCTACAGTAGCACAAACCCTTTCAGCCATTGTAACTTCTGTAAACAGAGTGAATGGCGTATATGAGCAGGAAGTTGCTTCAAGGCTCGTATTAGTGGATAGTGAAGCCAATGTAGTCTTTACAAATGCAGCGACAGATCCATTTAACGGAAATAATAACGCCAGTACATTAATCAATGAAAGCCAGACTCAGATCGATTTACTGATAGGAAATGCCAATTATGATATTGGACATACCTTCAGTACCGGAGGTGGCGGATTAGCCGGATTAGGGGTAATCTGTAACAACTCCAACAAAGGAAGAGGAATTACCGGTTCACCTAACCCTGTAGGAGATCCTTATGATATTGATTATGTGGCGCATGAAGTAGGGCATCAGTTTGGAGGCCCACATACTTTTAATGCAACTACCGGAAGCTGTGGCGGAGGAAACCGCAGTGCAGCCAATGCTGTAGAACCTGGAAGCGGAATTACCATTATGGCCTATGCAGGAATTTGTGGAAGCACAAATAATTTAGCTCCTAACAGTATTCCTACTTTCCATACCAAATCCTACCAGTCTATCACAACGAAAGTTCAGTCAACAACATGCCAGGTTACCCTTCCAACCAATAATTTCGCTCCTACTGTAAATGCAGGAGGTGATTATACCATCCCTAAGAGTACTCCGTTCAGATTAGAAGGATCTGCTTCAGATATAGATAATAATCCTCTTACTTACAGCTGGGAACAGAATGATGTAGGCCCGGCAAGTGACTGGAATGCACCTACAGGAAATGCTGCTATATTCAGATCATATGTGCCGGTAACTGTTCCTTACAGATATTTTCCGAAACTTACCGATGTAATTAACGGTACGGTTTCCAAAGGAGAAGTCAGACCGGCTTATGCAAGAACGATGGAGTTCAGATTGACTGTAAGAGATAATAATGCAGGTTGTGCAGGAGTAGCCAACGATGATGCTATCATTACTGTTGATGGAAATTCCGGGCCTTTTAACGTAACTGCACCTACAACAGCGGTAAGCTGGGCAGGTAATTCTACTCAAACGATAACATGGGATGTGGCCAATACAACAGCTTTCCCTGTGAATGCAGCTACTGTAAATATTTACCTTTCAACAGATGGAGGTCTTACTTATCCTACACTGATCCTGGGGTCTACTCCGAACGACGGTTCTGAAACCATTACCCTTCCTAACGTAAGTACTACACAGGCTAGAATTATGGTTGCTGCAGAGACTAATGTTTTCTACAACATTAATCCTATCAACTTTACCATTACCCAGACATTGGGTGTGAGCGAAACGGCTGCAAACAAAGATGTATTCGTAGTATATCCTAATCCAAGCAAAGGAATTCTGAATATTAAATTTACCAACTCAAACGAAGTATATGATATGACCGTATATGACGTAAGCGGAAAATTAGTATTCACACAGGCTAACAACAAATTGAATCATGATAAAACAGGTACTTTTGACTTGTCTCACCTGGTTACAGGAGATTATCTGATTAAAGTTAAATCTAAGAATACAGAGAAAACCATCAAATGGGTTAGAGAATAATTACTTCACTCCATTGATTAAAATAAAAATGCTGTCTTCATCTTGAGGACAGCTTTTTTATTGTAATAATTCGAAAACTTCAATATTCAATGGTAATTTGGTTTTTTTATTGGGTTCTCAGAAAATAAAAGTTTAAACAATTTTAATAATTATTATGGATTAATAGATGATTATTTTTCGAATGTAAATATTTGATTTATTTTATGTTGATTATTATGGTTTTTGACGTAAAGTACTGTTTTTCATTATGTTGTAATTTTTATTTTTATATTTGAACTCTTAAAAAAACATCATTGTATGAAAATTAAACAACTATTTTATTTAGGGATATTCATTTTATCAATTTCTCTAGGAAAAGCTCAGGATTTCTTTACTGAAATCAGTGAACGAACAATTAAAGCTGAATCTAAAAGCAGAACAGTACAGCCTGAAAAATCTCTTACTTATAAGTTGGATGTGAGTGGTTTGAAGAACTATTTTGCCTCAGTTCCGGAGCTGAGAGATAATGAACGTAAAGATAATGCCCCAATTATTGTTTTACCAATGTCTGATGGAACGAAAGCTAAATTCAGAATCTGGAAATCCTCAGTAATGGCTCCGGAGTTAGCCGGTAAGTTTCCCCAAATTATTACTTTGACAGGGCAGGGTGTAGATGATCAATATGCTACCATAAAACTCGATTTTACAGAGTTAGGATTCCACGCTCAAATAAAATCAATAGTATCGGGAGATACTTATATTGATCCTTATGCAAAACAGGATATCAATAATTATATCATTTACAAAAAAGGTGATTTAATTGATAAAAAGCAAAGAGGCTGTGGATCAAAAGATGAGAATTTTAAATCAGGAAAAAAAAATGCTCAAAAAACCGTAGCTCCAAGCATAGGAAGTCAAATTAGTATTTTTCGGTTAGCAGTTGCATGTACACATCAGTATGCATCGGCAGCGACAGGATCAGGATCAGCTTCACCTACCGTAGCCCAAACTTTGTCTGCTATTGTAACTACTGTAAATAGGGTAAATGGAGTATATGAACAAGAGGTTGCTGTAAGATTGATCCTCATTCCTACTGAAAACAATATTATATTTGTGAGTGATACGAATGACCCTTTCACAGGAAATGATGATGGAAGTGTATTAATTAATGAAAGTCAAACGGTCATTGACTCAATAATTGGAACAGCTAATTATGACATAGGACATACCTTTAGTACCGGAGGTGGTGGATTAGCTGATTCAGGTATATGTGATTCTTCATACAAAGGAAAAGGAATTACCGGTTCTTCTAATCCTGTAGGAGATCCTTACGATATTGATTATGTATCTCATGAAATGGGACACCAGTTTAGTGCTCAACATACCTTTAATGCAACTACCGGAAGCTGTGGAGGAAACCGAAGCGCAGATGATGCTGTAGAACCGGGAAGTGGAATTACCATCATGGCTTACGCTGGTATTTGTGAAAGTATCAATAATTTAGACGCTCACAGTATTCCTATTTTTCATACGAATTCATTTCAAACAATTACTTCAGAAGTTGAATCTCTCCCATGTCAGGTAACAACAGCAGTGGCTAATACAGCACCTACTGTAAATGCAGGAAATGACTATACAATCCCAAAGGGAACACCATTTAAGTTAACAGGTTCTGCAACTGATACTGAAAATAATCCACTTACTTATTGCTGGGAACAGAATGATGCAGGGCCAGCGGGTGACTGGAATGTACCTACAGGAAATGCGGCTATATTCAGATCATTTATGCCTGTAGCTGTTCCTTACAGATATTTTCCGAAACTTACAGATGTAATCAATGGTACGGTTTCCAAAGGAGAAGTCAGACCGGCTTATGCAAGAACGATGGAGTTCAGATTGACTGTAAGAGATAATAATGCAGGTTGCGCAGGAGTAGCCAACGATGATGCTATCATTACTGTTGATGGAAATTCCGGACCTTTTAATGTAACTGCACCTACAACAGCGGTAACCTGGGTAGCTAATTCTAATCAAACAATAACCTGGAATGTGGCCAATACAACAGCCTCCCCTGTGAATGCAGCCACGGTAAATATTTACCTTTCAACAGATGGAGGTCTTACTTATCCTACACTGATCCTGGGGTCTACTCCGAACGACGGTTCTGAAACCATTACCCTTCCTAACGTAAATACGACACAGGCTAGAATTATGGTTGCAGCAGAGACTAATGTTTTCTACAATATTAATCCTATCAACTTTACCATTACCCAGACATTGGGAGTGAATGAAACAGCTGCAAATAAAGATGTATTCGTAGTATATCCTAATCCAAGCAAAGGACTTCTGAATATTAAATTTACCAACTCAAACGAAGTATATGATATGACGGTATATGACGTAAGTGGAAAATTAGTATTCACACAGACTAACAACAAATTGAAACATGATAAAACAGGTACTTTTGACTTGTCTCACCTGATTACAGGAGATTATCTGATTAAAGTTAAATCTAAAGATACAGAGAAAACCATCAAATGGGTTAAAGAATAATTACTTCACTCCATTGATTACAATAAAAAGGCTGTCTTCATCTTGAGGACAGCCTTTTTTATAAGATTAAACAACCCTTAAATGTTGTTTGTTTTTTACCAGCCACAAACCAATGAAGGTGAGCAGTCCGTTCAGAACAATCAGCTCTACACCGATTTTATAATCTGTATATGTGGTAACAGCCAGATTGATGAAATAGGTAAGTACAGGTGCTAAAAGAGTAACGGTAAGAATTGAATATTTTCTGGAAATCTGAAACTTCGTGAAAATTCCAAAGGCGAAAAGACCTAAAAGCGGTCCGTAAGTATATCCTGCAATTTCCATGATCAGATACACGATAGATTTATCATTCAACGCTTTGAAGACCATAATCAGGATAAAGAAAACTACCGTGAAAATTAAATGTACTTTCATACGAAGGCGTTTCTTTTCTTTTTCAGTTTTGGTTTTATCTTCATTAAGGTTGAGTAAATCTACACAATACGAACTCGTTACAGCAGTTAAGGCTCCATCCGCAGACGGGAACAATGCTGAAATTAATCCAATGATGAAAATAACGGAAATAGCCATTGGGAAATATCCCTGAAGTGATAAAGCCGGGAAAAGGTCGTCTCCCATTACATTTTTAATATTTCCTGCTGCATCTTTGAATCCGAAAATATTCGTTACTGTTTCAGCTTTTATTGTTCCATATTCAGCGCCGTGCTGCAATGCAAAAAGGTATAATAATCCACCCAGGAATAAGAATGCAAGGTTCACAATAAGAAGTGTTCCTGCAAAGGTCAGCATATTTTTCTTTGAATTTTTAAGATTATCTACAGAGATATTTTTCTGCATCATTTCCTGATCCAGCCCAGTCATGGCAATCGTAATAAAGATTCCTCCCAGAATGGTTTTCAGGAAAAAGGTTTTGGAATTGGGATCAAAGTTGATGAAATGAGTATAGTTTTTCTGTTCCAGAATGGTATAGGCTTCACCAAATGATAAATTCAGGTTGGATAAAATAAAAACAATGCAGGCTACAAGACTGATAATCATAAAAGAAGTCTGCAGGGTATCGGTAATGACAATCGTTTTTACTCCGCCTTCAAAAGTATAGAGAAGTACCATCAGCAAAAGAACAAGTGAAGTTACCCAGAACGGAACTCCTAATCCTTCAAGTAAGAATATCTGTAAAACGTTTACTACCAGATATAACCTTGCCGTAGCACCAATTGCCCTTGAAATAATAAAAAATATAGATCCAATTTTATGGGCTTCCACATTAAATCTTTTTCCCAGGTAGGTATAGATTGAAGTCAGATTCATCTTATAATAAAGAGGAAGCAGTATTGCGGCAACGATAAAATATCCGATGAAAAACCCGATCACCATCATATAGTATTCAAAACCTCCGTAAATATATTCGGAACCGGTCATTTTCCCCACAGTTCCCGGAACTGAAATAAATGTAACCCCGCTTAAGCTGGTTCCTATCATTCCGAATGCTACGAGCCACCATTTACTCTTTTTGTTACCAATAAAAAATGACTGGTTATCAGAATTCCGGCTGGTAAAATAAGAAATTACCAAAAGGCCGATAAAATAGACGAAAACAAATAACAAAAGGATAGTTCCTGGATTCATTCTTGATTTTTAAATTTTAGCAAATATATAAAAAAGATCAGTCGGGAATCATGAATTTGAAATACTGTTGTTTTCAAAGCAAATTCCGGTTATTGAATATTTTTAAATCAAAATAAAAACCCTTCCAGAAATCTCTCTGAAAGGGTTGTATTGTAAGGGTGGAAACAGTGACTAATTCACTAAAACATCCTGAAGTTCCTCACTTTTCTGGAAACTTGCCTTAGCGAAAGGACAGAGAGGAATGATCTTCTTCTCGTTTTTTCTGGCAAAATCCACTGCAGCCAGAAGCATTTCCTTGCCTACTCCTTTTCCGTTGTAAGCTTCTTCCACCTCGGTGTGGTCTATAATAAATCTTTCTTCTCCGGCCCAGGTATACGTCATCATTCCTGCGCGTCTTCCATCTATGAAAGCTTCAAAACTTCCGTGTTTTTCGTCGTTGTTTTGTTTTACTTCGATCATGTTATGAGAATTTAGTTAGTATTTCTATATCGTTGGTTAATATTTTATGAACAGGGCATGCATCTGCGATGGTGTGCAGTCTTTTCAGCTGCTCATCATCCAGAATACCTTCAAAGCTGATGTCTCTTTTGAAAACTGCTCTTTTTGTTAAGGGGAAATTTTCAAGCTCTACTTCTACATTGATGTTTTCTACCTCCCATTCTTTTCTTTCAATATACATTCTCAATGTAGCTGCTGTACAGCTTGCCAGTGATGTTGCCAGAATTTCCATGGGATTAAGACCTTTGTTCTGTCCGCCTTTATCAATCGGTTCATCCGTAATGATCTTATTTTCGCCGGCAGTGACTTCTGTATAATATTTTGTTTTTCCTAAACTTGCTTTTACCGTTACCGCCATTATTTTTCTGTATTGAATTTATAACTTAATGCACCTGATGGGCATAGATCTATCTGATTTTTAAGTTCTTCAGGACTTGCGTTTTCTGCTTTGATCCAAGGTCTTTCTTTAGGATTATAGACTTTTGGAAGTGTTTTTACACATATGGCAGAGTGGATACATTTTTGAGGCTGCCAGATGACAGTAATGTTTCCGTTGGGATATTCGTGTGTTTCCATATCAATTTTCTTTTAATGTTTTTTCGATTCTTCTGTCCGGAATCAGCCATATAAGAGCCACGATATAATAAAAACCTATGGCAATATAAGGATAAAAAAATGAAGTAGCGATTCCCAGGACATAAAATACAATAGAGATATATTCTTTATATTTTGAATGAATGGCTTCTTTCAGCTTTGATTCTTCGCCTTCACACCGGATAATAACATGCTCCAGAATGGTGTAAGCAATGGCTGACATAATGAGTCCAATTCCATAGACTGCAACAGGGTTTTTGGCAAAACTTGTAGTCCCGATCCATTCTGTAGCTACAGGCATCAGAGAAAGCCAGAACAAAAGGTGAAGATTGGCCCAAAGAATGCTGCCATTTACTTTCTTTACGGTCTGAAATAAATGATGATGATTGTTCCAATAGATTCCTACATAGATAAAACTGAAAATATAGGCTAAAAATTTAGGAAGAAGAGGTTTGAGACTGGTCCAGCTATTTCCCTCAGGTACTTTCAGCTCAAGTACCATAATGGTGATAATAATAGCAAGAACACCGTCACTGAACGCCTCAAGTCTTCCCTTATTCATTTACTTTACCTGATTTTTAAAGTTTTGTATCTTCCCTTTCAGATCATTCAGCATATCCGGATTGATGACTCCGCTTTCCATATCAAAGTTTTCATAAAATTTAGGTAATGAAAAAGTATCCTTGATGTCTGCTGCAAACTGTGGGAAAAATGTTTTCGCGGTATTCATTACATTTCCTCCGCCATAACCTCCCGGAGAAGTACTCATCAGAAGCATGGGTTTATTCTGAAATACTTTTACATTAATCCTTGAAGACCAGTCAAAAACATTTTTGAAAGCCGAGCTGTAAGAACGGTTGTGTTCTGCAAGAGAGCAGATGATGACATCACATTCTTCAATGACTTTTAAAAACTTGTGGGCTTCATCCGGAAACCCTTTCTTTTCAAGATCTACAGAGAAAACAGGCATGGTGAAATCGTTGAGGTCAATCAGATTGATTTCCTCATCCTGAAAATCTTTCAGAACAAACTTTACGAGTTCTCTGTTGATTGAAGTGGAAGATGTACTTCCGGCAAAAGCTAATATTTTCATGATAGATAATCTGAACTGAAATTATTTTCTGTTTAAAATCGCCTTAGGAAGCGGAACATATTCTCTGTCATCACCCGGAACCAAAGGGAAGGCATCGTGATTCTGATCATTCCAGTTTACTTTGGCCTGATCAAGTAATTCTTTATCAGAGTTAACGAAATTCCAGAATATAAAACGCTCTTCATCGAAGGGCTCACCACCGAAAAGATAAACTGTTCCGTTTTCGCTCATATCAAATTCGCAAAGCTTTGTATCTTTAGCGATCATCAGCTGTTTTGAACCATAAGAATTTCCTTCTGTGCTCACGGTTCCATCCAGAACATACATGGCAGCTTCTCCATAAAGGTCTTTTCCGATACTTATTTTCCTAGCCTCTTTTGTTTTGATTTCAAGGAAAAATAATTTGCTGTGTACCGGAACCGGAGAAGTTCTTCCAAATGCTTCACCGGCAATTAATTTATACTGAATGCCATCTTCTTCCCAAACCGGTATATCATCAGCTTCAATATGATGAAAAGTAGGCTCCGACTGCTCAAGGTGTTTTGGAAGTCCTACCCAGATCTGGAATCCGTGAAGTCTCTTATCACTGTGTCTTAAATATTCAGGTGTTCTTTCAGAATGTACAACTCCTTTTCCGGCAGTCATCCAATTCACGGCACCCGGTTTTATTTCTATAGCACTTCCGATACTGTCTCTATGGAAAATAGAACCTTCCAAAAGATAAGTTAATGTTGATAAGCCGATATGCGGATGAGGTGGAACATCAAGATTCTGATAATCTTTTAATTCTGAAGGTCCCATGTGATCAATAAAAACGAAAGGGCCAACTGCTCTTTTTTCACGGAAAGGAAGGAGTCTTCCTACCAGGAAATTTCCGATATCTGCTGCTTTTTCTTCAATAATAAGTCCGATATTTGACATGATAGTGTTTGATGCTGTTTAAAATGTTATTTAAAATAAACTGAGTGGTTCTGCTGAAATTTAAAGTTTGTCATATCCTTCAAATTTCTCATCCACGATACGTTTCCATTCCGGATGCTTCTTGATAAAAGCAAAAACATATGGACAGAATGGAAGAAGCTTTTTTCCGCTTTCTTCAATGTAATTCAATGTTTTCTCTACTACGGCAGCCGCGGCACCTGTTCCCGCCAGTTCAGGCTCTGCTTCAGTATGTACCAAAGCAATCTGATGCGTTGTCTCCCGGTAATCAATGAGTGCGTAATGTCCGTTGACTTCTATTTCAAATCTTTTTTCCGCTTTTACAAGAGGTATATTTTCGAATTCTGGTTTCATAATATTTTGTGTTAAAAGGATTCTGTTTTCTACAGTAAAACAGAATGAAAAGCTAAACCTTACAGATTTCTACAACCTATAAGGTTTGCCATTATATAAAGTTAATAAAAAAAGGAATAATTGAAGGTTAAGATAAATTTAAATCTTCTAGTCTTCCAGATATCCGAATTTTCCGGTATTAAAATCCTCAAAAGCCTGCATGATTTCTTCTCTGGAATTCATCACAAAAGGACCATGAGGGTAAATTGGCTCATTGATAGGCTCACCGCTGATGATTAAAACAACAGCATCTTCTTTTGCTTCGATAGTGAATGTTTCACCTTCGTTTTTAAATAATGCAAAATGATCTGCTTTAACGGTTTCTTCCCCATTAATGGTAATGCTTCCTTCAATCACCAAAGCAGCAGTATTAAAATGGGCAGGGAAATTAAATTCCGCTGTTCCTCCTGCTTTAAGTTTTGCATTCATCATATGAACCGGAGTGAAAGTACTGGCAGGTCCTTTATGACCGTTATACTCTCCGGCAATTACTTCTACATAACCATTTTCACCTATATCCACTCTTTCCATTGTAGAGTTTTCAATAGCCTGATATTTCGGGCAGCTCATTTTATCCTTTGCCGGAAGATTGACCCAAAGCTGAACCATCTGAAAAATTCCTCCTTCTTTTGCCCACTCTGTTTCATGATATTCTTTATGAAGAACACCTTTGGCAGCAGTCATCCACTGAACATCACCTTCTCCAATCACGCCACCGCCGCCGGCACTGTCATGATGCTCTACTTTTCCGCTATAGGCTATGGTTACTGTTTCGAAACCTCTGTGTGGATGAACGCCCACACCTCTTGGTCTTTCTGATCCATTGAAATGAAATTTCGAATTGTAATCCAGCATAATGAACGGATCCATTCTTTTCATATCCAATCCAGGTACTCCCGGAATAAAATTGTGAACTCTGAATCCATCGCCTACAAAGTGCGCAGGTCTTGGAGATACTACGATTTCTATTTTTTTAGTTGCCATCACATTGTTGATTTGTGTAAACAAAATTACCATACTTATATACGATAAGCATTGATCTGTGTTAAGTTCGTAGTATGGATGATAGACGGAAAATTAAACGGATATAATAGCAGCTTTGCTTTTGTCCTTAACTATTCTTCCTTCGATTTCATGTTTTTACCATCTGAGATATGCAGTCTTCTGAAGACGAATCCTGAGAGAATTGTCAATATGCCCACAGTAAGAAAAGTATATCGAAATGCATTGTGGATTTCTCCTTTGATAAGATCTGTGTTTTCAAAAAGTTTTAAAACAATCAGCCCAAATGCAATTCCAAAACCGATGGCCAGCTGTTGATTCACCGAAATTAAAGAGTTTCCGCTGCTGGTCTGGAAGTTCCGGAGATCAGCAATAGAAATGGTGTTCATGGAGGTGAACTGTATCGAGTTGAAAAAACCTAGCACTGCAATAATCGGAATGAACCAATACAGGGAAGTGTGTATATCAGGGATGGCAAGCAGGCATATCAAGGTTCCGATAATGAATGTATTGACCATTAAAGTCTGCCGATAGCCATATTTATCCAGGATTTTAATAACGGATGATTTCCCGAAGATTGCTGTGAGTGCCATAGGAGCAATAATCCAGCCTGAAGTTACAGCAGACTGTTTGTAGGCAATCTGAATCATCAGCGGCAGCAATAACGGAACAGAACTGATTCCTAATCTCGTGGCCAGATTACCTACAATACCTACACGGAAAGTTCTTACCTGAAACAGATTTAACGGGAAGATAGGATTTCCTCCTCTTTTTGCATGTTTGTAATAATAGTATAAAAACAGGAAACCCATGATAAATACAAGCAAAACAGGAGTAATATTCTGCATATCTCCAAAAAGTTCCAATGAAACAGAAAGCAGGAGAGAGGCGGCTGCAAAGATTAAGAAACCTTTTAAATCAAAATCAACATCATCGGATTTATAATTGGGCATGAATTTTAATCCTAAAAGTATTCCCAGAACACCGATCGGAATATTGATTAGAAATATCCAGTGCCATGAAAGATAGTCTACCATATAGCCTCCGACTAATGGTCCCAGTACAGGCCCGATAAGCGCTGGAATAATGGCAAAGTTCATGGCTTTAAGCAGTTCATTCTTATCAAAGGTTTTAATGAGTGCCAATTTTCCGACGGGAGTCATCAAACTTCCTCCAACCCCCTGAATAACTCTTGAAATAACAAGATGAGTAAGATTTTGAGACAGGGAACAAAACAGTGAACCTAAGCTGAACAGTACCAATGAAAAAATAAATATTTTTTTTGTCCCGAACCGGTCTGCCAGAAATCCGCTGGCGGGCATAAAAACGGCTAATGTCAAAACATAACTGATGATGGCGTTCTGCATATTAAGCGGGGACTCTTTCAGATCTTTTGCAATAGAGGGCAGGGAAGTATTCAGAATGGTAGAATCCAGCATCTGCATAAAAATAGCAGTAGCCAGAATAAGTGGTAGTATTTTTTTTATGGATGTCTGTTGTATGTTTGCTTCTGTCATTGGGTATAGGCTGGATAGAAGAACTTCCAGACTTATTTTTATTTGAAGAACCTGCCTGCTTTAAGCGGGATCAATCTTTAGATAAAGAAATCCATATAAAATTAAAAAAGTCCTGTGAGATTTCACAGGACTTTTTGATTTATTTTCTAGGTTTTTCTACTCCTTTCCATTCATCACCAGCTTTTCTGTACTGGCTTAAAATGAAAGTTTTGAAATCCTTTGTTTTGTATTCGATGTTATCGGTATTCTGCTCAAATGGCATGATGTAATAATATTCGATGTCTGTTTTATCAGATTTGTTTCCTTTTTTTACAGAAGGAACATATTTCGAAAACTTATAACTTGGAAGATATTGTTTTAGTCTTGTGTAGAAAGCTTTGTCTTCTTTTTCATTAGGGATGATATCTACAATGTTCAGATCATCTTTTTTCTTATCCACCCAAAGATAATATGTTTTTTCTTCCCCCATATTTCTGTTGAATGAGTTGAAAGCAAACAATTCTTTCGGTACCAGTTCTTTAATCTTTTCAGGATCTACCTTTGTGTAATATAATCCTTTAGAAGGATCTACATAGGTTTCAAGGTTGTACATTAAAACAGAATTGTTTTCAAAATTCTTGTTTTTAAAATACTGATTCAAAGATAATTCTGCAGTTGCTCTAAGCTCCTTACCTCTGGCATCCAGTTTTTTTGTCGGATTCTGAGGGTTTACGTACTTTACAAATGCATATAAAACGATAGGTTTGATATCCTTTAGGTGAGGATAAGTTTTCAGCTGCTCTGCTTTTACAAGCCAATAGTATTGTTGGTAGTAGTCATCTTTATCCTGATCTTTCACACTCTTATAAGTCAAAGCAAGCTTCTTTGAATTCAGATATTTGCCGTATTTTCCTTGTCCAAAAGCAAAACTTATGGATAATAAGACAAATAAAACAGTAAGGTTTCTTCTCATTTTTTTATAATTGATATTTTCGTTTTCCAAATATAATTATTTATTAGATATTATTTTGGATTGTGAGTTAAATTATGCCATATTGTTATTGTTAATTCAAGAAAAAATCCTGTATTGCTACAGGATTGATAAATTATAACTAAGGGAGTTAGATGTTTGAATGAGAAAAATATAAATGTCAATAGCGAATTATTATGGTAAATAATTGAAAAACAAACGCAATGAACGCAAGGTTTATATTTGATCTTATCTATTTCGTTAGCAAAGGCACTTCGTTCAGCTAGGAAATCGACTTGTCTATTGCTGAGTGAAACGTCCTTGCGATCATTTTTAAATATTAGAAATATCTTAGTGTACTCCGCGTTAAAATATCCCGAAACCCGAAACCTCGAATCACGAAACAGATTCACAAGCGCAGCGGATTGACGATTGACTATTCACTAATCAACCCCTAGTACGAAGTCTCATGCACTTTCACCGCTCTTCCGCTTGGATCATTCATTTTTTTGAAGGCTTCATCCCATTCTAAGGCAATAGGAGTGGAGCAGGCTACAGACGGTACAGATGGAACGGTAGCAGCTGCTGTTTCGCTTGGGAAATGCTCTTCAAAAATAGTTCTGTATCGGTATTCTTCTTTGTTCTGAGGCGTATTTAGCGGGAATCTGAATCTGGCATTTGCCATCATCTCATCCGTTACTTCTTTTTCAGCAACCTCTTTTAAGGTGTCAATCCATGAATATCCTACACCATCCGAGAACTGTTCTTTCTGTCTCCATACAATAGAATCCGGAAGAAGATCTTCAAAAGCTTTTCTTAAAACCCACTTTTCAATTTTCCCTTCAGCAGTATTGATCATTTTATCTTGCGGATTAAGAGTCATGGCAATATCCATAAATTCTTTATCAAGGAAAGGTACTCTGCCTTCGATACCCCAGCTCATCAACGCTTTGTTGGCTCTTAAGCAGTCATAAAGATGGAGTTTACCCAGTTTTCTTACAGTCTCATCGTGGAATTCTTTTGCATTGGGAGCTTTGTGGAAGTATAAATAGCCACCGAACAATTCATCAGAACCTTCTCCGGAAAGTACCATTTTAATTCCCATAGATTTAATCACTCGTGCCAAAAGATACATTGGAGTAGATGCTCTGATAGTCGTTACATCATAGGTTTCCAGATGGTAAATCACATCACGGACTGCATCCAGACCTTCCTGAACGGTAAAGTTAACTTCATGATGAACAGATCCGATGTGTTCCGCAGCTTTTTGAGCGGCTGCAAGATCAGGAGAACCCTCAAGTCCTACGGCAAAACTATGAAGTCTTGGATACCATGCTTCCTGGGTGTCGCCGCTTTCAATTCTCTGACGGGCAAACTTTGCAGTGATCGCTGAAATTACTGATGAATCTAAACCTCCGGAAAGGAGCACTCCATAAGGAACATCACTCATCAATTGTCTGTGTACGGCATCTTCAAGACCTTTTCTCAGTTTTGAGATATCAGTTTCGTTTTCTTTTACGTGATCAAAGCTGTCCCATTCTCTTGTATACCATTGCTGAAGCTCGGTTCCGTCAGGGCTGTACAGAAAATGTCCCGGTAAGAATGTTTCGATTTTTTTACATATTCCTTCAAGTGCTTTCAATTCTGAAGCTACATAATAGTTTCCGTTTTTGTCCCAGCCTTGATAAAGAGGGCATATTCCCATGTGATCACGGGCAATAAGGTAGATGTCGTTTTCAGTGTCGTATAATGCGAATGCAAAAATTCCATTCAGTTTTTCAACGAAATCTTTTCCGTATTTTCTGTAAAGTGCAAGGATGACTTCACAGTCAGACTGAGTCTGAAACTCATAATCCGGAAATTCTTCTTTGAGTTCTCTATGGTTATAGATTTCACCGTTTACCGCTAATACTACTTTTCCGTCTTTTGTAAATAAAGGTTGTTTTCCAGAGGTAGGATCTACGATGGCAAGTCTTTCGTGAGAAAAAATTACTTTCTCATCCTGAAAAACTCCACTCCAATCCGGTCCTCTGTGACGGATTTTTTTTGACATTTCCAATACCTGAGGTCTTAATACTTCAGTTTTTTGCTTGGCGTCGAATAAACATACAATTCCACACATGATTTTTATTATTTATGGAACAAAAGTAGAAGGGATGTTTATAAATAACAATGAAAAATATTTAAAAGCGAAAAATTTTAATCAATTTGTATTTTGAAGTTAAAAATTTTAACTATTTATTGAAATTGACATGTTTTTGATTAATTTTTTTCGTTGAGCCGGAATTGATGAAATTTACATACGAAATAAAAATGACATATTTATTAATCTATGGTAATTAATTATATGAATTTTACCCCTTACTTTGTGGCTCGAAATAATTTTTTTTCATCATTTGTGTTTTTACCTTCTTGCAATTCTCATGCAAGAAGGTTTTGTTTTTATTGAACTCCAAGTAATGCTCCCGAAACATTCCATGAACTGAAACTTGTTCCTTCTGTAGGGCCTTGTGGAATTTTTATCTGTATGGTATGTTTTCCCGCCTTAAGATCTCCAAGAGGGATAAAGTTAGGATTGGTTACCGTTCCCGGACACCAGTTTGATCTGCTGAGGTCTGATGATGAAAGCCCGTCCTGAAAATTTCCTGAAGCAGGGTTGTATAGGCGGTAAGAACCACAGTCTGTTCTCCAGGGTACAAATGAAAACACCGGATTTCCATCCACAACAATAGAATTGGCCTTAGGAACAAATTCATCTCCGTTTTCCCAACCGCCATGTCCTGTTGTGGTATATCTTAGCTGTGCGTTTTTCAGATCTTTATTTAAAGTGAAATTAACCATAAGTCCTTTCTCCTGATTGAACATCGTGGAGTAGTCCTGTCCGGCCATTTCCATAATATTTAAAGTATTGAACAAAGGAATAGCTATATTGTTTTTATGAACGGTCTGATCGCTTTTATGAATGGTGATATCAAGGCTTACTTTGTGGCCGCCTTTATCATAGTTGCCAATAAATATTCCAACCCAAAGTTCTTTTCCTGATAAAGAAGGTTTCAATTCTGTAATGTCCTGTCGGTAAGGACTGATGGTTTGCCAGGTTTTTCCTTTCAGCTGAATATGATTGAACTTCTGAATTCCAAATGCAGTAAAGAATCGCATCATTTCCATAGCAGGGCTATAGGTATCAGTGGAAGTTACTCCGTAATATTGTTTTCCGTTTCCGTTTTCGTAGACAGGAAGCATTTTTGCTCCTTTTTCCAATCCATCAAAAAAAGACTTTTCTTTATCCTGCGGAATGAAGAATACGGTTCCGGTTCTGTCATAGGCATCTCCATTGGATTGCTGTTTCAGTTCTACGAAAATATTTTCTCCTTCTGTAATGGTAGGAAATATTATTTTTTTCAGAATGATCGTTCCGTTGGCATATCTTTTTATCTGTTCATCTGATTTTGAAGTATCAGAGAAGTTGATGGTTTCATTTTTAAAAACAGTCAATATGGTAAATCTGCTTTTCCAAAGCAGGTCTTTATATCCTAACTGATCTGTTGTCTGTATATTTCCTTTTAAAATATTTTCAATGCCGGTATTCTTGATTTTTTTGATGGAGACTGCGGTAATTAAAGAGTTTTTATTTCTCTCCACTTCCAGAACCAATCCCAAATTTTGCCCCAAAACAGAAGGTCCGCCTTTCAGTTTGAGATCATGAGTGTACCAGACTTCAATCGTGTTTGAATTGACCTTTGTAACTGCTTTCTTACAGGTATATCCCAGGATTTTTTTGGTTTCATTGGTGAGTTCAAAATCCTGTTTTCCTACTGATTCAGCATCTGATGTTGAGATAATAGATCCGGGTTTTAAAAAAGCATAAGAAACAATGGTGTTTGATGGTCTTTCTACCTTAGTGATCTCGTAGGGATAGCTGCTCTTTTGTTCTTTAATCGCACTGTTGAGAATGAAATTTTCTTTTTCATTGACCCAGACTATTGTTGAGGGTTGATCAGCTGTTGTTTTTCCGTTGTATGAACTTGTGTACTGAATTTCGTATGTCTGTGCAGAAAACAGACAATATAAGAAAACAGCCAGAAAATTGAGCGCAGTTTTTTTATGCATAAATAAGCGGGTTTACTGCAAAGTTATTTTAAACTTTCTACAGCATCAAACAGTTTTAATCTATACAGTTAGTAGACAATTGGGGTGAAATGTTACAAAAATTGTTACATTTTTTTGAAAAGGTTTTTAAATAAAAAAACTACTCCAAAGAATAGAGTAGTTGTATGTATTGTCAATTGGGTTTGGATTAAGAAATTCTCTCAATCAAAGCCATATAGAATCCGTCATAGCCTTCACTAGGCATTACTTTTTCATCTTTAATCATTTTAAATCCGGGATTGTTTTTGATGAATTCATCTACCTGAAGGTTGTTTTCAGAAGGAAGGATAGAACATGTAGCATATACCATTTTTCCTCCTTTTTTAAGCATTTTAGAATAGTCCTGAAGGATTTGTTGCTGCTCCTTTTTAATTCTGTCAATAAAATCCTGATCGATTTTCCATTTACTGTCCGGGTTTCTTTTTAAAACTCCAAGACCTGAACATGGAGCATCAATCAAAAGTCTGTCTGCTTTTTCATGAAGACGTTTGATTACCTTGTTGTCAGAAATCATACGGGTTTCAATATTGTGAGCTCCGGCTCTCTTTGCGCGGCGCTTCAATTCAGCTAATTTCCATTCAAAGATATCCAGTGCTATAATCTGACCTTTGTTTTTCATGATGGCTGCTAAGTGAAGAGTTTTTCCTCCCGCACCCGCACACGCATCTACAACCCTTTGTCCTTCTTTAACATCAAGGAAATATCCAATCTTCTGAGAAGAGGCATCCTGAACTTCAAATAATCCTTCTTTAAAAGCTGTCGTCAGGAAAACATTTTTCTTTTCTTCCAACTGAACAGCATCAGGATAATTTTTAATAGGAAAAGAAACAACCCCTTCATCCGAAAGATCAGAAATAAGTTCTTTGGTGGTTGTTCTTAAAGAATTGGCTCTTAAAACTGTTGGAGCCTGCTCATTTAAAGCAAGCATTTCTCTTTCCCATTTGGCACCCAGCTCTTTTTCAAGAGTTTCAGCCAGCCACTCAGGAATAGAATGTTCTATTGCTTTTGTAGGAACGGTATTCTTTTTAAGTTTAGTAAGAATGTCGGCAATTTTGATTCCGTCAAATTCTTCAAATTTTTTATAATTGGTTTTACTCCAAAGTAAATACGCAATAATCAATTTGTAAATATTGTTGGGTTTTACCCCTTCACCCATATAGTATTCAAGGCGTTTTTTCCAACGGATAATATTGTAAAAAATTTCAGAAACAACGGCTCTGTCCTGGCTTCCCCATTTTCTGTTTGCCTTCAAAAGTCTTTCAATAACTTTATCGGCATATTTGTTTTTCTCAAAAAATGTTTCGTGTAAGGCATCGTGAATCCCGATTGCCAAGTTTCTGTGAATAAGTTCCATAAATTTGCTTCGCTGTTTGAATCTGCAAAAATACGACTTTTAATTGAGAGTTGAAGATTGAGTTGTTAGTTTGGGAATTGGAGCAGCTTTTGAGTAAAGAGTAATGTAATCTAACATTATTGATCCAAGGTCAACCTGTTTATTGATTTTTATAGGGATAGAACTCAATTTTAATGCTGAATTTGTAAAGATTTTCAGAATATTTATATTTTTTTATTTGTTGATAGTAACCTTTCACTTTAAAACGAATAAACCTATGTTTTTGCTTAATGAAAAATTTTTGCTGACAAAATATACACTGTTCATTATTATCCTTTATTTTCTTTGCGGCAAGTTTATTTAATTTATATTAATTCACTATATTGTGTAATGTTAACGTGTGCTTATTATCTACTATACTGAACTTTATCTCTTGACTTCAACCTCTAAAAAGCTCTACCTTTGCAAAAAATAAAAATATGAGTGATACAGTACTTTGTCCAAAATGCAGTTCTGAGTTTACCTACCCAAGCGATAATTTGATGGTATGTTCCCAGTGTTTCTACGAATGGGATCCTGCTGAGGTTGCTTCTGAAGCGGCAAACGAAGGAAAGATATTGGATTCGAATGGAAATGAACTTCAGGATGGGGATTCTGTAGTGGTGGTAAAAGATCTTCCTGTAAAAGGAGCTCCAAAACCGGTAAAGGCTGGAACTAAAGTGAAAAATATCCGTCTTAGACCAGGAAGTGATCACAATATTGACTGTAAAATTGATGGTTTCGGGGCAATGGCTCTTAAGTCAGAGTTTGTAAAGAAAGCGTAAGAAAACTGTTTTTTTTATGGCCTAAAAATAAGAAAAGGAAAAAATTGGACAGTGTAATCTTTCATAAGACTTAATTGCAAGATTGCTAATGTCCGTCTGGAAGGCAGAAAGAGAAATAACCAAAAATTTCCTTATACTTTGGAAATACAAATGTAAGAAAAAGTTTTATAACAGATTCTTATGTTTGTATTTTTTTTGTTTATAAGTATAAGTGAATGTATACGTTATGTGTAGAATAACGAAAAGGTGTAATGGCGGATTTGATGATGATTTACCTTGCTGTTTTACCCTTTTGCCCTTTAGTTTTTAGGCAAACGAAATATTTACAAATCCTGATATTTTCTCATCAGTATACATAAAAACTTCCTTTCCTTTTACGCTCAATTTATTCCAATAATAATTTCCTGCAAATCTACTTTCCAGAACTTCGGCTTCAAGACCCGTTTCGGTGATTTTTATTTCTTTGGGATAGTAGGAAAATTTGGAAAGCTGGAAATCTTCAGCTTCATTTTCACTGAAAATATTCACTTCTCCAAATAATTTTGCCACATAAGAATTATAAGGATTTCTGTAGGTCTCCTCCGGACTGTCATTCTGAATCAGTCTTCCATCCTGTAAAATGACAATCTGATCCAGCCATGGCATGATATCCTGAAGTTCATGAGTGGAGATAATTAAAGAAACTCCATGCTGCTTCACATATCTGAAAAGTCTTTCTCTGAGCTCAATTTTTCTCGGAAAATCCAGATTACTGAATGGTTCATCTAAAATCAGGAGCTTTGGAAGCACAGACAAGGCTCTGGCAATAGCTACCCGCTGCTGTTGTCCGCCACTTAAATATTTAGGAAGTACATGGGCAAATTCCTGAAGGCCTACCACCTCAAGAAGTTCCGTTACGATTTCTTTTTTTTGTTTTAAATTGATATTTGAAATAAATTTCCCTACGTTTTCAGCAACTGTAGCGTAAGGCATAAGATCAAAATTCTGGGCTACGAATTTCATTTCGGGCTCTCCGGGAACAAGATTTCCTTTAGGGCCTGAAAGCTTTGTACCGTTAAAAATAATTTCTCCGCTTTCCCAATCCAGAAGACCATAAATCAGGTTGAGAAGAGTAGATTTTCCACATCCACTTTCTCCGGCAAGAGCTATAATTCTGTTTTCTTCAAACCTTAGGTTAAGGTTCTGAAACAGGGGATTTTCTTTGTTGTGAGAGAAAAATAAATTGTTTATTTCTAATAGCATATTACAAATGTAAGGTTTTTATGAAAACACAATTTTTTTTATTATATTAGCGGAACTAATAAAAATAAATCAAAAATGAGAAAAAAACTGTTTTCGATAGCTATCCCTGCATTATTTGTTGCTGCTGTAATGGTTTCTTGTAAAAAAGATAAACCGCTTACCAGTGAGAGTAATGAGGTGACGACTACTAAAGAAGGTAGCCAGTTCACTTTGGATACGCTAAACAGTAAGGTTGAATGGAAGGGATATAAAGTATTTAAATCTGAAAATACGAGCCATTTTGGAACCATCAGGTTTGAAAGTGGAGATGTGACGGTGAAAGACGGAAAACTGGAAAGCGGAAAATTCGTTGCTGATATGAACTCTTTAACTTCTGTGGACTTGAAAGACAGCCCGGAAGATTTAGGAAAATTAAATGGCCACCTGAAGAGCGGTGATTTCTTTGAAGTTGAAAAATTCCCAACAGCTTCTTATGAGATTACAAAGGTTACTCCGGCTACAGAAGGTGATTATAATACTCTTTTGGATGGTAATTTAACGATTAAAGGAATTACAAAACCTGTTCAGTTTAAAGCTAATGTTTCTGTAAAAGATGGAGAAGTAAGTGTAGCTACTGAACCGAAAGATATCAAGAGAGAAGAGTTTGGCGTAAAGTTCCAGGCTCCTGCTGAAAACGGCGTGATTAAAGACGAGGTAACTCTTCAGATCAGCGTTAAAGCTTTAGAAAAGAAATAATTTTTTTATTTAAGTGAAATAAGTGATTGAAGTCTGCCTCCCGAAAAAGAGGCAGATTTTTTTATGACGGACTTAATATTCAACTTAAAAGTCGTATTTTTGCAAAACATTTTGAAAGGGTAAAATAATGATAGAAAAGATAGAAGAACTACTGGTCGAAGTAAACGGCTTCAATGCTACCTCTAAGGAAGATATCGAAAACTTCCGAATCAAGTACAACGGTAAAAAAGGGGTTCTGAATGATTTTTTTGAAAAATTTAAAGAAGTTCCTAACGACCAAAAGAAAGAATTCGGACAGAAGATCAATACTTTGAAACAGGCAGTGGCTGTAAAACTGGAGGATTTGAAAAATGCTTCCACATCTTCTGTGGTGGTAGAAAAAGAAGATCTTACGAGACCTGCTTTTCCATTGGAATTGGGTTCCAGACATCCGATCAATCTGGTAAAAAACAGAATTATTGAAATCTTCAAATCGATTGGCTTTGCTGTAGCAGATGGTCCTGAGATTGAAGATGACTGGCATAACTTTACGGCGCTTAACCTTCCGGAATACCACCCGGCAAGAGATATGCAGGATACGTTCTTTATTGAGCAGAATCCGGATATTCTTTTAAGAACACATACTTCTTCTGTACAAACCCGTTATATGGAAGAAAACCAGCCGCCAATCAGAATTTTATCTCCGGGAAGAGTGTTCAGAAATGAGGCAATCTCTTCACGTTCTCACTGTATTTTCCATCAGATTGAAGGATTATATATTGATGAGAATGTAAGCTTTGCAGACTTAAAGCAAACCATTCAGTTCTTTACGACAGAGCTTTTCGGAAAATCTAAAATCAGAATGAGACCTTCTTTCTTCCCTTTCACAGAGCCAAGTGCTGAAATTGATGTGTATTGGGGATTAAACTCTGAAACGGATTACAGAATCACAAAAGGAACAGGATGGCTGGAAATCATGGGATGTGGAATGGTAGATCCTGCTGTACTGAAAAATGTGAATATCGATTCTGAGAAATATTCGGGATATGCATTCGGAATGGGAATTGAAAGAATTACGATGCTTCTTTACCAGATGAGTGACATCAGAATGTTCTTTGAAAATGATATCAGAACACTGGAACAGTTCAAAACATTATAAAAAATCAAACCTCCGGAGCTCCGGAGGTTTTTTGTTTTTAATTACTGACCTAAGAAACAAAATGTAACTAAAAACTGATCTTATTGAAAATTTACACGTGTCTGTTTCTTATGCCCATACTTCGGTTCGAATCCGCTAGGTACCTCAATGAAGTATTGACATGTTGCAGTTTCATTATTGCTGCCTCTATAATAAAGACAACAGGTGTCAGGGATTTATTACATTAGAAATAAAAAAAGCCTGTAAATGTTACAGGCTTGTATCTTTTAAAAAAAACTGATCGTTGCTATTTACTGAACTTTAAAGGATATTTTACATTCTTGTAATCATCAATACTTGCTTTCAATGCGCCTACTGCCAGCTCTGCCTTCAATAGCATAGGAACATGGTTAGCATCATTGGAAACCCACATGGTTACTCCTTCTTTTTCTTTAAATACTCTTCCGCTCTTCACAGATGGAATAATCTTCAAACAGTTAATTGTACCGAATTTTGTTTTTAAATTTTCTGTTCCTGTTACTTTTAACTGAAATGGAAACATTTCATCATCAATCCATACATTCATATTGATGATGGTTCCCACCTTCAATTCGTCCGGGCTTTTACTTCTCAAATAATAAAAACATGAAAGCATGTCCTGAACACCTTTCACAGATTTTAAAACCTTAGAACCATTGGCCGGAGTTTTTTTATCTGTTAAAATCAACGTGTTATTATCATGATTGAAAACGGTTTCAAAATGCTGGCGATAGCTTCCTTCACGTACATTTCTGACATAGAAGCTTGGTAATCCTGTCTGCGTATTGATGAAGCTTTCATATAAATCTTCCACTTTGAAGAATGCTTTTACGGCACCAGTAGTCTCTCCTGTGCCTTTTACATAAAGATGAGGTACCCCTTTGTAATTGGTTTGTTTGGTAGTAAGATTCGCTGTTCCTGCATTAAGGAAGCCGTAGTGGATTCTAAGTGTGATAGATTCACCGTCTGCGATGTTGTCAATCTGGGCTGAGCCTAAAAAGAATATTAATACGGCAAAAAGGTTTAAAATTTTCTTCATAACAAGACATTTACAAAAACATTGCCAAATTTAAAATCTTAAATGATAGATATTTGACAAATCTCAGGTTTTTATTTAGAATCAATTAAATATGCTTCGCATTAAAATTAGTAAATTTGCAGTTACATGTATAATTAAATTATCTTAAAGATTATGATAACCACTGATATATTGATCATAGGTGCGGGACCTACAGGACTTTTTGCAGTTTTTGAAGCTGGTTTATTAAAAATGAAGTGTCATATTATTGATGCGCTTCCACAGCCGGGAGGGCAGTTGGCGGAACTTTATCCTAAAAAACCTATCTTCGATATCCCAGGTTATCCTTCAGTGAATGCTGGAGAATTGGTGGATAATTTGATGGAGCAGATCAAACAGTTTCAACCTGGATTTACTTTGGGAGAAACAGCTGTTTCGTATACAAAGGTTGATGATGAATGGTTTGAGGTGATTACTAACAAAGGAACGGTTCACAGATGTAAAGCAATTGCTATTGCAGGTGGATTGGGAACTTTTGAACCTAGAAAGCCTACTTTTGATAATCTTGCTGATTATGAAGAAAAGGGTCTTGAATATTTCGTGAAAGAGCCTGAGCATTTCAGAAACAAAAAAGTAGTAATCGCCGGAGGAGGAGATTCTGCTTTGGACTGGAGTGTTTTCCTTTCTAATGTTGCCAGTGAAGTGACTTTGATTCACAGAAGAAATGAGTTCAGAGGAGCTTTGGATTCTGTAGAAAAAGTTCAGGATCTGAAAAATCAAGGGAAAATTAAATTAATTACGCCTGCTGAAGTTACCGGTATTAAAGGTGACGGAAAAGTAGAAGCTATCACGGTAGAAGTGGAAGGACAGGAAGCTTATGATATTGAAACAGACTATTTCATTCCTTTATTCGGATTGACTCCAAAATTGGGTGAGATCGGAAACTGGGGATTGAATATCGAGAAAAATGCAATCGTTGTAAATAACGCTTTGGATTATCAGACAAACATTGACGGAATCTACGCAATTGGTGATATCAATACTTATCCTGGAAAACTGAAGTTGATCCTTTGTGGTTTCCACGAAGCTACTTTGATGTGTCAGAGTGTTTATAACAGACTCAATCCGGGTAAAAAATTCGTATTAAAATATACAACCGTAAGTGGTGTTGACGGATTTGACGGAAGCCGTAAAGAAGCAGAGAAGGCAGTTGTGAAAAAAATTGACTAATTTTGCAGAATTATGTCAGATGTTAATATTAAAATCACCGACAGAGAAGGTGTAATCCACGATGTCGTAGCTCCTACGGATATGTCCATGAACTTAATGGAAATTATCCGTTCCTATGAATTGGCAGAAGAAGGTACTATTGGAGTATGTGGAGGAATGGCGATGTGTGCTTCATGCCAGGTATATGTAATTAATGATCCCGGTTTGGAACCAATGGGAGATGAAGAAGATGCTATGCTTGCTGAAGCTTTCCATGTGAAAGACAACAGCAGATTGGGATGCCAGTTACATATTGCCGATGCAATGGAAGGGCTCGAAGTGGAAATTGCTCCTTATCCTTAGAAAATATTTTTTAATCTTAATAAGAAACCCGTTCGAATTTTTCGGACGGGTTTTGCTTTTATTTGGTTTACTGTTTTATTCCGACGAACATGTAAATTCATGTCTGATGAGAGTGTCTTCTTTGATAATTTCGAAATAACTTTCCCCTTCATTCTTTATAAAGTAATCTCCAGGGTCTATTTCATCTTTATAGGAAACCCACCATTGGCCGTTGTCATAACATTCACAAGGCTGAATGCTTTCAGGAATAGTTCCTTTTAGCTTAAGAGATTTTATACCTTCAATACTTTCGACTCTAATTTTACATTTTTGCTTCTTGACTCTTTCCACCGCGGTCTTACAATCTTCCTTAGAATAAGAAGAAATAGCAGGTACAATAACGAATATAGTTACAAATACTGTAGCAACGCCAAGCATTTCTTTATTAACGTTGTAGTTATTCATTTAAAGAAATATAACGTTTTAAACTTCCTCCTTAGAAATCCACTTTCCAACCGTAGGAGCTTGATAATTTCTCATCATTTCCAGCAGATCATCAATGGCATCACTGATCAACAGCATATCTCTGTTCACCTGCTTTAAAAATCCTTTATCCACCATGGTCTGAACCAGCTTGATCAGGTCATCATAAAATCCGTCAATATTCAAAATTCCGATCGGTTTTTTGTGAAGTCCAAGTTGTGCCCATGTGATCATTTCAAAGAATTCTTCCAATGTTCCGTAGCCTCCGGGAAGAACAATAACCCCATCACAAAGTTCATTCATTTTGGTTTTTCTTTCATGCATGGTTTCCACGATGATAAGGTCTGTCAGATTTTTATGGGCAATTTCTTTGGTTTGTAAAAAGTGAGGAAGGACTCCAATGACCTTGCCTCCTTCTGCCAATGCTCCATCTGCTATAGTTCCCATCAATCCTACATCTGCGCCGCCATAAATAAGCTGTATCTCTTGTTTTGCTAAGGTTTGTCCCAGCAGAAATGCCTGTTCCTTGTAAATGTCGTGTGACCCGAAACTTGAGCCGCAGAATACGGTGATACTTTTCATTATTTTTTTATGTTTTTTTGAACCATTAAGCTTTTTTAAGTGATTATGAAGAGTTAAGAAAATACCTGACGATATTTTAAAACAGTATGCTTCAATCTGCTTGCAGATGCTTAAAATTCTTTATTTCTTAATTTATCTTAATGTTTTAAATTTAAATTAAAAATATCCAAAATCATAAGACTTTGGATATTCAATATACTCATTTTACTATTCTATTTCTGAGGAATATTCGCTAAGATATCTTTCAGGAAACTCCAGAATTTCTGAGTTGAAGGAATGTTTGCCTTCTCATCAGGTGAATGTGCTCCCCTGATCGTTGGTCCAAAACTTACCATTTCCATTTCAGGATAGTTGGCTCCGATGATTCCGCATTCAAGACCTGCGTGGCAAGCCACAACATGAGGTTTCTCTTTGAACTTCTCAGTATAAAGTTTCTCCATCAGCTGTACGATCTCAGAACCTGGTTTTGGCTTCCATCCCGGATATGATCCCTTGAATTCAATATTCATTCCAGCTAATTCTGCTACAGATTTTAATTGCTCTGCTACTGAATATTTAGAAGAATCTACAGAAGATCTTGTAAGGTTTAAAATCTTAAGTTCTCCACCTTTCAGTTCTACTCTGGCTACGTTGTTGGAAGCTTCTACAAGGTCAGCTACATCCGGGCTCATTCTGTATACTCCGTTATGAAGAGCTTTTAAAGTAAGGATCACTTTTTTAGAATCTCCTTCTGAAATCGTTTTGTCAGAAGAGGTAGAGTTCTCAATATTGATTTGAATTCCGGGCTCTACCGTAGCAAATTCTTCTAAGATATCTTTTTTAAGAGCAGTTATATTTTCAATAAATTCCTGAGCATTTCTCACAGAAATTAGAGCAACACCTTCTCTTGGAATTGCATTTCTCAAACCTCCGCTGTCGATAGAAATCAATTCAATATTCTGATTTTCTAAACCGCTGTAAAGAAGTCTTCCCAAAATAATATTGGCATTTCCGAAACCTTTATGAATATCCATTCCGGAGTGTCCACCCTGAAGTCCTTTTACTTCAATTCTTACAATTTGTCCTTTTGAAGCTTCTGTGGCATAAGTTTGAGTGATGGTTACATCTACACCTCCCGCACAGCCGATATCAATTTCATCATCTTCTTCAGTGTCAAGGTTCAATAGAATTTGCCCTGTCAGCTGTCCTGGTTTTAATCCTAAAGCACCGGTCATTCCTGTCTCTTCATCAATGGTAAAAAGAGCTTCCAATGCAGGGTGTGGAATATCCGAGCTTTCAAGGATAGACATGATTGTTGCTACTCCTAAACCGTTATCAGCACCTAAAGTAGTTCCTTTTGCCTTTACCCAGTCACCATCAATTTCCATTTTAATTCCTTCTGTTTCAAAATCGAAATTAACGTCATTGTTTTTCTGACAAACCATATCAAGGTGCGATTGAAGCACGATAGATTTACGGTTTTCCATTCCTGCAGTGGCAGGTTTCTTAATAATAACGTTTCCTACTTCATCTACCGTAGTTTCCAGTCCTAAATTTTCACCAAATCCTTTGATAAAAGCGATTACTTTCTCTTCTTTTTTTGAAGGTCTTGGAACAGCATTTAATTTGGAGAAATTTTTCCAGATAATCTGCGGTTCTATATTAGATAATTCCATTGAATTTTATTTTTCTCAAATTTACAAAATAAAAAATGCTTCTGTGAGATACAGAAGCATTTTTGTTGTATGATTTCGCTTTTATTAACATCCGCATTCTCCATAGATGGGAGTAGTAAATGTAGTTCCGTCTGGTTTCTCTATTGTCAGAGTTCCTTCAAACAGTAAAGCTTCTTCGCCTTTTATTTTTTTACCCTTTACAGAAATTTTGTAATCATCATTTTCTATTTCTTTGGTAAGCAATTCATCTACCTCCATATCACTTGATGAGATAAGATTCATGGCCAGCCTTTTACCATCCAGCATCATATAAGCTGTTTTTCCGGCATCATCTGCATAGATATATCTCTCATTTTCAAAATCAGTTTTGCTTGCTGCAAAATAGCAGGAACACTCTTTGATTTCTTTAGGAAACGGAATGGTTCCCACCAGAATATTTCCTGACGAAGGTTTTACTGAAGCTGAGTCTTTGGTAATATGTAAAGAATCTACAGAAGCAGAACCTGAAACCGTTTCTTTTTCCTTTTTACAGGCTACCAATAGAAATGCGGAAAATAAAATGATTAAATATTTCATGTGTTTGTGGTTTTATTATTTGTTTATCCTCTTGCTCTTTCAAGAAGTGTCATCATTAATAAAGAAAGGATTACCAGGCTTTCTTCTTCGTCATCAATATCGATCAGTCTGTCCAGCTGGAATCTTCTTCCAAAGAATGAAGGCATTTTTTTCAGCTTGAAGTAAGCTTTCCCATCAATACCAGTTACCGTATAAGATGGATTAAGGAAATACCCTGTGAACATTCCGATGATAGGAAGTTCCCCTACAAAGCTGTCCCAGAATCTTACCCATGCACTGTCTTCCTGAATCTTAAACTTAGGCTGATCGTGAGCATCCAGAATATCATAACTCGCTTTCCAGATAGAACGCATTCCTTTTCTGGCTAATCTACCGAAGTTTTTATTGTCAATAAGATCATTCAAAGAATACGAGGCGTTGAAGTCAATCCATTTATTTGCTCTGATTCTGAAAAGTTCTTTAGACTTGCTTTCATCATTGAAAACGACAACATCTTCTTTTAACTTGAACATTTTCTGACGAACATATGCTACATAATTACCGTTTTTGTCAGTAATGTTAAAGTCACTTGCTAAAGTAGTGATTTTGAATTTGAAATCCAGAGGATAATTAAGATTGTTAAGTACCATGTTAGTTTATTTTTTTCATATTTAATTTAAGCCGCAAATATAGAGGTTTTTTTAGAGTTCTCAGGTATGGGAGAAATTTAAAATATCATATTGAGACATTGGATTCCTGGTCAATTATCAATTTTTGCTGCGCAAAGTCAATCGTCAATAATCACTTTATACAAATTCACAAGCACAGCGAATTGACCATTGACCATTCACTTTCAACTAAGCCTTAAAACTTTGAACATTAATCCTTATTTTTGTACCTATGGATTACCCTAGTAAAGTGTTGGCAAAGGCAGTTGATGAGATTTCAGGATTGCCCGGAATTGGTAGGAAAACGGCCTTGAGGTTAGCATTACATTTATTGAAGCAACCCAATTCCAGAGCTGTAAGTCTTGGAAACTCCCTGATTAACCTTGTCAACGAAATAAAGTACTGTAAAGAATGTCATAATTTTTCAGATTTTGAGATCTGTGAAATATGCAGCAATGAAAAGAGAAATGGTGAACTGATCTGTATCGTTGAAGATGTGCGTGATGTAATTGCTATTGAAAATACAGGCAAGTACACAGGGAAATATCTGATTCTTGGCGGAAAAATCTCTCCGATGGAAGGAGTAGGGCCTGGCCAGTTAAATATCCCAAGTATAGAAAAGAAACTGAATGATGGAAAGGTAAAGGAATTTATTTTTGCATTGAGCGCCACCATGGAAGGAGATACCACCGCGTATTATATTTATAAGAAATTTAAAAATTTCAATGTGAATTTTTCAAGCATTGCAAGAGGAATTTCAGTAGGGGACGAATTGGAATATGCTGATGAAATCTCTTTAGGAAGATCTATTATCAACAGGTTGCCGTACAACGAAAAAGACTAATATGAAGCTGTCTGTTATTATTGTTAATTATAATGTGACCCAATTGCTCAGAAGCTGTCTCGTGTCTCTTCAGAAATACGTACAGGAGATAGAATATGAAGTTATTGTCATTGATAATGCTTCTACGGATAGTTCCTGGGGAGATCTTATTCCGGAGTTTCCCAATGTACATTTTATCTCTTCTGAAACGAATGGTGGTTTTTCAAAAGCTAATAATCAGGCTATAAAAACCGCAAAAGGAGAATATGTATTGCTTTTGAATCCTGATACTGAATTTGAAGGGTTTTATATGAAAGAACTCCTGGATTTTGCAGACTTACAGCCTTCTTTCGGATGTCTTGGAGTGAGAATGCATGATACACAAAGGAATTTTCTTCCTGAAAGTAAGCGTTCGGTTCCGGATATGTTCAATTCTTTTGAAAAGCTGTTTACCAATTTTAAAAAAAACAGCTCCAAATCCTATTACAGAGACGATATAGAAGAAAATGCTGTTGCAGAAGTGGAAGTGATTACCGGAGCATTTTTATTGGCTAAAAAAGACGTTTATGAGAAAATAGGAGGGCTTGATGAAGCTTACTTCATGTATGGCGAAGATATTGATCTCTGTTATACATTTTTAAGAAACGGATATAAGAACTTCTATTACGGGAAAGTTTCTATTCTTCATCACAAGGGCGAAAGCACGGTTAAAGATGAGGTATACCTCAACAGATTTTATGGAGCTATGCAGATTTTTATTGATAAATATTATAAAGAATCAAAACCTGTGCAGTATTCATTTTTAAAGGCTGGGTTGAAGCTCCGCCATCAGATTGAAAAGATCAAGTTAAAATAAAAAAGCAACTCAATTTGAGTTGCTTTTTTTGTATGTAAGATAATGTTCTTCTTATTTTGCCGGAGCAACAGGTGTCTGTGCCGGAGTTGTTGTAGAAGAAGCAGGTGCTGACTGTTTTGCCGGCGCTTCTTTCTTTACTGGCTGTTGTGCAGGAAGTGCCTGAGATGGCTTACCTGTAATAACAACGCTTAAAAGGATAAGAACGATGATAGTTCCGCCTAGAGTCCATGTTGCTTTTTCCATGAAATCATTGGTTCTTTGTACCCCGAACTGTGCTGATGATGCACCTCCGAATGTACTGGAAAGGCCTCCTCCTTTTGGATTTTGTGCCATAACGATAATTACCAATAAAACGCTGGCAACCATAACAAGAACCATCAATAGTGTAAATATAGTATCCATTAATTCTGATATCTTTTTGAATGGGCAAATTTAATCTTTTTTTACTGAATGACAAAAAAAGATGTCGCCAAATGTTGATAAAAATAAAAACGGCAACAATTGTTGCCGTTTTTTCTATAAAAATAGGATGTTATTATTTAAAATCAGCATCAGTAGCCTTATTGATTTCATAAGACTTCACGGCCATAGTCATATCCATTCCCATTTGGCTTACAGAGATGGTGTAAGGCATTTTCACGCCGTTTACCTCTTTGTAATTAGAAAATGTTGTTGGAATAGTCATTTCCTGACCTTTAGCTTTTACCTTTTTGGTTTCCCCGGTTTTTAATCCAGTTGCAACACTGTAGTAATAGGTTGTATCTCCGCCTTTAATTGCATAAGAATCTTCGCCCGCAATTTTCTCAATTCCGCCTAATTTATAATCAGCAGATTTGGCGAAACCTAATTCTTCGAAGAGTTCAGGATTCTTTTGTTTTTCAGCAACTTCTTCCGGTGTGATATCCACTTTTTGGCCCATTTGCATTGAATAGCCTGTCTTTCCGTCGAATACCTGCTTCTGAACAACCTGTCCCATTGCTGTTACTGTAGTAAGCTCCTTTCCACCTTGTGCCCTAACGATTTTAAAATCGATGCTTTGTCCTTGCATAGACATGGACGCATTCGTTGTATAAGAAGTGATTTTTGCCAGATTAGCTTTTCCTCCGATAGCATTGATATATTTGTCAACTACAGAAGCTACTGTTACGTTTGCGTCTACTTTTTGTACAGTTGGCTTTGCAACTGGGTTAGCTTCTTTATCGAAATATTTTACAGGATAACCTAGTTTTTCAAGACCTTCAGAAATATCAGATGCTTTACCAGCGATGAAAATTCTGCTTTGATTTGGTAAAATAGTAGCTTTTACTGCATTGGAGACATCTGCTGCAGTTACTTTATCAATAGATTTTAAGTAATTGGTATAGAAATCAGCAGGCAGATCCTGAACTTTTTGATTTAAAGCAAATCTTGCGATGGTTGCTGGCTGCTCTAAAGACATGATGAAAGATCCTTTCAGTTTAGCCTTCGCATTAGCCAGCTCTTCAGGTTTTACTGTAGAAATAGCATTCAGCTCATTCATGAATTCTTTAACCGCTTTGTCGGTAACTTCATTTCTTACACTTGCGCTGGCAGAAAATTCAGGAGAATATTTGCTGGCAACCATACTTGAATAAGCACCGTAAGTAAATCCGTTCTTCTCTCTAAGGTTCATGAAAAGTCTTGCTTCACCACCTCCACCAAGGATATAGTTGGCAATGGTAGCCGGGAAGTAGTTGGCATCTTTCATTTTCAGGGTGTTCAGGTTGTTTAATGAAACAACAGACTGTACTGCTGAAGGAACGTCCACTACATTGATTTCTGTTTTAGCAACATTCGAAGCCGGCTCTAATTGAGCGATAGGAGTGTTTGCTTTTTTCCAGCCGCTGAAAGCTTTTTCGATCAAAGGTTTTACCTGATCAAATTTTACATCTCCAACGATTACTAAGTAAGCATTATCCGGAGCGTAGTATTTTTTATAAATATTTTGAACGTCAGCTAACTGAATTTTGTTGATTGATTCAACGGTTTCAAACTCACCTCTTGAAGTATTTTTTCCGTACATCAAAGCTTTAGAAACTTTTTGTGCGATAGAAGAAGCATTTTTTTCTTCAGATTTTAATCCTTCAACAGCTCTTTCTTTAGAGTTTTGAATTTCTTCAGCAGAGAATTTAGGATTAATGATCGCATCAGCCATCAAATTTAAAATTTCAGGGAAATATTTTGAAAGAGAATTGGCAGAAGCTCCTCCCGAAGAAAAATTAAGATTTGCTCCAAGGTAGTCTACTTTTTTGTTGAAATCATCTTTGCTGATGTTGGTGGTTCCATTTTCGAACTGTTCAGCCATAATTTCGCTTACTCCGGTTACAGCTCCTTCATGGTATGGAGGTCTGTCCATAGAAAGGCTTGCACTTACTCTTGGCAGTTTGTTGTTCTCTACTACCATTACCGTAAGACCGTTGCTTAGCTGGAAAGTTTTTGGCTTCGCTATGTTAATCGCAGGAGTAGGTCCTGGTTTTGGCATTGCATTAAGATCTATTTTTTGTGCTGAAACCATTCCTGTAAAGAAAAACGCTGCAGCTATATATGTTAATTGCTTTTTCATTTGTAAAAATTTAATTTTTAATAATCATATGGTAACCTAATAATCATATGGTAACCTAAAAGTTGAAATGATTACTTTTTCTCAGGTACGTAATTAATGATTATTCTTTGGTTGGAATTAAGATACTTTTTAGCTGCATTTTGAAGATCCTGTCTTGTGATAGATCTGTAAATGTCGATTTCTTTGTTGATTAAATTCGTGTCACCCATCAATACGTGGTTGGTTGCCAATGAAGCAGCAATTCCCTGAATGCTTGAGTTAGCATTTACAAATTGGTTTTCGTATTGGTTTTGAAGTTTTTGGTAATCTTCCTCAGAAATTAAAGTAGTCTGAAGTTTTTTGATTTCAGCATCAATATCAGTCTGTAAAGCCTGTTTCGTAGTTTGTCCCATTGGAATCGCGAAGAAGGCAAAAATACTGTAATCTTCAAGACCCTGGTTGAAAGCAGCTACCTGAAGCGCTTTTTTATCCTGGTCTACTAATTTTTTATATAAAACGGAAGATTTACCACTGCTTAAATAAGAAGAAAGCATATCTAAAACATACGCATCTTTTTCTTTGTTAGCAGGAGTTCTGTATGCGAAAACATAAGCTGGAAGCTGGATATTCGGGTCCGTAGCAGTAACCTCTTTTTCCTGTGTGATAGGAGTTTCTTTCGGGTAATCTTTTGGATAAAGTGTTCCTTTTGGAATCCCTCCGTAATACGTTTCAATCCATTTTTTAGTCTGTTCAGGCTTGATGTCTCCTGCTACTACTAAAGTTGCGTTATTCGGAACGTAATACTTTTTGTAGAATGCCTGGAATTCCTCCAGTTTCGCTGAGTTCAAATCTTCCATAGAACCAATTGTTGGCCAGTTGTATGGGTGATTGGTAAATAAATTTTTCTGAATTGTTGTGAAAAGATTTCCATAAGGCTGGTTATCCATTCTCAATCTTTTCTCTTCTTTTACAACTTCTCTCTGTGTATCCACTCCAATCTGGTTGATTACAGCCTGACGCATTCTTTCCGCCTCCATCCAAAGCCCTAGTTGCTCATTGTTGGAAGGGAATGTTTCATAATAATACGTTCTGTCATTAGTCGTATTGGCGTTGTTTTGCCCTCCGTTTGAAGAAACGATTTTGAACCATTCTCCTCTCTTGATATTAGGAGTTCCTTCGAATAAAAGGTGTTCAAAGAAGTGAGCAAAACCAGTTCTGCCTTTTACTTCATCTTTTGCACCTACATGGTACATTACACCTGTCGTTACCACCGGCGCCGAGTTATCCTGATGAAGAATTACGTGAAGACCATTGGGAAGGTCATACTCTTCGAATTTGATTTGCTGTGCATTCAGCATTAGCCCGAAGAAAGCTACGGCAGCAGCAGAAAGAAGTCGCTTTTTCATAAAATTTAGAAATTGTTTACCAATTAGTATGAAAAGTGAATTAAATGTTACAAAATGAATAGAAATAGATAGGTAAATGTGAATGGTGAATGGTGAATTTGCTTCGCTTGTGAATTTTTTGTTACGGGATTCGGGTTGCGTGATTTAAGTTTATGAATAATTAATAGGAAGAAATTTCCTAATTGATAGTAATTCGCTGTGTTTGTTTATTTGCATGATTCGGGTTGTGAGATTTAAGGTTGCCAATAATTATTGTAGAGAAATTTTCTAATCAATGGGTAATCATTCACGATTCACTTGCGAAGCAAAATTGACCATTGACAAATAATCCCACGATCCAATCTTGGTACTCAAAATTTTGAACTTTTCTATGAAAGTTTGAATTCTGCTCTGAATACCTTAATTTTGTGTTCCCAAAATTTTTTTGCTGTATGGACTATTTGAAAGGACTCAATGAATCACAATATGAAGCCGTTACCTCTTTACAAGGACCTTTGATGGTGCTTGCCGGAGCAGGTTCCGGGAAAACGCGTGTATTGACCATGCGTATCGCCCATTTAATTCACAATGGAATAGACCCTTTCAATATCCTGGCGCTTACCTTTACCAATAAAGCGGCACGTGAAATGAAAGACCGTATCGCAAAAGTAGTAGGAGACAGCAATGCAAGAAGTCTTTGGATGGGAACTTTTCACTCCGTTTTTGCAAGAATTTTAAGAATTGAAGCCCACTATCTGGGATATCCTTCCAACTTTACCATTTATGATCAGCAGGATGCCCTGAATGTGATCAAAAAAGTATTGAAGGATATGAATATCGATGCCGATCTTTATAAACCTAAAAAAGTTCAGGCAAGAATTTCAACGTATAAGAATAACCTTATCACCGTAAAAGCTTATTTCAACAATCCGGAACTGATGGAAGCGGATGAAAAAGCGAATATGAAATTCATCGGGCAGATTTATCAGAAATATGTTGATCAGTGTTTCAGAAACGGATCTATGGATTTTGATGACCTCTTGCTGAAAACCAATGAATTATTGACCCGTTTTCCTGAAGTGCTGGCAAAATATCAGGATAGATTCCGATACATCATGGTAGATGAGTACCAGGATACCAACCACTCTCAGTATCTTATTGTAAAAGCTTTAGCTTCAAAATTTGAGAATATCTGTGTGGTAGGAGATGATGCACAGTCTATTTATTCTTTCCGTGGAGCGAATATCTATAATATCTTAAACTTTAAAAAAGATTATACTGATGCCAAAACGGTATCATTGGAACAGAATTACCGCTCTACACAGAATATTGTAAATGCGGCTAATGTAGTCATTGCAAAAAACTTACAGCAGTTTAAGAAAAATGTATTCAGTGATAATGAAGAAGGAGATAAGATTAAAATATACCGATCTCTTTCCGATGCTGATGAAGCCAATTTCGTAGCAGGAAATATCTGGGAACTTCGTAACCGTGACCAGAGAAAGTACAGCGATTTTGCCATTTTATACAGAACCAACTCTCAGACCCGTGCTTTTGAAGATGCACTGAGACGTAAAAATATCCCCTATAAAGTGTATGGAGGACTTTCTTTCTACCAAAGGAAAGAAGTAAAAGACCTTATTGGTTATCTTCGTCTTCTGATCAATGAAAATGATTCTGAAGCTTTAATGAGGATTATCAATTATCCTGCAAGAGGAATTGGAGAAACAACACAGAATAAGCTGATCGTTTTTGCGGATGCTCACAATATTGCGGTTTCAAAAGTTTTGGATAATCTTCCGATGTACGCACCTCAGTTAGGTCTAAACAATGGTGTTTTAAACAAACTGAATGACTTTTGGTCAATGATCAAGGCTTTTCAGGTATTGCTGAAAACAGAAACGGCTTACAGTGTTGCGATGGAAGTGGCAAAACGAAGCGGTTTAATCAAATTTTTAAAAGATGATCAGACTCCTGAAGGAATTTCCAGAGTAGAAAACGTACAGGAATTGATGAACTCTATGCAGGGATTCATTGAAGAACAGATGCAGCTGGAGGATGGAGATCCGAGTCTTTCTAATTTCCTTGAAAATATTGCACTTTCAGCAGATACTCAGGATAAAAACCTGGAAGATGATATGGTTTCTTTGATGACCATTCACCTTTCAAAAGGACTGGAATTCCCGGTAGTACATTTGGTTGGGCTTGAAGAAAACCTGTTTCCTAGCTTTATGAGTTCTGCTACCAGAGAAGATCTTGAAGAAGAGAGAAGATTATTTTATGTAGCATTAACGAGAGCTGAAAAACAAGTATTCTTTTCATATGCCGTTTCCCGTTTCCAATGGGGAAAAATTACCGATGCAGAGCCTTCAAGATTCTTAAGTGAAATTGATGATGAATATATTGAATTCCTTAATCCTGCTTTGGAAAAAAGGTTTATCAATAATTCAGGAGTAAGATCCAATATCTTTGATGAGCATCCTTCGGAAATGAAATCTTTCAAAAAGGTTGAGAAAAAATCAATTGACAGAGGAGATACATCGAAACCGGCACCGGAAGTCAGAAAGTTGAAACCCGTAAGCACTGCTAAAATTATCAATCCAAGCGGAGCTTCTTCTCAGGATATTGAAGTAGGAGATAAAGTGAGACATGACCGTTTTGGGATAGGGGAAGTTAGTTTTCTGGATGGAACAGATCCTCAGAATATCAAAGCAAAAGTTATTTTCATCCATGAAGGAGAGAAAAACCTGATCCTGAAATATGCGAAACTGACTAAGATTTAATTTCAGAACAAAACAATATAAAACGAACGGATTCAATTTTTGGATCCGTTTTTTATTTAAACATGAAGTTCGCAATGTTGCTCTCACTCTATGTATATTTTTCTTTTGCGAAGGCGTTTCACTTAGCAGAGATGATTTTCCTTGCTGAACGAAGTGCCGTTGCGATCGCAAAATAATCACTAAGTAAGAATTTCTTTGCGCTCATAGTGTTTTTTCAATATTTATTTTACCGTTAACCTTCCATAAAACAATGTTTTTTATGAATGTTTCCTTAAATTATCATAACTTTAAGTGAGGGATAGAAAGAAACAATAATAGTTTTTTATAAAAACAAAGTCTATCTGTTTTGTAGACTAATAAATAAATTTTACATTTGCACCTTGTAAAAAACATAAATGTTATCAAATTCTAAACTATGAAAAATAAGAAAACTATTCTTTCGGCCTCTGTTTTATTTTTCCTCGGCGTATTTACTTACGGACAGGAAAAAGACAGCATAAAAGCAAATAAAGACACCATAAAAACCAATACGGTAGAAGAAGTAGTTGTATTGGGTTCAAGAGCCGGAGCCAGATCTAAAGTAGACAGCCCGGTTCCTGTAGATGTATTCAATGTGAAAGAATCTTCAATCATCCTTCCGCAAACCAATATCGGACAGATTCTGAATGCGGTAGCGCCTTCGTTTACTTCTACTATTCAGACTAATTCCGATGGAACGGATCATTTGGATCCTGCACAGCTGAGAGGATTAGGTCCGGATCAGGTTTTGGTTTTGGTGAATGGGAAAAGAAGACATACTTCGGCATTGGTTAACGTTAACGGAACACCCGGAAGAGGTACGGTAGGAACCGATTTGAATGCTATTCCGTCTTTCGCTTTAAACAGAATTGAAGTATTAAGGGACGGTGCTTCTGCGCAATATGGATCTGATGCTATTGCCGGAGTAATTAACCTTGATCTGAAAAGAGACACTGGAAAACTGGCCGGACAGATTAGCTATGGAGGAAATTTAACGCCAACGGCTAATGACCATACCGGAGATTTTGACGGACAGAATATTCAGCTGGATTTGAACTATGGTAATAAAATCGGTACTAAAGGAGGTTTCTTTAATATTACTTGGTCTTCACAGTTCAGAAACCCAACATACAGAGCAGGAACTGAAAGTGGTCCTATTTATAATGCTTATAACGCCATTGAACAACGTGCTTTGAATGACGGAGTGAATCTTTCTTCTCTTTTTACAAATATCAACAATACTCCCAATTCACAACAGCTTGTAAATTATGTACATCAGTATGCGCAAAATGTAAGCTATTTCTCTCCGGATCTTCAAAATTCAATCCAGGGAGCCAATACCATTTCTGCGTTACAAAATGTTTTGAAATCTGCAAATTTCACCAGAGATCAGCTTAATTATATCACAGATCAGGAGCTGGCTTACAGAGGACAGACGAGAAAGGATTTTAACATGCAGGTAGGGCAGTCTAAGCTTAATAATCACCAACTTTTTGTGAATGCTGAAATTCCTGTAAGTGACAACTGGAAAGTGTATACTTTTGGAGGGTATAGCTTAAGACACGGAACTTCCGGAGGGTTTTACAGAAGACCAAGCGAAAGCAGAACCTTTACAGGATTATATCCTAACGGTTATCTTCCGCAGATCGGAACAGATATTCAGGATATTTCATTAGCAGCCGGAATCAAAGGAAAATGGGAAGGCTGGAATATTGATTTCAGTAATACTTACGGACAGAATTCATTTACCTATAATATTCAGAATACAGGAAATACCTCTTTGCGTTTTGCTTCACCAAGAGAGTTTAATGCGGGTGGACTGCGATTTTCTCAAAATACCATCAATTTAGATTTCTCTAAAAAATATGATGTATGGGAAGGAATCAACGTAGCATTTGGAGCTGAGCACCGTTATGAGAATTTTAAAATTACTCAGGGTGAGGAAGCTTCTTATGCAACCTATGATGTTTCCGGAAATGTATGGAACGGAAATTCCGTGAGACCTACAGATTTCTTCGGAGCAGCGCTTCCCGGGGGATCTCAGGTATTCAACGGGTTTAAACCTGGAAATGCCGTGGATAAAAACAGACAGTCGGTAGCAGCCTATGCAGATGTAGAATTTAATTTTACCAACTGGTTACTGGTAGATGCTGCAGCGAGATATGAAAACTATTCGGATTTCGGATCGACTTTCAATTATAAACTGGCTTCAAGAATCAAGGTAGCCCCTAATTTCAATGTGAGATTTGCCGGTTCTACGGGGTTCAGAGCACCATCTATTCACCAGATTTATTATAACGTAACGTCTACATTGTTTACGAATAATCAACTTCTGGAAGTAGGAACTTTCAGTAATGATTCTCAGCTGGCAGGATTGCTGGATATGCCAAAACTGAAGCAGGAGACCTCAAAATCGGCAAGTGTAGGATTCACTTACAGAATCCCTGCTGTTGGACTTAGCTTTACTGCAGACGGATATTTCACGAGAATTGACAACCGTATTATCCTTACTGACCAGTTCCTGAGAGCAAGCGTTCCTCAGAAAGCACAGGAAGCTTATGATCAGTTGGGAATCAATGCCGCACAGTTCTTTACCAACGCCATTGATACTGAAACAAAAGGTTTAGATGTGGTAATTTCACATAATGCAAGATTCTCAGGATTTAAACTGGATAATAATTTTGCCATTAACCTTAATAAAACCAAGCAGGTAGGAGATATCCATTCTGCAGGACTTTTGCAGTCGCCACAGCTTGAGAAAGTATACTTTTCGGAAAAATCAAGAGTGTATCTGGAAGAAGCCGTACCGAGAGTGAAAGCCAGTCTTTCGCACACGCTGTCATGGAAGAATGCAACTTTCTACCTGAGAAATACCTATTTCGGAAAAGTTACAGGCGCTGATATTATTGATGTGAATGGAGACGGAATCATTGATTTTAATGAGCACCAACAGATCGGAGATAAGATCATCACTGATTTATCTGCTGCTTATCAGTTTACTAAAAATGTAGGATTGACTTTAGGCGTAAATAATTTGTTTGATATTTATCCAACAAAAAACCTTACCGCTTCTACCAATAACGACCAATTCATCTATTCCCGTTCCACTTCACAGTTTGGACAGAACGGAAGGTATGTTTTTGCGAGACTTAATTTCAATTTTTAAATAAAAACAAAAGATAATGCTTGAAAAAACAGTTCAGAAATCCTGAACTGTTTTTTCTTTATGTAATATGAATTAAACTTTTATTTTTGAGCCATTTCGATGTAATAAGAGTTTAAGAGTATTAAGATAAGATTCGCTTTAAGCTTAGAAATCAGAATGATTCATCTTAATTATACTTTATTTCTTAAATCTTTCTTAATGGTTTTCAATTTATAATTTGAATTTTATCTTTCTACCAGCTCCTTCACGGGTTCACCATAATGATCAATTTCAGTGGTATTGATTTTAAGCAGCTGATACCACTTGATGAAAGCTCCTATAAATACAACAAGCATAAGAGCCATTGCTGTTGCTGCTAAAACTGCGAGTAAATACTGTCCTTTTGGAATATAAATAGCGGTCACCTGAATATAGCCCGCCCAGAATGTAATTCCAGCCATAAAAACGCCGGGAATAGCCGAGCATAAAGCATATTTTCCTCTGTTCATCCTGATCAGCATTGTTGTACAGACAATGAGTCCGCAGGCTGCCAGTAGCTGATTACTGATTCCAAATAATGGCCAGATACTGTTTACATTTCCGGTATATACCAGATATCCCCAGGCAAAAGTGAAAAGAATACTGCTGATAATAATTCCCGGAATCCAGTTTTTATCATTGAATTTTGGAACTACTGACCCCAGCATTTCCTGTAAAAAGAAGCGTCCCACCCTTGTTCCCGCGTCAATAGCGGTAAGAATAAATACTGCTTCAAACATAATGGCAAAATTATACCAATAAGCTGTCAGCTGATCCATGTACGGGATTTTATTGAAAATATGAGCCATTCCTACAGCCAGCGATACAGCACCTCCGGTTCTGCCATAAAGATCAATACCAATTTTCTGTGAGTAATAATCAATATCTACTCCGTGTAGTGACGGATGGGCTGCAAGAAATGAATCATAAGCTTCTTTTGGAGTATTGATGGCAAAATAATCACCAGGCATTAGCGTACAGGCAGCAATAAGTGCCATTAAGGCTACAAAACCTTCCACAAGCATTGCTCCATATCCAACGAAAAGAATTTCTCTCTCTTTGTTAAGCATTTTCGGAGTGGTTCCTGTAGCAATCACAGCATGAAATCCGGAAATGGCGCCACAGGCAATCACAATAAAGATAAAAGGAAGTACAGGGCCGCCAATAATAGGGCCGCCACCATTCACAAAAGCTGTAATAGCAGGCATCTGTATCGTAGGATGAATAACAATTACCCCGATAGCCAGCATAATAATAGTTCCGATCTTTAAATAGGTTGAAAGATAATCTCTAGGAACTAAAAGAAGCCAAACCGGTAATACAGACGCAATAAAGCCATACAAAGGAATTGCAATAGAAATTGTTTTAATATCCCATGAAAATAAACCATTCATCGTAGGATTCTGCATGAGCGTATGTCCCCCGATAATTCCGGCAATCAGGAGGATTCCACCAAGGATACTGGCAAACAGAACGCTGTTCTTTTTATAGCGCATAATCAGTCCCATAATGATGGCAATGGGCATGGTAATTACAACGGTAAAAAGAGACCATGAAGCCTCATGCATTGCATTGATACAAGCCAGAGACAATCCTGCCAATGTGAGAATCAAAATAAAAAGGATGGCAAAACCTGCTACAGTTCCTGTTGTTTTTCCGATTTCTTTAGAGGCGATAGTCGCAAGACTCTGTCCTTTATGCCTTACTGAAGCAAAAAGTACGATCATATCATGTACTCCGCCACCCAGTACGCATCCTATCAGTATCCATAAAGCGCCGGGAAGATATCCGAACTGTGCAGCAAGAACAGGCCCTACCAAAGGTCCGGCAGCAGCAATAGCGGCAAAATGATGTCCGAAAAGTACATTTTTATTGGTTGCAACATAATCTTTACCATCTGCAAATTCCACTGCAGGGGTGGTATTCTGGTCGTTGAGCCGGAGGACTTTATTGGCAATAAAAATACCATAGAAACGGTAAGCTATCGCAAAAATAAGAACAGATACAAATATGAGAGTAAGCGTATTGATATTGTTTAAAGATTCCATATTGCTTATTTTTATTGATAAATAATTAATTTATTGGTGTTTTTGTTGTTAATAATTTAAACAATAGCCAAGGTAATTAATTCTCAATGAAAAAATATCAATATGTATATCAATCTAGCAAATTTTTTGTTGTATTGTATTCTATTATATTGATTTATAGTTATTTGAATTATAATTGAATAGATTAATGTATATTACTTCTTTTGTGAAAGAACAAAATCCACCATTTCATCAGTAATTTTGTCCAGATAAGCTTTATCAGTTGTTCCAAAACCATGTACTCCGCCATTAACAATGATGAGAGCGTTTTGTATTTTGGCTCTGTTTAATTTTCTGTGAAGTTTTTTAGATTGGTTTAACGGAACAATTTTGTCATTATTGCCCTGAACAATTAAAGTTGGAACTCCTCCCGAAACAAAATTAACTGGAGATAGGGTTTTAAGGTAATCAATAGCTCTGTCCTGATCTTTTCTGATATCATATCCGGAAATTCCTTTCACCAGATTTTCCTGTAAACCGACTATTTTTTTGGACATCAACCCGATCATTCCCATCGGAATTGTTCCTAGTCTTGTATGGAAAAGTTTGTTGAGATCAGCAGGACCATAATGATCAATTACATAATTTACTTTGGCAGAATAAGACGAAAGCTCCGGACTTCCCAGATAGGTATTGTCGGGAGTATAAGCCGCCATCAGGGAAAGGTGAGCTCCGGCTGAAGCTCCGAACAGACCTATATTATGGGTATCGAAATGATATTTATCTGCATTTTTTCTTACCCATCTGATAGCATCTTTGGTATCTTCCAGAGGCAATGGAAAATGAGTACTGTCATTCAGCAGTGTATAATTAATGCTGATCACGGCATATTGCTTTGCCAATAATTTTTCAACAGTGGTTTCCAGATAATTGTCTGCATGAACTACTTTATCGCCTTCAATCCATCCACCTCCGTGAACATAGATCAGTACAGGTATTTTTTCAGTGGCAACATTTTTAGGAATATATAAATCCAGAGCAAGAGATTTTCCTTTTTTATTGGTTTTATATACAATATCCTCAGACAGATTGGCTATACTAGGAAGTACTGTACTTTTTACTGGAGGTGTTTTAACCTGTACTTGTGAAAAGTTCTGGGAAAAAAATAAATTAGAAAAACCTAAAAATAAAACAAAAAACAGGTTTGTGAAAAACCTGTAGATTGATATGTTGTTTATCGATGAATTCATAATAAATTTTTAAGGATGTGTTATTTTACTAACTCCTCAAAAAGCTTACCAAAAGTAGTATTCAGATCTTTGGACTTTCCAGGATGAGGTCTTGAGGTCTGTACCACAGAACTTCTTACAGCCGTAAGCCAGCGGAAGCGTTCCGGAATATCCAGAAAAGCAATAGGGCCACCATCTTTATCTCCATTCGCAATTTTCTGAAAGCTTTCCAGATTGTGGATAATATCATCATAATCAAGCTTACTGTGCATCAGTTTGAATTTGTCCGGACACAGATAGAATTCCGCTTTGATGAATTTTTCCTTCTTAGAAAACATCACCAGTCCGATATTGAAAAACTCTTCTCTTTCAACTTTGGGCACCAGGCGTATTACCGCGTATTCATATATTTTATCCTCTTGCATTTTTCGCTTCGTTTACAAAGATTTGAGAATTTTCTAATCTGGTTTTCATAAACTGAAAATAGATCTCACGGATTTCATCGGGTGTTTCATCGGCATCATTCCAATGCAACCAGTCTTCAGGAATCATATTGACAATTTCTCTGAAAAGAGCATCATTCAGGATTTCATGAGCAAACGTATCTGCTTCGTCAAGCATTTTTGCTTTAGGAAGAAGCACATGGTCTTTTACATATTTGAAAGGTGTCTTTGCTGCTGCATCAAAATTCTGCCATGAGTGGTGGAAATAGAATGAAGCACCATTATCAATGATCCAAAGTTCTTTATGCCACATCAGCATATTGGTGTTCTTAAAAGTACGGTCGATGTTGGTAATGAATGCATCCAGCCATACTATTTTTGAAGCCAGAAGCGGATCTACACTTACTCCCGGGTCATAGGTAATAGAACCGGAAAGATAATGCAGCCCGAGATTCAGGCCTTCAGAATGTTTCAGAAGATCCTGTATTTCTTCATCGGCTTCCGTTCTCCCAAAATCAGCATCAAGATTTACAAAAACTAATTCAGGAATTTTAAGTCCTAAAGCTTCCGTAATCTTTCCGCCTATAAGTTCGGAGATCAGCATTTTTACTCCATGGCCTGCACCACGGAATTTTAATACATATTTGAAATCATCATCAGCTTCTGCCAGGGCGGGAAGAGATCCTCCCTCTCTCAGTGGCAGAATGTAACGCATCACGGTTACAGTTCTTAAATTCTGCATGAAGCAAAAATAAGGTTATTTTTTAATTATTTTTTTAGTGAGCTCCTTTTCGCCTGTTTTATATTGAAGGAAATAAACACCACTCGTTAAATGCTGAAGTGAAATACGGTAGCCAGTCTCTGTCTTATTCAAACGATAAGGCATAATTTTTCCTGAGGCTTCTGTAAGTGAAATTACTTCAAATTTCTTTTTAGAAACAATGTCAATATGTTCCAGAGCCGGATTTGGATAAATTTGAATTCCGTTCTCCAGTAGTGTTTCTGTGGTATTTAATGTGCTTACAACTACCAGTTTCGTTTTGGTCGTAGTGGCTCCACACGCATCTGTTGTAAGTTTTACATTATAATTTCCGCCTGTAGTATAGGTGTGTGCCGGATTTTCCAGGGTAGAAGTCGTTCCGTCACCAAAATCCCATGAATAGTTGGCTGCATTCTGTGTGGTATTGGTAAATTGAACGGTTCCTGCTCCATTCATCTGATAGGTGAATCTGCTGTGAACATCATTGTTCGTTACATACCATTTACCAGGCTGATTATATACCTCTGTTTTAACAATATCTTTAATCAATTGAGCCTGTGCCGGACTAAGGTTCCCGTTAAAAGGAATCTGTGTGGGATCTTTTTTAAATATAATAGTGTAAAATGTATATGCTGCAGCCATAGAACCAATGTAACTCGGATGTGATTCGTCCTGATCATACAGTTCAATAGCCGGATTCTGTTCTCGGATCGTTCTCCAAACCTTACCTACAGGAGAGATAATCCCTTCATTATTCATTGCCATTTCCATGTAGCGTGCATAGATCAAATCATCCATTCCCTGATATGTACAGACAGATGGCCAGCCCGGGCAGATGGTTCCATCTCCATTTTTACGGCCCCAGGTCATGTAAAATATTACATTTCCACATGCATTTGCATTTTTAAAAAGATTTGAAAGTTGAAGAGCAAAAGGATATACCTCGTTTTGAACCTGAGAATAAGGAAATGATGGCAGCTGGCTTTGTTCCTGCAATACCACATAATCCCAGTTTCCCTGATTAATGTCCGAAGCAACATTGGGATTATTGGCATGGTTCTGTAGGGTAGCGCCTCCCGGAGTCTGGCTATGATGTTCCAGTACATCTCCGTTAGAAGCCGCAATACTTTGGATAAGCCCAGGCAGATTATTAACATACGTGTAGCTGTTTCCAATAAAGAAGACCCTTTTGGTGGTCTGGCTGAGGAGTAAAGAAAAAGTAATTAAAAATAAAAAAAGTAGAGTTTTTTTCATAAATTTCAGTTTAGATTATGGTTATAAATATAAATATTATTAAACAAAATTTAATTATATTATGAATTTGATTATTGAAAAGAATATATACTTAGAAAATAAAGAAACAAAAGGTTTTCTTGCTGATGTTTTTTATAAAGACACCACAGAAAAATTTCCCCTGATCATATTTGTTCACGGATATAAAGGGTATAAAGATTGGGGAGCCTGGAATCTGATGGCTGAAAAATTTGCAGAAGCAGGTTTTTTCTTCGTTAAGTTTAATTTTTCCCATAATGGAACTACGGTTGCTGATCCGCTAGACTTTGCAGATCTTGAAGCCTTTGGTCATAACAATTATTCTAAAGAGCTTTCTGACCTTGGTGTGGTCATTGATCATTTTAGTGGGAATCCTCATGTGGATGGGGAAAAGATTGTTTTGATAGGACATAGCAGAGGAGGAGGGATTTCTATTATTAAAACCTTTGAAGACGAGAGAATCAACGGATTGATTACATTGGCCAGTGTAGACACATTAGATCGTTTTCCAAAAGGAGAAGCTTTTGAGAACTGGAAAAATAATGGAGTATATTATGCGCTGAACGGCCGTACAAAACAGGAAATGCCTCATTATTATCAGTTTTATGAAGATTATGAGAACAATATTCATCGTTTTGATGTAGAGCGGGCTACAGAGATGGCTAAAGCTCATATGCTTATTATTCATGGAACAGACGATGAAGCGGTAGAGGTGAAACAGGCGGAACATCTTCATATTCTTCACCCGAATTCTGAACTGTTTCTGATTGAAAATGCCAACCATACTTTCGGAGCAAAAGAACCATGGTCAGAAAAAGATCTACCAAAGGATCTGCATACTGTAACCGAAAAATGTATTGATTTTATCAAGGAAAAATTGAAATAAAACAGATAAAACTCCGTTATTATAAATTAACCACCATATCAGTATAATTATGAAAAAAGTTATTGCGGGCGCATTCGCGCTTACATTGTGTGTCGTTTCCTGTAAAAAAGAAACTAAAACAGAATCTTCAACAAGCACAGATACTCTGGCTACAGTAATGCCTAAAGATTCCGTGTCCACTCCAAAAAGTGACTCTGTTGCACCACCACCACCTTCTGCTACGTCTGCTCGGATTATTACTAAAAATGTAGGGAAATACCCTCATGATATTAAATTTTTTGAAGATAAAAGTATTACAGAAAGACTGAAAAAGCTGGTAGGAGCTCAATATGATGAAATGGTAAAGAATTTCAATGTAGAAAGTCCTGTGGCTTCGGAAAATGGAATTTATAAACTGACAGGATGTAAGCAGCATGACTGTCCGGGATATGCTACAAGTATTTTTTACGATGCTAAAAATGATAATCTGAATGTTTCCATTGATAAAAATGGTAAGATAACTGACTTTGCTGAAAAAGGGAAAATTGTTGTTTCTGAAGCATTGAAAACGAAGTAATATAAGTTGGGAAGCTGGAAGATAGAAGCTGGAAGCCATTAACGGTGTTCCTTATCTATTGAAATCAAAATAGAACTGTTTTCCAAAAGATCATTAATTTGGAGAAAAGTTATTCAGAAGACTTTATGAACTTCCAGCCTCCCGCTTCTGACTTCCTGCATACAATAAAAAAGCGGCCTGAAATTTCAGGCCGCTTTTTTATTGCATAGTGAGTAAAACCCATGCTTCTTCAATTTTGCTGTCCAGAAGTAGTTTCTGAACCTCTATGTGAATGTTTTCATCAGCATGGAAGTTACCCGCAGGTAAAACCTCTGTGTTGGCAAGCATCCCAAGGTCGTTTCCTGTAAATACTTTGCTGTATTTGATAGAATCAGGTAAAAGATCAAAACCAATTCCTTTTGTGACCAAAGGTTTCGGTACTTCAAAAAGACTGTTTTCATTGCTTCTGGAATACCAGTTACTGCCTAAACGGGCTACCATATCCAGTTTTTTCTGATCCAGATTTCCTGCTTCATTCAGATATTCTTCTCTGATGTGGATTTTCTGAACTTCACAGATCACCAGATTTCCGGCACCACCCTGATCTCCCAATGGTTTTACCTCTAAAACTTTACATTCAAAGTTGACAGGACATTCTTCAATCAGTTTAGGCTGTACAAAATCTGCATCTTTCATGGTAAGTCCGGATTTGATAAATTCATTGACTCCGGTTTCATATTCTGTAGAAGCTAAAGATATCTGCTGTACAATTGGAAAATTCACTGTTCCAATGACTACTTCGGGTACTTCAAGAACATTTTCCAGTGTATGCTTTGTTGTATTGTCACGTACTCTCCTTGATGGTGAAAAGATCAGGATAGGTGGAACAGTACTGAACATATTAAAAAAACTGAACGGAGATAAGTTATTATTGCCGTCTTTATCTACAGTAGAAGCCAGTGCAATCGGACGTGGTGAAACGGCAGTCTGCATGATGGTCTGTAGTTGTACGGAGGTTATCTCGGAAGGGATTACTGTTTTCATATTTTTGCTTTTAACACTTAAGTTATTTTAGTTATTATGGTAGCGCCTTAATGAAGAGCACTTAAGTTTGAAAATCTACGATTTTCATTCTTTGGGAAGTTCTTTAAATAATTTAGAAGCAAAGGATTCACAGCCTTCGTGATAAAGATTGGTAACATTGAAATTAACTAAAATTGAGCGAGGCAGCTTTAATAGATTCATATAATTCATAGTTTGTGCTTTATGAATCTGATGAATTTCAGCAACTGATTTTATTTCTAAAACAATCAGATCTTCAATCAAAAAGTCGCATTTTAATTTGCAATCTATATAGCTTCCTTTATAGGAAAATGGTATTTCAAGTTCACTTTGGTATTTTAAACCTAATAATTTAAATTCTTTTTCCAGACATTGGTGATATAGACCTTCATATAGTCCAGGACCTGCTAATTTATGGACCTCAATGCAAGCTCCAACAATTTTATAAGACAGATCATTAATTATTTTTTGAGTAATCATAATGAAGGAAAGAACGAAAATCGTAGATTTTCAAAAAACTAAAGTGAACTTAATTTTATCATATTTATGTAACTTAAAAACTAAAGTGTTTAAATAGTTATTAAAGGGTTGGAATAATTTTACCGGAAACTTCTCCGAAACCTACTCTTACACCATCTTTTTCAGCCCATGCTTTCATGGTAACCGTATCATTGTCTTCGATGAATTTTCTTTCTTCTCCGTTGCTTAATGATAAAGGATTCTGTCCTCTCCATGTAAGCTCAAGCATAGATCCGAAAGATTTTGGATCACTTCCGGAAATAGTACCGCTGGCATATAGGTCTCCTACTTCTACATTACATCCGTTTACGGTGTGGTGTGCCAGTTGCTGGGTCATATTCCAGTACATGTGTTTGTAGTTGCTTTCGCAGATCAGGTTATGATCTCCTTTTTCGGGCTGGATATATACTTCAAGGTTGATATCGTAGTTTTTATCACCTTCGAATTGTAAATACTCCAATACTTCAGGATCCTGAGTTGGAGAAGCTGTTCTGAATGGCTCCAAAGCTTCAAGGGTAACTACCCATGGAGAAATAGATGAACCGAAGTTTTTGGCAAGGAATGGCCCTAGTGGAACATATTCCCATGATTGGATATCTCTTGCAGACCAGTCGTTGAAAACTACCATTCCGAAAATGGCATCTTCAGCATCTTTAGTAGAGATACTTTCTCCCATCTCTGTATTTCTGTTGAGGATAAAAGCCATTTCCAATTCAAAGTCAAGCTGTTTGCAAGGTCCGAAAAAGGGTTTCTCCACATCTGCAGGTTTCATCTGACCTTTCGGACGGTTGATCTCAGTTCCGGAAACTACGATAGAAGAGGCTCTTCCATGGTAACCAACTGGTAAATGTTTCCAGTTTGGCAATAGGGCATTTGCAGGATCACGGAACATTTTTCCTACGTTGGTAGCATGTTCAATGCTGCTGTAGAAATCGGTGTAGTTCGGGATGTGAACAGGCATCATCATTTTTACTTTATCAAGATCATAGAAAGCTTCTTCAATGGTTTTCTGATCTTTTGATAAAATAGACCCTTCCTGTAATAATGTTTGAATTTTGGTACGAACAGCATTGGTAACCGGTTTACCCAGCTCGATAAATTCATTGATGGTATACGCTTCAAAAACATTGTCGTCTAATCCTTCAATATCTTCAAAATAACCAAGATCGTACAACGTAGCAAGATCAATTACCTGATCTCCGATTCTTGTACAGCATCCGATATATTCTTTGTTAAAAACTGCGACTCCGAAAGGAATATTGTGTATAGAAAAATCCGAATTTGAGGAATAGTCTACAAATGATTTCATAAGTTTAGATTTTAGTTAGATTAAAGATTCTCCAGAGGAATTCCCCGGAACATTTATTTTGTCTTTTTTGAGTAAGATGCTTCATCAATCCATCTGTCTCTGGTATTGACATCGATGAGGTACAGAATATTATCCTGTTGTGTCAGCAATAAGGTTTTGGTGACAGGCATTGGGATTTTTTTATTTTCAAGCATATCTGCCCGTAAAGAAATAATATTTTTTTTTCTGATAATATCACCGGTGAAAACATTAGAGCTGCTTTCTCCTGTTGCTTTATCATCGAAAACTTCTACATAAGTGGCATTATTCCCTTTGATTATAATAAAGTCCCGTTCTGTATGATCGGCTTCATCTTTAATGAAAACAAACTTTTTGTTGTCAATATTTACATTTTCAAGATGCTGATTGATGCCTTTTCTTTGCTCAAGTCGATTAAGGATTTCATTCAGGGTTCCATACTGAGCTTGAAGTCCCAGTGTTCCCAGAAGGAAAGTTCCTATTAAAAGTTTTCTCATATAGTGTGTTTTATAAAAAAGTTTTGCCAGAATACTGTATCCTGACAAAACTTATATTTTTTAATGTAAAATTAAAGATTACCTCTTCTTTCCTGTTCTCTCTCTAATGCTTCGAACAAAGCTTTGAAGTTTCCGGCACCAAAACTCTGTGCACCGTGTCTTTCAATAATTTCGAAGAATAGAGTAGGACGGTCTTCTACAGGTTTTGTGAAAATCTGTAACAAGTATCCTTCTTCATCATGATCAATAAGTATACCTAAATCCTGAAGTTTTTTAAGATCTTCATCAATATGACCTACTCTTTCAGGAACCATATCGTAATAAGCCTCTGGTGGAGCAGAAAGGAATTCAACACCACGTTTTTTCAATTCCGTTACGGTGTGGATAATATCTTTCGTGGCTACAGCAATGTGCTGTACCCCTTCACCTTCATAGAAATCAAGATATTCTTCTACCTGAGATTTCTTTTTACCCTCTGCAGGTTCGTTGATAGGGAATTTTGCATATCCGTTTCCGTTTGACATTACTTTAGACATCAATGCAGAATATTCTGTGTTGATCTGCTTGTCATCAAAAGAAAGTATGTTTACAAACCCCATTACTTTTTCGTACCATTCTACAGTTGGGATCATTCTGTTCCAGTCAACATTTCCTACACAGTGGTCTACATATAATAAACCTGCTTCTTCAGGCTTATAATCACTTTCCCACTTTTCATATCCAGGCATGAAAGCTCCGTTGTAATTTTTTCTTTCCACAAACATGTGAACGGTTTCTCCATACGTGTAGATACCGGACATTCTTACCTCACCATGCTCATCAGTTAACGTTACAGGCTCTAAATAAGGTTTTCCTCCTCTTTTAGTTGTTTCTTCGAAAGCTGCATAAGCGTCATCTACCCAAAGTGCCAAAATTTTTACTCCGTCACCATGTTTTTTTACGTGCTCGCTGATAAGAGAGTCAGACTTTAATCCGGTAGTTAATACCAATCTGATTTTTCCCTGTTGAAGTACATAAGATGCGCGGTCTCTTACTCCTGTTTCAGGACCGGCATAAGCTACAGACTGAAAACCGAAAGCGGTTTTGTAATAATGGGCAGCCTGTTTTGCATTTCCTACATAAAACTCAATATAATCTGTACCGTTAATCGGTAAGAAATTTTCTGCTTGAGCTATTTTCTCGGCAAATGTAAGTGTTGACATATTTTCTCTTTTACTTTTATTTTATTGGTATGCAAATTACAAAATTCTTAGATATCGCGAAAATATTACCACGGATTCATTGAATATATTTAACATAACGTTAAAGAAGAGTTTACTTAAGTATATTTAAGTTTCTTAAGTTTAAAATAGGCTGACTACATTTGTTATACAAAAGACAAATGAAAAAAATATTTCGAAACATGAAAGCCGTAGATACTCTCTACGGCTTTCTTATTTTAGATAGTCTCAATTTTTCTGTTGAGCATTCCTGCATCGGGATTATAATTATCCCAGATTTTCCAGGTGTTATTTATTTTTTTATAAAATAGATTTGGGTACTCAGCTGATTCACAAAATGTTCCTCTCCTGTTTCTCCCACTTTGAAGAGAAGATTCCAGAATTCCTGGGATTCTAATATTTTTTTATCGGGCTCATCGGTAACAACATGTATGTCAAAAACTTCGTAGTTGGATCTGTTGTTTTTGGTAACCAGATGAAAATCTTTATCACACAGCTCTTTACTGAATTGTGAAGCTCTTTCCAAAAAAGGAGAATCATCAAATACCAGACCTTTTAAGAGTTCCGTATTATGGGTGGGAAACAGTTTGTAAAACTCAAAAGCTGCTGCACAGTAATCGTACACCATCTGGGTAAGATAGGACTGGTCGTCAGTTTCCTCATCGCCCTGTTTCTTGTATCTTATCGTAAGAATATAATCGTTAAGGTCTTTGTGCCCTAAAAAAATACATATTTTATCCAGTGTTTTCAGAAACCTGAGATCACTATGGGTTTTATCCTGGTAATCGTTTTCAAAAAAACGCTGAAGAGTAACATGGGAAATCGTATTTCCAATTTCAAATTTCTTTCCTCCTTTCAGTTCCTCTGCTTCAGAAAGCTCATCCTTAATAATTTCAGAAAGAATAATATAATGGCTTCTCTTCCATTCATTCACATTCCCCAAAACAGAATTCCTTACTTTGGAATGCTTTACCACTTCTTCTCGTATCGAATTATATATAGTTTTCAATTTCCTTGTTTTTGAAAGAGTTTTATCAAATATACTGCCAAATTATTAATGTTTTTTGATCATTATATGGTGATGAATTCAAAATTTATTTTTAAGTCCCCGGTTAAAAAACCGTTTTGAGGTCTTTTATGATTGATTGTCAATGTTTAAATCTTTCAAAAGCAGCTCTCTCCAGCATTTCTCTGTCATCCGGATGGGCTATACTGATGAGCTCCTGTGCTCGCTGGCGGAGATTTTTTCCATACAGGTAAGCTGTTCCGTATTCAGTAACGACATAGTGGATATGACCTCTGGTTGTTACTACACCAGCTCCCTGTTTAAGAAAAGGAACGATTCTGGAAATTCCTTTTTTCGTTCTTGCGGTAATGGCTATGATAGGTTTTCCATCGTCACTTAAAGCGGCTCCACGCATAAAGTCCATTTGACCTCCGATTCCGCTGTATTGCATGGTTCCGATAGAATCTGCACATACCTGTCCCGTAAGGTCTATTTCAATGGCGGAATTGATGGCTACCATTTTCTTGTTTCTCATGATATTGATAGGGAAATTGACTTCACTTACATCTCTGAACGCAAACACGGTATTGTCATCCACATAATCATAGAGTTTTCGGGTTCCGAAACAGAAACTTGTTATAGTTTTGTTATCGTTGTAGCCTTTGTACTTATTGTTGATTACATCATCCTGAATAAGGTCAATAACACCGTCACTCAGCATTTCTGTATGGATTCCCAGGTCTTTATGGTTGGTAAGACATTTCAAAACAGCATCTGGAATTGTACCAATACCCATTTGAAGGGTAGATCTGTCTTCAATCAGCTCAGCTACATTTTTTCCGACAAGCATTTCTTCAGGCCCTACTTTTGATCCATAGTCTACTGTTGGAAGTTCTTCTTCATGCCAAACGAGCTTGTGGATTCTGCTGATATGAAGCATTCCATCACCATGGGTTCTGGGCATTCTTGGATTGACAATGGCCACAATAATCTTGGCTGTATCCACGGCTGCTCTTGCAATATCCACGGAAGTTCCCAGTGTACAGAAACCATGTTTATCCGGTGGAGAAACTGTGACGATCGCTACATCCAGTGGTAAAATATTTTTTCTGAATAAAATAGGAATTTCACTTAGAAATACCGGCACAAAGTCTCCTCTGTCAGAATTCACAGCATCACGTACAGGCGTAGAAACAAATAAAGAATTGATGAAAAAGCTGTCTTTGTACTCTGGTTTTGCAATTTCCACATTTCCCTGCTGGGTAATAGAAACCATTTCCACATTTTGTAATCGTCCAGCCTGTCTTGCCAGTTCATCAATCAGATAATTGGGAGTACAAGCACTGCCGTGGAAAAATACACGGTTTCCACTTTTTATCGTATATATTGCCTCTTCTGCACTGATGTAATTATTCATATTTTATCTTTTTTAAAAGGGTGTTAAGAGTATTTTTCTGCCTCAAAAATACTTCTATTCTTTCAAAGATAATCTTTATAATAATACATTTTCAAATATTTTAAAGATATTGGAAAGACATTTATCATATAGGATGGATGGAACTAAACTAAAAAATAAAGAACCAAATGCATTGGCATTCAGTTCTTTTTGTTTATCATTTTATTGTAAGAATCTTACAAATATTTTAAGTGTATGATAATTATATTTTTATCATGTATTATAAACCATAAAGTCTTTTACATACGCATACCGTATGAGTCGAATTTTCCGGATTATAGCAAAAATCTTCAGGAAATGCTTCTACAAACTGATTCATAAGTTGAATACAAACGACACGTGTTGGATTATCTCCTCCTTTTACATTTTTCAGCTCGTTTCTCTTCATTTTTTTTAGATTTTTCATAAGTTATTATTGTTTTTAGTTTTTCCTACTCGTATAGCTTTTCGGAGTACGCTTTTAAAATCTTTTAAATTTAAAAATTAATTCCGAAATATATAATTTATTCCAAAAAATAATTATTTATTCAAAAAAAAACCGCCATTAAACTTAGATAAAGTAAATGACGGTCAATTATTTTAAAATTTTGCTTAAACCAAACTCAGGTTAATTGGCAGTTTCAAAAACTGTTTTCTGTTTCATACTTCCTGTTTCTGCAAACCGCAGATGCCAGCTGAATGCTTCTTGCAGTAAGTGTGGGGTATGACCTCCTTTTTCACAGGCTCTGTCAAAATAGGATTGTAGTTCTTCCTTATAATCCGAATGAACACAATTGTCGATGATTTTCTGTGCTCTTTCTCTTGGTGCCAGCCCTCTTAAGTCGGCCAAACCGACATCCGTTACCAGAATATCTACGTCATGTTCCGTATGGTCTGTATGAGAAACCATGGGAAGAACGTGAGAGATATTGTTACCTTTTGAAGCTGCCTGAGTCACAAAAATACTTAAATAAGCATTTCTTGCGAAGTCTCCGGAACCTCCAATTCCATTCATGATTTTCGTTCCTCCGATATGGGTAGAGTTTACGTTTCCATAGATATCGAATTCAATAGCAGTATTGATGGCTATTACTCCCAATCTTCGGATCAATCCCGGAGTATTGGAAATATTCTGAGGCCTTAGAACAAATTTGTCTTTATATTTTGAAAGATTTCCCAGCACTCTTTCATAACATTCCTGAGATACGGTAATGGATGATGCGGAGGCGAAACTCAGTTTACCGGAATCTATCAGATCAAATGTACTGTCCTGAAGTACTTCGGAAAACATCGTCAGATCATAAAAATTACTGTCTTTGAATCCTGTAAGAACCGCGTTGGCTACTTTACCGATACCTGCCTGAAGAGGAAGCAATCGGTCTGTAAGGCGTCCCAAAAGAACTTCATTTTCAAAGAAGGCAAGAAGGTGTTTGGCGATGGCTGTTGTCTTTTCATCCGGTTCTGCGATATCTGCCGGGCTGTCTTTACGATTGGTAAATACAATAGCCTCAATTTTTTCAGGATCTACAGGGATGCTTTTTCTCCCGATTTTGTTCCATGGGGCAACAATAGGAATAACATTTCTGTACGGATAATCTTCTGCCTGGTAGATATCATGGATACCATATACTTCTTCAGGAATCTCTGTATTGATTTCAATGATGACTTTCTTAGCCAAAGCTGCAAAAGTCACGGAATTACCTACAGAAGTGGTAGGAACAATGCTTCCATCTCTTTCAATATAGGCAGCTTCAATAATGGCTACATCAATGCTCTGAAGATTTTTGGTGTGGAGAAGCTCGGCACTTTCACTCAAATGCTGGTCGATGAAGAGAATCTCACCGCTGTTGATTTTGTTTCTTAAGACAGGATCTACCTGAAACGGCATTCTTTTCTTCAGAACATTGGCTTCTGCCAGCTTTCCGTCAGTACCGTGCCCTAGTGAAGCTCCGGTCATCAAAGTGACTTTAAGGTCTTCTGTTTTTCCTCTTTCTGCAAGTGCCGGCAAAATAGCCTTGCTGTCACCTGCTTTTGTAAAGCCGCTGGACCCAATGGTCATACCGTCTTTAATGATTTTTACAGCGTTTTCAGCTGTTGTTACCTTTTGGTGTAAACTTTCTAATCTGATTCTTTCTAACATGTAATATTGATTTTGTTTTAAACCACCATTACTTAGGATGCGTTATGAAAAATAATGATGGTTAAATATGTTAACCATACCTTACAAATTTACAAAAAAAGACGCTTTAAATAAAGGATTTAAAGCGTCTTTTGTATGTATTCAGTAATACTTTATTGATAATTTTTACTGTTTTATTCTAACCATGAAGTTTTATAAGAAGGATCTTCTACTTTTAAAGCTTCTTCAGTAATTTTTAAAGGACGGAAAGGGTCTACCATTACGGCATATTCTTCCGTGAATTTTTTACCGATACTTCTTTCCATAGCACCAGGGTGAGGTCCGTGTACAATTCCTCCCGGGTGAAGGGTGAAATCCATCAGATCAATATGGTTACGGCTCATGAAATCTCCTTCTGTATAGAACAATACCTCATCAGAATCAATATTGGAGTGGTTGTATGGTGCCGGAATTGCCTGTGGATGATAATCATACATTCTTGCGCAGAATGAACATACTACGAAATTATGTCCTTCAAAATTCTGGTGAACCGGTGGTGGTTGGTGAATTCTCCCGGTAATCGGTTCAAAGTTTTTAATATTGAATTTATAAGGATAAAAATAGCCGTCCCAGCCTACCACATCGAACGGGTGAGTAGCATAGATGAAGTCGGTAATCTGGTTTTCTTTTTTTACTTTAATTAAGAATTCTCCTTTTTCATCGATGGGTTCTTTATAAGTAGGAGCAATCATATCTCTTTCACAGAATGGAGAATGTTCCAATAGCTGCCCGAATTCATTTCTGTATCTTTTCGGAGTATAAATAGGAGAATGGCTTTCTAATACAAAAAAGACTGTATCATCAGACTTCAGCTCTACCTGATAAATGGTTCCTCTCGGAATAATAAGATAATCTCCGGTTACAAATTCAAGATCACCTACAAATGTTTTTAAAATCCCTGTACCGTTATGAACATACAAAAGCTCATCACACTCAGCATTTTTGTAGAAATAATCCATCGATTTTCTTGGCTTTGCCAATCCCATTTTCAGGTCGTTGTTCATCAAAAGGATCTTTCGGCTGTCCATGAAATCATTTTCAGGAGTGACGTTCATTCCCTTAAACATTCTCGGAGCAACATTTTTTTCCACAGCTATTTTGGGAGTAACATCTTTCGGTTCACCGATAGATTTAATCTGAGTGGGGCGGTGGATATGATATAACAGTGAAGAAATACCATGGAAGCCTTCTGTTCCGAAAAGCTGCTCATAGTAAAATTTATCTTCCGGAGACTTAAAGATCGTATGCCTTTTTGGTGGGATATTTCCCAATTGATGATATCTCATTTTACTTTGATATGTAGTTTCTCAAATTTAATCATTTTTCACGAATTGGCTCAACCTATATTTTTAGATTAAGTTTTGTATTTGAAAAATAATTGTTAGATTTGTCTAACAATTTTAATTTCATGAAGCGAATATTATTTTCTATTACTTTTTTATCAACCTATTGTTTTGCGCAGGAGACAGACAGCTTGAGTTTACAACAGACTAAAAATCTGGATTCTGCAAAAGTTATGAAGAGGGAATTTAAGACAAGTAACATTGAGGATGTAGTGGTTACCGGAACTATAAAACCAATGAGCAGGTCTAAAAGTCCTGTTGCCGTAGAGATCTACAGTCAGAAATTTTTCCAGAAAAATCCTACTCCCAGCATTTTTGAGGCGATTGCGATGGTAAACGGTGTAAAACCTCAGCTGAACTGTTCCGTGTGTAATACGGGAGATATTCACATTAACGGATTGGAAGGTCCTTATACCATGATTCTGATTGACGGAATGCCCATTGTAAGTTCACTATCTACAGTGTATGGCCTGAGTGGGATTCCCAATAGTCTGGTAGACAGGATTGAAGTAGTGAAAGGGCCAGCTTCATCAATTTATGGCTCTGAAGCCATGGGAGGAGTGATCAATATTATCACCAAAAATGCTTTGACTGCTCCTAAATTAAGTGTGGACCTGATGACATCGAGCTGGTTTGAAAATAATCTGGATCTTTCTACCAAGTTTAATGTCGGGAAGAATGCCGCTTCATTATTAAGTTTAAATTATTTCAGTTTTCAGGAAAGAATAGATCAGAATAAAGATAATTTCACGGATGCCACTTTACAAAGCAGAATTTCTGTATTCAACAAGTGGAACTTTAAGAGAAAAGAAAACAGACAGGCAAGTTTTGCTTTGAGGTATCTGTATGAAGACCGTTTTGGGGGAGAAATGCAATGGAATAAATCTTTCCGTGGAAGTGATGAAGTATATGGAGAAAGTATTTACACCAACAGGGCAGAAGTTTTTGGTTTGTATGAATGGCCAATGAAAGAGCATATCGTGACTCAGTTTTCTTATAATTATCATGATCAGAACTCTTTTTATGGATCAAATCCTTTCAATGCAACACAAAAGGTAGCTTTTGTACAGACCTATTGGGACAGAAGCTTCGGAAAGCATGATATCACTGCCGGGCTTACTTTCAAAAGAACTTTTTACGATGATAACACTCCGGGAACTTTAGCTTCAGACGGAATTACCAATGCTCCGATGAAATCTCCAATCTGGGGAGCTTTTATCCAGGATCAGTGGGAAATCAATGATAAAAATACTTTGTTGATTGGCTACAGATACGATTACGATAAAGTACATCATTCTGTACATTCACCAAGGTTTGCATGGAAATTCAATCCTAATCCATATCATACTTTACGTTTTAATTTTGGAACAGGATTCAGAGTGGTAAATTTATTTACGGAAGATCACGCAGCCTTAACAGGTTCAAGAGAAGTTGTGGTAAAATCTGACCTGAAACCGGAAAGATCTGTTAACGGAAACCTGAACTATATCTGGAAAATCCCTGTCGGTAACCGAATGGTGAATCTTGATGCGTCTGCGTTTTATACCTATTTCAGTAATAAAATTGTAGGAGATTTTGATTCCGATCCTAATAAAATTATTTATGATAACCTTCATGGATATGGAATTTCAAGAGGAGCTTCCCTGAATGTGGATTTTAGTTTTCAGTTTCCTCTGAGTGTTAATCTGGGAGTGACTTACCTGGATGTCTATCAGAAATTTGATAATGAGAATCAAAAAACACAACAGCTGCATGCTCCAAAGTGGAGTGGAACGTATAACCTGACGTATAAGTTTCCAAGTAATCTGACTATAGATTTTACAGGACAGTTTTACGGCCCTATGAGGCTTCCGGTCCTGGTGAATGACTACCGCCCTGAATATTCACCATTGTATTCTTTGGCCAATATTCAGGTGTCCAAGAGTTTCAAATCCGGATTTGAAGTGTATTGCGGGATGAAAAATTTATTCAATTTCAGGCCTAAAGATCCTTTGATGAGACCATTTGACCCATTTGATAAGCATGTTGATGATCCTATCAACAATCCTAATCATTATACTTTTGATACGGCATACGGCTATGCTCCGATGCAAGGGATCAGAGGTTTTCTGGGAGTAAAATATACTTTAAAATGAAAAAATTAGCTTTATTTTTAATGTTAGTGCCCTGTTTTTATCTGTCTCAGATGAAGACAGGCACTTTTTCTGATCTTGAGGTTCAGCAGAAAGAAAATCCTAAACCGGTTGTAATCCATCTTTATACGGACTGGTGTTCGGTTTGTAAAATTGAGTCCTTCCGTTTAAGTAAAGATAAAGAGTTGGTTAATATGATCAATGACCATTTTTATTTCGTCAATTTTGAAGCGGAGAAGACAAAGGAGAAAATCCACTTTCAGAATCAGGAGTTTGAATATCTGCAAAATGGAAATTCTGGAATTCATGAATTGGCACTGGCGTTGTCAAAGAATAAAAACCAGCCTGTTTATCCTTTGTGGGTATTTTTGGATAAGCATCAGAACTTAGTGTATTATCAGGAAGGGCAGATGACGCCTGAAAAAATGAAGCAGAAACTGTTGGAGATTTCTGCTTTGTAAGTGGGAGATTTTGTTGGAAAACGCAAAGGCGCAAAGTTTTTTTCTTTTATTATGTTTTAAGACGCGAGGATTTTATCTGCGATAAAATTGTATATTCCTGATACTTTATAGATTATTTCTTGCTGAAAATCTTTGATTTTCTACGCTTTAAAAAACAACACATTATTTATTTTTCTTTGCGCCTTTGCATTTTTCTAACCTAGCAAAATTTTATTTATTTCCCACAGATTACACAGATGCCACAGATTTTTTGGCTTGTTGAAGTTTTAAAATTTGTGAGAACGATCCCAATCTTTAAATTTTTAAATAATTAAATCTTTTAATTAATTATCAGCATCAATCAAAACAGCCAGCTGAATACAAGGTTCATCAGTACGGTTGCTCCATGCATGATTGGTGCCTCTTTGTATGACGATATCTCCCGGTTTCAGAAGCGTTTCTCCTTCTTCCATGATGAGATAGAGCTCACCGGAAAGGATAATAATGTAATCCAGTGTTGGTGTTTGATGCATCATTGGGTGAGGTTCGTTCTTTTTCCATTCTACTCCTAGATCTTTATCCGGAGGGATTACTACATATCGGAAATAAGTGCCGTTTTTGGGAGTTTGAGGAAATCCGGTATTGGGAATTTTCGTTTCAAGTTCTAAGCTGGCCGGCATTTTCTGCGTATTCCATACATCTGAAATAATAAGTCCGGGAAAATGTTCCACAGCGTTTTCTACCTGTTGATCTTCAATAATAATCGATTTTCCTTCTTTAATTCCAGTTACGATTCGTCTTGGTATTTTGTTCATAGATTAATGTTTCATAATAAGTTTATACCCTTGGGTCTGATTTTTTTTTAATATAGAATGTGCCTGCAAAACAGTATTCAGAGAAAGGTTTCCTACGAGTTTATGCTGAGGAGGAAGAATTGTTCCGTTTTCAATAAGTCTTTTTATTTCTAGTAAACTGTTTTTATAATACTCATATTTTTTTATCATTCCATAGGTATAATTGGAGATATTCATGATCAAAGTTCCCTTGTTGAACAGCATTTCATGAGCATCTTTAGTGACTAAAGCGGTCACATCCACATAAGTTGCATTAATTTTTAAAACTTCAGCTGTCACTTCAGACATAGAGTTTCCAACCAGATCAATTCCAAATTCAAAAGGCTGATCGTTATTGGCTTTTAAAATGTTTTCAATAAGATTTTCCTCTCTGTAATTAATGATTTGATGATCTTTCAGACCTAATTTGATAAGCATCTGCCTGTTTTCTTCATTGCCAACGGTCGCAATAACCTGTCGGATATTATGTGCCAGTAAAAGTTTAATCAGAAATGAACCCACACCTCCGGCTGCACCTGTCACAAGGACAGTATTTTTCGGATTTAATTGTAAGCGTTTAAAGATCTGCGAAGAAGTAAGCCCTGCGGAAGGAATAGCAGCTGCCTGTTCAAACGAAATATTTTCAGGTTTCAAAGAAACAATAGCTTCCGGAACAGCAATATATTCAGCGTAAGTACCGTTGCTTCCCATAGAGCCGCTGCCACAATATACTTCATCACCAATATTGAATTCTGTAACTTCGGAACCTTTATCTGTTACAATTCCGGACAATTCTCTTCCTAATATCGGGGAACTGATCAGTTTCCGTTCCAATTCATTTTCCAGCATCTGATAATCGATGGGGTTGAAACCACTTGCTTTAATCTGGATTAAAACTTCATTGCTTTTAGGTTTGGGCTGTTCTGTAAATCCGTCCTCCAGTTTTCCGTTTTTATTTAAAATAAGTGCTTTCATATGTTTTTATTTGATACACAAATGTAAAGAGGGAATAGTTTATATTTGCTACTAGTTAACTAATGGTAACTAGTTACCTTGATGAAACTATTATGGCAAAAATCATAGAAAACGGCATCGAAAGAGAAGCAAGCTGTACAGAAGAATTGTTCGCGATGCGGGACAGTCTGGATGTGTTAGGAGGAAAATGGAAACTGATGATTTTACGGTATCTGACCAACAGGCCGGATCAGATGATTCATTTTAAAAAACTGGAACGAAGTATTGAAGGAATCTCTGCTAAAATGCTGAGCAAAGAATTAAAAGAACTGGAAACAAACCTTTTGATTACAAGAACCATTCAGGATACAAAACCGATTACCGTAACGTATGCGGTAACTGAATATGGAAAGTCTGTTTTTCCGGTGACGGAAACATTGGTAAACTGGGGGATTCTTCATCGAGAGAAGATCAAGGAATCAATGGGGTAGTTATGAGATATTGGAAAACGCAAAGACGCTAAGTTTTTTTTTCTTATGTTGTAAGGCGCAAGGATTTTATCTCCGATAAAATTGAATGCTGTTTATTTATTTTATAAAACCTTTGCTGAAAATCTTTGATTTTCTTGCGCCTTACAGCAGTATATTATTAAATTTCTTTGCGCCTTTGATATTGCTTCATCGGGAAAAGATCAAGGAATCTATGAATACTTCTGAGCTATAGATCACAATAAAAAATCCTCAGACCCATATAGAGTTGAGGATTTTGAATATAACCAAATTGTTTATTAATTTTTATCTAACCATAAATTTACCAGTTCAGAGTGATCTTCCACCCATTGTTTAGCGGTAGCTTCTTTATTTTTACTCTGTTCCATTTTCATTAAAAGATCAGACATATTTTCATCATCAAAATGAAGTCTGGAAAAGAACCTGGCAAGCTCCGGATGATCCTTCACAAAACTTTTTCTGGAATAGGTTTTAATCTGCTCTGCTTCACCAAATATCTTTTTAGGATCATCAAGAAATTTAAGTTTCATTTTGCCGAACATCCAGTGAGGCTGCCATCCGGTTACTACAATCCATTGTTTACGTTGTATGGCGTTTTGCAATTCGGTGATCATGGCAATGGTAGAGGAGTTGATCTGTTGATAATCCAGCTTATAATCAATAATAGTTTTATCCGTTCCGGTTGTTAATCCAGCTCCTTTTTCAATTCCAATAATTTTGTGATTGAACTGATCTTTATGCTGATTGAGTTCTTCAATGGAATTAACAGGGACGTATTCCGGAACTACTAATCCTATACGGCCATTGTTGTAATTGGTGCCAATATGGGTTAATCCCGGGAATTTTGCCAGTTTTTTAGCATGTGTATAAGGAAGCCAGACACCCATGAAAAGATCTGTATCTTCATTATTCATTGAAGCCATAATCATATCGGTAGACGCTTTTTGAATTATAACATGGTAACCCTGTTTATCCAGAATGGCTTTGGCAACATGCGTCATGGCAACATCTTCTGCCCAGCCATCTACCATTCCTATGGTGATGTATTTGGAGTTTTTTATATTTTCACACGAATTTAATGCTGCAAATACTAACATTAAAACGGGAAAAAACAGATATTTTAATTGTTTCATCTTATTGCTTTTTCTTTACAAATCCCTGAGTAATACGGTCGAGGATAATGGCTAAAATCACTACAGATAAACCACTTTCAAATCCTAATCCGATATCCAGATTATTAATTCCTTCCAATACTTTCTCCCCTAAACCTCCTGCGGCAATCATCCCTGCGATAACCACCATGGATAATGATAAAAGTATGGTTTGATTGATCCCTGTTAAAATAGTTTTCATGGCTAAAGGAAGCTCTACCTTGAACAGGATCTGACGATTGGTAGCTCCAAAAGCTCTGGCCGCTTCTACAATATCTTTCGGAACGGCTTCAATTCCCAATGTGGTTAATCGAACCGCAGGCGGCATGGCAAAAATGATGGTTGCAAAAGCTCCCGGAACTTTACCGATACTGAAAAACAGGACGGCAGGAATCAGGTAAACAAATGCCGGCATGGTCTGCATCAAATCCAGTAAAGGACGAATGATTTTGTCTGCTATTGTGCTTTTAGCCGCTAAAATTCCCAAAGGAATAGAAAGAATAAGAGCTGTAATGGTGGAAACAAAAATAAGGGCCAGTGTTTCCATGGTTTCTTTCCATAATCCCATTAAAAATATTAAACTTAATCCGGCAGCCGTTACCACAGCAATTCCTTTTCCTGCCTTCCATAATGCCAGCAGGGTAAAGAAGAGAATGATAACATAAAAGGGGGTATGCACCAAAACCCATTCAATCCCCATAATAGAGGCGTTTCCTAAGTGTTTTATGACATCAAATACAGGTTTTCCATTTTCTGTGAGCCAATTGATAGCAGTTTCTACATATTGACCTATATCTATAGTTTTATTCATCTTATTGATTGTTTGCGATTTCTTTTAATTCAATGATTTCTTCTTCGTTAAACTTGGTCGCTTCTATAATGAGAGATAGCTGGGTAACAAGACCTAAAAATTTATTGTCTTCATCAATTACTGCGATGGCTGATTTACTTCCGGAAATCAATGGCAGCATTTCTTCTACAGTTACCTCTGGATAAACTGAAGGAACATTGCTGTTGATAATGGATTCCACTGTAGGTTCTTTCTTTTTTGCAATTCGGACAACGTCATTAAGCGTTACAAACCCCAGAAATTTATTCTGAAAATCTACAACAGGTAAGTTTTCCAGTCCTGTGGCTCTCATTTTTCTTAAAGCTCCTTCAGGACCGTCTTTTCTGAAACGTACCACTGTAGCTTTGTCGAACATTAAAGATCTGGCTGTAATAATTGTTTTACGGTCTACTTTCTCTACAAAGGCTTTTACATAATCACTTGCAGGATTGGTTAAGATCTCTTCAGCTGTTCCTATCTGTTCTATGACCCCATCTTTCATAATGACGATACGGTCTCCAATTTTAATGGCTTCGTCCAAATCATGGGTAATAAAGACAATGGTTTTTTGTAATGTATTCTGCAGTTCAAGCATCTGATCCTGCATTTCAGATTTGATCAATGGATCCAGTGCGGAGAAGGCTTCATCCATAAGCAGTACTTCCGGGTCATTAGCCAAAGCTCTTGCCAATCCTACTCTCTGCTGCATTCCTCCGGAAAGCTGGGAAGGATACTGGTTCTCAAAACCATTCAATCCTACAATATCCAGGGCTTTCTGTGCTTTTTTATCACGGGAAGCTTTGTCTTCTCCTCTAATTTCCAGGCCGAAACCTGCATTGTCTAAAATGGTATGATGGGGAAGTAATCCGAATTTCTGAAATACCATACTCATTTCTGTTCTTCTTACTTCCAGCAGTTGTTTATTGTTTTTACCGGTAATATCATCGTCATTGATGTATACTTTTCCGGAAGTGGGTTCGTTCAGTCTGTTGAGGCAACGAAGCAGAGTAGATTTTCCACTTCCTGAAAGTCCCATGATGACAAAAAATTCTCCTTCATAGATTTCAAAACTGGCTTTGTTGATTCCGATGGTACAGCCTGTTTTTTCAAGAATTTCCTTTTTGGAAAAACCTTTGTCCAGAAGTTCCTGTGCCTTTTCTTTGTTTTTACCAAAGATGATGGTCAGGTCTTCCACTTTAAGTTTTACTTTTCGAGTGTTTTCATTTTTTTCCATATTCAGAATTTTTCAATTAATAATTTGATATAAATAATTGTACACCAATTCATTATATACATTTAGCATTTGTTGTTCTGCTGATGACGATAGGATAAAATAATTTGCTAAGGCTTTAGTGATAAAAGCTTTAAACAAAAAAATAACAGCATAAAGACCACCTGGCCTTATGTTTATTTTAAATATTTCAATAGATTATACTCTAGAAAAAGAGTGTATCATGTAAAAGGAAGTTAATCTTTTACATAGATTCTACAATTAAATTACTGATGAGGTAATTACAGATATGTGTACTGAACAACTTGAATGGCTACATTTCATCAAAATGCTTGCCAGCATCAAAAAACTGTATATCAATTTTTTATGACGCTGCAAATTTACGAATTTTATATTAAATGAGTTTTTTAGGCTGTAATATGTTGATTTTCAGTATTGTTTTAAAGTTGTGTTTCACAGGGATTTCTTCTCTTATCATTCTAGTTAAGAGAATATTGATGTGAAAAGAAACTTTGACGATATTACCCGTAAGACTATTTCAATAAAACGGCAATAATGGCAAGGATAGCGGGTAAAGCCTGAACGAAGAATATTTTTTTAGTAGCTGAAATTGCTCCATAGATTCCTGCTACGGCTACACATCCTAAAAAGAACAGCGCCACATTGGTTTGCCATTGCGGATCTTTAATCAAAAATGACCAGATCAGTCCGGCTGCCAGAAAGCCATTGTAAAGTCCCTGATTGGCTGCTAATCCTTTGGTAGGTTTAAACATTTCCGTAGGTAAAGCTGCTTTGAAAACTTCCTTTCCTTTGGTTTCCCAGGCAAACATTTCCATCCAAAGAATATAAATATGTTCCAGTGCAACGATTGCGATCAGAATTTTAGCAACGATTTCCATAATAAATATTTTCTCATTGTAAAACTAAAAAAATAAAGTTAAGTTTGAGTATTAATTTATAAGATGGACTCATTCAAATCGCATTTAAATAAATTTATTACCATAACCGATGAGGAATTTGTTTCCATCATGTCTTTTTTTCAGGTTCTTGATGTGAAAAAGAAACAAAATCTGGTGCTGGAAGGAGAGGTTTGCCGAACGATGTATTTTGTGTTGAAAGGATGTTTAAGAAAGTTCTTCATCAACGAAAAAGGAGTGGAGCAAACTACCGAGTTTGCCATTGAAAACTGGTGGATTACAGATACATTTGCTTACGAAAGACAAATACAGACAGATTTTTCAATACAGGCAGTAGAGCATTCTTCTATTCTGGTAATTGATCTGGAGCGTCAGGAAGATTTATTAAAAAAACATCCTGTGATGGAAAGGTATTTCCGGATGGTCTATCAAAGGGCATATGCTGCTTCGGAACGGAGAATCCGTTATTTGTATGAGATGTCCAGAGAAGAACTTTATATGCATTTCAGTACTTTATATCCGTGGTTTATCCAAAGAATTCCTCAATACCTGATTGCTTCCTTTCTGAATCTTACTCCGGAATATCTGAGCGAAATCAGGGCAAAATTACGATCTTAAACCAGTTTAAGATTTTTACGAATAAGAAACCGGAAATTTGTCATGTAATTAAAAGCTAATGCAATGACAGATCATAAAAATCAATTTCCGCAACTCTTTTTAAGGCTGGCTCTTGCCGTTACGATGCTTTCTGCAGTGGCAGACCGATTCGGATTATGGAGCAAAGAAAATTCGTCATGGGGAAACATGGAGAGTTTTAAAGAATATACAAGACAGCTGACCTATTTCCTTCCGGAAGCTTTGAGCACAGTCTCAGCATATGCTGCAACGGTATTAGAAATTCTTTTCCCTTTAATGCTGGTTTTAGGTTTTAAAACAAAAATGGCAGCGTACGGAAGCAGTATTTTACTCTTGATTTTTGCGATATCAATGACCATTGCATCAGGACCAAAAGCTCCGCTTAACTATTCCGTGTGGGTAGGAAGTGCAGCCGCACTTTTATTGGCAGTACAACAACATTATTCTTTAAGTATAGATCAATTAACCAAAAAATAATAATATTATGAGCGCAAGATTGAATATTGCAACAGTAGATTCAGCAGCTTACAAAGCGATGATGGGATTAGAAGGATATTTACAAACTACTTCTTTAACCCATATTCAGAAGGAATTAATTAAAATCAGAGCTTCACAGATCAATAAATGTGCTTTCTGCCTTGATATGCATACAAAGGATGCTATCAAATATGGTGAAACGCCTCAGAGAATTTTTATTCTGAACGGATGGACGGAAGCCAGAGAATTTTTCACAGAAGAAGAACAGGTACTTTTAACAATGACTGAGGAAATTACTTTGATCAGCCATCAAGGGCTTACTGAAGAAACTTTCCAAAAAGCAAAGTCATTTTTTGATGATAACCAGATTGCTCAGATCATTATGGCTATCGTAACGATCAATGCATGGAACAGAATTGCAGTAAGTACTCATCTTCCGATTGCAAAATAGTGAAGTCTGGAAGCGGGGAGATGGAAGATGGATGTTAATGAAGACTGCATCATCTACGGATGTTTACTTTATTTAAAAAAACGGCCTTTCAAATTTTGAAAGGCCGTTTTGATGCAATATGCAAAGTGACAGTGTAATACGGTTTGGGTATTAATTCTAAAAATAAATCTAAGGTTCATTTTATTTTTTAAACGGAATTACCTTGTCTCTTTGTTTCTCGGATATAAAAGTTGTTTTAATTTTACCCAACCACAAAAGTCACAAAAGGTTTCATTTTAAAACACTTGAGTTCACTTAAGTACGTGTAAAATGATACCGCAGAAAAGTTCACACAAGATGAAAATCAAAGATTTTCACAAAACTTAGGTGTACTTATTACGCATAAGGCGTAGTTCTGAAAAAACTTAAGTGTTTAAAACTTTTGTGCCTTTTGTGGTTAAAATAATTAATATAAAAGTTTAAACAACCTCATATTGTAAGTAGTTGATTTAATAAATCGCTACAGGGTTTACATTCACCTGAGTAGAACCTACATATAAAGGCTGCCCGAGTACGAATAAAAATTCCCAGATTTTTTGTTTAACTAATGGACGGCTGTCAATCAGTTCCAGATTATAGATTCCTTTTTTAGCCAGCATAAACTGATTGATAGGGAATTCTTCTTTATTTTTTGGGTTGGGATAAACTTCGGACGCCCAGGTATCACCGCCAAAAGCAACAATTCCCTGATCGGCAAGCCATTTTGCGGCATCCATTCCGATTCCCGGTTCTGTTTCAAGAAATTGCTGGTTATTTTTACCAATCAATTCAAGCCATCCGGTATTAAAAAGAACGATATCACCTTTTCGTAGGGTAAGCTTCTGTTTCTTTAAAACGGATTGGATATCTTCTACGGTAAATTCTGTTCCTCCCGGCACAATAGATTTTCCATAATGAGCCGTCATGTCAAGAACTACACCGCGGGTAACGAATGGAGGTAATTTTTCAACACCCAGTTTTTTTACCCCTTCTACGGTTACAAAGTCTGTGGCTTTATTTCCATTGTAGTACATGTTATCAATTCCGATATGTCCGATACCGTTCAGCTGTGTTCCTACTCCGGTCCATCCGTTGACCAATTCGTCATTGAAGGTGAATTTATTGGGACCTATGCTTTTTCCGGCCTGTTCTCCGGGCTGAATATTGTATAAATTGAAGCTTCTGTGTCTGAAAGCGGGAAGGTTTTTATCAATAGGAACGGCAAGGGCTAATGTTTTACCTTGTTTTACTAAACCAAGGGCTTGTTTTACCACTTCAGGAGTCAGTAGATTGGCCGCTCCGATTTCGTCTTTTGCTCCATAAGCAGACGGATACCATGACTGGTCTTCCGGATTAACAAGGGTTTGAGCTTTTAAAGCAACGCTGCTAATAGTCAACAGAGTTGCTAACCCGAACATTTTGATCAGATTATTTTTCATTTTTTGTAAGGTTTGGGGGTTAAGGGAGGGAAGCTGGAAGCTGGGGGAGGGAAGTTTTATTAGTATATTGATAAGTAGTAGATTTCTATTGCACTATTTTGTAGGTAACAAAGAGATTCCTCCTTCGTCGGAATGACAATTGAAGTTAATTGTAAACCAATCTATTTATTATCCGGCATCAATAACTTCCAGCCTCCTTCTTCCAGCTTCCAGCCCTATTAAATTTGGCTCAACGCTGAATTGATAATGTTCAATTCTTCCTGTGAAAGGTCAATCGACATTGCTTTTGCATTCTCAATAGCTTGCTGTGCATTTCTTGCGCCTGCCAGTACCACTGTAATAGCGGGTTGCAGAGTAGTCCATCTTAATACCAATTGAGAAAGGCTGGCTCCTTTTTCCTGAGCGATAGGTTCAATTTTTTCTAAGAAAGTTTTCACTTTATTCAAATCAAACTGAGAGAAATATCCGTTTCTGTGGTCGTTATCCTTCAATTGAGTTTCTTTGAAATATTTACCGGTCAAAAGACCTCTTTCCATTGGGCTGTACACGATAATTCCGGTATTGTTTTCTAAAGAATAAGGAACAAGATCGTTTTCAATAGCACGGTTCAGCATGCTGTAAGAAACCTGGTTGCTGGCAAGCTGTAAAGTTCTGTTAGCTTCTTCCATTTGAGCTACGCTATAGTTGCTTACTCCTGCAGTACGGATTTTTCCCTGCTGGATTAAAAGCTCCATGGCTTCCATGGTTTCGGAGGTAGGAGTTGTACTATCCGGCCAGTGAAGCTGTAAAAGATCAATATAATCCGTTCCTAATCTTTGTAAGCTCTCTTCAACTTCTTTGATGATATTTTCTTTAGAAGCTAATTTATAAACGGGAATCGTTTTCCCTTCATCTTCTGCATCGAAGAAAAATTCTCCTTTTCCATTGTTACTTCCATCCCATACCAATCCGAATTTTGTTAAAAGCTGGATTTTTGAACGGTCTTTTCCTTTGATTGCTTCACCAATCATTTCCTCGCTTAATCCGAAACCATAGAAAGGTGCCGTGTCAATAGAAGTTACGCCATGATCCAATGATGCGTGAATAGAATTGATAGAATCCTGCTTTTCATTACCGCCCCACATGTTTCCACCAATAGCAAAAGCACCGTGTGTGATGGTTGATAATTCTAAATCGGTATTTCCTAATTTTCTATATTCCATTTTGTTTGTTTTAAAATTGATTGTTATATGTTAAACCACCCCGTCAAAAATTCTTTGAATTTTCGCCACCCCTCCGGAGGAGGGGAATTCCCGCCGTTTCAATAGTGACACTTTTAAGAGCTTTTTCGGATTTAAAAGAACTTAAGTGTTCTTCTCTGTATTCTGAATAACAACTTTTTTTATTTAAGTGTCTGAAAAATATTGTGACTTTTGTGGTTAAAAATTGTCTGTTATTTCTTTAATTCTTTTAAGATAGCTTCTCCAACGCTCTTTGCAGATTGTGGATTCTGTCCTGTAATAACTCTTTGATCTGCCACTACATGATTCTGCCAAAGCCCTGATTTTTCAAATTTTGCTCCTCTTTCTTTCAGTTTATCTTCCAGTAAGAAAGGAACAACGTTGGTTAATTTTACTTCAGATTCTTCTTCATTGGTAAAAGCATTGATTTTCTTTCCGTCTACAAGATATTTCCCATTATTCAGTTTGATATTTACAAGCCCTGCAGGACCATGACAAACCCCTGCTACAATACCTCCGTTTTCATAAATTTTTGAAGCGATATCTGCCAGTTCTTTATTGTCTGCAAAATCCCACATCGCTCCGTGTCCTCCTGCATAAAACACCGTTGAATAGTCTTTTGGATTCACCTGAGATGGAGTCATAGAATGATCAATCTTGTTTTTGTATTCTTTGTTTTCCCAAAACTCCTTGTTTACAGGATCTTTCAAATCAAATCCGTCTACTGGAGGAGTTCCTCCTTTTGGACTTACAAAATCAATTTCATATCCTGCTTTATGAAGAACTTCCCATGGATGAGAAACCTCCCCAAGATAATATCCTGTATCTTCACCGGTACTTCCTTTTTTATCATGGCTGGTTACGACAAATAAAATTTTCTTTTTCATATTTTTTGATTTTTTGGTTTGGGCCTGAACGAATCCTATGGTAAGGATTGCCAGTACTAACAGCGCTAATTTTTTCATGGTTAAATACTATTTGTAAGATAAATCTGTGGCTTCTCCTGAAGTTTTTCGTCTACCAAAGCTCCGAAAGCCTGGATGTAAGGCTGCTGATTATGCTGAGCCAGTCCTTCTTCATTTTTCCAGATTTCATAGAAAACGAATTCATTTTTGTCTTCAATTCCCTGATGTAAGCTGTAAAGTTCACAAGCTTCTTCTTTTCTTGTTTCTTTTACCATGTTCTGAAGAACTTCCAATACTTCTGCCTGATGTTCTTCTTTGGCTTTTATAATGGCTGTAAGATGAATTTTCATATTAAATAAAATTTTCAATTGAGTTATAGATAGGTTTCCAATCCAGTTCTGTTCTGGCTTTATCGGAACTACATCTGCTGTTAGATGCAAAGCCGAAATAACCTCCTGCAGGACCGAATTTATTAACAGCATCCTGTATGCTTAATGATTTTGTAGGTTTAAGATTGTACTTTTTACTGATGTTTTCTGCAATATTTTTTATGGATGACGAACCATTTTCAGCATAATAAATGGAACCTCCTTTTGCTTTTTCCAATGCGAGTACATATAAATCTGCCAAATCTTCAATATGTAAATTAGACCAGATATTTTCCCCTTCTTCAAAGTAAACGCCATGTCCTTTTTCCTGAGAAAAATTAACGAGAGCCGGGATCTGAATACTGTCTTTTTTAATGCCTAAGCCTTTACCATAAACCATTGTAGGAACAATAACGATACTTCTTATATCTTTTTGTACAGATTGCAGTACATAATTGTTGATCAGTACTCTTGATGCCATTTCCAATCTCGGAGTTAATGGAAAGTCTTCCGTATAAACGAAATTACTTCTTTTACCATTTTCTTTACCACCGAAAATAGCTGAACCTGAAGTGAATATAAAAGTTTTATGACTTCCTTCCAGTGCCTTGATCAAGTTGTCTGCAGCATAGGCATCATCTGCGGAATCGGCATTATGGATGACTGCATCCACATCAGCAACAGCCGTTTTTATAAGGTCTTCATTATGGATATCTCCCACAATAGCCTTGATTCCCAATGATTCCAGTTCCTGTAAATGCGCTTCATTACGCACCAGCCCTGTTACTTCATAATTTTTGTCCAGCAGTTTTTTTGCGATAGTTCCGCCAATGTAGCCGGTAATTCCTGTGATCAGTACTTTTTTCATGATACTAGTTCTGGTTTTAATTCTTTTTCAAAAACAGTTTTCACATGGTCTCTGTAGCGTTTCATATCACGTTCTACATTGGCATTTTTCTCTACATCATGAAAGTGGAAACTTTCCATTTTTTCTAAAGATACAAAAGCATTCATTCTGTGGAAACCAAATAAAGGACCTTCATCTACACTTTTTTCACTGAAAAATTCTCCGGGAAGCGTAAAGGCTGTTGCAGGAGCATTCCAGCTTGTAGTCAGCATATACTTTCTGTCACCAAGCATTCCTCCTGTACCGTAATTGATCTCCGGATTTTCAGCATTTCTTCCGTCACTCATATAAATTCCTTTGGCATGACCTGCTGTGAAAACTTCGTCAATGTATTTTTTCAATCCGTTGGGAAGCTGAAACCACCAGATAGGCGTATGGTAAATGATGTAATCTGCCCACACAAACTTTTCTACTTCTTCATTTTTATCATAATTTTCGCTTACATTGGTGATCTTTACTTCTACGTTACCCAATTCTTTAAGAACTGCTAGTGTATTTTCTGTAATAGTCTGATTATATTTTCCTCCGGAATGTCCGAAATTCTGTCCTCCGTTGATGATTAGTACTTTTTTCATTTTTTTATGATTGTTTAAATTTTACTCTGCAAAGTTAGAACGGATGTTTGTATAATAAAAATAATATAAATTATAGGAAAGTATTATTTAAATTATAGTTGTTGATTCAAGGTTTTGGAGATAAAGTTGAAGATCGAGAGTGAATGGTGAATAGTCAATAGTCAATCCGCTTCGCTTGTGAATTTTTATGAGTATACCGATTCATCATTGACTTTACGCAGCAAAAATTGACTATTGATGGTACTAATGGTGAATGGTGAATAGTCAATCCGCTTCGCTTGTGAATTTTTGTAAGTATGCCGATTCACCATTGACTTTGCTCAGCAAAAATTGACTATTGACAGCATTAATGGTGAATAGTCAATCCGCTTCGCTTGTGAATTTTTGTGAGTATCCGATTCATCATTGACTTTGCTCAGCAAAAATTGACTATTGACAGCATTAATTGTGAATAGTCAATCCGCTTCGCTTGTGAATTTTTATGAGTATACCGATTCATCATTGACTTTGCGCAGCAAAAATTGAGTATTGACGGCACTAATGGTAAAATGTCATATCATATTTGAACTGAAATTCCTGTCTGTCGTGTAAATTTGTCTAACAAATTGAAGGACAATGATACAGATAGCCGTTTTTAGTGATGTGCATGGAAATCTTCCTGCATTAGAAGTTGTACTGAATGATATTGAGCAGAGGGGAATCCGGCAGAAATTCTGTTTGGGGGACCTGGTGGATTTTGCACCCTGGGGAAATGAAGTGATTGAGAAGATTAGAAGTTTAAACATTCCCTGTCTGATGGGAAATCACGATGAAAGGATTGCTTTTGATATTCCTGTAGTTCCTTTGTCCAAGCATTCTGAAGAAGAAACCAATGCCAGATTTGTTGCGATAGATCACTCTAAAAAACACATTTCAAAACCGAATAAAAAATTTCTTACTGAGCTTCCTTTTCATTTAAAATTAAACTATAAAACAGGGAATAAGCACTGGAATATTCAATTGGTTCATTCCAGTCTTGAAAGCAATGACACTTACTTATACGAATCAGAAAATGATAAGGTTTTTAGGGCAATGCTGGAAAGGGCAGATGCTGATCTGATGGTAATGGGACATACTCATTTATCTTTTAAAAAACAGTTTGAAAATGATACCTGGGCTGTCAATTGTGGTTCCGTAGGCCGTTCTAAAGAAGAAAACAGATTGGCTTCCTATTTAGTATTGACTTTAGATGAAGAAAAAATTACCCCGGAAATTGTCCAATTATCCTATCCGATTGATGAAACTGTCCGCCAGATAAAGGAAAGCGGGATTCCGGATTATTATGCTTCCTTTCTGAAGAATGAAAATGTATTAATATTATAATTATTTTGTAATTTTGCATTATAATATTAATAATTAAGTCATGGTTAACTTAGAATGGTATCGTACTTTTAAGGCGATCTATAAAACCGGGACATTGACAGGTGCTGCGGATGCTTTATTCATATCACAGCCGGGAGTAAGCCTTCATTTAAGCTCATTGGAAGCTTATGTAGGTTATAAGCTGTTCGACAGAACCGGTAGAAAAATGATTCCGACAGAACGTGGGAAAGTATTGTTTAATGCAGTAGCTGAACCAATCACCAAGCTGGAAGATGTAGAAAAGAATTTTCAGAAGTCTACTGAGAAACATACTCCTACAATCAGCGTGGGTATGTGTTTTGAGACTTTTCAGACTACCCTGGAACAATATGTTTCTTCATTACCCTTTAATCTGATTATCAGTTTTGGAGAATATCCTGAAATGCTGGATCAGCTGGATAAAGGAATTCTGGATCTTATCATTACTCCGAAAAAAGGAGCTTCACCCAATATTGAACATGAAGCGTTCTCTTCAGAACAAATTATTCTGGTAGGAGGGAAAGATGTGGATAAAGCAGCTTTCAATAAGGTTTTAAAAACAAAAGATGCTGAACAGATAGAGGAATGGCTGAAAAATGAAAAATGGTACGGAACCACCGGAGACATGGAACATCTTTTCCAGTACTGGATATTGAATTTTGGTCATAAACCCAATTTCCGTCCTAATTATATCGTTCCTAATATGAACTCAATCATCCGCTGTCTGAAAGGAGGAACAGGATTAGCCGTTGTTCCTGATTTTCTATGCAGAAATGATATTGAAAAAGGTGATATCCAGTTGATTTGGGAAGGAAAGAAGAAATTTGAAAATACGCTTTACTTCGGTTGTCGCAAGAAAACCAATTATCAAACTGAAATAGAACATATTAAAGGATTATTCCGCAAGGTGATGGCTTAATAAAACCATATCTATCATCTGTAAACCGTTTTCATAAATAGGTACTGGATAATTTTCAATAAAGAAATTCTTCAGAATTCCACTTTTAATGAAACCGTTTTTCTCATAAAATCTGATCTGTTGGAAGCCGGTATCCGATGTTCCAACAGTCAGTGTTTTATAATAATTTTCTTTCGCAATTTCTTTTGCCTTATCTATCAGGATCGTTCCAATACCTTTATTTCTGTAGCTTTCAATGACAGCAATGTTTTTAATTTCCAGTTCAGTATGGGTCTTCTTGTACAACGCCATTACAGCAATGTTTTCAGTACCGTCATGTAAAATATAGATCTCAGAACTAAAAATATATTGATTGATAGCTTCTTGGGTTTCATCAGCCAGAAGCAGTAAATGATAAGGGATTTCTGAATCCGAATTTAGCTTGTTGAAGGTGAAATTTTCCATTTACAGGCTCATATGGATAAGTGGATATTCTTTTCCTGAACCATCTTTTTCCGATCTTCCGATTTTTTTGAAGCCCATTTTTTCATAAAACCCGATCGCCTGGGGATTTTGCTCATTCACATCTACTTTGGTCAATCCCGTTTTCTCTTTCATGAACTGATAAAGAGTTTTTCCATAGCCTTTTCCCCGAGTGTTATTGTGAATGAAAAGCATTTCCAGATTGCCCTCTGCTACGGACGCAAATCCTTCAGCGTCGTTGTCTTCAGTAATTAAATAGACTTCCAGGTTAGGAAGATAGTCTCTTGGAATTACCTCTTTGAAATAATTGAAATCCTCTTCAGCAAGAAAATCATGAGTGGCTTTTACTGCTGATTCCCATATTTCCATAATTCGAGGATAATCCTCCGCATTTGCCAGTCTGATGTGTTGTGACATGATGTTTAATTTAAACAAAAATAAAGAAAATAGCGATGGTATACCAGCAGGAACATAATTTTGCAACCAGCAACCAGCAACCAGCAACCAGCAACCAGAAACCAGAAACCAGCAACTCAAAACTGCAATTACCTAACAATTTTCTAACAGGAACAGTAAAATTGGTAGGCAGAATTTCCGATTTTTTATTGCAAATTTGTTTATCACTTTATATTAATCATTAAAATAAAGACTTATGCAAAAGAAAACCTATACAGGACAACCTGTGGTAACCTTAAATAATGGAGTGGATATTCCGGCTTTAGGCTTTGGAGTATGGCAGATGGAAGATCTGAAAGAATGTGAAAATGCAGTAATCAAAGCTATTCAGACAGGATATAGAATGATAGATACTGCTGCTATTTATCAGAATGAAACAGCGGTAGGTGCTGCCGTAAAAAATAGCGGTGTAAACAGAGATGAATTGTTTATCACATCAAAAGTATGGGTTCAGGATCATGGATATGAAAAGGCAAAAAGTGCTTTCCAGAGAACATTAGACAGATTGCAGATGGATTATCTTGATATGTATCTAATCCACTGGCCGTATGGAGATTTTCTGGGAACATGGAAAGCTTTGGAAGAGTTATATCATGAAGGGAAAATTAAAGCCATTGGGGTGTGTAATTTTACCGTCGAGAAACTTGAGGAATTGAAGGCTAATTCAACCGTTTTACCCGTTATCAATCAGATTGAACTGCATCCTGTATTCCAGCAGAAAGAATTACAGGTATATGACAGAGAAAATAATATCGTAACTCAGCCCTGGAGCCCACTAGGAAATGGTAATGCCAACCTTTTAAGCAATCCTGATCTGAAAGCGATTGCTGAAAAATATGGCAAAACCGTAGCTCAGGTCATTCTGAGATGGCACTTACAGGAAGGTTTTGTTGTAATTCCGAAATCTGTGACCCCTTCAAGAATCGAAGAAAACTTTAATGTATTTGATTTTGCGCTGACAGAGGATGAAATGAATGTTGTACGTTCTTTAGATACCGGAAAAAGATTATTCTTTGATCCTAAAGATCCGGAATGGGAGCAAAAAATGTTAAATTCTGTAGCAGATATTTAATAGAAATAAAAAGTAAGAATACTCCCACAGATCTCACAGAAAACACAGATTGTAATCTGTGAAATAGTGAAAACTGTGGGAATTGTATTTTCATTCAGGGTGAAGAATATCATATCCTGTTGAAAATGAAGTGTTCCTATTTTTTGTACCTTTTTAATAAAAATAATTCTTATGTTTTGGCCAGATACAATCAGTAAAAAACTAGGGATACAATATCCTGTTATTCAGGCTCCGATGTTTGGAGTGAGCACCGTCCAGATGGCTGTTGCAGCTGCAAAAGCAGGTTGTCTCGGATCACTGGCACTGGCTGACCTTTCTGCAGATCAGTCTGTTGAATTGATCAGAGAGACGAAAAAATTGACAGATAAACCTTTTGCTGCCAATATATTTGTTCATCACATTCCGGAAGTGACTGATGCTTTAAAAGAAAAGTATGGTAAAACTAAGCTTTTTATTGAGCAGCTGGCAAAGGAAAATGTGATTGAAGTACATCTTCCGGATCTTGAAGAAATCAGTGTAAACGGCTACCATGAACAAGTGGATGCCATTATTCAGGAAAACTGTAAAATTTTAAGTTTTACTTTCGGAAATCTCGATGATCAGAGTATTCAAAAATTGAAGGAAAACGGAGTTACTCTTATCGGAACCTGTACTTCTGTGAGAGAATCTTTATTACTTGAAAATTCCGGTATTGATATCATTTGCGTTCAGGGAATAGAGGCCGGAGGGCACAGAGGAAGTTTTGAAGCCGAAAATATTCCGCAGATCGGAGGATTGTCTTTGCTGTCACAGATCTATGAACAGGTAAAAGTTCCTTTGATTTATGCCGGAGGAATTTATGGAGCGAAGACATTGCAGGCTGTTAAAGAGTTAGGAGCACAGGGTTTTCAGGTGGGCAATCTTTTACTGGCTTCTCAGGAAAGTGCTTTGCAGCCTTTTGAAAAAGAAAGATTGAAAAAGGTAAGAGAAGAAGAAATTGTTCTGACAAAGAGTTTTTCCGGAAGATATGCCAGAGGCGTGAAAAATCAATTTATAGAAACAGTTGAAAATTCAGAATATATTTTACCTTATCCTTACCAGAACAAACTGACCAATGCCTTGCGTAAAGAAGCAAAATCTTTGCAAAATCCGGAGTTTGTAGGAATTTGGGTAGGACAGTCTATCCACCCATATAGCGAACTTTCTACAGAAGAAATTCTGAAAAAACTGATCAAAGAATGTGAAAGATAAATCTGTATGTTTTAATTTGATGATAATTTTATATTTTCGTACATCAATATCATTGATCTGCCCCAATATAAAACTAAAACCAATAAAAAACATCCATGAAATATTCAGAAGGAATTAAGAGATCACTTCCATTCGGGTATCTTTTTCTCGTTATAATGGGAATATTAAAAGAAAGTGTCTTCTACTATCAGATCAATATTAATATTCTAAAATATTCAACAATAATGGACATTTTGATAAGTCCGATTGCTACTTTAACGGCTCATCCGGTTATACTGATTGCTCTGATTGTTATCGTCGTATTTTCATTTGCTTTTCCCTCTTTTTTATCCAAACAGGCCAATAAAAATAAACGTTGGGCATTCCAGATGGCATCTCTCAAAGGACATGAAAATATGAGCAAAGAGGCTATTGAGAATCATTTTACCAATATGTTTGTGAAATTTCTCGCTATGATGCTACTGTCTTTCTTTGTGGGGATAGGTTGGGGAGAAGGGATTGGGCTCACCAGAAAGATAAGGGAGAACAAGCTTAAATATGACTATAGATTAAACTATGGTGATGATAGCTTTGAGCAGGTACATCTGATAGGATCGAACAGCATGTATTATATTTATCTGGCAAAAGGAAATAAAACGATAAAAATAGCACCGTTGGGCTCCATAAAGAGTATTGAGCTGACCAATAATAAAAAATTAAGCGACAATTAGAAAGTATACTTCATAAAAAAGCTTCAGAAATAGAATCTGAAGCTTTTTTATTATTTTGTTAAATCAAGACCGCCGAAATTTCCGGAACTCATCATTAAATAAACACCATTTGTTTTATCTAATGTATTCCAGTAGGCATGAAGATCTTCAGCATTCGTGAAAACTCTTAATTTTTCATTCTTGAATTTTTCCTTGATAAACTCAGGAGAAATAGGTTCCATTCTCTTGATCTTCAACGCATCTTCAGAATAGAAAACAATGGCTTCTTCCAGACCATCCATGGCGTGGTCATATTGTTCAAGGAATGCCGGATTTAAGCTGGAATAGGTATGAAGCTCCAGAAATCCATATTTCTTATCATTTTTAAATTGCTCTGCAAATGCTTTTACAGCAGCCTTTACCTTACTTGGTGCATGTGCAAAGTCTTTGTATAATATTCCTTTATCTTCTCTTTCTACTTTTTCAAGACGTTTGGATGCTCCTTTGAAGCTCATAATCGCCTCATAGAAATCTTCATCCATAATGCCAAGCTGACGGCAGATATGTCTTGCTCCTTCAAGGTTCAGTAGGTTGTGGGCTCCAAAAACAGAAAGCGGAACATCTCCCATTTCGGTTTTTAAATATACTTTACCATTATTGATTTCGTATTCAGGAGTTTTGTAAGGGATTTTTCTGAAATAGTTCTCTGCATTTTCCACTACTTTTACTACTTCAGGATCTTCTTCGTTGTATACCAGAACTCCACCGGCAGTAATGCTTGCCACAAACTTTCTGAACTGATCGATATAATCATCAAAGGTTTTGAATACATTGATGTGATCCCATGCGATGCCGCTCATTAAAGCGATGTTCGGCTGATACAGTAAAAATTTTGAACGAAGATCGATAGGAGAAGAAAGATATTCATCACCTTCCAGCACCATGAAATCATTATCCTGAGTCAGTTTTACCATACAGTCGAACCCTTCAAGCTGAGCTCCTACCATGAAGTCCACATCTTTCTGATGGAAATTCAACACGTGAAGAATCATTGAAGTAATGGTAGTTTTACCATGTGATCCTGCAATGACCACTCTTGTTTTGTTTTTAGACTGTTCGTATAGAAATTCAGGATAAGAATATATTTTCAGCCCCAGTTCTTTTGCTCTTGCCAACTCTGGATTATCCTGATGGGCATGCATTCCAAGAATAACTGCATCAATATCCTGAGTGATTTTTTCCGGAAACCAGCCCATTTCCTGAGGCAGAATTCCTTTCTTTTCCAATCGGGATTTTGAAGGTTCAAAAATAGCGTCATCAGAACCTGTCACCTGATATCCTTTGTCTTTTAATGCGATCGCAAGATTATGCATGGCGCTTCCGCCAATGGCAATGAAGTGGGTTTTCAATTGTATTTACTGTTTTTTAACATTAGTAGTAATGATCTGCTGGAAAGCCTCAATAATATTGTTCCAGTTGGTCTGGTAATTCGGAATAATCATACTGGCATCCGTTTTACTACCTTCATTAGGACCTTTCTTGATATTGATGGAAGTGGAAATATTGTCGTACAATTTTTTACGGTCTTCCTGTATTCTTCTGAAATTATTCTGAGAAAGAACCTGATCCAGTTTTTTTAAATCTTCAGCAGAAATTTTAAAATCCTGTTTGTATTTCTTTCCCTGTCCTTCAAAAGAGTAGTGTACAGTATTCCCTTTTATAAGCAGGTTTTCATAAACTGGAGCATAGCCACCGCTTTTCGAATAGCTGATATCAAAATCCGAATATATCTTTTGGCTGTTGCATGAAACTAATACTATGATTGCGAATAAGATTCCAAGTATTTTGTTCATAATTTTTATTTTACTTTAATTATTTGAGTCCTTTTGTTCTAATTTTTTAGCTTTAAGTTCTTCATCATAACTGTGTAATACATTGAAGTCTTCTGTCTGCTCAATGGCAGTCATAATCTTCAATAAAATTTCCGGTGCTTTTTCATTATCATAATCAATATCCAGAGGAGCTTTAAATTCCATCGTAGGTTTTACACCGGTTACCTTTACGCGGAGTCCTTTTTTATCAAAAGCTCTTCTGAAGCCATTTATTTTGATTGGAATCACAATGGGGCGTTGGTTTTTTACCAGTTTGGCAGTTCCTCTTCGTCCCTGTGCAAAAGCCGATGTAGTTCCTTGAGGGAAAGTAGCTACCCAGCCATTGTCCAATGCTTTCATAATATTATCTACCTCACTCATGTCTACCATTCTGTTGACATTCTTCCCTTCGGCTCTCCATGTTCTTTTTACCGTTACAGCACCTGCAATTTTGAATATCTTGGGAAGAATACCCTTGTTCATGGTTTCTTCAGCTGCTACATAGTAAAAATCAATCTTAGGATTCAGTAGATAGATCGGGTTTTTTATCGTATTTAAATATCCGTTATTTACAGCACAGAAGGCATGATACATGGCCGCCACATCTGCAAAATAGGTCTGATGGTTGGATACAAAAAGTACGTTAGAGTCCGGAAGATCCACAAGGTGTTCTGTACCGGTTATTTTTAACTTATTAAAGCCGTTGAATCTTCTGTATGATACAACTCCTAAAATAAAAATAATAAACCTTTTCAAAAAATAAGGTGTTCCGAATGCATCGGTGAAAATATTTTTCTTCGCCATCTCTCAATTAAACACGGTAGTGCAAAGTTACATTTTTTTCAGCAACTGACTGAATTCACTTAATATCATTGCTGTAGCACCCCAGATGATGTATCCGTTGAAATTAATCACCGGAACGTCATGTCCGCCAGCACTGGGTAAAGCCATAATTTCCGGGGTATCCGACAGGTTTAAAAAGGAAGTGATAGGAAATTCTATTGTTTCCACAGCTTCCGTCTGCTGAAGAACAAAGGCCGGGTTCTTTTTTGTATAAGAAATGTAAGGATATACATAGAAATTGCTTGGCGGAATATAAATAGGAGACATTTCTCGGATAATCCTTACATAATGTTTATCTATTCCGATTTCTTCAGAGGTTTCCCGAACTGCTGTTTCAGCAAAATCACTGTCCATCTCCTCACGCTTTCCTCCAGGCAGGGATATCTGCCCGCTGTGTCTGTCGTGTTCATTAATGGTTCTTTGAATCAAGGGAAAATACCACTCGTTGTCTTTCAGATATAAAACAATATTGACAGCTGCAAATTTGGGATTTTTTGACAATACTTCATCATAAGTGAAAACGGGACGGTAGGGAGGCGAGAATACTCCATGTGCGTGTTCACCGGGAAGTTCCACGCTTTTTATTTTTCTCAATAAATCTTTTCCAAAATTTTCCATAGCTCAAATTTAGCAATATATCTTGAAGAAATAAGTGCCTTAACATTAATTAACCTATGAGAAAGACGGCATTGTAAGCGGAAATTTTTGCTTCTTAAACCCAATGATATATCGTTAATGATAAAACAGAACATATTTCAACTTTTAACTGTTAATTTTTAATTCAAAATTGATTTTTGGTTGTGTAAATAAATTTGAGCAATAGTTTCTATCAAAAGCTTAAAACCCTGTACTGTGATGTTTTAAAAATATAAAATCCCGGATTTATTCAGAAAAAATCATCATTGAAGAAAAATTAATATTCACCACTAATAGATTTTATTGAAAATCAACAAGTTGTGATGGGGTTTTTCCGTAACGGTAAATAATGACCTGGCGAACTGGAAACCGTGATTTTCAAAATTTACACTTTGATGGTGGTTTTTCATTTTGTCGGGGAAGCTACCTTTGCCTTACTATTAACCAATTAATTTTTACTAAGATGAAAAATTTACTTACAGGTGTACTTACACTATTCGCAATGAGTTTCGGATTCGCACAATTCAATATTGATGTGACTACTCAAACAGGAAACTTAAATGTTGCTACAGTAGACCAGACAGGTCTTTTGAACATTAATTCTCTAACACAAACAGGGAATCGTAATATGGCTGATATTGACCAGGTAGGAATTTTAAATGTCAATAATGCACAGAGTATCGGAAACAGAAACTCTATAGATGTGGATCAGGTGGGTATTGGAAACTCAAATGAAGTGATGCAGTTAGGAAACAGAAACTCTGCTTCAACATGGCAGCTTGGAGTGCTTAACTCTACAGAACAAACTCAGATCGGAAGAAGAAATGAAGCCTCTTCGGTACAGGTTGGATTAGGTAACTCTGTCCTTCAATATCAGGATGGAAGAAGAAATGATGCTTCTGCTATCCAGGTAGGTATCGGTAATGATGCTTATCAAATTCAGCTGGGAAGAAGAAATGATGCCAGTGCCCTTCAGATCGGTGCTAATAATGTTCTTGTTCAGTATCAGGATGGTAATGATAACAGTGCTACTCATGCTCAAGCCGGAACAGGTAATATTGCCGCTTCAGTTCAGGTAGGAGATGATAACACCTCTGTAGGATTACAGGTAGGTAATGCCAACCAGCTTTATCAATTCCAGATAGGAGATTCTAACACTGCTATTGACCTTCAGATGGGTAACAGTAACTTTACCTGGGTAGCACAAAGCGGAGATGGCCATATCCATGTTGGAACTCAGATGGGTAATGGAAACTCAATGATTGTGAATCAGTCGAATTAAGCCCTATAACAAAATACTGTAAATCTTAGAAATTGTAAAGGAGAAACTACAGTGTTTCTCCTTTTTCACCTTCGATTTTCTCCGGTTTGTTATTCATGTAATTTTAATAAAATAGGCTATGTTTAACTTGAGATGGAGTGTTTTGGCTCTTTTCACCATGTTGCCACTACATGCACAGGAAATAGACTGGGATAAGGTAAACAGTACTACAATCTTTAATCTTATAGCCAGACAGCAGACTGATCAGAGTTCTTATGGATCCGATATCATTCAGATAGGAGATTATAACAATGCCGAACTTTCCCTTAACGCCCGAACGAATATTTTAGTAAAACAGCTGGGAGATTTCAATACCCTATATTTTATCAATTCATTTACAGATAAAGAAACAAAAGCTGCCATTACTGCACAGGGAAACAATAATATTATTGATGTTACAGGAAGCAACAGTATTTCGGATGGAATTCAGATTAATGTAAAGGGAGATAATAAAACAGTCTTCATGAGAAATTATTAAAACACAGATGATGAAACTTTTATATTCCCTTAGCTTGGGTACTTTTTTTAGCTTCCTGTCTGTATGGACATATGGGCAGGAAGATAAGAAAGTAAACGCCAGGATAGAGAGCAGTCTCCTTGAAAACCAGGTCAGGTTAAAAGCAGTTGTAGTTAATAATACTGCAGTGTATAAAGAACTGAATTACCTTTTGGTTTCTATTAAAAAAGGAAATGGTGGAAATCTCTCCAACAACCAGCAGAGTGGTAAATTTTCTGTCAATCCCAATGAAGTAAAGGTATTATCGGAAATCAATGTGAATCTAGAATCAAAAGATGCTCTTAAAGCCTTCCTTTATATCAGGGATGAAGAAACGCAGAAGCTGATTGCCAAAGACAGTCTGGAACTGAACAGCGACCTTTTTAAAAAAAAAACAGCTAAGATAGAAGAAGATGCTGCTTACGAGCTCAGAGGACTTACTATTGATGAGACGAAAACCAAGGTGGGAAAAGACTTTTATGACATGTTTTACATGCAGTACAGTCAGCTTCCTGATAAGAGCAGTAGCGTTATTACTATTACAGAGCTCCCTCTTCGTGGAACAAGCGGCCAGATTACTATTCAGATGGAAGATAAAATTATTTACAGTTTTATGACCAATCCGACAGAAGATTATTTAAAAGAACAGTTGAGCTACAGCTTAAAATATATCAAAGAATTTAATGCCAAGAAAAATCTTATAAAAAATGAATTCATCTATTAAAAATGTCCGCCATGAAAACCTTTATCATTATTTTGACCTTTATTGCGGGTATTTTCTACGGAAAATCTCAGCAGCTCGTCTATAAGCCGGTAAATCCAGCTTTTGGAGGAGATACCTTCAATTACCAGTGGCTTTTAAGCTCTGCTAATGCACAAAACCCATTTGATGAAAAAAATGATTACAGCAACTTGCTGGATCGTGTGAATTCCCTTGATAGTTTTACCCAGAGTCTTAACAGACAGATCCTCAGTGAGCTTTCAAGAAAACTGTTTGATGAACAGTTTGGTGATGGAAACATAAAACCCGGAAATTATCTCTTCGGATCCCTTTATCTACAAATTACCAATACTAATCAGGGACTTTTAATCAATATTTTGGATACCAGTAATGGCGATCAGTCCGAGATCGTAATTCCGAAATAGGAAATAACTAAAAATAAACTTACCATGACAACCTACACTTATACCAGAATCTTTTTCTGCACCTTCCTGCTATGCATTATGCAGGCCTGTAGTTCAATATTTGGTTTACCTTCGGATCCCGAAAAACCAACAATGGGAGAGGTTACTTCTTCTACCGCAGAATTAAAAAATCTTCCGCTTCCCAAAGAGAAGATTGTAATAGGAGTCTACAAATTCAGAGACCAGACCGGCCAGTATAAACCATCTGAAAATGGAAATAACTGGAGTACGGCAGTTCCTCAGGGAACCACTACCATTCTCATAAAAGCCTTAGAAGACAGCCGTTGGTTTATCCCTATTGAAAGGGAAAATATCGCCAATCTTCTCAATGAAAGACAGATCATCCGTTCCACCAGACAGGAATATATCAAGGATGCAGACAAAAACAATCAATCACTTCCTCCTCTTTTATACGCTGGGATTCTTCTCGAAGGCGGCGTTATTTCTTATGACAGCAATATTCTGACCGGAGGACTTGGAGCAAGATATTTCGGTATCGGAGCTTCCACACAGTATCGCCAGGACAGAATTACCATCTATCTTCGTGCTGTTTCTACGCTTAACGGAGAAATTCTTAAAACGGTTTATACTTCTAAAACCATTCTCTCAACCAGTGTTAACGGAAGTTTTTTCAGATATATTGATACGGAAAGACTATTGGAGGCTGAAGTAGGGCTTACTCAGAATGAACCCGTTCAGCTCGCTGTAACAGAAGCTATCGAAAAAGCTGTAAAAGCCCTCATTGTAGAAGGAATCAGAGATAAAATATGGGGGAAAGCAATAGATGACAATGGCGGTTATCAAAGTTTAGTCAATGAATATAACAGAGAGCAGGAGCAAAATAATGACCGGGTGGTTGGAGGCAGGTATCCACAGGATTACAGACAGAAAGTATCCATATTTGCCAATGTGGAAGGACAGAAAGTTAAAGATGACTATGTAAGTTCTAAAATGAATGTGGGAGGAAAAATAGGATTCAAATACTTCCTTACTCCTTATCTGAATATGGAACTGAATGCAAGCTATTTTACGCTTGAAAACTCAAATATTGTGAAAAGAAACTACTTCGGTCCTGAAGTGAATCTGGAATACATACTTTTCCCGAAATACAGATTCAGTCCCTTCTTATATGGAGGAGCAGGAGCGATGTATTCAAAATATAAACCCCAATACAAAGCACAATTCGGTGGTGGGCTGGAATATATGATCAGCAAGAATTTCTCACTGAGAGCCTCTGCCCAATATGACCTTGGCTTCAAAGACGACTGGGAAGGCCTTGTAAATGGGAAAAGAAAAGATCAGGCTTTGCGCTTTGGAATAGGAATCAACTTTTACTTCGGAAACAAATAAAAACACGAACTATGAAAACTATAATTAAAATATTCAGCATATTCATCTTTGCTTTTTGTCTGTTTTCATGTAATGAAGACCTTGTAGAACAGGCTCAAACAGGAATGTTAAAAGGAAAAGTCGTAAAAAGAGGTAGCAATGTACCGCTTTCTAATGTGAAGATATTTACCAATCCTACGACACAAACGGTGTTCAGCGGTACAGATGGTTCATTTGAAATCGCTGCCATGCCGGTAGGGAATTATTCTCTAAAAGCAGAACTTTCAGGATATATTACAAGCTTTCAGTCAGTCAATATACAAAATCAAAATCAGGTAGTAACGGTAGTTTTTGAGATGGATGATGATACTTCATTAAATTCTCCTCCCGCTACACCACAGTTGCTAAGTCCGATAGATAACGCAGTAAATCAGCCTTTGAGCGTCGAATTAACCTGGAGCGCAACAGATCCCGATACAGCAGATGTATTAAGATACAGTCTGACAATTAAAAATAATCTTGACACTAATGTGATTCAGGTTAATGATTTGACAGCAAACCACTATACGCTTTCAAATCTGAAGTTTGGTGTAAGTTACTTCTGGCAGGTGTCTGTTTCGGACGGCATTCACCAGCCAGTTTTAAGCTCTATCAGTAAATTCACCACCAATACAGTTCCCGCTAACAGGTATCATTATACTCAAAAACAAAATGGAAACTTTGTGATCATTTCCAGTGATGACCAGGGAAATAATTTCCAGTTTACCAATTCTTCCTATAACAGCTGGCGACCCCGCAAAAACAATAATGCAGGTCTCATTGCATTCCTTCGTACAGAAGGTGGAAGCACCCATATTTATACCGCAAATCCGGATGGCTCCAATCCTTTTAAAGTAACTACAGTTGCTGTTGCAGGCTTTAATAATTATGAAATGGATTTTGCATGGAGTACAAATGGTAAGGAACTTATTTATTCCAACTTTAATAAACTCTATAGAATTAATAAGGATGGAAGCGGCTTGAGCCTAGTATACACCACTCCGGACGGAAGTATGATCTCCGAATGTGACTGGAGCTACGACGGTAGTAAAATAGCATTGAAAACCAATGATTATAACGGATATAATACTAAAATTTATGTGATAGACATTAACGGAAGCGTTCTTAAAACGGTATTGTCAGGTACTGTAGGTGCCAGTGGAGGTTTGAACTTTTCTGTAGATGGACAGCTTCTTTTGTTTACCCGTGATGTCTCAGGTTATCTGGACGGAAGTGGAAATTACCGTCAGCTGGATTCACATATCTTTGTCTATAATCTTGTTACAGATGCCGTGAGTGATATTTCTGCAGAAAGCGAAAAAGTGATGGGAACCAATGATCTCGATCCAAGATTCTCACCAAACAATGCCCAGATTATCTTCATGAATACCTCCAATGATAATATTTCGCAGAAAAATGTAATGGTCATTGATCTCAATAGTACGATGACGGATCTTACAAGGGCAACACTTTTTAGCAATGGAGAAATGCCGGATTATGAATAAGATATAGCGTTTAATGTTCAAAGTTCAATGTTTAAAGTTCAAAGTCCAAGGTTTTAGTTGTAAAGTGAGGTGAGAGATACAATCTGTACCTATTAGAGACCAATTGAGAAGTAATTACATACGTTTTTCATTGTTAAGTCTCTTATTTCTCTGCCTCACTTTTTTACTGATAGGCTTTGATTATAGGTAATAATAAATATTTGTCTGAAGGATTATGGAAATTGGGTTCAGACATAAAAAATTCCAGACTTTGCAAAGCCTGGAATTTTTGTGTGATTCATGGAAGTCTTTCAGTCGATGATGTGATTTTCTATCGCATATTTTACGATTCCGACTGAGTTTTTCGCATTGAGTTTCAAAAGAATTCTTTTTCGGTGTGTTTCTACCGTATTGATACTAATAAATAATTTTTCAGAGATATCTTTACTGCTGCATCCGTCACAGATGAGTTTGAGAATTTCCATTTCGCGACGGGTGAGAGGTTCTTTGATGTGAGGATTGGGTTTTCCCTGTTCACTGCTGATAAAATTGATCATTCTTTCCTTGGCATGGTCACAGATATAGATCTCATTAAGAAGTAAAACATTGATGGATTTAAGAAACTCATCATAGGTGCAGTTTTTATCCAGATAAGCTTTAATACCTTTGTTGAAGAGCTTTCGGATATCAATCACATCATAAGAGCTTCCAATGATCGTAATCTTGGTATTTTTATGTTGTGTAATAATACTTTCCACCAACTTGCAGATTTCGGTAAGCATGAGCATGTTGGAGCTCATAACAAGCATTTCCGGAGGTTCTTCTTTTAAATGTTTGGAGAGGTTTTCTAAAGAATTACAAATATCTATTGTGCTGAAAATTTTGCTTTGTGTAAGCAGTCTTGATAAGCCTTCTGTATAGAGCATGGGTTCATCAAAAATGGTCAATCTTGGTTTCATCATGGTCTGTTTTATTTATATAAAAATAGGAAAAAAACTTTACATTTTAAATAAAATTGTTAAAAATTTTCAATTTATTGTGTTTTTATTAATAGTAAAATGTTATTTTTATTGATTTTTTACTAAATAATTCTCTTTTTGTGGAGTTTTTTAGAGTTATTTCTGTTAAAACATAGTGTTCATCATTGTTTTTGAATGATAATATTAATGGTTTGTGGATTTAACTAACATTACGGGGATATGCTTTACCGGAAAATTAACTGAATTGGCAATGAAACAATATTCGTTTGCTTTATAGTGAAGCTGTTCTGCTTTTTCTACCATAGATTCTTCTGCAACAGTTACCGTAGGATGCAAGGTTACCTCTGTAAAATGACCGCTTCCACTGGCTGTTTCTGCCATGATACCTGTTGCTTCATCAGTATACTCTGTAACAATAATACCTGCTTCAGAACAGAAATGAAGATACCAAAGCATATGACAGGAAGAAAGGGAGGATAAAAACATCTCTTCAGGATTATGCTTTGTCTTGTCGCCACGGAAAGCAGGATCTGATGAACCTTCGATAACAGCTTTATTTTCTGCTGAAATAGTATGGCTTCTTTCGTAGTCTCTATAACCGCTGGTTCCTGTTCCCTGGTTTCCTGTCCATTGAATGGTGATTTTGTAATGGTGATTTTTCATAGATAAAAGATAAAAGATAAAAGATAAAAGATAAAAGATAAAAGATAAAAGATAAAAGATGTTGCCGTTAAAATTCAATAGGGGTGGGCTTTAGCCCAGCCTATATATACAAAAACATCCATTGGCTTTAGCCAAAACTTAAATTGTCAATGATATTCTATACTTATAAATATAAAACAAAAAAACCTCCAGTACAACTGAAGGTTTTAAATTTTGTCTTAATTAGAAAATTCTATCAATTCTTCTTTTTTGGAATTGTAGATTTTATATTCTAAATATTTAAAAGAATCCCTTGGAACAATGGTTACCCATTTTTTGTATTTGATAAACCATTTCATCTGGATACTTTTGATGCCTTTTGTAAGGTAGGCTTCCACAAATGGGTGTACATGCAGGTAGATTTTTCCTTTTTCTTTCTGCAGAATGTTTCTTAAGGTTTCACCCATTCTTTCCACGATAACAATAGGAGCTACAATTTCTCCGTCTTTGTTCGGGTTTTCTTCTTTGGTGTCGATCTGTTTTTCCGGACGGTTTCTTTGTCTGGTGATCTGGATCAGCCCAAATTTACTTGGAGGAAGGATTTTGTGGCGAGCTTTATCGCGCTTCATTTCCTCTTTAAGATGCTCGTAGAGATCTCTTCGGTGATCAGAATTTGGCATATCTATGAAATCGATAACGATGATTCCTCCCATATCGCGGAGGCGAAGTTGTCTTGCGATTTCAGTAGCGGCCATTTTGTTCACTCTTAGCGCATGTTCTTTGTTGACAGCAGTTCCGGTAGTAATATTGTTTCCGGAGTTGACGTCCACAACGTGAAGTGCTTCTGTGTGTTCAATAACAAGATAGGCTCCTTTAGAACTTGGAATGTTTACGTGTTTTCCGAAGCTCTGTTTAAGCTGTTTTTCAACATTGTAATATTCCAGAAGAGGAATATGAGAATCATAAAACTGGACAATATTTTTCTTTTCAGGAGCAATTACTTCTACGTAATTTTTCATTTCGTTTACCATTTGCTCATCATCGCAGATGATATTCACGAAATCCTGATTAAAATTGTCTCTTAAAATAGCTGAAGCTTTGTCTTCTTCGCTTAAAACTTTAGACGGAACTTTATTTCTCTGGATGTTTTTGAAAGTGCTTTCCCATTTCTGAACCAGCTGGTTCATGTCATTATGAAGGTCGGCTACTTTTTTTCCTTCCGCTACCGTTCTGATAATAACTCCGAATCCTTCAGGCTTAATGCTGTCGATAAGGGTTCTCAGTCTTTCTTTTTCCTCAGAACTTCTGATCTTTTTGGAAATAGAAACTTTGTTGTCGAAAGGAATTAAAACCAGAAAACGTCCTGTTAATGAAATCTGGGTAGAAATTCTTGGACCTTTGGTAGAAATAGGTTCTTTGGTAATTTGTAACAGAACCAAGTCATCCTTGGCAATTACTTTGTCTATAGTTCCGTTTTTGTCTATTTCGGGTTGTATCTCGAAATTCTTTAAGCTCGAAGTGCTTTGTTTTTTAGAAATAGTATCTTTTAAAAACTTTCTGTACGTAAGATACTGAGGTCCCAGATCCTGATAATGCAGAAATGCATCTTTGTCATATCCGATATTGACGAATGCTGCATTCAGATTGGGGGCTAGTTTTTTTACTTTTCCTATAAACAGATCTCCAACTATAAAATCGCTTTTGTCTTCTTGCTCATGAAGTTCACATAGTCTTCCGTCTTCCAGCAGCGCAATCTTTGTAAGATCATCTTCATGCGAAACTATTAGTTCTTTCTTCATTTTTTAATAAGATAAAATTGTTAAGATTATAGGAAGTGGATGTTTTTACTGATTAATTCATCTATTAAATATAAGGATTTTGAATGAAAACCATTATATGTTTATTAAAATAATATTTGAAACCCTCCGTTTTCCGCGGAATCTTATAGTTGCAAACAAAAATATAGTTAGTGAACTTTAGAAATTTAAATCCACCAACTATATTATTATATTGTAAATCTCGAGAAAAAGAGATTATTTTTTCTTATGTCTGTTTGCTCTTCTTCTTTTCTTTCTTTTGTGAGTAGCAACCTTGTGTCTTTTTCTTTTCTTTCCGCTTGGCATAATTTTAATTTTTTAGTAACTAGTTAATATTCAGTTAATGTTCTTATTTTACTGCAACTTTAGTTTTTACTTTCTCAACAAAAGATTTTGAAGGTTTGAAAGCAGGAATGTTATGAGCAGGAATCTCAATTGCAGTGTTTTTAGAAATATTTCTTCCTGTTTTAGCAGCTCTTGTTTTAATGATAAAAGATCCAAAACCTCTTAGATAAACGTTATCCCCATTATACATAGAAGTTCTGATCTCCTGCATAAAAGCTTCTACAACTTTCTGTGTTTCATTCTTTTCTGTTCCCAACTTATTTGAGATGGTGTTTACCAATTCTGCCTTTGTCATTTCCTTATTTTAATTTTAAATTTTAGGTGTGCAAATTTAGTTAAAAAAATTGAATACTAGCAAATTAGTGGCAAAATATTTTTATTCAAAGAGTTGGACTTTTTATGTATACACTATATTAAGGCAGGCTTGTGATAATTTAACAATAAAATAATGTTACCGGATAAAGGTACAAAAATTTGACGAACAAAACTTAATAAAAGCTGATTATGACAGGTTCTGCAGGGTTTTAAGGTCTTAGCCATTACATTTGAGATCACCTTATCTGTCCCATAAATTATCCAAAATTGAAAATTTTTAAGGGAAATCAGAATTTTTTATAAACTGGAATTATAATATCCGTTTTCTACACAGAAACGGATAAGGTGAAGCTTGGTTTTTAGCCCCAGCTTTTCTGTAAGTCTGTTAATGTAAGTATCAATTGTTCTGGTACTCAGATTAAGTTTTTCAGCAATTTCTTTATTGCTGAACCCTTCATAACAGAACCTCATAAGCTGTATCTCCGCCGGTGAAAGCTCTTCCTGTCCTTTCTTCTGTCTGTCCATATATTCCTGAACGGCAAGTGGCTGCTGCTCCCATTCTTTGGAATACGCCTGATAGTCGAAGTCTTCAGAGGCTATGCTTCCTTTAATAATATCTTTTATAATCGTACTTTTTTTCTGACAATAATAGATGTTGGGAATCTTGGAAAGGATTTCGGCCATATCTTCCTGATAAGTGCCGGAATAGGTAATGATAGGGGTTTCTGTATTGTTTTTCCTGATGTATTTGATGGCTTCAATTCCACTTAATACCGGCATGAAGAGTTCTATAATGAAAACATCTTCCTGTCTTCTGTAGATTCTGTTTACCAGCTCATGTCCATTGTTACAATCATTCAGAAGCATATAGAAAGGGTTTTCCATAAGGGTTTTGATCATTATTTTTTTAAAATAAAAATCACTGTCTGCAATGGAAAAACGTACGGTATTAGATAATATTTTACTCATTCTTAATATCGATTTGGCGAATGATATTTAAAATTTAGAGGTCTAATTTATGAAAAACTTATCAAAGTGAAAATTAATATTAATTTAATCAGGGTTTTCACGAAACAGGCTTGGGGAAATTACGTATTGTGCATAAAATTTTTTTTTTATATTTTCACAGGCCAAACAAATCGCAAATTATGTCTTCTAACAGGGAAAAAAAATTGAACAAATCTGACGTCAGAACGGGCATTTGGAAGTTTATTCTGTCATTTGTCGTTTTGTCGGTTGTATCTTTTGCTTGCTTATTTCTCTTCTTTAAGAGTTATGATATACAGCGGGAAGGGATTAGCCGCGAAGCTGAAGCTTATAAAGAACTGATGCTTCGAAGTGACGTGCTTAAGGATCACATTGATGATATCTACGACAAAATGAACCAGCTTAGCATTAATAAGGTGGAGAATGAGGTGTTTCTCAGAACCAGTATTATGGATAATGTGAGAGATGCCAAAAATATTATGGGTAAAGACAGTGTGCAGAGCTTTAAACATTATGCTGTACTGATGAAGCAGATTGTACCGATGATGACCTTAAAAGCTAAGATCATCGAAGTGGAATATCAGAAGAAAACGGTTTTGAGAGATCTTGATGAGTGTATGGGAAAAATCAAAGTGACTAATAATGAGCTTAGAAAAGATCCCACAAGAAATTTCACCGGAAGTAAAAGAAGAAGATAAAAAGAAAAGATATGCAAGGACAAATCACATTATCTAAGAAAGAAAGGCATTATCAGTTTTTTTATTTAATACTGATGCTGGTGACTGCAATGTTATTTTTGGGTGTCATCTTTTTAAAAGGATTTGAATCTCCCTTTTCTGATGAAGATGTAAGAGGAATTCAGAATCTTGAACAGAAAGCCGAATTTGAACAGCACCAGAAAGTTGTTCTTCCTATTATGGACAGTACGTATACCATGATTACCAAGCTGACCAATGACGGGCCGCAGCCTTTTATCGAAAACAATATTCAGCTGGGGGTGAATGACCTTAACAGCTATTTTAATAACACGGACGTTGTGGATATCCGTAAAGATGCCTATCCGCAGATTGCCAAATTCTATAAAATGTACTTTGATGACAAAAAAGTCATTTCAACAACCTCTGAAGACATTAAAATTTTCCAGAAGCAGGTAGATGAATGCAGAATCGGATTTAAAGATAAGCAGAATAAGCTCTATCAGCGCGAGCAGGATCTGAAAGCAAGAATGCAGTAAGCAAATAAATACTAGGAATTTTATATAAAACACATCACAATTATTAACTATGAATTATTTTCAAAAGAACAAGAAAAACATTATTATCGGTGTTATTGCAACGTTGCTGATCGCGGCACTGGTTGCTCTGTGGCTGCAGAAAAAAGTAATACACTCAGCCGATGATATTGTTGGGGTGGTTTATCCGTCTTCACTGGCGGTAGGAGACACGCTTTTATTCGAAGATAAAACCCAGTTTGCCAAAACCAAAAGATGGAATTTCGGAGATGGGACAACTTCTGATAAAAACAGTGGTATTCACTTCTATAATAAACCAGGATATTATCAGGTGATTTTGATCGTTGACAATAAGTACACGAAATCTTTCCCTGTAATGGTAGGCGCAAGAAGCGTTCAGAAACCAAAAGATACGGCAATGTCTAAGACCACTATTGAAGCCGTTACTCAGGCGATGCAAAATGAAAATGTAACATTCCGTGCCATTTCTGATGCCAAACAGTTTGCATGGAAATTCGGGGAATCCGGAAATACAGATGCTAAGGATAAATTTACCATCTATTCCTATAAAAAACCTGGAGAATATCTTGTAACGCTGTACACAGAGCAAAGCCAGGATCCTATCTATCACCGCATTAAAATTCTTCCGGCTTATGATGCTCTTGCAGAAGATGAAGTTTCAGTAGAAGACTCTTATGCAAAAGTAGACAACGATTTTAAATATCATTTGCAGCAGATTGCTAACGGGAACAGTTTCAACATGCACTACAATTACCTGTTGAAAACCTATCTGTGTAACAATGAAAATACAGTGGTAAAAGTAAATGACAGCAAAGTAAATAACTTTTACATGTATTGTGCAGGACTTCAGTTTGACAAAAATACGGTGATCCAGACAGTAAAAGTAAACCTGGATGATACGCAGAACTGTGTAACTAAAGTAGATATCAATCAAAGCAAATAATTTCGTCCGGTCTTACGGATGTGCCAATCATAAAAAGATTAAATAGGATGAAAAATAAATTTCCTCTAGCAGCATATTATATAGGGTTAACAGTATTATTGACGAGTTGCCAGGTAAAACTGCCGTCAAAGAAAACCCCGGAGCCTTCACAGTATGGGCAGGTGGATGCTTCCCCTGTCGTTAACGGTTATCCAAAAAAGTCAGTTCCATGGATTGTTATTTCAGACAGATCAAGAAATACGGCTTATCTGGATAAAGATGATGAGAAGTCTTACAAAGAAGTAAAATTCCTTGAACCTTTAATGGTTTTAAAACATAGAGACGGAATGGTAAAAGTAGCGGAGTATGTTCCGGATGCTTTAATGAAAAAGGTTTCATCAAAATCAGTCAAAACATATGGCTGGATTCCGGAATCAGACCTTCTTCTTTGGAATAACGCTTTAAAAAGTGATAAAACAGGTTATCCTGTAAGAGTGGCAGTAGTACCCAATAACAGCGAAGTCATCAGAAGTGCTGAAAGATACTACAAAAATGACTCTATTATGGTGTTTAATTCACCGAGTCTTATTGAAACTGCCAATGTAAAAATTCCTAACGGACAAATTGTATACGTATACAAAATGGCCGAAAACAACAAACGTTTCCTGGTAGGTAAAAAACCGTCTGTTGATATGGACAGTATCAGCAAAGGACTTTACGGTTGGGTAAGTTCAAATGTAATTTCCAGCTGGGGAGAACGTTCCGCTATCAAGCTTAAAAATACAACCGGAATTAACGATTCGGCACTGGGAATTCATGAAGGACATCCTGGCGGATCTGCTTCCGATGCAGATAATAAAACAGCCGTTCTTCTTACCGATGTAAACAAAAGAACACCGCTGGAAAATATCTTCCCTGTAAATCTTCCTTTAGAAGAAGCCCCAACTCCTGATTCCAAGACAAAATATTTCACCAATATTTTAGACTATAGTAAGAACTTTGTCTCCAATGTATTGGGGGAACCCATCTATTTTGACCGTTACAGAGAGATCACTGAAAGAGATAAAAATATCAATATTGTTTTTGCATTAGACGTAAGTGCTGCCAATGCACCTTATGCACCTATCGTAAAATCTTTATTGCAGGATCTTCAGCTTAGATTTGAAAAACCATCCTATTTTAGCAATGTTAAATATGGAGTGGTTCTATACAAAAACAATCCTTGTGGAGAGAATATTTCAGTATCCAACTTAAGTACAGATTACAGTAAAATCACGTCATTTATTGATCAGAAAACAAATGAAATGAACTGCGCAAGCAACAATGGTTACCAACCGGTAGGAGAGGCTCTTACTGCAGCAGGAAACCTTCTTTCAAATGTTTCTGATGAAACCAATATTGTAGTCACTGTAGGAACTTCTGCCAACCAAAGCGGAAATATGTATAGTGTAATCAGCTCGCTGACACAGGCTCAGGCAAGGTTGATTATGTTCCAGACCAGCGCAAGATCATCCGATACTTACAATGATTTTGTATTGATGGCTGAAAATGTAGTGACCAATACGGCTAAAAATATTGCTGAACTTAAAAAACAAAAGATCATCAATCAATATGATGTTCTTACCAAAAATAATTTCAGCCTTGTGGAAGGTGATGCAGGTTTCTTCTCTTTAGCTTATCCTAAACAGAGTATGTCTCAGGGCTTTGTCATTTTCCCTAAAAAAGGAGACATTACCACTCCGGGATTCCTGAAAAAATCTGTTGACAGCCTTATTGCGCAGGTTACTTTAGACAATCAGACGGTTGATAAATCATTGAATGAATATTTCCATTCATCAGTAGGAGCAGGAAGAACAGATGTAGATTTAAAGTATAAATATCTGTATCCAGGACTTACCAATCCTGTTTCTGCAGGAATTGCCGCTCAGTTGATCAACTATGGAAGCCCATTCCTTGTGAAAGGGTATATTCCAAAAGAGCTGAAAGAGTTTACACCGGGAATAGAAAAAGGAATCCTTATTTCAGAATCGGAATATGATAACTTAAAAGCTTTCTACTCGGAAGTTTACAGAAATACTCAGGCTGACCGTGCAGACTTTAATCAGGCAAGAGCCGTGAAAGAATATGTGAAGCTGTTGAAGAAATATAATCCTACGATAAAATTCTTAGATAAAGGAGCGCTTTATGAGCTGCCAATGTCTTATGCTATCGGAATGAGTACAGGATTTGATCTTTCTGAAGAAGAACTGATGGCTAAATATAAACTGAAAGGTTGGAAAAAATCCAAAATCGTTCCTAGTGAGACGGTGAAAAATTATTTCCAGCACTATAAAAACTTAGCAGACAGAATGCTTGCCAACAGAAATAACCCTGCTGTAAAAATTCAACAGAACGGGCAGACTTTCTACTGGCTTAATGAATACTTTACCCCATCAAGAATTCCGACAGAACAACCGGAATACACGAAACACTAAGCAATTCATTTTATGATATCAAAGGCAGGAGTATATACTTCTGCTTTTTTTGTGCTGTAAAGTGAGGCTGTATATATTGATTAATTTTAAACCTTAAACCTTAAACCTTGAACCCATCTTATTTCTCTTTCATGTGGAAAAATATTTTTTATCTAAAAATAGAGATATAATTTAAAATGCTGTATTCATGGTTGTTATAGTGATGTGTGTAAATCCATTGTCGTAGAATTACGACAACAAATCGTAGAACTACTACAATTTTGCAGATTTATAGAGAAAAGTTTTTTTTAGCAGAAAAGAGCCTCTATATTTGCTAACACAATCACCACATCACAAAATATTACTAACGATTAAATTTACTAATCATGGCCGAAAGAAATTCAAGAGGAATCTTAAAATTCAACAACGGGGAAGGGCAAAAGCTGTTAAAAATGAATTACAGCGTTTCCAGATCTACGGACGTTTCAGGACGTGTAGCGTCAGATCCTTCTAACGCACTGATCAAGGTTACAGTAGAAGCTACTGAAAAATCAGATATCCTTGAAAGCTTACTAAACGGTAAATATAAGCCGACAGTAGGTGAGATTACTTTTAACAAATCTCACGAAGAAGGAACACTGATTACGCTGAACTGGCAGAACGGATATGTAATTCAGCATCAGGTAGATTTCGATGCTATTGACAGCAACAGTATGTTGATCAGCTTCGTCATCAGTGCTGAAACAATCGACTACGGTACTTCTCAATACGCTGGGCTATGGCCATCCAGCTAAAACTGACACACATTATCAACATTCATAAGAAAGAAGACTGTCCCTATTTAAGACGGTCTTTTTTTGCCTGAATGAAAAACGATACAAAAGATTTTTATTTTATAAAAGGCTTATATAGTGTCTGTTATATAAAATAATATTATCTTTAAAACAAACACAAACACAAAGCATATGAAAACCGAATCGAAACCCAAAGGATCTTCCTTCCGTCCGTCACAGAATGCAGACGGAATATCCGAGAATCATCATGCAGGCATCAACCGCCTGGTTAAGTTGTCACTGGTTATAGAAGGTAAAATTATTAAGTACTATAAACATTTCACTCTTAAACAAAAAACAAATCATCATCACGAATTCAGTCTTATCCTTGCTCACGATGCATTGGGGGACAGACAGAGTCATACTCTTGAAGAAGCCAATAAATTTCTTGGAAAACGCCTCACAGCTGTTATTTCTTACAAAGATATTGAGAAGAGCCCGGAAAGAAATTTCATTGGAATCATTACCAAAGTAGGTTTCAGTCAGGAGAAAATGAGCCTTGGGAATATTGTCCTCTCCGGATACAGTCCAACCATTTTACTGGATGGTGCTCCCCATATTCAAAGCTTTGGCGGCGGACAGCCCGTTAATATGGGAATCATAGCCAAAGAAGTAATAAAACAGGGAATAGATAAAGAACGATTCGATATAAGAGTTGATACCAATGATTATTCTCAGATCATTTACAGCAGCCAATATAACGAAACCCATTACAATTATCTGGCGAGAATGGCAGAAGCTTATGGGGAACAATTCTATTACGATGGAGAAGTATTGCACTTCGGGAAACTTCCGCCACAGAATAAACCTATAAAACTGCTCTACGGAAGCAATGCAGATAATATCAGAGTAGAGCTGAAAGCGGTACATACAAAACCTCAATATTATGGCTATAACAGCAGTAAAAATGAAAAGCTGACTTCCGGAGAAACTCCGGTAAATCATTTAGGTGATCTCGCCCGTACAACGTACAGCCATAACGATAAAATATATAAAACTCCGGCACTTCAGGTTGCTCCCATTAAAGCCACCACTCATCTGGATGTGGAACATTCCCAAAGAAGCACTTCAGGAAGTGAAGCGGTCAATGTATTTTCAGTTTCCGGTTCTACAACGGTTCCTTTCTTACATCCGGGCTGTATTGCGGATATTCATATGAGAAAACCCGATAGTAATGAAACTTCCTATTTTACCAAGGTTATGATAACGGAAGCTGTTCATGAAATTGATACCATCGGTCATTATACAGGAACTTTTGAATCTATTGCTGCAGACACAGGATTTCTACCCAAACCTGAATTTACTGTACCCGCTGCACAACCACAGATGGCAACCGTTATCTCTAACACTGATCCGGAAGGACAGGGAAGAGTTCAGGTAAGATTCGACTGGCAGATGAATGATACTACTCACTTTGTTAGGGTGATGAGCCCTGATGCTGGAGGAACAGATCAGATCACTCAAAACAGAGGATATGTAGCTATTCCTGAAGTAGGAGATCAGGTGATGGTGAACTTCGTTCATAGTCATCCCGACAGACCTTTTGTAATGGGAGGAATGTTTCATGGAGGAATAGGTCTTGGTGGCGGTGCAGACAACCGTGTAAAATCTATCCAAACGAGAAGTGGCCACCGAATTGTTTTCACAGAAGATGAAAGCATCATTATTACAGATAAAAGCGGTAATGAGATTCATCTGGATACAACGGGCAGCAATATTAATATTACAGCACCGGAAACCATGACTCTGAACTGTAAGAATATGAATATTAATGTGGGGGAGAATATGACAACGACGGTGGGAAATAGCCAAAGTACAAACGTTGGAAATAATATCACAATATCTGCTGGTAATGATATTATAGAAACTGCTACGGGCAATCGAATGGAAATGTCTGATAACCGGACAGAAATGGTGGATAATACATTGCTTAGACAGTCTGATAAATCAGAAACTTTTGCAGGATCTATTGATATTAGCTCAACTCAGGATGATATGATTATGCAAAGTGCTAAGACAATTGAGTGGAATAGCGGAGAAAAATCAAACCTTTTTTAATATGGCAATTATCAAAAGATCAAAAAATATGATTATCAAAACCACAAATAAAGAAACTATTATTTGTGGAAAGAGATTAAAAGAAATTGCAACATCCAAATGGGTAGAAGCTATGGACGGTAAACTAGTGTTGAATAGCCCTAAAAAAATACATTCTCATGGCAACAGGAAATAGCGTAGGAGAATACAAACCAGGAAAACCTTCCATAAATCATATAGTTGAGTATAATGAGAACATAGTTGTTGTAGGAGCAGAAGTTCATGACAAAAAGCCAGTTAATAAATTAATGTTTATGGCTCAAGCTATAAGAAGAGTTAAGATATCAAGTGTACAGACAGTAATATATTTTAAGCATGGCTATTCTCAAAATATGATAAGTGAGTTTGAAAATTCACTGAAAAGTTATAAAAAAAATATAAAAATTATTTCGATCACTAATATTTCTCAACTTTTTAATTACTTAAACATTGGAAGTATAGAGAAATCTGGGAGTGATTATCGTACGACACCGGATGAATATGGAAATATGTATAAGATTAGAAATGTATATTTCTATTCTCATGGTATGCCAAGTAGAATTACATTTATGTTAGATTGGGATCTTTATATAAAAAATAATAATATCAAATCAAATGAAACTGCTCAGAAAAATGAACTGAATTTAGAAAACTATACAATATTAAATCCTAAAAGTTTCTCAAAAGATGTTGAATTATGGTCCTTTGCATGTAGGACTGGACTCAGTGTGGATAATGATTCTGAGGTTGAAAAATTTACATGGGGTGAAGCAGAAAGTCTTGCTCAGAAGTTAGCCGATAGGTTAAACGCAAAAGTTCATGCTTTTCTTAAGAGAAGTAATTATGAACTTACTTGGGGAGGAAGATCGGATAGGTTAGATTTAAAAATTGCTGATAATCTTGAAAAGATAAATATTGATATTAAAAATGACGATAATTTTAGAGCTTATAAGAAAAAAGAAAAAAAGATTGATGAAATTTATCCTTGGCAACCGCAAGGTGCATATAGAGATGTTGTAGCAGGAGACTTTCCATATGGTCCTCCAGGTTGCATGTGTTTATTTCAAAAAAATAAAAAAATTATAATACCTTGTGATACAATGGTCTTTCCAAAAGGTTAAATATATATGAAATCAAAAACTCAATTTTTCTTAATATATCTGGTAATTGGTATTGTTAGCTATTTCGGCTATAAATTATTATACAATACATCCTTTGATTTAGGTTTATTTTGTGATGTCAGTACAGAATGTTACGAATTAACTCAAAAAAGCATTATTTTTAATTGGTTCCTCTTTTTAATGTTAGTAATAACTGTAAATCTTTTACTAAGAAGTAAAATAAAATATTTTATAATAGTAGTACTGGTTTTACTCTTTAATATTTTGAAACTTGGTTCTAATGGAGCTGTAATGTTTCTTTTTATTTTAAATCTATTTACATTACTTTTTCAGCGAAACTAATAGATAATAAAGAAAAGAACCATTATATTATTGCATTTGTATGTATGGTATTTATATATCTATTTGAAATGTTTTATGTTTCTGAAATATTTTATTTTAATACAAAATATGATACTTTGGAAACCATAATATACATTTCTTTAACTCTAATTTTTCTATTTAATTTTTTGACAATGTTTCTTATGAGAAGAAAACAAAATAAATTAAGTCGGTTTTAAATTATGAAATTTAGAATATTTTTTTTAATTGCTATGTTTTTATTTTTTTCTCAATGTAAAAAAAAGCATATGAATAATACAAATAGAATTTATTATAAAACAGAAGAGTTTACATCTTTTGAAAATAATGCCCAGATAAAATATGATGAGGCCAATGCTATATTTTTGGAATATTTAAAAAAAGAACATATAAAATTGACTCCGGTATTTCTTTTTTGTGAAGGAGAAGATTATCTATTTGGTGTAACAACTGATCCCAGCCAGGATAAGATGAACAGATCCTGGAAACTATATAAATTGAAAGTAAACTCGCAATCGGGAAATACAGAACCAATGCAAGGTCAGGTAAAAGAATAATGTAGTAGATAGCGGCTTTTATATTAATTTACATAAAATTATTATAGTATTGATAATGAGGAAAAACTGATTTATCCAAAAAAATTATTATGAATAAAATAATAATATTAGCTGGGTTGGGCTTTTTACTCAATTCCAATCTCAGGAATTACAAGAGACAATGATCCCCAAAATGAGTAATGAATTTGAAAAGATTACCATACAGAACTCTAAGAAAAAAGATGATGACAGATGTATTGAAACCCCAGAAGGAAGAAAAGAAATCTTTTCTGCTTCTAAAGATGGATATGGATTAAGTATTTACTATGAGAATTCTTTTTATAAATCAGATAAATTGTATTATAAAAACGGGTACATAAAAAATAAATCATTGTCATTTAACATGGGCTCTCCCGTAGGAATATTATATTATTTTGATAAATCTGGTAAGCTTATTAAAGAAGAAAATACGGACGAAGGCTATGATTTCAAATCTGAAAATATTATTGCATACTGCGAAAAAAATAAAATTGATCTGCCTAAAGGCTACCATGATTCTGGTTACCAGGCTAGAGTATTAAAACAGGATTTTGAAGGCAAAAAAGTATGGAGAATTTCTCATCAAATTGCAGGAGACAAAATAGAAGAAATCATTCTGGACGGTAAAACAGGAAAAGAGCTTCAAAAGAAAACAGTACCATTTTATAACCCATAATTCTATTGAATATAGATAAAGAAAATAAACTAAATAACCTTAAAACATCAATGAACAAAATCACAGATCATCTGAAATATTTGTCCAAACTATCTGCAGTATTCCTACTCAACGTGTTGAAAATTTACGCAATCGGAACTATTTCAACAATTATTATACTCGTCCTGGGAATCTATATCTTATCAGAAAAGCTGGGGCCGTCATTAGGGCACAGTGGTGCTGGAGGATTTTTGATAACCACTATTACTGCTCAGCCTGTTTCAGCAAGTATTTTCTACCTGTTGATTATTATCGCCCCGTTTTTTACAGTAATTTTTGCCACAAAATATGCAATGTCTGTAGTTATTAGTAAATTGCTTCAGGACCATTCCAAAACAATTGTAAATCCGTTTATAGGTAAGGTCATCAGTACATTTAAAGCCAAACAGCCTATGGTAATCCGAACCAGTGCAGACTTTGCTATTGCAAAAGTTAAACTGTTGAATGAATTCAGAAACAGCTCTGAAAACAGAATTTTGAAAAAGATATTAGGCTATGCCTTACATAAAATCAAGTTTGATGAATTGAACCTCGGTGAGGACAATGCAGACTTCTCCGAAATTATCAAAAAGACCTTGATTGAAAAATTATACGAATTAGCAGAGCCATCAGCCATGCTGTTCTATATCTACATAGGGCTTCAATGGTTCAGTCTGGTTTTATTATATTTTTTGGATATTTAAAACAAAAAGAAGGAGGTTTACAACAGTAATTGGTCACAAAATTCTATTATCGGAACTGTCTCTGGAGACAAAAAAATACGGTTATTACTTCTCTAATTGAAGAATTAACTATCTTTATCTCGTTTAGAATAAAATTTTTAATTTTAGCTGCATAAAAAGAACAACTTTTGACCTCCTGATAAAAGGGATGAGAAATACAGATCAATACCATCAAATCTGAAGAACACTAAAACAGAACGCAAATATATTAATATAAGAAAATTATAAATGGGAGTACTAGTAACCAACGAAACCGTAAAGCAACTATTTCATATTGCTCAGTCGATAGCGAAGGAAAATTATAATGGAACTTATGGAGGGCCACACATCCTGCAGGCATTAATGCATAAAGATATCGGACTTAATGAATTCCTGAAAAGTATAGATAAAGATCCCGGCTATTTCTATGAATGGGCTGATGTCCGTATTGAAGAATATCCTAAAACCAATCACCTGCCGGATGAAGTAGGTCAGGATGATGCTATAGACACCCTTATAGAAGAAGCAGATGATATCCGTTTAAAATTAGGATTGGATGAGATTACTCCTATCTGTATTCTTACCGCAATTGTAAAACCACAGGTGGTATTTTCACTTCAGCAGCTGAAATCACTTCCGCTGAGAGAACATGAAATTTTCAATCTGTACAGAAAAGATACACCATTTGCCGTTTCAGAAGACGGAGATTTTTCATCATTATTTTCAAATGGTACATCAGACTATTCAGACTCTTCATTTCCTTCCATTAAAAGCTACTGTGTAGACAGAACAGCACAGGCCAGAAAAGGAGAAATCGAAAATATCATCGGCAGAGATAAAGAATTGAGAATGCTGGTGGAAATACTTTGCCGAAGAAGCAAACCGAATGTGATCATCATTGGAGAGCCTGGAGTAGGGAAAACTGCTTTGGTAGAAGGTTTTGCTACTGAAATTATCAAAGGAAATGTTCCTGAAATGCTTAAAAACGGTACCCTTTTAGAACTGGACACTGGTGCCCTGTTAGCAGGAACTTCTTATAAAGGTGAAATTGAAGACCGTCTGAAAAAAGTTATCAATGAATGTAAAAAAATAGAAAAAGCTATTCTTTTCATTGACGAAATTCATACCCTTTTAGATCCGAAAGGAAGCATCGGAAACGTTGCCAATCTTCTGAAACCTGAGCTTGCCAGAGGGGAAATTACCGTAATTGGAGCAACTACTCAGGAAGAATACAGAAAAATTATAGAGCCGGAACAGGCTTTCAACCGTCGTTTTGAAGTGTTAACCGTTCACGAACCGGATGAAAAGACTTGCGTAAAAATGATTGACGTACTTCTTGATGGCTATAAAAAACATCATGGTATTGAAGTCGAAAAAACAGCTATTCCCGAATGTGTACGTCTGGCAAAAAGATATGCAAAAGGCAAAAAATTGCCGGATGCAGCTATTGACTTGTTAGACAGAACAATGGCAGCCATTAAAATGCTTGATGAACTTTCAGAAAAAGAACTTAACAGCTGGAAAGAAAGCTATGATGCTATTTTAACAGAAGAATATGCAGACAGCAAAGATAAAGCGGATGAACTGATCTGGACTTATAACTTACTAAGAGACAAAATAAGCCCAATCCTATGGGGTTCTTTGAGTGAGCAGCCTGCGATTGACAACTCTATGCCGGTAGATCAGATTCAGAAAATCATTGAAGATACGTATGCTGAGCTTCTACAGCATGCCGCCAAAAAAAGAGAAAAAGTAGACAGGCTGGAACTGGCTGCAGTAATGGCCGCTAAAACCAATATCCCAATCGGGAAGATCCAGGCTCAGGAAAAAGAAAAACTCCTGAATATGGAATCCCTTCTACTGAACAGAGTGGTAGGACAGGATCATGCATTAAAAATCCTTTCTGATGCTATCGTGGAAAACCGAAGCGGATTGAATAAACCAGGACAGCCAATCGGGTCTTTCTTCCTTCTGGGACCTACCGGAACCGGTAAAACAGAGCTTGCAAAATCTATGGCGGAACTGCTTTTCAATGATGAAAAGGCAATGGTACGCTTTGATATGTCGGAATTTAAAGAAGAACATTCCGCAGCGTTATTATATGGAGCGCCTCCGGGATATGTAGGATATGAGGAAGGTGGTATGCTGGTGAACAAAATCAGACAACAGCCTTATACCGTTGTATTATTTGATGAAATTGAAAAAGCCCACCATTCTGTTTTTGACGTATTCCTTCAGATTATGGACGAAGGAAAAGTTCATGACAAATTAGGGAAAGAAGGAGATTTCAGTAATGCCCTGATTCTGTTTACCTCCAATATCGGAAGTGAAGAAATTGTAAAACAGTTTGAAGAAGGAAAAATTCCGGAATCATCTTCACTGATGCAGATTATGTCAAACTCCGGACGATTCAGACCTGAGTTTTTGGCAAGAATTACAGAGATTATTCCTTTCGCACCAATCACAGAATCTATTGCAGAAAGAATCTTTAATATTCAGTTGAAATCACTTCATACTTCATTAACGAGATTAGGAATTGCTTTAAAAATTACTGATGATGCCGTAAGAAATCTTGCATTGGGAGGATTCAGCAGCAAATATGGAGCAAGACAGATCTCAGGAGTCATCCGTGCACAGCTTGCCAGGCCAATCTCCAAAATGATTGTTAGAGAAGAAGTAAAATCCGGACAGACCATTCATGTAGATTGGAATAATGAAGAAGAAAAATTAAGCTGGAAAGTAGATTAAGTATAAAGTAAGAAGGCAGATCTGCTAACCGCGTTTTGCCTTTTTTGCTTATAAATAAAATTAAAATGAAAACGATTGTCAGAAATATCTTTACAGGTTTACTATTATTGGGAACTGTTGTTTTTGTAAACGGACAGTTTCTTGCCGCTTCCGATACTTCGGAAAGCAGTGTGAAAAAGTATAAAGGTATCATTAATGCCAATAAAGATCTGGTAGAATTTATTGAACAGTTACTTCTTCAGAAAGGGCTTCCCAAGCATTTGAGAAACCTGGCTCTGATTGAGTCCCATTTTGACAGAAATATTACCTCAGGAGCCGGAGCTGTAGGAGTCTGGCAGTTTATGACGGCACATGCCAATCAGTATGGGCTTACAGAACAAGGCCGTACCGATCTTTATAAAAGTACCAAAACAGCCGCTATTTCTTTGAGTAATCTTTATAAAAAGTATAACAACTGGGTGACAGTAGTAGCTGCTTATAACTGTGGTGAAGGAAATATTGCCAAAGCAATGGAAACTGCAGGTTCCTCGCAGTACCATGAGTTTTATAAATACCTTCCCGGAGAAACCATTAATCATGTGAAAAAATACCTGAATGCATGCTATGCTACGGGAGAACTTCAAAGTGTATTGAATAACTATAATTCGTCGAGAATCAATAAGATTTTCTTTGAGGGAGACCGAAAAGAGACTGCTGCAGCGCTTTCAGAAACAGAGATCAATGCCGGATTCAATCTGAACATTGTGGCTGCTGAATTAAATGTAGACGTAGAGAAAATTCTTGCCTGGAATCCGGGAATTGTAGAAGAACTCCAGAGAAAAGGAGAAAGTGCTTTCTATCTTCCCATCGATCTTATGCCCGATTTTCTGCTGAGAAAAAATAAAATACTGGTTCGTTCCATAAAAGAAGGAGGAAAGACCAAACAGTAAAATAATGTCAGATAAAATAAAAAGCAATCAGTGTCACTGGTTGCTTTTTTTATGATAGAAATCTGTTAAGGCTATCCTAACTTTATATTAAAGAAATCTTAATATTTCTCACTGAGGTGTAAAATTATTGTTTTTGTTGTTAATTTTCAATCAGTTAAAACCCTGTGCTGATGGTATTTCGACTGAGTTCGTTAAATCCTTTGTCGTAGAATTACTACAAGAAATCGTAGAATTACTACAAATTTTCAGATTTCCCTTCAAAAGCTTTTTTTAGCAGAAAAGAGCGTCTATATTTGCTAACACAATCACCGAATCACAAAATATTAACGATCAAAATTTACAATCATGGCCGAAAGAAATTCAAGAGGAATCTTAAAATTCAACAACGGAGAAGGACAGAAGCTGTTAAAAATGAATTACAGCGTTTCAAGATCTACAGACGTTTCAGGACGTGTAGCATCAGACCCTTCTAACGCACTGATCAAAGTTACAGTAGAAGCTACTGAAAAATCAGACATCCTTGAAAGCTTGTTAAATGGTAAATACAAGCCAACAGTAGGAGAAATCACTTTCAACAAATCTCATGAAGAAGGAACATTAATTAATTTGAAATGGGAGAATGGATATGTGATCCAGCACGAAGTAGATTTCGATGCAATAGACAGCAACAGTATGCTGGTAAGCTTCGTCATCAGTGCTGAAACGATTGACTACGGTACTTCTCAGTACGCGGGGCTATGGCCTTCAGCAGGTAAATAAGCCTATTCATCATCTTAGTAAAAATAAAATTGGTACAGAACAGTACACTCTTCCGAGTATACTGTTCTGTTTTTTTGTTTAAAAGAATTTCAGAAACCATTTTCCAAAAAGAAAATGACAAGTGTATAAGGGATTCATCAATTGTTTAATCTCTTTCTAAAATTGAGAAATGATAAAATGACTCCATTCAGAACAACCGGAAAATAACAAAAATAACCAGACCTTCAAAAGGTCTTTTTTTATCTAAATAAGTAAAATCAGTCCGTTTTATTTCTCTTCATGGTGTAATAATATATAGATGATTGATGATTTTTAACGGCTTTTAAAATATTTATTTATAGAGGGTTGTGTTTTTATTTAAATCTAATGTCGTAGAATTACGACATGAAATCGTAGAACTACTACACCAAATCGTATAATTACGACACTTTTTCAGATTTTCCTTCAATTGCTTTTTTTTCAAAACCAAGGGCTTTATCTTTGTTATATAATTATTGAATTACAATTTATTACTAACGATTAAAATTTACAATCATGGCAGAAAGAAATTCAAGAGGAATCTTAAAATTCAACAACGGTGAAGGACAGAAACTGTTAAAAATGAACTACAGTGTATCAAGATCTACAGACGTATCAGGACGTGTAGCATCAGATCCTTCTAACGCATTGATCAAGGTTACAGTAGAAGCTACTGAAAAGTCAGACATCCTTGAAAGCTTGTTAAACGGTAAGTACAAGCCAACAGTAGGAGAAATCACTTTCAACAAATCTCACGAAGAAGGAACATTAATTAATTTGAAATGGGAGAATGGATATGTAATCCAGCACGAAGTAGATTTCGATGCAATAGACAGCAACAGTATGCTGATCAGTTTCGTAATCAGTGCTGAGACTATCGACTACGGTACTTCTCAGTACGCAGGACTATGGCCTTCTTCAGGTAAATAATCCAATCAACTTAAATAAAAAAAGGAACAGTATACCATCGGTATGCTGTTTTTTGTTTTTATCATTCATTGAAAACATTTATAAACAAATAGTTTAGAAAAAATTCACAAGCGAAGCGAATTGACTATTCATCATCATACTCTACATCCCATATCCCAGCTCATGAAATTCACCCCCCCCCGAAACCCTTCCGCAGACTTCCAGTTTTTACTCCTATTTTCTTATATTTGTTCATTATTCAAAATATGGACGCAACACAAGATAAAAGGCTGTTTCTCATCGATGCCTATGCGATGATCTTTCGTGGTTATCACGCAATGTATAAAAGCCAGCGATTTACAAATTCAGGAATTGAAACCACTGCTATTTTTGGTTTTATGAATTCATTGATTGAATTGATCAGAAAAGAAAAGCCAACGCATTTAGCTGTTGTTTTTGATGTAGGACAGGCAAGTGTTCGAACAAACGATTACGCAGACTATAAGGCCAACAGAAGTGAAACTCCTGAAGCTATCAAGATTGGTGTTCCATATATTCATCGAATTTTAGAAGCGATGCATGTTCCACGTTTGGGAGTTGAAGGATATGAAGCTGATGATGTCATCGGAACTATTGCATGCAAGGCTGAAAAAGAAGGATATACTGTATTTATGGTAACTCCAGATAAAGATTTTGGACAACTGGTTACAGATAATATTAAAATTTATAAGCCTGGTTATAAAGGTGGAGAAATCCAAATACTTGGTGTTGAAGAGATAAAAGCTAAATATGAAATTGAAGATCCTAAGCAGGTTATTGATTTCCTGGCTATGATGGGTGACTCTTCGGATAATATCCCGGGACTGGAAGGAGTAGGAGAGAAAACGGCGATGAAATTCCTGAAAGAATTCGGAAATATCGAAACTTTGCTGGCGAACACAGATAAACTGAAAGGAAAACTGAAAGAAAAGGTAGAAGCTTCCGCAGAACGTGGTATTTTATCTAAAAAACTGGCTACCATTATCTGTGATGCTCCCGTAGAATTCCATCAGGAACAATATGACCTGGAAACTCCGGATTTTGAAAAAGTAAAAGAAGTCTTTGATGAAATAGAATTCAGAAGACTATATGAGAACCTTTACAGAGCCTTTGCTCCGGCTGCTACAGAAACCGTAGTGGTGAGTGAAGTGGAAGTGAAGCAGACTCCGGCAGGAACAGAATTGAAAGGACAGGTTATGCAACTTGATCTTTTTGCCAATTTCGAAGAACTGGAACAGGCTACTTCCACAAAATCTACCATTGAACAGAACGATCATCTTTATCAGTTTATAGATAATCCAAAAGCTCAGAAAAAACTGGTAGATAACCTGCTGCAGCAGAAAGTTGTTTGCTTTGATACGGAAACCACTTCATTAAACGAACTGGAAGCTGAATTGGTAGGAATGAGTTTCTCCTATAAAAAAGGACTTGCCTATTACATTCCTCTCTCTGAAAACAGAGAAGAGGTTTTACAGACTTTGGAGATTTTCAGACCATTTTTTGAAAAAGAAGACCTGTTGAAAATTGCTCATAATCTTAAATACGATTATAAAGTTTTACAACAATACGACATCACCGTTAAAGGGGCTATGTTTGATACCATGATTGCCCATTATCTGCTGAATCCGGATGGAAGACATGGCATGGATTACCTTTCAGAAGTATACCTGAACTACAAACCGGTATCTATTGAAACGATCATTGGGAAAAAAGGTAAAAAACAAGGCAGCTTCAGAGATGCAGATGTAAGAACGCAGACGGATTATGCCGCAGAAGATGCTGACGTAACGTTCCAGTTGTATGAGCTTTTTGCACCACAACTGAAAAAAGAAAACCTGGAAGAGCTTTTCTATAATATTGAAATGCCTCTGATGGAAGTGCTGGCAAAAATGGAACTGGCAGGAATTTCTCTGGATGAAAAATGGCTGGCACAGGAAAGTGTTGACCTTGAAAATGATCTGAAACAACTGGAAGGGAAGATTTTTGAACTTTCAGAAGAAGAATTCAATATGAATTCGCCTAAACAGCTGGGAGAGATTCTGTTTGAAAAATTACAGCTGGATCCAAAAGCTAAGAAAACAAAAACCGGACAATATGCAACCTCAGAAGATGTTCTTCAAAAGTTATCTTCAAAACATGAGATCATCAAATATATTCTGGAATACAGAACGTATCAGAAACTGAAATCAACCTATGTAGACGCTTTGCCTTCACAGATTGAGAAAAAAGATAACAGAGTACATACCAATTTCTCACAAACTACTGCTGCTACAGGCCGTTTGGCGAGTGTAAACCCGAACCTGCAGAATATTCCGATCCGAACGGTGAGAGGACAGCAGATTCGTGGAGCCTTTGTTTCAGGAGAAGGAAAGAAAATTATTTCTGCCGATTACTCTCAGATCGAACTTCGTTTGATTGCTGAAATTTCAGGAGAGGACAATATGATCAAAGCTTTCCAGAATGGAGAAGATATTCACGCTTCTACGGCTGCGAAACTCTTTAAAATTCCGTTGGAAGAAGTCTCCAAAACCCAGAGAAGTCAGGCTAAAACCGTAAACTTTGGGATTATTTATGGACAGGGAGCTTTTGCGCTGGCAGAACAAACCGGATTATCGCGTACAGAAGCCAAGCAGATGATTGAAGCTTATTTCGAAACTTATCCAAAGCTGAAGGAATACATGGCAGAACAGGTGAACAAAGCTCGTCAGTTAGGCTATGTAGAAACTATTTTAGGAAGAAAACGTCATTTGAAAGATATCAATTCCAACAACTTTGTGGTAAGAGGTCATGCTGAAAGAAATGCTGTAAATGCTCCGGTTCAGGGAAGTGCCGCAGATGTTGTAAAGCTTGCCATGATTAAAATAGACAGGGAACTTGAAGAACAACAGCTAAAAACAAAAATGCTGCTTCAGGTACATGACGAATTGATATTCGAATCTCCGGTGGATGAGATTGAATCAGCGTCAAAACTGATCAAAACTGAAATGGAAAATGCCTTAAAAACACAGGTTCCGCTATTGGTAGAAATTGGAGTAGGAGATAACTGGCTGGAAGCTCATTAATTAATACTGTAAATCAAACCTTAAATAAAAAATTTCCGTCTTTTGGGCGGAAGTTTTTGTTTTTTTATGTCAATCGGATTGTTAGAATAGCTTTATTTTATCATTCTAATGATAGCCAAATCATCTGTTGGCTTTACCCCATACTGATGTTCCAGCTGTTTAAGTTTTCTGTTGAGCATATCTTCCGTTTCATTATTTTTCTGATCAATCATTAAATATTCCATAAAGTTGATAACTTCATCGGAGTCTGTCTTTTTAATTTTTGAAAAGCTTAAAATACCATCAGTCGCAATTGAAACATCCTCCAAATGATCAAAAAATATTTTCTGAGACTGAGCAGAATACCAATCTTCAAAATTTTCATGAAGATGATAAGCCAAATAATCAGGTTTATTATTACGGTCAAATTCTGTAATACTTCCATTGATACAAACAACTCCATCACCAATTGTTAAAACAATTCCATTGTCTGTTGTGTTGTCGTAAAGTAAGATAGTAAGAGTAGTCAATAGCTCTTTTTCATCCAGCATCAGATGATTTTTAACAAATAGAAGTTCTTTGAATAATCCTCTTATGATTTCTCTGAGTTCCTCTTCCAGACTATCTTGGCTGTCTTTTTTATATAATGCTTTGTATCCAGCTTCAATAATGACTTTACGTAGAATTTTCCCAATAAGTGTTGAAGCAAAATGACTATCCATAGCAGTAGAACAACCATCCATTATGGCACATACAATTTTATCTGAACCGATTTTTTTGATGAGGAAATCATCTTCACAGTGATTAATATGATAATCTCCTATTTGTAGTGTAGAATATAAATTCATTGGTGCTAAATTACTCCTATTTTTCCAAGAAATCCCTTATTATTTCCATGCTGGTTATATTATAAAAATGGCAACAAGTGATTTCATAAATCATTTGTTGCCAGTGCTTGTATATCCGTTTCTCTCTATTATTTAGATGTCATATTCTAATTCCCCCACATAATGCAGTGCAAAATCGTCATTTTCTACAGAAACAGGATTGGGAATAACAAATCTTGTAGCAAAAATGATCGCATTTATAGGAGTATCCAGACTGAGTTCATTCAGTTTGTTTTCCAGAATCGGAAGCCATTGATCAGCATAAGAATATTCTGCAAATTTGTCATAAAGACTAAGGCTTTCATCCTCAAAACCATATTCTATAAAGTCATCGTCAAACCACTTGATATTCTGTGATTCCGCGAATTTGGAAACATACTGATCGTCACTCTCTTCTTCTATATAATAATTTTCATCCTCTTCTACAAAAGCATAAAAATCTTCTTCATTTTTAAAATATCCTAACCAGAAGTGTGAAATTTCTTTATCCATAATTTTATATAAGTATTATTTTTTGATATTTTTTAGCAGGTGGGATTTTTCACCACTGATAAGCATCCCGGTCATGATAGCGAAACCTGCGGCATCTCCTATATTAACATTGATTTTTTCTGAAAACTGCTGAATAAAATCCCCGTTATTAAGATCATAGAGCCTAAATAATGAATTTCCAAAAGTCATTCCCATAGATTGGTTAACATTGAACACAACCGGAAGCAGCAGTAAATCCGCACTGCCGAATTTTTCTTTAATATAATTCATTTCCTCAGTACTGATAATAGTGGTAAGACCGGGAAACATCTTTACTTCTTTAGATTTATAATCTTTCTCAGCGACTTTCTTTAAAATATCCATCACTTTTGCATCCATATTAGCGCGTAAAACCGCTACATCATTAAATTTTAATTGAAGAGTATCCTTTAAAATTTTCTTTGTAATGACATCATTGTCTTCAAAATTGTTGATAATAGGTACAAAAGCCACCGTTGATACATCGCTTTTAAAAGAATAGTTTTCATTAAACACTTTTTGAGCTTGGAAAAATGTCATTCCGGATAGCATCGTAAACAAGGCGAAAATAAGGTTTTTCATAGGGTATTTCTATTACCGTCTCTTTGTTGATTGTCTTTGGTAATTCTTTTATATAAGAGAAGGGTTACTATTAAAATGTAATATTACAAAAGTTTTTTCGTGAAATAAATTTTTTGAGGTGACAACACAAAATCTGCGCAGCAAAAATAGTTCCTTAATGGTATTTTATTGTAAATTTATTCTCAGTTTAAATTTAAAAAAATGGATTTTCTTCAGGATCATTATGCTATTAAAAATGAATTGCTGCTTATCCTTATTTCTGTTATTTTAGGGCTGTTCATTGGTGCTGAACGTGAATACCGTAATAAATCTGCAGGTCTCAGAACTTTTATTCTGGTGTGCTTTGGTGCCTGCCTGTTTACGATACTTTCTATAAAAATAGGGGTTGCCAATCCCGATCGTCTTGCAGCCAATATCATTACGGGAATAGGTTTTCTGGGAGCAGGCGTTATTTTTAAAGGAGATAATAAAATTGAAGGAATTACTACCGCAACAACCATTTGGGCCACAGCTTCTATAGGAATGGCTGTAGGGTCCGGATATGTCTATATTGCCATGCTAGGAACGGCTTTAGTATTAATCATTTTAAGTGCTTTGACTTATTTGCAGAATTTTATTGATAATTATAATAAAGTAAGAGAATACAAAATAGCAGTCTCCAGCTCAGGGGATATTAAATATTGCGAAAATATCTTTAAGGAAAATCATTTAAAATTTCAGATGATCAGACAGCAGTATTCACAGGAAGGTTTTACAGTGATCTGGAGGATTACAGGAAAAAACACTCATCATGAAGGATTAACCAAACGGTTGGTAGATGATCCGAAGATTACCGCCTATCAGTTTTAGATGAGGTATATGCAAAAAAATAAAGGCCTGAGCCTTTATTTTTATTTTTTCTTGAAGATGTAAAGATCCTTGTTGGGACCATCAATCTCTTTTCCTTCCATATCCAGCTGGATCAGCATATTCTCTCCAACCTTATATTTATAATTGGCTGATTTTCCTTTTAACGTAATCATACTTCCTGTAGCATCCCATGCAAAAGTACCTTTATCCTGGTTCTTTGAATTTCTGTCAAGATATTCTTCGGTAATGCTGAATGTTTTATCATTGTTCAATGTTAAAGAAGTCTTGATTCCCGGACAGTCAGCACATGGAACAGTTGCTTCATAAGTACCGGCCCAGTCCAGTGCATTTTCAGAGGTGTCACCCGCTGCTGTAGGCGTTGCTTTGGTAATGCTGTCTGCGGCTACAGGCTGAACTGCTGTTGCAGAATCTGTGTTGGCCGTTGTTTCAGTGGTTTCTTTTTTAGTACATGAAGCTAAGAATAGCGTTGATACCATTCCCAACATAAGCATTTTGCTTTTCATCATAATAAGTAATTTAAGTATGTTTTTAATAATAAAGTTACTTCCAATAAACAAAAATTAAGCCAGAGGGAGGCGGGAGTTTAATGTTTAATGTTTAATGTTTAAAGTTTAATGTTGAATGTTGAATGTTGAATGTTGAATGTTGAATGTTGCTGGTTGATAGTTGTCAGTATGCGGTTCGGGTTTATTTTATACATTAAATGAATTTTCTGCTTTCTCTTCATTAATACATTTTACTTTTTACATTTTACAAAAACCTACTCTTAACAACTTTTCCGCCCGTTTTATAAAGCCTATTCTTATTTTTCTTCGTAAATTGGGGCAAAATTTTGATTATGACAAAAAAGATACTTTTATCTGTATTTCTTTTGCCGGCTGCAATGGCATTTGCGCAACAATATGGAGGAATGTGGATTCCTACAGAGCTGAATGAAAAGGAAATGAAGGATTTAGGAATGAAAATTTCTGCAAAAGATATTTTCAATCCTCAGAAGCCAAGCATTAAGGATGCGGTAGTACAGTTTAACGGCGGATGTACTGCAGAAATTATTTCGCCTAAAGGGCTGCTTTTAACCAACCATCACTGTGGTTTCGGTCAGATTCAGGCACATTCTACAGTTCAGAATGACCTTCTTTCGAACGGATTCTGGGCAAAAAATACAGATGGAGAGCTTCCTAATCCGGGAGTAAAAGTGGATTTTATTGTAGATATAAAAGAAGTTACTGATCATATTTTAGAAGGAACAGATAATCTTACAGAACCTGAGCTGACTAAAAAGATCAACAACAATATTGAGGTGTACAAAAACTCTCAGAAAATTGAATCTTACCAGTCGATCATGGTAAAACCTATGTATTACGGAAACAAATACTATGCGTATACCATCGAAACTTATAAAGATATCCGTCTTGTAGGAGCTCCGCCTCAAAGCATCGGGAAATTCGGGAGTGATACAGACAACTGGGTTTGGCCTAGACACACCGGAGATTTCTCTATGTTCAGAATCTATGCAGATAAGAATAACCGACCTGCAGAATATTCAAAAGACAATGTACCTTACGTTCCAAAACATTACTTACCGGTTTCTATAAAAGATAAAAACGAGAACGATTTTACTTTTGTATTCGGATTCCCGGGAAGAACTACAGAATATCTTCCTGCAGTAGGTGTTGAGAAAATCATGAAGGATATTGATCCTGCAAGAATTGCGGTACGTGATGTTGCGTTGAAAACATTGGACGAAAAGATGCGTGCTGACAATGAAACACGTATTAAATATGCTTCAAAATATGCTTCAGTAGCCAACTACTGGAAAAAGTGGATTGGTGAAGTAGAAGGATTGAAAAAATCCAATGCTGTAGAAAAGAAAGTAATGTACGAAGGTTCTTTGGTGGCTAAAAACCCGGAGATAAAGACTACTTTGGATCAGTTGAATAAGCTTTATAATGATCAGGCTCCTTATGCATTAAACAATGCTTACTATACAGAAGTAATCAGAAATGCAGAGACTTTGAAACTTGCCGGTGATTATTATGATTTCGTGGCTTCTGTAGAAGCCGGAAGAATGGATGAAAAGGAACTTTCAAAGTTAAAATCAAAATTAACTTCTTTCTATAAGGATTACAGTGCAGAGCTAGATGCTAAAGTAACCGCAAAGTTATTGGCTTTATACGTTAATAAAACTGCACCACAGTTTTTACCGGCAGGATTCAATAAATATAAAGATGAGAATGCTAATATTCCAGTAGTAGAAGATATGTCTAAAAACTCTATTATCACAGGAAGAAATGCGGTAAACGGAGGCGCATTGACTGCAGATATTGAGAAAGCATTTTCTAATCAGGATAAACTGATCAAAACGCTAAAGAAAGATCCTATTTATCAGCTGTATGTTTCTATGAGAGAAACCTATATGAAAACTGCTGATCCACAGTATACTTCACTTCAGGCAAAAATTGATGCTTTACAGAAGAAGTTCATGGCACAGCAGATGCAGACGGATAAAGACAGAAAGTTCTTCCCGGATGCCAACTCTACGCTTCGTGTAACTTATGGTAAAGTGAAAGGTTCTACTCCTAGAGATGCGGTTTCTTACGGATACCAGACTCACCTTGCCGGAGTAATGGAAAAATATGTTCCAGGAGATTATGAATTTGATGTTCCAAAGAAACTGATTGATCTTTACAACAAAAAAGATTTCGGAATCTATAAAGATAAAACAGGTGATGTTCCTGTAGGATTTACTGCTACCAACCACACAACCGGAGGAAACTCAGGAAGCCCTGCTCTTGATGCCAACGGAAACCTTGTTGGATTGAATTTCGACAGACAGTGGGAAGGAACAATGAGTGATATCAACTATGATCCTCGTTTCAGCAGAAACATCATGGTAGACACGAAATATATTCTTTTCATCATCGAAAAGTTCGCTGACTCAAAGTGGCTTGTTGATGAAATGAAGATTATAAAATAATTTTTAAAAGTTATATCTTTAAGAATCTATTTAAACCGAGTTTTAAATAGATTCTTTTTTATTTTAAATAAGATGAAAGACAGGATCATCAATGTACTGGCAGCCTTCGAATCTGAAAATATCGGAAAATCTTTTCCGCTGGATTATTGTCTGCCGCTTTATCACAGTGTTTCCGATAAAGAACTTCCTCATTTAAAACATGTGATCCGCTATAAGAATACCAGACAGTTTGAAGAAGATCTGGATCATATGGAAAAAAATTTTCAGTTTGTAAACTGGCAGGAATTCAAGGAATATAAAGCTGGAAACTTTAAACCTGCGAAAAAAGTTGCTTTGCTCACCTTTGATGATGGGTTCAGAGAGTTTTATGATGTAGCGGTTCCTGTGTTGGAGCGTAAGGGAATTTATGCCTGTAATTTTATCAATCCTGCTTTCATAGACAATAAAGAGATGATGTTCAGGTGCAAAGCGAGCCTGCTTGCGGATGCTGCTGAAAAAATAAAAACCATAGATCCTGAAATTTATTCTATCTTATCGCTGAAAAACGCAGACAGGAGCATTTTACAAAAGAAAATTTTAACAATCAATTATCAGGAAAAAGATATTCTGGATGAGCTTGCAGAAAAATTTGAAATAGATTTTAAAACCTATTCCCAAGAATATAAGCCTTATTTAACCACAGCAGAATTAAAAGAACTTACGCGTAAAGGCTTCGGAATTTCTTCGCACAGCTGGGATCATCCGAAATATGGAGATTTATCTCTGAAAGAACAGATGGAAACAACGGATAAGACTTTTGCTTATTTAAAAGAAAATGGCTTCCTGTACGAAAGTTTTGCATTTCCGTTTACCGATTTTGAAGTTAGGAAAGACTTTTTTGATGAGCTCTATAAAAATGAGGAAATCTACTGCAGCTTTGGATGTGCTGGGATAAAATTAGACAGTATAAAAAGAAATTTCCAGAGAATTCCAATGGAAATGGGAGAGAGCGGAGCACAGATATTAAAAAAGGAAATGGCTTATTTCCGACTGAAAAAGCTCATCAATAAAAACATGATTATAAGAAAATGATAACCCTGAAAACATACAACAGAAAAGAACTGGAAGATTTTATATCAACCGGAGATTTTCAGCAATATGATTTTCTTCCCATTACAAGGCATCGTGCACTGTCTCATATTCAGAATCCAAAAGCATCAGACGAAGATACACTTCTCATTCTTGCTTTTTATGAAGAAAAACTCATCGGTTATGTAGGCTGTTTTCCGGATTGTTTTATTATTGATGGAAAAGAAATCCGATATGCGTGGCTCAGTACGCTGTATGCAAACCCCGAGTACAGAAAAAAAAGACCGGCAAAAGCATTGCTTAAAAAAGTTTTTGAAGAATATGAAGGGAGAATTGCCATAACAGAATTTACCAAAGAAGCAGAAGCGCTTTACAATATAATGGGTGTTTTTGAATACATTTTCCCCAAAGAAGGAAAGCGTTATTACTTCAGAACAGATGCTGCTAAAATGATTCCTGAAAAGAAACCGGGAACAAAACCGTTGAAACCTCTTTTTAAAATTCTGGATGTCACAGCCAATGGATTGATTTCAATAAAGAATTTTACAGTACCAAAACCCAACTTCAAATATGAAGTTCAGGATAGGATCGACAAAGAAAGTGCTGATTTTATCAATGGATTTTCTGGCCAGCGGAATGCTGATGAAATTAATGCCTTTATAGATAATCCCTGGGTTTTGGAGGGTGAAAAAGATGAAAAATACCTTTTTTCCAGTTTTGCTGGTACATTTAGATATTTCTGGATTAAAATTTTTGATCAGGATCAGAAAATTAAAGCCTGTCTCTTGTTGCAGCTTCGTGATGGATATCTTAAAATCCCTTACTTTTTCACGAATGGTGATGCAGATGAGGTTGTCCGGTTTCTGAATTACTTTATTGTTACCCACAAAGTGAAAGGCTTTACCTCTTATCAAACCGCTTTGAACAAGGAAATACAACATTCAAAAGGGTTTTCCCCTATCTACGAACGTGATTTCACAAGAGAGTATCTGTTTCATAAAAATCTTCTGGAATTACTTCCCGATAATTTTAACCCAAACTATCAGGATGGAGACGGAGATTGTATGATGACGTAATTAAATTATAAAATTATAAATGATGAATTATCATTGATCAATTATCATTTAAAAACAAACCGCCTGATAACACTATCAGGCGGTTTGTTTTTTAATGTCCGAAAATATCTTTCAGGCTTACTTCTTTAAATGTTCCCATTTTATTGACAGCTTCCATATCAAGATTCTCTTTTTTACCGATAATGGCTGTATTAAAATGTATGGATTGGACTTCTGTCTGATAAAACTGTTTGATACCTTCAAACTCCAGGCTCTGGATCTGTTCATAAATATTCTTTCTGAAATCATGATGAATATTGAGCTTCTGCAGTCTTAAGGTATTAAAAAATATATTATTTCGGGTAACCCTTGTTGATGCAATCTGCTTAAGCGCAGCATTTTTGGCATTCTCAAACTGAATAGGAACTTCGGGAAGTTCGTTCATCAGTTCGTTCAGGGTATCCACTGCAATCATTAGTTTGTCAGGCTGTGTTCCGATATAAGTGGTTACATAGTCAGGGTGCTTCAGCTCAGAGTTGGCGGCGTAAGAAACATAGGCCGAGTAGGCAAGACTTTTACTTTCACGCATCTCCTGGAAAACAATTGAAGATAATCCTCTTCCAAAATATTCATTGAAAACATTGATCTTTCCAAAATGAAGTGGGTTCACTTCGTTTCCTTTACCAATCTTGCTCATTTCCATCTGAACCATATCATAGTTGATGAAATTAACATTTCCTCCTGTTGCAGGTTCCGGATACTGCTTGGCTTCAGGTATCTGAAGGCTGTCAGTTTCTATATACTGGCCGATATATTCTTTGAAGTTTTCAAAATTTTTACCGTAGAAAAATACCTGATAAGGATATTTGAAAAGCTTTTTCATTCTGTCTGTGAATACTTCAGAATTGCTGCTTTCAAGCTCTTCCCTGGAAATGACATCTGTAAAACGTGAGTTGCTGCCCAGTTTCGTGTAATTGTTTAAAGCAGTTATAATACGGTTTTTATCTTTCTTGATCGCCTGGCGGTTTTCCAGTACGGTACCCACAAACTGATTGTAGATTTCCTGATCAGGTTTTACATCCTGCATCCAATGCTGTAAAAGAGCAATTCCTTTTTCTATATTTTCTTCCAGTCCGCTTAGAGATATAATCAGCTGGTTGTTTGTTGTTTTAAAATCATTGCTGATTCCGATTTTGAAAAATTCCTTTTTTAAATCTTCCGGTGAATGGGTATCTGTTCCCAAATACTGCAGAAGCTGAGTGGAAATTCCTAGATCCCTGTCGTTATCACTTCCCAAAGGAAAAATAAAATGCAGCTGAGCAATATCGTTATACTTATTCTTTACAAAGCTTAGTTTCTTTCCGTTACGCTGATCCGTGATGATTTCTTTTTGATAATCGATAAACTCAGGTTTAATATCCTCAGTTTTATCTGCTAAAATATCTTTTAAAAACTCAGATTGTGTATCACGATTGATTTTAACAGGAGTGATTCCCGGGTTGTCAACCCTGATTAATTTGTCATTTACCCCTTTTTCTTTATTGATAACCACATAGTTTTCTTTGAAAAAATCATGGGCAAAATTCACAATATCATCTTTAGTGAAAGAAGCATACTCATCCATTTCATTCAATTCTTCTTCCCAGGTTCTTCCTTTTATATAAGAATCATAGAGTGTGGTAGCAAGACCTTCAGCCGTTTCAAGGCCTTTCATTCTCTGAAGTTTGAAATCATTAATGATGGCGGGAAGCATCCAGTCCGGGAAATCTCCTTTCTTGATCAGTTCAATTTCGTCCAGTACCATGTTCTTTGCTTCCTCCAGGGTTTGTGTTTCCTTAGGAACAGCAACGATGGAAAAATATCCATACTGTCTTAATCCCACAGAAAAAGCCTGGGCCCAAAGCATTTTCTGAGTCTGATTAATATGCAGATCCAGTAATCCGGCTTCCCCTCTGTTGCTGAGTATATTCGCTATAACATCCGCCAGCATAGCTTCTCTTGTTCCATAGCTTTCTGTTCTCCATGCCAGCTGAGTGCGTGGAGTAGTAGGGCTTTTCACTGTTCTTGTTACAACTTTTGTAATGGGCTGTTCAATAATTGGTGTCTTCTTAGGAAGTTCCTTATAAGGTAATGTACCGAAATAGTGATCAATTAACTGAATGGTCTTATCAAAATCAAGATCCCCAACCAATACCATGGCATAATTATTAGGAACATAATATTCATCGAAATATTTGTGAATAGCCTTCATTGAAGGATTTTTCAAATGCTCCGGCCTTCCCAGTGTCGTTTGCTGTCCATTAGGATGAGTAGGAAAAAGAGCATCCATCAGTTCGGAATTCACAAGCCTTGTATCATTGTCCTGCGCCCTGTTGAACTCCTCATATACGGATTCCAGCTCGGTATGGAAAAGACGAAGTACAATTTCAGAAAACCTTTCCTTTTCTATTTTCAGCCATTTTTCAAGTTCGTTGTTCGGAATATTATTTTTGTATACCGTTTCATCAAACCAGGTGTGGGCATTGGTTCCACTTGCTCCCAGAGAAGAAATCGCTTTGTCATATTCATTGGCAATGGCGTATTGACTGGCTTCCTGAGAAACTTCATCAATCTTTTTATAGATTTCCTTTTTCTTTTCAGAATCCTGTTCTGCTTTATGCTCTTCATACAATGCTGAGATCTGGTCGAGGAGTTCCTTTTCCTTTTCCCAGTTCTGAGTTCCAATACGAGAAGTTCCTTTAAACATCATATGCTCTAGATAATGAGCCAGCCCTGTATTATCAGCCGGATCATTATTACTTCCTGTCCTTACGGGAATGAAGGTCTGTATCCTTGGAGCATCAAAATTTTGAGCAAGAAAAACCTTTAATCCATTTTTCAAAGTATAGATTCTGACGTTATTTTCGTCATGTGTTACCGTAATATATTCGTATTGGTTTTTATCCGTATGTACCGTTTCCTTATGTTGTCTGTCTGTCATATATAAAACTCATTTCATTCCTTAGAAACCGGAATGCACTACAAATGTAAGGAATCAAAAAAAAGTGTTGACTCTTTTTTATCATTATTACATCTATTGTTACAGTTGAAAAGGTGAATCATGAGGCACAAACAGTTTTTACTAATGCCGTTTCCTCTTATATATTATATAATGTACCGCCTTTATTATTTATGACTGTCTATAGAAAATGGGCATTTATTTTTTCAGGAGCTATTTCCTGCTATCCATTTCTACTCCTCGCGCCTTTGCTGTTGTCCCACGCTCAGACCCATCCACTCTCCAACACAAGCTGCGGGGTAACCATTTCTATCAGGGCTAGGGAAGAAGAGGGGAGTGAATTATAAATTATAAATGATGAATGATGAATGATGAATGATGAATGATGAATGATGAATTCGGAGTTTGGGTCTTGAGTTACGTGTTTCGAGTTCTGTTTTTTAATATTTGAGTTTTGGTTTTTCAGGCTTCATATTATTACTATCCATATTCTATATTATCATCAGCAGTATTTATATATTATAAGAACATGCTTTATCCCGTTTTCATTATCCACTTTTTTGTATACCTATATTATATCCATCATCCTCTGTGCAAATCCGTGCCATCTGTGGGAAAAAAAACACCACGCATCCCAACCAATACCTATTCACTCTACAACCATATTCAATAGAAACGGGCTATAATCCTGAGTGTAGACAAAGAGAGTCCGTTTTATTAAAAATATTCCTTTTCCTATGGCTTTAGCCAAAACTTATCCTTTATACTTATCCTATATGTAATATAATATATAGAATATATATCTTTCATTACTCATTACTCATTACTCATTACTCATTACTCATTACTCATTACCCATTACTCATGATTCCCCCTTTCACGCTCAAACCCTCAAATTCTCCCACCCTCAAACCCTCCCACTGGGAATCCCAAACAAATGTTTAAAATTTTTCTCACTTTGTATCAGTGGCTTATGTTCAAATATTACGTGGATATGACATTTATGTTAAATAAAGTTGTTTTGCGTTACAATAAGTTGTTATCTTTGCCCCACTGAAAAACGAGAGTAGCTCAGTAGCGCAGAAGAGCTTTTAGCTAAGCAGAAACAATATGATACTTCAAAAAGAGACAAACAAAAAACTTTAATTTTTTTATTAAAAAGAGTTGCAGGTTTAAAAAGAGTTTGTATCTTTGCAGTCCCAATTACAGGGAGCGCAGGAGTAGAATGATTGAGGGTTTAGGAGAGATTAAGGTTACTTAAAAAACTTTAAAATTTTCTTTCAAAACATTTGGTCATTAAGAAATAAAGTTTTACTTTTGCACTCGCAAATACGGAGCGACACTGACAGAGAGATTGCTTCGTTGAAAAGCGAAAGATATAAAGATCATTGACATACAATATAACAACCAAGTAAGGAAAAACTAAAGCGTTAAAAAACTTTGAGTGAGTCAGACAAACATACAATGGAGAGTTTGATCCTGGCTCAGGATGAACGCTAGCGGGAGGCCTAACACATGCAAGCCGAGCGGTAGAGATCTTTCGGGATCTTGAGAGCGGCGTACGGGTGCGGAACACGTGTGCAACCTGCCTTTATCTGGGGGATAGCCTTTCGAAAGGAAGATTAATACCCCATAACATTTTGAATGGCATCATTTAAAATTGAAAACTCCGGTGGATAGAGATGGGCACGCGCAAGATTAGATAGTTGGTGAGGTAACGGCTCACCAAGTCTGCGATCTTTAGGGGGCCTGAGAGGGTGATCCCCCACACTGGTACTGAGACACGGACCAGACTCCTACGGGAGGCAGCAGTGAGGAATATTGGACAATGGGTGAGAGCCTGATCCAGCCATCCCGCGTGAAGGACGACGGCCCTATGGGTTGTAAACTTCTTTTGTATAGGGATAAACCTTTCCACGTGTGGGAAGCTGAAGGTACTATACGAATAAGCACCGGCTAACTCCGTGCCAGCAGCCGCGGTAATACGGAGGGTGCAAGCGTTATCCGGATTTATTGGGTTTAAAGGGTCCGTAGGCGGATCTGTAAGTCAGTGGTGAAATCTCACAGCTTAACTGTGAAACTGCCATTGATACTGCAGGTCTTGAGTGTTATTGAAGTAGCTGGAATAAGTAGTGTAGCGGTGAAATGCATAGATATTACTTAGAACACCAATTGCGAAGGCAGGTTACTAAGCAACAACTGACGCTGATGGACGAAAGCGTGGGGAGCGAACAGGATTAGATACCCTGGTAGTCCACGCCGTAAACGATGCTAACTCGTTTTTGGAGCGCAAGCTTCAGAGACTAAGCGAAAGTGATAAGTTAGCCACCTGGGGAGTACGTTCGCAAGAATGAAACTCAAAGGAATTGACGGGGGCCCGCACAAGCGGTGGATTATGTGGTTTAATTCGATGATACGCGAGGAACCTTACCAAGGCTTAAATGGGAAATGACAGGTTTAGAAATAGACTTTTCTTCGGACATTTTTCAAGGTGCTGCATGGTTGTCGTCAGCTCGTGCCGTGAGGTGTTAGGTTAAGTCCTGCAACGAGCGCAACCCCTGTCACTAGTTGCCATCATTAAGTTGGGGACTCTAGTGAGACTGCCTACGCAAGTAGAGAGGAAGGTGGGGATGACGTCAAATCATCACGGCCCTTACGCCTTGGGCCACACACGTAATACAATGGCCAGTACAGAGGGCAGCTACACAGCGATGTGATGCAAATCTCGAAAGCTGGTCTCAGTTCGGATTGGAGTCTGCAACTCGACTCTATGAAGCTGGAATCGCTAGTAATCGCGCATTTTAGATTATAAATTATAGATTTTAGATTTAAGAATCATTTAAAATTTTCAATTTAAAATTTAAAATTAATAATGAAGTCTCGTAGCTCAGCTGGTTAGAGCGCTACACTGATAATGTAGAGGTCGGCAGTTCGAGCCTGCCCGAGACTACTAATTGAAGGGATTATAGATTATAAATTATAGATTTTAGATTATTGACATTAACGGTAAAGACATCACAAAGAGATAACCGAGCACTTTCGAGTGCCGAGTTTATAAAAATATCGATAGACGAGAGTTTATCAAAAAATACTGAACTAATTTAAATATTAGGAAAGAAATCGTTAAGGGCGTATGGCGGATGCCTAGGCTTTCAGAGGCGACGAAGGACGTGGTAAGCTGCGAAAAGCTGCGGGGATTGGCACACACGAATTGATCCGCAGATGTCCGAATGGGGCAACCCGGCTGGTTGAAGACCAGTCACCTCTTAGGAGGAGCAAACCCGGAGAACTGAAACATCTAAGTACCCGGAGGAAAAGAAATCGAAGAGATTCCGTAAGTAGTGGCGAGCGAAAGCGGATTAGCCCAAAAGTCTTTATATGTTTAGAGGAATGTTCTGGAAAGAACAATCGTAGAAGGTGATAATCCTGTACTCGAAAGGCATATTAAGATGATAAATGAGTAGGGCGGGACACGTGAAATCCTGTCTGAATATGGGGGGACCATCCTCCAAGGCTAAATACTCCTGAAAGACCGATAGTGAACAAGTACTGTGAAGGAAAGGTGAAAAGCACTTCGAATAGAAGGGTGAAATAGAACCTGAAACCGTACGCCTACAAGCGGTCGGAGCACCTATATGGTGTGACGGCGTGCCTTTTGCATAATGAGCCTACGAGTTAATTTTACTAGCGAGGTTAAGGTATTAAGTACCGGAGCCGGAGCGAAAGCGAGTCTGAATAGGGCGTATAGTTAGTAGGATTAGACGCGAAACCTTGTGATCTACCCATGGGCAGGTTGAAGCTCTGGTAACACAGAGTGGAGGACCGAACCGGTTGACGTTGAAAAGTCTTCGGATGACCTGTGGGTAGGGGTGAAAGGCCAATCAAACTGGGAGATAGCTCGTACTCTCCGAAATGCATTTAGGTGCAGCGTCGTATATAAGTTTATTAGAGGTAGAGCTACTGATTGGATGCGGGGGTTTCATCGCCTACCAATTCCTGACAAACTCCGAATGCTAATAAATGTTCTACGGCAGTGAGGGCATGGGTGCTAAGGTCCATGTCCGAGAGGGAAAGAACCCAGACCAACAGCTAAGGTCCCAAAATATATGTTAAGTTGAAGCAACGCGGTTGGACTGCATTGACAGCTAGGATGTTGGCTTGGAAGCAGCCATTCATTTAAAGAGTGCGTAACAGCTCACTAGTCGAGCGGTCCGGCATGGATAATAATCGGGCATAAACATATTACCGAAGCTATGGATTTGTATTTTAGATACATCTGGTAGGAGAGCATTCTTATTGTGGAGCGGATAGAAAAGAAAATGTAGGCATAAGTAACGATAAAGCGGGCGAGAAACCCGCTCACCGAAAGACTAAGGTTTCCTCAGCCATGCTAATCAGCTGAGGGTTAGTCGGGACCTAACGCGAACCCGAAAGGGGTAGTGGATGGACAATGGGTTAATATTCCCATACTTGCTCACACTAAAAAGGGGACGGAGTGCCGTACTTACTGGAGACTGACGGAATAGTCAAGGCCTAGCCTTCGGGCGAAGCTGCTGTAGGGAAAGTGCTTCCAAGAAAAGCCGAAGTGAAGCAACCCGTACCAAAACCGACACAGGTAGTCGAGGAGAGAATCCTAAGGTGCTAGAGTGAATCATGGTTAAGGAACTAGGCAAAATAGTCTCGTAACTTCGGGAGAAGAGACGCCATCAGCAATGGTGGCCGCAGTAAAGAGGCCCAGGCGACTGTTTATCAAAAACACAGGACTCTGCAAAATCGAAAGATGCGTATAGGGTCTGACACCTGCCCGGTGCTGGAAGGTTAAGGAAGGTGCTTAGGGTTAAACCGAAGGCATTGACTGAAGCCCCAGTAAACGGCGGCCGTAACTATAACGGTCCTAAGGTAGCGAAATTCCTTGTCGGGTAAGTTCCGACCTGCACGAATGGTGTAACGATCTGGGCACTGTCTCAACCATGAGCTCTGTGAAATTGTAGTATCGGTGAAGATGCCGATTACCCGCAATGGGACGAAAAGACCCTGTGAACCTTTACTATAACTTCGTATTGACTTTGAGTAAGTAATGTGTAGGATAGGTGGGAGGCTTTGAAGCAGGCACGCTAGTGTTTGTGGAGCCAACGTTGAAATACCACCCTTTACTTACTTGGAGCCTAACTTCTTTTAGAAGGACATTGCGTGGTGGGTAGTTTGACTGGGGTGGTCGCCTCCAAAAGAGTAACGGAGGCTTTCAAAGGTACCCTCAGCACGCTTGGTAACCGTGCGTAGAGTGTAATGGCATAAGGGTGCTTGACTGTGAGACCTACAAGTCGATCAGGTGCGAAAGCAGGACATAGTGATCCGGTGGTTCCGTATGGAAGGGCCATCGCTCATAGGATAAAAGGTACTCCGGGGATAACAGGCTAGTCTCCCCCAAGAGCTCACATCGACGGGGAGGTTCGGCACCTCGATGTCGGCTCGTCACATCCTGGGGCTGGAGAAGGTCCCAAGGGTTGGGCTGTTCGCCCATTAAAGTGGCACGCGAGCTGGGTTCAGAACGTCGTGAGACAGTTCGGTCTCTATCTATTGCGGGCGTTAGATGTTTGAGAGGGCTTGATTCTAGTACGAGAGGACCGAATTGAACAAACCTCTGGTGTATCAGTTGTACCGCCAGGTGCACTGCTGAGTAGCTACGTTTGGAAGAGATAAGCACTGAAAGCATATAAGTGCGAAACTCGCCTCAAGATGAGACATCTTTTAAGGGTCGTTGGAGATGACGACGTTGATAGGCTATAGTAAAGACAGTAATGTCATAGCCAAGTAGTACTAATTACCCGTAGATTTATAGCCTGATATGGCGCACGGAAGTGCAGCAAGGTTACCTCTTTGTGAAAGTTTTTATCGATAAAACAGATATCAGAGATTAGATCTCAGATCTCAGACAAATTCGTCTGACATCTGCTGTCTTACATCTGACATCTTATATACAACCTTTAGGGTGGTTTTAGCGGTGGGGCTCACCTGTTCCCATTCCGAACACAGAAGTTAAGCCCACCAGCGCCGATGGTACTGCTAACGCGGGAGAGTAGGCCGCCGCCAGTTTTTATTTTATTTTTAAAAATCCTTTATCTGATGATAAAGGATTTTTTTTTTGCTTTATACTATACCCATAGCTACCAGCTCCAAACCTAAACACCCAACCAACATCAATAATGAGTAATAAGCAATCAGCAATGAGTAATATCTAACGTATGCCATCATTACTTATTACCCATTACTCATCTTTACCCCAACACTGTTGCCACTCCGTAGGAGTCTAAACAATTCGGGATTGTATTGTATCATTTTCCTCAACGGATGTCTTACCAAATAATAAGTTTTGGCTAAAGCCAATGGAAGAAAAAAAATTAAGAAAACGGGCTAAAGCCCGCTCCTATTGAATATGAAATGGGACAATTCACATTTTAAAATTTCATCAAACCAAATCAGAAATTCACGATTCTTCCTTCAAATCCCGAATCTCATCATTCATCACTTATCATTCATCATTAATGTCCTCCTAGCCCCGATAGTAATGGTTACCCCGCAGCTTGCGTGGAGAACCTTTGGCTTAGCTCAGGGTGAGAGCACAGGCGCGAGGAGTATGAATGAATAGCGGGATACAGCTCCTGAAATATATGGCTGTTATTTACTAAACTATTTCCCTGTATAAACGAGTTTTACTCGAATAAATTCAATAAGTTTGTAGGAGTTTTCCAAAAATAATTATAATGTCAGGAAATATTCTGATCATCGATGATGAGATCAAGCTCCTTAAACTCCTAGGAATGATCCTTTCCCAAGAAAATTTTAATGTAAAAGAAGCTTCTACGGCACGTTCTGCTATGACGATGCTGGAGCAGTATGACTTTGATGTTGTTCTGAGCGATGTGCGCCTTCCTGACGCTTTTGGGGTAGAGCTTGTTAAGTCTATTAAAACCAAATATCCTCAGCTGGAAATAATCCTGATGACAGCGTTCGGTAATATTACGGATGCAGTGCAAGCTATGAAAAATGGAGCTTATGATTATCTTGTGAAGGGTGATGATAATGAGAAAATTATCCCATTGGTGTATAAGGCTCTTGACAAAGTAAAAGACAACAAGTCAAGAATGGTTCAGCAGATTGTAACGAAAGGTTTTGATCAGATTATTGGTAAGTCACCTTTAATTTTACAATCTAAAAAACTGGCAGAAAAAGTAGCTCTAACGGATGCAGCGGTTCTTCTTACAGGTGAAACAGGGACTGGGAAAGAGGTTTTTGCGAGTGCTATTCATGAAGGAAGTGACAGAAAGAAGAATAGTTTTGTGGCCATCAATTGCTCTGCATTCAGTAAGGAAATTCTGGAGAGTGAACTTTTTGGTCATAAACAAGGTGCTTTTACCGGTGCATTGAAAGATAAAAAAGGATTGATAGAAGAAGCTAATGGAGGGACTTTGTTTTTGGATGAAATTGGTGAAATGCCTATAGAGCTTCAGGCGAAGCTACTCAGAGTTTTGGAAACCAGGGAATTCATCAAAATGGGGGAAACAAAAGTTTCAAGATCCGATTTTAGATTAATTGCAGCCACCAACAGGGATCTGGAGGATGAAATAAAGCAGGGTAATTTTAGAGAAGACCTTTATTTCAGACTGAATGTCTTTGAGATCACTCTTCCGGCTTTAAGAGACAGAAAAGAAGATCTGAAAGCGCTTGCGAAGAACTTTGTTGATATTTTTTCACATAAACTTCACCTGTCTTCTGTTCAGGTTGATCCGGATTATTATAAAGCTTTAGAGAAAAATGACTGGAAAGGGAATATCCGTGAGTTGAGAAACGCTGTAGAACGGAGTTTGATTTTAATGGATAACAATATTCTGGATGCAGAAAGTCTTCCTCATTATTCTGAAAAAAATACTAAAGAAAGTGATTCTTTAAGTATCAGATCACTGGAAAAAATACATATACAGAAGGTTTTACAGTATACAAAAGGGAACAAAGCAGAAGCATCCCGCCTACTTGAGATTGGTATTGCCACATTATACCGTAAACTGGAAGAATACGGATTAAAATAAATCTTTTATTGAGTCGTCCTAAAATAGGTTGACATAAAATTAGACAATATTTAATCCGGAGAAGTATTTATTTTCTTCGGATTTTTTATGCACTTTATCTGGCGTTTGCATATTAAGACTCAGATGTGGTCTTTTTGTATTGTAGATATCAATACTTTCTTTTACCAATGATCCTAAGTCTTGTATATTCTTTGTTTTACAAAACAGGAATTCCTGTTTTAATATTCCATTAATTCTCTCGGCCAATGCATTTTGATAACAATCATAACCATCAGTCATAGATGGTTTTATTCTGTTTTTATTAAGCATTTTCTGGTAATAGCCCGAGCAGTATTGCAATCCTCTATCTGAATGATGAATCAAAGGAGTATTTGAAACTCTATTTTTCACTGCCATCTTTAAGGCTTTGGCTACATTCTCAGTATTCATATTTGAACTTAATGAATATCCCATGATTTTTCTGCTGTAAGCATCTGTTACTAAAGACAAATAGCAGGTAGATTCTCTTGTTTTAATATAAGTTATATCGCTTACAAAAACCTGTTCTGCTTTTCTGATCTTTAATTCTTTCAATAAATTAGGATGTTTTCTAAGCCAATGTTTTGAAAAAGTTGTCTTAACATACTTTTTTTGAGCACGCACAAGCATATTCTCTCTTTCTAGATAAGCAAATAAAGCATCTCTGCCTATTTTGATTCCTTCATTTTTGAACCTTCCTTTAAGTAGGTAATAAAGCTTTCTGGTTCCAAGTCTAGGCATTTCCATTCGTACTTTTTGTACGAGTATCTTTATTTTTAGTAATTCTTTTTCACGGGTTAAGCTCCTCTGCTTATTTTGATAAACTGCCTGACGGCTTATCCCAAACAATCTGCACAGCCTGGATATGCTTATTCCTTCTCTGTGGAGTCTGAAGATTGTTGGGAGGAAAACTTTTTTCTGATTTGGGTGCCACACTGCTTATCTGATATATCAATCATGGTATTAAGAACCTTAGTTTTTAGTTTTTCATCAGCTAATTCTTTTTCCAAACGCTTAATTTTTTGAGCCGGAGTTTCTTTAGAGTTATGCATAGTATGAAGTTTAGGTTTACTCCAATCTAAGTTACCATATCTTCGCAACCAAACCAAAACTGTACTTCTGCCTTGGATACCATACTCTTTTTGGGCTTGTTTATAAGTGTAATCGCCGTTTTCTACCTGAGAAACAACTCGTAATTTAAAGCCTATACTGTAATCTCTTTGAGTACGTTTTTCATCTTTTAATTCTTGATCTTTCATAATATAAGTTGATTAAGTGTCAACTTATTTCAGGACGGGACATATCATTTTAATAAAGAGCCTATCATTTTGATAGGCTTTTTTGTTTTAGGAGATCTTAAGTTTTTGATGTAAGTATTTTAATTTCAATCATTTAAATGTTTTTATTTTAAAGTGGACTTTCTTTTGGCATATAGTCTCTGAATAAAATATTTAAAAATGACAATTTCAAGAAAAACGTTTAAAAAACGGGAGCATTCAACTTTTAGTCTGCTGATTGTATCGTACGTATTACTGACTCTTTTAACCCTAATGATTAAGATATGATGCTTATAAGTTTAATTCTGCTTTTTGCAGTATTGTTTTGGCTTTTATATAAATCAGTTGAATTTTTTGATAGAATATAAATTATGTGGAGTTTATTTTTCCTCTCAATACTTGCCTTTGTGTATATCTGTTATGTTTTAATTAAACCTGAAAAATTTTAATTGGTCATGAATACAGAAATTTTAGGCATTATAGCAATGTTTGCTGTCACGTTAGTTATAGGAATATTTTTAGGTAAATACATAGCTAATGTTTATGGATACAAAAAAACTTTTCTTGATCCGGTTTTTGAACCTGTTGAAAAGTTAATTTATAAAATATCGGGTATTAATCCTACCCGTCAGATGAATTGGAAACAGAATATGTACGCCATGCTGGCCATTAATCTGATATGGTTCATCATTGGTTTTCTTCTCTTAATGAATCAGGCCTGGCTTCCTTTAAATCCAGATGGAAATCCGAATATGTCACCCGATCTGGCTTTTAATACTACCATTTCATTCTTAGTTAACTGTAATTTACAGCACTATTCAGGAGAAACAGGAGTAAGCTATCTGAGCCAGCTTTATCTGATGTTTTTACAGTTTGTAACGGCAGCAACAGGAATGGCGGCAATGGCGGTTCTTTTCAAAGCTTTTAAAGAAAAAACAAGCACAGAATTAGGGAATTTCTATGATTTTTTTACAAAATCCATGATCAGAATCTTGGTTCCAATAAGTGTAATTGTTGCTTTAATTCTTTCCATCAACGGAAGCCCGATGACTTTCGAAGGGAGAGATCACATCATAACACTGGAAGGTCAGAAAGCTGATGTTTCCAGAGGTCCTGTATCTGCATTTGTTGCGATCAAGCATTTGGGAACCAATGGAGGTGGATTTTTCGGAGCAAACTCGGCACATCCGCTTGAAAACCCTAATTATATCACCAATATGACAGAGATGGTTACTCAGATGATCATTCCTTTTGCATTGGTATTTGCCCTTGGTTTTTATCTAAAGAAAAGAAAACTTTCATGGGTGATTTTTACTGTAATGACTGTCGGTTTCCTGGCGCTTACCATTCCGAATGTTGTGAATGAAACAGGAGGAAATCCTCTGATTACACAAATGGGAACAGACAACAGTCTGGGAGCAATGGAAGGCAAAGAAATACGCTTCGGAAGTGCTTCATCTGGTTATTGGAGTATCGCAACTACAGTTATTTCCACAGGATCTGTGAATTCTATGCATGACAGTACAATGCCGCTTTCGGGGATGAATGAGCTGCTTGCGATGATGATCAACTGTTTCTACGGAGGTTGTGGAGTCGGAATTCTGAACTATTTCATCTTTATTACTCTGGCAGTATTCATCAGTGGTCTGATGGTAGGAAGGACTCCTGAATTTATGGGTAAAAAGATTGAAGCCAAAGAGATGAAGATCGCGATGATTGTGGCTTTATTCCATCCTTTCTTAATTCTCGCAGGAACAGCTTTAACAGCTTACTTACCTGAGTTTGGAGCAAAAACATTGAACAATCCCGGTTTCCATGGTTTTAGTGAAATGCTGTACGAATTTACTTCTTCTGCCGCGAATAACGGATCCGGATTCGAGGGACTTGGAGATAATACGCCGTGGTGGAATATCTCAACGGGAATTGTCCTGTTACTATCCAGATTCATTCCGATTATTGGACCGGTAGCGATTGCAGGACTATTGGCACAGAAGAAATACATCCCTGAAAGTTCCGGAACCCTAAAAACAGATACAGCTACTTTCGGATTTATGACACTGGCAGTGATTTTACTGATTGCAGCACTATCTTTCTTCCCTGCATTGACATTAGGACCTATCGCAGAGCAGATCCAGTATTTCTCAAAATAAATGTGAACATTAAAAATTACAATCAATATTCAACCATTAAGGAAGCTAAAGTTTGAGGAAGCTAGTCTGACACTTACTGAAACGTTCACTTAATATTATCCATATCTATCCTTATTATTTGGCAGACCTTGATGGTGATTATTGATTTACAATGATATAAACTCTTTCAAAAAAATGAAAAATCAGTCACAAACATTGTTTCAAAGAGATTTGGTAAACGAAGCGATCAAACAGTCTTTCGTAAAGCTGAATCCGAAAATTATGTTTAAAAATCCAGTAATGTTCCTGGTGGAAGTCGGAACAGTTGTCATGTTTATCGTGAGCATGTTCAGCCTTACTGGTGATAAAAGCCAGGGAAGCTTTTCCTATAACTTTTTAGTATTTATTATTTTATTTTTCACGGTTCTGTTTGCCAATTTTGCAGAAGCTATAGCAGAAGCAAGAGGAAAAGCGCAGGCTGATACCCTCAGAAAAACAAGGGAAGAAACTCCAGCCAAATTAGTGGTTGATAACAAACCCGGGTTTCAGGTAGAAACAATGCTGAAAATGTCTGCTGAGATGAAATTAGGGGATATTTTCCTTTGTGAAGCCGGAGATCAGATCCCAATGGATGGTGAGATTATTGAAGGTCTTGCAACTATTGATGAGTCTGCCATTACCGGAGAAAGTGCTCCTGTAATCCGTGAAGCCGGAGGAGATAAAAGCTCTGTAACAGGCGGTACAAAAGTACTTTCAGACAGAATTAAAGTAAAAGTGACAACAAGACCCGGAGAATCCTTCTTAGATAAAATGATTGCCCTTGTAGAAGGAGCATCAAGACAGAAAACACCCAACGAAATCGCATTAACTATACTTTTAGCAGGATTTACGCTTACATTTATTATTGTTACCCTCACTTTAAAGCCTTTTGCAGACTACGCGCAGACTCCGATTACCATAGTGGCATTTATATCTCTTTTCGTTTGTCTTATTCCGACAACAATCGGAGGTCTGCTTTCTGCAATCGGGATTGCGGGGATGGACAGAGCACTGAGAGCGAATGTGATTACCAAAAGTGGTAAAGCTGTAGAAACAGCAGGAGATATTGACGTTCTGCTGCTGGATAAAACCGGAACAATCACTATTGGAAACCGTAAGGCAACCCAATTCCATCCAGCTAATGGAATTCAGCTTGAAGATTTCATTAAAGCCTCGGCATTAAGTTCTGTAGCTGATGAAACACCGGAAGGAAAATCAATCATTGAACTGAGCGCTTTGAAATCTGAAGACTTGTTGGTTCCTAATCCTACTTATATTGATTTTACAGCGGAGACCAGAACTTCAGGGATCGATTTTGAAGAAACAAGAATCCGTAAAGGAGCTTATGATACCATAAAAAAACTGACTGAAAAAGCCGGGAATATCTTCCCTCAGGAAACCCAGGACGCAGTAACCAAAATTTCTGAAAATGGAGGAACTCCTCTTGTTGTTGCTGTTAATGAAAAAGTATGGGGTGTTATTGAACTTCAGGATATCATCAAAACAGGAATTCAGGAGCGTTTTCAGAGACTGAGAAAAATGGGCGTGAAAACCGTAATGGTAACCGGAGATAATCCTTTAACAGCAAAATTTATCGCTGAAAAAGCTGGAGTAGACGACTTTATTGCTGAAGCCAAGCCTGAAGATAAGATGAATTACATCAAAAAGGAACAGCAGGAAGGTAAGCTGGTAGCCATGATGGGTGACGGTACAAACGATGCTCCGGCATTGGCCCAGGCAGATGTAGGAGTAGCAATGAACAGCGGAACACAGGCAGCGAAAGAAGCCGGAAACATGGTAGATCTTGATAATGACCCGACAAAGCTGATCGAAATTGTGGAAATTGGGAAACAGTTATTGATGACAAGAGGAACTTTGACAACTTTCAGTATTGCGAACGACGTTGCAAAGTATTTTGCCATTATTCCTGCGCTCTTCATCACTTTTATTCCTTCCCTTCAGAAGCTGAATATTATGAATCTTCACAGCCCTGAAACAGCCATATTATCAGCGGTTATTTTCAATGCGATCATCATTCCGTTTCTGATTCCACTGGCGTTGAAAGGCGTGGCTTATAAACCAATTGGTGCAAGTGCTTTATTAAGAAGAAACCTTTTGATCTACGGTCTGGGCGGAGTAATTGTTCCGTTCATTGGGATCAAAATCATTGATCTGGTAATCAGTTTATTCTATTAAAATTTAAAAAATGAAAAATCATATTGTTTCAGCATTGAGATTAACTCTTGTAATGTTGGTGGTTACAGGTATTTATCTGGCTGTTGTATACGGAGGTTCTAAAATACTTCCCAACAAAGGAAACGGAGAAATTGTGTATGATAAAGGGCAGAAGTTTTATGCCAATATCGGACAGGAATTTAAATCTGAAAATTACTTTCATGGCCGACCTTCCTCAGTTAATTATAATGCTGCAGGAAGTGGAGGAAGCAACAAAGGTCCAAGCAATGAAGAATATCTGGAAACGGTACAGAAAAGAATTGACACTTTGAAAATGAACAATCCTGAAATGGGAGGTGTGAAAGTTCCTGTTGAGCTGGTTACTGCCAGTGGAAGCGGTCTGGATCCTGATATTTCTGAAGAAGGAGCTTTGTATCAGGCAAAGAGAATCGCAAAAGTGAGAAGCCTTTCTGAAGAGCAGATCAAAAATTTAATCAATAATCAAACTGAAAAGCCATTGTTAGGCCTTTTCGGGCCATCAAAAGTAAATGTTCTGAAGCTTAATATTGCTTTAGACCAATTAAAATAATAAATTTAATAATCAATCATGTCAAGGTTTAAAACCTTGACATGATTCACATACCTTACAATAAAAGTGAAAAAATATCTAGTTATAAGTGCACTATTAGGATTATTTTTAACAAAAGCACAGTCATCAGATTCATTGAAAACAGGGAATAAAGTTACATTTTCCGCCTATGCAGAATTGTTTTATACCTATGATTTTAATGAACCGGGAAATCATATCCGTCAAAACTTTTTATACTCCTATAACAGGCATAATGAAATGAACCTCAATCTGGGATTGGTTAAAGCCAACTATCAGAGTGAAAATATCCGCGCCAATGTAGCTTTAATGGCCGGAACTTATGCCCAGGATAATATGGCTGCTGAACAAAATGCTTTGCGTTATGTAAACGAAGCCAATGTAGGGATCAAAATATCAAAAAATAAAAACCTGTGGATTGATACAGGGATCATGCCATCTCATATTGGCTGGGAAAGTGCTATAGGAAAGGATAATATCAATCTGACCAGAAGTTTTGCAGCAGAAAATTCTCCTTATTTTGAAACAGGTGCTAAAATTTCTTATACCTCAGATAACGGGAAATGGTTTTTAAGCGGATTAGTCCTGAATGGCTGGCAGCGTATCGCTAAACCGGAAGGAAACCAAAGTATTTCTTTCGGACATCAGGTGACTTATAAACCCAATGAAAAAATCACACTGAACAGTAGTTCATTCATTGGAAATGATAAAGCAAAGGATGATAAAAGAATGCGCTATTTCCATGATTTGTATGGAAGTTTCCAGCTGACAGAACAATTTTCTGCGGTATTGGGATTTGATATCGGAGCAGAGCAGAAATCAAAAGGAAGCGAGCAGTATAACATCTGGTACAGCCCCAATGTATTAATGAAATATCAATTAGACAACAAGTGGGCACTGGCGGGAAGATTAGAATATTACAATGATAAAAATGGGGTTATTATCAACACCGGAACTCCAAATGGATTTCAGACCTTTGGATATTCTCTCAACGTAGATTATGCGATCTTTAAAAATGTGGTTTTCCGTACAGAAGCAAGAGGTTTTACTGCGAAAGATGCCATTTTTGCAAAAAATGATGAATTTAAAAAAGGAAATTTCTTCATTACAACAAGTCTTTCAGCCTGGTTTTAGAAATCAGTTTAATCACGATTAAAGGTGTTTAAAGTAAAATTAAAAAGAATAAAATCAATGTCATCAGCAAAAGATTTTTTAGAGCTTATCCAGAAATCCCGCAAAGGAAAATTCAAAATTTATATCGGGATGAGTGCAGGTGTAGGAAAGAGTTTTCGTATGCTTCAGGAAGCACATTCTCTTTTGCGAAATGGCATTGATGTAAAGATTGGGTATATTGAAACCCATGGCCGTGAAGAAACCGAAGCTCTGGTAGAAGGGCTTCCTCAAATTGAAAGAAAATCCGTTTTTTATAAAGGAAAAAACCTTGAAGAAATGGATCTTCAGGCCATTATCAATGAGCATCCTGAGGTTGTTCTGGTAGACGAGCTGGCTCATACCAATGTGGAAGGTTCTAAAAATAAAAAAAGATGGCAGGATGTACTGGAAATCCTGGATAACGGGATCAATGTCATCAGTGCCATGAATATCCAGCACATTGAAAGTCTGAATGAAGAAGTAAAGAAAATTACAGGAGTAGAAGTAGCAGAGAGGGTTCCGGATAAAATACTGGCACTCGCCGATGAAGTGGTGAACATTGACCTTACCGCTGATGAGCTGCTGACGCGTTTAAAAGAAGGGAAGATTTACAAAAAGGAAAAAATTCAGACTGCACTCAGCAATTTCTTCCAAAGCGGGCATATTCTCCAGCTTCGTGAGCTGGCTTTAAAGGAAGTGGCCACTCATGTGGAAAGAAAGGTAGAAACAGAGATCAAAACTGAAAATTTTAAACCTATAAAATTCCTGGCCTGCATCAGCAGCAATGAGAAGATTGCCAAAACAATTATCAGGAAAACAGCGAGATTAGCCAGTTACTATAACAGTCCATGGACTGTTTTGTACGTTCAGAAACCTTCTGAAAATCCAGAAAAAATTGCACTCGATAAACAGCGGTATTTAATTAATAATTTTAATTTAGCACAGGAATTAGGGGCAAAAGTAGTCCGGATCAAAGAAAGCAGTGTTCATAACGGAATTCTGGAATATGTGATTGCCCATAATATCACAACGGTCTGCATTGGGAAACCTCATGCCAGTTTCTGGCAGCGGATGTTGGGGTACAGCTGGATCTATACTCTGATGAACAGGCTGAATGAAAGACAGATAGATATTATTATTTTATCTTAAAAAATAATGAAACTTAAAACGAAACTTACCTTAGGCGTTGGCCTTTTATTTCTGCTGATTGTTCTGCTTTCAGTTATAGGTTCTGTATATATTAATAAATTAAAATCTGATACTGAAAAAATCCTTACTGCCAATTACAACAGTCTGGAGTTTTCCAAAAATATGCTTCTGGCACTGGATAATATCAGTACAGACAGTACCGTTGCGATAGCAGATTTTCAGAAAAATAATAAACTTCAGGAAAAAAATCTTACTGAATTCGGAGAAAAAGAAGCCACTCAGAATCTGAATCTGCATTTCAACAGCTATCTGAAAGCTCCCGATATCAATAAGGAAAAACTAATCCGTGAAGATCTTTCGAAGATTATGTCTTTAAATATGAAAGGGATAGAACGAAAGAGTGATATCGCGATCATTACGGCAGAAAATGCCACTTTCTGGATTGTAAGTTTAGGAACGGTGTGCTTTCTGATTGCTTTTATTTTGCTTTTCAATTTACCACAAACGATTGCAGAACCTATCAATCAGCTTACTTTCAGTATCAAACAAATTGCTGATAAAAATTATAGTGAAAGAGTTCATTTTAAAGGAAGTGAGGAATTCAACAGCCTGGCAGAATCATTCAACAGTATGGCGGAGAAACTTCAGGAGTACGAAAGCAGTACACTTTCCAAGCAACTGATGGATAAAAAACGGATCGAAACATTGGTTAATAATATGCATGATGCAGTGATTGGCCTGGATGAGAATCATTTTATCTACATGATCAATGATGAAGCGTTGAAGATTACGAACCTTCACAAGGAAGAAATTATTGGAAAAACTGCCCATGAAGTAGCCATCAACAATGATCTGATACGTGAACTGCTGAAAAATATAGACCATCCGGTAAAAGATCCTATCAAGATTGTCCGTGATAACAAAGAAAACTATTTTGAACAGGATGTTATCCCCATCAATATTGTTAAAACCGGCGAAAAGGAAAAAAAATATATTGGAAAGGTAATTTTGCTGAGAAATATTACCCCTTTTAAAGAATTGGATTTTGCTAAAACGAACTTCATTGCAACAATATCCCATGAATTGAAAACTCCGATTTCTGCTATTAAAATGGGCGTTCAGCTCCTTGGAAATCAGAAATTCGGAGAACTGAACGAACAACAGCAGGAATTGCTGAAAAGCATCAATGAAGACGGACAGCGTTTATTGGATATTACAGGTGAACTGCTTAATCTTTCCCAGGTAGAATCCGGAAATATCAGACTGATAGTGGAAAAATGCTCTCCTCAAGAAATTGTACAGACCGCTGTAAAAAATGTTGAAAAGCTTGCCGAACAGAAAAATATCACCATCAGTACAGAATATCTTTTAGAAGAAAGTGATGCGGTAACTGCCGATTTTGATAAAACAGTCTGGGTAATGAATAACTTTCTAACGAATGCTGTGAAACACTCTTTTCAGGACGAAAATATTCAGATTGTAGTAGAAAAACAAAACTCATTCATTCAGTTCAGTATTATTGATACCGGAAGCGGGATTGATGAAAAATACCACCGCCAGATCTTTGACCGTTACTTCCAGGTTCCCGGAGAACACCAGAATGGAACAGGCTTAGGTTTGGCCATTTCAAAAAACTTCATTGAGAAACAACATGGAGAAATAGGAGTAAAGAGTTCTCTGAATAATGGAAGTACTTTTTACTTCAGACTGCCGGTTTCATAAGGATTATTGTTATATTTTAGTGTCATAGAATTTAAAGAACTTATAACTGTGAATATCAAAACTATTGCTTTCTTTTTTGGATTTATAATCGCTAACTTTTGTTTTGGTCAACAAGAATTTCGTGAAAATTTTACTTTAAAACTTCCGGTTGATTCTGTGAGGTATTACCAGCAGGAAGTCAAAAAATCTCCTTATTTTGTTAAGGAAAATACTTTGCAAATTTATCCTGGTGAACACTTGTTTATTGAAGCAGATGTTAAAGAGGGAAAACTGGAATCTATGAAGGTGGTTAAAGAGAATGTAAACCCGTCAAAGACCATAGAAATAGAGTTTTCGCAGGATGTTGAAAATAGAAAACATAAAGGAATGATGCTTCAGGTAAGTAATCCCTTTGATAAAAATCTCATATATGATGCAATGATGTATACTGTAGGAAAAAGTCAATGGGTTGAAACCTCCATTCTTCCGGTAAAACCGAAGTTAATAGGCTTTGAGTTATGGAACGACGTTATTATTACCGTTGTCCTTCATAACTGGAGATTACAAAACTGACAATCCTATTCTTTATATTTACGATAAAAATAGAAATGAGAAAAACCTTAGGATTTATATTATTTTCAGTTGTATTAAGTATTCAGATTTCTGCTCAGACTTTCACATTAGAACAGTTTAAAGGTTTCAATAAGCTTAGCATGGATGAGTTTAAAAAGGAAATGAAACAGCAAAAGTTCAAGTTTTATGACAGAACTGAAGGGCTTGGTTTCGCTTTAACCGAATATGAAGCCCCCGATTATACCTCAAAAATTGGGAAGTTTGAATATGCTGAAGAAAAGTCAGAAGACAGAATTGAATTTGAGTTTAAAACAAAGAAAGAATATGATCAGTACCTTACACTGATTTTAGCTGACGGATATAAACCAACAGAAAAAGGAAAAATCATCACCAAAGAGCCATATGTAGATTACTACAAGGATAAAGAACATATCAGGTTGATTCTGCCAAAGACAGGAGAAAGTTCTCCCTATACTATTATTGTTTTCAAGTAAAATATGAATTTTGAGACAGATTCGAAAAACATAAAAAGGCTGCGAATAATTTTCGCAGCCTTTTTTATAACATTGCGTAAGTTTACTCTTTAATAAACTTTTGTACAAGTACTTTGTCCTTTGTGAAAGCTTTTAGAATATAATTTCCTTTGGAAAGTTCTGAAACAGAAATTGAATTTTCAGTTACATTTGTTGATCTGATAATTCTTCCAGTCGCATCATAGATTTCAGCTTTGATGATTTCCTGCTTGGATCTGATATTTAAAACATCTTTTGCAGGGTTAGGATAAATCGAAATACTAGTGTTTTCCTTATTGGTTTCTGCTGTAGCTAATACATTTTGAACACTTGTTGTGTAAGTATTGGTAATAATCGGGTTGTTGTAATCAAAATAGATTTTGGCTGTATTGCTGAAGCTGTTCCCAATATTTAAGGTAGATTTTGTTTTAATCTTAAATGAAATATATCCGTCATTATTGGCATCATCAAAAGGCAGTTGGATGTTTTCAAAGATGAATTCTACGGTATTCGGATTGGTAATTCTTGTAACAAAATTATGACTTCCGTTTAGCGCTACCAGGGAAGAAATATCAAATTTAGTAATGTCAATTTCATCCTTTACCACAATATTCTTTGCATTGGCTGTTCCCGTGTTTTCAAATCGGATCAGGTAATGCACATAATCTCCCACCTGAGTTTGGGTGATAGAAGTTCCTTCCAGGCAGGTTTTATCATTGGGATCAAAAGAGTTGACAACCGTTTGGTTTAAAGTAAAGCTATTGTCAGCAGGTGTTTCATCAGTTGCACCATTGATCTGTGCTGTGTAATGTAGAATATCACCTCCATTGACTGGCGGAGTTTGTGTTGGAGTATTTAATTTCACAGTTACGGTAATTTCTTTGGTTTCAAAAGGAAGAAGATTCGTGAAGTTCCAGTTCAACATTCCGGTAGATTGAGAGCCTGGAGATGTCGTTGCACTCAGATAGTTCATCAGGTTATTATTGAAATTAAAAACTATATTTCCCGACTGAGGTGCGGTACCTTTGTTTTTATAGATGATTTTATATTTTGATTCAAAACCAGGTGAAGCTGCTGTCACTGGGATAATAACTGTTTCTAAATCATTATGAACCCCATTAGCTGTCAAACAGAAATTTTGTACTACAGGACTAGGTTGATTGGGAAAGGTGACGTTTATGGAAGGCGGAGTGACTGCAAAATAATTAGGGTTTTCTAACACAGGGGTAAGAGTATGTGTTCCGGACTGTAGGGGAATTGAATAATTAGCTGAAGTATTTCCTATGAAACTTCCTGATGTAGTTGCACTTGTAATATTAAATTTTTGCAATGCTTTACCCGGATCACTGATGTCGCAACCATTATTGTTACTGTCATATTTTGTATTTCCCTGAACGACATAGAATATTCCGCCCGGAGTAAATGAGCAATAATTGGTTGTTTTATAAGTGGAGAAAAAATAAGGAGAACTATCTATCATACCTTGTATCATATCCTGTTCATTGTAATCACAACAAATTACAAGATTGGGATTAAAAACTATACCTGTTCCGTTATTTTGCTGAGCTTTACCGTTTTTTAAATTAAGAAAACTCATATTGTTTGAGCTGCAGTTGATATTATAAAATTCAGGATTTTGGGATAGATCAAGAGATTGAATCGAATTATTATTACAGTTGAGTGTATTTAAAAGAGGATATAGGGAGAGATTAAGGCTTGTGAGCTGATTGTATCCGCAATAAATCATTTTCATATCGGGGCAACCAGGCATACTTAAGTTTGTTAAGTGATTGTTTTCGCAGTAAACAACACGAAGCTTATTTTGATTTTGAATATTGAGTGCTGATAGATTATTTTTGCTGACATCTATGATCTCCATGTTGGAATTTGCAAAGTTAATGGATGTAAGCAAAGGATTATTTTTCAGGTAAAAAACAAAAATACTCTGCAGATTAGAAGCATCAAATGTTGTAAGTTGTGTCTTTTCTATATCCAATTCTACAATATTTGAAGACCCGGAAATATTGACATGGGTTAAAGGAGTATTAAAAATGTACAAATATTTTAAAGAAAGCCTATTATGTAAATCCAATGAAGTTAGTGCTGTATTATTGCAATAAAACCTGTATATATTGTTACAATTGGTAAGATTCAGGGAACTTAGCTGTAACATCCCATCAAAACTTAATTCTGATAAAAAAGGATTAGAGCTGAGATTTAGGGATGATATAGTATTCCCGGAGATATCCAGCCCTCCTAAATTTCCAAAGGCAGAGATTCCTGTCAGATCTGATATTCCTCCACCATAAAGTCGTAGTGTTCCTACCTGTAAAGCCTCAGATACTTCAATTTCTCCATTGTTATTCGTATCAATTTTCATGTTGAAATTACCGGAATTTGTAGATGCAATACTATTGGTAACATCGGCTGACAATAATTTTGCTTTAAAATTAGCATCGGGAATATTGACAATCTGCGACTGGAGTACAGAAAATATAGCCAGCAGAATAGCTGAGTAGAGTTTTTTCATGGTTGAGTTGGTTACGTTTTAGTTTTTTACTATTTGATTACAAATCAAAAGCAAATGTAAACTTTTAAGTGAATACTTTATTATTTTTTTTATCTCTGAATTCAAAGCACTTATATCAAAATGAAAATAAAAAAGACTGTGATAGATTTCACAGTCTTATATAAATGATTAAATCATTATTCTTTATTGCTTTTCAATCAAATCCAGGAACTGTTGTTCATCCAGGATTTCAATGGTTCCGATATCCTGAGCTTTCTTCAGCTTGCTTCCTGCCTTTTCCCCTACCACAAGGTAATTGAGGTTCTTGGATACGGCAGAAATATTTTTTCCGCCATGTTTTTCTACCATTTCCTCAGCAGATTCTCTTGTGAATAAAGACAATTTCCCGGTGAATAAGAAGGTTTTTCCTTCCAGCACATTGGATAATACTTCATTCGTGCTTTCTCCTTTTTCAAGCTGTACTCCGTAAGATTTTAAACGTTCGATCATCAATACGTTTTCAGAATTCTGGAAAAATTCAACGATACTTACTGCAATTTTAGCCCCGATATCTTCTACCTGGCAAAGCTCTTCAGCCGTTGCATTTTTTAATTCTTCAATGGTTGGAAAGTTCTTTACCAGTTTTTTAGCAACCGTTTCTCCCACATGTTTGATCCCGATTCCGTAAAGTACTTTCTCAAAAGGAATTTCTTTAGATTTTTCAATTCCTGTAATAATATTCTGAGCAGATTTCTCAGCCATTCTTTCCAAAGGAAGAAGCTGTTCTTTCGTTAAAACATAAAAGTCAGCAGGATTTTCAATCAGTTTTTCTCTGTAAAGCTGTTCTATAGTTTCACTTCCAAGGTTGTCAATATTCAATGCTTTTCTGGAAACATAGTGAATCATTCTTCCCACTACCTGTGGCGGACAGTGAAGTTCGTTCGGACAGAAATGAATAGCCTGGTCTTCAATCTTTACCAGCTCAGTACCACATTCAGGACAATGTTTGATGTATTCTATTTCCTTGCTTTCTTCCGTTCTTTTATCAGTATTTACGCCTACAATTTTCGGAATAATTTCTCCCCCTTTTTCCACATACACAAAATCGTTTTCATGAAGATCCAGTTTCTTGATGATATCCTCATTATGGAGAGAGGCTCTTTTTACAATTGTTCCTGCCAGTAAAACAGGCTTAAGGTTGGCAACAGGAGTAATAGCACCCGTTCTTCCCACCTGATAAGATACACTTTGAAGCTCTGTTTCTACCTTTTCTGCTTTAAATTTATAAGCCATTGCCCAACGTGGAGATTTTGCTGTATAACCAAGCTGTCTCTGCTGTTGTAATGAATTAACCTTCAATACAATCCCGTCAATTTCAAAAGGCAGATTATGGCGTTCAGTATCCCAGAATGTAATAAATTCCTGTACCTCAGCCATCGTTTTACATAATTTGGCCTGCTGAGAGGTTTTGAACCCCCAGCTTTGAGCCTTTTGAAGCAGCTCCCAATGGGTTTCTGCCGGAATATCTTCAGAGATAAACTGATACAGTACTGAAGAAAGCCCACGCTTTCTTACCTCGGCACTGTCCTGCATTTTCAGGCTTCCACTGGCGGTATTTCTAGGATTCATGAAAGGATCAAGACCTTCTTCCTCACGCAGTACATTAAGTTTATCAAAGTTTTTTCTGGTCAGATAAATTTCTCCACGCATAAAAAACTGAGCAGGGAAATCACCTTTTAAAGTCAAAGGAATATCCGAAATGGTACGTACATTCGGAGTAATTTCATCCCCCTGGAAACCGTCGCCACGGGTAACAGCCTGTGACAGTTTTCCATTTTCATAAAGAATAGAAATGGAAGCACCGTCATATTTCAGCTCGGCAACAAATTCTACAGGGTCTTCAATGGTTTTGATAATTCTCTTTTCCCAGTCTTCAAGATCATCAAAATCATAAGAATTATCCAGAGAGTACATCCTGAATTTATGCTGAATCGTAGGGAAAACCTTAGTGACACCACCACCTACACGTACCGTAGGCGAGTTCTCATCATAAAATTCCGGATACTTGGCCTCCAGATCCTGAAGTTCCTGCAGAAGCATGTCGAATTCAAAATCTGTAATGGTGGGAGTATCCAGTTGATAATAGTTGTCGTTATGCTGGTGAAGCTCTTTGCGGAGCTGTTCTATCTTTTGTTGAATGTTTTCAGACATTGCTTTTCTATCTTTTGAGCAAAAATAACCAAAGTAATTGCATTTAAAAAATAACAGAATAAAATAGTACAGGAAAATTAAAAATATGTAACATGCTTTAATAGGTTGATTGTGTTGTAAATAAAACACTTGTTTAAAGTAATTTAACATAACGTTCTGATTTAATTAAAAAAATGTTAAAGCTTTCTTAAACACCCGGCCTTTAAAGTCAAAATACCTTTGCACATCTGATTGAAAGAAACCTCAACGTGATCTATTAACATGAAAATCAAAGAGGTTTCCTGATGAACATCAAAAAATTAATCATAAAGATCTTCGGAAGAAATGAAAAAAGTAAAGATTGTACTGGGATTATTGTTTTTAGGGCTTGGGACAATGGCGTATGCACAGACCACACAGGCTTCTATTGTAGGGAAAGTTACCGGACCGGGAAGTACGGCTCAGGAAAAAGTGAAAGTAACGATCGTGAATGAGTCTACAGGATTCAAAACGGAAACGGAAACAAACTCAAAAGGGGAGTATATTTTTAAGGAAATTCCTCTTGGAGGCCCTTATACAGTTATTGTAAACGATGATAAAAAAGAAGGTTACAATGTGAACTTTGGAGATCAGGTTACTGTAAATATGGATCTTGGCAGTGAGAAACAAATTGAAGAAGTAAAGATTACGGGAAATCTTAAAAATAAGATTGGAAACCTTGGAGCTGCTACAGCAATTTCTGCTAAAAATATCAGTATACTTCCGGTAAACGGACGAAACTTTGCGAATCTTGCCGAATTATCACCATTAAGCGGAAAAGGCGGAAACCTTTCCGGACAGCTTGGATCTTCTACAAACTTTACTATTGATGGAATGACAGCCAAAAACCCTACTTCTGCAGGAGCTACTACCAGCCGAAGTGGTGCACCATTCTCCATCTCCATTGAAGCGGTACGTGAATTCAAAATTACCACCAATCAATATGATGTGACATTGGGAAGAAGCGGAGGAGGAACCGTAAGTGCCGTTACCAAATCAGGAACCAATAAATTTTCAGGAAGTGCCTGGGAATATTTAAGAACCAACTGGCTTTCCAGTCCGTATGATATCAGAGGGAACAAAAGAGATAATGATTTCTCTACTTCTCAGTTCGGATTTTCATTGGGAGGTCCCATCATTAAAAATAAATTACATTTCTTCGTAGCCTGGGATCACCAGCTGGATTCAAGACCTTTGATCATTGCCGATATCAAATCTCCTGATGATGAGAAGAGATTCAATACAACAACTCAGACGCTAAATCAGTTTGTGGATATTGCAAGAGCAAAATATGGAGTGGGAAGCGGTCCTCAGTTTGGAAGTTTTGACAAAGTAAGAAACTCAGATGCAGGATTTTTACGTTTAGACTGGCAGATCAATGAGAAGCACTTATTAACATTAAGAAATAACTTCACCTATGACCTTAATAAAAACGGGTTGGGTGATAATACCAATATCAATTTCTTTGAATCTTACGGAAACGACAAAAATCTTGATAACAGCTTATTGTTAACCTTAAGATCAAATCTGAAACCTAATTTAACCAATGAATTAAAGGCTCAGTATCTTTATACTTTCCAGGACAGTTACCAGAACAATCAGCTGGGGAAACCTGTACCAAGAGCGATTGTTGAAGGAGTAGCATCAAGTGCCGGATCTACCAATATTCAGATTGGAGGACACCGTTTTGCCCAGGAAAGCTTTAGAAATAATGTATTCCAGATTGTAGACAACTTATACTACAATACAGATAAAGTAAAATATACTTTCGGAGCTGATTTGATGTATACAACTGCAAAATCGGTCTACGGAAGTGAAGTAAACGGAAGGTTCCATTTCCAGGGAATGGGTAACTTTGATGCGATGACTCCTTACCGATTCTATAGAGAAGTTCCTTTGATGGAAGATCCTTCTGTAAGATCAAATATCTGGAATCTAGGTGTCTATGGACAGTTTCAGACGAAAGTGGCGAAAGGTCTTGACTTAATGGCCGGTTTGAGATTAGACTACGGAGGTTACCCGAAAGCAGAATTCAACCAGAAACTGTTTGATGAGATGGGAATCAGAACTGATAATCAGATCAAATCATTTGTAATCCAGCCAAGGTTTCAGTTTGACTGGAATATCAATGAAGGAAATAAAGACTTCCTGAAGTTCGGTGCCGGAATTTTTTCTTCCGATATCAACAATTATATGATCATCAACAACCTTGTATTCGATGGAAAACATTTGGCTACAGTGGATGTCACGGCTAAAGATGTTCCGTTCCCGGATTTTAACAGTTATAGAGATGATTACAATTCGGTTCCTTCACTTTCTCAGAAGCAGATTCCAACCATCAATTATACAGGTAAAGATGCAAAAATTCCAATCGTTTATAAAGCAAATATCTCTTATACCCACTTCTTCAATGAAAGATTCAGAGCAGGAATTGCAGGATACATGGCTTTAGGTAGAAACAACTACTATTATTATGACAGAAACATGGTGGCAAATCCTTTCTTTACTTTAGCAAATGAAGGCGGAAGAGGTGTATTCATTCCTACAGGTGCCATTACCAATAATGCCAATAACAGTGTAAGTTTCGACTGGAAACAGGGAAGAATCAATAATAATTTCGGAAGAGTATTGGAATTGGTGAGTGATGGTAAAGTAAACCAGTTCTCATTCGTCATAGATACAAGTTATCGCTACTGGAAAGACGGAGAAATCACAGCGAGTTATACATGGTCTGATATCAAAGACAATACATCTTACAATGGAAATGTAGCGAACTCAGCGACATTATCTACGATGATTCAGAGTGATCCCAGAGACTTAAGAATGACCTATTCTGATAACCAATTTAGAAATAAAGTAGTGATCTATGGGAATTCTCCTACCATTGCAGGATTTACCCTAGGAATCAGATACTCAGGAATTGGAGGAACCCGTTTTTCTGCAACAACAGGAGGAAATATCAATGGTGACTTCGTAGATTCCAACGACCTTGCTTTCATCTTCCCGAACCTTACCAAATCCATTCTGGATGATCCACAGGTAGGGCAGGCTCTGAAAGATTATATCAACGAGTATAATGGTAAAATTGCAGAACGTAATGGAGGTAAAAATGGCTTCTATGGCGTTTGGGATGTACGTGTAGCGAAGAAAATTAAATTTGATAAAGTAGGCGCTTTTGAACTTTCTGTTGATATCTTCAATGTGGCAAACCTGCTTAATAAAGAATGGGGCGTAAACAACTCATATGGAAATACTTCTCTGTATAAAGTAACCAAATTTAATAAGGAGACCATGCAGTATGAATATACTAAAAACGTAAGTGGAGGAGGTTTGGTTCCAATGTCTGGAAATCCATACCAGATCCAGATTGGGGCGAAATATTCCTTCTAACAATTATCTTGTGTAACCACTGAAGGCATAAAAGAAAATGAGTCAGCTGTTGTAAATCTTACTTAGCTGTAGTCTGTAAATCTTTTATGTCTTTGTGGTTTTTATTTATTAATAACTACCTTTATCAGGAAGTTTCACAACTTTATTTTTAATAATTTAAATTATATTATGAAAAATTTTATCTTAGGGTTAGCAGTTTTAAGTACAGTTATGATGAAAGCACAAACCCAGATTATTGCCCATAGAGGATATTTCCAGGCTCAGCCTCCTACAACGGAGAATTCACTTCAATCATTGGAGAATGCTCAGAAATTAAAAATATATGGGTCTGAATTTGATGTAAGAATGACAAAAGATGGTGTATTGGTGATCAATCACGATGAACATCATGGTAAGATGGAAATTTCAGAAGCTACGTTCAAAGAATTGGAAGCATTGAAATTATCCAACGGAGAAAACTTTCCTACGTTAAAAGATTATTTAAAACAAGGAAAAAAAGACAAATCTCTGAAGCTTATTGTTGAGATCAAACCAGCCAAGACTCCTGAAATTGAAAATGAGATTACTCAAAAAACAATCAAAATGATCAAAGATATGAAGCTGGAATCTCAGAGTGAGTTTATTTCATTCAGCCTTAATATCTGTAAAGAGATCAAAAAATTAGCTCCATCATTTAAAGTTCAGTACCTGAACGGAGAACTGTCTCCTGAGCAGATCAAAAAAGAAGGATTGGATGGTATGGATTACCACTACAGTGTTTTCCAGAAAAACCCTACATGGATTGCAGAAGCAAAAGGATTAGGATTAATCACGAATGCCTGGACAGTAAACGATGTTGCTGTTTATGATGAATTAAAAAAACAGGGAATCGGATTTGTAACCACCAATATTCCTGATCAGTTAAAGAATAAATAACCGTTGGAAATTTCTCACAAAGAGTACAACCGAAGGACGAAACATTCCCCTCCTCCGGAGGGGTGGCAAAAATTCAAAGAATTTTTGACGGGGTGGTTTAACGAAATTTTTTAATCATCTCAACAGATAACCAATAATTTACACAGTCTGCCCTTTCAAAGAGGCAGACTGTTTCTTTTTACAGCCTAAGCTCTTCTTTTTATTGATTGTAAAAGAAAGAATATCAATGAATGGATGTTTATTTTATTGTAAATCAGTTAATTGTGTTTATTTTGTGGTATTATCTCAAGGAAAGACAATAAAGATACATAAATGCCGCTGGAGACAGGTATTAAAAATAATTAATTGATTAATTTCTTGATAATTAGTTATTTGTGTAATGTTATTAAGGTTTGATTAATATATGGTTTAATTATTTTTTAAGAAACGTTAAAATTGTGTTAAGACCATCCTTGTAATGTCGTTTTAATTTTGCGCAAACAAAAAGAAATGCGTAAAGAGACACAAAAACTGCTGGTTTTGTCGCTGTTAGGATGTATCAGTGTCAACCTGGCAGCTCAGCAGAAAGTAAAAAAAGATACCGTTAAAGGTCTTGATGAGGTAGTGGTTACTGCTTTGGGGATTAAAAGGCATGACAGAGCTTTGGGATATGTTGCGGAAAAAGTAGATGCCAAAACATTTGAAGAAACCCAGAACAACAACTGGGCACAATCCATGGAAGGAAAAGTGGCGGGTCTTAAAATTCAGACTGCAGGTGCGGGACCGCTTGGGACTTCCAGAATTACGTTGAGAGGTGAAAAATCCATTATGATGGATCATAACTACGCGCTGATCGTTGTAGATGGTGTTCCATTGGGAAATTCTACTACAGGTTCCGGTACGGCAGCCTATGGAGCAGGTTCCGGAGGTGATGTTCCGATTGATCTTGGAAATGGACTGAACAGCATCAATCCCGATGATATTGAATCTGTAACGGTTTTAAAAGGTGCTTCTGCTGCCGCATTATACGGATCACGTGCTGCCAACGGAGCATTAATGATTACCACAAAATCCGGAAAAACAAAGAATGGAAAACTGAGAGTAGCTTTCAATTCTTCCTCCAGCTTTGATTCCGTATTAAAGTGGCCGGACTGGCAGTATGAATACGGGCAGGGAACTCTCGCAACCAATACAGCAGGAAATTTTTACTACTCTTATGGTCTTTCCCCGGATGGCCCAAGTACGGGTGGTACAAGTAGTGCTTTCGGACCTAAATTTGCCGGACAGTATTACTTCCAATACGATCCTAATGTAATGGGACAAAGTAAGGAAAGACAATTGTGGAGACCTTACGAAAATAATATCAAAGGTTTCTGGAGAACAGGTTCTACCTATTCCAACAGTATTTCCGTAGAAAGCTCCAACGAGAAAACAAGCTTCAGATCTTCACTTACCTATCTTAATAACGAGTGGATGATGCCGAATACAGGCTTTGACAGATTCAATTTCGCCTTATCTTTTGCCCATCAACTAACTAAAAAATTAAAAATTTCAACAAAATTTGCCTATAACACTACTTCCAGTGACAACCTTCCTGCGACGGGATACAACAACCAGTCGATTTCTTATTTCATGATCTTCCAAAATCCCAATGTGGATCTGGAATGGTACAAACCGATCTGGAAGCCGGGTCAGGAACAGGTTGATCAAATCCATCCTTTCAGCTCCTTTATTGACAATCCTTATATGATCGCTTACGAAATGTTGAATGGGGTCAGAAAAAAGACCATTACAGGAAACATTACAGCAGATTATCAATTTAATAAAAATTTCAGTTTAATGCTGAGGTCAGGTATTGAAATTCTGAATGAAAAAAGAACAACCAAAAGACCATGGAGTTCTGCAAATTACCTGAAAGGGTTCTACAGAGAACAGTTTATCAAAAATCAGGAATATAACAATGACGTTTTATTCTCTTACAAAGGAGATTGGAATAAATTCAGTATTTCTGCCTCAGCAGGAGGAAGTATCCGTTATAATGAATACCTGATGACAGATTATCAGGCGATAGGATTGAAAACTGCTGGTGAATACAGCCTTACCAATGCACTTTCTATTCCGGTTAAATATCCGGCACCAAGAGACAAACATGTAGACAGTGTTTATGGATTATTAACGCTAGGATATGACAATAAAATATTTGTGGACGTTACCGGAAGAAATGACTGGAGTTCTACGCTTCCAAAACAAAACAGATCTTTCTTTTATCCTTCAGTAAGTACCAGTTTCATTCTTTCAGACATTTTTAATCTGAAAAGTAATAACCTGAACTTATGGAAGCTAAGAGCTTCATGGGCGAAAGTAGGAATAGACAGTGATCCTTATCTTTTGGATAACTATTATACAGCAAGTAATATCACCGGAAGTGTAATAGCGCCTACAACATTTAATAATCCTTCCCTAAAACCGGAGAAAAATACCAATATAGAAGCCGGTATGGATTTCAGCCTTTTCAAAAACAGATTGAACCTTAATCTTACCGCTTACCAGAATTTCAGTGAAAACCAGATTGTCCCGGTATCATTACCCACTGAAACCGGATATTCCAAAAGGATAATCAATGCCGGAAAAATCCGAAACAGAGGTCTTGAACTTTCAGCCGATATCTTAGCGGTAAAAAGCAAAGACTTCTCCTGGAAAGTAGGGGGAAACTGGTCTACCAACGAAAACAGAGTGATGACGTTACCTGAAGGATTTGATGGTATCGTTTCCAATGTGGGAGATGTGGTATTCTATAAAATGGAAGTAGGAGGTTCGCTGGGAGATATGTATGGATTTAAATTATTAAGAACCCCGGACGGAAAAGTAATTTATGGAGATAATGGACTTCCCGCCAGACCTGCAGATATTGAAAAAGTAGGAAATGCCTTCCCGAAATGGAGAGCTGGTCTTCAGAATGATTTCAGAATTAAAAACTTTACCATCAGTTTCTCATTTGACGGACAATATGGTGGTATCGCTTATTCACAGTCACATCACAAAATGTCAGAGCAAGGTAAGCTGAAATCCACACTTCCGGGAAGAGACAATCCAGGTGGAATGATTGTGGGAGACGGTGTTGTTCAGAATCCTGACGGATCTTTCAGCCCGAATATAAAAGGAGTACTGGTATCTTCTTATTATGGAGATTACTATAGAAGAGCCAATGTAGAAACCAACAGCTTCAGTACAGATTTTATTAAACTGAGAGATGCCAGAATTGCCTATTCTTTCCCGAAAGAAACCATAAAATCTATAGGTCTGGATGATCTTACGATTGCCATTTTCGGAAAGAACCTGTGGATGTGGACAAAGTTCCCACTTTTTGATCCTGAAGTCGCTACGCTGGATAATGCAACCATTACTCCGGGAGTAGAGATGGGACAGCTTCCAACCGCAAGAACCGTTGGATTTCAGTTAAATCTTAAATTCTAAAATTTTAAAAATGAAAAAAATAATCATACATCTGACATTGGTCGCTTCTGTTTTCATGCTTCAGTCCTGTGACAGAACATTTGATGAAATGAATACGGATACCAGCAAGGTTAAAGATCCGTCAGTAGGAAGTCTTCTTGCTCCCATCCAGTATGAAATGGGAAGTTATGGCTATAACAGAGCCGATGATTTCACTTTTGATATCATGCAGATCGCTTTAGACTTTCCCAATGAAGGAAATTCCTACAGCAGATATTATATGGACGAAAAAAGTGGAAACGGATACTGGAATACTTCTTACAGATGGCTTAAGCAGGTAAGTGACCTGAAAAAATATGCAGCCAAAGAACAGAATAATAATTACCTGGCTATTTCAATGGTTCTGAATGCGTGGATTGCCTCCAATCTTACTGATGCTTTCGGTGATATACCTTTATCTGAAGCAGTGAGAGTTGAAGAAAATATTTTGAAACCAAAATATGATAAGCAGAAAGAGGTTTACATCCAACTGTTAAACGATCTGAAAACAGCCAATTCACTATTCAATACCAACCAGGCATTAGCAGAAACAGATTTGTTTTATAATGCCAATACCAACAGCCAGACCGGTATCTTAGGATGGAAAAAATTCTGTAACTCTCTTTCATTAAGATTACTGACCAGAATTCTAAGCAGAAACGGAGAAGTGAATGTGTATGAAAGAATTCAGGAAATTGTCAATAACCCTGCTCAATACCCTATTTTCCAGAATAATACAGACAGTGCTGTACTGCCGCTTTCGGGAATATCCCCATACTTACCACCAATTGCCCGCCCTCAGGATTTTACCGCTTACAGGGCAGCAGGCGAGTTTTTTGTAAATGCTATGAAAGATAATAATGATCCAAGGTTGAGCATGTTTTTTACGAAAGCTAAAGCAACTACCGGGGAAGATCTTGGATATAAAGGAGCTCCATCGGGATATGCTTTGGGAACCGCTTTCAACTATCAGCCTTCTAACCTTAACCAAAATCTTGCAAAAGCACCTTTAAAAATTTTAATCATGACCTATTCTGAAGTTCAGTTTATTCTGGCAGAATTGGTGAACAAAGGAATCATCGCAGGAAACCAGCAGACCTACTACGAAACCGGAGTAAAGTCAATTATTGAACAATGGGGAGCAACAGTTCCTGCCAATTATTTCAGTAATACCAAAGTGGCTTATGACGGCTCTCTGGAAAAAATTATGCTTCAGAAATACATTTCCCTGTTTTTTGTAGACCATCAGCAATGGTATGAATACAGACGTACAAAACTGCCTGTGCTTCCTAATAACGGAGGTCTTCAGAACGGAGGGCAGATGCCTGTGAGATTCATGTATCCTACCGCTACAAAAGTTATGAATACGGATAATTATAATGCCGCTGTACAATCCATGGGAGGAGACAATATCAATGTCAAAATGTGGTGGAATAAATAATTTGAGATTTAAAGATTAAAATAATTTAAAAATTAAAAAGATAATGAGTATCAATATAAAATGTATCGTGCCTTGCCTGTTGGTTTCAGCAATGGCATTCTCACAAACTTCTGTTTCCGGAAATGTATACGAAGACAGTAACAAAAATCAAAAGAAAGAAAACCGCGAAAAAGGAATTGAAGGAGTAGCTGTTTCCAACGGTGTTCAGGTAGTTCTTACCGATAAAAATGGTAGATATAGCCTGCCTGTTCAGGAAGATCAGACTATTTTTGTGATCAAACCTTCAGGATATCAGACTGCTTTGAATGCGAATAACTTACCTCAGTTTTATTACCATCATAAACCCAAAGGTTCTCCGGCGGATTTCAAATACAAAGGCGTTGCTCCTACAGGAGATCTTCCCAAAGAATTGAACTTTCCGCTTTATAAACAAAATGAAAACAAAAATTTTGATATCCTTGTTTTCGGTGATCCACAGCCTTACACAGAAAAAGAACTGGATTACTTCAAAAGAGGAATTGTAAATGAAGTGAAGAACACCAAGAAAAATGCAGTGTTGGGAATCAGTCTGGGAGATCTGGTAGGAGACAATCTAAGTCTTCAGAAACCTTATGCAGATGTGATGAAAGAAGTGGGGCTGCCTTGGTACAATGTAATGGGAAATCATGATATGAACTATGATGCGAAGGAAGATAACCTTTCCGATGAAACATTCGAGTCTAATTTTGGTCCTGCCAATTATTCCTTCAATTACGGCAATGTACATTTCATCATTCTGGATGATATTCTTTATCCGGATCCGAGAGACGGCAAAGGATATTGGGGAGGATTCCGTGAAGACCAGCTCCAGTTTATTGAAAACGATCTGAAACTGGTTGATAAGAATAAACTGATCGTTATATCTTTCCATATACCGTTGGAGCATAACAACGAAGACAGTTTCAGAAATGCAGACCGTCAGAAATTATTTGATTTCTTACATCCTTTCCAGAATGTATTGCTTCTATCAGCACATACACACATCCAACAGCAGATTTTCTATGGAAAAAAAGCAGGCTGGAATGGAATCAAAGACTTACACGAATATAACGTAGGAACCACTTGTGGCGACTGGTATTCAGGAACACCGGATGATGCCGGACTTCCTACTTCAACGATGAGAGACGGAACAGCCAAAGGATATTCATTCATCAGCTTTACAGACAATCAATATAAAGTTAAATACAAAACAGCCGGAAAACCGGAAGACTATCAAATTAAATTATATATTCCAAAAGTGATTCCTTCTTCAAGAACATCAGCAAAAGTATTGGCCAATTTCTTCATGGGAAGCAAAAAAGACAAAGTAGAATACAGAATCGATGGTGGTAAATGGGAAGAAATGGAGTATGATGAAACCATAGACCCGAATTTTGCCCTTTCTGTTTTCAAATGGGATTCTACTGATAATATTCTTCCGGGAAGAAGACCTTCCAATCCTGAAATGTCAAAGCATATCTGGGAAGCAGACTTTCCTAAAAAATTACCATTAGGAAAGCACAAAGTTGAGGTGAAAGCTGTAGACATGTACGGAAATGAATTCTCATCTTCAGAAGAGTTTGAAGTGCAGAATTCAATTCAGATTCCTTAAGTTTTTATTTTTTTTACTATACCTTTTTTAGATTTTGAAGCCGATCCAACAAATCGGCTTCTATTTTTGCTGAAGTTCTTGGAAACCACAAAAGCCACAAAAGGTTATTAATGGTTAGAATAATTTAAAAGTGTAATGATCCTGCATAAAAGTTTATATAAAATGAAATCTACGATTTTCATAAAACTTAAGTGTACTTCTTATACTTAAAGCTAATAGCTTAAAAAACTTAAGTGTCTAAAAACTTTTGTGACTTTTGTGGTTTAAGAAAATATAAGTTTTAATTGCCCTTCCCAATCATTAAAAAACTATTAAATCCGTGTTTTCACCATTTCATAAAAATGTTCTTTCGTAACTTTGTATAAAGAAAAGTATTACTACTATGAATATAAGCGGAAAAAATGCCATCGTAACAGGTGGTGGAAGAGGATTAGGAAAAGCTGTAGCATTAGCTTTGGCCAATGAAGGAGTAAACGTTGCCATTACAGGAAGAAATGAGGAAAACCTTAAAATGACGGTTGAAGAAATCAAAAAACTGGGTGTAAACTCAGCCTATGCAGTTTTTTCTGTAGACAATGAAATTCAGGTAAAAGCGGGAATAGAATCTTTGGCAGAACAATTGGGAGGTATTGATATTCTGATCAACAATGCCGGAATCGGAGACTTCGGAAGTATCGAAGAAATGCCTTCTGAAACATGGGAGCAGGTGATTAAAACCAATCTGTTCGGAGTATATTATGCAGCCAAAGCAGCTCATCCATTTATGAAAGCTAAAGGGGAAGGTGATATTGTAAACGTAGCTTCCACAGCAGGTCTGAAAGGAGGTCCGAATATGTCAGCCTACGCCGCTTCAAAAGCAGCCGTAGTATCTCTTTCTCAATCTATGATGGCAGAATGGAGAAAACAAAATATCCGTGTGATCACTTTGACTCCAAGTACCATTGCTTCAGATATGAGCATCCAGGGTGGACTTACAGACGGAAATCCTGATAAAGTATTACAGCCGGAAGACTTTGCAGAATGGGTTAGAGATATCCTGAAAATGAACAGAAGAGCGTTGATTGCAAACGGTTCTATTTTCTCTACAAATCCTTAAGAGTTTAAAAATTTAAAGTTCAAGGTTTAAAGTTTACAGTTGTCAGCAAAGAACTGTTAATCTTCCATAAACAATAAAATTCAATAGGAGCGGGCTTTAGCCCGCTTCTTCTTTTTCCAATCTTAGTGGCTTTAGCCAAAACTTACAATTTCTCTGAAATTCAAAAATCTGTGTCATCTGTGCCATCCGTGGGATAAAAAATCATAACCTAAACTTTCCATATCATATTCATTAATAGAAGCGGGCTTTAGCCCGCTTTCTTTTTTACGTTTCCATTTAGGCTTTAGCTCAAACCTGGAATTTCTCGCATTTCAAAAAATCTGGCAATTTATTTCCAGGTCTCTAATGATAGGTTTTGGCTAAAGCCAATGGAATTTGTCTTGATTTTGTAGACGGGCTAAAGCCCGCCCCTATTGAATATATGATGGGCAATAATCTGTGCAATCCGTGCAATCTGTGGGATAAAAATTCCACAAATAAAACTTTCCTATCTTATCCATTCAAAAAAATAAAAATCCCCGGTTTCAGCCAAAAATCACAACTTCATTTTTTTAACCGTAATAACATTAGTATTTTTGCAGCAAATTAGTCACATGCAAAATTATTTAGAATTCAATTTCAAAATTTCTCCATTACAGCCTTGGAATGAGATTTTAATGGCGGAACTTATCGAAATAGGTTTCGACAGCTTTACAGAAGAAATTGACGGAATTTTAGGATATATTCAGACAGATTTGTTTCAGGAAGAGCAGTTGAAAGCACTTCCGATCTTTGAAAACGAAAATGTAAAAATTGAATATTCTTTCGAAGAAATGCCGAATATCAACTGGAATGAAGAATGGGAAAAGAATTTTTCTCCCATCAATATTGATGATAAAGTATTGATCAGAGCAGAGTTCCATGAATCTGTACCAGGAATGCATGAAATTATCATTCAGCCTAAAATGTCTTTCGGAACAGGACATCACCCTACCACCCATTTGATGATCCAGCAAATGATGGATATTGATTTCAATGGTAAAAAAGTATTGGATATGGGATGCGGAACTTCTGTATTGGCTATTTATGCAAAACAGCAGGGAGCAGGCGATACAAAAGCCATTGATATTGATGAGTGGTCTGTGGAAAATTCAAAAGAAAATGCTGCAAGAAATAATGTAGAATTGGATATTGAACAAGGAACTGCCGAAAACTTAGGAAAAGAGAATTATGATATTATCCTGGCCAATATCAACAGAAATATCCTTATTTCAGATATTCCGACTTATGTTTCAGTATTGAACAACGGAGGAAAACTATTGCTTTCGGGATTATGTTTCTTTGATGTGGATGATATTCTGGAAGTATGCAAAGAAAGCGGCCTTGAACTTAAAAAGAAGCTACAGCGTGAAGAGTGGGTAAGTCTTCTGCTTGAAAAATAACACACAAAAAACAAAATACGAATATGAAAACTTTATGGACAGCTTTATTCTTACTGATGCTGCAGTTTTTTACCGCGCAGGAAAATGAAGTATATGCAGATGGAATCTTTGGTTTTGAAGAAAATAAAACGCAGAAAATCTTTACAGACTGGACCCGCGTGAGGTTGGATCCGGGAGTCAATACTCAGATTGTAGATTCATTACAGACGAATCAGCAGGTGGTGATTCTTAAAAAAGAAGAAACTGTTCTGAAATTGGGAGAAAGATCTGCCAATTGGTATAAAATCTCTTATCAGAAGGGAGAAAGTACAATGGAAGGATATATCTGGGGAGGCAATCTTTCTGTAGGATATCGTAACAAAAATGGCTATGATTTCCTTTTTGGGCTTTCCAAAACAATTGACAGGAAGAATAAAGAATATAATGAGATCCAAAAACAGAATATTGCCGGAATAAAGGTAATGGAAGGAAATACACTCATTGATGAGGTGTATTTTGATACAGGAAGAGGAGAAGAACTGAGTTCAGCATCTTTCAATGTTGAAAGCAATCACAAGCTTCAAAATGTAGAATTCACTCTTAAGGCAATGGTTTCCGGAGAAGCCTGCGGAATCGCAAGCTACGATCAGTATGTTCTTTTTAAAGATAAAAAACTGATTACACTTCCACAATTAACAAATGTAGGGGATGCAGGAGCTTTTTATCACAGTGAAGAATATGTTTTTCCGAATGATAAAGGAGGAATTCCCAACGCATTTATCCTAAAAGTGGAAGATATGGAAGTGGATGAAAAAGACAGAGAGAAAAAGAAAAGCGCTTCCAAAACTTATCTTTGGAACGGAAGTTCCTATAAACTGAAATAATAGTCTGTATTTCCCATAAATTAAACCGTTGTATCCACAGCGGTTTTTTTGTATAAAGATGGGAAGACTCTTTTACAGTTGAAAAAAATCAAATACATTTAGAAGATAAAAAAGCAAATGGACATACTTGAAGATTTACTTCCCATTCTATTTTCAGTTTTTGTAGGCGGTATCATTGGAATTGAAAGAGAATACCAGTTGAAGTCAGCCGGATTACGAACCATGATTCTGGTGACACTGGGAGCCTGTATTTTTACCATGCTATCCATGAGTTTGGGCGGGCCCGGAAGTCCTGACCGTATTGCCGCCAATATTATCACAGGAATAGGATTCGTTGGAGCGGGAGTTATTTTTAAAGAAGAAAACAGAGTTTCTGGTCTTACAACTGCGGTTACCATTTGGATTTGTGCTTCTCTGGGTATGACAATAGGAGCAGGATATTATCAGGAAGCGATTATAGGTTCTGTAGTTGTTTTTCTGTTGCTTATTATGTTCAAATATGTTCAGGATATTATTGACAGAATAAGTGTGCGTTATACCTATCAGATTACAATTCCCTATGAAGATGGAGTAGTGGAGAAATATGAGTCCATTTTCAAAGAACATGGCCTGAAATCGATCCGAGGAAAACAGGTAAGAAGCGGAGAAAAATACACCATTATCTGGCGTGTTGAGGGAGCAGCAAGAAAACACGAAGTTTGTACAAAAATCTTACTGAATGATCTATCCATTGAAGAATTCCGATTTTAATTAAAGATCAAAATAAATCCATATTATCCGCAAACATCTGTAAAAATCCGTGCAATCTGTGGGAAAAATAGATTCAAAAAATCATTTAAAAATAAAAAATAGGATTGGCGCAAACCAATCCTACCCAAACATGATTAAGTGTATAGTTGAGCCATCAATGGCTATAAGGAATTAAAGCACAAAAAGATTTTTATTGATCCTTAATCAATGTTCCTTACTACTAATTAAACTAACTAAGTGACCTTTCGGCAACGTTTACCATGTAAAAGTAGCGTGTCTTCTCATCCATTGACGTAAAAGATAAACTGATTCAGCGAAATAGATCCGTGAAACGGAATTTTAATCCAATGAAACGAATAGGGAAGAGGGAAATTGTTTTCTGCTTTTGTTAATTTTTGTTTTGCTGTACGATCCAGTCATTGGCCTTAATAACATCTGCCTGCCTAGGGAAAACCTTTCTCATCAGTATATCATGTACTTCTTCATCTCCGTCTTTACAACAGTCTTCAATCACGGTAAGGTCGTAATCTTTATCAGCAGCCTCTCTTAGCGTAGATAAAATAACCCCGCTGGTAGAAACTCCTGTCAGTACCAAATGTCGAACATCCAGTCCGCGGAGAACGACTTCAAGATCACTTCCTGTAAAAGCACTGAATCTTCTTTTGGTAATAACGATATCCTCCTCTTCAGGACTAAGTTCAGGATGAATGGCCATCCATTCTTTCATATTGACATTCGCCATATGTTGTTTAAGACCTGAAAATACTTTGTTATGAGCGCTTATTTCCGGCATTCTTTGTCTGAACCCGATGATAACATAAATAACCGGAATTTGGCAGTGTTTTGCAGCTTTAATAACCTTTTTAACGTTAGAGACCACCTCTTCAGGATCAGTTAAGCTGCTTACTATTGACGACTGCATGTCCATCACCAACAATGCTGTTTTTGTATTTTCCATTTTAATTATAATTTATTGATGAATTGTTCCTCCGATTCTTCCAATAGCTGGGGATTGACGGCTTCAGTCTTATTTTTCTTAAACAGTAAACGTCTAAAGACAATCACAATTAAAATTCCTGAAATCCCTTCCAGTAATAATGTTTTGGGAGCTCCTATTTTCTCGGAGATAAATCCAATAAGTACACTTCCCAAAGGCAGCATCCCAAATATGGCGGTCAATAAGATGCTTATTGCTCTTGAACGCATTTCAGGAATCACTTCAGACTGTACAATAATGTTGCATGTGGTAAATTGCGCCACACCTCCCAATCCCGTTAATGCTGCAAAGAACATAGACCAGTAGAAATTGGTGGCATAAGAAAAACATATCAGCCCAATACTCAGAATAGCTGTACTCAGAATCAGAATGTTTCTCATAGAGGCTCCTTTCTTCAATGAAGCCAGAAATACAGTTCCGAGTACTGCTCCAATCCCAATGAAGCTTGAAATATAACCGAATGTTTTAGCATCCCCTTTAAAAATTTCCTTTGCATAAACAGGAATTAAAGTATCGTAGGGTAAGATCAATAGACCTGTAATACTCAGCATAATGATGACCAGACTGATAGAAGGTTCTTTTTTCAGGTATCTGAAACCCTCTGCCAGTTCTGTGAAAGTTCCTTTTTTAGTCGGTTTTTTAGGAATGATTTTTATTTTCATCAGCGAAATGGAAAGCATTACTGCGGCAAAGCTGGCTGCATTAATGAGAAAACAGGTTCCGGCTCCGAACTTTTGAAGGATAATTCCGGACAGGGCAGGACCTGCCAGTTTTGCAATACTTGCCATGGCTGCACTTAGAGAAAGGGCGCTGGGAAGATCTTCATCATCTGTTACCACTTCATTGATCATAGCCTGCCTTGCCGGAATATCATAGGCATTGATAATTCCGAGAAAAACACTAAGTACAATGAAACTCCAGATATTCTGATGTCCGGTCATTACCAGGAATGCCAGTAAAGATGCCTGAATTAATGATAAAATTTGAGTGATCTGAATAATTTTATAGCGATTATATCGGTCTGCAGCCACACCACCAAAAGCCGAAAATAAAAATGAAGGGAATTGTTCTGCAAAAATGGTGAGCCCCAGCATAAAAGCAGATTGCGTCATGCTGTATACAACCCATACCACGGCTGTACGCTGCATCCATGTCCCAAATTGTGAGACAGAACGCCCGAAAAAATACAAAGTATAATTGGTGCTTTTGAAAGCCCGGAATGTACTGATATTACTTAGTTTGTTCATTTTTTTTGAAATAGACTATTTGACAAATAATGTAAAAATGTCAAAATTTGGATAAAAAATTTTAACTGATATGCTTAATAACCATAGAAGTCAAAGTATTCACGGTATTGTGTAAGCTTTCAAAATTGTTTTTTAGGCTCATTTCACGCCTTATTCCTCTGATACTGCTCTGTAGAATGAAGATTATGGTTTCCTGCTCTTCAATGGCAACTTCCGGAATTGAACCTTTGGTAATGCCTGTTGAAAATAAATTGAGCAGAAGATTTCTTTCCGCTTCCATCATTCGGTTGTGGGCATCGATAATATGCTTTGATTTCTCTTCGTGATCCATTCCTGCTTCTATCGCTCTGAAAAATGAAGATCTTTCTTCCGAGGTCTTCACTTTAGCAAGGCAAAACTCCTGAATCTTTCCTTCGAAAGTTCTTTTCTTCCTCATCCTGGAATCAATCTCAGAAATCACTTCTTTGATCAGGTTTTCCAGAACTGCCTGGAACACTTCCTCGCGATTTTTATAATAGTAATAAATTGATGTTCTGCTTTTACCAACTGCTTTTGAAATGTCATCCATTGTCACTTTCTTTAAACCATACTTCAGATACAGCCCTGAAGCGGTATCCAGTATTTGTTGGGAAAGCTGATCTTGTTCTGTGTGAGATGACATTGTCTGAAATATGAGTACAAAAATAAAATATTTTTGACAAAAAAACAAATTTTGTCAAATTGTATAGAAGGATATTCCAATAAACGTAAGTTTTGTTCTGTATCACTCTTGAATACTCATGATTTTTGAATAAGAGTAAAAACAAAAAAGACTCACTGTTTCCAGTAAGTCTTTAAGTGAACTTGGAGGATAATCTTAACTCTTTGGCTGCTGATCTTAATTGGAAATTACGGGTATTTTAAAGTGGTACGGCTTTGAACAAGCTTCATATTGAAGTTAATAAAAAGTCGGCTTATCACCATAAACACCTGGCTTATTGATACCCACGCTTGATTTTATATCTTTTTCAGGATGCTCAATAATGTCAGTAATATAGGCTGCTACTGCCTTTCTTGCCACCTCCGTACCTCTGAAAGGTTCGCCTTTTTGGGTGGTTTCATAATCTGTTTCATCATTGTTGGTCAGCCAAGACGGACGAACAATCGTATAGTCTAAATCCGATTTTTCGATAATATCAGCCGCTTTTCGGTAAGGAGTTAAGTCAGAACCAATCATTCTTTCATTCCACTGACCAAACTTACCAGCCACTTCTTTATAAATACCCAATGAGGTTACGAATATTAAACGCTTCACATCATTGGCATTCATTGCCGATACAATTTCTCCTGCCATTTTATCTACTGCTCCCGCAAGGTTGGCATAAATAATATCCTGCCCTTTGATTGCTTCGTTCAAATCATTGGTGCTGAACACATCGCCTTCAATGATGGTTGCTGATGTTTCAAAATGTTTTATAGGGTCGGCATTTCTTGCAAACAAGGTTAATTCTATATTCTCTTTACTGGAAAGAAAGGTGATAACGTGTTGTGCAATTGCTCCGTTTGCGCCTAATACTAATGCTTTTATTGTTTTCATTTTTATGTTTTTTATTTTCAATTTTAAATGCCGATGCTCTGTTTCGGTAAGCATTGACATCATTATATTTTAAAGGTTTTCTTTGAAGAAGGGAATTACTTTCTCCAATGCCTGTTTAACAGGTTCTGGCTGGTCATACAAATCATAGTGTGAAAAACCTTTGACCACTAAAAGGTCCTTTTTTGTGGAAGCTGCACGACGTACAATTTCATATCCATCCCTGAACGCCCCGAAACCTCCAGGTTTGTCACCGATTACCACAAGTATAGGCTGTGTCAGTAAAGTTTCAGACAGGTAGAACGCATCCCAACCCATTCCTACACCCATACGGGAATATATGGCACTGGTTGCTCCGCCTTTGGTTTGTCCACGGGAAGTTTTGTAATAATCGGTTGCTTCCAAAACATCTATATCTTCTATACCAGCCGCTTTTCCTGCTTCTACGCTATCCGGAAGCATATTGATGGTCAGTAAATCCCCGCCTTTTGCTTCCGCAGAACGTTGGGCAGCTACATTGTTCAGTACTTCCATGGGGTTTCCGCCTGCAAAGCCGTCACGCAACAGCCGCCCGAAATTAACCCCTGTAATTGATACAACTGCTTTGATGCGTCGTTCGGTCATTGCAATGTTCAGTGAATAAGCACCACCACCACAGACACCCAGAATACCGATTTTGTCAGCATCTACATAAGGCAGCGTTTCGAGATAATCAATAGCATAGCGCACATCATCTGTACGTTGATACGGGTTTTCAATATATCTCGGTGTGCCACCGCTTTCGCCCTGAAATGAGGCGTCAAAAGCTAATACCACAAATCCTGCTTCGGCCAATGCTTTACCATAAACATTACCTGCTGTTTGTTCTTTACAGCTTCCTATCGGGTGCATTGTTACAACAGTTGCATATTTTTTGTTTACATCAAAATCCGCCGGAAGGTGCAAAATGCCTGCATTATCCCAGGCTATATTCTTAAATTTTATATTTTTTGTACTCATGATTCTATTATTTAAGATGAATAAAGCCGGAAGATATTTGTAAAACACGTCCGGCTTTTCTTGAAGATTGTATTAACTATGCAAGGTTTTTCTTGAAGAATGGAGCCAATTGAGCAACCGCTTCATTCACTTCTTTTTCGCCATCATATAAAGTCATATGATTAGCTCCCTCCACTACATATTTGGTTTTGTCGGTAGAAACTGCACGATCTAATAAATCGACACTCATCCATGCACTTCCTGCATTACTTCCAACCACTACCAACAAAGGTTGCGTAAAGAACGCTTCTGCTTTATTGTAAGCATCATATGTAATAATTTGAGTAAGGCTTCTCAGGGTTGCCCAGCCCGGAGCTGTCGGGTATTGACAACGGTTGGTATGGTAGTATTCCCAAGCCTCTCTTAATTCTTCGTTCGGTGCATCTTCCTCTTTCATTGGAGCCAAAGGCAATGTTTGCTCTTCACCTTTTGCTTCTGCCGTTCTTGCATTAGATCCTGCCAATAAATAAGGCATTGCATCCATATCTTTTACATTGTTTTCCCAACCGTTACGGAACATTGAACCAATATTAACTGCACTTACCATCCCTACGGCTTTGATACGATGGTCATTGATAGCTGCATTGGCGGTATACCCTGCACCTGCACAAATTCCCATAGCCCCTATGTTTTCCTGGTCAACATATGGCAATGTGGTCAGATAGTCGATTACCGCACTTACATCTTCTGTACGGATATATGGATTTTCCAACTGACGTGGTTCTCCGGTGCTTTCTCCTTGATATGACGCATCATAAGCTATGCTTATAAAGCCTTGTTCAGACAGTTTTTTTGCATATAGTCCTGATGCCTGTTCCTTAACACCACCACCAGGATGTGAAACCACAATAACAGGATATTGGTGATTTTCGTTGAATCCTTCAGGGAAATTGATAACGGCTGACATGGTAATGGTTCCATTGTTGCTGTTTTTAAAATTGATTTTTTGCTGTGACATGCTGTTTGTTTTTAAAATGTTATTACTCATTTTTGATATAACAAAATTACTCTGACCAGCACATCGTAAACGAAAACATATCACTCTAAGAATGAAACATTTTACGGATTTCCAAGTTTTTCTATTGTATGAGGTAAAAAAAGCAATCGGAAGATTGCTTTTTTGTTTTGGATAAAAGTAATAAAATATACTTATTTGATTTTGGTTCTTTTAATCATTATTTAATGCGGCTATCCTTCATCACTGGTTTCTGAATACTTTTGGAGATATCCCGGTTTTTTGACGGAAAAATCTTGCAAAGTAGGTTGGATAATCAAATCCCAGGCTATATGCAATTTCACTTATTGAAAGTTTAGTCGTTCGTAATTTGTTCTTCGCTAATTGTATAATTCCTTCATGGATATGATCAATAGGCGAAGTACCCGTGAAATGCTTAATCAAATCTCCGAAATAATTGGTAGATAGGTTTGCCTTTTCTGCAAAGTAACTCACGGATGGGAGCTCTGACAATCCATTGGGATTATGTAAACACATGTCTAACTGTTGGTAAAAATCGGCAACGACCTTATTGTATATTTTACTTCGGGCTTCAAATTGACGTTCATAGTAAATTTGCGTATATGAAATAATAAGTGAAGCATAAGAGGTTAATACTTCTTTAGAAAAGTTTTCTTTTTGATACTCTCGGTAAGATTTTGAAAACAAGTCATACAAAGTTTCCTTTTCTTCAGATGTCAGAAACAAGGCTTCGTGTCTTTCATAGTTGGCAAATGAAATATCCTTAACCATTTTGTTGAGAAGTTTTTCGTTGATAAAAATCGCATATCCGGAAAACGAATTTTTTAAATCCCATTCAATTTTATTGCCGGGTTTATCAAGATAAAGATAACTATCAGACATACTCTCAACGGGTGACTGTACCTCGATTTTGTCTTTCAGTGCCAGTAAATAAAAGTCAATTTCGGAAGGTAGTGATTTCAGTAAAATATCGGGATGTTCATCATAATGAACAACCTGTATCATATCACTGCTAGTGCCTCTAACATTGATGTATTTCAGGAAAGATGGTATGTTGTATATTTTGTCCATTACAAAACTCAGTAATTGTTAAATGTACAAAATTAGAAAATAGGTGAATGGAGTAAAGAAACATTTTACTGCAAGAATGAAACATTTTACTGGTAGGATAATTTATGGGCATAAAAAAGATGGCAACTATCAAATAGTGTCCCCTTAAGTGGGCGCGAAGGGATTGAACCTTTGACCGTCCCGATTAAAAATCGGGATGCTCTATCTGTGCTGTCGTATGTATAAGCTTTTGGATTTTAGATTTGCTCTTCCAAGCTTTAATTTCTCTTTCCCTTTTATAGGCATGTGATTTCGAATCAAAAGTTTCAAAGTGAACAATAACCCAATCTTTAGCTTTTGATGTAAATCCTTTGTGATCAGATAAGTGTTTCCTTAATCTTTCCTGTAAAGATTCTGAAGAATGCCCAATGTAGAATTTATCTAGAGTTTTGGAATGAAGTATATAGCAAAAATACATGGAACTAATATAAACAAAAAAAGACTCACTGTTTCCAGTAAGTCTTTAAGTGAGCGCGAAAGGATTCGAACCTTTGCCGTCCCGATTGAAAATCGGGATGCTCTATTTTGTGAGCTATAATAATATTTTTGAATAAGAGTAAACACAAAAAAAGACTCACTGTTTCCAGTAAGTCTTTAAGTGAGCGCGAAAGGATTCGAACCTTTGCCGTCCCAATTATAAATCGGGATGCTCTATTTTGTGAGCTATAATAATATTTTTGAATAAGAGTAAAAACAAAAAAGACTCACTGTTTCCAGTAAGTCTTTAAGTGAGCGCGAAAGGATTCGAACCTTTGCCGTCCCGATTGAAAATCGGGATGCTCTATTTCGTGAGCTACAATAATATTTTTGATTAAGAGTAAAAACAAAAAAATCGGGATGCTCTATTTTGTGAGCTATAATAATATTTTTGAATAAGAGTAAAAACAAAAAAGACTCACTGTTTCCAGTAAGTCTTTAAGTGAGCGCGAAAGGATTCGAACCTTTGACCGTCTGCTTAGAAGGCAGATGCTCTATCCAGCTGAGCTACGCACCCATTAAGTAATTTTGAGAAAACTACTAAAACAGTCGGGGCGGCAGGATTCGAACCTGCGACCTCCTGGTCCCAAACCAGGCGCGATGACCGGACTACGCTACGCCCCGAGGGTGTCATCAGTAACGATATTTACTTCGTTTTTGCGGTTGCAAAGGTACAATACTTTTTCAAATAAAAAAATAAAATGAAGAATAATTTTAAATTAATTTTTCGTGAAAACTTTTTTGTTACCTTTACCCGGCTAATAACCATTGACTTATCTTGTTTTAAAAATGATGAAAAAATTTTCATTTTTTTTCTCCTTTATTTCATTTTTAAGACCTGAACCGTTTGTTTATGGGAGTTCGTTTTTAAGATAACTGGAAATGAAAAAAGAAGAATTTTATCAAATTTATATCCCCGTATTGGAAAAGGCTTTTCAAAATGATTCCATTAATTTGGATTTTTATGTGAAATCTCCGGAAAATTATCTGGATGATGAACTTGCTGGTAAAGTTGAACAATACTTAGAAGAGCATGAAGATATATTTCTTGAAAAAGTTGCTTATTATTTTGATGCAAAAAGTTTTTGATTCATTGAAACAGAATCCTATTATCATGAAATATAAAAATATATATGTAAAAGTTGAATATAATTTTGTGCTGTTAGTTTGTCTTTTGGTCATATTATCTTCCTGCTGTAAGAATCTGAAACTTATTAAGCATGAAATTGCTAATGTGTCAATGAGCTTGCCTGAATCATTTATCATTAAGAAAGAACCGGCCGAAGACTCACAAGTGTTTAGTATCAATACCGGAAATAATAAGCGTATAGGTTATATTTATTATGGTGATTATAAGCCATTTGAGGAAGATTCTTTTTTCATTACTGATGATAAAGAATTATATGAAAAATATAAAAACAGAGAGTTAAAAGCTTATTTCTCAAAAAATACTGAAAGAGATAGTAAAAATGGTATTTTTAATGTTAATTATTATTACTACGATACAATCAATAAATACAGAGCACAAATTATGATGCCGAAAAAAGTAAATAAAGGACTTATCGGGATCCATTTTGACAGCGTAGATATTTACAAAAATAAAATGGCAATTATTGTGAATGATTTGAGTGAAGAAAATAAAGAACTGTTTTTAAAGGTCTTTAAAACCATTAAATTTAATCCGATAAGTTCACATTAAATTTTTATGAAAAAATATACAGATACCAATACCTACTACCTGTCAAATTTTTTAAGCAGCGATGAGGTGCATTATGAAAATCTTTGGTTGTTTTATAATCGTGGATACAGGTTTCAGATGGGTGATTTTTTTCATGATCAAAAAAAAGTCTATTCTTTTTTATGGGAATATGGGGATGCGGATATTTTAATGAAAATCGATGAATGGAAAAGAGCTTTCAGGAGAAATAATATTGAAATTTTACAGGAATCTAAGCTTCATAGCCGGAACTACTTGTCATCTGGACAAAAGGTATATCTGGACTGCCTGGAAACCGATTTTATCACTGCTGATGAAAAATTTAATGACATTACAGCGTATGATATCGGGCAACGCTTTATTCAAATTGTGACAGATGAACATATTTCTTTTGAAGATTTCGACTTAAGTTTTCTGGAATTGTCTGATAAAGTAAATACGTTTAAAGCTTTAATCAGGATTTTAGATATAAATGGTATTTGCGCATTAATCTTAAATGGCTATCATCACCGTGGAGAATTGCTTAAAGTCTGTATTGTTAAAAATGATGAAGTGTGTTTGGAAACAGCAGAGATTTTACCTTTACCTATCTTTGAAAATACTTATGTTGCGATGCCATTTAACTGGTGAAGGTAAAGTTTTTCTTATATAAGTATTTGATCTTACAATATTTTATACTTTAAAAATGTTCATCATCATTTGATAAGAGCTATATTTATGACTAATTCTAAGTAAGTGATGAAAAAAGTATTTATTGTTTTGTTTTTTTTGTTAGGTATTACAATAGTTTTTGGACAAGCGGCTATTGGAAATACTCAATATGAAAAATTACAAACCTTTTTAAAAAAAGATAGTTTAGCATTTCAACAGTTTTTAATTGCTAAAAAGTGTTTTTGCAGAGAGAATTTTTTGACTCTTGATGAGCTTAGATTTGGAAAAAAATCTAATAATTCAACTAAAGATTTATATGAATTATTTCAACCGTTAAAAAAAGAAGGGTATTTATTCTTTGTAGCCATTGATGTTCAAAAACTAGCCTCATTTTTTAATCGTAAATTGATCAATGAATATGCTTCAAGTAGAGGACGTATGAGTGATGATGTGAATAGAATTGATCATAAAAATATACTATGTGAAACCATTTCTTCACAAACTAAATATAACTATAGTGAATACGTTAGTTTCATTAATAATTTAGATAATTATGCCATCCCAATGAATAAAGGAACGGCTTTTCTTAAAGAGGAAACATATTTGGATGAGTTATACTATTATTATCCCGGTAAAATAGAAAGGTGGTATAACTTTGGCGATGTTCATAAAATCATGGATGTTGAATAATGCTGCAGGGTCTTGCTCTTTGCGGAAAAATAAAACAAAAAGTTTTTAAAGCTAAAACCTCGCAAAATGTGAGGTTTTTGTATTAACAAGAACCGCTAATTCCTATCTTTGCCGCATGAAAAGATTAATGTTGATGTATGTACTTTTCCCTGTATTTCTATTCTCACAGACTACCGGAAAAGTGATCAAAATTTCAGACGGAGATACCATTACTTTATTGTTAAAAGGAAACCAGCAAAAAAAGCTCAGACTGGCCGAAGTTGATTGTCCGGAAAGTGGGCAGGCCTTCGGGAAAAATGCGAAACAATTCACTTCAGCTCAGGTATTTGGAAAAACGGTAAGTTTTGTGGAAACGAATACGGACCGCTATGGAAGATCCATTGCAAAAGTGTATTATGATGACGGAAAATACCTTTCCAAAGAGCTTATCAAAGCAGGGATGGGATGGTGGTATTTTTCCTATTCAAAAGATGCTTCACTGGGGAAAATTCAGGAAAATGCCAAAAGTAAAAAGATGGGTCTTTGGCAGGATATTAATGCCGTTGCTCCATGGGATTACCGTAAAATGAAACGTGAGCTTAGGAATAATAAGAAAATTGAGGCTGCTAAAACCGGAACAAAAGCAAAAGCTGTGGCGTAAATATTCGGTCATGAAGCTGGAAGTTATTCAGTGGAAGATAAGGATGATTTTATGAAAACTTGTCGAGTTGAATATGCTTTGTTTTTTTTAAAAGACAATACCAAAGCAAAGTAACCGTTCTTAAAATTTGATATGAAAAGGATTTTAATTCAAAATATTCCTTCCATTCCGCTTTAAAAAACATAGAGGAAAAACATTGATTAAGTATTGTAATTATTTGTATTATAGTGTTTTGTGATTACTCGTACTTCTTTTAATAATAATCCGTACTCATTTTTTAAGACCAATAAGACAGAATACGTTTATTCGGTCGCATAGGATTTTTTACTTTTTCAAATTTGTATCAAGATAATTGTTAAACATTAAACAACGATACAATGAAAAACTCATTCACATTTTTAGCGGTTCTATTATTATTCATCAGTACCTTTTCTTTCGGACAGAATTTTTCGCAAAAGATAGATTCTATTATAAAAGATAATTATCAGAAAAATCCGGAGGTGGGAATCAGTGTTGGTTTTATCAGTAATAATAAAGAATATTACACAGCATATGGCAAACTGAGCAAAGAAAGTTCAATGAATATAGACAAGAGTTCCTTATTCGAAATTGCTTCTATTACAAAAATTCTGACTTCAAATTTAATAGCACAAGCTGTTATCGATAAGAAATTAAAACTGGAGGATTATATTGACAATTACCTGCCAAAAGGGTATCATCTCCATGAAAATCTTAAGAATAAAATTAAAATTTCGGATCTGGCTTCTCATCAGTCAGGCTTACCTGATATAGATTTTGGGAAGTTGATCGAACTAAACCCACAGCAGCCGGTAAGTAGTGTTACAGAAGAATCATTAATCTCCATCATCAATAATTGTAATGAGCTTATTGACTATGGAAAGTACCGTTATTCTACAATGGGCTATACATTACTGGGGCAGATATTGGAAAAGGTTTATGGCAAGAGCTATGATGAAATCATTCATAAAAAAATAATCGGTCCTTTGAAAATGACGAATACCTTCACAAAAGAGTTCAATGTGAAAAATAAAACAACAGGTTACAATCCCAATGGTGGAGCTCAGGAGTTTTTCAAATGGAATGTTACTGCATCCGCCGGATTGGTTAAATCCAATGTTTCTGATATGGTTACGTATCTGAGAGCGATTCTTACGAAAGGAAATCCAGTTTCAAATGCCGCGTTAATCACAGAAAACATCTATTATAAAGATGAAAAAAGAGAAATGGGCTTAGGGCTTAACATCAGTACGGATGACCAGAATACAATCTATTTAAAGTCTGGCGATTCCATGGGAGAATCTTCAATCATCTGCTACAACAGAGCTAAAAATTGGGGATTTATCATCCTTTTGAATAAAAGAGACTCTAAAATGAGACAAAACCTGTTGAATGAAATCTACGAGAAAGTCTTGAAGTAAACAGGAAAAAAGATCATAATACATGAAACTAAAAACCTCACAACAAAATTTGTGAGGTTTTTAAATTTATATCTAAGGTTTAGATTTTATTTAGGGATTAGATTTCACTGCATCATACATCATAGAGTTTTTCTGCTGATCAGTATAATCGTATTTGTAATGGTAGAATGAGGATTCCCAGTCTCCATACCCTACATTGGGAATAATAATGAATTTTTTACCAAAATCATCCGCCGAATTTTTCACGGCAGCAGAACGATCTGTTTCTGATTTTTTATCAAATATATCTGAGAAATCGGCCAGGTTATCGCCTAGCAGCAAAACAATATTGTAATTTTTAGCAATATCTTTTCGTCGGTTTTCTTTACTGCTTTCTTTTGATCTTAAGATAAGGCTGGCATCGCTTTGAAGCGGGAAATTGTATTTTTTTAAATTCTTCAAAGTTCCTTCGCGCTCCACTTCGGCACGGTTGGTTACATAAAAAACCTGAATTCCCTTACTGGCAGCATACTGATAAAATTTTTGAGAACCTGTAAGTGGGGTGGCAATACCTTTTGCAGTCCATTCTTCCCATGTTTTCTGGTCATAATTCTTTCCCATTTTTGAGCGCTCCACAGCGTAATAAGAATTGTCTAAAAAGGTCTCATCAATATCGGAAACGATGGCTAAAGGTTTGTCGGATTTCTGCGCTAAAGCTTCATCCAAACGGAGGGTCGCAATATTATAAGCCTGAAGACATAATGCTTCATATTCAGCAGCTCTTTGCTGGTAAAAAGCAGCATATATTTTTCCGTCACGTCCAAGGTTTTGATAAGGTGTATCCTGGATGGAATTTTTTGAAACCGGTGCTGCCGTTGTGCACGATATAACTGAAGCCAACAAACAGCTTGCAATAATGAGATTTAAATTTTTCATTGAATTTGAATAGGAAGAACAAAATTATGACAATTTGATTGTATGACAAGGATTTTTGGGAAGTAAAAAAAGGAGACCGGTAACAAAAACAGACCAGCCTCCTAAAAATCAAATATATCTTTTAAAATTATTTTTTCTTTTATTCTCCTTTAAAATCAGGGTTTCTTTTTTCTATAAATGCGCCAATACCTTCCTGATGATCTTTCGTATCAAATAATTCCCCGAATAAAGCAGCCTCCTGCTGCAAACCTTCTGTAATAGGTAATTCTACACCCGTATTCAACGATTGTTTTGCTTTCGCTATGGCTACCGGACCTCTTGAGGCTATTGTTGCCGCTAATTTCCGGGCCTCATTCCATAATTCTGCAGGAGCAATCACACGGTTTACAAAACCTAATTCTTTACAAGCTTCTGCTGAGTAAAACTCGCCGGAAAATACCATTTCTCTTGCTTTGTACAATCCAATTGCTCTCGGTAAGCGTTGTGTTCCCCCAAAACAAGGTAATAATCCAAGCGTTACTTCCGGTAATCCGAATTTTGCTTTTTCACTTGCCAGAATGAGGTCACAGGACAAAGCCAGTTCACATCCGCCACCTAACGCAAAACCGTTGACCGCTGCGATCACTGCAAATGGTAATGCTTCAATGGAATTGAACGCGGCTTGAGCCATGGTGGAAAAATCTGTAGCTTTTTGGGGCGTCATCCCTTGCATTGCTTTGATGTCAGCTCCCGCAACAAAAGCTTTTTCCCCGGATCCGGTAATGATTAAAACACGAATGTCTTTGTGGGATCGGATCTGTTCTGCAAATGATTTCAGTTCTTTTAAAACAGTTTCATTCAAAGCATTTAAAGCGTCAGGGCGGTTAATGGTTAAGGTACCAATATATCCTTCCTGTTGGTATAATAATGTTTCAAAATTCATGATTACTGATGTTTGTTTAAGAATTGAATAATACTTGAAAAATCGCTGGTACCATTTCCGGCTTCACTCCAGATTCTATACAGATTTAAAGCGGCGTTTCCCAATGGAGTCGAGGTTCTGGTTTCCAGTCCTGCTTCTGCAGCCAATCCCAAATCTTTTGTCATTAAATCTACGGCAAAACCTCCCGAATAGGCTCTTGATGAAGGGGCATTTTCCATCACTCCCGGATAGGGATTATACACTTCCAGCGACCAGTTTCTACCGGAACTTTTCTGCATGATCTCACTTAATATTTTAGGTTCTAAACCGTGACGGACTCCTAAATTGATGGCTTCAGAAGTACCGATCATATGGATGGCTAAAAGCATATTGTTACAAATCTTTGCGACCTGTCCCGCACCGGAGTCTCCTGCATGAAAAATATTCTGTCCCATACATTTTAGAATAGGTCTTGCCTTTTCATAGTCTTTGGTTTGGCCGCCTACAATAAAGGTTAATGTTCCTGCCTGAGCTCCTGCAGTTCCACCTGAGACGGGTGCATCAATCATTTTACATCCTTTCGAAGCAGCCATTTGAGCCACAGAACGGGCGGTTACCGCATCAATCGTACTGCTGTCAATGATTAATGTATCAGGCTTCAGCTGGCTGATGAATTCTTCAGAATAAAGTTCTGCAACATGTTTACCTGATGGAAGCATTGAGATGACCACATCAGCATCCTTAGCAGCTGTTATAGCTGAGTCTGAGGTTTGTCCGCCTGCAGAAACCAGTGCTTCTGAAGCGGAATGGGAAAGATCAAATCCGATAACGTGATGACCTTTCTTTACAAGGTTGATGGCCATAGGCCCACCCATATTTCCTAATCCTATAAATGCTATATTTGACATAATTAATCTTTTTTTCCTAAGTTTTTTAATGGATGTTCTTCGTGAGTCCAAAGCGGAGTAAAATAGCTGTCTACCCATTCTTTGGTAATATCATGTAAGGCAGCAGGCTGCCATTTAGGGGAAAGGTCTTTATCTACCAGCAATGCTCTTACACCTTCTGCGAAATCAGGATGAATGCAGCATTGGCAGGAAAGATTTAATTCAGATTGAAAAACTTCTTCAAGGCTTAGATTTTCACCTTCTTTTAATTGTCTGAAAATGATGTGTGCTGAACTTGGAGAGCCTGCTTCAAAGCTTTTTATTCCTGTATTGATCCATTCGTCTTTATCCGGATGCTGCATCAAAATATCTCTGAACTCTTCTAAAGAATTTGCTCCTTCAAACTGTGCGATGAATGAATGATGTATCTGTGCCTGTGATTCGGGTGTGGTAGTTTCTTTAGATATATTTTCCAGAATTGCAGAAACTGTCTGATGGTTATTTCCATTCCATTGGGCATGATCGAGAGCATCTAATAGAGCTACTTTTGAACCGGAAGAAATATAGTAATCTGCCAGTCCTAAAAACTTACAGTCGGCACCATCTAATCTTGCCCCCGTTAATCCTAGATAAATTCCATAAGCAGAAGGCATTTTATTTAAAAACCAGGTACCGCCTACATCGGGATATAAACCAATAGTAATTTCCGGCATTGCCAGTTTGCTTCTTTCAGTAACAATACGATGAGAGGCTCCCACCATAATTCCGATGCCGCCACCCATTACAATTCCGTGTCCCCAGACAATGACAGGCTTCGGATAGGTATGAATGAGGTAATCTACCTGGTATTCCTTTGAAAAGAAATCGAAACACTGCTGAGAAACTTTTGTCCCATCAATGCTTTGCTGCTCTATAATGGCATCATGTAGCTTTCTTACATCTCCTCCGGCACAGAGCGCTTTTTCACCTGCTCCCTGAAGAAATATACAGGCGACTTCACCAGAGGTCTTCCAGTCTTCCAGAACAGCTTTCAGTTCTTCAATCATTCCTAATGAAAGCGAATTGAGTGTTTTTTCGGAATTCAGGGTGATGATCCCGACTTTATTTTTTATTTCTGTTAGTATTAAACTCATTTTTACTCTTTTGAATTAACGGATTTGTATCATAGCTCCTTCTTCTAAAATCTTTCTTGAAATTACCAGTTTCATAATTTCATTGGTTCCTTCTACCACCTGATGTACTCTGGCATCACGCATAAGACGTTCCACAGGAAAGTCTTGTGTACATCCATAACCGCCTAATATTTGTATTGCTTCATTGCATATATTAAAGCACATGTCGGTTGCCAGGCGTTTTGCCATGGCACAATAAGTAGTCGCATTTATATCATTTGAATCCAACTTGAAAGCTGCTAAATGTACCATCTGGCGGGCTGCCACCAGTTCTGTTGCCATATCAGCGATTTTAAACTGAAGCGATTGAAACTGTGCTAATGATTTCCCAAACTGGAGCCTTTCATGCATATATTTTTGGGCCTGGCTGATAGCTCCCTGTGCAGCTCCTACAGAACAGGTGCCAATATTAATACGTCCGCCATCCAGTCCTTTTAATGCTATTTTAAATCCTTGTCCCAACTCACCTAAAAGATATTTTTCATCTACTTCTACATGATCAAAGAAAACAAATCGGGTCGGCTGGGTATTCCAACCGAGTTTTTTTTCTTTTTCTCCAAAACTGATCCCTTCAGAATTAGCCGGTACTATAAAAGCACTGATTCCTTTTGGGCTAGAATCTCCGGTACGCGCCATTACGATGAGTATATCACTTTCACCTGCTCCGGAGATGAACGCTTTTGTTCCGTTAATAATGTACTTATTGTCTTTTTTCACTGCCGTTGTTTTTAAGGCTGCTGCATCTGACCCTGAGCCAGGTTCTGTAAGACAATAGGATCCTAATAATACTCCTGATGACAAATCCGGACATAATTGCTTTCTGATTTCATCATTCCCAAATTCATCAATCATCCAGGAGACCATGTTGTGTATGGTAATGTAGGCAGTAGTGGAAGGGCAGGCTGCAGCCAGTTCTTCAAATATAATGGCAGCGTCCAGCCGTGATAATCCCAGACCTCCGGCATCTTCTCTGGTGTAAACGCCACAAAAACCAAGTTCTCCGGCTTTTGCGATAGCTTCTCTCGGAAATATCTTCTGAGCATCCCATTCCGAAGCATAAGGAGCCAGTTCTTTTTTGGCAAATCTTCTTGCGGCATCCTGAAATGCCTGTTGATCTTCATTTAGGTTGAATTCCATAGAAAGGTTATTTTAAACTGATCGTCATATTCAGATCGCCTGCAGGAATATCTTCTTCAAACCATCGTGCTGTAATCGTTTTGGTTTCTGTGTAAAAACGAATACCTTGTTTTCCGTAAGAATGCAGGTCGCCAAAGAATGATTTTCTCCATCCTGTAAAAGAGAAAAACGGTAATGGAACGGGAATCGGAATGTTTACACCGATTTGTCCCACTTCAATTTCATGCTGGAATTTTCTTGCCGCTGCTCCTGAATTGGTAAAGATGGAGGTTCCGTTTCCATAAGGATTGGCATTAATGATTTTAATGGCTTCATCCAGTGTTTCCGCCTTTAATAATAATAAAGCAGGGCCAAAAATTTCTTCTTTGTAAATGTCCATATCTGTTGATACGTTATTGAATAACGTTGCTCCTACAAAGTATCCGTTTTCATAGCCTTCCACTTTACAGTCGCTGCCATCCAGTAATACCTCAGCTCCCTGATAATAGGCACTTTTAATTAATCTTAAAACCTTGTCTTTTGATTGTTGGTTAATCAGAGGCCCAAAGGCGGCAGATTCATCAGACCATACTCCGGGTTTAATGGTGCTTAGAGCTTTTTTGATATCGTCCACCCAGTTTTGAGCTTCACCTACCAAAACAGCTACGCTGATGGCCATACAACGTTGGCCGGCCGCTCCACAGGAAGCTCCTACCAGATTGTTAACAACCTGTTCTTTATTGGCATCCGGCATGACTACCATATGATTTTTTGCTCCGCCAAAAGCCTGAACTCTCTTCAGATTATCGGTTCCTGTACGGTAAACATGCTCTGCTACAGGAACAGAACCTACAAATGAAATGGCTTTGATCTCCGGATGGTTCAGAATATGATTCACCTGATCTTTGGAGCCGTGAACAATGTTCAGAACTCCTTTAGGAAAACCTGCTTCTAAAAATAGCTCAGCCATTTTCATAGAGGTCATGGGAGTTTGTTCTGAAGGTTTTAAAATAAAGGTGTTTCCACAGGCAATGGCCATAGGGAACATCCATAAAGGGATCATTGCAGGAAAATTGAAGGGTGTAATTCCTGCGCATACTCCAAGTGGCTGGATATAGCTGTAGGTGTCAACACCTCTTGCTACATTTTCTACTGTTTCTCCCATCATGAGGGTAGGAATGTTGCAGGCATGTTCTACCACTTCAATTCCGCGCCATACATCTCCCATGGCATCCGGGAATGTTTTTCCGTTTTCTCTGGAAAGGATTTCAGCAATTTCTTTTTGGTTTTCTTTTAAAAGCTGCTGGTATTTTAAGAACAATCTTGCTCTTTCCGGGGTAGCTACTTCTTTCCATGTTTTGAAAGCTTCCTGAGCAGCTTCTATGGCTTGATCTATTTCAGCCAGTTCCGTGAGTGGAACTTCTGCAAGGGTTTCCCGTGTTGCAGGGTTTTCTACGCGAAGGTGTTCTGTTGCTTTACTTTCTGTAAAATTTCCGTTGATTAATATTTTTACTTTTTGTGACATGATTTTTAGATTGAGAGTGAAAAGTTGAGAGTAAATATTCATTTCACTCTCAACTTTTTAGTACATTATATTACCAGCAGATCAACAAATTCGTTGACATCTAAGTTGACAAGAGTATCATATTCTAAAGAGTTTTCTAATACAATTCTCTGTTGTTTTTCCGGGAATATTCTGGCAAGGTTTACTTTATATTTCTTGATCAGTTCAGGAATTCCTTCGTCTCTTCTGCGTTTGTGTCCGATTGGATATTCTACAACAATTTCGTCTAAAACAGTTCCGTCGTTTAATTCAACCGTTAAAGCATTGGCAATGGAACGTTTTTCAGGATCATGGTAATCTGTAGTGAACTGTACATCTTCTACACATTCAATTTTATCACGAAGAATGTCGATTCTTGGGTCTGTTGCTATATTGTCTTCATAATCAGCGGCTGTTAACCTTCCGAAGATCAGTGGAACCGCTACCATGTACTGAATAGCGTGGTCGCGGTCAGCAGGGTTGTTCAGCGGTCCTTTTTTATCAATGATACGAATACATGCTTCGTGGGTACGGATTGTTATTTTTTTGATGTCTTCAGCAGATTTTCCTGATTTTTTTAACTGATCGTGTAAGGTCATAGCTGCTTCTACAGCCGTTTGAGAGTGGAATTCTGCAGGGAATGAAATTTTGAACAATACATTTTCCATCACATAAGAACCGTATTCTCTCTGGAATTTGAATTCATTTCCTTTGAAAGACACATCATAGAATCCCCAGGTTTTTGCTGTTAATACGGATGGATAACCCATTTCACCTGTTTTAGCAATAAGGGCTAAACGTACTGCTCTTGAAGTAGCATCTCCGGCAGCCCAGGATTTACGGCTTCCGGTATTGGGAGCATGGCGGTATGTTCTTAAAGACTGTCCGTCTACAAATGCTAATGAAACGGCATTGATCAGTTCATCACGGGTTAAGCCGATCAGTTTTCCGACAACGGCTGTAGAGGCTAATTTTACCAATAATACATGGTCTAAACCTACTTTGTTGAATGAATTTTCCAATGCGATAACTCCTTGAATTTCATGGGCAATGATCATCGCTTCCAGAACCTGTTTCATTTTAAGCGGAGCTTTTCCTTCTGCAATATTTGTTCTTGAAAGCCAGTCTGCTGTTGCTAAAATTCCGCCCAGGTTATCTGAAGGATGTCCCCATTCAGCGGCCAGCCAGGTATCATTGAAATCTAACCAACGGATAATTGCTCCGATGTTGAAAGCAGCCTGTACTGGATCCAGCTGAAATTGTGTACCCGGAACTTTAGCTCCATTCGGAACTATGGTACCTTTTACAATGGGTCCTAAAAGTTTGGTACATGCAGGATAGGTAAGTGCTTCCAGTCCACAACCGATCGTGTCTAATAAACAGTAGTGGGCTGTTTTCCATGCTAAATCATTTTTGATTTCATAGTGTAATACATAATCTGCAATATCTGTTAATACCTGATCCGGCTGTGGCCTTTCGTTTGAAATGTGTGATGACATCTTTATTTTTTAGTTTAATTATGAATTGATTTTTTATTTTCTATTTTCGATAGATACAAAGTCTTTATTTTCAGGACCTGTATAATTGGCACTTGGACGGATAATTTTCCCATCCTGTCTTTGTTCAATAATGTGTGCGCTCCATCCTGTGACTCTTGAAATCACAAATAGTGGAGTAAACATCAGGGTAGGAACTCCCATCAGGTGATAAGATACTGCGGAGAACCAGTCCAGATTAGGGAACATTTTCTTTTCTTCCCACATCACAGTTTCCAGCCTTTCAGCGATATTATACAACAGCATGTCTCCGGCTTCTTCGGAAAGTTCTTTAGCTACTTTTTTAATGACTACATTTCTTGGGTCTGACAGGGTATAAACAGGATGTCCGAATCCTATAATTACTTCTTTGTTGGCAATACGTTTTCTGATATCTTCTTCTGCCTCATCAGGAGAATTGTATCGGCTCTGGATCTCAAAAGCCACTTCATTGGCTCCCCCATGTTTAGGGCCTCTCAAAGCACCGATAGCCCCTGTGATACAGGAATAAAAGTCTGATGAGGTTCCGGCAATGACACGTGCGGTGAAAGTAGAAGCATTAAACTCATGTTCGGCATACAGATTAAGGGAAATTTCCATTGCTTTCACCCATGAATCAGGAGCTTTTTTACCATGTAAAAGGTGAAGGAAATGTCCGCCAATAGTATCATCATCAGTCTCTACATTGATTTCTTTACCATTGTGGGTATAGTGATACCAGTATAAAAGCCCGGAACTGAATGATGCTAATAATTTATCTGCAATATCTCTTGCTCCGGCTACATTGTGATCATCTTTTTCCGGCTGAATACTTCCAATTGCTGAAACCATTGAACGCATGACATCCATTGGGTGGGCAGCTGCCGGAATACTTTTTAAAATATTTCTTACAGAGTGAGGAAGGCCTCTCAATGATTTTAATTTTGCTTTATAGTTTTTGAGTTGAGCTTCAGTGGGCAGCTGACCATAAATAAGCAGGTAAGCAACTTCTTCAAATTGTGCTCTCTCTGCAAGATCCAATATATCATAACCTCTGTAATGGAGATCATTTCCACTTTTTCCTACACTGCAAAGAGCGGTATTACCTGCTGTTACTCCGGAAAGTGCTACGCTTTTTTTAGGCTTAAATGTTGGTTCGCTATTCGTTGACATGAGTATTTTGTTTAAAAAGGTTATCTAATTTTTGTTCATAATCGTGGTAGCCAATACTTTGATAGAGTTCTTCTCTTGTCTGCATTGTAGCTAGCACATTGGCTTGTGTTCCGTCTTTACGGATATGTTGGTATACATTCTGTGCAGCTTTATTGGCAGCTCTGAAGGCAGAAAGAGGGTAGAGGACGAGTCCTACACCTGCATTTTTCAGTTCTTCTACAGTGTACATTTTGATCATTCCAAATTCCGTGATATTGGCTAGTACAGGAATCCCAGTAGCATCAACAAATTTTTGATAAAAGCTTAAATCAGGAACTGCTTCAGCAAAAATGAAATCTGCACCGGCTTCTTTATAAGCGATGGCCCTTTCTAGTGTTTTTTCCAGTCCTTCACTGGCAAAAGCATCTGTTCTGGCTCCGATCACAAAATTTTCATCAGTACGGGCATCTGCTGCGGCTTTAATCCGGTCCACCATTTCCTCTTTGCTTACGATTTCTTTTCCGGGGCGGTGTCCGCAACGTTTTGCGCCCACCTGATCTTCAATGTGAATGGCAGCAGCTCCGGCTTTGATTAATGATTTTATCGTTCGGGCAACATTAAAAGCAGAAGGCCCAAATCCTGTATCAATATCTACCAAAAGTGGTAAATCACAAATATTAGTAATACGCTGAACATCTATGAGTACATCATCCAGAGTTGTAATTCCTAAATCAGGAATTCCTAAAGACCCTGCAGCAACACCTCCTCCTGAAAGATAGATGGCATTAAAACCAGCCTGCTGTGCCAATAATGCATGGTTTGCATTGATGGCTCCAACAATCTGAAGGGGATTTTCTTTTTCCATAGCCTCCCGGAATTTTAAGCCGGGCGACTTCCAATTTTCATTTTTGATCATTATAATATTTATTGTTGAGTTGAAATTTGTTTATCATTAAAGAAGCGGAAGAGCTGTAAAGACATCGCTTTTGAGTAAAAAGTAAAAAGTAGGAAAGGAGTTGAGAAATTTTCCCATTGTGCAGATGTTGGGAATTTTGAGAAACTCTGATTGTACAGGTTTGTAAAATAAACCTGTTGAAACTCCACGAATAATTAAAATTGCTTTGGTACACCTTATCCCTTTTTACATTGATTAAATCCTATAAAAAGTTCTCTGTAAACTTCGCGGTGCTTTATTAAGAAAGAAAAATTACGGAAAGGGGATACGAATGAGCTACAGAATCATGAGAAGTACGCAACGTACGCTCATATTCATCTCAAAAAATAACACAGTTTGATAAAAAAGTTATCGTACTATATCCATATCGCATCATACCTGACTGTAAGCTTCAAATCGCGAAAGCATCGTCAATACGAAATAGGCAGGTCTCCTGACTTGTAACTGTTTTTATCATCCTTCCCATATAAAAAATATACAGTGGATATCAATTGATAAAAACTTTTTGTATGTTACTTACAGTTGCGCGACAGTTCGTGATTTACACACGATTCCCTTTTAATACACAGCTAAGTGTAACCAGTTTCGGTTGATAAAGAAGGTTTTAAGAACTCCTTGGTGGTAAATATAAGTATTTTATAATAACGAAAAAGATATTTTATGTAATCAATAGTTTTTTTAATTTAATGTATTGAAAATGTTTTAGTTGTAATCTATGTTTTGGGAGTAGAACAGCTTGTTTGTGTTGTTAAATTAATATAAAATATGACCATAAAATTAAAGATAGTTAATAAATTTGCTGTTCTATTTTCATTTTATAAATCTTATTAACCGAATATAATTGACCATGGTAGAAATTACAAAATTTAAACAAAACTTGAATCTGCAGGAAATTCCGGTAGAACTGGAAAAATTGATCTACTTTCAGAATACTATTTCCTCGTATGAAAATTATTCACAAGGTTTTGGTGTTTTAATTGATGATAAATCCGGATTAAAAAGCTGGAGTGAGGATGAAAGTTTTCTGAATAGTTTACTGCCTTTTGCACAGGCGAATGGTTCCGGTTCCTTCTATGCCATTTGGAATAACGGAGTAGAGCAGCCTTTAAATAAAATGCCTGTGGTTGTTTTTGGGGATGAAGGCGGTGTTCACATTGTGGCTGAAAATATACTGCAGTTTTTGCATCTGCTCACTTTTGACAATGAAATTTCAGTAGGGTTTGATGAGGCTTATTTTTATAAAGAGGAAGATGATTATGAAGAGAGTGAAGGGTTAAGTGAATATTTAGCCTGGATGAAAGGAGATTATGGGCTAAGCCAGATTGAAGAACCTGACTTATTGATTAAAGCTGCTCAGGATAAGCATAAAGAACATTTTGATGAATGGTTGGGGCAATATTTCGAATTATAAATTTTTTGTGAGCGCGAAAGGATTCGAACCTTTGCCGTCCCGATTATAAATCGGGATGCTCTATTTTGTGAGCTATAAAAAGATTTTTGATTAAGAGTAAACACAAAAAAAGACTCACTGTTTCCAGTAAGTCTTTAAGTGAGCGCGAAAGGATTCGAACCTTTGACCGTCTGCTTAGAAGGCAGATGCTCTATCCAGCTGAGCTACGCACCCATTGAGTAGTTTTGAGAAAACTACTAAAACAGTCGGGGCGGCAGGATTCGAACCTGCGACCTCCTGGTCCCAAACCAGGCGCGATGACCGGACTACGCTACGCCCCGAATATATAAAAAAACAGCGGAGGGTAAGGGATTCGAACCCTTGCGACACTTTCGCGTCGACAGTTTAGCAAACTGCTCCATTAACCACTCTGGCAACCCTCCTTTTTGTTTATTTTTTAATGATCGTTGTTCCGTTATTGCGAGTGCAAATATAGAACAGATTTCTTTATTTACCAAATAAAATTCAAGAAAATTTTGTGTATTTTTGAAGTAATAAATCATTCAAAAACCAAACTGATGCGTAAGACATTATATATCATCGGATTAAGCACATTCGTTTTTTCTTGTACTTCTCAACAAAATGTAAAAAAAAATACATACAAACCGAAAACCCCAATAACACAGGCGAAACCAACGGTTAAGGTAACCCCTCCGGTGGCTCCAAAACCAAAAGTAGTTTCTGATCATGGAGTAGATTTTTTTACTACTAATATAGCAGACCCAACAAAAAATGATAATACGATAAGTTATGGTTCTATTGTATCTGCAAAACCAGGTGGCTATAAAGTGGTAAAGACTTATTTTCCTGCGGTTGCTCAAAATTTCAGGCAACGTTATCTGATATTACATTATACCGCAATTCCGGATGATAAATCTATTACCGTTCTTACCCAGCAGGCGGTGAGCGCTCATTATCTCGTAAATAATACAGGAGATAATGAAATCTATCAGTTGGTAGATGAAAACAAAAGAGCATACCATGCAGGAGTAAGTTCATGGAGAAATGACAAGAATCTCAACGATACTTCTATTGGGATTGAAATTGTAAATGCAGGTTATACTACAGATAGTGCAGGTAAAAGAACCTTTGCTCCTTTTAGTGATGAACAGATAAGAAAAGTGGCAGCACTGGTTAAAGATATTGTAACAAGATATCAGATTCAGCCTAATTATGTACTTGCTCATTCAGATATTGCTCCTACAAGAAAACAGGATCCGGGGCCTATGTTCCCATGGAAAAAGTTATATGACGAATACCAGATTGGAATGTGGTATGATGAAGCAGCCAAGCAAACTTATCTTGAGGCAGCACAGGCAGACATTACGGCAAGATATAATGAATCCAGCTTTATTTTCCTTATTCAGACTTCATTGCAGAAATTTGGATACGGATTGGAGCCTAACGGAACCTGGGATGATGCTACGAAGAAAACCATTGAAGCATTCCAGTACCACTTCCGTCCACAAAATTATGACGGAATCATGGATGCCGAAACATGGGCAACACTACAAGCTTTAAATCAAAAATATCCAGTAAAATAATTCAAATTAAAGCGCATCGGTTAGATGCGTTTTTGCTATCTTTAAACGATCAAAAACAGTAAAATATCTGTAATGGAAAATTTCAGAAAAGAAAGTGATCTATTAGGCGAACTGAATGTGCCTTTAGATGCTTATTATGGGGTTCAGACACAAAGAGCTATCAACAATTTTAAAATTTCAGGACAGCTTTTGTCTTCTTATCCGGATTTCATAAAAGGATTGGCTTTTGTAAAAAAAGCAGCTGCTAAAACCAATTATGAACTAGGGCTTCTAGACGAAAACCTGTATTTTAAAATAGCAGAAGCGTGTGATGAAATTGTAGAAGGGAAATATCATGAGCAGTTTCCGGTAGATATGATTCAGGGTGGAGCAGGAACTTCCATCAACATGAATGCCAATGAAGTGATTGCCAATATCGTATTGGAAAAATTAGGAAAAAATAAAGGAGAATACGAATTCTGTTCACCTAATGATCATATCAATCTTTCTCAGTCTACCAATGATGCTTACCCTACAGCAATCAAAATGGGATTGCTTCAGATGAATATCGGACTGGTAGAAAAACTGGAAAGGATTATTACCGCTTTCCGCGCCAAAGGACAGGAGTTTCACGATGTTATCAAAATGGGACGTACACAGCTTCAGGATGCCGTTCCAATGACTTTGGGACAGGAGTTTGAAGCCTATGCTGCTACTTTGGAAGAGGATATTTCTAAATTGAATAACAATGCAAACCTTTTCGTAGAAGTAAACATGGGCGCAACGGCTATCGGAACAGGATTAAACGCTCCGGTAGGATATGCCACTCTTTGTGCTAAAAACTTAGCTCAGATTACAGGATTTCCGATTGTTTCAGCTCCGGATTTAGTAGAAGCTACTCCTGATACAGGATCTTACGTAATCTACTCTTCAGCAACAAAACGTCTTGCCGTGAAATTGTCAAAAATCTGTAACGATTTAAGATTACTTTCATCAGGTCCAAGAGCAGGTCTTTTTGAAATCAATCTTCCACCAATGCAGCCAGGATCTTCTATCATGCCAGGTAAAGTAAATCCGGTGATTCCGGAAGTGGTAAACCAGGTTTGTTTCAAAGTATTCGGAAATGATCTTACCGTAACTTTTGCTGCAGAAGCAGGACAATTACAGCTGAATGTAATGGAACCGGTACTTTCTCATGCTATTATGGAAAATATCAACTTCCTTTGCAATGCCTTAGATACCCTTCGTGACAAGTGTGTGGTAGGAATTACTGCCAATAAAGAAATTTGCCTGAATATGGTGAAACACAGCATCGGTATTGTAACAGCATTGAACCCTTATATCGGGTACAAACAGTCTACACAGATTGCAAAAGAAGCATTGGAAACTGGAAAAAGCGTTTACAACCTTGTTCTTGAAAAAGGAATTCTTTCTCAGGAAAAACTGGATGAAATCCTTGATCCGAAAAACATGCTGAAACCGCATAACAAATAAATCCTATCAACGATGAATGATCAATGATAACAGATATCCTAAAAAGCTTCTTATCATTGATCACTCATCATTAATCATTTATAATTCCGTGAGGTTTTTAATTATAATTCCTGCCCATAACGAAGAAGACAACCTCCCGTTTACTCTTGATTCTTTACAACAGCAAAGCTGTAAAGATTTTAAAGTAGTGGTGGTAAACGATGGTTCTACAGACAAAACACCTGAAATCATCCGGAAATATACCGAAACTGATTCCCGTTTTGAAACCGTTAACCTTCAGAAATCTGAACATCAGCCGGGATCTAAAGTGGTTCATGCTTTTAAAAACGGACTTCAGACCCAATCTATGGCTGAGTTTGATATCATCTGTAAGTTTGATGCCGATATCATCCTTCCGGAAAATTATCTGACAGCAGTAGAAACTGCTTTCGCCAAGAACCCTGAATATGGGCTGGTAGGAGGACTTCTGTATATTGAAAAAGACGGAAACTGGGTGTATGAAGGGAATTCCAATAAACATCACGTAAGAGGCCCTATGAAAGCTTACCGTAAAGAATGTTTTGTTCAGATCGGTGGTTTAAGGGAAACATTGGGCTGGGATAATATTGATTCCATATTACTCGATAATCTGGGATGGAAAGAAGTGGTGCTTCCGGAGCTTCATGTGAAACTGATTAAAGTAAAAGGAGCTGATTACACCATACGTCCGGCAGATTATTATGGAAGGTATTTTTATTTCCTGGGACTGAACAGGTTTCTGGCTTATATTGCCTCTTCCAAAGAAGCCATGAAAAGCAAATCTGCTTCATTTTTCTTTGATATTATCAAATCTTATGAGAGTTGCAGATCAAAGAAACTGGAGCTTAAAATTACTAAAGAAGAACAAAAAGCGGTTAATGATCAACGTTGGAAAATGTTGAAAAAGAAATGGCTGAAGATGTAGAAAATGATTTTTTATACGTTGTAAATGTTCATCAATAGAAACGGGTTTTAAGAGCCGTTTAACAAAAAAATAAAGATTCCATTGGCTTTAGCCAAAACCTAAGATATAACTCTCGCCAACCTGTGAAAAAAATAGCTTACATAGAAATAGACACGCACGCAGAAATTGCTCAGGCTTTCATGGATATTATGAAAGGGTCTCAGGATTTTGCAGTAGACTATTATTTTTCAAAAAGAATCAAAGATCAGATCAGTCATAGTGATGAAGCGGTGTTTTTATCAGACAGTTCTATGATTCTTGATCAGCTGAAAGGGAAGGGATATGATCTGGTGGTAATAGGTACAGTTCATCGCTATTTCAATACATTTTTAGCCATAACCAGAAAGTACAACACGGCAGTCATTGCTCATAATCTTAATTTTATAAAAGCTTCAAAGCTGGATCTGATGAAAAGTGTTTTCAAAGGAGATGTTATTTTCAGACTGAAATTATGGCTGAAGGAAGGACTATTCTACAAAACCAAAGTTTATCAGGCATCAAGATCTCTTTTCGTACTGGATGCTGCTTTGATTTCAGAGAGATATCAGCTTTTACCGCTGTTCTATACCAGAGATTTTAACAAGACAAAAAATGAAAATCTTGTCGTGGTAATCCCTGGTGGCGTTTCACAGAAAAGAAGAGATTATGCTTATATTTTTGAAACGATTCAGAATCTGCATACAGATCAATCTTGTAAATTTATATTCCTGGGAAAAGCCAGCGGACATGAATTAAAACAACTTGAAAATCTGTCTGAAAAATGCCCTGAAAATATTGATATTACCTATTTTTCTGAAAGAGTTTCTTCAGAAGACTTTGAGAAATGGATGCAGAAAGCAGATGTTTTGTGGTGTCCGATTCAGCAGGATACAGAGTTTTTCAGCATGAAGGAAGCTTATGGGCAAACTAAAATGACGGGAAACCTTGGTGATGCCATAGCGTATGGAAAACTGGCTATTTTCCCAAAAAATTACCCTTCAAAAACTGACTTTATTATTCCTGAAAAAGAAAATATTCTTGAGCAGTTAAAGGTACTTTCAGACACTCCGTTTGATTTTTATACAACCTATAGCAAGAAAGAAGTTCAACAGAAAATGGAACAATTCTTACAGGGTCTAATCTGATTTTCTTTGCCTTAAAATAGCTTATTTAATCTTAAATACACTCTTAATAAACCTCATATTCAGATAGTCTTCAATCGGGAATATTTTTGTGAAATAATTTCCTACATAAATGAGTATCAGAACAACAGCTGGTTTGTAAACGAGATTCAGCAGATTGCTGTCGAAGTTCGGAAGGACAATGGCTACTGTAATGGCCAGCGTGCAGATGATAGAGACAAAAATCATTTCAATACTTAAAGGAGAAACTTTAAATACAATATAATTGAAAATGATTTTTACAACATTGTAAATGGTAAGGGAAATCGCTGTAGATAAAGCAATTCCAATCAATTTAAGATCTGTATTCTTAATGAAGTAATAGTTAAGTCCGATAGTAAGTCCGGCCAGTAAAAGCATGACCAGAATATTGAATCTGTAATATTTTGAAAGCGAAATAATATTCCCGTTAAATCCTGTTGCAAGGTCTATCAATACTGCAGAACCCCAGATCCAGACTACAGGCTCATATTCTCTCAGCATGATTCCGTTCTTTGGCATGAATTGCGTCAGGTAAGGGAATCCCACCATGATACACGAGAATAAAACGGCTCCAAGGAAATATAGGGTTAAAGATGTCTTTTTGTGGAATCTGTCCAGCTCTACCATATCTCCGTCTGCCAGCGTTTTGTTGATGATAGGTGCCGAAATATTAAATAATCCAAGTTGTGGAATAGAAATCAATGAGATCAGAGCATACAGAACAGAATAAATTCCTACTTCTTCCATTCCCATAAATTCTCCAATCATAAAGCTGTTGATCGCCAGATAATTTCCAAAAGTACCCAAAAATCCAAAGAAACTGTAATTGAAAAATTCTTTCCAGAAGTCATTTTTTTTGAAGTAACCTGTATTGAAATCCAGCTGAATCTTTTCCAGTTTGTTCGTGTAATAGATATACCCCAAAAGCATTAAAAAGAAAATTCCAAAAAAGAAAGCATATGCAATGGTCTGTGATGTAGCAGCTGTAATATTCTGCGATAAAGCAAAGAAAAAGAGACAAAACGCTCCCAGATTGGCTATTTTCGGAAACAGATTATCGAAAATATTGGAAACCACAATTCTTTTATAATTGGATGTATATTTATTGAAAATGGCACAAAATGAAAGAATTAAAATCAGTGGAAGAATCATTTCTTTGATCTTCCATGCCTCAGAATGCCTGAACTTTGGATAAAAATAAGGAAGTATGAAAAATACAACGGTGAAAATAAGAAAGTTGATAAAAACCGTCAGCAGTGACAATGACAGCATATTCTGTTTTTTACCATCCTTTTCCACGGTGTGAAAAAACTTTACATTCGAATAGGAGATACCCAATACAACAAAGGGAACCAGCATCTCAGCCGTCGGAAGAATGTAGCGCAGCTTTCCGTAAAATTCAAAATCATTCGGAAATATGAATATTGCGGAAACGGTGCCCAGCAAAAAACCAATATAACCGATAATGGAATATTTGAAGCCTTGTCTCGCTACTACACTCATAAAGTCGTTTTAATTGTTTTTAGGTATAAAAATAATATTGTTGATGTACTGAGTTTTATTTTTTTCGTCGTTTGTATTTTGTGTAATGATATCTTCTGTAAGATTTTCCAGGGTAAAGCTGTTTCTGTTCAGATATTGGGCATCATATCCCCAGCTCATCACTTCAGAAATCTCATTCCATATAGGGGTTTGGTGGTGTCTTTGTTCCATTTCGACCATTAAAGTTGGCTTAAATTGTCTGATGGTTTCTCGCGCCCCCACAAGGGTTTTTATTTCGTTTCCTTCAACGTCTATTTTGATAAAGTCTAATCTGTTGAAGTGTTCCAGTGCAGCCCATTCATCCAGTTTTATCACTTTTACTTTCTCTGTGTAACTTTTCTCTTCTCCTTTTTCTTTGTAAGAAGTGTTTAATGTACCGCGGGAAGCAATTGTTTTTCCGTTAATAATCGGTACTTTGAATTCTGCTATTCTGTTTTCATCAGAAAGAGCCAGAGGAAAGATGTGCATTGCCGGAAACAGCCTTTTCAATCGTCGGTAAAGCTTTTTATTAGGTTCAAAACCATAAATATGATCATGGTTTAATGTATTTTCCAGCTGATAAAGGAAAGTTCCTACATTCGCACCAATATCCAGAATTACAGCATTTTTAGAAAGGTATTGTTTAATCCATACCAGTTCCGGTTCTACATTACGTTCCGAAAAATTATTTTTATTAAGATTATTTAAAGTTTTAAAATATCTTTTTTTGTAGAAATTCGGGCTTATGTATTGTAGTTTCTCTGCAATTTTTTGGTATAAAGACATTGTAAGCTTTTTGGCGAACAGCAAAGATACGTAAAAATGTAAAACTTTTCTTAAAAAAATGTTAATTATAATGCGCTGATTTTCAACAAATATCCTTCGTTTCTGTTTTTGTAACCGGTTGGTTTTTAATTATTTTAAATTTGTCAGACATCTGTATCCTCTGAACGCCATGTTAAAACATCCAATAAAGATGGAGCGTCGGAAGAATATTACAGATTATCTGTGAAAATCTGTGTTATCTGTGGGGAAAATTGATCCTGTGCATTAAAGAAAAGGAGTATTCAGGAAGTCATTTAAAGGTTTCATGAGCTTGAAAACTTTGCTCATATTTTTCACTGCATTTTTGTCCAGTATTTCCTCATCTTTCAATGAATATACCACAATAAAGTTTTTAAGTTTAAGATATTCTCCCATAGGATCTTCCTTTTCAAAACCTTGAGGGATTTTCTTCAGTTTGTCGTCCTGATCAAGCTCAGGAAAATGTTTTTTAAAATCTTTATGGTTGAGAATTTTAAGAAAATCATCTCCGTATAATGAAATCTCTTTACGCACTTCTTTCAGAACAGAAGATTCGGGCATGTAAATTCCTCCTGCTAAAAAAGATTTTCCGGGTTCCATGTGAAGATAATAGCCTCCTTTCTGATTGCCTTTTCCCATTCCCAGAGAAGCTCCGAAATTGGTTTTATAAGGAGATTTATCTTTTGAAAAACGGGTGTCTCTATAAATTCTGAACAGGGCTTTTTTACTGTCTATTTTTGCAAGTTCTTCATCAAAACCGGACATCTCCTTAATCAGTTCATCTAAAAATGAAACCACATTTTGCTGAGATTCTGTGTACAGGTTTTTGTTTTCAGTAAACCATTCGCGGTTATTGTTTTCAGTTAATTTTTTTAAAAAATCAAATGTTTTTGAAGAAATGCTTGCAGACATATGGTGTGAGGTGTTTTTGGATGTTAAGTGAGATTGATAAAGGCTTTTCAACCTCGGATCCCGAAACCTCGCAACCCGAATCTCACAAATCAAATTTACAAAAACTATTCATATCTCAATGCTTCAATAGGATCAAGTTTTGACGCTTTCAACGCTGGATAATATCCGAAAAATACTCCGGTCACTGCACAGACAATGAAGGAAACTATAATTGAAGATTCTGTAATAAAAGTTGGCCATGAGAGGAAAAAAGTGACCAGTTCTGAAGATAGTATCCCTAAAAGTACTCCAAGGATTCCTCCAGTGATACTGATGAGTACCGCTTCAATAAGAAACTGGTATAAAATATCTTTTCCTCTTGCACCAATAGACATTCTCAGCCCTATTTCTTTGGTTCGTTCCGTTACTGAGACATACATGATATTCATGATTCCGATGCCTCCTACAATAAGGGAAATGCCTGCGATTGCCGATAAAAGTACGGTCAGTAGCTGGCTGGTAGAACTCATGGTAGAGATAAGTTCAGCCTGGGTTCTCACACTGAAATCATCATTGCTTCCGTCAGCAGGAAGTTTATGCTGTTTTCTTAAAATCTCAGAAACTTGGTCTGTAGCCTGTTGTGACGTGTTTTCATTCGAAGAAGCGGCATAAATAGTTTGAACATACGTGATTCCTAAAAATCTTCTCTGAACGGTATTGAACGGAGCGATGATCACATCATCCTGATCCTGCCCGAATGCATTGGAACCTTTTGAAGCCAGAATTCCAATCACTTTCATAGGAACTTTATTAAATCTGATGATACTTCCTACGGCATCTTCCCCGTTGGGAAATAAATTATTATAAACAGTTTGCCCTAAAAGACAGACTTTGTTAGAAGATGTTACATCCTTTTTGGTGAAAAGATTACCTTCTGCAATGCTCCAGTCTCTGATGCTGAAATATTCTTCGTTCACTCCCTGTAATTGAGTCGGCCAGTTGTTTGCTCCGTTGATAGACTGTCCGTTGGTTTGTACTGCAGGGGAGACGTAGGAAACATCCGGAGCTCCTTTTGAAATGGCATCTGCATCCTGAGGTCTCAGGGTCTGTAATCCCGAAGCACCAATTCTTGCTCCACCGGAAACATTTATATTACTTGACGGGCGTATGGTGATCATATTTGAGCCCATAGAAGAAAGCTGGTCACTGATACTTTTTTTTGAACCTTCTCCAATAGCGGTCATTGCAATCACTGAAGCCACCCCGATAATAATACCGAGCATGGTTAAAAATGCACGAAGCTTATTCCGTAAAAGGGCTTTCCAGGCAATTCTGAAGAGGTTGGAGAGGTTCATTGTACTACGTTTTTAGTTAACTAATTATAATCATCATTTACGGGAAGGTTTTCCAGAGCTTCTTTGGCAGACTTTATATGATCATTTTTGACATCTTTGATGACTTTTCCATCCCGAAGGGTTACTGTTCTGCTGCTGAAAGTGGCAATGTCAGGTTCGTGGGTTACAAAAACGATCGTTCGTCCCTGATGGTGCAGATCCTGCATCAGAGCCATAATTTCATAGGAAGTTCTGGTATCCAGATTTCCTGTAGCTTCATCAGCCAGAATCATTACAGGTTCATTCACCAAAGCTCTGGCAATAGCGACTCTTTGCTGCTGTCCTCCAGACATCTGATTGGGAAGATGATCAATCCTGCTCTCAAGTTTTACAGATGTCAAAGCCTGTATAGCTCTTTTGTGGCGCTCTTCTGTAGATATTTTTGAATTGTAGAGAAGCGGCAGTTCTACATTTTCTTTGGCTGTAGTTCTGGGAAGAAGATTATAAGACTGAAACACAAAACCTATTTTTTGATTTCTGAGAACAGCAAGTTCATCACGGTCAAGATTTTTAATATTAACCCCATCCAGAATATAATCTCCGCCAGAAGGTTTATCCAGGCAGCCAATGATATTAAGTAACGTAGATTTTCCGGAGCCGCTGCTTCCCATAATAGTCACAAATTCTCCTCTCTCTACCGTAAATGTTACACCTTTCAGAGCATGAACAATTTCTTCGCCCATCCTGAATTCTCTTTTCAGATCTGTAATCTCCAGAATTTTCTCCGTCATGACTTTTGTTTTTAGGTTTGCTAGTTGCTAGTTGCTAGTTGCTAGTTGCTAGTTGTTTAGGATTGATTTGAATTATCTCGGTCCGCCGCCGCCACCGCTGTTTCTGTTGTTTCCACTACCTCTTCTTTGAGGCATGAATGGGCTTTTGGTTTGTCCTCCGGAAGATTTTTTAGACAAAACTTTGTAGCCGGTAATGATATTGTCATTTTTATTTAACCCTGAAACAACCTGTATTTCGGTGTCATTATCCATTCCTGTTTTTATCTTTTTACGGGAGATTGTGCTGTCTTTCGCAACGATCCAAACTGCCGCTTCGTTCTTGTTCTCACTTCCTTTATTTTGTTTCTTCCCTTGTCCTTTTTCATGTTTTTTACCATTGGCAAACGGAGAATTTATTTTATATTTTTTGATAATTAAACTATCTGGCCTGAAGCTGGTTGCTGCTACCGGAATCTTCATGGCATTATTTAAAACCTCAGTGTAAATTGTAATATTGGCGGTCATTCCCGGCTTTAGCTTTAAACTGGAGTTATCAGCGTTGATAATGGTGGTGTAATTCACAACATTCGATGAAACGGTAGGATGAAGACGAACTTCTGAAACCTGACCGTCAAAAGTCTCATCCGGAAAAGCATCCACTGTAAATGTGGCTTTCTGGCCTACTTTTACATTTCCGATATCAGCCTCATCTACTGAGGCACGCACCCTCATTTTGGTAAGATCCTTGGCAATACTGAAGAGGGTAGGAGTACTGAAGCTTGAAGCTACTGTTTGCCCTTCACTCACATTCCGGTTGAGTACAGTTCCGTCAATTGGAGAATAAATATTAGTTAACGACAGATTTTTATTGGCGGTGGAAAGCTGAGCATTCACTGAACCTACCTGCGCCTTTGCAGCATTGTATTGATTGGTGGCGACGTCATAATCCGCTTTGCTGATTGCACCCACTTTGTACAGTTGTGACTGTCTGTTGATATTGATTTCGTTATAAGCCAGATTACTTTTTGCGTTTTGCAGATTGGCTTTGATCTGCTGTGACTGGTACTGAAGTAAATCCGGATCTAAAGTAGCCAGTAATTCCCCTTTTTTCACAGTAGAATTGAAATCCACATAAATATTTTTAATGATTCCTGATACCTGAGTACCCACTGCCACTGTATCTACAGGCTGAATGGTTCCGGTAGCCGTAATTGAATTTGAGATTTCTCCCATTTCAGGGTTTACTGTTTCCAGCTGAATTTTTACTTCTTTTTCTCTGATGAAGAAAAACCAGACTGCTCCAAGGGTAATAATACCACCCACAACCCAGTACAACCATTTTTTATTCTTTGTTTTCATAGCTTACTTTAGATTTATAGGGTTACCTGCGTAAAATTCGTAGATCTGTTTATTGAGAACTGCGGTGTATTTCGCCTGAAGAAAATTCTGAACAGACTGAATATAAAGCAGTCGTTGTTGCTGAAGCTGAACATAATCAATGCTTCCGATTTTCATCTGGGCATTTACAATATCATAACTCTGTTGGCTGATGTCCATTTGTGTTTTAGCAGAGTCATACTGTGAAAGGGCATTCTGAAGATTGATATAAGATTGTTCTATCTGTTGATTAAGAATTGTTTTGGTATTTTGTAAATCAAGATTGGCCTGTTCTATAGCAATTTTTGATTTCTCAATCTGTGTTTTATAGATTCTGTTATTGTAAATCGGAATTCCAAGGCTTAAACCAATAGGCATGTAAAAATTGTTTCCCAGCTGGTTAAAATAATTTCCGTTTCCGTTGGAATAATTGGTGGAAATATTTCCTGACAGGCTTAAAGTAGGCTGGATGGATGCCTTAGCCATTTTCAGATTGGTATTGGAATTTTCAACATTCAGTTCGCTGTATTTTATTTCCGGACGCTGATTTTGTGCCAGATTCTGGACATCTTCAAGGGTTTTCAATTGATTGTCTACGATAATACTGTCAGGTTTTACAATCTGGAAATCATAATTTGAAGGCAGCTGAAGGATTTGTTTTAAATTCACCGTATTGGTTCGCAGGTTATTTTGAGCTGCTGTCAGATTGTACTGATCCTGGGCTACCTGAGACTGAATCTGAAGGTAATTTAATTTGGAAAGACTTCCTGCTTTGTAGAGCTGATCTCCTTGCTTTAATTGTGTTTGGGTTGTTTTCAAAACATTTTCAAGAGAAGTTATATTTTCCTGATTCATCAGAATATTCAGATAGGCCTGAGTGATATTCAGGGTGATATTGTTTTCGGATTCCTGTACAGACAGATCGGCCATCTGTACCAGGAGATTCTTTGAAGTTTCATTATTTTTAATATAGTCAGCATGATAAAGCGTCATAGAAGAATTGGCTCCGATGCTTTGAGAGGGTGCTCCCGTCATGTGAAGGCCGTCACTTCCGTTGAGCGCAAAAAGTCCTTGTGAAACAGTTCCGCTTAAGCTGGGATATTTTGCTTCTTTTGCCTGAAGGAGATCCTGGTAGGTAGAATTTTTTGAAAGTCTGAGAGAATGAATAGAAATATTATTCTCCTTTGCATATGCAATGCAATTTTCCAGAGTCCAAGTATTGGGATAATTGGGAGTTTGGGCAAATATTTCAATGACTATGCATGAGAATATCAAAAAGAAAAATTTGCTTTTCATGGTTTTATTTTTGAAAATTCATAAATAACACAGAAAAAATTAATCCAATTTAATAAAAAAAAATAATGTTTAACAACTTTTTAACCTAAGGCTTGTTTTTTTAGATTAAATTTTCCAAAAATTAAAAATATATTAAAGGATTGTGAATTTAAGTTTGGATATTTAAAAATTTGTTCAAAAACAAATCAAATATTTATTGTATCTTTGCAAAAATTTTAAAATAGTTAATGAATTTATTTACGGAAACCAATTTAAGTCCTGATATCCTTAAGGCAATTGGCGAACTGGGCTACGAAAGCCCAACAGAAATCCAAAAACAGACTATCCCTTTTATTCTTTCAGATATTCGCGACTTGATCGCACTTGCGCAGACAGGGACAGGCAAAACAGCAGCGTTTTCGCTTCCGATTTTGGATATGATTGACGATACGAGTCGCAAAATCCAATTATTGGTGCTTTGTCCGACACGGGAATTATGTCTTCAGATTTCGAAGGACATAAAGAATTACTCTAAGTATATGAAAGACATCAAAACTACTGCGGTTTATGGTGGAAGTAGTATCGTAGAGCAAATGAGATCTTTGAAGGATAAACCACAAATCATTGTGGGAACTCCAGGTAGAGTAATTGATCTTATTAACAGAAAGGCATTAGACTTTTCTGCCATTCATTGGTTAGTATTAGACGAAGCTGATGAAATGCTTTCTATGGGATTCAAGGATGAATTGGAAACCATTCTAAGCGAAACTCCGGAAACAAAACAAACTTTCTTATTCTCTGCAACGATGAATAAAGAAGTGGAAAGAATTTCCAAAAATTATCTTACAAAACCACACCGTATTTCAGTAGGTTCTATCAACGAAGTGAAGAAGAACATTACTCATGAATATTATGTGGTAGGATACCGTCAGAAAAAAGAAGCATTAAAAAGATTAATTGATGCTAACCCTAATCAGTACTCCATTATCTTCTGTAGAACGAGAATGGAAACTCAGGAGGTAGCAGATTTCTTAATGCAGAACGGGTATGCAGCTGATGCTCTTCATGGTGATCTTTCTCAGGCGCAGAGAGATACGGTAATGAAGAAATTCAGACTGAAAAACATTGATATTCTTGTAGCTACAGATGTGGCAGCAAGAGGATTGGATGTAAACTCCCTTACTCACGTTATCCACTTCTCTTTACCAGATGATCCTGAAGTATTCGTTCACAGAAGCGGAAGAACAGGTAGAGCTGGAAAAGATGGTATTTCTATGGCGTTAATCAAGCCTGAAGAAAGCAGAAAACTGAAACAGATCAAATCTGCGACTAAAATCGAAATCAACGAAAAATTCATTCCTACAGGTGAAGATATTATCAAAGCTCAGGTAGGGGGTGTATTCGAAAAATTATTGACGGAGCACGAAGATCTTTTCGAATTTGACGATAGCTTAATCCCGGATCTAAGCAACTTTACAAAAGAAGAATTGGTGCACCAGTTGCTACAGTTCCAGTTGAAAGACCTTGCTTTATACTACAAAGATAAGCATGATCTTGCTGAGCAGAAATTAAGCAGCAGAGATGATGATTTCTCAAGAAGAGACCGTGGACGTGATAGAGACAGAGATAGAGACAGAGGCCGTGATAGAGACAGAGGAGAACGCGGAAGAGACAGAGAGCGTAGTGGAAAGCCAAGAAGAAGAGATGAAAACATGGTAAGATTCTTCTTCAACCTTGGTAAAAAAGACCATTTGAAGAAGCTTGATGTTTTAGATATTATCAATAAAGCAACTGCTGGCGGAAAAAGCAAGAAAAGAGCTGAAATCGGTGATATTGAAATCCTGGAGAAGTTCTCTTTCTTCGAAGTTGAAAAATCGTTCAAAGACAATGTTTTGAGCAATATTCAATCCATGAAGTTCAAAGGAAAAGATATGAGAGCTGAAGTAGCAAACTAATCTCTCCTTATACCATACAAAACCGGCCTCAAGGCCGGTTTTTTTATTTGATAATCAACGGGTAAGCGAATGTTAACAAAACTTAATGTTATATAGTTTCACGTGCAATCCTTTTTTAAGAAATTTGCACACGAATTATAAATACTAAAAAATGGGAATTGGTAATATTTTCCACGCTTTTCAACCAAAAGATAAAATCTTCTTTGTACTTTTCGAAAAAGTAACTGAAAATCTAGTTGCAATGTCAGAAGAATTCAACACAGGAATCAAGGATTTCGATCTTAACGACGATTCAATGTTGAAGAAAATGAGCGACTTCGAACACAAGAATGATGAGCTTACTCACGAAATCTTCGTAGAACTAGGCAAAAACTTCATTACACCTTTTGACCGTGAGGATATCCACACACTGGCAACAGGACTGGATGATATTGCTGATTATATCTACGCATCCACAAAATATATTTTCCTGTACAAATCACCTGAGATGAAGGCCTATTCTGACTTCTCTTTATTGATCCATAAAGCATGTCTGGAAATTCAGAATGCGATGAAAAACCTTAAAGGGTTCAAAAACATGGAACAGGTGAAAGAAGCTTGTATTAAAGTGAACTCTATTGAGAATATTGCTGACGATTTGCTTTCCAATTCAATGGTAGAATTATTTGAAACCAATGATGCCATCAACATTATTAAAGTTTCATCAGTATTGAACTACCTTGAAATTGTAACAGACAAAGCAGAAGATGTTGCCAATACAATCGAGAACATCATGATTAAATACGCCTAATACATAGCAAAAATGGAATTTCCGATTTTACTTATAGTTATTATTGCGCTGGCTCTGATCTTCGATTATATCAATGGTTTCCATGATGCTGCCAACTCAATTGCAACTATAGTTTCTACAAAAGTTTTAACTCCATTCCAGGCTGTACTTTGGGCGGCGCTTTGGAACTTTGCAGCGTTCTTTATTGCTGCTTACATCATTGGAGAATTCAAAATTGGTAATACAATTGCCAAAACAGTTAATGAGAATTTTATCACTCTTGAGGTTATATTTTCCGGTTTGATAGCTGCTATTGCCTGGAACCTTTTAACATGGTGGTTTGGAATTCCTTCATCATCATCACATACGCTGATCGGAGGTTTCTTAGGAGCGGCTCTTATGCACGCTTTCATGATGGATTATCATGATGTAGCTGCAGCACAACCGGAGCTTGGAATGTGGGAAACCATTAAAGAAGCTTTCAGCCAGGTAACACAACAGGGTGTGGTAAAGTTTGATAAAGTAATTCCTATCTTCCTGTTCATTTTCATGGCACCCATTATAGGGATGATTATCTCCATCATTATCACATTGATTATTGTACACCTTTATAAAAGATCAAACCCTCACAAAGCAGACAAATCTTTCAAAAGACTACAGCTGGCTTCATCAGCACTGTTTAGTTTAGGACACGGTTTGAATGATGCTCAGAAAGTAATGGGAATCATTGGAGCAGCGGTAATTTATTACCACGTTAATATGCTTCAGGATACACAATATTTGAATATTCCTTCTGCGGAACGTTTTGATTATTTTGCACAGCATTATATCTGGGTTCCTTTAGTATCATTTATTGCCATTGCATTAGGAACAATGAGTGGTGGTTGGAAGATCATCAAAACAATGGGTACGAAGATCACGAAAGTAACTTCATTAGAAGGCGTAAGTGCAGAAACTGCAGGTGCTATTACCTTATTCATCACAGACCACTTCGGTATTCCTGTATCTACTACACATACGATCACAGGTTCTATTATCGGGGTAGGATTAACGAAAAGAATTTCAGCAGTAAGATGGGGCATTACAGTAAGCTTGCTTTGGGCTTGGGTTCTAACCATTCCAATCTCTGCAATAGTAGCAGCAATTACCTATCTTACGGTAACCTTCCTGTTCTAAAAAAACAAATCATATAATTATATAAACTTTGTCCGTTTGGGCAAAGTTTTTTGTTTTTATCCTATTGAAACTTAAATCATTAATTAAAAAACAAGATATTTATTGTTATGATGAATGTGTTTATATTTTGTTTAGTATAAATTTCGTATTGTTATGATTTTCATTGCTTTATGTTTTGATTATTTTATAAATTCAACAAAAGTTTTGTGAATTTTTTTGACATTAAACAATATTACTAATTTAAAAACTTAAAAAACAAAATGAAAAAAATTATTTTATTAGCTGCATTTGGAATTACTGGATGGGTAAATGCCAAAAGCTTAGAAATTAAAAAAGTAGAAGAAGATATTGAAAACGTGAAGGCTTTTACCCGTTATTTAATAACGTTAAAAACTATTTGTGGAACTACTTATCAAACTATTCTTGACACTGATTTTGATACATATGATTGTGTAAATAATGAATGGGAAATGTATAATCAGCAGGATTGTGGACATACTAGTTATGAAAATCCACCTGTTTAATATGATCTAAACTAAAGTAGTTTAGGAGATCTTTTTACACTTATTATTTATGAAAAGAAGTTTCAATATATTTTTTTGTTTTGTTTTAATTCTTTTTAAAAGTCAGACTCCAAAGCAAGAGAAAAACCTCTCTATATTAGAAGTCAAATATAACTTCTCCTATTTAGAAGATACTTTAAACGCCAAGAACGTTATTTCAGAGCCCATGATACTGCTTACTAATGGTAAGAAGTCTCTTTACTACAGTGAAAATGATAAAGCCTTTTCAGATGGTTTTAAAAAACAATTAGATGCTGCAATAAAGACAGGAAGTATTGTGGAGCCTGGCAAATTATTACAATCAAAAGTAAGACATTCTGTTTATAAGGATAATGATTCTCTTTATATATCGAATTATTTGGGTAGAGATTTTTATACAATCTATGTAGAAGGTATTCATTGGAAGATTGATAACGTGACAAATAAAATTATTCAAGGATATAAATGTACAAAAGCTGTGGCAAAAGTGGGTAGGAGAACATATATTGCATGGTTTACTTATGATGTACCCATAAATGATGGTCCTTACAAATTTAAAGGTCTTCCAGGATTAATTTTGAAGGTCAATGATGAAAGTCAATACTTTAATTTTGAACTTCTTTCTATAACTAAAATAAATTTACCTATATCCTATAAAAAAGGACTATTAATTACCAAAGATCAATACTTGGCAAAACGTAAAGAATATAGTAATGATCCTTCTCAAGGTAAAATTAATACTCCTGCATATAGAAAAAGGATTAATGAAAATAAGAATAAGTTTAATAATTTTTTAGAAGAGTAGATAATGATAAAAATCCTCATCAAAACGATGAGGATTTTTGTTTTATAAAGCCCCGAAAAATCGTATTTTTGTTCAAATTATAAGATTTTATGGAATTTTTAGACAGATACCAGCAGATTGTTGCAGATGCCATCACTAAATATACTTTTAAAGATAAACCTTCGGAGCTCTATGATCCGATGAATTATATTATTTCCCATGGTGGAAAGCGTCTTCGTCCCATTATGGTGCTAATGGCATGTGATATGTTCGGTGGAGATCTAAAGCAGGCAATCAAACCGGCATTGGCTATTGAATTCTTCCATAACTTCACCTTAATCCATGATGATATTATGGATGAAGCTCCTTTAAGAAGAAATAAACCTACCATTCATACTTTACATGGTCTTAATGTAGGAATTCTTTCCGGAGACGGACTGATGCTGAAAGCGTATAAGTTTTTTGAAGATCTTGAACCAGAAATTTTCAAAGCATGTATCAGAATATTTACCCACACCGGACTTCTTTTATGTGAAGGACAGCAGTATGATATCAATTTTGAAACTCAGAAGGATGTTACTTTTGATGATTATATCAGAATGATTACTTACAAAACAGGAGTTTTAAGTGCGTCTTCATTTGAAATCGGAGCTCTGATTGCAAGAGCAGATTTTAAAGATGCCAAAGCTATTTTCAACTTCGGAAAGCATATCGGGATTGCATTCCAGATCATGGATGATTATCTTGATGTATTCGGAGATCAGGCTCAGTTTGGGAAAAAGCATGCCGGAGATATTTACGAAAATAAGAAAACTGTTCTATATCTGTTAGCAAGAGAACATGCTACGGATGAAGAAAGAAAAGAACTGGATTACTGGTATTCCAAGAAGACTGAAAATGTGGATAAGGTGTATGGAGTAGAAAAGATTTTCAGAAGAACTAAAGTAGATGAAAAAGCGTTACGTCTGATTGAAAAGCATAATGAAATTGGACAAAGCTATCTTCAGAAAATAGATGTTCCGGAAGAAAAGAAAAAACCTTTTATCGAACTGGCAAATTATTTGTTGAGAAGAGAAAGTTAAATAAGGTTATAGGTATTAGGGCTTAGGAATTAGATAGCCTGAGCCCTAATACCTAAATCCTAATCCCTTATAAATGAAATTCAGAACAGAAGTTGATATTCCTGCATCAGAAAAGAAAATTGAAATTGAAGATAAAATATTTTCAATAGGTTCGTGCTTTGCCTCTGAAATGACGGATTTACTGCAAGACGGGCAACTTCAGACTTTAAATAACCCTTTTGGGACCATTTTTAACCCTTTTTCCATCAATTATGCGGTCAATAGATTACATGATTCCGCATTTTATGAAGAAGAGGAGTTGATTACCTATAATGAAGAATATATTTCTCTGGATCATCACACCAGTTTTGATACCCGTTATATTCATCAGACCTTAGATAAGATTAATGGAGCCATTGAAGCGGGAAATGCCTTTCTTCAGGAAGCCGACTGGATTATTATCACCTACGGATCTTCATTTATTTATGAATTTCTTCCCAAGAAAAAACTGGTGGCCAACTGTCACAAAATCCCTCAAAAGTTTTTTGAAAAAAGACTGCTTTCCCATCAGGAGCTTACAGGCTCCATTTATCAAACAATTCTTGATCTTAAAGATATTTGTAAAGAAGGTGTACAGATTTTGTTCACCGTTTCACCTGTAAGGCATACAAAAGATGGAATGGTGGAAAACCAGTTAAGCAAGTCTAAACTGATTACTGCGATCCATGAATCTATTTCGATGCTCGAAGACTGTCATTACCTGCCTGTCTACGAAATTTTAATGGATGACCTCAGGGATTACCGTTTTTATAAAGAAGATATGATTCATCCCAGCACACAGGCGGTTAATTATATTTTTGAAAAATTCGGGAATGCTTATTTTTCAGGAGAAACTCAGAATTTTATCAAAGAAAATTTTAAGATTATCAAAGCGCTGGAACATAAGACGAGTGACAAAAAAGATCCAAAGTTTATTGAATTCAGAGAAAAGCTGGATCAAAGAATCGAAGTTCAGCGTAAAAAGGTAAAACATAAAATATTTTAAATGCGTGATTTTACCAAAATTGATTATCTCAAAACAGGTAATGAAAGACAGAGAAAAGCTTACGAAATTCTGACAAAGTATCACGTTTTTGAGAAAATGAAGGACTATTCTCCCATTTTAGCGGGAACTGTTCCTATAGAAATTGACATCAAAGGAAGTGATCTGGATCTTATTTTCGAAGTGGATTTACAATATGAACAAGATTTTCTGGATGATTTACTATTTTGTCAGCTTATCCCTCAAGACGCAGACGTTGAATATCCGATTATAAACGGTGAAAAATGCATTACCTTGAATTTTATGCTGGAAGGGTTTCCCATCGAAATTTTCGGACAGAATAAACCTACAATACAGCAAAATGCTTATCTTCATATGATGGCTGAATACAAAATATTACAGGAAAAAGGAGAAGAATTTAAACAAAAAATAATAGAACTTAAAAACCAGGGAATAAAGACAGAACCCGCTTTCGGAATATTGCTGGGACTTGAAAATCCCTATGAAGATCTATTGAAATTTTAAATAAAATGATTGATACACATACACATCTATACGCAGAAGAGTTTGATGAAGACAGAAAAGAAGCTATTCAAAGAGCCTTAGATAAAGGAATTACAGAATTTTACCTTCCTGCCATCGATTCTGAATCTCACGAGAAAATGCTGCAACTGGAAACAGAATATCCGGGACAGATTTTTTCAATGATGGGATTACATCCTTGTTATGTAAAGCCGGAATCGTGGGAAAAAGAACTTGAAATCGTAAAAAATTACCTTGATCAGAGACATTTTCCGGCAATAGGAGAGATCGGGATTGATCTGTATTGGGATAAAACAACGTTAGATATCCAGGTAAAAGCTTTTGAACAGCAGATTGACTGGGCAATAGAAAAAGACCTTCCCATTGTTATTCATACAAGAGAAAGCTTTGATGAGACATTTGAAGTACTGGAAAGAAAGAAACATCCTAAATTAAGAGGGATTTTCCATTGTTTCTCAGGAAATCTTGAACAGGCACAGCACGCTGTTGATCTTAATTTTATTTTAGGAATCGGTGGAGTAGTAACCTTTAAAAATGGGAAAATAGATCAGTTTCTGAATGAAATTCCTCTGGATAAAATTGTTCTGGAAACAGATTCTCCTTATCTGGCTCCGGTTCCCCACAGAGGAAAAAGAAACGAAAGTTCCTATCTTGACCTGGTAGCAGGAAAGCTGGTTGATGTCTACGGAAAGGAGTTTTCTGAAATAGACCGCATGACTACAGAGAATGCAAAAAATCTTTTCAAATAATAAAACATTAAGTTTTAAGATAAATAAAAACCCCTTTCCAATGTTGAAAAGGGGTTTGTTTTTTATTTCTTTCTGGTGAAATTCTTATTCTTTGGCTTTTTAAACCCAACTGAAGCTCCCGCAGAAGGCTTTTTACGGTTATTATTCGGCCTTGAATTATTACTATTGCCTGTTTTAGGTTTCTCACCACCTGCATTAAAAGGTTTGTTGTTAGAATCTCTTTTCTGGGCAACCAGATCATCAGTATGGAACGGATGGTCTTTGATCACAGGAATTTTCTTTCCAATCAGTTTTTCGGTATTCTTTAAGTTCAAAAGATCGAGTCCGTCTACAAAAGAGATAGAATTACCTTCAGCTCCGGCTCTTCCCGTTCTTCCGATTCTGTGTACATAGGTTTCAGAAACATCGGAAAGCTCAAAATTGATTACAAATTTCAATTCATCAATATCAATTCCTCTTGCTGCAATATCCGTGGCAACAAGAACTCTTGTTTTCCCGGATTTGAAGTTGTTCAAAGCATTTTGTCTCGCATTCTGAGATTTATTACCATGAATGGCTTCAGCAGAAATATCGTCTTTCTGAAGTTTTCTGGAAATCTTATCTGCACCATGTTTTGTTCTTGCAAATACCAATACAGAATCTGAAATGTCATTTTGCAGAATGTGAGAAAGCAAATTCAGTTTGTTATCTTTTTCTACAAAATACACAGATTGTTTAATGGTATCCGCTGTAGAAGAAACGGGAGTAACCTCTACTTTTATAGGATTGTTTAAGATAGAATTAGCCAGTTTCTGGATTTCAGCCGGCATTGTTGCTGAAAAGAATAAAGTCTGTCTTCTCTGAGGTAAAAGTTTGATGATTCTTTTTACATCATGTACAAATCCCATATCCAGCATTCTGTCTGCTTCATCAAGAACAAAGATCTCAAGATTTTTCAGGCTGATGATGCCCTGAGCAATAAAGTCAAGAAGTCTTCCTGGTGTTGCTACCAGAATATCAATTCCTTTTCTCAAAGCAGCTTCCTGGTTTCCTTGTTTTACCCCTCCAAAAATAACAAGTTGTTTTAATGGAAGATATTTACCGTAAGCATTAATGTTTTCCTCAATCTGAATGGCCAGTTCTCTGGTTGGAGTAAGGATTAATGCTTTTATATGTTTATTGGGAATTTTATTTTTGGATAAATTCTGTAGAATAGGGATGGAAAAAGCAGCTGTCTTTCCTGTTCCTGTCTGCGCACAACCTAGAAAGTCTCTGCCTTCTAAGATATCAGGAATAGATCTTTCCTGGATAGGAGTAGGAGTCGTGTATCCCTGTTCCTGGATTGCTTTTGCAATAGGTTCTATTAAGTTTAAGTCTGTAAAATTCAAATGAATTATTTTAAAATTTAAATAAAAATTCCTTCAGTCTGAAAGAATTACATTTTGCAAAGGTAGTCTAAATATTTTTAAGTATCTTATTCCACTTTTTTAGACTTATTTACTATGCGAAAACAGAAATGGCCACCCAATATGAGCAGCCATTTTATTGATATGAAAATCTGAAGTTTATTTAAATTTATATCCTACACCAGCCTGCAGAAATCCAATTTTAATAGGAACTGTATTGCTTTTATTCATTTCTATAAAATTGAAATTGTATCTGGCGTCCACAAAAAACTTTTCATTAATTTTATATTCTGCCCCCAGGAAAGGAAATAAATTCAAGGTTTTTAAAGATTCGTAATTGTGGGTTTCTGACTCATCAAAAAGATTATCCATTTTTACTTTGGATGATATGTTAAACCCTAAGTTGATTCCTGCAGATGCAGAAAGCTGTGGAACAATATAGTATTTTACTGAAATAGGAACCTGTATCTGATTGAACTTGTAATCAAAGTTCATATTACCCATGTTTACCACTTCATTACCCACCAACTCATACCAGGGATAAGCATCTTTACCACCCAATTGAGTATACAGTAATTCAGCCTGCAAACCAAATTTAGAGGATAAAGGTTGTTCTGCTACGATACCTGCATAGAAATAGGATTTTGAATCCAGTCCAGTTCCAAAAAATTTCATATTGGATAAGGAATATCCTCCTTTTACACCAAAGCTCATAGATGCCTGGTCTTTTGTGTTTTCTTGGGCATTAAACAGTGCTGAGAAAGCCACTGCTGCAAGAAAAAAAATGTTCTTCTTCATGTTTATTTTAAATGGTTACTAATTTTACAAAAAAATAATTCCTCCAAATGAAGGAATTACTGTTACAAAGATAATTTAAATATTTTTTAGTGAAACTATTTCACTTTATTCCATTGTTGGTTCTTTCTTAAGTTTTCAAAAAACTGATAGACTTCTGAAAGCTTTTCACTTCCGTGTTTTCCATAGTCTTCAATGTTTTTTGAAGTTCCGTCTGCGAATTTGATTCTTAAATAAGAGGTTGGAAGATCGGTAATATTTCGTTCACCATATTTGTCGTTTAAGCTTTTTACATTCAGTCCATCCAGTAAACTGATGAGTTTATTGTAATCTTCTTCTTTGATGGTTCCTTTAAAAGTTCCCTCACGTGGCTTTGAAAACTCGTCTTTTGAAGGTTTGTCATTGAAATTAAAATGTTCCGCTTCAAAAACGGCTGTTCTGTCGGCACTGATGGTCATTTTAAAGACAGGACAGAATCCAAAACATGGAGTAGCCTCATATTCAATGGTAGAATATTTGGAGTTTACTTTTTGAGAAGTGCAGGAAAATAATAATATAGATGCACAAAAGGCTAGTAAATATTTCATAGTTTTTTTCAATTTCAGAGGATGTTTCAATAATTGTTCCAAAAAGAGAAACTCTTCTTTTGTTTTTATGTTAAATATAAAATGGAAAACCTGATAACCTTTTATTTGAACCATTAAGATTGTATTAAGTGTTAAGAATATGAAGATAAGCTCCGCTTTATACTTAAGAATCGGAATGATTCATCTTAACTACTCTTTATTTCTTAAATCTTCTTAATGGTTTAATATAAAATATAAATTAACCCTTTATTTGAACCATTAAGATACGATGAAGGTGTTAAGAATATGAAGATAAGCTTCGCTGTACGCTTAAAAATCGGAATGATTCATCTTAACTATACTTTATTTCTTAATCCATTCTTAATGGTTTAAAATATTGTCTAAAAGAAATAGAGTTAATTGTATAAAAAAACAGCCTCAGATTTTTCTAAGGCTGTTTTGTATGTTGCAGTTCCATTGTAAAATAAAACTGGTGAATCAATGTTTTTCCTATCCGTGCAATTGCTTCCAGATAGCATCTTTAAGCTCCATAAGGCCTTCTCCGGTAACTCCTGAGAAGAACAAAGGCTGCTTGTTTTCAGGAAACTCTGCTGCAATTTCTTTCTTCAGCTCATCATCCAAAAGATCAGATTTTGAAACAGAAACAATAAAGTCTTTATCCAAAAGTTCAGGATTGTATTCTTTCAATTCATTCTCCAGAATTTTAAACTCCTGGAAATGATTTTCAGAATCAGAAGGAATTAAAAATAGCAAGATAGAGTTTCTTTCAATATGTCTCAGGAATCTGTGTCCTAATCCTTTTCCTTCTGCTGCTCCTTCAATAATTCCCGGAATATCAGCCATTACAAATGATTTGTAATTTCTGTAATCCACAATTCCAAGGTTAGGAGTCAGAGTGGTAAAGGCGTAATTGGCAATTTTTGGTTTTGCTGCTGAAACAGATGCTAAAAGTGTAGATTTTCCAGCATTTGGAAATCCAACAAGTCCTACATCGGCCAAAATTTTAAGCTCGAAGACCACATAGCCTTCTTCACCATCCATTCCGGGTTGAGCATATCTTGGAGTCTGATTGGTAGAAGATTTGAAAAATTCATTTCCTCTTCCACCTTTCCCTCCTTGCATCAGAATTATTTCCTGCTTGTCATCAAGGATTTCTCCGATAATTTCACCTTCTTCATTTTTAGCGATAGTCCCAATGGGAACATCGATATAAATATCAGAACCGTCAGCTCCTGTCAGCTGGTTTTTTGCTCCGTTTTCACCTCGTTCTGCTTTTATGTGACGGGTGTATCGAAGTGGAAGCAAAGTCCATTCATTAGCATTTCCTCTCATGATGACATGACCTCCACGACCTCCGTCGCCACCGTCAGGACCACCTTTAGGAATATACTTTTCACGGCGAAGGTGGGCAGAACCAGCACCTCCGTGTCCGCTTTTACAATGGATCTTTACGTAATCTACAAAGTTAGACATATAGTTTGTGTTGCGAGTTGCAGGCTACGGGACGAAATTTTCTATCCCGCACCCGTATCCCGATTATTTAATTTTCTCTACCTCAGCGAAAAGTTTTTGGGAAATCTCATCAATTTCTCCAACACCGTTTACCTCTACATATTTACCCTGCTGCTTATAAAGCTCGGCAACTTCTGCTGTTTTAGTATAATATTCTTTAATTCTGTTTTCAATGATCTCTACATTGCTGTCGTCTGATCTTCCGCTGGTTTCTCCTCTTTTAAGAAGTCTTTCAACCAAAATTTTATCCTCTACTACCAATGAAAGACAGATGTCAATATCGTCATTCAGTACTTCCTTTACGATGGTTTCCAAAGCTTCTGTCTGAGCAGTTGTTCTTGGATATCCGTCAAAAATAAAACCATTGGTATCAGTAGGTTTTTTGATCTCGTCGATCAGCATATCTGTTGTTACCTGATCCGGAACCAATTCTCCCTTATCGATGTATGACTTAGCCAGTTTTCCAAGTTCAGTGTCGTTTTTCATATTGTATCTGAAAAGATCACCTGTTGAAACCTGTTTTAAATTGAATTTCTCGATTAGATTCTGAGCTTGTGTTCCTTTTCCACTTCCTGGAGGGCCGAACAGAACAATGTTTATCATAATGTTGATACGCTTCCAGCCGTTAGTAATACACTGTTGGCTTTTAGCTTTTTTAAGTTAATATTTTACTTTTATTTCGATTAAGTTTAAAGCTAACAGCCAATAGCCAGTAGCTAATGACAATAATTAATGGTTGATTTGTCCGTCTTCCAATTGATATAAATTAGGTAGGTTTCTTCCCAATTCATCATAATCAAGGCCGTATCCAAGTACAAATTTGTTTGGAATTTCCATTCCGATATAATCCAACTTGAAATCCTTTTTGTAAATCTCAGGTTTCAGTAAGAAACTAGCCAGCTTTACAGATTTAGGACGTTGTGTTTCCTTAAAATATTTGAAAAGACTTTCAACCGTGTTTCCTGTATCTACAATATCTTCTACAAGAATAATGTGACGGTCTCTTACATCTTTAGTCAGCTCCATTTTCTGATAAACAATCCCTGTAGATTCAGTTCCAACATAAGAACTCATTTGAATGAAGGCAATTTCGCATTCCCCCGGGTAATATTTTAAAAGATCTGAGAAGAACATTACCACCCCATTTAAAACACCAATGAAAACAGGTACTTCATCTTTGTAATCTTCATAAATTCTTAACGCTGTCTCTTTTACAATTTCCTGAATTTCGGCATCCTTTAAATAAGGAACGAAAGTTTTGTCGTGAACTTTAATGCTTTCCATAAAATTTTTAGTAGGAGGCAAAGTTACGGATTTTTGATTAAAATACTTTCCTGTTTTTATCAGTTTGAAAAGTTTGGTGGTTTCAGGACTGTAGAATTGAATAATGAGATGAAGTCTGTTTAAATCATAATAAGGGTGAGCTTTTTGATGAGATAGAAAGGTATAGCTTCAAAAAAAGCACTTTGAAAATGATTCAGAAAAATACGTGTTTAAAAAAGGAGTGGAAGAAGGGATGATAAATGTCCTGATTATTGACGAAAATTGAATGTTCTCAAAAATTACTATCTTTGTTCTTTCAAAACCCAAAATACAGACATGTAGGATATCATTTCTTTCAGATTCAATAAGACGGTAACAAAGATGTTGCTGGTGTTCAACCATTATTAAGAAAGAAATCATGATTTTACTGCAAAATATATCCTTTGGGTTTCCGGGAGGAAATCTTCTATTTAATCATATCAATTTAACAATACAATCTCACACCAAATCAGCTTTGGTGGGAAGCAACGGCATGGGGAAATCAACCCTGTTGAAAATGATTGCTGGCGAAATACAGCCTTTAAAAGGGAATATCAATATCCATGGTGATATTTTTTATGTTCCTCAGATGTTCGGGAACTTTAATCATCTTAGCATTGCTGAGTGTTTGAAAATAGATCAGAAACTTCACGCTCTCCAAAAAATTACCGAAGGAGAGGTGGATGAAATTTTTTTTGAAATTCTCAATGACGATTGGGATATTGAGGAACGGTGCCGGCATGCCCTGGAACATTGGGGACTTGACAATTTTGGACTGTCTCAAAAACTGGAAGGCTTGAGTGGCGGGCAAAAGACCAAAGTTTTTCTTGCCGGAATTGAGATCAGCCAACCTGATATTATCATATTGGATGAACCTACCAATCATCTGGATCTTGAGGGAAGGAAGCTCCTGTATGACCTTATTGACAAAACAGATGCAACAGTTGTTATTGTAAGCCACGACCGCACCTTGCTCAATCTCGTTGATGTCATATTTGAGTTAAGTAATCAGGGAATTGCATCTTATGGAGGGAACTACGATTTCTATGCTGAACAAAAAGAAGTGGAGGAGGAAGCTTTGCATAATGATATTCACTCGAAAGAAAGAGCTCTGAAAAAAGCAAAAGAAAAGGAAAGGGAAACCCTGGAACGAAAACAAAAGCTGGATGCAAGAGGCAAAGGAAAGCAGGAAAAATCAGGAGTAGCGAGGATTATGATGAATACGCTTCGTAATAATGCTGAAAAAAACAGTTCAAAACTGAAAAGTGTACACGCTGAGAAAATCAGTGGTATTTCTGATGATTTGAGAGACCTGCGTTACTCTTTAAAAAATTCGGATCAGATGAAAGTGAATTTTAATGATTCCAATCTGCATTCAGGAAAAATACTTGTGGCTGCTGAAGCTATTAACTTCAATTATGGAAAGGAAAAACTCTGGAAAGAAAATATCAGCCTTGAGTTGCGAAGCGGTGATAGAATCTCAGTTAAAGGTTCCAATGGCTCCGGAAAAACTACGCTGATCAAGCTTCTGCTGGGAAATAGTAAGCCTTTGGAAGGGAAAATAACAAGGGCAGAATTCAACAGTATCTATATCGATCAGGAGTATTCTCTGATTGATCATGATTCAACGCTTTATGACTTTGTTCAGACCTTCAATGACAGTGCATTACAGGAATCTGAAGTGAAAACATTATTGTCAAGATTTTTGTTTTGGAAAGATACCTGGGACAAAAAATGTGGAATGCTGAGTGGAGGTGAACGTTTGCGGTTGCTTCTTTGCGGACTTTCCATCAGCAATAAGGCACCTGATATGATTATTCTTGATGAGCCAACCAATAACCTGGATCTTCAGAATGTAGAGATTCTCACCAGTTCTATCAAAGATTATCATGGAACTCTGCTGGTGATTTCGCATGATGAAGTTTTCCTGAAAGAGATTGGTGTGAATAGTGAGGTTTTGTTGGATTAAGAACTGTATTCATACTTTGTCATTCCGTAGGAATCTAAATATTATGAGGTTTCTGCGAAAGGCTAATTATTTGTTTTCTGCGAATGAATAATGTAGTTGGTATTCAATAGGGACGGGCTTTAGCCCGTCTTTAAATATAGAATAAGAATCCATTGGCTTTAGCCAAAACCTATCATAAAAAACCTGGAGATCAATTTCCAGGTTTTTTATTTTTATGAATTATTTCTTCGTTTTCTTAATCGCATCCAGATAAATCTTTTCTTTTATAAGTTCTTCTATGGTCACAGGTATTGATTTTTTTCAGTGTCCTAAATTAACAATTCCTTTTCAAGTACCAGTCACTGCGAGGAAAATGAAGCAATCTCTATATAGGCTGTTTTATTTTATTCAGAATAATATCCATCTTCTGGTGCAGTTCGTAATCACCTGAGAGCTCAATTAAAGGAGTATTCATCCCGGACAGCCATTCCAAATGGGCTTTTAAAGTTCTGTTCGCAATACCGGTGTTGTGATCGTAATCTTTAGCCCAATCCATAAACTCCTGGAATTTTTGGGCTCTTTCCGGACTGGTAATCATTTCATCACCATATCTTTCGTATTCCCTTTCTCTCAGTCTTTCCATTCTGAGTTCAGAAGGCAGATAGAGAAATATAATCAGATCGAATGCCGGAAATACATTTTCACCCCAATGAATGATTGAACCTCCAAAAATCCAGTTGTCTGTGGAGTGAAGTTTATCTGAAACAGCCGCGTTTCTTATTTCAGGATCTTGTCTTTCTGTAAAGGGGTTGGATGTGGTAAGCCAGAAAAAATCATCACTGTCGAAGTATTCAATATGGAGTTCCTCAGACAATGCCTTCCCTAATGTTGTAACTCCGGAACCGGAAGCTCCGAAAATATGTATTCTCATGCTTTTTAATTTTATAAAATCTGCGGGAATTTTTAATATTTTGAAATCCAATGACCAATTTCATTCAACACTTGCTCCCGTATTTCCTCATTCAAAATCTCATGACGCATTTCCGGATAGATCTTCACGTCCACATGCTGAAAACCCTCAGCCTTTAAGTTGTTGACGGTATGCATTACCCCTTTTCCAAAATCGCCAATCGGATCATTCTGTCCACTTACAAATAAAAAAGGAAATGACTTTGAAATAGAAGAAGCCCAGTTTCTCGCTGTAGCCTTTTTATAAATAGTAAATAAAGTATAAAAAGCATTATGAGTAAACGGAATCCCGCAAAGCTCGTCCTGCTCAAAAGCTTTTCTGTTGTTAGGATTTACACTGAGCCAGCTGGTGTCACTGAAATCTTTATCGTTTTTAAAATGCTTGTTATTGACACTCGTAAAAACAGAATTCAAAAAAGTACGATGACGTGGGGCGATGGTATTGGTTAATGATAAATAAGCTCTCAATAGATCTATTCCCGGTAAAGGGCCGCCGGTTCCCGTAATGACAGCTCCTGCAAACTTATTGCTAGCCTTTTGAAGGAGACAACGGGTGATAAAAGATCCCATCGAATGTCCCATAATAAAATGAGGAACCTCCGGAAACTGCTTTGCAAGATGATCTGCCATCATTTCTGCATCTGCAACAAGTCTCTCATCCGGTTTTTCAAGCTGAAAGAAGCCAATCTCTTTTTTCTCTTTGACAGATTTTCCGTGTCCCAAATGATCATACGTCAATACAGCAATCCCATGAGCTGTAAAATATTCTGCAATCTCTGCATATCTTCCACTGTGTTCCTGCATGCCGTGAACGATGAGTAGGGTGGCTTTTACTGTTTCCGGAGAAAATAAAGTGTAAAAGAGTTGGGTTTGATCGTCTGTGGTTGCAGATAGGTATCCTGATTTTTGGAGTGGTCTCATGGGGGATTCTCTTTTGGTTTGAAGGGTAATTAAAGATACAGAATTAATGATTTTTCTATTCATCTAATCTTGATGAAATATCCATTTGTTGATGAAGAATTCTTATGATTTCAATTTCTTCATTTTTAAGATTGATTTTATAAAATATAAAATGAGATTTCACCCTTGAACGGAAATATCCTTTTTTGATTTCACTGTAATCTTTTCCAGACATTGGATTTGCAGATAAATATTCGATATCATTCATTAACAAATCAAAATAATGATCTGCCTGTTTTACTGACCAAGTTTCGAAGGTGTACAGCCAGATTTTTTCTAAATCTTTTAACGCTTCTTTGCTGATTTTATATTTCATTTATTCAGCAGAATGTTTTTGATGAAGATTTTTCAAAAATTCTTTACGGTCAAAATTTTCAACAAAACCAGATTTTTCACCTTTTTTTAATTCGTTGATTAATTCTGTTTTTTTAGATTCTTCATGTTCGAACATTCTTAAAGCTGTTCTTACAACTTCACTGGCGGAAGAAAATTTTCCGGATTTGATCTGTTGGCTGATAAAGTTGTCGAAATAATCCCCTAATAATATGGATGTGTTTTTTGGCATTGTGTTAATTTTAATCAAAGATACCAATTTTTGGTATTTTATCAAAAAAAATTAAAATAAGTTATTGAATAGTATTTCTTTATATTCATCTAAAGAATAATTGTTTTCTTTATCAAGATCCATTAAAAAATCAACATAACTTTCATCACTTGTTGCTCAATAATTTATCGATTGTTTTAACAAGATTAGATCTATGAGATAATGTAATTGATGATTAAATTTCTTTTCATAAAAATTCTGCTTTTTGAGATAGGGAAAATATAATCATCTTCATATACTAATCTGTCGTAATAGTATAATCCTTAAGAATGTAAAAATGAGAAGAAGGAGAAAAAAATTTCCTTTTTGCTTAAATCTTTTTGTTTTTACATTGAAGATTTTAAATTGTTCATTTTCATTTGCAAATCCTTTAAGATAAAATACGGGTAAAAAATGATGTTTTTGAGATTGACTCATAAGTATAATTGTAATAAACCAAATATAGTGATGATAAAGTAAAAAATTATTATCATTTCCACCCCACCCCAAAATAAAATTCCTCTCAAATTTGCTCACCCAATTTTTTAAAAGTAATTTTGCACGAATCTAAAAACAAAAGTAAAATATGTCAACTTATGTAGTTGTAGGTCTTCAGTACGGAGATGAAGGCAAAGGAAAAATCACGGATGTTTTATCAGCAAAATCGGACTATGTAGTACGTTTCCAGGGTGGAGACAACGCTGGTCACACGGTTTATGTGGGTGAAGAAAAATTCGTTTTGCACCTTCTTCCTTCAGGAGTTCTTCAATGCAAAGGGAAATGTATCATTGCGAACGGAGTAGTGGTAAACCCTAAATCTTTTATTAGAGAAGTTGGTCAGATCGAGAGCAAAGGCTTGAGAACAGATCATATCTTTATCAGCAGAAGAGCGCATGTAATCATGCCTTACCACATCCTTTTGGATACTTACCGTGAAGAGGAACACGGAGGAACACAAATTGGAACTACCAAAAAAGGAATCGGACCTTGTTATGAAGATAAAATTGCAAGAGTCGGGATCAGAATGGTAGACCTTTTAAATCCTGAAATTTTAAGAGATAAAATCGAGAAAAACTTAAAAGTTAAAAATTCTCTTTTTGAAAAATATTACGGAAAACCAACTTTAGACGTTGAAGAAATCTACAATGAATATTTAGAAATCGGAAAACAACTTCAGGATAGAATCGTTGATACTGAATTAGAGCTGAACGAAGCAATCAGAGACGGTAAAAACGTTTTATTCGAAGGAGCACAGGCATTAATGCTTGATATCGACTTCGGAACGTATCCATATGTAACTTCATCTTCTCCATCTACAGGAGGTGTTTGTTCAGGAGCTGGTGTTCCGCCAACTGCACTTCAGAACTTAATTGGTGTGGCAAAAGCATACTGTACAAGAGTAGGAAACGGACCTTTCCCTTCTGAATTGGATAACGAACTGGGTGAAAAAATCAGACAGATCGGTGGTGAATTCGGAGCGACTACAGGTAGACCAAGAAGAACAGGTTGGTTAGACCTTGTTTCTTTAAAACATGCTTGTATGATCAATGGTATCAACAACCTTGTAATCACTAAGCTTGACGTTCTTACAGGAATTGAAAACCTGAAAGTGGTAACGCACTACAAAACTGAAGACGGAAAAATCATCGATTATTTCACTTCTTCAACAGAAAAATTATACAACTACGAGCCGATCTATCAGGATTTACCAGGTTGGAGCGAAGATATTACTAAAGCAAGAAGCTATGATGAACTTCCTGACACTGCTCAGAAATACATCGAGTTTATTGAGAAATATTTAGGAATCAATGTATACTTAGTTTCTGTAGGTCCTGAAAGAAGTCAGAACATCATCAGAAAAGAATTATTCTAATATTTTTAGACTTAAAATAACAAAGAGATCATCATAGGATGGTCTCTTTTTTTGTTTAAAGTTTACTTTACCGGTTTATTAATCAATCCTTGTCAAGGTTTTAAACCTTGACAAGGATACTTATTCCAATCTTTAATTTTTATATACTTTTGTCTTAAAACAAAGTGCAAATAAGAAATTATGGAAGAAAATAAAATACCACAACGCTTTCTCGATAATATTGTGATCAGCTTATATTTTACCATTGCCTATGCCGTTCTGATTATTATCTATTTAAGCTTGCCACTAAATGTAAGTGCAGATTTTTTACTGATTCTGTTTATTGCCTGCAGTTTGATTTTTAGCATAGGAGCCATTTATTTTGCTGCTAAAAGCTATTCGAAAACTAAGATCAGTTCTGTTATTCTCATTATTATTAATGGTTTGGGGCTATTAATACCGCTTACACTTCTTCTGCTGCTTATTTAATCTTCTATACAATAGTTTAATAATCTGTTACTTGTGTTCTTTTTTCTTATTTGTTTTTATGAAAAAATAAGAGTGTTTTTCCGAAAAATTTTCTATTTATAAATGTTAAAATTTAAACATTGTCATAAAATTTTCTAATATTATGTTGTTTTGGTAAAATTTTGGCAAATGTTTTGATATTACAACAGTGCTTATCGATAAGAGCTAACAAAACTAATAATCACAATTTTTAACAGTTTAAATAGTAGTAGTGATGAAACAACATAACCAAAATCAGGAATTTCGTTTTAACGAAGTTCTGTTCGAGCACCGCAATAAAGACTATGGTGCCTATGCATTAAGAAATGAATCAGATAGAATATTAACCAAAGCACTTTTTATAGGAGCAAGTTTAATGGCAGCAGTATCCATTACACCATTTGTGATCTCTGCATTTAAACCTGTAGAAACTCCTACAGGAACCATTTATAACCTTCCGCATGTTATTGATATTCAGGATGTAGAAAGACCGAAAGATCCACCTGTACAAATTGTAAAACCCACTCCGCCAGCTCCTGCTGTAAAGACATATGATAACACATTGCCGGAACCTAAAGCAATAGTTACCAATGAAAAACAAGTAGAGGATAAAATAAACGCGGTAGCAAGCACGCAAACATCAGAAGGTAAGGAAACTCCAAATACCACCTATATTCCGATTGTTCCAAGAGTTATCGGAGGTGATGGGCCGCCTGCAGTAAAGGCTGATCCTGTAGTTGAAAAAACAGACCCTTCAGTAATTGATAGAGATCCTAGCGTAGAAGCCAGCTTTGCAGGAGGAATAGACTCCTTCAGAAATAAAGTAATGAACAGCTTCGACGGCTCAGGAGTCGAATCAGAAGATGTTGTAAAAACGACAGTTACCTTTATTGTAGAAATGGACGGAACCATCTCAGGGGTAAAAGCTAACGGAACCAACGCCGATTTTAATAATGAGGCAATGAGAACAATTAAAATGATTTCCAATAAAGGAAAATGGATTCCCGCCAAAAACAAAAAAGGAGAATACGTAAGAAGTTATTTCAAATTTCCCATCTCCATGAAATTTGATAATTAATACGGAAAAGTAAATTTCAAATAGTTATCCACAAAGAATTTTTTTTGTGGATAATTTTTTTTATTGTTAAATTGCTTATTAACAATATTTTAACTCAATTTTGATTTTCCCCACTTACCGAGAGCAAAGAAAAAAGTGTATTTTTGAAACTTAAAGTTCTAATAATGGCAAAAATCATAGGTATTGCTAATCAAAAAGGAGGGGTGGGTAAAACTACCACCGCTGTAAATTTAGCAGCAGCATTAGGAGTATTGGAAAAAAGAATATTAATCATTGACGCTGACCCTCAGGCGAATGCAACTTCCGGCCTGGGTGTGGAAGATGTTCAGTATTCTACATATAATCTACTGGAGCACAGTGCAGATACAAGAGTTTGTATCAAAAGAACGGCAACTCCAAACCTTGATATTATTCCGTCACATATCGATCTGGTAGCTGCGGAAATAGAATTGGTAGACAAGGAAGACCGTGAATATATGCTGAAGAAAGCATTAGCTACAGTAAGAGATGATTATGACTATATTATCATCGATTGTGCACCGAGTTTAGGTCTTATTACAGTCAATGCGCTTACAGCAGCAGATTCTGTAATCATTCCGATTCAATGTGAATATTTTGCATTAGAAGGACTGGGGAAACTTTTGAATACTGTTAAAAATGTTCAGAAGATCCACAATAAAGATCTTGGAATTGAAGGTCTTCTTTTAACAATGTATGACAGCCGATTGAGATTATCCAATCAGGTTGTGGAAGAAGTGAATCTACACTTCCCGGAAATGGTTTTTGAAACCATTATCAGCAGAAATGTAAGATTGAGTGAAGCACCAAGTTTTGGAGAAAGTATCCTGAATTATGATGCAGAAAGTAAAGGAGCAGTTCAGTATATTCAGTTAGCTGAAGAAGTTCTTTTAAAGAATGAAAACTTAATAAAGAATTAAATTAATAATAAATGGCCAATAGGTGAATGCTAGGCATCACTTATCAAACATCATTTATCAATTATATCTATGAAGGACAAAAAAAGAGCTATGGGACGCGGCTTGGGCGCCATTTTAAGTGCAGAATCCAAAGCAACGATCAACTCCGCTACTGATGAGGGAGCAGATAAGTTTGTGGGAAATATTGTAGAAGTTGCGCTTGAAGATATCTATCCGAACCCGACGCAGCCGAGAACTTATTTTGATGAAAAAGCATTAAACGAACTTGCACAGTCGATCAAAAACCTGGGTGTAATCCAGCCGATTACCTTGAGGAAAGACGGTGAAAGGTTTGAAATTATTTCCGGGGAAAGACGTTACAGAGCAACGAAAATTGCAGGGTTAACAACGATTCCTGCCTATATCCGTTTAGTCAATGATCAGGAGCTTCTTGAGATGGCTCTTGTGGAAAATATCCAGAGAGAAGATCTTGATGCTATCGAAATTGCTTTGACTTATCATAGGCTTTTAGAAGAGATCGGTCTTACTCAGGAAACACTGAGCCAGAGAGTAGGGAAGGACAGAAGTACCATCACCAATTCCATCAGATTATTAAGGCTGAACCCGGATATTCAGAATGCCATCAGAAGCGGTGAAATTTCTGCAGGACACGGAAGAGCTATTATCAGTCTTGAAAGTGAAGAAGATCAGCAGATTCTGTTTGATCTGATTATCAAAGAAAAATTAAACGTTCGTCAGGCAGAGCAGGCTGCTGCTGTATTGAAGAACCCAAAGTCTCCCGCTGCAAAAAAAGCAAAAGTGGAACTTTCCAATAACTATAAAAAAGCCCAGAAGACCATCGCTGATATCTTAGAGGTAAAAGTGGAAATCAAAGCTTCTGGAAATGGTAAAAAAGGTAAAATTGTTCTGGACTTCAAAAACGAAGAAGAGCTGGAATATATTTTATCCCATATTAAATAAATGAAGAAAATATTTTTCACATTTTTCTTGTGTATTGCTGCACTGGCCTCTTCACAAGTAAAACCTATTGATACCGTTCGGATGCAGACTCCTCCGAAAGAGGAATCACGTTTAGTGAAGCCGAGTAAGACGGAGGCAAAGATTATTGAAGATCTTGAAAAAGCAAATGGCCCCACGGTAAAAACGATAAAACTTAATCCTACCAGAGCAGGATTGTATTCTGCAGTTTTACCCGGATTAGGACAGTTTTATAACAAAAAGTACTGGAAAATTCCCATTGTATGGGGAGCGGTAGGAGCAGGAGTCGGTATTGCTGTATGGAATGATAACCAATACAAAAAATATCGTGAATATTACGTAGCAAAGCTGAATGGTACACCTAATGAATTTGTAGACAGTCACCCGTGGCTGGACAAAAAAGCTTTGGGAAATGCTCAGGACAGAGCCAAAAGACAAAGGGATTATGCCATCGCTATTACAGGGTTGATCTATATTCTGAATATTGTAGATGCTGTAGTAGATGCTCACCTTTACGAAAGCCGTCATGACCCGGATTTGGTTTTTAAGCCATCAGTAATCCAGGATCAGTATGGATATAGTGCTCCAAAAACAGGATTCAGTTTAAGTTACAGATTTTAAAATATAACATACCTGCAGAAAGATCTGAAGATTGAATGCAGTAGTAAAAAAATAAAAAGATCATATGAAAATAGCATTAGTGGGTTATGGTAAAATGGGCAAGATCATTGATGAGATCGCACAGAAGAGAGGTCATGAAGTAGTTGCCCGCCTGAAGGAAACCCCAACTGCTGAGAATCTTAATAATCCGGATGTTGTGATTGAATTCTCATTACCGGAAGTAGCATTTGAAAACATCAAAGCTTGCCTTGAAAATAAAATTCCGGTGATTTGCGGAACTACAGGATGGCTGGATCAAAAAGATGAAATAGAAAAATTAGCTGTAGATAACGATACAGCTTTCTTATATGGTTCCAACTTCAGTTTAGGAGTGAATTTATTTTTTGCCTTAAACGAAAAGCTTGCCGATCTGATGAAAAATGTAGATGAATACTCTTGTCAGTTAGAAGAAATTCACCACATTCATAAAAAAGATGCTCCAAGTGGAACGGCTATTTCTATTGCCGAAGGAATCATTCAAAACAACCCGAAATTTGATGCATGGAAACTGGAAGAAACAGAAGGTAAACAGCTTGGAATTTTCGCAGTACGTGAAGATGAAGTACCGGGAACTCACAGCGTGTATTACAGAAGCGAAGTAGACGAAATCGAAATCAAACATACTGCTTTCAACAGAAACGGTTTTGCATTGGGAGCTGTAGTAGCTGCTGAATGGATTAAAGATAAAAAAGGAAACTTCGCAATGAAAGATGTTTTGGGACTTTAATTTGTAACAAATTCTGTAAATTGCAGACCAATAAAACAGAAAATGATGAATAGTGAATTGTAAATAGCGGACTGCTTTTATCATTTATTACTCATCATTTTATCATTTATATCATAAGAATAGGCACAAAAATTTATGAATTATTTTTTAACTTATACAGTATATGTCCTCATACTATCCGTATTGATGGGTATTTCATCTTGGAAACTGTTCAAGAAAATGGGCTATAGCCCTTTATTTGCTTTTATCCCTTTTTACAACTATTTCATCATTCTGAAAGAAACAAAACACCCGAAATGGTGGGCAATTCTTTCTTACCTTCCGATAGTAGGGCCCATTATGATGTCTGTTTTTCACCTTTATCTAGTGAAAAAATTCGGGAAAACACTTTTCAAAGATCAGATTCTTACCGTAATCCTTCCATTTATTTATATGGCAGTGATTAACTATTCTAAAGATGTAGAGTTAGAAGATGAAAATGCCAACGAGCTATTTCTTACAGATGAAGAGAAAAATGATAAAAAGAAAGATACATTCATTGGTTCAATTACCTTTGCAGTAGTTTTCGCTACCATCATCCACGTTTTTGTAACACAGCCATTCGGAATCCCTACAGGATCTATGGAAAGAACATTACTGGTAGGTGACTTCCTTTTTGTTAACAAATGGAGCTACGGATACAGACTTCCGATGCGTCCGGTAGCTATACCTTTCCTTCAGGGAACAATTATGGATACAGGACAGAAAGGCAATCCGAAAGATGATCCCAAATCTTATGTAGATGGAGTAAAACTTCCTTACACAAGAATTTTACAATTCAACAAACCACAGAAAAATGATGTTGTAGTTTTCAACTATCCTCAGGATTCCGTACATACTGCAATTGATAGAAAAGATCCTTACGTAAAAAGATGTGTGGCTGCTGCAGGTGACACTTTTGAAATGAGAGCCGGAAGACTTTTTGTAAATGGAAAGCCGGAAACTGTTTTAGGTGATCAGGAAGTACAGCATGCATATGTTATAAATACGAGCGAACAATTAGACATCCCTGCTTTATATAAAGGTTACGGTTTCCTTCCTGTAAATGAAGAGCAAACAAATAATGGGTTTAAATATACCTTTCAGGGACTAACTGATAAAATTGCTAAAGATCTTAAAGCTTTACCAAATGTAATTGATATGCAGGAAAGCATTTTGCCTAAAGGAATGCCTGCAATCCAATATAAATTAAACGCAGAAAAATCAGCATATACAAAAAGTATAGATACTACACAGTCTATATTTCCAGTTAACAAACCTTGGAATCCCGATTGGTACGGTCCGGTGAGAATTCCTAAAAAAGGAGATGTTGTAGCCATTAATCAGGAAACACTTCCAATGTATCAGTGGATTATTTCTGAATATGAACACAACAGCTTAGAGAAAAAGAACGGAAAAGTTTTCATCAACGGAAAAGAAGCCAGCCAATATACTATTCAACAGGATTATTATATGATGGTAGGAGACAACAGGGATGCTTCACTAGACGCAAGATTCTTTGGTTTTGTTCCGGAAGAAAATATTGTTGGAAAGCCAATGTTCACATGGATGAGCCTTCAGGGTGCTTTTGCAGACAGCAGTTCTACGTATCAGGCGCCATTCAAAATCCGTTGGGAAAGAATGTTCAAAGCAACCAATACAGGAGAAGCCAATAAAACCTCTTACTGGTGGATTGCAGCGATGATTCTGATCCTGTTCTTCGGATGGGAATATTTCATGAAATTATTCGGAAAGAAAAAAACTGAAGACGACTAACAGAAAAATTAAACTTAAAATAGAATGAAGTATTTGAAAAAATACTTCATTTTTGTATTATGAATATGAAGAATGTATTATTACCGGCATTTTATATGCCACCAATTTCATGGTTTTCAGTGTTTTTAAATCCTGAGAGTGAAATTGTACTGGAACAGTTTGAAAACTTTCCCAAACAGACTTATAGAAACAGAGCCAACATCTATGGAGCCAACGGGAAATTGTCATTAATAATCCCTATCAATCATAACGGAAAAAGAGAATATAAAGATGTTGAAATCTCTTACCGTGAAGACTGGAGAACGCTTCATTGGAAATCAATCAAAACAGCGTATCAGAGCTCTCCGTATTTCGAGTATTATGAAGATAAATTCAGAAAAATATTTGACCTTAAAGAAAAGTTCCTTCTTGACTTTAACCTTAAAGGGATAGAAGTAATCCAACAGATATTGAAAACAGAAAAGGCACACTCTTTGAATGAAGAATATATCAAAAATCCTGAAAGTATCAATTTCAGAGAAAAGTTTTCGGCAAAGGTTCCTTCAGAATTTCAAATGGAAGACTATTACCAGACGTTTTCTGATAAATTAGGGTTTTTGGAAGACCTTTCGGTTATTGACCTTATTTGTAATAAAGGTCCGGAATCATTGGTGTATATAAAAAATATAAAACAATTATAGCATACCATCGCTATTAAGGAAATATTTAGCATAGAACACATGAAGGTGGCGATTGGGATATGTCTTTAAAAAATTAAATATCAAAATATGAAAAAGGTATTATTAGCTGCAGTTTTTTTAGCAGGCTTTAATTTCTCTTTTGCACAGGAGTCTAAAGCTAAAAGTATTGATCCAAACGAAGATAAAGATCTGATGACATGGTATCATAAAGATTTTGCAACTTCAAAAGTATATGGAGTAAATACGGCAAATGCTTATAAATACTTAGAATCTAAAGGATTGAAGCCTAAAACTGTTGTGGTAGGAGTTCTGGATAGTGGAGTACAGGTAGATCACCCCGGATTGGTAAAGAACTTATGGTCAAACCCTAATGAAATTCCTGGAAACGGTAAAGATGATGATGGAAACGGATATATTGATGATGTACACGGATGGAACTTTATAGGAGGTAAAAACGGTGATATTGATATCGATAATATGGAGGTAACAAGAGTTGTTGCTAAATATAAGCCTGTTTTCGAAGGAGACGATTCCACAAAGAACAAAGCCAATCAGGCTAAAATGAAGGATGAGTTTGATATGTATATGAAGGCCAAAGATATGTTCAATAAAAAAAGTATCGAGGCAAAACAAAGCTTTCAGACCTATTCTATGCTAAACGAGCTGATTCCTAATATGGTAAAATTATTGGGAGGGAAGCCTGTGACTGCAGAAACAACTTCAGCTATTAAAGCCCCAACAGATCAGAGAGATGCTATTGCCCTGGATTTCTTGGGACAAATCTCTCAAAGTCCGGAATTCAAAGGAAAATCTGCAGAGGAATTTGAAAAGAAGATGAAGGAGGAGATGAAAGAAGCAATCGATCATTTTGCGCCTGCAGCAAAACAATATGACCTTTCCTATGATCCAAGAAAAGAAATTGTGGGTGATAACTATGATGACTATTCTGAAAAAATCTACGGAAATAATCACTATGAAGGAGCAGACGCAGAACACGGAACCCACGTAGCAGGAATCATTGCCGGATTGCCACAAGGAAAAGAAGTTCAGTATGGAGTAGCCTCGAAAGTTGCTAAAATCATGTCTGTAAGAACTGTTCCGAATGGAGATGAAAGAGACAAAGACGTTGCTAATGCTATCAGATATGCCGTTGATAACGGAGCAAAAGTTCTAAACATGAGCTTCGGAAAACCTGTTTCTCCAGGTAAAGATGTGGTTTGGGATGCTTTTAAATATGCTGAAGATAAAGGAGTACTTTTAGTAAAAGCAGCTGGAAACGAAAATGAAGATGTAGCAGAACATTTGGCATATCCTACCAACTTTAAAAACGTTACTGATGAAAAACCATTTGTAAGCAACGTTCTTGTGGTAGGGGCAAGTACTAATAAAAACAATGCCTTGAGAGCCGATTTTTCTAATTATAATAAGAAAATGGTAAATGTTTTTGCTCCGGGAGAGGAAATCTATTCTACCGTTCCTAAAAATCAATATAAATACCTTCAGGGTACTTCTATGGCTTCACCTGTAGTTGCCGGAGGAGCAGCTGTTTTATTAGCTTATATGCCAGATCTGAAGCCTTATCAGATCATTGAAGCGCTTGTAAAAAGCAGTAACCCAAGTACAGCAGATGGATTTGGAGACCAATCCCAGGCGGGTGGAGTGATCGACCTGAAAAAAGCTGCAGAATACGCTTATACCAATTTCTACAAAGGGAGTAAGCCGTCAAGTAATACCAAGCCTTCGAAATCCGTAAAAAAGGCTGTTAAAAAATAATTTATCTCCCTGTGTTTAAGGAGAAATCATAAAGAGTCCGAATTTTTTCGGACTTTTTATTTTTTATTTTAAATTTTGGCACGGTTTTTTGTAACTTTATAGTAACAAAATAATAAACAACAAAATGAAAAAGTTACTACTTGCAGGGATGTTGGGAACATCACTTTTTGCAGTTTCGTGTTCCTCTGTTAACAAAGCAGCTACATCTCAAAATCAAAGAGCAGATTTCCTGAAAATAAAAGGAGACTGGCAGATTGTGAGCATAGATTATGATAAAGGTTATAAAATTAAACCTTTTGACGAAGGCGCAGACGCACAGTGCTTCGTAGGAAGCCACTGGAGATTGATTCCTAATAACTGGACAGGAGCGTATACTTTAAACGGAGGTGGAGATTGCCCGGCAATTACACAGCCTATCAAATTTGAAGTAAAAGGCGGTAATACGTTTATGTTTAAAAAAATTGCTTCAGGTACAAAAGCAAAACAAAATACAGCGGGGTACAGCCTTACTCTGATCAATCAGACTACAGATCAGTTTTCGCTTGAGCAAGATGTTCCTTTTGAAGGAGGTAATGTAAAAGTAGTTTACAACTTCCAGAGAGCAGGAATGAAATAATTTATCAACATAAAAGATCAAAAAAAATGAAATTTACAAAAACATACGTAGGAGCTCTTTTCTTGTCATCAGCATTATTATTGACAAGTTGTGAAGCCGTTCAGAATTCAAATCACCAACAAAGAGGTACAGCCGTAGGTGTTGCTTCAGGGGCAGTACTGGGAGGTATCCTTGGTAATAATGTAGGTAAAGGAGGAAACGGTGCTATTGGTGCTGTATTAGGAGGTATTATCGGAGGTGTTGCTGGTAACGTTATCGGTAACAAAATGGATAAGCAGGCAAAAGATATTAAAGAAACTTTACCAGGTGCTCAGGTAGAAAGAGTAGGAGACGGTATTAAAGTAACAATGAATGAAAGTATTGTTAACTTCGCTTTTGACTCTTCAAACCTTACTTCGGTAGCCCAAACAAACCTTGATAAATTAGCTGAAGTATTGGTTAATAACCCAGATACAAATATCAATATCTATGGTTACACAGACAGCAAAGGTGCAGATGCTTACAACCTTAAACTTTCTCAGAGAAGAGCTGATGCTGTGAAAGCATATTTATCAGGAAAAGGAATTGCATCAAACAGAATGTTTACAAAAGGTGAAGGAGAAGCAATGCCTGTAGCAAGCAACGATACTGACGAAGGAAGAGCTAAAAACAGAAGAGTAGAGTTTGCTATTACTGCCAATGAAAAAATGATTAACGATGCCAAACAAGGCCAATAGTTAATTTAATATATAAATATTTTCGTAAAAGACCGCCCCGGCGGTTTTTTTTGTATTTTTATGCTAGAAACTTTGAATTTATTATTTTTGTATTTGAAATAACATAAATGAAGAAATATTTAAAGCTGCTCCGTGTGGAGCAATGGGTGAAAAACCTTTTTGTATTTGTCCCTCTTTTCTTTTCAGGTAATATTACCAATATAGATCTGCTTCTCAAAAGCATTTTTGCATTTGTTATATTTTCGCTTGCTGCCAGTGTGGTGTATATCCTGAATGATTATAATGATATTGAAGCAGACAAAAAACATCCTGAAAAAAGGAGAAGACCTTTGGCGAGTGGAGCTATTTCAAAATCAAAAGCCATAGGAATTCTTATCGGTCTTATTGTTGTAGATATTGCTCTTGTATTCTTTACAAAACTTTATTTCCATGAGCTACTCTGGAAATTTGCCATCATCATAGGGTTTTATGTGGTAATGAATCTTGCCTATACTTTTAGGCTTAAACATGTTCCTATCATTGATATTTTTATTATTGCCATAGGATTTGTATTGCGTGTACTGGCTGGAGGTTATATTACCGGAATCAGTATTTCGCAATGGGCGATTCTGTTAACGTTTGTATTGGCATTAGTACTGGCTATCGGGAAAAGAAGAGGAGAGCTTATCAATGCTCAGGTTTCAGGAAAAACAAGAAAAGCTCTGGATGGATATAACGTTCAGTTTGCCGATATTGCCTTATCCATTTCTATTACGTTAGCTATCATTTGTTATCTGATGTTTACACTGTCTCCGGAAGTTCAGGAAAGATTTCATGAACGGGTTTTCTATACGGTGATTTTCGTTGTGTTCGCATTGTTAAGATATCTTCAGCAGACATTGGTTTATAACAGGACAGAATCTCCTACAAAAATTGTTTACAGAGACCGTTATATACAGGTTACTCTGTTGCTTTGGGTAGTTGCATTTTTAATTCAAATTTATTTTAAGAAATGAAGCCTAATTTCATACAGAAAGTTACAAACTGGGGAAACTTTCCCATAGTAGAGAAGGAAATGAGATCCGAGGACAGTTTCAGAAAAATAAAAGAATTTGTACTCAATCACAACGAAGTTATTGCAAGAGGGAATGGAAGATGTTACGGAGATGCTTCGCTGGGAGAATCTATATTTTCAACAAAAAAATTAAATAAGTTCATCAATTTTGACCGCTTGAACGGGATCATAGAATGTGAATCCGGAGTACTGCTTTCCGATGTACTGGAAATAGCTGTTCCGCAAGGATATTTTCTGTATGTAACTCCCGGGACAAAATTTGTATCAGTAGGAGGTGCTATTGCTTCCGATGTTCATGGAAAAAATCATCATGCAGAAGGATGCTTTTCAGAATATGTGATTGAATTTAAGCTCATGACTGAGAACGGGGAAATTATTACCTGTTCCAGAGAAGAAAATTCAGAAAAGTTTTGGGCTACCATTGGAGGAATGGGACTTACCGGTATCATTCTTACAGCGAAATTTAAACTTAAAAATATAGAATCTGCATACATTCGTCAGGAAAGTATAAAAGCAGATAATCTGGATGAAATATTTAAACTGTTTGAAGAAAGTGAAAACTGGACCTACACTGTTGCATGGATTGATTGCCTTCAGAAAGGAAAAAATATTGGTAGAAGTATTCTGATGAGAGGAGAGCACGCTTTTCAGCATGAACTTCCACAGAGTTTTTCAAAAACACCCCTACGGTTGAAGAAAAAATTACAGCCTACAGTTCCTTTTTATTTTCCGGGATTTGTACTGAATGCCCTTACCGTTAAAATATTCAACTGGCTCTACTATAAAAAACAGTCTAAAAAAGAAGTAAAAAACTTTATCGACTATGAGACGTTTTTCTATCCTTTGGATGCCATCACAGATTGGAATAAGATCTACGGGAAATCCGGTTTTATACAGTATCAGATGGTGATTCCTAAAGAAACCGGAAAAGAAGGAATGAAAAGAATTCTTGAAACGATTGCCAATAGCGGGAACGGATCATTCTTAGCGGTTTTAAAACTTTTTGGAAAGAACAATCCTCAGGCCTACAACTCATTCCCTGTGGAAGGGTATACACTGGCTCTGGATTTTAAAGTCAATTCAAAACTGAAAAAACTGGTAGATCAGCTTGATGCTATTGTTCAGGAGTTTGGAGGAAGAATTTATCTTACCAAAGACAGTATGAGCAGATCATCATTGACCAGCTACCTGAAAAATATTCAAAATCCTAAATTTGTGTCTTTACAGCACAAAAGAATCATAAATAATAACTCATAATGATAGTTCTGGGAAGTACATCTGAAGTGGCACAGGCTTTTGTGGAAAAAGCACTTCAGGAAGGAGAAAAGTTTGAAAAAATCTATCTTTTTACCTCAAATAAAGAAACTACAGAGCGTTTTGCTAGACATATTGATGTAAAGTTTCTGCAGCAGGCGGAAGTCATTGAACTGGATCTGACGAAAGAAATTGATTACAATAGATTTGATAATATCAATTCAAATGTATTATTTTGTGCCGTAGGATATTTAGGTGATGGAACAGAAGAAGGATTGTATGATAATCGAAATACAGAACGTATCATTGACATCAATTATTCGAAACTGGTTCCTGTGATGAATTATTTTGCCCATAAGTTTGAAAGCAGAAGATCCGGAACGATTATCGGGCTTTCATCCGTGGCAGGAGACAGAGGAAGGCAGAGTAATTTTATCTATGGAAGCGCTAAAGCAGCTTTTACAGCTTATTTGAGTGGTTTGAGAAACTATCTTTTTGATAAAAAAGTACATGTTCTTACCATAAAACCAGGGTTTATGGCCACTAAGATGACAGAAGGACTTCCTTTGAATCCGAAGTTGACAGCGACTCCCAAACAGGCCGCTGCGTGTATTTATAAAGCCTTCAAAAAGGAGAAAAACGTGGCATATGTTTTGCCGGTTTGGAGTGTTATTATGATGATTATCAGGAATATTCCTGAGTTTATATTCAAAAAATTAAAGCTTTAAAAAAATGAAAAAATTGTATTGTTTTGATTTTGACGGAACCTTGACGTATAAAGATACCATGTTTATGTATCTTAAATTTTACGATTCTACAAAATACCGTATACAATTTTTAAGACATGTACCTCTGTTTATTCTGCTGAAACTGAAACTGGCCGAAACGGAAAAAGTAAAAAAAAGCTTTATCGGTTCCATTTTAAGAGGACAGACCCAGGAAAAAATAGAACAGAAATCTAAACAGTTTTTTGACCAGCATTATCCTAAAATAGTGAGGGAAAATGCGTTAGACTTTATAAAAAATATCGATAGGAATAATACACAAAGTTTATTGGTAACTGCTTCATTAGATATTTGGGTGAAGCCTTTCGCTGATGAACTGAAAATGGAGCTTGTTTCTACGCGGGCAGAGTTTAAGAACGGGGTTTTCACAGGAAATTTTGTAGGAAAAAACTGCAACGGGAAAGAAAAACTGGTAAGAATTAAAGCAGAAATCAACGATTCTAAATACGATAAAATTATTGCATTTGGGGATACTTCAGGAGATCGGCCAATGTTGAAATGGGCAAATGAGGGACATTACCAATTTTTTCATTAATTTTGGGAGATAAAATTGTAAAAAATGAAAAGCCTGTTAATAGCATGTGCAGTAATTTTTATGAGCTGTTCAACTCAGAAATCTTCTGCTGTACAGGAAAATACGGAACTTCTTGTCTCTGAATCTCAGGGAGGAGCTGAGGCGCCCGGCTTTAAAATCATTAAAGACGAAACAGATTTTCGTACTATTATTAAAGGAAGTTTTGGAATTGCAGACCTGGGAAATGAATCGTATATCAAATACCCGCAGTTTCCGAAAAACAAAAAAGTCGTTTTATACAATTTGGGAACCTTCAGATCAGGGAGCCATAAAATTGAAGAGATCAAAAGTATATCTGTGAAAAACCAGATTCTGTATGTAGAAGTTCCGGCCGGAGAACCCTCAGGCGGAATGGAAATTCAGGTGATCTCCAGTCCTTGGTTTATTTTTACTGTTCCTGCAGATTACAAGTTTACCTCCGTAGAATTAAAATATTCAAAATAATAATGGATAAAGTATATTTAGATAATGCCGCAACCACTCCGCTTGCAGAAGAAGTTATAGATGCAATGGTTGGCACTATGAAAATGAATTTCGGAAACCCGTCTTCAACACACAGTTTTGGTCAGGAAGCAAAAATCCTTATTGAAAATGTAAGAAGACAGGTTGCAGACTATCTTCATGTAAGTCCTGCTGAAATCATTTTCACTTCCTGTGGTACCGAATCAAACAACATGATCATCAAATCCTCGGTAGAACATCTGGGAGTAGAAAGAATCATCAGCTCTCCTCTGGAACATAAATGTGTTTCTGAAAGTATTCTGGATATGAAAAGCAGAAAAGGAGTAGAAGTGAACTACATCCGTCCCAATGAAAAAGGAGATATTGATCTTGCTAAATTAGAAGAGCTTTTAAAAGCTTCAGATAAAAAAACACTGGTAAGCTTAATGCATGCCAACAACGAAATCGGAAATATCATCAACCTTAAACAGGTTGCCCAACTGTGCAAAGAGCATCATGCGCTTTTCCACTCAGATACTGTACAGACCATGGCTCATATGAACCTTGACTTTTCAGATATCTCTGTAGATTTTGCATCCTGCAGTGCCCACAAATTTCACGGGCCAAAAGGAGCAGGGTTTGCATTTATCAGAAAAGCAACAGGTTTAAAAGGAATTATTACTGGAGGACCTCAGGAAAGAAGCCTTAGAGCCGGAACTGAAAATGTTTGCGGTATCGTAGGGTTAGGTAAGGCATTAGAGCTTTCTCTAAATCATATGGAGGATTATACCCACCATATGCAGGATATTAAAGATTATGCAATTGAAAGACTTTCTGCAGAAATAAATGGAATTAAATTCAACGGAAGAAGTGCTGAAAAGGAAAACAGCCTTTATACCGTTTTAAGTGCTTTATTGCCTTATAAAAATCCATTAATAGGACTTCAACTGGACATGAAAGGAATTGCAATCTCTCAGGGAAGTGCATGCTCATCAGGAGCATCAAAACCTTCAATGGTAATGATGATGGTACTTTCTGAGGATGAAATGGATCACTGTACACCATTACGTATCTCTTTCAGCCATATGACGACCAAAGCGGAGATTGATACATTAGTCAATGCCTTGAAAGAAATTTCAAGCGATTACACTATAGAAAAAACTAATGTTGAGCATAGATAGTCTTATGCTCTAAAAATCGTAATTTTGAACATCCAATAAAGGATTAAAAGAAAAATAATATTAATTAAAATAAAAGAGACAAAAAATGGCTTTAGAAATTACAGACAGCTCATTTCAGGATACGGTTTTAAAATCAGATAAACCGGTATTAGTAGACTTCTGGGCAGTATGGTGTGGACCTTGCAGAACTTTAGGACCAATCATCGAAGAAGTAGCATCAGATTTTGAAGGTAAAGCAGTAGTTGGGAAAGTAGATGTAGACAACAACCAAGAGATTTCTATGCAGTATGGTATTAGAAATATTCCTACAGTTCTTATTTTTAAGAATGGAGAAGTAGTTGATAAATTAGTAGGTGTAGCTCCAAAAGAGGTAATCGCTGAAAAATTAAGCGCTCACTTATAAAAAAATAAGTTTGATAATGAACGCCTTCCAGCATTGGGAGGCATTTTTTTTAAAATAATTTGCAGATAACAAAAAAAGTTGTAATTTTGCAACCACGAAAAAGAAACGACGTTCTTTAAAATAATGATCCGGTAGTTCAGCTGGTTAGAATGCCGCCCTGTCACGGCGGAGGTCGCGGGTTCGAGTCCCGTCCGGATCGCAGAGTTTTCTCAATTTCTTTTAAAAAAATTGATCCGGTAGTTCAGCTGGTTAGAATGCCGCCCTGTCACGGCGGAGGTCGCGGGTTCGAGTCCCGTCCGGATCGCAGAAGTTTTCTCAATTTCTTTTAAAAAAAATTGATCCGGTAGTTCAGCTGGTTAGAATGCCGCCCTGTCACGGCGGAGGTCGCGGGTTCGAGTCCCGTCCGGATCGCAGAAGTTTTCTCAATTTCTTTTAAAAAAATTGATCCGGTAGTTCAGCTGGTTAGAATGCCGCCCTGTCACGGCGGAGGTCGCGGGTTCGAGTCCCGTCCGGATCGCAACTGCGATATTAAAGTAGTCAAAATACTGTAAAATAGATCTATTTTACAGTATTTTTTTTGTGTTATATGTTTGAGGAGAGTGAGTATGAAAAGCTTTCTCGTAAGCTGTGCATTAGTTTTACTTTTTAAACTTTATTCTCAAATATTCCTGATACGGAAGATTATATTTTGAATAAAAATTAACATATAATATTAAAATTAATAATAATAATTATTATCTTCGTTTGATAATAAAAACCACCAGGTGTTGAATTAATGAAAATGGTGTTTTAGGTTTATTTGTATATGGGGGATGTATTTAAAATCAGGGAGTTAAGGTATATGCCCAGGTGGTCGGTTTTTCTTATTGATATTTCTGTCATTTTTTTTTCTGTTTTAGTTTCATATTTGCTTTTAAATAGTCTAAAAGTAAAATTTAATTTTGCAGAATATCAAAATGAAAAAATATTTTCCGTAGTTGTTGTGAATGTTTTGTGTATACTTCTATTCAAAACGTATGCGGGAATTATAAGGCACTCTACTTTTTTTGATTTTTTTAAAATTTTATGGTCTTCGGGTAGTGCTCTTATTGCTATGCTGGGCCTTAATTTTATGTCAGAATTGATATTGGGTAAGCCTGTGTATTTGTATCCTGTTCTTTTTCTATTTTTCTTTATCTCTATTTTTCTGATGTTCTTTTTCAGAATGGCAACCAAACAGGTTTTTGGTATTTTGCTTCCTAAGGAGGTGGCACACAAAGAAAGAATTGTTATTGTAGGGGTGGAAGATACTTCTATTTCATTAGCAAAGGCTATTATTCATAATCCCGATCATCCTTACCGTCTGGCAGGATTTCTTAGCACAAGATCGGATTCTCAAAAAGCAATGTTGCTTGGTCATAAAATTTATAATAAAAAACAATTTTTCAAAAGTGATACGCTGAAAGGTCAATTTGATGCGGTTTTAATCAAGGATGTTATGACAAAGTCTGAGATGGAAGAATGGACCAGTCTTGCATTGGATAATGGGTTGAAGGTGTTAAAAGCACCTGTAGTCAATATCACAAAAGAAGATGATATTGTGAGAAATATCCGTCCGCTTCAGATAGAAGATTTACTTGATCGTCCGGTCATTAAAATAGAAAATGATGAGGTAAGGAGTTACCATGTTCATAAAAATATTTTAGTAACCGGAGGAGCCGGATCTATAGGAAGTGAAATTGTAAGGCAAGTTGCTCAGTTAAATTCCTCACTTATTGTTGTTGTAGATCAGGCCGAATCTCCTTTATATGAGTTACAGCTTGAGTTGTTGGAAAGATTCCCTAATCAAAAATTCAAATTTGTATTGGCGGATATTTCGAACTATTCCAGAATGGAAAAATTGTTTGATGATAATCAGTTTTCAATAGTTTATCATGCCGCAGCATACAAACATGTCCCTTTAATAGAAGATAATCCGCATGAAGCTATTTTCGTAAACATTGGCGGGACTCAAAATGTAGCCCTTTTATCAAAAAAATACAATGTTAATCGTTTTGTGATGGTCTCTACAGATAAAGCTGTAAACCCTACGAACGTGATGGGTGCTTCTAAAAGGACTGCTGAACTCTTTGTACAGTCTCTGCAAAATTCTTCGCAGAACACAACAAAATTTATTACAACCCGTTTTGGAAATGTACTGGGTTCCAATGGTTCCGTAATACCCCATTTCAAAAAACAAATTGAAAAAGGAGGTCCGGTGACGATTACTCATCCTGATATCATTCGTTATTTCATGACTATTCCTGAGGCTTGCGAATTGGTACTGCAGGCAGGAACAATGGGGCAGGGTGGAGAAATTTATGTTTTTGATATGGGGAAACCGGTTAAAATTCTGGATTTGGCGGAAAGAATGATAAAATTATCAGGATATACTCCGGGTATTGATATTAAAATTGATTTTATAGGATTAAGACCTGGTGAAAAGCTGTATGAGGAACTATTAACAGATCATTCTACCACTATTCCTACCCATCATGAGAAGATTATGATTTCAAGAGATCCGCTTATGGAGTTTGAAGAGATAGAAATTTTGTGTAAACAAATTATTCTGTCAGCAATGAATAAAGATAGTTTGCAGATTGTGAGAATATTAAAAACCATTGTGCCGGAATTTATAAGTAATAATTCCGAATTTGAAATTCTTGATAAGATATCTGAATATGAAGTATCTTGATGAAATTAAAGAATAAAATAAACAAAAAACTAATATAAAATAATAATTTTGCTATTTTATTTCCAAACGGAATGAAAATTGCTAGAGAAAGAATTAATTTAAATATACAGATTAATATACGCTTTACACCAGTAAAATTACTCGTAAAATAGTGAAATATATGGTTAGCTTCTTACAATAAGTATCTTAAATTAATTTAGATAGATTTAAAATAATAACACAAGTAGACTTAGAATAATAACATATGAATAAAAAGATTATTACATATATAACACTGTTATCGGTTATATTGTTATCATGCAGACCGAAGCAGAATATGGTTTATATGTCGAAACATAACATGGAAGAGGAGGTTGCAAAAGCTAAATTTCAGGGCTTGCATATTCAGGAAGGTGATGTGCTGCTAATCCTTGTTTCTGCATTAGATGAAGTTGCGGTAAAACCTTTCAATCTTAATACTGCCAATAAAGTTGGAAGTGCAAGCAGTACGGGAGTAAATCAATATGTTCAGCCAAGTGAGTATTTGGTAAATGAAGAAGGAAATATTTATTTTCCTGTAATAGGAAATGTATATACTAAAGGAATGACGCAGGTACAGCTTAAACAGGACCTGGAAACTAGGTTGAAAAGATACCTGACAGACCCTTTGGTTACGATTACCCTGAAAAATTTTAATGTAAGCATCTTAGGGGAAGTAAAGAATCCTGGACAGAAAGAAAGTATTTCCCAAAAGATCAATATTTTCCAGGCTCTTGGTCTTGCGGGTGATATGACAGATTTTGGAGACCGTACCAATGTAAAATTGATCCGTTCCGGAGATGATGGATCAGATCAGATTGTCAATGTTGATCTTACGAGATCAGATATTGTAAATTCACCGTACTATTATATGAGGCAGAACGACATATTGTATGTGCAGCCGGACAAAAACAAACAGGTTCAGGCCAACTCTAATCCGAACAGAGCCCTTACATTCCAGATTATTGGTGCTTTACTGACAGCTGGTACACTTATTATTGCTTTAACTCGTAGATAAAATATGCAGCAGATAGAATTTCAGGAAAGTGAAGAGTCTTTAGATCTGAGAAAGATCATTGGAAAGTATTTAGGCAAATGGCCTTGGTTTATAGCATCTGTATTATTATTTGTTATCGTTGCCTTTGTATATCTTCGGTATGCTGTACCTCAGTATCAGTCTACCACAACTCTAAAATTTGATAAAAAACAATCGGATCTAAGTGGTGCTTTGATTGACCTTGACAATCTTGGGCTTGGCTTGGGAAATGCAGACGAGCTTAAAAGTGAGGTTGCTGTAGTAAGTTCCAGACCTATTCTAATGAAGGTTGTTGAAAACCTTAACCTTAACGTACAATATTATAATTCTGGTGAAATAAGGGATTCTGAATTATTCATAAAAGTACCTATCGAAGCCAAAATTATATCTTATAAAACTGATATCAAGAAATTTGTTTCATCCGAATATCTTGTGAAAGAAGTCAATGGAAATGATTTCGTTTTAGAGGGTATAGATCAGAAAAAAGTAAAAGGTAGTTTCAATAAAAATCTGGCTCTTGATTTCGGAACTGTAGTTCTCCAAAAAGTTCCGGGACTTACTTTTAAGGATAAATATAAAATTGTGTTCTGGAATCCTCAAGAGAAGGTAAAATCTTTGGAAAAAAAGGTTCAGGTTGATATTCCGGATCAGAAAGCGATGCTTATGGACATTAGCATCATAGGAACTGTTCCTGAAAAATCAGAAGCTATTCTTAATGAAGTAACCAAACAGTATAACCTGGATGGGCTAAGAGATAAAAACTTACAAGCTCAAAATACTCAGGAGTTTATTGATAAACGATTAGAAGTTATCTCACGAGATCTTTCTGGCGTTGAAAATCAGAAAGAAGACTTCCAGAACCGTAACCGAATTGTAGACTTGCAGGCGCAGGCGCAGTTGGCACTTCAAAATACGACCGATAACACAAAACAACTTCTTCAGCAGCAAACGCAGCTGGATCTCCTTAACTCTCTTCAATCTGAAGCTTCCAAGGGTTCTAATCAGCTTATGCCTTCTAATTTAGGATTAAATCCTTCTCTGGAACAGGCAATTTCACAATATAACACTCTTGTTATTAGTAGAAATAAAACTCTGAAGCAGGCTACCAATGAAAACCCTGCTGTGATAGAAATGAATAAAGAAATTTCTTCATTGAAAGAAATTGTAAGAGATAATATCAGTCAGCAAAAGGCTACAATTCAGGCATCTATTGCACAGATAAACAGTCAGATTTCTGCCAGTAACGGAATGATTGAAAAAGTTCCCGGACAGTCGAAAGTTTACAGAGGTATCGAACGTCAGCAGAATCTTAAAGAACAGCTTTTCCTTTTCCTTTTACAGAAAAGAGAAGAGAACGCAATCAATCTTTCTGTTAATGTTCCGAAAGCTAAAATTGTAAATCCTGCTTATACAATTGATGCACCTGTCTCTCCAAAGAAGATTATAATTCTGTTGGCTGCACTTATATTAGGATTGCTTGCACCTGCAGGAATATTTTATCTTTTCTTTATGTGGGATGATAAAATTTACAATCGTGCCGATATTGCAGAAATTTCATCACTTGGGGTACTCGTAGATATTCCTTCGCTGAAAGACGATCAGAATCACCTTGTACAGAGAAACGATTTCTCAGAATTAGCAGAATCATTCAGAATATTGGTTTCCAATCTTAAATTTGTACTTCCTAAGAAAGATTCGGCGAAAGTCATATTGGTAACTTCTTCAGTGAAAGGAGAAGGAAAAACACTGGTTTCAGTGAATCTTGCTCTGACATTGGGAAGCAAAAACGGAAGATCGTTACTAATTGGTTCGGATGTTAGAAATCCACAGATACAGAGATATGATGATGAGCGTATTAAGAATACTGGTCTTACGGAATATTTATATGATGAAACGATAAATGTGGAAGATCTTGTTCATACTTCCGATACCAATCCTGAATGTGATGTCATTTATGCAGGATCTATTCCCCCAAATCCTCAGGAGCTTCTTTCTAACGGTCGTTATCAGAAGCTTATCAGTGAGATGTCGTCCCGTTACGAATATATTGTGATTGATTCCGCTCCGCTGATGTTGGTTTCAGATACATTGAGTATTTCTGATACAGCTGATGCTTCTATATATGTTGTAAGATCAGGAGTATCAAGAAGAATCTTAATAGAATTTGCAAATAAACTTGTAAAAGAATCAAAAATAAAGAATGTCTCTTTCGTAATTAATGATGTTGCTAAAAATGTAGGAGGATATGGCTACGGTTACAACTATGGCTATGGTTACGGATATACTGTGGATAAAAAGAAAAATTGGTGGCAGAAACTTTTTAATAAATAATCAATTATCTTCAAAAATAGACATAAAAATAAAGTAAGAACATCACATATAATATGAATATACAGAATAAAATTGGGGTAATCGGACTGGGGTATGTAGGATTACCTCTGGCCCGTTTATTTGCAACAAAATACGCGGTAGTTGGTTTTGATATTAATCAGACCAGAATTGCAGAACTTAACAGTGGAAAAGACTCTACTTTGGAGGTGGAAGATGAAGTACTGCAGCCGGTTTTAGTAAAAGAGAATCCATTTTCAGGTTTATCAAAAGGATTGCTTTGCTCATGTGATCTGGAAGACATTAAAGAAGCAAACATCTATATCGTAACTGTTCCTACACCGGTAGACAAACATAACCGTCCCGATCTGACACCTTTATATAAAGCGTCTGAAACAGTGGGGAAAGTATTGAAAAAAGGAGATATTGTTATTTATGAATCTACTGTTTATCCTGGCGTTACAGAAGAAGAATGTATCCCTGTGCTGGAAAAAGTTTCGGGATTGAAATTTAACGAAGATTTTTTTGCAGGATACTCTCCTGAAAGAATCAATCCGGGAGATAAAGAACGTACCGTAGAGAAGATTTTAAAGGTAACCTCAGGTTCTACACCGGAAATTGGTAAAAAAGTAGACGAATTATATAAATCTGTAATTGCAGCAGGTACACATTTGGCACCGACTATCAAAGTAGCTGAAGCATCAAAAGTAATTGAAAATTCACAGCGTGATATTAATATTGCTTTTGTGAATGAACTTGCAAAGATATTTAATCTCTTGAATATTGATACACATGCAGTTTTAGAAGCCGCAGGAACCAAGTGGAATTTCCTGAAATTCAAGCCCGGATTGGTAGGAGGGCACTGCATTGGGGTAGATCCTTTCTACCTTGCTCAGAAAGCACAGGATGTAGGATATTATTCTGAGCTGATCCTTACAGCAAGAAGACTGAATGATTCCATGGGACAGTTTGTTGCTTCCGAGGTGGTAAAAACAATGATCAAGAAAAGAATCAACATTACAGATGCCAAAGTGCTGAATCTTGGAATCACCTTTAAGGAAAACTGTCCGGATGTAAGAAATACGAAAGCAGCAGATGTTATTAATGCACTGGAAGACTATTCTATCAATGTGACAACGTATGATCCGTGGGCGAACCCGGAAGAAGTAATGCATGAATATGGCATTACATCTACAAATTCTATGGAAGATGTTAAAGAGAAGTTTGATGCAGTTGTTCTCACAGTTTCTCATGATGAATTCCTGAATATTGATCTTTCCAGTTATTTAAAAGAAGATGGGGTGGTATATGATGTGAAAGGAATTTTAGAGAAATACGATAATCGTTTATAAAAAAGAAATTAGAAAATGAAAATAGCAGTAGTAGGAACAGGATATGTAGGTTTGTCTAATGCCGTCTTATTGGCCCAGCATAATGAAGTTGTAGCTTTAGATATTGTTCAGGAAAGAGTAGAATTGCTTAATTCTAAAAAATCTCCTATTGAGGATGAAGAGATCAGTACATTTTTAAGTACAAAACCGCTTAATTTTAAAGCTACTTTAGATAAAAAGGAAGCTTATGATAAAGCTGAATATATTATTGTTGCCACGCCCACAGATTATGATCCTACAACAAATTACTTCGACACAAGCAGTGTAGAAAATGTAATAAATGAAATTGCAGAATATAATTCCGAAGCTGTAATTATTATTAAATCTACAGTTCCGGTGGGTTATACTGCAGATTTAAAAAACAGACTAAATACAAATAATGTGGTGTTTTCTCCTGAATTTTTAAGAGAAGGCAAAGCCCTGTATGATAATTTATATCCTTCCCGAATTATTGTGGGGGAACAGAGTGAGCGCGCAAAAATTTTTGCAGAATTACTGAAAGAAGGTGCCATAAAAAAGGATATTCCAGTTTTATTTACAAATCCTACAGAAGCAGAGGCAATTAAATTGTTTTCAAATACCTACTTAGCATTGCGTGTGGCTTATTTTAACGAATTAGACAGCTATGCACAGATCCATGAACTGGATACCCGTCAGATTGTAGAAGGTGTTGGTCTGGACCCAAGAATTGGTTCGCATTATAATAATCCGTCTTTTGGCTACGGAGGATATTGTCTGCCTAAAGATACCAAACAGCTTTTGGCAAATTATAACGCTGTTCCTAATAATATTATTCAGGCAATTGTAGATGCAAACAGAACCCGTAAAGATTTTATAGCAGATTCTGTACTTGCCAAAAAACCAAAAAAAGTAGGTGTTTTCCGTCTGATCATGAAATCAGGTTCAGACAACTTCAGAGCATCTGCTATACAAGGTGTAATGAAAAGGATTAAAGCTAAAGGCGTTGAAGTTGAAGTGTTTGAACCGGCTCTTAAGGAAGAATATTTTTTCGGTTCCAAAGTGGTAAAAGATTTAGTGAAATTTAAGGAAGAGTGTGACGTAATTATATCTAACCGTAACACTACTGAACTATCTGATGTCCAAAGTAAAGTATATACTAGAGATTTATTTGGAAATAACTAATGGAAAAAATATTAATAACAGGTTGTGCTGGATTTATTGGTTTTCATTTATGTAAAAAACTTTTAAATCTTGGCTATGTCGTTGTAGGTCTGGATAATATCAATGATTATTATGATATAAACCTGAAATATGATCGTTTAAAAGAATTAGGTATACATAGATCAGAATCCGAAAAGGAAAATAATTTAGTTGAATCCTTTACATTTTCAAAATTTAGTTTTATACGTTTGAATTTAGAGGATAGAGAAAATTTGCCAAATCTTTTTAAAATACAAAATTTTGACTATGTAATTAATTTGGCTGCTCAGGCAGGGGTTAGATACAGCTTAGAAAACCCGATGGCTTATGTTGACAGTAATTTGGTAGGTTTTGTAAACGTATTAGAATGCTGCCGACACAACGAAATTAAACATTTGGTATATGCATCAAGTTCGTCTGTATATGGTGAAAACGATAAAATTCCGTTTGGTGAAAATGACCAAGTGGATCAGCCGGTAAGTTTGTATGCTGCAACCAAAAAAGCAAATGAATTAATGGCACATACTTATAGCCATTTATATAAACTTCCAACCTCTGGTTTGCGATTTTTTACAGTATATGGACCTTGGGGAAGACCAGATATGGCACCCATGCTGTTTGCTGATGCTATGACCAATCATAGGGAAATAAAGGTTTTCAATAATGGAGAAATGAGCAGAGATTTTACCTATATCGATGATATTGTAGAGGGAATTATCGTTACTCTCAACCATCCTTCTGATAAAGGTAATTTTTATCAATTATTCAATATTGGAAACGGATCTCCTGTATCATTATTATATTTTATTGAGTGCATGGAAAATTCTTTAGGATTAAAAGCAAATAAAAAAATGATGCCAATGCAGGCGGGAGACGTTGTAAGAACCTGGGCAGACACTACTGAGTTGAATGAATTAGGATATAAGTGTATTGTACCTATAGAAACAGGCGTTTCAAAATTTGTTGAATGGTTTAGTGATTATACAAATGAATAAGCTAATCAGCATAATTAAAAACAACGAAAAATTGGTAAAGAATTTTTCTTATTTATCAATTATCAAAATTGTAACATTGTTTTTACCGCTCTTTACTTATCCTTATTTATTGAAAACATTAGGTCAAAGTAACTATGGATTATTAATATATTCTCAGGCGGTTGTTGGATATTTTGTTATTTTCGTAAATTTCGGATTCAGTATTACAACAACTAGAGAAATTTCCCAAAATAGAGATAACTTATCAAGAATATCAGAGATAATATCAGCTACTTACTTCGCTAAAGTTTTATTTTTTGTTATTTCGCTTTTAATTTTGTATTTGCTGAGCATATATATAAATGATATTCATCAGCACTTTTCTTTATTTTTATACACTTTATTATGGCTGGGATTATTTGAAGTTTTTTTTCCAATATATTATTTTCAGGGAGTTGAAAAAATGAAATATATAACGATGATTACTCTTGTCAGCAGGGTGATTTTCTTTATTTGTATTTTTATTTTTATCAAATCGAAAAATGACTATGTACTTTTTCCTATCATAAATTTGGCAGGTTCTCTCGTAGGAATTATTTGTTCACTTTATATTCTTTATAAAGATGGAATAAGATTAATAAAGCCCTCATTTAAAGAGACTATTTATCATATAAAAAGTTCCTATATAATGGGATTGGCACTTGGCTCTAATTCTTTGAAATCAAATTTAAATCTTATTTTAATTAAGAATGTTCTTAGCTTTAATGAGGTTGCTGTATTTGATTTAATTTCAAAGTTGTTGAATATAGCAAATACTGTAATAGATTTAATTAGTCAAACGGTTTTTCCAAAGCTAGCAAAGGAAAAAAATAAAAAATTCTTTTTAAAGCTTTTAAAATTCGTTACAGTAATATCTATAGCCATGACTCTTTTATATATAGCTTTTGGAAATATGGCTATTGATCTTCTTTCAAATAATCAAATAAAGAATGCATATCCTGTTTTGATTTTAATGAGTGTGATGGTTCCTATATATTCCATCGGAACAATGTTGGGAAGAAATTGTTTGAATGTATATGGATATGACAGACATGTACTTTATAGTATGATCATATCAAGTTTCATATATATTCTGGTTTACTTATTACTTAAAACTATTCTAAAAGTAGACTTCAACATATATGTGTTTGTTGGTGTTTATTTATTATCATTTTTTGTTGATACTTTATATAGATATATTATCTGTAAAAAAGAAAAACTAATTTAATATGAAGAAGTTATATAGAAATTTGATAAAACTGTACCAATATGTGTACAACTTATTTTACAGTATATTTTGCCTTAATAATGTAAGAATTTTTGTTAATAATCACATTACAGTAGGTCTTAAGTATATAAAAAAACAAAAAACAAACTTTCCTCACCCAATAGGAATTGTGATAGGGCAGAAAGTTGTTTTAGGAAATAATTGTACAATATATCAAAATGTTACTATTGGATCTAAAGATACGGCAAACTATAAGACCAGTAAATATCCAACCTTAGGTGATAATGTAACGATATATCCTAATAGTATAATAATAGGTAATGTGACAATTGGAAACAATGCCATCATCGGTGCGGGTTCGTTAGTTCTTACTGATGTAGAAGAGAACTCTATAGTAGCAGGAGTACCTGCAAAAAAGATTGAAAAAAAATAGTATGGTTAGTGCAAGTGTAATAATGTCTGTTTATAATGAAAAGATTGATTGGGTTAAGGAATCAATCGAATCCATTATTCATCAGACTTTTAAAGACTTTGAATTTTTAATAGTATTAGATAAACCGGATAATATTGAATTAAAAGAATATATACATTCAATTTGTGAAAGTGATAACAGAGTTATTTTCATTATTAATGAATCCAATATAGGTTTAACAAAGTCACTAAATAAAGCGATCAGCATGTCTACCGGTCAGTATATTATCAGAATGGATGCTGATGATATTTCTGTTAAAGATAGGTTTGAAAAGCAAATAGCCTTTATGAACTCAAATAAAGACATTTTAGCTTCAGGCGGTAGCATAGAAAAATTTGGTAATACAAGTGAACTTCTGAAAATAGAGACGGATTCGACAAAAATTTTGGAAAAATTCGTTATTCCCAGTCCACTCTATCCTCCATTACCACATCCTACTGCTATCATTAGGAGAGAAGTTTTTTTTGAAATGGGAGTTCGCTATAATGAGGACTTTTTAGTGACTCAGGATTATGAGTTGTGGAATACTATTATTAAGATAGGAAAGATTGGTAATCTTGAAGATATATTATTAAAATATAGAATAACAGATAATCAAATTACTAGTAATAAAAAGCAATTACAGAGAACAAATAAAAGTAAAATAATAAAAAATCATATCGAGTTTTTTATTAATAAAAATACTAAAGGAAATTATAAAATTCCCTCTAAAATAACAATTAACGAAATCAAAGAATTAAAAGTTTTTCAAGATAGAAGTGAATTATTATTTAGAAATCAACTTACAAATTTTATAATTTGTTATTATCTGTCATTAGATAATTATAATGTTTCCAGTCTGTTTTATTTCATAACACACGATTTTTTTAATAATAGAATACCTAATTCTCTTAAGAAAACTATAATCTTAAATCATATTAGGAAAAATCCAAAAATTATTCAGTAAAATAAATGAAGTATAAAATATTCTTATATATATTATTATTTTGCTATATATATCCTATATATATGAAATTTTTCCCTATCCCAACCGATAGAATTATTCAGGTATTGGGGTTAGGGTTTATTTTCGTGGATATTCCATACAGAAAATTAGTTTTTAAGATTAAAAATCTCAGCTCATTTTATTTTGCTTCATTATTAATTTTAGTTGTAATACTAATTGTTCAGAACTGGAACTATAGTTCACTTGATCTTTACTATTTTAAAGATCATTTTGATATCTTTTTGTATTTTTTTCCGGCTTATCTTATCATTTATATTTTATATAAAATTAATAAGGATAAAATTGTTAGTAATTTATTAGATTCCATTGTTATCCTTGCAGCGTTACAGGCTATTATTTCTTTGGTTTTCTTTTTCGTACCATCTATATTTGATGCCTATACTTCTTTGTTATCTCAAAATGCAAGTCAGGGATTAACAAGTAGATTAGGACAGGTTGAAAAAAGATTAATAGGTGTAGGAAGTGCTTTTTTTACGGGGGTAATAAAATATGCTGTTGCCTTTTTCATCGCTATTATTCTTCCCTATTTAAAAACTGATTTATATAAAAGAAAAACAATTTATATAATATCCTTTGTGTTAATCATAATTGCCGGATTGATGACAGGAAGAACTTTTTTCGTTGCTATTTGCTTGGGATTAGTTTTATACCTTTTGATTGATCCCCGAAATACCCTTAGACTTATATATAAGGTTATCCCATCAATTCTTGTAATAACAATGGTAATATATTCAATAATGATTTCAATAGGAAATCAAGAGCGTATTGACAGGGTTTTTAATTTTGTTTTTGAATTATTTATTAATTATCAAAAAAGTGGAGAACTTACAAGTTCTTCAACTGAAGGGTCTATAAGTATGTATAAATTTCCAAAGACATTAAAAACATGGGTCATTGGAGATGGAAGGATGCAAAACCCAAATGGCTCATATTATATGGGATCAGATATAGGATATGTTCGAATGATTTTCTATTTTGGGATCATCTCCACTGTACTCTATATGATGTATCAGGCATACTTATGTTATTTACTGTCAAAAAAAAGCCCTTCGTGGATCTTCAAAGCATTTTGTTTAATCGTATTATCCTGGATAATTATTTTAAACTTTAAAGGGTTAGCGAATTTGAACCTGTATTTGTTATTGTTTTTTATCGGGTTAGGTGTTAATAATGTTGTTGCTAAACAAAATAGCATGATCAAAAATAAAAATATAAAATGATAACTGATTTTTTAGATAGGGTTTATTCTTCATTAAGATCTAAAGAAAATAAGATCGAGTCATTATTCAGGTTTATTATTAGAAAGGTAAGCAATCTGATATTACCACTATACCTTAATCTTACAAAAAAAGATTCAAGGTTGCCATTAGGTGATAAGGAAAATATTATCGTATCACTCACAACATTTCCGGGAAGAATCTCCAAATTATGGATGGTTATAGAGTGTATGTTACGACAAAGTCTGCTTCCCAATAAAATTGTATTGTATTTAGCAAGAGATCAATTTCCGAATGAATTAAAAGATATACCGGATAATTTGCTGGGGTACTATGAAAAGAAGCAATTAGAAATAAAATTTGTAGAGGAAGATCTCAGGTCTCATAAAAAATATTACTATGCCTTTAAGGAATATCAAAACGATGTTATCATAACAATAGATGATGATATTTTTTATCCATCCAATATCATTAAAGATTTAATGGATTTGCATGAAAAATTTCCTGATGCAATTTGTTGCCACAGAGCGCATAAAATCGTGAGAAATGATGATAATACTATAAGCAAATATTCTAAATGGAAAAAAGTCTTTGGAAATTTTGGACCGGCATTTGATCTATTTCATACAAGTGGGGGAGGAACTTTGTATAAGACTAATTTTTTTAGTGAAGAAGTTGTAAACAAAGATGCTTTTGTCAGCTTATGTTTTATGGCAGACGATGTCTGGCTGAATATTATGGCTCAGTTGAATAAGACAAAGACCGTGAAATCCAGTTATTTTTCAAACTTAATTCCCATTGAAAATAAAAATTCACTCTTTAAATTAAGCCAGGAAAACGTGGCAGATGGAGGTAATGATAAGCAGTTACAGAATCTGATTCAAAATTATAATATTAATAATTATGAAATATTTAAGTGATTTTATAAAGATTAGTGCGGTATTATTATTTAGCTTTTCTTTTGCTCAGCAAAACAGAGTAAGCAGATATAATGCAGATATGCAGGCATCCAAAAGTTTTGGTGTGCAGAAAATGGAACTGTCATCGGTGAGTAAAAATACTTACAATTTCATGGCATTAGGATATTTTATCAATGCAAATAACAATATGTATCTTAAGACAAAAGATAAAAAATACATTGATACTAATATTTCTGTCATAAAACCCATTCTTATTGATACCAATTCAAATACGTCATACCAAAAAAATGGTTGGGTGATGAATGCAGGAAAAGGTAATCAGAATGCAAAAGAGAACGGAAAGGAACATTTAATTTCAGAAGGCTATTTTTTCAGATACATCGGTGAGTTTTTGGATATATTAACCAAGAATAAACTGTATACAAATTATCAGCCGGCGATAGAAAGTGGTTTAAAATACTCCTTCGATAAATGGAAAGACAGAAGCTTCAGCCAATATGGAGATTATTCATTATTGTTTCATCAGAGACTTCACACAGGAGCAAATTGGGCTGTTGTTGCGTTATATCTGATGAAGTATGACCAATCCAATAAAAATTCATATGCCACATTTGTAAATCAGTTTGATCAGCAGCTGAAAAAAGCATTGGTTTTAAATAAAGGCACAGGTAGCGTTTTGTATTATACGTGGAACAGTACCTATCCGGATACTTTTTGTAAGGCGTTACAGAAAATTAAAAATTATAAACCGGTTGTACAGGATGTATCGCATGGAAATCATGTCGTATTATATTTAATAAAAGCAAAAGAATTGGGAAATGCCAATTGGGCTGACTTTAATTTCAGTTACCTCTGTAATACCTTGAAGCTTAAGATTCTTAAAGGAGATAGTATTGCCGATAATGTAGATGGCACTACAGATCCAAGTGTACAGAATACAGGATGGAAAATATCCGATGGCTGGATGAAACTTATCTATTTTGATGCCAGTTTATATCCATTAATCGAAAAAAATCTTACCAATTACAGTAATAAAATTAGCAATTCTTCTTTAGAGCTGCAGTTTAATTCAATTTATCCATAATGATACTTCACATTACAAACGATTACTCAGGATCTACAGTTTATAAGAATTTAGTGAGGGAACTGGATAATAACGGGGTAGAGCAGATTGTATATAATCCATTTCGGGAAGTTTCCAGAATAGGGAAAAATAAAATAGATTTTAAAAATACCCGCTCTCAGATTATCTACAGCCATATTTTATCAAAATATGCAGATCGGGTTTTGTATAAGAAAAAAATAAAAAAAATAGTACAAGACATTGAAGCAAAAATAGACCTCAAGACCGTCAAATTTATTCATGCTCACACATGGTACAGCGACGGTGGAGTAGCCTATGAGCTTCATAAAAAATATAATATTCCCTACATATTAGCCGTACGTAATACGGATCTTAATGTGTTTTTAAAATATTTTCTGCACGAAAGAGGCTATGGTAAAAAAATACTTCTGAATGCAAATAAGATTATAACCATTTCGGCAGTCTATAAAAAAAGAATGCTGGAAGATCCCCGCCTGTCTCATATCCTGAACGATCTACAGCAAAAAGTAATAGTGATCCCAAATGGGGTAGATCCTTACTGGATAGAATCAAGAGTTGAGAAAAGGAAAACTGTAGAGGATGAAAAAAGCATTCAGTTGCTTTATATAGGGAAATTTAATAAGGGAAAAAATGTCTTCAACCTTATTAATGCTGTTAAGAATCATAATCACAAAATTCAGAATAGGATAAAATTAACACTGATTGGAGGAGGTGGAAATGACGAGAAAAGGATTATGGATTCTATTAAAAACGATCATTCCTTTGAGTTTGTAGGAAAAGTAGATAGTCTGCCTGTTTTAAAATCCTATTACGAACGAAGCGACTACTTTACAATGCCTTCCAAAGCAGAAACCTTTGGCTTGGTCTATATAGAAGCGCTTCTGCAGGGATTACCGGTAATGTACACGCAAAATGAAGGGATTGACGGTTTTTATGATGATACGATCGGGGAAAAAGTGGAAGACACTTCTGTTTCTGCAATCGAACGAGGACTTGAACGTTTAATCCAAAAACGAGATCATTATAGTTTTGATATTGAACAATTGTTAGAAAATCATGACTGGAAGAAAATAGCTGAAGTATACCAACAATTATATACATAAAAAATAATGAATATATTATATATCCACCAATATTTTGTAACTCCTCAGGAACCTGGGGGAACAAGGTCATATTGGCTGGCACAGGAACTTATTAAAAACGGGCATAAAGTCACCATGCTCACCTCATCATCCAAATTTTCAGAGGATATTAAAGTTGTACAAGTTGATGGTATTGAAGTCGTTTATATAAAAGAAGACTATGACCAGAATATGAGTGTTTCCAGAAGGTTAAAGGCTTTCTTGAAATTTATGTACAAATCGTCTGTGCTGGGATTGAAACAGAAAGATATCGATTTGGTGATTGCTACATCTACTCCTCTTACAATAGGTATTCCGGCACTTATATTAAAATGGTTTAAGAATAAACCTTTTGTTTTTGAAGTAAGAGATCTATGGCCGGAGGTGCCTATACAGATGGGAGCCATAAAAAACAGTTGGACAATAAAAACGACTCGTCTGCTGGAAAAAACGATTTATAAAAATGCTTCTCGTGTTATTGCACTTTCTCCCGGTATGCAGGATGGAGTTGTAAAATATATTCCAAAAGAAAAAACATCAATGATTCCTAATATGGCTAAAATGGATGAATTCTGGCCAAGAGGAAAAAACGATCAATTGATGGAAAAGCTAGGCTTGAAAATAGATTCCTTCAAAATAGTTCATTTTGGGTCTCTGGGATTAGCAAACGGAGCTCATTCAATTATTGAATCCGCCAAATTATTAAAGAATAGAGAAGATATAGAATTTTTGTTTGTAGGAGGCGGTTCTACCGAAAATGATTTGATAGAGGAAGTAGAAAAAAACAATCTTAAAAATGTGAAATTTCTCGGTAAGTTCCCTATGACTGACGTATCTGAGATTGTTAATTTTTCGGATGTCTCTGTGATTTCCTTTTTGGATCTCCCGATTTTGTATACCAACTCTCCCAACAAACTTTTCGATTCTTTGTCTGCAGGAAAACCGATTATTGTAAACTCTGCCGGATGGACAAAAGATATAGCTGAAGAATACCATTGCGGATATTATGTAAACCCCAACCGTCCGGAAGAACTTGTACAAAAAGTACTTTATCTGAAAGACAACCCTGATGTGGTAGATAAAATGGGACAGAATGCAAGGAAATTGGCTGAAACAGTTTACGACAAGTCTATTTTGTGCAAAAAATTTGTTGAAGTTATCGAACAGACAGAATAAATGGTCAGGAGAAAGAATTTCGTACATAAGAGTAAGTAGGTATTTGTTCAATCATTTTTTAATGCTAAAACTACCTGAATTTTGAAGAATAATCTTTTAAAAAGCTTTTAAAGTAGGATATTTTATTTTTTTTGTATTTGACAATCTGAGCCTTACAAAAGCTTTGAAAGAAAAGGAATAGGTTTCTTTGGAAAAGCTAAAAAAAGCTATATATTTGCACCAGTTAAAAACAACGCTTTTTAATTGATCCGGTAGTTCAGCTGGTTAGAATGCCGCCCTGTCACGGCGGAGGTCGCGGGTTCGAGTCCCGTCCGGATCGCAAAAAGTCTTCTAGAAATAGAAGACTTTTTTTTATTTATAGCTATACAGAAAAAAATTATAAATAGATCTTTACTATTTATTTACACGGAGAGTTTAAAGGATTATTAAGATAATCTTTCCCCTGAGGAGGTTGTACAAAATAAGGCGTTCCATAGGTGTTTCCGGATTGGAAAAAATCAGTTGAAATAACCTGGGCACCACTGCTGAAAGCAGCCTTAGATCTTGTAAAATCATTAGTTTTAGCTTCATAAGTTTCAATGTCAGATCGTGTTCTTATCATATAACCTTGTTTTACCAGATTTTGTATTTCTTTCTGTCTCACGATTGCGTTATCTCTCAATATAAATCCGGCAAAAGAATCATCCGGTTCACTGTTCAAAAACATCACTCTTTCCTTTAATGATCCATCAATGAGATAGGGATTGTTTTTAGAAGATAAGGTTCCGGCACTACCGGGAAGCAGCATAAAAATGAATTTCCCTTTACTGTCATTAAGCTTTGGCCAGTTGTTGTGGGTTACAGCTTCTTGAAGTGTCCTGTATTTACCCTGAACTTCTTTTGGGGTGATGATTTTATCCTTTCCCAGATAGTGTACAATTTCTTCGTCCAGCTCATCATAAGCTTTTTTATCAAAGGGGAGTACTTTTGTACTGTTTTCAAGAATAGGAAAACCGGAATCCTTGGCTTCAATCATCATGAAGACTGGAGTGTGTTCCGGATGTTGATCAGACCATGTTTTAAGAGTTGTAAGTGCATCTTTTAAAGTAGGATAGTGTGTTCTGAAATCTATATCTGCCATATGAAGTACTTTGAACCCCGGCTTAGTGAGTCCTTTGGTATTCAATGGAGCCAGATCAGTGATTCCTTTGGCTTTTAATACCTCATACGTTGCAGGATGACTGAATCTGCCGCCTTCAGGATCATAATAAACATCTATTTCCAGTCCTCTCAGATTGGCGTTGAGCTGCTCTGTGAAGTCAGGATGATTATAGTTTAATCCCTCTTTCATATCCATTCCGTAAGGATGATACTCTTTAAATTTGGCTTTTTGCTCCTCAGACATCATACTGCTGTATTTTTGCATCATTCCGTTGATGATCGGAGTTACCAGATTCAGTACTTTTGGATCTGCCGGCTGGGCATAAGAATTGTGAGTTCCCACAATCTGCAGCTGATTGATTCTTACATTCTGGCATTTATCCTGTGCCTGTACCAGCGCTGTCATACAAAATGCAGCTCCATATATATACTTTTTCATATGAATAAAAAACTTTGATTAAAAATTGAAATTGAATCCTAGTTGCCCACGTATTCCTGAGTAGGAGATATTTTCTACGCGATCCTTTGTTCCCATATAATAGCGGTTGGGTTCATTAAAAATATTGTTGAGTTCTACAAACAGACGGACTTTTTTTGTAAGGCTGTAAGAAGTGGAAAGGTCTACTGTAAAATTTTTATCAAAATACTGATAATGGTCAGCTCCGGCAGCAGCTCTGATTTCGCTTACATAATTTCCTTTATAATTTCCGGCAAGACGGATCATCAGCTTACTGGTTTCATAAAACAGGATCGTATTGAAAATATGTTTTGCCTGATTAGGAATTGTGGTAGACATAGTTCCTGTCTGTTTGCCGTTTTCATAGACCGGCATATTCATTTTAGAAGAAATATAAGTGTAGTTTCCTTCAAAACCTATGTTTTTCAAAAATCCCGGGAGATTTTCAAAACGTTTAGATATCCCGAATTCAAAACCAAAGAGCCTGGCTCCCTCCAGGTTTTTAGGAGCAGTAAACGTATAAGTTCTTCCTGCCAGATCTACCACAGACTGATCTTTGTAGATGAGATTGGTGATATCTTTATAGAATACTCCGGCTGTTATCAGATCAAGTTTTCCGAAATAGTTCTCAAACATAAGATCAAAATTATTTGAAAATGTAGGATCCAGTTTGGTATTTCCCTGAGTGATGGTGTTGGTGATATCATTAACGATGGTTCCGGGATTTAGATCATTAAAATCCGGCCTTGCAAAAGAGCGGGTATAAGCCAGCCTCAGGATGCGGTCACTACTGATATTCCATTTCATATTGACCATCGGAAGAACTACATTGTATGTTTTATTGTCCTTAATGTCTTCCGTTTTATTATCCTTATCAGCTACTACTTTTTTGCCCCAGAACGTAACATCATTATATTCATTTCTGAAGCCTCCCAATAGCTGAAGTTGTTCTGAAATCTTCCATGTTCCCATCAGATAAGCAGCCCATACATTTTCCGTACCTCTGTAGGAACTGGTTATATTAGAATTGCTGTCTTTACTGCTCACCTGCATCAGTCCTAAGCTGTTTTGAGTACCCGGATTGTACATTTGATCAATCTGTGCATTGGTCATCTGATCAATGATCACCGCATTGTAAGGATTTCCTAATGGATTCATGAAACCTCCTTTATACGGAAAATTCTCGCGCTCAAGCTGACTCAGATAAGTGACCGGAGTTCCGGGGATTCCCAATGAGGATTTGGGCATCCAAACAAGCAGAGAACTGTTGACGATTTTGTTTTTATTGTTGTATTTGGTCCCGAATTTAAGCTCAAAATTATTGGCAACTTTATATTTAATATCCATTTGCCCTCTGAGATCTGTTTCGCTGTTACGGTTTTGGCTCAAGATTATTTGATTTAATTTAAGCTTATCTGCAGCTATTGCCTGCTGGTTGTATGGCTGAGTGTATCTTCCCGTGTCACCAATGCCGTCCGGAGCATCCATTGCCATATATTTTCTTCCGTCAGCAGACAGGTTTCCATAGGTCATAGGCTGTATGAGATTGACCATAGGATAACCTCTTTCATAAGGATCAAGATTGTCCGGAGAATTGAATTTAAACTCAGAACGTGCTTTGGATAAAGACCAATTAACCTCCATACGCTGTCCTACCTGATGATTACCACCCAGCTGCATAGAGTACAGGTCTGTAAGATAATCTGCATGACGAGCCTGCAAAAGGACATTTTTACTGTCAAAATTAAAATAAGTTTCCCTTACCGACTGAGCGTCTTTATATTGGCTGTATAATCCTTTTGCATATAATTTATTCCTGCTGTCTATCTCATAATCCAATCCTAAATTAAATCCTAAAGTTCTTCGGTTAGCCAGATAATCACGAAGCTGTAGCTGATTGATAGAATAGGAGGCTGTTTTATCTTTCAGACCGTAGTTGTAAATATTTCTCATCTGATCAATAGCTGTAGAACGCTCCCAGATCACTGCTGAGGTAATGAATTTCAGCTTATCAGTAATTTTATTCCCATAGACAATGGAAGTATTATAAGTAGGGGATTTAGACATGTTGACATAGCCCGAAGCCATACTTATAGCTAAAGTTTCTTTATTGGGTGAAGTTTTTGTGATAAAATCCACATTTCCGCCAATGGCATCTCCATCAAGATCGGGCGTTAAAGCTTTAGATAAACGTACATTCTGAATAAGTTCCGAAGGAAAAATATCCATCTGTACCCCGCGGTTGGCGTTATCACCGCTGGCACTCGGCATTCTGTTGCCATTCAGAGTAGAAGCTGTCCACTGAACAGGTGTCCCTCTTACCGCTACAAAACGTCCTTCACCCATATCCCTTTCGATTGATACTCCCTGCATACGTTGTACGGCGTCTGCGGCATTCCGGTCCGGAAGTTTTCCTATAGCATCAGCAGAAAGTACTTCTGTGATGGTATTGGAGTTTTTCTTCATCGTAATCGCTCTGGCCTGTGATGCTTTATATACACTGGTAACAACTACTTCCTGAAGATTGTTTTCTTTAAACTTAGCTCCGAATTTAATTAATCCAAGATCTACTTCCTTTTTATCCGTAACGGTGAAAGGGATGTAAACACTATCATAACCTTTATATTCTACAACAAGTCGATAACTTCCGTCATAAACAGTATTGAGAATAAAAGAACCGTCAGTGTCAGAAGTTATCTTCTGTCCGCTGTTTTCAATATAAACCAGGGCATTGGGTAGGTTTCCCTGACTGTCTACTACCGTTCCGTGAACGGTAGTTTGTGCAAAGGCCAATGGCCCAAGAAGAAAAAATGCTGCTTTTGTTAAAAAAAGTCTTTCTCGTGACATCCTTATAAAGTTTGGTGCAAAGATGTCAGCTCCTTCAAAAGTTTTGGTTCATTTAAATTTCATGCAACTTTTTCTGTGGAGTGCGAGGTGAAATATATTGTAAATCAGTAAGTTGCTAATATTAAATAATTGTAACTAATGAACAAGCTGGGAAGGAAGACAGTCAAATTCCTTTTTAAAATATTTATAAAAAGTAGATTTGGATTTAAAACCACATTGAAACGCAAGATCTGTTACACTGACCGAAGGATCTTCCAACAAGATCTGTTTGAAGTGCTGTATACGGTTTCTGTTGGTGTACTCGTGGAAATTGGAATGAAGATGTTTATTAAAAGTGATACTTAAATCTGCCTTGCTTATTTTCAAATGGCTGGAAAGCTGGTCTAATGTAAACTCTTCATCCAGATATTCATGGCTCTCCTTATAGAACGAGATAATAGCATTCTGTACAGCCTCAAAATCTATTTTTGAAAGATCCTTATACTGATAGGTTTCTTTAGGAGCGGAAAAATCTGCTGTATTTTGCTGTTCCTGTAGCTTGTGCTGGTACGTTAAAATATAAACGTACAAAATCCACCCGAACTGGAAAAGAAACAGGAGGCTGTAGATCTTCTGATAGATCAAAGTATCCCAACCCAGCTTGTAAACGGTCCAGAACATCAATACTCCCAGCAATACATAGCAAACCAGATAACGGAAATTACCGGCTACAGGATGAGTAATATTTTTGCGGTATTTTGTAAGTAAGTAAATACACAATACAAGGCAGGCAATCCAATAATAACTATAATAAACGAAATAGGACTTATAAGATGTGATGGCCAGATCTGCCCAGGAAAGATCAAGCATCTTTGCAGAAATGGCAATCGCATGATGAATGACCACCAGAGTTAGCGGAACAATAAGGTACTTAAGTTTATCTCTCCATTTTGCGTGGATTAAATATGTAGTGATATATAAGAAAATAAGACCTTTAAAAACACGAAGGCTTCCCGGAATTTCATATAAAACAGATTCATAGCCAAATCTTTGGATAATGAAATATTCATAGCCCATATCCAGAGTAACCACTCCGATATACAGGAGCAGCATATTCAGTACAGATTCTCTGTTTTTGATAAGAGACATGAGCAGCGTAAGGGTGATAAGTGCCTGTAGTACAACTACCATAATGATGTATAACATGATAACTGATATTTTACCAAAATTATAGATAATATGGGGATGGATTCTTTAACAAATTATTAAATATCAGCTTAAAAACAGACAGATAGTTAAGGGGTAAATCCTGATCCGTTTTTCAGGGATTTTCCGGTTTTGTACATTGAGCGGATATTAGTACTTTAGCTAATAAGCATACACCGAATGTCCAAAGGAAGATTTATTTTGTTTGCAATACTTAAGACCTGGCTGATTTCCACTTTGGTTTCCTTCGTATTTTTGATTCTGTTTTTAAGCCTTACCAAAGAAGTAAGAAATCCACCGAGAAACTGTGACATGAGTGGATTGGTCTATGGTTTTACCCTTTTCTGGATAGTATTTTTGAGTTTATTGTCTTTAAGCAGTCTGCTTTCTCTTTTAAAACCGTTCCAAGGAAAATTAAAAACCGCAGTATGTTGGTTTCTTTTACCTGTTATAGCTTCTGTTTTTTCCTTTTTCACTATTACTGATGGAAAGATAGATGGTGAGGAAACGATTATTTTTCTGATTATGAATCTACCCTGGCTGGCTTTTTGGATGTTTTACTATTACAGATTTAATATTCGTTTCAATACAATCAACCACTGATATTATTATTCATGAAAAAACAATTTCAAAACTGGACCCTCTTTTTTCTGGCAGGAATCATTGCCATCATTGCCGGATTGATTGCCTCTGTTGTTCTCATGACAGGATCTTCTGCCGAAGACGGATTATTCGGAATGTATATTTTGTTCAGTCTGATTCCCATATTACTCGTGATTATCATAGACCGGATTCTGGTATGGAAATTCGGAAATAAAAATGTCAATAAAGTTCAGTTTGCCATACTGTTGTTTATTATCCTTTTATGGATTGTAAGATTTGTAGTGAACCTTTTTCTTTAAACGATCATGATGAAAAACCTGTTTTTATTCTGTATGATAATGGTCTCTGTAATGATTTCTGCACAGCCTTTTATCTTAAAATCCATAGGAGAAGCAAAAGAATTCAGGCTTACGCTTTATTATGGAGCTCAGGGCAAAGGAGCTTTTGTGCAATATTCAGGGAAGAAAGAAATCATTCCTCTACAGGTAAAAAGCTTTACAGTAGACGATAGCGGAAGAAGTGACGGGCAGCCTGATATTGAGTATTATGTCTGGAATGAAATCATTGGAGGTAAAATTACGGGAGTATATACTTTCGAAATGATGCATCATACAGCTTCAAACATTACCTATACAAGAGGGAAGGACAAAAGAATATTTAAGATGGAAATGATTGAGGATGAAAAGAAATATGACGGAAGCAGTAAATATCTTCTGCATAATGCCGTCCTTACCTTTAATCACTTTTATAACAACCATTTCACGATTGCTTATCCTGACGGGAAAAATTCCGCTATTGAACTTTCGGCTCCGGATAAACCCTCTTTTACTAGGCAGAGTATTATAGAGGATTATAACTTTGACGGGTATGATGATATTGCATTTTCTGTTCCCGATGAAGGAATGGGTGTTTACAGAACATTTGAAATCTATCTTTATAATCCCGGAATCAAACGCTTTGAAAAACTTAAAGAACCGGATTATTCCCGCTCAAGCTGCTCATGTCTATGCGATGTGACAGTAGAAAAGGATAAAAAACTTTTAACCACAGGATGCAGAGGAGGAGCCAGATGGCATGAGGATACTTACCGGTTTAACAAAAAAGGAACTTTAGAATGGATTTCTACAAAAGAAAAGACCGATGAATAACGTTCCTGCTCAATGTCTTCAAATATCTTTAAAATCTATGTTTTTTTTAGATAATTCAACGATAACTCCTCATTTACAGTGATAAAGCCTCCGTTTTTTTACGGTATTTTTAAGAATGTCTTTTATGATTCAAATTTAGGTCTGATATTTGTACTGGGTAGCCAAACTAAATGGCCGATTTATTTATGAAAAACATATCTGTGAAAAAATCTATTCTTTATGCATGTTTTTGCGCTGTTTTCCTTGTTTCCTGTAAAAAAGAAATAGAAAAAATAAGCGATACTTTTAAAGACACTGTTTCTTCTTCGGAAGTTGCGGAGGTAGAAAAGGATTCTATAAAGAAAGATTCTGTTCCTGTCGTAAAAAAAGAATCTGTTCCGCCTGTTATGCAGGAGAATGGTTTTTATAATGCCTTTGTTCTTCCAAAGGATAAAAAGATGCGTGATTCTGTTTATGCAGAATTCAGCAAGAAATACAGTGTAGAAGAACGAACTGCTATTTTAGCTTTAAACAGGCTGGATTCTAAGAGTAAATGGAATTCTGATACATTGGTAGTTCCTGCGAAAATAGATACAACATTGATGGCGTATTCACCGTTTCCTATGCAGCTGGATGTATTGAGCGGGGTGAAAAAGTTTGTCATCTTCTCATATCCTATACAGGCTTTTGCCGTATATTCCAATGGAAGTCTTGTGAAATGGGGCCCAACAAGTATGGGGAAAAAAGCTGCCCAGACTACAAGAGGGCTTACTTTTGCCAACTGGAAAAAGAAACTCGCAATTTCTACCGTGAGCAGCGAGTGGAAACTTCCCTATAATTTTAATATTCACAATATAGGAGGAATCGGATGGCATGAATATACCCTTCCTGGGTATCCAGCTTCCCATTCCTGTTTACGATTGCTGAGAAGAGATGCCCAATGGCTGTATTCCTATGCAGATACCTGGATTCTGAACCCCGGAGGTGCTACAACCAAAGCTCGAGGTACAGCTGTAATGGTATTCGGAGATTATAAGTGGGGCGGAAGAAAGCCATGGAGAAACCTTTTGGATGATCCTAATGCCAATAATATTTCTGTAGAAGAGCTTACGAAACTTTTAGAACCGGACGTTCCGAAAATGCTTAAAGAACAAAGCAACAGAGAAAAAGTAGCGGATTCTATCAAAGCAGCAAAAGCCGCAGCTACACCTATTCAGAATGAAAAACCTATAGAACCTGTGTCTAATTAATTTTTTTTCAAACTGTAAAGTAGATTCTTCAGCAAACGATCTAAGCTTAAGCATTTCCTCTTTACCTTTATGTTGTCCGAATCTGGCAGCAATATAAGTAAGAAGAATAAAAAATAGCATGATAAAAGAAGCGCTCAGTGCCCAAGGGTATTCGGCGCTTTTTATTTGCTTTTCTACGTAATACATAGTGAAAAAAGTCATCCATAGGATAGAAAAAGAAAAATACAGGAACATAAAGAATGTCCATACTGCAGAACTGGGTCCAAACACTCCGCGTATTGTCGTATGTTCATCTTCTATTTCTACCCGTAAGGCAAGATGAGGTTTCCAGTAGTTATCATATTCTGTTTTCACCCAGATGGTGGCAACTTCTTTATTGATATTCCCGGAAAACTCGTCTTTATGTTCTTCTATATATTTTTTCAGATTTTCAGCATACTCTTCCTTGGTAAGATGAGTAAACATTTTAAATCTGGGCCGGGTTCTTATTTTGTCTAAGGTGGTTTCTTCAGTATTCATATGTTTATTCTTGATAAGGAATCGGATCTTGCAGGGTGAATCTTACTGTGAGCCTTTCATTTTTCCTTTGAATGATCATGGTAATATTCCGGCCTTCGCTAGACTTCATAATCTCTACAATTTTTTCCAGTGTCATCTCAGAAGTTAGATCTCCGTTAATACTCAGAATTCTGTCATCCTTTTTAAGGCCTGCTTCATAGGCTGGTGAATCCTTTCTTACTCCAGCAATGGAAAATATAGGTTTTAAACTAAATTTATACTGAAAGGCATCCTTATACACTTCATTCACTACCGTAGCTGATTTCTGAGTTTCAATAGTTATTTTGTCCTGCTGCCATTCCAATCCGTCCTGCTTGAAATCCAGTCCGCTCATATTAAAGTGAAATGGATCATTAAAAAAACGGTTTTTTTTCAAATATAATTTTTTAGCGGGATAATCAAAAGCTACTGTAAACCTCCGCATAATTTCGCTGCCTACAGAACCTTTTCTGTTTTCCACTAAAGTAACGTGCTGTATTGAGTATTCATCCGGCATAGCTGTAAGAGGTTTTTCAAACTTAAAGCTACCCAAATAAAAATTATGAATACGACTTCTTTTGCCCAAAATATCTCCATTGAAACCACGGCCAAGAAAATCATCAATATTAGGTCTGTTGTACACAAAGTTTTTAATAAGGGTGGGAAAGAGCCAGATCGCATCGTTATTTCCAAGGTCAATCAGAAGCTTTGAATCTTTCTTCTCATTCGTCATTTCTACTCCGGCATACAGATAAGGCTTATCCCTTTCAATGGTAATGGGGAATTCTTCAAATTTTCTGACCTTCTTTTTTAAAAGATCAGAATTTTCATAGACCGTTAATTTTTTTGAAATATAGTCGATATAAACAGGATGGTCTTTAAAAAACTGATATCCAATCACTCCGTTTACAGGAATTCCTACATGGGAAGAAATGTTAAACTCTTCATCAAGAATGATATAAAGAGACATGGAGGTATTTACAATTTCATCACCTATTTTGCCCATATTGCGCTCAGACTTCAGTCCATCAATACTTAAGCTTCCCCCAAGTCCGGAAAATTTTACTTTTTCAACATTGCTCAGCTTCACTTCTTTATTTTCCAGGCTAAAAAGAATAGTTTCCGAAACGCCGGTATCCAACAGAAAGGTAAGTTCAGCACCATTCACATTGATAGGAATAAAGATAAGATTATTGATAAACTGAAAAGGAATAACCGCTTTTTTAGTATTAATGAGTTCAAAAGAATTCTGGGCATTTACAAAAATGCTTAGAAATAATCCCAGTAAAAGCAATTTAAATTTCATTTACTGAATTTAGTGAATTTATCTATATGATAATAAAAAAACATTCCAAAAGCTGGAATGTTTATATAAACTACAATGAAGTAGTGTTTTTTGTTGAATTTGTTTTAAAATGCTTTCTTTTTATTTTGAAAAGAAATCCATCAAATCCATATAGTTCTTCTGATTGACCCCATGGCCACTCATATATTCTCTGAACGTGAAGTAACAGCTAAGGTCGTAAAGAAGATCTGCTGCTTTTCTTCCCCATTCAAGTGGGATCACAGCATCATCCGTACCATGAGAAATGAAGAAGCGAAGTCCTTCCAGTTTCTTTTTATCTTTTACAATGCCGTCTAGAATTTTCTCTTCAGGATAACTGCTCAGACATGCCACATAGTTGAAAAGCTCAGGATGTTGTAAGGCCAGCGCATAGCACAGTATTCCTCCCTGGCTGAAGCCGCAAAGATGAGCTTTACTTTCCGTCAGCCCATAGTGGTTGATAATCTTTAGCATACTTTCCAGAACTGCATGTAAAGATTCCTTTGCCTGGGGAACATCGATAAAGTTTTCAGGATCATTAAAATTGATATCATACCATGAGTATCCTTCAAATTGAGTATCACGCGGAGCTCTGAAACTTACAATAATCCAGTCATTGGGAAGCGTTTCCCTGAAACTGAAAAGATCCTGTTCGTTACTGCCGTAGCCATGAAGCATAAAAAGAATAGGGGTATTTGGGGTAATATTTTCCGGTTCTCTTACTAGATAATCTAAATTCATACAGCAAAGATAATTAAATTACCTACAGAATCTTAAGTTTTATTATTCACACAATGAACTTCTGCTGCATGATGGTTTATGTGTAATGATTAATTCTTTAGAGTATATTTTTGAATTTTTCCCGGGCTTTTTCTTTTTATTGATTTGATATTATTTGGAAATCTTTATTGGAAAATTTTCATAAAAGTTATTTTTATATTAATAAAAAACTTATATTTGAAACATTAAAAAATCTATTTGGAGAAATGAAGCAATTTTACAATTCAAAAAGTTTACTTAGACTTTCTTTTTTATTCGTTTTATTATTTTCTGTAATTACCGTCGTGAATTCTTGTAAAAAAGATGATGACGAAGAGTTTCAGGATCATGTGGTTCAATTCGAGGTGAAGACAACTGCCGGAGGAAACATCATAAGTGTTGTTACGCAGGTAGGTACAGCTCAGAACACAATATACAATACACCACAGTCTCCTGTGACTTCACCATGGACAAGCGGGGAATTCTTCGTGAACTCCAGCCAGGCACAGTTGAATCTTGATGCAAATGCATCAATGCCGGATGATAATTCTGAATTAACGATCAATCTTTATATAGATGGAGAAGTTGTAAGAACTGTTAAGAAGAAAGGTAAAGGTGTACTTGTTGCTTCTATTGATTACAGTTTCCTAGAACCATAAAAATTATTTATTTTTAATATTTATAAAAAAACCGCTCTTAAGGCGGTTTTTTTATTCTTCAATCATACGCTGTTGTACAGCTCTGTTGATCAGTTCCGTGGAATTTTTTGCATGAAATTTCTGAAGCAGATTTTTACGATGGGTATCTACAGTAAGAGGACTTAAAAACAGTTCCTCAGCAATCATATTACTTGTTTTCCCCTGGGCTACCATCTGTAGTATTTGTTTTTCTCTTTTCGTAAGCCTGGGTGCAGGCACTTCATTTTGAGAAGGACGGCTGATAATCAGTTTGGTTTCATTGCAGAACACAATATCTCCGGAAAGCGCACCTCTTATGCATATTACCAGCTCATCAATAGAAGTGTTCTTGAGAAGGTAACCACTTGCTCCGTTTTGTATAGACTGCATAATGATACTTCTTTCAGAACGGTTGCTGAACATGATGACTGAGGTATTCGGGGATATTTTTTTTATTTCCCTGCAAAGTTCTGTTCCATTGGCATCAGGAAGAGTAATATCCAGGAGAATAATATCTGCCATTTCTGAGCGGACAAAGTTTATCGTTTCTGTACCGGACGCAAAACTTCCGGCTACATTAAAGAAAGGCTGGCTGTTCAGCATCATTCTCAGTCCTTCAATCACAATAGGGTGATCATCTACGATGACTATATTTATTTTTTCATTCTCCATGGATGTTGAGTTCTATATTAATTGCTGTTCCCTGATGATCAGAATTGATCTCCATTTTTCCTTTCAGGTAGTTGACTCTGTTTTTAAGATTACGAAGCCCCATACTTTTGGTGGTATTCTCTCTGTTTTTATCAAATCCTTTTCCGTTATCTTCAATGGTGATCAGAAAATTTTCGCCGGATTGAGAGCATTGGAGTAAAATATTGTTGGCCTCAGCATGTTTTACCGCATTAGCCAGTAATTCCTGTACAATCCTGTAAATATTAAGCTGGATATTCAAAGGTAATGTCTTTTCAATATCAATAGCCTGAAAATCTATGTCGAGGTTTTTTCTGCTGTAGAATTCACACAAATCCTGTATGGCAGTTTCCAAACCAAAATTAAGCAATGATTCTGGCATTAAATTTCTGGCGACGTGGCGCAGCTCACTTACAGAACTATCCAGCTGGCCCAGGATTTTATAAAACTCTTTATCCTTTTCCGGATTCAGATGGCTGGAAGACCAGGTGGAAAAGTTAATTTTAACCCCTGCAAGCATTCCGCCCAAACCATCGTGAAGATCTCTTGCAATACGTTCTCTCTCTCTTTCTTCTCCATCAAGGATGGCTTTCGTTAGTGATAATTCTTCCTTTTGCTTGATATCATTGAGTTTCTGTTCATTTATCTTTTTATTTTTTCTGAAAATGATAAACAGGAAGAGCAGTAGACTTAAGGCTAACAATAAAACAAGACCCATTCCCCATAAATAAGAATTCTTCTTGTTTACTTCAAGATCTTTTTGATTTTTTTCAGCATTTAAGGTTGCTATTTTTCTTTCTTTTTCAGCAGTGTTGAATTTAGATTCCAGTTTGTTGATTTCAAGCTTTACATTCTCAGTATTCAGACTATCGTTGAGTTTAGAATATTTTTGCTCCCATAGAAGCGCTTCTTTGGTATCTCCCAATTCTTCATTGAGTAATGAAAGTTGTTTGTAAAAGGTTTTTCTGTTATTAAGATCAATGGTCAGAGATTTTTCTGTTAAAACATCCTCCAAAGTAGCCTTGGCTTCCTTATATCTTTTGAGTTTTTTTAAAATATCATATTTGTTGAAATAAAACATTTGAGCCAGAAGATTCTGATTGTACTTTTGGGTATAAAAAATTCCTTTTTCTATCACAGGAAGAGCTTCTTCATTCTTTTGACGGGTAATATACAAAAGAGTTTTGCTGTAATAATAAAACGCATTGGATGAAGATTCCGGATAGGGGCTGATGAGTTTTTCAGCTTTATTTAAATACTTTTCAGCCTCATCTCCGTTAGCCTGATAACAGAAATTGTTGGCAGAATTGAGATAGGTGAAAAATAGTTCAGCAGAATTCGGATAGTGTTTTTCCAGAATTTTCAGCGCTTTGCCATTATAATCTTCAGCTTTTTTAAACTGGGCATTATAAGTAAGAATCACTGCAAGCTGAGTGTACAGGAAACCTAAATTTCTGTTGCTTTCATATTTTTCAACCAGAGGAATACTTTTTTCAAGCATTATCTTCACCAAAGGAATATAACCTTCCTTATCCTTTTGAGAAACTCCGTAGCTGTACCAGGCAAGAGCCTGAAGAAAATCAGATTCCTCATTTTTGAATTTTGATAAAGACCGGATGGCTTGCTGATAGGAAACTGCAGCTTTCTTTTTATTCCTGTCCAGATTATATTGTCCTTCGTAATAATAATATTTTGCTGAGATAAAAGGATTGCTTTGAGCCAGTAATTTTCCGTTTGCAAGATATTTCTTACTCAAAACAGAGTCACTGTTTCTATAATAATTTGATAAAAGTAAAGAAGCCGTTGCTTTTGAAGCATCGGGAAGATGCCCTTTTGTAATAGTTTGTAAGCTGTCTATATAAGCTTTCTCATTAAGCGGAATGATTTGTTGGGATTGTAATTTAAAAAACAAAAACAGGCTTAGCAGGACAAGTAATCTCTTCATTATGGATCAGTTCTGTAAAATATTTTTTTAAACGCTCAATTTAATTAAAAATTTCAGCATAAAAAATACCTGAATTTAGGTAGAAAAAATTACTTGTTTTTCAGGATTGATAGACGTAGAGGATGCTCATAGCTTTGCAAATATCAAATCATGAATCATAGAATATTCAATATAGTAACTAAAAGTTAAACAAAAAGATTATGAAAAAAATGAAAATGAATCAGCTGCTAAGAGGCACATTCGTTGCTGTAATAGCGGCATTGCTTATTGGGTTTACAGCTTCATGCAGTAAAGATAATGACGACAACAATGTGAATGGAGCAGGGAAAAGCCATAAAGTGGTTTTTAAAGCCATCGCTTCTTCGGGAAGTAATATTGATGTGGCCGTTTACGGAATTGATGGTAACCCTACCACAGCATCAAGTCTTAGCGGATCAACCTGGAGCAGCCCTGAAATAACCTCGGAACCTGGAGCATACACTGCCAATGCTGCTGTAAATGCTATCGGACCGGACGCTTCCGCTACTTTGAAAGTTCAGATCTGGGTAGACGGAGAACTTAAGAAAGAAGGAACTTCCAGTGGACAGTATTTGTCAGCTTCTACAAGCTATACATTTTAATATCAAATTATTTTAGGACATAAAAGCGGCGCTGAGAAAATCTCAGCGCCGCTTTTTATATGGTGTTTAAGCTTAGCCTACTTTTACAATAAAGTAGCTTTTCTTACCTTTTTGTAATAATAGAAATTTACCGTCGATAAGATCAGTTTCATTGGCGGTAAAAGTATCATTTACTTTTTGCTTGTTTACAGAGATTGCATTTCCTTTAATCTCTCTTTGCGCTTCACTCTTAGACTTTAAGAATCCTGATTTTTCAGAAAGAAGCTCAACAATATTTACTCCTAAAACATCGGTTTTTGCAATTTCTTTCTGAGGAACTCCATCAAAAACTTCAAGGAAAGTTTCTTCATCAAGACTTACAAGATCTTCAGCTGTGGAACGCCCGAAAAGAATTTCAGAAGCTTTCAGTGCTTTTTCATATTCTTCTCTTCCATGTACCCAAACGGTAACCTCTTTAGCCAGTCTCTTTTGTAGTTTTCTTTCGTGTGCCGCTGTTTTATGTTCTTCAATTAAAACTTCAATTTCTTCTTTTCCTAAGAAAGTATAGAACTTGATGAATCTTTCAGCATCATCATCAGTAGCATTCAGCCAGAACTGGTAGAATTTATAAGGAGAAGTTTTCTTTTTATCCAGCCAGTAATTTTCCCCGCTTTCAGACTTCCCGAATTTAGAGCCATCCGCTTTGGTAATCAAAGGAACTGTTAATGCAAACGCTTCACCCTGAGCTTTTCTACGGATTAGTTCTGTTCCTGTAGTGATATTTCCCCACTGGTCAGAACCTCCCATCTGTAGCTTTACATTGTTATTTTGGTATAAGTGAAGGAAATCATATCCCTGGATGAGCTGGTATGTGAATTCTGTAAAACTCATTCCGTCAACACCTGCGTCTCCGGAAAGTCTTTTCTTTACAGAATCTTTAGCCATCATATAGTTGACGGTGATATTCTTCCCTACATTTTTAGCAAAATCAAGGAAAGAAATATTCTTCATCCAATCGTAATTGTTAACCAGTTCAGCTTTGTTGGGTTCATTTCCTTCAAAGTTTAAGAATTTTGAAAGCTGGTTCTTTAAACAGTCAACATAATGTAAAAGAGTTTCTTCATCCAAAAGATTTCTTTCAGCCGATTTCCCGGAAGGATCTCCAATCATTCCTGTAGCACCTCCTACCAAAGCAATGGGCTTATGGCCATGCAGCTGGAAGTGAGCTAAAATTTTTATCTGGATAAGACTTCCGATATGTAAAGAATCGGCAGTAGGATCAAAACCAATATATGCAGTAGTTACCTCTTTATTCAGTTGTTCATCGGTTCCTGGCATCATATCGGCAAATAGACCACGCCATTTCAGTTCTTCTATAAAGGAATTCATTGATTTTTAACTTTAAAATTTTAAGATGCAAAGATAGTAAATTCAGAAGTATTAAGGGGAAAAAAGCAAAAGAGTGAAATGGTCTCAAAATAGGAGAGTGAAATCATAAAATCATAAAAACTTTTTAGCTTGAAACTTTTATAAACAGAGCCATCCATCTTTCCATTATTTTACTTTTTGTCACTTTGCTTTTTCGCCTCAAATAATCTATATTTGTTATTAATGAACGACGAACAACTATTCCTGCTCATACAGAAGGCCAAGGATAAAGACCAGAAGGCCCAGACTAAACTCATTAATGTTTTTTGGGTGGATGTTTTCTCTTTTGTCATGAAAAAGGTGAGAGATGAAAATGATGCGGATGAAATCACCGTAAACGTTTTTTCAAAAGTATTATCGAAACTGGATATGTTCGATCCTCATTTTCAGTTTAAAACCTGGATTCTTACCATTGCCCAGAATACGGTTATTGATTTCTGGAGAAAAAAGAACCGTGATAATGAAGATGCCGTGGAAAATCTGGATGAAGTTAAAAATCAATACGCAAAATCTCCGGAAGAACTTCTGATTTCTGAAGAAGAGCAGAAGAAGATCATCAAAACAATAGAATCTCTGGATGCTAATTATCAGGATATTATAAAATTGAGATTTTTTGAAGAAAAGAGCATCAAAGAAATTGCTGAAGAACTGGGAATTTCAGTAGCCAATACCAAAGTACGGGTAATGCGTGCTAAAAAAGTCTTAGCCGAATTGTTGAAAAATAATGAGTTTGACGATAATTAAAAACAATATATTCAATAGAAACGGGCTTTAGCCCGTTTGCTGAAAAATAGAAATTCAAAAGTGGCTTTAGCCAAAACATAATCTCACAATTTAATTTAAAAATAAACCTCTTCTTTTGTTTTCGGAAGAATTATTTTTTGCTGCTTTTCCTGATTTCTGTTCTGAAGATTGATCTTGAGTCCCTTTTTAATATAAGTTTCCTTTAAAGATTTACCATATTCAGCAGTGTTTTCCACTTCTTTTGAATAGTTCAGCTGACCTGTTGAAAGATTAAAATCAATATCTTTCCAGTAATCGCCCGGTCTTCCTGAAGTGGAAGAGGTTCCTATGAGTTCAAAATGCCCGTTCTGAAATCTATATTTATCTGTAACATCCCATTTCCAGCTGCTTCCTCCGTTTTGGGAAATGATCAGAATGCCTTTTTCTATTTTTGTTTCTCTGTAAGGATCACCCATCATACCGCCGCCATTGCTTTCCATAACAGCATTTCTAGATTTTTCAAGGATTGTCCATGCTCCGCCTGCCTTTTTCAGAATCTGAATTTCACGGATGTTTCCCATATCTGTGGTGTCCTTTGTATTATAAATAATTACTTTTTCAGGAATTTTGTCTCCATCAAGATCACCATCTATTGTTTCAAGAATAGTAGAGCCTGCCGGTTGAAATTGCTTTTGGGCAAAGCATAAAGTTCCGTATGTAACCCATAAAAGGAAGAATGTTTTTCTCATAAAAATATTTTGAAGAGATAAATATACAAATGAAATTTCGAATTATAAGTTTCATCAATATTTCCGGTTGATGGTTTCCATTAAAAAATCCTTAACTTTGAACTTCAATTTTAGAAATGGAAAATTCAGTTCAAGACACTACCGTTCAAAAACCAAAATGGATCCGCGTAAAACTTCCTACCGGAAAGAATTACAGAGAGCTGAGAACATTGGTTGATAAATATAAATTAAATACCATTTGCCAAAGCGGAAGCTGCCCGAACATGGGAGAATGTTGGGGTGAAGGTACAGCTACTTTCATGATTTTAGGAAATATCTGTACAAGAAGCTGTGGATTCTGTGGCGTAAAAACAGGAAAACCCCTTGATGTAAATTGGGATGAACCTGAAAAAGTAGCAAGATCAATCAAATTAATGAAGATCAAACATGCCGTTCTTACCTCTGTAGACCGTGACGATCTGAAAGATATGGGATCTATTCTTTGGGGAGAAACAGTGAATGCTGTGAGAAGAATTTCTCCGGGAACTACGATGGAAACTCTGATTCCGGATTTCCAGGGTATCACAAAACACCTTGACAGATTGGTAGAAGTAGCTCCGGAAGTAATCTCTCACAATATGGAAACCGTAAAACGTTTGACCAGAGAAGTGAGAATTCAGGCTAAATATGAAAGAAGCCTTGATGTATTGAGATATTTAAAAGAAGCTGGCCAAAGAAGAACCAAAACAGGGGTAATGCTTGGATTGGGAGAAACTAAAGATGAGGTGTTCCAGACTATCGAAGATATCAGAAATGCCAATGTAGATGTTATTACTATGGGACAATATCTGCAGCCGACTAAAAAGCACCTTCCTGTAAAAAAATTCATCACTCCGGAAGAATTTGATGAATTCGGTGATTTTGCAAGAAGTTTAGGGTTCAGACATGTTGAAAGTTCTCCTCTTGTAAGAAGTTCTTACCACGCAGAAAAACATATTCACTAAAATATAAACCGTTCAGAAATGAGCGGTTTTTGTTTTTTTAGGTAGCAGAGATTAGGTTGTAGGGATTAGGGATTAGGGATTAGGGAGTGAAAGGGCTTCCATTTGTAATAACGATTTCCATAATTCCCCTCCTCTGGAGGGGTGGCAGAAATTCAAAGAATTTTTGACGGGGTGGTTTAACACTCACCAAAACCCCAATAACATCGGACTTCAGTCCGCTTATTATAAAATTAAAATCATCCGGCTTTGGCCAAACTATTTATTACAAGCCGTCTCCTTGGTAATCACCCCAATGCGGCCATTAATTTCTATAGGTCTGAAATGTTTCTTTTTGAATTCTGAAGGTGTTTCTCCTGTATGTTGTTTGAATAATTTATTAAAATAGGAAAGACTTTCAAAGCCTACCTGAAAACAGACTTCCGTCACAGACTGATCTTTCAGCAGGAATATTTTAGCCTGATTGATTCTATAGTTGTTGACAAAATCAGTAAAGGTCATATTGGTCTGCTTTTTAAAATACCGACAGAAAGCAGGAGTACTTAGGCTTACCACTTTGGCTACTTCATTGACATTGGGTTTTCGGTCATAATTTTCGTGGATATAGTCGTAGATGGTTCCCATTCTGATTTTATCATTCAAAAACCATTTGATTCGGGTATCTTCTTTATTCAGTTCTTTTACCTCAGTGGAATTGGCAAGAATTTGTAGAATTTCAATCAACCCAACCAAAGATTCAAAAGAAGTTTTATCTTTAATAATCTGTAGTTTCTCAACCACTGTATTTTTGGTCTCTCCTGAAAATGAAAGTCCAAGATAGGAACGTTCTAAAAGGGTTTTGATACTTTCAAATTCAGGAACGGGAAGGATAATGTCCTGAAGGAAGCTTTCCCGCATCTGCAATACAAGCTGTTTGCATTCGGTCTGAATACCATAATCAAAATTAAGATGGGGAACATTGGAACCAATCAGTAAAAGATCACTATCCGTAAAGCCTGAAATATTCTTTCCAACATGCCGGATTCCATTCACTGCTTCCACATATACCAATTCGATTTCCGGATGATAATGCCAGAAAAAACAGTTCTTAAGAGAAGGGGCAAATAGCTTGAATGATTTTCCTTTTTCAAATTCAATAATTTCTTTCTGGATTTTCATTTTGTTCTGGTTTGATTGTTTCTGAATTTAAAATTAAATAAAAAGGTTAATATGGAGCAAATTTTTATCATTCAAAGAGGTGTGAAATTCAAACTTTCTTTCGATTTTTGCACTTTCAAAATAAAGATACTCAACTGTCCTTTAATTTGAACCAAATTAATTCAGAAAAAAGATTTAGATACAATGAAGATTGATAAAAGAATAATACCACTGGCTATTGGTGGTTTAGGGATAGGAACTACGGAATTTACCGTAATGGGACTGTTGCCGGATATTGCAAAAACATTACAGATTACAATCCCGCAAGCCGGACATTTGATTTCAGCATATGCCATGGGAGTGGTTATCGGAGCTCCGATTCTGATCGGGTACTCGGTGAAGTTTCCCCCTAAGAAAGTTTTGATCGCTTTTATGATCCTTTTTACAATATTTAATGGACTTTCGGCTATTGCTCCTGATTATAACAGTATGCTGATTATCCGTTTTCTGTCCGGACTTCCTCATGGAGCATTCTTCGGAGTAGGAACGGTAGTCGCTTCAAAAATGGCAGGAAAAGGGAAAGAAGCATTTTATATATCGATGATGTTTACGGGGCTCACGGTCGCCAACCTGGCAATGGTTCCTCTGGTCACCTATATAGGGCATACTTTCCACTGGAGGCTATACTTTGCTATTGTAGCAGTGATTGGGCTTTTTGCTATTTTGTTTTTAAAACTGTGGCTTCCTCCCATGGAATCAAACCAAAATACCCATTTCATGGAAGAGTTGAAATTCCTTAAAAATAAACAGTCGTGGCTGGTACTGGCGATTACAGCAATTGGATTTGGAGGACTTTTCACATGGTTAAGTTATATTACCCCTTTAATGACGGTAGTGGCAGGAATCAAGAGCAGCCAAATGGCCTATGTCATGGTTCTGGCAGGAGCCGGAATGGTAGTCGGAAATCTGGTGGGAGGGATTGTTTCAGATAAATTGGGACCAGAGAAAACCTGTGCATTGCTGATCTTCCTGATGATGATTTCTCTTGGAGGAGTTTTCTTCCTTGCCGAACATCAGAATATTGCACTTGTATTGACCTTTATGTGTGGTGCTTTATCAATGTCTATTGCATCACCTATCAATATTATGATGATGAAAGCTGCTCCAAAAAGTGAAATGATGGCTGCTGCTTTTATGCAGGCAGGTTTTAATATTGCCAATGCAATGGGGGCTTTTTTTGGGGGAATTCCTCTGGAATACGGTTATTCATTCAACTATCCATCACTGGTTGGAGTAGGAATGACTTTTATTGGGGTGGTTATAAGTGTAAGGTATATGTATTTGTACGGTTCAAAGGCTCAAAATGAAGAGGAAGTTACCGCAGAATGTGTATCCTGTGATAAATAAGATTCTTTCTTATGAAATAAAAAAAGAGCCTGTTTCTGATTGAAACAGGCTCTTCTGTATAAAATGAGTTTTATGCCTCTACTTCATCTCCATTTTTGCACCAATAGAGGGCATTGTATAAATTTTCTTTGGGGAAAGATTTAAACTCTCCCGGCATCAGAACACTGAAGATACTGGTAAAATCACGTATTCCTTCCTTATCTGTAACAATAGCTGACCGGTTCCAGTTGGTAAGATTTTTCAATCCTAACAACAGATCTTCAAGCCATGCTCCCATGGTAAAATTATCCAGATCGGTATCCAAATACAATAAGTAATTCAACTCACCGAATTGCTCTACCTTCTCTTTTACGCGCGGAATTACCAGTCTTTCAAAATCCTCTTTCGTTACTTCTCCCGTTGCATTAAATGCTGCAACATTTTCCGGGGCTTCTGGAATAATTGTTATCATAATAAATATTTTATGGTGGTTTGAGTTTAAAAGAATAACAATAATTACACCATAATTTGGTGGAAAATTGTTAAAAAAGGTATAAATATTGTTACTTTCAGTGTAAAATATTAATATGGATCTCAAATCGAATGAGCCTTTCTGGCTTCTAAAAAACGGACTGTTAGCTTCTTATCCTTCTTTAAAATCAAACAAAGAATGTGATGTTCTCATTGTAGGAGGTGGCATTACAGGAAGCCTGATTGCCCATCAGATGGTAGAAGACGGATATAATACAATCCTTATTGATAAAAGAGAACTTTGTAACGGAAGTACTTCTGCCACCACTTCAATGCTCCAGTACGAAATAGATGTTCCTCTTTATGAACTGATAGAAAAAATAGGCAAAAAAGGCGCTGTTCTGAGCTATGCAGCCTGCAGTAATGCTATTGATACAATAGAAAGGCTTTCAAAAACAACTAAATCCAAGGCCGGTTTTAAACGAAAGAAATCACTGTATTTTGCTTCGAAAAAGAAAGATGCCGAATGGTTGAAGAAAGAATATGAAGCAAGAAAACAAAACGGATTTGGTGTGAAGTGGCTGGAAGCAGAAGAGATTTTTAAAAAATTTGAATTTAAAAATACCTATGGCGGTATTTTATCCAGGCAGGGAGCAAGTATTGACGCTTTTCAGTTTGCCCATGAGCTGTTCATCCATAATGTAAAAAAAGGGTTGAAAATATTTGATAAGACCGAAATGGTAAAAGTGGAGGAGCATAAAGGTTTTAATTTGGTTACTGTAAACAGTGGATTCAATATTAAAGCAAAAAAGATCATTTACTGTATTGGCTACGAAAGTAAAAACTTGCTGAAAGAAAACTTTGTGAATCTGAAAAGTACCTATGCCATTGTTTCTGAAATAGACAAAGACAAATTTAAAAATATCAGCAGTACATTGGTCTGGAATACTGATGATCCTTACCTGTACATGAGAACGACTGATGATGGAAGGCTTCTTATCGGAGGAGGAGATGAAGATTTTTATGCTGCAGAAAAACGTGACGCGATCCTTCATCAAAAAGAAAAAGAGATTCTTAAAAACCTGAAGAAAATAAAACCGGATTACCCTTTTTATACAGATTTTGTCTGGGCCGGAACTTTTGGAGAGACTAAAGATGGTCTGCCTTATATCGGAGAACATCAAAAATTTAAAAACTCTTATTTTGTCCTTGGGTTTGGAGGAAACGGAATTACTTTTTCAGTAACAGGAATGAAGATGGCTTCCTTGTTTATGAAAAATAAAAAACATCCGTTGTCAAGGTATTTTAAATTTGGAAGGTGATTGTATTTTTACCACAAAAGTCACAAAGTTTTTAGAGTCTTTGTTCATTCAAGTTGAAAACTTTGTGCATATGAAGCGCATAAAAGCTAAAAAATCTATGATTTTCAAACTATAATAAAAATTGTTTAGATTCCTACGGAATGACAAACGACCCGGATAAACCGTTATTCGAATTGTGTCATTCCGTAGGAATTCTGGTTAAATTACTTGAAAAAATGTAATAAATAGATACTCCAACAAATACTCCCATTGCACATGCTTAATTCCCATCCTCTGGAGGGGTGGCGAAAATTCAAAGAATTTTTGACGGGGTGGTTTACACGTATTTAATAACATAAAAAAGCGGGTAAAACCCGCTTTTAAACTACAAACTATACCCGTTCTTTTTAGCCAGTTCAACAATAGAACTTTCAATGGCTTTTCCCAGATCATCAGAATCATCATTGCCTCTTTTCTTCATCTCTCCGTCAATATAGGTCTGGCGTTTTTTGGATAGTTCCTCTATTTCTTTCTGGATTTTATCGCGGGCGGCAGACTTTGCCGTAATCGTTTTTTGAATTTCTTCCTTGCTTTTTCCCTTCAGCTCAGCAGGAAGTTCACTTTCTTTTACATGGGCAATAAATCCGGCATCCTTTTCAGCTTTATCCACCAGATCCCAATGGTCATTTTTGTAAGCATTCTTTTTAGATTTGGCAACAGCCCTTTCCACTAAGTTGGATGCTGACTGCGATTCTGCGTTTTTATCCTGTGTGATCTGCTTAAGCCTGTATTCCGAACCATGGTTTCCATAATAGATGTAAGTGTCGTTCAGCTTCGCATTGCATTCGGAAATTTTGATGTCGTAAGGTGTTTCAATATAGATTACTTTCCTGTCACTGTCGATATTGAAGTATTTTCCACCTCCTAAAGACGCTCCGTTTTGCCAGAACGTCTGAATTCCTTCCTCCCGGCTTCCACAGAAAATGGTGTTGGTATAAATATTTTTATCCTTCGCTTTTGAAACAACATCTTTATAATTTATTTTTCCCTGATTGAATGCTTCATTCCCTGCAATATAAATCAGTTTCATACTTTTATCATTACTGTCCCAGTTCAGGTTGGCAGAGGCATCACGAATAACAGCTCCACAATATTCACTGCCGCCATTGGTTCTTAAGGCGAATAGTTTTTCGGAAATAAGATCCAGATCCTGAGTAAGAGGAGCAACCTGGCGGATATAATTTTCATCACGGATTCCGTCGTTGCCATATTCATACAGGGCAATTTCAATCTGGGGTGCTTTTCCATTGTATTTTAAAGTGGTCAAAGTATTCACAATATTCCACAGTCTGGATTTTGCCTGATCAATCAGCCCGTCCATACTATTGGAAGTATCCAGTAAAAGAGCGACCTGAATTTTATTATCCTTTAAGGTTGAGTGAGCCGGAATCACTGTAACTTTTTGCATCGGTAAATTAAGATTACCATTACTTTGTATAGAGAGGTTGTCCGGAATAGTACCAGAGCTTAAAAAAGCTGTACCCGCTGCAAGTGCTAAGATTTTTAAAGTTGTCATATCATTATTTATTATGGGTTATCTGCTGTAATACTGGATCTGCATATCTTTAGGATACTTCACTTCATAGGAGAAGGTAATCTTCTCTGAATTGCCTGAACCTATGTTTCTATTCCACAGGATACTTCCCGTTTTATCATCAAGGCTTCCACCGCCAAGGTCTAATGTTTTAACCAGAATCTTAGAGTTTTCGCTGATCGGAAGCTGATCAAGAACTTCCAGTTCAATATTTTCTTTCGTATTATTTCTGATGCTGATTTGATAAGATTCTGTTTCCCATTTGTTTGTGTTCATAGCCTTTTGAGAGGTCTTGTCTCCAAGCTTGATTCTTTTTACTGTAATTCTTTCATCTACTCCAAGAGAAATCGGGAACTCATCTTTTACATAATTGCTGGTAATATTGGTTTTTCCGATATAGTTATCTTCAAAATAGATATTCGCTTCTCCATTGATGAGGTTGAGGTTCTGCCAGTTCTTCACAAAAGCCATCAGGAATACCTGGTTGTTAAGTTTTGGAACTGTGTGGTATTTGTAAGTGGCATCAACCTGTTTTTTATCAAGGATCACATATTGTTCTTTTTCCTGGCTTACAATGGTTTGATTGTAATTCAATTCATAGATCACATTCATCTGGCTGTCAGAAACTGTAGCTACAGGAATCTGGCTTGGTTTTGCAGCAATATCTTCTCTCATCTGATAAGCATTGGCTGCTGAAATTTCTTTTTTAGATTTATAACCTGCAATTTCCATCTGAGAATTGTAAGGAGTATATTCTGCTACATAAAGTGGCGACAGAATAGGTCTGTCCTGATTGTATGACGGTCTGTACGTAGAGACAAACAACTTTACATTTTTCCAGTCCTGTCCTGTTTTCTGATAAATTTTACCTTTATAAACCATTTCCAGAGGTTTCTTTACAGATTCAGCACGCAAATCATAAGAAGGAATCCATCCGGCATCAGAAACAATATAGCTTACCCCAAGATTCAGACTGGTTTCGTTATCCGCAAGAATTTCAAGAAGAAGCTCTTTACGATTGGTATTTTTATGGGTTTGCTCTTCAGCAGACTGATTGCTGAGCTTTGCGATACTTTCATCCAGAACCGTTTTCTGCTCATTCAGAAGGAATACCTGGTTATCAATTTCCAGCATTCTCTTTCTGTAAAACTCAGTAAGTTTAATAAGCTGTTCTTGTGGAGTAGATTTATCATTGGTAGAAATTTTTAAATTATCATTAATGATATGCTGCTCACCCGTCAGATTTTTGATCTGAATATTCAGAAGGCTTACCTGTCTTTGAAGCTTTTTTGTCTCTGTTTCAAGTTTTTTTTCATTATCTGACAATTCATCATTTTTCAAAAAATTGCTTTGAGGAGTAATGGAAAGCAGTGTCGTATTTTTTTCAAGATTGATTTTATAGGTATTCTCATCCAGATTATTGGGAAGATTGACAATTCTTATGGTATTTCTACCTTTCTGAAGACTTACATTGGTACTTCCGAAAACTTTTGCTCCCTGAAGAAATACAGTGGCCTGTTTTACTTCAATTTCTTTCTTTATTTCCTGTGCTTTGATAAAGGCAACTGAAAATATGATTAATAGTAAAAAATAACGTTTCATTGTTTATTATTTTGAATTCCTGAAGTAAAATTATCCCTATTTAAGACTGAAAATTGGTGAACTTGGTGAAGCAGCCTTTTGACTTGGTGAGTTTTTATAGGAGAAAAAATAGAGGTCTCAAAATTGTCATTCTGACGAAGGAAAAATCTCTTTTACAATAAATTAGATTCCTTTCGAAACGACAAAAAACAAAAAAAGCTACCCTTTGGGCAGCCTTATTTTGAACTTATTATTTTAAAGAATTTCGTATTTTGTTTTGATGCTGTATTTCAGCTTGATGTTTTCAATATTATCAAAAGAATAATCTACCGGAGCATCCGCCATTTCCATCTGTACATTGCTCATTCTTCCTTTGTAAGCAGCAGGCATGATCATATCGCTGGTATAATCTTCTATTTCTACAATTTCAAGAGCATTTCCTGTCTTTTTGCCCATACTTTCCAACAAGTAATCTGCCTTTTCTTTAGCGGCCTTCAAAGCATTGATCTTTACGGCTTTTCTGAAATCTGCAATTTTAGTACTCTTTACCTCAGCAATGTTCAGGCTGCTTACCCATTTTTGGTTCAGATCTTCAAAAATTTTACTCAGACTTGATTTTGTGCTGGCTTTGAACTGATAACTTTTAGTAAACTTGGCTGTTTTAGAATAGATATTCTGGTACATTGATTTGAACTTGATATCCTCGTTCTTTACGCCTGCATTTTTTAAAATTTCAAATAACTTCTTTTCATTATCTGCCAGATCATTTTTGTTATCTGCTTTTATTCCGATACTAAAAATAATTTCATCCGGTTCTACTTCCATTTCGGCAACACCCGTTACTTCAATTGCATTTTTCTTTACTTCCTGAGCATTTACAAAGCTTCCAAGAGTTAAAATTCCGATTAATAAAAAATGTTTCAATTTCATAATTTCCTGTTTTTAAATTTTTAATTCTGATGTAAAATTAGGCAGATCAGAAACCGGAATTCGGGAGACTTGGTGAAATGGAGCTTTCACTTGGTGAGGCTTGAGAAATGAATTACTTCTCTTTATTTTTCTTCAGATCATACTTTACGCTGAGGTTCATAATATATTGTATGCCTACTTCAGGATCGGAGTTGTTGATGACTTTATCAAAGCCGGTATAATCTGTTCCGTCATAGTAAAAGGTCTTTGATTTTCGCTCCTCCTTTTTGATATATCTGGTGTCATATCCATAGGTGACATTGGCGCTTTCAAAGGCTGCATAATTCTGATATTGATTTTTTGGGAAAGTATAAGTAAAACCTGAAGTTGCTGTAGGGCTTCCAATAGTTTCTTTTTTAAAGAGCCTGAAATAATTATCCTTCTTTTTGTCAAAAACAGCATAAGCCTCTTTGAGAAGGTCTTCCTGGATTTTATCAATATCATTGCTGATATAATCCACTTTAATAACATCATAAATCTGGAAATCTGAAGCTTCAGAGATCAGCTTTTCTATCATTGAATACTTGTTTACGGTAATAATGATATTCTTCTTGGTTTCGAACCCGTCCATTTTCTGAATGGTTACCTGAGTGTCTTTATTAATGTCATAATCATAGATTTTTGTCTGTGAGATAAAATCCACAAAAATATCATCGTTTTTGATGCCTATTGATGATATTCTTTTTATAAAACCATTGATTCTCCTGTTGATATTTTCGATGGCAATTTTAGGCGTTGCAGCTTCTTCATTCAACCCCAGAGTAAGTTTATAGCGGTCTGCAGTCTTATTCATCAATACTTTTACATTAACAACAAGCGTGGAATCATTCGTGAAATAACTATTGGCATTGTTGAATTCATTGAGGTTTTTTGGAGCGGAATAATCATAATTATTTTTGTCTCTGTAAATTTGGTTTCCTCCCACCTGCGCTTTTGACAAGCTTAAAAAAGAAGTCATGATGAGAAAAAATGCTACTGTTTGTTTTTTCATGATTTTTAAATTTGAATTATTTTGCCCCAAACTTAGCCTTACAGTCACATTGTCAATGACTCAACTTGGTGAAAGGCAAGCTTCACTTGGTGAATAGTTTTTGAGCAGACTATATATATGTATATCTTTGTTTTATGAAAATGCTTAAACTCTTTACCTTCTTTTTACTGGCGCTTTGGGGAAATACAATACATTCCCAAACCACGAATAACAGCAGTGCTGCTGTGGAAGAAGTGCAGGTAGAAACGAAGAGGCTGAAAAAAGCAATTGATACTAAAAATGAACCTGCCCAGGCTGATTCATATTATAATATTGGTGAAACATTTTTTAATAACGGGAATTTTCCGAAGAGTGAAGAGTATTACACCAAAGCTAAAAATCTGTATGAAAAACTTAACGACAAACCCAATATTGAAAAAGCAACCCGCAGATTAGCCCAGTCACAGGAAAAACAGAACAAAATAACGCCTGCTATCAGCAACTATGGCAGAGCGGCACAAATGGGGTACAGTGAAAAAAGTAAAGCTGTAAATACTAATGATGTTGCAAGACTTTCTTCTCCAACGCCCGAAGTTAAGGCGGAAGCGATCCAGAATAATATCAATCTGAGTAAAAAAGAAAACGAACAGGGCGATCTTGCAGAAAGCTACAGTCAACTGGCTGATGTTAATCTTAAACAGAAAGATGTTTCCAGCGCAGAAGAAAACCTGAATACCGCCTATAAAATTTCCAAAAAAGAAGCTCCTCAACAGGCATTGGCGATCAATCAGAAATTAGCAGATCTCTATGTTGAGAACAAAAATTATGATAAAGCTATTGAAGCTAAAAAGAAAGTACTGAAAGAAGATTTTGTGAAGGACAATTCGCAGGAAAAAGTCAATCAGATTCAGGAACTGGCAGATATCTATATTAAGAAGAATGATCCGAAAGAAGCCGTAGGTCTTTTGAAAAATGCCTATGGAATTGCCTTAGATAAAGGTCATACCCTGGAAGCACAGAAAAGCGTAAAAAAGCTGGACAGCCTTTATGCGATTTCAGGAAATGTGGATGCCTCCGTTCAGTTATACAGAGACTTTTTAGGAAAACTCCCGAATCTTGTTTCCAAAGACAGAAGTCTGGTTGATAATAAAATTCTGGAAGATACCGAACAGAGAATATCCCAGCTGGAAAAAGAAAAAGAGCTGAAAGATGAGCTTATCAGAAAGAAAAATGTGTTCAATTACAGTCTGATTGGTGCTTTGATTCTACTGACGGGATTGATGATTTTTATTTTCAGAACATTGAAAAAGGTTCAGACGAAAAATAAAAAAATTGCCCTTCAATCATTACGCAGAGAGATGAACCCGCATTTTATTTTTAACAGTTTAAATAGCGTTAATCACTTTATAGCCACCAATAATGAACTGGAAGCCAATCAGTATCTGACTAAATTTTCAAAGCTGATGCGCGGGGTGATGGAAAACTCAGCCGAAGATTTTATTCCTTTCCAGCAGGAGCTTGATCTTCTTCAAAATTATCTTGCTTTAGAAAAAACACGTTTTGCAGATAAGTTCGATTATGAAATTGATGTAGATGAAAGCCTGAATATGCAAAACCTGCAAGTTCCGGGAATGCTTATACAGCCGTTTCTGGAAAATGCAGTCTGGCATGGACTCCGCTACAGATCCGTAAAAGGATTTTTAAAACTAAGCTTTGATAAAAGTGAATCACACCTTAAAATTATTATCGAAGACAACGGAATAGGAATTGAAGAAAGTAAAAAGCAGAAAACCCAGCATCAAAAGACAAGAGAGGGCAGAGGAATGAAAAATACACTGGAAAGAATCCAGCTTCTGAACGATCTGTATAAGAAAGATATTACCTGCTCTGTAAAGGATAAAGAAAATAATACCGGAGTTTTGGTAACGCTCCAGATCAATTTGATCTGATCTGAATTCAGGCTAGATCTTCTTTATAAATTGATGACGATTTAGGATAACATAAAAAGGAATATAACGCTATACGTTTCTTTGAGGAGATTGTAAAGTTGGCTAAATATTCCTAATTTGCACCAGCAACCTAGTAGCTGCCACCTAATATCTATTCAAATGAAAATAAAAGCTGTCATTGTAGATGATGAAATCATAGCAAGAGAAGTTCTGAGAAGTTATCTTACCAAATACTGCCCGCAGGTGGAAATTCTTGGTGAAGCGGAGAATATTAAAGAAGCCGTGCCTTTAATCACTGAGAAACAGCCTCAATTGGTCTTTCTGGACGTAGAAATGCCTTTTGGAAATGCTTTTGACGTTCTGGAAGCAACCAGAGATCTATCCTATGAAACCATTTTCATTACGGCATTTTCACAATATTCTTTGCAGGCTTTAAATAAATCGGCAAGTTATTATATTTTAAAACCTATTGATATTCAGGAACTCATTCTGGCGGTCAATAAAGTGGTGGAAAGCCTTGAGAAAAAAGAAGAACTTAACAGAAACAAGATTCTCCTTGAAAATCTGAAATTAAAACCTGAAAAGCAGCAGTTGATCCTGCCCACTTTACAAGGATTTGATGTGGTAAAAACCGAAGATATTGTAAGGCTTCAGGCAGATGGAAACTTTACACAGGTTTATCTTACCGACGGCTCCAAAAAAATGGTGTGCCGCTTTTTGAAACATTTCGATGACCTTCTGGAAAATCCGTTCGTGAGGGTTCACCGTTCCCATATTATCAATACAGGGTTTGTAAAATCTTATCATAAAAGTGGAACCGTAATGTTGTCTGACGATACGGAAATTGAAGTCTCCGGAAGCTTTAAAGATAATTTTCTGAAAGTTTTTTCATAGAATTTATTGTTCCTTAACAGGTGTAAGGCATTATTTTTGACGTTTTCCTAAATAACCATACAAAATCTTACTGTCATGAAAACCATTCATAAAATTATCCTTCCCGTTTCGTTGGGAGCATTGGGTCTTATCATTTTCAATTCCTATTCAGTAAGAATTCCCAGAGGTGCTTCTGCCGTAAAGAATTTTGATCTTAAAAAATACCTTGGCAGATGGTATGAGATTGCCCGTTTTGATTACAGGTTCGAAAAAAATATGGATAATGTCACTGCAGAATATTCGTTGAATCCGGATGGTACTGTTCAGGTCAGAAATAAAGGGTACGATTACGTTAAAAAAGTATGGAATGAATCTATCGGGGAAGCTAAATTTGTAAAAGATCCTACAGAAGCCCGTCTGAAAGTTTCATTTTTTAAGCCGATCTGGGCCGGTTATAACGTTATAGATATTGATGAAGACTATCAATATGCGCTGGTAGCTGGCAGCAGTTTAAAATATCTATGGATTCTTTCCCGTACTACCAATATTCCGGAAAGTATCCGTCAGCGTTTTCTTCAGAAAGCAAGAAAAATTGGATATAATACCAATGAACTCATCTGGGTGAAACATAATTAATAATAAAAATACAAAAGAGCAAAATCATACAATTTTGCCCTTTCATACTTTTATCTTGTAGATATTAGCTTTTAATATACTCCTTCCATTCTTCAAAACGATGATCGATAACCTGCTTCATCAGATCATAGTTTTCGTAGGTATCCTCGATGTGATAGAAGGTTTCGTATTCATAGTCACTTTCCTCTGCTTTGGCATCGAAAATGTTCACATAATCATCAGCAAACGAACTGTGTCTGTTTCCAAAATCGGTTTCATCCGCATAATAATCTTTTGCAAAAAGATTTCCCAGTTCATTCAGATCATATTCAGAAAATTTTCCGTCACAGGAATCCATAATGAATTCCGCACCCGTAATTTCTCTTCGTTTTAATTTTTCAATTTCTTCTTCATGGTCTTCTTTCAGTTCATCAGAAATCATATGGTTGTGAATGCACCAGTTCAGGAACATTCCTGTGTGTGTTGCCCCGTTTTTCTGAGGAAGTCCTTCCGGAAAATCACCGCCATAATGCCATGAAGCATCATCATATTTAGACATAATTTGTATTGTAGTTTTAAATATTTTCATCAAAAATAGAAAAAATCAATTTATATTGCCGCAGCCACAGAATTTCCCGTCATTTGCAGAGAATTTTTTTCAACAAAAAAACATATGGAAAAAGCTGTCCTGATCACCATTGGTGACGAAATCCTTTCTGGAAATACGGTAGATACCAATTCTAACTTTATTGCTGCCGAACTTAAAAACATAGGAATAAAAGTTACTCAGATTCTTACCATCTCAGACGAAATTGAAACCATTAAAAATGCATTGAGTATTGCTTTTGAAACCGGTGATTTAGTTATTACAACTGGAGGGCTCGGGCCTACCAGAGATGATAAAACCAAAAAGGCGCTGGCAGAGTATTTTAATGATGAAATTGCTTTGGATGAGGTAACTTTCAATCATCTTAAAAGTTACATGGAAAGAAGAGGGCGGGCAGATATTCTGGAGAGAAACAGAGAACAGGCTTTTGTACCTACAAAATCTATTGTTTTTCAAAACCATTATGGAACTGCACCCTGTATGATGATGGAGCAGAACGGAAAATTGTGTTACAGCCTTCCGGGGGTTCATTACGAAGTAAAACCGCTTATTAAAGATCAGGTTATTCCTTATTTGCAGCAAAGATTCAGCCTTCATTACATTCATACCAGAATTGTTTCTGTAGTGGGAATTCCTGAGAGTATTCTTGCAGATAAGATCGAAGACTGGGAACTGGCACTTCCGGAAAATATTGCACTGTCTTATCTTCCGGTTGGAACACGGGTGAAGCTTCGTCTGACGGCTTCCGGTGAGAATGAAGAACAGCTGAAGCATAGAACGGAAGAAGAAATTCAAAAATTGCTGCCTTTGGTAGAAGGTCATGTCATTGCAGTATCTGAAGATAAAATTGAGAATATTCTGGCAGAAATGCTTACTGAAAGGAATCTGACGATTTCTACTGCAGAAAGCTGTACAGGAGGTGAGCTGGCAAAAATGATCACTTCAGTTTCCGGCAGCTCAAAATACTTCCTTGGTGGAATGGTGGCTTATGCTACAGAGAAAAAGATTAAAATTTTAAATGTTTCCAGAGACACCGTAGATCAGTTTACTGTAGTGAGTGAGCAGGTGGCACAGGAAATGGCAAAAGGATGCCAGCAATTGTTTGAAACCCATATTTCCCTTTCTACCACTGGAGTCGCAGGGCCAGGAAAAGGAGAAGATGGTAAAGGTATAGGAACTGTTTTTTATACCATCAGGATCAATGATCAGGAGGTGACCTCCAAATTATATATGCCACATCTGGAAAGAGTAGATTTTATGGATTTTGTCTCCCAAAAGGTGATTCAGGATTTGGTAAGTCTTCTAATAAACAGTTAAATAGGAGTCTGTTTTTTTAATTTTTTTTTAATTAATTTTTATACAGTTTTTCACACTTTTTGAAAGCCATTCAATAAATTTCAAAATCGTGGAAAATTCCAAACAGATTTTTCAGACCAACAGCAAGAAACGCTGGAAAAGTGTACAATGGGGAAGCCGTGTTTTTATCTTTATAGGAATACTGCTTCTGCTTGCGTTGGGTCTGATGATGACCCTGGACAGAAGTCCTAAAATCCCTTTTAAAGAAGACTATAAAGCTGTCATTACAGCCAATAAACCCTATCTTCAGGAGAATAAAATATCCAAAGAATATAAAGGTTTCAGAAGCTTTATTTCTGAAAAAACAATCCATACCAACCTCGACAAAATTCAGAAAGCGAGAGCAGAAAGATATAAAAATCAGAACAGAAACTGGGCTCAGTTTCCAGGTGGAATCCGGTCTGCATTCTATGTCGCATGGGATCCTCAGTCTCTGATGTCTCTGAAACGAAATATCAGACACGTCAATCTGGTTTTTCCGGAATGGTTTTTCCTTGATCCTAAAACAGGAGATCTGAAAACAAATGTAGATCCGGAAGGCTATAAAGTGATCAAAAGAACGGGAGTTGCTGCCATGCCGATGCTGAGCAACAATTCCAATCAGGAATTCCATTCAGAAGGACTGGTAAAAGTTCTTAATGATCCGCAGAAAAGAACCCATCTGATTCAAAAGATTACTCAGCAATGTCAAAAATATCATTTCAAAGGAATTAATATTGACTTTGAGGATATGAACCTGAACTCTGATGAAAATCTGATTGCCTTTATGAAAGAACTGTCAGAGACCTTCAAAAAAAATCAGTTATTGGTTACCATGGATATCATGACGGATAATGATGATTATAACATCCCAAGATTAGATCCTTATGTAGATTACTTTGTGCTGATGGCTTACGATGAATATTCTGCAGGAAGTGATGCCGGGCCGGTTTCTTCACAGAAATGGATCGAAGAACAGACAGGAAAAATTGTGAAGCAGACCTCTCCTCAGAAAATCATTCTGGGATTAGGAGCGTATGGCTACGACTGGAGTTCCAATAAAGATGACAATACCTCCGTTACCTACATGCAGGCCATTACCAAAGCCAGCGCCAGTAAAGCGTTAATTGATTTTAATGACAATACTTTTAATTTAAATTATTCTTACACAGATTCTAAAAATCTCACCCATACCGTATTTTTCAATGATGCAGCCTCCATTTTTAATACAATGCGTTTCTCCTCAGAATATCCATTGGCAGGAACGGCACTCTGGAGACTGGGAAGTGAAGACAGCAGAGTATGGAATTTTTATGATAAAGATCTTACGTTTGCAGGACTTTCCAAACTGAATTTGAAAACACTCGAAAATGTAAAAGGGCAAACCATGGTGGATTACATCGGAGACGGAGAAGTGCTGGATGTTCTGAATACTCCTCATGACGGAAAAATAGCGCTTGAAATTGATCCGAAAGAGAAAATTATCACAGACGAAAATTATGTCACATATCCCAGCTCTTACGAAGTGAAAAAATATGGAAGTGCTCCTCAGAAAGAACTTGTTCTTACTTTTGATGATGGTCCGGATGAAACATATACTCCGCAGGTATTGGATATCCTGTCCAAATATCATGTTCCGGCAGCATTCTTTTTAGTAGGATTAAATGCAGAAAAGAACCTTCCACTCGTTAAAAGAATTTACAGAGAAGGACACGAGATCGGAAACCACACATTTACCCACGAGAATGTTGCGAAAGTAAGTCCGGAAAGAGCTTTACTGGAACTGAAACTAACAAGATTACTGATAGAATGCGTGACAGGGCACAGTACAATTCTGTTCAGAGCTCCCTATAACGCGGACTCTGAGCCTACCACTTCAGAAGAGATTATTCCGGTGGCTTTGGCAAGACAGCAAAACTATCTTGATATCGGTGAAAATATTGATCCTGAAGACTGGCAGCCCGGAATAAAAGCAGATGAAATTGTAAAACGTGTAATGGCAGGAGTCAAACATGAGAGAGGAAATATCATTCTTCTTCATGATGCGGGTGGAGATACGAGAGCAGAGACGGTGAAAGCTTTGAAAATTCTGATCCCAACACTTCAGAAACAAGGTTATCATTTTACCAACCTGACGAATATCTTGCATAAAAGCAGAAGCGAACTGATGCCGGCAGTTCCTAAAACAAAGTCGTATTACATCATGCAGCTGAACCTTGTGTTAGCGACCGTTATCTATGGAATAAGCCATTTTCTGGTGGCTTTGTTTACCATTTTTATTGTATTGGGAATGATCAGACTGCTGCTGATGGCCTATTGGGCTTTTAAAGAAAGAAGAAAAGAAAAAAAACTGGGCGGATTTCCGGTTCTGGAATCCTATCCGAAAGTCTCCATTATTGTGCCTGCCTATAATGAAGAAGTAAATATTGTTTCTTCCCTTCAGAATTTGTTGAAACAGACTTATCCGAATTTTAATATCATCATGGTAGATGACGGAAGCAAAGATTCTACATATGAAAAAGCAGTAGAAGCATTCCCGAATCACCCGAACCTGAAAATTTTCACCAAAAGTAATGGCGGAAAAGCAACCGCTTTAAACTTTGGAATTTCAGAAACTGATGCAGAATATGTGGTGTGCATTGATGCAGATACCAAACTTCAGCAGGATGCTGTAAAATACATGATCGCAAGATTTTTGAATTCAAATCCTGAAGAGAAAATAGCTGCTGTTGCTGGAAATGTGAAAGTAGGAAACAGAGTAAACTGGCTCACCAAATGGCAGGCCATAGAATATACTACAAGTCAGAATTTCGACAGGCTTGCGTATGCTCATATCAATGCTATTACCGTAATTCCAGGGGCTATCGGAGCCTTTAAAAGATCGGTGATTATTGAAGCAGGAGGTTATTCATCTGATACTTTAGCGGAAGACTGTGATATTACTGTGAAAATATTAAAAGCGGGATACACGGTGGCCAATGAAAACAGAGCCGTTGCAGTTACTGAAGCTCCTGAAACCGTAAAGCAGTTTTTGAAACAGCGTTTTCGCTGGATCTATGGAATTATGCAGATGTTCTGGAAACAGAGACAAACTTTCCTTAACCCCAAATATAAAGGATTGGGACTTTGGGCAATGCCGAATATTTTATTATTCCAATACATTATTCCGTTTTTCTCGCCAATGGCAGACGTGATCATGTTCTTTGGAATTCTGTCCGGAAACGGAGACAAAATATTTACCTATTATCTGATCTTTCTTTTAGTGGATGCCTCATTAGCTTTAGTGGCATTCATTGTGCAGCGGGAAAAACTGATTAACCTCCTGTATATTATTCCGCAGAGATTCGGGTATAGATGGCTGATGTATATTGTATTATTCAAAAGTTTAAGAAAAGCACTGAAAGGCGAAATGCAGTCCTGGGGATTCCTGAAAAGGACTGGAAATGTGAAAGAGATAGCAACTTCTTAAAAAGTTGGGAAACTTCTGCCTTCTATTGTCTGATTTTTCCAGTAAAAGTAAAGGTTGGATCAAAAAAAATGTGATCATGTAGCTGGAGGTTGTTTTATGACGTTCATAACTTCCAGCTTCCTGCTCCCAACTTCCCACTTAAAGATTTTCATGTTATTTATTTAAATTTGTTTTATTGAAAAGTAACAAATTCGAAATAAATCATACATATTCTAAAAATTGTTATCATAATGAAAAAAATAACGCTTTCTTTGTTTTTAATAGCAGGGATCTGCACTCAGACTACGATGAGCGCACAAGCTAAAGCTGCTAAAGTAGCAGTGAATAACACAGATAAAGGTTTAGACCTTAGCTTGATGGACACTTCGGTGCGTCCTCAGGATGATTTTTACAACTATGTGAGTGGAACCTGGATGAAAACAGCCAAAATTCCATCTGATAAACCAACTTGGGGAAGCTTCAATAAACTGGCTGAGGATACGGATAACAATTCCATGACGATCCTGAACTCTCTTTTGAAAGATAAATTTGCTGACGGAAGTGAAGGGAAAAAGATTCAGGATTTGTATGCTACTTATATGAATATGGAGAAGAGAAATGCTGACGGAATTAAGCCTATTCAGAATAATCTGAATAAAATTGATGCAATTAAAAGCATGGCTGACCTTCAGAATTATCTGATTTCTGTAACGAAAGAAGGAGAAAACACTTTATACGGATGGGGAATTGATGCAGACCTTAAAGATTCTAAAATGAACGCTGTTTATTTAGGAAATGCTTCTTTAGGTTTAGGAAGAGATTACTACCAGAAAGTAAACGAGAAAAATACAGAAGCTATTGCTGAATACCAGAAGTATGTAGCTTCCATGTTAAAAGAATTAGGATATAAAAATGCTGATGAAGCAGCAAAAGGTATCGTTAATTTTGAAAAAAGCATCGCGAATACTTATCTGACAAACGAGCAGAGCCGTGACAACACTCTTCAGTACAACCCTAAAACAATGGCTGAGCTTTCTACTTTGGTAAAAGGAGTAGATATCCCTGGCTACCTTAAAAAAGTAGGAGTAAATTCTGACAAAGTAATCATCAGTGAATTAGGATACTATAAAGACTTTGATAAACTAATCAATGCTCAGAATCTTTCTGTAATCAAAGATTATCTTAAATTCCATATGATCCACGGAAGTGCTTCTTATTTAAGTGAAAACTTAGGAAACATGAAATTTGCTTTCTATGGTAAATATCTTAGAGGTCAACAAGAACAAAGAGCTCTTAACAAAAGAGGTTTTGAGTTGATTAATGGTACTTTAGGAGAAGCTTTCGGAAAGCTATATGTTGAAAAATATTTCCCTGCTGAAGCAAAAGCTCAGATGGTAGAATTGATCGACTATTTAAAGAAAAGTTTCGCAGTTCATATCAATAATTTAGCTTGGATGTCTTCTACAACTAAGGAAAAAGCAATGCAGAAGCTGAACAAGTTTACGGTAAAAGTTGCTTATCCGGACAAATGGAAAGATTATTCAAAATTAAATATCGTTTCTGAAGCTAAAGGAGGAAATCTATATCAGAATCTTCAGAACATCGGTGAATGGCAATACAACAAAGACTTAGCTAAAATTGGTAAGCCGGTTGATAAAACAGAATGGGGAATGACTCCACAGACTGTAAATGCATATTACAATCCTGTAAACAACGAGATTGTATTCCCAGCTGCAATCCTTCAGCCGCCATTCTTCAATCCTAAAGCTGATGCTGCTGTAAACTTCGGAGGTATCGGTGCTGTTATCGGTCACGAAATGAGCCACGGATTTGATGATTCAGGAGCACAGTTCGATGCAGACGGTAACTTGGTAGACTGGTGGACTCCGGCAGATAAAGCCAACTTCGAAAAAGCAACTAAAGCTCTTGCTTCTCAGTATGACAAATACGAGCCGGTAAAAGGAACTTTTGTAAACGGTACTTTCACAAATGGAGAAAATATCGCTGACTTAGGAGGGGTAAACATCGCTTATGACGCTCTTCAGATGTATCTGAAAGACAAAGGAAACCCAGGGAAAATCAGCGGATTCTCTCAGGATCAGAGATTCTTCCTAAGCTGGGCAACGGTTTGGAGAACATTATCAAGTGAGAAATATATGGTAAATCAGGTGAAAACTGACCCGCACTCTCCGGGATATTTCAGAAGTTTCGGTCCGCTAATCAACGTTGATGCATTCTACAAAGCATTCGATGTGAAAAAAGGAGACAAACTATACAAAACGCCGGAAGAAAGAATCAAAATCTGGTAAAAATAACAACCGCTCAGCAATGGGCGGTTATTTTTTTAGGTGGCAGGTGGTAGATAATAGGTAGCAGGTGAATAGGATTAAGGATTAGGGTTTAGGGATTAGGGATTAGGGATTAGGGGATTAGGGAATCGGATGATATATATTTGTCGTAGAGGCTTCCATCATTCCCATCCTCTGGAGGGGTGTCAAAAATTCAAAGAATTTTTGACGGGGTGGTCTATAACAATCTCACTTTCCACCCACATTCCAAAACACACCCAAAAACCTCAAACCTTAAACTATGAACCTTAAACCTTAAACTCAAGACTTTAAAATTTTAACCTAAAATATCCATTAACATATAAATACTACTCATAACATATCATTAAAGTTTGTATATTTGATAAGTTTGTGTAAAATCAAAAATTATTTTTAATGAAAAAGCTAAATATTGGAATACTTGCCCTTTCAGGTATTGTATTTCTTAATTCGTGTGGTGCAGCCAAGACTGCAGGGACGGAGAACAAAAAAGAAGCTACCGCTGTAGTGGCTGAACCGGTAAAAGAAGAAGCTAAAGAGGAGGGGATTAATTTATCGTATATGGATACAAGTGTCCGCCCACAGGATGACTTTTTTAGCTATGTGAACGGAAATTGGGTGAAAACGACTCAGATTCCTTCCGATAAAGCAAACTGGGGTTCTTTCAATGCTTTGAGAGAAAATGTGGATGATGCTTCACTAGATATATTAAACAAAATTCTTACAGAATCATATCCTGCAGGTTCAGAAGGACAGAAGATCCAGAATCTGTATGCTTCTTTTATGGATACCAATAAGAGAAATGCAGAAGGTCTGGCACCGATTAAAGCTGATCTTGCCAAAGTAGATGCTATTAAAAGTCTTAATGACCTTCAGAAATACCTTTTGGAAGCTACAAGATTAGGAGACAACTCTTTCTACGGATGGAGAGTGGGTGCTGATATGAAGAATTCCAATATGAATGCAGTATATCTTGGCGGCCCGGATCTGGGATTGGGAAGAGATTACTACCAGAAAGTAAATGAAGCCAACACGAAAACATTGGCGGAATACCAGGCATATGTAGGAAAGCTATTTGGAGTTTTAGGATATAAAAACTCTCCACAGGCTGCACAGAATGTGGTAGACTTTGAAAAACAGCTAGCCAATTATTTATTGACTCTTGAGCAAAACAGAGATGCTAATTTAAGATACAATCCTAAAAATGTATCAGAATTATCCGGTCTTGTTAAAAATGTAGATCTTGCAAAATACCTGAAAGATGCAGGCGTAAATACAGACCGAGTGATCATCGGTGAACTGAAATACTACCAGAATATGGATCAGTTTATTACCCAGAAAAACCTTCCTTTACTGAAAGATTATCTGAAATATCACATCATCAATGGCAATGCAAGTAATCTGGATGATAGCCTGGAGCAGATCAGATTCGATTTCTATGCTAAATATCTACAGGGTCAGAAAGAGCAACGTCCAATGAACAAAAGAGGGCTTACCCTTGTCAATGGTGTTCTTGGAGAAGCATTCGGAAAGCTGTATGTAGACAAATACTTTACTCCTGAAGCTAAAAAGCAGATGGAAACCTATATTGATTACCTTTTAAAATCATTCAAAACACACATCGCGAATATAGACTGGATGTCTCCTGAGACCAAAGTAAAAGCTCAGGAAAAACTATCCAAGTTTACCGTGAAAATTGCGTACCCGGATAAATGGAAAGATTATACTCAACTGAAAGTAGAATCTCCAAAACAGGGAGCAACCCTGTATTCTAACCTTCAGAATGTAGCAGCATGGCAGTATCAGAGAAGTCTGGACAAAGTAGGAAAGCCTGTTGATAAAACAGAATGGGGAATGTCTCCTCAAACTGTAAATGCTTATTACAGCGGATCAAACAACGAAATTGTATTCCCTGCAGCCATTCTTCAGCCACCTTTCTATAATCCTTTAGCGGATGCAGCGGTGAACTTCGGAGGGATCGGAGCCGTTATCGGCCACGAAATTTCTCACGGATTTGATGACAGTGGTTCACGTTTCGATGGTGATGGTAACCTTAATAACTGGTGGACAGATGCTGACCGTAAAAACTTTGACGCAAAAGTAGGTCAGTTAGCCGCTCAGTACAGTGCTTACGAACCTGTAAAAGGAAGCTTCGTGAACGGTAAGTTTACAAGTGGTGAAAACATCGGTGACTTAGGTGGAGTAGCGGTGGCTTACGATGCGCTGCAGATGTATTTAAAAGATAAAGGAAATCCAGGAAAAATCAGCGGGTTCACTCAGGATCAGAGATTCTTTATGAGCTGGGCAACTGTGTGGAGAACAAAAGCTACCGATCAGTATATGATCAATCAGGTGAAAACAGATCCGCACTCTCCGGGCATGTTCAGAGCCTTTGGACCACTGGTAAATCAGGATTCATTCATCAAAGCATTTGATATCAAACCTGGAGACAAAATGTATAAAGCTCCTCAGGACAGAATAAAAATCTGGTAATTTTACCTTATAAATTGTTAGAAAAGAAAGAATCCGTCTCCCATTAAGTTGAGGCGGATTCTCTTTTAATATTCTTTCTTATAATTCCGGAGAACAAACTTTATTCCGGTTTCTATAACGTCTCCCATCGTTTTACAATACTTGAAGTTGACATCGTAGGTGAGCTTTTGTAATGCTGTCCTTAATTCTGTGACGTTGGCTTCCGGTGCGATATTATCTTTTTTCATAATAGAAATAAGTTCATCAAATCTGTTTTGGCTGCTGGTCACTCTTTTTACGATTTGTGATCGTACCTCCTTACGGTATTGTTCTATAGAGCTGGGTTTCAGTTTTTCCAGTACCATATTGACCATTGGGCTGTTTTCTTTGAAATACTGCGGAAGATAGACTTTTAAATTCCCTTCATAAGTTTGCTGATCAAAATCAATGGGGCGAATTCTGTAAATAACCTGGTCGAAATCATGTATAGGAATAACGACGTAATTATAAGAACGCATATCCCCAAGCAAGCCGATGAGACATCGCTCATTGAATTTTACAAACTCTTTGGAAATCTGGGCCTTTTCAAGTTCTGAACAGTTAGGAAGATGCTTCTGAATAAAAACATCTCCCGGAATTCCTAAAATATGCTCTTCAATCAAAGTATTTTTGTACACCAGAAAATTAATTCGGTTGGGAGAAAGCAGATCCTCAAGCTCCAGTCCGAATATTCGTGAAGCATCAGCCTGTTTAATATAAAAATACGTATAATTATCATTCAGTACATTTCTCACCCGAATCCGGAAAGGTTTAGAATTTCCGAAAGTACAAAAGTCGATCGTATCTACTTTCAGATAAGGTAAAGTAGCGATATCTCCATCAGAATGAAGGAGGGTATAAATCTTATTTAAATTAGCCTCTATTTCTTTAAACTCATATTCAGAATACAAAACCCCAAGCCACAAAGTATCTTTACCGTCCTTATCCAGAATACTCACGCTGTCGCTAAACCTTAGAAGATCTTCATACAGAAACCTGATTTTGGTGGTTCTGTTATATTTTTCCAAATACTGCTGTAATGCTTCTGAAACTGGAAATATCGGTTTTCTAAACGCTATTTTTACATCTTTCATGACACGGTTCACTTTGTTTAAATATAAAGAATATTTTTTGTAAAGTATTAAGAATTCTTATTTTAACATTCATCAGGCATGTTTATAAAAGAGCAAAGCGAACAAAAATTTTATTTTATTTTTCTTGGAAGACTTTATTTATTTTTTCATAGCTTAGTGATATCGTAATGCGGTGATTGTATGTTAAATAAATATAAATAGATTTAGATGATTCAAGAAAAATCTTAGTAAAATTTTGTATGTTACAGTTTTTTTTTAAATTTAAACATTGGATTGGTAATTTATTTGATTCATCGGTAAATTACTCAAAGACAGATCCAAACCAAAATAGTAAATCTCAAAATAACAATAATATGGCAATGTTTAATTATGGTGTTGGCGGAAACGAGGTAAAAGTAGACGCTAATGAAGCTATTCAGGAAATACAGGAAAATAAATCACTGATAGTAAGCCAACTTACAACAGACGAGTCTTATACCCCTGAAATCGTAACAGGATTAAAAACAGTGGAAGACGTTTTCAAACATTTTCAGCCTTCAGTATCTGTACAACACGAAACAGAAGACGGCGGAATGGTAGAAGAGGAATTCCGTTTTCAAAACCTTGGAGACTTTACCCCTAAAAGCCTTACTCAGAAGTCAGATTATCTGCAGCAGCTGAGCATGGAACAGGAGCAGTACAATAAAATAGTACGTCAGCTGAAAACCAATAAAATTCTACGCAACATGCTGGAGAACGATCAGACAAGAACTGCGTTCATAGAAGTATTGAAAGAAGTGGCACAAGAACTTGAAAAATAATTAAAGACTAACATTAAATCATGGATAGCAAATTACAGGCACAAGAAAGCCAGCAGCAGGGGCAGCAGCAACACGCAGGGCAGCCGAAGGGCAACCCGCTTGCAGAGCTCAATAAAATGGGAGGATTTGGCTTTGTTGAATCCGTTGTAGACGGTATTGCCAATATGAACCCAACAAGAAAGGCAAGAAAAGAAATCTTCCTGAATGACAGCAATAAAGCAGACGAAAGAAAAGAACTTCTTCAGAAGATCAATCTTTGGGTAAACCTTTTAGAAGGGAGTGAATCTGCAGATAAAATGGCCGATACCTGCAAAACTAAAGCACAGCAGGCCGATCAAAACCTGAAAACAAACTTAAAAAATACACTGGATGCGGTTCGTCTGTTGGAAACCAACTACAGAACAGTAGCTCAATTCTACAAAAATACAGAATTGGATAAAGTGGATAACGTAAGTATCGTAAATGCAAGCCTTGAACAGGTTTCCGATTTGGATAACCCTTTGTTCATTGATGCAATCTCAGAAGAATTCAAAAATTATTACGACCGTCTTGACCTTAGAGATAACTACTCAATCCTTGCCATTCCAGGATATTTAGGATCTAACAAGGTGATCGAGAAATGGGCAAAAATCTGTAACGAGAACAAAGTTATGATGGTTACAGACTTCGCCAACCTTGATAAACCGGATGACGTTGTAGATTTATTCCACTCTGCAAACCTTACAGGAGGTGAGCTTCACAGAAGTAACGTTATTATGACGTGTAACTGGCTGGTAGGACGTGGGAAAGCTGAAGAAGTAGGGGAAGAAGAAAATGTAGAACTTCCACCTTCCACTTCATTAGCCGGAAAAATCCACAAAACACTGATGTCTCAGGTGGCAGCAGGTAAAAAACATGGTAATATCAACGAAGTAGACGCAGTAAAATTCGAATTGAAGAAAAGTGAAATTTCTCAGTTGGAAAAAATGGGTCTTGTACCAATGGTAAACGAATACGGAAAAATTATGGCTTTCTCTGCGAAGACATTATTCACAGGAGACAATATCGGTCTTCAGACGTATTCTGTAGTTCGTGTATTCGACTATGTAACCAAAGTATTGCTTGACTTCCTGAACAGAAGAGCTTTCGAAAACTGGAATGCTAAAAACGAAGACGATTTGAGAAGACAGATTGTGACGTTCCTGGATAACATCAAAGGACCGGACAAATTGATCGAGAAATTCAAAATTGTTCGTTTTGAGCAGGATAGAGTAAACAAAGACAGAGTGTGGCTGGATATCCGTATGACCCCTTATTTCCCTACAAAAAGTTTCGTTATTAAATTGGACGGACACAAAGGAGATGACGGTAACGAATGGGATGCAGAATATACTCAGGAGTAACATCAACGTACTTTATATAACAAAAACCGATGCAATATTACATCGGTTTTTTTTCAACCAACACCTATGAAATTTAATATGAATAAGAAGCTTATTCTGGGGTTACCTTCGATAATGATGGTACTTTTGATAAGCTGTGAGAAAAAATACCAAAGTCCAGGCACTTACGAAAATGATCTTTTCGCACAGGAACGTCAGGAAGGAAAAGCATACATCATGAATAGAGATGAATGTTTTGATGGCAGTGAACTCGTCCTTGCAAGTTCAGAGGTAAAATTAGCAGACAGCTCCAAAGGCCGCGGAAAATCATTCTTTCTTTATAAAGTAAAATCCGGAAAAGTATTAAAAACGGTAAGAGATTCTGCTGTAGAAATGCCTATGATGTTTTTATCCCAATATAAATTAAAGATCAAAAATACCGATTCCATGTATTTGTATCTGAAGAAACTTGAAGGATACCGTTTTATAGCCAAAGACAGAAACCTTAAGTACCAATGGTTAAAAGCCGCGCCTGTATATTCTGTGAAAGCTGATAAATAAATTTTATCTTTGCAACTATAAAATGTTTCGACTCCGTAATGCATAAAGTAGTTAGCATTCGTTTATTGAAAACGATTGTTATTAGCAATGTCATACTGAGCGAAGTCGAAGTATCTCATAAAAAGCAAAACAAAAATTTTTGGAGAAGGATAACCGAAATTCAGATTTTCTGCATATTGGCAGCAAAATCCTTGAATGGTATAAAAATAATGCAAGAGATCTGCCTTTCAGACAGACAAAAGATCCGTACAAAATCTGGATCTGTGAAATCGTATTTCAGCAGACAAGGATCAATCAGGGATTAAACCATTACAATAATTTTATTAAAAGATTTCCCAATGTAAAAACGTTGGCTGAAGCTGAAGAAAACGAAGTTTTATTGTATTGGAAAGGATTAGGCTATTATTCAAGAGCTATCAATATTCATAAAGCTGCCCAACAGATTATGAATGATTATCAGGGCGTTTTTCCGAATCGGTATGAAGAAATTTTAAAATTAAAAGGAGTAGGGAAGTACACTGCAGCAGCCGTGTCAAGTATATGCTTCGGAGGGAAAATGCCTGCAGTTGATGGGAATTTCTACCGTGTTCTGAGCCGTCTTTTTGCTGATGATTTTGATATTTCAAATTCAAGGGCATTTACGTATTTCTCTGAACTGGCAGCTTTGGTAATGCCGGAAAATGTCGGAGATTTTAATCAGGCCATGATGGATATAGGGTCAGAAATCTGTAAACCCAAAAATCCACTGTGTGGAGAATGTCCTGTGAATAAAGACTGTCTTGCATTTTCTATGCAAAAAATGTCAGATTATCCCGTGAAAACTAAAAAAGTAAAAGCAGAAGATCTTGCTTTAACCTATTATTTTGTGCATAGAAACGGAAAGTTCCTGATCCGTCAGAGAACAGATGACTTCATATGGAAGAAGTTGTTTGAGTTTCCGACAGCCATTTCTATAGATATGGAGCGATTCATTACAGGCTCAAAAATAGTTACCCATAAACTGACTCATAAGAATTTAACTATTGAAATATTGAATGTTGAAATCACTTCTGAGAAGATCTGGAACGATTTTATTGCTGAAAACCAGTACCTGATTACCGACGTTGAAGGTTCTCATGAAAAATCCTTTCCGAAGCCTCTGGAAAATTACATTCAAAACTCTCTGAAAGACTGAAATTTGTCTTCCGAAATCTGAAATCTAATTTGTACTTTTGCAAAATGATTAAAAAAGTCATTTTTATTTTTGTATCGCTGCTTTTAATTTCATGTGGAAAAGACGCTTCACCAAAACCTTATGGGGAGCTGCGTCTTGAATATCCTGCACCGAAATACCAAAAGTTTGAAAACAATTGTGCCTATACCTTTGAATATTCCGATTTTGCTTCGATTGCACCTGCTAAGAAACCTTGCTGGTTCTATGTGAATTATCCGAAAATGAAGGCTAAGCTTTTTGTTACCTATTACCCGATACAGAACGACTTTGCAGACCATATCAAGGAAGCTGAGAAAATGGTGTATGAACATACCATTAAAGCAAGTTCCATTGATACAAAATCCTTCGAATATCCTGAAAAGAAAGTTTATGGAAACTTCTATGAGCTGAAAGGCCAGAGTGCTTCCAATCTTCAGTTTTACATTACAGACAGTACGAAGCACTTCGTTACTGCTTACTTATATTTTAATACGAGACCGAAACCGGATTCTCTTGCGCCTGCAGTGAGCTATATCAAAAATGATATGAAACACCTGCTGGACACTTTTGAATGGAAAAAATAATTACTTTTAATATACATTGAAAAATATATGAAACTTTTAGTTGTAGGAAGTGTTGCATTTGATGCAATTGAAACACCATTTGGTAAAACGGACAAAATTTTAGGAGGTGCAGCCACTTATATCGGGATCACTTCATCAATTTTAGGCGTTAAATCCGGAATTGTTTCTGTAGTAGGAGGAGACTTTCCACAAGAACATCTTGATATGTTCACAAACAGAGAGGTAAACATCGAAGGAATTGAAATCGTAAAAGAAGGAAAAACATTTTTCTGGTCTGGAAAATACCACAATGATCTGAATACAAGAGATACTTTGGCTACAGAAGTAAATGTACTTGAGAATTTCGATCCGAAAATCCCGGATTCAATGCAGGATGCCGAAATCTTATTACTTGGAAACCTACACCCTGGAGTGCAGCTGTCTGTACTTGAAAAAATGAACAACCGTCCTAAGCTGGTTATCCTTGATACCATGAACTTCTGGATGGATTCTGCATGGGATATCTTAATGGATATGATTGCAAAAACAGACGTTATTACCATCAATGATGAAGAAGCAAGACAGCTTTCAGGAGAATATTCTTTGGTAAAAGCGGCTAAAAAAATTCACACAATGGGTCCTGAGTATGTGATCATCAAAAAAGGAGAGCACGGAGCTTTACTTTTCCATGACAATAAAGTATTTGCTATTCCGGCTCTTCCGTTAGAAGATGTTTTCGATCCAACAGGAGCAGGAGATACTTTTGCCGGAGGATTTGCTGCTTATCTTGCTAAAAAAGAAAAAATTGATTTCGATACGATGAAATCTGCACTTATTGTAGGATCTGCAATGGCTTCTTTCACTGTAGAGAAGTTCGGAACTGAAAGAATAGAGGAAGTAAGCGAAGCAGATATGTTCAGCAGATTGAGACAATTCAAAGAATTAACGACATTTGATGTTGAACTGCAGTAAATAAGTCTTTTTAAGAAATATTTATAATAAAAAATTGAGTGTAATTCGTTAAGAATTCTAAATTTGCAACTTGTTAAAATAGTAAAATGACAAATAAACTAAAAATCACTTTTCTTCTTGGGATTTTCATCATGATATTCTCTTCAAATATGATGAATGCCCAGCTAAAACAAGGAGATTTGGTGGATGGTATTGCAGCTGTTATCGGGGATGAGATTGTTTTGGAATCTGATGTAAACGAGCAGATGAATTATGGGAAACAACAGGGAGCTGCGAATACAGACAAATGTGAGTTCCTGGAAAACCTTATCAGCAACAAGCTTCTTGTATACGAAGCAAAAAAAGATACCTTAATTGAAAACCGTTCTGCAGCCATTAAGGAACAGGCTAACGCAAAATACCGTCAGTTGCTTTCTCAATTTCCGGATGAAAAAACATTGCTTGCCGCTTATAAGTTCAGAAACTCTTATGAGATGAAAAATGCTATCGAAAAGATAGACACAGACCAGTATTACGGACAGGCAAAATACCAGAGAATTACTGATAAAGCTGACGTTACCCCAAATGAGGTTACTGATTTCTACAATATGTATAAAACACAGTTGCCACAAGTAAAAGATGAGGTTACTTTAGCTCAGATTATGATCTATCCGGCACTTACGGAAGCTCACAAGCAAGATCTTATCAACAGATTGAAAAAGATCAAGCAGGATATTATTGGAGGAGAAACCTTCGAGAGCCAGGCAAGAATCTATTCTGAAGATGAAGGATCGGCTGCTAATGGAGGATTGTATAAAAATATCAATAAAGGGCAGATGGTTAAGCCATTCGAAGCTGCTGCATTGAACCTTCAGGAAAATGAAATCTCAGATCCTATCGAATCTGAATTTGGTTTCCATATTATTCAGTTATTGAAAAGATCAGGTAAAGTATATGATGCAAGACACATCTTGTTAAAAGCTACACCTACTGATGAGGAAATTAAAACAGCAAAAGCAAAACTAGACAGTATTAGAGGTCTTATTTTGAATGGCAAAATGACATTTAAAGACGCTGCTTTTAAATTCTCAGAAGATAAAAGAACAAAATTCAACGCTGGAATAGTTCCTGGAGCTGATGGTTCTGATAAAATTGAAAGAGAAAGTATTCCTGGAACAATCAGCTATGAATTGGCAGGATTGAACAAGGGAGACATCACTACTGCTTTTGAAGATGAAGAAAACAAGAGAAAGCAAATCAAGATTATTAAAATTGAAGATGTGATTCCTTCTCACCAGATTACACTGGAAACAGATTTCAGCAGAATCAAGCAGATGGCGCTGAATAAAAAGAAAAGTGAAATGGTTGAAAAGTTTGTCAACTCTAAGTTACCGACAACTTTTATCTCCATTGACGGACGTTACGACAGCTGTAGCTTTAAGTCTAACTGGAAGAAACAATCCTTGACAAAATAAAATCAAAACCTTCAGAATTTCTGAAGGTTTTTTTTATGATAAAGCTTTAAAACATGAATGGGAATGATAGAAAATATTGACATATTCTTCCCTGAAAACCATTGTTTTTAGTATTTTTACGCATGAGCAATTTTATAGATTTCAACGCTGCAAAAAAACTTCATGATATGGAGGCAACACAAAATAGAATTTCACATCTTTTTAATATTAAATATCCAATTATCCAGGCTGGGATGATCTGGCATTCGGGATGGAGGCTGGCTTCCGCTGTTTCCAATTGTGGCGGATTGGGTATCATAGGAGCGGGAAGTATGTATCCTGACATTCTAAGAGAAAATATCCGGAAATGTAAACAGGCGACTGATAAACCATTCGGGGTAAACGTACCGATGTTATACCCTAATATTGAAGAGATCATTCAGATTATTCTTGAAGAAAGAGTGGAAATTGTATTTACGTCAGCAGGGAATCCTAAAACCTATACAGAAACCCTGCAGAAAGAAGGAATAAAAGTAGCTCACGTAGTTTCCTCTACCAAATTTGCTGTAAAATGTGAAGATGCAGGAGTAGATGCTATTGTTGCAGAAGGTTTCGAAGCAGGAGGTCACAACGGAAGAGATGAAACAACAACGTTCTGTCTTATTCCGAATGTAAAAAAACATATTTCTAAACCATTAATTGCAGCAGGTGGAATTGCCTTAGGCTCACAAATCAAAGCAGCCATGATTCTTGGAGCAGACGGTGTACAGATCGGTTCCCGTTTTGCTGCCACTACAGAAGCAAGTGCTCATGAAAACTGGAAAAAGAAAATTACAGAACTACAGGAAGGAGATACTCATCTTACCTTGAAAGAACTGGCACCTGTAAGAATGGTGAAAAATAAGTTCTTCAATGAACTGGAAGATATCTACCTGAATGGAAGAGATAAAGAAGCTTTAATTGCTTCATTAGGAAGAGCAAGAGCAAAACGCGGAATGTTTGAAGGAGATATGGAAGATGGAGAATTGGAAATAGGTCAGGTTTCGGCTCTGATTGATGACATTCTTCCGGTAGAAACTGTTTTCAGTCACTTATTAAAAGAATTTGAAGAAACGAAAATGCCTGTTTTTTAAAATATAATTATCTAATGGAAGGAAGAATAATTGATGTAAAGGGTAAAAAATTATATATAGAACACTATAATCCGTTTGAAGGCAGACCTACAATTATATTACTGCATGATTCATTAGGTTCGGTACAGCTTTGGAGAGACTTTCCAGCTAAATTATCTGAAGCCGCACAATGCAATACGCTTGCTTACGATCGCTTAGGTTATGGAAAATCATATCCTATGCTTACTCATGAAAGACCCATAAATTATATGGAGCTGGAAGCAGATCTGCTGAATGATGTACTGATTGAAATGAATCTTGATCATGTGATTCTCTTCGGGCATAGTGACGGGGGAACAATTGCCTTAATCACCGCTGCAAAATATCCCAAAAAAGTAAAAGCCGTTATCTGTGAAGCAGGACATATTTTTGTGGAAGATGTGACTTTAAAAGGAGTCTATGATGCCTGGGAAGCTTACAAAACAACCAATCTTGCGGAACGTTTACAGAAGTATCACGGAGATAAAGTAGAAATGCTTTTCAAAGCCTGGACAGAAACCTGGACACGGGATGATTACAGAACCTGGAATATAGAGTATCTGTTGAAAGATATTAAAGCTCCATTGTTATTTATTCAGGGAGAAGCTGATGAATATGGGACGTTGGATCAGGTGGAAAAAACCGTTAGTCAGGTAAGTGGAAGTGCTGAAAAATATATTATTCCAGGTATAGGCCATACACCACATAAAGAAGTTCAGAATCTGGTACTCCAAAAATCAGAAGCATTTATCAGAAATATTTGATAACTTTTCAGATGAAATTGTCAACTTTAAATAAAGAAAGAGAATACGTAAATATTCTCTTTTTTATGATTTAATTTTAATGGATCAATAATGGATCTGTAAGGCGGCTGATAGGCTGGAAACCTATAAATTGCAGGCTTGAAGAAACATAATGTTCTTTCGAAGGTTCTTCATGTACTAAACTGGTGCTCAAATATTTTTTATTGTCATCGCATAAGAGACTGACTACTGTAGCATCCTGACCCATTTCTTCTTTTAGCATAATAGCGCCTATGACATTTGCTCCGGAGGAAATTCCAACTGCTAATCCCAATTCTTTTGCCAGTTTTTGCGCCACGATAATTGAATCTCCGTCATATGCCTGTACAATTCTGTCAAGACGATCCAGTTTTACAATAGCAGGTATAAATTCATCAGAAATACCCTGAATACGATGAGATCCCGTTTTATAACCAGTGGATAATGTTGGGCTTTCAGCGGGCTCCAGAGGATGAATACGGGTTGCGGGGTTCAGTGAAAGTAAATGATTTCCTACCCCCATCACAGTTCCTCCGGTTCCTACTCCTGCAACGAAGGCATCAGTTGTTAAGCCAATAGAAGATAACTGCTTGCTTATTTCTTTTCCTGTGGTAAGTTCATGTGCTTCAGCATTGAATTCATTTTCAAATTGTTTTGGTAAAAATACACCACCTGTAGCAGCAAGTTCTTCACTGATCTGAATACTTCTAAGAAAACCTCCATCACCTTTACTTACAAGCTGAATGTCGGCTCCCAGACTTTTTATGATGTCCATACGCTCCTTACTCAGCCAGTCAGGCATTATAATTTTAACTTGGTGTCCCAAGGCTTTGCCTATTGCTGAAAATGCAATTCCGGTATTGCCGCTAGTTGCTTCTATGATAACATCCCCAGGTAGGATATGACCATTTAAATAAGCTTTATAAAGAATATATAGAGCCATCCGGTCTTTTATACTGCCCGTAAGATTGAAATTCTCACATTTAACATAAATTTTGTCTTGTTTGCCTTTGTACTTATAATGAAGTTCCAACATAGGTGTATTCCCTACAAGATGCCATAAATGATTAAACTTATTTCTCAGTTCTGGAGATAAGCAGGGATCTGCAATAATTTTTTCTGTTTTCATTTGTTTTGAATAAATTTTTGTCAAAATTATTTGTTTTTAGTTTTATTTCAAATATTTATTGTAAAACCAAGAAAAAATAATATAATTTATAGAATTGTTTTGTTTTTATTCAGAATAAGTTCTTATTTTAGAGGGAAATCAATAAAAATAAAAAATATGCCACTTGATGAAACAGATATTAAGCTTTTACGCATTCTTCAGACCAATAGCGCTATAAGTAATAAGGAATTAGCCTTTCGGCTGCACAAATCAGTTCCTGCGGTTCATGAACGAGTAAAAAAAATGAAGGCTCAAGGTTATATAAAACGAACTGTAGCTATTTTAGATAGAACCAAGATAGGGCTCTCTCTCATTTCTTTTTCACAGGTTTTCCTAAAAGAACACACTGGTGAAGTATTAAATGAATTTGAGAAAGAAGTAATTAAATTTCCAGAAGTAATGGAGTGTTACCAGATTGCAGGTTCGTATGACTTTATTCTCAGAATTGCTACTAAAGATATGGAAGCGTATCACCAGTTTCTAAGGCATAAACTTTCTATGCTTCCCAATGTGAGTACTGTACAAACCTATTTTGTACTTTCGGAAGCAAAGAGCGAAACGGCTTATCCGTTATAAGAGTAAATTGATATTGAAAGTAGCTGTCCCTTGAAGTAATGTATAGATATACTATTACAGCAATAGGATTTCTGCTTTTATATTTTCCTTTGCCTGAGTTTCATATTTTTCCTTAAAATATTCTGTTTTAAAAATGCTTTCAAGTTCAAGAAAATGTTTAAGGACTTTTTTTCGTCCTGGTTTATACAAAAAATCAGGGTAAATAGAATATTCTCTTCGGATATTTTGAGTGTATTCCATATAGGTTTTAAAATCTTTACCCAATACGGAAAGATCAGCATCCAAAAGATAATTGGTGTCTGCATGATCAGACTGCTGGTGAGATTTTGTCGCCAGAATCTGCTCCGAAATAATTGAGATTTTATCGTTATTTACATGAAGTTCAGAAAGTCTTTTCTCTGCTTTAACAGCACTTTTCTCCTCATTAGACTTGGATGTCGCATCGTAGATAATATCATGATAAAATACAGAAAAGGAAACGGACGTAAAATCTGAAATATTCGCCTTCACTGCTTCAAGTTCATGAAACATATTTTCAAGATGAAAAAGATTGTGATAATGTCTTCCTTTTTCAGAATATTTAGTTTCAATCTCCTTCCAAAGACTGTTAATCAAGTGCTGATCGTTTGTAAATGAAGAACAAAGCTGTTCAAATTGCTGATTCAGATTCATAAAATAGGGTAAAAAAAAAGGAACTTTTAAAAAGTTCCCTGATTTGCTTCCAGAACAGCCTTCAGCTCAGCCCAGCCTCCGCCGTTATAACCGTCCTTTAATCCTTGAGCAGTAAGATAATCCAATGCTTTTCCGCTTCTGTTTCCACTTCTGCAGAATAAGATAACCGGCTTTTCAATAGATAGAATCTCATCTTGTCTATCTTCTACTTCACCTAAAGGAATATTCTTAGCACCATCTATATTACCGTCCATTTCAAGCTCCATTGGCTCGCGAACGTCAATTAATTCATAGTTTCCTGATTGTATTACTTCTATTAAAGACATAGTTGTTGGTTTTAAACATTAAATTAGAAACGAAATTACGCAATTTTTTTTTGAAAAAAATCCTAATGAAAACATAATTTTTCAGAAAAGAAGCTGGGTAGAAGTTATAGATCAGGGGAACTTCTGCCAAAATCAGAAGATTGATAAAATAATCTTAATTTTGCACTGTGAAATTATGAATGCTGCTGCTGAAAAATATTCCCAACTGATAAAGTCCAAGGCAAAAAGTTTTGGGTTTCAGAATTGTGGTATTTCCAAAGCTGATTTTCTGGAAGAAGAGGCTCCCCGCCTCGAAAAATGGCTCAAGAATAATTTTAATGGCGAAATGAAATACATGGAAAACCATTTCGACAAAAGACTTGATCCACGCCTTCTCGTAGAAGGTTCAAAATCTGTTATTTCACTTTCTTATAACTACTTTCCCGAAGAAAAAATTTCAATTCTGGAAAACTATAAGATTTCAAAATATGCTTATGCAGAAGATTATCATGAAGTAATCAAAGAAATTCTCCGTGAGATGGTAGCTGAGTTACAGGAAGAAATAGGAGAATTCGGATTCCGGGTTTTTGTAGATTCTGCACCGGTTCTGGAAAGAGCCTGGGCGAAAAAGTCTGGAATAGGCTGGGTAGGGAAAAATGCCAACCTCATCACCAAACAAAGCGGTTCTTTCTATTTTCTGGCTGAAATTATCTGTGATCTGGAACTTATCCCCGATCATGCGACTACAGATCACTGCGGAAGCTGCCGTAAATGTATTGATGCATGTCCCACAGATGCTATCGTTTCTGAAAAAATTATTGATGGAAGCCGCTGCATCTCCTATGCAACCATAGAACTGAAGGATGAGATTCCCAGCCATTTTAAAGATAAAATGGAGGACTGGATGTTCGGTTGTGATATCTGCCAGGACGTATGCCCGTGGAACAGATTCTCAGCGCCTAACAAACAGAGCCGATTCCAGCCTAATGAAGCGTTAAAAAACTTCAAAAAAGGAGAATGGAAAGAAATCACTCAGGAAATTTTCTCAGAAATCTTCAGAAAATCACCTGTGAAACGTACCAAATTTGCAGGATTGAAAAGAAATATTGAGTTTTTACAGAAGTCTTCTGACTGATTTTTCTCTGAACTTTCGGTGACAATCCCTCCTTTGGAATTTTTTGTAGTTCCAAACTAAAGCTGATAATCGACCATTCCTTAAATTTTTCGCTTTAAGGAGGTAAAGATTTATATCAATAAGTTTTTTGAAAAACCTTTCCTATAAAGAAAAATTGATCTCCAGGAGATTAAAATCTCACCGAAAATCAACGTTTTTTCTGTACTCTTTTAGGAGCTGTTTTTACTCTTACTTTAAATCTTTTTTGGGATTTAGTATTTTTACGCATATTTGTGAATATTTCGTAACTAAATATAGCCATTTTTTCGATTAAAACAAATCCTTTTACTAAAAATTAAAGATTAAATTTTATTAAAAAACATGACTGTGAAATCGATATTAATGTATCTCCTGAAAGTGATAGGAATTATTTTAGGAATTGTGATTATTTATGTAATCCTCGGGCTGCTGATTCCCTATATTCCTGTTTCTGCAAAGGATGACGGACAGAAGAAGGAAATTCCCATCTACATTTATACCAACGGGGTACACACAGATATCGTAATGCCTGTGAAAAACGATCTGCAGGACTGGAGCCAGAAAATTTCTTTTGCCAATACTAAATCAAAAAAAACAGATTATCAGTATATCGGAATAGGATGGGGTGATAAAGGGTTCTATCTTGATACTCCAACCTGGGCAGACCTTAAGTTTTCGACAGCCGTAAAAGCGGCATTCTGGCTAAGCGATTCTGCCATGCATTGTACCTATTATAATACAATGAAAGAAGGAGATGACTGCAAAATGATTATGATCAGCAGAAGTCAGTATCAGAACTTAGTGAAATTTGTAGAAGATAAATTTGACAGAGATCAGAACGGAAACTTCATGTTAATCCCTACAAATGCGGTGTACAGTGATAACGATGCCTTTTATGATGCCAAAGGAACTTACAGTTTTCTTTACACCTGTAATACATGGTCAAATAATGCTTTAAAAGCAGCAGGACAGAAAGCTGCACTTTGGACACCTTCAGATTTCGGAATTTTTCAACACTATAAATAATACATGAAGAGGGGTTATCTGTTTCTCATCATCTTTTGGATAGGTTCATGTTCACAAGAAAGAAAAAATAATACAATAAGAACTGTTGAAACACCTGTAGTTGTAGAAAAGAAACCTGAAGCAGATCTTTCTAAACTAAAAATAAAAGCGGAAGAAGCGTTGGCGTTCTGTACTTCAAAGAACCTTAACAAGGATTTCTGTATCCTTATTGATATGAGCCTTCATTCAGGTGTTAACCGTTTTTTTGTCTGGGATTTTAAAAGTAATAAGATCTCAAAAAAATATCTGGTAGGCCATGGCTGCGGTTCCAATTCATGGAGTAAAGACAATTCTAAAGCGGATCCTGGATTTAGCAATGAAGACGGAAGCCACCTGTCTTCTTTAGGGAAATATAAGCTTGAAGGAAGAGGGTACAGTGATTGGGGAATTAATATAAAATATCTGATGCACGGCCTTGAAGAAACCAATAGCAATGCTTTGAAAAGATTTATTGTCTTTCATTCCTGGAATCTGATGAGCGATCATGAAACTTTCCCGAATGGATCTCCTGAAGGATGGGGTTGTCCCACTGTTTCCAATAATGCGATGAAGGAAATTGATCCTATGATTCAGAAATCCGGAAAACCTGTATTAATGTGGATCTATAATTAAATCTTTGTCATACATTTGTTTCTTAACAGTCATGTAAACTGATTCCGTCTTATGAAGCATACCCTTTTCCGCGAACAACAACTCAACTGTGATATAGAAACTGCATGGAAATTCTTTTCCTCAGCAAATAATCTTTCAGAGATCACTCCGAAAGATATGGGCTTTATTGTTTTAACGGAAATGGAAGATGATAAAATCTATGAAGGAATGCTCATCGACTATTATGTTTCTCCATTGTTGGGGATTAAAATGAAATGGCAGACCGAGATTATCCACGTTGATTTTCAGAAAAGCTTCATTGATTTTCAGAAAAAAGGGCCGTACAAATTATGGAATCATCATCATGAATTTATTCCCAATGCAGAAGGTGTTCTGATGAGAGATACTATAGATTATGAACTTCCTATGGGTTTTTTAGGTGAAATTGCTCACCGTCTTTTCGTTCGAAAGAAGCTGGAACATATCTTTGATTACCGTTTCAGAGTACTCAGCAAATTGTTCTAGATATTCAATAGGAACGGGCTTTAGCCCGTTAATAATAAACCAAAATTCATCTGGCTTTAGCCAAAACTTTTAACGATTCTAGTTGGATTCCTATAGAATCACACACCACATGAATAGACTTAACATCCTCTTTGTCATTCGAAGGAATCCAAATTCCAATTAATAGAATTATTAATCGATTGTTTAAGTTTTTTTAACAGTTCAAGGGCTGGATTTCCCGGTAGAAAACCCTATTTTTGCAGGATTATCGTTTTTACTGAAAAACTAATGTGTTCTGTTTGACATGGCAAGTCTGAGGTCATTTTTCTTATTCTATATCATACTGGTTTTTTCCCTTTTCAATTCGAATTGGGCAGAAAAATCGTTGCAGAATATTCCTCATGTTCCGCCTGTAACAAATATTCATGTTCTTGATGTTTACGAAGAGGCAGATATGAATACGCATGCATTGCCTGCTGCTGCTAAAATTGTAAAACATTCAGTTAAAAAAAATGATCCTGCAATAGCCGATTTTTCAGGAATTTTAAAAATTATTCCAAAAGTTGAGCTTCCTGAAATCGCAATTTCTATTATTTGTGGAGTTAAATCCTTTCTCCATCTTCTTCAGTTGTACTAGGTTTAAGTTATTGAATGCCAAATCATTTTAACGGAAATTTTATAACTTAAACATTTAAAAATGTATTTTAAAACTGTAATAATTTGCCTTATGGCAACATTATTGGCTGTGTCATGCAGTAAAGACAAAGAAAAAAGTAATCAGAAAGATAAAGAAGTTCCCATACTGGAAATCAAAGAAAAAGATACATTGGTGAGCAACCAGTTTGTGACTGATATCCAGGCTAAAAAAAATGTAGAAATGCGCTCGAGAATTGGAGGCATCATACAGCATATTTATGTGAATGAGGGACAATTTGTACATCAGGGACAGGCTTTATTTAAAATCAATGATGCTGAACTACAGATGGAACTTCTGAAAGCAAACGCTGCATTGAAGCAGACGGAAGCAGATGTTCGTATAGCAGAAGTAGAGCTGAAGCAGATTCAGAGTCTTCATGCTAAAAAGTTTGTTGCCAATAACGAACTGGAAATGGTGAAAGCCAAACTGTCCTCTGCCAAAGCAAAACATGCATTTGCCGATGCAGAAAAGAGAACCGTTCTTCAGAAAATAAGCTTTACAAGAATTACAGCACCTTTTGACGGAGTGATTGACGTAATTCCCCATAAAGACGGAAGTTTGGTGGAAAATGGTACCCTATTGACCACACTTTCCCAATTGAATGAAGTGTATGCCTATTTCTCTATTCCTGAAAACTTATATTTTGAGCTTTTGGCCAACGATAAAATCGGTAGTCATCAAAAGATTGAACTGACTCTTCCCAACGGGGTTAATTATCAGTTCAACGGAGCTTTAAAAACAGCAGAAGGAGAGATCGACAGAACCACAGGTTCCATCCGGTATAAAGTACTTTTCCCAAATCCTGATCGTTTAATTAAACACGGAACTTCCGGGAAACTTATTATTTCTGAACAACAGAATAACGCGATTCTTATTCCGCAAAAATCTACCTTCTCCATTCAGGACAAGACTTATGTTTTTGTAGTGGATAAACAGAATAAAGTGAAAATGACCAATATTAAGATCGGTACTACATTAAGAGATTCTTATATGGTGGAAAGTGGTCTTAAAAAAGGAGATTTAATCATTTATGAAGGGACTCAGTCTTTGAAAGATGGTGATATTATCAAAATCAAAAAGAAGTATTAACCTTTCATAATCTTTAAATCAATTAACTATGGTAGAAATGTTTATAAGACGAAAGGTTCTTTCGTTGGTTATTTCCATATTATTTGTTCTGCTGGGAATCATGGCTTTACTGAAGATGCCAATCACTCAGTTTCCGGATATTGTTCCCCCTTCAGTAACCGTTACTGCAAAATATACGGGAGCAAATGCTGAAGTATCTGCCAATGCGGTAGCCCTTCCTCTGGAACGTGCCATCAATGGAGTACCGGGGATGACCTATATGTCAACGGTAACTTCCAATGACGGTCTTACCCTTATCCAGGTTTTCTTTGAAGTAGGAACAGATCCTGATGTAGCGGCGGTAAACGTTCAGAACAGAGTGACCACTATTCTTGATGAGCTTCCTGAAGAGGTAATCAGAGCTGGTGTTACCACTGAAAAAGAGGTGAACAGTATGCTGATGTATCTCAATATCACAAGTGCTGATCCGAGTCAGGATGAACAGTTCATTTATAACTTTACAGATATTAATGTTCTTCAGGAGCTGAAACGTATTGATGGAGTAGGGCGTGCGGAGATTATGGGACAGAAAGAATACTCCATGAGAGTATGGCTGGATCCACAGAAAATGGCGGCTTACAATATTTCTGCGGATGAAGTGATCACTTCACTACAAAAACAGAATATTTCTGCAGCACCCGGAAAAGTGGGTGAAACATCTGGGAAAACTTCCAGCCAGCTTCAGTATGTAATCAAATACAAAGGAAAGTTTTTTGAGCCTAAACAATATGAAGAAGTTCCCATCAGATCTGATGTGGACGGAACAATCTTAAAGCTTAAAGATATTGCAAAAGTTGAATTCGGTGCTATGAACTACGGAATGGTTTCCAAAACAGACGGAAGACCTTCTGCATCAATCATGATGAAGCAGCGCCCGGGTTCCAACGCTTCCGAAGTGATTGAAAGTGTAAAAGCAAAAATGGAAGAATTAAAAGTCACCTCTTTCCCTCCCGGAATGGAGTACAACATGGCTTATGATGTTTCCAGATTCCTGGATGCTTCCATCAGTGCGGTATTGACAACCCTTATTGAAGCCTTTATTCTGGTAGGAATTGTAGTATTTATCTTCCTTCAGGACTGGCGTTCCACATTGATTCCTGTATTGGCTGTTCCGGTGGCATTGGTAGGAACTTTTGCTTTCATGAATATGCTGGATTTCTCGGTTAACCTTTTAACGCTGTTTGCCCTGGTTCTTGCGATAGGGATTGTAGTGGATAATGCTATTGTCGTCGTTGAAGCCGTCCACGTTAAAATGGAAGAAGGAATGAATGCCATGGATGCCACCATTAGCGCAACCAAAGAAATTGCAGGAGCAGTAGTGGCTATTACCATTGTGATGTCAGCAGTATTTATTCCTGTGGCGTTCCTTGATGGTCCGGTAGGAGTATTTTATCGCCAGTTTTCATTAACACTGGCAATCAGTATTGTGATTTCCGGAGTAAATGCATTGACATTAACTCCAGCGCTTTGTGCAATTATTTTAAAACCTCACAATCATGATAAGAAGAAAACAATCATCGACAGAGCTTTCCAGAGTTTCAATACAGGCTTTGAAAGACTGACGAATGGCTATGTGGGAATCTTAACAAAATTTGCAACAAGAACTACCGTAACTTTTGGACTGTTATTTTTATTTGTTGGACTTACTTTTGTGACCAGTAAATTCCTGCCAACCGGATTTATTCCCATGGAAGATCAGGGAATGGTATACGTAAGTGTGACTACTCCACAGGGAGCAACAGTAGAAAGAACAGAAAAAGTGCTGGATGAAGTGACCGTTATTGCCAAAAAAATTAAAGGCGTAGAAAACGTGACCACTCTTGCAGGCTACAGTATCGTAACAGAAATTGCAGGTTCATCCTACGGAATGGCGATGATCAATCTTAAAGACTGGAAAGAAAGAAATATTTCTGTCAATGATCTCATCACAGAACTATCAGATAAAACAAAGAGCATTGCAGATGCACAGATTGAAATTTTTGCACCGCCAACTGTGCCTGGTTTCGGTAATACCAGCGGTTTTGAATTACGTTTACTAGACAGAACCGGAGGAACGATCGAAAATACCGATAAGATCACTAAAGATTTTGTTAAGAAATTAAACGAAGCTCCCGAATTGCAGAACAACTTTACCAGCTTTGATGCTACTTTCCCACAGTACATGATCAATGTAGATTATGATATGGCAGCGAAGAAAGGAGTATCGGTAGATAACGCAATGTCTACGCTACAGACCATGCTGGGATCTTATTACGCCACAAATTTTATCCGTTTCAGCCAGATGTATAAAGTGATGGTACAGGCAAGTCCTGAACACAGAGACACTCCTGAGAGTATTCTGAATTTATATTTAAAAAATGACAAGGGTGAAATGGTTCCTTTCTCCACATTCATGACTATTGAAAAAGTATACGGACCTGAAGTACTGACAAGGTATAATATGTATATGTCTGCTATGATCAATGGAGAGCCTGCAGATGGCTATAGCTCGGGAGATGCTATTGCTGCTGTGGAACGTGTGGCCAAAGAGACACTGCCCAGAGGATTTGATATTGAATGGTCAGGAATGACAAGAGAAGAGATTTTATCAGGAAACCAGACTGTTTATATCTTCGCAATCTGTCTTTTATTCGTCTATCTTTTATTGGCGGCACAATACGAAAGTTTCCTTCTTCCAATGCCTGTATTATTAAGTCTTCCGACAGGAATCTTCGGTTCTTATATCGCTTTGGTACTGATGGGATTGGATAATAATATTTATGCACAGGTAGCATTGGTCATGCTGATTGGTCTTTTAGCCAAAAATGCCATTCTGATTGTAGAATTTGCAGTGGCAAGAAATAAGCAGGGATTTGATATCATTCCGGCAGCTATTGAAGGCGCGAGACAACGTCTGAGACCCATTCTGATGACTTCTTTTGCATTTGTGGCAGGACTTATTCCGTTATGTATTGCATCCGGTGCGGGTGCGATAGGAAACCGTTCTATTGGTACAGCGGCGGCAGGAGGAATGCTGATTGGAACCATCTTCGGATTAGTAGTCATTCCAGGGCTCTATATATTCTTTGCAAAACTTGAAAATAAGAAGAAAGATGAAAAGATTAGATCATAGAAATATAATATACGGAATAGCCTCACTAAGCCTTGTTTCATGCGCTGTTCCCAAAGTAACGGAGCTCAAAAAAGCTCAGGAATTGCCCAATGAAATCATCAGAAACGATAAAAATAAAAATCCGGATGAATTTCAGCAGATTAACCTGAAAGCTTACTTTACAGATCCGCAGCTGCTGGAACTTTTTGATAAAGTAGTTCAGGCAAATCCGGATTTCCAGATTGCCCAGCAGAGAGTGGAAATTGCCAACAGTTTCCTTCAAAGATCAAAGATGGATCTGCTGCCTTCCCTTGAGGTGGGAGTAGAAGCTTCTGGTAACCGCTACGGAAAATATACGATGGAAGGAGTGGGAAACTATGATACGAATCTCTCACCCAATATTACGGAAAATCAGAAAATCAACAGAGATTTTACCCCGAATTACTGGCTGGGAGCAAGAAGCAGCTGGGAAATTGATGCGTGGGGAAAACTGAAAAATAAAAAAATTGCTGCCCAGAAGAAATATCTGGCTTCCACAGAAGGATTAAGGCTGCTGCAGGTGGAGCTTTTCACTGATATTGCCAATCTGTATTATCAGTTGGTAGCCTTAGACAACCGTCTTGCCATTTATCAGAAGAATTATAAGCTTCAGCAAAGAGCTTTTGAAATCGTTTTAGCACAGCGCGAAGTAGGAAAAGCTACGGAATTGGCGGTGCAGCAGTTCAAGGCACAAAATAACAACTGGCTGGCAGAAATTGAACACATCAGAGTAGAAATCGTTACGGTAGAACAGGCGATCACTACTTTGACAGGAAGCTATGGTGGAGAGGTAAAGCGCGGCAAAATATTAATGCCTACCAATATGGAAGTGCTGAATAAAGCCATTAATGTGGAAAATGTGATCCACTCCAGACCGGATGTTGCAGCTAATTATTATGTTTTAGAAGCTTCTCAGGCTGATGCGAAGGCTGCAAGAGCTGCTTTTTATCCAAAGATTGATCTGGGGGCCGGTTTCGGGATGAATTCTTTTTCTGTGGAAACATTCTTTAAACCAAGCTCACTGGCAGGGCAGTTGTTAGGAGGATTGATGGTTCCGGTTTTCAATAAAGGACAGCTGAAATATGAATTTAAAGTAGCGAGCAAAGAGCAGGAAATCGCTTTTTTGAATTATCAGAAAAGTATTACGACTGCTTTTAATGAACTTCAGTCTATTTTGAAACAGACGAAGATCTATGAACGTGTTTTGAAACTGAAATCAGAAGAGGTAGGCTTTCTTGACCGTGGTGTTGAGGTTTCCAATGATTTGTATCTGACAGGTTACGCGAACTATTTTGAATTGATTAATTCTCAAAAGAGCAAATTAACGGCTGAACTGGATTTACTGCAGTTTCAGCATCAGAATACCAGAAATAACGTCCTGCTGTTTAAAGCACTGGGCGGGAAACTGGATTAATTTTTACTTTTTTTTACGATGAAGAAGCTGTCTTTTAGGCAGCTTCTTTTATAGTATAATCAGCTTCTACGGATTCCCGTAATGATAATTAAAATAATTCCAGGATCTTGCGTAGGAATCCAACTTTTACAAGTTGAGTTAACTTTTTTTATATGTCCCCAAAAAAGAGACTGCCTGAAGGGCAGTCTCTTTGTATATGGTTTAAAATGTATCTACTTATCCTGCAGAAACATTTTATAAGTACCTATTATTTAACAAGCTGAATTTCAACAGCAGAAAATCCTTTAGGAGATTTCTCTTTTTCGAAAGATACTTTGTTCCCTTTTTTCACAGGCTCTGCACAGTTGTTGTTGTGGAAGAAGATATTTTCTTTGTTATTATCTTCAGTAATGAAGCCATATCCTTTTTCACTCAGGAAAGTAACAATTCCTGTTTTTCTTGGATCTTCTTCAATGATAGGTGCAGCACCCAATTGAATATCATCAAGGTTTACTTCCTGTCTTTGTTCAGGTGGAGTAGAAGTTAATCTTCCGAATTCGTCTACATACATGAAGACATCCTCCGCTCCTTTGTTGTTGTTCGTTTTACGTTCTTCGCGTCTTAGCGCCTTTTCTTTTTGCTTTTGAATTTTTTTCTTGAAATTTTCCTTTTTAGAAAAAGAATCTGCCATAAATTATTTTTAGTATTTAGTTTCTATAAATTAATTGGTTCAATCTGATCTGTTTTAGACCCTATAAAGCCTGGCTATGTTTTCTGTTTTGGATCATCCCAATCATACAGAGCTTTAAAATTCCGACAAGTATTGTTCTTAATAGAAGAATAAAAGTTAAAAAGATGGCTGCTCAAAAGGCAAAGACTGAATAAAAATATTCGGGTCGTTACAGAAAACAAAGTAGAGACTTGGTTTATAATGTACAAATATACAACAATAAAATGAATAATCAGGTTTTAAATGATTGATTATCAGAAATGGTTTTGCAGGATATGTTATGATCTGAGTGTAAGAGTATCAGGAAAGCGGTAATAATCCTATAAAAAAATCCTCAGAAACCTGAGGATTATAAAAAAATATATTAAAAATGAAGTGGTGGTGCGTGATACGGGAGGAACGTATCAAATGTTATGCCTAAAATTGATGTGATTTTGGGAATTATACAGAAGTGTTTAACTGAAAAGGTGAGTCTCAATGCGTATCTGGCGGGCAAATAGCATTCTATTGAGAAGCTATTGATGACATAAAAAATAATAAATATTTCACTTTCAGCAGGAAATTCGAAATTGAAAAATCCCGAAAATTTCACCATGTTGAGGCCATTTTTATTATTCATCTTTGTCTCATTAACATTTAAATATAAAAACATGTCAACACAAAATGTAAAAGGGAAAGTTGTTTTAATTGCCGGAGGTGGTAAAAATTTAGGCGGATTATTAAGCAGAGATTTTGCGGCAAAAGGGGCAAAGCTGGCCATCCACTACAACAGTGAAAGCTCAAAAGCAGAAAGTGAAAAAACACTGGCTGAAGTACAGGCATTGGGAGCTGAAGCATTTCTATTCCAGGGTGACCTTACCAAAGTAGACCATATTACAAAGTTCTTTGAGGAAACGATTTCCCGTTTCGGAGGAATTGATATTGCAATCAATACCGTGGGAATGGTACTGAAAAAGCCATTTTCGGAGACTACAGAAGCTGAATATGATACCATGTTCAATGTCAATTCAAAATCTGCCTACTTCTTTTTGCAGGAAGCGGGTAAAAAGCTGAACGATCACGGGAAGATCTGCACCATAGTTACTTCATTGCTGGCGGCTTACACTGGACTGTATTCCACATATGCAGGAGCAAAAGCGCCAGTAGAACACTTTACAAGAGCAGCTTCCAAAGAATTTGGAAACAGAGGGATTTCGGTAACCGCAGTAGCACCCGGTCCAATGGATACTCCTTTTTTCTACGGACAGGAAACCGATGATGCGGTAGCTTATCATAAATCAGCATCAGCACTCGGAGGGCTAACGGATATTAAGGATATTGCTCCATTGGTAGAATTTCTGGTAACAGATGGTTGGTGGATCACAGGCCAGACGATATTTGCTAACGGTGGATATACAACGAGATAGCGTATTGTAGAATCTATTAAAAAAGAAACTCACTGAAAAATAGCTTTCAGTGAGTTTTTTATGGTAAGATAAAGGGAAAAATTAAGTTGTTTTAATCTTTCCTTTCTCCAATATACTTTTAATGATAAAGAATAATCCAAGAAGAACAAATGGAATGCTCAGAAGCTGCCCCATATTCAAAATCATTCCGTGCTCAAATTCTACCTGATCCACCTTGATAAATTCAATCAGAATTCTCATAATAAAGATGAGCAGAATACTGATCCCAAAATAAAACCCTTTTCCGATTTTAAAAATATCTTTCCTGTAAATAAAGTAAATAAATAAGAAAATAAGGGCATAAGAGATGGCTTCATACAGTTGTGCCGGATGTCTTGGAAGATCATCCACCTGACGGAAGATAAACGCCCATGGAACATCAGTAGGAACTCCTATGATTTCAGAATTCATCAGATTAGCCAGCCTGATGAAGGTTCCTCCCAACGGAAGTACAATTGCTATAGCATCCAGAACCGTCATAAACGGAATAGAAAATTTTCTCGCATATAAAAGAAGCATAATCACCAGACCGATACCACCACCATGACTGGCAAGACCTGCAAATCCTGTAAAATGATAAACTCCGTCCGGTCCTTTCTGAATTGGTAAAAATACTTCAAGCGGATGTTGTAAATAATAATCAAAATCATAAAAAAGACAGTGTCCCAGCCTCGCACCCACCAAAATTCCTATAAGCGCATAGGAGAATAAAGCTTCGTGTGCTTGTGTACTGAGGCCTTCTTTTTTATAAATACGTTTTAAAATATTTAGCGATAAAACAAGTCCTGTAAGAAATAATAATCCGTAATATTTTATAGGAAGTCCTAGGATATTGACGATTTCGGGATTGATGTCCCAGTTGATATATAATAAATTCATTGTTGCAAAGATAAGAAAATAGGAATTTCCGGACAGAATGGGGTGGGTTTGTGGTTTTTTACTTTGATTTTTAAGGTGTTACAAATTGTTTGAGAACCCCTATCCGAATTAAGAATGAATATAATTTAAAATGATTCTTGATGAAATATTGGGTAACTTTAGCCTACCACCAAAATAAAAGTTATGCATCATCAGCTGGAGAAACATTATGTAAACAGAGTAGGCTGGCTTAGGGCAGCAGTATTGGGAGCGAATGACGGGTTGTTATCCACCACAAGTATCGTCATAGGAGTTGCAGCAGCAGAACCGGATCGGCATATGATTATTCTTGCAGCACTGGCGGGTATGATTGCCGGGGCAATGTCTATGGCAGCCGGTGAATATGTTTCCGTAAGTTCACAGGAAGATACAGAGAAAGCAGATTTGATCCGCGAAAAACGTGAGCTTGAACAAATGCCGGAGGTAGAACTTAGAGAATTGGCCAAAGTGTATGAAAAAAGAGGCTGTACCAAAGAAACAGCGATGCAGGTAGCCATTGAATTGACAGAACACGATGCACTGGGAGCACATGCCCGTGATGAACTGGGGATTAATGAGATAACACAAGCCAAACCTTTACAGGCAGCAATGGCTTCATTTGGTTCATTTGCGGTAGGAGCTTTATTGCCATTTATCGTTTCTCTTTTGGCTCCAATTAAACAGATGGTGTACTTCCAATATGGGTTCTCCATCATATTCTTGATGCTTTTAGGAGCAATTTCAGCCAGAGCGGGAGGTTCAGGTATTAAAATAGCCGTATTGAGGATCTGTTTCTGGGGAACAGTGGCCATGGGAATTACCGCATTAGTGGGAAGGCTTTTTGGAGTGAGTGTAGCATAAATCTTACTTATACATGAATAATTGTTAGGCAGTTATTAAGTATGGGTTGCAATTCCGTATTGCTTATACATTCATCTGGACAAAGAATTTTTGATGACTTGGTTTTTCTTATTGATTTTCCGTTGTTTATTTTTGTATATGTGATTTACGCTGGATGCGTATTTGATGTATTGTTTTTCTCGTGGTAAGGCTTGTTTTGTGTTTAGTTTTGACGAATCGAATTAGAATTATCGATTTCGATATTGTTATTATAATGCTTAAATAAAAACCTCTGAAAATCAAAAGATTTCGGAGGTTTTTTATACCATGGAACAGGTGCTTTATTCTTGTTTTTACAAATACCGTCAATGCTGTATTTTTAAACAGATGGGCTTTAAAAAGTAATGGAGAATTCCTTCTCATATATTCCTTCTTTTATACTTTTATGGATTTTTTATTTGTCTCTACGTTAGTGGTGCAGGTTTGATGTATAACTGTCGTATTTATGATGTATCCTGATTTTGTTTTGCCTATTGGTTTGTGATTAATTTTGTCAAATCAAATGAATGTAAACAATAAAACTTTTTATGTATGAAAAAAAAACTATTACCATTGGCGATAGTTTTGCTGGGTTTTTGCAAAGCGTATTCGCAGATGGGTATTAATACGGCAAGTCCTGCTGCTACGCTGGATATCAATGCCAAAAAGGCTACCGGCACTTCTACCAGTGTAGACGGAGTTCTGATTACCCGGCTGGACCGGCAGAGAGCCCAAAGTATGACAGGAGTTCCTGCTTCCACTTTAATCTATATCAACAGTATAGCTACCGGATCACAAGCGGGAACAGCAGTCAATATAGATGCTGTAGGGTACTACTACTATGATGGAACAGCGTGGGTAAAGCTGCATAATCCCACCAATGCAACAGCGGGTAATATCTACACTACAAATGGTACCCTTACAGGCAACAGAACAGTAACGCAAGGAGCTAACACTCTGGCATTCACGGGGACTCAAGCCAATGCATTTTCGGTAGATGGTGCTACCTTTTCGGTAGACGCAGCCAATGACCGTATAGGAGTGGGGACAATGACACCCGATACTAAACTGACGGTTAGTACACCTGATGGTAGTTATGGGTTCAGTCATACCAATGGTACAGTAGATCTTAAGTCACATATAGGAGCAGGCATTGTTTCTTTTGGGAGTACTACTAATAACGATATGAGATTGATGACCAATAACATTCATAGATTGTCTATCACTTCAGCGGGAGATGTTGGGATTGGTACAAACTCGCCCAATACTAAACTTACGGTTACTACATCTGATGGTAATTATGGGTTCAGTCATACCAATGGTACAGTAGTTCTTACGTCACATATTGGTTCAGGTATTGCTTCTTTTGGGACTCTTACTAATAACGATCTGAGATTGATGACCAATAACTTCCATAGATTGTCTATCACTTCAGGGGGAGATGTTGGGATTGGTACAAATACGCCCAATACTAAACTTACGGTGAGTACACCTGATGGTAATTATGGGTTCAGTCATACCAATGGTACAGCAGTTCTTACGTCACATATTGGTTCAGGCATTGGTTCTTTTGGGACTACTACTAATAACGATCTGAGATTGATGACCAATAACTTTCCTAGATTGTCTGTTACCTCAGCGGGAGATGTTGGGATTGGTACAAATACGCCCAATACTAAACTTACGGTGAGTACACCTGATGGTAATTTTGGGTTCAGTCATACCAATGGTACAGCAGTTCTTACGTCACATATTGGTTCAGGTATTGTTTCTTTTGGGACTACTAGTAATAACGATATGAGATTGATGACCAATAACTTTCCTAGATTGTCTATTACCTCAGGGGGAAATGTTGGGGTTAACACATCAACCCCTCAAGAGGCGCTGCATGTTAACGGATCAGTTCAGGTGACCGGGGAAATTAAGGTCGGAGGGACTGCAACCACAGCCGGATCAGCCGGACTGAGCAATCAGGTTTTAGTATCACAGGGTGCAGGAAGCCCGGCGGTCTGGAAAGATCTTAGTAATGTAACAGGGCCTGTCAATTTACTGACAACATTTAGTGAATTTGTGACGAATAACGTTACGTTCTCTTTAAGCATGGAAAATGGCGCAACTCTCATACTAGGTGGTAAAAATGGATTAAAGGTAAATAGCCCTAATAATATTGTTGTGATATATATTGACATAGATGCTTATGTCTATGGTTTATCTACTTCAGCTGGAATAGGCTACTTATTTAAAACTAATATAACGAATTCAGCAGGTACAGAAATTGCTCTTTCTGATAGCGGGCCCATAGGAATGGATGGAACTAATTTTAATGATACGAGAAAAGCCAATTTCAGATCTTTTGTCTTTAGAAATGTGCCTGTCGGGACTTTTAACGTAGGAATATTTGCTAAAAGAGGAAATCATAATAACTATAATGGAACTACCAGTGGTAATAATGATCTGACTTTTTTACCAGGAAATGTACATATTTATGTGTATGAGAAAAATTAGATTTTATAAATACTATAGTATGCGGCTGGCAAATGAAAATCCTTATTTGCCAGCCGCAATACTGATCCACTTTTGGGCTTGATCCGAATTGATAAATTAAAAATATAAAATAGCCCCATTTAACTCTCATGAAAAACAAAAACCTCTGAAAATCAAAAGATTTCAGAGGTTTTTTTTGTACCCAGGACCGGGATCGAACCGGTACTCCTAAGAACTGGTGTTTGAGACCAGCGCGTCTACCAATTCCGCCACCTGGGCTTGATGTTGAATTTAAACAAGATGTTTGTTTCAAATTGGTGTGCAAATATAGGAACTTTTTTCAATGTTCAAAAGCTTTTTGAAGAATTTTTTTAAAAATTAAGTTCCAAACCATCGTAGGCAAGGTGTATTCCGGGTGGAAGCTGCTTATCTTCAATATCATGCAGTCCTAAATGATGACTGATGTGTGTTAAAAATAATTTTTTCGGTTTGAGCTCTTCGAACAGCTTAATAACATCCGGAAGGATAAAATGGGCAGGATGGGGATCAAATTTTCTGATACAGTTTAAGATCAGAATATCAAGATTCTTCAATTTTTCTTTCTCCGTTTCAGAAATAAATCCGGCATCTGTAATATAAGCCAGCTTTTTAAACTTATATCCAAACACGGTAATTTTATAGTGAATCACTTCCACTGGGGTGATTTCCGTATCCAGTACCTCAAAAGGCTTATTTTCAATTTCGTGAAGTTCAAAAGCGGGCGCACCGGGATATCTTACGTCTGCAAAAGCGTAAGGAAACCTGTTTTTTATTTCATGAGCCACTCTTGAATAGCAGTAGAGCGGAACATCTTTTCCACTCTTAAAAATCAGTGGCCGCATATCATCCAGTCCAATGACGTGATCATTATGTTCATGGGTAATCAACGCAATATCTACGTTATGTTCATGATTGGTAAGCATTTGCTGCCTGAAATCCGGACCGCAATCGATCAATATTTTTTTATTTTCTTCCGTAGTAACCATCACGGAAGAACGTAAACGTTTGTCTTTGGGATTTTGTGAAGTACATACTTCACATGTGCAGCCTATAACAGGTACACCTTGAGAAGTACCAGTTCCTAAAAATTTCAACTTCATTTTGTTTTGAGGTTGGTTTAATTTTGGTAAATTTACAAAAAATTTCATGTCCTAATGTATCAGAAACTAACTCCTAAACAAAAAGCATTAACAATTAATCTAGATCCTACTATTTATGGTACTTTCGCAGAAATTGGAGCAGGGCAGGAGACTGTTCGCCACTTTTTTAGAGCAGGGGGAGCTTCCGGTACGATTGCTAAGGCAATGTCTGCTTATGACAAAGATTTTAGTGATGCCATCTACGGAAAGGAAGTAAAAAACAGGTATGTTACCCAAAACAGGCTTCGCAAAATGCTTCGATATGAAGTAGCTTTGATTGAAGAGAGGATTTCAAGGGATAATAATCCTGACAGGAAATTCTTTTCTTACGCCAATACGGTAACTACCATTAATTTTGACAAGACTGTAAAAGGCCACGGCTGGGTAGGAATTCGTTTTCAAACCAAAGAAAATGAAGATTACAATGAAATCGTAATTCACGTAAAATTCAAAGAAAATGATGCCACGCTTCAGCAGGAAACCTTAGGGAATCTGGGAGTGAACCTTATTTTCGGGGCTTTCAATTATTTTGACAACCCAAGAACTTTAGTGGAATCTTTATACGATGATGTTGCAAAAGACAACCTGGAAATTGATATGATTGATTTCAGCGGACCTGCCTTTGCCTATGTTGATAACAGACTGATGTCTCTTCAATTGGTAAAGAATGGAATGACGGATGCAGTAATCTTCAATTCTCAAGGAAGTAACATGCTTCCGGCAGATGTTTTGTACAAGAAAAATATTTTTGCGGTAAGAGGAAGTTTCAGACCGGTAACGAAAGTAAACATTGACATGCTTAAAAATGGGATGGATATGTTTTTCAAAGATGCTATCTGTACCCATGAAGAAACAGAAGTTCTTATTGAGATTACTATTTCCAATCTGAGAGCAGACGGAGATATTGACGAAAGAGATTTCCTTGACAGGGTGGATATTCTGGCTAAACTGGGATACACTGTTATTATTTCCAACTTCTCTGAATATTACAGACTGATCGATTATTTTGCATCTTACACCAGTGGAGATATTGGTGTAGCGATGGGAGTAAACAACCTTTTGATGGTATTTGATGAGAAATACTATAAAGATTTGTCAGGTGGAATCCTTGAAGCATTCGGGAAATTTTTCAGAAACGGAATGAGAGTATATCTGTATCCTTATAAAGATCCTGAAACTCACCAGTTACTGGATTCTTCAAACCTGAAAGTAGAAGAAAACCTTAAAGAACTCTATAAATATTTCAAACACAACAACCGTATTGTTGATATTACCAATTATAATCCGGAGTTTTTGGAAATTTATTCCAGAGAAATATTGAGAAAAATTGCCTGCTGTGTGAAAGGTTGGGAAACTCAGGTTCCGGAAGGTGTAGCAGAAATGATTAAAGAGCGTGGAATGTTCGGATATAAAGAAGAACTTTCCCTAAAACAATTCTCTTAAAATATATATACAATGTCAGAATTAAAGAAAAGACTTTCCTCAATTCTTGAAAGTCCTAAACATAATACAGAAGAAAAACTTGAAAAAGTTTGCCACTTGTTGGATCAGGAAATCCCTTACTTCAACTGGACAGGCTTCTATTTCAAAAACGGAGATAAGGAAGAGTTGATTTTAGGCCCTTATGTGGGAGCACCAACAGATCATACCATTATTCCTTACGGTAAAGGAATTTGCGGTCAGGTAGCGGTTTCCAATGAAACATTTGTAGTTCCTGACGTACATGAAGAAAGCAACTACCTTAGCTGTTCTATCGATACAAAAGCTGAAATTGTAGTTCCGATTTTTAAAGACGGAAAAAATATTGGTCAGATTGATATTGATTCTCATACCATTGATCCTTTCACGAAGGAAGACCGTGAATTATTAGAATGGCTTTGTAATGAAGTTTCTAAGATTTTGTAATTGAAAGCTTACAATAAAATATAGACTCCGGCTGATTGAGCCGGAGTTTTTTTATGGATTGTTAGTGGTAATGACAAACATAATTAAGGGTTCATCTCCAGTGTTTTCCACAGAATGATATCCGATGGAACTGATGGCTGTAATATCCCCTTTTTGTAGTGCTTTCTTACGTATGGAGCCCTCTGTTCCTGTTCTTTCTCTATATTCTCCGGTTCCATGAACCACAACATACAATTCCTGTTCATTTCTTTGATTGTGCGTATGAAAACCAGACTCGTCCCCTTTGTTCAGTAAAACCATATAGGCTGCTAAACGATTATTGGCTAATTCTTTCTGATCAAACATCTGCAGCATATAAACAGTTCCGTTTCCTCCATACATATTTTCACGTTTGTCGACACGTGTAATGGTTCTTTCATCTTTTTCAAACGCCATCACATAAAGATTGATGTATTTCGAAACCTCCTGTATAACGTGATCAAATTCGGCTCCCTCAGATAATATAATGGTATCAGACATGTGAATTAAAAATTTAAAGTTTAATGTTTTGGGTTTAAAGTTTAATGTTTAGAGTTTAAAGTTGATGGTTAAAAAATCAGCTTTGCTGCATCAGATGAATTTCAGCAAGCAGTTCCTTAAAATAATTTTCGCATTTCGCAATATGGGTTCCATACCAGGAAAATGCCTCACCATCTACGATCATAATCTTTTTATCCGGATAAAAAACCTGTAGTTCCTGAATATGTTTTTCTTTAAATGGAAAAGGTTCAGAAGAAAGCATGATGACATCAGCATCCGCCAGGTCTTCAACAGTAATTTGAGGATAGCGGGTTTTATCTTTGAAAATATTCTCAAAACCAATTTCCGATAAAATTCTGTGGATGAAAGTATCTGAGCCAATGGTCATATAAGGATTATTCCAGATAAGATAAGCTGCTTTGACGGGAATTTCCAGTTTTGCCTGATTCAGGATATCATAAATTTTAAGATTGAAAAGCTGTGCTCTGTCTTCCTTTCCGAAAAGCTTTCCGAGATTTTTAAGCAAATAATAATTATCTTCAATCGTGTCAATATTGGTTACCATTACTTTATAATCGCCCATTAAAGCTTCTACCTGATCCTTTACATTTTCTTCCTTATTGGCAAGAATAAGATCTGGTTGCAGCGCTTTAATTTTCTCAATATTGATATTTTTGGTTCCGCCAATTACGGGTACATTTTTTATTTTATCCTGAGGATGAATGCAGAATTTTGTTCTGCCGATTACTTCATTTTCGGTAAGTCCAAGGTCAAATAAAGCCTCAGTAATAGAGGGTACAAGAGAAACGATTTTCATATTGGCATGTTAGATGATGCCTAAAATTACAAAAGTTTTCCGGTTAAGAAAAGTCCGGCTACGGTAAAATAGATAATAAGTCCCGTAACATCCACCAATGTTGCTACAAATGGAGCAGAAGAGGTAGCAGGGTCAAGGTTTAATTTCTTTAAAACAAACGGAATCATAGAACCAGATAACGTTCCCCATAATACAATGGCAATCAAAGAAACAGAAACACTTAATCCGACATATACCCAATATTGGCCATAATCAAAAAGACCAATCTGCTGCCAAAGCATAATTCGTATAAATCCGATGATTCCTAAGATGGCCCCCAGACATAATCCGGAGATAATCTCTTTTTTCATGACATACCACCAGTCTTTGAGATTGATTTCCTGAAGAGCCATCGCACGGATAATCAAAGTGGCAGCCTGAGATCCTGAATTTCCTCCACTGGAAATAATTAACGGAACAAATAGGGCCAGAACAACGGCTTTTTCAATTTCTTTATCAAAATATCCCATTGCTGAAGCAGTCAGCATTTCCGAAACAAAGAGAATGATCAGCCAGGTTGCCCTTTTTTTAATCATCTCTGTCCATGAAGTTTGGGTATAGGGAAGATCCAATGCTTCCAATCCCCCAAATTTCTGGATATCTTCTGTGTTCTGCTGTTCAATCTGATCTAGGATGTCATCTATCGTTACGATTCCTACCAAAACACCGGCTTCCGTAATAATAGGAAGAGCGCCACGGTCATACTTTTCGAAATAGGTTACCGCATCCTCTTTAGAGGTAGTGGTAGTAATGGCTACAAAATGATTGTCTGTAATATCTGAAACCAAAGTATCTTCCTCTTCCAAAAGTAAGGTTCCGATAGCAAGGTCATCAATGAGGCGGTTTCTTTCATCCACAACATACAGATAGTTCATGGTTTCCACTCTTTTTCCTACCTTTTTGATTTGCTGAAGACATCTTTTTACGGTCCATTCCTTACGGATCTGGATATAATAGGGCGTCATCAGACGGGCAATCGAATCCGAGTTGTACCCAAGAAGCTTTAAAGCAATTCTTCTTTCCTGCGGGTTAAGGTGGTTGATGGAATACTTGATAAGCTCATCCGGGAAATCCTCGAAAAGAGCAGTTCTGTCATCCGGAGTCATGGCATTCAGGATTTCGGAAACTTCATCGCTTCCGATACTTCTGATGGTATCCTCTTGGAAATCAGGGTCAAGATGAGAAAAAACCTCTGCTTTGTATTCTTTGGGAACCTTCAGGAATGCGAGCAGCCTCTCATCAGCAGGAAGTTCGCTGAGGGTTTCGGCAATATCGGCAGGGTTGAAGATAAGTTCGTCTCTAGAATTCAAAACGTGAAATTTTTTGGATATGCAAAAATAATTCAAATTTTTAAGACTGAGCTATAAACTGACAAAATTAAGGATTAATTAAAGTTTAATGCTTCACTATAAGAGCAAAAAAAACACCCGCCGAAACGGATGTGCAAAAATTAAATTTTAAATTCCAATATTCTTTACATTGGTTCGCATTCTGAAGTAGGAATGTATATACAAACAGCATTTGTACAACATTGGTATGGTCCGCAATCTGAATTGTCACCACACTTTTTTATTCCGCTTCCTTTAATGTTTTTTTGTTCCAGCCTGTTGAGCTTCTTAAGATTTGAATTTTTCATGGTAATCAAATATAGTAAGATTAAGGCTCTATCGGACAGTCATGATCAAGGCATTCTCCATTACAGCAGTATCCAACGGAACAAGGTCTGTTTATGCTGCATCTGAATGGTCCAATACCTCCATTAATTTGTTTGGCAGCTTCTCTGCTGAGTTTTTTTAGATTTTTCATATAGTTTATAGTTTTGATTAATGTTAGACTAAAATAGTAAATATTTCTATATTATTCATCTGTGAGTGAAAATATTTTACTATGAATCAATGTTTTATTTAAGTTTTAAATAAAAAACACCTACAAATGCAGGTGTCTGTAATGATCATATATTATTCCAGGGGACATGGATTTATGACACAGATGTTATGGCAACATGATCCGCCCGGACATTCGTAATGCTCTGTGCATCTTTTGAAAGGTCCGCTGCCTTTGATTTCTTTCTGTACTTGTCGGCTGAGTTTTTTTAGATTTTTCATGATGTTTATTTTATAGTTGATGGTTAGGTGTACTTTTATTCAAGGCAGATAAAGGGTGAGCAAATACCATTGCAGCAATATCCTACAGGACATGGATTGCTTTCACTGCATCTTTCCATGGATCCTCCGTTAATTTGTTTGGCAGCCTGCCTGCTGAGTTTCTTTAAATTTTTCATGAGATTTTGGTTTTAATGTTGAACTAAAATAGTAAAAAATATTTAATAAATCCTTATTTAGTGAAAATATTTAATTGTTAATCAATTATTTATAGTGTTTTTTAAACAAAAAGCACCTGTCCGTAAAAGTAAACAAGTGCTCTGTATAACATGAAAATTTTTATAATTCCGGACATGCATAAGCAACGCATACCCGATGACAGCATGATCCGCCAGGACATTCAAAATGATACTGGCATTTCTGAAGACGGATGATACTTCCTAAGATTTCTCTCTGACTTTCTCTGCTTAACTTTTTTAAATTTGAATTTTTCATAATAATTTGGATTTAAGATAAAACCAAATTAATAAAACCCTTCAAATGGTTGATAAACACAAAGATATTCTACCGGAAAAGGGCTATGAAAGAATTATGAATTATGAATTATGAATTATGAATTATGAATTTTTTCTTTTACGCATTACTTACCTCAGGAATAAAAATTCACAATTGACTTGCGAAGCAAAATTAACCATTGACTATCAAAGGTCTTATATTCCAACTTTAAACCTTAAACCTTAAACCTTAAACTTTAAACTTTAAACCTTGAACCCGAAACTTAAAGCTCTGCTTCCGTGGGTTTTAATTTTCTCAGCTTCTTAATGATTCCTTTTATGGCTCCTTCGGTTCCTAGTTTAACAGAATTTACGGTAGAGCCCAGCAGACGCATATTTTTTCGGTATGTATCGTGATCTGTTTCGGTTACAAGATTTCCGTCAGAACCAAAAAGTTTCATGCTGACCACCACCTGGTTGGAGAATACGTATTTTCCAAAACCTACTTTGAAATATCTTACTTTGGAAACAATGGCAAAGTCTGCATCATTATTATGGCAGTAGTCTACTATAGTCTGCTTATCAATGCTGTCAAAGGGAACCTGAACTTCTGCACGAAGCATTTTATTCCTTCTGTCACCAAAATTATCGGTAACTGCATCAAAGAAAGCACTGTTGGTAGGGTCTTTTATTTCATCAATATCAGGCTCTACCTCGGGATTGAAGTATAGAACTTTTTTTATTTTATCATCAGCATTCCTCTGGGCTTTTACCGAAGTAAACCCGATGAATAAAAAAGTAGTAACTGCTGTAAAGAATATAATTTTTTTCATTTGTAATCCGAATGCAAAATTACTGCCTTTTCGTTGGATTGCATATAATTTATTAAGAAATTTTTAACATTTTTTTCTATCAATTTTGATATATGAAATCAATAATGTTTGCAGAATCAAAAAATAGTCGTAATTTTGCACCCGTTACATAATAATCATTAAACAATATTGGAATGTACTTAACAACAGACAAAAAGCAGGAAATTTTCGCAAAACACGGAAAATCTGCACAAGACACAGGGAGTGCTGAAGGACAAATCGCTCTTTTCACTTTCAGAATCAACCACTTATCTCAGCACTTAAAGGCTAACCGTCATGATTTCAACACAGAGAGATCTCTAGTGAAATTGGTAGGTAAGAGAAAAAGTTTACTAGATTACCTTAAAAACAAAGATATCGCAAGATATAGAGCAATTATTGCTGAACTAGGTTTAAGAAAATAATCTATAAAGATTTTCAAAATAAAAAGCAACTTCGAAAGAGGTTGCTTTTTTAGTTTGTAGTACCGGAGATTTTTAAATACAAAGACACAAAGATTCTCGATCAATTTTGTTGAGATTCCTACGGAATGACAAATTGAATGATTAAAACTCTATTTGAATTGTGTCATTCCGTAGGAATCCAGCTTTTATTATCCATAAAAAGATTACAACTTAAGCCAATAGCACAATTGAAGGTATGATAATTCCCCTCCTCCGGAGGGGTGGCGAAAATTCAAAGAATTTTTGACGGGTGGTTAATTCTCTGCAGCATCCATTTACTCAACCTTCTTCCCAATCTTCCCCAAATGGGTATTCTGAAAACTATCAGGATATTTCAATCCATATCCCAGAATTCTGTCAAAAGCAGAATGGGAAAATAAGATCGTTCCGATCATCTGTAAATAGGGCAGTGAGAGAGCTGTTCCGGCAAGATATACCACAATGGCTACTCCAAAATGATGGAAAAGGTTATAGCAAAAAGCTCCCACTTTATTATTAACCGTATATCCCAGCATGGAAATATCGGGTGCCAAGAAAAGCCCTGCAAACCACCACCAGGAATATCCTGTCTGGGCAAAAGCATATGCTCCTAACAACAGAAATGCTGCGTATTCAAGCTTTAACTGTATTTTCATTGTAATGGTGTTTATTAATAAGATAAGTTCCTTTTTTCAATGAAAAGTTACATGATAATATTCAAAAAAGAAGCGGAACACCTTTGAGATATTCCGCTTATACATTTTGATTTGATTTTGATTTTAATGTCCTGATTTGGCTTCAGTGCTTTCCACATGACCAAGATATTTGGTACAGTAAGCTCCAAAAATAAGAATCACCAGATAACAGAATACAGGAATAATAAATGAATGCTGTACTCCAAACTGATCTGCAAGGTATCCCTGGAAAATAGGAACAATAGCTCCTCCCAAAATAGCCATTACCACTAAAGATGATCCCTGACTGGTATATTTCCCCAGTCCTGAAATGGCGAGGGTATAAATGTTAGAGAACATAATAGAGTTGAAGATTCCGATTCCTAAAATACTGTACATGGCCATTTCACCATGATTCACCATTGCGGAAATCAATAATACAACATTAATTGCGGCAAAGATTGATAATGTTCTTGCCGGAGCTGCTTTACCAACGAAAAAGGCAATGAAATTAAGAATAATAAATACAATGAAAAAGCTGATCTGAGAGAAAGTGAGGTTTACAATGCTGAAAATAACAAGGAAAACAGCAGCAGCAGCTCCCAGCATATAAAGCGCTTTTTTACTCTGGCTCAAAGACTGATTTAAAGAAATCGCACCAAGAAAACGTCCTATCATGGCTCCGCCCCAATACATAGAAAGATAATTCTTACTGATGATTTCATTAAAGCCCATAATTTGTGGCTGTTCCAGGAAGCTGATGATAAAACTTCCCACAGCAACTTCTCCGCCCACATAGCAGAACATAGCGAATACTCCAAATTTCAGGTGACTGAATTCAAGCGCTCCCCAGCCTTTTACAATTTCTTCTTCACCCATCTGGAATGAAGGAAGCTTAACTCTTGAGATCAATAAGGCGACCAATAACAGAATCCCTGCAAAAATAAGGTAAGGAATTCTTGTGGCTACAGCACTGAAAGATCCGTCCGGAGAAGAGAAAAATTCAAAAATAAGGTGACCTCCAAGCACCGGAGCAATGGTTGTTCCGAATGCATTGAATGCCTGAGTCATATTCAGACGGCTGGAAGCTGATTCTTCGCTTCCCAGCAGCGAAACATACGCATTGGCCGTAATCTGAAGTACTGTAAAGCCGAGTCCTAAAATAAACAAAGCACCCAGAAACAGAGGATAATACGAAAAAGTAGCTGCCGGATAAAACAGGACACAGCCTAAAGCTGCCAGAAAAATTCCGAACAGGATTCCTTTTTTATATCCTAATTTATTAATGGGATCTCCTTTTGTGATAGAGATCAGAAAATAAATCAGTGATCCGATAAAGTAAGCTCCAAAAAAGCAGAACTGTACCAGCATGGATTCGAAAAAGGTAAGATTGAAAAGTTGTTTCAGATAGGGGATCAGGATGTCATTCATACAGGTGATGAATCCCCACATAAAAAACAGCAGGGTGATGGTAATCAACGGAACCGTGTAATTCCTGCTTTGAGATTGTACTTCTTTATTTATCATAAACATTTATTTATCTTAAGGAATAGCCCTTAACTTTTTGCCTACAGCATTGTATTTGGTGAAGTAGGGCAAATATAGGAATCCACCTATGTCTTTGCAATAATTTTAATGATTTTTATAATGAAATGTATACTTTCTTCATAAGATAGTATTATTTTCATTTTTTGAGACAATAATACAAAAACGACTGGATTTTTCAATGCATTATCTTTAAAAAAAACACTTTTTTATTTTTATAAATGACAGAAAAGTTGGCATTATGGATATAAACTTTGAAACTCTCATCAATTGATAGCCAATTTTTTGTATTTTGAGAGCCTATTTATGCAATCGAAAAATTTAATATATCATTATTATATAGTACCTTTGCAGACGAAAATTTAAAGAGTTTAAATATTAATTCATACTCAATACGGAGTATTAAGAAGACAAATTTATGAGTATACCTCAAGCGTTTACAGAAATGATTACTCTTGCAGATGGCAGAGAAATCACTATTGAAACAGGGAAGTTGGCTAAACAGGCTGATGGATCTGTGGTAGTAAAAATAGGTGGAACAATGCTTTTAGCAACTGTTGTAGCCAATAAAGAAGCAAATCCTGGTGTAGATTTTTTACCATTAACCGTTGATTATAGAGAAAAATTCTATGCAGGTGGAAGAATTCCTGGAAACTTCTTCCGTAGAGAAGCAAGACCTTCCGATCAGGAAATTTTAACGATGCGTTTGGTGGACAGAGTATTACGTCCGCTTTTCCCTGAAGATTTCCATGCTGAAGTTCAGGTGATGATTTCATTAATTTCTTATGACGGAAAAACAATTCCTGATGATTTAGCTGGTTTAGCAGCTTCTGCAGCTATTGCTATTACAGATATCCCTTTCAACGGACCAATGTCTGAAGTAAGAGTTGTAAGATTTGACGGAGTACTTTCTATCAACCCAAGTTACGAAGAATTGAAAAATTCTGAGTTAGACATCATGGTGGGAGCTACTAAAGACTCCATCGTAATGGTAGAAGGAGAAATGAAAGAAATTTCCGAGCAGGAAATGTTAGAAGCTATCAATTTTGGTCATGCTGAAATTAAAAAGCAAATTGAAGCTCAGGAAAGATTAGCAGAAAAAGTAGGTAAAGCTTTCCCTAAGAGAGAATATTCTCACGAAACTCACGACGAAGAAATTCGTGAAAAAGTATGGAAAGAAACTTACGATAAAGTATATGAAGTAGCAAGAACTCCATCTGGAAAAGAGGAGAGAGGAGAGAAATTCAAAGCGGTTCGTGAAGAATTCCTTGCTCAATATGCTGATAATGAAGAAGAATTGGAAAGAGTAACCCCTTTCGTAAAAGTATATTATCATGATGTAGAGAAAGAAGCTATGCGTCAGATGATTCTTGAAGACAATATCCGTCTTGATGGCCGTGATCCTCAAACGATCCGTCCAATCTGGTCAGAAATTGATTACCTTCCGGGAGCTCACGGTTCTGCAGTGTTTACAAGAGGTGAAACTCAGTCTTTAACAGCAGTAACTTTAGGTTCTGTGAAAGATGCAAACATGGTAGACAGCGTAATCACGCAGCACGACGAGAAATTCTTCTTACATTATAACTTCCCTCCATTCTCTACAGGTGAAGCAAGACCTCTAAGAGGAACTTCAAGAAGAGAAGTAGGACACGGAAACCTTGCTCAGAGAGCATTGCAGGCCGTAATTCCTGAAGAAAATCCATATACAATCAGAATTGTATCTGATATCCTTGAATCAAACGGTTCATCTTCAATGGCAACAGTTTGTGCAGGAACACTAGCACTAATGGATGCCGGGGTACAGATTACAAAACCTGTTTCAGGTATTGCAATGGGATTGATTACAGATGCAAAATCAGGTAAATTCACTGTACTTTCTGATATCTTAGGAGATGAAGATCACCTTGGAGATATGGACTTTAAAGTAACAGGTACTGCAGATGGTATTACAGCTTGTCAAATGGATATTAAAATCCAGGGACTTTCTATGGATATCATGGAAAAAGCTTTGATGCAGGCTAGAGACGGAAGATTACACATCTTAAATAAAATCACTGAAACAATCTCTGAACCAAGAGCAGACGTGAAGCCTCACGCTCCGAAAATGGTGGTAATGGAGATTCCAAAAGACTTCATTGGTGCTGTAATCGGGCCTGGAGGAAAAATTATCCAGCAGATGCAGAAAGATACGGATACCGTTATTGCTATTGAAGAATTAGGTGAGATCGGACGTATCGAGATTGCAGGAACAGACAGAGAGAAAATCAATGCTGCTGTTGCAAGAATTAACGAAATTACTTTCGTACCGGTTATCGGTGAAGTTTACAAAGGTAAAGTAGTGAAGGTAATGGACTTTGGTGCATTCGTAGCGATTGCTAAAGGAACAGAAGGGCTTCTTCATATTTCTGAAATTGAATGGGCTCGTCTAGACAAAGTTCCTTATGCAGAAGGTGATGAAGTAGAAGTGAAGTTCATGGGTTACGATGACCGTAAGAAAATGAAACTTTCCCGTAAAGTTCTTTTACCAAGACCTCCAAGACCAGAAGGACAAGGTAGACCAGAAGGTCAAAGAAGACCGGAAGGACAAGGAAGACCTGAGGGACAAAGAAGACCTGAAGGACAAAAGCCACAAGGTGAAAAGCCGCAAAGCGAAAAACCGGTGGAAAACCAAACACCTTCTAACGAAGCTTAATAAGATTCATTCTTAAACATAAAAAATCCCTCAATTTTGAGGGATTTTTGTTTTTTTTATGCCATAAATTATAAGTTGGGAAACGCAAAGGCGCAAAGTAATTGTACTATTGTATTGATTAAGGCGCAAGAAAATCGAAGATTTTCAGCAAGTATATTGTTTTATTTTTCTGTTTACTTTGCCTGCCAAATCAGAGATAGATTAAAATAAATATATCGTTAAGCAGAATTCGATTTTATCGAAGATAAAATCCTTGCGCCTTAAATACAATTTATTTTATTTCTCCTTATTAGCGTCTTTGCGTCTCCCAACTTCTTATAATTAACTTCCCACTCGCTGCTTAAGATCCTCAGCACCTCCTGTTTTTCTAGGCTGTCCGTTTTTAGAAGAGCCAAAATTATAGGTATAGGAGAGGGTTGCCACACGCGTATCTCTTTTTACGGCAAAGTTTTCGATATAATCATTATAAACCGTCTGTCCTTTGAGATTACTGGTAAAGAATACATCGGTGAAAGAAAGCTTCAGTACACTGTTGTTTTTGAATTTCTTCTGCGCTCCGATATTCAGGTACCAGTTCGCGCTTGCATTAAGATAAGCGTAGACTTCCCTTGCCTTATAATTGCCTGTAAGTTCTGCAGTGAAGCCATTTCCTAATTTAAAGGAATTAATACTGTTAATACTGAAGGTAAAATTCCCTTGGTTATTAATCTGTGTTCCGGAAACATTTCCGGTATAGGAACCATAGTAGAAATTGGCACTGTTGTTCATATCCCACCATTTCGTCACTTTTACCGGAGCGATCAGATTTAAGCCATAATAAGAAGCAGAACTCAGGTTTTCAATCGTCTGTACCGTTACTATCTGTCCGTTTTCGGTTACAGGTTTTAAGATATCTGTAATGTTGTCGGAAGTTTTGCTGTAGCTTAATGTGGCAAAATACTTATTGCTCAGGCTGTAAGTCAGCTCATAATTCATTGTGATTTGCGGGTTCAGATCTGGATTTCCGGCTCTCAGAGTAGTCGGGTCAAGATAGAATTTGAAAGGATTCAGCTGGTTGTAGCTAGGTCTTGTAATCCTTCTGCTGAAATTGATTTCAAGGTTGCTTTTATCCGTTAAATCATATGCAAAAACAGCACTTGGAAACAGTTGGGTATAATTTCTTTTATTGATTTGATTGGTGGTAATCTGAGTCCCTTTTACATTGGTGTTTTCAAGCCTTAAACCTGCTGTAGCTTTCAGTTTTTCCCATTTTTTTGAGACATTTCCATAGACTGCATTGATGTTTTCTTCATAAATAAAATGATTGGTTTTATTAAGATCAGGAATGAGAGTACCGGAAGTTGCATTGAAGAATTTCAGATCATTATCAGTCTTTACGAAACTTGTTTTAACCCCGCTTTCCAGCTTCCAGTCGTTGCTGAAGTTTTTGGTAAGGTCGGATTTCAAAGAATAAATATTCAGTTTTCCATCCATATCCCCTTTGATAATATCAAGATTGTCTGTCCCGCTGGCGATTTGATGGGTTCTTGTATCAAAACTCTGTAAAGAAGAATTGGCATAGTTGATGTAGTCAAAATCCGTAGAAATATCAGATCCTAAAGAATCAATCGTATACTTATGATTAAGGTTGAATGAAAGATTGGTCCAGCGGTCATTCGATCTGTTGACGGTGGTAAATGAGCTTTCAGGAAGATGGCTGCTGCCCAGTGTCACATTGGAATTATCGCCGTTGATATTGAATTTGTTCGAAACCAATCCTACGGAAAATCCAAGTACATTCTTATCATTCAGATAATAATCCATTCCCGCTTTGGCAACATGACTGTTGAACTTGAATTTCAGATAATTGTCCTGTACATAGGCTTTTTTAAAAGTATTGTTTTCATAGAAATTCCTGTCCAATACAAGACCGTTATAAGCTTCTCTGTAGGCAAAGCTGTAGTTTCCGAAAATATTGATTTTTTTATTTCGGTGATTGATGCTGAAGCTGTTGTTGTTTTTTACATATTTACCTGTTCCTAAAGACGTAGAAATACTTCCGTTGGTTCCTTTTCTCTGCTCTTTTTTAAGTTTAATATTGATGATTGCAGATCCCGATGCATCATATTTTGAAGACGGATTGGTAATGAACTCTATCTTTTCAATAGTGGAAGAAGGAATTCCCTTTAGATAATTGGCAAGATCACTTCCGGTCATGGGCGTGTTTTTACCATCTATCTGAATCAGGAGATTTCCTTTCCCTCGCAGACTGATATTATCGTTGTTGTCGATATTCACTCCGGGGGCTTTTTCCAGTACTTCAAAAGCAGAATTTCCGGTACTGGCAATGCTGTTTTCAACGTTCATGATCATTTTCCCGTCCTGTCTTTCAATCAAAGGTTTGGTTTTCGTAATGGTAACACCTTCAATGGATTTTACACTCAAATCGATGGCTGTAAGAGTCTTGTTTTCGGTCAGTGAAATATTTTCCGAATGATAGACTTCAGAACCGTTTTTATTAATTTTTACTTGATACGTTCCTTCTTTTAACTCATTAAAATTAAACTTACCATTGCTATCCGCAATTTCTGTTTTGATTAATTTCTGATCTGCATCAAAGAGATTGATCTCCATCTGTTCTGCATTGCCGGATTTTATATTTCCTGACAAAGACAAACTCTGCATGGTCTGCTGGGCGGAAAACATGCTGGTACATACCATCAGCATCCAGACCAATAAGAGTAAAAATATTCTGGTCATAGCGTTTTACTTTTTAGGGGTGAGACAGTTTTCTGAAATTTTCAGTAAAGCTGAATACATCACTTCCATTTCTTTTTCGCTGATTCCCTTTAAAGCAGTGGTACGGTTCTTCTCTACAATATTCTGAACCTCTTTGATTACTTTTGCCCCCGAATCTGTCACTTCCAGATGGGTTTTTCTGCGGTCTTCAGGATGAACATGTCGTGTGATATATTCGGATTTTACCATTAAATCAATAATTCTTGTCACAGAAGCATTGTCCTTGAAAACAAGATCACCAATCTCATTCTGGGTAATTCCCGGGTTTTCCAGAATGGCTTTGATGATGAGCCACTGATCAATTGTAATGGTAAAACCATGGGCTTTCAGCTGGCGCTGAGCATAGTTTCTGTAGGCTCTGATTGCTTTGTCTATGTTGTAGAATATAATTGAATTTAATTTTTCCATACTTTCAGATTTAAAATGATGTATCAATTATTGATATATCAACTAATTAGTAAATCATCACTTTACTTTGTTACAACTCCTGAAAAATATTTTCAAAAATACATTAAAAATGCAGCCTGATTATTTGATATTTGCTTTTGCTGAGGCGCTTGTAGAACCTGAATTAAAATTTATATTTTCTACGGTTTTGAATAATCTGTCGATCTCTTTTCTGACATCCGGGGCAACATTGTAAAATTCATTGATCAAATCTAATGAAGTAGGTTTCTTGGGATACTGATTGTGGGTAAGGAAATTTTTCAATGCCCTGTTTACTTTGTCTTCACCTATCAGATTGCTTAATTCCACCATGGCTGCAGCACCTTTGGAATACGAAATATGTGGATCATCTCCGGTAGCTTTATAGATCGGGACATTTTTGGATAACCCTTTTTCATTGTCATAGATCTGTTGGTGTACTTCAATTCTTTCCTTCATTTTTTCTTTGCCATGCATTTTTTTGTAGAGCATCATTTCTGTGTACATCGCCAGTGTTTCAGTGAGCATCACAGAACCTTCTCTGTCATCGGGATTTATCTGGCTGTTTCCCCACCAAAGATGTGAAAGCTCATGCCCGGCCAGTTCATTGATGACATCCTGCTTTTTGTCTGCGTGAATATTAGCATGAAAAACCATGTCTTCCGGCATAAAGACCGCAGATGGGTAAGCTGTAGCCGCAAAACCTCGCGTAAAAGAAGAAATTTCTGCAAAATTGATGGTTTTAAAAGGATACTTTCCAAAATTCTGCTGACAGTAATCCAGGGTAAGCTTGGTATTTTCAAGAAGATGATTCACATTTTCAGCATGTTTCTGATGGTAAAAAATATTGACGGTAATTCCTTTATAATTCAAGCTTTTTACTTCATAATCAGCTGAAGACACAGCAAACCGGAACGGAATCTGATCTGCTTTATATTCAAAATAATTACGTCCGGATTTTGACCATTTTTTAACAAGATCTCCTGTTCCTATCGCTGTCTGTCCCTGTTCTGTAGAAACAATCATATAGAGGTTGATAAAATCTTTTTTTGCCACTTCCGGTGCTTCCGGTTTCTTCAGTTCAGTGAGCTTTCCCAGTTTGAATTGGCTGCGCTGCTTTTCATCCTGAATTTCATCATCTTTCTGGTAGCCAATCACAGGATAATATCTGCTGATTCTCATAAAAGATCCGTCTTCAATAATGGCATTAAAAGACTGATGGCCATTTACAGCAAACCATTGGTAAGACAGTGTAAAATCAAGTGAAGCTGTTTTACCAGGCAGAAGAGGCTGTTTTAATGAAACTTCTGTGATGTTCTTATGAATCTTTGTTGTTTCACTTCCTGAGGTTATGGCAGCAGATTCAAGTTGTAAATCCTCATTGAAATTGATCAGAATCTTACTGATAGGCTGATTGGTTTGATTTTTAAGGGTATATTTCCCTATGATCTGATAAGCATTTTCAGAAGGAAAGAGTTTGATTTCTGTGGTAATATCAGAAATATCAGGCTGTGGAAGATGTTCATATTTCCGATAGTTTTTTTCATATGCTGCGGAGCTTAAGAGGGTCTGTTCTTCATTGTTAGGCAGATATCCTTTCATAAATAATATTCCGGCAAAGATTCCTGAGATCAACAGAAAAACAGCAATACCAGAAGCAATAATTGGGACTTTTTTTATTTTTATAAGGCTGTTGAGTATCCATAAAATACTGATCATGCCTGCTCCAAACAGAAGTCTTTGTGCAAAAGCCAGTTCATAGATTCCATACCCGTTAAAATCACTGTAAGTTCCTTTAAAATCAGAAAATATTCTGAAAAGCGGATAGGAGATCAACTTTCCGGAAACCGGCCCTGACAATACAAAAACTGAGAGAATGGAAATCCCCAGTGCAATGAATTTATTGGGAATCCGGTCATTAATCAAAAGGATAAATCCGGAAAAGAGAATCAGCGGGAAAGTATTGAAAAGGAAAACACCCAGATAAGCCTTCCAGTCTATATGAAAATACTGATAAGCGGCCTGGAAGATTATTCCCTGAATAATTAGAATTCCGGTAAAGAAAAACAATAACAAGCTGATTGAAATAAAATGTCCGGTCAACCTGTTCTTTGAAAAATAAGTGCTGTTTTCAATCAGAAAAAATCCTGAAGATGAGCTTCTCCAGTACATATCGTTTAGGAAATACGCTGAAATAAGAAGACCTATCAGATGAAAATTTTCTGAGATGGTTGTTGCCATAAGTCCCGAACCGGCATATTTCTGGGGAAGACGAATTCCCTTTTCAATTTCGGCATACATTTCCATTCCAACAGAAAATAGCAGAATAATAGAAACAGCAGGAACAGCAATACTTTTGAACAGATAGGTGAGATCCGTTTTCGTAAAAGAAATCACAGATCGAAATGAGCTCTGCCCATTGAAACTTGGGGTCACAATGGAGTATTCGGAGGTATTTGTTTCAGATAAGGGATGAGTGTTTCCCAATGTTTTTACTTTTCGTCCGGAAGTGTTGGAGAAAGAAAATAATCTGTATGAAACGAAGAGAAGCCCAGCTGATACGATGAAAAATAAAAGTCTGTTGAACAAGAAGTATCCTGTAAAAGGAACAATCTGCATATTTTTCTGATGAGCCGTAAGGTCACGAGCCTGCATGAAATAAGATGACAATCCAAACGGATCAATCAAAGCTGAAAATTGCTGTGTTTCCAATGATTGAGGTAGGCTTCCAGCCATAAATGGTGAATTGGAAAACAATAAAATAATCATATAAAACACATACAAAAGCAAACCTCCCATTACAACCAAGAGTTTTCTCTTTATCGCAGTAGAAATGAGAAACAGAAAACTACAGACAAACAGGCTATTGATAAGACCAAAAATTAATAGAGGGTAGATGTAGTAAATGATATTCACGCCTTCCTGCATTTCGCTTCCGGTACGCATGATTTGCCCGATGAGAAATCCTGTCATTAAGAAAGAAAAACTTAAAAATGTCTGCAGAAAATAGGTGCAGAATTTTCCTTTCAGATAAGAGAATTTTGAAAAAGGAAACGAAAACAGAATACTGTCAAATTTTGAATCCTGATCTTTAAAAAGCAATTGTAATGCATACACGGTAGCGAAAAAAATAACGGCAAGACTCAGCATTCCCATCATAAAACCAATAGTATACGGTGAGTTTAAGTAAATTCCATCTCCTACTGAAAGATTGAACTGGCTGCCGCAGAACATACCAAGACCCACCAAAAGTAAGGCCACAAGATAGGTGAGCCAGTGCTTGGTACTGCGTCTGGCTTCGAATAAAAATAAAGTGTTCATGATTAAGGTTTTTGGGTGAGTGTATGGAAATAAACGTGTTCCAATAAAGGCGTTACGGAACTGAAATCTTTAGGAGATTCTTCAGAAAATACCGTGATGTGAAGCTCTCTTTCCAAAAGCTGTCTGCTGATGATTTCATAGCTGGAATGGTAAGTTTCCAGTTCGTCTTTGTGAATGGGTTTTGACCAGATTCTGTTTTCCAGTTCTGCAATCAGTTTTCCGGGATTTCCTTGTCTGAGGATTTGCCCATGATTCATCACTGCCATCTCCGAACAGAGGTTTCTGACATCTTCAACAAGATGGGTAGACAGAATAACGATTACATCCTGGCTGATATCATTGAGCAGCGTATTGAAACGGTTGCGCTCTTCCGGATCCAATCCTGCTGTGGGTTCATCTACAATGATGATTTTCGGATCTCCTAATAAAGCCTGAGCAACCCCAAAACGCTGTTTCATCCCACCTGAAAAAGTATGGACTTCTTTTTTAGCAAAATCAGAAAGGTTGACCTTTTCAAGAAGATTCAGAATTTGATTTTTACGTTTGTTTTTATCAGTAATACCTTTCAATAGGGCGATATGTTCCAGTAGGTCATAGGCAGAAACTTTTGGGTATACCCCGAAATCCTGTGGGAGAAATCCAAGATTCTGTTTGATATAATCCGGATTTTTGACGATATCTACTTCATTGAAAAGCAGGGTTCCGGAGGTTGGTTTCTGAAGTCCGACAATGGTTTTCATCAAAGAAGATTTTCCGGCTCCGTTGGGACCCAATAGTCCGAACATTCCGTTTTTGATGTCCAGTGAAATGTTTTTAATAGCCTGAAAACCATTTTTATAGGTAAGGCTGAGGTTGTTGATGGATAGTGTATTCATAACGTTGTGTTTGGGGAATAGAAGGACAGGCGGCCTTTCGGCAGCTAGTTTAGAAGTTAGAAATTAGTGGCTGGAAGCTGGAAGCAGGAGGCTAGAAATTAGAAGTTAGAAGTTAGAAGTTAGAAGTGGAAGTTTCAGATAACATGCTCAAAGACTTTCACACTCAAACTCTCACACTCTCCAACGCTCCGACGCTCAAACTCAAACCCTGCAACTCGCACCCCAAATCCCGTCTACTCTTTAAATTCAAGAATATCTCCCGGCTGGCATTCCAGGATTTTACAGATGGCTTCAAGGGTATCAAATCGGACACCTTTGGCTTTTCCGGTTTTTAAGATAGAGAGGTTGACGGGCGTGATACCCAGTTTTTCTGCCAATTCTTTACTCTGCATTTTTCTTTTGGCAAGCATCACATCTAAGTTGACTATAATTGGCATTTTAAATAAATAGGTCTTGTTCGTTTTGCAAATGTAGTCCTTGCTTAAAGATATTCGCAAGAAACAGACAGAAAATTCCAAGCATAAAGTGAATAAACACCAGTCCCCATATCATACTTTCTACTTCCACAAAGAAACTCGCGATAATCACCAGTGGAAGAGGAATGAAAATATTATACAGGTAAAATTGCTTAAGCTGATTGATATTTTCCTGAGTAAACAGCTTCTGTTGGAAAAATACTTTGAAAACTTTGGCTGATAACCAGAAAAAGGTTCCATAAGTGATGAGTACCAACATAAAGGAAAAAATCATATAAGGATAATTGTTTTCGATATTCAGAAACGGCTGTTCCGTAAACGGATAATTGATATGAAGGAACTTTCCGTTTTTATAGGGCGTAACTGCAAATCCGCTGCTCAGACAGAATAAAGCATACACAAAAGTGATCAGATATCCGGCCGAAAGTAAGGAGCAGATATAAAATAAAATCTTTGAAATAATTTTAGTCTGGTTCATGGTATGAAGCATAATTGATATTGCAAATGTATAATTAATTATCGTAAAACAATAATTAATTTAAATAAAATTTTATTTTTTCAGATTAAGATCTTTCAGGAATCTCAATGGAATAGTGTGATAATCATTGTTTTTAATTAATTTTAAATAACAAAAAAATTGAAATCATGGCTTACAGTACAGAACTGGCCGACCGGGTACGTGAACGGCTTTCAATAATAAAAAATATTGAGGTTGAAGAAAAGAAAATGTTCAGCGGACTGTCTTTTCTTGTCAACGGGAAAATGTGTATCAACATCAGTCACGACAATCTGATGTGCCGTTATAATCCTGAGCTGGAAGATGAAGTTTCGGAAAAGAAAGGCTTTCTGCCGATGATCATGAAAGGAAAACAGTTAAATGGATATTGCTATGTAGAACCCATTGGTTTTCAAAAAGCAGAAGATTTTGAATACTGGATAACCATCTGCCTTGATTATAACCCGATGGCAAAAGCTTCGAAGAAGTGAGTTTTGGGTTGTAGGGTTTGAGAGTGGGAGAGTTTGAGGGTAAGAGAGTTTGAGAGTGGGAGTGTTGGAGTTTAACAGTCCCACATTCATCACTCATGATTTATCATTTACGATTCATCATTATATTCGTACAGTTTTTTCCTTATTTCAATCAGGATTTTTGTTGTTTTTTCTAAATCCGGATATTCAGGAAGATTTGATGTGGAATAATGTTTTTCTATTGATTCTATAAGGTTTTCTGCCTTTTGCATTACACTTTCATACGATTGATTTCCCGCTTTGATGTCTAAGAGTTCATCACGATTTTCTACACGGATCGTCAGTGAATTGGTTTTAAAAATCTGTTCACAGGACTGCAGCAGCCGGATGGTGTGCATCATGTTCTTGCTGTCATAATTCTGTCCGTGAGTCTGATTGACATTGTAACGGTCTTCATTACGCTCAGTTACCCATTTCCAATATTCTCTATAGTCTTTGCAGTATACAGAATAGGCATCAAGGTTGCAAAACAGGTAAGCAACAGGTTTTTCATCTTTAGGAATGGATGATACGGAAACCTGGTTCGCTTCTTCATGATGAATAACACCTTTATAGCCCAACGTTCCTGATTCATCATAAAATAACGAATACATTCCTTTTGTATGATCAATATTTACCAATCCACATTTCTCTTGTGATAAACCACCCCGTTCTCCAGAGGAATGGAATTCATGCAGCCATTTTTTCAATGGTACAGAACCTTGTCCTTCCAAAATAAAACAGAAATCCAGGATCGATTTTCTCTCTTTATCAATAGGGTTTAGAATCTTTTTATTAAGACCTTTTGCTTTTTTAATCTGCGAAACAGCATATCCTGCAAAAGTATCCTTGCATAATTTTGACAGGAAATCCTCCGTTTTCAATAGATCCATCAACGGATGTTTATACTGAATACAATCTTCCGGACTTGCCAGAATTTCCAGAATATTAGGATTGTTTTTCTGCAACAATTCTACAAATCTTCCGATTTCATAATACGTAATATCATTCGTCTCATTGGAAATCTGCGGAATATAGTTCAGGCCAAAGAAATCTTCCTTCGGCAGATAATACACCCCACGGATATCCGTATCAGAATTCTCCGTTGCCAACCCAAAAGAACGGCTTCCGGAAATGGCTTCGAAGAGGATGAGGTTTTTGTTTTTTAGAATGGGAATGTTCATTAAGTCTAATGGTAATTTATTTAAAGTATTTTTGTTCTAAAATTTCCACTTTTAAAATACTTGACTCACTAACTCTAAAGTGTCTTTCTTGTCCATTACGTAATAAACAATCAGCAATGATAATTGTTTTAGGAACAAATTTTTTAACATATATGGTTCGTTCTGTTATTTTATCTTTAGCATCTTTATAAATTATTTTGTAATAAGTGTTTTCTTCGAAAGTAAAGTCGTTTACAGTATTGAATTTTTGAAGACTAGAGTCATAATCAGGTATTTTTCGCAATACTAAATCTTCAAGTTTAGCACTATCGTCATCACTCTTGTAATCAGATAAATCCATCTCTAAAGTTTTTGATCTAAAGAAATCATAATACTTTAATTTGTATTTGTAGTGATTAAAGATTAATTCAACCGGTCGTGCGTAAGTATGTTTTAGTTTTAAACCATTTTCAAGTTTAAGTGGTTGCTCAAAATCTTGTTTAATAAATTCTTTGGTCAAAATTAATCTAGAAACAAGCTCTGCTGAATTTTCGGGTTTTATGATCTCGATAGTTTCAATTGGTAAGAAATCTTCTGAGAATGAGCTAGATAATGAGTTGTACCATTTGCATTTTAGTAAAAAAACTGAAGCTATTTTTTTTAGATTTCCAGATTTTGGATTGAAACTAATTTTCTCATCATTTAATTTTACATCAATTACAGTTAGGACAGGTGGTAGAAAGTCTAAATGAGCAGTTATTTTATCCATTGACTTTTGATCTGTTTGACTAAAAGTATTCTTTAATTTTCCCAATTCTAAATCACATGATTTTAGAATAACTTGATTATGAAGAAATTTTTCTCTTATGTCTTCTAAAGAAAATGACTTAGGATAATCAATTTTAAGCTGATTTTTAGTTTGAATATCTTCTAACTCTTCTTTATCTTCTTCGTTGTTTTCTTCTACTTCGTAAATTTTTTTAAGGATTTTTATGTCAAACCACTGATTTTCGAACCTATGTGTTTTATGAGAGTAGAAAATACATCTTATTTGTTTATTTTTTCTCTTCCTGTTTCTGGATCATATTCCTTAGGAGAATTAAGGATTTCTGAAACTACTAAAATTGGTGGGGTCATTGGCGCTAACGCAGAAATTTTAACATTAGTCAAACCATTTCCATAAGGATGGTTTCTAAGAGAATATAAATCCCCAAGTTTAATTCTTTTCATTAATTATAATTATAGTTTTTGGGTAAATTTAATAATTATAATATTATATTTGCTAAACTTGTGCGGAAAGTTAATTTTTTACGGCTAGTTAGGACTAAAGGGCTTTTAGCTTTACTGAATATTTAAGATATTCAGGTATGAAATTTATTAACAGTAGCTCCCATAATAGGGTTAAGCCAGCTGTAAAGATACTAAATAGTTTAATATAAGTCAAGGTCATATCTGATGATTTTGCAGTTAGATTATAATTTACGAAAAATATGATGACTCAGTTATTGGGTACTGGTCCGCTCCTTCGGGATGTATGTAAAATGAAATATTACTATCACTAGAACTTAACGCACAAGTATTTTATGAGTAATTTGCAAAATATTCCAGATTGGCTAAAATCAAAAGGCTATCTCCATTTATCACCAAGTTTAAAAATTGGTGAAAATTGGCAATCATATAAAAGACAAATTGAAAATAAAGAATTTGTATCAAAATATGCTTTTTATCCTTTAATACACTCATTTGTTAAAGAACGAAAATTTAAAAAACATGATTCTACCAAGCATATTGCAGGTGGTCGTTCTCACAAGCACATCATTGAGAAAACTGGATTGGTAGAAAAAACATCTAAATTAAGACCATTACATTATGCTAGTCACTATGATGCTTTAATATATGGTTATTATGCTAATTTATTAAATACAAAATATGAAGAAAACTTTCAATTATTGAGAAATTATCCGATTGTGTTACTGCTTATAGAAAAATAAAAATTGAAGATAACTCAGATAAAGGTAAAAGTACAATACATTTTGCAAAAGAAGTTTTTGACGAAATAAAAGCAAGAGCTAAAGATAGTGAGAAAATAGCAGTTTTAACTTTTGATATTAAAGGATTTTTTTCTTCTTTAGATCATAAAATTTTAAAAGAAAAATGGGCTTTTATCATTGATGAAAAAAACTTCCAAATGATCATTACAACGTTTTTAAATCTTGTACTAATTTTAGCTATGTTCTTAAAGATGATTTAAGAAAATTCAATACAAAATTAGGCAGGAAATCTCATTTTGATGAAAGTAAATTAGCTAGGATTAGAAAAGAAAAAGGTTTTAAATGTTTTTTTGAATCAAATGAAGATTTTCGCAATCAAATAAAAAAAGGTAGGTTAAGAATCTATAGAAACCCTTTCAGAAATATACAGAAAGAAATAATTGGTATTCCTCAAGGGTTACCAATAAGTGCTGTATTAGCGAATATTTACTTATATGATTTTGATAAAAAGATAGTTGAAAATTTGGTCAAAAAAAAGAATATATACTATAGAAGATATTCGGACGACATTGTTGTAATTTGCAAAGTTTTTGAGATTGAAATTATTAAGAATTATTTTGAAAATCTAATTAAAGAAAGTAAGGTAGAAATTAGTACTGCAAAAACGGAGGTTTTCATATTTGAACATTTGGAGTATAATGCATTAAAAAATAAGAGACTAACTTCTATTAAGCTGAATAATGATGGGACACGATCAATTAGCTCACCGTTAATTTATTTGGGATTTGAGTTTAGAGGTTTTAATGTTCTTATAAAATCTACTAATCTGTCTAAATTTTACAGAAGACTAATAAATATTGTAAAAAGAAGAGCTCGCAGGGCTTTTAAAGTAAATCAGAAGGATCCATTACAAAAAAAAGCAATCTATTTAAATCAGATTAAAAAACTTTATAATAAACCATTGAAAGAAATGGATTCAGAAAATAATGAGTTAAAACAGAAATTTCGCACTAAGTCAATTTTAGAACTAAATGAAAGAGGTGAATATTCTTTTATTAAGAAGGAAGCTAAATCAAAAATGAAAAATTCTAATTACATGGGATATGTGAAAAGGTGTTGTGAAATATTTAAGTCTGATCATTTCGAAAATCAATTGCGAAAAAGAAAATATACAGTCCATACAGCTATAAATAGACATTTAAAATAGTTTTTTCAATATTTAAGATGTAATAATTTTTAGATTTAAGGTATTAATTAAACGGATAAGTTCATAATTATTAACAAAATTTGAATTGTTTTCTACATTATAATTCTGAATTAGATAGCTATATTCAGTGAATATTTCCCTAGTATATTGATAATTTTAGCTACAATTGTAATTTGAACCCATAAAAAAAGACTACGGCTTCCCGTAATCTCTAACATTTCTCCAATATTTCCCTAAAAACCCTCTCCATCTCACCCTTATCCGCTTTTCCTCCTGACAGACTTTTCGATTTTTCTTCATTTTCAGCGATTGTTTTCTCCAGAAAATCAAATAGTTCCCAATCGTTCGGGTGATAATAGGATTCTCCTTTGGTTGCTTTTAAGGCGATAAGATCCTCTATTTTCCGTCTGGTTTCGTCATCGGTTAAAACAAGCAGATCACTGAATAATACAGGCGGAACTGTTCCTTTCTTTATGATCCATTTTCCTGTTAAGGTCGTTCGTAAGCAATAGAAGTAACTTTTTAATTTTACTTCATCACTTCTGCAGGCTTCCAGATATTTTTTGCTCATGCTTAAATAATGGTAAGAAACTGCAACCGGAGAAAAACAAGCGTCTGCCAACGGGCTGAACAGTTCCACAAACTTTTCATCTGCTTTATATACTATTGGAGAATAAAACCAGCTTAGTAAGGCCGCATTGGATTTCAGCAGAAGATGAAAGGTCTTTCGCAAATCCCAACCCGAACCGTCCAGATCGTCTTCCGTCATAAATTCTATCGTTTCATCCTTATCCCATGGAGAAAGATACCAGTCTTTTTCATGACGGTATATGAAACGTATGTCATAATCACTGTCAGGAGAGGCAAAACCCCAGACTCTGCTTCCTGATTCTACTGCAAGAAGGACTTCTACGCCCCGGCTTGCCTCAACTTCTTTTATTTTTTCAAGTATTTTTGGTGTCATTGTTTTTGATTTATAATGCAAAGTAAAAGAGGTGGTGCGCAATGTTCTTACGTAGAATTTTTTTGTGTTTGAAAGTTTTAGTGAGAGAGAGTTTGAGGGTGTGTATCTAACTTACAGCTCTCAGCTTATAAAAACTACTGAAAAAGATATAAAATCCTCTTCATTTCACTAATATTGCACTTTCTCAATTTAACATAACTACATTTAATATCCATGTTATCATCAGAATTACAGCATAAAATTGATTTTAAGACAAAACCGTTAGGTGCATTAGGACATCTGGAACATATAGCCCACAAAATCGGAATGGTTCAGAAGACCACTTCCCCACAGTTATTGAATCCTCATATGGTGGTTTTTGCTGCCGATCACGGAATTGCTGCTGCAGGCGTAAGTGCTTACCCACAGGAAGTAACCTATCAGATGGTCATGAATTTTCTGGGTGGAGGTGCGGCCATCAATGTTTTTTGCAGACAGAATGATATTAAGATTAAAATTGTAGATGCCGGAGTCAATTTTGATTTTCCTGAAGGGCTGAATCTGATTTATAAAAAAGTCAGAAAATCCAGCCGTAATATCCTGGAAGAACCAGCCATGACTTTTGAAGAGTACCAACTGGCACTTAAAAATGGAAAGGCTGTAGTTGCTGAAATCGCTGGAAAAGGCTGTAATATTATTGGTTTTGGTGAGATGGGAATTGGGAATACTTCAGCTTCTTCTTTGATGATGAGCAAACTGTTTGATATTCCGATTACCAATTGTATCGGACGCGGAACCGGACTGAATGACCATCAGCTGCAGAATAAGATCAGTATCTTAACGGAAGCGATTGAAAAATATCCGACTGAAATGAGTGAAGATGAAATTGCTCAAACCTTCGGCGGATTGGAAATTGTACAAATGATTGGGGCTATAGAAGAAGCTTATCATCACAATATGCTGATCATGGTAGACGGATTTATAGCCACTGTTGCGGTAGCCACCGTCTGGAAAAAGAATCCTGAAATTCTGAACAATTGTATCTTCTGTCATGTAAGCAATGAAAATGCCCATCCTCAGCTGTTGGGACTGATGAGAGAAAAAGCTATTCTCAATCTCAATCTGCGCCTGGGAGAAGGAACAGGCTGTGCACTGGCTTATCCGATTATTCAAAGTGCCGTTAATTTCCTGAATGAAATGTCAAGCTTTGAAGATGCTCATATTTCGAATAAATCATCTTAGTTTATAAAATAAAAAAGGGGCATCATTGCCCCTTTTTATCTTACATTAAATACAATTAGTAAGTATGCGCAACATCTTTACCTATAAACATCATTCTTACAGGTTTATTTTGAATAGCATCTTCATTGAGTTTATATGAATTAAATATCTGCATGGTTGGAATATACCTGTATAAACCATCATCTACCAAATATAGTTTTCCGGTATTGCTGTTTCGTACCAGTTGAGTTCCTGAAGTGATATCAGCTCCTCTTTCCCCTGTGTAATCCTCTATATTCACTTTAGAAACCAGATAAGCTTTTCCCTGAACAGCAAACAGATGATTGATCACTGAAAAGGATTCAATACGTCTTAGGGTACTTTCAAATACAATGTATAGAGCTCCTGTTGCATTATCCTGGAAAAACTGTCCGTCACGAACCCGATACGCTTTAGGTTCTGAATCTTTCAAATAGAAAGCAATTCCCTCATAAACATAGCCGTCTTTCCCGTCACCCAGCTCATTCTTATCCCTGGTATAAAAGTGAGTTTTTTTATCACCATTAAAATACCTGTAAATAGGAAAGCTTCCCGGCTCATCACCGTTATAACTGGTTCCGAGATCTCTTTTCTCCCAATAACTTTGTCCTACAAGCTCATTCGGGTTTGTTGTTAATACCAGATCATTACTTCCTGTGTGAAACCATCTTGTGATGACCGGACCAGGCCCATCTGCAGATCCTAATAATCTTTCCTGAAAATAATAGCTTAATCCAGGATAGGATTTAGGAAGTTCGGATGGTAAAGGAGAGGTATTGTACAGATGTTTTTTGGTAAGATCACTGTAGAAACCGTAAATAGGATTCGTTAAGTAAAAAGATTTAGACCAGATTCCTGCAGGAGGAGGAGTTGGTGTATCAGGATTGTCTCTGAAGCCTCCTTTTGCCAGCATGTTTTTGCCGGATGCATCTAAGGCTTGTGATTCATTTGCAGTTTCCAGCTCATCACCGGGAGCTGAGCAGCTTATTATGGATATAAGACATAATCCAACGAAATAAGTTTTTTTCATTTGATTTTTTTCATGGTTATTATGGTGCAAAACTAAAAATACTCCGGAAATAAAAGGATAAATTTAAAATGATAAGATTCATGTTTTGTATTTTTTCAATTGATCGCTTTATCATTGTTGAAAGCTTTCCTATTTTTACAGAAATTGATTAATCCAGTTTTTATATTAAAACGAACAGATGAAAGTCCTCAAGAATGAACTGATCTACTTTGCAACGGCATTGATGTTTTTTACAAGAATTCCGGTTCCGTTTACCATTCCTTATTCCAGTGAGATCATGAATAAATCTCAAAAATATTTCGCGTGGATTGGGCTGGTAATAGGACTGATTAATGCGGTGATTCTTTATCTTTCCACAATGCTTTTTAACCTGGAAATAGGGATTGTTTTAATGATGATCGCCAGTGTTTTGCTGACCGGAGCTTTTCATGAAGATGGTTTTACGGATATGTGCGACAGTTTCGGAGGCGGATATGGGAAAGAAAAAATTCTGACTATTATGAAAGACAGTCGGGTAGGAGCCTACGGAACCATTGGTATTATCCTGCTTTTCGCTCTGAAATTCTACAGCATCCAGGCTTTGGGAGTTATGGATCCATTGAAAGTTTTAGGGATCATTATTTTAGCTCATACATCAAGCCGGTTTATTTCAGGAACAATGATTTATACCCATCAATATGTTACTGATATTGATGTCAGCAAATCAAAACCTTTAGCCAATAAACCATTAGACGGAATGGCTTTACTGATAGGATTCGTCAGTGTTTTAATAGCTTTCATCCTGATTCCGGACTGGCGGCTGATTTTTGCTTTTGGGCTGGCATATCTTGGGAAAATCTATATGGGCTGGTATTTTAAAAAACATATCGGCGGCTATACGGGAGACTGCCTGGGATCTGTACAGCAGATTTGTGAAGTTTTATTTTATTTAGGAACAATGATCGCATGGAAATTCATTTAATTCGTCATACCGCTGTAGAAAATCCGGAAAACCTGTGCTATGGTTTTGCTGAAATGCCTTTAAGAAAAGAGTATCCTGAAGATTTTAAAACATTGGATTTAGAAAATGATTATGATCTAATTATTTCAAGTCCTTCCCAGCGCTGCTGCCTTTTAGCTGACTACTTTAAATTCAATTATCAAACGGATGAAAGACTTCGGGAAATGAATTTCGGAAACTGGGAAATGAAAAAATGGACGGATATTCCGGAAGAAGAAATTAATCCTTGGTACAAAGACTTTATCCATGTGAAGGCTTCAGGGGGAGAAAATCTGCTTGAAATGCAGGCTCGTGTTCTCCGTTTCTGGAACGAACTGATTCAGAAAAAAGAAGCGGAAAAAATACTCATCATCGCCCATGCCGGAGTGATTCGTCTGATCCTTCAGGCTGTGCTTCAGTTTCCGCTGGAAAAGATGTTCAGCATCCAGATTGATTATGGAAAAAAAGTGATCATTCATGAGAATGAAGGACTATTTTCTGTTAAAAAGGTGAATGGTTAATAACAGTAGAGAATAAAAGTTTTTTTAACTCCGGAATGACACCCTTGTAAGGATAGTTTGTCCTTCTAGATTGTCATTCCGCAGGAATCTGGATCATGTTAATATTCAATAGGAACGGACTTTAGTCCGTTTGATAAGGATTAAAATTTCAATAGGCTTTAGCCAAAACTTATGTTATTTATATTATAATGGAATACCTATGCTCATTCTAAATTTTGGAGGCTGGATTCCTGCGGAATGACAAACTGTATGGGGAAGGCTTTGTTTGAGTTGAAGACGATAAAATTCCCCTCCCTCGGAGGGGTGGCAAAAATTCAAAGAATTTTTGACGGGGTGGTTTTCAACATTTCTTAAGCAAAATTCCACAAAAAACGTCATCTAATAAATCAGATGACGTAAAGGGAATTATTTAAAAACCCTGATAAAACTATCTTTTTCCAGACTTTCCAGTGAGAAATCAAAATCAGCTTCCGCTTTTTCTGTAGTAATCTCTGCACCAAGCTCTTTTACAAGCTCATTGAAAGACATGGCTTCAGACCATTGCTGATACAATGCGGTTGTTGCCATGGTGGAAACTTCGCTATTTCCCGAAACATGAGAATGTCCGGCTCCGAAATTCAATAGTACGAAACATTGTTTTTCGTTTTTAGGGATCAGCATTCCCAGAATCATTTGTTTCTGAACTGAGTTACATCTGGCTTCTGCAAACAGATTGTTAGGATTCATCATATAATCGTAGGAAATATGATCTCCTTTTCCGACAATGATTTTATATCCACAATTTGCATCACCGCTGAAAACGTTATTCATGATAAGGGTTGGGGTAGTCAGTCGTTTATCAGCATACAGATATTCCACGGCACCATTAGGAGCAGAAGTTATATCTCCTGAGTACATCAATTGTCCGTTACCATAATTATAAGCAGCATTCCAACCTATTTTTCCAGCGATGTTCAATCCTGAAAGGTCAAGGTCATTCGCTCCCCATTTGTTTTCCCAGTAAATACCTACAGCCAGTCTATCACCATAAAAACGGGTTCCGGTAGGAATATTCCCGACAAACATTTTCTCAGAGGTCGGTAATGCAAATTCTACATTCTCAGGGAAATAGAATTTCTTTCCGGACAAGTTTTCATACTTCAGTTTCAGATAATCCAAAATGAATTCATAGTTGTACTGGTTCACATAAGTTTCCTTACCTTTTTTAGTCCATGATTTTCCATTTCTGACTCTATACACGAAAGTATCCTGACCATACATTCTTGAATGACATGCCGCCAATGCTTTGAATAATGCAAACGGTGTTGCATTTTCCAGCCAATGCCAATCACTGTTTTCCAGTAATGTATTGGTAGCATCATTCAATGGGTTTGAAATGAGTGGTTTATGATGTGTTTTAGACAGCTTCGAAATTTTATTAATGGCTTTCGGAGCTCTGTTTTTATAAGCAAGGAATAAAGGCTTAAATCTGTTGAAAATTTCCGCCATTTTCTCCTGCCCAAAACTCTCAAATAAATATGCTGGATTGAATTTACTTTGCTTGATTAAATCAATCAGTTCATCATTTTTGATTAAAAGCGTTGTATGGGTTGTTTTATAAATCACATAACGGAAAAACTCAACAGGATTTTCGGGATAGACATCATAGAGATCTGCTATTTTTATAACCGCTTCTTTATTTCTGATGTTTTCTTTTCCTGTAAAATCATATTCAAGCTCTGTATGTAAAATAGAAAGCAAGTCGTCAACGGTTTCTTCTTTTAAAGCAATTCCTGATCTCAAAAGAGAAAGGCATTTTTCCTGCATTTCTTCCACAGTATAAGCCTTGATGACTTTAAAAATCAACTTTGTACCAGGAACATTCAATATTTCTTCAGGAATATACATTTCATTTTGGAAATTACTTCCATACGTTGAAATATAATGGGTGAACTGTTCAAACAATAAGTCTATTCTGGAGGTATTTTTTATTTTCTCCCAGGACTTATGAAACGTTTTATTCAAATCATTTCCATTTAATTTTTCCTTTGCATAATAGGAGATGATTTCATTTTTTGCCCATACAGCATCAGATTCAATGATAAAACCATCATCAGAAATAAATGGCTTTTCATCAGATTTTCTAGCCAATACAGCATTGAATAATTGTAGTGTTTTCATTGTTTTAAGTTTAAAAAATAAGTGAGGAGTATATTCATTAAAAGTGAAGGGTATAGGAACTCCTTTTACCTATAGTTTATAAAAAGCGGGGAGTAGTTTATCAAAAAATATATAGGAACTCCCTTTGCCTGATAATGAGTGAAAAAGCGGAAAGTAGGTCCAAAATATAGGAACTTTCTTTGCCTTTAATTTTTTAACATATGAAAATGACTGATAGGTGAATATACACATTTTCATTGTTTTGAGGAGCAGACAGGACTCGAACCTGTGACCCACAAACCTGGTGATTTATAGGAACTTTATGTGCCTGCAGCGAAAAGTAATTCTTGTTGCTCTACCATCTGAGCTACTGCCCCTGCCGTTATGAAAAACGTTTTCATGAACCTTACAGGCTTTTATACCCATAAGGTTTGGTTATTAGTTTTTTTGAAAACCTTTAAGGTTTATTAATTAAATTAAGAATTATGCTTTTCTATATTTCTTCTTTCTCTTCCATGGAGCATTCTTCTCAACGTCTCCAGCCATAATACACCCGTAAGGCATCACTTCATCCAGAACTTCGCAAAGTCCGTATTCTTCGATCTGTGCTCTCACATTCTTAGCACTTTTATAAGCGCTCGGAAGCTCAGAAATATCAACTTCATTAGAGTAGAAACGGATATCTAATCCTTCTGTTTCTTCATTGAAAATTTCTTCGGTTGTTTTATGAGCCAAAGATCTTTTATGCTGGCTTCTGCTGAAATTTCTTCCGGCTCCATGCGGTGCAAAACCTAAGTTTCTTTCATTCGTTTTTCCCTGAACAATCAGTACCGGTTCTGCCATATTCAACGGAATCAGTCTTGGTCCCGTAATATCAGGCATGAATTTATCATCCAGTGGAGTGGCTCCTTTTGCATGATAGAAAAGGTCTCCATCCTTGAAAACAAAGTTATGTTCATTCCAATATCTGTTTTCCTTTTCCATTTCCAGCTTATTCAGCACGGCATCATGAAGGGAAGTATGGTTTTCTTTTGTCCATTGTCTTATTAGCTGAAGGGCTTCCCAATAGGATTTACCTTCTTCAGTATCATAAGGAATCCAGGCATTTTCTTTCAATGTTTCAGGGGAGATTTCCTGTCTGAAACGGTTGGCAACCTTCATTCCTTTATCGTATAAAGCAGCTCCTGGAGCTCTTGATCCATGGTGTGTCACCATCATGGTATTTCCTGTATTTTTAGAAATCCCCACGAAAAGGAAATGGTTTCCGTCTCCCTGAGTTCCCATATGAGAACGGGCAATGCTGATCAGTTTTTCATCATTCAAGAAGTCATTTTCTCTGAAAGCATCCATCAGTTCCTGAGACATCGGCATCTGTTCACCTCTTGGTCTTCCTCCATATCCGAAGTGGGTGATAGCATGTGCTGCATCCAATACCTCTTTAGGATTTGTTTTTCCAAAATCTGTCAGCATCACAGAACAACAGATATCTGCACTATGGAATCCCGGGTGAATGGCATTTTGTGCTACTACCACACCTCCTACGGGAATCTGACCTTCAGGACCTGTCGGGCAGGCATCAGGCATTAAAGCTCCGCCAACCAGAGTTGGGGTTTTCATCAGAACTTTCATCGTTTTGATTACTTTTTCCACATTATCATTTTCACTTTCATGCTCCGCCCGTATGTTGATCATAAAATCTTTAGCTGTTTCATGAAGCGGAATTATATCCGGCTGTTTGAACTGTACCAGATATTCTGCGATCTCATGTTCACCCAGATTATTCTCGTTGATATAGCTAATGGCATCTTTAAACCATTTTGCGGGTCTATATCCTAATTCGATTAAATGATTTCCATTAAATTCCATGTTGTTTCATTTTGATGATGCAAAGTAATATCATTATTGCGCAATAGTTTTGCGTAGATAAAGAAATTTTAATTATTTTTACAAAAAGTTTAATAACAAGACGAAAAGCAGCTTTGCAGATTCGTAAAAATACTCTATAACTTAAAAAAAACAAGGCTCATGGTATTATTAGAACAATTAAAACATTTCCCGGAAACTATCCAGTTTAATGATGTTATCGCTCATATTGATGAACATTATGAATTTACTCCTACCGCTTTTCAGAACGGTGATACAACCAATCAGGCAGGGCAGAACAATGGTTCTTGTAAAGTGTTCAGCTTCGCAAGCATTCAGGATCTGACAAAAGAGGAGACTCTTTGGCTTTTTGGTGAGTATTACAGAGATGATGTTTTGAAACATCCTGATGGAACTGATCACCAGAATATCCGAAACTTCATGAAATCTGGCTGGGAAGGAATTACTTTTGACGAAAACGCTTTAAAAGAAAAATAATTTTTAAGAAAAAAGTAAATTTCTTATTTAAAAAACACCACATCATTAAACACTAAGGTATGTCATCCAATAAAAATGCTCTGATCCGGTATAAAACATTAGATAAATGTCTTAAAAACAAATACAGGAAATATACGCTGGAAGATCTCATTGATGAATGTTCAGAAGCATTATTTGAATTTGAGGGAAAAGAGTCCTATGTAAGTAAAAGAACCGTTCAGCTTGATCTTCAGAATATGCGGAGTGAAAAATTCGGATATGAAGCTCCTATTGAAGTCTACGAAAGAAAATACTACCGTTATAGTGATCCGGAATACAGTATTCATAATATCTCTGTGAATGAAAGTGACCTGAAGGCTATGAATAATGCGGTGCAGATTCTGAAACAGTTCAAGGATTTTTCTATGTTCAAAGAAATGAACGGTGTTATTCAGAAACTGGAAGACTCTATCCATGCTACCAACCAAAAATCTATTATTCATTTAGATAAAAATGAACAATTGAAAGGGCTGGAGCATATTGATATTCTGTATGAAAGTATTGCCAATAAAAAAGTATTGAAGATTCTTTACAAAAGCTTTACGGCCAGAGAATCCAATGTATTTACTGTACATCCACAGCTGTTGAAGGAATTCAACAACCGTTGGTTTCTGATCTGCCTTTACAAACAGAAAATGTACAATCTGGCACTGGACAGAATGGAGCGTATTGAAACAGATGACAGCCTGTATATTGATAAAGATTTGGATGGAGATGAATACTTTAAAGATATTGTAGGAGTTACCGTCTCAGAATCAATGGATCCGAGGAATGTGATTTTCTGGGTAGATGCGGGAAATGCACCTTATGTGAAAACAAAGCCGCTGCATAAAAGTCAGGAGATTATTAAGGAAGACGATGAAGGTACCCTGTTTAAAATTTGTGTTCAGATTAATTTTGAACTGGAAAGATTACTGCTTGGATTTGGGGACGGCTTGATTGTTCACAAACCCCGAAAATTAAGAGTGAAAATGGGAGAAAAATTCAGTGCTGGAAGCAAAAACTATCAGAGCTTGGTTGTTCCTGATGAAAACTAAATTTTTTGTCCATTTTATCTTGGCTTGGAAATTGTATTAATAACTTAACAATACCATATTATATTATGAAATCAAGAATATTTAAAGCATTAATTGCCATCATAGCACCCATAGCGATAGAATATATTGTTAAAAAAATATCTGAGAAACTTGATAAAAAGGAAGATCAGAAAGATAAAGGACCAAAGCAGATTACGGCTTAAACGTACAAGTAGTTAAAATTTAAAATTATTGAAAAGAGACTGTCAGAGTTATGTACAGTCTCTTTTTTTTGTTAATGGATATTTTTGGTGAACGCTGAAAACCACCCCGTCAAAAATTCTTTGAATTTTTGCCACCCCTCCGGAGGAGGGGAATTTTCACACCTTCAGTTGAGATATTGATCGGGATTATACTTTTTCTGCGAGATTGCGGCTAGATTCCTACGGAATGACACAATTGTAATGATGGTCTATCCACACAGTTTGTCATTCCGGAGGAATCTAAACCTTTTTATTTACAGTATGAAAATCGGTTTTCAAAAACCTAAGTGTACTTCTTAAACATGTAGTAGTAAATTAAAATAACTTAAGTGTTCAAACGCTTTTGTGGTTCGATAGATCATACAAAATCATAAATACCATCCTTCCATCCCAGTACTTTAGAAGAATCTGCCTTAAGCCAGTTTTTAAGAATTGTTGCATATACTTTTCTGAAATCTTCTTTATAGATTAGATCGCCTTCATTCAGGTTCTGTAAATCAGGAAGTACATTCAACAGACCTTTCTTTTTAAGGTTTCCGCTGATAAAGAACATCTGGTTGGCAGTTCCGTGATCGGTTCCGTTACTGGCATTCTGTGCAACACGGCGACCGAATTCTGAAAATGTCATCAGCAGGATATTTTTGAACAGTCCATTACTTTTCATATCGGTAACAAATGATTTTACGGCTTCATTGATATCGTCAAACAACTTTTTCTGTCGGTCATTCTGATTGACATGGGTATCAAAACTTCCTACAGAAATATAGTATACCTGAGTATTGATATCAGATTTTATTAAAGAAGCTACCGTCTTAAAGTCTTTTCCTAATGAGGAGTTGGGATAAATCTGTTCCGTCTTTTTAGCTTTGCTTTTTTCAAAAATATAATCGGCATTATTGATGGTAGAACCTAACGTCTGATAAAGATAAGATACCGTTTCATCATCGTGGTGATGGTCGTAGAGTGATTTAAAATACTTTTCCTGACTGGTCTGGTAGAGTCTTTTAGGATCTTTAAATGCAAAAGCTTTATTGTTTTCTCCTTTTAAAGCAAGGCTGAGCATATCATCCACTTCCAGCGCCTGGGTAGGATGGTCACAACGATAGCATTCTTCATCCAGAAAACGCCCAAGCCAGCCTGTTTCCAGAAACTGATCACTTCTGCTTGCCGACTGCCAGATATCCATACTTCGAAAATGGGATTTGTCCGGATTGGGATATCCTACATTATTCATCACAGAAAGTTCCCCATTATCAAAAAGCTCTTTAAAATAAGAGAGTGAAGGATTGATGCCTGCTTCATCAGTAAGTGGTATCGAGTTCTGAATGGCCAACGTTTTCCTTTCCCTGAAATAAATGTCATTTTTAGCTGGAATAATAGTATTCAAGCCATCATTTCCTCCTGTAAACTGGAGAACCACCAGAATGTTCTGATTGGGATTCAGAGCCTCATCCAACGCCATTGCCTTTAAGAAATTGGGCATCAGCATAGAAGCGGTAGCCAATGAACTTATTTTGAGGAATTCTCTTCTTTTGATTAACATAATTTTGTTTTTAGGGTTTAAGGTGGCAGATGATAGGTAGCAGGTTGTAGGACTAGGCTGCATTTTTACTGGCATTTATTTTTATAACAGTAAAAGATAAGTAAATGGTAATTAAGCTATACTACGACAGCTATTACCTGCTACCTGCAACCTAAAAATCTCCTACCTAGCTCAACTGGTATTCCGGGGTAGACATCAGGTTGATGACATTCATTTTTATACTCTTATCAGAAAAATTCTTTACAGAGTTCATATCAAGGCTTTGAGTGCTCATGAGAAGGTAGTCTTCACAGTTTTTATTGGCGAAAAGTTGCTCAATACGATCCCAGTCGATGGTAATATTCGGGTTTTTAAAACTTTTATTTAAAGCAGTTTCACGGGATTTCATTCCCATGTCAATATCATCATCCTGTCGCGGACTGTATTCCAAAGGGCGAAGTCCGGACCAGATCTGCGGAATCTGAAGTCTCAACATCAGTGTTGAGCTGTCTATCCATGATTTTCCGCTGGGCCATCCCGCTACATTCGGTGGATAAAGCAGCATTTGTCCCAATAATTTCTGATATACAATAAGGTTTTCCGGATTCTGGATGTGCATAGGAAGAATCCGCATAATCCCTGCCATCAATTCTACAGGAGACTTTATTCGATTCCCGATATTTTTCTGATCATAAAACCATGAGCTTGAGAAGATCTCAGTCATCAGTTTTTTGATATCATATCCTGAATTGTAGAAATTTGCACTCAACGTATTGACAATATCCTGATCTGGTTTTTCATTGACGAAAAACTTATAAATCTTTGTGGTAATGAACTGTGCGGTAGCTTTCTGTTCCAGAATGATATTGAGGACATCATTTCCATCGAAATTTCCGGTTTTTCCTAAAAAAGTTTTGAGGTCTTCATCATGAAGATTTTTTCTTTCTTTAAAATTCCCTTCTTTATCATAACTCCATCCTGTAAAGGCTCTGGCGCCTTCTCTTACATCTTTTTCAGTATAGTTTCCTCTGCCCATCGTAAACAGTTCCATCACTTCACGGGCAAAATTTTCATTAGGATGATCCTTTTTATTCTGCTGATTATTAAGGAAATTAAGCATGGCTGGTGATTGACTTACTTCAAAAAGCAGATCTTTGAAATTTCCCAGTGCATTTTTCCTGATCGTATTCAAAAGCTGTTTGTTGAACCTTGGATTGATCACTCTTGATGCGAAATGCCCATGCCAGAAGAACGCCATCTTTTCCCTCATCTGTTCCTTACTGTTAACAATGGAATTCAGAAAGTTCAGATTCAGTTCATTATTCTGCTCCCTGTTAATCCTTTGCATCTCTTTTTTCTTATCTGCAGGAGTGGTACTGCTCATGTAATCAGCCACCGAAACCGGATCAGGAGTATCATAAGTAATTTCACTGAAGCGGTCTTCTTTAAATAATTCATTCATTAACGTTTTAATGTTTTTATTTTTCAAATCATCAATTTGATGAATACCAACACCAAAACCTGCACGCCAAAGAAGATGCTTGTTTTTTAATAATGAATCAGCCATCATGAAGAATTTATTTTTTGATGTATTTCGAAGAAAAAGGTTAAAATAACAACGGGTTAATGTTTGTTAATATTGTTTTTAAGACTGGAAGCAGGAAGCAGGAGGCAGGAAGTTTGGGGTCGGAAAGTTTTGTATCGTAGAAATAGAGTTGACTTTATGGAGGTGTATTTCTTCCAGCATCCAGCTTCCTTTCTTCCATCCTTTAATTAATTCACTTTTTAGCTATCATTTTTTGATAATTTTTGTTAAACAAATATTTAAATTTTGTTAAAAATAATCATTTGATATTCATTGTTTTATGAGTTTTTTGAATGTTAAAATCAAAGAAAAACCCGTGCTTGGCATGATTTTTACATCCTCTTGTTTAGTAAAATTAAAAAATTAGAGTTATGAAAATGTTTAAACAAGCAATAGTACTGGCTGGTATTTTAACAGCAGGTATCGCAAGCGCCCAAAGTTCTCAAATGAATAATATGATCAAGGTAGGTGCAAATGTTGGTTTAGCAGTTCCCGCAGATAATCTTTCTGCTGCAGTAGGAGTGGATGTAGCTTACCAAAACCTGATTACACCAGGATTCGGATTAGGTATCGCATCAGGATATACTCACTACTTCGGTAAAGAAAACAACGGATATAAAAATAATGATGTAGGAGTAGTTCCTGTAGCAGCTTTAATCAGAATTTATCCTAAACAAACAGGTTTCTATTTCGGAACAGACTTAGGATATGGTTTCCTTGTTGGAGACAAAACAGTGGCATCAAACACTAATGTTGAAAGAGCAAGCGGAGGTTTCTACCTTAAACCCGAGATCGGATATCACAACAGAGACTGGAATTTCTTCGTACAATACCAAAAGGTTTTTGTAGGGACAAAAGGAGATTTGCCGGGTCAGGACTATAATGTGGGGAATATCGGCGTAGGATTCGGTTACAATATTCCATTAGGAAAGTAGTTAGATTTAATATATAAACAATTATTAACCAAAACCTTTTCACGAAAGTGGAAAGGTTTTTTTGTTCTGTGCAGGATTTACAAAAACAATTATTATATTTGGTAAAATTTGAGGTTATGATTCTGAATCCAAAATTTCCACTTTATTTACCAGGAGTAGAGAACAGTAATAATGATAATGTTTCTATCATTGGAGCAAGTCTTCGTGAAGATATAACAATCTTAGGCTATTTTGTTTCCGGTAACGGAGGTCTTGAGATAAAAGTAGAAAATAAATTTGCAACCAAAGAGTATGCTTCTTTTTCAGATATTTTAAAGAAGTTTATTCAGGATAATCAGCTGGAAAACGTAAAACGTCTGGGAATGGCAGTGCCGGGTCCTGTACTTGACGGGAAAAGCAGTCCTGCAAGGCTGGGCTGGAATTTAGATGTAGCAGAATATGCCCGTGATTTCGGGTTTGAAAAAGTAGAAATGCTGAATGACCTGGAAGCCTCTGCTTACGGAATGGCTCTTCTTGAAGATAATCATCTTGAAGCTATTTATACCAGCGGACATCTTGAAAAAGGAAATGTGGCAGTTCTTGCTCCCGGAAACGGATTAGGGGAAGCCGGATATTTCTTTGACGGAAAATACCTGAGACCTTTCGCAACAGAAGGAGGACATTCGGAATTTTCACCAAGAACCAACGTAGAAGTTGAGTTTTACCAGTTCTTAAATAATATCTATGGTATTGTAAGCTGGGAAAATGTACTTTCGAAATCAGGATTATTCAATATCTACAGATTCTTAAGAGATGTGAAAAGACATCCTGAGCCGGAATGGCTGGGAGAACGTCTTGCACAGGGAAATTTCGTGGAGGAATTATATAAAGCTGCTGTAGAGGAAAATGTACTGATCTGCAGAATCGCTTTAGATACTTTCCTTGAGTTTCTGGCAAGAGAAGCGAACAACTTAACTTTAAAATTAAAAGCTACCGGAGGGCTACTGATTGCCGGAGATATTCCACAGATGATCGCAGAATATATAGACAAAGCGAAATTCTATGAGAAATTCAAGATCAGTGATAAAATGGAGGAGATGCTTAAAAATACTCCCATCTATCTGGTCAAGCAAAATCATACAGCATTAAATGGTATAGCGCTTTATACCGCTTACTATCAGCTATAAAATAAGGACTCCGGATTTCTCCGGAGTTTTTTTATGGGATGATATTATTCATGAAAATAATAAATTTTATTGATATACATCAATGAAATCTATTGAATAAGATGCTACCTTTGTACTGTTAAATAAGTAAACAACTCTATTCAATGAAAAAAATATTTTTATTAGCAGTTTTAGCTGGTGGTTTAGCTTTCGGACAGTCAAAAAAAGTAGTAGCGTCTGATGTACACTGGTGGGGATATAAAGTAGCAAAATCTGAGGCTAGCTCTCACGATGGTACTGTAAAAGTAAAGTCCGGAGACATGGTAATGAAAGGAAACCAATTGGTAGGCGGAAGCTTCGTATTGGATATGACTTCTATCAGCTCTACTGACCTTACAGGAGAATATCAGCAAAAATTAAACGGACACCTTAAGAATGGTGACTTCTTTGAAGTTGAAAAATTCCCAACTGCAAGCTTCAAAATTACAGGAGTAAAGAAAAACAACGATAAAGTGTATAACTCTCTTGTAACAGGAAACCTTACTGTAAAAGGAAAAACAAGCCCAATCTCTTTCCCTGCTAAGATTTCTTACAGCAAAGGAGTAGTAAGTTTAGTATCAAACAAATTCTCTTTCGACAGACAAAAATTTGACGTAGCTTACAAGTCTACCATGCAGGATGTTTTTGTGAAAGATGATATTGATATGCTTGTAAAGGTAACTGCTCAATAAATTAATCAAAAAAAGATTATTAAAAGTGTAGAAGTTCTACACTTTTTTTTATTTTTGTTGAATTGTAAATAAAAAAGAATGAAAAGATTACTATTGTTTGCTATGGTGTGCGCAAGCATATCATTTGTTTCTGCCCAAAAGAAATTTGATAAGGTGGCTAAAGTGACTTCATCAGAGATCAGATGGTGGGGGTATAAAGTGGTAAAAACCGAAGAAACTTCCCACTCAGGAACAGTAAAGTTAAAAAGCGGAAAATTCAACTTTGACCATACGGTTCTGGTAGATGGAGAGTTTGTAATAGATATGAGAAGTATGATGGCGGGAGATGTTTCTGACGAAGATCAAATCAAGCTTACTAACGATTTGAAAAGCTCGAACTTCTTCGAAGTAAAAAAATTCCCTATTGCAAAATTCCATTTGACTAAAATTATTCCTTTAGCAAACAGTGAATACAATTCAACAGTATATGGTGACCTTACCCTTAAAGGAGTGAGAAAAACAATCTCTTTCCCTGCAAATGTATACGTTACTCAGTTTACCACATCTATTGAGTCTGCAAAGTTCTCTCTGAACAGAAGGGACTTTAAAGTATTCTATCAGTCTTCATTGAAAGATTATTTCATTAAGAACGAAATGGATATTCAGTTCAAAGTGACTACTGAAATGCTGGATAACGAAAATAGAATTCAGAAGAAGAAAAAATAAGATCCAATATGATCAATATAGAAATGAGATGTTCCCGGGAACGTCTCATTTTTTTTGCAGCTATTCTCTGTTTCCCGGTATTTTTATAAATTAGTAGTATGAAAATTTATATCGTAAGCGGTCTGGGAGCAGACTTCAAGGTACTTGAAAGAATAGAGTTTCCCGAACACTGTGAATTGATTTTTATAGACTGGCTTATTCCTGAAAAAAATGAGCCTTTCGATGCCTATGTTAAAAGAATGGCGGAGAAAGTAGATGACTCAGAGCCGTTCTGCCTGTTGGGTTATTCTTTTGGAGGAATTATTGTACAGGAGATTAATCAATTAAAACCGGCAGAGAAAGTAGTAATCCTTGGAAGTATAAAATCCGATAAGGAAAAGTCCAAATTCATAAAAACCGGGGAGATGACCAAAATCCCGAGGATACTTCCTGTAGGCTTGTTCAATGATAAAGCAGCCAATGTATATGCTGTTGTCCGAAAGCTGTTTGATCCAAAAAATCCAAAACTGTTACAATATTTCAAAGTAAGAGATCCTTATTACCTGAAATGGTCCGTAGAAAAAGTTTCTGAATGGAAGTTTGAAGAAAATCCTGACGTGATTCAGATTCTTGGTGATAAAGACATCGTTTTCCCCATCCGTTATTCCCATCCGGATTACGTGGTGAAGGGAGGAACCCATCTTTTTCCTGCTACAAAATCTAAAGAAGTTTCTAAAATACTGAATGAGGTGTTTTGTTAGATTTATAATATTATTTGTTAGATAGTGTTTTTTTTAGGGGTGTTTTGTTTTAAAATGTAGTTTTTATGGAATTTATATTTAAATTTGATGGGGTTAAATATAAATTTTATGAAAATAGGATTAAAATGGATGGTTTCATTCTCTGTTATCACACTGGTTGCCATTGGAGGTTTGTTCTGGAATCCGGTTGCCGATATTCCTGATACAGGAGAATTTTTAAGCGAAGATAAAATTGTAGGAGCCGATGTAGCCTGGATTCTGGCTGCAGCTGGACTTGTTTTGCTGATGACTCCCGGACTTTCCTTTTTTTATGGGGGAATGGTGGGGAAGAAAAATGTGATTTCTACGATGTTGCAGAGTTTTATTGCTTTAGGAGTCATCTCTATGGTCTGGGTAGTAGTCGGTTTTTCTTTATCCTTCGGTGAGTCTCTGGGAATTACGATTGCCGGAAAACATTATGGTATTATTGGAAATCCGTTAAGCTATCCCTTTTTTAGCGGAGTAGGAAATCTACCTCATAAGTTGATGGCCCCTACGATTCCTTTTATCCTGTTTGCTTTGTTTCAGATGAAGTTTGCAGTTATTACTCCTGCTATTATTACCGGGTCTTTTGCGGAAAGAGTTCGTTTTATTTCTTATTTACTCTTCATCGTCCTTTTCAGCATTTTTATTTATACACCGCTTTGTCATATGGTGTGGCATTCTGATGGTCTTTTAAACAAATATTTTGGGATAAAAGACTTTGCAGGCGGAACGGTGGTGCATATGAGCGCCGGTTTTGCCGCGCTTGCCGGAGCTTTGGTGGTAGGAAACCGAAAAAATCCGCATCATGAGCCTTCCAATATTCCGTATGTACTTTTAGGAACAGGAATGTTGTGGTTCGGATGGTTCGGATTCAATGCAGGATCTGCTTTGAGCGCTTCTGCCTCTGCTGCTACAGCCTTTGGAACAACTACTATTGCCTCTGCTTCAGCAATGATGACCTGGATCTTTTTTGACAGAATCAATGGGAGAAGTGTTTCGGCTTTGGGAGCCTGTATCGGAGCTGTAGTAGGACTGGTGGCCATTACTCCCGGATGTGGTTTTGTAAGCATTCAGGAAAGTCTTTTTATCGGATTTATTACGGCTATCGTCTCAAATGTGATGGTCAACTGGAAAGGATTAAAGAAAATAGATGATACACTGGATGTTTTTGCCTGTCACGGAGTAGGAGGGATTATGGGAATGATTCTTACGGCTGTCTTTGCTCATGGGGAAAATGCCAGTCTGCTTCATGGAGGAGTGGATGTTTTTCTTCATCATATGGCCGCCTTGGTTTTGGTTTCTGTTTTTACATTTTTTGGATCATTCATTTTATATAAACTTACCGATTCAATAATTACCCTAAGAGTTTCTGAAGAGTCTGAAAACAAAGGACTTGATCTTTCTCAACATGAGGAAAGTTTCAGTTAATAAAAACAGCAGGCTTTCTCAAAAATGTCATTCTGAATGAAATGAAGAATCTTATGCGTCTGGTTATTAATAAGATTCTTCCTTCGTCAGAATGACAGATGCCAAATAATCGAACTTTTAAGATAGTCTCCTGAGGGATATATTCAGATCAAAAATGATTTATTGAATAGAATGGATCGTTTCAAAGATTTTATTTTTTGAATTTTCAAAAATTTCACCTCCAAATTCTTCATTGTCTAAGGAATGAATGGTAACATCATTTACTCCCATAATTCCGAAAATATGTTTCAGATAAGTCGTTTGAAAATTGATATGGCCGTTTTTCTCATTCTCTCCATATCCTGTGTCTCCACGGGTGGAAAGGATAAACATTTTCTTGTTTTCCAGAAGCCCTACATAATTTCCATCCGGAACTCCTGATCTGAATTTCCAGGTTTCATTGATTCTCATTACCTGATCGATATAAGCTTTCAACCCGGAAGGAATAGACCAGTTATACATGGGCGTTCCAATGACATAGATATCATGTTCTTTGAGTTCCTGTACCAGTTCATTGCTGAGTTGTAAAGCTTTTTGGCTGGCTTCCGTCCTGTCCATAGGCTTTTTAAATGCCTCTGCAATCCAGGATTCATCGATGTTGGGAATAGTATCAATTCCGGTCTCCCGCCAGGTAAATGTATCCTGAGGGTATTTGGTTTTCCAGTTTTCAACAAATAACTGGGTGAGTTTTCTGCTGTAAGATCTTTCGTTTCTTACACTTGCATTGATAATCAGTATTTTCATTTGCTATCATTTATACCAGCAAAATTCCTGATTATTTATGCCATGGAAATTGATCTAGTTCAAGAGGATTTATTTTTTTTCCGAATTCTGCTTATAAATTCTGCAGATACTCCCAGGTAAGAAGCAATGAGATATTGAGGAACTCTGGATGCAATATTGGGATAGGTCTCCAGAAAATCGTAATATTTTTGCTCAGCTTTATGCATATGATTAAATACAACTCTTTTCTCGAGGGTTCCGAGATAGCCTTCCAGAATAATCCTGAAATATTTTTCTAAAGATGGAATTTCCTCCAGCATTTTTTGAAAAGACGGATGGCTGATCTGTAAAAGGCGGGTTTTTTCGACAGCCTGTATATTGTAGATGGAAGCTTTTTGTTTTGAAAAACTGGCGATATCTGTTGCCCACCAATGATCAATTGCTAAAAAAAGAATTTCTTCATTTCCATTTTCCTCATTAATGCAGAACGCTTTTAACACTCCCGAAATAATATAGCTGTCATGACGGCATATTTCTCCATTTCTCAACAGAAAATCACCTTTTTCCAATGTTTTTTCAGTCCAGAAACTTTTGCAGGTCGCAATTTCTTCCGGACTTAATTTGACATGTTGTAAAATGCTTTTAATTAATGTTTCCATTTAAAATGATTAAAGAAGACCGCTTAAACAATAGATTCAACAATATAGGCTAATGTACAAAATACTTGTCATAAATTCATTTCAGTGCTTATGAAAACTCAATAATTCTGAAGTGCAGCTATGCTTTTTTTAGAGATTTATCATGTATCTTTGTTTTTGAGGAAAATGACGTATCATTTATGGAATCAATATCGGTTTTTGAAATTATTAAAGTAGGAATAGGTCCTTCCAGTTCGCATACGATGGGACCTTGGAATGCTGCTGCAGCATTTATCAGGATTATAAAAAGAGAAAGATCAATCGAAGAAGTTAAAGAGGTTTTTCTTGAATTTTTTGGCTCACTCGCAAAAACAGGGATTGGGCACGGAACTGATATTGCAGGAATGCTTGGTTTGAATGGGGAAGATTTTAAGACGATCAATACTTCAAAAATTGATGAGAAAATAGAATACATCAAAAGTACTCAAACCCTTAATCTGGGAGGGGAGAAGCTGATTCCGTTTGTTTACGGACATCATTTGATTCTGAATATGAAAAAGAGCCTTGATTTTCATCCCAACGGAATGATTTTCAGAGCTGTTTTTGAAGACGGAACTGAACTTGTACAAGATTTTTATTCTGTAGGAGGAGGTTTTATTGCCAGCCAGGAAAAAAACTCTATTCAGAAACAGTGTGTACGTACATTGTACCCTTGTCATAAAGCTTCGGATATTGCAAAATATTGTGAAAAACTGGGATTTGATAAGATTTCAGATTTGATTTTCATGAATGAAGAAAGTTGGAGAACTCAGGAAGAAACAAGACAGGAAGCGCTTTACATCTGGCAGCAGATTAAAGAATGTATTTATAAAGGAGTAAATAAGGAAGGAATTCTTCCTGGCGGACTGAATGTTACCCGAAGAGCTGCAGGAATCAACAGAAAGCTGCTGGGAGATAAAATTTATAAAAATAAAGACGAATGGTTCCAGCAGGTGGTAGATGCTGAGGAGAACTTTACCAATATTAACAAATGGATTGCCTGTTTTGCGCTGGCAGTGAATGAAGAGAATGCGAGTTTCGGAAGGATTATTACGGCACCTACCAATGGAGCGAGTGGAGTAATTCCGGCAGTATTGATGTATGCTCAGGCATTTACCCCATTTACCAATGAAGATGATATCGTGAGATTCTTGCTTGTAGCCGGAGAAATCGGGACATTATTCAAGAAAAATGCAACCATTTCTGCTGCAATGGGAGGTTGTCAGGCGGAAATTGGAGTTTCTTCTGCAATGGCAGCAGCCGGACTTACAGAGATTCTGGGTGGAAGTGTCGGGCAGGTATTAATGGCAGCAGAAATTGCCATGGAACATCACCTTGGATTAACATGTGATCCTATCAAAGGATTGGTACAAATTCCGTGTATTGAAAGAAATACCATGGGAGCTATGAAAGCCATTACTGCCGCGAATATTGCCCTGGAAAGTGATCCTACCAAAGCTAAAGTAACATTGGATGAGGTGATTCTGACGATGTGGGAAACCGCTCAGTCGATGAGTGACCGTTTCAAAGAAACTTCGGAAGGTGGATTAGCCATTGCGGTGAACGTTCCGGAATGTTAATAGAAATAACACCGTTTTAAAAATATAAAACCCTTAGACATTACTGACTAAGGGTTTCTTAATAAAATAAAAGTAAAAACCACTGGGCTTTTAGTATCGTATAAAGAGATTTTATCTTAAAATTCCTCTGATCCTGTTGGCATTGGTGATCAGCTCTTCAAGGTATTCATAGTTCTCTTTTTCAAGGGCAGATTTGAATTTTCTAAGCTGGGAGATATGTTCGTTCAACACATCCAATACATTTTCTTTGTTTTGCTTAAAAATAGGAACCCACATTTCAGGATGCGACTTGGCAAGACGTACCGTACTTGAGAAACCGGAACTGGCAAGCTGGAAAATAGTTTCCTCTTCACGTTCTTTTTCCAATACGGTATTGGCAAGAGCATAAGATGTAATATGGGAGATATGAGAGATGTAAGCAGTGTGAACATCATGATCTTTTGCATCCATATAAATCATGTGCATGTCAAGGACATTGACTACTTTTTCAACAGTACTCAATGCATCGCCTGCAGATTCTTCTTTGTTGCATATCACACCTGCTTTTCCGGAGAAACTTTCTGCAATGGCAGATTTCGGACCATTGTTTTCTGTTCCCCACATCGGGTGAAATGCTACAAACCTTGAACGTTTGGGATGGTCTTTCACAGCATTTACAATTCCTGCTTTGGTAGAGCCTGCATCCATTACGGTTTGCTGATCAGACACGAGGTCTAAAACAGTAGGCAGTAATTTTCTGGCAGCATCTACAGGAATGGCAAGAATAATCAGATCCGAATTTTTAATTCCATGCTCCAGATCTACTCCGGCATCAATTATTTTCAGTTCTAAGGCGTCACTGATATGCTGTGTATTGTTATCGATTCCGTAGATGAAGCTGGCCAGGTTTTTCTCTCTTAATTTCAAAGCCATCGAACCTCCGATTAATCCTATTCCAATAATACTTATTTTCATCTTTTTACATTTTTTAAAATAAAAAAACCTCGTCCCTAGGACGAGGTTTTAAATTATATTCATAAGAATCCCTATCCCAGAGCTGAGGTAAAAATTCTATAATAATATGTTCCGTTGTTAAAATTCACAAGGCAAAGGTAAAAATATTTTTCAAATGAAACGAAATTTCTTTTCTAAATTATATATAGATATTGTTAATCGGTGTTGGGTGTTTTTAAAAAGTAGAATTATATTAGAACTAAAAAGGATTTTGTCATTTGGTTTGAATAATTTCAGTAGCAAACTCTCTAAAAGAATCTTGTGCATTGGGCATAAGATTGCTTAGAATGTTTTCATTTTTTCCTTCAAGGCTTATTTTTTCAATTTCTTTATTTTTACTATAGGAGAAAAAATAGGTTTCATAATAGGTATCTGATAACTGTTCATCGGTATACATTTCTACTTTGAACTTAACTTTTATTGAAGTAGTCCCATTCTGTAAAATATTTTCAGCAGTATAAGTCATCGCACAACCCGAACCACAGCTAATAACAAAAGATTTATTATATTCTGTTTTGGTCTTTTGAGGATTTGAAATGTTTTCTTTTGCCTCTTTACAAGAACAAATAGTTAGAAATAAAAGTAATGTTAAAAAGGTTTTCATAATTTGCTAGATATAACTGATTTATTTTATAAGATCAATTATTTTATTATTTATCATTTTATTATAATCTCCTTCAAAAAGTCCATTTTTATACTTTTTGTAATATTCAATTTTTGATGTAGAAAACTCATAATATGATTTGTCCTTATCTTCATAATATTTTCCATCCAAATAATTTGGATAATTTTTATAGTCATTATCGTCTTTAATAATGTATTTACTTGGTACTTCAACTAAAACTTTATCTTCAGATTCAAAAACGTTTAGTATGTCAGAGTAACTAATATTAGTTTCTTCATAATCAGGTTTCCAATACATCACTCTTTGTCCTAATGGATATAAGACTTTATTTTTATACAGATACAATTTCCATCCAAAATGATTTTCACCATTTATGGGAAAAAAGATAATATAATTTTTAGATGTATTTGAAAAATATACCATCGGAGAGGAGGTTTCCAAATCTTCATTATTGATTTTTCTAATTATAGCTTTCTCTATGTCATTAAAAACAAAAGTTATAAGCTCATATCTGTTTTGGTCACTTCCATCAATAAGTGTATTTGATATAGTGAACTTTTTACAGTTTAAATTATAATTTGTTGTTTCTGTACTTTCTTGATTACAGCTGATTTTACTTAATGGAATTAAGTTTTTAGTATTATCTGTCTTGCTTGAAACTTCAGATACTGATGTTTCTTTTTTACTATTTTTTTCTTCTTCTTTTTTTTTCTGCCCTTGGCAAGATAATAGAAAGAACGAAATTAAAATTGTTATTACCTTTTTCATATAATTAATCCCAAAATTTTTGTGCTATCTCTTTTTGATAATCTTTTTCTTTTTGTGACATTGTATTTTCATCTTTGTAATATACAAAAATACCTGGATGACATCGATTAGTTAATCCACCACCTGTAGCAGAACTTCTAATTTCAAAATGTAGGTGCGGGTCTTTAGTTTGTCCATAACCACTTGTGCCATTCTTGCCAATAATTGTCCCACAACTAACTTCTTGTTTAGCTTTTAATGATTTTTCTACCTCTTGTAAATGAGCATAAAATAAATAAAAATCTCCATTAAAGCTAAAACCTGATCCACTTTGTATTTCTCCCATATTTGAATATTGTAAACTGAAATCTCTTTTTCTTTTTAAAAATTCTTTAGGATCTTTTACTTTCAAACAAATTACATTTCCATATCCTGATTGTATACTTATAAATTCTACATATGCGTCAACACATGCATAAGCATTTGATCCTGGTAAAGCAAGAAAATCTATTCCTTGGTGGTTGTGATTACTTCTTTCCTTTCTAACTGTTCCAAAAACATTATATCTGGGCCTGTAGTTTCCATTTTGAGTATAAAGGCATAACATTGGATTGTCAACGGGATCATGCCATTTAGTACTTTTAGGAGGAGAACTTTCAGGAATTGTTATAGCATTTTCACAGTTGAATGTTTTGGGCTTATTACCCGAACCTCGGCTAAAACTAATATTATACCTTCCTAATATTTCTCTTCTTTGAATTTTCTTATCATTGTTATTCTCTTCATCTACACTTTTATTTGCATTATAATTTTTATTACTAGTTTTTTCTTTATTATTTTGTGGGTTATCATTTTTTTGATATAAAATAAAATCATCACTTTTACCGACTCCTATTGGAGCAAAAACTGATAAATAAATATCTTCAGGAGATTTAATATTGTTTTTTTGAGGCTCAAAATATTTTTTCACTTTATCAAGTTGTTTTATTTCTCCCATTTGAGCATATTCCAATTTTAGTTTGTTTAGTTCATCAAAGCGTTCTTCAACAGATAATTTTGGGTTGCTTTTATACTCTTTAAGATTATTTTGTAAAGCATCTTGGGTAAATTGGATTAAGCCTATTGCTCTTGATGACTTTCTGTTTCCTTCTTTCCAGAAGTCTTTTATTGTCATTTTTTTTGGGTCTTTTGTTGAGTTCCATCCTTCTAATTGTTGTGCTTTAAAACTTCCACTTGTTTCAACATTCATAACAGCCATTAACCCATTGGCCATTTCCATTTTTCTGTTTTCTCCCCACAATTCAGCACATATTTGTACTACTTTCTTTCTAAACTCACAACTCACTTTTCCTCCCCAAACTAAGTCTTTATATTGTTCCTGGCATATACAACTTCCTTGTTTCTCAGGTTTTTCTGTTTTCTGCACCCCCGCCGCACTCTTCACCTTTTCCACTTCCATCAGCCCTTCCGAATTTACCCCAAATTTCTGAGATTCAGCGGATAGTTCTTTGGAGATAATTTCTATAAAATAGTTTTGTTTATCTGCATCCGGATCGCCGATACGAGAGTCTATTCCTTTTCCAAAAATATCTTTGCTAATGACAAACCCTGAAGTGTCACATACATCGGCAGGAATTTTAATATTTCCACTTCTGTAGACTTCATCGTTGGAAGTAGTGTCATATTCCCAAACTACATACTGGATGTGTTTCCCCACCATATTTTTGGAGTGAATTCTTACCCTCACTTTATCTCCTATGGCTACTTTGGAAAGCTCTTTTCCGGTATCATCAATGAAAACAGCTTCTATAATATTCCCTTTAGGATCAGGCTGCTTGGGACCTCTTCCTTGTGCGGGCGTGAACTTTGGAGTGTGTTGCTCAGGTTGTGGCTTAGGTTTGGGCTGATTTTGAGTCTGCCCTTTATCATTCGGGTTGGCCACATCTACATTCACCTGGCTGGCTCCCTGAATTTTCCCGGAGTAAGTTGCTGTAACATAATATTCATGATGGGCTCCTTCATTTTTATCACCTTTCATCATAAACTGATTGGCTACCTGACGAAGAATTTTTTCATCAGAAATCAGAGGAATTGGCACTTCTGCAATCCCTTTTTCATTCACCCGTGCTTTGTAGCTGCGGGTATGACGGTTATTTTTATTGATGACCGGATCATGGCCTTTGCCCGGAGCATCATCTTCCCAAAGGTGAAATTCTATTTCCTTATTGAACATGGCGATGCAGTGAGCCTGTGCGATAAGAGTATCACGATAGCTGGCTTTATTGACATCTTTTGCCCCTCTGTTAAAAAGGATTACTTTATCTATTTTTGAAACTTTATCACTGGTAGGAATCAGTATAAAAGTACCCACCAATTCTTTGGTAGCAGGAAGTCCGGGTAAAATCCCTTTTTTATTTTCATAGACTTTCATCTGAAATTCTATTCCCAGTGCTATTTCTCCAAATTTGTAGGTTACTTTTTCTCCCTTTTTAGGCTGGCTGGTGATGTCTTTCCAGGTTCCGTTTTTTTGTTTCTTATAAAGATGCCATTCATATTCTCCTTTCAACCCGAATGAAAGGCCGGAAGGTTGTATTTCGTAGGGATAGGTTTTTCCTACCATAGGATTCTGATTCCCGATAATATTTCCTGTCATGGCTTAGCTGTAATAAAGTTCGTCTGTACCTTTTGTATCCTCCTTGAATGCATCAAAATCTACAACAGGATTGTAGACTTGCTGTTCCTGTGTATTTGCTTTCCGCACCTGGCTTTTGCTGGTTTCACTTTGCTGGCCATGTTTGAGAATGGTAATTTTCCCACCTGTGCTGCACATGAGTTCTGAAATCTCTGTAAGGCAGCTTTTTCCCATGACTTTTACTTTCTCATACGTTTTCTGCCATTTTCCTGCAGGAGCATAGGCGCAGGGAAGATATCCTCCGGAAGTCGGTTTAAGTTTACATTGTCCAAACGGTTGTGCAGCCGGATCAAGCTGAAGATCATCCTCTGTTACTGCCAGATAATCGGCATTTCCTTCTTCATCATTCCAGTAATGTTTCTGGTGGCTGGTAACTTTAAATTTTGGAAATTTGAAACCCTGATTACACTGTACAGTTCCTTTTTGCACAATGAAATATTTTCCTTCATGAGGAGTGGAGCCGCTGTCTTCTTTTGTATCTTTCTTTTTCTCTTTATCGGATTGCTGATTCGTTTTTTCAGAGGATTGCTCTTCTTTGTTTGCTTGCTGTTCCGGAGAATTTTCTTTGCCGGAGCTCATCTCATCTGTAGTTTCTTCCTGTGAAGAGTCTGAAATATCCTGATTCTGAGTTTCGTTTGTCATAAGCTGTGGATCTTCCGGAATAAGAATGGTTTTTCCGGGAACAGGTTCCTGCATAACATCTTCCGGCGGGCAGTGGAGATTATGATAGGTTTTTAAAATGCCCTCATTTTTCAGCTTAAACTGCCGGGCCAGCGAACTGAATGTATCGCCTTTTTGTGTGACATAATTTTTCATATTATCCATGTGTTATATTGATGTGATGTTGGTGTATCAGCGCTTCTTCATGACTGAGTAACACCGAAGCTTTAGCCTGAAGAAGATTCTTATTTTTTTTGTGAGTGATGTATTCCAGTATAATAGTTCCTGATGCAGGTTCAGAAGCAGGTTCCTGAAGTTTAATGCCACGCATGATCTCTTGTGACGTACACAATTCAATGATTTTACCCTTTAAAATGGTCAAAACAGAATCTTCATCTTCATTTTCCTGGTCAGTATTGATTTCACACTGTACAGGAAATGAATTCTGTAAAAGATAAAAAGGTTCTTTCCACTTTGTTTTCTTCTGAAACCAGTCTGTTTTCGGAAATAACGTCTGAAATAAGAGCGTAGTCTTGAATTGCTGCAATAAAAATAATTCATCCTGAATACCTCTTTCAAACACATTCATATAGTTTTGAGCAACTTCGCCTACGTAAAATTCTTCAAGTTCTTTGCGCTGTCCGGAAAATGTTTCTACCATTTTCTTATGGTCTGCAAATCCTGTGATTGTGCCTTGTTTATTCATGATAAATTCAAGAGGCATAATACTTTGCATACACGCAATAGAAAGACTGCTTACTTTATCATCGGGTGTATTTCCCTTGGAGGTAAAATCTTTCTGAAGATAACTCAGGATGTACTGATCTGTATTTTTGTTTTTGTGAAGATCAAGGTGAACCGTGTAATTAATGTTAACCGGAGATTCAAATGGACTTTCAAACGTTTCCTGAACAGTATAGGTCTTAGCAAAAAAAGAATCTGACAGCTGAGCAGGAAGGTTTTCTTTCCTTTTCTTCTCCTTTTGCGCTTCGGTCTTGAAATCAGTAGGAACATAGATTTTCTTAACGTCATTAAGATTTTCAAACCAGACTGTATCCATCTTTTGACAATGAGAATTGTGAAAGAGTTTTAGCTCCTCACTGGTCATGCCCAGCCGGGAAGCAATAGAGGTCAGCGTGTCTCCATTTCGTACCTGATATTGTAAGAAATCAATTTCCATCCAATGTGAATTATCCTATAAAGCTATTAAAAAACTCAATTTGAAATTAATTTTAGGGGTTAAATTTTAGAAATTGTAGTAGAATTACGACTTTAATTTTAAGAAACACGCAAAACCACCCCGTCAAAAATTCTTTGAATTTTCGCCCCCCTCCGGAGGATCTCAGCTCTTATAATGGTTGTCAAAGCTTGAGTTGTACCTTAAAGTAAGCAAATAAGAAACTTTTGTGATTTTTGGGGTTTCATGATATACCATACAAACAAAAGTTATTATTAATTTTAAAGCTATAAAAAAGCAAATATGAAGAATAGATTTTTATACGGAGTTTTCATTGTATTGACTGGTTTAAGTTGGGGAAATGCTCAGGAATTTAGAGAGCAGTCTTCTGTTTTTTTCACCACTAAAGCAAAAGATACGGTAAAAATTAAAGAAACATTTAACGAAAAGGATACTGCCAAAACTGAAGATTTAAAAGACCGGTTGAAACCTATTCAGGCCAATTTTAAAAGAATCAACTCAATGACAAAATGGACTTCTGTCAAAAATAGAAGTATTGAAGGAGAATCAGCAGAAGGTGGGGAAGCTGTATTTTATTATACCCATAAAAACCTGGAAAAAGTGATCGCCAGACATTACGGAGAAATGGGGCAGGTACTGATAGAATATTATCTGTTGAATGGACAACTATCTTTTGTTTTGGAGAAAGAATACCGGTATAACCGACCGCTTTTTTATGATACCAAAGCAATGAAAGAGAATAAGGATACGGAAGCCTTTGATTTTAAGAAGTCAGAAATTACTTTAACCCGGAATTATTTTGAAAACGGAAATATAATTCTGATCAATAATACTGCGGGGCGCGGATTTACTATCAGTGCAGACTATCCGGCCGAACAGGAGAAAAGTATAACAGAGGATTTTAAAAGACTTCTGAAATTAGCTGATTAATTGGTTGTTATTGTTGATTTGCTTTGATGATATTCAGTCTTTCTTCCACTTCATTGATTCTTTTGAGCCAATAGTTGATTCCTTCCTGATTGGTTACCGTTTCTTTAAAAGCATTCCGGTTCACAGCCCATAAATGACTGCTGTTTTTTTGATAATCCAGTTCGCGTTCCTTTTTATTCTCAGGCTCTATCCGGTATCTCCAGAATACCAGAGAATGCATATATTCTGAGCGGATTTTCTCGAGATAGGCAATAATAGCCTTTCGGTCCTGAGGAATATATCCGGGACCAGAGCATCCACATGAATGAAAAGTGATTCCTACCGTATACAAATCGCGGATATGAGCCCATTGCTTGTCGTCATTTTTTGGAGGGGATTTAAAATCAAGTCCCATATTAGCCATCAGATTTCCACATTCAGGGCATTTGGCTTCCACAGAAGTCTGAGCATCCCGATCCACATCTTTTAAATGGCGTCGTTTGAAAGTTTTCTGGCAGTTGAAACAGGCATAATGTCCTTTGTAAACCATCATGGAGTATCGGCACATAGTATTATCTTATTCTTTGGTTATAAGTTATTTTTTATTTGTTTTTTCCTCTTCATTCCAATTGATTCCCATTAGGCTGCTGGCACTTCTCGGATCGTAGACCGACCATACATTTCCCCAGGGAAAGTTGAAGGTGCAGCTTGGGTAAGGTATTTTCTTTTTTTGGGTGGGCGGTCTTTCAAGAATCTGTGTCAGAAATGTGTTGTTCCTGTGGAATACCTTCATTTCTTTTTCTTCTGTCCAATCCTTCCAGTCTTTGGCATCATTGCTTTCACAGGTATTCATATGAATGAGATCCAGCCGTTCTCCGAAAAAACATACACTGAAAGATACCTGGTAGCCTGTAATTTCTATACTCTTAAAATAATACCAAAAATATCCGGTTTTTACATCCCAAATCGTATGATACTTTTCTTTATAAAAATCAGTCTGTTTCAGCTGATCAAGACTCATTCCTTTATAAAGTGTGGTAGCAAAGGTTTCCAGCTCTATAACTCCATTTTCACTGTTAATCAGCATGTCCCAAAAAATTGAAGCTATAAATATACCCGTTTTTTCTTTACAGACAACGAATAATATTTACAGCTTCAAATAGAAATAGAAATATCGGTGTGCTATTGTGTTATGGATTTGATATTATTAAGGTGGATGGGATATCAGAAAGCCAGAGACTTTTTGTGTCAATCAGATTTTTCCAGCTTTTGCTGCTGATCAGCATCAGATCCTGAGAGTTCAGAAATTCTTTCTCAATCTTTTTCTCATTGTACAAGGTGATATGATTGGGTGCTACCTGTTCAATACTTCTGATAAGCTCTTTCACCTCAATATTGTTCCTGATCTGTCCTGCTGCATCCAGAATGATAACCTGTGAATTGTTGTTATTGATAAGCCTTTTTGCATATTCAAGAAGATAGAAATCACTCAGGTTAAAGATCGGAACAAAGATCTTGTCCGCTGTTATAAATTCTTTATCAACAAGAATACCTACAGGAATAGTCGATTTATCCAAAACCTGAAGCGTCAGATCATCGAAAGGAGAGGTATTGAAAATATTCCCTTTTCCTTTTACAGTGTTCAATAATTTTTCAGGATTAATGATTTTGGTGGTAAATCCTAATAATCTTCCCAGTAAACTTCCTTCATACATTGATTTTCCAAGCATAATCAGAAGAAGGTCATAATTTCCTTTATTGGTAATATTGGTCAGGTCACTTTCAACATCTGTAGAAGCTTTGAAAAGAGTAGTTACTTCAAGCTGAAGCTCATGAGAGGTTTCAATGACATTTTTAAACTGTTCTTTTTCAAAATTTTCTATATCGAAGGCGTGAAGTTCATCTACAGGAGCAATATTCATCGCCGTTACGCTTTTGTTCCCGTTCATTTTATGAGTAAAGTTATCTGCCAGTTTCAACAGTTTACTTCCTGCTTTTGCCGTCTCAAAAGAGAGAAGAACTCTGTATTTTGTATCATTATCCTCTTGTTCATCTTCTTCAATCATTGATTTTTTTCCTTTAAAAAGGTAATTGATAAAATCCAGGCACGGCCCTGTCATAAACGTTGTAAATAAAGCCATGATCACCAGCATTGCAAAAAGTTCCGGACCTAATACTCCTAAATCATAACCGATATTCAGTACGATAAGTTCTGTAAGCCCCCGGGTATTCATTAAAGCACCTATGGTGAGACTGTCTTTCCAGCTTATTCTTAAAAATCTTGCGGTAAGAGCACTTCCAACGAATTTCCCGGTAACAGCTGTTAAAATAATCAGTCCGCCGATTTTCCAAAGATGAGGATCATTCAATAGCCCGATCTGGGTTCTTAACCCCGTAAATACGAAGAACAGAGGCAGTAGTAAAACCAGTGCAACATCTTCTATTTTTTCTATGAAAAGATTCCTGAATTTTACGTTTTCCGGCATAATAGCTCCGGCCATGAATGCCCCGAAAAGAGCGTGGATACCAATAACTTCTGTTGCATAAGAAGAGATAATCAAAATCAGGAAAAATATAGCAACCAGCGATTTATTGATGAACCCTTTTCCTTTTTGTGATTCGGCAATTCTGTTCAGGAATGGCCTTACCGCCTTTATCATAATGAATACATACAGAATGGCCATTAAGATAACGAATACTGATCCTGAAAAAGATCCAGCTTTTACCACCGCAATTACTGCTGCCAGAATACACCATGCTGTAATATCATCAGCGGCGGCGCAGGTGATTACTACGGTTCCTATTTTTGTTTTGTGAAGGTTTCGTTCCTGAACGATTCTTGCCAAAACGGGAAACGCTGTAATACTCATTGCAATCGCTATAAATAAAGCAAAGGAACTGAACTGAATTCCTTCCGGTGCAAATTCTTTATAAATAAAATAAGATAGCCCAACCCCTAATGCAAAAGGGAAAATAATACTTGCATGGCTGATCACCACGGCATCATGGGCTTTTTTTCTAAGAACGCTCAAATCAAGTTCCATTCCCACAATATACATGAAGAGAATCAAGCCGATCTGGCTTAAAAACTGTAGATTAGGAAGCGATTCTTTAGGGAAAATAAAGGCAGAAAGTTCAGGGAAATACAATCCGAAAAGTGACGGTCCTAAAACAATACCTGCAATCATTTCACCAATTACAGAAGGCTGTTTCAGCTTTATACAGATCCATCCGAAAAGTTTGGCTACCAGAATAATGGTCACGATCTGGATAAGAAGAAGTGCTAAAGGATGATGAAGGTTTGTCAGAAAAGAATCTGCAAAATTTTCCCACATCGTAGCTCCTGTAGCTTTGCTGGGAGTGATATTTTCTCCTATTTCCAGTGTTTTACCCTGAATAAAAAACCAGTACATAATGCAGGAAAAGAAAGCAATGGTACTGATGTAAAAGATAATATTTTTGTATTTCCCCAAATTCATGATTCCAATATTTTATGCAAATTTGATAAGAATATAGTTATGTTAAATATCCTTTTTTTTAAAATGTAATGAATGTTCTAAAAAATGTAATAAAATCTGTTTGAATCAATCGCTATTCAATGATGTCTTCAGTTTTGAAGGTGTTTCCTGAGAAAAACACAGACCGGATACGATGAATTCTACAGCATAGAAACAGTTTTTCATTATAAAATAAAATCAATTAATTCTATGCAAAAGTAAAGGGATTACCTACTGAAAAAGGGGAGTTGTAATGAAGGACGTAATTTCTGTAATGAAACCGGAAAAATTTGAAAAAGACCTATTTTCCGAATAGCTCCATCAGGGAACTTTTGTAGGCATCACCAATCTGAAGTTTCAGGAAAGTGTAATCTTCTGTAGGAATGGTAGTAATAATTTCGTTGGTTGAAAATACTTTAATGGAAGAAAGAGCAATGATTTCTTTTTTGTTGACCTGGGCAAAATCTTTTGCCGGCAGCATTTCCAGAAGGTTTTTAAAATTCAGGTTTTTTAATACGATCGTAGTGCCGTCACTGAGGATGATGTCTTTATCTCTGCTATCGATCTCAGAGGTTTTGATGTAGGAAATCTGTTCTGTGAAGATAACCGTTTTTCCGATATTGGTATTCCATTCGATGAAAGGCTTTTTAGGTGCGTTTTCCACCAGTTCTTTAGCTTTTTCGAAGGCCTGGATCAGTCTTTCTTTTTTGATAGGTTTTCTTACATAATCTACCACATTCAGGTCGAAAGCTTCGGCTGCATATTCTTTATAAGCGGTAGTAAAGATGATCTTTTTTGAACCTGAAATAATCTCAGCTACCTGAAGTCCTGTCATTCCCGGCATTTCAATATCCAGAATACACAGATTACAGTCAAGGTTGTCAATCTCGTTAAGAAAAATTTTAGGATCATTGAATGCTTTTACCACTTCTACATTGTCGATTTGCTCGCATAGAAGTTTTAAATAGCTGATCGCCAGTAATTCATCATCCAGAATAACGCATTTTATCATAGAATTCTCCTAAATTGATTTTTAATTCTGCAGTGAAGACTCCGTTTTTTGAACTTCTTTCCAACTGGTAGTACGTGCTGTAGATCATTTTAAGCCTTTGGTCAAAAGACTGGCTTCCAAAACCGCTTTTTTCCTTTTCCAGAATATTTTTTAACGAAGCTTTGTTGCTTACTTTCATGGTGAAAATACCATTTTCAAGCTCCATATAAATGGAAATAAAAGAATCCTGAGCCAGGAAATCTGTATGTTTAAAGGCATTTTCAATAAGATCCACAGAAATCAGCGGAGCAAATACCTTTTCCTCATACAAAGCATCAGATTTATTAATCCTTGATTTGATTCTGAAGTCAAAAAGGGGATTGATCTTGATTTTGTTGATCTCAATAAGGCTTAAAGCAAAGTTCAGCTCTTCTTTCGGGCTAACGTACTTATTGTTGCTTTCATATAAAATATAATCCAGTACATTGGCCAGCTTATCCAGCGACATATAGGTCTGATAGGCATGAGACTGTACGGAATTGAGAATGTTTTTAAACAAATGCGGATTCAGCTTTGTTCCGATATGTTCCAAACGTACTTCATTCAGGCGCTGTTCGATAAGTTTGTTGGTTTCCGATAACTTGGTATTTCTCTGTTTCAGTTTCTGATTCTGGCTGAAGAGATAAATACTGGTGGTCAGAAAAAGGAAAATGGCAAAAACTCCGAAGAATATCAGGTAATCATGAATCATGTAGTAATTGCCTTCCATAGCTTGTAGTTGCTGAAAACTATTTAAGTTTCTTAAGACCGTTTACCGTTACGGTTTCTTCACACTTTTCAAAAGTGATTTCGTAAGACGGATTTTTTTCAGGATAGGTAATAAGATAGCTTGGGCAAGGTTTTTTCTGGGCATGGCTGCGGTCAAAATCTACTTTCCCGTTGGTAATGATGCTGTCTTTTATAAATTTCTCATCAATCTTATAGGCAGTCATTGCATTTTTAGCCTCTTCAGAATATTTGAATTCCTTGGAAAGACTTTCAGCAATCACACGGCTGTTTGGTAAATATCCGCTGCAGCTTGCGCCCTTTTTGTTTAAAATAAAAAATACGAGTAAAAGCCCCGGAACGAAGCCTATTGCATAAAATTTCAGTTTTTTCATTAGAAAATTAAAAGATTGATATCGTGGTACGTAAGTCCGAAACGGTCGCAGATGATTTTCTTGGTATGTCTTCCTTTGTACATATATAAGCTCTGCTTCATTTCGTTTTTGCGGATCAGCATATTTTCAAAGCCGCCCTCTTCGTCATAATTTAAAATATAGGAAAGGAAGAAATTCGAGATAGCTTTAGTAGTGGTTCTCGGCATTCTTGAGGTAAGGTTGGGAAGTCCGCAGTGGATGACACCGTGTTTGATAATATAAGGATCTTCCATGGTAGTAAGTTCTGAAGTCTCAATCACTTTACCATTATCTATGGTGATGTCAATAATGACACTGCCTTTTTTCATTTTCATGACCATATCTTCGGTAACGATAGGAGTCATATTTAATCTTGGTAACGCTCCAATCACTACATCAGCACGTCTCAAGCTTTTGCTGAGCTCTTTAGGATCTATAATGGAAGTAGGAACACGGCTGTCAACAATTGTATGAAGCCTTCTCAGTTTGGATAAAGAGTTGTCAAAAACCTTTACGCTGGCTCCTAAACCAATGGCTGCTTTTGTAGCAAATTCCCCTACAATACCAGCTCCCAGGATTACTACTTCAGCAGGTCTTACTCCTGTAATTCCTCCAAGCATTAACCCGTTTGATAAGGCCAATAATTCCGAAGCATATAAAATGGAAACAGTTCCTGCAATTTCCCCTACTAACCTTACTAAAGCCAGCTGCTTATATTCATCAACGATAAATTCAAAAGCGATGGCATTTATTTTTTTCTCTGCAAGTTTTAAGAAATAATCCTTGTCTCGGAGATTGATCTGAAGTGCAGAAACCAGATAAGTATTCGGTTTCATGTACTCAATCTCATCTTCTGTAGGTGGATTCACCTTCAGGATAAGATCCTGTCCGAAAGCTTCTTTAGGATCATTGGTGATCTTCGCCCCAGATTCGGAATACTGTAAATCTGTAAAAAATGAACCTTCTCCGGCCCCGGCTTCTATAATGATCTCATGGCCGTGCTCTACCAACACCTGTACGGCGTCAGGAGTGATGCAGGTTCTCCTTTCGTTGAGACAGGTCTCTTTAGGAATACCAATACTGAACTGTTTTCCCTTTTTTATAACCTCCAATTTTTCCTCTTTCGGCATTAATTCTTCTTCTGTGAAAGGAGTAAAAATATTTGTACTCATCCTTAAATTAAATTATGTCTTACAGATTGTTTTTTACACTCAATTAATGAACAAAGATACATAATATTTAATCGAATGAAATTTCTCTTTTTTCACCCGTATTCACAATACTCATTGCGTGGTAGTTAAGGCCGTAAAGCTCCTCTTCATAGACTTCCGGCCATTCGATGATGCATAAAAAAGAATTGTCCAGGTATTCTTCAATTCCGATATCATACACTTCTTCAATGTTTTTCAAGCGGTAAAGATCAAAATGGTATACTTTTCCTTTTTCCGTATTGTATTCATTCACAATAGAGTAAGTAGGAGAGTTCACTTCATCCTTGCTGCCCATACTTTTAAGCAGGAATTGAGTGAAAGTGGTTTTTCCTGCTCCCAGATTTCCCTTTAATAAAAGAATATTATGTTTTAATTGAGGAATGATGCTGTCAACAACTTCCTGCCAGTCTTCGATTTTATCTATAGTGAATTGCATATATTACCAAATTTATTTTGCAAAAATAATGATTTATGAGTCTTTAATGAGAGGTTAGAAGCTAGAAATTAGAAATTATAAGCTGGAAGCCGGAAGCTGGAGGCTGGAAGCTCAATACGTACTCTCAAGCCCCAAAACTCGGCAAATCGAATGTTGAAATTCTTATCTCGTACACTCTCAAACCAAACACAACACGACTCCCAAACTCTCAAACCCTCCGGCTCTCTTACCAGAACCCTTCCAACTTCTCCATAAAATACTTAATTTTACAGCATGATTTCCAAACAGACCATTGATAAGATATTCTCCACAATCCGCGTTGAAGAGATTGTGGGTGAATACGTGCAGTTGAAAAGAGCAGGGTCTAACTTTAAAGGGCTCAGTCCGTTTCATGAAGAAAAGTCTCCAAGTTTTGTGGTGTCACCAAGCAAGCAGATCTGGAAAGATTTCTCAACAGGAAAAGGAGGAACGGCCATCTCTTTCCTTATGGAAATTGAGAACTTTACCTATCCTGAAGCACTTCGCCACGCTGCCAAAAAGTACGGAATTGAAATTGAGGAAGATCAGCGTGAAATTTCTGAAGAAGCAAAACATGCACAGACCGAAAAAGATCTGTTGTATAAGATTCATGAAGTAGCCAATACTTATTTTCAGGAGATTCTTTGGGATGATCATGAAGGGAGAAGTATAGGTCTTTCTTATTTTAAAGAAAGAGAGCTTAAGGACGATATTATCAAAAAATTCCAGCTGGGATATTCTCCGGAGAAAAAGAATGCTTTTACAGCGTATGCACTGGAAAAAGGATATACCAAAGAAATTCTTGAAAAATCCGGACTTTCTATTTTTCCTGAAAATACACCTGCAGGGGTAGACCGTTTCAGGGAAAGGGTTATTTTTCCGATACATAGTTTTTCAGGAAGGGTTTTAGGTTTTGGAGCGAGGATTCTTAAGAATAATGTTAAAACTGCAAAATACCTCAATTCGCCGGAAACGGAGATCTATCATAAATCTAATGTTCTTTATGGATTAAACCAGAGTAAACAGGCCATTTCAAGAAAGAATGGCTGTCTTTTGGTAGAAGGATATATGGATGTGATTTCACTTCACATGTCCGGAATTGAAAATGTGGTGGCAAGTTCCGGAACGTCTTTGACAACAGAGCAGATCAAACTGATTAAGAGGCTTACAGAAAACGTAACGATTCTTTTTGATGGTGATAATGCCGGTATCAAAGCCAGTTTCCGAAGTATTGATATGCTTTTGACTGAAGGTATGAATATCCGTGTGTTACTTTTTCCTGATGGAGATGACCCGGATTCTTTTGCCAGAAAACATCCGCAGGAATACGTTGAAAAGTATATCGAAAATGAAGCGATGGATTTCATCGATTTTAAAGCGGAAATTCTTTTAAAGGATATCGGAAATGATCCTATCAAAAAGGCTGAAGCCATCAGAGATATTGTAAAATCTGTTTCTTTTGTACAGAATGCCCTGAAAAGAGAGGTATACCTTAAAGAGGTTTCCAACAAGTTCGGACTTTCCGAGCAGAGTCTTTTCAATGAACTGGATGTTCAGAAGCAGATTACACAGAATCAGACGCATCATGTACAGCAACAGCAGAAGGAGAAAGCAGCCGCTCCAAAGATGGAGATGGTTCCTTTGAATCAGGAAAAAGAAGATCCCTTTCTGTATGATGTATTGTTCATGGAAAATAAGCTTGTAGAACACATGCTGGCATTTGGGGATATTATTCTGAAACGTAGAAATGAACAAGGTGAAGAATATCAGATTACAGTAATTGAAGAAATACTTCATCATTTTGAAGAAGAGCAGTATGCATTTTTGGTTAAAGGCAATGAAATCATTATCACTCAGGTGAGAGAAGGCATTCAAAAAGATGAGCTGAGAAGTGGAAACTTTTTTGTATCTTTTATGGATGAAGAGATTACCACGAAGGTTGTAGATGCTTTAATTCCGTTGGATGAGCTTGAAAACTGGGCTTCCAGAAATATTTATCCTCCTAATTACGGGGATAAAGTGGCAGATCAGATCAAGGGAGATGTTCTATTGCATAAATACAGATATATTGATTATTTAATCACCGAAACAGATAAGGAGTTGGATGTGTACAGGGATACTGATGAAGTAAAGTACTATGAACTTATCAAGAAAATCACCTTATTGAAACAAGCTTCAATGCGATTGAGTAATATCATCGAATATTCGCCTATCAAAGGAATCTATGGAGATAGAAGAAGATAGTTTTTAAGTCAGATTTTTTGATATTCTGTGACAAAAAGTCCTATAAAATTTTAGGAATAAATATTGTAATTTAAACTTCGAGAATAGTTAAAAAATAATACATAATAGAAATATGGACATTAAAAAAGAATTCAGAGATTTCTCTGTAAAACATTTAGGAAACAACGGTTTGGTTACCGATCAGTATATGGGAATGTATGGCCCAACGAATCTTACTCCGTACATCATGGAAGAAAGAAGATTAAACGTTGCTCAAATGGACGTTTTCTCCCGTTTGATGATGGACAGAATTATCTTCCTGGGAACAGGGATTGATGATCAGGTAGCAAACATCGTTACAGCACAGCTTTTATTCTTAGAAAGTGCAGATCCTTCAAAAGATATTCAAATCTACATCAACTCTCCTGGTGGAAGTGTTTATGCAGGTTTAGGTATTTATGACACCATGCAGATTATTAAGCCGGATGTAGCAACAATCTGTACAGGGATGGCTGCTTCAATGGGAGCTGTATTATTGGTTGCCGGAGAAAAAGGAAAGCGTTCTGCGCTTAAGCACTCAAGAGTAATGATCCACCAGCCGTCAGGAGGTGCTCAGGGAGTTGCTTCTGATATGGAGATCAACTTAAGAGAGATGTTGAAATTGAAACAGGAGCTTTATGAAATTATCGGTCACCATTCAGGACAAACTTACGAGTGGGTAGAGAAATCTTCTGACAGAGATTACTGGATGACTTCTGAAGAAGCTAAAGGCTACGGAATGGTAGATGAGGTTCTTCAAAGATCTACTGAGAAAAAATAATTGATTGTAAAATCATAAGAAACCGCACCTATCTGGTGCGGTTTTTTTTGTAGGATTAATTATGAATTTTGACTGTTTAGATTACTACGGAATGACAAACTGTATGGATAAACCATCATTCCAATTGTGTCATTCCGTAGGAATCCAGCCGCAATTATTCATGAAGAAATACTTCAGAAATAGTTACAATCCAGACCAGATTTCAATTAAAGACGTAAAAATTCCCATCCTTTGGAGGGGTGGCGAAAATTCAAAGAATTTTTGACGGGGTGGTTTTCTACACGCATTCATTAAAAAACAACAATTAGGCACTTTTCTTTATTTTTTTACAATCTTATGTATCACAGAACCACTATTGGTTTTAATCTCAACAAAATAAACTCCTGAGGATAAAGATCGGATAGGAATCTTCAACTCCTGAGAAGTTATTACCTTTTGTCCTGTAGCAGAATAAACATTCACTTCTTTCAGTTTCTCATCAGTTTCAATCTGAATAAAATCACTTGCCGGATTTGGATAAATGCCGAATTTTTTCTTTGTAACTGATGAAGTACCCAATGTCAGTTGTGCTTCAGTTGGAGTAAATGGTCTTCTTTGTCCGAAGCTTAATCCAAACCAATCGTTATTGCTCAGCTGAACCTGAGAAAGATTTGCTTTCATTTGCCAGCTTGATAAATCTTTTCCTTTATACAATTTCCAGCTGCCCGATCCGGAAGTATTCCCGGTAAATGAATTTAATGATAAGTTAGAAATCTGATTGTTCGCTGATGTAAAATTAAAATAGGAAATCTGAGTCTGAACCAGCTGTAGAGCCTGCTCTGCAGTTATACTTCCGTTATATTTAATTCCAAACACAAAAGAATTGGCGTTTCCATTGGCATTATCTGTCCCAAAATCAATAACTATGAGGCTTTTATTATTTCCGGTTCCCACCCAATGAGTAACCTGAGAGGGAGTAAACCATGAAGAACTATAAGCCGGAACAGGAGGAGAAGGAGGGATGTCATAATGATCAAGGCCATATGAAACTCCATACCATTTTCCGTCCACTAAAGGAGTATAGCCTACACCGTTGTTCCATGTCATGCCGGATGCACCGGACCCGGACCATGTTATCCAGCTGTCATCAATGGTGGATGTATGATGATTATAATTCAGAATAGAAAGATATCCTGTGGGAATATCAACGTTCATTTGGGGTTCTGCTGCCACAATTGCATTGATAAGATCTTCCATCAATAAATCATTGCCATCAAAACGGTATCCCCATGCATAAGAATTGGGAGTACTGCTGTCATTAAAATCTGCAATGAAATAGGCCTTTTTAGAACCGGTTCCTACCCAAAATTTAATGTCGTTTTCTGTAAATTGGGCCGACAAGAGCTGCATACAAAGCAGTAAGAAAAAAAGATAAATTTTCCTCATGATATCATTAATTTAAAGTTTTATTCCCGAAACTTATCTTCAGGGGGAGAAACAATTCTTCTCTGAAGTCAGTATTCTAAGGCAGGTCTCCTGGCTCACATCTTACAGCTTCCTTCCCGGATTTCCCTCCAGTGGATTATTATGCTATAAGTTTAAACAGTTTACAGTTGCGGGTACAGCTCAGGATTTGAATAGTATTCTCACCTGATTCCCTATTAATGAACATTGTTCAGCCTTAAAACGCTGCAAATATATCATATAAATTGATGAGTCTGTTTTGTGAATTATTTTTTTTCAGATATCCTTAAAAAATTGATTTTCATATTGTTTATTGATTTGCTTGTATTGTTGTTGTTTTATTTTTAAATCCTGAATTTTTCTGTTTATATTCAATTCATTTTTAGATTCTAATGTTAAAATACAATTATCATTATATTCAAGATCAGTTTACAATCAGTTTATACATTCGCAGCCATAAAATAGCATATGAAAAAATTACTATGGTCTGTTGGAGTACTGGCAGTATTGGCCTCATGTAAAAGTGATGATGACACAACAATAATGAATCAGGATATTAATTATTCCAAACTTCCTCAGGAGTTTCCATTTACAAAACTGGCTACGATTAACGGAGTGGATGTTATCAACGGCGGATTTGGTTCCGGAGCTGCAGCTCACCCTACAAGAAAAGGTGAATTTTATGTCATTACAGACAGAGGTCCAAATACCGACTTCCAGAATGGAAAAAAGTTCTTAGCACCTAACTTTACGCCAACGATTATGCATTTTAAAATTAATGCTGACGGGAATGTAGAGGTTATCAAATATATTAAGCTTAAAAATCCATCAGGACAACCTATTACAGGTCTTCCAAATCCTGTAGGAATGGGAAGTACAGGAGAAATTGCTTATGATGCTTCCGGAAATGTTTTAGGTACTGATCAGTACGGTCTTGACAGTGAAAGTATTGTAGCAGCAGCCGACGGTACATTCTGGGTTTCCGATGAATACGGACCGCATATTGTGCATTACAGTGCAGAGGGAGTAGAAATGGAAAGAATAAGCCCGATAGGTGTAAATACCGGAACAAGAAAATTACCTGCCGTTTTAGCCAAAAGAAGGGCCAACAGAGGGATGGAAGGATTGTGTATTACTCCGGACGGAAGAACGCTGGTAGGAACTATACAGTCGATGATGCTGGTACCAAGCAAAGCATTGGCAACCAATACTACTTTAACGAGAATTGTCACGTTCGATATTATTACAGGGCAGACCAAGCAGTTTTTATATAAACAGGATGGAGGTGCTTCGGATTCGGTATGTGATATTACAGCGTTAAGTAACAACGAATTTTTAGTGATCGAAAGAGACGGAAATTTTGGATCCCAGGGAGGAATTAAAAAAGTATACAGAATTAATCTGAGCAATGCAACGGATGTAAACGGAACAGATATTACTGCTGTGGACGGTATGAAAGTGAATGGAAAAGCTTTGGAACAATGCTCATGGGATGAAATTACCACTGCCGGAATAAAAGCTGTGACCAAAACATTGGCTGTTGATCTTGTTGCAAAACTGGGGTATGAGCATGATAAGTTTGAAGGGATCGTTTATTTGGGAAATAATAAACTGGCTGTTTTCAATGATGATGATTTTGGAGTAGTGGATGATGGAAACGGAAATCCGAAAGCTAAGATTCTTCCTAAAACAGGGAAAGTAGACAAAGGAACGATGTATGTAGTCAATATTCAATAATTAGATTTTTTTAACGGAAAACGGCGGCATCGAAGATAGTGATGCGCCTGAAATCAAATGAAAACCCTTGAAATGAGTTTCGTTGTAATGACGGCTCTTTTCAGGGGTTTTCTGTTTAGTTACATTTCGTATTTACGTATTAAAACTTACTTTTTCTTTGTTGAATTATTTTTCATTGTTTTAATAATATGTTTCAGCCTTAGCATGATGGTTGATGATGATATTCAAGATATAGAATAATGTAAATGATTGATTATTCAGCAATGTATATATTGAAAAACCAATCGTTTGTATCACCGTAAAATGAAAATGATTGGCTTTACCATTCTGATATTACGGTAGAGCCAATCATTTGATTTTTATTAGGAGCTACTAATAATTTACTCTGAATTTATTGCTTTGTCAAATGTATTACTTGATTAGTAGGCATAGTAGTTTGAAAATTGCTACAGTCCTGTGTTACAATATCATAATCTGGGCGAAAATTAATTGTCATTTTATTGGGGGTTTCAGGCTTAATGCCTATATAAACAAATCCAATATCAATGCAGCCTAATTTTCCTCCAGAGAAAGTCATTAAGTACAATTTTAAATCTTTGTGAAAATTATAACCCAAACTTGCATCATTATCAGATTTATTAAAATTATTGAACAAAACAGTTTCGTTAGAATTAGTTATTTTAAATCTTCCTATTAACATATCCCATTTAGTGTTTGAAAATTCTGTTGGTACATTTTCTTTTTTTATAATGTTAATTTCATAATTTTTTCCTTCGTGGGTACCTTTCCAAGTTCCCACATATTTATTTAAATGCCCGTTAATATCTTTTACTGATGTATAGGGTGGACATGTTTCAAGATTATTTTGACATTGTGCTATCGTTTCTAATGATACTGTTTGTGCATTTAAATTAGCAGTAAATATTGTTAGTATAATAAAAAAAATATTTTTCATATGATTTAATTTTAGTTTGGACAATCACTTGTCGTTGTTGTTACTTTATCTCCGTTAAGCTTAATTTCTTCCGTTCCTCCGTCTGAATTTAGTCTGTATAAATTCGTAGTCTTAATATTCATTTTCTCGCTTAAAAAATTTAAAAAAGCTGCTGCTTGATTGTTTGATTTTAACATTATGTTTTTATATCCTTCTTTAAATCCTTCAATTTGCTGTTGAGTAAAAGTTTTAATTTGATACTGATTTCCTGTAAATCTCATTTCATAACTTCCATTGCTAGTAACCATTACTGCATAAACATCAATTAATGGCCTACCTGCTGTCTGCGCATTAGAAAGCATATCCATAAAATACCCCACATCAGCAGGAGAAAACATTTTTATGCCTTTTCTTGTTTCTTCAACACCTTCATTGTTTGTAAATGTAACATCATCAACATGAGTATGCATATAGCCCATTATATCTTTATTTTGTGTTAAATTTGAGTTAGGTAAACTTAAAGAATTAGAACTGCTGTTAGTGGATGCGTTTTCTTGATATGAATAGCTTCCATCTGCTTTTTGGGTATACCCTGTTTCTTTTTGTTGTCCTGTCTTTCCTTTTAAATCATTAATTTTCTGATTAAATTCGGGGTTATTTTTTTGTTCTTTAATCTTTTCACAAGGATTCTTCGGATCCTGAGGGTTTTGTGTTTGGCTTCCGCCACCTGAGCCTCCATAGGTCTCAGATCCGCCACTCATTCCACTACCATTGCTTCCATAATCTACATAAGGCTGGTAATAATGATTAACAGGTCCAGTAATGTCTCCATAAACATTAATTATGACGGGTAGTATATCTTCTGTTTGCTCAGGCTCTCTACCTCTTGATGCTATTGAAGGTGAATTGTAAACGTTTTGAAAATTTGAAATTATACTCTGTACTTCGGGTGAATTATTTTTCAATACTATAAAATTAACCCAATCTCTTTTGGGATTGACCAATCCTACCAATACTGCATTAACTGAGCCGTCTTTTATGATAGGGTAGGCAATTCCTTTTGTTGTTTCTCCGTAAGTAATACTTCTAAGATTAAAATAGATTTCTCCTACTTCATTCTGGAATTTCTGAGTGAAAACAGGATTATTGTTCATGAATGTCTGAATAATTTCCTTAAATGGCTCATGATAACTGATGTATTCAGAGTTCTTTTGTGTGTGTTTTTGAGAGTCTAGATTGCTCTCAAACCTGCTAAATGCTTCGATTTTTTCTCTTTCAGTTCTTTTCTCTTCTTGAGTAGCTTCATCGGTTCTACACGAATTGAAAAAAACAGCGACACTGTTACTAATAGCAGTAACCGCAAAATAAATTTTTTTTTCATCGATTTGTGATAATTTTTTAAGTTGGCTAATATATAAATATTTTTCATTTGATAACATGTGGTTTTCCCTATGTTTTGAAATATTTTTTCGCAAATTTATATATGTGGAGCGACAAAACGTGCCGTATTGTTTTTAGGATTAGCTTTTCTTTGTTAAAATATTTTTTAAGTCTTTGGACTGTTAGTTTTAGCCCACGCATAAGGCAATAAGAACAAGCAATATAAAGAATAAGGAATGCAAACAGTGTCAAAATAAATGATAGGATCATCTCAAATACTATACTGTTTATATTCAAATGATGGTATACAACCTGTCTGAAACTGCAATGTCATTTTGCTTTTTACTTCAAATATTTAAAACGAAGATTACAATCACTTTAAATATAACCAAAATGAAGGGTAACCCACTCCAAGAAAATATAATTATCACTATCGAAAAATCAAAAATGATGTAAAACGAGCTGTTTTCATTATTGGGACGCTGGTAGTTGCTTTTATTATTCTATATAGTTAATATGGTACTCAATTTAGTTACCTGTTGATTTTTCAAAATAATAACATTCCGTAATTTTTAAGGTTGTGAACGATCATAAAAAGAGTCTGATTTTTGTCGTTTTGGGCATTTGTATCTTTGCAGTATAGTTCTTTGAAAGGGGCTTGAGTTTTGATTGTTGGAAATATGTCAGAAAGTTTCCATAAAGAAAAATCGCAATGCACGATGAATAGGTGCATTACGATTTTAAATAACGGCATCGAAGATTCCGTCGGTTTTCTTATGTATAGAATATTGTAATCAGATATTAGTTAAAACCTTCAATAATCTTAGAGAAATCCTCTAATTTCAAAGCAGCTCCTCCAATAAGACCTCCGTCAATATCTGGCTGAGAGAAAATCTCTTTAGCATTATCAGGCTTTACAGATCCTCCATAAAGGATAGAAATTTCGTCAGCAACTTCCTGTCCATATTTTGCAGCAATGATGCTTCTGATATGTGCATGGATTTCCTGAGCCTGCTCAGGTGTTGCCGTTTCTCCTGTCCCAATAGCCCAAACCGGTTCGTAAGCAATCACTACTTTTTTGATCTCTTCAGCAGAAAGTGTGAAAAGAGCCACTTCAGTCTGATTTTTTACCACATCAAAGTGCTGTCCTGCCTTTCTCTGTTCAAGAGTTTCTCCATTACAGTAAACAGGAATAAGACCTTTATCAAGAGCTAATTTGATTTTTCTGTTACAGTGAGAATCTGTTTCACCGTGGTATTGTCTTCTTTCAGAGTGCCCAATTAAAGATCCGGTTGCATCGATAGATTCTAACATGTCTGCAGAAATTTCTCCCGTGTAAGCTCCACTTTCATGCTCACTCATATCCTGAGAAAATACTCCGATCTCATCCTTTTCAAAGATGTCTTTTGCCATCATTAAATATAATGCTGGTGGTGCAATCCAAACCTCACAGTTCGTAGCATTATTGTTTTTATAGCTTAGTAACTGAATCATCAATTGTTGTGCATCAATTACATTTTTGTTCATTTTCCAGTTTCCTGCAACTATTTTTCTTCTCATAAGATTTATTATATTGATTTATTTACTTTTTTCGCGTTTATAATCCCCAAAGGTTCTTTAGTAAAACATAGAAAGTATGCTCCTCTTCAGTTACTTTATTATCCGCTTTAATAAGCGATTTTGCAAACTGAACAAACTTTATACGTTCATCTTCTGTAGAATCTTCGTGGAAACATCTTGCATGGAATTCAAAATGATCTTTCCATTCTTCAGGCTGTAAAAGAGCAAGGGTCTCAAGCTCATTGTCAAGATTCATTCTGAACGGGAATTCATCTGCCAGGTACTGCTGTACAAGCATTCCCTCCTCAGGAGCAAACTCTCCGTCCACAGAAGAAAGGATCATTGATAAGTGATAACCAGCGATTGATTTATTTGATTTTTGCATGAGTAGTTGTATGTTTAAGTTTAGTGTTTAAATTTGATAATTGATAATTGATAATTGATAATTGATAATTGATAATTGATAATTGATAATTGATAATTGATAATTGATAATTGAGCTATGATTATCCCTTCTATCATTTATAATTCATCATTTATCATTTATCATTTATAATTAATTAACGTAGTCCTTTGCAGGCTGTTTGTCAATGATTTTTCCATTTTCAAGAATCAGTACAAATGGGTTGCTTCTTGCTATTGTTTTGATGGCAGTTCCGTCCATCATTAAATTTTTGATGGTTTTAAAAGTATTGGGTTCTGTAGAAACGCCATAGAGAAGAGCTCCTTTCTGAGTTTTTACTTTCGCTTCTACTTTCTGAAGAAGATCTGCAGGAACATCTTTGGGATGGTAAGAGAACACCAAAATTGCTTTTGGAGCATTAATGATCTCATTGGTAGCGTCCATTCCTGTAGGGTCTTCAATCTTAAATTTCACAATTTCAGACTTGTAACCCTCTTTGGTTAGTACAGATTCATTCTTGCCTTCTTCAATTTTCCATGGAGAACCTTCTGCCCAATATTCTGTTTTTTTGATATAATCATCCTGATTTACTTTTACAACAGCTCCGGTTTTCTGATTTTTCAGAGAATAGAAAGTCTTGTATTCAGAAGGATTTTTTTCGATTTTTACTTTTTCACCTTTAATATCCGTTCCTATTCTGTAATCACGGAAATCTATAATCGGTTCATGCATAATTCCTTGTGCCATCACGTAGATCATTCCCAGTGAAAAGACTGTTAAAAGGATGTATTTGAATGTATTGGAAGGCTCTTTCTCCGTAACTCCATACTCATCTTTTTTGCGGAATTCTTTTCTGTAAAGAACAAATAGTATAATCAATCCTACAAGAAGGACAACATCTTTAAGGAAGCTCTGCCAAGGCGTGAATTTGATAGCATCACCAAAACATCCGCAATCGGTTACTACGTTGAAATACGCTGAATAAAATGTCAGGAATCCAAAGAAAATACACAGGGCAATTAATATGGATAAGGTAAATTTAAGCTTTAATTTAAGCAGCAGCATAAATCCTAGGAAAAGCTCCAGTACCACTACAATGATGGAAAAAAGCAGGGCAAACTTTTCTAAAAACGGCATATTGAAAACCGGAGGGGCAAAATATTCTTCCATTTTGAAAGAAAAACCTACCAGATCCACGGCTTTTACAAAGCCTGAAAGGATAAAAATAACAGCAATAATAAAGCGTAATAAACCTTTGAGCATATTAAATATTTTTGGGTTCGAATTGATTTTCTTGTTCTGAGAACTTAATCAGACAGAAGACTGCATAATTCAGCATATCGAAATAGTTGGCATCAAGACCTTCTGAAACGATTGTTTTCCCCTGATTGTCCTCAATCTGTTTGGTTCGTAATACTTTCTGATAAATAAGATCTGTGATGGAAGAGATTCTCATATCTCTCCAGGCCTCACCATAATCATGATTTTTTCTTTCCATTAAAGCCTTCGCTTCATTGGCATATTTGTCATACAGACCTAAAATTTCTTCTTTATTTTCATTAAAATCATTGGAAAGACCTTTCTCTAGCTGAATAAGTCCAATGATAGAATAGTTTACAATTGCGATAAACTCACCTTCCTCACTCTCATCCACCATTTTTTTATCAGTCATCTGCAGCGTACGGATTCTATTGACCTTGATATAGATCTGATCTGTAATAGAGCTGGGTCTTAAAACCCTCCATGCTGCACCGTAATCCTGTAATTTTTTACCGAAAAGATCACGGCATTCACTGATAATTTTCTCGAACTGTACTGATGTTTTTAGCATAAATTTTCTTAATCTTCCAAATATACGAATTCGGTTTTAGATTTTTGAATATGGGAAGCTGAGTTTGTGATTGAGAGGGTTTGAGAGTGGGAGAGTTTGAGAGTTTTAGGGTTAGAGCGTGTTTGAGGTAAGAATTTCAAGATTCGATTTACCGAGCTTTGTGGGTTTGAGAGTACGAATTGAGCTTCCAGCCTCCAGCTTCATGCTTCCAGCTTACAACCTCTCATTTCCAGATATACGAATTCGGTTTCAGATTTGTGATGTGGGTTTCGAGTTGATGGTTTTAGCATTTGAAGTAAGAGTTTCAAGATTCGATTTACCGAGCTCTGTGGGTTTGAGAGTACGAATTGAGCTTCCAGCCTCCAGCTTCTGGCTTCCAGCTTGCAATTTCTAATTTCCAGCCTCTAAATTCTCATTAAAAACTCACAAATCACTAATTTTGCAGGATATAAAAATCATTCATCAATTATCATTTATCATTCATCAATATAAACTCCATGCTCTCCAACTCCCAAACCCTCCAACCCTCAGACCCTAAAACCTATTCAATCAACTGTAACGGTCGTTTAGTACAACTCGACACTCCAAAGATCATGGGAATCCTCAATCTTACGCCGGATTCTTTCTCTGATGGTGGAAAATTCAATAATGAAAATTTAGCTTTAAAGCATGTGGAAAAACTATTGAATGAAGGTGCTGAAATATTAGATGTCGGTCCTCAGTCTACACGTCCCAACGCTGAATTTTTGAGCGCTGATGAAGAAATAAAACGAATTGGAAATCTTATTTCTCTGATCAAAAAAGAATTTCCAGAAGCCCTGATTTCTCTTGATACTTTTTATGCAGCAACAGTAAAGTTTGGTTTCAATGAAGGAATTGATCTTATCAATGATATCTCAGGCGGTCAGTACGATGCAGAAATGTTTGATACAGCTGCAGAAACGAAACTTCCTTACATTCTGATGCATGTAAATCCTTCCTACAAAACTATGCATGATAAAATAAAGTTCGAAGATATTACGCTGGAAGTGAACCTGTATTTTTCCAAAAAAACAAAAGAACTTTTAGAAAAAGGAGTGAATGACATCATTCTTGATCCTGGTTTTGGGTTCGGAAAAACAGTAGAGGACCAGATGAAAATGATCCACGAAGTTAAATATCTGGGATTTGGAAAATTTCCTCTTTTAATAGGTATTTCCAGAAAATCATTTATCTATAAACCGCTTGGGAAATCTCCTTTGGATATCAATGATGAAACACAGAAACTGCACCTAAAAGTTTTGGAACAGGGCGCAAAGATTCTAAGGGTTCATGATGTGGCTCAGGCAAAGGAAACATTGACTCATTTTTTACGAAAAAAATAAAAAGTGTGAAAAAAACTTGTGAGTAATTAAAAAGTTTATACATTTGCAGTATGAATTTTACGAATCAGAAAAATATTATTGTCATTTCTATTATTGCTGTTGTCATTAACAACAGTAAGGAAACGGCATTTTAAATAGATTTTAATTTAAATTATATATAAAACCGTTTCAAATTATGAAACGGTTTTTTTGTTTTAATTTTTTATAGTAAAAAATATGTATCAGTTATTATCAGTAATTATTATCGTCATTATTATTCCCTTGCGTTTGTGAGAAGGAAGATGTATGACTGTACATATATTGAGCCCTCTCACACTGTGAGAGGGCTTTTTTTATTCCCATTTTTAAAATTTTTTAAACCTTATAACATGTATTACAACGACGACACGATCATCTACTTTGACGGAAAATTTAGGAAAGCCAAAGAAGCCGGAACAGACCTTTACGGACAATCTCTACACTATGGTTACTCTGTTTTTGAAGGAATTAAATCTTACAGCACAGATCACGGACCCAGAATTTTCAAAGCAAAAGAACATTATGAAAGACTGAAAAGATCTGCAGAACTGATGCATATTCCCTTTGATTATTCCGTGAACCAGCTTACAGAGCTTACGTATGAGCTTCTGGATCGTAATGGTTTTACAGATGCTTATATCCGTCCATTGGTTACATGTTCGCCCAATATGTCACTTTCAAAAGGACAAAAATCTTATCTGTCTCTTCTTGCCTGGGAATGGAATAACGGATATCTGGCAGACAAAATGAAAATCATGACTTCCCATTTTCAGCGTCCTAATCCTAAAGCTTTTAAGGTTGAAGCCAAAGTAGGTGGACATTATGTAAACTCGATACTTGCCTGTCAGGATGCCAAAGACAAAGGCTATGATGAAGCATTGGTATTGGATGAGGACGGAAATGTTGCAGAGAGCTCAGGTGCCAATGTTTTCTACGAAAAAGACGGAGTTTTATTTACTCCGGGCAAAGGAAGTATCCTTCCGGGAATCACAAGACAAACGGTTATGGAAATCTGTGATGAACTCAACATTCCTGTGAAAGAAACCTTCTTTAAACCGGAAGAAATGCGTGGTGCTGATGCAGGTTTTTTCTGTGGTACGGCTGCAGAGATTGTTGCCCTGGATTCCCTTGATGATGTTCCTTTTAGCAAAAACTGGGAAGAGACTGCCAGTAAGAAAGTACAGCAAGCTTATTTGAAACGGGTAAGAGTTTTGTCATTGTAAATTTCAAGAGTTTAAATGATTGATTATTAATTAAATATATCTGTTTTTGAAACGATTGGATATTGTAGTTTTCAGGAAATTTGAAAATGAATAAAATATAACAAGCTGTAGTTTTGGGGCAAAATTAAGTAAAGAACTAGATTTTTAAATGATGAAAGAACATCAAATGCATGATAAATATGTTAAATAAATATTCAAAAACATTCACGCAAAACAGTGAACAACCCGCAGCCAAAGCTATGTTATACGGGATAGGATTTACAGAAGAAGATATGCACAAGGCTCAGGTCGGAATTGCCAGTATGGGCTACGACGGGAATACCTGTAATATGCATCTGAATGATCTGGCTAAAATGGTAAAAAAAGGAACATGGGATCATGGATTAGCCGGATTGATTTTTAATACCATTGGGGTAAGTGACGGGATGAGCAATGGAACAGATGGAATGCGCTATTCTCTGGTAAGCCGTGATGTTATTGCAGACAGTATCGAAGCGATCTGCGGCGCACAATACTACGATGGACTGATTGCTCTCCCAGGCTGTGACAAAAACATGCCGGGAACTATTATTGCAATGGGAAGACTCAACAGGCCATCGATCATGGTGTACGGAGGGACTATTGCTCCCGGCTGCTACAAAGGGGAACAGCTCAATATCGTTTCTGCATTCGAAGCGCTGGGTAAAAAGATTGCTGGAGAAATCACAGAGGAAGATTTTGATGGAGTTGTGAAAAATTCCTGTCCAGGTGCCGGAGCATGTGGTGGAATGTATACAGCCAATACCATGGCTTCCGCTATAGAAGCATTAGGAATGAGTCTTCCATATTCTTCTTCCAATCCCGCTTTGAGCAAGGAAAAACATGAAGAATGCCATGAGGCAGGAAAATATCTCAAAGTATTACTGGAAAAGGACATCAAACCTTCAGATATCATGACCCGGAAAGCTTTTGAAAATGCTCTTCGCATGATTGTTATTCTAGGAGGAAGTACCAATGCTGTTTTACATTTTATAGCCATGGCAAAAAGTGTCGGAGTACCTCTTACTCAGGATGACTTCCAGAAGATGAGCGATGTAACTCCGGTATTGGCAGACCTGAAACCTAGCGGAAAATACCTGATGCAGGATTTGTATGAACACGGAGGAATACCATCAGTAATGAAATACCTTTTAAAACAAGGATTATTACATGGTGATTGCCTGACTGTAACCGGAAAAACACTGACTGAAAATTTAGAAAATGTTCCCGATCTGGATTTTAATAAACAGAAAATCATAAAACCTCTGTCAGAACCTGTAAAAGCTACCGGACACCTGAGAATATTATACGGAAACCTTGCAGAGAAAGGAAGTGTAGCCAAAATTACAGGAAAAGAAGGTGAACGCTTTGTAGGAAAAGCCCGTGTATTTGATGGCGAAAAAAATCTTATCAGAGGAATTCAGGATGGAACTGTACAGCATGGTGATGTCATTGTAATCCGCCATGAAGGTCCAAAAGGAGCTCCCGGAATGCCGGAAATGTTGAAACCTACCAGTGCTTTGATAGGAGCTGGTCTGGGAAGCAGCGTTGCCTTGATTACCGATGGAAGATTTAGTGGAGGAACCCACGGATTTGTGGTAGGACACATCACTCCGGAAGCTCACGAAGGAGGTCTGATAGCCTTTGTAAACAATGATGACCTGATTGAAATTGATGCTGTAAACAATACCATACAGCTCAAAGTTTCAGAAGAAGAAATAGAAAGAAGAAAAAAAGGATGGCAAAAACCACCACTTAAAGTACAGAAAGGACTGCTTTATAAATATGCATTAACAGTATCATCAGCCGCAGAAGGCTGTGTAACGGACGAAATCACTCAATAAAAGTATATGGAAAACCTGAATTTATCAACAGAAATACAACTTAGCGGAAGCCGCATTATTCTTGAAGCTTTTCTTCAGGAAGGAGTGAAAACCGTTTTCGGATATCCTGGAGGTGCCATTATTCCTATCTATGACGCTCTTTATGATTATAAAGAAAACCTGAAACACATTCTTGTACGTCACGAGCAGGCAGCAGTACATGCAGCACAGGGTCTGGCAAGAGTATCGGGAGAAGTGGGTGTCGTTCTGGCTACCAGCGGTCCCGGAGCAACCAATCTTGTGACAGGACTGGCAGATGCTTTATTGGATAATACACCTTTGGTATGCATTACGGGACAGGTTTTTGAACACCTTCTCGGAACGGATGCTTTTCAGGAAATAGATGTAATGAACGTCACTAGCCCGGTCACCAAATGGAATTATCAGGTGACTGATGCGAATGAACTTCCCGAAGTACTGGCAAAAGCATTTTACATTGCAAAATCAGGTCGTCCCGGCCCTGTATTGATAGATGTTAGCAAAAATGCCCAGCTCCAGTGTGTTGATTATAAAGGATATTCACCATGTCATTCATTGAGAAGCTATAAACCAGATCCTGATCCATGTAAGGAAAGCATAGGAAAAGCTGCAGAATTGATCAATAATGCAGAAAGACCATTTGTCATTGCAGGACAGGGAATTATGCTGGGTAAAGCTGAAAAAGAATTTTTGCAGTTTGCTGAAAAATCAGGAATTCCGGTAGCATGGACTGTTCTGGGAATGAGTGCCATTCCTACTCATCATCCTCAAGCTGTAGGCATGGTGGGAATGCACGGAAATTATGGCCCCAATATATTAACCAACGAATGTGATGTTCTTATTGCGATCGGAATGAGATTCGATGACCGCGTAACCGGAAGACTGGATCAGTATGCAAAGCAGGCAAAAATTATTCACTTTGATATTGATAACGCAGAGATCAATAAAAATGTGAAAGTTGATGTTCCGGTTCTTGGAAACTGCAAACATACGCTTCCTCTTCTTACGGAAAGGATCATGAAAAGAGAGCATCATGACTGGCATGATCGGTTTAAAAAATGTCATGAAGTGGAAAGTATCAATCTTATCAATACTGAGCTTTACCCTGAAGAAGGAGAGATCACAATGGGAGAAGTTATCCGTCACCTGAATGAGATGACAGACGGTGAGGCAGTTATTGTAACGGATGTGGGACAGCATCAGATGGCAACATGCCGCTATTCTCATTTTAAACATTCCCGAACGAATGTCACAAGCGGAGGACTGGGAACAATGGGGTTTTGTCTTCCCGCAGCAATCGGAGCATCATATGCAGGGACCAACCGTCCTGTGATTGCGGTGATGGGAGATGGCGGGGCTCAGATGAATATTCAGGAACTTGGAACCATTATGCAGTATCATCCTGAGGTTAAAATTTTAATTCTTAATAATTGCTATCTGGGAATGGTAAGGCAGTGGCAGGAATTGTTTCACGAAGAAAGATATTCTTCAGTAGACATTCAGAGTCCTGATTTTGTTCAGGTTGCCAAAGGTTACAATATATCAGGGAATAAAGTATCTGAGAGAGAAGATTTGCAATGGGCTCTCCGTGAAATGCTCGATCACAAAGGCTCTTTCCTTCTTGAAGTCATGACAGGAAAAGAACACAATGTATTTCCGATGATTCCACAGGGGAAAAGTGTTTCGGAGATTGTATTAAATAATAAAACTCAAAAATAAAAAAGATGAAAACAGATCATAAAGAATATACCATTACTGCGTATACAGAAGATTACTTAGGATTGATCAGCCGGATCAATGCTATTTTTTCAAGAAGAAGAATTTCTATGGTGACCTTCAATGTAGGGCCTTCCGAAATAGAAAAAGTAAAAAAGTTTGTCATTGTGATCAGAGAAACGGAAGATTCTGTTCAGAAGATCAGCAGACAAATGGAAAAACAGGTAGATGTTCTGGAAGTACATTATCATAGAAATCCATACCTGACGGCTGTAGAATATGCAAGCTAAACACAAAAATTAAACATCATAATCAATAATTATAAAATCAAAAAAAATGGCAAAATTGAATTTTGGAGGAGTAGAGGAGAACGTAGTAACAAGAGAAGAATTTCCGTTGGAAAAAGCTCAGGAAGTATTAAAAAATGAAGTCGTAGCAGTGATCGGATATGGAGTACAGGGCCCCGGACAGGCTTTAAATCAAAAAGATAACGGAATTAATGTCATTGTAGGACAGAGAAAAAACTCCAAATCATGGGATAAAGCAGTAGCAGACGGATTTGTACCGGGAGAAACCTTATTTGAAATTGAAGAAGCTTTAGAAAAAGGAACTATTATCTGCTATCTTCTGAGTGATGCTGCACAGATTGAGTACTGGCCAAAAGTAAAACAACATCTTACCCCAGGAAAAGCATTATATTTTTCTCATGGTTTCGGAATTACTTTCAGTGAGCGTACAGGAATTGTTCCTCCTGCCGATGTAGATGTATTTCTGGTAGCACCTAAAGGTTCAGGAACTTCATTGAGAAGGATGTTTCTGCAGGACAGAGGTTTGAACAGTAGTTTTGCCGTATATCAGGATGCTACAGGAAAAGCCAGAGAAAGAGTAACAGCATTAGGGATTGCGATAGGAAGCGGATATCTGTTCGAAACCGACTTTAAAAAAGAAGTATACAGTGACCTTGCCGGAGAGCGTGGAACATTGATGGGTGCTGTACAGGGAATATTTGCCGCTCAATATGATGTATTGAGAAAAAACGGACACAGCCCTTCAGAAGCATTCAATGAAACCGTAGAAGAATTGACTCAGTCATTAATGCCTTTAGTGGCAGAAAACGGAATGGACTGGATGTACGCCAACTGTAGTACCACAGCTCAGAGAGGGGCTCTGGATTGGTGGAAGCGTTTCAGAGATGCCACTTCACCTTTGTTCGAAGAACTGTATGACAATGTAGCTAAAGGAAACGAAGCTCAACGTTCCATAGACAGCAACAGTAAACCTGATTATCGTGAAAAATTAGAATTAGAGCTTACTGAGCTAAGAGAAAGTGAAATGTGGAAAGCGGGTAAGACGGTGCGAAGTCTGAGACCTGAAAACAATTAATAACTGAACAGATGATGAAAGAGGAAGTAAGTTCCTCCGTTTTAGAGAATGTCTATAAAGCGGAGGAGCGATTAAAAAATGTAGTAGTAAAAACACCTTTGGCTGTCAATAATAATTTGTCAGCCATTTATGAAGCGAACATCAGTTTTAAAAGAGAAGACCTTCAGAGAGTAAGATCCTATAAAATAAGAGGAGCGTATAATAAGATGGCAACGATGTCTGAGGAAGAACTCTCCAAAGGAGTAGTGTGTGCCAGTGCCGGAAATCATGCGCAGGGAGTAGCGTTTGCATGTCAGAAAATGAAGGTGAAAGGAACTATTTTTATGCCTTTGCCAACCCCCGGACAAAAACTTGAACAGGTAAAAATGTTCGGTGGAGAATACATAGATGTGATTCTCTACGGAGATACTTTTGATGATGCTAAAGATGCTGCGATGAGGTTTTGTAAAGACCATAACAGTGTATTTATTCATCCTTTTGATGATCCGGCCATTATTGAAGGGCAGGCGACAACTGCGCTCGAGATTCTGGAGCAGACAGAAGGCAGTGTTGATTATCTTTTTGTTCCGATTGGCGGCGGCGGATTAGCTGCAGGAATCTGTACGGTGTTTCAACATTTGTCTCCCCAAACAAAGATCATTGGGGTAGAGCCTTCCGCTGCTGCAAGTATGAAAAAAGCTTTAGAAAAAGGAAGACCTATTCTCCTTGAAAAGATAAGCCGTTTTGTAGATGGGGCAGCAGTACAACAAGTGGGAGATCTCACTTTTGAACGCTGTAAAAATATCCTGTATGATATGGCTACTGTAGATGAAGGACTGGTCTGTGAAACCATATTGTCGTTATACAATAAAGACGCTATCGTGGTAGAACCTGCGGGAGCCCTTTCAGTGGCTGTACTGGAAAAATACAGAGAGGAAATAAAAGGTAAAAATGTAGTGTGTATTATCAGCGGAAGCAATAATGACATTACCCGTATGGAAGAGATCAAAGAGAAAGCACTACTGCATGCAGGATTAAAGCATTATTTTCTGGTCAGATTTCCACAGCGCCCCGGGGCATTGAAAACTTTTGTAATGGATGTTCTCGGTCCTGATGACGATATTACTTATTTCGAGTATACTCAGAAAAACTCAAAAGAAAAAGGAATAGCAGTCGTAGGAATTGCTCTGAAACAAAACAAAGACTTTACCCCTTTGATTGATAAGATGAAGCAGCATGATTTTTTTGTCAACTATCTGAACAATGATCCTTCTCTGATGAATCTTCTTATTTAAAAGGAATGTTTATTAAACACAGAAATTTTCTTTTATCGACCATATTAATGACATAAGAAACTGCAGCGTTAAAAAAAATGAATTCTGAGAACGTTAAAAAAACTCTACTGTCTGAGTGCGGGACATAATATGATTCTAAACATACATTGCTACCGCACGAGTTTTAGAGTTTTTAGAGAACAGATTTCATTTTTAGCGGAAGTTTCTAAGTCTTGAATTTTTGGTTCTTTTGCTTCAAGGCAAAAGAACAATAACAAATATTAAATATTAAATTATTTCGTACACAATCAGATTCTAAAAACACAATGATGAAAAAAGCTTCACAATCTGTGAAGCTTTTATTTTTTTTAGCATTAAGAAGGATTAAAATTTTAAGAATAGTGAAGAAGAATATCTTTCGATATTTAGTAAGCAGATTGCTTTATTCAAATTGATTTGAATCTTAACTTTCCTTACAGCCTAAATCCTTCTCAATGGTTCAATTTTTTTATCAATTATCTTTCAAGCGAAAAATTGGAAATTACTTTCGGCCTTTCAGTTTCATTGGCTACTTTCCAGGATGTTCTGTACATCCATTCGGTCATTTTATAAAGCTTTTTGTAATTGATATTCTCAGATTCATCCTGTGGTGTATGATACTGGTCGTGCAGTACACTGGTGAAAAATATAGCAGGAATCCCAATTTTAGCATAAGGAAGATGATCACTTCTGAAATAGAAATACTCAGCATGACTCGGAGAATCCCAATCTTTCAGGTATTTGAATTTTGTACTCTCATTATTAGCATCTTCAGCCATTTTTACAAGTTCTTCAGAGTTTTTATGAGGAGCATTTCCTCCCAATAAAGCAGCTTGGTTATTATCATTTCTTCCAATCATATCACCATTCAATACAGCTACAATTTTCTCTTTCGGAACAACAGGGTGGGCTGCATGCCATCTTGACCCTAGCAAGCCTCTCTCTTCAGCTCCATGGAAAACAAACAGAATACTTCTTTTTCCCGGCTGTTTTTTATAAGCTCTGGCCATAGCCAGCATTGCAACACAGGTACTTGCATTATCATCTGCTCCGTTATAGATGGTGTCATTCTTTACAGGATGCCTTATACCATCATGATCCTGATGTCCGCTTAGCAAAACATATTCATTTTTAAGAACCGGATCTGTACCTTCTATTTTCCCGATAATATTCACTGACGGATATTTATAGGTTTCAGTGATCAGGTTCAGAGAAGCTTTAGGATTATTTTTTACCCAGGCGGCATTTTCTCTTTTGATCCATAAAACAGGAATATTATTCGTGATTTTCTCTCTTAGTCCTTCCACCCCGTAGCTTCCTCTTGTCATTTGAGGCAGTACTTCTACCCAGCTTTGTTCAGAGGTATCATCGGTAATGAAGATGATTGCCTTAGCTCCCAGTTCAGCAGCTTTATTGTAGTATTTGTTTCTTACAAATCCGGGATATCTTCTTACAAAAAGAGTCATATCTTTTGAAATGTTTTTGTCTGAAGCATTCACCGCAAGAACTTTTCCTTTGATATTCAGTTGAGCAAGATCTTCAGGTTCTGCATTTCCGGCATATACAATTTCGGCATCTACAGAAGCATTCACGGGTTCGGCAACCAGGAAGTCTGTCCATAATTTCAAACTTGTATCCCCAATTTTCAGGCTGCTCTGAGGAATAACCTGATGCCTGTACATGTCAAAAAACTGGAAAAAAGTACCATTGTCTCCGGCCGGTTTCATTCCTGCTTCTTTTGCTTTGTCAGCAAGCCACATAGAAACTTTTAATTCATCCAGCGTTCCTGCTTCACGGCCCCAGAACTGGTCTGCGGCAAGCTGATACATATCGGTACGGAGATCAGATTCTTTGATGGCAGAAACCAATGGTTTTTTATAATTCTGAGCATTTCCTATGGTAAATAAGAAAAGCCCCAGTAAAGAAAAAATATAATTTTTATTCATGGGAATTCTTAATTGAAGTTAGACAGTTTATCTGAAAACTGTTTTGAAAATTCCTTTCTGTCTTCTTCCAGTTTTTCCTGTGTAGAAGGTAAAATATAATTAAAAAGGATTTTGTCTTCATTGTCTAAAAAGATAATTTCCTTTTCATTTCCATCAATCATCTGTGAGAAAATCTCCCACATCGGAGTGTCTTTTAATTTTAATAATTCAAAAAACTGTTCTGCTTTGATTTCGATTTTCTGCATGCTCTTTTTTATATATTATCGTTGGATATTTCTGAATTTTGATTCAAAAATAAAGAATTTGTATTTGCCGGGGTATTAAAACTCTAGAAACTTCAGTTTAAACTGGATGGCAAAATTTTCTTTAAAATGCGGTGTTGCATAATAACCCACTCTGTAGAATAGCCCCAGATTAAAATAGCTGGAAAGGAAATTGTTCCATTCCAAACCTACTTCCTGATACAGGTGATCCAGTTTTCTGAACTTGAACTGATGATATTCCGGATGCTTCATATCTCCGATTGTCCCTCTCAGAACAAAATCAAAGCTGGAAACATTGTGCCCGAAACTTTTGAAATACCAAGGCAGTTTGTGGGTAAAGTAATAGGCAACGAATTTATCGTTATAGTATTTTCCGCCCTCCAGTGTTGCAAAACCAAGGTAAGAAGTAAGGTTGAAATTAAAATCTTTTCCCGGAGAAGCAAGTCCGTTCATGGTAAAGTTTTTCCAGATCGGTGCTCCTCCTAAAACGACTCCACCGTACAATCTGAAACCGGTAGTTCCGATGGGTGTCTTGAAATTATGAACAAAAAGGGCATCAAAACGTGAATAACTGAAGTCTCCCTGCAGTATTTTGTAGCTCTGTTCATAATTAAAATAAAGCTCAGGGTATTTCTGGTCAATCAGTGATTTCCCTTGAGGAGTCATAATATTGGTAGAATTCGGAGAATACTTTAAGGTAAATAATGTATTAAAATTCCTGTATGAAGTTCCTCTGTCTCTGAACTGATAGTCGAACTCTGCCGCTTCTGTATTTCTTCTTACTGCAAGGGCAACGGTAAGTCCGTTAGTGACATCATTCAGGTAGGATAATGAAAATCCCTTAAAGTGAAAATATCGGTCGTTGTTTAAGTTATTCCCGAAATTCATCATTCTCATTTTGAAATTCCAAAGCTTCCGGTTGAATTCTCCCGACGCTGTTACATCATCATAAACCTCAAACCTGAAAAATGAATTTTTCTCCAGGGTAGTTTTCATATCAAGCCCCATTCCGTATTTCCACCTTCTGTCTTTTACCCCATATGCGAAATAATAATCCGGTGAAAAATAAGGATTGAAGTTTTCATTAAGCTTGGCTTTTAATCCTAATCTGAATCCTTCATAAGAGTTATAATTGACAATTTCATCTACAGCAAAATCTACAGAGCCTACTCTGATCTGTCCGTTCAGTAATCCTGATAAAATCTGTGCTTTACTGTCGATTTTATACTTTTTACCTAAACTGTCAATGGTTTTATAGGTGTTTTGTTCCCTGTCGGTAAGAGGATCGGTTCTGTACTGATCCAGAGAGTGCCCGTCAATATTTTTTACAGAGAAGGTATAGCCTTTGAAATCTTTTGGATTTTCCTCAATAGGTGCTTCAAAATCAAAATATTTTGAGGTCAGAAATGCATAGGTTCCAAAGCTTCTTTTATCTTTCTTATCATCAGCATGTTCTTTGTCATCCATAGCCATTTTACCCATTTTAAGCTTGGCTTTTTCATGGGCAAGAAACCATTTGTTATTGTAAAATACCCAGGTACTGGTGATAATTCCTTCGTTTTTGTTTTTACTGAAATTCTCAATTTTTTTAACTCCGTACGTTTCAGTATCTACATAAATAGCTCCATTATATTTTCGCTTCCTGTCTGGCTTTTTATAGTTTACTTCACGGAAACGGATCACAAAGTTTTTTCTTCCGTCCAGGGTAACGGTATCTGAAAGGAAAAATCTGTACAATCCTCTGTTTTCCGGTTTCAACTGCTCGGGAACAACATCTCTGTTACTTTGCTGAAGAGCGATCATTTCATAGATAGGCTGTTTCAGACCGGAGATTCTGTTGTCCAGGATATTGATTTTTTCACCATATTTCTTAGAATATAAAAACTCTTGTGCCCTTTCCCAAAGAAAAAGTTTGCTTTTTGAAAATATCTTTTTTGCGTTGATGTTATTCAATGAGTCCTTTTCTCTTTTTTTCTTGAAAATATTTAAATCATTGAAGTACTGATTAAACTGGGAAAGACTGTCTTCATCAATATCCAGAGATATTTTTTCATAAGATTTATAGGAATAGGAACCTAAGCTTTTTGGAGAATTCTCTTTAAATAATTTATTTACTTTTTTGAGGATTTCCAATGCTCTGGGATCACTTTTATCTTCAATAACTACCGCTTCAATGTTGGTGGTTTTTGAAGTTTTTTTGAGCAGGGAAACCTCCATGCTGCTTTCTACTGTGATGGTTTCTTTCTGGTAAGAATCAGCGTCAATATCAATGTTTTTACATCCCGTTTTAAACTCGAGAATGCCCTGTTCATTGGTGTATCCAATGATTGTATTGTCGCATGACACTTTAGCATTAAAGACAGGTTTTTGACTGGCGTCATCCACAACCTTAATTTTTGATTGCGAATACCCCAAAAAGCTGATTATAAAAAATAATAACAGTAAACCCCTTTTCATGTAAAAAAACTACGTCAAAATTAATAATATTTATGATGGTAAAAAAGTTTTTAACAGAGTATAACATTGATTTAATCTAATGTTTTCATGGGACTTTCCTCTGATAAAATTAAATGACAAAATCATTCAGATAGTCTTTCTGTATTTTCTGGAGATTTCCAATAAAAAAACTCCTAAACATATAAGGTACAGGAGTTTTTTAATTATTTGTTGTTTTCCGGGGACTTACTGATCATCCAAAGCTTTCATAAATTCGATAAGATCATCTATTTCCTTATCCGTAAGTTGTAATGGAGCATCAGAAAGGGTTTGATTTTCTATTTTAAATCCAAATCCTTTTCCACCCCCTTTATTATAAAAATTCATGACTTCCTTCAACGTTTTGTATCCTCCGTTGTGCATATAAGGTGCTGTTTTGCTACTGTTTCTAAGTGTTGGCGTTTTGAAAGAATGCTGTAATGAAGCTACTGTTTCATGGAATTTTCCTCTTCCCAGATCATTGTCAAATGTTTGATTTTCTCCATTCACAGCGACTCCCAGTACTTCCTGTTCCGTTTTTTTGAAATTTGGAGGAACCGTACCGTTGAATAAAGGTAAGAAATGGCAGATGGCACATTGAGCTTTTCCTACAAAAAGATTAAAACCACGCTTTTGATTTTCTGTCATTGCTGATTTATTCCCTCTCATATATTCATCAAAGTCAGAATTAAATTTCGCCAGAGAACGGATATAACTTGCCAGTACATTCTGCAGCTGCCATACCTCAGTTTTCTGAGAATGATAAATCTTTTTAAAGGCTGCCTGATAATTTTTATCCTGATTGATTTTTGCAAGGATGATATTCAAATCACCATGCATTTCTTCCTTATTGGAGATCACATCCGAGCTTTGTCCTTCCAGATCATCTTTTCTCATATCCCAAAACTGACCATGCTGATATCCTGCATAGTTGAGCGATGGAGCATTTCTGGCAAGTTCTGAATTTTCAAGAGACATAGATCTGGCAAGCCCATCCGTAAATGCCTTCTCAGGAATATGACAGGTGGCACAGCTCCGGTTGTTGCTGTTGGAAAGAATTTTATCATTAAAAAGCTGATGACCAAGAGCGGCTTTTTCTTCAGAATAGGCATATTCCTTTCCTGGCGTGAAAGCATTAGGGTTAAAAGCATTTTTAGAGAAAAAAGTAGCGGCATTTTTGTTGAGAGCAGTGGTTACTTCTACATCCGGAATATTCTCCTGATTTTTAAAATCAAGCATCAGAGCAGTGATTTTATTCAGGTGGTCAGGGATAAAATTGACATAATCAAACGTATTCTTGTCTGTGTTTTTTTTCAGAACTTCAATCGTTGAATTGATTTCTGCCACAATATTTTTTAAAGCTTTATCTTTTGACCGATCCGTAGAAATTTGCTTCAGCGTTTCCTTAATCCCTTCCAGAGTAGAGGGCATTTCCTGCAAAAACACACCTGAAACAGGCGTGTCAAAACCTGAAATTCCTAAGCTGGAAATTCTGAAAGCTTCCTGTCTTAAAGCATCAAAAACCTGATCTTTACTGATGGTAATCACCTGAAAGTTGGTGGCTATCGTATTGCTTTTATTGGTGAGTTTATTAAGCATTCGGGTCACTTCCTCTTTGTTTGCTTGGTCATAGGGATAAAACATCTCTTCCAAAACCTGTAATCCTTCCGGTTCTATTTCGGTATGTTCATCCATTTCTATTTCAGGAAGGGCAGGACCATTGATAAACCTAGCAGAGTGAGGCAGGAAATATTCTACAGCCCATTCCATTTTTTTATAGGTTTTTCTGATATCCTGAAACTTTTGCTGAAGAAGTTTTTCATCGGAACTTTTAGCAACCAGGGTTTTCAGTTCATTGATTTGTTTTTCGAAATCAGTATTGTTTTTGATAATCCTGCTTTTTACAGAACCAAGATCTTCGTACACAGGCTGCTGTTTATCATTTTTACAATAATAGAGCGTAAAAAGCGCAGCTGCAGAGTATAAGAAAAGGAGTATCGGGTATTTTGAAAGTTTATGCATAGGTATGAAAAAGTATCAACAGAAATTTTCTATTGATACTTTAATTTGATATGAAGAAATTAAAACTATTTTTCTACGTTTCTGATGATTACAATCTGTCCACCTTCTTTATTGGTGTTGATTCCGGAACCGTCAGGATTTTTGAATTTATCCAGCTGCCAGGTATGAGAATGGATATTCACAGAGAATGTATTCGGAACTCCAATGATATCTGAAATATCAACCATAGCACCGAATTCCCATGAACCGAATTTCTGAAGATCTCCGGATTGGTTATAAGCCGTCTGCCATGCAGAATCATTTCTGTTGTGTCTCATATTCAGCCATGGCTTGTATTGTTTTGTAGCGATATTCAGCTGCCATATATAAGAATCATGGTTGGCATTTTTGTAATAAGAATCTCCGTCTTCCTGGATGTACACAAAGTTTTCAGTTACACATAAGTTGTCCGGGTTGATAAGGTTATTTCCAGGATTGGAATCTCCTTCTGCTACCACCTCTAGTTTTCCTGTCAGCATATTGTTAGCGTTCAAAACAAGTTTGTAAACTCTTCCCCACATGGTTAATCCTGCTTTCGGATTCACACCATCAGAAGATTCACCTGTAGCGGTAAAGTAAATTTCTCTTCCTTTTCCAGTTCCTTTTCTGTAATCAACATCTTCCACTCTTGAAAAACGAATGGCATTATTATCAATATTTTTCTGATTGATCTGAGCTCCTGTAAGGTTTTTGGCATTCGGAATTTCAACAAATTCTACATCGTAGCTGCTTCCTTTCGTCATATCCGTTTCAGTATAGTTGCTGTTTGTTCTTTTTAAAGAATACAACTTACCGTTATCCAAATCTCCCTGCGTATCGGCTACATACATGATCAACTGTCCTGCAGACTGGTGAGAAGATGAATAAGATTGGTCTTCCCCGATAACGATATAAGATTTTCCATTAGAAACATCTTTAGGAAGCGGAACTGCATTTTCCATTGAAGCCTTTCCTAAAGCTGGTTTTACTCTTGTTTTATCTGTTGCCTGCGATACAGGAGCCAAAGGATTTAAAGCATGAACCATACTTTCTTCACCTGATTCTCCAGCAGTAAGGAATGCACTGAAGCCATGAATTTCAGGAGTTGCCAGGGTAGCGGAACATAATCTTGTCATTCCTCCGGTTCCATTTAAAATATATTCTCCTTTTACAGGCTTAAACGTTTTGTCTAAATATACTCTGGATACCGATTGCTTGATCTCGTGGTTGGTGATCATCAGGTAACCATCAGAGTTAGGATCTTTCATAATTCCCATTCCGTCCGGCTGACCTCCAAAAACAAAGTCAGGAGAACCTGGAAGAACATCTGAACTGGAAATAAGGGTGGTTATATTTAAATTTTCAAAACCTTGCATTCCATAAACGAAAGCAGGCTCTTTAGAAAAATTTTCAATCTTTATTTTGTCATTGGCAGGGGTGTTGGAATCCCCGTTATTGTCATCATTACAGCCTTGAAAAACAATCGCTGTAAGGAATAGAGCTCCAATAGTTTTGTTAATTTTCATAATTATATTTTTTGAATTTCGATTACGACAAAACTAAAGGTCTGGTGTTAACTAAGTTTTAAGAAGACAAAACAAATAGTTTAAGATTAAGTGATGATTTGTTAAGGTAAGGTCAATAATTAGAACGGATATAAATAAAAAGAGTCTTTGATGAAAATCTGAATCATAAAGAATGGGATTTTATAACGCAGAGACGCTAAGGTTTCTGTCCATCTACTTTTTCGTTCGCAAAGTTATTCTATTTAGCAAAAAACGAAATCATTTCATAGCTGAGTGTAACGCCTTTGCGAGCGGAAATATTTATGATAGCATGAGCCTTTTATTGCGATTCTTAGCATTAAATAAAACATATATTTGGTTTCCTAAATTATTTTAATTTCCCACAGATTACACGAATTACACAGATGTTTATGGAAAACTAGATCGGAGTATGATTAGTACACAAGCTTCGTCAGGATCAATGAAGTTGATTCCAATCTTTGTCTCCTGAAATATAAAATAATATAGAAAATGCTCTGCGTCGAAAAATATGATATACAATAAAAACAGCCTCGGCTGTCTCAATTCTGAGACAGCCGGGGCTAAAATTTATAATAGAGCTTTCTATTCTTAGATATTCAAAGCTTTTTGGTAAGCGTTTTCCAAACCATCAAGGTTTTTACCGCCTGCTGTTGCAAAACCTGGGTTTCCGCCACCGCCACCTTGAATTTCTTTTGCAAGGTCTTTTACGATAGCTCCAGCCTGATAATCTGCTGCAAGATCATCAGAAACCCCAACAGTAATCATTGGTTTTCCGTCTGCATCAGAAAGAATAATCGTCACGGAAGAAGGGATCTCTCTCTTCAGCTGGAATACGATATCTTTTACAGAACCTGCATCCAGAGAAGTTTTCTTTACAAGAAGCTGCTTGTTGCCTTTTTGCTCATAAGCATTCTTCCATTCTCCGATTTCTCCTTTTGCTTTCTCCTTTTTAAGAGCATCTACTTCAGCCTTCAATGAAGCATTTTCTTCGATAAGTTTTTCGATAGATCTTACTACATCTTTCGATTTTAGCAGTTGAGAAAGTTCAATGATCTGTTTTTCAAGATTGTTGAAATATTCTTCAGATTTATCTCCTGAAATAGCCTCAATTCTTCTGATTCCCGCTGCTGCAGAACCTTCAGAAGTGATTTTGAAATGACCGATTTCGCTGGTGTTTTTCACGTGAGTTCCTCCGCAAAGTTCTTTTGAACTTCCGAACTGGATCATTCTCACACTGTCACCATATTTTTCACCAAACAAAGCCATTGCCCCTTTGTCCAAAGCTTCCTGAATCGGAATATTTCTGAACTCCTGCAAAGCAATACTTTCTTTGATTTTTTTGTTTACTTTTTCTTCAATTAATGCCAGTTCTTCCTCAGTCATTTTGTTGAAATGAGAGAAGTCGAAACGTAGATAATCAGGACCTACATAAGAACCTTTCTGCTCTACGTGAGTTCCTAAAACATCTCTTAAAGCTTCATGCAGAAGGTGAGTCACAGAGTGGTTAGCCTGAGAATTCTTTCTGTCAGAAGCATTTACTTTAGCATAGAAAACAGCACCTGCATCCTTTGGAAGTCCGCTGATCAATGAAATAATCAATCCGTTTTCTTTTTTAGTTTCCAGTACCTCAAAGCTTTCAACAGCATTCTCAAGAACACCTTTGTCTCCAACCTGTCCACCTCCTTCAGGATAGAAAGGAGAATTGCTTAATACCACCTGATAAAATTCTCCGTCTTTGTTTTCTACCTTTCTGTATCTGGTAATATACGTTTCAGATTCTATCTGATCATATCCTACAAACGTTTCAGGTTTTGATTCAAGGTTTACCCAGTCGTATACTTTCTGAGCAGAATCAGCTTTTGAACGAAGTTTTTGTTTCTCCATTTCAGCTTTGAAACCAGCTTCATCAATTGTTAATCCTTTTTCCTCAGCAATGATTCTTGTTAAATCATCCGGGAATCCATAAGTATCATACAATTCGAAAACCTCTTCACTTGGTAAGACTTTCTGATTATCTGCAATGGTCTGCTGAATTAGTTTTTCAACTCTGATCAATCCGTTTTCAATTGTTTTTAAGAATGAATCTTCTTCACTTTTGATTACTTCAGCAACCAGTTTTCCTTGTTTTTCAAGTTCCGGGAAGAAAGGCCCCATTTGTTCCTGCAGAACAGCAACCAATTTGTAAAGGAAAGGTTCTTTCATTCCTAAGAATCGGTAAGAATAAGAAATTCCTCTTCTTAAAATCCTTCTGATTACATAACCTGCACCTCCATTAGATGGTAATTGTCCGTCTGCAATAGCAAAAGAAACTGCTCTGATGTGGTCTACCACAACACGGATAGCAATATCTTTTTCGTCTTCTAAAACTCCTGTATATTTTTTACCTGAAAGCTCTTCAACTTTAGAAATAAGCGGGGTGAAAACATCTGTATCATAGTTGGAAGACTTCCCTTGAAGCGCCATACAAAGACGTTCAAAGCCCATTCCTGTATCTACATGCTGTGCAGGAAGTTTCTCTAAAGATTTATCTGCCTTTCTGTTGAACTCCATGAAAACCAGGTTCCATACTTCTACAACTTGAGGATGGTCGTTGTTCACCAGCTCAAGTCCTGAAACTTTAGCTTTTTCTTCCGGTGTTCTTAAGTCAACATGGATTTCTGAACACGGTCCACATGGTCCGCTTTCACCCATTTCCCAGAAGTTATCTTTTTTATTTCCGTTGATGATTCTGTCTTCTGAAATGTGAGATTTCCAGAAATCAAAAGCATCCTGGTCTCTGTCCAGATTTTCAGAAGCGTCTCCTTCAAAAATCGTTACATATAAATTTTCTTTTGGAATTCCGTATACTTCAGTCAGTAATTCCCAGGCAAAAGCAATAGCCTCTTTTTTGAAGTAATCCCCGAAAGACCAGTTTCCTAACATCTCAAACATGGTGTGGTGGTAAGTATCTCTACCTACATCATCCAAATCATTGTGTTTCCCTGAAACTCTCAGACACTTTTGGGTATCGGCAATTCTAGGGGCGGTAGGGGTTTTGTAGCCAAGGAAAAAATCCTTGAACTGCGTCATTCCGGAGTTGGAAAACATAAGGGTAGGGTCGTCTTTCAGCACAATAGGAGCTGAAGGAACGATTAAGTGCTCCTTACTTTTAAAATAATCTAAAAATTTTTGACGTATCTCTTGTGATGTCATAGTATTGCTTTTGCTTTTTTTAGTATCAAATTTTGATAAGATGCAAATTTAAGATTTTTAAGCGATTTGTAATAATTTTATACTATGTTTTGAATGGTGATGGGTTTTGATAATAAATGTGCATCAGAATTTTTAATGTCTTTCCATCAATTGTATAGGGTTTCAAAGACTATACAATTGGAGAGTCTGTAACCAATTATCTATTAATTTTGCAATTTTCCGTTTAACTTATTACCTTCGCCGTGATCTGAGATAAGATAAAAATCCTTCCCATGACAAAAGATGAAGAGTTGAAAAGCTGGATAGAGCAGTATTCCGGGCCGCTTTTGAAGCGGGGACTGTATGTACTTTCGAATAAAGAAGACGCTCAGGATGTTGTTCAGGAAGTTTTTCTTGCAGCCTATTCAGCCCATGATTCTTTTGAAGGGAAAAGTAATCCTCTGACCTGGCTGATGGCTATTCTGAACAGGAAAGTGGCAGATTTTTACCGGAAAAAATACAAATCCGAACCCAATGTCAGACTCGATCATTTTTTTGACGAAACAGGATCCTGGAAAAATAATGATGTTTTGAATGACTGGAATGTTTCAGGGGAAGGAGATGAACTTTTAGACAGCGCAGATTTTAATAAAACATTAGAGGAATGTATCGAAGAATTGCCCTCCAGATGGAAGATCCTGCTGAAAATGTATTATATCGAAGAAAAAAAAGCACCGGAAGTAAGTCAGGAATTAGAAGTTTCTACGACTAATCTTTGGAAGATTTTGCAAAGAAGCCGAATGCAGCTGAGAGAATGTCTGGAGTTTAACTGGTTTTCAAAGTCATAAGAGAAATGATAAGAAGAATACTACATAAATTATTTTTACCATGCAGTGAAGCTACTTTACTGATGGAAAAAAGGAATGCCCAATCCATTTCTTCCAGAGAAAACAGGATGCTGAGCATGCATCTGATGATCTGCAAATGGTGCCGGATGTACAATGAAAAACTGGCACTTCTGGATAAAGTGTTTAAAAAGAAATTTTCAGAACAAAAAACTGAAATAAATGATTCTGAAATTCAGGACTTTAAAAATAAAATAATCGATAAATTAAATTTCTAAGAAAATTTCTGTCAGGATTTTAAAAATGCTCCGACTATACTTTTGAAAACAATAAAGTATTCATTTAAAATCTTAAAAATATGGTCGGAACAGTACAGGAATCTAAAAATCAATTAACCCGAACCGGGTATTATATTTCACTTTTCGGAGCAGCGCTTATATTGCTGTGGATTGGTATCTTCAAATTTACCCCTACAGAAGCTGCTGCCATAAAACCTTTGGTGGAAAACCATTTCTTAACTTTTTTCGTATATAAGATTATGAGCGTCCAGGCAGTGTCAAATCTTATCGGAACGATAGAAATTATCATTGCATTACTCCTGATATTTAGTGCGAAATTTGCTGTATTGAAAAAATATGCAGGGATAGGAATGATGGTAACTTTTCTGGTAACATTAAGCTATTTATTTACAACACCGGGAATGTGGAAAATAGTAGATGGAGTGGCTGTGACGGATTTCTTTATTTTAAAAGACCTTATGCTTTTAGGATTCGGATTCATGATCGTTCAAAAATAATAGTAATGAATAAAAAGGTAAATATGAAAAATATATTCATTGTACTCGGAATCATTCTGGGTATAGCAGTATTTGCTGCGGGATCAGGGCTTTTTAAGAGAAACAAGCCTAATGTAGTGGAAATTAAAAAAGAAAATGAGAAAATTATGGATAACAAAAACGTTAGAGAGATTTATTTTGCAGGTGGATGTTTCTGGGGAACAGAACATTTTTTTCAACAGATTCGTGGAGTGGTAGGAACAGAAGTGGGCTATGCCAACGGGAATACTCAAAATCCTACTTATGAAGAGGTGGTAAGTCATACAACAGGTTTTGCAGAAACGGTAAAAGTAAAATATGATCCGGAACAAGTGGATCTGAAACTGTTGATTGATTTATATTTCAAAACCATTGATCCTACAAGTAAAGATCAGCAGGGAAATGACAGAGGAAATCAGTACAGAACGGGAATCTATTTCACCAATAAAACAGATGAAGCTGTGGTAAAAGATGAAGTTCTGAAACTGGCAAAAAATTATAACAAGCCATTGCTTGTAGAAACAATTCCATTGAAAAATTTCTACAAAGCAGAAGATTATCATCAGGATTATCTGGATAAAAATCCAGGGGGATATTGTCACATTGAACCGGGACTTTTTGAAATGGCGAAAAAAGCCAATCCACTTCCAAAACCAGCTTATCATAAACAGGATAAAAAAGCTTTAAAGGAAAAACTGACTGCAGAGCAATACAATGTTACTCAGGAAAACGGTACAGAAAGACCTTTTCAAAATGAATACTGGAATGAAACCCGTGAAGGAATTTATGTAGATATTACCACCGGAGAACCTTTGTTTATTTCTACTGATAAATTTGAATCCGGATGTGGTTGGCCAAGTTTCTCAAAACCGATTACAAAGGCTTTGATTGACGAAAAACTGGATCGTACCCATGGTATGGATAGAGTAGAAGTAAGAAGTAAAACCGGTGATGCCCATTTGGGACACGTTTTCACAGACGGACCACAGGATAAAGGAGGACTTCGTTACTGTATCAACAGTGCTTCACTGAAATTTATTCCAAAAGCAGAAATGGAGAGTAAAGGATACGGAAAATATCTTCCGTTGTTAGATAAAAAGTAATGTGAAAGGAAGGCTGCCCAATGGCAGCCTTTTATTTTTAAAACTAATGATGTAGCTGAAATCGTTCTTTAATGCTGAGCATAGAGATATTCACAAATAATAGAAAGCCAAAAATCACATAAAATGACTGTTTGGGAAGATCAGGCAAGTATTTTAAAGTATCAAAGCCTTTATAATGGTTTTCTTCGCTGTAATAAATAGTGTTGGCCTCAGTTCCGCAAATACTGTTATAATTTCTTTCAATATTATCCGAATCTTTATATTCATGAATAGCAAAAAAATGCTCTGTTTTCTCCATATCGACACCATACATTTCCTGATGGGAAATTGTCATAGCATCAATTAGAGCAATAAAATCCTGATAGCTATTGTTATCGTTAATGATAAATTCTATTCCAGATTCTTTCTCATTTCTTGTCTGCAATTTTTTAAGTTCTGAGACATACAATTTCTGATTTTGCAGAGCCGTATTAGGGGAGACAATTATCTTTTTATAATTCCAATTTCTGTAAGGTTCAAAAGTATTGTCGAAAGGTCTATTGGGTCTGACTTTCGACGGAAGCCCAAGATCTATTACTGAATATTGTGGCTGAACCCTCTGATTTCCATAATACCAGAATAAAACAGGAATCAGCACGGCACTGATTAATCCGGGTACGTAGAATATTTTTTTCATGGTTAGTTTTTGACAAAGCAGAATGAAAATTTTAAGCCAAAAAAAGTGATCCGCAAACGAACCACTTTAAAAATAATTTAAATATTTTAATTTTTAAATCTTTAAATTCAAAATATTACCATCTACCAATCCCTTTTTCTCAGAATCCAGTAGGACCCGAAGATGAAAACGGCAGACCAAACCAGACAGGCAATAAGGCTTTCTGTAGGGTAGTGGAATTCATATTTTACGCCCATCATTTTCACCATATTCAATCTCATCATAGGATTAGGAATAAGGCTGGACATACTTTCCAACGGCAAAAGATGCGTGATAAAAAAGTCATTCTGAAGAACTTCGTTTCTTTGTGCTCCCTGCAGTCCTTTTACTTTGGTGAAAACTTCAACAGCTGTTAAAACTCCCTCACCAATCCAGAAAACAAATAAGGCAAGAAATACAAATACCGATTTTCTCAATAAAATGGAAAGGAACATTAAGAAACAGAAGAACGTAAATAATTTTACCAGGTAATTTCCGATAAAGAAAATCTCCGCAAAAACCTTTGTAGATTCGGTTGTATTAGAATACTGATATCCAAGCAATATCGTAAGACCCAATACAATTGCCGTTGACACAATGGTGAAAATACTTATGGTCAGCAATTTTGAAGTGATAAATTCCTTTCTGCTTAATCCGTCAATCGTATTTTGCTTGAACATTCGGTTGCTGAATTCCTGCGAAATGGAAAAAACAATAATCAGTCCCAGGAAAATTTTCAATAAAGCAACAATCCATGTCGTGAAATTCCAGATTTCGGGGAAATTATAAATGCCCTGTTCTTTTAAATTGATGGTACTTCCGAAAAGATCAAAATCAACCAATCCGATGAAAAGCAAAGCGACAAGAATGGCAAAATAAAGTATCGTAAAAACCTTAAACGGCTTATAGTTCAGGTTTTTATAGTATTCCAGTTTTAATAATTTTATCATGACTAATTGGTGTTTTTTACAAGTTCAAGGAATTGAGATTCAAGAGATAGTTTTTTCTTGGCCAAATGAGATAAGAAAATCCCTTTTTCCGCCAGCTTCTGATTCAGTGCTGAAGCTGAAATTGACACATCATCACGGATCTGGGCTTTAATATAATCCCTGTCCTGATTGACGAAGCTAAACCACGGTAATTCGTTCAATGTATTGAAAAGTAATATGTTATTATCAGCTTTCAGTTCAAAATATCCGTTGTTGGAAGTCATTTCGTCTACTCTTCCACAGTAAATAGAATTTCCTTCTTTCAATACAATAACATGGCTGCAGATTTTTTCAATTTCATCCAAAAGGTGGCTGGCAATAATAATGGTGATTCCCTGCTTGGCAATATTGCTGATGATTTCTCTGATCTGAATAATTCCTTCAGGATCCAATCCGTTGGTGGGTTCGTCCAATATCATTACCTCAGGATTATTTAACATCGCTGAAGCAATAGCAAGACGCTGTTTCATTCCCAGAGAAAAGGTTTTGAAAGTATCTTTTCTCCTTTCATACAGATTAACGGTTTTTAGAACTTCATCAATCCTGGAATAGGGTGTTTTTTTGATTTCTGCCACAATCTTAAGATTGGTTTCTGCACTTAAATAAGGATAAAAGTTGGGCTGCTCAATAATTGCTCCGATCTTTTTTAACGTTTCCGGATCAGTTCCTTTTTTGCCAAACCAAAACCAATCTCCACTGGTAGGATTGATGGTAGAAAGCAACATCCCGAAAGTGGTAGATTTTCCACTTCCATTCGGCCCCAATAGCCCATAAACGTTTCCTTTTTCAACATCAAAAGAAATATTGTTGACTACAACTCTTTTGAATTTCTTTGTCAAATTTTTTACTGATAAAATCTTTTCCATGTAATTTGTTTTACATAGTAGTAGTCTATATAAATTAGAAAATGTTACAGAATTATCATAAATCAATGTCAATTTATTGGTAAATACATTAAATTTGATAGAATTAACCAAGACTTATGAAGCTAATTGAACTGGCAGAAGAACTTAATGTTTCTGCAGAAGCCATAAAACAATTTATACAGGATTTCGATCTTGAATTGGTAGAATGCATCAGTACCAATTTTGAAGTAAAAGAAGATTTTGAAAAATTTGCCCGCGAAAATTTAGATTTTTTAAGGCTGTACGAAAAAGATCTGGATAAAAATAAAACCCTGGAGCAGATTGCCGAAGTCATTAAGCAGCCAAAAGACAAGGTGGAAAAAGTAATCAAGGATAATAATCTTAATATTTTCGATAATGGCTTTTTCAAATCTTCTATATCAAGCTATGGGATTGATAACAAACTGGGTGGAAACTATCAGTTCGTCTATGATTATTTTGGGCATAAAACAAGTCTTAAACAACGAGATTTCATAGGATACAGAGATCTGTTCTTTTATACATCCACTGTTCTGGAACCATTCCTGAATCCACAGCAGATCAAAGACTGGGGCATCAATAAACCAGCAGGAATTATTCTCTACGGACCTCCGGGAAGCGGAAAAATATTCTGGGCTAATAAAATTGCTGAAATCATTGGCTATCAGTTTAAAGAAGTAAAAAAGCACTATTTAGGAACTTCATTGATTGACGGGAATGAAATCAACTTCAGTGATTTCCTGCTGAGTATGATGAAGGAAAATAAAATGCTGCTTTTCATGGATGATTTTGATGAAATTATGATGCAGAGAAGGGCAGAAACAGATATTGCTTCCTGTAATCTTGAAGCTCAGGAGCTGATTCTTCATTACATCGGAAAATTTGAAAAAGAAGGTGTTTTGATGGTAGGTTCTGCCAATTCTGTTTCAGAAATTGACGAGGAAATTCTTGCTCCGGGAAGATTTGATGTGATGATACCAATCTTTCCACCTAATGCTTCAGAGCGTTCAGAAATTATTCTTTACGCCATGACCAGAGGACTTGAGGAAGATTCTTTACTCTATAAAATACTTAAAAATAACAAAGCGGATAAAATTCCTTTCTGGCATGAAATCTCTTCAAAAATGAAAGCATTCAGCAATACGATGCTGATAGATTTTACCCAAAGCCTCAAGAAAAGAATTAAAAATCTTTACCAAAGAACCAGAAACGAAAAGCTGAAAATTGATCAGAAACTTTTAGACAGCGCATTAAGAGATGCCGGATCAAAGCTTACTGAAGAATATCTTGATCAGGTAGCGAGATTTCTTGCTGATGCTATTATCAATAATTTTGATGATTTCCAATTCAGAATTCAGGCATTGAAGAGCGAGCTGGAAACCTACAGAGTTGTTGAAGAACCGGTAAGAGCAATCGGATTCCAGCATAATGAGGAAGAGAAAGACAAAGGGTAAGATATTCAAGGTTTAAAGTTTAAGGTTTAAGGTTTAAGGTTTAAGGTTTAAGGTTTAAGGTTTAAGGTTGCGCTGCATCGTACATTAATACTTTTTACATTATACATTTTACAAAAAATGACTCATCATTCATTACTCATTACTCATGAACAGCATCTGGGAACTGGACACTTTCTACAGAAAAAGAGATATCATTATTATAGGTGCAGGGTTTTCCGGACTATGGACAGCAATATCCATCAAAGAAAAATATCCTGAGAAATCCGTTTTGATTATTGAACGGAATGCCATTCCATTGGGTGCTTCCACGAGAAATGCCGGGTTTGCCTGTTTTGGAAGCCTTACTGAAGTCATTGCAGATGCTCATAAAATGGGTTGGGAGAAAACGCTTGCACTTGTTAAAATGAGGTTTGACGGATTGCAGAAAATCAGACATTATTTTACCCATGAAGAAATTGATTTTGAGTTGAATGGAGGCTATGAAATCATCAATGGTGAAGAGCCTTTATCTCATATTGACGAAATCAATGAAAAGCTGAAAGCATTAACCGGACTGGATAAAACCTATACTTTAAAACAGAATAAAATACAGGAATTCGGGTTGGGAAAATCTGCATTTTTGATTGAAAACCCTTGTGAAGGAAGTCTTCACTCCGGAAAGTTACTACAGAAATTGCTGGAAAAATGTCATGAACTGAAAATTGAATTTTTATTCGGAACAGAAGTTCAGAATATTGAAGAAAAAACAGATGAAGTTGAGGTTTATCTTTCCACTGATCTTTCTGTAAAAGCCGATCAGCTCATCTATTGTACCAATGCATTCACTTCAACATTTTTGGAAAATGAAAATATTATTCCTGCCCGCGGACAAATTCTTCTGACTGAGCCTATAGAAGATTTAAAACTTAAAGGAACGTTTCATTATGATGAAGGCTACTATTATTTCAGAAATGTAGGAAACAGAATATTGCTGGGTGGCGGAAGAAATCAGGATTTTAAGACAGAAGAAACGACGGCTTTTGAAACGACAGAATTTCTGCAAAATCATTTGGAAAATTTTTTAAAAGAAGTTATACTTCCTTATACAGATTTTAAAATAGCACTTCGCTGGTCAGGAATTATGGCCATGGGTGATGAAAAAACACCTATTGTAAAACAGATTTCAGAAAGACAGTTTTGTGCCGTAAGACTTTCAGGAATGGGAGTTGCCTTAGCTCCGAAGATTGGAGAAATGATAGCAGAAATGATATAAATACACGTGCATTATACATGAAATATTTGCCTTTTGAACGCATTACTTATAGAACCCATTTATCCGAACAGGAAGTTTTAACAAGACTCTCCGATTTTGTAGAACCTAAAAAATTCGGTTTAGGGAGAAATTATATGAAAGAATATGAAGGATCTATCCATAATAACAGCTTTGAAATCAGCAGAGTGATACAATACAGGAATTCTTTTCTTCCTCAGATAAATGGTAGAATTCAAAAGGAAAATAATGGAGTAAAAATACAGGTGGCTCTATCATTACATGCATTTGTATTATTTTTTTTAATAGTCTGGTGTTCATTTGCCCTGATTTTCTTCATAGGTGTTTCCATAAGAGCTATAAGAGAAAAAGAAATATCAGTAGAACTTTTTCTTCCTTTAGGCATGCTTTTGTTTGTCTATGCTTTAACTATGGTAGGTTTCAAATCTGAAAGTAAACAATCAAAAGAATTCCTTAGGAGAAGCTTTGAAGCTGAAATTATCAAATAATCATAACTTCTAATCATCTTCTGAAGCCTTAATAAAGCTCCAATCCGAACCCAAAACTTTAAACCTGGAACTTTAAATTCAGAATGCTCCACTCTAAAAGAATTCCTTATTTTTGCAAAAAGAAAAATTCGTGATTAACAACGACCAGATAAAAGAAGTTCAATCCAGAATTGAAGACTTACACAGATACCTTCAGATTGAAAAAAAGAAGATTGAAATTGCCAATGATGATGAAAAAACGGCGGCACCCGAATTTTGGGACAATCCAAAAACTGCTGAAGCATTTCTAAAACAGCTTCGTTCCAAGAAAAAATGGGTAGAAGGCTATGATGAAATTCAGACACAGTTTGAAGATTTGCAGGTTTTAGCTGACTTTGCAAAAGAAGATCCGGATTCTGAAAAAGAACTGGATGAAACATTCCCGCAGTTGGTAGAGAAAATTGAGGATCTTGAATTCAAAAATATGCTTTCCAATGAAGGAGATGAGCTTTCGGCTGTTCTTCAGATTACAGCAGGTGCAGGAGGAACAGAAAGTTGTGACTGGGCAGCCATGCTGATGAGAATGTATACGATGTGGGCCGAAAAACAAGGCTATAAAATCCGTGAACTGAACTTTCAGGAAGGAGATGTGGCAGGTGTGAAGACTGTTACCCTGGAAATTGAAGGAGAATTTGCTTTTGGATATTTAAGAGGCGAAAATGGAGTGCATCGATTGGTAAGAATTTCCCCTTTTGACAGTAATGCAAAACGCCATACAAGTTTTGTTTCTGTTTACGTATATCCTTTGGTGGATGATACGATTGAAATTAATATTAATCCTGCAGACATCAGTTTTGAAACCATGAGAGCTTCCGGCGCAGGAGGACAGAACGTAAACAAGGTAGAAACTGCCGTACGTCTTCGTCACGCACCAACAGGGATTATTATTGAAAACTCAGAATCCCGTTCTCAGCTTCAGAATAAAGAAAAAGCAATGCAGCTCCTTCGTTCAAGACTCTACGAGATGGAATTGGAAGAGCGTATGAAGGCCAGAAATGAGATAGAAGCCAACAAAATGAAGATCGAGTGGGGAAGCCAGATCCGAAACTACGTAATGCACCCTTACAAATTGGTGAAAGACGTACGCTCAGGTCATGAAACGTCTGATGTGGATGCCGTAATGAACGGAAATATTACTCCTTTCTTAAAAGCATTCTTAATGGCCGATGGAACGGCAGTTTCCGATGATGATCTGGACTTATAAAAATCATGTTTGAATTTTAGTTAAAATCTTATAATTAATTTTTGTTTCAGACATTTTAGGCTTACTTTTGTTGTTCATCGATATTTATGGAAGATTTCAATAGCTGGAAGGATTTATTAAACCCGGAGTTTTATATAAAAATGGGAGGGTTTTGGCTGATTTTGTTTATTGTTTTTGCTGAAACAGGTCTTTTTGTAGGATTTTTTCTACCTGGGGACTCACTACTCTTCGTTTCGGGGATTTATGCCGTTGAAATCATCAAAGAGACTTTTGGGTCTACAGGAAGCGATTTCTTAGATACCACATTGTTAGCTTCAGGGGTAGCTCTTGCAGCTATTATAGGAAATGAGGTAGGATATTATTTTGGAAGAAAGGCAGGACCTGCTTTATATAAAAGGCCAGACTCAATGCTTTTCAAGAAGAAATACCTTTATCAGGCACACGATTTTTTTGAAAAACACGGCGCATTAGCTGTTATTATGGCAAGATTCTTACCTGTTGTGAGAACTTTTACGCCTATTGTAGCAGGTATTGTAAAAATGGATAAAAAAGAGTTTTTAAGAGATAACATCATTGGTGCCGTATTATGGTCATTCATTCTGATCTTTGCAGGGCATTATCTGGACAAACTTTTTATGGAACAGTTCGGAATCAACTTAAAACAAAAGCTGGAATACATCATTATTGTCATCGTGTTAGTCACTACACTTCCGGTGATCTTTAAATTTGTTTTTGGAAAAAAAGAAGATCTTTCTAAAAAATATGAAGATCAGGACTTTGAATAATTAATAATTCAATCAAAATATACAGAGCCGTCTCAGCAATGAGATGGTTTTTTTATGCATAAGAAATTTTTTTTACCCCGCAAAGCTCGCAAGATTATTATGATGATCTGTTATTTTTTCTTTCGCAGAGGCGTTTCACTTAGCTAAGTCACCTGCCTAGCTGAACGAAGTGTCTTTGCGCCCGAGAGATATAAGCATTAAAATTCTTTTGCGCCCATAGCATTTTTAAATACATCTACCAGGCAAAAATTATTTTTTTTATACTGAATATTTAAAAGATTCTTATGAACGAAGTGGTTAGAATAGTTGTTTAATTATTTTAAATAGATAACTATTCTTTAATCCACTCCAGAATATTCGGATAGATAATGCTGTCTCTTTTTCTTTTGCTGAAAAATCTTGGAGCATGCCCGGCACCCTTCATGAAAATGAATTTGTGTGGAACTTTCATTTTTGTAAGTGCTGAATCCATAGCAATTCCCTGATGCTGATTAACCAGTATATCATTATTTCCCTGAAATATCAGGGTAGGTACATTGGTAATATTGGCGATGGGACTGGCTTCTTTGAAAGCTTCGGATATATTTTTCCGGTCAAATTTAGTTCCTACTACCTTTTGAAAAGTAGGAGAGGTGTATTTGGAATAAAAAGATTTAAGATATTCCGGGCTATAAAAATCTGTCGGGCCGCTTAAAGAGATGATTTTTTTGATCTGTTCAGGATACTGATATCCGTAAAGTAAGGCCAGATGCCCACCTGCACTTTCTCCCAAAAGAATATAATTGTTGGGTTGAAGTTCTGCCTTTTCTGCTAAAGAATTGAATTTTTCAATAGCCAGGGCAATATCTTCAAGCTGTTGTTTATAAGTGATTTTTTCTTTGGTAGAAACCAATCTATAATTCATATTGATACTCGGAATGCGGTTTTCAAAAAGCATTTTCTGAACCTGAATCATATGCTCTTTTTTACCTAACGTCCATGCTCCGCCGTGAACAATAAGGACTACAGGGGAATCTTCAGCATAATCTTTGGGAAGAAAGACATCCATTTTCTGTCTTTTGTGTTCACCATATTTCAAATTGTAAATCTTCTGTTGACCTCCGGGACCAACCCATACTCTGAATTTCGTATTGCAGGACTGCAAGAGGAAACCAATGCATCCCATGACAAAAAAATGATACCTGAGAATGAGCTTTTTCATTACTTAAATTTACGGAAAATTCTATTGATTATGAAATGATTAATGTTGAATTAAAGTCGTTCTGCGGTCTTTGATGAAAGTCCTTTTTTGATCGTAATAACATCCTTTTCTCCCTTTTTGAAAATAAAAGTAATTTCGGTGTCATCATCCTGCAGGAAAAATACATCCTCTTTTTCAGCCAGCATTCTTACTTTAGGATCTTTATTGTTCTGTATAAAAAGCTGACCGTTTTCGTTCAGAATATGAATAACACTATCATCAGAAAGAGCATAATCACCAACATATTTTTTAAGAATATCAGCTCCCAGAGTGATCTCTTTCTTGGGCTGTGGAAGGGTATAAGGTTGTCCTAACAGGGCTGCTAAAATAGTATTTCCTACTTTCTCCAGTCTTTTACTTGTGATATTATTCAAAAGGATAATGCAGAGGTCATCTTCAGGAAGCATGGCAAAATAGCTTGTAGAGCCTTCTATATTTCCACCATGGTTAATGAGTTTTTTCCCGTAAAGATCATCAATAAACCAACCGTAGCCATAACCGCTTAAATAAGGTGTGGTAGCTTTTTTAAAAGCTTCTTTGGATACAATTTTATAATCCCTCAATCCGATATAGTAATTGTACAGGTCTTCGGCAGTACTATAGATTTGTCCTGCAGGACCGGTTAATGTGGAATTCCATACTTCAGTTTTTTCCTGTCTTGTCTTTGAAATATAAGAATAAGGAACTGTTTTGTAAGTACTTTTCAAAGCCATGTAATTAAACCCGGTATGATTCATCTTCAGAGGATTTAAGATGATTTTTCTTACCGCATTTTCATAGGAAAGTCCTGTGAGTTTTTCAATAATGAGTCCCAATACAATATATCCTGAATTGGTATACGAAAATTGAGTGCCGGGCTCAAAATCCAGGGGTTCATTTTTAAAAAAGGAGAGTTCTTTATTTTTGGCTATTGATTTTCTGGTGTGAAGCAGGCTGAAATATTCTTTATTTCGCAGTACTTCATAAATACCCGACGTGTGGGTGAGCAGGTGTTCAATCGTAATTTCATTTCCTCTCGGATAATCGGGAATAAACTTTGAAACCGGATCTTTAAAAGAAAGTTTCCCTTCCTCACTTAGTTTTACAATAACCAGGGCTGTGAATGATTTGGTTAAAGATGCAATCTGATATACACTTTTGTTCTGGTTGGATATCTTTTTCTCTGCATCCTGCCAGCCGTATGACCTTTCGAAAATATTTTTATTCTGATAATGGATTAGGGCAGTTCCATTAAACTTATTAATGGCAGCGTATGCTTGTATAATGCTGTCTATTTCCTGTTTTTTCTTTGCCTGATTAACAGTATTGAGATGAGTTTCTGTTTGAGCTTTTAAAGTTGGGCAGATGGTACTGAACAGACAAAATAAACATCCTAAAGCTAAAGATTGAAATTGACGTCGCATGGTATCAGGTTTTTAAAAAACGGTTAAAATTAAGCTTAATATTGGTAGTGTACAATTCTGTGTCTGTAAGGACTGGACTTGAATGTCATATCTGGTAGAAACGCCGGAATATAGTTTAGAATTAAAGGTTTTCAGCATAGCGGCTTAAAGAATTATTGTATCTGGGCAAATGTTTTGATAGTGCTTTTAAAGCGATAGATAGTGCTTCTTTGTGTTTTCCTGCTGAAGAAAGAGACAGTGCTAAGAAAGAATCTACCGCATCATTCAGTTCATCAGACTCATTAGCTTTTTCTTCCCTTAAAATATGGATGCTTTCTTCTATTTTCCCATTATTTCTTAAAGTACTTGCCAGCTGGATTCTTGCTCTTCTTCTTCGTAAGCCGGTTAATCCTTTATCTAGCGCAGATCTGTACAAAGGTTCAGCCTCTTTTTCATGTCCGGTAGAGTCAAAAGCGCAGGCTCTTTCAAAATCTGCAATAGCCCGGGAATCTGTCACTGTAAGTAATTCTACATGATTTTTAATTTGTTGAATAAACGCTTCACTGCTTATTGTTCCAAGTTTTAGCCAGATACTTTGTAGTTGGGTTTCCCAGTTTTCATCCATGGAATAGATTTTAAACAAAGATATAAAATATTGAAAATGGAGCATTGCTTAATCTTTCTCATAATTTTCAAAATTATTGTCATATTATGAATCCAAAAACGGAATTAAATATTTATTTTTGCTGAACTTAACAAAGATTAAAAAATTATTAAAATATGGCATCAGGCTTTTTTGCTATTTTGGACGATATTGCAGCATTGATGGATGATGTAGCGGTTACCAGTAAGGTCGCTACCCAAAAGACAGCAGGAATTTTAGGAGACGACCTGGCTGTAAATGCAGAAAAAGCCACAGGCTTTCTTTCCTCAAGAGAAATTCCGGTTTTATGGGCAATTACAAAAGGTTCTTTTATCAACAAACTGATCATTCTTCCCATCGTTTTTTTGCTTAATTGGTTGTATGCTCCGGCTATTAATTATGTATTGATCCTTGGAGGATTCTATCTGGCCTTTGAAGGGGTTGAAAAAGTAATAGAATTTCTTTTTCACCGTGACAAAAAGGGTCATGAAGTTATAGAGGAAATTGAAGAAGATAAAAAAAGTTCTGAAGAAATAGAAAAAGAGAAAGTAAAATCGGCCATTACAACGGATTTTATTTTATCCATTGAGATCGTTATTATTGCTTTAGGAACCGTATTGGAAGAAAGTCATCCTTTCATTACGCAGATTTTAGTAACGAGCTTGGTTGCATTTATTGCGACTGTTGGTGTTTATGGAATTGTAGCTTTGATCGTAAGAATGGATGATGCAGGGTTTAAATTAATAAAGAAAAGCAATGATAAAGGTTTTTTCGGGAGGCTTGGGCATTTATTAGTAAAGGCTTTACCTATTGTTATTAAAATATTAGGAGTTGTCGGAACAATTGCTTTAATAATGGTTGCCGGTGGAATTTTTCTACACAGAGTAGAATTTCTTCATGGTATACTTCCAACCTGGCCGGATGTTTTAAAAGAACTTACGCTTGGAGTTGTTGGCGGATTGGCAGCGGTTGCCATATTTACTTTAGGAAAAGGGATTTACGCTCTGGCAACCAAAAAATAAAACAGAATTAGAATTAAATAACCAAAAAATCCTGTATTCGTGAGAGTGCAGGATTTTTTATTAATACATGTAGAGAATTTATCGGTTGATATATTAAAAGTTATAATCGCATTTTTTGCATAGGCATTTGCTGAAATTCTTATCCTTTATTAAGATATAGTTTTGTAGCAACCTTATTTTATTTTCAACCCATTCATGTAGGCTAATTTAATGGTTTGAGCTCCATGAAATTCAGAATAATTGAGATCAATTTCATTTTCCGTTTTTAGGCTCTCGTAAAGTTTAAGAATTTTCCCTTTATATGGACAGCTGTTTACAAAATTATTTAGAAAAACTTCAGAGGTCTCCTTTTCTGAAAAGCATAGAAGGAAATCTAAAGGAGAAATTGAATCTTCTGACCATTGATTAAACTTTGTTCCCTTGTTCTTTAAAAACTCGATGGCGATTTTCTTAGAATTAAAAATTTCGAAAATTGGAAGTATATATTTCTCTATATTTTCTGTGATTTCAAGAATTGATTTTTCATAAGACAATCCTGCTAAATTCCATTCTTTCCAATTATTATAGGGCATTAAATACCCTATCTGATTTCCAAAAATTAATCCCTGAGCATATTCATTTTTAGTTTGTTCTATCTGCCATTTCTTTAAAATTTTAGAATAGATAGTAATATGAGGAAGGAGCTGAATGGATGAAGAATCATTCCTAAAACTCGACTGAAAATAAATTTCAAAATAGATATCTTTATCAAGGGATACTTTCTTAAGCCTTTGTCCTTTTTCGAGTGTTTTGAAACCATCAAGCTGAGTGGCGATTTCGTTACAGGCATTTAAAAATATTGTTCTTGTATCCATGGGTTTCCAGAAGTCTTTTGAGTCAATCCAATAATGGACAAAAATATAAAAAATTAAAGAGCATAAAAAAAGAGGCTTAAAAAGCCTCTCTTATATTAATTGAATAAATCTTTTACTTTATCAAAAAAAGTTTTTTCCTTTCCGGATGGTTCTGCAACCATTTCTCCGCTGGACATCTGCTTTTCAAAGAAGTCTTTCTGTTCCTTAGTAAGCTTTTGCGGCGTCCATACATTGATGTGGATGAACATGTCTCCTTTACCATAACTGTCGATACTTGGAAGTCCTTTTCCAGCCAATCTTAAGATCTTCCCGGATTGGGTGCCCGGATCAACGGTAATTTTTACTTTTCCACCTACTGTAGGAATTTCTTTTTTAGTTCCTAAAGCGGCTTCAGCAAATGAAACATACAGTTCCTGGTGAAGATTATCGCCTTCTCTCTTGATCACCTGATCTACTTCCTCTTCAATAATCACCAATAAATCTCCCGGAATTCCACCAAATGGGGCATCATTTCCTTTTCCTCTTACATTAAGCTGGATACCGTCTCTTGCTCCTGCCGGAATATTGATGGTAATTTCCTCTTCATCTTTAATAAGGCCTTGGGCATTAGCTCCTGCAGGAATTTTGTCAGCAACTTTTCCAATTCCCTGGCAAGTACTACACGTTGTTTGAGTCTGCATCTGGCCAAACATGGTATTCATTACTTTTAACTGAACACCGGAACCGTTACAGGTAGGACATGTTTTTGAAGTGGCACCTTCTGCCATCTTCATTTTCTTTACTTTGATGGTTTTCTGAGTACCGTTTACCATTTCCTCAAGATTTAGCCTGATTCTGATTCTTAAATTAGAACCTTTTACCTGCTGACGGCCTCCGCCGCCACCGCCGAATCCTCCGAAACCACCACCGAAAATATCTCCAAACTGGCTGAAAATATCTTCCATGTTCATTCCGCCTCCGAAGCCTCCGCCTCCGAAACCACCATTTCCACCTACTCCCGCATGACCGAACTGATCGTATCTTGCACGTTTCTGATCATCGCTCAGAACTTCATAAGCCTCAGCAGCTTCTTTAAATTTTTCTTCAGCCTCTTTATCCCCAGGATTTTTATCCGGGTGGAATTTGATGGCCATTTTACGGTATGCTTTTTTTATTTCCTCGGCGGATGCAGATTTGCTGATCTCAAGAACCTCGTAATAATCTCTTTTTGACATGACAATTTTATAATTGATTGTTGATAGATGATAAAAGATATTGTAAAGCTAATAAGTGAAACATTCATCAATTATCACTCATCATTTATCATTTATGAATTCTAATTTCCTGTTACTACTTTTGCAAAACGGATTACTTTATCTCCTAAAGTGTATCCTGTTTCAATAACGTCTACGATTTTTCCTTTCAAATCTTCTGATGGAGCAGGGATCTGAGTAATCGCTTCATGGAAATCAACATTAAAGCTGTCACCAGCCTTTACTTCCATTGTTTGTAAGCCTTTTTCTGTAAGTTTATTCTTGAATTTCTGATAGATAAGCTCTACACCTTGCAGGTCAGCCGGATTTCCGTTTTTAGCGATTTCTTTTAAAGCTCTTTCAAAATCATCCAAAACTCCTAACATTGAAACCATCATTTCCTGGTTGGCATATTGGAAGAATTCCATCTTCTCTTTGCTCGTTCTTTTTTTATAGTTTTCGAATTCAGCATACAATCTGATGTAACGGTCTTTTTCCTCTGCCAAAAGTTCCTCTGGCGAAGGAGCAGCTGTCACATTGTCCTGAGACGTTGCGTCATTCTGAACAGTGTTTTCTTCGTGATTATTGATGCTTTCTTCGTTAATATCCTGGTTTTCCATAATTCAATATTTATTTACTGATTGTTTGACAAAGAGCCTGCCAAATCCAAAATCTGGACATTAAGGCAGAAAAATGAGTAGCGGTGAATAGTGGCTAGTGAATTTGTTATAGTGTGAAATTAAAAATTGACTATTGACCATTCACTTGTCAATTGTGAATATGTCAATCCGCTACGCTTGTGAATTTGTCGTAGTATGAGATTAATAATTGACTTTGCAAAGCAAAAATTGACCATTGACCATTCACTTGTCAATTGTGAATATGTCAATCCGCTTCGCTAGTGAGTTTTTTGTGGTGTGAAATTAAGAATTGACCATTGACCATTCACTTGTCAATTGTGAATAAGTCAATCCGCTTCGCTAGTGAATTTGTTATAGTGTGAAATTAAAAATTGACCATTGACCATTCACTTGTCAATTGTGAATATGTCAATCCGCTTTGCTAGTGAATTTTTTGTGGTGTGAAATTAAAATTGACTTTGCAAAGCAAAAATTGACTATTGACCATTCATTTAATAATGTCCAATAGTCAATTTAAAAACTATAGTTGTATTTTTTTATTCTCCCGTAAACGTCTGATACAGCAGATACAGATTTAAAACAATGATAATGATGGAAATAATCCATACACAGATTTTAAGGAAAGGCTTATTGGCAAATTCACCCATTTTGGCTTTATCATTGGTAAACATCACCAATGGAACAACGGCGAAACTCAACTGCATGGATAGAATTACCTGGCTTAAAACCAATAATTCAGTGGTTCCCTGTTCTCCGTAAAGAATGGCAACAATAAGTGCAGGAATTACAGCAATAAGTCTGGTGATCAATCTTCTCAGCCACGGTTTTAATCTGATGTTCAGGAATCCTTCCATTACGATCTGTCCGGCAAGGGTTCCAGTCAATGTAGAGTTTTGTCCGGATGCTAATAAAGCAATGGCAAACGCAATACTTGCCATAGAAGCTCCCAGAATAGGAGTCAGCATTTTATAGGCATCATGAATATCAGCCACATGTTCGTTTCCTGTAGTATGGAATGTAGCGGCTGCCAGAATAAGGATTGCTGCATTGATGAAGAAAGCAAGCATTAATGAAACTGTGCTGTCTATGGTGGCAAATTTTATCGCTTCTTTTTTTCCTTCAGTGTCACGGGTATAATCTCTGGTCTGTACAATACTGCTATGAAGATACAAATTGTGAGGCATTACCGTGGCTCCTAAAATTCCGATGGCAATATAAAGCATAGCCGGATTCTGAATAATTTCTTTTTGTGGAACCAAGCCTCCCAGAATTTCATTGAAAGCAGGCTGTGAAATGACAATTTCATACACGAAACAAGCCAGAATGATGAATATAAGGCCACCTACAATACTCTCAATCCATCGGAAGCCTTTGGCCTGAAGTAAAAGAATAATCAAAACATCTACTGTTGTAATGACAATTCCCCAGGTTAACGGGATATGGAATAGCAGGTTCAGTGCAATGGCTGAACCAATAACCTCGGCGAGATCACAGGCGGCAATCGCGATTTCACAGAATACCCACAGAATAAAATTGGTAGTAGGGCTAAAGTGGTCTCTGCATGCCTGTGCAAGATCTCTTTCTGCAACAACTCCGAGTTTCACGGATAAATGCTGTAGAACCATCGCAAAAATATTGGAGATAAGAATTACTGAAAGGAGTGTATATCCAAACTGAGCGCCTCCGGCAATATCGGTAGCCCAGTTTCCGGGATCCATATAGCCTACAGCAATCATCAGTCCTGGTCCTGCAAATGCCAGATATTTTCTCCAGAAAGTGGCATTTTTAGGTACTTTGATAGATGAATAAACCTCTGATAAGGAATGGTTTGTTTTATCTTTTCGCCAGGCGCTTTTTATATTGAAATTCATAAATGTTAGAAATGACTAACAAATTTAATTAAATAAATGTAAACAGAAAAATCATAGCATAAAAAAATCCCGGAAATTGATTCCCGGGACCTAATTTTTATTAAATCTAAAGACTATTTTGCAAATCTTACAGACATTTTTCTGTCAGCAGCTCTTTCAGCATCAGAAGCTTTTGCATCTACTTTTGCAAATTGACTTCCATAGCCTTCTGCTTCCAGAACCTGAGCACCAACTCCTGCTTTTGCTAAAGCAGCTTTGATGAATTCAGCTCTGGCTTTTGACAGTTTTACGTTGCTAGCCTCATTTCCTGTTTTGTCAGTATAACCTCCGATTTTGATTTTTGCATCAGGGAAAGCTTTAAGGATAGCCACTAAGTTATCCAGCTGTCCTTGTGAACCTGCTTCAAGTTCAGAAGAACTTCCCATTTTGAAATTAACATGATCGAAATCGTACCACTTATCTTTCAATGCTGAATCATCAGCTGCGTTTTTGTATGCTCCGGATTTCAGGAAGGTAATCATCTGATCTTCCATTCCGCCTTTGTAGCCTTTTAACATCACTCCGTTAAGATCAATGTTTTCATCCGTTTTAGCTGTTGCAGGAGCAGGAGTTGCTGTTCCTGTAGCAGCTGCTGTATCTGTAGTGGAGCTGGTAGCTGCAGAATCAGACGTAGTGGTCGTAGTTGTAGTCGTCTGTTTTTTCTCACACTGTTTCCATAAGAAATAAGCAGCGGCTATCAATAATAAAAGCGGAAGCAACCATTTCCAGATTGAACCTCCGCCTTGATTATTATTGTTATTATTTTCAAATCTTTCTCTTACTTCTCTAGCTCCTTCGGAAACATTTTCTCTTGCTGTAGCAACACCTTCTGCAAGGTTATCTTTAGCAGTAGAAGTTACTGAAGAAACTGTTTCTTTCGCCTGACCAAACCAATTTTCAGCTCCTAATCCAAAGGAAGCCAAAGAAAGACCTGCCGGCAATAAAGAAGAAATAACGCCTTTCTGATCATTCAGTAAGCTGGAAATACCTGAAGCACCCAAATTATTGTCTGCTGCATATTTTCCAACAGTGCCTACTGTAGCTCCAGTCACCAGGTTTAACAAAGAACCTGCAGAGGTATTGCTGACTCCTGAAAAACTGGCAATGGAATTAACTAATGCACTTACTTTATCTCCAAAAATTGAAGACAACAAGTTCGAAATAATAGGATTGCTGGACGAACCACCTAATAAATTTCCTAAAATTCCACTTGAAGAGGCTTGTGTAATAGCATCCACAACGCCAGGCTTATCTGCGTTATTGGCTAATCCACCTACTACAGCAGGTAATAATCCGCCAATTGCTTTAGAAATACCGGATTCACTTTCTCCAAACTGCGATGCAGCCTGTGAAACTAAAGCGGGACCTAATTGTCCTTTAATTAAATCAATGACATTTAAAGACATAATAATAAATTTTTTTGATTAATGTTGAGATAAAATTAAACAAAAATCTGTCCAAATGTCACTTTTTTTTGAATATTTCTTTAAAAATTAACGATTTTTTTCTAAATCATTAAAATTATTAATAAGCTTTTGCGAATAATACACGTCTCTTAGAAGGTTTTCCGGAAATTAATGAAATTCCTTCTTCTATATCATCATCCAAAGGAATACATCTGATGGTTGCCTTTGTTTCATCTTTGATTTGTTCCTCTTCTTCAGCTGTACCATCCCAGTGAGCATAGATGAATCCACCTTTCTCTTCGAGAACTTTTTTGAATTCTTCATAAGTATCAACTTTCGTCATATTATCTTTTCTGAATTCAGATGCTTTATTGTAAAGGTCTTGTTGAATTGTTTTCAATAGCTCTTCAATGTACGAATCTAGCCCTTCAATAGAACGAACTTCTTTCGTCAGATTATCTCTTCTCGCGATTTCCACAGATTTATTTTCCAGATCTCTTGGTCCCATTGCAATTCTTACAGGAACTCCTTTCAATTCATATTCTGCAAATTTCCATCCTGGTTTGTTCTGAGTATCATTATCAAATTTCACAGAAATACCTTTAGCTCTCAGTTTAGCCTGAATGTCCAAAGCGACTTCACTGATTTGTTCTAACTGCTCTTCTCCTTTAAAGATCGGAACAATCACCACCTGAATCGGTGCCAGCGTAGGAGGCAGTACCAATCCGAAATCATCAGAGTGTGTCATAATCAAAGCTCCCATCAAACGAGTGGATGTTCCCCATGAGGTAGCCCATGCATGTTCTATCTTTCCTTCTTTATTGGTGAATTTTACGTCAAATGCTTTTGCGAAATTCTGTCCTAAGAAGTGAGATGTTCCTGCCTGTAAAGCTTTTCCGTCCTGCATTAATGCTTCAATACAATAGGTTTCATCAGCTCCTGCAAATCTTTCAGATGGCGTTTTTAATCCTTGAATTACCGGCATTGCCATAAAGTTTTCTGCAAAATCTGCATATACTTTATTCATCTTTTCTGCTTCTTCTACCGCTTCATCTTTTGTAGCGTGAGCGGTGTGACCTTCCTGCCATAAAAACTCTGCGGTTCTTAAGAAAAGACGTGTTCTCATTTCCCAACGAACAACATTCGCCCATTGGTTGATCAATATTGGTAAGTCTCTGTAAGACTGAATCCAGTTTTTGTAAGTATTCCAGATAATTGCTTCTGAAGTAGGACGAACAATAAGTTCTTCTTCCAGTTTTGCATCCGGATCTACAATCAGCTTGGAAGGATTGTCCGGGTCGGTTTTTAATCTGTAGTGGGTAACAACAGCACATTCTTTTGCAAAACCTTCTGCATTTTTTTCCTCAGCCTCAAATAAGCTCTTGGGCACAAAAAGCGGGAAGTATGCGTTAACGTGACCTGTTTCTTTGAATTTTTTATCCATTTCATCACGCATTTTTTCCCAGATCGCATAGCCATACGGTTTGATCACCATACATCCACGCACGCCTGAGTTTTCAGCTAAATCAGCTTTTACAACCAGCTCATTATACCATTTGCTGTAATCTTCGCTTCTTGAGGTTAATTTTGCCATTATTTTTTAAAATTTTTTTAACTTTTGTACATTATTGTTATCTAAAAATAAAAATCTATTTTTGATAGATTTTTTTACCAGTATTTTGGTACATTTTTGGTACAGATTGCAAATATAATTTAAATTAAAAATTTTTACGTTATCATGAAAAGAAATATACATAAAAATTTGCTTGGTCTGCTAAGATCCAAAGGGGTATTGGCTATATCAGGCGGATTATTACTTGTGTCTTGTGGTGCTCAGATGGGAGGGTATAGCGAGACCGATGGGGTGTATTACGACCCCAATAAGGATACGCTACCTGAAGGAGTTATCATTAATGATAGCGGAAACAGAGTAGGAGAATATTATGACTACTATCAGGATTCCAATGTAATTCAAAATGCACAAACGAATTCCAGAGAGCAGCAAAACAGATATAATGACTGGAGTAATACCAATACAAACTGGAACTCCAATGCTACAGATTCAGACTGGGGACTTTATGCAGGTTCTCAAACCAACTATTATGACAATAACTCATGGGGATGGGGATCTCCTTGGGGATGGTATGGTGGTTATAGCCCGTATTGGGGCTGGGGTATGAACCGTGGCTGGGGCTGGGGTGCAAGTATGTCCTGGGGTTGGGGCGGATCATTCGGCTGGGGCTGGGGAGGCTCTATCGGATGGGGAAGTCCATACTGGGGATATGGTTATGGAGGATACTATGATCCATTCTGGGGCGGATACTACGGAAACCCATATTGGGGATACGGAGGAGGTTACTGGGGTGGTGGCTACTACAACAGACCTGTTTACAGAAGAAGTGGTATCAGCGGAGGCGGATTCCAGAATACAGGGGTAGGTAATGCAGTGTACAGAACCAATACCGCTAATTCAGGTTTCAGAAATAGTAACGGTGGTTTCAGAAATACCAATAATAATGGTGGTTTCAGAGATGCAAACTCAAATGGTGGATTCAGAAACAGTAATGGCACCAATTCGGGCGGCTTCAGAAATACCAATTCAGGTGGTTTCAGAAATACGAATTCCAATGGTGGATTCCGTAATTCTGCACCACAAACAAGACCTAATTATAATTATCAGCAACCACAGCCAAGATATAACAACAATAATGGAGGCTTCAGATCTAATGATTCAGGAGGTTTCAGATCCAGTGGTGGCTTCAACTCTGGTGGAGGCGGCTTCAGAGGCGGTTCTTCAGGCGGCGGCGGAATGAGATCCGGTGGCGGCGGCAGAGGTGGCTTCAGATAATTTTCAAATTAATAAACTATAAAAAAATAATGTTAAAAAAATCTTTAGTATTAATGAGTATTTCTGCTGCATTTTATGCGCAGGCTCAGGATGTTTCTGTCATAAGAAATACTGTAGAGGTTTACTCAAGTACTCCTATGGTGGGATCAGCTAAGTTTAATGCGATGGCTGGAGCTAATGGTGCGCTAGGTGGTGATGCAAACTCTTTGCTTACTAACCCGGCAGGTTTAGGAGTAGCTATTTCAGGAGAGGTTTCAGGAACTTTATCTATTTTAGGAAATAAAAACACCAGTTCTTTAGGAGGATCTACAATAGATTATAGCAAAACCAAAGGAGATCTTGGGAATGCAGGAGGAGTAATTGCTTTTCCTTTGATGACAGAAACTGGATGGAAGTTTATCAATATTGGTATTAATTTTTCTAACCAGACTCTGGACAATGTCATCCAGTCCCCGGGAAATAATAATATCGTCTATGCTTTTGATAAAGATGATATTACCAAAGATGCAGCATTGGCGGGTCATCTGTATGAAAGATACGGTAACTTGTCAAAGATGAGTTTTGGGGTGGGAGCCAATTATAATCATAATTTATATTTAGGAGCAGGTTTCAATTTTTTCAATGCTTCACTGGATCAGTATGACAGCTTGTTTTACAGAAATCTGACCAATAATTCCACAGAAGGATTCAGTAAACAAGATACTCCTTATTCAGAAAGATCTTCTGGTTTTTCAGCTTCATTAGGGGTAATCGGAAAGCTAAGTCCTAATTTCAGAGTGGGAGCATCTCTTGAAACGCCTACATTCTGGACAATAGACAGAAATTATTATTTCTATAATGATCCTGTTTACGGGGATGATATGGGAGCTGAGAACAGAAAGTTTACTTCACCGCTTAAAGCAACTGTGAGTGCTGCCTTTGTAGCAAGTAAAAACTTCTCTTTGAATGTAGACTATACGCTTGGACTTACAAAACCTGATTATAAAGTATATGGAGGAGCAGAAAGAGAGTTGAATGATTTCTTTAAAGATAATTACAAGAATCTTTCAGAAGTAAGAGTAGGGGCGGAGTACAGAGTACAGCAGTTCAGATTGAGAGGTGGTTATTCTTACCAGTCAAGTCCTTTTGATGCACTTACCATCAGCAGATTTAACGATGCTGGTACTGTAGGTGATCAGTCTTACAGCAATCTTATGCTAAGTGACAGAAATACACTTTCACTGGGTATCGGATATGATTTCAAATCATTCTATGTGGATGCTTCTTATCAGAATATCTCATCCAAATATAGTAATCCTTTCATGAGAGGATATATGGATGGTAATTTTGATTCATCTTATTATTCTGCTAAAAACAGCTTCCAAAGTGATGCTTATGCAGTAAGTGATGTAAAAAGTAACAGAAATAATTTCTTCCTTACATTAGGATGGAAATTCTAAGCTTTGATAATTAAAGCGTTATACCATAAAAAGCTCCGGATTCCGGAGCTTTTTTACTTTTTAATGAGAATGAACAGCGGTAGGATGCTGATGGAAAACATGCATCATCAATGCAAGTGAAACTCCTAAAACAACCAGTCCGATTTTTACCCAGTCTATATTATGATTTTTATTACTTTCAAAAATGATGACAGAAGAAATATGAAGAAATATTCCCCCTACAATAGCCAGAAAATAAGGCTGAAGATCAGGATTGAAATAGTTTCCTAATAACATTCCCATTGGAGAAGCCAGGGCAAATAAGGCTACAATAAGAATAGAAGGATAAGAGGACGAACTTTTTGATTCTCCCTTTCTGTTAAATAAAAATGCCCCCAGAATAAATGAAATAGGCAGATTGTGAAAGACAATCCCCCAAAGGTAAGGAGACATCTCGTGCGTTTCATTGGCAAGAGGAATTCCTTCAATGAAAGCATGGATGAATAATCCTACCATTAAAGCAACGGGAAGGATATTATGTTCACTATGATGATGGAAGTGTCCGTGTTCAAAACCTTTGGTAAGTGCTTCCAGAATCATCTGAAGAAGAACTCCTCCGATGACGAATATCCCAAGATTACTGCTTCCGGCAGAGGTATACACCTGAGGGAAAACTTCATTGAGACAGATCGTAATTAAAAAACCGGCACTCAATATCAAAAGATTTTTAGCCAGTTTTTCTTTTTTACCAAAGTGTTTTCCCAGAAATACGCCTGTTACGACACTTAAAATCAGTAAAAGTACTGTTGTCATTATTTTTTCTTAAATAAATTGATACAACGTGGGGAATTTTCTTTATTAAATTCATTCAGCTGATAGTCTCCCCAGATTTTTATTCTTTCAAAGCCACATTCAGAGGCATAGTTGTGAATGGCTTCCAATGTATGAAGCTTTACCTTTTCAAAAAAATGAAACGGCTTACCGTCAGCTTCAAAACGGATATCTTTGATGACATGCCTGCCTTCGATTTTTTTCAGAATCCTGAAATCAATATCACTGCGTGTGACTGTTGTTTCAGGGATCAGTGTATTTCTTACATACGCTTCATTCAGATAATCAAGGACAAAATATCCTCCGGGCTTCAATGCATTATAAACCGATTGAAATACTTTTTTATCATCATTTTCATTATCAAAGTACCCAAAACTTGTAAATAAGTTGAATACAGCATCCATAGGATCTGCGTCAATTGGGTTTCTCATATCATGAACTTCAAAAATCAGTGTTTGATTTTCATACTGTTTATCAGATTCAATACTTTGTCTTGATAGGTCAAGACCCAAAACATCATACCCTAATTTATTGAGGAAAACAGAGTGTCTTCCCTTTCCACAGGCAAGATCTATGATTTTCGACTGAGGCGGAAGCTGAAGGTCCGCAGTAAGCTTTGTAATGAAGTTTTCAGCTTCAGTATAGTCTCTGTTGCTATAAAGCAAATGATAATAAGGGGTATCAAACCAAGATTCAAACCATTCCATAATGCAAAAATAACTAAATTTGTGCGGTTAAAAGCAAAGTATTTTACAACATTAAGAGATTGAAAATTTCAATTGGACAAGAAGTTGGATAGCTAATCTTTTAATTTTTAAAACTTTAAATCTTTTAATTCATACTTATGGATACAGAAAATATTAAAATACAGATAAAGACATTCTTCGGATTGGAGCAGATTCTGGCAGAAGAAATCAAAAAATTGGGGGGAAGAAATGTTGAAATCAAAAACAGAGCAGTAAATTGTGAAGGAGATCTTGGTTTTCTTTATAAAATCAATTACTCTGCGAGAACAGCATTGAAGATTCTGGTTCCGATTCATGAGTTCAAGGCTTTTAATCAACATCAGTTTTATGACAGACTGTTCAAATTTGAATGGGAAAACTTCATGGATGTTGACCAGTCTTTCTCTATTGATGCTACGGTAAATTCTGAAACGTTCAAGCATTCTCAGTTTGTGACTTTAAAAATGAAGGATGCCATTGTGGATTATTTTCAGGACAAATTCAAAAGACGCCCGAATGTAGAAACAAGAAATCCGGATATCAAATTCCACCTTCATATTGACAGGGAGCTGGTGATGATTTCAATGGATTCATCAGGAGATCCTTTATTCAAAAGAGGATATAGAACAGAACAGGGAGAAGCCCCTATCAATGAAGTGTTGGCAAGCGGAATGCTTCAGCTGGCGGGCTGGGACGGAAAAGGAAATTTCCTGGATCCTATGTGCGGTTCCGGAACACTATTGATTGAAGCAGCAATGATTGCAATGGATCTTCCGGCTCAGATCTTCAGAAAAAGATTCGGATTCCAGAACTGGAATAATTATGATGCAGACCTGTTTGCAAAAATCAAAGAATTCAGAATTAACAGAGTCAGACAGTTTGATGGAAAAATTGTTGGGTATGACATCGATGCAAGAATGCTGAATGCTGCAAGAATGAACGTAGAAGCGGCAGAGATGGAAGATGTAATTGAGATCAAAAAACAGAATTTCTTTGATTCTAAAAAAGAATTGTTCCCATTATTAATGGTCTTCAACCCTCCGTATGATGAGAGAATTTCCATCAATGATGATGATTTCTACAAGAAAATCGGAGATACTTTTAAAACCAATTATCCGAATACCTTAGCATGGCTGATCTCTTCTGATCTTGAAGCGGTGAAGAAAATCGGTTTACGTCCTTCAAGAAAGATCAAACTTTTCAACGGAAAACTGGAAACGAGATTTTTACAGTACGAAATGTATGAGGGAACGAAGAAAGTACATAAACTGGAAGGTAATAATTAATAAACTCTGAGATTAAAAATGTCCTGGAATTTTTTAGATGTATTTGATATAGTTTTGGATGCGTTTGGACTGTTTAGTTCCGGATCAAAATCGTCACGTTCAAAATCACCTTCAAAACCTGAAAGAAAGGCTTTAAATCATAATGTGATATCTCAAAAGAAGGATCCGAAAAATCCGGATATTTCTAAGGAAAAATAATTATAGTAGATAATCAATTTATTAAATAATAAAAATAGGTTGTACCCATAAGTACAACCTATTTTATTTTATCGTGCCAGTGAAGGCGCAAATCCATACTGCTTTTTAAAGGCGTGCGAAAAATGCGACAGATCTTCAAAACCTACTTCCAGGAAAACATCAGAAGGCTTTTTATTCTTTTCAGACAAATGATAAAAGGCGAGTTCAAGACGCTTTTGGGTGAGCCAACGCTGCGGTGTTGTTTGAAAAATCTTTCTGAAATCACGGTTGAAAGTAGATAAACTCCTTCCTGTAAGATATCCGAACCGCTCCAAAGGCATATTGAACATATAATTCTTTTCCATAAAATGAATCAGATCCACTTTCCCAGGCTCATCGAAGTCGGCAAGTATAGAATCTATATCCGGATCAATTTCCCTTACAATACTGATTGCCTCGGTAATCTTTAAATGAGCAATGTTTTCAGGAAACGGCCCCTCCATCTCAAAATAGGGGATTAGAGAAGCAAGACAGCTGTTCAGAAGCGGATGACTGTCAAAGCTGTGAATGCTGGCTTCCCGATATCCTGTCTTTCTTTGCTCCCCAACCGAACGGTAAAAATCTTTCAGACGTTCTGTGGTAAGATGCATGGCTACTGCTTTATGAGGAAGTCCGTCTTTAGGATAATTAATAATCGTGGCCAGATGATTCCTTGGGATCAGAAAAATATCTCCTGCTTTGAAAATATAGGTTTTATCGGCCTGAATAATCTTCGTTTCTCCTGATATAAACCAGACCAGCATATGGTATTCAAACACTGTTTCGGTTTTGAACAGTTTATCATCATAACTGGAAAGCTTGATATCCGGTGTGAGGTATTGTATCTGGAAATCCATTGTCAGAAGTTTTGCATTACAAATGTATTTAAAAAACAATTATTAGGCATCAAACCGGAAACCCAGCATTTCTTCACTTAATTTCCATAAACGCTCAGCATTTTTTTTATCGATGGAATAAGACTGGACTCCCCGGATGGTTGCCGGTTCATCAAACCGGTGCTCAATTTGTCCATGGTCTATTTCCGCAATATCGCAGTTTTCACAATATACACCGCCAATTTCCTTAAGCTGTGGGCTTACGGCACACCAGATTGTAGTGGCAGCCCCTTGGGAAACAGTTTTTAATCTTGCCTCAACCTCCGGTTTGATATTTCCGTTTTCATCATGGGTTCCAAGCTGTTTAAAAAGCTCAATAGGCTCTTCTCTGCCCAGGTCAGTTCCATATACAGAACCGGGATGAAGAGAATACGCTCTGATGTTGAATTCTTTTCCTCTTTCATCCAGTGCTACAGCAAACAGATTACAGGCTGTTTTGGATTGTCCGTATCCGGATAGGGTATCATAGTCTCTTCTCTCAAAATTAGGATCTTCAAAATCAAAAGGAGACATCTGATGTCCATAAGAAGAAACACTGATTACCCTTGCGCCGTTAGCTTTTTTCAGAGCCGGCCATAATTTTGCGGTAAGGTGAAACTGCCCAAAGTAATTGGTTGCCAGCTGAGATTCAAAACCTCTGCTGTCTCTGCGAAGAGGAACCCACATGATTCCTGCATTATTAATAAGCAGATCCAGGCTTTTTCCTGATGCTGTAAATCGTTCTGCAAAAGCATCAATAGAAGATGGATTCATCAGATCCATTTCTTCAAGTTCAAAATTTTCAATCCCTGAGAGATTTTTTCGTGCCTTTTCAATATCTCTTGCCGGAATAATGACCTGTGCTCCGGCTGAGGTCAATACTTTTGTGGTTTCAAGACCAATTCCTGCATAACCGCCGGTGATGATCACTGTTTTTCCGGTAAGATCCATTCCTTTAATAACTTCCTGCGCTGTTGAATACGCATTGAATCCTGATTGAACAGGCTGTTGCAATGCATTGATTGTAAATTCCATTTTTTATTGTTTTAAATTTCTATAGCAAAATTAGGATGGATTTCCTGTGTCCATTTTGTTTAAAATGTCAAATTTGTTGGCTCAGAATTTCATCAGTAAAACCCATACAATGAGAAGGATAAAATAGAACTTCGTTAATTTCTCTGAATAAGCTGTTAAACTGTTTGTAGGTTGTTCTGCGAATAAGTAATTTTGAAAAATTTTCAATTTGAAGCCTACTATTTCCATTGTCGTTGCCATTTACAACCGAAAAGACGAACTTTTTGAGCTGCTGACTTCTCTTACCCAACAGACGGATAAGGAGTTTGAGATCATTATTGTAGATGACGGTTCTCTGATCGACCTGAAGTCAACCATCAAAAACTTTGAACAAGGGTTGGATATTAAATATTTCAGAAAGGATAATTCGGGACCAGGACTGACAAGAAATTATGGCGCAGCAAGAGCAGCCCATGAATGGCTGGTTTTTGTAGACAGTGATGTCATCGTTGAAAAAGATTATATTGAACATATTAAAAACGATATCCTGACGATTCCCTGTGATGCGTTTGGAGGAGCAGATAAGGCTCATAAAGGATTCAATCTGATGCAGAAGGCTATTTCCTATTCCATGACTTCTGTTTTTACTACAGGAGGAATTAGAGGAAGTAAGAAAGCCGTTTCTAAATTTCAGCCCAGAAGTTTTAATATGGGCGTGAAAAAGGCTGTTTTTCAAAAAGTAGGCGGATTTTCTGAAATGAGAATAGGAGAGGATCCGGATTTGTCTATGACCCTTTGGGAAAACGGTTTTACCACTGCTTTTTTTGATGATATTGCAGTATATCATAAGCGCAGAGTTGATTTTGGGAAATTTTCCAAGCAGGTCTATCAGTTTGGCTGTGCAAGACCGATTCTTAATCAGAGACACCCTAATTATGTGAAGATTTCTTTTGCCTTTCCTACTTTATTTATGTTGGGATATGTGATGGGCTTCCTGGAGTATTTTATTATGCATAGAGGGATCATCCTTGCCTTCTATGGATTATATACCTTTTTGGTGCTGTTTCATGCTTTATTGCTGACTAAAAATATCAGTATTGCCGGTATGGCAGTGGTTTCCACCTATATTCAAATGTTTTCTTACGGGTATGGATTCCTGAAATCCTGGATTTTGCTGAATGTTTTCAGAATGAAACCTGAGGATGCTTTTCCACATCACTACTATAAAAAGTAACACGGAATTGTCTGCAAAAGAAAATGCAGTAGGAATGGGCTTTAGCCCATTTAATAAATCAATAACATCTTCCAACGGCTTTAGCCAAAACCTAAAAGATTATACACAAAGCTTGTTATTTCGGAGAAGCGATGAGTTTGGATTCAATAGGAATAGGCTTTAGCCCATTCAATCATCAATAACATCTTCCAATGGCTTTAGCCAAAATCTAAAAGATTATACACAAAGGTTGTTATTTCGAAGAGGCGATAAGTTTGGATTCAGTAGGAATGGGCTTTAGCCCATTTAATCATCAATAACATCTTCCAACGGCTTTAGCCAAAAACTATAAAAGAGTATACACAACATTTACGACAATTAACTGCTGCCTAAATAATACATTGCATGGGGTATCAATATATAAATTGGAGAAGTAAGGTTATAATTTGAGGTTTCAGCATACTATTTCGGGGTCTGCTTGCTTTCCGTTAAGGTCTGTTATATCAGATTTCCGGTTGCATAATCCCATCATTGAGATTAAAAACATATACGGAGAAGTTCAGAACGCCAGCGGAGGATTTCCCAACCGCAAAAGACAGGTTATATACTTTTTCAGCAGAAATAAAAAGATCCGGAACATTACTCCGGATCTTTTGTTATTTTATTCTGTTGCTTCACGAGAATATTTTTGCATACATCAAAGTAACATTCGTACAAATAGGTCACATTTTTACCATCCGGCAATTAGGGTTAAAAAGCAATAACTATGAAATTTTTATTCGGTTATACCCATTCGCTGGATATTCTTTAACTGCTTTTAAATTATTCAATATCAGTTTAATGTGTACACATTGAAGCCTGATTTTATGCACATAAATTACAATATTTTTCACCCCTAAAGAATATTATTATAAATAGTTTTGAAATATTTCTGAGCCTATAAAAGCATCCGATTCTCAAAAACACAATATAAAAAAGAATTGGATAAACCATGATCTATCAGGATAAACTATGTTAACTTAAAAACAACACGGGAATGAAAAAAAATGATCTCAGTGCATTCACTCTATGCACGGTCCTCGGCGTACCCGCTCAGGAAGTAGTGTGGCAGAAAGACACCCAAATAGCCACCATTGTAACCCAATCCAATGAAGATGCAGCAGATCCCACCAAAGAGGCTGAGTTATTACAAGCTCTCGATTCTTTTCAGCCTGTGGGAATGACCACCAAGTATACTTACGATCCTTTGGTAGGAGTAACCACCATAACCCCACCGTCAGGAATCAGGGAACTCTATGTCTATGACAGCGCTAACAGACTGAAACAGGTTCAGGTAAGAAAAAGGGATAATACCGGAACCTACCGCTATAAAGTGGTGAAAGAATTCAGGTATCACTATAAACAGTAAGCACCCATGAAAAAAACACCCATGAAAAAAATACACCTATTAGGTCTGCTGTTGATCGCCATGCTGACCTCTGCACAAAGTATCTCAGAAAACTATATACAATCCCAAACCTGCCTGAGCGGAGACTGCAGCAAAAAGACAGAAACCCTTACCTATTTCGATGGACTGGGAAGACCCAAACAGATAATCAGTGTAAAAGCGACCACAACAGGAAAAGATCTGGTGACTCCCATTACTTATGATGCCTTCGGAAGACAGGTAAAGGATATTCTTCCAGTTCCTGCCAATACCCTAAATTCAGCGATCCATACTGGGATTACCAATGAAACTGCGGCTAATTCTTACTACGGAACTGCTAATGCCTATACGGAAAAGGAGATGGAGAATTCTCCCTTAGACAGGCTAAAGCAAGTGGCTCAGCCTGGTGACCCCTGGAAAATGGCGGGCGGACATACACAAAAGCTTACCTATGAAGTGAACCTTGGTTCAGAGGTAAAGAAATTTATCACGAGTACAACCACAGCTACATCTGGAACAGATCATAAAACCATTTCCTCTGTATCCATAGTACCGGGCAGTGAGTTTTATGCTCCGGGAACTTTATACAAGAATACCGTAACCGATGAAGACGGAACTCCCGTCATAGAGTTTCAGAACGGACGTGGTGAAACTGTTTTGTACGCCGTACTGATGGAACCCAAAATATTGACACCTATTATGTCTATAATGAATACGGGCAAAAGGCATTTGTTATTCCCGCTTTAGCAGTAAAAAAGATTGAGCAGAATAATAATGTGGTTACCACGGATATTGTCAACAGCCTTTGTTATCAATACCGCTACGACGGCCAGTACAGGCAGGTGGAAAAAAGACTGCCCGGAAGGGATGATTGGGAATCTGTAGTGTATGATGCTTCTGACCGCCCGGTGCTTACCCAGGATGTGAACCTGAAAAATAAAGGACAATGGCTGTTGACCAAATATGATGCTTTTGGCCGTGTTGCCTATACCGGACTTATTGAAGGAGGAAGCCGCGCAGATCTACAGGGACAGATTACCAATCTTGTTATCAGCGAAACCCCTACAGCTGCAGGTTTTAGCAAAAACGGGATTGTGGTGTATTATACCAATACGCTTTTTACCAATTTCCAGACGCTTCTTTCTGTTCATTACTATGATTCCTATCCAAGGGACACTAAGGAATTTCCTCCTGCAAAAATCCTCGATCAATATGTAGTGAATGAAGACAAGGCGCTTAACGGAGGTGCCAATACCCAAGGGCTGCCCACAGCATCTTATGTAAAAAATATTGAGGATGATAACTGGACCAAAACCTATTTCTACTATAACACCAAAGGGGAAAAAGTAGCGGAGAAAAGCTGGAATCACCTGGGCGGATATACGAAAAAGGAATTCAGGCTTGATTTCTCCGGGGCTGTAGACGAAAGCTATACCTACCACAAAAAAGGAGCTTCTGATGCTGAGGTTACCCTCCAGGAAAGGTTTGTATATGATGACCAGAAAAGACTGCTGAAACACTATCACAAGGTGAACAGCCAAATGGAAGAACTGCTGGCAGAAAACACCTACAATGACCTGGGACAGCTTATCAATAAAAAAACAGGAAATACCACGGGTACTCCTTTACAGTCGATAGATCAAACCTACAATATACGTGGATGGCTTACCAAAGTGAATGATCCTGCCAACCTGAACGGAAAGCTCTTTGCCTATGAGCTGAAATACCATAATCCCGCGTATTCTACGGTGTCTACAGGGAAATATAACGGGAATATTGCAGAAATAGACTGGTCAAGTGCAGATACCGGAACATTCAGAAGGTATAATTATCAATATGATGCATTAGACAGGCTCAAAAACGGAATCTACTCTGAACCCAATGCAACTGTACCTCAGAACAATTATTACAACGAATCTCTCACTTATGATCTCAACGGGAATATCCAAACCTTAAAAGAAACCTGCTCTCCAACGGAGGAGCTGTAGTGATGGATAATCTGGGGTATACATACACCGGGAACAGACTTGCCAGGGTGAATGATACTTCCGGAAATTATGCTGGTTACCCCGACGTTTCAGGAAATGAGATTGCCTATGATGGTAACGGGAATATGACTACCCATTTGGATAAAGGGATATTAAAGATCAATTACAATTTTCTGAATCTTCCCAATCAAATAGAATTCAATTCTTTATATAAATCACGGGATTATTACAATCTGCTTTTCAATGTCAATACAAAATATGTATACAAAGCAGATGGAACCAAGCTTAAAAAGATCTATACCTTCGGTTCCGGCAAAACGAATATCGAAACCACCTCTGCTACAGACTATCTGGATGGATTTCAATATACCAATAATGTATTAAACTTTGTGCCTACTTCAGAGGGCTATTATGACTTCGTTCAGAATAAATATATTTACAACTATACCGATCAGGTAGGAAACATCAGACTGGCATACTACAAAGATGCTTCCGGAAATCCTACAATAGACAGAGCTACTCATTATTATCCTTTCGGGCTAGAGTTTGGAGGAGAGCTAGTTACTGCCAATTCAATATCTCCAAATTACAAATACTCTACACAAGGGCAGGAAAAACAAACAGAAACAGGCTGGAGTTCTTACCGATGGAGGAACTATGATCCTGCGATAGGAAGGTTCTTTAATGTTGATCCATTAAGTGAAAAATACGCATATCAATCGCATTATAATTTCTCAGAGAATAGAGTTGTTGATGGAAGAGAGCTGGAAGGGCTAGAATTTGTACCACTACCAATATTTGCACCTGGTGCTTTAACACCTCCGCCTCTATACGCTGCGAAACCGGGAGCAGGATCAGCAGTGTATGAGCAGATGAAAAGTAATGCCATTAATAATTATAATGGCTTAATGCGGGGCTTAGGTACCCAAATTAATGTTCTTGTGGCGGTTTCTTATACAGGAATAAACCTTGCCAATCGTGTCTTAAATAGTGAGGGAGATAATAAAAGAAAGAGTAAAGATGGTGATTCTTCTAGTGGGAATAAGAAAACAGGATCATACACAAATACTCATCAAAGCGGTAAAAAATATCATGGAAAAGGAGATGAGAAAAGAGCAGCAAAATCTGGTAAAGAAAAGGCAGAGAAGAATGATGATCCTTTAGAAAAGACAGATTGGACAGAAGCAAAAAATGATAGAGAAGCATTTAAACAGGAATCTGAAAGAATGGAAACAGATGCTGATAAGGATCAGGGGACTCCTGGTCACAAAAGTGAAAATAATTATAATCAAAGAAGGTCTCCTGGTGACAGATATAGAGAGCAAGATACAAAGAAATATAATAACAAGAAATTATGATAAATAATGGATATGCTATCGCAGAAGATGGTAAAACTTTGGCCATAGGGAGGAAGCAACCGTAGTTTGTCTGAAGAAATAAAATACATTAAATCAAAAAAAATTCGTTCTATTTCTATCAATTCAGATTCTATTAAAGATTTATCTTTCTTAAAAGACATAACTTTTATTGAAGAAATTTACTTAAACAAATTTGATATTGATTGCTCAGGCTTATATGAATTAAATAATCTTAAAAAAATTACAGTTAATATTCATGACTCCCAATCTAAACCAAGTATAGACTATTCTCAATTTAAGGAGTTAGAGCACCTTTCAATTGATTGGTACAATGAACAAATTGATTTGTCAGAAAATATACATCTGAAAACATTAGTCATTTGGAAGTTTAAACCTAAAAATAAATCCTTTTCATTCATTAAGCTCCCTGGCTCACTAGAAAAAATACATATTACAGAAAGTAATATTCAAAATTTTGAGGGATTAAAACTCTCAAAGTTAAAAATTTTCGAAGGACATTATTGTAGTCAATTAAGTACTTTAAAGGGACTTGAGAATATTTGTGAAAATTTGGAAATTTTGATATTAGACTATTGTAGGAAATTAATTCAATATAATGAATTGAAAAATTGTTTAAATCTGGAAAAATTAATTTTAGGAGACTGTGGAGATATTCCTGACTTAAAATGGATCAAACTGTTGAAGAAATTAAAGCATTTTTCTTTTTATAATACAAAATTAATGGACGGGAATGTAAACCCTTGTTTTGGTATTCAGTATGTTAGTTTTAAAGATAATAAAAACTATAATCATAGAATTGAAGAGTTTAGAAATCAGTAATAAATCCACAAAAATTACCAAAACAACCATGAAATGGCTAATTTCTAAGAATCTTAATCTAGGGCATTGAAATCAATACCCTAGATTTTAACAAAGCACTTTCCGATCAGGTAGGAAACATCAGGCTTGCGTATTACAAAGATGTTTCCGGAAATTCTACAATAGACAGAGCTACTCATTATTATCCTTTCGGGCTAGAGTTTGGAGGAGAGCTAGTTACTGCGACTTCAATATCTCCAAATTACAAATACTCTACACAAGGGCAGGAAAAACAAACAGAAACAGGCTGGAGTTCTTACCGATGGAGGAACTATGATCCTTCGATAGGAAGGTTCTTTAATGTTGATCCTTTAAGTGAAAAATACGCTTACCAGTCGCATTATAACTTCTCAGAAAATAAAGTAGTAGCTCATAGGGAGTTAGAAGGATTAGAGGCTTTGCCTACAAATGCTGCAAAGGTTTATGAAGAAAGATTAAAACTTGCTAATAGTCTTGATGCGCGGGGTAATACTGTAGAAGCTTCCAGATTAAGAGAACATGCTGATGCAATTCAGGAACTGAACACCTTAGTTATTTCTGCACCGATTTTTGAAATTGAGGAAATTGTACTATCGGTAAGGGCGGCAAGTGCTTCAGGGTTCTTTGGACGAGTTTGGTCTGCAATGAAAGGTGTTTTCACAGGGGCAGAAGCTAGTGCTGGAATTGCAGAAACAACTATTGGAAAAGTACCTAATCCATATGGGAAAGCAGGAGGACCGTTGCATCAATCTAAAATAAATGATGTTGAAGAAGAGTTGAAAGCAGAAGGATTCACAAAAATTAGAAATGAAGTAATGGTAAAAACACCTAATGGAAATAAAAGTAAAAGATTTATAGATGTAGAAGGTACAAATCCTAAAACTAATGCAGTTAAACGGGTACAGGTTGGAAAACAAAACAAAAATGGCACACCTGTATCAAGAGAAAGAAAAGCGTTAGATGATATTGAAAAAGCAACTGGAACAAGGCCAGAATTTGTTCCATATAATCAAGTGACACCAAAAACTCTCCCTACTAAAGTAGGTGATGCAGGTAAAATTGTACCATAATATTTAAAAATTAAACAGAAATGGCTTCGAAGCAATTAAATTTTTTTATAACAGAAAATGAGTATCCTAGAATTAATGAATTCTTTGCTACTAACGAGATAAAGGTGCTCCTAGAAGAAAATATAACTGATGATTTTAGAATTCTTCCGTTGGAACAATTGCCTCAGAAAAACGATTTTCCTTCCATGGTTTATTTGACCAATAATCGTTTTCTACATGAAACTAAAATATTATCAACTAAGAACGGTATCAAATACTTTGACATAAGAAAAAGCCCAGTCTTGGAGCTAAGTTTGGGGGGATTCATTTCCAAAGAAAAAGATATATTAGAACGAGGTAGGTTTTATTATGTAAAATCCTTTTATAATGAAAATGATGAACTGGAAAAAAAATCAAATTCATTTTGTGAGTGGTCTGATAGCGTGATTAAGGATTTTAAAAAAGAATTTTTGCAAAGATATTCTAATGATAAAGATTTTTTATATTCAAAATCTGCGATAGAATGGATTGAGAAAAATAACGCGGAAGAAATGGGAGGTGGTTTAGGATGGAAAAAGAAGGTTTAAATATTATCTTTTATTATAATTTTTCAACTATGCTAGAAATAGTTTAGGGTATTGAAAACAATACCCTAAATTTTAATAAATTATACCGATCAGGTAGGAAACATCAGACTGGCATACTACAAAGATGCTTCCGGAAATCCTACAATAGACAGAGCTACTCATTATTATCCTTTCGGGCTAGAGTTTGGAGGAGAGCTAGTTACTGCCAATTCAATATCTCCAAATTACAAATACTCTTCTCAGGGGCAGGAAAAACAGACAGAAACAGGCTGGAGTTCTTACCGATGGAGGAACTATGATCCTGCGATAGGAAGGTTCTTTAATGTAGATCCTTTAAGTGAAAAATACACATATCAGTCACATTACAACTTCTCAGAGAATAGAGTTGTTGATGGAAGAGAGCTGGAAGGCTTAGAGTGGCAAAGTACAAAAAGAGCACAAGATCTTCCTAGTGATCCTGCAGAATTTGCAGAAATGATTGGTGGTGGGATTAACAGTCTAAGAGCCGCAGTCGCCAATAATGTTGCAAGAACAGCTAATTTTTTCTCGAATGACGCTGTAAGAAATAAACTTGTAGTTGGTGAAGATGGCGGGCTGACTTTGCTTACAGGGGTTCCTAAAGAATCCTTGAAAGAGAAAGTAGCAAACGGGGCTCTTGATTGGGGGACTATACTTCTATCTGTTGCTGGTGGACCTGAAGGAATGTTAACCGCTCAAGGAGGAAGATCGCCTGCTGTAAAAGGGTTTGAAGAGGTAAAAGATGCGGTAAAGACGGTTCATGGAAACTCTAAGCTGAGTCAGAAGGCCCAACATGGTTATGAAATATTAGACAAGAAGACAGGAGGTGTTTTGGAGTATGGAATAAGTGGACAAAAACGAAGTGCTACACAAATAAAAGATGGTGGTTCCTCAAGGATAAATCAAAAACTGAAAACAAAATATAAGAGCGATCCCAATGTGGGGGGTAGAGTTATTGACGGAAACCTTGGAAATAGAAAAAATGCGCTTGATTGGGAAAAAGATAAAGTCGACGCTTTTAAAAACGCAAATAATGGAGTATCACCTCTTAACCAAAAACGGCCTAAATAAAATGCTAAACCAAATAACATTGGCGTGTTACACGCAAGGACATCAAAATCAGTTTATTAATTCTGAAACATGGTGTGTACAAGAATTATATTGTTCTATGTTAAAAGAATTGAATACAGGAAAAGTTGTAAAAGCTAATATCAATATTAGAGATAATTGGGGGGATTTATTAGAATATTATGAAAGTTATACAGACGTTATTTCAATTCGAAATCATTTTGATTTTTTAAGCTATGTAAAATTGGATAAACAAGGCAAGAAGCGCATGCAGTTGGAAGCTATCCATAATGGCATGATGCAGATCGCAGATGCTGAAAAGTGGGAAAAGCAGCCATTGATAGATGCTTATAATAATTGCTTAGAAAAGAATCTGGAATATCAATTTTTCGTAGGAACTCCTAAATTATCTCCCGATAAAAAGCACAAAATAAATTTTTGGTGTAATTGGGATATAGATGTTTTTGAGGTTTATTCTATACTATCTGATAAAAACAATAATGAGATAGAGCGTAAAAAGATCATTGAAAAATCTCCTTATGATGGCGAATTTATTTATTATGCAAAATGGAAATGGGTGGACAGTACCCAAGTTCTGTTGGAAGACAAATATAAGTATGGTAATAACGAAAAATGGGAGATAACAATAGGTCCTGTAATCTTCAGTTAAATATTTCCTCGCTGGCGCGAGTATGCTGCTCGTGTCCATATTAATCATTACAACAAACCCATCTTATTCTTCTAAATTCCTACTGCAGATCAAAGTGGTAGTCTGGATTCCTACGGAATGACAAAGACACCGTGTATATAATCTGCATTAATTATTCAACATTTATAATTCTAACGATGCATTTACCTTGCCCACATAGTTTGTCATTCCGTAGGAATCTCAACAACCACTTTGATAAATTAAAAAAAATAAAAAAAGGCTGTTCCAAATGAAACAGCCTTTTTACAATAAATTTAGATGATAGAAATGTTTTCATGGTGGTTAAGAACTCCAACTTTCAGCATACACTCTTTCATTTTATGGTAAGTTCTTTTGATATCGTGGTCAAGACCGATGGAGAATCTGATCAGTCCGTCTGAAATACCTATGGAAGCTCTTTCTTCTTCCGGGATCTCAGATGAGGTGGATTTTCCTGAGCATGAGAATAAGGTTTTGTAAAACCCTAAGCTTACTGCAAGATAACCCAGGTTTTCTGTCTGCATCAATTCCATCAGTTCATTTGCTTTTTCTGTGGTTCCGGCATCCAGCGTCAGGAGTCCGCCGTATCCATATTCTTCATGAAGCATGCTCTTCATTAATTCATGGTTTTTATGAGACGGCAATCCCGGATAAGATACTTTTAATCCGTCTTTTTCGAATCTTTCAGCCAGATACATCGCATTGTGGCTGTGTTGTTTGATTCTGATGTGCAATGTTCTCAGGTTTTTTAAGATACTTGAAGATCTTAAGCTGTCCATCGTAGGTCCCAGAAGCATACATGCTCCGGAATTGACATTTTTGGTGTCATCAATAAATGCCTGAGTTGCACAATATACTCCTCCCACCGTGTCACTGCTTCCGTTGATAAACTTCGTCAGGCTATGAATCACCACATCTGCTCCGAATAAAGTAGGAGAGATGGAAAGGGGAGAGAATGTATTGTCTACAATAAGCTTCAGATTGTGTTTTTTACAGATTTCAGAAAGCTTTCTAAGGTCTGCCACTTCAAGAAGCGGGTTGCTCACACTTTCGCAGTAAATAACTTTAGTATGAGGTGTAATGGCTTTTTCTATCGACTCAAAATTGTTGATATCAACAAAAGTGGTTGCAACATTAAACTGAGGCATGAAGTTTTTAAGAAAAGCATAGGTTCCTCCGTAAATGGTTCTGCTTGAAATAATATGGTCTCCACTTTTGCACACCTGCATCAAAACGGAAGTAATAGCTCCCATTCCTGATGCTGTAACGTTGGCAGACTCTGTATTTTCCATCTTGGCAAGGGCCTGCGCCAGATACAGATTCATTGGAGATGAATGTCTGGAGTACAGGTAGCATCCTTCGGCATTTCCTTCGAAAGTATCAAACATGGTCTTTGCAGAAAGGAATGTATACGTAGAGCTATCAGAGATAGAAGGATTCACTCCTCCGAATTCACCAAAATACTGAAGATCCTGGATCTCGTTGGCTGCGTTAAAGTTTTCCATAAATATTGTTTTTATTTTATCGTCCCAATTTGCATTAATTTGCTAATTATTACAATATAAATTTGAATTTATAGAAAATAAAACTGTAAAATATTGTTTATTTAGAAAATTTATTTAGTATCTTCGGGATTGTTAAATTTTTACCAAAAAATTATCTATGGAACTTGACGAAACTGATAAGAAACTCTTGTTTTTTTTACAGGAAGACTGTAAGCAAACCACCAAAGAACTGTCCGGAAAACTTGGATTGTCTGTTACAGCTGTTTATGAGCGTGTAAAAAAACTTGAAAATGCAGGGGTTATTTCAAAATATGTAGCCTTGCTGGACAGGAGTAAAGTTAAGAAAAATTTCATAGTCCTGTGCCACGTAAAACTGAGCCAGCACAAAAAAGAATTTGTATTGCAGTTTGAAAAAGAGGTGATGGATCTTCAGGAGGTTACAGAATGTTTCCATGTAAGCGGAGATTATGATTATATTCTTAAAATAGGTGTTAAAGATATTGAAGACTACCGCAGCTTTATGCTGACGAAACTGACGACACTTCAGCACATCGCAAGTACACACAGCTCATTTATGATTTCCGAAGTGAAGAATACCACGGCGATTGTATTGTAGGGTATTAAAAAATTCCGGATTGGGTTATTTGATGTGATCTTCCTTTGTTATTTTATCAATGAAATAATGAAGCCTTTTAATATCGGATCTCCCTTTGTTTTTATCATTCAAAAAGCAAGTGGTTACAATTACCATTTTTAAATCAGGAATTACACAGATAAGCTGACCTCCATAACCGGTTGCTACGAAAGCCTGATGGCCGTTGGTTTTTCTTCGCCACCAGTAGTAGCCATATCCGTTGGCATCCGGCATGACATCCCAGGAATCCAGTTTTACATGTTCAGCTGTAGATTCCTGAACCCATTTCTGTGAGACAATCTGTTTGCTGCCCAATTTTCCGTTGTTAAGGATCATAGAACCAAATTTCAGCATATCTTCAGGTTTCATGAACATCTCTGAACCTGCCAAATTTCTGTTCATGGAATCCGTATCCCATCGGGTAACATTCATCTTTAAAGGTCTGAAAAGATTTTCTGTCGCGAACTGTTTCAGGTTTGTCTTTACAATTTTTGCCAATGCAGCTCCAAAAAGATGGGATTCACCACTATTATAATTGAAAACAGTACCCGGATATTCTTCGAATGGCAAATCCAGAACAAACTTTACAGGGTCGCCGGAAAATGACATTGCCGTTGATATTTTTGAATTTTCAACCCAATCAAAACCTCCCTGCATGGTCAGGATATTTTTTAACGTTAAGGTATTTCTGATGGAATCATGAACCACTTTTCCTTCAATATTGGAAATATTTTTAAAACTGCTCCTTGAGACATTGTATTCCGGAAGGATTTTTAAAACCGGAGTATTGAGGTTGGGAAGCAGGTTTTTATCTTTTGCAATTCCTGCCAGAACAGAGACAATGCTTTTGGTAACAGATTTTATACTGAAAACGGATTCTTTGTTGGCTCCATGAAAATACTGTTGGTACAGAAGTCTGTCGTTTTGGGAAACAATAAAAGATCCCAGAGAGGGAATACTGTCATTGATTTCTTTGGTGAATTGGTCTGTAAATTCTTTGGGCAGTTCTTTGTTGAATGCTGCCTGTGATTTCACTGTAGGGCAGAATAGGGTAAGACATAGCATTGTCAAAACCTGCAGTACTTGCTTGGATCTCATTGTTTAAAAAAAGAAGGGATAAATTATTAGTTGATCAAAAATATAAGCTCAACCGAACCAGTATGGAGTGACTTAGCTTATACTTTCAATAGCTCTAAATTATGAAAAACAATGGAGATGTTAAAATTATTTTACCGAATATTTTTTGATGTAATTCTGATATCAGGTTATGTTATACGAGAACCCCATTTTTAGAAGAAATAGGATCCGGAAGATCTGTTTCTCCGCTCATCTGAAGAAGGTCAATTTCAATCGTTCTGCAGATAGAAAGCATAGGAACATCAAACATTAATCCTGCAAAAGGGTTTTCAGAATAATCTCCCACAAGTTCCATGATAATATAGATCCATCCAATGATGATACAGAAAGGAATAGAAGTCCATATTCCCCAATCACCAAGCTTTGCAAATTCATTGACCAATCCCAGTGGAAGAAGCATAATAAACAGGATGTTAAAAACAAAGGCTGTGCTGGCAAACTGTCTTGGAGAAGGAAATTTTTTGATCCTTTCTGCCTGGCCCTGAAAATTATAGAATTCATTTAAACTATTCTGCAGCTGAGTCTGGTTGAAATCGGTAATCGCATTCATATTTTTCAGCTCATTGATATCTTTTGCCTGTTGGGAAACCAGATAAGTGGCAAAGTTTTTATAATCATTCTTAAGCTCATATTCTTCCTCCGAAAGGTATTTGTGCAGGAAAATAGGGGCTCTGCCATAGTCCGGGAATCCCGCTTTAATCAGTCTGTTTCTTCTCAGGTTGATATTCCCGAATTTTTTTTCTGTGCTGATGTGTTCCCATTCAGTAGGTACCAGAAGCTGCTCACGGAAAGTATATAACCATGCAATATGACGATAAACAATTCTTCTTTTACGGTCTTCAAGATCAAAAACACCAATTTCTTCATTTTTAGTATCAAAAGCATATACCATAGAAGCAAATGAGCGGCTTGAATTCACAATGCCACCCCAGATTTTTCTGGCTTCCCAAAGTCTGTCATAAGCCTGGTTGTTTTTGAAACCCACAAGGAAGGCTTCCGCTGTACCAATCAGTGCAACAGGAACCCAGGGAATCGTCATCCAGTGCCAGTTGAAGAAATAAAAGAAAACAGCAATTAAGGTACACCAGATTGATATAAAGATAAGATGTACACCGGCCAGATTGAGAACCTGTTTATAATTGACGTATTTGGTTGTGATCATAAAGATGGATGTGTTTTGCGTGTACAGACAAAATAAATACCAAACTATAATAGATTTTAATTTGTAATGCCTGTCAGATAATGGGTAGTCAAGTTTTTTTAGTTTATAATGAGCTAGAATTGAGATTGATAATCTTAATTAAAAGTAGTGAAAAAAATGCATAAAAAAACCTCTAAAAATTTTTAGAGGTTTTAAGTTGATATAAAATTAATATTTCAGCATTTCTTCGATCTTATTGCTGAGCTTTTCAGCATTGGGAAGCATTTCTTTTTCCAGAACCAGATTGATAGGAACGGCAGGTACATCCAGTGATCCCATTGTCTCTACAGGCGCATCAAGATATTTGAAGCAGTTCTTAGAAATACGGTGGGCAAAAGCTTCTGCAAAAGAGTTGTTAAGCTGCTCTTCCGTAAGAACAATACACTTTCCGTGGGCTTTTACTCTTTCAAAAACAAGTTCTTCATCAAGAGGAATTAATGTTCTCAGATCAATCACCTCAACTCTTCCATTGAAATTCTTAGCGGCTTCTTTAGCCCAGTAAACTCCCATACCATAAGTAACCACTAATAAAGTTCTGCCTTTTTCAGTTTCATCTTTATCAGCCTCAATGATTACTTTACCCTTTCCAAATGGAAGCACATAGTCTTCAGCAGGCTCTATTGTTTTAGCATCTTCAGTTCCCGGAACTTTACTCCAGTATAAACCTTTGTGCTCCAGCATTACTACCGGATTCGGGTCATAATAAGCTGCTTTTAATAAACCTTTAAAGTCTGCAGCATTACTTGGGTAAGCTATTTTGATTCCTTTGATATTGGCGAGTATACTTTCAACACTTCCACTGTGGTAAGGACCGCCGCCGCCATAGGCTCCGATAGGAACACGGATGATATTGCTTACAGGGAATTTTCCCCCACTTAAATAGTTGGATTTTGAAATCTCTGTGATTAACTGATTGATTCCCGGGTAGATATAGTCTGCAAACTGAACCTCAACAATGGGTTTCAATCCCACAGCGCTCATTCCGGCTGTAGATCCAATGATATAAGCCTCCTGAATGGCTGTATTGAAAACTCTTTTGCTTCCGAATTTTTTTCCTAAAGTAACCGTTTCACGGAAAACACCACCGATTCTTTCCCCCACATCCTGTCCGTAAAGCAGAGCTTCAGGATGTTTCCACATCAATTCCTGTATAGCATGGATGGCTGCATCTACCATTACAATTTTTTCTCCGTTAGCAGGCTCACGTGTTCCTGTTTCCTCAGTAATTGGAGTAGGAGCAAAAATGTGCTGCATTACAGTTTCAGGCTTTGGATCTTCTGCATTTTTAGCTTTTTCGAAAGCCTCTTCTGCCTCAAGACGGGCCTTTTTGGTGATTTGCTTTAAAAGATCTTCATCCACACCTGTTTCCAGTAAATGTTTTCTAAGGATTTCTCCCGGATCTTTAGCTCTATGTTTTGTTAAATCTTCTTCGTCTCTATAGAATTCTCTTCTTACTCCTGAAGTATGGTGGCCAATCAGTACTGTTTTTGCACACACAACCAAAGGTTTTCTTTCTGTTCTTACAAAATCTACAGCTTTTTTCATGGCTTCGAAACTTTCCACGAAATCAGTCCCGTCTACTCTCATTCTGCTTAATCCCGTGAATCCTGCTACAAAATCATAAGCATCACAGGTTCTTGCTTCATCCTTCGTTACGGAAATTCCCCATTCATTATCCTGAACCAAAAATATGATAGGAAGTTGGTGTAATGCTGCAAATTGTAGCGCTTCACTCACTTCACCTTCTGTAACCGAGTTGTCTCCAAGGCTGCATACAACCACAGGGTTATTTTCAAAATTCTGAAGATTGAAATCCTGAATATATTTAATTCCCTGTGCTACTCCTGTAGTAGGGATGGTTTGCATTCCGGTTGCGGAGCTCTGATGAACGATCTTCGGTTTGTTTTCATCCCTACTTGAAGGGTGAGAATAATAAGATCTTCCTCCTGAAAAAGGGTCGTCAGCTTTAGCCAGTAATTGAAGCATCAATTGGTAAGGTTCAAAACCAATTCCTAAAAGAATACTTTCGTCTCTGTAATAAGGAGAAACCCAGTCTTCTTTCTTTAGCTGATAGGCTGTTGCCAGCTGAATGGCTTCATGGCCTCTTGAAGTACTATGAACATATTTGCATATGTTTCTGTTTTCTTCATAAATATCAGCCATTGCCTTAGCCAGCATCATATGATTATACGCTTTGAGTAATATATCCTGAGAAACTTTTTCGTGAAGTGCATTTTCCATAGGAAGCAAATATACATAAAAAAACAAAATACTAACAACTGTTAGTATTTTGTGAAAAATCTTTGTTTATATAGGTTATTCCTTGATCACTTTTTTAGAAATAACATCTTTGTCTGTTTTTACTTCAATGATGTAGATTCCTTTTGTGTAAGCAGATAAATCTACCGTTTCTTTATCATTGTTTATAGTGCCGCTTTGCAGTTTTTTACCTGTAAGATCATACACATTGAAGGTAGATTTCTTAGGTGCTTTTAGAATGTTTGTAACATCTTTTGTGATCGTTGGGGAGATAGCGAGATTGTTAAGAGGATTTGAAAGGTCTTTAGTTCCTAATAGCTCGGTAAATCCTGTTACGATGACAGAATAGTTCTGAGGAGCATTGCCTCCTGAGTTATTTTTCAATATGCCTTTGTTGGTGATCTCAATTTTATAAGTTCTTCCGGCAACCGGAGCATCAATTACAACCTGTTCTACGTTGTCTACTGTATTATCTCCTTTTGTGGCAGGAGTCATAGGATTGTTGGCATCCAGTTTCCACGGATAATACACGGTATTAGTAGTCGTATCTGTAATTTTCAGATCCAGATCATTAATCAGCTTGGAGCTTCTGTTATTGTAAATATTGCTCCATTGATTGGTGAAGTTGGTGAACTCAGGATCTATCCAGGATATGGTCACTTTTAACGGCTCTGAACCTGATGCTTTTACTGTTTTTACATTGGCAACTCCGCTGTTTAAAGTTTCATCATTGAAAATAATAGTGTTATTTGATTTTCCTACAAGAAGTTCCGCTCCTTTTTTCGAGTCAATAAAGCCCCATCCAAACTGTGGGTCAGGGCCTATGTTTCCTGCTTCTTTAGCTGAGTGAACCATTAAGGTTTTTGCTGATGCAGCATTTAAAACATTTCCTCCAAACAGCTGTTTATTGATCTGTGTCCAAAGTCCCACAATACCTGTTACGACAGGGGCAGAATAAGAAGTACCATCTCCAATATTAATCTTACTGCCTCCTGTTGCATTATTATCAGTCCATGCACTCGCAACACTTGTTCCTACAGCAGTAATATCCGGTTTTATACCTCCGTCATCCCTTGGTCCTGCGCTGCTGTAACTGGAATGGATAACATCTGAAGAAGCTGTATATCTTCCATCATTCGTTGTAATTCTGTCTGCAGCACCTACCACAATGATATTCTTTCCAAGAGAACCAATCCCGATACAATCGTATCCCTGTGCGCAATTGCTGGGAGGAAGTGTATCTGTTGCTGCAAATTCTACTAAATTTCCAGTGTTATCTGTATAATATTTTTTATAAGTACTTGTAGCAGCGCTAGGTCCATCGCCAAATGAATTTCCTGCGGATTTTATAATAATGTAAGAAGGGTTATTGTATACAATTTGGTCGTAGTCACGATCGTTGCTATGATAAGTTCCCTGAGCGTCAAAAGAAGTGTTTGGGCTTGAAAATGCTCCATTCCAGACCCATGACGGTTCGTTGTTAATCAGCTGAGGATCTGCCCATCCCTGGTTACTTCCATAGGAATGATTTGAAATATTAGGTTGTGCCTTGATGATTTTTTGAAATACCGTGCTTTGGGTAGTTTCTCCATCCAGAACAGAAGTTCCAAAAGCATAGGCTACAATGGTAGAGTTAGGCGCAATACCTTTGAAATTGACTTGTCTGGTTGTTCCGTTCGTGAAGGTTACGGTGTATGGATAGTCTTTCGCTCCAATAAAGCTGGAAACGGCTGTTGCGCGGTCTCCATAATTAACGGTGCTGCTTTCTTTGTTTGTGATTCTGTTAGGAAGGTTGTTAAAAAAAACGTGTCCGGCAAATACTCTCGCTACACCGGAGGAAGTACTGCCGTCAAAAATAGTAAATTTAATACCTTCTCCATTGAATGAACCTGTTAAGCCCGTAATGTTTCCTCCCTGTAAAAAATCAGCATTGGAATTTTTAATCTGGTCCATATCATGAGCCTTGAAAAAATACGGTTTGTTGCCAGGTAAAAAACCTGCCAGATTGGTTCTTTGCTGTTCAATCTCTTTTAAAACTTCAGGAGTTCTGTTAGCGTTATATCGTTTAGATGTATAAGCCTCAAATTTTTCATTGTTGTCTATTCTCTGGCGTTCAAATGATCGGTTTAATTCTTCATTGTTTTGCGCATTTATTAGTGTAATAGCTAAAACACTGAGTAAAAGTAATTGTTTCTTCATTTTGAGTAATAAATTGTTAAAAATACAGTTGATCAAATCTATGGTAAAAAACTGATACCTAGTTGGTTTTAGTATATAATTCTAATTTTTTTAATGAAATTTTAATATTTTATTTCATGATTGTTTGAATTGTTTATTTTTTTAATAAAATCATGTTATTTTGTTGTTGGGGCTAGGGTTGATTCTTTGTGTTTTTGATATGAAATTGGAAAAAATGAAGTAACTTTACATTCTCTTTTATAAAAAAGTTAGAACATTATATGTATTTAATTTTTGACACAGAAACAACCGGTTTACCAAAAAATTTCAACGCTCCGCTTTCAGACTCGGATAACTGGCCAAGAATGGTTCAGATTGCATGGCAAGTGCATGATGATGATGGGAACTTAATTGAAAACCAGGATTATATAATAAAACCTGAAGGGTATGATATTCCCTTCAATGCCGCACGTATTCATGGAATTACCACCAAGATTGCCAATGAAGAAGGACGAGATCTCCAGGAGATTCTTGAAGAGTTCTCTAAAGTCCTTGAAAGGGTAAGAGTGGTTTCCGGGCATAATGTAGAATTCGACTATAATATTGTAGGAGCAGAATTTTACAGAAAAAACCTGAAAGATAATCTTCAGGAAAAACCCAAAGCAGATACCATGATTTTGGGAACCGACTACTGTCAGCTTGGCGGAGGTCGTGGAGGAAGATTCAAACCTCCGAAATTGGAAGAGCTTTATGAAAAACTTTATGGGAATAAATTTGATGAAGCCCATAATGCTGCTGCCGACGTAAATGCTACAGCCAGAGCTTTCTTTGAGATGGTAAGAATCGGAGTTGTACCTGCTGAAACCTTAAAGATTTCAGAAGATCAGCTGGCTTACTTCAGAAGTCTTTATCCGGATCCGATTAAGCCTTTTAATATTGTTATCAGAAGGCAGGTTGCAGATTTTCATAATAAGAAAAAGCAACAGGATTTCGGGAGTATTGATGAAATTGATTTAGGGAAATATTTCAATTTTAATAGTCACAGTGTTTTCTCAACATTGACGGCTACATCAAGTATCAATGATTTGATTAAAAAAGCTTCAGACGAAAATTTCCCCGCTGTCGGTATGGTAGACCTTGGAAACATGATGGGAGCTTTTAAGTTCGTATCAGCAGTGGAAGGAGCTAATGGGGACAGAGCAAAAAAGCATAAAGAATATTTAGCAAAAAAGCAGGAAGCAGAAGAAAACGGAACGGAGTTCAATGAAGAAGAGCCTGTTTCTGAACCGCTTATTCCTGTGGTTGGCTGTGAATTCTATATTTCGGAACGTTATGAACAAAAACAGTTTACCAAAGATGATCCCGACAGGAGAACACAGGTAGTACTTTTGGCAAAAGATTTTAACGGGTACAAAAACCTGGCAAAACTTTCCAGTATCGGTTTTCTGAAAGGATTCTATTTTGGGGTTCCGAGGGTGAGCAGAGAGCTGATAGCACAATATAAAGAAGGAGTGATTGCACTCACTTCCGGAATTATGGGTGATATTCCTGATGCTATCTTAAATACCGGTGAACAGAAAGGAGAGGAGCTTTTCAAATGGTGGAAAGATACTTTTGAAGATGATTTTTATGTTCAGATTCAGAATCATAAACTGCCTGAGGAAGAGCATTTGAATGATGTTTTACTCCATTTCGCGGATAAATATAATGTTAAAATTTTAGCACAGAATGAGACTTTTTACACCAATAAAGATGATGCCAATATCCAGGATATTGTAAGCTGTATCAAAGATGGTGAAAAGCTGACAACGCCTATTGGAAAAGGGTTTGGTAAAAGAAGAGGGCTGGCAACAGGTGAATATTATATCAAGAATTCCGATGAAATAAAAGAGGCCTTTTTAGCCTATCCTGATGCATTTGATGCGTATGAGGAATTTTCTGCGAAATTTAAACCTTATACCTTAAAAAGAGATGTTCTCCTTCCGAAGTTTGATATTCCGGAAGAATTTATCCATGCTGAAGATGAGGTAGATGGAGGAAAAAGAGGGGAAATGGCCTATCTTACCTATCTTACTTATGAAGGAGCAAAGAGAAGATATGACCCAATTGGCGGTATTACCGATGAAATCAAAGAACGTCTCGACTTCGAACTTGAAGTAATTGCCAATACCGGTTATCCGGGGTACTTCCTTATTGTACAGGATTTCTGTAATGAAGCCCGTAATATGGGGGTTTGGGTAGGGCCGGGAAGGGGTTCTGCTGCAGGTTCTGCTGTAGCTTACTGTATTGGAATTACCAATGTAGACCCTATTAAATATGACCTGCTTTTTGAGAGATTCCTGAATCCGGAAAGGGTATCCATGCCCGATATTGATATTGACTTTGATGATGAAGGAAGAGATAAAATTATCAAATGGGTAGTTGAGAAATACGGAAAAACTCAGGTAGCACAGATTATTACTTACTCGGTTTTGGGTGGGAAATCTGCTATTAAAGATGCCGGAAGAGTACTGGATGTTCCAATTCCTGATACAAACAATATTGCTAAGCTGATTCCTCCGAGTCCGGGGATGAATATTGCGAAAGCTTTAGCAAAATATGATAAATTAAAACCGGAAGAACAGATGCTCGTTGATGAGATGAGGTATGTTCTTAACAGTCCTGATGATGCACGGCATGGAGTTTTGGCAAGTGCCAAAAAGATGGAAGGCTGTATCAGAAATACCGGAATTCACGCCTGTGGGGTAATCATTACACCGGAAGATGTGAGTAATCTGGTTCCGGTAACCATTGCAGCAAAAGATGCTGATATCTTAGTGTCACAGTTTGACAACTCCGTGGCGGAGAGTGCCGGTCTCTTGAAGATGGACTTCCTGGGGTTGAGAACTCTGACTATCATTAAAGATGCATTGAAGCTTGTGAAGGCAAGATATAATGTAGATATTGATCCGGATCTTATTCCGCTTGATGATACCAAAACATATCAGCTATTTAAAGAAGGAAGAACAGTAGGGATTTTCCAGTATGAAAGTCCAGGGATGCAAAAATACATGAGGGAACTTAAACCCACTGTTTTTGCTGACCTTATTGCCATGAACGCCTTGTATCGTCCGGGTCCGATCAAATATATTCCAAACTTTATCAACAGGAAGCATGGGATTGAAGAGATTGTTTATGACTTACCGGAAACAGAAGAATATTTAAAAGAAACATACGGAATTACTGTTTATCAGGAGCAGGTAATGCTTTTGTCCCAGAAATTGGCCAATTTTACCAAAGGTGAAGCCGATACGTTGAGAAAAGCGATGGGTAAAAAGCAGATTGATGTTCTTAATAAAATGTACCCGAAATTCATTGAAGGAGGTAGAAAAAACAACCTGAATGAAGAAAGGCTTGAGAAAATCTGGAATGACTGGAAGGCCTTTGCAGAATATGCTTTCAACAAATCTCACTCTACCTGTTATGCATTTATTGCTTATCAAACGGCTTATTTAAAAGCAAATTATCCTGCTGAATATATGGCGAGTGTGATGAGTAACAACATTAACAATACGGATTCAATTACCATGTTCATGGAGGATTGTAAAAGTATGGGCGTGGATGTATTAGGTCCGGACGTGAATGAATCCCAATACAAATTCTCAGTAAACGAAAAAGGACAGATCCGTTTCGGATTGGGAGCTATCAAAGGAATTGGGGAAGGACCAAGTGAAGCAATTACAAGAGAAAGAGCAAACGGAAGGTTTAAAAATATTTATGATTTTTTTGAAAGAATATTGCCTTCACAGATGAATAAGAGAGTAGCGGAAAGTTTAGTGCTTGCCGGTGGTTTTGATGAACTGGACTCTTTCCACAGAGGACAGTATTTTGATATTGACATGGCCGGAAAAACCAATCTTGAACGGTTGATCAGATATGGACAAAGCTTTCAGGAAAGTAAAAATGAGATGGAACATTCATTATTTGCTGATTTTGCGGAAGAAGTTCAGATTGAACAGCCTAAACTGCCACCTTGCCCGGAATGGCCGAATATGCATAAGCTTAACAAAGAAAAGGAAATCATTGGCTTCTATCTTTCTGCGCATCCGCTGGATGAGTTCAAGTACCAGTTCAAGTTTATGCAGGGGCAGCTTTCCAAAAAATCTGTTCTTGAAAAAAATGATGAAGAGAAAGTCGTGACAGATGAAGCGCCTGTCTTGGAGCAGGATGCTCAGGATGACGCTGTAGATCTTACAGAAATTGTGTCCGATGATGTTGTGGCAGGTGAAGAGGAGGTAGTGGAAGAGGTGACTAAAAAGGCTGAGCCTAAAGGTAACTTCATGTTCCTGAATCTGGATGAGGTGGATGCTTACAAAGAGCAGGCTTTTGCAAATAAGCAGGAAGAGCTGTTTGAAGAGAAAAAGAAAGACTGGAAAACCATGCAGAAAGAAAGAGAAAACGGTGGCGGCGGAAAAGAATATACTGTTGCTGGTCTGATTACGGAATATGTAGTAAAAGATGGTTTCAGAAGTGGTGAAAAAGTGGCTTTTGTTACGCTGGAAGATTATTCCGGATCTTATTCATTCAGATTGGGTGACAGAGATTATATGAGGTTGAAAGAGAAGCTGGAGGTTCAGAGATTTGTTATTTTTAAAATAAAATTTGCTCAGGTTAAAGATGGAAGAGTCTTTGTGAATGTAAATGATGTGATAGAGCTTCAGGAAGCTTTCGAAAGATTTGCAAAAAGTATCTCGTTAGTCATGGATGTGATGGATGTAAGACCGGAAGATCTCGACTTCTTCCGAACGGTTCTCGACAGAAATAAAGGAAATCAGAAACTGAAATTCTTTATTAAAAACCTTGAGGATGATTCCCATATCGAAGTACAGTCTATGAAACATTCAGTGGACCTGAATGGAGATCTGATTAAGGAAATTCAACTTCTTAATAAGTATGAGTTTTATTTAAACTAGAAAAAATTACCTATACAAAAAAGAGTGGCTTATGTCACTCTTTTTTTTGTTTACATATTTTCAATATTGATGAAAAATTTTAAATAATTTTTTATGTTAAATAGAAAAATTTTCTGAAGTCTATTTTAATTATATACTAATTTAAATATTTGATTTTCAGTGTTTTGTTATTTTTTTATTAATTATGAAATAGTTATTAAAATTAAATAAACGTTTGATTTTATTGGGTTTTATAGTTAATTTTAATTGTTTTTGTTTAAAATTTTATGATATTTTTTAATTTTCCATTTAAAATTTAAATTAATATTTATAAATTTACCGCCCTAACTTTTATTATTACTATTTTATGAAGAAATTACTACTATCGTGCCTGGCTTCCTTAAGTATGGGAGTTTTTGCACAAACTAATGTCGCCAACTATACTTTTTCGAAAAGTACCGGGGTGGCTTATACCTCAATTACGGGAGGTACAAAATTATTCCCTACCGGAACTAATACAACGTATGACAATGAGGTATCTGCCGCAATTCCTCTATCATCGCCTTTTAACTTTGGCGGTGTTGCCATGACAACATGCTATGTGAGCGCCAATGGATTTATAACATTTGGAGCGGCACCTTCAGGAACAAACTATACTCCAATGTCAAGTTTGGGATCAACTACAGGAGCAATTTCTGCTTTTGGACAGGATGGAGGATTTTTATCAACAGATTCACCGCAGCCAGCAGGAAACCATGAGGTGAGATATGAGGATCTTGGAACTGAATTCGTGGTACAGTGGCAGGATCATGCTAACTACCATAACAGATCTACTGAAAAATTAAATTTCCAGATCAGATTGGTTTACGCTACAGGTGAAATAAAGGTGATCTACGGAAACTGTACAGATCCGGGTACCAGTACTTCAGGCAGTACACCACAGGTAGGGATAAGAGGAAACAGTACTACTTATGCATCCAATGTAAATTCCCTGATGATTGGAAATGTACCATCTGGAACTACCTGCGATTGGTCTAAAGCTGTTACAGCGAGTGCTAATAACAGTACTATGATTTTCTCAAGCACAACCAATGCAAGTGTTAAAATCCCGGCTGGGCTGCAATATTCATGGGCACCCGGTACGCAAGCTCCGGTAAGAACTTTTGCTGCTGCAACAGCAATAACCAATAATGCTGCAACGATCAATTGGACTGCTCCGACAGATGCAACGACTTATAATGTTCAATATAGAGCGATTGGAAGCTGCGACTGGACTAATTATAGTGGTAACCCGGTATCCGCTGCTACTGCTACCATTAATGGACTGACTCAGAATACAACTTATCAGGTTCAGGTTCAGGCTTTAAATGGGGCAGCTCAATCTATTTACTCCCATATTCCAAATGCTGCCGGGTCAGGAAGTGGATATGCATCCGCAGGATCTTTTACCACAACACCAAACTGTGCAAGTACAGTAAACGGTCTTTCTTCCTCAGCTTTAACTCCTGAGTCTGCAACGATAAGCTGGACGGCTTCAACAACACCTCCAGGGAATGGATATGAGTATTATTATTCTACATCTTCAACTACCCCTAATGCAACGGTGACGCCTTCAGGTTCTGTAGGTGCAGGAGTAACAACTGCAGATTTATCCGGTTTGACTCCTTCAACTCAGTATTATTATTGGATAAGAGGAAATTGTAACGGAACAGATAAAGGGATATGGTCAAGTTCAGCGAACTTCACAACATTAGGCCTTTGTCCTACAGTTACAGCGCCTGCATCCAGTGCTACAGGAGTAAGTGTAACGCCTACCATAACATGGACTGCAATAAATGGTGCTTCCGGTTATAAATTAAAAGTAGGAACAACTTCAGGAGCAAATGATGTTTTAGATATGGATATTGCTGGTGGAACTAGCAGCTCTTATGTTTTCTCTACACCTTTGAATTATTCCACTACCTATTATTATTCTGTAACAGCCTATACAGCTAATATTACAGGGCCTGCTACAGCGTGTACAGTGAGATCTTTCCAAACAGCATGTACATCATCTAATTTACCATATGCTTTAGATTTTGATAGTGTTACAACGCCTGCTTTACCAAATTGTACAACTACTATTAATAGTGGTTCAGGAAATGTATGGAAAACTGCAACGGCTCCAACTGGCTTTACAGGGAAAGTGCTTAACTATTCATATAACAGTAGTAATGCTGCCAATACATGGTTCTTTACACAAGGTTTAAATCTTACTTCCGGAGTTAGCTACAGAATCAAATATAAATATGCTAATGCAACCGGAACAACACAATATCCTGAAAAAGTAAAAGTTGCTTACGGATCTTCAGCTACAAGTGCTGGAATGACAAATACTTTAGCGGATCATGCGAATATTATCGGAGGAACTGCTGTAATTACTTATGTAGACTTTACACCAAATGCAACCGGGGTTTACTATTTTGGATTCCAGGCGTATTCTGCTGCTAATATGAATCAAATCTATGTTGATGATATTAATATAGATGTTACTCCTACTTGTTCAGAACCATCAGGAGTTACGGTATCTGCAATTACTACCAATGGAGCAAGTATTTCATGGACTGCACCGGCTACTGCTCCTGGAAACGGATATGAATATTATTATTCGCCAAACAGTACAGCTCCTACTGCCTCTACTACAGCTTCAGGAACAAGTACTACCACTTCAGCTCCTTTAGCCGGGCTGTCTCCTTCTACTACATATTATATATGGGTAAGATCAGTATGTAGTGGTTCTGATAAGAGTGCATGGAGCATTGCTGCTACATTTAATACACTTTGTGGAACTGCTATGGCACCATTTACTCAAAACTTTGATAGTGGAGCAGCACCAAACTGTTGGAATAATGTAAATCCTACGGCAACAGGTACTGATGCAAACCTTTTCTGGAAATTCTCTGGAAGTGCAGATTACGGAGCAAGCCCTGCTAATAACGGAAAAGCTGCAGGTACCTATGCATGGGTAGATGCTAGCTCACCTTATGCAGGAGCTGGTACAAATACAGTACAATTGGTTACTCCTTCTGTAAATTTAACAGGTTTAACAGCCCCGCTTGTTTCTTTTGATTGGTTTAAAAATCATTCTACAGTATCTACTACTACAGTTTCGCCTTCAAGTTATGATAATAATAAACTTACTGTAGAAGTGAATGATGGAAATGGATGGGTAGTGATATTTAGTGATAATACAAACTTAAACCAATGGAGAACAGTTGCTGTTCCTTTAGCAGCTTCTTATATCGGAGCAACTATTCAGGTAAGATTTACGGTGGATAAAAATGTAAGTGGCAACGGATATTTCTATGATGATGTTCTTTTAGATAATGTTGAAGTAAAACAAAATCCTAATTTAGCGACTTCTGAAACTTCTGTGAAAGCAGATAAGATTAACGTATATCCTAATCCATTTATTGATACATTAACGATCTCGGATGTGTCTAAAGTGAAATCTGTTTCAATCATTGATGTTTCCGGAAGATTGATTAAAACTATTGAAAAACCTTCTTCTGAACTTCAATTGAGAGATCTTAAAGAAGGATTGTATTTAGTCGTCTTGAATATGAAAGACGGATCTAAACAAACCGTTAAAGCAATTAAGAGATAAAAATAATTTCTTAATGACTAGTCCTAAATAAGCGTTACATATTAATAGGATAAAAATACTAATATTTATTATATAGTTGTTGGGTTTTCCCGACAACTATATTTGTTTTTATACGTTCTTATTTTTACACTATTTTGTTTGTGCATCTGCTCGGGTGTTTTCATATAACACGACCAATGTGGTCTTTTGGTATTATAAATGTGAACTGCATCTTCTACCAATAACTTCATTGTCTGTATATTTACCTGATAATCTTCTAATAAGAACTCTTGTTTGAGTATTCCGTTTACTCTTTCTGCAATAGCGTTTGCATAAGGATCATAGCTTTCAGTCATTGAGGGTCTGATATTTTTCTTTTTCAATATTTTTTGATAAACATGACTGCAATATTGTAACCCTCTGTCGGAATGATGAATTAAGCTTTTTTTATAATTTCTTCTCTTTATAGCCATATTCAGGGCCCGCAGAGATCCCTCAGTTGCCAAACTATTAGAAAGATCATATCCCATTATTTTCTTAGAATAAGCATCTGTAACCAAAGCCAGATAGCAATTCCTGTCTCGCCCTCCAATATAAGTGATATCTGAAACCCATACTTGTTCCGGCTGTTCCAATGGCATATTTTCTATTAGATTCTTATGCTTTCTGAATCGATGATGGGAATTGGTGGTTATTCGATAGTTTCTTTTGGGTTTTATGAGCATATGATTGGCTCTGAGTATGCTGAAAAGTTTATCTCGTCCCACATGTAATGTATGCAGAGAGTCCGCCAGCATATGATAGATCTTTCTTGTACCCACACGAGGCATCATCAAACGCAGGTTATTGACCAGTGTAATCACTTGGTCAGCCCGGGCTTGTTTTTGATCTCTAAGCCAAAAGCTTCGATAATAGTGCTGTCGGTTGATCCCGACCAATCTACAAAGATAACTTATCGTTTTTTTTGTTTCTTTGCTGAGATGCTGGATTGATCGGGAAAGGAGTTTTTTCTTACCGGAATCAAATATTCTTCCTCCGCCAGGTCTATCAATTTATCCAGAATAGCGGCTTTGTCTTCCGATTCCGTTAAACGGGTTTCAAGGTATTCGTTATGACGTTCCAGACGTTTTAACTTCTCTTCCAGCTCTTTAATCTTTTGTTCAGGTGTTTGCATAGCTTTATGTTGGGAGCGGTTGTCTATATCAAAGGTACCATATTTTCTTCGCCATTCCGTTATAGTTCCGTGACCTTGAATACCATACTTACGCATTGCTGCACGATTGCCAATACTGCCACTCTCTACTTCTTTTACTACTGCCAATTTAAAGGAGACGCTGTAATCCTTTTGGCTACGTTTTACATACTGATTGTGAAGTGATTCCATAAAATTACTTTTTTTGTGTAACGCTATGTTAGGACGAGACATAAAAATAAGAAGAAGAGGCTGCTCAATTTGAGTAGTCTCTTTTTTTATAGGTGAAATTATCTTTTGTTAAAGGAAAAGTTTAATTCGTTATGAGATAATTAAAAAAATATTTTTTTTATTGTTGATTTTCACTAGATTTGATTAACTAATACTGTTTTTATATGAGAAATTTTTTACTTGTTGGTTTCTTAATGGCCGGCTTTTTATCCTCCGCACAGACTTACTGTACGCCAGCGTTTGCTAGTGGGTGTAGTGGAGGAGATGTGATAGATTCTTTTGCAATTCCGGGTGCCGGATTTGATCATCCTGATACAGGCTGTTCTACTGATGCATATGGAGATTACACTTCTATGACAATTAACCTTAGTGCAGGTTTAAGTTATGATTTTAGTGTTAAACATGGCTACAGTGATCAGAATGTACGTGTTTGGATAGATTTTAATAACGACGGAACTTTTGATGATGCAGCTCCGGAACTTGTAGCTTCTGCGAGTAGTACTCTTGTAGGGGCAAACAATATTACCTCAGGGCTTATCACAATTCCTTCTACCGTTACTCCTGGTACTTACAGAATGAGAGTGGGAGACAGGTTCTCCAGTGATCCTATTCCTTGTAATACTGATGGATATGGAGAAGCTCATGATTATACAGTAGTTATTGGTGCGGTTCCAACTTGTTTTGCGCCATCTGCATTAACGGTATCCGCAGTTACAGCAAATTCTGCTCAGGTGGGATGGACTGCTCCGTCTTCTGCTCCGGGCAACGGATACGAATATTATTATTCAACCTCCAGTACATATCCTTCTGCTTCCGTAGTGGTTTCCGGGACAAGCAGTGGATTAACTGCCGATCTGCCTTCACTTGCAGCAGCCACTACTTACCATGTGTGGGTGCGTTCTGTATGCAGTACTTCAAATAAGAGCGCGTGGTCTCAAATGGCAACATTTATGACATCCTGTGTTTCTGTAGGGGTGCCATATGCATTGGACTTCGAAAGTATAACTCCACCTGATATGCCGAGCTGTACTTCAGTAGTGAATGACGGTTCAGGAAACCTGTGGGAGACAGGTGTTCTGGATGCTCAAGGATTTACAGGAAATGTCCTTCAGTATTCTTATGACTATGCCGATAATGCTGATACCTGGTTTTTTACCAACGGTATTAACCTTACTGCAGGGGTAACCTATAGAATTAAATATAAATATGCAAATGCAGAAGGAACGGTATACGTAGAAAAACTAAAGGTAGCCTACGGAACTTCAGCTACAGGCGCAGGAATGACCAATGCATTAGCAGATCACTCAAATATTGTTTCCAGTACAGCAACAAGTGCTTTTGCAAACTTCACACCCACTACCACAGGAGTTTATTATTTTGGATTCCAGGCATATTCTGATGCGAATATGAATCAATTGTATGTGGATGATATTAATATAGATGTAGCACCAGCTTGTAGTGAACCTAATGCCTTAGTTGTTTCAAATATTACGGCCGGAGGAGCTACAGTTTCATGGACGGCAGCTACTCCTGTACCTGCAAACGGATATGATATTTATTACAGCACAACCAATACAGCGCCTACAGCTACAAGTACACCTAATTTTACAGGAATTACGGCGGCTACTTATAATATTCCTGGCTTAGCGCCTTCCACTGCTTATTATGTGTGGGTAAGATCTGCATGTAGTGCAACAAGCAAAAGTGTATGGAGTGATTCTGCTACATTTATGACATTGTGTTCAAGTGTGAACCTTCCTTATACGGTAGATTTTGAAAACGTTACCGTTCCAGCTCTTCCTGGCTGTACAATCAATGTTAATGCAGGAACAGGAAATAACTGGGAAACAATGGATCCTCCTTCTGATAGTCAGGGATTCACTACTAATGTGTTAAATTATCATTACAACTCTTCCAATTCCGGAAATGCATGGTTCTTTACCCAAGGGTTGAATCTGACAGCTGGAGTGCAGTATACAATCAGTTATAAGTATGGTAATAACTCTTCAACTTATGTTGAAAAATTGAAAGTTGCCTATGGAACATTACCTGATGCATCAGCGATGACAGGATCTATAGCAGATTATCCTTCAATTAATGATGAAATGGCTCATACAGAATCTATAACATTTACAGTTCCTACAACAGGAATATATTTCTTTGGATTTAATGCTTATTCAGATCCGGATCAGTATAATCTGTATATAGATGATATTAGTATTAACAACGCGAATCTGGCAACAGCTGAAACGGCTGTAGCGAAAAACAGTATTCAGGTTTATCCTAATCCGTTTACAGACGTATTGAATATCTCCGATATTAAAAAAGTGAAAAATGTATCAGTAACAGATGCTACAGGAAGATTGGTAAAAACAATTGTAAACCCTGAATCTGTGATTCATTTAAGAGATCTAATGCAGGGTGTTTATTTAATAACACTGGAAATGAAAGACGGATCTAAACAGACGATCAAGGCGATTAAAAAATAATTCATCATTTAAATAAAAAGAAGGGGACGGGTCATTATGATCCGTCTTTTTTATGGGAGCTGGGATTTTGACTTTGAAAGTATTTATAAAAAAAGAAGAACAGAATATTCTGCTCTTCTTTTATATTTTATCCTGTGGCCATCACTGATGATGGAGTATTACCCATTGTTCTTTATTTATTGGGTACCGGTTGTATATCTCCCTTATTCATAAGATCAAAAACAGTAGGGAAGAACATGACTAATATAAAGTAGATGATGATCATCAGCACAATCAGTGCAAAAAGAATAATCACTAAGCTATTGGGTTTGTTTTTCTGTTTCGGTTCCATGATTTTGTGGTATTTGGTGAATAAATTTTATTTATACTAATATTAAGCTAATTTCTTGCCACATTTCTTACAATACCTTGCATCATCATCAATATCTTCATTCCCGCAGCGTTCGCACACCAGTTCAAGGTTTTGTCTTTTGTTTCTCATTTCTGCGGTTACAATACCAGTGGGAACGGCGATGATGGAATAACCGGCCAGCATCAGAACAACCGCAAAAAACTTCCCTAAAGGCGTAATAGGCGATACATCACCATATCCTACAGTGGTTACCGTAACCACTGCCCAGTAAATGGATTGGGGGATTGTTTCAAAACCTTGTCTTCCGCCTTCTACCATAAACATAAGGGAGCCTACAATGACTGAAAAAATAATCAGGAATAAAAGGAAGATATAAATTTTTCTCGAACTGTTTTTTAAAGCCCTTACAATTAAATAGCCATCATTCATGAAATCCAGCAAATTGAAAATCCTGAAAATTCTCAGCATTCTCAACATTCTGAAAATCAGAAAGTATTTGGTAATAGGGAAGAAAAAGCTAAGGAAAAAAGGAACCAGCGCCAGAAAATCAATAACTCCGAAAAAACTGAATATATAATTCCGCTTATTTTTTACCACCGCAATCCTCATAGAATATTCCAGGGTGAAGAAAACAGAGATCACCCATTCAAGAATCAGAAAAGTATAATGGAATCTTTTATCAAGCTTTGGGACACTTTCCATCATAATAATAGCAGTACTTGCCATAATTAAAGACAATAATATGATATCGAACAGTTTTCCAAGCTTCGTATCGGAGCGATAAATTATCCGGTAAAGGAATCTTTTCCAAAGAGTGTCCTCAGGAACAAGATTATGTTCTCTTTCCATTTATATAAGGTTATTTCACAGCGAAGTTAATAATTTCTATAAAGTATAGGGTAAATATATGACTGTTAAAAGAATCCTGCAAATGTTAAAATAAAATTCGTCATTAAAAAGAGAATTATTATGACTTAATTGTATGTATTTCAGGTTGTTATATTTAACAAAATACGAATAAAATATGACATATAAAAATGTTTTTTTTAACATTCTTATAAGCCGTATTCGTAATTTTATTCTACAAAAGCATTATGTCATGAGAAAAATTTTAACCTTGTTTATTCTGTTTTTCATAAGCAGTTTTGTGCATGCTCAGGTTGGGATCAATACTTCAACACCAAATGGTGCTGCAGTATTGGATATAGTTTCCAACCAGAAAGGAATCCTCATTCCTCGCCTTACAGATACTGACCGGGATACCAACCTGGCTGATAATGACGTTTCCACAGTACCTCCTGCAGGTGTCGTAAACGCTAACCTTACTGCAGGAACCCTTATTTTTAATACGACAACGAATAACTTCCAGTATTGGGATGGTACCCTCTGGAGACAGCTTTTTGTTCCCACATCTTCTCAGGCTGGTAACGACGGTGTCGTTAAAATAAATTCTGGAAACGCAAATGTAAAACCCTCATTCAGTTTAAGTGCTGCAGGTAGTGGTTACGGCCCAAGACAACAAGTTCTTTATGCTGTACCATTAGTCTTTGCTGCAAGCCCTACAACAAGCTGGCCGGAAACAACTGTTCCCTTTCCCGGAGTGACCTCCAATATTTATATTTCGGCTACGGGTAAATGGAGAGAAAATGAAATTAACGGCCAGGTCCATGTCTGGAGAGTAATCGCTACCATCACTCCGGGCTCCAACTCTTCAGGATCGGTAAAAGCTACTTTTAAAAATCCTGATTCCGGTTTTGAAGTTAACTCCATCCAGTTGGTTCCAAGTGGATCAAGTGGAACAGGCAACATTCTTACTTTTTATTTCTATACCATTGCAGACCCTGCAAGTCTTGATCCGGGGAAAGGGTATCAGCTCTTTATGGAATCCGATATAAGCTGTAGTGTGGTGGTAGACTCCTTTACAAGGGTATCACTGTTCAAAGATTAACAGTCTTATTTAATTCTTTCTAATATCAAATTAAGCCGGCCGGAAAAAGCCGGTTTTTTTATTGCTGTAGAAATTTTTCCGGATTTTTAGTAAAATTAATATCTTCGCTGTAACCGTAAAATATAAATTAATGAAGCTAAAAACTGTAATTGCAAAAATTGAAGAGGAGATCAGTATCAGACAGGCTGAAGATTTTGATAATGTAGGATTGCTGTGTGGTGTTTATGACCGCGATGTATCCGGAATTCTGGTTTGCCATGATGCTCTGGAAAATATAGTAGAAGAGGCCATTGAGAGAAATTGTAATCTGATTGTTTGTTTTCATCCTATTATATTTTCCGGACTAAAATCTTTAACGGGAAAAAACTATGTAGAGAGAGCTGTTTTAAAAGCTATTGAAAATAAAATAGCCATCTATGCCATCCATACCGCATTTGATAATGATTTCTTTGGGGTAAACCACGGAATATGCAGTCAATTAGGGCTCAGCAATATGAAGATTCTTCAGCCTAAAGAAAATAATTTAAAACAGTTAACGGTTTTTGTTCCTAAAGAATATTCGGAAAAGGTAAAAGAAGCCATGTTCTCTGCCGGAGCAGGAAATATCGGATTTTATGATGAATGCAGTTTTACAGTGAATGGGAACGGAACCTTCAGGCCGATAGAAGGTTCAAATCCATTTTCCGGACAGCAGGGAATTCGTGAAAATGCAGATGAAGATATGATTTCTGTGATTTTTGAAAGCTTTAAACAGGGACAGATTGTAGGTGCCATGAAGGCTGCACACCCTTATGAAGAAGTAGCGCATCAGGTGTATAGTCTTGATAATAAAAACCATCATGCCGGATTGGGAATGTATGGTGATCTGGAAGTGGAAATGGATGAAAAGGATTTCCTTGGATTGGTAAAAGAAAAATTTGGGCTGGAAGTGATAAAACATTCCTCCTTCAATAATAAAAAAATTAGAAGAGTAGGGGTTTTGGGAGGCTCCGGAGCCAGTGGAATACGATCAGCAGCAGCCAAGAAATGTGATGCTTATCTTACCGGAGATCTTAAATATCACGACTATTTTTTAGCGGAGTCTAAAATGTTGATCTGTGATATAGGACATTACGAGTCAGAACAATTTGTTACTCAACAATTATTTGAAATTTTATCACAAAAATTTAGTACATTTGCAATTTCAAAATCTATTGAAAAAACAAACCCAGTAAATTATTTCATTTAAATATGGCAAAAACCAACGATATTTCAGTTGAAGAAAAATTAAGAGCTTTATACGATTTACAGATCATTGATTCAAGATTGGATGAAATCCGAAATACTAGAGGAGAATTGCCAATTGAAGTTGAAGATCTTGAAATCGAGATTGAAGGTCTTGAAAAAAGAGCTGAAAAATTTCATGCTGATATCAAAGATCAGGACGATCAGATCAAAACAAAGCATGAAGTAATTAACCATGCTAAAACTTTAATTGAGAAATACAAATCTCAGCAGGATAATGTAAGAAACAATAAAGAGTTTGAAGCATTAGGGAAGGAAATGGAATTCCAGGATCTGGAAATTCAGCTTGCTGAAAAAAGAATTAAAGAATTCGGAGCTAAAATTGCTCACAAAAACGAAACTTTAAGCGAACTGAATGCTAAGATCGACGATTTGAAAAGCCACTTGAAATTCAAGAAAGAAGAATTGGATGGTTTGATCTCTGAAACTCAGAAAGAAGAAGAATATCTTATAGAGCAGTCTAAAGAATTCGCAGGTAAAATCGATGAGAGATTATTAGCTTCTTATAACAGAATCAGAATAAACTCTATCAACGGTCTTGCTGTAGTAGGATTAGAAAGAGGAGCTCCAAAAGGATCTTTCTTCACAATCCCTCCTCAAAAGCAGATGGAAATTGCTCAGAGAAAGAAAATCATCATTGATGAGCACTCTGGGAAAATCCTTGTTGATGACGAATTGGTAATCGAGGAAAACGAAAAAATGAAATCTGTAATTAAATTCTAATTATTGATTTTTAAAAATATAAAAGCTGTTTCAGAGATGAAACAGCTTTTTTTATGGCATATGTAGCATAGTATTTTAATACTTGTTGATAAAAGAGAAAATAATACTTATTTTTCTTATTTTTTATTAATTTTTTTAATTTCGATCAACGGTATTAAATTATTATCAATATAATGTTTTTATATGTATATTTACTGTAATAAAAAAGCATAATTATTAAATAACTGACAGGGCTTCAGCAGGAGATATAGGAAGTAAGGCTTTATGGTTAGAATAAAGGCAGACATATCCATTAACTATAGCTTTTGACCCCGTTCAAAACAAGTTTTTTATAAATGATATTATTTGGATATTCTGATATTCAATCTACGCACAATAGAAAAATTATATATCATGAAAAATTTATTACTAGGCTTTTTCTCTTTTTTTAGTTGCTGTCTGTTTGGGCAGTTAGGTAATGTTGGTATTAATACATTCATTCCCGGAAGTACTTTGGAAATTAATGGAAGTCTTGCAGCGCAGTACCGTTTGGTAACAACGAATTACAATATGAGCATCACAGATTACTATGTAGCCTATAACGGAAGCTCAGCGGGTACTATAACATTGCCGGCAGCTATAGTGGCTTACCCTGCAGCAGGACATATTAAAGGACGTGTATACTATATTAAAAATACGGGCACATCTACTGTATCTGTATTTGCTAATGGAAGTGAGATGATTGATAATCAGACAGGTCTGCCTGTGGCATCTATTGGATTAGGGCAGGGTTGGTTTGTCATGTTAATCAGTAATGGGAATATAGGAGGTGTAGCAACCTGGGAAGCAATGATTATAAATCCGAATAATGCAATTAATACTATTATCGGTATGTCAACAAACGCTACTTATAATTTACCTTCTACAGCCAATTTTAATTCCGGTATTCCTCAGGTATTGCCATTTACAGCGGTTGAAGTACAAATTAACCAGGGTTCTACCGCATCGTGGGATGCCGCAAACAATCGTTTTATCATTAATGAAACCGGTATCTATGAGCTGGATGCATTGTCTTATTTTGGAGCAGGAGGTACTACAGGTGCCAGCAGTTACATCGGGGTTAATCTGGGTATTACAAAAAACGGAACCGCAGCGGCTAACCTCATTGCCGGTACCCGTGAAAATATAGGACAGCTTGTTGCTGGTGCGGGAAATACAGCAATTTCATTTCATTGTCTGGTAAATTTAGCTGCTGGTGACGTTATTTATTTAACAATGTATAGGGGGGCTTTTGACACTGCTACGGGAACAGTGCAGTCACAGGCTCCTGCGGGGGTGTCTGAGTCCCGTCATTTCAGTCTGAAGAAATTATAATTATAAGGATGTAGAAAAAATATGTTCTTGTCAATGAAAAAACCGCTTCAAAATGAAGCGGTTGATCGTATTTTAATCCTGATGATCGTACATCTTATTATACAAAGCAATAAATTTCTCTTTTACCGCTTTTCTTTTCAGTTTTAATGTTGGAGTAAGCAATCCGCTTTCAATGCTCCATATTTCAGGAGTAAGCTCAATTTTTTTGATTTTCTCCCAGTTTCCAAGATGCTCATTGATGCCATCAATCTCTTTTTCAATCCTTTGTTTCAATTCGGGGCTTTTCGCAATCTCTTCCGGTGTGGAACCAATATTCAGGTTGTTTCTCATAGCCCAGCTTTTTGCAAATTCAAAATCAGGCTGTACCAAAGCACACGGCATTTTTTCACCATCACCCACTACCATGATCTGCTCTATGAATTTTGAAGCTTTCGCTAAGTTTTCAATAGTCTGAGGGGCAATATATTTCCCACCCGATGTCTTGAACATTTCTTTCTTACGGTCCGTGATCTGTAAAAATCCGTCACCATCCACATGTCCGATATCTCCGGTTTTGAAGAAACCATCTTCTGTGAAGGCTTCTTTTGTCATTTCTTCATTTTGGAAATATCCTTTAAATACAGAAGGTCCTTTTACCGTAATTTCACCGTCTTCCTGAATTTTAACTTTTAAATTATCCAATGGAATCCCTACGGTTCCCACTTTCATCTTATCAAAGCTGTTGACAGAAATTACCGGAGAGGTTTCTGTTAAACCATAGCCTTCCAAAATAGGAATTCCCGCATTCTGGAACATTAAGTTAAGTCTTGTAGACAATGCCGCAGATCCTGAAACCAATGTCACAATCTCACCTCCTAAACCTTCTCTCCATTTGGAAAATACCAATTTATCTGCAATGATTTCCTGAAGTCCGGATGGCTTTGAAATAGTTTTCTTCTTACTGATTAAGTTCAGTGCCCAGAAGAATATTTTTGATTTTAATCCTCCTGCAGAAGATCCTGTATTGTAAATTTTGTCATATACTTTTTCTACCAGCCTGGGTACTACCGTCATATAATGAGGCTTCACTTCTTTTACGTTTTCACCCATTTTCTCAATGCTTTCCGCAAAATAAAGAGAAAAACCGTTGTACTGATACAGATAAAACAGCATTCTTTCAAAAATATGGCAGATAGGAAGGAAGCTTAATGCTCTTGTTTCCTTATAATCCAGACTTCTTTTCTTGGGAATTCTCGGGATGGCTCCCAATACGTTGGAAACAATATTATTATGGGTAAGCATTACTCCTTTCGGTCTTCCGGTAGTTCCGGAAGTATAAATAATGGTTGCAAGATCTTCTGTATTGATCGCGTTAGAAAGGTCATCCACTTCAATTTGTGTAGATTCATCTTTACCCAGATCAAGAATTTCTCTCCAGTTGGCAGCGCCACTAATATTATCAAAAGTAAAAATGCCCTGTAAACTCGGGATATTGTGTTTTACTTTCATTACTTTATTCAACAGCTCTTTATCAGAAACAAAACAGTATTGAATTTCAGCATTATTGAAGATGAATTCATAATCTTCCGGAGAAATACTTGGATAAACAGGCACTGAAACAACTCCGATCTGAGAAAGTCCGAAATCCATTATAGCCCATTCTGTACGGGAATTGGTGGTAATCAAAGCGATTTTATCACCCGGTTTTATACCAAGTTTCAATAATCCTCTGGATATCTTATTTCCCTCATTAATAAACTCCTGGGTAGAAGTTTTTTTCCACTCACCATGATATTTCGTTACAAACATATCCGTTTTAGGATATTTTTCTAAAGCGTAGTGTGGAATATCGAATAATCTCTTGATCGTCATGATTTTTTACGTAATTTATAAAGAAATTTAAATATAAGCATTTTTTTTAATTGAAAACATTTCAATGTAATAATTAGGAATTAGTTAAATGCTTACCATAATATATGGAATCAAAAAGGAGGCCGGAAGCCCTGAAAAAGGGATTTTATATTTTGAACTGATCATTTGTGAATGTTTATGGTTCTGAAGGTATCCGGTATTGTTTTTATCTCTCACCATTTCGAATCCCAAAACACGCATTCACTGGTATTAAACTCGCTCTAACTTCCATTTTCTGTGCCTTTTTCCTGCTTTCAATTTAATTTTTTCAGATTTGCTTAAAAAGTGTAAATTTACGGCTATCTAATTATTTTTTTTATGGACTTTAATTTATCGGAAGAACAGCTGATGATTCAGCAGGCAGCAAGAGATTTTGCACAAAATGAACTATTACCTGGAGTGATTGAAAGAGACCGTGACCAGAAATTCCCTACAGAACAGGTGAAGAAAATGGGAGAAATGGGACTTTTAGGAATGATGGTAGATCCAAAATACGGAGGTGCAGGTATGGACAGCGTTTCTTACGTGCTTGCTATGGAGGAGATTGCAAAAATAGATGCTTCTGCAGCTGTTGTAATGTCTGTAAACAATTCATTGGTTTGTGCCGGTCTTGAAAAATTTGCTTCTGAAGAGCAAAAAGTAAAATATCTTACCCCATTGGCAAGCGGACAGGTAATCGGAGCATTTGCATTATCTGAGCCGGAAGCAGGTTCTGATGCTACTTCTCAGAAAACAACTGCCGAAGATAAAGGAGATTACTATCTTTTAAACGGGATCAAAAACTGGATCACCAATGGTGGTACCGCTACTTATTATATTGTAATTGCACAGACAGATCCTGAGAAAAAACACAAAGGGATCAATGCTTTCATCGTAGAAAGAGGATGGGAAGGTTTTGAAATCGGATTGAAAGAAGACAAATTGGGAATCAGAGGAAGTGATACACATTCTTTGATCTTTAATAACGTAAAAGTTCCAAAAGAAAACAGAATCGGTGCTGACGGATTCGGTTTCAACTTTGCAATGGCCGTATTGAACGGAGGAAGAATTGGTATTGCTTCCCAGGCTTTAGGGATTGCTTCAGGGGCTTACGAACTGGCATTGAAATATGCTAAAACAAGAAAAGCTTTCAAAACTGAAATCATCAACCACCAGGCAATTGCATTCAAATTGGCTGATATGGCTACTCAGATCACTGCGGCAAGAATGCTGTGTTTCAAAGCAGCTTGTGAAAAAGATGCAGGAAAAGATATTTCTGAAAGCGGAGCTATGGCAAAATTATACTCTTCTCAGGTAGCAATGGATACTACTATTGAAGCAGTACAGATCCACGGTGGATACGGATACGTGAAAGAATACCACGTAGAAAGATTAATGAGAGATGCAAAAATCACTCAGATCTACGAAGGAACTTCTGAAATTCAGAAAATCGTGATCTCAAGAAGTATCGCAAAATAACATTTTATAAAACACACTACCTATGAAAAAATCTTTGTGGATCACCCTTGGTGTTGTACTGCTGTTACTGGGCGTATTTGTCTGGTATAAATACTATTTCGTTTTCGGAGAAGGAGTGAAATCAGGATATCTGAACTACGCTATGAAAAAAGGCTATGTCTTCAAAACATATGAAGGTAAGCTGATTCAGGAAGGCTTCGGAAGTGGAAAAACAGGAACCATTACAAGCTATGAGTTTGAATTTTCTGTGGATGACCCTGAAGTTTTCAAACAACTGGAAACGAACAGCGGAAAAACCTTTGATCTGCATTACAAAGAGTACAATGGTGCTCTTCCGTGGAGAGGAAACACAAAGTTTGTCGTAGACAAAGTAGTGAATATGAAATAAAAACAAATAAGGCTCTCAATCTGAGGGCCTTATTTTACACCAAATCACAAAATATTAATATATGAAATAAAATTTCCAATTTTATTTTTGAACCCTGTTTGATAACGAAGATTCATTCTCTTTTGCTTATACTTAAAGTTAAGAGGAATTTTTGTAATAAACAAATACTTCCGTTGAATGTTTGATAAAATTAAAAATAAGAATCGAACTTTAATTCTAAACCTCATTAAAAAAATATTAAAAAATCTATCCAAAGACGGATTGAAATCTAATGAGAGTCGTTATTCGGAATGTTTTTATTTCTCTTTTTATAAAAATAATATCCAATACCGGCAATGAGAAACAAAGGCCATAACGGAAGAATAAACAGGAAGATAGAAGTAATCACATCCCAGCCTGATTCGATGGCTGCTAACGATTTTCCACCGAAAGTTTTAGGTTCTGTTTCTGTTTTCTCTTGATCACGGATATTTATATTGATCGTACAGATGGTATTATCGGCATAGTTTCGCCCTGAAACCTGAATGTCTTTTGTGTCAATATCCCCGATATTACTGCTGATAGCATCCATTAAACCATCAAAATGCTGGAGAGGAACTTTGATGTCCAGGCTGTAGACTTTTTGATCTTCTCCGTGAGGACTTGCAGATTCCACGTAAGAAAGATTTTCACTTTTGATGTAGCCATTATTTTTATGGGCTTCTTCTCTGATGATTTCCTTCACTGTTTCTGTATTTTCTGCTTGTATGGTAAGGTATCCTGATTTTACCATATTATCTTTAGGCATATTCAGCTCATAACTGTCATTTTTAGGTTTGTCTTTATAGATGATCTTGGTTTCCTTAATAATCTTTGGAGCCGGAGCTTTTGCAGCCACTTTTTCAGGTTTCTTCTCCGTGGAATCCCTTTTCTCTATTTTGGATTCCAGTTTTGTTGTTGTTATTTTTTCAGATAAAGAATCTACCATCTTTGAGGTATTTTCTATTTTTTGCTGAATATCGTTCTTAGTATTTTCAAAATCTTTTATTCTGATACTGGCAGAGTCCAGAACTTTATCCGCTGTTTTATTGGCATTATCAATAGCTTCCGTTGCCACTGTTGCAGCGCTGTCAGCTGAGTGGATCGCTTCATGTATTGTATTCTGTGCAACTTCTCCTTTTTTACACATAATGAAAGTGCTAGATACAGCAACGAGTAAGATGAACTTTTTCATAAGTTTAATTTTTTTGATGAAGTAAAATTAGAAGGGAAGTTCTTGTAAAGATTGTAAATGAAATGTATTGTACTGGTAAAATAGTAACTGTTATATTTTCAGTATTTTGTATTTGATTTACAAAAGATTTACAAAGCGTTTTTCTGAGTTTGCGGTATTGAAATGATTTTAAAGCTTTGCCTTTTTACTCAATAGGAGTTTGGGAAACTGAAGATTCCCATCCTTCGGAGGGGTGGCGAAAATTCAACGAATTTTTGACGGGGTGGTTTCAAACCCTATCATAAAAAAATCCGCAGAAAATTTCTGCGGATCTATATTTAAAACAATTTCGGCTTTTTGCGATTTTGCTCTTTTATTTCATATTAATTTTCTCTGAACTCACTGATGAAGTGTAATTTTACATTCGGGAATTTTTCCTGAGTCATATGAATCGTGAAAGAAGAGTCTGCCAGGAATACCAATTGATTGTATTTATCTCTTGCCAGGAATCTCTGCTTTAATCTTGCAAATTCTTTAAATTCTTCAGACTTTTCATCAGCTTCTACCCAACATGCTTTGTGCATGGATAGAGGTTCATACGTACATTTTGCCCCATATTCATGTTCCAGACGGTATTGAATAACCTCGTACTGAAGGGCTCCAACCGTTCCGATGATCTTTCTTCCGTTCATTTCAAGCGTAAATAGCTGTGCAACCCCTTCATCCATCAACTGATCAATACCTTTTGCCAATTGCTTAGCTTTTAACGGATCATTGTTGTTGATATAACGGAAATGTTCAGGAGAGAAGCTTGGAATTCCTTTGAAGCTTAATTTTTCTCCACCAGTTAATGTATCCCCAATTCTGAAACTTCCGGTATCATGTAAGCCCACGATATCACCAGGGAAACTTTCTTCCACTACTTCTTTTTTGTCAGCAAAGAATGCGTTAGGAGAGGAGAATTTCATTTTTTTACCTTCTCTTACCAATAAATAATTTTCGTTTCTTTTGAAGGTTCCGGAAACAATCTTTACGAAGGCAAGTCTGTCTCTGTGTTTAGGATCCATATTCGCATGGATTTTGAACACGAATCCTGTGAAAGTGTTTTCTTCAGGCTTTACCAGACGGGTATCACTTTCTTTTGGCTGTGGCATTGGTGCAATATCAATGAAAGCATCCAGTAACTCACGAACTCCAAAGTTATTTAAAGCCGAACCGAAGAATACCGGTTGAAGATCACCTTTCATATAATCCTCACGATTAAACTCAGGGTAAACAGACTGGATCAGATCAAGCTCTTCTCGTAAAGTTTTTGCTGCTTTTTCACCAATAACATCATCAATAGAAGTATCATTAATGTCGTCAAACTTAATAGAATCCCCAACTTTCTGTTTTTTCTCTTCTAAGAATAGCTGAATATTGTTTTCCCAGATATTGTAAATTCCCTGAAAGTCACTTCCCATACCAATTGGCAAAGAAAGCGGGCAGACTGTTAACCCTAATTTTTGTTCTACTTCGTCTAACAGATCGAAGGCATCTTTACCTTCACGGTCAAGTTTATTGATGAAAACCAACATTGGGATGTTTCTCATTCTGCAAACCTTAACCAGTTTTTCAGTTTGTTCCTCAACCCCTTTTGCAACGTCAATCACAACGATTACTGAATCTACAGCCGTTAATGTTCTGTAGGTATCTTCAGCAAAGTCTTTGTGACCCGGAGTATCGAGAATGTTGATTTTGTGGTCTCTATATTCAAAAGCCAATACGGAAGTCGCTACAGAGATTCCTCTCTGTCTTTCAATTTCCATAAAGTCGGAGGTAGCTCCTTTTTTTATTTTGTTGGATTTTACCGCACCTGCTTCCTGAATCGCGCCCCCGAAAAGAAGCAACTTTTCTGTAAGGGTTGTTTTTCCGGCATCCGGGTGGGAAATGATCCCGAAGGTCTTTCTTTTTTGTATTTCTTTGATTAAGTCTGACATATCGTATTTTGAAGTTGCAAAAATCGGGATTTTTTGCGAGGTTTTCAAATTTTAATGAAGACAATGTTAATTAAGCAGAAGAATAGATGGATAGTCACGTTTGAGAATAATACATGTGGCTACGAACCCATGAATAGTTGAGCTTATCTGTCAAACAAGCATTTTTATTAATAATATGAAGACATAGATCAATCCGGCAGCAATCATTATAAAAAAGGCAGACATAACGTATTCAAATATTCCAAATTCAGTTTTTTGCGGTGCTGAACTAAGGTTATACTGCTCAATAGTCTGCAGACTTATTTTCAGATCAGGACGAAAATGTTGGATTCCTTTTAGAAAATGACGGTACAAATCATATTGGTTGCGTAGAATTACCAATTCAAAATTAAAGTCTACACTTGAAGACACAATTTCTCCTGTTTTATTTTTCAGATAGATCTGTAATGTTGTTTTGCCGTATTTTACAGTCTGAGTGTTTCGCACATATACATCGTCAGATGAATTTTTGGCTGGCTGAAGATTGGTATATAGAATTATTTCAATAATGGTATTTTGATTGTTGTAGAAAGTAATTCCTCTTTCATCTACAATAACTTTTCTTGCTTTTTCTTTTTTTCGGTACGTTAAAGCCACTATCAAGGCTATACAGCAAAATATAAGAAGAAGCTGGGCAATAAGAAGTGTGAAAAAAATACCAGGATCATGCTCTAAATATTGTCTGAAATTATTGTATATAAGATCGAAAACGACCCCGATTACTACCATAATCAAAATGACAGCTATCCAGATAATCCCCATTAAAAAATAAGTAATGGGTTTATTGATTTTGGATTCTATGGTCTGGAATTTTTCTGTCATATTAATTGGGAGTTTCAGATAATAAAAAAAAAAGTCCGCATATAAGTGCTGTAATACTAAGAGCGGCCAGAATTAAAAGCCAGCCTCCCAAAGAAATCCCTTTGCTATTCACTTTCCATGTTTCCGTATCAATAGAATAGTTACGAAAAACAAAAGGATCTATTGTTAAATCAGGGCGGAAAGTCACAATGCCGTGCAGGAAATGTGCATACAAAGTATATTTATTTTTCACCACCTTTAAAGGGAGATTCATGTCAATACGTTTTGTAATTTCTTCTTTTTTCTCTGATTGGATCGTAAGTTCTAGTAAAGGAGAAATACCCGATCCTACAGGATTTACAGTATAAATATCAAAGTTTTGTTTTGAAGGGCGAAGATCTGTATAGAGAATCTGGTCTGCAATTTCATCTTTTGCATTATAAAATAAAAGTCCGGTTTCATCAACCACAATTTTACTTTCTATTTTCTTTCTTTTTCTACTATAATAACGGACTGTGGGGATTAAAATAAGTGCTGAAATTCCCCAACCTACCAATGCGGGATACATCATTGCCTCAAATCCTCTTTTATAAATTCCGTAAACAGGACCCACAACGAAAATTATAGTGAAAGGAATAAAGACCACAAAGAAAAGCCCATTCAGAACAACAGTCATTAATTTGTTGGTTGTAGACTCAATTCTTTGAAACGGAAATTCTGTATTCATTTTGTGATGTTCATGGATAAAGGAACGAAAATAAGAAAATCCTTTTTTAGTTGCCTGTAGCAGTCAAAAAAATTATCTTTGTTTCTCATAAACTTTTACAGAGAAAGGATGGAAAATAGCAAATATCCAAAGTTTACGTTTACATGGTTTGGCGGTGTCGTTTTGGTGGTTGGATTATTCGTGGGAACAATGGCTGTTTCCTTATTCAGCACTTTTTGGAAAGTTGTTTTCCGGGAAAATCTTGAACTGAAAGACTGGTTTCTGATGCTAGCGAATTCTGTAGGATTCCTTACGGCTATTGCCTTTTTTGACTTTTTCATTGTAAGGCGCACCACTCAAAAGAGGCTTAACTTCAATTTATCATCGGTTAATTTCTCTACCTATCTCCTGATCTTTCCCATGATGGCAGGAATGATGTTTATTTCTGAATTTATTGCTGCTCAGATTCCGACTACCGGGCCTTTTTTTGGCGATTTTTATGAATATTTTACCCAATTAATGAGTCAACTGACGGATAATCCTGTTGTAATGATTATCATGACGGTAATTATGGCTCCCATTTTTGAGGAAATTATATTCAGGGGAATTATTCAGAAAGGATTGATTAATAAAGGAGTAGAACCATGGAAAGCAATTTTATATGCCTCCATCATTTTTGGAGTGGTTCACGGAAATCCATGGCAGTTTATCAGTGCTGTGATGCTGGGCTGTGTATTGGGATTGGTATATTATAAAACAAAATCTTTACTGATGCCGATATTGTTGCATGCATTTAATAATTTAACCCTGTCACTGTTGGTGCTTTACGGTAAAGATGAGAGTTTTGCAAAGGTTCTGCATGTTTCAGAATGGCTTATTCTGGCTGTTGGAATTGTACTTTTCTCTTTATTCTACTATCTCTTTATGAAAAAGTATAAAGTACATTATGCTGAAATGTAAGTAACCAGGCTAAAAAAGTAAAATTGAAAATGAATATAGAAATGGAATTATTAGTAGCTACACACAACGAACATAAAAAAGAAGAAATCCAACAGATCCTGGGAAGCGATTGTGTTGTAAAAAGTCTTACCGATTACAACATTCACGAAGAAATTGTAGAAGACGGAGATTCTTTTCATGCCAATGCCCTGATCAAGGCCAAATATTGCTTTGAGAAAACCGGAGTTCCAAGTTTGGGAGATGACAGCGGTCTGGTAGTGGAATCGTTGGATGGAAGACCTGGGATTTTTTCCGCACGTTACGCCGGAGATCATGATTTTGCCAAAAATATCGAAAAGGTATTGGAAGAAATGCAGGGTGTTGAAAACAGAAAAGCTTATTTTGTAACAGTTCTGTGCTACTATGATGAAAATGGGGCTCAATATTTTGAAGGCAGAGTTCACGGAAATTTACTGACTGAAAATAAAGGTTTCAAAGGATTCGGATATGATCCGATTTTTGTTCCTGAAGGTTATGAAAGAACCTTTGCTGAAATGAATCCTGAAGACAAAAATAAAATCAGTCACCGTAAACAGGCGTTAGACCTATTTATGGATTTTTTAAAAGTAACTGATTAAGTTTAAATATCAGGGTGAACTACCCATTTAGATTTTCTGTTGTACATTTGTTATCATAAATTATTGATTTGAGTACGTATTTAACAATATTAGGTTTTAATTCTGCTATCCCAACCATCAACACATCACCTACAGCACAGCTGCTGGAAATGGAAGAAAGACTCTTCCTGATTGATTGTGGAGAAGGTACACAAGTACAGCTTAGGAAAGCAAAAGCAAGATTTTCAAAGATCAATCATATTTTTATCTCTCATCTTCACGGAGATCATTGTTTCGGACTTCCGGGACTTATTGCTTCTTTCCGTCTTCTGGGAAGAGATACACCGCTGCATGTCTACGGGCCGAAAGGAATAAAAAAAATGCTGGAAACTATTTTCCAGATTACAGAAACCCATCGTGGTTTTGAAGTGGTTTATCATGAGCTGGACAAAGATTATTCTGAAAAAATATATGAGGACAACAGGATAGAGGTATATACTATTCCGTTGGATCACAGGATTTACTGTAATGGCTATCTTTTTAAAGAAAAGCAGAAAGACAGGCATCTTAACATGAAAGAAATTGCCAAATACAGTGAGATTGAAACCTGCGATTATCATAATATAAAAGCAGGAAAAGATTTTGTACTGAGTGACGGGTATGTTCTTAAAAATGAAATTCTGACTCTTGAGCCAGCTCCGTCAGTGTCGTATGCATTTTGCAGTGATACCCGTTATCTTGAAAGTGTTATTCCGATTATTAAAAATGTAACGGTTCTCTATCATGAATCCACATTTTTACATGACCTGAAGGAAATGGCAGATTATACAGGACATACCACAGCATTGGAAGCAGCAACAATTGCTCAGAAAGCTCAGGTGGGAAAACTGATCTTAGGACATTTTTCAAACAGGTATGGAGATTTGACTGTATTTACCGATCAGGCCAGAGAAATTTTCCCGAATACATTTTTGCCCAAAGCATTGGAAAGTGTAAAGATTTAGAATGAATATGCTGAAATTTGAAGAACTTAGAGACTTTCTCAACGAAAAGGCAGATCAGTATAACGCTCCCGATTTTATTGAAAATGATCCCATCCAGATCCCACACCGTTTTTCTTTAAAACAGGATATTGAAATCGCAGGATTTCTGGCAGCTACAATCTCCTGGGGAAACAGAAAATCAATCATTAATTCTGCAGATAAAATGCTTGATATTATGGGGAACTCTCCCTATGATTTTGTGATGAACTATTCTGAAAAGGATCTGAAGGAGATTCAGGATAAAAGTATTCACAGAACTTTCAACGGACAGGACTTTTCCTATTTTATAAGACAGTTCAACAGAATTTATAAAGAAAATGAAAGCCTGGAAAGTCTATTTGACGTAAAAAAAACGGAGCATAACTTTCTCCATGCCATAGAACGATTCAGAAACGGATTTCTGGAAACAGAAAAACACAGAAGCCATAAACACGTCAGTTCTCCTTACAAAAACTCCTCTGCAAAAAGGATTATTATGTTTTTGAGATGGATGGTACGTCAAGACAAAAAGGGAGTAGACTTTGGAATTTGGGAAAAAATAGATCAGAAGCATCTTTCCATTCCTCTGGATGTGCATACCGGAAATATTTCCAGAAAACTGGGATTGGTTTCCAGAACACAGAATGACTGGAAAACGGTAGAAGAGCTGGACGTTGCCATTAGAAAATTTGATGAAAAAGATCCTGCAAAATATGACTTTGCCTTGTTTGGATTAGGGGTAACCAAAGAACTGTTGTAAAAATATAAAGGATGAAAAAATATAACGAAAAAAAAGAAGTTCTTGAAAAAATAGCAGACAGTATTACTTCGTGGATTGGATCTATTCAGTCCCTGATTGTTCATACGCTGCTGTTCCTTACCTCGTTTTTGCTGCCAATGCTGAATATCGTTGATTTTGACAAAATGCTTCTTATTCTTACTACGGTACTTTCTCTGGAAGCCATTTATCTGGCCATCTTCATCCAGATGTCAGTGAATAAAAGCCACGAGAAAATTGAAGATATTCAGGAAGATATTGAAGAGATCAGTGAAGACATTGAGGATATTCAGGAAGATCTTGAGGAAATTAGCGAAGACATTGAAGAGATCAATGAAGATATAGAAGATATCCAGGAAGATATTGAAGAGATCAGTGAGGATATTGAAGAAATTAATGAAGAGGAAGATGAAGAAGATCACAATGAAAGAGCAAAAAATGTAATACTGAAGAGTAATGTAAGCTCGAACAAGAACGAGATAAAAGCTTTAAAAGACATTATCTCTCAGCTGCAGAATGAAATTGATCAGTTGAAAAAAGAGGATAAATAACAGAAATACTGAGAATAAAAATATAAAACAGATCAATGCTATTGGTCTGTTTTTTTATGCTTGAATTTTAATATTCAATAATTTACGGAAAATGTAACGATAAGAAAAATTTGTTGTGAATGTGGATGTGGAATAAGAAAATAGTAATATACAATGGTGAATTAGTATAATTATTTTTGCTACATTTGAACAAATGAAAACAAAATGTTAATTTATAGACTAAAAAACTATTTTTTCCTTTTTTCTTTTTTATTGATTTCTGCTTCTGCATTCTCTCAAACGAGACCTGTCAGAAAATCAGAAAAGATAAAACCTTCTGCGGCAAGTCTTAGAGCTGGAGCATTCATTGATGTAAATGTACCTCCCTACACACCTTCAAACTATACGCCGGAGCAGTTGGTAAAGAATATTTTGATCAATGGAGGTACCAACTGTACAACAGCCAATGTTACCAACGTTACAGTATCTCCTAATCATGAAGTAGGCAACAGCAACAGATTCTGGGGATATTTTCATAAAGGAACAACCAATTTTCCCTTTACAGATGGGATTGTTCTGACTACAGGATATGCTTCTGAAGCCGGTAATAATTATGTATCTGCGGTTGGACAATCAGTGGGAACAGGAAGTGATGCGGATCTTGTAGCAGCTACCGGAGCTAATGTGAGCTTAACGGATGCCGTGGCCCTTGAATTTGATTTCGTTCCGAATTCAAACCAGGTAAAATTTAATTACATATTCGTTTCTGATGAATATACTTCCAATTATCCTTGCTTGGGCTATTCCGATGCCTTTGCCCTTTTATTAAAGAAAGTTGGAGATCCTACCTATACGAACCTGGCAGTATTGCCCGGAGGTGCAGGACCTGTAAGTGCAACCAATATTGTTCCTGCAGGAAATGGATTCAGCTGCGGACCTATCAATGCAACCTTTTTTGGAGCTTTAGCGAACCCGCATCTGGTTATTAATTATTTTGGAAGAACAACACCTCTAACAGCTGTTGCAGATGTAATTCCAGGGCAGACGTATCATTTTAAAATGGTATTGGCTGATGCAAAAGACCCTTCCCACGACTCTGCGGTTTTCTTAGAAGGAGGATCTTTTGATGTGGGGATTAAAATTGTAGACGAAACAGGAGTGGTTTTACCGGGAAGCATCAATATGTGTGATAATACTCCAAGGCAGTTGAAAGCTCAGGTAGCAGCAATTCCGGGAATGACTTATCAATGGTATAAAGATGGAGTCGCTATTCCTGGGGCAACAAGTGCTATTTATATTGCTACCCAGGCGGGAGTTTATACTGTAAAAGTAATGGTTCCGGGAAATCAGTGTCCTAGCGAGGCAACCATTACGATCGTCGGAGGAACGAGCCCTACTGTACAGAATGCTGAACTTAAACTCTGTACAACCCCTGCAATTACCAGTTTTAATCTGGAAACAGCAAAACCATTGATCAGTACAACGCCAGGTGCAGTATTCCGTTTTTATGCCAACCAGGCTGATGCACAGGCTCAAAATAACAGTTATATCACCAATCTTACCAACTATGCTGGAACAGATGGACAAATATTATATGTTCTGGTTTCCAATGGAGCTTTCTGTAGCAAGATTGCAACGTTAACCTTAAGAAAAGAAGAAACGCCAACAGCTTTACTTACCGCTCCGAGATTGAAAATTTGTGCCGGTGAATCTGTTTTATTAACAGCTTCTGGCGGTGTTACCTATGAATGGAGTGATTCTGCAAGTACTACCGGAGGAATAAGAACGGTAAGCCCAACTCAGACTACCACATATACGGTATATGCTATCGGAGCACAAGGATGTAAATCTCTTCAGCCGGCACGTATTACCATTGAAGTAGTACCGGCTATTGTTTCAAACTTAAAAGGTGGCCACATCTGTCAGGGTGATAAAATTGTTCTGGATGCAGGCTCAGGCCCTGGATATACCTATCAGTGGAGTTCTGGTGAAACAAGTCAGAGCATTACAGTAGCTACTCCTGGAGAATATACGGTAATGATCAGTAACGGAGTTTGTTCAAAAGAGTTCAAGACTCAGGTTATTAAAGCCGTGATTCCTGAAGTGATAAAAGTGGATTATAATGAGAGCGGAACAATGATTGTCACAGCAAGCAATCCAAGTAATGGTATCCTTGAATATTCAGTAGATAACGGGGTTACATGGCAGTCTTCGAATATATTTAATAATGTCCCTAAAAATAAAATCATTTCGATCAGAGTAAGAGTTAAATTTACAAGCTGTGTAGGTTTCCTTGAATTCTTTACATTCGTGATGAAAAATGTAATTACTCCAAATGGTGATAATATTAATGATATCATTGATTTCAGCGGGGTGGTTAATTATAAAGATTTCAGCGGACAGGTTTTCGACCGATATGGAAGAGAAGTGTTCAAAGCAGCGAAGATCAATCCATATTGGGACGGATATTTCCAGGGCAAAAAGCTTCCTACTTCTACCTACTGGTATCAGGTAACCTTCGAAGATCCTGCAAGTAAAGAACTTACTGTAAAAACAGGATGGATATTACTTAAAAATATAGAATAATTTAAACTATAACTGAAAGACTGACTATTTTGTCAGTCTTTTTTTATTATTTTAAAATAAACAGAGTTGATATTCTAATATAAATAAATTTGCGTTAGTAATAATGTAAATTGTGTTAACTTGAATTTCAATCAAAAAAAATAGTATTTTTTTTCAAAATAATATAAAATGTTAAATAGGAGGAGAGGAAATTTATTTTTAGCGTTATTTTTAGCTTTCATGGGGAACTTTGTTTTGGCTCAAAATAAAGGAAGGGTAGAAATTGCTGCAAAACCTAAAGCTGCTTCCTTGAGAGCAGGTGTTTTTATCGATGTAAACGCACCTAGTTACCCGGAATCCGGCTATCCTATAACTCAGCTGATAAATGATGTCCTTATATCAGGAGGTACCACTTGTACCAGTTCAACGGTAAGCAATGTAACTGTTTCTCCGAACTTGTCTGCCACCAATCAGAACCGTAGCTGGGGATATTTTAATAAATCAAATACAAACTTCCCTTTCAGTAAAGGGATTATACTTTCAACAGGGTATGCTAATAAAGCCGGGAATACTTTCCAGGGAACTTTAAGTGATGACCTTGGAACCGGTGGAGATGTAGATCTGGCGAATGCTTTAGGGATTGCTAACAATAACCTAACCAATGCAACATCTATAGAGTTTGACTTTGTGGCTGCTTCTACTGAAATTACTTTCAGATATTTATTTGCGTCCAAAGAATATCAGCAAAACTTTCCATGTACTATTACAGACGGTTTTGCCTTACTGTTAAAAAAAGCATCTGATCCTACTTATACCAATCTTGCAGTGCTTCCGGGAGGAGCAGGACCTGTAAGTGTAACAAATATTCACCCGCAATATCAAAACTGCGGGCCTAAAAATGAAGCCTATTACGGAGGTACAAATACTGCTCAGGTTGAAACCAATTTCAATGGACGTACTATTCCGCTTACTGCAAAAGCAACGGTAATTCCTGGGCAAACCTACCATTTTAAAATTGTGCTTGCAGATTATCAGGATCCCAACTTTGATTCAGCCGTATTTCTTGAAGCCGGATCATTCGATATTGGGGTGAAAATCCTGGATCCGGCAGGAGTACAGCTTCCTGCATCTGTAAATATGTGTGATAATACGCCACAGACTTTTACAGCTTCGGTTCAGGGACCTAACATAACCTATCAGTGGTATTTGGGAACCAATGCAATTCCAGGAGCTACTAATGCAAGTTATACTGCAACACAGCCTGGTGTATATACCGTTAAGGTTTTTATCCAGGGAAATAGCTGTCCGGGAGAAGCTACCATTACTGTGGTTGGCGGAACATCTCCTACAGTACAGAATGCTACACTGACGGCCTGTTATGCCGCTGGGAATGCAACTTTTAATTTAACATCAGCACAAGCCTCAATAAGCACTACTCCGGGAGCTGTGTTTTCATATTATACTACATTGGCAGATGCTAATGCTGGAAATGCAAATACAGTTCCTAATCCAACAGCTCATCAGAGTGCTGGTGGAACGGTGTATGTAAGAGTGGCAAATGGTTTCTGTGCAAAAGTAGCGCAGCTGCAATTAGTAAAAGCCCCACAAATGGTACCTACTATTGCTCCACCGATAGTACTTACCTGCGCTAGCTCTCAGACGACACTGGATGCTTCAGCTTCTGTTTATCCGGCTGGGGCTACATTCAACTGGACGACTACCGGAGGAAATATTGTTTCAGGAGGAACTACCTTAAATCCTGTGATCAATGCTGCGGGAACCTATACTTTAACCATTACAAAAGTTTACCAGCCTGGCAATATCAGCTGTACAGCTGTAGGAACTGTAACCGTAACAGGAAACAGTGCTCCGCCAGTTACCGGGCTTACAGCAAACAAAATAAAAATCTGTAAAGGAGATTCTGCAACCCTTACTGCTTCAGGAGGTGCTACCTATAACTGGGGGAATGGCCTTACAGGAAACGGAAATACACAGGTTGTTTCACCCACTGTTACAACAACCTATACTGTAACAGCAGTGGGAGCGAATGGTTGTGTGTCTCAAAACCCTGCCACTTTAACAATTGAAGTGTCAGAACCTTTTACAGCCCAAAACGCAACATTACATAAGTGTTATCAGCCAGGATTAACTTATAATCTTACTGAAGCTCAGCCTCAGATTACAACTGCTGCAGGAGTTACTTTTACTTACTATATCAATCAGGCTGATGCCAATGCTGCTAACGGAAACTTTATTGTAACACCTACAACATATACACCTCCGGGAGGAAGCCAGACTATTTATGTATTAGCAAGTAATGGAGGTTGTAGCTATGTGGTGTCTCTGCAATTATTAAGTACCGCTCAAACGACTCTTACCATTGCTGCGCCGCAAACAATTACCTGTACAACTCCACAGATTACACTCAATGCTTCAACATCTGTGGTTCCTGCGGGATCTACTATTGCATGGACCACAACCGGAGGAACGATCGTATCAGGAGGCAATACACTTACACCAGTTGTAAGCGCTGGGGGAACATATACTTTAACGGTTACTAATATATCACAACCAGGAAACTTAAGTTGTACCTATACTGCAACAGTAACAGTACAGGAAGATAAAGTACAGCCGATAGCTGCACTTGTTTCATCACAACCCCGTATTTGTGTTGGAGAATCTGTAACATTGACAGCTTCTGGAGGAGTAACCTATAACTGGGGCAATGGCCTTACCGGAAATGGAAATACTCAGGTTGTTTCACCTACAACAACAACTGTGTATACCGTATTTGCTGTTGGAGCTAACGGATGTATTTCTGCAACACCAGCAACAGTAACAGTTCAGGTAGGTCCACCTATAGCAGGACTTACCGCATCAAAATTAAAAATTTGTGAAGGAGAATCTGTAACATTAACAGCTACAGGAGGAATTACTTATAACTGGATAGGGCTTACCGGAAATGGAAATACACAGGTTGTTACTCCTACCGTAACAACAGAATATTCGGTATTTGCATTGGGAGGAAACGGATGTAGTTCTGTGAATCCGGCTAAAGTTACCATTGAAGTAGTTCCTGCAATTGTTTCTACATTAAAAGACGTATTTGTCTGCGCCGGAGATAAAGGAACGCTGGATGCCGGGGCAGGACCAAACTATACTTATGTATGGAGTACAGGAGCAACCACTCAAACCATAACAACTAATATTCCCGGAACGTATTCTGTGATAATCAGTAACGGAGTTTGTTCAAAAACTTTCTCTGCACAGCTGATCAATCCTGATTTACCACAGTTTACGAATATTGTTTATGATAACCATATCCTTACCCTTACGGCAAGCAATCCTACTGGTGGAACTTTAGAATTCTCCATAGACGGAGGATTGACATGGCAGTCATCAAATGTATTTACAGGAGTTTTAAATAATACCATGTATTCTGTAATGGTAAGAGTGAAAGGTGCTAAATGCGGTACTTCACTGGATTATTTTACATTCATTATCAGTAATGCTATTACCCCTAATATGGATGGTGTTAATGACACTATAGATTTCTCCGGAATCAGCGGGTACAAAGATTTCGCAGCTTCTATCTTTGACAGGTATGGAGCAGAGGTATTCAAAGCGGCTAAAGGTGATGTAATATGGACAGGATCTTTAAAAGGAATTAATCTTCCTACTGCTACTTACTGGTACAGGGTACAATGGGAAAACCCGGCCAGCAAGAAACTGGAACAACGTTCCGGATGGATACTTCTGAAGAACAGAAACTAGACATTTATTAAAAATAAAATATCAACAAGAAAATCTTTCAGCAATGAAAGATTTTCTTGTTTTTAAGGGTAAGTGTTATCATGATTTGTGAATTATTTGAAATGAGAAGGAAATATGTTAAAATAATTTGTAATTCAATGCTACCACATCATTTATGGTTTCTTCGGATAGGGATTGATTAACGAAAATTTACTGTAAAAGGTTCTTATTTTGGTTTTTTGTAGTAAAAAATATAAATATGTATATGAGATATTTAAAAAAAAATTAAATTTGTTGAAACAAAAATATTATGAGAAGATATCTACCGCTTTGTTTATTTTTTTTAGTCATCTCGACTTTTTTATTTTCACAAAACCTGCCACCTCGAAAACAGGCAAAAGAAATTCCTTCCAATCTATCCAGAAGAGCTGGGGCTTTTATTGATGTGAACGCTCCGCAGTATCCTGAAACCGCTTACACTATTGAGAAAATGGTTAAAGATGTATTGATCTCATCCGGAACCAATACCTGTCTTACTCCCAATGTAACCAATGTGAAGATTACTCCTAACCATGCTGCAAGTAATGCAGACAGAGCATGGGGATATTTTCATAAAGCTACAACCAATTTCCCTTTTAAAGACGGGCTTATTCTTTCCACAGGTTACGCGAGAAGAGCTGGTAACACTTTTGAAGGCGGCCTTAGTGATGTCAACGGTGGCGGATCAGATGCTGATCTTGCACAGGTGATTGGGGTAGTGGAAAGTAGATTGAATGATGCTGTTCTTTTGGAGTTTGACTTCGTTCCAACAACCTCTCAGATTAAATTTAATTATCTGATTGCATCAGAAGAATATACAGGCTCATTCCCTTGTACCTTTGCAGATGCCTTTGCGATCTTATTGAGACCTACTTCAGGTGGACCTTATGTAAATATGGCTGTGCTTCCCGGAGGAGCCGGACCAGTAAGTATTACGAATATTCACCCTGAAATACCAGGGAGTTGTGGTGCTGTAAACGAACAATATTTCGGAGGATATAACACGGGTAACGTTGAAACCAACTTTAATGGAAGAACAATTCCATTAACTGCTACAGCAACAGTAGTAGCAGGACAGGAATACCACTTTAAAATGGTAATTGCCGATTACAGTGACCACAGTTATGACTCTGCGGTATTTCTTGAAGGAGGATCTTTCAACATCGGGGTAGACCTTTTAGATCCTGCAGGAACGAAATTACCTTCAGATATCAATGTGTGTGATAATGTACCTCAGGTAATTACAGCTTCTGTAAATGACCCTAATCTTGTATACCAATGGTATTATAATGGCACTCCGGTACCTAATGCCACTACCAATACAATTACCGCTATCCAGCCTGGTACCTATACTATCGAAGTAAGCGTTCCTGGTAATCCATGTCCGGGTAAAGCCTCCATACAGATTCACGGAGGAACAACACCGCTGGCTCAGGATGCAACATTGCTGCTTTGTACTACACCGGATATTACTACTTTTGATTTAAGTACTATTACATCTACTATCAGCCCTACACCGGGAGCGATTTTTAAATTCTACGTTAATCAGGCTGATGCAATTGCTCAGAATGATAATTATATTCAAACTCCATTAAACTATAATGGTAATGATGGCCAGATTCTGTATGTTGTTGTTTCCAACGGAGCATTCTGTAGTAAAATGGTTGAACTGAAATTACTGAAGGAAGTAACGCCAACAGCTAAAGTAAAAGCTTCCAGAATAAAAATATGTCCTGGAGAGTCTGTAACCCTTACTGCTGAAGGAGGAGATACTTATCTGTGGAGTAATTTCATGGGAACAGGTAATATGCAGACGGTTACTTTATACCAGACGACAACATTTACAGTATATGCCATCGGACAAAAAGGATGTAAATCTCTGAATCCTGCAACCATAAGAATTGAAGTTACGCCGGAAATCACATCACCATTAAAAGATGTTGAAATGTGTATTGGTGACATAGTAACCCTTGATGCAGGAGCAGGACAAGGCTTCAAATATCTTTGGAGTACAGGGGCTACAACACAGAAAATTAATGTAGACCAATGGGGGATTTATTCAGTGGAAATTGATAATGGTATCTGTAAGAAGGTTTTCGAAGCTAAAGTAATGGGAGCTGCTACTCCTTTTGTTACTGCTTTAAATTATGAAAGCATCAAGAAAACAGTTACAATTACTGCAGAAAACCCTCCGATGAATAATACACCAAGTACGTTAGAGTATTCTATAGACAACGGAATCAGCTGGCAGGAATCTAATGTATTTACTAATCTTTTAGACAATACAAACTATACTGTTTTAGTAAGAAGAGTAGGAACACATTGTGTGGGATCTCTTGAATTCTTTACCCTGCAGATCAACAATATTATTACTCCGAACGAAGACGGAATAAACGATGTACTGGATCTTAAAGCTCTTGGAGACTTTAAAAACTTTAAAGGTTCTATATATGACAGATATGGAGTAGAAATGTTCAGATTCTCAAAAGAAAATCCTATCTGGGACGGAACAGTAGGAGGTAAGAGACTGCCTACAGCTACCTACTGGTATAAGTTTAATTTTGAGTATCCAAAATCAAAAGCTCAGATGAACTGGTCAGGATGGATTATGCTGAAGAACAGAAACTAAAATTGATAATGTAATATAAAAAAAGCCTTTCAAATGTATTTTTGAAAGGCTTTTTTTAACAAAGAATGTTACTGTATTTTGTTCAACAAAAAGCTCCCGGCAAAGAAGCTTTTTTAATGATTTCTTTATTGATTTTCTTTCCAGAGGTTAGCAAAGTGTATAAAATCTGCAACACTAAGTTCTTCTGCTCTCTTATCTAAAAATTCGTGTCCTTTTAAAGCTTCAGGAATATTTAATGATTTCAAGGCATTAGAAAGTTTTTTCCTTCTTTGATTGAATCCTGTTTTTACAATTTGTTTAAACAAAACTTCATTACCCGAAAGCCCTTCCTTAGGGTTTCTTGTAAGCCTGATCACTCCCGATTTTACTTTCGGCGGAGGATTGAAGACGTTTTCATGTACCGTAAACATATAAGATACATCATAATAAGCCTGTATCAGGACAGAAAGAATACCGTAATCTTTAGTTCTCGGAACAGCAGCCGTTCTTTCAGCTACCTCCTTCTGGAACATTCCTACCATTTCCGGGATCAATTGGTAATGATCTACAATCTGAAACAAGATCTGAGATGAGATATTGTACGGAAAATTACCAATGATCGCAATCTCATCGTCTTTGATAAAACTGAAATCCTGCTTCAGGAAATCTCCTACAAAAGTTTCTTCCGTTACTTTCGCATAATTCTTTTTCAGGTATTCGATAGATTCTGTATCGATTTCTGCAAGGTAAATCTTCTGCTCCTTTTCAAGAAGATATTTGGTAAGAACTCCCATTCCTGGACCCACTTCCATAATATTATTATAGTTCTCAAAACTAAGACCTTCTACGATTTTTCTTGCGATATTTTCATCTGTCAGAAAGTGCTGACCCAGATGTTTTTTTGCTTTTACACTCAAAGTTTTTTATGATTTTATTAACAATGATTTTCTTTATTTCGTCCCAAATTTCGGAAGATTTTTTCTATTTTAGCCAAAAATTTTAATATTAATGGCTAAATCTGTAGATGAATTTAATAAGAAAAGGCTTCGGTCCAGCAATATTACAGTAGTGATAAGTATTGCCTTAGTGTTATTTTTGTTAGGATTAATGGGGCTTATTCTGATTAATGCCCAGAAATATTCTGACTATATCAAAGAACAGTTGGTGGTGAACGCCTACTTTGATGAAAACTATGACGCTAAAGATTCTGTAAAAATTGCAAAACTTGAGGAAGAAACTTTTAAAAAGGTACAGTTATTAGCTCCTGTAAAAAAAGCGACTTATATTTCAAGAGATATGGCGGCAAAAGAAGCCAAGAAAACTATGGGAATCGACAGTGATGCATTGTTCGAAGAAAATATTTTCCCTTCTTCTATTGAAGTTGCTTTAAAACCGGAATTTGTAGATCCTGCAAAAATTGATGAAGCCATTAAAGAGATCAAATCCGTTCCGGGGATTATTGATGTTAAAAATGACAGTACTTTGATGGTAGATGTTTACAATAACCTGAGCAGAATTCTGAAGTGGATCTTAGGATTTTCAGTGCTGTTCCTGATATTGGCAGTTGTATTGATCAACAACTCTATCCGTCTGAAAATATTCTCGAAGAGATTTATTATTAAAACGATGCAGCTGGTAGGGGCGAAAAGAAGATTTATCCTTAAACCTTTTATTGTAGAAGCTATTATTTTAGGAGCCATCGGTTCTGTAATAGGTCTTATTGCTTTAGGAGGGGTATGGTATTATTTCACAAGTCAGATTGGCTCTGCTTTCGTACAGGACAACAACCAATACTTCTGGTTAGTTATCTTAGTACTTGGAGTTGGAATTTTTATTTCTGTCTTAAGTACAATTTTCGCGACATGGAGATTCTTAAAATCAAACGTTGACGATTTATATTACTCTTAACAATGAGCAAAAAAACAAATAAATTTTCCGCTTCAGACTTTGGACATGAAGCAGAAGTACCACAGGAAAGTGCTTTCTATTTCGGACAGCAGAATTTCAAATGGATGTTGATAGGATTAGCATTTATTGTAGTTGGGTTTCTACTGATGATGGGTCCCGATGCCAATACGGTAGATGGAAAGTTTGATCCGAACTCATGGAATGACGGTATCTTTTCTATCAGAAGAATCAGAATAGCACCTCTGTTTGTTGTTATAGGATTTGTCATAGAAGTGTACGCGATATTAAAAAGAAAATAAATAAAATACACTTTATTTAAGGATTAAAAAATTTAAGAATTTAAAGATATGAAGCTAACAGGCCCATCTTTTTAAATTCTTAAATCTTTTAATCTTTTTAATTTTTTAAAAGAATATGGATTTAATCAAAGCAATTATTATTGCCATTGTAGAAGGGTTGACGGAATATCTTCCGATTTCTTCTACAGCACATATGGGGTTTACTGCAAATCTTATGGGGCTGGAGGAAACAGAATTTTTAAAAATGTTTCAGGTGTCCATTCAGTTTGGAGCCATTTTATCTGTAGTTGTAGCATATTGGAAAAAGTTTTTTGATTTAAACAATATTCAGTTCTATTTCAAACTGGCTTTTGCGGTGGTTCCGGCTTTGGTGCTGGGATACTTATTCGATGATAAGATTGAAGCCATTCTTGGAAATCAGATTGCTATTTCTTCCGTATTGGTTTTAGGAGGTGTTATTTTGCTGTTTGCAGATAAATGGTTTAAGAATCCTAAGATTGATGATGAAAAAGGAATTACGATAAGAAATGCGGTTACCATCGGTTTTTGGCAATGTCTTGCGATGATGCCGGGAACAAGCCGTAGTGCAGCTTCCATCATTGGAGGAATGGCACAGGGACTTACCAGAAAAGCCGCCGCAGAATTCTCTTTCTTCCTTGCTGTACCTACCATGCTTGCTGTAACAGTATACTCAGTTTTTGTGAAAACCTGGGGGAAAGAAACAGCCCATCCACAGAAAGGATATGAAATGATCATGGCTTCACAGGATCACATTATGATCTTTGTAATCGGAAATATTGTAGCCTTTATTGTGGCACTTATTGCGATCAAAGCCTTTATTGGCGTGCTTAATAAATATGGATTCAAACCATGGGGCTGGTACCGTATTTTCGTTGGAATTGCTCTTTTGATCTATTTTTATTTCTTTAAATAGGAATTACATTATACCCATTCATGACTGCTGAAGAACTGAAATCAGGATACATTTTTTTATTGGATAAGCCTTTGGACTGGACTTCCTTCCAGGCTGTCAATAAAATGAAATACAAACTTAAAAGGGAATTTGATCTTCCTAAAAAATTTAAAATCGGGCATGCCGGAACTTTAGATCCCAGAGCAACCGGGCTTCTTATTGTCTGCTGTGGAAAATTTACAAAGAAAATTCCTGAAATTCAGGATGCTCCCAAAGAATACTGGACAGAGATTAAAATTGGAGTACAGACAGAATCTTATGATACTGAAAAACCTGAAATCCTTCATCATGACATCTCACATATAACTGAAGAACAGGTAAAAAACATCCTGGAAAAATTTGTTGGAGAAATCGAACAGAAACCACCTATTTATTCGGCCATTAAAATTGATGGGGAAAGAGCCTATAACCTTGCAAGAGCCGGTGAAGAAGTGGAAATGAAGGCGAGGAAGACAACCATTCATTACATTCAGGATATTAAAATAGATTTCCCTTTGGTGAGCTTTATGGTAGGTTGTTCAAAAGGAACATATATCAGAAGTCTTGCTCATGATATCGGGCAGGAATTGGGGGTTGGAGCTTATCTGACACAATTAAGACGTACTAAAATCGGAGAATACGCCATTGAAGATGCTACAGATCAATTTCTGAACAATGAGTACAGGTTTGAGGGCCTATGAAAATAAAATTATCCCTTTTATTATTCATATTTGCTCTTGTTAAAGCATTTTCTCAGGATACGGAAACCGGAAAATCCAAAATGGATTTCTATTTCAATCCTTCTCTGAATATTGGGTTTAATATTAATAAGAAAAATCAACCCAACAATTCGCAGTATATCGACAACAGGTCTTCATTAGGAAATCTAACGTATGGTATTACTGCTGTAGGAGGTTACAATTTTCTTCCTAACTTTGCATTGGGAACAGGATTTAAATATAGCTTTATACAGGATAATGATCACCTGATTTATTGGGTTATCCAGCCAAAGATTATTTTTTCTCCTGGAGAAAGACCTTTTTATATAGATATTAATTACGGAAAACAGCTTAATCACTCTGCTATTTCAGATACCGAATTCTGGGGTGGAAGACTGGGAATGCAGGTTTCCTATTCAAAAAGATTGAGTCAGGAAGGAGGAATCGTTTTTGAATCACACAAACTTAAACATGGAGCTGATGGTTTTTTTATAGCCCTAAGCTATGGAATTACCATTTTTAGCAATAAAAATTATACCGGCTACGGAAAAGACTAATGGAAAAAACGCGTATCAACAAATATTTATCAGAAGTTGGATACTGTTCGAGAAGAGCAGCAGATAAGCTTTTGGAAGAGGGAAGGATTACAATAAACGGGAAAATTCCTGAGTTGGGAACAAAAGTTTCTGACGAAGATCTGGTAGAGGTAGACGGAAAACCTATCAGAGAACCTCAGGAAAAACCTATATATATCGTTTTTAATAAACCGGTAGGGATTGTTTGTACCACAGATACAAAACGCGAAAAAAATAATATCGTAGACTATATCAACCATCCAAAAAGAATTTTTCCTATCGGAAGATTGGATAAACCCAGTGAAGGACTTATTCTCCTGACAAGTGACGGTGATATTGTCAATAAAATTCTGAGAGCGAGAAATAATCACGAGAAAGAATATATTGTTCGGGTAGATAAACCGCTCACTCCAAAGTTCCTGGAAAAAATGAGAAACGGAGTTCCCATCCTTGATACAGTGACTAAAAAATGTGAGGTAGAGAAGATTGATGATCTGAACTTCAGAATTGTCCTTACTCAGGGACTGAACAGGCAGATCCGAAGAATGTGCGAATACCTTGGATATGAAGTGAAAAAACTGAAAAGAATCCGTATCATGAATATCAAACTCGATTTACCCATTGGAAAATGGAGAGATATGACGGATGAAGAACTTAAAACTCTAAACTCTTTGCTGACAGATTCCAGCAGAACATTTGATTAAAATATCTAATATACTTTAGCAATTTCATTTTTTCTGATATAAACAATTTGAGGAGTAATTCATTATTTCTCACATATTAGTGTAATATGTTTTATATTTCATTGAAAATATATTATATTTATAATACTAATAACCATAATCAGAAAATCATGAAGCTAATATTAAATTCAGTTCTATTATTTGTTACTTTAGTAATATTTATGAGTTGTCAAAATGATAATCATAACCAGAATTATCCGCATGATTCTTCGTTTTACATTGATTATAGAAGTCTGAAAGGATTGCCAGATGGAATTGCCGTCATTGAACTCGATCCTGAAGCTCCTAATTTTGGAAATATCAGCAACAGACTTGAATTAGGTATAGGTGTATTGCCACACCATATCTATTACAATCAAAATGCAAAAAAAATGTACACAACTGCTTTAGGTGGCAGCTATCTTTATGAGATAAAAACGGGAGAAGATCAAAATGGACAACCCCAATTAATTAGTGCAACTCCTATTGATACTGGTGAGAATACAGTAGGTGAAAATTTATTTTTCACGAATGATGGCAGATATTTTATGACCTTTATGGGGGGAGCAGGAGGTCCAAAAGATGGTAGTATTGGGGTCTTTAATGCCAGTAATAATCAGCTTATCAAAACGATTAAAGCTCCAATTCAAACTAATCCCAACCAATTTATAATGTATCCGCATGGTATTTCCATTAATGAAGAAAAGGGATTAATGATGGTGTCGTCTACCATTCACCCTGATCTTACTACCGGAATGGGCAATACCTGTACTTTATTAGATCTGAATACCTATGAAATAAAGGAGACCTATCAGGTAGCAGACTCGCCAACAGATATGTCCGCTCCTGTTGAAGTTTTACTGCTTCGTGGGAAATTTCCACAATACGCCCTTGCTACCACAATGCTTGGTGGTGATATCTGGATGGCTCCATACAATCCTACGACCAAAAAATATGATGCTTTTACTAAGGTTTTTGATGGTAGTACAAAAGGACTAGGCTGGGCGCTCGAAATGTATATTGATGATTCAAACAAACTCTATGTAAGTTTTGCAGAACCTGGAAAAGTACTCGTATTTGATATCAATAACCTTCCTCAATTAAAGCTTTTGAAAACTTTTGATGCGGATAAAGGAGCGCATCATATGGCTTTCTTTAAAACCAAATCAGGAAAAGAAGTCGTAGCAGTCCAAAATAATTTATTGGATCTCCCTAACTTGAATTCAGGAACGATCAGTATCATTGATATTAATTCCGGGCAAAAATTAGGGACAGTAGATTTACGTAACCAATATGGAATACTACCAGAATCCATTGAAGGAACCAATGGTCCCAGCAATTATATGCATCACTAAAATTTAAAAGAGTATGTAAGAGCGCAAACTCTTCCGGGATCGTATTTTTGGAAGAGTTTATGTCCGTTTTTTATTTGTTCCCCCTATTATTTTATATATAATTTCATTCTTTCCTCATATTCAGGTTTCAGTTTTAAAAGTTTCCAAATTGTTTTATCATCAGGGTTACTGATCCGGTAGAATATGATTTTGTCTGCTGAATACTTGAAATAAGGATGATTTTTAAGCCATTCCTCCGGTGCATCTACTAATGAATACCGAGGTACTTTGGTGGTGCTCAATGGTGCTGTTGAAATCAGTTTTTGAACAAGATCCTGATCAATATTGTATGTACTTAAAATCTGTTGCTTATTCATAAAACCTCCCAGTTTTTTTCTGAAACCAATCATTGAACCTGCGCTTTTTTCATCCAGCCCGAATTCTATAAGTTGTTTAAAAGTAATGGTATTGAGATCTGTTTTTGAAAAATCTGTTTTTTCCTGCTGCCTTTCCTGAAGTTTGATATAAGGTTTCATTTCCTGAAATTTCTCTGCAGAAATCACAAAACATTTCTGCAGATCATCTAGGTTTTTAAAACTTCCATGTAAATTTCTGTCCCGATAATTTATAATGGTGTTTGCTTGTTTTTCTGAGAACCCAAGGGCTATCCATTCATCTAATTCCAACTGATTGGGATCAAACATATGATATTGAACCTTAGATTTTATAGGATTATTCTTTGCGATATTCCTGAAGTTTTCCGGAGTTTTTGTCGGCAGTAACAGATAAGGCTCAAGTTTGCTGTAATTTTCTGTAGAGATGATAAAGCATTCTTTAAACTTTTCTTTGCTGATAAAACTTCCTCCGAGATAATTTCGATATTTAATAATAGCCTCTGCCTGTCTTTCACTGAAACCCATCTTAAGCCAGTTATTGGCAGAAAACTGATCAGGGTTGAATTTTCCTGATATCATAATTTCTTTCTTCCCAAATGTTTTAAATCCTTTTGCATTTTCCTTTTTTGTCATTTCAGGAAGTAAAATGAAAGATGCCAACTCACTGAATTTCTCTTCGGAAATAGCATAACATTTTTTCAATTGTTCTTTTGAAGTAAATTTTCCGCCTACAATATCTTTATACTTAAGAATGGTAATAGTCTGTTTCTCTGAAAACCCAAGTTTCTGCCATTGATCTTTATCAAGCATATTGGGATCAAAATCGGATAAATTTGCCGCTATTGAAGCATCTGCAATGAATGTAACCTCAGGAAAAGGCTCTTTTTCCCGGCTGGTATATTTTTGATACGCAAATAAAACAGTCAGCAATATGACCATAAATGCTAATTTCTGGTAATAGTTTTTTCTCATCATGGAGTAAACTTATACATAAAAATAAAGCATGGCAATAGCTGATCCTGAAATGGTTAAATATGATATAAAGAAATTGTTTTATGATGTAAAAGCTAATAGGGATATTATCTTTTATGCGATATAATTTCGTAATCGATACTGCATGTTCATATTAGATTATTGTTTTTTAATACGACAGGTTTTGTCGCTCCACGTAGATAATTTTACATCAGAATAAGACTGGATTTACTATAAATAAAGAAAAGTAAATAATAAATAGTATGATTTACAGGATACCACATTAAAGTGATTTTTATGTCTTAAAAAGTATTAAATTCGCCACGTTTTAACAAACTAATTACTAACTCAAAAACAACACGGGAATGAGAAAACTTTATCTCAGTGCATTCACCTTATGCACAATCCTGGGCGTATCCGCTCAGGAAGTGGTGTGGCAGAAAGACATCAAATCCTCTACCCAGGATTTCTTAAGCCAGGTCACCACCACCATCGATCAGCAGTATCTGATCACCGGAAGTTCTATACAGTCAGGGAGCGGGAAGCTGGGGGCTGGAAGTAAGCAAAACAACGGTTATGATTTCCATCTGGTAAAACTCAATCAGCAGGGACAGGAAGTCTGGGAGAAATATTTTTCGGGATCCAACCATGATTATTTATCCGCAACCGTTACCACTCAGGATGGCGGATTTTTACTAGCCGGGATCAGGGAATAAGTTTGATCAATACTATGGTGGATGTAATGTCTTTAATTGATTTAGCGGTTTCTTCGTTTGGGTCAGCAAACAGTCCTGCAAATGACTCAGCAACAAAATCAAATACACTTAGTTTTTATCGTTCTCAGGCGGTTGGTCTTAATATTTATAGAGGATCTGGAGACAGAATAACCGGTGTTGGAGTTAAAACTCAGGATGTTTCTAAGACTAATATGACAAGAAGTCAAAAGGATTCAATGGTAGGTAGTGTTAATGCTATTAATGCTAGACTTGATAAACAAGCTGATTCAATATTAAGAAGAATACAACCAAGATAATATGAGAACTAAAATAATTTGCATACTAATTTTATTCATTATTTTTTCTTGTAAAAAAGATGAAACCAAGAGTTTTAAAGAAGAATTGACACAATCTCTCCAAAAAAAAATTATGCAAGAGCTTAAACAGGACGGATCTTCTTTAGAATCCATTCAGCTTGCAAAATTAGATACTTTAAGGGAATGGCAGGAAGCTGATCTCTTATTTCAAAATTCTAGTCAGAGATTGAAAATGTTAATTAAACAAAAGGAACAGTTAATAAGTGAACTTGAAAATGCTAAAAAAATAAAGGATTTGGAACGAATCAAATCAAAATATGCAAAAGTGGACGATAGTATCAAAAACGAAATAAAAATTGTGGAAAGTGTAAGTCATCTGGAGCCCAAAAAAGATAAAACGGGTAATTATCAGGTAATTTTTCTTTTAAAGGTTCATGATAAAAAACTCAATGCAGTTAAAAACGATTCGTTATTTATGTATGTAAATGAAAAAAAAGTAATCTTTACGCAACAACAATTTATTGAACAGTGTATTACGAAATTTAAAAAGTACTAAACTGATCTTATTGATTTGCAATCCCGATGTGGGAAGATTTTTTAATATTGACCCGCTTTCTGAAAAATATGCTTACCAATCTCATTATAACTTTTCTGAAAATAGAGTTGTTGATGCTAGACAATTGGAAGGGCTTGAAGCAGTTTTAGTAAAAGATACGAAAGCCAATCAGCCAATTATTAAAACAGCAAATAATGGACAATATGCAGATAATCCTAATACAAAAACAGTACATGTTTTTGCACACGGAAATCCTTCTGCAATGTATAATGGCAATGTAACGCCAGAACAGAAAAAAGCGGGATTAGGAACAGTTGATACGGGAGACAAACTAGATTTTTTAGCGATATATCTAAAGATCATAAATAATGAATAGAAATAAGAGTTTATTAATAGCGTTAATTATTATTGCGGTAATATTTTTGTACAATCGTAAATTTTCATCAGAAAGTGGAGATGGTTTTTTAGATGAAGTGAGAGAAAAAGAAATAAAATCCTTAGTCATCAAAAAATATATAAATTATGATAATCATAATATACCATTCTTAGTCTACGGAAATAACGATAGTATAGTTATTTATAGAGACTGGTGGGAAAAGATTTTCGTTGGAGATTCAATAATAAAGCCAAAGGGTTCTTTAGAAATAGTTATAAAAAAATCTAATAGAGTCGAAAGGTTTAATTATGAAGATAAATTTCGTTTAAATAATTAGAGCTCCTGCTGACACGAGCGAGACACTCGTTTCCATACACAATACACTATGCAAATAGTGGTTTGCTTTTCTTTATCTTGGAAAATTTTATATTTACCAGTATCAATGACCATTTAGGAAATGTAAAATTAAACTATAGTGATATCAGCGGAGATGGGATCGTTCAACCCAGACAATACAATGCTTCAACCTGTATAGGGTGTTTTTGTATAGATAATTGGAGAGCAGAAGAGATTGTAGAAGTGAATAATTACTATCCATTTGGAATGCTGCATAATTATACGGCTACAACACAAAATGATTATCAGTAAAAGTATAACGGAAGGAATTGCAAGAGACGGGAATGTATGATTATGGAGCAAGGTTCTATATGCCGGATTTGGGAAGATGGGGTGTTGTTGATGAACTTGCTGAAAAATTTAATAGTCATAACCCTTATAATTATGTTGTAAATAATCCGATTAATGGCATTGACCCGGATGGTAGAGATGTAATATTTATTGCTGATTCTAAGGCTGTTTCTATAGGAGGTCATGGAGCTGTGATTGTAGGTAATGAAAAAGATATGGTTATTATTTTCAATGAATGGAACAGGTTAAGGAAGCAGCCCATATGGGGATTCTAAAAATGCTGATGTTGGAACTTTCTCAGCTAATACATCACAAATTAATTTTACTGACGCAATAAGACCAAGAACAGGAAAGGTTATCCAATGTGTGATAATTGCAAAACAACTTTTGGAAAATAAAAATGATTATGTATACAGAAATAGAACAGCAAACTTTAGACATTGATTGGTTTTTTACAGATGAAAATCATATAGGTTTTGTAGCATCTGGAGCAGGTAAATTACCTGAAACAGTGGCTCAATCATCAGAAAATAATGAAAAATTAATATCTTATTTTAGGGATTTACCCGAAATATCAGATGTGGTAATTAATCCTGAATTAGATTCCTTATTAGTTAAAATATTTGGAAGTGGTGCTGATGAAAGATATTTACAAGATTTTGTATCTATGACAAAAAAGGGCTTATATTCTTTTGATAAAACTAACCTGAATAATTTTCTAGACCCTCACTATCATTTAGTTGCTAACCCAAAAACTCCATTGAAATTAAAAGAGCTGCCACATGACATATTGGATATAGTTATTGGAACACAATATAGCAATAAGCTTATGGAAGTTCAAGAAATTAATATATTAGAAATTAATTAAAACAACAAAGCCACTCGTTTGAGTGGCTTTGTTGTTTTATAAAATATTTTGCAGTTTAGTTTGTTTGAGAAAAGCATCAAGGAGAGTGAAGACATGCTGTCACTCGCTGCGTATTCTATGACACGAAGCAAATAAAAAATGTTAAAATTTAAGATGCAAATTTATAAGTATTAATTTAAGGAGTTTGTCTTTCTATCACGGCGAATACCCTGCTTATAAGTTTGCATCTAATATTGTTTAAAATAAGCATAGGATTTTTACCTTCTTGTTTTTTTTGTAATAGTATTCTTTTATTTGACTGTCATATTTAATAGCTGTCAATGCACACATCTGTAGTAAAGATTTCACCCCCGCTGGAGCGAGTGTCTCGTTCGTGTCTACTCTAGAATAAATAACAACCCTTGCACAAATGCAGGGGTTTGTTTATACTATAAGTTTTACTACTTTTAAATTTTGGATGACAACCTGCTTTGCTTCAATCTGTAGAATCTTAATCTGTGGTTGAATTTTCAGAATAGTTATATATAAACTTCATGATTTTGCTTATAGGACAAAGGGAGACGTTTACGTCGGTAAGGGAATTTCATTTATGTGCCGGCACACAATACAACTGTTATATATAATAGCTCTCAAATAATTAAGGCTTATGAAGGAAAATTTAAAAAAGATTAAAAGAATTCTCTTAGTATCTGTTTTTTTATTGAATTTTGGATGTTCTGCTCAGACTCACGAAAAGAAGGAGTTTTATAATTATATTGAAAAAATAATTACTGAAAAGGAGTTTGCCTTTTTTGAAATTAGCTTAATTAAAAAATGTAATAATCAATATCTTTTCGGCTTTGCAAAAATGAATTATAATGATAATCTCTCTAACAGGATTAAGACTTATAATTATAAAGGCTCTTTAATAATCTTTGATTTGAATAATGAAAAAGATAAGCAGATTATTATTTTTTTCGATTCTTTTTTTGAGAAGACAAATCAAGATATATCTAATTTAAAGAAAGGCCGGCAATCAACTATTGATGAAAGAATGCTCTATTTTGTAGATAAGAAATTCATTCCAGACCTTAATAGGGCTCAGATTTTTATGGAGAGTGACTGTAATAAAAGCCTATAGGATATTTTCAAATCTTCTCCTCGCTGGTGCAGGCATGATGCTAAAAATACATCACATTCATATAAATCATAACCAATGAAAAACTATATTTTATTGTGCATAATGCTATTTACTAGCTGTTTATCACAAAGTAAAAGCTCGTTAAAAGAAATAAATCAAAATTTACTCAATAATAACGATGTTTCTTTTAATAGTTCTTATTTAAGTCCCCAAGAAAATGAGGGAATGAAAAATGCTTTAACAAAATTTAGATTGTTAGGAATAGAATCTTGTAATATAAATCCTGAAAAAAATATTCACGTATTTATATTGAAGACGGATTTCATTATGAAGATGGATTTTACGATGGGATTATTATTTTCGACAATAAAGATGTTTGTGAAATAACAACTAGCCCTTACAAATTGAGAATTGACAGTCTTTCGTACAAAAAAGTAAAAAATGGCAATTTTATATTTTATACGAAAAAGAAATCAATAGAAGACTTTAAAAAGAACAATTTGAATGAATATTATAGATATCAATTAGTAATAGAAAATAAGTTAGATGAATTGAAAAAATGTTTGGAAGTTGATGAGCTTACCCCAAAACCAATTGTTTTTACCAAAAATTATTACATGCTTGGTAAGCAATTTAATAGCTACGGAGCTATCAGGATAAATTATAATGATATTAAAGATGGTGTAAAAGATATTCCTTATTTTAAAAAAGAAAATCAAAAAAATTTATGGACTGTATTGGAAATCTAAATATTAAGTTTGAGTAAATATTTTTGTTAGCATATTACCCCTTGCTGGCGCAACATCTCACTCGTGCTATAAAGAATAAAAACTTTAGATTTCAGGATCGTTATAAATTAATATTTTAAATGTTAGAATATGAAATATATATATGTTTTTATGTGTATAATATCACTCTTCTCTTGCCAAACAAGGTATACATCTAATGATGTTATTTCAAAAAACAAACAACTCTACAATTCATTATACAATAAAAATGGAAATATTTTCACATTAGGTTCACTGAATTTTGAATCCTCATATATGTGGAGTTATACAAATAATAATATAATTGTTTATAATTTAAATAAAGGAAAAATAATTTCTGCAAAAAAAATAAATTATGAAAATAATATTTGGTTACAAGATCCGGTTAAAGACGATGATGGAATAGATAAATGTATAGTAACTGATGGAGTTATGCTCATGTATCAGGTTAGAAATAATGAATCCTTTATAGAAAGGAGATTTCCACTTGATTATATATGTATGAAAAATAGTAATTATGAATCAATCTTTTTCAAAAGACTGATTCAAGATATTAATTATTATAATATGGGATGGAAGGAATTAAAAAAATATCAAAAATTGATCATAATAGCTATATATAAACTTAATGATTGAGCGGGACGCTCGCGCAAGCAAGGGGAAGTTACTTCAATCAAGAATGGTTATCATAAAAAGTAATAAAAATGGAAAAATTAATAATTTTAATATCATTTTTGATATTTTCTCAATATTCTGCACAAAATAAAGTTGAAAAATTAGGCAAAATAACGAACGAAGTAATGAAACTTTATGTGAAAGATACTTTAAAACGACCTTTTAAATATGGAGATAATATAGCCATAAGCGTATTTTCAGATTCAACTTCTAATAAAAGTGGTCTATATATAGAAACATTAAACAAAGACTTTAAACTTTATAAAAATACCGTTATTTATAAATGGTTTACTTTTCAAAACAATAATATTATTGTTTTTTGTGGTTTTAATTCAACAAGTAAATGTCAAGAATATTTTAAATCATTAAATTTTAAAGTTGATGAAGAAAATAATACTGAAATATTAAATCAGGAAACTTATTCTGGTAGAGTGGACGAAAATACTAAGGTTTGGACTATTGGTATAAATAAAGAATATAAAATTACTGAGCTTAGTGGAAAAATGATTGACGCTGAAATTGCTAATCCTCGAGAATTTAAAAAGTTTTTAAACAAATTTTCTTCATTAAAATTGTATCAACTTTATGAAGGTGGAGAATTAATAGATATTAAAAAATAATATAAATTTTAGGTAATGTATTTACTTGTATAAATTATATGGCTTTTAGTTAACAGAATAAACCCTATTCAATAGCCCCGCTGGAGCGAGTGTCTCGTTCGTGTCTACTCTAGAATAAATAACAACCCTTGCACAAATGCAGGGGTTTGTTTATACTATAAGTTTTACTACTTTTAAATTTTGGATGACAACCTGCTTTGCTTCAATCTGTAGAATCTTAATCTGTGGTTGAATTTTCAGAATAGTTATATATAAACTTCATGATTTTGCTTATAGGACAAAGGGAGACGTTTACGTCGGTAAGGGAATTTCATTTATGTGCCGGCACACAATACAACTGTTATATATAATAGCTCTCAAATAATTAAGGCTTATGAAGGAAAATTTAAAAAAGATTAAAAGAATTCTCTTAGTATCTGTTTTTTTATTGAATTTTGGATGTTCTGCTCAGACTCACGAAAAGAAGGAGTTTTATAATTATATTGAAAAAATAATTACTGAAAAGGAGTTTGCCTTTTTTGAAATTAGCTTAATTAAAAAATGTAATAATCAATATCTTTTCGGCTTTGCAAAAATGAATTATAATGATAATCTCTCTAACAGGATTAAGACTTATAATTATAAAGGCTCTTTAATAATCTTTGATTTGAATAATGAAAAAGATAAGCAGATTATTAATTTTTTCGATTCTTTTTTTGAGAAGACAAATCAAGATATATCTAATTTAAAGAAAGGCAGGCAATCACCCATTGATGAAAGAATGCTCTATTTTGTAGATAGGAAATTCATTCTAGATTTTAATAGGGCTCAGATTTTTATAGAGAGTGACTGTAATAGAAGCCAATAGGATATTTTCAAATCTTCTCCCCGCTGGCGCGAGTACGAGCATCTCGCTCATGTCCACAAGCAGTAGTTTTGCTGTAGAAAAGCCCTTGTACTGCTGTGAACCACTTATAAACACCCTCCAGCCCCTTAGATAAGTCCCTCTCACCACTTTAACAAGCCTCTCCACCCACCTCATCAAGGGGCTCTAGCCAGTTCAGAAGTCGCTCCAGCCTCTTAGTCAACTGTCTATAGCCCGTTCCATAAGCCCCTATACCCTTTGTCAAAGGGGTTAGAGACCGTTATGCAACTCCCTTCAGCCCCTTATGCAACTGGGTATACCCCCTTACCCAAGGGGGGGGAGGGGGTTAGGTAAGGGGGTATAGTACGTTGTGAAAATAGCTGGTGATCGTATTTCCTGATAGAATGTAAATAAAACCTCCGCTGCAATTCATTGCAGCGGAGGTTATTGTATGTTCAAAAAAATTTATTCACCATCCCTTTCTCCCAAAGATTCTTTCAGCTTAATCAATTCGGCTTTTACGAATTCCAGGCGGTCAATCAGGGTGATGGTTTCGGAAATTTTACTGTTTGTGGTTAAGGCGATACGGGCTCCGTCCAGGGTATATCCTTTTTCTTTTACCAGATGGTAGATCATCTGAAGGTTTTTGATGTCTTCAGGAGTGAAATAACGGTTTCCTTTTCTGTTTTTTTTAGGCTTGATAATAGGGAATTCCTGTTCCCAGTAACGTATTAATGAAGTGTTTACATCAAATGCTTTCGCAACTTCTCCTATAGAATAATACAGTTTATCAGGTAAATTTATTTTCATTTTACGACTCCTAAACCTCAAAGATAAAAATTTTTTAAAGTTTCATCCAAAATATATTGTAAAAAGTACAGTCAGACTTTGTTTCAAAGAAAATTTATAAGAGTGAAATTGCTATAAAATAACAGGTATTTGTGTTAACAGATAGGAAGAGTCATCATATACCAGTTCTTTTTTATCTAAATTTGTGATTTCTTATGATACCTATATAATAATGAATCCGATCTCCGTTCTTCATATCGATCTTTTCCAGGCGGGTAAAAATACTTCAGATTTTTATTTTAACACGATGAAGAATCATTTGGTGGTGGGACATCGTCATATTGAAAAACCACACCGACATGATTTTTATGCTGCGGTTCTTTTTACCAAAGGATCAGGAGTACATGAAATTGATTTTCAGAAATATGAAGTTTCGGAGGGCAGTCTTTTCTTTCTTTCACCGGGGCAGATTCACAGCTGGGAACTTTCGGAGGATATTGATGGCTATATTTTCTTTTGTTCTCAGGAGTTTTACGAAATGCATTATGTAAATCAGAAGCTCAGAAATTTTCCCTTTTTCGGATCTGTATCTTTTCCAAGAAAACTTCAGTTGGATGCTTTGGAATTGAAGAAAAACAGCAGCTTATTTCAGGAACTGGGAAAAGAACATCGGGCTAAAAATATAATGAAAGAAGGTCTTATTTTATCATTGATGTCCCAGATTTTCATTAATGCTGCCCGGTTGTTTTCAAAAGACTTTGATACACTGGCATCAGCTGCCGGACTCTCTTATTTTAAACATTATCAGGATTTTGAAAATCTGATGGAGCAGAATTTTACCAAACATAAATCAATTACTTATTATGCCTCTTTATTAGGTATTTCCTCCAAGCATCTGAATAGAATTGCCCAGACTGTTGTTCAGAAAACGGCCACGGATGTGATTACAGAAAGGGTAGTACTGGAGGCTAAAAGAATGCTGATGTACCTGGACGAAAGTCTGGTGGAGATAGCTTTTCGATTAGGATACGAAGAATATTCCTACTTTGTAAGAGTATTCCGGAAAAGCTCCGGAATGACTCCTACTCAGTTCATGAGGAAATATAAGGCTTAATGAGTTTAAAGTTTAAAGTTCAAGGTTTAAGGTTCAAGGTTTAAAGTTTAATGTTGCTGGTTGTTTTTGTTGCGAGTTGGGGGTTACTCGTTTTGTTTAGACGATCATTATCTTGTTTATGACTTCCCATCCAAATTCACGATTCACTTGCGAAGCAAAACTCACCATTGATATCTGTTGAGTAGTATCTCTAATCCCTAATCCCTGCAACCTAACACCCGCCACCTGCAACCTGTCATCCGCCACCTATAAAGCTAATTTAAATGGTCCTTCAAACGTTGTTTCAAACGAATCTATCAGTTTCCCTTTTTCATCAAAAACTCCGATGACCATATTTTGTTTTGAGAACTTAATTTCTTCTTCAGGGAAGGAAATGTTGATGTTTCCTTTCAGGATCTGATCTCCTTTCAAAATGATTTTTTCAGAACCGAAATAAGTGATTTCTGCATGGTTGGGAGTGATAACTTTGATGGTAAGCGTCTTTTTCTCATTTGATTTATTCAGAAGAGTATAAATAAAAGTATTGGTGATTTTACCATTTTTAATGAAAAACGTAGAACCTGCCGGCTTAATGAATTTGGCTTCCATAGAACCACGGTCGTACATTAAAAATCCAAGGAATCCGATAAGCAGCGCTAAAATAACGGTGGTGGCTTTCATTCTTGGAGTGAATCGGAATTTATCCTGATTTTCAATCTCAGCTTCCGTGGCATAGCGTACCAATCCTTTAGGCAGACCTACCTTTTCCATCACTTCATCACAGGCATCGATACATGCTGTACAGTTTACACATTCCAATTGCTGTCCGTTTCTGATATCAATTCCTGTAGGACATACCACAACACATTGGTTACAGTCGATACAGTCTCCTTTTCCTGCTGCTTTCCTGTCTTCGTTATTTCTCCATTTTGCGCGGCCTTCACCTCTTTTAAAGTCATAATATACATTGATGGTCTGTTTGTCAATCAATACGCCTTGCAGTCTTCCGTAAGGACAAACCAGGGTACAAACCTGTTCACGAAGCCATGCAAAAACAAAATAGAATGTCATCGTAAAAAAGATCATCGTAATAAACTTTAATGGATGTTCTGAAGGTCCTTCCAGCATAATCTGGAAAACCTGTTCATAGCCTACAATATACATGAACATGAAAGTAGAGCAGAGTAGGGAAATAAAAAGAAATACGGACCATTTCGTCACTCTTTTTCGGATTTTTTCAGCATCCCATTCCTGTCTGTCAAGCTTCATCTGTTTATTTCGGTCACCTTCGATCCAGTATTCGATTTTACGAAAAACCATTTCCATAAAAAGAGTCTGGGGACACAGCCATCCACAAAATATTCTTCCGAAAACAACAGTAAACAACATCACAAAAATCACTGAAGTTACCGCTCCCAAAGCAAGAATAAAAAAGTCCTGCAGGTAGAAAGGCTGTCCAAGGATAAAAAACTTTCTGTCGATGACGTTAATGAGAAGAAAAGGATTATTGTTAATCTTTACAAATGGCAACCCAAAAAATAAAGCAAGAAGAAGATAGCTGGTGTAATTCCTGTAATTGGTATATTTTCCTTTGGGCTTTCTGGGAAAAATCCACTTTCTTTTTCCGGATTCATCCATAGTTCCCACTGAATTTCTGAAATCTTCATTTTCAATTTCCAAAGACTTGATATTGTTGGACTCTGCGCTCATTGTTGTATGCTATAAAGTATTTTGGTACAATTTTCATCCTAATCGACCTTATTTTCCATTGATTATTTCCCTGAAAAAAGTGATCGATTCTCTTACTACAAAGCTCTGGAATATATCTTTTTGTTACTAATATGATCTACTTCCAAAATAGGACAATTGAGACATTTTGTATTTGTGATTTTTATTGTATCAAAGTGAGAAAATATTTTGAAACCTTTTGCTCATATCGTAAATTGCAGTCTTAAAAATGAAGTATGAAGAATATCTTTAAAATAAGTATGATTGGTTTGGTTTTCGCATTGGTAAACTGCCAATCAGTAAATTATAGTAAAATGTTTTATGAAGGAGTACAGCCGGAAATGGTTTCCGATAAGTTCAGTTTCACCGAAGGACCATCAGCAGATAAAGAGGGAAATGTTTACTTTACCGATCAGCCTAATGATAAGATCTATTATTGGGACTGGAAAAGCAATCAGGTGATAGAATTCTTAGATAAAACAGGAAGAGCAAACGGAACCCACTTTGACAAAGACGGGTATTTGATTACCTGTTCTGATGATCAGGGGGAAATCTGGAAAATTTCAAAAGATAAAAAAGTAGAAGTGTTGCTTAAAGGGTTTGAAGGAAAAAGACTGAACGGCCCTAATGATGTCTGGAATGATGAATTGGGAGGAATGTACTTTACAGATCCTTTGTACGAAAGAGACTATTGGATTGGGTTTAAACAGGAAATTCAGCATAAAAGTCTTTATTACAGAGATAAAACAGGAAAAGTTACTAAGCTGGATACTTTCACACAACCCAACGGAATTGTAGGAAGTGAAAAATTAAAGAAATTGTATATTTCTGATATTGATGCCGGTAAAACGTATGTGTATGATATACTTGGTGAAGGGAAATTGTCTGAGAAAAAACTGTTCTGTGAAATGGGATCAGACGGAATGGAGCTGGATAAACACGGGAATCTTTATCTGACAGGAGATGGCGTTCATGTTTTTAGCCGTTTAGGAAAGAAGATTTATCATATTTCTATCCCTGAAAAATGGACATCCAATGTCACTTTCGGTGGGAAAAATAATAACATACTCTTCATTACTGCTTCAAAATCTGTATATACTTTTCCGACAAGGGTGAGAGGAATAAAATAAGATTGTGATATCTTTATAATAAAAGAGCTCTGAAATTTCAGAGCTCTTTTTATGTTTGTTGAAACCACCCCGTCAAAAATTCTCTGAATTTTCGCCACCCCTCCGGAGGAGGGGAATTCTCACACGGGTAATTACTTTATCTTTGAAAATTTTCACAAGCTTATGTGAACTTTATATACACAAAGTATCAACTTAAAAAAACTTTTGTGGTTTAATAAGCAACTTCCATTTTCACTTTCTTTCCTTTCAGTTTTTCATTCTGAAGTTTTCTTAAAAGAGCATTTACTTTATTTCTGGAAACAGCAACATAAGAAGTAGTATCTTTTACCTCAATAATTCCCACATCTTCTTTCTGCAGTTCTCCTTTCTTGAGTAAATACCCTACAATATCCACTTTATTCACCTTATCCTTTTTCCCTGCACTGATGTAAACGGTCTGGAAAGGTGTTTTTTGCGGAACTTTAGTAAATCCGGCAACACTTTCTTCGGGAGTATTACTTTTAATGAATGGGAAATTTTCCTCCTCAGTCATAATCAGATATACAAAACCTTTGGCGTTCATTCTTGCTGTACGTCCGTTTCTGTGGATGAAGGCATCTTCTTTTGGCGGAAGCTGATAATGAACAATAGATTCTACCTCAGGAATATCAAGTCCGCGGGCAGCCAGATCTGTGGTAATAAGAATCCTTGCAGAATCATTTCTGAATTTTAGCAAAGCACGTTCTCTTTCATCCTGTTCCATACCACCATGAAAGGTCTCCCTGTCAATTCCCATCTGATGAAGAAGCTCAGAGATGCGGTCTACAGCATCACGGTGATTACAGAAAATTAAAGTTCTCTTATTTCCGATTTTACAAACCAGATTAAAAAGGGTATCCAGTTTTTCCTCAGAAATAGTCATTACCTTTCTCAGCTGAAGATCTGGTTTTATATCATTTTCTTTAAGGAAACTGATTACTTTTTCATCTTTTAATCCCGTAAAGGCCGGAATTTCATCCATGGCAGTGGCGGAAGTTAAAATTCTTTGAGAAAGTCCTTGTAAAGAGTGGGAAATAAATTCCATATCATCATGGAAACCCAGTTCCAGAGCTTTGTCGAATTCATCAAGAACTAAGGTTTTAATTGTTTTCGGATCAAAGTTATTATTTCTTAAGTGGTAAACAACTCTTCCGGGAGTTCCAATCAATACAGCAGGAGCTTCAATTAAATTATTAACCTCGATTTTTTTATCATGCCCTCCATAGCAGACAGAAACTTTAAAATCTGTTCCCATCGATTTAAAAACTTGTTCAATCTGCAAAGCAAGTTCTCTGGCAGGAACCAATATCAATGCCTGAACTCCCTGAACATTTTTTTTCAGATTTCTCAAAACAGGAAATAAAAAGGCAAGCGTTTTCCCGGATCCTGTAGGAGAGAGTAAAACAATGTCTGTATTGTTTTCGGATGCTTTATAAGTAGATTTCTGCATCTGATTCATATCCTGAATCTGCAGTTTTTGATAGATCGGCTGTAATTCCATGCTGCAAAGGTAATGAATTTAAGCGGGGGATATGTGGGAGAGTTTGAGGATTTGAGAGTTCTGGAGTGGTTATATTTTATAGTAGAAGAGTTTGAGAGGATAGAAAAACATTGCTCATTAATTTGTTACAGTCATTCTGAATGAAGCGTAGCGAAATGAAGAATCTCATTTTGTTTTCTATCTATTGTAGATGATTCGTGAACTGCGTTCGTAAACTTTCAGTGTATGCTCACAAGACAACATATATTGCTTCATTCTAAATTTAAGACCGTTGGTATTAGAATGTCATGCTGAGCGCAGTTGAAGCATTCTTTTAATGAAGGTGTTGATTTTTAAATACATAAGTTAAATATTAGCGTGCTGAAATCTATTGCTTATTTTAAATAAAATTCATATCTTTGCACCCACTTTTGTGGCGAAAAGGTTTGATAGGTAAATTACTTACAATTAATTACTTCCGTATTTTTTAATCCGCATTTATTCAAACCATTAAAAAAGAAGGAATACAAATTTTATTAGAAAATGTCAAAAGAGACAAATTCAGCAGAGGTTTTATTAAACCAAAACGTAGCACCAGAACAATTTGATTGGGATTCATTCGAATCAGGTCTTGATGCAGATGCGAGAAAAGAAAAAAGCGATTTAGAAGAAATCTACAACGGATCTTTAAACAACCTAGACGATAACGACGTTTTAGTTGGTAAAGTTGTAAGATTAACTGATAAAGAAGCTATCGTAGACATCAACTTCAAATCAGAAGGTGTTATCTCTCTAAACGAATTCCGTTACAACCAAGGCCTTAAAGTAGGTGACGAGGTAGAAGTAATGGTTGACAAGAGAGAAGACAAAACTGGACAATTACAGTTATCTCACAGAAAAGCTAGAACGCTTAAAGCTTGGGATAAAGTAAACGAACTTCACGAAACTGGAGAAATCGTTAACGGTTTTGTTAAATCTAGAACTAAAGGTGGTATGATCGTTGACGTTCACGGAATCGAAGCATTCTTACCTGGTTCTCAAATTGACGTTAAGCCAATTAAAGATTACGATCAGTTCGTAGGAAAAACTATGGAGTTCAAAGTTGTGAAAATCAACCCTGAGTTCAAAAACGTAGTTGTATCTCACAAAGCATTGATCGAAGCAGATATCGAAGGTCAGAAAAAAGAAATCATCGCTCAGCTTGAAAAAGGTCAGGTTCTTGAAGGTACTGTTAAGAATATTACTTCTTACGGTGTATTCATTGACTTAGGAGGTGTTGATGGATTGATCCACATTACAGACCTTTCTTGGTCTAGAGTGAACCACCCATCTGAAATCCTAGAAGACGGACAGACTGTGAAAGTTGTAATCCTTGATTTCGATGATGAGAAAACAAGAATCCAATTAGGTATGAAGCAATTAGAAGCTCATCCTTGGGATGCTCTTTCTGCTGACTTGAAAGTAGGTGACAAAGTAAAAGGAAAAGTAGTAGTTCTTGCTGACTATGGTGCATTCGTAGAAATCGCTCCAGGTGTTGAAGGATTAATCCACGTTTCTGAAATGTCTTGGTCTACTCACTTAAGATCTGCTGGAGATTTCGTAAAAGTAGGTGATGAAGTAGAAGCTGAAGTATTAACTTTAGATAGAGAAGAAAGAAAAATTTCTCTTGGTATCAAGCAATTGTCTAAAGATCCATGGGAAAACATCGAAGCTAAGTATCCTGTAGGATCTCAGCATGTAGGAACGGTAAGAAACTTCACTAACTTTGGTGTATTCGTAGAGTTAGAAGAAGGTATCGACGGATTAATCTACATCTCTGATCTTTCTTGGACTAAGAAAATCAAGCACCCATCTGAGTTCTGCGCAGTAGGTGATAAATTAGACGTTGTAGTTCTTGAATTAGATATCCAAGCTAGAAGATTATCTCTAGGTCACAAGCAATTGACTGAAAACCCATGGGATAAATTCGAAACTAAATATGCTGAAGGAACTATCCACGCTGGTAAAGCTGTAGAAGTTCACGATAAAGGAGCTTCTGTTCAATTCGAAGATGCTGAGGTTGAAGCTTTCTGTCCTTCAAGATTATTAGAGAAAGAAGATGGATCTAAAATCAAAAAAGGTGAAGATGCTCAATTCAAAGTAATCGAATTCAACAAAGAATTCAAGAGAGTAGTAGTATCTCACACAGGTATCTTCAGAGACGAAGAAAAGAAAAACGTTAAAGAATCTTCTTCTAGAAACGTATCTTCTTCTTCTAACAACGAAGAAAGATCTACTCTTGGAGACATCGATGCATTAGCAGAGTTGAAAAGAAAAATGGAAGAAGGTAAATAATCTTTGAACCATTTATAGATAAGGAGCCGCTCATTTGAGCGGCTTTTTTTATGGGTCTATAGTATATGATAATCAGATACCTTTTAAAGCAGTGAAATTAAAAAAGTTTCTTTTATGAAATATTAAAAAAACATTAAAATTGAATGAGTTGTAGATCGGGAGTTTATATAAATTACCAGATAGGTTTAACGAAATATTTAAACTTTAAAAAGCAAAAAACGAGGTAAACATAATAAGACAAACACAAATATAATATAGGGTTGTGTTGATTGAGAAATATGTAAAACAGTTTTGAATTTATCTTTTCTATTGGTATTTATTTATATTTTTATTTTTGTCAAAAAAAGTAATGAAGTTATGTGAATTATTTGTAGATTAGCGCCTTTAATAATGGATATGAAAAACAAAGCTTTACCACTTTTATTTGCAGTATTTTCTGCGTTTCCGACAATATTGTTCGGACAGGATAATGAAAAACTGATTAAGGATTATATTTCTCAAAATAAAATAAGGGAATATAAAAAGTCTGATCTGAATAATATCATTGTTGATAATGTAGATCCTTCAAAATCATTGAATGGTAATGTTGTTAAATTTTTACAGACGTATAAAGGTTTACCTGTATACAGCTCTGTAGGAACAGCATTGATTCAGGACAATAAAATTGTTTACTACACAGATAATTTTGTAAAAGATTATACTACCTCTACATCTGGTACAGCTGCAATTAATAAAAATACAGCGCTTCAAAAAATTGCTGAAGATCTTAAAAACCCTGATATTGCGAACTTCACCATTCTTGAATATCTTGAAAAGACGCAAAAGAAAGCTACATCAGCCAATCAAAGACTGGTGTATATGAATGATGAGAGCGGGAACCTTCGTCTGGCATATGAATATACTTTGAATGAGCCAAAATCTCCGAATTTCTGGAATATTTTAGTAGATGCCAACAATGGAAATATCCTTTTGAAAAGTAACCTGACATTGTCTTGTAATTTCCATCATGATGCTTATGGTTCCGATACTGAATACAGCCATGCGGATCATTTTGAAAATACATTAGTTGGTCCTCAAAATAACATAGCACAGAATAATATTCCATTGCTTTTACCGGATAATGCATCATATAATGTATTTCCATTGCCTATTGAAGCACCTACTTTTGGTTCAAGATCAGTCATTACGAATCCTTGGATTCTGAGTGCTTCCCCTGAAGGATGGCATTCTGACGGAACTAATCATTATACTGTTACCAGAGGAAACAATGTTTTTGCCTATGAAGATGCTGCAGGAACAGCTTTAACAGCACCTGATTATCTTACAGGAGCTCCGGCAGATGGTGGAGCAACAAGAAATTTTGATTTCCCTTTTAATATTAATGAAACTCCATTAAACAACAGGAATGCTGCCATTACGAATTTATTTTATCTGAATAATAGAATTCATGATGTTTTCTATAAATTCGGATTTACAGAATCTGCAAGAAATTTCCAGCAGAACAACTTTGGTAATGGACCTGTAGGAGGAGATGATGACTCTGTATATGCTGAAGCGCAGGATGGAAGCGGATTAAATAACGCGAATTTCTCGTCAGGACAGGATGGTTATAATGGCAAAATGCAGATGTACCTTTGGTCTCCGGTGGGAAGAGTATTTTATTATAATGCACCTACAGCGGCTGTTTCCCGTACACCGGGAGCCGGAACTGCACAGTTTGGTGCTCCATTACCTATGAACGGAATAACAGGAGATGTAGCACTTTCATCAGTTTTGGATGGTTGTACAGCATTGCCTGCAAGTTCATTGACTAATAAAATAGGACTGGTTGAAAGAGGAACATGTTCCTTTGCTGTTAAAGTGAAAAACCTTCAGGATGCAGGTGCTAAAGCGGCTATTGTATATAATAACGTTGCAAATGGTGCTACGATAGGAAATATGGCGGGTAATGATCCTACAATTACGATTTCTTCAGTACTTATTAACAATGCAGAAGGGGAATATATCAAAACTCAGCTTGCAGCAAGTACTACAGTAAACGTTACCTTAAAAGGAAATATGACTCCTGACGGAAGTTTTGATAACGGAATCGTAACTCACGAATATGGTCACGGAATATCCAATAGAATGACTGGTACAGGATACAACTGTCTGAATTCAGGAGTGAGCAAAGAACAAATGGGAGAAGGATGGTCTGATTTCTTCGCGTTAATGTTAACTAATAAAGCAGGCGATAATGCTACGGTAGCAAGAGGTACAGGTACTTATGCATTAGGTCAGGCAATAACAGGAGCTGGTATCAGACCTGCAAAATATTCTACAAGCCTTGCTGTTAACGGATTTACCTACGGAGATACTAACGGAATGGAATACAATAACGGATCAGCAGTGGTTCCGGATGTACACTCTATCGGTTTTGTCTGGGCAACGATGCTATGGGATCTTCACTGGAAATATGTTGAAAAATATGGTTATTCTTCAGATGTATTATCCACAACTCCAAACGGAAGTACAAAAGTATTACAGTTGGTAACAGACGCTCTGAAACTTCAGGGTTGTAACCCTAGCTTTATTGAAGGAAGAAATGCAATATTGGCTGCAGAGTTGGCAACAACTGCGGGGGTTGATAAATGTATGATCTGGGGCGTTTTCGCAAGAAGAGGTTTAGGAGTGAATGCTTCAGCAGGAGTGAAGAACAATATTAATGATCAGGTTCAGGACTTTAATGTACCGGAAACATGTTTATTGGCTACCAATGATGTAAATGCAAATAAGAACAAGGATATTTCTATCTATCCAAACCCTGCTAAGGATGAGTTTTATATTAAATTCCCAAGCAATACCCTTGGAAAAGTAAGTGTAGAACTTTATGATATGTCTGGAAAACTGGTTTCTACAGAAGATAAAATCTCACCAGATGCTAAAAAAGCAATTTCGACAAGCAATCTTGTTAACGGAACTTATATGGTTAAAATCAAAGGACTAGGTTTCGAAGCTGCTTCGAAAGTAATGGTTAAAAAATAATTTACTTTTATAATCAATTTAAAAAATCGCCACAAGCTTGCTTGTGGCGATTTTATTTATCTATCAGTAGTACACTTCAGAATGATTTAATTTATATGTCGTACCTTTGCAGGCTGTTAAAAAAATTATGAAGAAGAAAAATATACTAAAAGGTGTTTTATTTGTAGGGATTGGAGCTAGTATATACGGTATGTTGGCCACTTTTGTGAAAATGGCTTACCATGATGGTTTTACAACCTCAGAAGTAACTACTTCCCAATTCGTATTAGGTTTGACAGGGCTTTTGATCCTTAATCTTATTCAAACCCTAACCTCAAAACAGAAATTATCGATGCCCAATTCTAAAGAAGTAAGAATGCTCTTGCTTGCAGGAACTTCTTTGGGAGGAACAAGTTTGTTCTATTATATTGCGGTACAATATATCAATGTATCGATTGCCATTGTATTATTAATGCAGTCGGTATGGTTCAGTGTAGTGGTGGAAAGTATGATCACAAGAAAACTGCCCAACGCGAGGAAAGTTGTTTCTGTAGTTATTGTATTGCTGGGAACCGTTCTGGCAACGAATCTTATCAATATGGAAATAGAACTGGACTGGCATGGAGTTTTCTGGGGACTGATGGCAGCTGCTTCATATACCCTTACAATGTTTACGTCCAATACGCTGGCAACCCATCTTCCGGTTTTCAGGAAGAGTATTATTATGCTGGCAGGAGGTTCAGTAGTGGTATTTGCATTTTTATTCTTTGCCCAGATAGGACCCATGTATTTTGATGGATTAAAATCATTATACCTGAATTTTACAGATAATACAGAACATATCCACTCATTTAATTATTCAATATTTCTCACGTATGGATTTGTTCTGGCTCTTTTTGGAACAATTATTCCGCCAATTCTGTTCAATGTTGGATTTCCAAATGCAGGATTAGGGTTGGGAAGTATCGTTTCATCACTGGAGCTTCCGGTTTCCGTAACCATGGCTTTTGTGTTACTGGGAGAAAAAGTATTCCTTATCCAGTGGGTAGGGATTGTCCTTATTCTTTTTGCTATCGTTTTAATGAATTTACCTTCAAAAAAAGGAAAAGAAATTTCGATGGCATAGTTGTCTAAAAAATATTTAATTAAAAATACCAGTTGAAACCGTTCCTTTTGGAGCGGTTTTTTTAATTTTAATCTTTAAATAAAAGTTTCATGAAATATTTCAGAAATATAATGACTGTTTTTACTTTGACGGTCTCAGGTTTTATGTTTTCGCAGGTAAAACCTCTGGATGCAATGCTTTCCGATTATCAATATCCTTATGAAGTTCATTTTCTTACACTCAAATCTCAGGGGCAAGATTTGAAAATGGCATATATGGATGTACAGCCACAGAAATCCAATGGAAAAGTAATCATGCTTCTTCATGGGAAAAATTTTAACGGGGCTTATTGGGAAAGAACGGCAAAAGACCTTTCTGCTAAAGGATTCAGAGTGGTAATTCCTGATCAGATAGGATTTGGAAAGTCTTCGAAACCTCATGATTACCAGTTTTCCTTTTCACAGCTGGCTGAAAATACAAAAGGAATTCTTGATGAATTGAAAATAGACAAAGCTATCGTTTTGGGGCATTCCATGGGAGGAATGGTAGCGACCCGGTTTACATTACTGTATCCTGAGAAAGTACAAAAACTGATTCTTGAGAATCCGATTGGACTGGAAGATTATAAGACTTTTGCAGCTTATCAGACCATTGATCAGGCGTATCAGGCTGAACTGAAAAATACAGCCGAAACTTATAAAAACTATCAGCTGAAATTCTATTATGACAACAAATGGAAAGAAGAATATCAACCCTGGCTTGATTTAATTGCCGGATGGACCCTTCATAAAGAGTATCCTCAGGTAGCCTGGGATGCAGCACTTACCTCAGATATGATTTACAACCAGCCTGTATGTTATGAATTTAAAAATATCAGCGTTCCTACATTGCTTATCATTGGAACAAGAGACAGAACAGCTATAGGAAAAGACAGAGCACCAAAGGAACTTCAACCGAAAATGGGGCAATATCAGGAATTGGGAAAGAAAACCCAGCGTGAAATTTCAGGTTCAAAGCTGGTAGAGATTGATCATGTAGGTCATCTTCCTCATATAGAAGTATATCCGAAATTTTTTGAAGCATTGTACAGTTTTATACAGTAGAAGAATAAAAATAGTTGAAACATTAAGTTTAATAAAAAATAGTTAAACTTAATGTTTCTTATTTTCAAAGAACAATAAGGTACAAACTCCTATACCTGAAAACAGTATACATGAAATTCCCAGATTCTGTATAAAGCCAATACTTACGAGCCCGGAGCCTATCAGAACATAATAAATCAGTCCTAATAAAGCACCTGCACTTCCTGTTTCATTTTTATAATTCATTAAGGCTGTACTCAGGATGTTTGGAATCGCAATGCTAAAGGCCATTACAATGAAAAAATAAGGAATTAAAAAATAAATTCCTGTGCTTGACAGAATCCATACGAAAATAGAAGCGACAAATGCTGAAAATGTACTTGCTTTAACTAAATATTTAGGTTGTATATTCTTCAATATCAGGGATCTGTTGAGTTTTGCCCCGGCGAATGTTCCACATGCCAGTATAACACTGCTATATCCAAAAACATAAGAGGAATAATGGTATTTCTTAAAGATAAAAGGAGCCAGTGAATAATATGAAAACAACAGGACATTAAAACTCATGATTAATAAGCAACATCTGATAATTGCTTTATCATGAAGCATTCTCTTTAATAAATTGATTAAAGTACCTGCATTAATTTCTTTTACTGAATGATGGGTTTCAGAAATTTTTTGTTTTGAAAGAGTGAAGAATAATATTCCCAGCAAACATAATGTTATAAATACTCCCTGATGCCCCACAGAAGAAGCTAATACCGAACCGGTAATCATTCCTACCACAGGGCTTATGGATAAACCAATTCCAATCCAGGAAAATACTTTGCTGATATTATCTTTGTCGTAGCTGTCTCTTAAAATAGTTTGTGTCACAATAGACCCTACAGAAATTCCAAATGCTGACATAATTCTGGCACCAAGAAGAATCATAAAGTTAGGTGCAAAAACTGCCGCCAAGGTTCCGATTCCATAGGTGATGAGACCATATTCCAATGACCTTTTTCTTCCAATTCTGTCACACTGTACACCCCAAAATGCCACGCCCAGGGCAAATGCTATAAAATATAAGCTGATCGTCAGAGTAACAGCTTCTTCTTTTACTCCGAACTGTTGCTGTACCATCGGTAAAACAGGGCTGTAAATGGTTTCTACAAATTGCGGAAGCATTACAAGCAATGTCAACAGCCAGATAGGATTTGTCTTTTTCATTTTTTTCTGCAAAGTTTCCAAAAAAACAAGGTATATTTATAATGATATAAAAACAAAAAATATCAAAAATAGGACATGGCCATACTGAAGCAAAATGAAGAATTTAATGCAGATTCTATTCAGGAGAAAGTAATAGGAATAGCCTCTGATATGGTGATGCATGATTCTGGCTTTCATTATCATAAAACGAAGGCTCAACTGTTGTATGCTCCCTCTGGCTGTATGACGGTTACTACTTCTGATAAACAGTTGGTTCTTCCTCCGTTCCGTATGCTTTGGATTCCTGCTCATGAGGTTCATCGGGTCAATTTTCGGAATGTTGTAGCCTATAGATCAATTTATTTTGATGAAAATTATTCAAAAAAATATATGACCTCTGATCTGAAGGTTCTTCATGTAAACGCTTTGCTAAAAGAGATTATAGAAAGAATTTGTTTTTGGGAGTGGTCGGATTTGGGTAATAATCAAATGAATCTTTTAAAAGTATTCTGGGACGAAATGAGTATGGCTCCGGAAGAAAAACTGGAACTTAAAATGCCTCAGGACAGACGTTTTAAAAAAACAGTTGAAGAATGGACACTGCGCAAGTCTATACCACCCATGTTGAAAGATCTTGCAGAAAAAACCGGAGCAGTAGAGAAAACAATCAGCCGTATCTTTAAAAAGGAAACCGGACTGTCTTATCAGGAATGGAGGCAGCAATGGCGGCTGCAGCGATCGATTGAGCTTTTGGTGGAAGGCAATTCAATAGGAGAGGTGTCGCATATTTTAGACTTTTCATCTGACAGCGCTTTTATTGAATTTTTCAAAAAACATACAGGCTCAACCCCTTTGCAGTATCTTATGAAGAATGAGTAGTTTTTTGCAGCTGATAAAAGTACGATTGTGAACCCTGTCAAGATTTTAAACCTTGTCTTGATGTGATACTCTATTTCTTGTCCTATGAAAAGCCTGATTTGCAGTAAATGTCATAAAATTGTACTACCTAATACAATATTTTATGAAAACAATTAATACCAATAATGTTGAGGATTATATACATGAAATTAAGGTCAACAGTACTGTAGATAGAATTTATCATGCGCTGACCCAGGAAATTCCTCTGTGGTGGACTGAATTGTTTGAAGGTTCATCTTCGGAGGCTGGAAATCTTTTCACTATAAGATTTGGAGACCAAATTCACAAAACAATGCGGGTAAAGGAATTAACTCACAATACAAAAATTGTGTGGTCTGTTGAAGATTCACTGATTGCTCTTCCTGAATTAAAAAATCAGACAGAATGGATTGGCACAACGATCGTCTGGGAAATGGAACAAAAGGAAAAAAGTAGTGTACTGATGCTTACCCATATCGGCCTGAATCCGGATATTGAATGTTATGAGATCTGCTCAAATGGCTGGCGGCAGTTTCTCGGCAGTTTGACAAAGTTTCTGGAAACCGGAGAAGGAACTCCATACAGAAAGTAAAAAAATATTTAAACAAAAAAGAGACTGTTTATAAGTAAACAGCCTCTTTTTGTATGTATTGTTGTCTGAATTATTTCTTCTTGTAAGCAGCGTCTTTGATTCTTGCTTTTTTACCTCTAAGGTCTCTGAAGTAGTAAATTCTAGCTCTTCTAACTCTACCTCTTCTATCAACTTCGATTTTTTGAAGTGCAGGCATGTTAATAGGGAATACTCTTTCTACACCTACATCACCACTCATTTTTCTGATAGTGAAAGTTTTTGTAGAACCAGTACCTCTTAATTGGATAACTGTTCCTTTGAAGAACTGAGTTCTTGTCTTTTGTCCTTCTTTAATTTCGTAATACACAGTAATTGTATCACCTGCTTTGAATTCAGGGAATTCTTTTTTCGCAATGTACTTGTCTTGTACGTACTTTAATAAATCCATTATTAATAAAATAAAATGTTAAAGCTAAGCAACTTACACGTTCTTCGTCAGAGGTTGAATAACAGGTTGCAAATATACAAAATAGTTTTTGAATACGCCAAATAATTAATGTGCTAAAAACTATAATTTTTTCGTTCCGGTTTTGCTAAAAAATTAACGGTTTCTTTAAAGTACCATCAGACAGAGTTTATATGGGAATTCTACTTTTGCCCGAACTAAAAAATCCGAACAGTGATTTTTTAAATTCCTGATTCACAACTTAAAACTATATGTTAATTTTAAAACTAAAGCTATTATGAAACATTATTTCTTCTTTTTTTGTTTCGCGGTCCAGATGGCTTTCGGGCAGGTTTTGTTTCCTTATTTACAAAACCCGACTCCGAATTCTATGATCGTCAATTGGAAAACAGCCTCCAATAATGAAACAACAGTGATCTACGGAGATTCTCCGGCAAATCTGAATGTAACGGTAACAGGAACTACCAATATCTTTTCAGATACGGGATACAACAACAATTACTATTATCACACGGCTAAGATCACCAATCTTCAGCCGAATACTAAATATTATTATAAGATAAAAACGGGAACCGGCGAGTCTGCTGTTTACAATTTCAGAACACTTCCTTTGCCAGGGCAGGCGGTAACGACCAATGGAAAAATCCGTTTCCTTATCATGGGAGATAACCAGATTAAAGCAGAACCCAGGTATGACACGCTTACTTTGAATGCTTATAAGAAATTAAAAGAAAAGTTTGGAGCTACTTCAGATCCTTCTGATAATATTGCGCTTACTTTTATGGTAGGTGATCAGGTAGACGTAGGGACATTGGATCACTATGAAAATGTTCACTTTAAAAAGAATATCAAATTATCACCTTACCTTCCTATTCAGACCACGGTAGGAAACCATGAGACGTACGGTTCTTTAGGAATGAATTCTTATTATGCTCACTTTTATATTGATGAAATTAGTTATAAAGGGATAAGCTCAGGAAATGAAAATTATTATGCCCAGCAGGCTGGTAACGTTTTGTTTGTGAGTTTAAGTTCTGAGCATACAGGATCAGCTCAGCAGACATGGCTTCAGCAAATCTTGACTGCAGCAAACAGTGATTCTACAGTAGACTGGATTATTTCTTTGAGCCATAGACCTTATCAGGCTGAGCAATATGTGGGAGATATTTCTACATGGGTAAGAGATAATGCAGTACCGCTTCTGGTAACTTCTGATAAATATTTAATGCATGTAGGAGCTCACCATCATTTATATCACAGGGGTCAGCTTAAAAATACGCCAAATTATCAGATTATTTCAGGGGGAACAGCCTGGGATCAGTATTGGGGAATGTCTAATGAGCAGGATTTTGATGATGTTCAGAAAACATTAACAGACTGGACATACCAGATCGTGGAAGTAGATATTCCGACAGGAAAGGTAGATATAGAATGTTATTCTATCGGTGGAGTATACAATAAGAAGAACAATGTACTGGTAGATTCTTTCCATAGATATAAAAACCAGCCTAAACCGGCAAAACCATCCATCACAAACAATTTCACGGGTACTACTACTACTTTACCATTGACATTGAATGGAAGTGCATTCTCATCTTCAAACGGAGAATTGCTAAACACCACACAGTTCCTGATCAGTAAAACCTCGAATTTTTCTGTGATTGAAAAAGAGTTCTACCGTGATTATGAAAACTGGTTCGGAAAAGACGGAAACGGAACTCCGGATAAAACCAAAAACCTGAATGACGGAGTAGATATCACAAAAGCAACATTAGCTGCGAACTCTATTCCAAACGGTATCTATTATGTGAAAACCCGTTACAGAGACAGAAATCTTGAGTGGAGCGACTGGAGTGATGTGAAGCAGTTCGAAATTACAGGAAGTGTAGTTTCAAATCCTACTTTTACGTTAAACAAAACAGAATATGCTCAAAATGAAGCTATCACGGCTACTTATACCGGTGGTCCTGGTAACCAGCAGGATTGGGTAGGAATTTATAAAAAAGGGCAAACTCCCGCTTCTACCACTTCACAAGGATATATTTATACGAATGGACAGACTGCAGGAACCGTTACTTTCAACAATGGTTTAGCTAATAAAGGTCAGTATTTTGCAGGATTCTTCGCCAATGGAGGGTATACAGAAATCACTGCAAGAAAAAATTTCTATGTAGGACCGAAAGTACAGCTTCAGGCTACTGCTGATACTTATCCTGTAGGAGGAACAGTTGTGATCAATTTTACAAATGGACCTAATTTACAGAAAGACTGGATCGGAATTTATAAAATGGGACAGACTCCGGGAACTACAGCTGCCATTAAATGGAGCTATGTAACAACTGCAGCAGGAACTTTGAATTTTACAGGACTTCCGAAAGGATATTATTATGCACAATATTTACTGGAAGACGGATATAACGGAATCGGGGAGAAGGTATTCTTTAAAGTAGGAGACATCGTTACTGATCTATGGATCAATAAACCAGTGTATACTTTAGGAGAAAATATCACTGCTTCATGGACAGATTCTCCGGGAATCATTAAAGACTGGTTAGGAATTTATCCGCAAAGTGTTCAGACACCGGATGACAACTTTGTTTCTTATACTTATTTTGATGGAGTAACACAGGGAACAAAAACAATCCAGGGAACAGCTGTGCCTGCAACACCAGGAAACTATTATATGGTAATGTTTACCAATGATTCCTATACAGAGGTTTCCAACAGAGTACAGTTCCAGGTGGCTTCCCCCACTTTAGGAACTGAAGAAACCAGAAGTACAGAGAAAAATGTAGTGCTGTATCCAAACCCAACCAAACCGGGACAACCTACTTTCATAAAGAGTGATTACCCAATTGAAAAAATTGAATTGGTCTCAGCTTCTGGAGAATTACTGTATGTATCGAAAAATATCAATAACCAACGCTTTTCTTTGGTGAATGAAAATCTTCCTGCTGGCGTTTATTTTGTAAAAGTACACGGAAGAAAACTATTTACTTTAAAACTGATTATTCAGTAATAAGTAAACGAAACACAATTATAATTTTAGAGACTGCTAGAAATAGCGGTCTCTTTTTTTATTTATAAATCAGGCAGTTAAAAATAAAATCAGCTTATTCAAGTAGATGTTAGAAATAAAAAAGCGATTCCAAAAAATTGAAACCGCCTTTGATATTTTGATATAGAGATGTGGTAATTAGTCAAACAGATAGTGCAGATCATCTTCACTAATCAGTGTCTGGTTTTCAGCAGAAGCATTTTCATCCTGAGCATCGGCCAGTGTTTTAGTTTCCTGAATGAGTTTCCCATCCATATTATAAAGTTTTAACAAGATCCATTTCCCGCTGCGTTCAAGTTCTTTAGCTCCATCCCATGTTTTTATTCTGATTTTTCCACTTTGAATAACACCTGCTTTTACAGAAGACTTATTCGCAGGCTTCCCTTTTACATACTGTGTGATTTGTGCTGTGAAGGAATAATCTTCCCCATCTTCACTGATCGGTTGTGCGAATGTATATAAAAGAGTACCTTTGGTATCATAAACAGTTGCATCATAGCCTGTTTGTTTAGCGTTCAGCTTTTTTTCAAAACTCAGCTTCGTAGTATCACCTTCAAAAAAGTTTTTGATATTTACGATGATACCTTCCTTATAAACTGTTTCACTAAAACCTTCATAAGTAGTACCATTATAAGGGATACCATCTTTGTATGTTAATGTAGATTTCAGTTTTCCATCAGGACTGTAATATTTGATCTCCTGTGTAAGATCATCTTTTAATATTTTTTCCGAAGATAATTTTCCGTTTTCATCAAAGGATTTACTTGTTACTATTGAACCTTTTTCATAAGTATCAATAGAGGAAATCTGTGAATATTCATAAGCCAGCTGATAGTCATCCCCATCCATTGGAGTATAAATATCATTTTCCTTATCATATTGGTATACCAGATGCCCTATTTTTTTACCCGACTCATCGTAAGTGGTTTTATAGCCATCTTTTTTATTCATTTTCTGTTCCTGTAAGATCTTTCCGGTTTTGCTATAGATAACACTTTCCTTTACACTGCCGTCCTTTCTGTATTTTTCTATCTTAGAAATCCTCATTGGACTGGAATAATAATCGACCATCATATTTTCACCCGAACCGGAAGTAGTACTGCTGCCAAGATATTTTCCTTTTTCACCGTAATATTTTGTTTCAGTGTTGCTGTCCTTATCAATGATGGTTTCATTTCTGATCCCTTTAATATCATCATCATAAACGGTTGTTTTTACAGGCGTTGAGTTTTCGTAATCAACCAGAATGTTAAAATCAATTCCATCTTCGGCATCTTTATAGCTGAACATCTTTCCTGAGAAATTTCCGTCTGCTTTGTAAACAATATCCTCTGTCAGTCTTCCTTTTATATCATAAGTCTGAGCTGGGCCCACCTGCAGGCCATTAGAATACGTGGCAAAATTCAATACTTTTCCTTCAGGGGTATACCAGGTTACTTTTCCATCAAAAATTTCACTGTTGGGAGTGGTGTCAGAAGCCAGTCCTTCCATTTGAAGTTTTCCGTCCTTGTAGAAGTCTTTGATAAGGGTTAATTTTCCTTTAGGAGTTGTTTCACGGTAATATTCCATGTTCTCCTGGGTGGTTTTTTCCCAGTTTTCATCGAAGTAAGTTTTTTCCTGTGCATATACATTGACACTGAGTACCAATGCCAGTAATGCTGAGGTAAATAATTTTTTCATGTTTTTGTTTAAGGTTTGATTTTATATATGATTAATGTGATGGTATCTGTAGAAAATTAAATACCGGAAAGAAGTAGTAAGTATTTACTATAGAATAATTTTTACATTGAAATTGTGTTTAATTTAAATCCAAAAGCAATAAAATATACTGTATTTCCGGCTTTGAGACTTCAAATATAAATCAATTTGATGAAAAATAAGGCAAAAACCGAACAGACTTGTTCGGTTTTAAGAGTAATATTGTGGTTATAAGTGTTTTAAATGTTGAAAAAAAGATATTTATAAAAGCACGAAATTCAGGAGGGTTTCCGTTCATCGGATATACAAGAAAATTTATTAAATTTAGCCAACAGAAAAATCTAATATTTCATGATAGATAAAAGAGTAAAAAATGCAAAGGAGGCCATCGAAGGAATTCAGGATGGAATGACACTGATGCTTGGCGGATTCGGACTTTGCGGAATCCCTGAAAACTCAATCAATGCTTTGGTAGAAAGTGATGTGAAAGATCTGACTTGTATTTCAAACAATGCGGGAGTAGATGATTTCGGATTAGGATTACTGCTTCACAAAAGACAGATTAAGAAAATGATCTCTTCTTACGTAGGTGAAAATGCTGAATTTGAAAGACAGATGCTTTCAGGTGAATTGGATGTAGAGCTTACTCCACAGGGAACTTTGGCTGAAAAATGCAGAGCTGCTCAGGCAGGAATTCCAGCTTTTTATACCCCTGCAGGGTATGGAACTGAAGTAGCAGAAGGAAAAGAAGTGAAAGAATTCAAAGGAAAACCTCATATCCTGGAGCACGCTTACGAGGCAGACTTTTCTATCGTAAAAGCATGGAAAGGAGACCATGCCGGAAACCTTATCTTCAAAGGTTCGGCAAGAAACTTCAACCATCCGATGGCAGGAGCTGCAAAGATTACCATTGCTGAAGTAGAAGAACTGGTAGAACCAGGACAATTAGATCCAAATGAGATTCATATTCCGGGAATCATGATTCAGAGAATTTTCCAGGGAGAAAAATTTGAAAAAAGAATTGAGCAGAGAACTGTAAGAACTAAAGAATAAGTTCAAAACAATAAAAATAAAAAGCGCTGAAAATATTTTCAGCGCTTTTTTTATGCTTGAGGAGTCAGTGTTTTTCTTTCTCCGATCTGTTGTCTCCACATGGCGTAGTAAAGTCCTTTTTCAGCAATGAGATTGGCGTGGGAGCCTGTTTCTACAACTTGTCCGCGTTCAAGAACATAAATTTTATCCGCATGCATGATCGTACTTAAACGGTGGGCAATCAGTACAGTAATCTGTTCTCTTTCTTTTGAAATGTCCTTGATAGTCGTGGTAATTTCTTCTTCAGTAATGCTGTCCAGTGCAGAAGTAGCTTCATCAAAAATCAGCAAATGAGGTTTTCTTAAAAGAGCTCTGGCAATAGCAATCCTTTGTTTTTCACCGCCACTCAGCTTCAGGCCGCCTTCACCAATCATCGTTTCAATTCCTTTTTCTGCTCTTTCCAGCAATGCAGTACAGCTTGATTTCTGTAAAGCCATCGCCAGTTCCTCTTCAGTAGCTGAAGGATTAACGAAAAGAAGGTTTTCCTTGATTGTTCCTGCAAATAATTGAGTATCCTGTGTTACAAAACCAATCTGATTTCTCAGTTCATCAAAATCAAATTCCTTTCCATTGATTCCGTTATACAAAATATTCCCTTCCTGAGGTCTGTACAATCCCACCAGTAATTTTACCAATGTACTTTTTCCGGAGCCGCTTGGTCCTACAAAAGCAATGGTCTCTCCATTTTTGAGATCAAAAGAAATATTATTTAAAGCTTTATATTGGGCAGACTGATGCTTGAAAGAAACATGCTTAAACTCAAGTTCCTCAATAGCACCAATTTGCTTTGGATGAAGAGGCTTTTCTTCCACCTCTTTTTTCATCAAACGGTCAAAATTCTGAAGAGACGCTTCTGCCTCACGATAAGAAATAATAATATTTCCGATCTCCTGCATGGGTCCGAAAATAAAGAAACCATAAAACATCAGTGACAGATACTGACCCGGTGTAACAATATTTTTAAAAATCAGATACAATAACGTCAGGGTAATCATCTGCTGAAGAAAATTGACCATCGTTCCCTGAATAAAACTTAAAGAACGGATGCTTTTCACTTTTCTCAGTTCAAGACCCAGAATCTTGTAAGTATTGTTGTTTAAACGGATTACTTCCTGATTAGTCAATCCTAAACTTTTAACAATTTCAATATTTCTTAAACTTTCCGTAGTACTTCCGGCAAGAGCTGTGGTTTCAGTAACAATATTTTTCTGAATAACCTTTATCCTTTTACTCAGTAAATTGGTAACAATGGCAATAAAGAAAATTCCACAGATATAAACCGGCATAATAGACCAGTGCAAACGGATGGCATACACGGAAACGAAAATAATACTTACCAGAATTCCGAAGAAAATATTGATGAAATTAGTGATGAATTTTACCGTATCTTCTCTTACTTTCGTTAAAATTGACAGGGTTTCACCACTTCTCTGGTCCTCAAATTCCTGATAAGGAAGTGCCATAGAATGCTTTAAGCCATCAGTAAATATTTTTGCGCCAAACTTTTGGGTAATCACACTTACCACATAATCCTGAAAAGCTTTGGCAATTCTACTCACCATTGCCGTTCCGATAAGTAATCCTAAAAAGTAAAAAGCTCCATGATATACAGAACTTCCGTACAAGTACTCATTCAGGTTTCTGGGCAATAGTTTTTCTTTATCAAAAAAGTTAGGATGGGTAACCAGCTGGTCAAGGATATTTCCTGTGATAGCCGGGGCAAACAAAGAGAAAACCTGGTTAACAGTAGCTAAGAATAAAGAGATAATGATCAGCCACTGATAAGGTTTAAGATATCTAAAAAGTATTTTCATTCTATTAAAAAATAATGGAACAAAATTACAGATATTATTTTAACTAACAGTGTTAATTATTGAACACAACAAAGCTCTTTTGTATTCAAGTGAAAATAATTAAATTGCAGTCTAAGTTTTTATTATGCTTACAAAAGAACAAATTGCCAAAAGAATTTCAAAAGAACTGAAAGATCGTTATTATGTAAACCTGGGAATTGGGATTCCTACTTTGGTTGCCAACTATGTTCCGGAAGGTATTTCCGTAGAATTCCAGAGTGAAAATGGAGTTTTGGGGATGGGACCTTTCCCTTTCGAAGGAGAAGAAGATGCGGATATCATCAATGCCGGAAAACAGACCATTACTATTCTGGAAGGAGGTTCATTCTTTGATTCAGCCTTTAGTTTCGGGATGATTCGTGGTCAGAAAGTAGACCTTACCATCCTTGGAGCTATGGAAGTTTCAGAAAACGGAGATATTGCCAACTGGAAAATTCCTGGAAAAATGGTGAAAGGAATGGGAGGAGCAATGGATCTTGTAGCTTCTGCAGAAAATATTATCGTTGCAATGATGCACGTAAACAAAGCAGGAGAAAGTAAAATCCTTAAAAAATGTACACTTCCTTTAACAGGAGTAAACTGTGTGAAAAAAGTGGTTACTGAATTAGCTGTTCTGGATGTAACTCCGGCAGGATTTAAACTGGTGGAAAGAGCACCGGGAGTTTCAGTAGAAGATATTATCAAAGCTACAGAAGCAGATCTGATTATTGAAGGTGAAATTCCTGAAATGCAATTCTAATCTGATGATAAATAAAAAGTTTCGGCCTCACAAAGTGAGGCCGAAACTTTTTACAATATAGGAAACTGCCATTTAAAATTTGACAAATCTTTCTATAGCTACCCCTAAAAGCGACATAGGATATCGCAGCGTTAAAAAAATAAATCCTGTGAACGTTAAGAAAATTCTCCTGTGCGAAGCGCGAGACCAATTCAGAACTGATTAATAAATAATGATTTCGCGCAAGTTTAGAATTTTTAGAGAACAGGATTTATTTTTAGCGGAGAGCTCCCAGTCTTGAATTTTTGTTTCTTTTGTTTGACTACGTCGAATCTTCGATTTCAAGACAAAAGAAATTACAATCAAAAAAAGCTGCTTCATTATAAAAACAGTCTATGAATTCTTTAAAATTTGACAAATCTTTCTATAGCTGCCCTAAAAGCGACATAGGAGATCGCAGCGTTAAAAAAATAAATCCTGTGGACGTTAAGAAAATTCTCCTGTGCGAAGCGCGAGATCAATTCAGAACTGATTAATAAATAATGATTTCGCGCAAGTTTAGAATTTTTAGAGAACAGGATTTATTTTTAGCGGAGAGCTCTCAGTCTTGAATTTTTGTTTCTTTTGTTTCAAGACAAAAGAAAGTGAGACAATAAAAAACAGAGCCTTTATCATTTAAGTTCAGACAAATAGTTCTAAAAATAACTTTAAAAACGATATAGGACGCAGCGTTAAAAAAATAAATTCTGTGAACGTTAAGAAAATTCTCCTGTGCGAAGCGCGAGACCAATTCAGAACTGATTAATAAATAATGATTTCGCGCAAGTTTAGAATTTTTAGAGAACAGGATTTATTTTTAGCGGAGAACTCCCAGTCGTGAATTTTTGTTTCTTTTGTTTGACTACGTCGAATCTTCGATTTCAAGACAAAAGAAATTACAATCAAAAAAAGCTGCTTCATCATGAAACAGCTTTTATATCTTAACGGTTAGCATGTCAAACTAACTTCTAACCTCTAACTTCTTATTTATTTCCCATCCTGAGCTCCAAATACCTTCTGCAGAATACTTGTTGTTCTCATTGCAGGGGTATTTCTGATTCCGCTCTCTTTATCTGCTACCATTTTAAATACTCCGTTGATGGTTTCTGTGGTAACATATTCGTTAAGATCTGTTGTTACAGCCTGCCCTGTAAAAGTATTGTATTTTGAAATCAGATTTTTCCAAAGCGTATCAGCTCCTACTTTTCCTAAAGAAGCTTTTACCTTAGGCTGAAAAGCATTGAAAAGCTGAGTTTGAGTCTTTCCCTGAAGGTAGCTTGTTGCAGCATTATTACTGCCTAATAAAATATTTTTGGCATCCGTAATCGTCATGGAGGTAATAGCATTTGTAAAAATAGGGGCGGCTTCAGTTACGGCATCTTCAGCAGCTCTGTTAAGTAATTTTACTCCTTCATCAGCAAGACTTCCCATTCCTATAGAACGTAAAGTAGTGTCGATCTTTCTTAATTTTTCAGGCATTAAAATCTTTACAGCTTCATTTTTGAAAAAACCATCCGTTACGGCCAGTTTTTTTACTCCATCTGTTACTCCCATACTTAAAGCCTCTTTTAATCCTGAGGAAATCTGGGTAGAAGTAAGGTTTCCAAGGCCTGCAGATGAATTGTTGGAACCGGATACCGTAGTGGATGTCTTAGGAGAAGTTGCAGTACCCGTATTTTTTACCGGAACATTAAGATCTACTCCTGTTTTATCTTTAACGGCAGATTTTATGATATCAAAAATTTGTGCCTGTGTGGACATTGAGAATAATAATGCTGCTGCCAGAAAAATGTTTTTTTTCATCGTAGTTTTTTACAAATTTAAACCATTTAATTTTTTTAAGTGGTGTAGGTTTATCAAAAAACAAGCCATGATGCACGAGATATAAGAGAATAATTTCTATAATAGTGTTTTAATAACGGTAAATTATCCGTTTCATGATACTCAAATAATGAAGAGGGGTAAATTTTGTTTTTAAAAAGACTCAAAGAGTTTTGAAAAATAATTATCTTAGCTCAAACCTTAACCATATTCAATGATACGGACTTTTTTAGTGTTTTTTGTATTGATTTCAAACGTGATTTTAGCCCAGAATAAATTAAATCTAATCCCTTATCCTCAAAAAGTTCAACTTTTACAGGGAGAATTTATACTTCCGGAAACATTGGTATTAAGTGGTGATCTGCCAAAAGAGGAAACAGAATATTTCAAAAAACGAATAGAGCCTCAGTTAAAATTTCAATATGCTCAAAAGAGTGGTGGTATTCATTTAACAAGTTCTATAATTCCTGCGTCTTCTCCGGCTGATGCTGAACAGAAAAAAGAATATTATTCTATAGAAATTTCTCCCAACCAAATTCATGTAAAATCTTATACGAAACAGGGATATTTCCTGGCGCTACAGACACTGGTTCAGATTTTCGAACAATATAAAGAGAGTAAGAAAATTCCGGCAATGAAGATTGAAGACCAGCCAAAGTTTGCCTGGCGTGGAATGCACCTGGATGTTTGCCGCCACTTTTTCACCGTAGATGAAGTGAAACAGTACATTGATTATCTGGCGATGTATAAATTAAACACATTCCACTGGCATTTGACAGATGATCAGGGATGGAGAATTGAAATCAAAAAATATCCTAAGCTTACTCAGATTGGCTCAAAACGTAAAGAATCCATGATTGGGGCTTATGTTGACAATATGTTTGACGGAAAACCTTACGGACCGTATTTTTATACTCAGGAACAAATAAAAGAAGTGGTAAAATACGCTCAGGACAGACATATTACAGTGGTCCCGGAAATTGAAATGCCAGGACATGCATTGGCAGCTTTATCAGCATATCCTGAACTGGCATGTACCAAAGGTCCTTTTGAATCTGCTACAAAATGGGGTGTTTTTGATGATGTTTTCTGTCCGAAAGATGAGACCTTTACTTTTCTGGAAAACGTTTTGGATGAGGTAATCAAATTATTTCCATCCCAATACATTCACATTGGTGGTGATGAGTGCCCGAAAACACGATGGAAAGAATGCACACACTGCCAGGAATTGATTAAGAAAAATAATTTAAAAGATGAACATGGTTTACAAAGCTACTTTATTCATCGGATTGAAAAATATGTCAACAGCAAAGGACGAAAAATTATTGGCTGGGATGAAATTTTAGAAGGCGGATTAGCTCCTAATGCTGCGGTAATGAGCTGGACAGGGGTGAACGGAGGTATTGAAGCTGCAAAATCAAAACATTTTGCCGTAATGACACCCGGAGCCTATTGCTATTTTGATCACTATCAGGGAGATCCCCAATCTGAGCCTAATGCTTTTGGTGGTTTTACTCCTTTGGAAAAAGTGTATTCTTATAATCCTATTCCTTCCGAACTGAATGCAGAACAGGCTAAATACATCATGGGAGTTCAGGCTAATCTGTGGACAGAATATATTTTAGATTTCAAACAGGTACAGTATATGATTTTTCCAAGATTAATGGCGCTTTCTGAAGTGGGATGGGGAACATCAGATCCTAAAAATTATAAAGAGTTTGAAAACAGAGTGATCAACCAGTTTAAAGTTCTGGATGATATGAAGGTAAATTATGCCAGAAGTATTTATAATATCACCGGAAAAGTAATTCCTTCCAATACTGGAATTGCCTACGAATTGTCAACCTCGCAAAACACAAACGGAATCAGATATACACTGGACGGAACAAATCCTTCCATCAATTCTGAAACCTATCAGAATGCTGTTCAGATTCCTAATTCTTTAACCATTAAATCGGCTTATTTTGAAGAGGGTCAGCTGAAAAGCGCCGTGTCTGTACAACAATTTACCATTTCAAAGACAACAGGGAAAAAAATAACTCTTGAACAACAGCCAAGCGAAAATTATTCTTTTGGAGGAGCTTTCACCTTAGTAGATGGTATTATCGGAAATGTAAAACAACTGGGTAAAACATGGCTGGGGTTTCAGGGAAAAGATGTAGTGGCAACAATTGATTTTGGCCAGAAAACACCTTTTTCAGAAGTTTATTTCAATACCCTTGAAAATAAAGGAAGCTGGATTCATCTTGCCAAATCGGCAAAGATTTTTGTGTCTGATGATAACAGGAATTTTAAACTGATCAAAGAAATAGGGGCAGCAGAAATTCAAAATACCAGCGGAAAAATCAAAGTGAATGTAGGAGCACAGAATGCAAAATACCTGAAAGTAAATATTGAAAATGCAGGTATTATTCCGGCCGGAAATCCCGGAGCAGATTCCAAAGCATGGTTGTTTGTTGATGAAATTGGTGTAAATTAGAATAAAAAATGCAGGACGAGACCTTACTTTCTTCAGAATTCTCCTCATCACCGGAACTGGTAGAAAAACTGTATCAGTATGGTACAACGAAAAATTATCAGGAAGGAGATATTATTTTAGATGAAAATGCTTCCATCCGTTCTATTCCTATCGTGATGAAGGGAATGCTGAAAGTGATCAGAACAGAAGAAGACGGACGTGAAATTTTACTGTATTATATCAAAGCAGGAGAAAGTTGTATCATGTCTTTTCTGGGTGGGATGCACAATGAAAAAAGCATTGTAAAAGCTGAAATTGAAGAAGACGCAGAAATCCTTTTTCTCCCCGTAGACAAAGTCTCTTTATTCATCAAAGAACATCCGGAATGGCTGGATTATATTTTCAGATTATATCATAAAAGATTTGAAGAACTCCTGGATATCATCAATGCCATCGCTTTCAAAAAAGTAGACGAAAGACTTCTTAATCTGCTGCAGAAAAAATCTGAGCTTACAGGCTCTGAAACCATTCATACCACTCATGAGCAACTTGCCAATGAGTTGGGAACAGCAAGGGTAGTGGTATCAAGACTTTTAAAACAGCTGGAGGAAGAAGGAAAACTCAAGCTGGGAAGAAACAAAATCGTTCTCCTGAAAACCCTGAACTCATAACATTCACTTCACTTCAATCAAAGGTACTCATATTCCCCTCCCTCGGAGGGGTGGCGAAAATTCAAAGAATTTTTGACGGGGTGGTCAACGATCATTGCGAACCGAAGGTGAAGCAATCTCAAAGAAGAGAAATTACTCTAACTTCTTTGTGTCCTTTGTGAACCTATTTGTGCTCATTTGTGTTAAAAAATCTCCTTATGTAACAAAAGTAGCTGTAGATTTTCTTTCACATTCCCATTTTTGCCTTAGAATTATTTGAATAGCAAAATGGAAATTATAGGATATGCAGCAGCCGTTTTAATTGGGGTTTCTTTAGGCTTAATCGGGGGTGGAGGAAGTATTCTCACCGTTCCCGTTCTCGTTTATCTCTTTGGTGTCGAAGCTTTTCTGGCAACAGAGTATTCACTTTTTATTGTGGGAATAAGCAGTCTGGTGGGATCTTTTTCATATTTAAAAAAAGGATTAGTCAATGTTAAGATCGCATTGATATTCGGAATTCCTTCTGTTATTTCTATTTTTCTGACCAGAATATATTTACTTCCTTTAATTCCTGATGAGGTATTCCAAATACAGAAATTCACCATTACCAAAAATATCTTTTTACTCTTGATTTTTGCAGGGTTAATGATTCTTGCTTCTTATAAAATGATAAGAAAAAGTACTTCCAAAGACTCTTTACATCATACGACGCATAAGAATAATGTTTTGCTTGCAGCAGGACAAGGTTCGATAGTTGGTATTTTAACCGGATTGGTGGGAGCAGGAGGTGGCTTTATGATTATTCCGGCATTGGTAAATCTTTTAAAAATTTCGATAAAAACGGCAATAGGAACTTCTTTAGTTATCATCTCTGTCAATTCTCTGATCGGTTTTTTTTCTTCAGTAAACCATGTGAAAATAGAATGGAAACTATTGGTTTCTATCACTGCTATTGCTATTATAGGAATTGTAATCGGCTCACACTTATCAAAAAAAATAGAGGGTAAAAAACTGAAACCAGCATTCGGATGGTTTATCCTGATGACGGGTATTTATATTATTACGAAAGAAATCTTCCTTTAATTTTCTTATGTAACAAAAGTAGCTGTAGAGGAAAAAAGAAAGCTGGAGATTTGTATCAGGTAACACAATCAAAAATAAATACAATGAAAATAGAACAGATTTATACAGGATGTCTTGCACAAGGTGCTTACTATATCACTTCAGCCGGAGAAGCCGCCATTATTGATCCGTTAAGAGAAACACAGCCTTACATCAACAGATTGAAAGAGGATGGAGTACAACTGAAATACATCTTTGAAACTCATTTTCATGCTGATTTTGTCAGCGGTCATCTGGATTTAAGCCATAAAACAGGCGCTCCAATTGTATATGGACCGACAGCGAATCCTGAATTTGATGCTGTAATAGCAGCAGATCAACAAATCTTTGAAATAGGGAATATTACAATCAAAGTTCTTCATACCCCGGGACACACGTTGGAAAGCTCATGTTACCTGTTGATTGATGAAAATGGAATTGAAAAAGCCCTTTTTAGTGGTGATACCTTATTTCTTGGAGATGTGGGACGCCCGGATCTCGCACAGAAAAGTGCTCATATGACTCAGGAAGAACTGGCAGGACTTTTATATGATAGTTTATACAATAAAATTTTGCCTTTACAGGATGAGATTACTGTCTATCCAGCACATGGAGCCGGTTCAGCATGCGGTAAAAATATGCAGAAGGAAACCGTAGATACATTGGGAAATCAGAAAAGAACGAATTATGCTTTGAACCAAAAGAACAGACAGAGTTTTATAAAAGAAGTGACTGACGGACTTTTACCTCCACCAGCATATTTCGGGATGAATGTAATGATGAATAAAAAAGGATACAACAGTTTTGATGAAGTTCTTTCAAAAGGTTTGCATGCTCTTACTCCGGAACAATTTGAAGAAACTGCAGAGGCTTCCGGAGCTTTGATTTTAGATGTAAGACGCAACGGTGAATTTGCCAAAAGTTTTATTCCTCAATCCATCAATATAGGATTGGATGGTGACTTTGCCCCATGGGTGGGCGCTTTGATTGCCAATGTAAATCAACCCATCCTTCTGGTTGCTGAAAAAGGAACAGAGGAAGAAGCTGTAACCCGCTTGAGCAGAGTAGGATTTGATCATATTTTAGGATTTTTGGAAGGAGGTTTTGAAGCATGGGAAAAGATTGGAAAAGAAACAGATGTTGTAAACCGTATTTCTGCAGAGCAGTTTGAAGCCGAAATAAAAACCCAAAAAGCAAAAATAATTGATATAAGAAAAGAAAGTGAGTACAATGCAGAACATATTCATGAAGCTTACAGCAAACCTTTGGCATTGATCAACGAGTGGATTCATAAGATAGAGCCGTCGGAACATTTCTACATGCATTGTGGAAGCGGCTACAGAAGTACGATGGCTGCGAGCATTCTTCAGGCAAGAGGATACAGAAATTTTTCAGAAATTGAAGGTGGCTTTAAAGCGATTGTATCTACCGCTATACCTAAAAGTGATTTTGTGTGTCAGACTAAAATTTTAAATACATTAGATTAAAAAATAAAAAATGCTGGAGATTATAAAAGAACCCTGGCCGTGGTATATTGCCGGCCCTTTGATTGGACTTACTGTTCCTGCCTTATTGATTATGGGAAATAAATCCTTTGGAATCAGTTCCTCACTGAGGCATATCTGTGCAGCCTGTATACCTGCCAATGTAAATTTTTTCAAATACGACTGGAAAAAAGAAGCCTGGAATTTATTTTTTGTGCTGGGAATTTTCTTCGGAGGGATGATTGCTGCCAATTTTTTACTCAATCCCGCAGAAATAACCGTTAATCCAGACCTGAAAACAGAATTGGCAGGCTATGGAATTACAGATTACAGCCATCTGGTTCCGGTACAGCTCATGAGTTTTGAAAACCTACTGACCCTGAAAGGATTTCTCATAATGGTTGCAGGTGGATTTTTGGTAGGCTTTGGAACAAGGTATGCGGGAGGATGTACCAGCGGACATGCCATCATGGGACTTTCCAACTTACAATGGCCTTCTTTGGTAGCTACAATCTGTTTTATGATCGGTGGTTTTTTAATGGCTAATATTATTCTGCCAGTCATACTTTCCCTATAACTGTAATTTTAAAAGAGAAGTTTATATCATGATAAAAGAAAAAGATAGACACAATCGGGATATGGTATGTGTGAACGAAAGCACCCTTACTCATCAATGGTATCATAACCTGAAGTACCTTGCTGCTGGGATTATTTTTGGGATTATTTTTGTGAAAGCAGAAGTCATCAGCTGGTTCAGGATACAGGAAATGTTCCGCCTGCAGTCTTTCCATATGTACGGAATTATCGGAAGTGCTGTTTTGGTAGGAATGATTTCAGTAATGCTGATTAAAAAATTCAAGATAAAAACAATCTATGGTGAACCCATTACGCTTACTCCAAAAAAGTTTAATAAAGGCCAGATCTACGGCGGATTGATATTTGGTTTTGGCTGGGCAATTACAGGAGCCTGTCCCGGACCTCTTTTTGCTCAGATCGGAACAGGAGCTTTAGCCGTATCCGTTACTTTGTTGAGTGCCGTTGCCGGAACATGGGTGTATGGATATTTCAGGGATAAGTTGCCTCATTAATTCTTTACAAAAAAGACTGCAGAAAATAATCTGCAGTCCTTTCGAGTATAAAACTATGAATAAATGAAGTTCTCCGCACCTAAAGCCATATAAAGATTTATACGCTCTATTCTGTACTGAAGTTCCAGATTGATGAGGTTCATTTCATTTTTCAAAAGGTCTCTTTGTTTACGGATCAGTACAAAACTGTTGTTGGTACCTACCTTTATCTGTTTCTCAGTGAGATTAATGTTGTTTTTCAGTTCATTGACAGCATTAGTAGTATAATTCATCTGTTTTTCAATAGAACGGAGGTTGGCTAATGAAGATTCCACTTCGTTCAACGCATTCAGAACCGCTTTTGAATATTCTTCAACAACCTGTTTCTGCTGAGAGTTTTTTATTTCCACATTCTTTTTAAGCTTTCCACCATTGAATAGCGGAGAAACTAATCCTCCACCCACTTTTAACAAAGGATTGGAAAATAAAGAATTAATAGCTTCCACATTACTTCCGGCACTCCCAAGTGAGGAACTTATACTTATGGAAGGAAGCCTTGCTGCTTTAGCCTCCTGTACTTCGTAGAAAACTTTTTCGATCTGAAAATGACTGGCTTGTATGTCTGATCTGTTCTCCAAAAGTTCGAGAGGAAAAGATTCAGGAATACTACTTTTTACAGGGTTAAAAGAGTTTTGGGTAGTAAGTTTTCCCTCCGGATATTTCCCGGTGAGAAGTTCCAGGGATCTTCTGGACTGCATATTGGCATTTTTAATCTTTTCAAGATAGCCCTGCAGAGAAATAATTTCTGCAGAGATATTGGAAATATCCAGCGCATTTGCCGTTCCTACTTTCTTTTGAATAATATAAAGCTTTTCCAGGTCTTTGGTCTTCTTAATGTAGCTTTCAATCTTATCTTCCTGGATGTTTCCTGCAATATTCAGAAAATAAGCCTTGGCGATCATCCCTGCAATAGACTGATGCAGTAGGGTGTTCTGATGTTTTGCAGAAAAGTAACTGCTGGTACTTGCCATCTGTGAAGATTTATTTTTGCCCCAAAGGTCAATTTCCCAATTGGCTTTTAAGGCAAGACGCTGAATCTGGCTGCCACTGACCAGATTATTGGAAGTATTGGCAACAGCACTTACGCTAGGATACAAATCACTTCCTGCAATTTCCATCGCCAATTCAACCTGATTCAGCTTTTCCCGGGCAATAATCAGATCCGCATTATGCAACATTCCTTCATTAATCAAGGCTTCCAGTTGAGAAGTTTTAAGATCATTGATCCAGTCATAGGAAATTGATTTTGAATTCGCTTTTCTGTCAAAGATCCAGTCATCCGGAATTTGTATATGAGAAGCAATTTCACTCTTTTCTTTCAGCTCATCTATGTTTTCCTTTGTAGCTTCTTTATAACCGATACACGAACTTAAACTTACAGCAAGTGTGCTTAATAAAATTAACTTTTTATACATGTTAATGAAGTTTTGGAATCAGGAAGTTGATTTTACTGTTGATACGCACCATTACTTTTCGGATAAGATGAAGAGGTTTAACATGATCAGAATAGATCACTGCTGCTCCTCTTGCTCCCACTGTAAGGTGTTTTTGGTTGTCTTCCAGTACAAACTTGGCAATAAGTTTTCCATCAGTCTCGGGTAGTTGCCTTGCCGTATCAGGAAGTCCTGCTGTAGAACCGTTTCCGCCCAGCATTCCTCCAGCGTTATTCATGATTCCTTGACTCGTAGCATCAATTACATATTCAAGTCTGGCTTTCACCACTTTTCCCGGTTCTGTTTTAAGAGCAAGTTCTACTTCATTTCCGTTTTTTACCGATTCCAGCTCGTTCTGAGCAAAAAATCCAATGACTGACTGCTGCTTTTGGATCAGAACAAATGCAGATTTGAAAGGCGCCATAATTGCCCCTTCATTCAGCTGAACATTGGGAATTATACCATCGGTAGGAGCCAGAACAACGGTTTGGGAAAGATTCCATTTTGCCTGGTCCAGCTTGGCATGAATCTCAGAAACAGATGAGTTTTCACCATCATAAGAGGCATTGGATTTTGTTTCCAAAGACTGCTGCTGCGACTGTGCTGCACTGATTCTGGATTGCAGATCACGCGCATTGGTTACAGCCTGTTCAAAATCAAATTTGTTGGCGGCTCCTGCCTGTACAAGCTCCTGATATTGGGATACTCTTTTGTTGGCAAGATCAAGCTGTGACTGTAAGGCAGAAATATTTTTTCTGGAAGCCGAAATGTCTGCATCATAAGAATATACCGTAGCTTTCATACTGCTCAGTTTAGCTTCCAGTGATTTAATTTCCTGTAGATAAGGCTCTCTGTCAATTACAAATAAAGTATCTCCCTTTTTTACTTCCTGGTTGGTCTTCACATATACTTTCTTTACCTTTCCTAAAACCTGAGTGGTAATATCCACACTTCGGTTTACTACCTTTACATCTGAAGTAATAGGACAGAAGTAGTTCAGACTTAATATTAAAGCTATAGATCCGAAGATAGGCAATGAATAGACGATTACCTGTGTAGTAAATGTCCACGGGATCAGTTTTAATTTTTTAATAAGGAGCCAGCATATTCCGGCATATATTGCGACTAGTAATTCCAGCATGTTTTTTAATTTTCAATGGGTTTAACTTCTTCTTCGGTAAAATCTGTGTTTTCCGTTTCTTTTTTAGGAGTATCCTGATTTCCGTATTCATAGTTGGCCCAGATTAAGGCTACCGGCCATAAAAGGCCTCCAAAAACAAGGGAAAGGAGGCACATACTTTTTATGGCTTTCAGCTGAGGATGATTTTTTTCCTCCGCTACTTTTTCCGGATAAATGTGAACTTTCCAGAAAAGGTAAATTCCGGCAATAGGTAATACCAGTAAGATTAACCAGGATGCCCCGTCTGCTATTTTGTCTTCAATATTGCCTGTAGATGCCTGAACAAAATTGCATGTCAGTAACAGGCAGAGAATGGTGATTATTCTTTGCATAAATATAAAATGGTAATAAAATGTTGACTTAAGAAAATACAGATTCAATCCGTAATGAATATCCGGAAGATCATATATTAATCCTGTTAAGAGGTAAAGACTATTCTATAAGATGAAATGCTTTGAAGATGATTGTGTTTTTTTTCATTTGGTTTTTTTATTGATGAAGAACAAGTTTTTTGACCGGACAAAATTATATTGAACAAAACAATTAAAAATATTCTTAAGTTATTTTTTTCCTTGATTCTTTTTTTTATTGTCTCGGGCAGTAATACGGGAAAGAGAATTGGGAGTGATCCCTAAAAAATTAGCAATATACTTTCTGTTTGCATTTTGACAGACGAACGGGTGGCTGTTTAGAAAATCTTCATAACGGGAAAGCGGCGAACTCTTACAAAATTGCTCTGTTCGTGCAGATAAAATGCTGATAATCTGTTTTAAAGATTTTAAATACAGCTTGTAAATTCCTTTGTGCTGAAATGCAATCTGTTCAAATTCACTTTTATTAAAAAGAATAATTTGAGAATCAATCACAGCTTGTATGGTATACTTTTTTGTGCCTTCATGGGAATATGATTCCGGGCTCTCCATAAAGGCAACCTCTTTTTCTGAGGGCAGGAAAGTATTGATTTCAACTCCGTTTTCATCGTCAAAGAAAAATCTCAGAAGACCATTGGTCAATATAAATAAATGGTTAAATGGCTGACCGGGTTCTAAAAGTTTTTCTTTTTTTCTAAGAAGTTTTGGAGTACTTATGCTTGTAAGGACCCGGATCTCTTCATCCGATAATTCCTTAAAGCAATCCATTTTTCTAAAGGTTTTAAACATACATATTAATTAAAATAACCATTATAAAAATAATAAAAAATAACAAAGAAAAAATAGTGAAAAAGGCATAAGACTTTCAATGAATTTTTTTTAGATATTTGCTTTGTATTAAATAATTCTTACATACAATGAACAATAACCGAAGAAGTTTTATTAAAAAACTGGGAATTGCCACCGCAGCACTTACCATTAATCCCTTAGATCTTATGGCCGGGGAGCTGCCTGAAAATAAAAAAATCATCAACAAACCTATTGTACTCTCTACCTGGAATTTTGGATTAAAGGCGAATGAAGAAGCATGGACAATCCTTGGAAAAGGAGGAAAAGCATTGGATGCCGTAGAAAAAGGAGTTCGTCTCGTAGAATTAGATCCTAAGGAAAGAAGTGTAGGCTATGGAGGCCGTCCGGACAGAGATGGAAGAGTCACGCTGGATGCCTGTATCATGGATGAAAATTACAATATCGGTTCTGTTGCATGTCTGGAACATGTTAAGAATCCAATTTCTGTTGCCAGAGCGGTAATGGAAAAGACACCACACGTTATGCTCGTAGGAGATGGAGCACTGCAGTTTGCCCTTTCACAGGGTTTTAAAAAAGAAAATCTTCTGACTCCGGAATCTGAAAAAGAATGGAAAGAATGGTTAAAAACCAGTCAGTATAAGCCTATCGCCAATATTGAAAACCATGATACTATAGGAATGATTGCTTTGGATGCGCAAGGAAACCTTTCCGGAGCCTGTACAACGAGTGGAATGGCTTTCAAAATGCATGGCAGAGTAGGAGATTCTCCAATTATCGGAGCGGGTTTATTTGTAGATAATGAAGTAGGAGCAGCTACAGCAACCGGCCATGGAGAAGAAGTGATAAGAACAGTGGGAACGCATCTTGTAGTGGAGTTGATGAGACAGGGCAGAAATCCGCAGGAAGCCTGTAAAGAAGCCGTGGAAAGGATTGTAAAAATCAATCAGCGAAGAAACAAAAATCTAAAAGATATCCAGGTGGGTTTTATCGCTATCAATAAAAAAGGAGAATATGGATCTTACTGTATTCAGGACGGATTCAACTTTGCGGTATATGACCAGAAAGGGAACCGCCTTGAAACACCGGAATTTGCTTTGAAATAATTGTATAATAAAGGCAATAAATAACCAGAGTTATAAATAAATTGTATCGGAGATAAAATCCTTGCGCCCAAAAAGAATGCTACAGGAAAAATCTTTGTGCCTTTGCGTTATTCCAACAAAAAATAGCAAATTAATAGGAATTAGTCCATTTAAACAAATCAACGACACCTATTGGCTTTAGCCAAAACATACAACAAAATATGAAAAGAACAATTATCGCTTCCTTCTTTCTGATGATCGCATGCAAAGAAGAGAAGAAGGAGATGAAAACAACTGCCGAACCGAAACCGATAAAGGAAAAAGTAGTTTTGAATTATGAATCCAATGAATCTGAAGAAGCGCGGGAATGGCTGAAGAAGAGTATTGTAGATTATTTCAAAGCTGATATCGGAAGTGAGGAAAAGAATATGCAGAAGATCACAACCAAAGACTACTTCGATTATAAAACGGATGCTACAAATGTTGATATGGATGTAGACGGAAGCCTTACCGAAAAAGAATTTCAGGATAAATGGAAGTCTAAGTTTGATACCAATAAAGCAGGAATTGGTGTTGGTTTTTTAATCTCAGCGCAGGATTGGAATACTATTGAAGTCAAAAGTTGTGAGTTAAAATCTTCTTCAAAAGATGAATATATTTTCCATGTAGTATTGAAGGATGATGGTTTTAAAGCGAAATATCCATCAATAATAAAAGTAGTTAAAGAAAACGGTTCTTTTCTGATTGCAGATGTTTTGCAAGATGAGCCAAAGTAAAATTAAATAGATACCATATAATGTCAAAAATAGAAATAGCGTGTTTTAATCCTGAGTCAGCAATAATTGCTTTTGAAAACGGGGCAGATAGAATAGAGTTATGTGATGGTCTCAGTGAAGGCGGAACAACTCCGGATTTTGAGACCATGAAACAGCTTCGCGAAAAAATTACTATCCCGATTTTTGTGATGATCCGCCCCAGAGGAGGAGATTTTACCTATTCAGATTCAGAATTTGAACAGATGAAAAATGATCTGGTTCATTTAAAATCTTTACATGCAGATGGTTTTGTATTTGGTATTCTGAATGAAAATGATGAGGTGAATGTGGAGCAGAATAAAACTTTGGTAGCATTGGTATCCCCGCTTCCATGTACTTTTCACCGTGCTTTTGACCGTGCTGCAAGTCTTGAAGACTCTTTAGAAAAAGTAATTGAGTGTGGTTTTTCTACCATTCTTACTTCCGGCCAGAAACCTAATGTATCTGAAGGAAAAGAAAATCTTAAGAAACTGGTTGAGCTCTCCGATGGAAGAATAGAAATACTTGTTGGAGGCGGACTTCGTTCATCCAATATTGAAGGAATTAGAGCATCTACAAAAGCCGGTTACTTCCATTCTTCAGCCATTACTGATGGAGGAGCTTTTGCGAATCCGGATGAAGTAGTTGCTTTGAAGAGTAAATAATAAATGATATACGCTCAGCTTGTCATTCCAGGCGTAGCGGGAATCTAAATTAATAAGATAGAGATTCCTTCGTTCCTCGGAATGACAAAATCACTGGTATTGTAATGATACAAAACAAATTTATTGATGAATAGAACGATCCTTTTTGCTTTCCTTTTCACACAGAACATCCTTTCTGCACAGTTTTCCCAAAGAAATTTGTCTTCTGAAAACTGGCAGTTCAGAAATTCAAAAGATCAAAACTGGCTTCCCGCAAAAGTTCCGGGAACAGTGCATCTGGACTTAATCAGTAACAAGATTATTCCGGATCCTTTTAAAGATGAAAACGAAAAGAAAGTACAATGGGTGGAAAATGAAGATTGGGATTATCAGACTCAATTTATGATTTCATCTCAGGAACTGAAAAATGATAATATTGATTTGGTGTTTAATGGACTGGATACATTTTCTGAAATTTATCTTAACGGTAAGCTCTTAAAGAAAACAGATAATATGTTCAGGAAGTGGAATATTCCTGTGAAAAAATATCTGAAAGCAGGTAATAATATCGTACAGGTAAAGTTTCAATCTGCCGTAAATACCGGAAAAGAACTGGCTAAAAAAGTTCCGTTTACCATGCCGGAATCACCAAGAAGTTTTGTGAGAAAAGCACAATATCAGTTTGGCTGGGATTGGGGACCAAGGCTTGTTACTGCAGGAATATGGAAAGATGTTCAATTGGAATTCTGGAATAATGCCAAAATTATTACGGTTAAAGACATTCAGAACACAACTTCTAAAGCTATTAATGATTTACGTTTTGACGTAGAAATTTATGCTGAAAATGCGGGTGATTACACATTGGATCTTAATAAAATCCACCAAAAAATAGTTTTAAAAAAAGGAATCAATACAATTTCGGTTCCTTATGAAACGAAAGGAATGAAGCTTTGGCAGCCTAACGGCCGTGGGGAAGCCAACCTCTATGATTTCGAAGTAAAACTTTCAAAAGATCAGAAAAATATTGATGGTAAAAATATCAGGATAGGCCTAAGAACGGTAGAATTGGTACAGGAAAAAGATGAAAAAGGAAAGTCATTCTACTTTAAAGTGAATGGGCAGCCATTGTATATCAAAGGAACCAACTGGATTCCCGGAGACAGTTTTTCACCAAGAATGACCAAAGAAAAATATCAGAAGCTGATCAAAGATACCAATGATGCCAATATGAATATGATCCGTATCTGGGGCGGAGGAATCTATGAAGATGATGAGTTTTACAAAGCCTGTGATGAAAACGGAATTTTAGTATGGCAGGATTTTATGTTTGCAGGAAGTTTTTATCCGGCAGATGAAGCTTTTTTAAATAATGTAAAAGAGGAAGTAAGAGATCAGGTCAACAGACTTCAGAATCATCCGTCAATTGCTTTGTGGTGCGGAAATAATGAAATTGATGAAGCTATAGTCAACTGGGGATATCAAAAACAGTTCAAATATTCAAAAGACGACTCATTGCAGGTTTGGAAAGACTATAAAAAGTTGTTCCATGATGTCATTCCCAATGCATTGTCAGAAAACCTGAAATCAGATAAAAATATATATTGGCCAAGCTCTCCATCCATCGGTTGGGGACATAAAGAAAGCCTTACAGAAGGAGATTCCCATTATTGGGGTGTTTGGTGGGGTGAACAGCCCTTTGAGATTTACAACGAGAAAGTAGGACGTTTCATGTCGGAATATGGTTTTCAGGGCACACCCAGCCTTGAAACCACAAAATCTATGTTTTCAGGAACTCCGGAGTTAAACCTTCAAAATCCAACAATTAAAGCTCATGAAAAACATGCAAGAGGCTGGGATATTATGAATGAATATCTGAAGCGTGATTATAAAATTCCCACGGATTTTGTACAATATAATTATGTTTCACAGCTTTTGCAGGCAAGAGGAATGCAGATTGCCATTGAAGCTCACCGCCGCGCAAAACCATACAATATGGGAACGTTGTATTGGCAGCTCAACGACTGCTGGCCAGTGGTTTCATGGTCTTCCATTGATTATCTCGGAAACTGGAAAGCCTTCCATTATCAGGCAAAAAGAAGTTTTGAACCTGTGTTGGTATCAATAGCTGAGACCGATAAAAGTTATGATGTTTATCTGATCAGTGATTTGATGAATACATTAAAGCTTGATACAAAATTTGAATTGATTGATTTTAAAGGAAAAACACTTTGGAAATCCACTCAGTCAGATGATATTAATGCTGATGTAAGTAAGAAAATTAGAAGCATCAGTAAATCAAAACTCGCTCAGTTTGATTTGTCCGGAGTTGTTTTAAAAATAAGTTCTGATAAGGATACAACATTTGAAAAGCTGTTCTTTTTCAATAAGCCTAAAGATCTAAAGCTTTCAAAACCTGAAATTAAAATCAGAAAAATTTCACCCACCGAAATTGAAATATCAACGGACATCTTGGCAAAAGATGTTTACCTTATCGGAGATACTCACTTCAGTGATAATTTCTTTGATCTGTTACCGGGAACCTCCAAAAGAATCACTCTTTCAAAACCTTTGCAAGACGTTGAAGTGATGAGTCTTTGGGATGTGATGAAAGATTAAACTTTTTTAAAGTGCTGAAGTAGCCAAAGCATGTCAAGGTTTTAAACCTTGACATGCTTTATACCTAAAAAAATATAAATTTTACCCTTCCAACTCAAAAATCAGCCGTAAATTTGCACTATATTTCTTTATAGTTATGGTAAATTTTGTTCTGATTGCAGTGTGTATCATTGCAGGAATGATATTCAAAGCAACAAAATCTATCCACCCCGATGCCCATAAAGGTATCAACACCTGGATTCTTTATCTTGCTCTTCCGGCAGTTTCGTTTAAATATCTGCCTAAAGTAAAATGGACAACAGAAATGCTGTTTCCCATTGCAGCCACATTTTTAATTTCTGTGTTCTGTTTCTTCTTTATGATGTTGTACAGCAAAAGCAGAGGGTATTCCAGGCGGTCCAGAAGTACTTTAGAACTGGCAAGCGGATACAGTAATACTTCATTCATAGGATTCCCGTTAATCAGTGCTTTTTATGGGGAAGGTCTGCTGAGTATTGCGATTATCTGTGATCAGACCATGTTTTTTGCCCTTTCCACACTCGGAATTATTGCTGCCGTAAAAGGCGGAAGCAAATCAGGAAAAGTAAGTGCCTTATTTATTTTAAAAAGACTGGTGACATTTCCTCCGTTAATAGGTTGTATTTCCGCCCTTGTATTATCGCAGTTTATAGATTTTACTGTTGCAGAACCGTTTTTTGATAAATTAGCCGCTACGGTAAGCCCATTAGCTTTGTTTTCTGTTGGATTACAGCTGAAATTCAATGGATGGAAAAAACTGATTCCTCAGATGTCAATGTCGATGCTTTATAAATTGATTCTTGCCCCTGCAATTGTGTTGGGAATGGCTCTGTTATTGGGAATAAAAGGAGATGTGGCAAAAATTACTGTTTTTGAAGCGGCGATGCCTACACTTGTTACTTCAAGCATCATTGCAGAACAGTTCAGGCTGAATACAAAACTCACCAACCTGATCATTGGAGTCAGTATTATTGTCGGATTTTTTACTTCTGCATTTTGGTATGAGATGACTGAACTGCTTTTTTAATGATTAGTCATCGTTTATTAATATGGACATTCTTTGTTGTTTTGGAGGGATATCTTTGCTGAGTGGAACGCCCTTGCGAACGAATTAAAACGATTCATCATATCTTTGCAAACATTGTGTTTAGACCATGTTTTGGCTAAAGCCGATTGAGATTTTGATTACTAATTAAACGGACTAAAGTCCGTTCCTATTGAATTTTTTCTGACAAGGGTTGCTGGCACTGTTAAATAGCACGAAAGAACTACTGTAAAGTTGCAGTTCTCTCAGGAAAAATCTAATTTTACACTTTAAATATTTCCCTTGCAATACGCTCAAATTGTTTTACCCCTGAACCTGAAAGGATCTTTTACCTATAAAGTTCCTGAAGAAATGATGTCTGAAATCCAACCTGGAATGCGTGTTCTGGTACCTTTTGGAGGAAAGAAGATTTATACGGGAATTGTATTTGAGCTTCATGATAACGCACCGGAAAACTTTGTAGCAAAGGAAGTCATCAGCATGTTGGATGATAAACCCATTATGCCTCAAGAGCAGATTGATTTCTGGAATTGGCTATCGGAATATTACATGTGCAGTCTGGGAGAAATCTACAGGTTTTCATTTCCTTCTTCATTAAAACTGGAGAGTGAAACCTATTTAAAATTAAAACCTGGAGTCGTTGTAGACTTTGAAAATCTGGATGTCAACGAAATGTACCTAATTCAGGCACTGGAAGTGCGACAGCTGATTAATCTCACGGATATTGAAGCTTTTATTCCTAAAAAGGATATTATTAAAACAATCAATTCATTGATTGACCTTCAGTACATTGAGATTGATGAGAAAGTTGCTGAAAAGTATAAAGCGAAGGAAGTTGCTTATGTAAGAATCGATGATGAGGTTTTGGTCAATCAGAATCTTACAGACATTCTTTTAAAACTGAACAGGGCTCAAAAACAGAAAGATCTTTTCCTTCTTATTTTGGAAAAGCAGACAGAAAAGCCGGATGTTCCTATTAAAAAATCGGAGCTGTTTGAAGATGGTTATTTCGGAAGCTCTCACTTCAAACCTTTGGCAGATAAAGGTCTTGTGGAGGAATATTACATGCAGAAAGACAGAATTGAAAGCTATGAAGGAGAAATTGAAGAACTCGAAGAACTTTCAGAACAGCAGAAAACAGCAAAATCTGAGATTGATGAAGCGTTTGAAGAAGGGAAGAATGTTTTGCTTCACGGAGTGACTTCCTCAGGGAAAACTCATATTTATTTAGAGAAAATTGATGAATGCATCCGTGACGGAAAAAATGTTCTGTTCTTGCTTCCTGAAATTTCTCTCACCAAACAGATTACCCAGAGATTAGAAAAAAAATATGGCCGACAGCTTGGTTTTTATCATCAGAAACTGACTGATTTTGAAAGAGTAGAAGTGTGGCGAAGAATCAGGCAGAATGATATCCGTATTCTGATAGGAACCCGTAATGCTCTGTTTTTACCTTATCAGAACCTTGGGCTCATTGTTGTGGATGAAGAGCATGATTCTGCGTACAGACCAAGAGAAGTTTCTCCTTATTTTAATGCTAAGGATGCATCATTGGTTTTGGGTGGATTTTACAATGCAGGAGTGATTTTAGGCTCTGCAACACCTTCTGTTGAAAGCTATTACAGAGCCCGGAAAGATAAAATGAAATATGTTTTCCTGAATGAAAGATTCGGGAATGTCAATCTGCCGGAATATGAACTGATCAACTTCAAAGAAGCCCTGGAATCAAAAAAGGTTTCAGGAAATTTCTCCCTGAAGCTTATTGAAGAAATAAAGAAAACCGTAGATGAAAAGAATCAGGCGATCGTTCTGCACAATCGTCGTGGCTATTCAAATGTCATAGAATGCGAGAGCTGTGGTTACGTAAATTATTGCTCCAATTGTGATGTGGTAATGACTTATCACAAAGCGGCCAATGAAATGAAGTGCCATTATTGTGGACAAAGAGCCTCAAAACCGAGAACCTGCCCGAAATGCAATTCTGAAAAGCTGAATGAAAGAGGAGTTGGAGTAGAACAAATTCATGAGGAAGTTACCCAACTGTTTCCTGAAAATGAAGTAGACAGAATGGATGTAGATTCTATGCGTAAAAAATTTGCCTACGAAAAGCTTTATGAGAAGATTGAAGATGGAGAAACAGATATCATTGTAGGAACACAGATGATTTCCAAAGGGCTTGATTTTGATCATATTGAGCTGGTTACAATTCCGAAAGCGGATTCCTTATTATATGTACAGGATTTCAGAGCAGAAGAAAGAGCTTACCAATTGATTACACAGGTTTCAGGAAGAGCGGGAAGGGTTTCCGGAAAAGGGAGAATCCTTATTCAGACCTTCAATCCTGATCATTCTGTATTTCAGCTGATCAAGATGAACAATCCTGCGAAGATCTATAAATATATCCTTACAGAACGTCAGAAATTTCATTATCCGCCATTTACCAAGCTGATTATGATTGAAATGAAGCACAGAAGGGAAGATAAAGTAGATCGTGCGTCTCAATTTCTGGGTTCAATCCTCAGAAAATACCTTCCGGAAGATTGTGTGTTAGGCCCGGAAAGAGCTCAGATTGCAAAGCTCAATAATCTGTATCAGTTCCAGATTATGCTTAAGCTTCCCCGTGGAAAAAACTATGAGAAATTTAAAAACATGGTTTTGATTAGTTTGAAAGAATTTGATGAAATCACTGCTTATCAAAGCATTAAAAAAGATGTTTTTGTAGATTTTTAACAATTTTTAACAAACTTTACACTCTTTTATAACAGGTCGGTGGTCCGTTATATGACAATAATTTCTACTTTTGGACGTTGATTAAGTGTTTGGCTCTTTTATTGGATGATTTAACCTGTCATTTTTTATAGAGTCAAAACTATAGAACAAAAAGAAGATAGATGGTAAATTTCAGAAAATATATTTCAAGTGCGGCGGTGTTGGCTTCTGGTCTTTTCCTGGCTCAATCTACCGTTTCTACCGTTCTTTATTCTCAGAATTATGACAATCAGAAAAGCAGTTTAAACCTGCCATCACCCGTAAGTACGATGGTGGAGAAAACTGTTTTGTCAGCAAAAGAACTGGTAGACATTAATGTAAACACAATGATGGCGGATCCTGTGCTGAAAAATGCAACCTGGGGATTCGTAGTGTACGATCCGAAAACGAAGAAGGTAATCTCTTCGTACAATGAAAATACTCCTTTAGTACCTGCTTCTACAACAAAGCTCCTTACAACGGAAACGGCATTAAATATGCTGGGGGAAAACTACCGTTGGATGACGCAACTGGAGTACTCAGGAACTATAGATGAAAATGGAGTTTTGAATGGAAATCTTTATGTGATAGGAAGTGGTGACCCTTCTTTGGGAACAAACAAAGCAGGAGCGGCCTCTTATAGAGATATTATTTCAGATTTCGTAGGCGGAGTTTCAAGAGAGGGAATTAAAAAGGTAAATGGTGATATTATCATTCAGACAGCGCTTTTCAAAGGCAATATTTCAGTGCTTCCGGAAAATGTTGTATGGTTGGAAAACAATAATTACTATCTGCCTGCAGGAAGTACCCGCGATATCAATCCGGCCAACGAAAAACTGATTGTTAAAAAAGGAGGTTTCTCTACAGAAAAGAAGTTTTTCTACGTTTCTCCTTACAACCATCAGATGGTATATGCTGACAAATATGAAGGAAACGGAGTTTTAACTACCAAACTTCCTGATGCTCCGGCTTACCTTGCCAACTCTTTCAGAACAACATTGGTGAAAAGCGGAATTTCTGTTACCGGAAAAGTAACCCCGAAAATGACAGATGCAGCTCCGGAAGGAAGAAAAATGCTTTCAGCATATAAATCACCTACTTTGAATGATATTATTTATTATACCAATCAGCACAGTGATAACTCATTGGCAGAAGCTTTGCTGAGAACGGTAGGATATCAGAGAATGGGTGACCAGACTTCAGAATCAGGGAAAATTGTAGTAACCAATCACTTGAAAGATGCAGGATTTGATATGATTGGTCTTAACTATATCGATGGAAGCGGGCTTTCAAGAAGTAATAATGTAACCCCAATTTCTCAGGTGAAGTTTCTTACTTCTTTAATGGATCAGAAATATTACAGATCTTATCTCACTTCTCTGCCAATCGGAGGACAATCCGGAACATTAAAAAGAATGTTTAATGTAGGAGGGAACGGACAGGTTTTTGCTAAAACAGGAACTTTAAATAAAGTAAAAACATTGGCAGGATATCTGAAAACAAATTCCGGGAAAACATTAGTGTTCTCTTTAATGGTAAATAACTATTCAGGATCTGTAGATATGGTGAAGAAAAGAATGGAGAAAATTCTTGAACCTGCATTGGATCTTTAAAAATTTTTTATTTTATATATTATAACGGCCTTTTAATCATTGATTAAAAGGTTTTTTTTATATTTGATTAAATTTTTCTAAACATGACAAAATTGTACCTTTTGGTGTTGGGATTTTTATTATCTCAGCAATTCTATAGCCAGAAGCAACGGCAAAATACGGATATGAAAGGATTGATCGAAAAAGAGAAAAAATCCTTTACTCAAAAAATGAATATCGGGAATATCAATCCCAATACACTCAATTACGATTTACAGTATCAAAGAATGGATGTTAGCCTGGATCCTGCGGTATATAATATCTCCGGATCAGTGACTTCTCATTTTAAACCAACACAAAGTATGGGAAGTATTTATTTCGATCTTTCCAACTCCTTAACGGTTTCCCAGGTGAAATATCACGGAACCAATATTACAAGTTTTCAGCAGCTTCCTTCCAAAGAACTTAAGATTGATTTTCCGGCTTCTATTCCGGCCAATACACTGGATTCTCTTACCATCTATTATGCAGGAGCACCCTCTACAGCTAATGATGCTTTCAAAACTGCCCTTCAGAGCGGAACTCCGGTTCTTTCTACGTTGAATGAACCTTACGGTGCACAGGATTGGTTTCCTACCAAACAAAGCTTAAATGATAAGATCGAAAGATTTGATTTTAAAATTACTACGCCATCCAATTACAGTGTGGCAGCCAATGGAAAACTGATGTCTGAAACATTTCCTACAGGATCTACAAAGCTTACTTTCTGGAGAACAATGTATCCTACACCAGCGTATCTGATTGCATTGTCCATTACTAATTTTGTAAAACTTACAGATACCATCGGGAATCCTCCGTTTCCTTTTGTCAACTATATTTATCCGTCCACGAATTCCAACCAGACCAGTCTGAATAATATTCAATGGACGAAGCAGGTTATGGGTACTTTTGAAACCTATTTTGGAACTTATCCTTTCCGTAATGAAAAATATGGACATATGGAATTCATGTACGGAGGCGGTATGGAACATCAGACAATGTCTTCTATGGGAAGCTGGGGTAAACAGCTTATTGCCCATGAGCTTGCCCATCAGTGGTTTGGAGACAAAGTAACTTGTGGTGCCTGGAATGATATCTGGCTGAATGAAGGTTTTGCAACTTTTGGTGAACATCTTGCCAATGAAAAACTGCTTATGACCAATACTGAATTTCTGAATTATCTACAGGGACAATCCAATTACATTACTGCAAGTACAACAGGAAGTGTATATGTACCGGATAACGGACTTTCAAGCATCAACAGAATATTTGACAGCAGATTATCCTATTCCAAAGGAGGATATGTGCTGAGAATGCTGAAGTGGATTTTAGGTGATGCTGCATTCTATCAGGCACTTAAAGATTATCATGCAAGACCGAACCTGGCATACAACTATGTGCGTACAGCTGATTTTAATGCTTCTTTGCTTCAGTCTACCGGAACAGATTTTACAGAATTTTTTAATGACTGGGTATATGGAGAAGGATATCCTACTTATACTATCAAATGGATGCAGGGCGGTAATCAGGCTTTATTTAAAGTTTCCCAGACGCAAAGCAGCCCTACAGTTAGTTTTTTTGAAATGCCTTTACCTATTAAAGTGACAGGAACTTCGGGGCAGACGGCTTATTTTGTTCTTAATAATACATCCAATAACCAAAGCTTTTTGCAGTCGGTAACATTCCCTATTGCAAGTGTTCAGTTTAATTATGAATATCAGATTATTGAGAAAAACTCTACGGTTACCCAGGATAATACTTTAAGTGTTTCTTCCGTTGAGAAGGAAGGTTTTGGCCTATATCCGAACCCCGCAAAAAATGAAATTAATCTGAAAGGAATTAACAGAGCTGTGGATTTTACGATTCATGCTATCGATGGAAAACTGGTAGGAAAAGGAACGTATCAGCCAGGCAAAGCAATTGGAATTTCAGAATTGATTCCCGGAGCTTATGTTATTACTATTGACGAAAAGAGTATTAAATTTATCAAACAGTAACACGGAAGAGATTAAAGGATAAATCCTTAATTTTTTCGAAATCAATATAACCAGAAAACAAAGGAGCTTTCAAATTTGAAAGCTCCTTTGTTTTCTGGCTGCTCTGGCTCCTCTTTTTCTGGCTAGCCTGACCTTGTAGGAGAACCATTTTTCTTTGAATATTTTGCGCATGAGATTATCAAAATGTCTGGTGATGACCAGGTTTTTAAAACCCCGCCATTTTTCGAGAGAGCTTGATGGAAGTGCTCTTACCGATATAGAATATCCTTCCGTATCATATTGAATATAATGCCACCATCCGGAAGGAATATAAAGGGTTTCTCCGGGATGAATGATGGCTTCGTAGCCATTTAAATAAAGAAGAGCCGGATATTTTCGGTAATCAGGGTTTTTAATCTGAGCCAGGCTGTGGAAGTTATAAGGCAGTTTATACATAAAATCAGACTGTTCCCACGGGAAGAGCCAAATCCTTTTGATTCCCTGAAACTGTGTAATGAAAACGTGCGACATGTCGATATCAATATGGTTTCTGGTGACAGAACCTTCACCTCCAAAAAACATAAAAGGCAGCCATTTTAGTATTTTACCATGGGTCACATCATTGTAAATAAGATCATTCTTAAGTTCGGGTTTTATTTTTAAGAGATTAAATAAGAAAAGTCTGTGTTCAGTTGGGGTAGACTGTATCAGGTCAAGGTATTCTGAAAAAGTAGACTGGGCTATAGGATCACTGGCTACTCTGTCCAGGGAATCAAGCTCACTACCATATATATTCACCCTGTAATCTCCTGCAATTTCCTTGAAGTATTCATAGTTCCACTTTTTGAAAGCTGGACTTTCCGGATGGATAAAGTTTTCAAGAATAATAGGAACTCTCGGCTTCATATGGCTGTTGATAAAGGTTTCTGAACTGATTGTCTTTATTTTTTGTACCGGCTTTAATCTCATGCATTAAAAATTTAAACAAATATAAATATTATCCTACTAAATTTATAGACTAATAGTGTTAAAACTGATTCCTGAATTGATTTTTTAGAATTAAGCTTATAAAAGGTTTTATTTTACTGCCTTTTTAGTAAATTAGCACATCTAAAAAATTACTAAAAATGATCTCTGAAAAATACCTTCAACATTTACAGAACGAACTTCAGAATATTGAGAATGACGGACTTTACAAAAGAGAAAGAATCATCACGTCTCAGCAGAGTGCAGAAATAGAAGCGAACGGAAAAAAGCTTTTGAACTTCTGTGCGAACAATTATCTGGGATTATCCAACAATCCGGAAGTGATGAAAGCTTCTCAGGAGATGATTCAGTCTCACGGGTATGGAATGTCTTCTGTACGTTTCATCTGTGGAACACAGGATATTCACAAAGATTTGGAGAAAAAAATTGCTGATTTCTTAGGTCTTGAAGATACCATCCTTTATGCTGCTGCATTTGATGCAAACGGAGGAGTTTTCGAACCATTATTTACAGAAGAAGATGCTATTATTTCAGATGAACTGAACCATGCATCAATCATTGATGGTGTTCGTCTTTGTAAAGCTGCGAGATACAGATATAAAAACAATAATATGGCTGATCTGGAAGCGCAACTGATTGCAGCTTCTGAAAAAAATCACCGTTTCAAAATTATCGTAACAGATGGAGTATTCTCAATGGACGGTATTGTTGCAGATTTAAAAGGTGTTTGTGACCTTGCAGACAAATATGATGCTTTGGTAATGGTAGATGATTCCCACGCTACAGGTTTCATTGGGAAAACAGGCCGTGGAACTCACGAAGCTAATGAAGTAATGGGTAGAGTAGATATCATCACTTCTACTTTAGGAAAAGCTTTAGGAGGTGCTTTAGGAGGATTTACTTCCGGTAAGAAAGAGATCATTGATATGTTGAGACAGCGTTCAAGACCTTATCTGTTCTCTAATTCTTTAGCCCCGGGAATTGTAGGAGCTGCTTTGAAAGTGTTGGATATGATCTCTGATGATACTTCTCTTCGTGATAAAGTAATGGAAAATGCAGAATATTTCAGAACGGAAATGAAAGCGAAAGGCTTTGATATTCCTGAAGGAGATGCTGCAATTGTTCCGGTAATGCTTTACGATGCACCTCTTTCTCAGAAAATGGCTGAAAAGCTTATGGATGAAGGGATTTACGTAATCGGATTCTTTTATCCTGTAGTACCAAAAGGAAAAGCGAGAATCAGAGTACAGTTATCTGCGGCTCACACAAGAGAACATTTGGATAAAGCCATTGCTGCTTTTGAAAAAGTTGGAAAAGAATTAGGAGTGATCTCTTAAGATAAAAAATCTACTTTTGTAGAATAAAAAACAGGATTTCTTATTTAGAGAAATCCTGTTTTTTTATGAAAAAATATTCAGTACTCTATTTTTTTGTAATTAAATGAATGCTATTGCTGAATAAATGATAATATAATATATTTGGAACACTAATTCTAATAGCCATTTTGTGAAAAAATATTTACTTCTTTTTGCTTTTTTTAGCTTTTTCAATACAATTTATGCTCAATCGAATGATTACAAATCAATACTTACCGTAAGTGCTTTTGCTCCTTTTCGTGACCAGCGCTATAATGTAGGTTATATGGGGAAAATAAATGAAAGATGGTGGGTTGGAAGCGAATTGGCCTATGGAACAGACAAAATAATGCCCGTAAATATGGGCAATTTTGAAGGGAAAAACAGGATTTTTGAGATAAGACCGGAAGTTTTTTACAGTTTGGTGCCTCAATCAAGATTAAAACATTTTGTATCAGCAGAAGTTTTCTATTTAAATCAAATAGGAAAAAATATTTCAGGAAAATATTACGATGAAAATGATGTGTATTATTCTTTTAGTTCAGCAGATTATAAAAGAACCAAATATGGATTAAATATTAACTACAGCATTTTGATTCATAAAGAATCTTCATGGTTTGGTTTTATGCCTAAAATTGGCTTTGGTATCAGGCAAAAAAATATTTCTTATACTAATATGACAGGAAAGGAAGAAGATTATGCTCCGGTAGATGTTCTTCCTTTTGATTATCATTCAAATCGGCAAGGTTCCAATCTGCGTTTTAATTTTAATGTTGATATGAAATTCATTTTCAAATTCTAAACAATATTGAATCTTTATTATTTTATGCTAAAGATTTTAGATTAAATTCTCTTTTTTTCCGAAATAAACTATCTTTGCAAACAAATTTTTAGGATGCTGTATACCATCATCAAAGCTTTACATATTATCTTCATGGTAAGCTACTTTGCGGGAATTTTTTATCTCGTGAGGATTTTTGTTTATTATAAAGACACCGATGAATTTCCTGAAGAAAAAAAGAAAATTCTGAGAGAGCAGTACACTTTTATGGCCAGAAGACTGTGGAATATTATCACAGTTCCTGCCGGAGTAATCATGGCGGTATGCGGATTGGTTATGATTTTTTTAAATACCGGGCTGATGAAAATGCCGTGGTTTCATTTGAAACTGACTTTCCTTATCGGGCTTGCCATTTATCATTACTGGTGCTGGAAAAAAGTTCTTCATTTAAAAGAATTACATGGAGATACACTGCCGATTGCTAATATCAAACTGAGACAGGCGAATGAAATTGCAACATTCATTCTGTTTCTGGTTGTATTTACCGTTATTTTAAAATCGATGGTGATTGAATACTGGTGGCAATTAATTGCAGGATTTTTCGTTCTTGTATTTCTGATCATGATGACCGTGAAACTGGTTAATAAAAATAAAAAAAACAAATAATTGTGGAGTAGGACGTATGCCTTCATACATTCATCCTTTTTACATCTTACAAAAAAACTATGATTGCAATTTTAAAGAAAGAACTTTGGAGTTACTTTGGAAACTGGAGTGCATGGGTGATCATCGCCGCTTTCAGTTTGATAGCAACCCTTTTCCTGTTCTTTTTCGACAACGATTCTAATATTTTTGAGATCGGAATGGCCTCGTTGCAGAGCTATTTTGTATTGGTTCCATGGCTGTTGATGTTTATCATTCCTGCCCTTTCCATGAAAACTTTTGCAGAAGAACAGCAAACGGGAACATTAAACTGGCTTTTCTCGCAGCCGTTAAGAGTTTCAGAACTGGTAACCGGAAAATTCCTTTCTGTATGGATCGTTGGAATTTTATGTCTTATTCCTTCATTGATTTACCTTTATACGGTATACGTGTTAGGAGTGCCTGCTGGAAATATTGATCTTGGAATGACCTTTGGAAGTTACATTGGCTTGATTATTTTAATCGCCGCATTTTCAGCCGTGGGAATTCTGGCATCTTCATTATCACAGAATCAGATTATGGCTTATCTGCTGGGTGTTTTCATGTGTTTCATTATGTATTTTGGAATCGAACAACTGGCAAGTTATAAACTATTGGGAGGTGCAGATTTTATCCTTCAGAATATTGGCTTTTATCAGCATTTCTTAGGCTTTACAAGAGGTCTTATTGATTTTAAAGATGTAGCCTATTTTGTACTTGTCATCGGTGCTTCATTAGTATTGTCTAATCATTTTATTAACAAAAAGAAGTAGAATCATGAAGAAGTTCAATGCTAAATCTCCACTGGGAATTTTCTTAATTGCCATTGTTCCATTGGTAATTATCCTGACCTATTCAGGAATCAGATTAGACTTAACAAAAGAAAAAAGATATACCCTTTCCGATAACACTATCAAAGTACTGGAGTCTGTTAAAAAACCTCTGACTGTAGAAGTGTATCTTGAAGGTGATTTTCCGGCAAGTTTCAAACAGCTTCAGAGCGAAACGAAATTTATGCTGGAAGAGTTCAGAAAAATTAATCCAAAGATTGATTTTAAATTTATAGACCCTATTAAAACAAAAATGTCTCAGGATACCCTGATGGCAATGGGAATGCAGCCGTCTATTCTTCCGGATGTAAAAGATGGGAAAATTTCACAGATCACGCTTTTCCCTTATGCTGTGATCAAGCATGGAAATGATGGTGTTTCTATACCATTGGTAGTACAGCAGGCAGGAATTGATGCTGATCAGCAGTTGACAAGATCTATTGAAGGGCTGGAATACAACCTTGTTTCCAATATCAAAAATATTGCAGCGGCTAAGAGAAAGAAAATCGGGATTCTGGTTAATCAGGATGAATTAAGTCCGGACGAATTTCAGGGATTTGTACAGCTGGCCATGGAAAACTACGACGCAGGGCCTATTATTCCTAAAAATCAGACTGAGCTTTCCGTAGAAGATATTCCGTTATTGAAGCAGATGAGTGCTTTGGTAATTGCAAAACCAAGAAAAGCATTTACAGATAATGAAAAAGTAATTCTTGACCAGTATATCATGAACGGAGGGAAAACCCTTTGGATGATTGATGCCGTAAATGCTGAAATGGATACCTTAACAAGATCCAAAAAAGTAATGCCTTTCCCTGTAGATATCAACATGACAGACTTCTTTTTCAATTATGGGTTGAGAATCAATCCTGCTTTGGTAAAAGATGTTAAGAAGTTTGCCCTGTTAAGACTGGTGACAGGAGAAGTGAGTGGAAATCCTCAGTACACAAGCTTACCCTGGCCATATTTTCCCCTGGGAATTGCAGAAAATAATAATCCGATCACCAAAAATATTAACCCTGTAAAGTTTGAATTTCCAACTTCCATTGATACCTTAGGAGGAAGAAAGAATATCAAAACAAAAGTTCTTTTCGAATCCAGTGAAAGAACATTGCTGAAACAGGTTCCGAACTATGTAGATTTAAAAGAGGTTGCAAGCGTAGACAGTCTTGGACAAATGGAAAAACCAAGTACACCGAAGATCTTTGCTGTAGCATTGGAAGGGAAATTTAATTCTGCCTATGCCTCAAGAATTGAAAGAAAATCTTACCCTGGCTTCAAGACATCAAGCCCGGAAAATAAAATGATCGTTATTGCAGACGGAGATGTAGGCAGGAACAAAGTGATCAAAGGAAAACCACTTCCATTAGGAGTTGATTTGTTAACGAACGAACAGTTTGGAAACGAACAGTTCCTGAGAAATGCTTTGGATTATTTGCTGGATGACAGCAATCTGATGGAGCTTAGAAACCGAAATATTGAAGAAAGACTTCTTGACAGACAAAGGATTACTGAAGAGAAAACCAACTGGCAGTGGCTGAATTTACTGCTTCCATTGGTCATTATCGGCCTTATCGGAGGACTGTTCTTCTGGTTAAGGAAAAAGAAATTTGGATAAAATGATAACTAATAAAAAGAGAAGCCCAACGGCTTCTCTTTTTATTTAAAGGTTTAATCAGTCAGAAAAGAACAATCTGTTTTGATATTATGTAAATTTTCAAAATATATTTGAGATATATTTTGATTAAGACCGATTTTAAAAGTACTATATTGAGAATAATTTAAATCTATATGGTTTAATGGATGTAGATTGCCATTCTCATTGTCAGGATCATTATCATATCTTACATAAGATGGCTCAAACATGAATATTTCTTCTAGCAAAAAAAGGCCATTTGAATCTACTATATTATTGGGTTCAATATAAAAATCTATGAGTGAGGGATTCAATTTAAATTCTGGACTATCTACGATTGATATGATTGCAGATATACTTTTATTATCTATTTTTTTACCTGAGTAACTATTGATTTCTATATTTTGATCTTCATTATATATTACAGTAAAAGGGAAAGATATACTAAAATATTTTTTTTCTTTATAAAAAAATAATCTACTCATTTTATCAATAACTAGCCTCATTTTGGATGAGGAAGCGTCTTCATTATCAATATCTAAAAGTAATTGTCTAGCACCCAGCATTAAAACTTTTACATAGTCCGTTTTGTTTCTTATAGGTGAGAAAAAACTATTTTCTTGAAATTCAAGTATTTTTTTTTCAATAATCTTCACATTATTAGTCTTTTATATATTTAATGTTATCTTTTACAAATGCAGTTAATGTTTCACTATCACTTTCAAGCATATCGAATTCTTGAGCCGCAGAAAATAATTTTGTATGATATTTTTTATCAATATTTAAGTTTTTAAAGACTTCCATCATTAAATCATAATGAGATTGTGTTTTAAGTCTATACTCAAAACTTGTTTTGATCATCTTTTTTTCTTCCTCTGACGGTTCTTGTATTACCATTTGCTTATTCTCTATTATTTCGTGAAGTCCCGTCTTCATTCCTTCTGTCAATCCTGATTTATGATTTTTTGGAAGTAATAAAAATGATTTGATAAACGAGCGCGTGAGCATTGTATAAAGTGAGTTACGATAACTTGAATTATTTTTAATAGCTTTTGTTATACAGATAACAAAGGGGAATTCTAGTCCCTTTACATTATTTCTGTTACTTATAAAAATAGAACCTGGAACTTTTTCTTTTGTTTCATATGCTTTATTTACATCCCATCCGAAAGTTTGTTGAATTCTTAGTTCTAGAACATCTGCTAATTTATAGATTTCGTTGTCTTGATCAAGAAGGATAATACCTATATCTTCTGGAACTAATGTGCTGTTTTCTTTTTGTAAATCACTTATTAAGGTAAGTATTGTATCAGAATATTTTTCCGTTACTTCTACTAATTTTATACTTTCAAAATTATCCTCCAAATCTTCAAATCTTCTTAATGGTTCTCTGCTTAAGTAAAATTTTTGATTATTAACAGAGACATTATATCCGCAATCCTCCCATTCTTTTTCTTCTAGCCATCTTAATTTTTCTTCTTCAAATAACCCCATTCCTAGACCATGAGCAAACATAAGAGTTTTTGGGTCAGTTCTATAACATTTTCCTAATAAAAAATCGGGTTTAATACTATTTGAAAAATTTTCATCAAAAATACTTTGAAAAATATCACCAGCAACATAAATATTTTTTTCAGTTACAAGTTCACATAGATCGAAAAAATTTTCATCGAAATCTTGGCTTTCATCAATAAACATATATGTAAATGCATATTTAATTTCACTTTTTTGAAATTTAGCTTTAATTTCATCTATAGCAAGTTTACAAGCTTTACTGAAAGACATTTGAAAAGAATATCTATAGAAAGGTATTTCATAGAATGCACAGATATATCTATACGCCCCAGAATTCGGGTTTGAATTAGCACCCCAGGCATTTGTACACCATAACCTTTTGTTCCACTCAATTTGTTGTTCAACTTTCATGAAGTTAAAAAATGAAGGGATTCTTTTTTTTAAGCTGTCCGCGAGAATTTTATTATGACAGGTGAAATATATTTTTGATTTACTATCACTTACATATAAATCTTTTAGCTTATGTAGTAACAATTCTGTTTTACCAGTACCAGAAAGCCCTTGTATTATAATTTTCTTTTTTTCGGGATTTTGATAAATAAATCTTGTTTGATCTCCATCGAATAATTGTATTTTTTGCTTTACTTTATCTAAAATTGTTATAGGAACCTCTTCTTTGACTCTATCAATATCGTTAATACTTCCGATAAAAAGAGATATAAGTAAGTCTAACTTTTTAATGTCACCTTCATCTGTTAATTCGATATTATTTAATATGTCAGGTATATTTTCAGAAGACTTTATATCATAATCTAGTAAAGATTTTCGCCATGATCTAGGTCTTCCTATAACATCTTTATATAAGTATTTATCAGAAATTGATCCAATATCTTCAATAATATCCTCAACATAATCTTCAAATTCACTCTCGTTATTTCCAAAATCAATGATTCCTATTTTATGTTTAGGAATAAGTACTATAAGAGAATTATTATACTTATAATTGTATTTTTGATCTGTTAAAGGTTTATTTAGTATGTAAATTATTTTTTTCTCTTGTTCAGCATATTCTTTTATATCATCAATAAAGGAGGCATTTATTGTATTTTTTTCAGCTTGCAAATAAAAGTAACTACTCATATTTTGAAGTTTTATTTATTATTTTTAGATATTAATTTTTTATTCTCCTCTTTCAAAGTTTCCACCTGCTCCTCCAAAACTTTAATATAGCTCTGCAAATTTTCTACAATAGAATCCGGAATACTATGGAAGTTGTTAAAATAGCTGCCTGCATTATCATTAAAAGTAGTATTGTCATGATTATTATGGACAATAGCTGTTTTTCTTTCCTCTTTGATCTCTTCTACAGGAACATCAAGCGCTTTAGCAAGTTTTTCCCATTCATCATCAAATATTCTTACTTCATCATTCTCTTTTCGGGAATAATTGGATACGTCTGTTGATATAATATTAGACATATATTCTTGTGTGTAGCCTCTTTGCTTTCTTAGATTTCTTAGCTTTTCCATAATGAATTTTATATTTGTGCCTTTGTACAAATATAATAAAATGGGACAAAATTTTAAACCTATTTTTGGAAATGATTCTGATACTTTCCAATATATTCCAGATCCCATAAAAAGTATCATTCCCTTTTTGTTTGAAAATTCGGATTAAAAAATCCCCAGAGTATTTTTCGGATCAAAAACAGTATAGAAATTACTTCGGGATTACAAAAAAAGAAACCTGAAGGTTTCTCTTTTTTATTTTATAGCTATAAGGTGTAATCATTTATCAGAGTGATGACCGAAATTATGTAAAGAAATTTCTGTATTATCAATCATTTATCTGGATATCTAAGGATATTAAAGATATCGACCAGATTGGTATTTGTACTTTTAGGTTAAAAAAAATGAAGTCTGTTTCATTTCATAATTTTGATGTAAAAGAAGAACCTAAGTTATTGCTGATACGTTTCTTTTGGAAGTAGAGCTGCTGTTCTGTAATAACTGATGTCTGTGGTTATCTGTGCCTGAAGATCCTGGAAAGTGTCATAATCATAATGTATCCAGTTTTCTTCATGATCAGGATCAGGGGTTTTATCTACTGCCAGCTCAAGTTTTCCGTCTTCCTGATAGCTGCATTCAATGGCGGCATATTTTTCCCCTTTTTCATCATGGGTATACCAGCATTTAATGGTCCTTTCAAGTTGAGGCTGATGAGTTTCATTGTCGATAACCTGTGAACAGATAAAGTTTTCCGGGTCATCCGTTTTGAAAACAGTTTTAGAAATTAAAGGCAGATCGTCTACAGATAAGGAATATAATTTATTGGTGGAAATAATAAAGCCATCTGCAGCTTCCCTTTTTTCTATATCAAAAAAGTCAGATTTTTCTTTAAGATAATCCACTACCTGCGCCTCGTCTTCTTCGTCACTTAAAAAATAATTGATGTTGTAAATATTATCTTCGTTGATAAATTCAATTTCTTTCAGGAAATCGGAACCTTCTTTATAATAATACAGATGATATTCGCTCAGCTTCACAGCATTACTTTTGGAAATAATCTCTCCAAAAATGTTTTTGTACACTTTTCTCATTTTTAATCATGTTAGTTTGTTTCATCTATTAGTTTAAGTGGTGTGGCAAAGATAAGTTTTCTTTTTTATCTTAACCTGAAGTGTAAAATAGTATTTATTTCGTAAGTATTCTATATGTCCTTTATAAAATCCTCATATTCGTAGTAAAAGCGTTCAAAACCGTCCATTTTGTCTACAAAAAATTCAAAAATTTCCTGCAATGTATTTTTGTTAAAAATGGAAACATTATGTTTTTCAATCCATATTCTACTGATTATCTTACCGTTATCAAGGGTGAAATGCTCTTCTTTCTGAAACTCTCCGATGAAATCTTTTAAAATATCTTCCAATGACCAGATCTTCTCGTAGTAAGCATTCCGAAAGATCTCATCTTTCATTTCAATATCCAGAGAAACTTCTACTTTTTTATTGTCGGCAGAAAATTTAAATGCCATGTCCTTGATTTTGGTATCATAAAGAATCCATTTTCTGGGAAATGATCTTCCAAAAGCTGTCCAAAATTCCTTTTTTAATTGCTGTGCCTCTTGTTTACTGAACATATGGCAAACATAATGATTTAATGGGAGAAAGGCAAAAGTGTGGTACCTAAAACCGTAAAATTACGGAGAGAATAATTTACCTTTTTACTCTTTTACCATTTCGTTTTCTCCCTTTTTTCAAATATTAAACAATTTTCTTATTTTTGCTGTAATGCTTTCAAAAAAATCTCAATATGCGTTTAAGGCGCTTTCATATCTTGTAGAAAAAAGAAATGAAGGTCCGATTCTTATTTCTGAAATTGCGGAACATAAAAAAATTCCCTTAAAGTTTTTGGAAAATATCCTTCTTGAATTGAAAAAATCAGACATCCTTGACAGTAAAAAAGGAAAGGGTGGAGGTTACTTTTTCAAAGAAAATCCTGAAAATGTGACGCTGGCGAAGATCATTCGCCTTGTAAACGGTCCTATTGCGATGCTTCCCTGCGTAAGTCTGAATTTTTACGAAAAATGTGCTGACTGCAATGAAGATCACTGCGGGCTTCACGATGTACTGATAGAGGTTCGGGATGCTTCCCTGAACATTCTGGAGAAAAAAACTTTAATGGATCTGGTAGATTAACCTGATCCTTTTTTTTGAATTAATAGTCTACTTGTTTTGTAGGATAAATATTTTATCAGATATTTGCACTACTTCAAATGAATAAATTATGATTTCAAAAGAAGAGGCAAACCAGTTACAAAAACTTACACCTTCTATTCCTGCAGTACATTCGGCTGCTGCACGTGTTATATCTGAAAACAGGTCTGTACAAAACAGACCATCGTTACATGTCTTTATGGTCAGTGCTGCTGATGATGAAGGAGTATGGATTAAAACGGTTTTGTAATATGGTGATCTCAAGAAAAATTCAGGTAAGGCTTAATGTCCTTTTTGTGACCGCTGTTATGATATCCATTGCTGTTTTTTCAATGTATGAACTGGGATATCTTGAAGAGCTGCAAACCATTCTGGCCAAAGATCATTATATTTTTTATTGGATGCTTTTGGTAGGTGTTTTTGCAGAAATTGTTGCAGGATCCATGGGAATGGGATATGGTGTCATTTGTACTACCACACTTATGCTTTTGAATATTCCGCCACATATTGTAAGTGCAAGTATTCACTCGGCGGAAAGTTTTACAACGGCAGCGGGAAGTATCAGCCATATCAGATTGAAAAACGTCAGTAAGAGTTTAGTGAAGAAACTTGCAGTGCCGGCAGTGATCGGGGCTGTTATTGGTGCAGTCAGTCTTACTTACCTTGGAGAATATTATGCGAAAATCACCAAAACACTGATTGCTTTTTATACTTTATATCTTGGAATTCAGATTCTATCGAATGCATTTAAAGAAAAACAAAGTAAAGCTCTGAAAAGAAAAACCAATCTGACCAGGCTGGGAGTTATAGGTGGTTTTATAGATTCTTTTGCAGGAGGAGGTTGGGGCCCTTTGGTAACGGGAACATTGATCAAAAATGCATTTACCCCAAGATTTGCAGTGGGAAGTTCTACAGTGGCCAAATTCATCCTTACCATCACAGCAGCCGTTACCTTTTTCTTTACTCTGGGAATCCAGCACTGGAATATCATTCTCGGGCTTTTAATCGGAGGAATTATTACTGCTCCTTTTTCAGCGATGCTCACTGCTAAGCTTCCTGTAAAGAAAATGTTTGTGATTATCGGAACATTGGTGATTGTGATGAGTTCTATAACTATTTATAAATCAGTTTTTAATTAAAAATTATGCATTGTGTTGAAAAATAAAGGACTTAAAAGGATATTCGGTTTTGAAAATATTTTACTTTTACATCACTAAATATTAGAACATGAATTTACATATCATTGCACTTTTTAAGTTTAATGAAAATTATCTGATGGATGCTGTAGAGCTGTTTCAGAACCTTGTGAAAGAAACAAGAAAGGAAGAAGGCTGTCTGCAGTATGACCTTATTGAGGATAAAGATAATAAAGGAACTTTTTTCCTGATCGAGCTTTGGGAAAGCGTTGAGCACCACAACAGACATAACGGTCAGGATCACCTTTTAGATTTCCGTAAAGATGCTTCCAAAATTATGGAAAGCTCAGCAGAGGTTTATAAAGGATTTAAGATATATTAATCTTTTAATATTTAAAGATTTAAGGATTTAAAGATTTAAAGATTTTTAGTTTCCTTAAAGAATAAAAGGCGGTTTCAATACTATGAAACCGCCTTTTTTATTAGAAAAAATAGAAAGTATTAAAATAAAATATTTTATTTCACGATAAGCTTTTTCGTTTCCGAATGGCCACCGTAAGTAATTTTTACAAGATAATTTCCTGATGTAAGGGTAGAAAGGTTCAGATCCTGCTTATAGAATCCTGCCTGATTGGTAAGTTCCGCAGAATATACCTTTTTCCCGGTAAGATCATAAACTTCTACATTCCCTTTATTCCCTGCTTTTTCTTTAACATCAAAAAGAACAGTTACTTTTTTATCTGCTGTTGCCGGGTTAGGATAAATACCGAAAGAAGCTTTTTTTCCTACTTCGGTAATTCCCAACGTTTCAGTGATCTTTTTGTATTTGAAATACATATTTCCTGTACTTGCTCCACCATTGGTTGTGAAATACATTCTGTAGTAATCATTTCCTTTTTTAACGTAGTATACAACATCATTTTTTACCGTTCCGATACCTTTCCATGAATGTCCTACAGTAGTAATCGCTGATGAGAAACTTGCATTGGCAGGAATTGCATAAGCCGTTGTTTGCTGAGTTTCCGGTTGTGTCATTGCTACTTTAACATTCGGGCTTTGGATGGCTCCGGAAAGCGGGTACATCTGTACTCCCATATAGAATGTATAGTATTTGGTAAATACGAAATCCCATGCGGTTCTGGACGGTTCCAGACTTGGTACTTTTGCTCCGGTATCAAAAGAGAAATAATTGAAATAAGAATCATCTGTTCCGTTAGCCAGAGTTCTTGTTTCTGTAGCTCCCCATGATGTACCGTTCCATTTTGAGTATTTGAAGGTGTATCCTGCGAAGGCATCCTCAATAGCAAACTTAATATAAGTTCCTGAAGCATATTTTAACACAAAAATAGCTTTCCCCTGAATATGGTGATTTACCGGGTTGTAAACTCCCCAACCTGTGGAAGGGATATTAGGGTTTGGAGAGGTCACAGGTCCCTGTTCAAAGGCTCCCTGGCTCCAGTCTGTTGTCTGATCCGGATTGTAAAGCGGTGCTCCCCATGAAGCTTCATTACTGATGCTGATATTATCCCAGTCAGCTAAATTGGTTGAAGCAGTGAATACTTCAATATCTTTAGCATCATTTACTCTTGAACCGAATGCATAGTTTGAGTTTCTATAAAAAGCAATATCCCACGTATTGGCTGGCTGAGAAACCATATTACCGTCTGCAAGGTTTACAAACACACGATTTTGGTATCCGCTTCCCATTGTCATATTTACCTGTGAGTATCCCAACGCATCAGTCTGTGCTAAAACAGTCTGATGAACAGACATTGCCAGTACTGAAGCCAATAATAGTTTTGTTTTCATAATTTATTTTTTAAATCCTTATTTAGAATGATTCCACAAAAATATATAATTATTTTTAATCAGTCTAAATAAAAACATGATTTTTATCGTGTTTTTATTTTAAACATTCTCATACCTAAGAAAAAAGCAGACACGAATAAAGCCGGAAGGAGTGATCCCGCCGGCTTTAAAAAGGCAAATAATAGTCTAATAAACCTTATTTTTTGATGAACTTTGATTGGATCGTTTTTCCTTCTGCAGTTTCAATATTCATAAAATATACTCCTGACTGAAGAGTGCTGATGTCAAATCTTTGTCCGTTCAGTTTTCCTTCCGCTGCTTTTTGTCCTGCTGCTGAATAGATTTGGATGTTTTTAGGATCTTTTTTTACAATAAATTCTAATGCTGACTGATCAGAATTTAGGGCAAACCTGAAATTTTCTGTTGATTTGATATGGTCTGACACTCCTAAAGAAGCCGTAGTATTGTACACTATATTATCTACCTGAATCGCTACGTGAGTCGCTGTAGGAGTGAATTTAAATACAATATATGAACCTGTTGATGCCGGAATATTCACACTGATATTCTGTACTGTACCAATAACGGATACGTTAATAGGGCTTCCTACAGGAACGAAAGTTGACATATCTGCAGGGTTGGATGCCACTCCTATCTGGATGCTTCCAGGTCCGGGAGATGGGGACACCAATGTAGTATCAAAAGTCAAAGTTTTATTTCCTGTTGGAGTTTCAATCTGTGGAGTAATCAGATAAGAAGAACCTGTAGCATTGTTTCCTGCATACGACTGGACGAATCTGTTAGAATCTCCTGCTACAATCATTCTTGGAGGTACAGGAGGAAACTCACCTGTGATGGGTGCCACGATGGCAGACCATCCAAATTGTGGGAAAGTGGTATTCCCAGCTGTAAAATTGTTGAAATTTTCATTGATGTTAGACACCTGAGCATTCGCCGTTAAGGCGGTAAACATCAGAGCTCCTAAAAGTAATTTTAATTTCATGAGATTATTTTTATTTAGAATTATTCCACAAAAATATACAATTATTTTTAATGAGTCTAAATAAAGTTTTATATTTGTCGAAAATTTGTACCCTTATGAAGAAGAAAGTGCTTTCCGTTCTATCGTTATCCGTGGCCTTATGGGTAAATGCACAAGAAAAGGATTCTCTTAATCAAAAGAAAATTGAAGAAGTTGTTATTACAGGACAGTATATGCAGCAGTCCATTAACAAGTCCATCTATAAGGTTGATGTTATTGATGCAGAGCAGATTAAAAATATGGCAGCCACGAATGTTGCGGAAGTTTTAAATCAAAGTCTTAACATACAGATTACCCCAGATACCCGCTCAGGAAACTCCACAGCAAGAATTATGGGGCTTAATGGGGATTATGTAAAAATTCTTATAGACAATATTCCGGTAGTAGGGGATACAGGATTAGGCAGTAATATCGACCTTACTAAAATTACTTTAAGCAATATAGAGAGAATCGAAATTGTAAAAGGAAGTATGGGGGTTGAGTACGGAAATGGTGCCGTTGCCGGTGTAATCAATATTATTACAAAGAAAACCAGTACAAAAAAGATCAGTGTAAGAGGTTCTTTACAGGAAGAAACGGTAAGAGACCAGTATGATCTTAAGAAAAGAGGAAACGGAAGACATATTCAGAATCTGAATGTAGATTATAATATCAGTAATGAATGGTTTGCAAGTATCAACTTCAACCATAACCAGTTTATGGGATTTGCAGGAGAAAGCAAAGGCTATAAATATTTCGGACAGGATAACCAAAGAGGATATGAGTGGAATCCGAAAGATCAGTATGATGCTTCCGCATTGTTGAGATACAGCAAAAACAAAACAACATTCTTTTATAAACTGTCTTTCCTGAATGAAAAATTCAATTTTTACAACCCTGAGGTAAACAGAAATCCTCTTAATGACGGGTTGGGCGGAGTAGCCTACGAAAGTAGAGACAGAGAATATAATACCAACCGTTGGGTTCACCAATTCAATATCCAAACCAATCTGGGACATATCCGTTACATGGGAGATTTCTCCTACCAGAATCAGGATAGACAATATTTCGACTACAATTACGATATTCCGAACAGAGCTGTAAAAAGCAAACAGGAAAAACAGTCTTATTATAAAACAGATGTCATCTATTCAAGAGGGATGTTTAGTAACTTTCTGGATAGTAAAGTCTTTGATTTCCAGTTAGGATATGAATTAGATTATACCAATGGATATGCTGCGCTGATTGCAGGAGACTTCTTGGGGCAAGCAGTAAAAAGAAAGATATTTACCTATTCCAATTTCCTTTCAGCAGAATGGAATGTTTCTGATAAATTCTCTTTAAGACCAGGAGTAAGACTTTCTTTGAGTGAGAACTTTAACAATCAATATAATTACTCTCTGTCAGCTAGGTATAAGACTTCTGAGAATTCAAATCTTAGAGCAGTTGTAGGATCTGCCAACCGTTTTCCTAAATATGATGAGTTATATACCTATTTTGTAAACATCAATCACGATGTACAGGGAAATCCTGATTTAAATCCTGAAAAAGGGTTCTCAGCAGGACTTTTCTGGGATCAGAATTTTGTAACTCATAACGACTGGAGAATTGCTTACGGAGCAGATGCATTGTATCTTGATGTTCGAGACAGAATTGAAATGGTAATGGTAAAAGAACCTTCTACCTACAAATACATGAATCTTAATACGTATAAAAACTTATTGATTTCAGCGAATGTTGATTTCAGAAAAGATCAGTTTGCCTTAACATTAAGAGGATCTGTAAGCGGAACATCAGTATCGTTGGTTGATTTAAAATCTTCGTCCCCTACAGACTTCCAGTATTTGGTACAGGCAGGAGCTACCGCAACCTATAAACTGAAAAATACAGATACCAATTTTGCCCTTTATTACAAATTCACAGGTCCGGACAGACTTTATGTATCAGACCCAACAGAGGGTTTCCGCCTTGGAAAAATAGATAGCTTTCATATGATGGATTTCATTGTGAGCCAGCCCTTCTGGAATAAACATTTTGAAATTTCTGCCGGGGTAAAAAATATATTTGATGTAACGAGATTAAACTCTACCGCAGTGGCAGGTTCTGCTCATACCGCGGCGAATGGGTTTGTTAATTTATACTATGGCAGAAGCTATTTTGCCCGATTAATGTTTCAATTTTAAATAATAAGTTACGATTATGAAGTATTTAAAAATATTATCTGTTCTTTCTATCATGGCTGCCACACAGTCTTGCCTTTCGGCAGACGAAGATCCGGTTCCGGTTCCTCCTATGACAGGGTCTGAAGTAAGTGTGCAAATTGGCGGTCCTACAGAACCTAATCAGGTATGGATTGATTTGAGTGACTATACCAATCCGGCGGTTAACAGCAGAACAGACTGGGATCTTGGTTTTTATAGTGGCGATGCCTATAGAGTGATTATGAACGGATCTCTTGCCATGACGGTGATTAAAATACCGAACGCTTCAGACATCAGTAAAGTAAAAGAATCTGATATATCCAGCTTGAAAGACATTGCTCAGGTGGGAACATTTGATGCAGCGAACATGCAATATGTTGACAACCCGAACGGAGATTTTCTTAATCAGACTTCCGGAATAGATGCCATCAAAGAAAATGATGCTGAAAATCCTGTTTATCTGATCAATCTGGGGAGAGAAATACCTTCTGCAGCCAATATCGGGGCAGGTTCTGTTTCATTGTCCGGTGATCCGAGAGGATGGAAAAAGATTCAGATCCTGAGAGCACAGAATGGATACAAAATCCGTTATGCCGATGTGAATGCAACAGGAACAGATATCAAAGAATATCTAATTACCAAAGATACAGAATACAACTTCTCATTTTTCAATCTGAAAACAGGAACTCCGGTAAAAATCCAGCCTAAGAAGAAAAAATGGGATCTGGTCTTTACAACATTTACCAATGAAGTATTCATGGGGCCTACAACCAGTGCAGGAAGTTATTTTTATGCTGACTTTGTAGCAACGAATACCCTTAATGGAGTAGGAGCTTACCAGGTAAGTGTTACAGGAAGTCTTGATGCGGCTTACAATTCATTTAAATTAAAAGATGTGGAGCCTGCAAAATTTGTATTCAATGACCAGAGAGCGATTGGAGATAAATGGAGAACCACTACCGGTACTGCATCCAATCCGGTTCCTTTTGTGTATGCAGACCGTTTCTTTGTATTGAAAGATGCCGAAGGTTTTTATTTCAAACTGAGATTCAATACCATGAAAAATACGAAAGGAGAAAGAGGATACACCAATTTTGAATTCGAACCTTTATAAATAATCAAATAATAGTATATCATGAAAAAATTCATCCTTGCAGCTTCTGTTCTTGTAGCAGTATACTCTTGCAAAAAAGCAGAAGCAGGAGCAAAAGAAAATACTACAGAAGCTACTTCTGAAGCACCAAAAACCAACAATAAAATAGTAACGCTAAACGGAGGTATTACTGAAATCGTAGCTGCTTTAGGCCACGAAAAAGAAATCGTTGCAACAGACGTTACCAGTACTTATCCAGCAAGTTTAAAAGCTACTGCTAAAGATTTAGGGCACATGAGATCCATGACTATTGAGCCGATTATGGCGGTATCTCCTACCTTAATTTTAGCTTCTGATAAAGATATCAACCCTGAATTAATGGGGAAAATCAAATCTTCCGGAATTAAAACTGAAGTATTCAAACAGGAATACACTGAGGAAGGAACTAAAAAACTGATCGAACAAGTAGCAAAAGCTATCGGAAATACAGACTATCAGAAACTGAATGACAAGATTGATGCAGATCTGAAACAGGTACAGCCAATCGCTAAAAAACCAAAAGTATTATTCATCTATGCCAGAGGAAATATGCTGATGGTGAGCGGTAAAAATACACCAATGGCTTCATTAATCACCCTTGCAGGCGGAGAAAATGCAGTGACTGATTTTGAAGATTTCAAACCATTGACACCTGAAGCTGTTGTAAAAGCTAATCCTGATGTATTGTTCTTCTTCGAAACTGGTTTACAGGGTGCAGGAGGTAATGAAGGAGCACTTAAAATGCCGGGAGTATCCCAAACCAATGCAGGTAAGAACAAGAAGATCATCGCAATGGACGGAGGTTTAGTATCAGGTTTCGGACCAAGAGTAGGAGAAGCAGCAGTAGGATTAAACAAACTTTTAATTGAAAGCACAAAGTAAACTATACTTTTATCTTATTATAAGTGCAGTACTGCTTACTATTATAGCAGTGCTGTCACTTAATACAGGGGTCTATGATTTTGGAGACAACTCTCCGTTCAGGGCACTGTGGCAATTTATAAAAGGAGATCCCCATTTATCATTGAGTGATAAATATGTGATTTGGGACGTAAGAGCAGCCAGAATTATCATGGCTATTTTAGTAGGAAGTATGTTGTCGGTTTCAGGAACAAGTCTTCAGGGGCTTTTCAAGAATCCTTTGGCAACGGGAGATTTAATAGGACTTACATCAGGAGCAACCCTGCTGGCAGCAATTGCGATTGTTTTAGGAGGACATTTCAAAGAATATCTTCCTGAAGCTGTACAATTTTCACTGGTAGGCATTGCAGCTTTTATAGGTTCTTTTTTATCTATGATGTTGGTGTACAGAATTTCAACAAGCGGAGGAAAAACCAATGTGGTGATGATGCTGCTTACCGGAGTTGCGATAACAGCGATCGGCTTTTCAATAACAGGATTTTTAATCTATATCTCAAAAGATGAACAGCTTAGAGATCTTACTTTTTGGAATTTAGGAAGTTTGGCAGCCGCAACATGGACGAAGAATATCATTCTGGCCATTGTTACGATTATTGCCTACATTATTTTATTGCCTAAAGGAAAAGCATTGAATGCAATGATGCTGGGAGAAAAAGATGCACAGCATTTGGGAATCAATGTGGAAAGGCTGAAAAAGCAGATTATTATCATTGTGGCTTTAATGGTGGGAAGCTGTGTGGCATTCTCAGGAACCATTGGTTTTGTAGGTCTTATTGTACCTTATATTTTAAGACTTTTATTCAAATCCAATTATGCTTTTATTCTGCCATTGTCGGCCATGTGTGGAAGTATCTTGTTATTGACGGCAGATACATTCAGCAGAAGCATTGTAGCGCCATCAGAATTGCCGATCGGAATTTTAACAGCCTTAATGGGAGGACCTATTTTTATCGCTATTTTGGTTAAATTTAAAAAATCACTGTAATGATTAAGGCACACCAGATTAATTATAAACATAAAGAATTCCGTATCCTGGATGGGGTAGATGTCTCTCTGGAATACGGTGAATTTCTCGCCATTGTAGGACCCAACGGAGCAGGAAAGTCAAGTCTTCTGAGTGTTCTGGCAGATGAAGTGAAATCCGGCAATAACAAAGTTTTATTTAAAGATAAACCGATCAGGGAATGGAATATCAGAGAGCTTTCCAAACACAAAGCAAAGTTCTCACAACATAACAGCAACGATATTCCGCTTGAGGTGAAGGATGTAATCATGATGGGAAGATACCCGTATTTTGATGCCCAGCCCGGAAAAGAAGATCTGGAAGCCATGAACAATATGATGTACGAAACTGATATTTTTCATCTGAAAGAAAGAGAATACAATACACTTTCAGGAGGTGAAAAGCAACGTGTACACCTTTCAAGAGTAATGGCACAGCTTGAAAATAACATCACCCATAAACTGGTTTTTCTGGATGAACCTTTGAACAATTTAGATATAAAACATCAATATAAAGCATTGGAAATTATCAAAAATTTCACAAAAAAAGCCAACAGTGCCATTGTTGTTTTACATGATCTGAACCTTGCTGCACAATTTGCAGATAAGATTTTATTAATGAAATCAGGACAGGTTTCCGCCTATGGAACGCCACAGGAAGTTTTTACTGAAGAAAATATCAGCAATGCTTATAACTTTCCCTGTACCATCTGCGGACATCCTATTACCAATAACCCAATGATCATTTTTGGATAACCATGGAAAAAGACGAATTAAAAATCCTCGCACAGAATCTTGCCAACCCTCAGGGGGAAAAAGGCATCGAGATTGGTGAAATGATGAATGCTACCAACATCAGTATGACGTTGGAAAGCATCAAAACACTTGTGATAGATGACGGTCAGCAAATCCTTGAAATAGGACACGGAAATGCCGCACACCTGAAAAGTATAATGAGTCTTGCCAAAAACCTCAGATATACCGGGATTGATATTTCTGAAACCATGCACAATGAAGCCAAAAGACTCAATAAAGAATTTGAAAACCAGGCAGATTTTGTTTTGTATGAAGGCAAAAATCTTCCCTTTCAGGATGAAACCTTCGATAAAATATTCACCGTAAACACCGTTTATTTCTGGGAAAATCCGGTGGAATTCTTAAACGAGATCTACAGGGTTTTAAAAGATGACGGAACATTCGTTCTTACATTCGGACAAAGAGAATTCATGGAAAAACTGCCGTTTACGGAATATGACTTCACCCTGTACAGCAACAGTGAAATGGAAGAACTGATCTCCAAAAGCCATTTTAAAAGAATGAAAACTTCTGAAAAAGAAGAAGAAATAAAAAGTAAAACAGGAAACGAAACAATACAAAGAATTTATACAATTTTAACCATAAAAAAGTAAAGTAATGAGCACATTAGTTAATGATTTAAAGGAAAAATGGGAAGCTCTGAAAGCAGAAAATCCACATATCAGAATAAGAAATGCAGCAGCACAGTTAGCGGTAAGTGAAGCAGAATTGCTGGCAACAAGCATTGGAGAAGGAGTAACTGTCCTGAACCCGGATTTCCAGGGAATTCTTACAGAAGCTGAGCAATTAGGAAAAGTAATGGCTCTTACCCGTAATGATGAATGTGTTCATGAAAGAAAAGGAACTTACCTGAACGGAGATTTCAGCAGTCCTCATGCACAGCTTTTTGTGGGTGAAGATATCGATCTTAGAATTTTCCTTAACCACTGGAAATTTGCTTTTGCCGTATTGGAAGGAGATAAAAAAAGTCTGCAGTTTTTCGGAAAAGACGGTTTGGCTCTTCACAAAATTTATCTGACTAAAAACAGTAATGAAGCTGCTTTCGATGCAATTGTTGAAAAATTCAAAGCTGAAGATCAGAATCAGGCATTGACTTTTGAAGCAGTAGCACCAAAACAGGCTGAAAAAGCAGATTCTGAAATTGATGTGGAAGGTTTCAAAAAAGCTTGGACAGAGTTGAAAGACACTCATGATTTCTTCATGATGACAAGAAAATATGGAGTAAGCAGAACACAGGCTTTACGATTGGCTCCGGAAGGATTTGCTAAGAAAATTGATAATGCTAAAGTGGTCAACATCCTTGAAGATGCTTCTGAAAAGAACACACCCATTATGGTTTTCGTTGGAAACAGAGGAATCATCCAGATCCACACAGGAAACGTTAAGAAAACACTTTGGCACCAGCAATGGTTTAATGTAATGGATCCGGATTTCAATTTACATCTTGATGTAACGAAAATTGCAGAAGCATGGATTGTTAAAAAACCAACAGAAGACGGAGAAGTAACTGCTATCGAAGTATTCAACAATGAAGGAGACTTTATTGTTCAGTTCTTCGGGAAAAGAAAACCTGGAATTCCTGAACTTCAGGAGTGGAAGGATCTTGTAGCAGCATTAGAGAAATAATAATTAGATGATTTGAATGGGACCGTTTTGTTTGTAAAATTCAAAGCGGTCTTTTTTATTGCAAAGAAGTAAAAAAGCAAATTTTCATATAAGCAGATTGACAAGTACTGTGCAGTAAATGACAAAATATTTGTTTAATTTGTGATTAAATACAACATAAAATGAAAAACATTTTCATAGCAATACTGCTTGCCGGTTTCTGTTCATTGAAGGCGCAGGACTTTAAAGCTTACCAGTTTTATGATAAAAAAGGAAAGGAAATAAAGACCGAAAAACTGGTGAAAGAACTGGCAGAGTATGATGTGGTCTTTTTTGGAGAAAATCATAACAGTTCTATCAATCACTGGCTTCAGCTTAAAATTACAGAAGCTCTGTTTGCAAAAAAGAACGGTCAGCTTATTTTAGGAGCAGAAATGTTTGAAAGAGATAATCAGGCGCAGCTGGATCAATATCTAAATGGAAAATTTGATGCGAAAACATTGAAAGACTCAGCCCGTTTATGGAACAATTATGCAACAGATTATAAGCCTTTGGTAGATTTTGCCAGAGATAAAAAACTGAATTTTGTGGCCACCAATATTCCAAGAAGATATGCCTCTCAGACGGCTAAAGAAGGTCTTGAATCTTTAAATAAGTTAAGCGGAAAAGAGAAAACATACATTGCTCAGCTGCCTATCAAAGTTACGCTGGACACCCCAGGTTATCCAGAGATGAAAAAGATGATGGGAGACCATGCCGAAGGAACAAGAGTGATGAATTTTATCTCAGCCCAGGCTACAAAAGATGCAACCATGGCGGAGTCTATTCTGAAAAGCTTCCAGGCCGGAAAAACATTCATCCATTACAACGGAAACTATCACAGCAAAGAATTTGGGGGAATCTATTGGTACATCAAACAGAAAAATCCTAACCTGAAAATGGCGGTAATTTCTGTTTTTGAATCAGACGATCCTGAACTGAAAGTTCCAGCCAAAGACTATATCCCGACAGATTTCAATCTGATTATTCCGGGTGACATGACGAAGACTTTTTAATTTTTTTACAAAAGTGTCATTCTGACAAAGGAAGAATCTTACTATTAATTATGAGATTCTTCACTGCATTGCATCCCTTTCAGAATGACAAAAATCAATGACTTACATTAAATTCAATAGGAACGGGCTTTAGCCCGTTCATTTTTATATCAAAATGCCATCGGCTTTAGCCAAAACTTAAAATTCTTGGATTAATAATCATTTTTATTCTACAATATTTACCTTTGTTCTACATTCAAAAAATATGAAGAAATTACCCATCCTGCTGATCTTTTTTATCGGACTGTTCAATGCTCAGAAACTTACCTCCAATGAGATTTCCATTATTAATCAGGGCGATATAAATGCGGCATTACCGATCTATCAGACCACGGATGCCAGTCAGCACAAAACATTGCTGAACATTTCTTCAGAAGCAGATCCTCATGATCCGAATACGGCAGTTCTGGTCAAAAGAATGAAAGAATCTCTTCTGTCAACAGATGGTGGAGTAGGAATTGCTGCTCCTCAGGTAGGAATCAACAGAAAAATAATCTGGGTACAGCGTTTTGATAAAGAAGGAACTCCGTTGGAATACTTTATCAATCCGGTAATTGTATGGCGATCTGATCTTCAGAACCTTGGTCCTGAGGGTGATTTGTCTATTCCTGAATTCAGAGATCAGTTCTACAGAAGCAAAGTCATTCAGCTGGAGTATGTAGATCTGAAAGGACAAAAATATTCAGAAATTGTAGAAGGTTTTACAGCTGTTATTTTCCAGCATGAAATTGACCATCTTTTCGGAATTCTGATTTCCGATAAAAAAGAAAAAGAGAAAAATGATTCTTATAAAAAGGTAGATGCCTATCAGAAAAGTGATCTAAATAAAGATAGGAGGTAATGTAATGATGAGTTAGGAATTATAAATTATGAATGATGACATACTGGTTCTAAAATATTCTCAATCATCTGTGCTCATCTGTGAAATCTGTGGGAAAATAAAATAAAAAGGAGCTGTTTCCATGGAAACAGCTCCTTTCGTTATAACTATGCTTAAAAAAATTGGATTAATCGTTGTTGGTTACTGATAGTTTCACCTCCATATTGTTTCGGGTTGCATTAGAATAAGGACAAATTTGGTGAGCCTTTTCAGTCAATGCCTGTGCTTCTTCAATAGAAACTCCGGGGATATTCACATCAAGTTCCGCTGCCAGTCCAAAACCTCCGTTTTCAATCTGTCCTATGCTCACTTGTGCAGTTACAGTGGTTTCTCCGGTTTTCACTTTAGACAGACTGATGACTCTGTTCAAAGCGCTGTCGAAACATGCAGAATATCCGGCTGCAAAAAGCATTTCAGGATTGGCAAAATCATCATTGGCTCCTCCCAGATTTTTTGGCATTCTTACCTCAATATCCAACACTCCGTTTTCACTTTTTACATGTCCGTTTCTGCCACCTTTAGCGGTAACCTGAGTTGTATATAACGTTTTCATTTATTTTTCTATTTTGTTTAATATTTTTAGGACTGTGTCTTTAAGATGCAGCAGTTCTTCCGGCTGTATTCCCAGTTTTTCCTGAATTTTTCCCGGAATTTCACATGCCTTTTTCTGAAGCTGTTTTCCTGCTTCGTCTAAAAATACTTCAACCACTCTTTCGTCCTCTTTTTTTCTTTTTCTGCTAATAAATCCTTTAGATTCCAGCCTTTTAAGAAGAGGGGTTAACGTTCCACTATCCAGATACAGTTTTTCCCCGATATGGGTTACCGTAAGTCCGTCACCATCCCATAATATCATCATCACAAGATACTGCGGATACGTAATGCCCAGTTCATCAAGAAAAGGACGGTAAAGCCCTGTAATCTCTTTAGCAATTACATACAGCGGAAAGCAAATCTGGTTTTCTAGTTTGGGTGTATTCGGATTTTCCATAATATTGAGTACGAAAGATTCGATGAAGGTATTACTTTTTTATGATAAATTCATCCATTGGAATTCTGACTTTTTTCATAGAAGACAGCCAGTCATTGGCTTCATCACGGTATCCAAGGTATAAAAGACTTACACTTTTTAATCCTAATTCTTTTAATCCCAATACTTCATCTACTACAGCATTGCTGAATCCTTCCGCCGGAGTACTGTCGATTTTAAGTTCTGCAGCCTGTGCAAGAGCAATTCCTAAGGCAATATAAGTCTGGCGTGCAGTATGTGCAAAATGTTCTTCAGGAGTCTGCGCTCCGTACATTTCTTTAATTTTATCGGTATAGCTTCCGAAACGACCTCTTGGAAGATCTCTTACATCGGTATGATAATCGTAAACTTTGTCAATCTTTTCATTAGAATAGCTGTCCCATGCTGCAAAAACCAAAACGTGAGAAGAGTCTCTCATCACTTCAGGGTTTAAAGCTCCTGCCACCATTTTTTCTTTCAGTTCCTGATTTTCCACTACAATGATTCGGAAAGGCTGCAATCCGGATGAAGTAGGAGCCAGTCTTGCTGATTCTAAAATAGTAGTAAGATCTTCCTGTGAAATTTTTTTGGTGGGATCATAAGCTTTTACGGCATGTCTCCAGTTTAGATTTTCTATTAATGACATTTTTTTATTGTTTTAAATTAAACTACTTGGTGATTATTAAACTTCATTTTTTTATTGAAGTAAATTAACATTGCAAATATACAGTCAATTTAATTGTGTGCAATTTAATTTTGAAAGATTTTATTGATGTCAATTATTGATGAAACTAAAAAAAGATAAAAACTAGTTATTCAATTCCGCATGATTCGGATTTTTTCAAAGGCTCTGTATTCCAATCTTTGCAATAGAAATTTAAACTAAAAAACAATGCAGAGATTTAAAAACAAAACCGCTTTAATTACGGGTGGAACTAATGGTATGGGATTGGCTGCCGCTCAGAAATTTATTGAGGAAGGAGGATCAGCGATTATCACAGGGAGAAGTGAAGAGACCGTCAATATCGCTTTAGAAAAACTGGGGGAAAAGGCTTTTGGAATTGTCTCTAATGCCGGAAGCATAAAAGATCTGATGAACCTTCAGCGGGAAGTCAGAAAATATACAGAACATATTGATCTGGTCTTTGCCAATGCAGGATACGGGAGATTTGCTCCGGTGGAATATGTAGATGAAAACCAGTTTGATGAGCTTTTTAATATGCTGGTAAAAGGCCCTTTTTTTACAGTACAGCAGGTATTACCATTGATGAAAAGCGGAAGTTCCGTTATTTTCAATACTTCAGTAGCTACGGAAATTGCCATGCCTAATTTTTCGGTCTATTCTGCAGCCAAATCAGCAGTACAGTCGTTCATTAAAACTTTTGCAGTGGAACTTACAGAACGTGGCATCCGCGTCAACGGAGTGAGTCCAGGGCATATTAAAACCAATATTTTTAATAATACGGGTTTAACCGGAGAGCAGATTGAAAGTGCCATTGATGATATTATTCCTACCATCCCTTTTAAAAGACAGGGAGAACCGTCAGAAATAGCGAATGTAGTTCTGTTTCTTGCTTCAGAGGAAGCTTCATACATCCATGGAGCTGAAGTAAAAGTGGATGCCGGAATTTCTGTGATCAGATAGTCAGGATTATCTGACCTCTTTAATTTGTTTGATGATATTGGTTTTATTTTCAATCCCTATATCATAGGTTTTACTTTTTTTAAAGCTCAGTGTAGCTTTTTCTATAAGACTCTTGTAATCCGGTGATTTCTTTGAAATATAAAAAACCTGAGCACTTATTCCAATGGCCACACGAACAACTTCATTAGGTTTGTCCGGGTCTTCCGTAATATCTGTGATAGTGGAATTGTTATACCATGTTAAGTTTTGTGAACTGGAATTACCGGAACAAGATGTAATCATAATAAAAAGTAATAATAAATAGGACCAGGCTTTCATAGCAAAAAAGTATTAAGTAAAAAGCTCCTGCAATGTATCAAAATAAATGCAGGAGCTCTATATAAATTAGTTAAAATCCGCAGCTCGCTACACTTGGTGCAGGAGAAGGAGAACATCCTGAAAGGGATGAGAATATATTCAATACACAATTGGTATTTACATAATTGTTATCATACAGTAAAGATCCTGATGGACTTCTGTAGTACACGTTTCCTGCTGTATTGGCAAAAGAAGATACAGAAGCAGATCCACAGCTTGTATTGGTACAAGCGGCTCTCCATGCTGCGTCAGTTACAGGTCCGCTGGAGAATAATGAAGGATCGATGATTCTTTTCTCAACAATTCCGGAAGCATTTTTGAAGCTTACCAATATGGCTACGTGATATACCCATGATACGCAGCAAGTTCCTGTAGAAGCTCTCAGATTTCCGTAAACGAACTGCTTTTCACAGTCGTAGCCTGCATTAAGGAGGATCTGTCTCATTTTGTGAGCTCTTGCATAGCATCCATCCACCGGATATCTGAAAGTGATACATGGAGAAGATGCTGTAGAAGTACCGCAAGCCTGGTTTTTAATCTGCGTAAATAAGCTGTTCAGTGTTGCAAGGTTAGGAATAACACTCACTGCTTTTTTGCTGTCTCCTCTCTCTTCTTTATTGAAAACAGATTTGAAATAACGGATATCATCATCAGTAGGTTTATCTACTTTTGCAATTTCATTGGTGTTGGTTTTCAGGAAAATATGAACAGGAGTTTCGTTTTCAACGGCTTGTCTGATCATAGAAATATAACCTGCATTTTCCTTACTGTCTTTAATGTGGTATGGCTGAGCACTCACCATAAAAGAGACTTTAAATTTTCCCTCTTCTTTTTCAATCCCTACCGGAACAGTTTTACCGAAATCTTTCATCGCGATTTCATTAGACTCTTTAGCAACAAGATTGGGATCCTGATTGGCACCTGAATCTGAACAGGCATTGAATGACAGCATCGTCACGAATACCATCATGGATAACAGAAATTTTTTCATAGTTTTTATATTTTGGTGGTTAATTTTCAGTGAACTTTTTAACTATAATAGTTCACTATTTTGTGAGATTAAAAATAATAAAATTTAAAATATGAGCAATATTTTTTTAGAAAAAAATAAATTATTTTGTTGTTTTATTGGTTTTGTGATATTAAAAATGCTGATTTTTATAGAGATGTTCAGGAGAAATAGAAAATTATTAAAATAATATTTTTTTGATTCTTGCAGTCTGGATTCCTAGGGAATTAGACAAGTTGGATGGATAATTTATCACTAGAATACGGATGTTTTTAGTACATATCTTTTCTTTATTCGCTTTGTCATTCCGTAGGAATCTAAACTCCTATTTTATCTTCATTCATTATCACAAGCTTTCTGTGTCTGGATTCCTGCGGAATGACAAACGTTGTGGATAGTATAAGCGAATAAAAATAACATTATCATAAAACAAGCCCGGTTTCAACTATTGAAACCGGGCTTATTATATTGTAAGTAGACTTGACTATTTGTAAATCAGTTCTGCCTGAAATACCTCTGCAAAATGTTTTCTGATCTTAGCCTTGAGTTCCTCCATTTCTTCAGGAGTTAATTCTCTTTCAAGTTCTCTTTTTAAAGATGTAACCTGTTTGTCTTTGATTCCACACGGAATGATGTATTCAAAATAACGCATATCCGTATTTACATTCAGTGCAAAACCGTGCAGGGTAACCCAACGGGAAGCTTTCACTCCCATAGCACACATCTTTCTTGCATAAGGTTTTCCTACATCCAGCCATACTCCTGTTTCTCCCGGAGAGCGTTCTCCTTTAATCCCATATTCGGCAATGGTTCTGATGATTACTTCTTCCAGATTTCTCATATATAAATGAATATCTGTAAAAAAGTTTTCAAGATCCAGAATAGGGTAGCCTACAACCTGTCCGTACCCATGATACGTAATATCTCCGCCACGGTTTACTTTTACGAAAGTAGCATCAATTTCTTTCAGCTTATCAATACCGGCCAACATATTTTCCTCGTGCCCGCTTTTTCCCAAAGTATACACGTGAGGGTGCTCTACAAAAAGAAGGTGATTGGGCGTAGTACTATGCTCCTCTGCAGGAAGATCCCTGTTTTTTATTTTGGTGTCAATGATATTTTTCATCAGCTGTTCCTGATAATCCCAGGCTGGCTGATATTCTTTGACTCCTAAATCTTCAAATTCTACTGCTTTATTTAGATTTGTATTCATTTCAATTTTTGATATACAAATTTAGTGATTTTTACCCTTTTATGGAATGGATAAAATCTATAGCCGTTTTCTTCCAGCCTTTATCCTGAAGCAGGATATTTACAAAGGCTGTTCCGATAATACCACCGTCTGCTTTTTCTGTAACATTTTCAAAATCTTCTTTCGATTTGATCCCAAATCCGATCATTACCGGATTTTTGAGCGGAAGAGAAGCTACCCTGGAAAGGTAGTTTTCATTTTTTACCACTGCATTTTCATTACCTGTTGTAGAAGAAGAGCTTACTGCATACAGAAAACCTGAACTTAAAGAATCCAGATAAATCATTCTTTCATCCGAAGTTTCCGGAGTTACCAGAAAGGTGAAATTAAGGTTATATTGTTGTAAAATCTGCTGGTAGTTTTTCTCAAATTCAATAGGAGGAAGGTCAGGAAGAATCAATCCTGAAACACCACTTTCAGAGCATGCCGCACAGAATTTTTCAAAGCCGAAGCTTAGAACGGGATTGATATATCCCATCAGGATAATCGGAATTTTGATTTCATTTTTGACGGCTTTCAACTGAGACAGCAGTTTCTCAATCGTCATTCCGTTTTGTAAAGCGAGTTCGTGCGCTTTCTGAATTACAGGTCCGTCTGCCACAGGATCAGAGTAAGGCATTCCGATTTCGATCATATCTGCTCCGGAATCCTGAATCAGTTTTATAATATCAGCGGTATCTTCCAAATGAGGAATTCCTGCTGTGAAGTATATATTTAGTTTTTTCATTTTTTATTGTATTAAAGTATAATGTACAAAGTATAAAGTAATGAATACTAGCCGGGGAAATACATTGTACATTTTACATCCGACATTTTACAGATTTTTAAGATACGTTTCCATATCCTTATCTCCACGGCCGCTCAGACAAATGACTACAACATCATTTTGATTAAATTTCTTCTTGTCCAGAACTGCCAGCGCATGAGAACTTTCCAGTGCAGGAATAATTCCTTCCAGTCGGGTCAGCTCAAAAGCACATTTTAGGGCTTCATCATCATTAATACTAAAGAATTCTGCTCTTTTCTCTTTAAATAAATTTGCATGGAAAGGTCCGATTCCAGGATAATCCAGCCCTGCGGAAATTGAATGAGGCTCGATAACCTGTCCATCTTCTGTCTGCATCACAAGGCTTTTACTTCCGTGAAGTACACCAAGTGTTCCTAAAAAGGTAGTCGCTGCAGATTTCCCTGAATTGACTCCCAGTCCTCCGGCTTCAGCAGCGATAATTTTTACCTCTTTTTCTTCTACAAAATGATAAAAAGTTCCTGCCGCATTACTTCCTCCGCCTACACAGGCAATTACGTAATCAGGATTTTCCCTTCCGATTTTTTCTTTAAGCTGTTCTTTAATTTCTTTTGAAATAATACTTTGAAATCTTGCTACCAGATCCGGAAAAGGATGAGGTCCCACAACACTTCCAATCACATAATGAGTGGTCACAGGATTGTTGATCCAGTCTCGTAATGCTTCATTCACCGCATCTTTCAACGTTTTTGAACCTGAAGTAGCTGCTACAACTTCTGCACCCAGCATTTTCATTCTTGCTACATTCGGGGCTTGTCTCTGAATATCAATTTCTCCCATATAAACAATACACTCCAGCCCCAGCAAAGCACATGCTGTAGCGGTGGCAACGCCATGTTGTCCTGCTCCGGTTTCAGCAATAATCCTTGTTTTTCCAAGACGTTTTGCCAATAGAACCTGTCCCAGTGCATTATTGATCTTATGAGCTCCTGTATGGTTAAGATCCTCACGCTTTAAATAAATCTGAGTCTGGTATTTATCGCTTAAGTTTTTAGCAAAATAGAGTGGTGTAGCCCGTCCTACATAGTTTTTAAGCAAATCCTGATATTCCGTTTGAAAATCTTCAGACTCTATGATTTCAAGATAGTTTTTTTGCAGTTCTTCTACATTAGGATAGAGCATTTCGGGGATGAAAGCTCCTCCAAATTCTCCATAATATCCGTTTTCATCGGGGTTTTTATAATTCATTTTTTTATTCTTTAGTAATTAAATAAGCGTTGTTTTGTGAGCTTAACTGATTCAGCAGTTCTTTTCTTTCCTGTGATGTATGAAAAATTAAAATATCATCATCTTCAGAATTTACCCAATCGGAGCCTATACTTTCTTTGATCATTTTGGCTTTGTCATAGAGTATTTCTATATCACATTTTTCATAAAAAGGACGAAGATCTGAGTGGCAGAAACCAATAGTTTCTTTATTTCTATGAATAACATTTTCCTTGAAACGGCTCACCAAAGCTGCACCATATCCTTTCTTTTTATGAGTGGCTACAAGTCCTACAGCTTCTGCAAAAACATATTCTGTGTCTGCTATTTGTAAGGTAAAATCAAAATTTACCCTCAAAACTGCCAATATATTTTCATCTTTATCCATCAGAAAATGAAATTCCGAATCTTTGAAAAATATCCTGAAATAGGCTGGTTTCATGGAGTTCCAAGCAGAAATATCCCAAAGTTTCAAGATATGTTCTATCTCATTTTCTGTTAAATCTTTTGTTTCTTTTATCTGATACTTCATGGGTTTAAACTATTAATAAAAGTAAGATGGTAGTCATGTTGTTGTTTGGTAATCAATTTTTTATAATGTAATAATTCTATTTTATGCATTAAATCAATTAAGGTTGCCTTATCTATTTTGGATTGATACATGGTGATGGCAATTTCCAGGTTATCAATCAGATAATAAGGGTCAGAATCTTCATACAACAGAAATATTTTAGCATAAATCAATCCCAAGTCATATTTTATCACAGTCCTGACATGGTTATCTAAAAATTTATCCGAAATAATCACCAGATAATAGCTGTTCCATAAGCTGATTCTCTCAAAGAAATACTGGATATCTCCTTCCTCAAAATCTTTAATAATGCTAATGAATTCAGATAACAATCCGCCAACTTCCCAGTGTTCCACATTGCTGTCATTCTGAGCAACAAAATGATACAGGTTCTGGATCTTTTCATTTCCAAATTTAGGGGGAAATAACGTTTTGTAAAATGTCTTCTTTAGCAAATGTATGTTCATCATTGTATGTGTTTTTTAATTATCTATTCTGTTGATACAGATTTTTGAATTTTTTTATTCTGTCAATATCTTTATTTCCAGGTTCTGTTTCAAATTTTGAATTGATATCTAAAGCAAAAGGCCTCTGTTTCAATGTTTCTGTATTCCCGATATTTTCTTCTGAAATCCCGCCGCTTAAAAAGTAGGGCAGAGGAATGGTAAAATCATTAAGAATATTCCAGTCGAATTGTTTTCCCGTTCCGCCAAATGCTTTGCTGTCTGTATCAAACAGGTAGTGGGTGATAGGTTGCAGGTTGCAGGTTGCTTGTTGCAGATCAAGAATTTGTGTTATTTTATTTTGATTTTCTGCCGTATTACTTCCTATTCTGATTACTTTAATGATTCCAACTTCAGGATTCAGTTTTTGCCTTAATCCAAGGATGAAATCATTGCTTTCATCACCATGAAGCTGTACAAAATTTAAATCTGCGTGCTGAACGATCTTTACAATGATATCTAATTCTTCATTGACAAAAACGCCCACTTTTCCCTGATGATTAATGGTTGAGATCTCTTCCAGGCTCAGGTGGTTCAAAACATATCTTGGAGATTTTTCATAGAAGATAAAACCAAGGAAATCTACCCTCATAGAAATCAATTCCTGAATCTGTTCCGGTTTTGTGAGACCACAGACTTTGAGTTTTGGCAGCAGGTTTGAGTTTATAGGTTGCAGGTTCATTGTTATTTATTTTAAATTTGAGAAGCAAATTCTTCAAAAGCTTTGGCTGGATCTGTATTTTTCATGAAATATTCTCCCATCAGGAAGCCGTCAAATCCTTTTTCCTTTAAAAATTTAAAATCTTCAAGGCTGTAAATCCCACTTTCTGCCACTGATAATACTTCTTTTGGAAGCTGATTTTTTAGCTGAACGGAATGTTGAAGATTAACTTTGAAATCCTTAAGGTTTCGATTGTTTATGCCTACCAGATCAATTTTTGAGTTGAAATGTTTTAGCTCATCTTCGGTATGAATTTCCAGTAAAACTTCCATTTTAAGTTCATGGGCAAGTGCCGTGAATTCTTCTACCTGAGCAGGTGAAAGGCAGGATGCAATCAGTAAAATAACATCTGCACCTATACTCTTGGCTTCATAAAATTGGTATTCATCAATCATAAAATCTTTTCGCAGGATTGGAATTTTAATTTCATTCCTTACGCTAAGAATATCGTTGAAGTTTCCTCCAAAAAAATCACTGTCAGTCAGGATGGAAATTCCGCTGGCTCCAAAATTTTCGTAAGCTGAAACCACTTCCAAAGGCTCTACACTATTGTTAATGATCCCTTTTGAAGGAGACTGTCTTTTAAATTCAGCGATAATTCCACTTTTATTTTTGATAGATTCTTTCAGAGAATAGGTTGCTCTTCCATAGGATTGAGTGTCTTTTAATTGGTCAAGAGAAATGTGAGATTTTGCTGCTGCAATTTCCTCCTTTTTTCGTTCAATAATTTTATCCAGTATAGTCATTTGATACAGAATTTAATAAAATGATAAAAATGTTAAACCATTAAGGGATATTAAGATGATAAGATAAATTAAGTTCCATCAAAGATGGAGAATGAAGCACTTCGCTGAATAAATAGCTTTAGCTATGATCTTAACGATTCTTCATCACTTAAAAATTCTTAACGGTTAAAAAAATAATAAGACTAATTAATTAAAAGAGTAAAACTATTCAAGGCTTTTCCGCTTTGCAGACTTTCTTTAGCCAGGAGAAGACAGTCTTCATAAGTTCCAAATTTATGCGTGTTGTAAAGGGCTACTGACGCATTGGCAAGAATCACAGAGTTCTGCTGTTCTGTACCTTTTCCTTCCAGAATATTCATAAATATTTTTGCTGTTTCCTGAGTAGAACTTCCAGCTTTAATATCTTCCAGCGTTACAGGATGAAAGCCTAAATCTTCTGCAGAATAAATTTCTTCCCCGTTTTTTGTAATGATTTTACTGTCGTCTGTAAGGCTTATTTCATCATATCCGTCAAGACCATGTACCAGGATAAACTCACGTTCTTCTTTTTGAAGGAGATATTGATAAATCCTTGCAATTTCCAGATTATAAACCCCAATCATGGAATACTTTGGTTTTGCAGGATTCACTAACGGGCCTAAAAGATTAAAGAATGTTCTTAGTCCCAGAGATTTTCTCAACAGTCCTACTGATTGTAATGCAGGGTGAAAATAAGGAGCATGTAAAAAACAGATGTTAGCTCTTTCAAGATCCTCATTCAATTGTTCTGAAGTGTTTTTGAACTGATATCCAAGCTCCTCCAGTACATTGGATGAACCTGTAATGGTAGAAGCTCCGTAATTTCCATGTTTGATTACTTTCTGTCCGGCTCCGGCCACTACAAAACTTGCTAATGTTGATATATTGATGGTGTCTTTTCCGTCACCTCCGGTTCCTACAATATCAATGGCATCAGTTGCATCAATATTTACTGGAACAGCCATTTGTAACAAAGCTTCTCTAAAGCCTTCCAGTTCTTTCAATGTGATATTTCGCATTAAGAAAACACTTATGAATGCAGTCACTTCTGCAGCATTGAATTTATTCTGTGCAATCTCAATCATCATCGCTTTGGCTTCTGATTTTGACAGGGTATTATGGTTGAACAGGTATTGCAGTATTTCTTTCATTTGTGGTGTTTTTATTGTTGTTGCAGGGGTTTCTAATGTTTCCATTATACAAGGAAATTTTTAATGATTACTTCTCCTTCGGGCGTTAAAATGCTTTCAGGGTGAAACTGTACTCCATGTACATCATATGTTTTGTGCTGCAAAGCCATGATCATTCCGTCTTTATCTACAGCAGTAACTTCCAGTTCTTCCGGGAAATCTGACGGATTGACGGCCCAGCTGTGATATCTTCCTACTTCCAATCCGGAATTTAAACCTTTGAAAAGTTTGGTGTCTTCTTTTGTCAGCTCAGTAGTTGTAGCCACTCCGTGGAAGATTTCAGACAGGTTGATTAAACTTCCTCCGAAAGCTTCCGCAATAGCCTGTTGTCCGAGACATACGCCAAGAATACTTTTTGTAGGAGCATATTCTTTAATCAGCTCTAATAAAATGCCTGCTTCTTCAGGAATTCCGGGTCCTGGAGAAAGAATAATTTTGTCATATTGATCAATCTCTGCAAGGGTTATTTCATCATTTCTTACCACGTCTACTTTTTGATCCAGAATTCTTTCAATAGTCTGGACAAGGTTGTAGGTAAAGCTGTCATAGTTGTCGAAAACGAGAACTTTAAGCGGTGGCTGCTGAGTGTTTATATTGTTGTTCATTGTTTTTTTGTTAGGTTGCTAGTTGCTAGTTGCTAGTTGCTAGTTGCTGGTTGGTGAGGCTTATTTTATTTTTCAACTATTTTTTCTGCTTTTTCCACTGCTTTTTTCAGGGCATTCAGTTTATTATTAACCTCCTGCAGTTCATTTTCAGGAACTGATTTTGCGACAAGACCGGCACCCGCCTGATAAAATAAAGTGTTGTTTTTGCTTAAAAATGTTCTGATCATAATAGCCTGGTTGCAGGTACCATTCAATCCGATGATTCCAATACAGCCTCCGTAATATCCACGGGAATCTTTCTCATATTCATTGATCAGCTGGAGCGCTTTATGCTTAGGAGCCCCACTGAGTGTTCCCTGTGGGAAGGTGGCAGAAACCATTTCAAGAGGATTGATATCATCCGCCACATCTGCCGTCACTTCACTTACCATATGAATAACGTGAGAGAATAGCTGGATTTCTTTAAGCTTAGTCACCGTAACATTTTTTCCAAGTTTACCAAGATCATTTCTTGCCAGGTCAACCAGCATGGTGTGTTCTGCATTTTCTTTAGGATCAGCTTTTAAAACTTCGATAGCTTCAAGATCCGTTTCCAGATTTCCTGTTCTTTTAGAGGTTCCGGCAATAGGGTGGATAATAGCTTTGTTGTTTTTGATGATTAATTGGCTTTCAGGACTTGATCCGAATAGTTTATAATTTCCGTAATCAAAATAGAAGAGGTAAGGAGAAGGGTTGATGTTTCTCAAGGCACGGTATACATTGAATTCATCTCCTTTGAATTTCTGCTCAAATCTTCTGCTCAGAACCAGCTGGAAGACATCACCGCGCATACAGTGTTTCTGGGCTGTTTTTACCAGTTCAAGATAATCTTCGTCTGTGATATTAGAGGTTTCCTCACTCGTTTTTTCAAAAGGATAAACCGGAGTATTCTGATTTTTAATAAGGTTTTCTAAAAGATGAAGTTCAGATTTTACATCCTTAATAAAATTTTCAATGATATACATTTCATCATTGAAATGGTTGATCGCAATTACATATTGGTATAATCTGTATCTCAAAACAGGAATTTCAACTTCCTTGCTTTGTTCTTTAAGATGAATGTTTTCAAAAAACTGTACTGCTTCGAAGCTTGTGTATCCAAAAAGGCTCTGTGCAGTCTGTTCTATAGGATCATGGGTTTCTTCACATTTAAAAATATTACGGAAGTCTTCAAATATATCCGTGATATTTCGCTCATTAATCAATTGCTTTACGGGAGCAGAAGCAGGAAGCTTAATTTCAAATTCGTTGAGGTTCTTCACTTCAATTCCGGCAATGGCATTCACTGCGATAAAGGAAAAATTATTGTCAATACTTTTTGAATCTGAACTTTCCAGAAGAATGGTATCCCTGAATTTATCTCTGATTTTAAGATAAATGTTCATGGGAGTATGAAGGTCTCCCAGTGTTTTTTTCGAAACAGTTTTTATTGTAATTGTGTCAGTAAACATCTTGTTGTTTTTTTTAAGTTGAGGAATAAAAAAAAGGCTTTAACGGTATCCGTCAAAGCCTATATATTGTTTTTTGATTATTTCTGCTGTAATTAACAACATGACAATACCTTCAGACCCGACGAAGAGTTTGAAAGCCACCACCAAATATTGTTGTTCATTTTTAACATGGGACAAATGTAGAAATTTTTTTAATACAAAAACTAAAAAAACTAAAGAAATACAAAAACTTAATATAAAAATCCTTTATTTAAGCTGTTTGAGCTCTTGTTTCAATTCCTTGATTTTTTCTTTATAAGTTTCATCATTATAATATTCTAAATAATTTTCCATGGTAGAAATGTATTCTTCAATGAATTCCTTATTCGTTTTGTCTGCCTCATATTTGGTTTTTGCAGAGTTGACAGGAGCTTGCTTTTCATATTGCAATAAAATTTGTCCTTCCCTGGACTGATCATACAGGATAACTATGTTTTTTTCGTATCCGGGAATGTATTTTACCGGAATATCCTTGTCATCAGGTATTCTGATTGAATTGCTGATAGGATAGATGGCTGCACTGGTAGTGGAGAAGAAAGTAGTGGTGTATTTTCCATCCTGCTTTTTTACAATGGCTTCGTAATCGTGGATATACATATCATTCAGGGTAGAATTGGTTTCTACATCTGAAGTAATGATAGCGGTACTTTCAACTCCGTATTTGTTTAAGAACCAGGCGTTCAAAAATTGTCCTCCAAATCCGTTTAAGATAGCCAATGGAATGATCGGAATCAAAAACAATGCTTTTTTAGTCAGATAGGAGAGAAGTCCAAAGAACACAAATAACAGCACCACAGTATAAAAACCATGATGGCTGGTAAAAAACAGAATTTTTGAAATTAAAACCATACAATAAATATACTATTATAATCTTTTATGTAAACGCTATGTTCGCAAAGATGTTATTAATATGAATGTAAAAAGGTCGCAAAGGTGTTTCACTCAGCAAGGTACATTATGATTAAGGCGTATTAATTCGCAGGTATTAATGCGACTGGAAAAAATAATCATAGGTCATTAGCTAAACGGAGTGCCCTTGCGAACAAAAAAATAGAGTTTTATCATATTTGCTTTGCAAACATAGCGTTTAAAGCAACTATTATGTAAACGCTATGTTCGCAAAGATGTTATTAATATGAATGTAAAAAGGTCGCAAAGGTTTTTCACTCAGCAAGGTACATTATGATTAAGGAGTATTGATTCGCAGGTATTAATGCGACTGGGAAAAATAATCATAAAGTCATTAGCTAAACGAAGTGCCCTTGCGAACAAAAAAATAGAGTTTTATCATAATTGCTTTGCGAACATAGCGTTTAAAACAACTATTTTACAGGTTCAGACAAAGGAATATCAGGAGTTCCGCTGTAGAAAACAATTAAGGTGGCTCCCTGATCTCCGGTTTTGCCTCTGTGGCCAACATTAACCATTTCAGGAAGTACCTGACCTTTTCTCACCCACTGTGTTTTGCCATCTTCTTTTCTTTCTATCTGGATTTCTCCTTTTTCTACATAAGCTGCATTGATGACTGAGTGTTTATGCCAGTTCAGAGCCGAATTGGGTGGTACAGCAATTTTAAGAACCGAAATTTCCGGTTGCGTTGTTGGGTAGGCTGGATACACTGTTCCGTCCCACGACTTTGTTGTTTTTAAAAGCGTTACTGATTCAATTTTATCAGAATATTCTGAATGAGGATCGTTTGATGAGTTATCACATGAAAGAAGGAGGGAAGAAAGTAGAGCAACAAACGCTGTACTGAATACACTTTTTTTGGTCATAAGTTTCATATTTTTAGATTGATTTTGGTAATTTGTTATACAAAAATAGCAACCTAATTTAAATTTCCCTACTGTTTGAATTATTTTTTAATCATCAGATTAAAATCCAGGCTGTAAAAATATTTCTTAAAGAAAACATTTGTCATAAGTTTAAAAGTTTATTTTTTATACTTTTGCTTCCAAATTAGAATAAAATGAAAAAAGTATTAGCAATCGCATTTATCGGAGGTTTATTATTAGCAAGCTGCAAAAAAAAGCCAGATCATTCTTTACAGGATAGCAACACGATGCTTGAAGAGCCAGAAGCAACTACTGTTGTAGATTCTACGGCTAAAACTGCTGCTCCAGCTGCTGCAACTCCGGCTGCTCCTGCACCAGAAGCTGCTAAAACAGATTCTACAGCTAAGAAATAATGAAAAAAATACTTTTAGCAGGAGCTCTTGGTCTTATGATCATTTCCTGTTCTAAAAAAGAAAATACAGCAGAAGTGGCGGCTTCTTCTGAGACAGCTTCTGTTTCAGAGCCGGCAAAAACTAATCTTTCAGGTGATCAGATCATGGAAACATTGGATTGCTCGGGATGCCACTCTGTGAATGAGAGAATGATAGGACCTTCTTATAAGGAAATTGCAGGAAAATATTCCGAAAAGGATACAGAACTGCTGGCTTCCAAAATTATTGAAGGCGGAAGTGGAGTTTGGGGAAGTGTGCCTATGGCTGCCCATCCACAGGTATCTAAAGAAGATGCCAAAAAAATGGTGGAATATATTTTAAGTCAGAAGAAGTAAAATATGTCCGCTGAAAAATCCAGTCTGCACACAAGAAATCTGCATCGCAATCCCTATGATTTTGATCAGCTTATTTCTTGTGTGCCGGAACTGAAACACTATGTTTTCGAAAATGCTTATCAGACGGTAACTATTAATTTCAGCATTCCAAAAGCTGTAAAACTGCTCAATAAAGCGTTACTCTTACATTTCTATAACATCAAAGGCTGGGATATTCCCGATACCAATCTTTGTCCTCCCATTCCCGGACGGGCAGATTATGTACATTATATAGCCGATCTTTTAGCCGAACAGTCTGATAAGATTCCGACAGGAAATTTTGTAAAAGGGTTGGATATAGGAACCGGAGCCAATCTTGTGTATCCTTTAATCAGTCACAAGTCTTACGGATGGACGATGCTGGGAACCGATATTAATCAGGATTCTTTGAAAAATGCTCAAAATATTTTGGATCAAAACCCGGATCTTTCCTCTGTTATTCAATTAAAACGTCAGCCAAATGCTGATCATATCTTTAAAAATATCATTGGTTCTGAAGACAGGTTTGCCTTTACGATGTGCAATCCTCCTTTTCATGATTCTGAAGAGTCAGCAATGAAAGGGAACATCAGGAAAACAAAAAATCTTAATAAATCAAAGAAAGTAAAGCCTTTGCTAAACTTTGGCGGTCAGCAATCTGAGCTATGGTGTGAAGGAGGTGAATTGGCTTTTATCACGAAGATGATTAATGAAAGTGTATTGTTTTCATCTCAGGTTCTTTGGTTCACGTGTCTGGTGTCTAAAAAAGACAATCTCGATAAACTGACTCATCTTTTAAAGAAAGTAAAAGCCGTAGAAGTGAAAACGATTGATATGGCTCAGGGACAAAAGATAAGCAGAATGCTGGCCTGGACGTTTATTCCTCAGAAGGATAGAAGAGGGTGGCTTATGTAAAAGTTTAAGATTCAAAATTCAAAGTTTTTAGTTAAGTTACTGGTTGTTGGTTTTTTTGTTGCAAGTTTATTTCGTTGATGCTTAAAATTAAGGATAGACGTTCTAGCTCTATTAAAAAATTCACCATTCACTTGCGAAGCAAAATTCACTATTGATAGCTTCCCGAATCTTATATCCCAATATCCCGAATCTCGTATCTCAGCACCATTCCTCTTCACATTTTAAAATTTCTGAAAAAAGCATTGATGGTCAGGTCAAAAATGCCTAAATTTGTACGCTTTTAGAAAAATAAGAAATGCAATTATCAGAACAAGAAATCATTAGAAGAGAAAAGCTGAATAAGCTTACTGAAATGGGGATTAATGCGTTCCCTGCGGATGAGTATACCATTACAGATACTACAGAATCTATAAAACAGGACTTTTCTGAAAGTAAACAGGTGAAGATCGCTGGTAGATTGATGTCCCGCAGAATTCAAGGTAAGGCTTCTTTTGCTGAATTGCAGGATTCTAAAGGAAAAATCCAGGTTTACTTCAACAGAGACGAAATCTGTCCGGGTGAAGATAAAGAACTATATAATGAAGTATACAAACACCTTTTGGATATCGGAGATATTATCGGTATTGAAGGAGAATTGTTTACGACTCAGGTAGGAGAGAAGACGGTTTTAGTGAAAAATTTCGTTCTTCTTACGAAGGCATTACGTCCTCTGCCTCAGGCTAAAACTGATGAAAATGGTGTTGTACACGACGGATTTACAGATCCTGAATTAAGATACAGACAGCGTTATGTAGATTTGACGGTAAATCCGCAGGTTAAAGAAATTTTCGTGAAGAGAACAAAAATGTTCAATGCTATGAGAACCTTCTTTAATGATGCAGGATATTTTGAGGTGGAAACGCCTATTCTACAGTCGATCCCTGGTGGAGCTGCAGCAAAACCGTTTATCACGCACCACAATGCATTGGATATTCCATTATATTTAAGAATTGCCAACGAATTATATCTGAAAAGATTGATCGTAGGTGGTTTTGACGGAGTATATGAGTTCTCTAAAAACTTCAGAAATGAAGGAATGGACAGAACTCACAATCCAGAGTTTACCGCTATGGAAATCTATGTAGCTTACAAAGATTACAACTGGATGATGGATTTTACTGAGAAATTATTGGAATTCTGTGCTATTCAGGTGAACGGAAATTCAGAATCTACTTTTGGTGAACATACCATCAATTGGAAAGCTCCTTATCCAAGAGTTTCTATGACGGAAGCGATCCTGAAATATACAGGATTTGATATCACAGGAAAGACGGAGAAGGAATTATATGATTTTGCGAAATCTATCGGTATCGAAGTAAACGAGACGATGGGGAAAGGAAAACTGATTGATGAGATCTTCGGTGAGAAATGTGAAGGAAACTTCATTCAGCCGACTTTCATTACAGATTATCCGATCGAAATGTCTCCACTGACAAAGAAACACAGAAGCAAAGAAGGCTTAACAGAACGTTTCGAATTAATGGTATGCGGTAAAGAAATCGCTAACGCCTATTCAGAGCTTAATGATCCTATTGATCAGAGAGAGCGTTTTGAAGCACAGATGGCTTTATCTGAAAGAGGAGATGATGAAGCAATGTTCATCGATCAGGACTTCTTAAGAGCATTGGAATACGGTATGCCGCCAACTTCAGGATTAGGAATCGGTATGGACAGATTAATCATGTTCTTAACGAACAATGCCTCCATCCAGGAAGTATTATTCTTCCCGCAGATGAGACCTGAAAAAGCAGTTCCGCAGATTGAATTAGGTGAAGATGAAAAAGTAATCCTTGAAATCCTTAATTCTCAGGAAGAAGCAATGTCTTTAGCTGAAGTAAAGGAAAGAAGCCAGTTGTCCGGTAAAAAATGGGATAAAGCTTCCAAAACTCTGACAAAGAATAATATTGTGAAAGTAGAGAAGATTGACGAAAATCTTTTGATGAAATTAGCTTAATATAATATTAGAAATAAATGATAAAAAAGACTACCTTCTGGTGGTCTTTTTGCTTACAGTGACAAAATGTCTTTATTCTAATATTGGTGAAGTTTTTGAAATATATAATAAAAATATCATCTATGTTTGAAAAAGAAAAAATAAAAATAGAAGCGGCAATTCAAAAATGGATCTCTGAATATTTGTTAAGTGAAAATTTTAAAACAAAAAAAGGGAAAAAAATAAAAGAGGTTGAGGCGATTGAGTTTAAGGCTCTCAATTTTGAAGAAGGTTCTGATTTTAGAAATGGATTTTCTATTTATCCTGTAAATATGTATGTGAGAGCTTGGGGACTTTCACCATTAAGCACACCAAAATGTGATCTGGATTTAAAAGTTAATAAACAGTTGGTTCTAAAATATAATGAAGAAATAGGAGAGTATGAAATTTTGAATCAAAATGAGGTTGCTATTTTAGATTGTACACCTTGGTAATTATATTTCTAACTATAATCAAAAGAAAAAGGTACAGAACTATTCTGTACCTTTTTCTTTTTTCCATTTCCGAAGCTGTGTCCTGAAATTTTTAAAAGGAGCTACGGTATTGATATGAATCCATTTCCAGACCGGCCACTGAGCAGGTGTTGTTGCCCATTTTCTCTGTCCGGGAGTGAATAAAGTGTCGTGATCAAGGCTTTCTATCCAGGTGATAATTTCATTAACCTGAGTTCGCAGCAGTTCTCTTTGCTGTTGTAAGCTATGAGAACCATATTGATCATAAAAAGATTGATATAATCCTTTCAGGTTATTCCATTTATAGTCAGGAGTGGGCGTTTTTACTTCCAGGCCTTTACTTTCATCATTTTCCCATTGTAAAAGCAGATGGGTCCATCCTAACTGATAGGAAATATTTTGCGATGGAGTTTTGTCAACTCCCTGTTGAAGAAGATCTTTTTCATCTTCCTTGATGGTATTAAATTCCTGATCGTAGAGCTCATATCTTTTCCTGAGTTCCTCAATAAGCTCTGTTTTATCCTTATAGCTCTGCATTGTAAATCTATTTTCTCAACTTACTGAAAGAAGCCATCAGATAAAATAAAAACGGCAGGATAAATAAAGAACCGAGCATCAAAGCCCATCCCAATGCTGCAATAGTTTTTGGCGGCGCCATATGCTCCAATAATGAAAGATGCTGTCCGTTTCCTAATAAAATAATATCCGGATTGTGCTGATAAGTAGCAGCTACTAAAATCATCACCATTTGAAATCCCGCCAAAGCACGTACAGGAAGTAATTTCTGACGGTTCATGGCTCTTAAAATAAGCAATAATGCAATCGTTGCAAAGGCAATTGCCATAATCCCCAAAGGTTTGGAAAATACCCACATCAAAAGAGGAATATCTGAAATATAAGCGGTCACAAATACCAGAATTCCTGTAATCACAACGAAGATCATCGTCTGTTTGGATTTTCTGATCATTAATAAAAGATCAGCTTTATCACGGGTTTCTCTTAATGAAAAGATAGAAGCAAGATAGGCACAAAGCGCTACAGTAAACAAACCTACAGAAACTCCAAACCAGTTCAGCCAGCTGAAAACATACAAATCCAGAAAACCTACAGCATCAGGATTGATAGAATGCGAAACAGTTGCTGCAGCAATTAATCCCAAAAAGAAAGGCGTTAAAAGACTTGCATAGTAGAAGATCTGGGTATACAGAACCTGCCAGTTATCCTTTACTGCATCGTAATGTCTGAACGTAAATGCTGTTCCTCTCGCGATAATCCCCAAAAGCATCAAAACCAAAGGAATGTGAAGATAGGTAGACATCGTCGTATAGATTTCGGGGAATCCTACAAAGAGAATTACAATGGCGATGATCAGCCACATATGATTGGCTTCCCATACAGGCGCAATAGACTCATACATGATTTCCTGAGTCTTATTTCTGGCTTTTTTATGAGTGAAAAGCTCTACAATTCCCGCTCCGAAATCAGCACCTCCCAGAATAATATAAAGACAGATAGATAGCCAGAGAAAACCTATTACAATGTAGATCATGATTTGTTGTTTTTATCGTTAAACTGAGAGTCGGTAGGGTCGTAAAGCTTCGGTACCATTTGGATCTGTCTTTTTAAAAGGAAGATAAGAATCAATGATAATGAGACGAAAATAGCAGTAAAGAAGTAGAATGAATACTGTATTCCAGGCATTGGTGTTACCGCATCTACCGTTCTCATAATTCCGTAAATAATCCAGGGCTGTCTTCCGACTTCCGTCACTGTCCATCCTGCTTCCAGCGCAATATATCCGAAAGGGGTGGCTATTAAAAAGGTCTTTAACAGCCAATTTTTACTCAGCCATTCTTTTTTGAAGAAGAAAGCATATAAATAAATAGCGCCAATACCAATCATCACCACTCCGAAGAAAATCATAATCTGAAAAGCGTAGTGAACAACCGCAATCGGAGGCCATTCATCTCTCGGGAAATCTTTAAGACCTTTTACTTCAGAATTGAAATCATTGCTTACCAGAAAGCTTAAAACTTTTGGAATTTTTATAGCATATTTTATTTCTTCCTTTTCCTCATCAGGAATTCCCCCAATCACAAATGCAGCGCCTTTCTCAGTTTCAAAATGAGCTTCCATTGCAGCCAGTTTGATAGGTTGTCTTTCTGCTACTGATTTTGCTGCAATATCACCACTTAAAGGGGCACCAAATGCTCCAATAAGAGCAAATCCTACAGCAATTCTAAAAGCTTTGGTATGAAATTCAATGTTTCTTTTGCGCATAATCATAAAGGCATGCACTCCGGCTACAGCAAATCCTGTGGCACAAAATGCAGCAACCGTCATGTGAAGAGCCTGTGGAAACCATGCGTCATTAAACATCGCTTTAATAGGATCTATATTAAGATACTGACCGTTAATATAATCAAAACCGGTGGGAGAATTCATCCATGAGTTGGCTGCTACCACCAGAATTCCGGAAGCCAGCCCGCTTACTCCTACAAGAAATCCGCAGAACCAGTGAAACCATTTATTGAATCTTTCCCAGCCATATAAGAAGAATCCGATGGCAATAGCCTCGATGAAAAAGGCCGTTCCTTCCAATGAAAAAGGCATTCCGAAAATAGGGCCTGCATGTTTCATAAAACCGGGCCACAAAAGCCCGAGCTCAAAGGATAGCATTGTTCCGGAAACAGCTCCGGTAGCAAAAAGAATAGCGACTCCTTTGCTCCATGCTTTTGTCAGTCCTTTATATACTTCATTATTGGTTTTTAAGTATTTCCAATGGGCAAAAGCCATGAGAAAAGGCATCACCATACCCACACAGGAGAATATAATGTGAAAACCCAGAGATAGTGCCATCTGGGCGCGTGCTGCTATAAAATCATCCATAATATCAACTTTTCAGTAAATAAATTTACGCATAAATTATTGATGTTGAATATGATTTACAACAGTTGATATTTCACCCATACATTTTAATTTTGAATCTTTTATTGGAATACTTTTCCTTATGTTTTCACTAAGAAAACTCTACATTTTTTTGACACTTTTTAACTTTCATACCTCGAAAAAAATCACGATATTTGTAAGTCTTTGCATAGAGCAAGATTTTTAATATTTAATATGAGTCAAAAACAATATACAGCTAGTAGTATTCAGGCATTGGAAGGAATGGAGCACGTACGTATGCGTCCTTCAATGTACATTGGTGATGTAGGAGTCAGAGGGCTTCACCACTTGGTTTATGAAGTAGTAGATAACTCTATTGACGAGGCATTGGCAGGGTACTGTGATACGATCTTCGTTAGCATCAAGGAAGGAAACGGAATTGAAGTAAGTGATAACGGTAGAGGTATCCCGGTTGATTTCCACGAAAAAGAGCAGAAATCTGCCCTTGAAGTGGTAATGACAAAAATTGGAGCCGGAGGTAAGTTTGATAAAGACTCTTATAAGGTTTCGGGAGGTCTTCACGGGGTAGGGGTTTCGTGTGTGAATGCACTTTCTAACGAAATGGTAACTACAGTTTACAGAGACGGGAATATCTATCAACAGATATATTCTAAAGGAAAAGCACAGACTCAGGTTGAAGAAATCGGTCACAGTGATACAAGAGGAACTAAACAGTTTTTCCAGCCGGATGATACTATATTTACAGAATTAATCTATAATTACGATACATTAGCAAGCCGTTTAAGAGAGCTTTCTTACCTAAATAAAGGAATTACGATTACGCTTACCGATGAAAGAGAAAAATTGGAAGACGGTTCTTTCCGTTCAGAAGTTTTTCATTCTGAAGGTGGTTTGAAAGAATTTGTTGCTTACATCGATGGTAGCCGTGAATCTATTATGGAGCATGTGATCTTCATGGAAGGCGAAAGAGATGATATTCCTGTTGAGGTGGCAATGCGTTATAACACATCATTTAACGAAAATCTTCACTCTTACGTTAATAATATCAATACGCACGAAGGAGGTACTCACCTGGCAGGTTTCAGAAGAGCTTTAACAAGAACTTTAAAGAAATATGCTGATGAATTAGGCCTTCCGGCAAAAGAAAAAGTAGAAATTACCGGTGATGACTTCCGTGAAGGACTTACAGCTGTAGTTTCTGTAAAAGTAATGGAACCTCAGTTTGAAGGACAGACCAAAACAAAATTAGGAAACTCTGAAGTTTCCGGTGCTGTTGATAAGATTGTAGGAGAAATGCTTACTAACTTCCTGGAAGAAAACCCTAATGAAGCTAAAATCATTGTTCAGAAAGTTGTTTTAGCAGCTAAAGCAAGACAAGCAGCTAAAAAGGCTAGAGAAATGGTTCAGAGAAAATCTCCAATGGGAGGTTCTGGTCTTCCAGGAAAACTATCTGACTGTTCATCCAAAGACCCGGCTGAATCTGAACTTTTTCTTGTAGAGGGAGATTCCGCAGGTGGAACAGCGAAGCAGGGTAGAGACAGACACTTCCAGGCTATTCTACCATTAAGAGGTAAGATTTTGAACGTAGAGAAGTCTATGCTTCATAAAGTGTATGATAACGAGGAAATCAGAAATATTTATACTGCACTAGGAGTTTCTGTAGGAACAGAAGAAGATAGTAAAGCTTTAAATATGGCAAAATTAAGATACCATAAAATTGTTATCATGACCGATGCCGATATTGATGGATCTCACATTTCTACATTGATCCTTACTTTCTTCTTCAGATATATGAAGGAACTTATTGAGAATGGATATATCTATATTGCTCAACCTCCTTTATACTTATTAAAGAAAGGGAACAAAAAAGTATATGCTTATAACGAAAAAGAACGTGAAGAGTTTACTTTAGAAATGGCTCCGGATGGTAAAGGTGTAGAAGTACAGCGTTACAAAGGTCTTGGAGAAATGAACCCTGAACAGCTTTGGGAAACAACACTAAACCCTGAACACAGAATTCTGAAGCAGGTAACTATTGATAATGCAGTAGAAGCAGACAGTGTATTCTCTATGTTGATGGGGGATGAGGTACCACCGAGAAGAGAGTTTATCGAGAAAAATGCGAAATATGCAAAAATTGATGCATAAACGTTTTTAAAAATATAATAAAAAAAGCTTCTAATTATTTAGAAGCTTTTTTTATATTTGGATAAACCAAAAAAACAATAATATGTTAACTCTTTTACAAACAGATCCTTATAATGGGACAGATGCAGTGTCTGGCGCAGCCGCTGCAGGATTAGGACTCGGAACAATGTTCTTCGGCCTGCTATGTTATATATTCTATGGATATTGCATGTACAAAATCTTCCAGAAAGCAGGAAGACAAGATGCCTGGGCCGCCTTTATTCCCATTTATAATACAATTGTACTATTAGAAATCGTTAAAAAACCCATTTGGTGGATCATTCTTTTCTTTATTCCACTGGTAAACATTTTTGCATGCTGGGTAGTATATGACAGGCTTGCCAAAGGATTTTCCAAAGAAACACCTCTCTACACTATTTTGATTCTTCTTTTTGGATTTATCTTTATTCCTGTACTGGGGCTTGGAAGCGATCAATTTGATAGTAAACTGGTTCCGAATGATTAAAAAGAAAGAAAAAAAACTAAAAGACTTCAGTATTGGAGTCTTTTTTTTATGAGCAAATTTCAGGGTTGTAGAATTAATTGTACTTCTTCTTATTATTAATTCTACAATATTTGAAATACATGAATCATATTTTATTCTATTTTTGAAATGCAGACAATATGAAGTTTTACCCTTCATAAAAACAGAATAAATATTCCTTCTCCAAAATAGAATGATTATAAATATTCTGTTCTAACTTTTCAGAAATAGAAAATGAAAAGTTGATAATGTGTTCATATCCTTATAAGTACAAGTAAAATTTACTTTTTAAGTATTAGGTTGAAGGCTTCATATGTTGAAGCCTTTTATATTTTTTTTAACAGTTATTAAGATTTTATTATTTTTGTATAACTTTAATAACTATGATGAAAATATTAGTCTTGGAGGCTTTATCTACCGCCTCATTCTATTTCGGGCAGAGCGACCCTGCTTCTGCAATTTCTACGAATTCTCAAAATCAATAAAAACCGATGAAAATTAATGCTAAACTTACAGTAGCGGTGAGCTGCCTTGTATTTAATACATTTTTTGCACAGCATAAATTCCTCTCTCCGCCTTTATTTGATGAAGTTGATCTAAAAAAAACGAATTCACTTATAGAAAAAGATGCTCCTGCTGAGATTCTCTACAATAGTGTTCGATATAATATCATGAATGATAATTCTTTGGAAAAAGAGTGGTATTCAAAAATTAAAATCTACGACAAAAAGCGCTCAGAAGATTGGCTTAATATAAACATCCCTCTTCTTACCGATGAATCGCTGAGTAAGTTTGAAGTGAGAATATATAACCTCTCCAATAATAAAGTCGAAAAAATAATAATTGATAAAAAAGAACAGTTAAAAGAGAATTTTACTGAAAGGGTAAATATTTATAAACTTGCTCTACCTAATATTTCAGACGGATCTGTAATAGAATACAGCTATAAAGTGACGAGTAATAATATCTCCAATCCGGTATATTTTCTGGAATACAATATTCCGGTTGTTTATCAGGAGTATAATTTGGAATATCCTGATGAGCCTATTACGTATTCTTTTAACAGCACAGGAAGTATTTTTAAACCGAAATACCATATTTCCACTACTGAGGATCGTTTAGGAGCTTTATATAATGTTTTCAGATTTGGATATGAGGATATGAAATCTATTCAGAAGGAAAAATATGTAAAAGACCTGAATAGATTCAGAGGGAAAATTAAACCTGAACTTAAAAGGTTTTCAACCAAATATTTTACGTATAGTGAGTTCAAAGACTGGAACAACCTTGCAGACAAGCTTTATAGCTTTGATGACTTTGGAAGTTTTTTAAAAGGTAATGTGAAAGATATTCTTCCTGAGAATATTAAAACCTATTATGACCCTTTAGGAAGAGCAGATAAAATTTTCAATTTTGTTAAAGAAAATTATAGATGGAACGAGAAGACAGGAATAATGGCTTCCCAGAATCTAAGACAGCTTATCAAAACAAAATCTGGAAACAGTGCAGATATAAATCTTCTTTTGACTATGCTTTTGAGAGATGCCGGAATTGAAGCTAATCCTCTTCTGATTTCTACTGTTGACAATGGTATTCTGAATGTTATTTCACCTAATATCAATAATTTAAATTTTGTTTTGACATCCGTTAAAATTAATAATCAAATTTATTTTTATGATGCAACTTCATTTAATTCTAAGGTAAATATGCTACCAGAGAGGGATTGGAATGATTTCGGAATTTTATTGGAAGGAAAAAAAGGAACATCTCTGTCATTCTCTAATACCAATATCAGTAAAGAAGAGATGAATATCAAAGCCAGCTTAGACCTGGGAAATTCTTTAGTAAAAGGAATTTTCACACAAAAGGATAGCGGCATGTATGCAATTAACTCTTATGATGAATTTGATAGAAACAAAGATAAATATAAACAGGTGTTTCCGTCGCGATATAATATAGACGGGAAAAATGTGGAGCCAAAACTCCTGGACAATGGTGATTTTGAAACTCAGATGGCATTTTCCGATTCTAACCTGATGGATGTAATAGGAGACAAAATCATTATCAATCTAATCATGTTTTTAAATGCTGAAAAAGAATTGTTTGATCAGTCCCATGAAAGGAAATATCAGATTGACTTTATTTCTGCTTTTAATAAAGAAAAAAGAATAGAACTTGAAATTCCTGAAAATTATAAAGTGTTAAGCCTTCCGAAAGATAAAAAGATGGCTACGGATGATCAGGAAATATCTTTTTTATACAAGGTCGAAACACTTGGTAATAAAATAATAATTACCTCAAAAATAGGTATTGCCAGTCAAAATTACCCAAAAGAATACTATCCGTTTTTTAAACAAGTCTGGAAAACGATCTCTGAAACGGAAAATCAGGTCATTAGTTTGGTGAAAAAATAATACAAAATTTTAATAATTCATTTAAAATTAGCAGTAATGATGAAAATACTAGTCTTGGGGGCTTTATCTGCCGCCTCATTCTATTTTGCACAGAGCTATCCTGCCTCTGCAATTCCTGAAAATTTAAAGAAAAATGCTAATATGGTAGTCAGAAAAGATCTGACCACTGTGAACATTCATAAGATTGATGATATAAAATATCAGGTTAATACGGTAAAAACTGTTTTAAATAAAGATGGTGATGATAAAGCAGTTGCCTATATCTCCTATGACAAAGGAAACAGTATCTCTGATGTGAAAGTTACCATCTATAATGAAGCAGGAAAGAAAATAAAAAGTTTTTCAAAATCAGATTTTGGTGATTTTGCCAATAACCGTCACGGAATTTTTTATTCTGATAGCAGAATTCTGGTTTTTAATTATACTCCAACGGAATATCCTTATACAGTAGATTTCTCTTATCAGATATCAGATAAAAATACGGTTTTTATTCCTGATTTTGTACCTTTCTTTTCTACCAATACCTCCTTGGAAGAAGCGGAATTTAAAATTATCAACACCTCCGGGATAGAGCTTAGAACGAAAACATATCCGTCAAAGTTCAATTATGCATCAGTTGCAGAAAGTGGAAGTGCCAATGAAAAAGTATTTACCTATAAAAACGTTCCCGCCATTGATGATATTTCTTTAATTCCACAACCTGCCAAAATTTTACCGAAAGTAAGTTTCTCTCTGGCGAAATTTAATCTTGCAGGAAAACAGGGTACTTTGACGAACTGGACAGATTTTGGAACATGGTACTACAATAACCTTGTAGAACCTGTTGCCGTTTCTACTCCGGCTATCAAATCTGAGATAGCATCGCTGAACTTACAAGGATCTGTAGAAGATAAAGTAAAGACGATTTATCAGTATATGCAGAATAAGACCAGATACATCTACGTAGGGCTGGGAATTGGCGGATGGCTTCCAATGCTTCCTGATGAAGTGGACAAAAAAGGCTACGGAGACTGTAAAGGACTTACCAATTATATGAAAACTCTTCTTGATGAAGCAGGAGTACCTTCTTATTATTGTGTTATTAATTCCGGAGCTTCCCAGATATCTTTTGATCCGGACTTCCCAAGAATGGGAGGGAACCATGCTATTTTAATGGTACCTACAGAAAAAGGGAATATCTGGCTTGAGAATACATCCCAACAAATTGCATTCAACCACCTGGGGTACAGCACAACAGACCGAAATGTACTTTCAGTAAAGAAAACGGGAATAGAACTCATTAATACTCCTGTATATTCTGCCGAACAGAATAAAGAAAAACAGGTCATGAAAATCAAAGTAGGAGAGGATAACAGTATTCAGGGTGAAGGAAGTTTTCATTACACAGGATACCAGTATGATTATAATTTAGCATTTACCGGTTTAAGTCCCAAAGAAAGAAATGATGCTTTAAAAAGATCTTTGGATATTTTGAACTTTGAAAAAGTAGAAATGAAAAATTTTGTCAATAATAGAGACAATGCTTTCATAACCTACGATATTGATTTTAAAGCCAGCCATTATGCTAAAAAAGTAGGAAACAGTTTACTATTCAGAGCCGTTCCTATATACAATGATGCCATCCATAAAACGGACGAAAGCCGTCAGCTTCCTTTTGAAATCGGACAATCTTATGAGGATGAATATGAAATCAGTTTCAGCCTTCCCAATGGATATAAAGTAGAAGAGACTCCTGAAAATATCAACCTTAAATCTGAATATGGTTTCTATACATTAAATTTTGTAAAGAATGGAGAGGGAATCCTCGTGAAAAGAAAAATACAAATCAATAAAGGAGCTTATCCCAAAGAAAAATATAACGAATATGTAAACTTCATAAAGAAAACAATAAACATGGACAATTCAAAAATTTTAATTACAAAGGCATAATGATGAGAAAAATAGTATTGTTATTGGTTTGTTCTACAAACCTTATATGTATTAAAGCGCAAAAACATGAGTTTTTAGAGGCTCCAAAATTTTCAGAAGCAGATTTATCAAAAGTTAAATCTTTACTGGATGAAAATGCACCCGCTGAAGTTTTGTACAGATCTATACATTTCAGAGTAGATGCATCTACCGGTGATCTACACAGAGAATATATTTACAGAGTAAAAATTTACAAAAAAGATAATGCAGAAGACTTATTAAATGTAGAAGTTCCTCTTTATACGGGAGTTAATGAACATGAATCATTAACTAAATTCAAGGCATTTACCTATAATCTGGAAGGTGGAAAGGCTGTACCGGTAAAGGTTGAAAAAAGCTCCAAATATAAAAGCAAAGAAAATAAAAATACTACGGTTAACAAATTTGCTTTTCCTAATGTGAAAGACGGATCGGTATTAGAATATCAGTATGAAGTGATCACACCGTTTGCATTTCTTTATACTATTCCTGAAATCGTTATTGAGCTGGATACTCCCTCACTTTACACAGAATATGTTATGGATACGCCTGTGAGTATTTCTTATAATATTAACTATACCGGAAGCCTTACTCCTAAATATAATGAAGTTTCTGACAGAACATTATATGGTGCCCAATATAGAACATACAGATTCGGCTTTGAAAATTTGAAAGGTTTTAAAGCGGAGAAGTTCGTGAGAAATAGCAGAAACTTTCGCACAAAAATCAGTGCTGAGCTTAATTCCACCAATTTTGGAGAACTTAAATTATACTCATCTTCCTGGGAACAGATTAAGAAAAGACTTTATGATAATAATGATTTCGGAGGTGAGCTTAAAAAAACAAAACTGGCGAAAGAAAATATGCCGGCGGGAATAGCTGATATGAAAACTGACCTTGAAAAAGCAAATGCCATATTCAGATATGTTCAGAAAACATTTACATGGAATAAAGATAAAGGAATCTATACGGAAGACGGTATCAAAAAACTGATTGAAAGCAAAACAGGTAATGCTGCAGAAATTAACCTGTTCTTAATAATGCTTCTTCGTGAAGCAAATATTAAAGCAGATCCATTACTTATTTCAACGGTAGAGAACGGACTGATTAATATTGTATCTCCCAACGTTACCAACACCAATTTTGTTTTAGCAGCTGTAGAAACTGCAGGAGGTATTCAAATCTTTGATGCTACTTCAAAACAATCTTCCATGAATGAACTTCCTCTGAGAGACTGGAACCAATTTGGTATTTTGCTGGGTAAGGAGAAAGCTGTTCAACTTCAGATGGTAAATACTAAACCTGGAAATACTTACCTTACCGTAAATGCGAAAATTAATGAAGATGGCAGTGTTTCCGGTGCTTATTCTGACAGAGATACCGGTGTGTTTGCAATGTATGTGAAGGATGATTACGATGAAAACCCTGAAAAATATAAAAAGCAGTATAAAGAGAATTTTTCAATGGATTTCACGGATATTGATTCAAAAGTATTGGAGAACGGCGAGTTTGAAAGTAGCATGAAGTTTTCTTCAACGAATCTTATTGACAAAGTAGGAAAGAAAATGATCATTAATCCCATGTTGTTTTTAAATAAGAACTCCAATGAATTTGATCAGACGGAAGCCAGAAAATTCCCTATCGATTTTGGATCACCAACGACCAAAATAAAAAAGGTGATTCTTGAAATCCCTGAAGGATATGTGATTGAGGAAATGCCTAAAGAGAAAAAAATTGTTACAGAAGATAAAGAAATAGAATACAACTATTCTGTAAAACAAATAGGAAATAAACTGGAGATTACCACTACCTCAAAAATTAGCAGTTCAGATTATCCGAAAGAATATTATCCTGCATTTAAACAAATCTGGGGAGTTGCTTCAAAATTTGAAAATCAGGTGATCAGCCTTGTTAAAAAGTAATGTTTGGCAGGAGTTAAACAAAAAAATAAAATTTTTTCGAAAACCATTCATCTTTTGAATGGTTTTTGTATTTGATACCCCAAAAATAAAATTATGAAAAATACGATTGCTGTTATAGCATTATCTTCTTTCTTGGCAGTTGCCGCCTGTAAAAAAAATGAAACGGCGGCAAAAGCAGAGAATATAGAAAACAAAAAAAGTGAAGAATTTGTAGTAGACTCTGTAAAAGTCAGTGACTCTACAAAAATTACAGACTCTTTAAAAGTGAGCTACACTTCAAAGCTGTTGGTTTTTCCTACTTTAAAAGATAAAAAGCTACTGGACAGCATCTATTTCCAGAATGAAAAAATTAAAGATTTCTCCAAAACCGGTCTTCAGGCTTATCTGGATAGTGAAAAGAATAGTTATTTCAACTCTGTCAAAAAAGATAATAAAGACTGGGCTTCAGACGTTACCTATGCTCAAAACTGGTATTCAAGCTCCCATATGAATCTTATTTCTAATATAAACGGCTATATGCATATCCAATATGTAGGAAGCGGATATGAAGGAGGAGCGCATGATAACTACGGATTTTCCGAAAGGGTTTTTGATCTTAAAAACAGCAAAAAATTAGAATTAAAAGATATTACTTCATTACCTAAAAATAAGATTGAAGCCATTCTGATGAAAAATATTGATAAAATTAACAGCGGAACAATGGATGGAGATGGAGAAGTGAAAAACTCAGAGATGCTTTTAGTGGATAAAATTCCGGCCTCTGATAATTTTTATTTTGATGATAAAAACCTGTATTTTCACTATAGTCCCTATGAAATTGCCGCTTTTGCAGCCGGAGACATTACAATTCCTGTTTCATGGGAAGACCTGAAAGGCACTTTAAATGCAGAATTTAAAGAAAGAATGAAAATTAAGTAAATTAATGCTTCCAGTTCTGGAAGCATTTTTTAATTTTGTGGCAATGGACAAAGTAGCTTTTATTATCAATCCTTTTTCGGCCAAAAAAAATTATCAGCCGTTTTTGAACGAACTTAAAGCAAAGGTTAATGATCCTTTGTATTATGTTTCAGAATCTATTGTCGGAACCGATGAATTTATTCAGGCTCATTTCGAACAGGTAGATATTTTTGTAGCAATAGGAGGAGATGGTACCATTTCTACAGTAGCCAAAAACCTTATTAATACAAACAAAATTCTGGCTATTTTTCCGGCCGGTTCAGGAAACGGATTTTCCAATGAAACTCGATTCAGTAAAAATCTTGATGAACTGTTAGAGAAAATAAAAGTTAAAAACTCCAGAAAGATTGATACTTTTACTGTAAACGACAGGCTTTCCATCAATGTTTCGGGAACGGGATTTGATGGTAAAGTGGTGAAAGAGTTTGAAAAAACAAGCCGTGGATTCAAAAACTATATTAAGGTTTCCCTGAAAACATTCTTCAATTATAAACCCATCAAGGTAAAATTTGTTGATGAAGAATACCAACAGTACAACGGCCGTTATCTGATGATGAACATTGCCAATACGCGTCAGTTTGGGAACAATGCTTACATTGCACCAAAAGCCAGTAAAAGTGACGGTTTGGTAGATATGGTTTTGGTGAAAAAATTTCCACTGACCTATTCTGCGCTGTTTGCTTTCAGAATGTTTACCAAAAGACTGAAAGATGATGAATATGTGACTTATCTTCCAGTCTCTGAAATAACATTTAAAGTGAATACCAAAAACTGGCATCTGGATGGTGAATTTAATAAAATCAAATCACCGGTTCATGTTAAAGTACAGCCAGCGAGTTTGAATATTCTGGTGTAGGGTACAGGTTGTTGGTTGTTTTTGTTGCTGGTTGTTTTTGTTGCTGGTTCTATTAGGTTGTCATTATCTTGGCTCTTGAATCTTGGTTCTGTATCAAAATTCACCATTGACATCATTTCTAATCCCTGCCACCTAATCCCTATTACCTAACATCTGCTACCTTCTTACATCTCCAGCTTTTTCTCAACTTCAGCCGGATGATCCAGGCAGTACTGAAGCTGTTCTTTGTCGAGCTGTTTTTCCCAGTTGGCAACCACTACAGTGGCTACAGAATTTCCGATAACATTTGTTAAAGCTCTGCATTCACTCATGAATTTGTCGATTCCAAGAATTAAAGTCATTCCTGCAATCGGAATTTCAGGAACGACTGCCAGAGTTGCTGCCAGAGTAACAAATCCTGCACCTGTAACTCCTGCTGCACCTTTTGAACTTAACATAGCGACCAAAAGAAGCATCAGCTGTTTTTCAATAGGAAGATGAATATTTAATGCCTGGGCAATAAAGAGAGAAGCAAGCGTCATGTAGATATTGGTTCCATCAAGATTGAAAGAATAGCCGGTAGGAACCACAAGACCTACAATTGCCCGTGAGCAGCCTGCTTTTTCAAGTTTTTCCATAATTCCCGGAAGAGCAGACTCTGAAGAACTTGTACCCAAAACAAGAAGAAGTTCTTCTTTAAGGTAGAAAATTAGTTTGAAAATATTAAATCCATTATACCATGCCACCGCTCCTAATACCAGAACAACAAAAAGAATAGAGGTTATATAGAATGTACCCACCAGAAATATAAGGTTGAGTACAGAATGAAGTCCGTATTTTCCAATTGTGAAAGCCATTGCTCCGAAAGCGCCTATTGGGGCAAGTTTCATAAGCATGTGGACAATTTTAAATACTGGAGTCGATAAATCTTGTAGAAAATCGGTTACTTTCTGGCTTTTTTCTTTTGTCAGAACCAAAGCGACTCCCATTAAGATAGCAACCAAAAGAACCTGGAGAATATTTTCACCCACCAATGGACTGAATAAAGTCTCCGGAATAATATTCATAATAAACCCTGTGAGCGTTGACTCATGAGCTTGTGTTTGGTATTGCGAAACATCACCTGAGAGTGTAGATGGATCAATATTCAAACCATGACCAGGTTGTAAGATATTTCCTACCAATAATCCGATGATAAGAGCAAGGGTTGAAAATGTGAAAAAATAAATCATTGCTTTGATCGCAATTCTTCCCACTTTTTTCAAATCGGTCATGTGGGCAATTCCCAAAGTAAGGGTAATGAAAATTACCGGAGCGATAATCATTTTGACCAATTTGATGAATCCGTCTCCTAAGGGTTTCATCTTTTCTCCCAATTCAGGATAAAATTTTCCCAGAAGAATACCCGCAACAATGGCTATAATTACTTGGAAATAAAGCTGATTGTGTATTTTTTTTGCTTTCAAAGAACAGTCGTTTTGTTTTTTTAAGGGCGAAAATTAAGAAAATTTATCTGAAAACATGACAAAAGTCATTGAAAAGAATCTGTGGGGAAGTTTTATCTGCGGATAAACTCAGCTACACACTAGAGTCAGGAAAAGTAGAAAATCATATGTCATACCTCAAGTATTTAATAATATTAAAAAGTTAAGAGGATATTTAACACGCCACGTTTTGTCGCCACGTCCATTTACATTTGTTTTAGAACGTTTCAGAAAAAACAAACAACAAAAACATGATTTATGAAAAATATTTTAGACGACATTGACGATTTTGACGAAGAAAGCAGGCGAATACTTCGAGGAAGTCGTATCATACAATTGGCAGAACTTGAAAAAAGAATTTATGGGAGTGGCATAGACCCTTTTGAAGGGATAAGGACTAACAAAACATTTGATGAAATCTCAAATGAATATGCACTAAGTACACCTTTTGGAAAAAGTGGCCTCTTTTATAAACCTACAACGAAAGATTACGATGCTTTATCTCAAGACTTTTATACAGGTGGAATTGATTACGAACTTCTTGCAAAAGATTTAAGAGAAAAATCAGGACTGATAAAAGGCTTTTTATTTGAGCCAGAAAAATATTTATTGGAAGATAAAACTATTTATTCAGGTTCTTCTTCGTTCGGTATTCCTGTATTCAGCAGTATTAAAAATAACAAACCTTTTGTATATAAAAAGAACAATAAAGAAACTCAGGCTGTTTTTGACGTATCCAAACTGAATACCAGAAAAAAACTTATTGAGCAGTTCTTATAATTTTGGGATTTATTTTGATAATTATAAAGTAACCTATAATCTTAACTTTATCTATAAAGATGGAGAGGATAAGAAGTTTTCTGATGCACAAACAGATGCTACAGAAAACTTATGATTTCAAACTGAATGATGAATATATTGCAATAAAGCCTTATACTGGGAATGCAGAAACTTTCATTGAATTTTTGAGAATTATAAAAGGTAATTCGTCATGAACAAATGAAAATGATATTATCCGATATTATAAACATTTTTTTGCAGTCGCTAAAAGCAACCTGATATTATTGATGCCTTATATGAAACCATTCCCTGATTTTGTCTTGGAAGTTCTTACCGATGAAATGCTTTGGAAGGATTTTACTCTTCTGAAAAGTTATTGATATATCAGAACTAATGAAAATATTTCAATTATTGACCTGCTGAAAGGAGTAAAAACGCGAATTTGTGGTGTATAATCAAGTCAATAAAAAATCCTGAGACTGTCCGTCAAGTATTTGAAAAATTCAACAAGAAGGTTGAAGTATTAATTACCTCTTTTCAAGAATTGGTTTCCGAAAAACTGGACAAATAATGAACTCGAGCAGGCGTGGAAATTGATATCGATTATGGGGAATATAAGCCTTCTCATAACGTTATGATCCATTTTATAAGACATAACGGTTTTGCTTATTATTTAGGAAAAGAGAGAAAAATATAGAGTAGGTACTGCAATATTGTAGTATTACGACCAATCTTTCTTTCCTATGTATTACGGTAGAAAAGAAATTGAAATAAGATTGAATCCCCTTTAGCCCTATGAAAGTTGTAGTTGCAGAGGGTAAAGAATTATATATTCCTATTTGTTGCTGAATATTTTTACCAATAAAAAAATAGACGAAGAGTTTTGGATAATCCTGAATAATATTGCTACAGGGCTATTACCAGAATTTGGAGCAGGAATTGCGAGAGGGGCTGCTATTTTATCAAGAATTTTAAGCAGTAGGAAAATAAAAACAGTAGAAGAACTTACAAATTCTTAGGAAAGTAGATCAAAATGTACAAGTGGAAGATTTAAAAGTTGGGATACAGGCACTTTTCAGAGGAACAACAAGAAGTCTAAATGGAGAACTTTTTACAGGAAATATTAACTCTCAATAGAATATGGAGCTCTTCAACTTCTACAGACCCGATAAGCGCTGTCATCTTTGGTATAGAATCCTCATCTAAACCTGGAACAAAAGGTGTTTTGCAAGTGTATGTCCCAAAAGATTTAAAAGGTTTAAATTTACAAGCTGAATAACTACTCGAGTTTAGTAAAGAATTAGAAGTTATAGTTAATACTTCACCTGAAAATTATCAAATTTTGCTGTAAAGGAAATTCCTATAGAGGACGGCAAGGAAGTTAGTTAATGAGTTTTATGGGATTGATATTCCTAAACAATTACAAGTAACTCTATTCCTAGCAGTAATATGTTATTAGAAGAGACAAAAACTAACACCTAAAGAAGCACAAGAATTTCTATAAAAAGATTATTAAATTTAAAAATAAAATTCTATGAATATATTAACTAATGAAGTGTTTGAAAAGTTAAATGAAATCCAAATTGGTTTTTAATCCCTTTCTTTTTTCAGATCTCCATTCGAATTAGATATAAAATATTATCATTTACCTACAATAAATAAGGAAAAGTAACTTTATTTAGATAATAATAGAAGTGATTTTGATTTTGTTGTTGGAACAAAATTTAATATCATTTTTAGAAGAGCAGATAGTTATCAAAAAATTGATGAAATTAGACTTTGTTTTTTAAAAAAGGAGACAATATTGGTATTATTCCAAAAGGATATGGGGGTATTGTTCGTTTAATATTCAAGATAAAGTTCCTGAAATAACCAAATTATTAGTTCAAACGAAAATGAAAATATGATGATTCAAAAATGATATAATTATTTTACCACTAAGAAATAATGATAAAATAGAAGAACTGAAAAAATGAAATGTTTAAAATTAAAAACCGTTCAGCAATGAGCAGTTTTTTATTATATATTTCACCTTAAAAATTATCAATTACCGTCGATGAGATTCATATAGGATTTTAAGAAATTAGCAATTTATTTTATGACGATATTCCTAAAACAATTACAAGTAACCTTCATTCCTAGTAGTAAATATACTTTAAGAGACAAAAAACTAACATCTAAAGAAGCACAAGAATTCTATAAAAAGATTATTGAATTTAAAAATAAATTATGGATTCACAATTGCACTTTACGATAGTTTGTTTGAAAACATATTTTGATAATAAAATTTATTTTTCGTCATTAGAAATATGTTCCATTATGATATTAAAAAGCACATTTTAACCAATTAATCGCAATAAGTGTATGTATTTATATAATGTTTACAATGATAATGATATAATTTTAGGCACAAAATACAATGTAATATTTATAATAATCCGGAAATTATCAAAACATAGATTGTGAGATCGATTTTGTTTCCTTAAAAGATAATATTGAATTATTTCATGGCTTATGGAGGAATTATCCGTCTGAAATTTAAAGATAAAGTTCCAGAAATAACAAAAGTTCTTATGCAAGATGATAAAGAAAAGTATGATAAAAATAAACATAGTTTTTATATTTCACTATTAAGGAAGTACTAGATGAAATCCTGGCAGAATTAGATAAAGCAGAAAATGTTTAGAAGTACAAATCGTTCAGTATTGAACGGTTTTTAATACTTCCCCATAATATCTATCTAATAACATGACAAAAGGTCATTGAAAAGAATCTTGCGTTTAGTCTATAGGAAGATTAAAAAAAAGCCTTGGCTTCATTCGAAGAATGAAGCCAAGATGTATTTTTTTTATGATATAAAAAGTTATTCCACTGCTACAGAATCATCGCCACGACCGTCTGCCACTGCGTGAATATTTCCGTTGTCATCAAGAACAATCATCTCTGTTTTACCAATGTATTTTGTCTTTTCAATGATGTAATTCTTACTTTTCAGCTCAGAAATGGTACTTTCGGGGAAATTATTTTCCACGGTGATGGTTTCCGGCAGCCACTGATGGTGGAACTTTGGAGCATTCACTGAAATATTGGCATTCAGTTTAAAATCCACCACATTCACAATAGACTGATACACTGAAGTTGGAATTGTAGTTCCTCCCGGTGTTCCCACAACCATATAAGGTTTTCCGTTTTTAAGAATAATTGTTGGGGTCATAGAAGAAAGCATTCTCTTGTTGGGCTGTATTGAATTGGCTTCACCCCCTACGGCTCCGAACATATTCGGGACACCCGGTTTGATGGAGAAATCATCCATTTCGTTATTTAAAAAGAATCCTGCCCCTGAAACAAGCACCTTACTTCCATAATACCCGTTAAGAGTTGTGGTTACAGAAGCAGCATTTCCATCCTTGTCCAATACGGAAATATGAGTAGTCTGCATAGATTCTTTAGGTTGTTCTATAATTTTACCCACTTCTGAACTTGGAGTTGCTTTATCAAAACTAAAGCTTTTCCATCTGCCTTTCAGGTATTCGTCAGAGATCAGATAAGACGTTTTATCCTGAATAAAATCAGGATCTCCCATATATTCTGCTCTGTCTGCATAAGCCCGGCGTTCTGCTTCAGTCATAATCTGGACTGCTTTTGTAGAATTTTGCTGGTATTTTTCAAGATTTTCAAAACTTGCCATTCTTAGCATCTGGGCAAGAAGAACCCCGCCACTCGAAGGTAAAGGCATCGTAACGACATTGTTTCCTTTATAATCAAATTCCAGGGCTTTTCTTTCAGCAACCTTGTAATTTTTAAGATCCTCCAGTGTGATAATTCCATTTCCTCTTTTCATTTCGGCAATCAAAAGATCAGCAGTTTTTCCTTCATAAAAGCCTTTAGCTCCCAATTTCTGGATCAGTTTCAATGTTTCAGCTAAATCTTTTTGAACCAAAAGATCTCCAGCTTTCCATGGAGCATCTTTTACAAAAATGATGGAGGATTTATTATGTTTCTGGAATTTTTCTCTTTGGTTATTCAGCATTTCTGCTTCCTTATCCGTAATGGCAAATCCTTTTTCCGCCAGATCAATTGCGGGTTGGATAATTTTTTCCATAGGAAGCTTACAATATTTCAGAGTAGCAAAAAATCCTGCCACACTTCCGGGAATACCTACCGCCAGTCTTCCGTTTTGGGAAAGGTCAGTATCTGCTTTTCCTTTTTTGTCGATGTACATGTCTCTGGAAGCCTTTTTCGGAGCTGTTTCTCTGTAATCCAATGTGAATTTTTCCCCATTACTTTTTACACCCACCAGGAAACCACCACCACCAATGTTTCCTGCCTGAGGATACACAACAGCAAGAGCGTATTGTGTAGCTGTTACAGCATCGTAGGCATTTCCGCCCATCTTTAAGATTTTAGCTCCCGCTTCACTGGCTAATGGGTGTGCAGACACTACAACACCTTTATTTTTTACCTGTACTTCTTTAATAATATTGATATCTGTAAATTGAGCCCAGCTGAGCTGTGCCGCCAAAAGCATCGAAGCAATTAAAATCTTCTTCATATGATTGTTTTTTCTTACAACAAAATTATTGAATTTTAAGTTAATGTCAGCTTTTGATGATTGTATTTGATTATTTCTATTGTTGAGGAGAGTTTTGACTGGCTATCAGTACCTTCTCCCTGAGAAATGTTTTTAAATCCACCTTTTTTATTATGGTTGGCATGTTTTTTTTACTTTTGTACAATTCTAAAAAAATCTGAAAATGGAATCCTATACGGAAAGAATACTGATTACAGGTGCCTTGGGACAAATTGGTACCGAACTTACGAACAGACTTGTTGAAATCCACGGAGCGGAAAACGTTGTTGCTTCAGGATTGGACAGATGGCAGGAAGGAATTACTTCTGCCGGACACTATGAAAGAATGGATGTTACCAATACACAATTGGTAAGACAGGTAATTCACGATTATGAAATCACTACAGTGTATCACCTGGCTTCACTTTTATCCGGAACTTCTGAAAAGCAGCCTATTTTTGCGTGGAAACTGAATCTTGAACCATTGCTTCATTTTTGTGAAATGGCGAAAGAAGGGCTTCTTAAAAAGATCTTCTGGCCAAGTTCTATCGCTGTATTTGGAAAAGGAATTCCAAAGCATGAGGTAGGGCAGGATGTAGTGTTGAACCCTACAACTGTTTACGGAATCTCTAAAATGGCAGGGGAGAAGTGGTGCGAATACTATTTCGATAAATATGGGGTAGATGTAAGAAGTATCAGATATCCTGGATTGATCTCCTGGAAAACTCCAGCGGGAGGTGGAACTACCGATTATGCCGTTGAGATTTTTTACAAAGCTATTGAAGAAGGAAAATATACAAGTTTCATTTCTGAGAATACCGGAATGCCGATGTTGTATATGGATGATGCCATCAATGCTACTCTGAAATTAATGGATGCTCCCAAAGAAAGTTTAACAGTTCGTTCTTCTTATAATTTGGGCGGAATGTCATTTACTCCAAAAGAACTGGCAGAAGAAATCACGAAAGAAATTCCGGATTTTGCAATTGATTATAAGCCGGATTTCAGACAGGCAATTGCAGATTCTTGGCCAGCTTCTATTGATGATTCGGTCGCTAAAAAAGACTGGGGTCTGACGTATGATTTCGGAATTTCTGAAATGACAAAGGACATGATTAAGAATTTGAAAGTAAAATTAGGTAAGGATTAATTATATAAAGTAATACTTTAATTAGTTTTATTTTTAACGTCTGATTTTTAATATTTTATAGAATTTATATAAACTTTAATTTAAATGGTATTATTGACTTTTAACATCACTTGTATTGAGGCTGAAGTAAAAAATGGCTCTCCTATTACCGATGATGAGAGATTGAAAATCATAGAAAATAATACCAGAGCAATTCTTAGAATTTTAGATATTCATGATATCAAATCAAGTTTTTTTGTAGAGGTTTCTCTCACCGAAAAACTTCAGAATTTAATAAAAGCAATTTCATCCAAAGGGCATGAAATTGCTTTTTATAATAAAGGATCAAATCCGGAAGAAATTGAAAATGCCAAGAAGAATATTCAGGATCTTCTGGAAAAACAGATCAGAGGAATTCGTCAGAAAGATGTAAAAGTTTCACAGGAAATTTTGAAGCTGATGGAATTTAATTATGTTTCCAATATCGATAATGCCAATATTCTTTTTCCTTTCAAAAGACTCAAAAGAGATACGGTAATTACAGAAGAGGACGGATTGAGTATTGTTCCGGAAAGTATCTCTCCTTACAGTCAGCTGCCTTATAATGATTTTGTATTTCAGATTCTGCCAATGAAGTATTATCAGAATATGGTGCTGGAAACATTACAGAACGAAGAGTTTGTTTTGATTTATCTCAATACATGGCAGTTTACAGATTTCAAGAAATACCGTTTTGCTATTCCTTTTTACCGAAGCTTATTTTCGGGCAAAAAAATGGAGGACAAATTAGATGCCCTCCTTACTTTTCTCAATGACAGGGAAATGGCTACTTCCCGTATGAAAGATTATATTTTTTAGGGAGTAGGTGTTAGGTGGCAGGGATTAGGAAGAATTCAAGGTTCAAAGTTTAAAGTTTAAAGTTGTGTAGCCAGCAACTAGTAAACTTGAAACAAAAGAAACCCGCAACTCGTAACCAAAACAACCAGCAACCAAACAACCATCAACTAATAACTCGCATCCCGAACCCCGTACTCTAGCTTAGCTCAAAAAGAGTGATTTCTGGCAATACACCCACTCTTCCCGGATATCCTAATACGCCAAATCCTCTGTTTACATACAGTAATTTTCCTTCGCTTTCATATAAATCGGCCCATTTTGGGTATTTGTATTGTACCGGGGACCATTTTACATTTTTTAGATCCAATCCAAACTGCATTCCATGGGTATGTCCTGAAAGGGTTAAATGGATGTTTGCAGGGTGTTTTTTTACCACGTAATCAAAATGGGTAGGGTCGTGGCTCATTAAAATTTTAGTGGCAGATTCCGGTACACCTTTTAATGCATCATCTATTCTTCCGAATTGAGGGAATGGTTTCAGTCCCCAGTTCTCAACCCCCAGAATATAGAGTTTCTCTCCATTTTTTTCAATAACTCTATGCTCATTTCTCAGCATATCAAAACCAGCCTGCTTTTCATAGCCAATCAATGTCTCAATGTTTTCTTTTTTAGCAGCACGGGATTCCCAGGTTACATAATCTCCGTAATCGTGGTTTCCTAAAACGGCAAATTTGCCATCTTTAGCCTGAATTTTTGAAAACAAAGGAATGAATGGCTTGAATTCATCAGCAACATTATTTACCATGTCTCCGGTAAATAATACAAGGTCGGGCTTCTGTTCATTGATCAGGTCGATAGCATGTTGTAATTTGTTTGGGTCTGAGAAACTTCCGCTGTGAACGTCAGAAATTTGGATGATTTTGTAGCCTTTGAAACTTTTGGGGAGATTGGCAAAATTTATTCTTACCCTTCTTACTGTATGCCTGTATTTCCCAAACGTAATTCCGTCAATGAAAAGAGCTGAAAGTACTCCGCTCATTCCCAGTCCTACCAGACTCAGGAACTTCCTTCTTTCCGGGAAGAAATTTTCAGTGGGTTTGGCAAAGCCAATCAGATAGCCTCCGGTTCTGATGATATCATCAATTAATAAAAACAGGACCACGAAAATTTTAGGAAGGATGAAAATTAAAAATAATGAAATCATGATCTGAGTCCTTACCATACTTCGGTCTGATCGTTGGTAATGAGTGACTTCATAGGCGAAAATTCCATATACGGCTAACGATATTACCCAATATCCGGTTCTGATCCAGAAATTATCGGTAAGCGTTCTGACAGCCTGATAAATATACACTTCCAAAAAAAGGAAGATTCCGGCGATGATTAAAAGGTTCTTTTGCATGTTCTGATCAAAAAAAGCACAAAGAATAACTTCCCTGTGCTTTATATTTTTTGTTTATTAAATATTTTTAAGGAAATCTGTAAACGATAGCATTGATGTTCATTCCGGCTCCTACCGAAGTCATCACAATGTTACCTTTTTCTTTAAACGATTGACCCTCCATTTTTCCTTTAATTATTATATCATACATGGTAGGAATTGTTGCTACTGAAGTATTTCCAAGATCCTGGATCGTCATAGGAGAGATGGCATGATCGTATTCTTTTACGTCATAAAGCCTGTGAAGTCTTTCAATCATGGCGTAATCCATTTTAGCATTGGCCTGGTGAATTAAGATTTTATCTATATCTTCAATAGAAAGACCTGCATCAGTAATGGTGTCCTTGATAGCATCCGGTACGTTTTTAAGAGCGTATTCGTAAATCTTTCTTCCTAACATTCTTACATAAAGACGCTTTTGATCTGCTTCTTTATTGATAGAAGGTTGATTTTCAAGGTAGTTTAATTCCGGTCCGTTGTCACAGATTGTGTTGTGGGCAATAATTCCTACATTCTCTTCGTCAGTTGCTTTTACCACTACCGCTCCGGCACCATCGGCAAAAATCATTCTGTTTCTGTCATATGGATCAGTCACTCTGCTTAATGTTTCAGCTCCGATGACAAGAATTGTTTTTGCTACTTTAGCTTTAATTAAATTATCAGATAAAATCATTGCTTCTACCCATCCCGGACATCCGAAAACCATGTCATAGGTTACGCATTTTCTGTTTTTGATCCCCAGTTTATTCTTTACTCTTGCTGCCATTGTTGGCATAAAATCAGCATATCCGTTTTCGGTAACTTCCCCGAAATTGCTTGCATAGATGATATAATCTAATTCTTCGCCGTCTACTTTTGCATCCTCAAGGGCAATTTTTGCAGCTTCATAACCGATTTGAGAGTTGGAAAGATCATCCTCAATGAATCTCCTGTTTTCGATTTCTGTAATTTCTACAAATTTCGCAATGGTCTCTTCCACAGGCTTTTCAATCTTTACTCCGTCTTCAGTGTAGAACTCGGAATTCATGAAGTAATCTCTACCAATAACTCTGTTCGGAATATAAGATCCAGAGCCAATAATGATCGTATTAGGCATTCGTTTATATGATTTTTTTAAAGATGCAAAGTTAATAATTAATATTAATAACGGAGAATTAAAAATATTATTAAATTTGCAAAAATTGTACTTTACAATCTATGAAAAACAATTCATCCTTAAAAGGCTTACTTATTGCAGCTGTGGCGTTTATCGTTGCCTTTGGGATCTACTTCCTTTTTTTAGCCAAGAAGAATTATTATGTTGTAGATAATCCTACCCCGAATACGTATTACTTTAAGATCAATAACGGGTCTGAAGGCATTATTTCTGCGGGACAGTTTGTGCATGTGGATTTGAATAAGGGGAAAAACTCTATTCAGGTTTTTGATCAGAACAAAAAAATGCTTTATGATTCTGCATTTGAAGTGAATAAACTTCGAGGTCTGATTAATATCACACACCAAGATTACTACGTAAATGATCAGTATTACGGATATAATCTTAAAAAAGATTCGTTACTGGCAAACCTTGATAAAACAGTTATTGACGGAAAGGATTATTACGGAGGAGCGAAACGCTTCAATAAGCTTTACACAGAAGATTTTTATTACAATGTAGATGAAGACTATGACAAAGTGATCAAAAATATCCAGAAAGTGGAATCACGATCTAAAATCTTCAGAAAGCAGGATTACCTAAATTATTATAAAGAATATTACAAGTTTTAAGTTTTGACAAAAGATATCACCAAAGTTACTCCCTACAATTCAGAGGCTACAAAAAAAAGCCAGGTAGAGGATATGTTCGACAATATTGCGCCGAAGTATGACCTTCTGAACCGTGTTTTATCCATGAAAATTGATATTTTGTGGAGAAATAAACTGGTAAAATGGATGAAAAATGATAATCCGCAGGAAGTGCTGGATGTGGCTACAGGAACGGGAGATCTGGCAATTACGATTGAAAAAGGAACCGGTTCTAAAGTAGTTGGATTAGATTTATCACAACAAATGCTGAATGTTGGCGTTATTAAAATAAAAAAACTTAAATTAGACGGCAAAATTTCCATGCAAAAAGGAGATGCTGAAAATTTACCTTTCGAGGATAATAGATTTGATGCTGTTTCCGTTGCATTTGGAGTAAGGAATTTTGAAAACCTTACCAAAGGTTTGGCAGAGTTAAGAAGAGTAGTTAAAGATAACAAAAGTGTTTATATACTGGAGTTTTCAAAGGTTGAGGGTTTCATGGGACCATTTTATATGTTTTACTTTAAAAATATATTACCTGCCATTGGCAGACTGGTTTCTAAGGATAATAGGGCGTATACATACCTTCCGGATTCTGTAAATGCTTTTCCTTTCGGGGAGAAGATGAAGCAAATTCTTTTAGATACGGGATTTAAGAAAGTTGAATATAAAAAATTAAGTTTAGGTATAGCCACAATTTATAAAGCAACAAAGTAACCTATGAATAAATTTCTATTAAAAGCACTGGTTTTAACCTCAGTAAATGTTGCCGTTTTTGCAAACGCGCAATTCAGAACCCGAAACAGAATGGATAAGTTGGAAGATTTCGACGAGCAGAAATTCAGCTGGGGGTTTTATTTGAACGGGAACAGACTGGATTACCGCATTGTTTTGCATCCGAAATATGGGATGAATGATAATGAAAACCTTGTTACCTCCAAGGAAAGTTATAGTTTCGGTGCCGGGCTTATTGCAAAATGGAGACTGAATGACTATCTTGATGTAAGAATAGAACCAGGTTTACAGTTTGCACAAAGACAGTTGACTTTTAATACTCAATCCAATGACATTTATGCAGGTGGATCTTTAACGAATCCTCCTTTTATGCCATTCCCTTTACAGGAAAAGGATAAAGTAAGAGAAATTAAATCTACATTGATTGATATTCCGGTACTTTTGGAACTTCACGGACAAAGATGGTACAATTCAAGACCTTATGTGGCAGCAGGGGTGAATTATGTGGTGAACCTTCAGTCTAATGCAACTTCTACAGATGATAACATGCAGGGGATTTACAGATCTACCACTCACAACTTCGCATGGTCTGCAGAAATGGGAATTCAGTTTTATTTCAACAAATTTAAACTGACTCCTGCCGTAAGAGGAACATTCTTCATGAACAATGAGAAGGTGGCGGATAACGCTACTACACCTCCTTACTGGTCATCTGCTATTTCTACATTGCAGACAAGAGCGGTAATGTTCGTTCTGAAATTTGAATAAAAAAATATTTCATTGAAAAATACACAGGAGGTGCGCTGGCGCCTCCTTTTTTGTTTGTATTTCAAAATATAGAGCGTTTTATTTTTGTTAGTGCTATTATTTTTTTATTTTTGCTTTTAGTTAGAATATACAAACCTGAAATGCTTCAAGATTTAGAAAACAATTTTTCAGAATTAGAGAGAAAGATTTCGACTCTGCAAAAGAACTATAAAAATCTTACGGAAAATTTAAGAGAATTAAATATTGAGCATGAAGACTTGAAGAAGAAGTATGATGAGGAAAGAAGAAAGAATCAGGTATTAGCAGAAGAACAAAAAAATATAAAACTTTATTCAGCAATATCAGGAAATCCTGAACACAATAGATTAATGAAGAACCATATCAACAGATTGGTGAAAGAAATTGATTTCTGTATTGCTCAGCTTCAAAACAGTGGATTATAATGGAGGTAAGGAGAATAACCGTCAACATTGCAGGAAGAGTGTATCCGCTGAACGTACCGGCAGCAGAGGAAGAAACTTTGCGTAAAGTAGGGAAGCAGATCGAGAATATGATTAAAGATTTTGAACAAAACTTCGATGTAAGAGATAAACAGGATGCTTTGGCTATGTGTGCCCTTAAACTGGGAACCAATGCAGAAGTAGTTTCTCTTAACTACGAGAAAAATATTAATTCAACCAACGAAAGGTTAACGCAGATTAATCAGTCGTTGAATGAAATCGGGAAATAGATTTTTTTTCCTGAAAAATTACTGCCTACAATAATTCTAACACATTAAAGGTAAACTCAACGCTAAACAATTACCGAACAAATGTCCATCGAATGGCGTGCCGGACTTCCGGATTACAGACAGTGGAAATCAGTTCAAATCGTGTTGATTAGGAGTTTACTCTCAATCTCTGGATTATTGTAGGCTTTTTTTATGTAAAGAATATGAATACAATTAAAACTCAATATATATTATGATAGAAGTTATAGTCGGTGTTGTTTGTTTAGTAATCGGAGCCGTGGTGGGAATGTTTTTTTCCAGAAGTTCTCTGAATACTAAAGCAAAATTCATCATAGATGATGCCAATAAAAATGCCGAAAACCTTATAGAAAAAGCTAACGTACAGGCTGAATCCATAAAGAAAGAAAAGAACCTTCAGGCTAAAGAAAAATTCCTGGAACTGAAATCACAGCATGATGCAGATATTCAGTCCCGTGAAAAGAAAATGCAGGAAGTTGAAAAGAGAACGAAAGACAAAGAGCATAAGCTGAATGATGAACTTAGCAAGACTGGAAAGCTTGAAAAAGATTTAGACAAGCAGATTGCAGATTACGCTAAGAAGAATGAAATTCTGGAAAGAAAACAGCAGGAGCTAGATACAGCTACCGCTAAGAAAGTAGAAATACTTGAAAAAATCTCGAATTATACAGCAGATGAAGCAAAAGCGGAATTGGTAGAAACCATGAGAGCTGAAGCTAAAACAAGAGCTCAGGCACACGTTCAGAGCATCATGGAAGAAGCTCAGATGAATGCTAAAAATGAAGCGAGAAAAATTGTTATCCAAACAATTCAGAGAATCGGAACTGAGCAGGCTATCGAAAATTCAGTATCTGTTTTCAATATCGAATCTGATGAGGTAAAAGGTAGAATTATCGGTAGAGAAGGTAGAAATATCCGTGCTTTAGAAGCGGTAACAGGAGTAGAAATTATTGTTGATGATACTCCGGAAGCCATTCTTCTTTCATGCTTTGACCCTGTAAGAAGAGAGATTGCAAGATTATCCCTTCACAGATTGGTAACCGATGGTAGAATTCACCCGGCAAGAATTGAAGAAGTAGTAGAAAAAACAAGAAAACAGATCGAGGAGGAAATCATTGAAGTAGGTAAGAGAACCATCATTGATTTAGGAATCCACGGATTACACCCTGAATTGATCAAAATTGTAGGAAGAATGAAGTACCGTTCTTCTTATGGGCAAAACTTACTACAGCACTCGAGAGAAGTAGCAAATATTGCTGCAACAATGGCTGCTGAGTTAGGATTAAATGTAAAATTAGCAAAAAGAGCAGGTCTTTTACACGATATAGGTAAAGTTCCTGAGCAGGAATCAGAATTGCCACACGCCCTTTTAGGTATGCAGTGGGCAGAGAAATACGGTGAAAACCCAGAAGTAGTAAATGCAATTGGAGCTCACCACGACGAAATTGAAATGAAGTCATTATTATCTCCGATCATTCAGGTTGCCGATGCAATCTCAGGCGCAAGACCGGGAGCAAGAAGACAGGTATTGGAATCTTACATCCAGAGATTGAAAGATCTTGAATCTGCAGCGTTAAGCTTTGATGGTGTATCCAGTGCTTATGCAATTCAGGCGGGTAGAGAGCTAAGAGTAATGGTAGAGAGTGGAAAAGTAAATGATGAAGTAGCATCTCAGCTTTCTTACGACATCTCTGAGAAAATACAGAACGAACTTACTTATCCGGGACAGGTGAAAGTAACAGTAATCAGAGAAACGAGAGCTGTGAATATTGCCAGATAATAATCGTAAAAAGATATTTAATAAAAACCTTTCAAGAAATTGAAAGGTTTTTTATTTTTATCAAAACTTAAAAATGCAAGAACTGTCTCTGTCTTCAAAACTGAAGTACATTTTCTCTATTCCCGTTATTATTTCTGCCTTAGGCTATTTTGTAGATATTTATGACCTCCTTCTATTTGGGATTGTAAGAATTCCCAGTTTAAAAGCATTGGGACTTAATCCTGATGCAGACGGAACCTTTATTCTGAACTGTCAGATGGTAGGCCTTCTCATCGGAGGCGTGTTCTGGGGGATTTTCGGAGATAAAAAAGGGAGACTTTCTGTGCTGTTTGGATCTATTTTGGTTTATTCATTAGCCAATATTGCATGTGGCTTTCTTCCATATTTTCCGAAAGAGCATTTAGTGTATCAATATGCCGGTTTAAGGTTCATAGCGGGTATTGGGCTTGCCGGAGAGCTCGGAGCGGGAATTACCCTGGTTTCTGAGAGTCTGCCGAAGAATTTAAGAGCAATCGGAACCTCGGTGGTAGCTGGTTTCGGATTAATGGGTGCCGTAGTGGCACAGCTTACCGTAGAACTGGCCGGAGGCTGGAACATTTCTTACATCATCGGTGGGATCATGGGAATTATGTTATTGATACTAAGAATAAGCGTATCAGAATCCGGAATTTATAAGAATATAGAGCATAAAGATGTTTCAAAAGGAGATTTTTTATCTTTTTTTACCAATAAAGACCGATTGATCAGATATCTAAAATGCATCGCAGTAGGATTACCCACATGGTATTGCATTGGGATTCTGGCCGTTTTAGCCAATCAATTTGCTCCTGAATTAGGTATTACAGAGATCAACCCCGGAAAAGCAATTATGTGGGCCTATGTAGGTATTTCTGTAGGTGATTTACTAAGTGGTTTTATTTCCCATGCTTTGAAATCACGTAAAATGGCTATCTTTTATATGCTGATCTTTACTTTGATTGGAGTAGCTATTATGTTATTTGGAAACACAAATACAGAAACAAAATACTATTTGTTTTGTGTATGGCTGGGGTTTGGAACAGGTTACTGGGCGATGTTTGTAACACTGGCAGCCGAACAGTTCGGAACCAATATCAGAAATACCGCAACCACAACAGTTCCGAATATGGTAAGAGGACTGGTGCCGGTTATGATATTTGCTTTTGATTCCCTTAAAGGACATTTCCCTGTTGTGGAAAGTGCTGCAATAGTTGGTGTCGTGGTGTTTGGGCTTGCTTTTTATTCTTCACTTACGATTTCTGAAACCCATGACAGAGACCTTGAATTTACAGAATAATTTAAACTGTTTAAAAAAATACATAGAGGATTCCTTATTTTGAATATAATAATTAAGTTGTAATCAATAAATTATTAAATTTTGTATTGGTTTTTGTTGCGAGTGTTTAATATTTGTTTAACTTTGGAAGGTAACTAAAACTAAATTATTTAATTAAAACTAAATCTCACGAACATTATGAAAAACGCTAAAAAACTGAGAAAACAAGACTTGAAAAATATTACAGGAGGAATAAGCGGTAATCCGGATTTATCTCTTTGCGGATGCAGCTGCTCAGGATCTGTAACAGGACCTTGGTATTGTGTACAGTATATCGGTTGTCCGCAGGTATATACTTGTGGTGAAGCCGCAATCTAAAGAAAATTATTTCAATTAGAAATAAACATTTCCACATTTAATATGCAGCACCCTTTTGATATCAAAAGGGTGCTGCTCTTTTTAGTGGATTATGTAAAGAAGACTGCCAACACTTATGGTTATCCAAAGGATAACTGCCATAGCTAAAGGTTTTAATCCGATTGATTTCAGTGTTTGAATAGAAAGGGTGGAACCAATGAAAAATAAAGTCAGATTCAGTCCGGATTTTGCCAAAACAGTGATAGAAGCACTGAAACGATCCATAAAAGGAAAATAGGTATTCAACAGAATCGCCACAATAAAATACCCGATAAACCAGGGAATCTTTATTTTGGAATCTTTGCTTTTAAAAATGAACATGGTGATCAATGATACAGGGATGATCCATAAAGCACGCGCCAGTTTTACTGTAGTTGCTATTTTCAACGCTTCATCACCATATTTACTGGCAGCACCTACTACAGAACTCGTATCGTGAATTCCTACGGCACACCAAAGTCCAAACTGTTCCTGTGACAGATTCAGAAGATGTCCTATAGCCGGATAAACAAACAGCGCAATAGAATTTAAGGTAAAAACAATAGCCAGTGCAAGAGAAATCTGTTTCGTACTGGGTTTAATAATGGGAGATACGGCTGCAATGGCACTCCCTCCACAAATAGCTGTTCCTGCAGAGAGCAAATAAGATAAAGGCCTTTCCAGTTTAAATACTTTTCCCAGAAAATATCCCAAAACCATTACCGTAACAATACTTACAACCGTTAAGAGTAAACCTGTTTTTCCGGCGTGAAGCGCTTCGTCCAGCTTCAGCCCGAATCCTAAACCTACAATTGATATCTGTAATAGCAAATGAATATAATGATGAAGATGTTTTTCAAAAGGATTTCCGATAAAAACAGCCAGACCAAATCCCAATACAAGAGCTATAGGAGAAGAGATAAGCGGAGTAAGACATACTACTGCTAAAACAATAAAAAATACTTTCCGTGTCATTTCATTTTGAATGAAATCTTTCATAATGCGAACTTTTAAAATCTGCATCAAAATTCCGGAATTTAGTATTACAAAGTAAATCGTATTTTGTTATATTGGATAACTAAAAGTTATAAAGTAAAAAGTAAAAAGTAAAAAGTAAAAAGTAAAAAGTAAAAAGTAAAAAGTATTTCGGATAAGCACCTATAGTAGCTGGCAAATTATTAATACTTTTTACATGAATACTTTGTACATTATACAAATGATTTACTCTGCAAATCTCAGGAAAAGGCTGATCAGTTCAGATTGCTCGCCTTTAGGAAGGATAAAATGAAAATCCCTTTCAATACTAAAGTTTTTAATATCAATAACCGTCAGAATATTATTTTTCAGTTCATTCAGTATGGTGCTGATAGAAAGAAATGCCATGCATTCGGAATGGAGAAGATAATTTTTAATACTTTCACTGCTTCCAAGTTGCATAACGGTATTCAGTTCATGGATATTGATTTCCTTTTCTTTGAGTCTGTTGTGTATAAACTCAAGAGTACCTGAACCTTGTTCCCTGAAAATCAGATCCAGCTGATAGAGATCTTTTAAATTTAGGGTTTTATGGGCTAGAGCGTGGTCGGATTTTGCTGCCAAAACAATTTCATCAGGCTTAAAAGTCCTGTATTCAAAGTAAGAAGACTGAGATTCGCCTTCAATAATACCCAGATCAATTTTTTCTTCTTTTAAAAGTAGGGAGATCGTTTCTGTATTTCCCGTAAGAAGCTCAATCTTGATATCTTTATAATAAGAATTGAATTTGGCTAAAATTTCAGGTAAAATGTACTGTGCAACGGTTGTACTGGCTCCAATAATCAGTTTTCCTTTATGCTGCTGATTGATTTGGCTGATCTCAAACTCCATATCACGGTAGATATTTCTGATCTTCTCTGCATGTTCAAACAGGATTTTCCCGCTTTGAGTCAGCTGAATAGAAGTTCCTTTTCGGTCAAATAACTTAGCACCTATCTGATTTTCAATCTCTTTAATATGTTTGGTAACAGCGGGCTGGGAAATATGAAGCTCTTCTGAAGCTTTCGTGAAACTTAATCGGGAAGCTACCGTATGGAAAACTTTTAATCTGTAATCGAACATGGGGTAAAATTACGAATTATAGTTGGAAACGGCGAAGGAGATGTTAGTGAGTTTGAGAGTGGGAGGGCTTGAGTGTAGCTGGGGTTGTGTTTTGAGATACGGGATTCGGGGTTTAAATTTGTAGGTAACCAGTAACTATCAACAAAAACAACTAGAAACTAGAAACAAAAAATAACCAGCAACTAAAAGACAACTTATAAAAAATCCGAAACAGACTTATCCTGCTGACTTTCAAATCGTCTGTTTTTCGCTTCTCCGATTTTCTGCTTCGTATAAATACTGTTGTGACCGGAAAGGAGATAAGAAACAACACAGGCAATAGCTACATAGACGCCACATTCAGCTCCGAATAATTCAATTCCCATCAGCGTACACGCTAAAGGAGTATTGGTAGTTCCGGCAAATACCGCTACAAAACCCATTCCTGCCAATAATCCGAACGGAAGCGGAATAAAAAGAGATAAAGCACTTCCTAAAGTAGCGCCAATAAAGAACAGGGGAGTTACTTCTCCACCTTTAAATCCGGCGGATAATGTCACAATGGTAAGAATCATTTTTAAAGCAAAATCATACAAAGGAAGCTGTTTTTCAAAAGACTCTACAATTACAGGAACTCCCAATCCAATATAACGGGTTGTGCCCATTGCAAAAACAGCAAGCGCAATAATAATTCCCCCCACAACAGGGCGAAACGGAGGATATTTGATTTTTGATTTGAAAACAGAGCTCATCCAGTGGATCATTTTGCTGAAAGCTGCGGCGCATATTCCAAAAGCTATTCCTGCCAGAATACTGTAGAGAACTGGCAAAAACTCAAGCTTTGGAATAAAATCAATATGATAATGGGTATGCTTTACATTCCAGAGATTGGTAGTCCAGTCGGCCAGAATTGCAGAAGCGAAGGCAGGAAAGATGGCATTGTAACGAATTCTTCCGATCAGAAAAACCTCAAGTCCAAAAACGGCACCTGCCAGTGGAGTTCCGAATACAGAGCCAAATCCGGCTGCAATAGCTGCAATAATTAATATTTTTCTTTCATTTCTGTCCAACTTAAAAGGTCTGGTAAGCTGATCCGTGATAGCCCCTGCCATTTGAAGTGCCGTTCCTTCACGGCCTGCAGAGCCTCCGAAGAAATGGGTGACAATGGTTCCGAGATAAACAAAAGGCGCCATCTTAAACGGAATAATTCCCTTTGGTTCATGGATGGTATCAATGAGCAGATTGTTTCCAGCCTCAACATCTTTCCCGAAATAATAATAGAGAAGCCCAATCAGGAATCCCGCTGCTGGTAGCAAAGCAATCAGCCACAGGTGATTTTCCCTGAAGTTCGTTGCCCATTCTAAGGATTGAAGAAACCCTGCAGAAGCTGTTCCCACTAAAGTTCCAATAATTGTACTGATGCACAGCCATTTTAAAATATAGGGCAGAGCCGGAAACTTTCTGAAGAAAAAATGAGTGTGAAAAACTGCTTTTTTACCTAATGTTTTTTGGTTTTTTGACATGATAATCCTGATTAGTTATTTGTTAATAATCTTTTAATCAGGCGTCATCAGCTTTTGTAAAGCGGTTGGGTAAGGAAGAACACCATTTCCTTTTGTTTATGCAAATATAAAAAGAAGAATCTGTTTTTCAAAAAGAAATTCTTTGTTGCTGGTTGCTTTTTGTTGCTAGTTATTTTAGTTGCAAGTTGTGTTTGTTCCGAGTTCTGGAGTATATTAGTTTTGTGTTACCAATAATGTTAAACTCAAAACCTTTAGCTTTAAACTCTTAAACTCTCAAACTCCCTACAAAAACGGTTTCATCTCATCCTCAATCTGTGTTCTCAGTTCCATCAGGCGTTTAGCATATATTTCCTGCTGTTTTTCCTCTTCGGTTGTTGGGATCCATTTCGGTACAGGTAGTTTTTTTCCATTTTCGTCTACGGCAACAAAAACAATGATACAATGTGTTTTTTTCTCAAAGTTCGGCTGCTTCAGGTTTCTTGAAAAGACATTAATGGCAATATGCATGCTCGAAGTTCCTGTATAAATTACCTGAGCATCAACTTTTACCACTTCACCGATTTTAATAGGATCATAAAAACGGATTCCGCCCACATATATGGTGACAGAATAATTCCCACTCCAGGTTGTCGCACATGCATAACCGGCCTGGTCAATCCATTTCATAACACTTCCTCCATGTACATTTCCTCCGTAATTAACATCTGAAGGCTCCGAAATAAACTGAAAAGTAATAGGCTTGTTCTGCATCTTTATAAAATTTGAATAAAGTTATTTAATAATTTCCAAAGTTTTAGATTAAATCCTACTTTTGAAAGACGAAACTTTCAATGAAAGAGAATTTTAACAATAACAGATTTAGAAACCGTAATGAAGAAAGTATTTTATCTCAACACATGTGATACCTGCAGAAAAATTTTAGCGCAATTTGACCTTACAGAGTGGGAGCTTCGCGAAATTAAAAAAGAGCCGATCACGAAAGAAGAATTGGCAGAAATGCATAAAAAAACAAAATCATACGAAGCTTTATTCAGCAAAAAATCTACTCAGATCAAATTGAGAGGTTTGGATGTAAAATCTTTGACAGAAAAAGACTTTAAAGAATTGCTTCTGGATCATTATACCTTTTTGAAAAGACCTGTTTTTATTACAGATAAGGAGATTTTCGTAGGAAATGATAAGAAAAATGTAGAAGAACTGCAGAAATTCTTTGGTGTACATGAATGAAATATCTGATTTCCATATTGCTTTGTCTTGCCGTCAGTGTAAAAGGACAGACGGTTTACAGAACTCCTTCGGGTACAAAGTTTCATACATCATCATGCAGAATGGTGAAAAATGTTTCTTCCAGCCTGTCTGTAAATAAAGCTCTGGAACTTGGACTTCAACCTTGTAAGATCTGCAATCCTGGACAATCATCAGGATATGAAATGGTTTCCAGCCCTAAAAAAGTGAATGGTATCAATAAAGGAAATCAATGCTTGGGAACAACCAAAAAAGGAACCAGATGTAAGCACTATACCAGCATTGGTAATGACTATTGCTTTCAACATGTTCCAAAATAAATTTTATCTGTAATTTGTGATTTGTTTCAATTGGTTAATTATTAAATACTTAACTTTATAATTGCCAAAAAATAAAATCATGACTAAAAACTTTTCAAAAACAAAGAACCTTAACAGATCAGCCTTAAAGGAAATTAACGGCGGACTAAGACCTCCTCTGGTAAACTGCTTTACACTATGTGGACCTGCAGGTGGAGTAATTTCGAATACACCCGGAGTAGGTGACGCCTGTTCACCAGACAGAAAGATCTGCTGTATCTGCTATTAAATTAAAAAGAGTCCATGATTATCACGGACTCTTTTTTTGTTCTTATACTTAAAACACTTATACAAAAGGAGCTTTCACCACTTTTGCAGGAATGTTTTTGTTTCTTACCTGAATGAAGATTTCAGAACCTAATTTGAAATGAGGTTTGTCTACATAAGCAAGACCTAAACCAACTTTCTTCATTGGAGACTGTGTTCCGGAAGTTACTTTCCCGATTACATTCCCTTCAGCATCTACTACAGGATAATCATGTCTTGGAACTCCTTTATCTGTAAGTTCAAAACCCACTAATTTTCTTGTAACACCTTCTTCTTTTTGTTTTGCGAAAACATCTTTAGAAACGAAGTCTTTATCAAACTTAGTGATCCATCCTAAACCAGCTTCAATTGGAGAGGTGGTATCATCGATATCATTTCCGTAAAGGCAGAATCCTTTTTCCAGTCTTAAAGTATCTCTGGAAGCCAATCCACAAGGAATAATTCCTTCTTCTTTACCTGCTTCCATTACAGCATCCCAAAGTTTTTCAGCACTTTCGTTATTGAAATAAATCTCAAAACCACCGCTTCCTGTGTATCCTGTGTTTGAAATGATCACATTATTTTCTCCAGCAACACTTCCTACTGTGAAGTGATAGTAAGGAATTTCTGAAAGGTTTACTTCGGTAAGTTTCTGAAGGATTTCAGTAGCCTTAGGTCCCTGAACTGCTAATAATGACATTTCATCAGAAGCATTGGTCATTTTAGTCCCGAAAGTATTGTATTTTGAAATATGATTCCAGTCTTTGTCGATGTTAGATGCATTAACTACTACAAAATATTTGTCATCTTCCATTTTGTAAACGATAAGGTCATCTACAATTCCGCCGTTTTCGTTAGGAAGACAAGAATACTGAGCTTTTCCGTTTTCTAGTGCATCTACATTATTGGTAGTTACAAACTGTAAAAGATCTTTTGATCCTGGCCCTTCGATGAAAAACTGTCCCATGTGGGAAACATCAAATAATCCTGCTTTTTCTCTTACTGCAAAGTGCTCTTCTGTAACCCCTGAATATTGAACAGGCATTTCAAAACCTGCGAAAGGTACGATCTTAGCTCCCAAAGAAACATGTTTGTCGTACAAGGCTGTTTTCTTCATATTTAATTTTTATTTCTTTATTTTAAAACTGTTAAAAGTCTCATTGAATAGGGTCATATAGTTTCCGTTCCAGAACTTCTGGCCACAGTTGATGGAAACTAAATATAAGTTTTTGTCTTTTTGAAAAGCTTTGGTGATCCAGAAAAGCTTTTCCTTTTCATCAAAGTGTTCATACAGATATTCTGTATATCCTTTCTGGCTCTTTTTTTCTTTTACTTTTTTCTCTTCATCTTTCGATTGATAAAGGGCAAGGATGAATTTTTTCACTTCATCTTTTGGAAGGGGAAGATCATGATATTCCGAAATCGTAACAGCACCTATCTGGCTGGTAGGGAAAATATTAATAATCTCACTGTCATTCGTAGATTTCCAGCCCTCCGGAATCGTAATGGAGTAATTGGAATTTTCATATACTTTTGCTTTTTGGGCAAAAAACAGACTTCCCGTTAAAAGCGCAGAAAAAAACAATATTTTTTTCATTATTAAAAATGGTGTTTATATTCTTCCAGAATGATTTTGAACCACTCCGTAAAGTTTTCAGGATGTTCAGCAATTTCTTTATCCAGATTTTCAGGAGTAATGAATCGTACTTCTTCCACTTCTTCTTTATTTAAATTGAAATCCGCTTCATGATTTCCTACAAATACATGATCCAGCTCGTGCTCCCAAAGGCCTCCACCTACATCTGCTTTGTAAATAAAATTGAATTTTTCTGAAAGTTCCGCCTCAATTCCCAATTCTTCTCTTAATCTGCGCACAGCTCCTTCCTGATAAGTTTCCCCTTCTCGTGGGTGCGAGCACACAGCATTGGTCCATTGGCTAGGAGAATGATATTTTCCTGAGGCTCTTTTCTGAAGAAGCATTTCTCCCTTACTGTTAAAAAGAAATACAGAAAAAGCACGGTGTAACAGGCCATTGATGTGAGCCTGCTGTTTTTCCATCAGTCCTAAAACTTCATCTTCAGGATTTACTAAAACAACATATTCTTCCATTCCTACAAATGTAAGAGTAATAAATGTATTTTGGAAATTTTTAGATAAACATCATGCTTTTTATAATAATGATAATAAAGTAAACAAAGCTTGCCGATAAATTGATCAATTGGCTGATCTGTTTTTTACAATCTCAGCTTTCTCAGCTTAAAAAGAAAACGCAAAACGAAAAATTTTAACTATTTCGAAGGAAATAATTAATAAAATATTGAAATTATTCTTTAAATAGTAGTTTTTATAGTATAATATTAACATAAACTAAGATTAACGTGCCTGATAGTTGTAAAAACGCTAACTTTGTTACTTAATATTTAGTAATGGAATTAGAATACATTGAACACATTAGTCCTATTCTAAAGGATGGAATAAAAAATTACTTAATAGATATCGACGGAACCATTACTGATGATGTTCCCAACGAAGAGCCGGAAAGAATGGTGACCTGCGAACCTTATCCTGATGCTCTGGAAACAATCAACAGATGGTATGACGAAGGACATCAGATCTGCTTTTTTACTTCAAGAACCGAGAATCTAAAACAAATCACTATCGACTGGCTGGATAAGCATGGCTTCAAATACCATAGCGTGCTTTGCGGAAAACCAAGAGGCGGAAATTATCACTGGATAGACAACCACCTGGTAAGAGCTACAAGATATAAAGGAAGATTTACGGATTTGGTTGAAAAGCAAGTAACCATTGAAGTATTCAAAGAAGACGGCGAATAAAAATATAATTTAAAGATTTAAAAATTAAATGGAAATCAGTTCCTTTAATTTTTAAATCTTTCATTTTTTAATATACTTGATATTTTATGAAAGTTTTAGCAAATGACGGCCTTGATCAATCTGGAATAGATGCATTGACAGAAAAAGGCTTTGAGGTTATCACTACAAAAGTTCCACAGGAGTTTTTAGTAGATTATATTAACGAGCACAAAATCCGCACCCTGCTGGTGAGAAGTGCTACACAGGTAAGAAAAGATATTATTGACGGATGTCCATCCATTGACATTATTGGTAGAGGAGGTGTTGGTATGGATAATATTGATGTAGATTATGCAAGAGAAAAAGGGATCCATGTGATCAATACGCCTTCAGCTTCTTCAGAATCGGTGGCTGAACTTGTTTTTGCTCATTTGTTTTCAGGAGCAAGATTCCTTCAGGATTCCAACAGAAAAATGCCTTTGGTAGGAGATACTGAATTTGGAGGCCTTAAAAAAGCTTATGCAGCCGGTATTGAATTAAGAGGAAAAACAATTGGTATTGTTGGAATGGGAAGAATCGGACAGGAAGTGGCAAGAATTGCTTTAGGACTTGGAATGAGAGTGGTAGCAGCCGATAATAATGTTGGGAAAGCAAGTATTAAGGTGAAATTTTACAACAACCAGTTCATCAATGTTGACATAGAAACAGAACCGTTACAGGAAGTTTTAAAACATTCAGACTTTATTACGCTGCATGTTCCGGCACAGAAAGACGGTTATATGATTGGTCAGAATGAATTTGAAATAATGAAAGACGGTGTGGCTATTGTCAACTGTTCAAGAGGTGGAGTTATTGATGAGACAGCTTTAATTCAGGCTTTAGATTCAGGTAAAGTAAGATTTGCCGGATTAGATGTTTTCATTAATGAGCCAACTCCTTCTAAGGAAATTCTTACTCATTCTAAAATCTCTCTTACCCCTCACACGGGAGCTTCTACCCTTGAAGCACAGGATAGAATCGGGCTTTCTCTTGCAGAGCAGATTTCAAGTATCTTACAGATTCAATAATTTGAAATGATATAATCTAATAAAAGCACCTCAATAGGTGCTTTTATTGTAAAACTGTTTATACAGCTTATATATTTTTACTTTTCAATAAATCTCTGATCTCGGCCAGTAATTTTTGATCTTCCGTAGGTCCTGCAGGAGCCGGAGCATCTTTTTTGTTTACTTTGTTAGCCAGTTTAATGATCCAGAAAAGAACCATTGCAATACAAAGGAAACTGATTACTGCTGAAAGGAAATTCCCGTAAGCAACACCATTCCATGTAAGTTTTGCGATGTTTTCTGCACCGGCTGCTTTCAATGCCGGATTTAATATCAGAGGCGTGATTACATCTTCTACCAAAGACGAAACAATTTTTCCAAATGCTGCCCCAATGATCACACCGACAGCAAGATCGAGAACATTACCCTTAAAGGCAAACTCTTTAAATTCCTTTACAAATCCCATAATTTATATTTTTTTTAATTAGTATATACACAAAAATATAATTAAAAAACGTAAAGAACACTACGTTTTATAGTTTTTTATTCCCAAAATATTGAATTTTATGCCGAATTTCTATGATCTGTTTTAATGAATATTTTGGCTTTGTGTCAATATCTTATTTCATTAATGATGAGTTTTTATTTTTATTAATGACGTGATATCATAATGAAAAATCTTTTGTAATTTGCTTAAAAGTTGATTTGCCTATGAAAGTTTTCACTGCAGAACAGATACGCAGCTGGGATCAGTTTACGATTTCTCAGGAGCCGGTTTCTTCCATTCAATTAATGGAAAGGGCTTCAATGGTTTTGGCTCATTGGATCTCAGAACATTGTAAAAACCATAAAAAACTGGCCGTATTTTGTGGCAAAGGAAATAATGGAGGTGATGGATTGGCTGTTGCAAGAATACTTTATCTGAAAGGTTTTGATGTGGATGTGTTTATAAGCGATTCTAAAATAAAATTTTCGGAAGATGCTTCTGTTAATCTGAAAAGACTCCGGGATTTGTCAGGAATTTCAGTCAGGAAGTTTGATCAAAATGAATATTATAATTTTGATGATAAAACAATTATTGTAGATGCTCTTTTCGGAACAGGATTGTCCAGACCGTTGGAAGGAGAATACAAAACGCTTGTTGAACAGTTGAATACCAAAAAGAATATTAAAATATCCATTGATATTCCTTCCGGGTTATCTGCTGATGAAATGTTTACCCATGATTCTGTTATTCTGAAAGCCGATTATACGCTCACTCTTCAATGCTGGAAACGCACTTTTCTACATCCGGAAACAGGAAAGTATACCGGAAAAGTAGAAGTATTGGATATTGATTTAGGTCAGATATACGCTGATACAACTGATTCTGAATATTCAGTTATTGATGATCAGCAGGTAGGATCCATATTCATTCCGAGACAGGAATTTTCCCATAAAGGCAGCTATGGTAAGGCGGTTATCATAGGAGGAAGCTATGGGAAAATAGGTGCGGCAGTGTTGGCAACACGATCAGCTTTAAGAACCGGAGCAGGGCTTACTTTTACGCTGGCTCCGGAGTGCGGCTACGAAATTTTACAGATTTCATGTCCTGAAGCTATGTTTATAAAAGGAGGAGAGAAGGTCATGACAAATTTTGAATTTGACAAGGATTTTACCTGTGGCATAGGGCCTGGCCTGGGAACTCATCCCGATACTGAGAAAAGCTTTCTGAATTTTCTGAAAAACTACTCCCAACCTTTGATATTGGATGCCGATGCTTTGAATATCCTTTCAAAAGATCCAAAATATTTAGAATTAATTCCTAAGAAATCCATTATTACTCCTCACCCGAAAGAGTTTGAAAGGCTTTTTGGAAGTACAGATCATTCTTTTAAAAGACTTGAATTAGCAAGGGAAAAAGCAGAGGAACTGGATATTTATATTGTATTGAAGGATCATCACACACAAGTCATTACTCCACAAAGAAATGTGTTTTATAACATAACGGGAAATGCCGGTCTTGCAAAAGGAGGAAGTGGAGACATTCTTACCGGAATTCTGACCTCGCTTTTAGCGCAGAGATATTCTCCGGAGCAAGCCTGTATTCTGGGTGTTTGGTTACATGGTAGAGCAGCCGATATTGCTTCTGAAAGACATTCAAAAGAATCTATGATGCCTACAGATGTCATTGATGAATTAGGGACTGTTTTTGAAGAGCTGAACAGGAAAGCAGAGAGGAATCTGTAATAACTTTAAGATATTAAAAAAGGCAAATCCGTATTTCTACAAATTTGCCTTTTTATTTTTTTAGCTCTAGTGGCTTATTCCGGCTTCTCGTTTTCAGCCTGAGTGATCTTAAATTTCTTGGAAACAATCATAATGACAACTCCTGCAATCATAAATGGAATAGAAAGAACCTGGCCTGTATTAAGACCACCTATCTGGATGAATTCATCGCCTTGTGGCTCTTTAAGGAACTCAACGAAGAATCTGATGGCCCAAAGAATGATAAAGAACAAACCGAATAACCATCCCTGTTGGTATTTTTTATCTGTTTTTCTATAAAGTATCCATAATAAAATGAATAGTAGAACATATCCTACCGCCTCAAATAACTGGCTTGGATAACGGGGTACAGTAAGCCCATACTCACTGCTCTGTTGTGGAAAAAGCAAAGCAAACGGAGAATTTGGATCAGCTGGTTTACCTACAATTTCAGAATTGAAAAAGTTCCCCATTCTTACAAATGCGCCTCCCAAAGCAACTACAATCCCCAATCTGTCATATACCCAGAATGGATTTTTTCTGATGATTTTAAATGAATAATAAAGCGTGGTGAAAATCAAAGCGATTGTTGCACCATGGCTCGCCAAACCTGAAAATCCTGTGAATTTTAAACCATTTTTTGTGCTTATTGGTAAAAATACACTCCAGAAATCCTCTTTAAATAATTCCGGCTGATAAAAGATAACATGTCCTAATCTTGCTCCAAGTATAGTTCCGATTAATGTCCATGTGAACAAAGGTTCCAGGTATTTTTGGTTAACATGATCAATCTTAAAGATTCTTGTCATTAAAATATATCCGAAACCAAAGGCAAATACAAACATTAAACTATAAAAATGAAGGGTAAATGATCCGATATGAATACCTTTCGAAGGATCCCATATTTTAAATGAAGTTTTAAGTTCTACTTTATCAGCATCAGTGATTGGTTTTACTGACTTTACAGCATATTTGAAAGTGGTAATGTTTTCTTGGGTAACTGCAGTATCAATAAGTTTGAAGTTTTTATCAAAAAACTGGTACTTTGAATCTTTGTACTTCGCTAAAGTGGAAGCACCATAGTTATAATAAGCAGGTTCAAAATTGGATTCATTAAGGATCACAACAAAAGATTGGTTCTTGTCTGATTCTCTGTCCGGAAAAGCCGTAAGGTCTCCCATTTCTGTAGTTGAATAGATTTTTACAGGAACATTGCTTCCATTGATATCTAAAGTCCCGTCAGATAAACCTCCAGGGTATTCCTGTGCAAAAAAAAGCTGCGTTGTAAACGCAAACAGCACAAGATAGATTCTGAAAAAGATAGTATTCATTTTTCTATTGATTTAATAGTTTGATTATTGACATTTATGTTTGGGTGGAACAGGGTCATAACCGCTTCCTCCCCATGGGTGGCATCTTAAAATCCTTTTAAATCCCAGCCAGAAACCTTTAAAAACACCATGTACCTGAAGTGACTCAATCATATAGTGAGAGCAGGTAGGTTCGTAGCGGCAGTTTTTGGGAAGTAAGGGCGAGATGAACCATTGGTAAAATTTGATCAGAATTACCAGTGGAAATGTAATGATTTTATTGAATGTAAGTTTCAAAACAATGCAAAAATAGGGTAAAAAAATGAAAATTAGTTTAAATTTGTTATAAGTTTCGGAGATCAGAAATCCGGAACTTTGATCTTAAAAAATAGAATTACTTTGAACCAAAATATTCCATTAGCTGAAAAATTAAGACCCAAAACCCTGAATGATGTATTGGGGCAGGAGCACCTTACCGGAGACAAGGGAACAATTCGAAAAATGATTGAAAACAATGCCTTGAATTCACTGATATTCTGGGGACCTCCGGGAACCGGGAAAACTACGCTGGCTGAAATTGTCTCGGAGCAGTCGGGGAGAAAATTCTATAAACTGTCTGCGGTTTCTTCAGGGGTGAAAGAGGTGCGTGATGTGATTGAGGATGCCAAAAAGCAGAATCTGTTTTCAGGAAAATCACCGATTCTTTTTATTGATGAGATTCACAGGTTTAATAAGTCTCAGCAGGATTCATTACTGCATGCAGTAGAAAAAGGCTGGATTGTTTTGATTGGAGCCACTACAGAGAATCCAAGCTTTGAGGTGGTTTCGGCTTTGCTTTCAAGAAGTCAGGTGTATATTTTAAAGGCTTTGAGTTACGAAAAACTTGAAGAATTGATCGATATTGCTTCTGGAAGATACAATAAAGATGAAGGAACAGATTTTACCATCCTTGAAAAAGAAGCTTTCATTCAATATTCCGGAGGGGACGCCAGAAAACTTATTAATTCCGTAGAATTGGTTTTGAATCAATATAAAAACTCTGATACAAAGGAAATTCTTAATTCAGATGTTCTTGAAGTCCTTCAGGAAACTATGGCGCTGTATGATAAAAACGGAGAGCAGCATTATGATATTATTTCAGCCTTTATCAAATCGATGCGTGGTGGTGATCCGAACGGAGCGGTGTACTGGCTGGCGAGAATGATAGCCGGAGGTGAAGATATCAAGTTTATTGCAAGAAGAATGCTTATTCTGGCAGCTGAGGATGTAGGGCTGGCCAATCCAAATGCTTTGGTGGTTGCCAATAATTGTTTTCAGGCGATTAATGTAATCGGGAATCCTGAAGCAAGGATTATATTAAGTGAAACGGCTGTATATCTGGCGGTTTCTCCTAAAAGTAATTCAGCATATATGGCCATCAATGAAGCGCTGGCTTTAGTGAAACAAACAGGAAATCTGCCTGTGCCACTTCATTTGAGGAATGCCCCAACAAAACTCATGAAAGATCTGGATTACGGAAAGGAATATAAATATGCCCATTCTTATGAAGGGAACTTTGTAGAACAGGACTTCCTTCCGGAAGAAATCAGGAATGTGAAACTGTATGAACCTGGTAATAATTCTACAGAAAAGAAAATTTATGAAGAGCTTAAGAAAAAGTGGAACAATAAATATTAAAATAAAAAGGATGCTGTTGTAAGCATCCTTTTTTATGGTATTAATTTTCGGTAGTGTAAATAAATAATGTTTTCTTACCGTTGTAATCTTTTGTTTCCGTTCTTTTCTTGATTTCAGGATAAATTACGGTACTTGTGTCTGTAAATTCATACCCATCAATAAATACAGGATTATTTGCCGGGATATTATATTGTACATTGATGTCAGATAATGGCATTCTGTCAAATATATTTTCTCCGTTTTTGAATTTATATTCAGTTAACCCTTTTGTAAAAACAGAACTGTATTTTTTTAAACTTTGCGGAAGGCTTGCCGGAGTATTGTATACTTTTGAAACCTGCAATACGTTCTTTCTTGTATTGAACAATTCTACTGTTCCAATAGCGTTGTCAGCCACTGCAAACTTCACAGCAGGATTTTTTTGCTGTGCAAATAAAGTAGCGGAGGATAGTATTAAAAAAGAATAGAGTAATTTTTTCATAATCAGAATATGTAACTGTTAAAAACGTGATAAATATAGTTATTTTTTATAAAATTTGAATAAAATCTTGAATTGTTTTAAACTTTATTTAGAAATAAAAACTTTTACCCTGATTATCAGTCTGCGCTTTCTTCAGTTTTGTCTTTTTTATCCATCATATTTTTGATCATATTTTTCAGGCGCTGGAAAGTGAAAGAACTCAATAATAAAATAATTCCGAGCACAATGAATGCGCTGATTCTTGAAATATTGTCCATTTGCCATACATCGTAACCATAAAGCTTTAATACCATGAGCCCTATCAGTGCAAAACCAATTTTGTTATATTCCTGAATATCTTTTTTCAAACCATTATAAATAAAAATACTGGCAAGAATTGTCCATATAATAGGAAGATAAAGAATATTAAAATGTTCACTTGCTTCATAAGACTGGGGAAGGCTATGGGAAACCATTACAATATAAGAATGGTGCAGTTCGCAACTTACAGAGATGATAAGTGCCAAAGACAGTATCCAGTATGAAATCTGTTGTTTGTGAAACGCAGAAGAAGGAATGATTTTATAACCTATATAGATAAAAGGTATCCATTGTATCAGATGTAAAAAATAGAAACTTATATGTAATTTTTTTGTTAGAATAGCTGTGATAACGGGTGGTGTAGAAGCGGATGTATTAATAATCAGCAGGAAAAAAAACAAATAAATCAGGAGAGTCTGAATGTCATTTCTGATATTCAGTGGTTTTCTGAAAAGTAATAAGATGAAAATATAATAAATACTGAATAAAAGTCCCACGCTGGTAATCACTGACCATGGCATTTCCGAAATGTGATACGTGATTTCAAGAAGGAAAGTAATATAAATAACTCCGTAGCTGATGACCGTAATAAGATCTTCAACAATGTTATTGGCCTTCCCTTGTAGTTCTTTCGCCGTATTCCTTAATAAATATAAATTAATCATGATGGAAACTATGGTAAACGAACTGGTAATAAACGGAGGATTGAATATAATATTGAAATCTTTTGTCCCAAAATACTCTGTCCAGGTTACAAGTTGTGCGATCATAACTAATGGAAACAGAATGTAAAAGAAAATTTTAAAAATCCTATGACCTGTTTTTTTCCATATAAAAAGAAGGAGAGTAGCTTCTATTGCCCAAATACTGGTGATGAGATGGGTTTTAAACTGAATGGCAATCGCAATGGTTATAAGACTGGTAACAAGCCCTGCGAATACAGAATAAGCAACTCCAAAGTTTTTGCGGGTATATTCCCTAAACAGAAGGATGGAATTTAAAGCAGCAAAAATAAGAGGGAAAATTATCGGAGGTTCATATTTTAGGGTATCAAAAATATAAAGCAGTCCTAAAATACTCGATAAATTTGAGAGGGCGAGTATTAAAATATCAGAGGTTGAAAGTATGCTTTTTCTGAAATAGTCGTGCAGGGCAAAAATGTAGAAAATCACATAGCTGATCAGATAAAAAGTAATGCTTAAAAGTTCAGGACTTTCATCGGTCCAGAAGAAAAGATAGCCTGTTGTAAAAATATAAGCGGTCCATCCCACACTTTTCCAGTGCTTCAGAAAAGAGGCTGCCAGCATTCCGGTGTTTAAAAGAGTAATATAAATAAACAGGAAAAGATAATTGCTTTGTCCTGTACTGATCATCAGAGGAGCTGTAAAACCACCTATAAGGGAAAAAATAATCAATACTTCACTTTTATAATAATAGGATAAGATGATAGAGGCTGCGGTAATCAGCGCAGTTATGACAAAGGCAGTATTTTGGGTAAACAGATGATATTCACGAAAGGCGATTGTGGCTGTAAAATATAAGACGGCAATTCCTCCTCCTGTAATGATGGAAGAGAAGGCTTGGTAATTTTTTCTCAGAAAATGTCCGGTTATGATAATTCCTGCTCCAGTACAGAAACCGATTCCTGCTCTTGCGGTTTCTCCAATCCAGTTTTTATCGATAGCATATTTTACGAAATAACCAATTCCAAGAACGAGGGTAAAAATACCAATGATGGTAAGTGCATTTTGTTTTAAAAAATCAAAAACAGGAGTTTGCCAGTCTTTTTGAACTGGTGTTGAGGTCTTTTCATTATCTTCAATATGTTTTGCCTCTTCATGATAAACCTGTTGGGGCTGTACCTGCTGTGAGATAAAAGTTTCTTCTGTTGGTGTTTTCTTATGAATGGCTTCAGTTGGAGCCGGAGAAGTATTATTGATTTTATTATTAAGATCAGAGATCTCCTTTTCAAGCTTTCTGATTTTGGTGTTCAGGTTGTTGAAAATAATGAAGATGATTATAAGGAGTATGACAGCAACAAATTCATTCATTTCATTAGTTTTTATCAAATATAAAGAAATGTTTGATATGCTCATTTAAAAAATTAACCCATCGCGGTATAAGCGATGGGTTAAATGGTATAGATAACTAACAATATGTTTTACTAGTTTGATACTTTGTAAATGTAGAATGATGCAATACTGGATCCCAATAATCCTACAGTGAAAACACCGGCATCGGTAAGTCCGAATGATATTTTATCACCCGCCTGGAATGAATACAAAGAGTGGATGTTGGAATCAGAAAGTGTTAAGTTAATTGCCAATGCAAGGTTAACACCACTGAAAGGACGACTGTCTATTATTGTTGATACTCCTGTTCTGGTTCTTGCGATACCGATTCCCGGAGTTCCTGATAATAGGGATGCCTGCAATCCTGTTCCATATCTGAATGCAAATCCCACAGCATATACACCGGTTGATGGGATATTATAAGAACCATCGCTATCTGAAAATAAAGCGGAGCTACCAATGTTTCGGTCGGCTGCTAAAAAGTTGACAGGCTGGAAAGATGCTGGGAAAGCTCCTACACTCAGAAGAGTGATGCCCGTTGTTTTTTTCGCAGCATATACAGAAGTATTTGTTCCTGATGCTGCTATTAATAGCGCTGGATCCACGCTGTAAACCTGAGTGCTTCCCTGGTTAATTGCTAAAACTTGATATCCGGGTAGTGCTGTAGCTGCGGGGGTATCACGAACTTTCAGAGTTCCGTTAACATCTAAAGTTGCAGATGGAGTAGCTGTATTGATACCGACTTGTGAGAATAATGGTAACGTTGCACATGCTAACATTAAGCTGTAAAGTTTAGTTTTCATGATCAAGATTTTTAATTAGTTGCTAAGCAAATATACAATAAAAATTATACTCTGCATTGTGATATTTTCAATTTTAATGTTAATATGATGTAATATATTTAAACATATGTTTATATTTTGATTGATATTTATACATAATTTAATTACGACTTATTATATTTACTTTTTATTTAACGTGTTGTTTATTAGTGTTTTATAAAAAGATAATTCTCTCTGTAGTGTGGGTTATTTTTTGTTTAAACAAAGGGAATTGTTGTGTGGTTATTTAGGTAGTTTTTTTTTTGAATTTTGTGTTTTTAAGAGCAGAAACGAAAAAACACCGCCTAAACGGCGGTGTTTTTTGTATAGGTTTATTGATTTTTTTCTAGCTCTGCAGAAGAAATTCTTTATAATTTCCAAGAAAATCAACATTGGCATTGAGGGATTTCAGCTCTTTTAGTGCGTTTTCATGCAAGACCTCTTTCCATGGACCTTCAACATTGATGAAGAAGAAATAATTTCCCAATCCGGTCTTTAAAGTTCTGGATTCAATTTTACTGAGATTCATTTTTCTCCACGCAAAAACAGATAAAACCTGATGCAGTCCACCAGGATGATCTTCAGGAAGGGTGATCAGCATTCCTGATTTTTCGCCCAGTGTTTCCAGTTGATCATTCTGATATGTATTCTGTTCCTTGGAAATGATGATAAATCGGGTGTGGTTCTGTTCAAAATCCTGAATATTACGGTTGATGATTTTTAAACCATACAAATTGGCGGCAAACTGGTTGGCTACTGCTGCAATAGGAGTGTCAGGATTCTCAGAAACAAATTTAGCGGCAGCGGCAGTTGAAGAGAAATCCTGTTTCGGAATCTCTTTATAGTGAGTATCCAGAAAATGAAAGCTCTGTGCAAGCGCCTGCGGGTGAGAGTATATTCTTTCAATATTCTCTATGGCGTTTTCCGGATGAATCATCAGGTGATGAGCAATAGGCATTACTGCTTCTGCTTCTATTTTAATAGACGGAGTCTTATATAAATAGTCCAGCGTCATAGATACGGTTCCTTCAATAGAGTTTTCCAAAGGTACAACCGCTTTTACTGCTTCTCCGTTTTCAACAGCATTAAAACAATCCAGAATACTGGCTTGTGGTAATAACTCTTCATTGGAGAATAGTTGGGCAGCGGCAAGCTGTGTAAAACTGGCATGAGGTCCCAAAAATGCAATCTTCATAATATATAATATAAGGGATGATTAAAATAAAGGTACAAAGGTGCGAATTAATTCATAAATAGAGTGCGTGTTGCGGGTTTGTTTTGTTATGGGTTGAGAGTTGCTGGTTTCTTTTGTTGCTAGTTTTTTTTTGTTGCTGGTTTGTTTTGTTATGGGTTGAGAGTTGCTGGTTTCTTTTGTTGCTGGTTTATTTTGTTATGGGTTGAGAGTTGCTGGTTTCTTTTGTTGCTAGTTTTTTTTGTTGCTGGTTTCTTTTGTTATGGGTTAAGTAGAGATAAATATATTAATTGCATTAAAAAATTCACCTTTCACCTGCGAAGCAAAATTCACCATTGACATCAATGGCCTTCCATCAATATTTTACAGGATATCTCCCTAATCCTTAATTCCTGCTACCTGATATCTACTACCTATCACCCCTCCTTCCAACTCTTCTCAATCATTTCCATCAGGAATTCCGGACACTTGATGACTTTGCTGGTTTTTGCATCCAAAAAGAATAGAGTAGTGGAAGCTTCTGTTATTTTAATATGCTCTTCATTGTAAATTTCATATTCAAATTCAATTCTTACACCCGGAATTTTTTTTACATACGTATGAATTTCTAATTTTTGATCATATAAAGCTGGGCGGATATATTTAATTTTATAGTCGGAAACGGGCAGCCAAATTCCTTGGTTTTCAATTTCATCGTATGAAATTCCTATGCTTCTGAAGAGTTCAACTCTCGCTACTTCGAAGTACGTTGCATAGTTTCCGTAGTATACATATTTCATCGGGTCTGTTTCCGCGTAACGTACTCGTATTGAGTGTGTTGTGTGTATCATTTTACGTGTTAAATTATACATACAAATATATTTTTAAATAATCAATACCTGCAATATTTTTTTTTGAAAAGAAAAAATTGGACCTTTGTCTTCCTTCTAAACACAGTACAAACAAAGAATAATCGGGGCTTAAAAAATGGATGACAATTTAATGATGATATGGCAGAAATGCCTTCAGTTTATGCGCGATAACCTCAACGCTGCTGAAGACAATTCTGACCTTAAAAAACTTGAAAAATCTTTCGATATGCTATTCGATAAGGTTCAGCCGCTTTCATTGGTGGCCAACAACCTTACGTTGATCGTACCGAGCGATTTTTACAAGGAATATATAGAGGACAATTATCTGTCCTTGCTTTCCGCTGCCCTGAAGAAAAATATTGGAAAAGGAGTGAAATTATGGTATTCTGTAATGGAAAACAGACCAAAAGGTGAAGAAAAACCTGTTACCATGAACATTAAGGGACAAAGCGTTCCTACTCCGAAAACACAGGAAACAATGCCACAAGGTTTTTCTGCTAATATTGTAAACCCGTTTGTAGTTCCTGGAATTAGAAAAGTAAATATAGATTCTAACCTGAAGCCTGACTATTCTTTTGATAGTTATGTAGAAGGTGAAAGCAATAAATTTGCAGCAACTGTAGCAAGATCTATTGCAAAAAGACCTGGTGCAACAGCTTTCAACCCATTATTTTTATATGGAGGTTATGGGGTTGGAAAAACACACTTAGGACAAGCGGTTGGTCTTGAAGTAAAAAACCAGTTTCCGGATAAAGTAGTTCTTTATCTGTCTTCTGAAAAATTTATCCAGCAGTTTATCTCTGCTGCCAAAGCACATAAACAAACTGAGTTTGCGAATTTCTATCAAATGGTAGATGTACTGATTATTGATGATATTCAGTTCCTGTCTGGAAAATCAGCTACTCAGGACAGTTTCTTCCATATTTTTGATCACCTGCATCAGAATGGAAAACAGATTATCCTTACTTCCGATAAAGCACCGGCAGATATTATGGATATTCAGGACAGAATTGTTTCCCGTTTCAAATGGGGACTTTCTGCAGAAATCAAATCACCGGATCTGTCCACAAGAAGACAGATTATCGAAGATAAATTAAGCAGAGACGGAATTGTTCTTCCGGGAGATATGCTTGACTTCCTTGCTGTGGAAACGAAAACCAATGTAAGAGAACTTATCGGAGTAATTAACTCGGTAATCGCTTACTCTACAGTATACAAGAGAGACCTTAGTCTTGAATTGCTTAAGGAGACTATCAACAGAATTGCGGCCAACCAGAAAAAGATCATCAATATTCCTTACATTCAGGAAGTGGTATGTGATTATTTCGGAATCAAAAAAGAGCAGTTGCTTTCTAAAACAAGAAAAAGAGAAATTGCTTTGCCAAGACAGCTTGCGATGTACTTCTCGAAAGAATTCACTAATTCTACATTTACCAAAATTGGTGAAGAAATGGGAGGAAAAGATCACTCTACAGTAATGTATGCTTGTGATACCATCAAAGATGTTTCTAAAATTGATAAAGAAATCAAGAAGTACGTAAAAGATCTTACGGAAAGAATCAAACAATAAATAGCATTGAGCTTAAATAAATTAAAATGAAGGATAGTTTTATTCTTCATTTTTTATTTAGTTTTGTCGTGATAAAAGACTCTTTTTAAATACATAGAATATGAAAATATTAATGGTTTGTCTGGGGAATATATGCAGAAGCCCACTGGCAGAAGGAATTATGAAAGCAAAACTGCCGGATCATTATACGGTAGATTCAGCCGGAACCATTTCCATGCATGAAGGAGAACATCCTGACAAAAGAGCCATTAAAACTGCTGCTAATCACGATATTGATATATCAAAACAGAGATCAAGACCTATCACCAGAAAAGATTTTGAAACCTTTGATAAAATCTATTGTATGGATATTGATGTACTCGGGGATGTAGTTTCTAAAACTAAAAATGAAGAAGAACGGCAGAAAGTATCTTTGTTTTTAGAAGTATTGGGAGACCACAAAAATGCTGAGGTTCCGGATCCTTATTGGGGAGATATGAAAGATTTTGAAATGGTTTACCAGCTTTTGGATAAAGGATGCAACGCAATCATAAACCAAATATCAAAATAATAACCATGAAGAAACTGCTGTTACTGTTTGTTTTTAGCTATAGTTTGTCTTTCGCTCAAACCAAAGATGAAACAGAAATCCTTAAAGTTATGGATGACTTTATGGGATGTATTAAATCCAGAGACGAGGTCAAATATCTTTCTTTATTCCAGGAACCTGTGCTTTGGACCGGCATATACAAAGACCGAACACAGGCTAAGCGTCTGGAGAAAAATCCTAAGGCTGATTACTATTTTGCAGATGATTATAAAGCTTTTATCAAAAGTTTTAAAGATGATAAATCTGAAGAAAAATTTGACAATATTAAGATAGTGGAAGATGGAGCTGTTGCTTCTGCCAATTTCGATTACAGCTTTTGGTACGGTGGCAAAATGGAAAACTGGGGAAAAGAAATCTGGACACTTATGAAGATCAACGGAACCTGGAAAATTACTTCTGTTACTTTTTCCATGGACCTTACAAAATACTTCCCTCAACCTACACTTAACGAAAGAACTAAAAAATAATACAATGCTTTTTTTACTCCCTGCTTACTTATCAGAAAATACTTCTATCAACCATTTTTCGCCTGTTTTGAAGGATTATATCATGCAAACAGATTATTTCTTTGTGGAAAATGAGAAAACAGCGCGAAAGGTTGTGAAATTTTTTGCTCCTGAAAAAAAACAGGCCGATCTGAAGTTGTTTTTATTAGATAAATACACTGAAAATGCAGATATCAAGGAAGCTCAGGAACTGATGATGAAAGGGCAGGACTTCGGATTGCTGTCGGAAGCCGGATTGCCTTGTATTGCAGATCCCGGAAACCTGATTGTAAAATGGTGTCATGAGAAAAACATCAGAGTGATCCCAATTTCAGGGCCTTCATCCATTATTCTGGCTTTAATTTCCAGTGGATTCAACGGGCAGGAATTTACTTTTCATGGTTATCTTCCAATTGATAAAGGAGAGAAAAAGAAACAGATCATGAACCTTGAAGGGCTTGTTCAGAAAACCGGATATTCGCAGATTTTCATGGAAACACCGTACAGAAATAATCAGCTTTTTGAAGATCTGTGTAAATTTTTATCGCCGAATACAAAGCTTTGTATCGCTGCCAATATCAATGATCCGGAACATGAGTTCATCAAAACAAAATCAATAAAAGACTGGCAAAAACAAAAACCTGAACTGCATAAAATTCCTGCGGTATTTGTACTGGGGAAATAAACTATACTCCTGTAGCTTGATAATAAGTATGAGAGCTGTTGAGTAGAAAATAGAAAAAGGCTGTGAATATTTCATGGCCTTTGCTTTTTATTTAGAATCGTCTGGAATATTATAAATAGGATTTGTAAACTTTTTTTGTCCTTTCATTTATTCATGAATAATTTTAACTAAAAATATTTCAACTATTAGTGATAAATATCATGGGATTTATATATTTTTGTAATGTAAAATACCCTAGTTTTATATTTAAATATAACGCATTATGAATTTTACAATTTTAATGTAATTAATAATATTCATGATGTCGTTTTATATAGTTTGGCTTTTTATTATACATATTATAATTGAACTGTTTTAACGCTGCAGGTAAATATCGCTTGTATTTTTGAATTATTGATGATGTAAGTTCCGTTTTGCTTACAATCAATTCAGCCTAATCAACACCAAAATATTAAAATATGATGACACGTAAAATTTTTTTTCCGGTATTGCTGATGCTGGCCATACTGGTACCTTCTTTAATTCATGTATCCGCACATGGATATGTAATGAGTCCTGCCTCACGAGGATATCAGGGAAGTCTGGATAAGGCTGCATTGGGTTATTCTGCCGCATTTGGAATCTATGGATCTGTAATTAATGAACCCGCTTCTCTGGAAGCTCCAAAAGGCTTTCCTACTTTTGGGCCTGCGGATGGAAAGATTGCGTCCGCTAATGGAAGTATAGGAGGAGATACTACCCTGGATATCCAAAATGCTAACCGGTGGAAGAAAACCAATATCACTACCGGTATAAATGCGTTTATCTGGAAATATACAGCTTATCATGCGACGGCAAAATGGCATTATTATATGACCAAGCAAGGTTGGGATCCCAATCAACCGCTTACCCGTCAGAATCTTGAGCTCATTGGTACAGTGATGCATAATGGAACCCCACCACAGGATAATGTTTCTCATCAGATCGCAGTTCCTGCTAATCGTTCGGGCTACCATGTTATTTTAGCGGTCTGGGATGTAGCAGATACTACCAATGCATTTTATAATGTTATTGATGTGAACGTAACCTCAGGAACAGGAGTTTCGGCACCAGCCACTCCTACAGGGTTAACACAGCTGGGAGTTACCGGTTCCTCTGCTAAAATTAGCTGGACACCACAGTCAGATGCCGTATCTTACATTGTGTTCCGCAACGGACAAAGTGTGCAGCAAGTGAATGGAGCTCAGTTTGAAGATACGGGGTTAACGGCTAATACAGTTTATACTTATGAAATACAGGCCAAAGGTTCTTCAGGACTTACATCAGGGAAAAGTGCTCCGCTCAGTGTAAAAACGAATAGTGAGGGTATTCCTGAAAAACCCACAGCGCCATCAAATCTTCACTCAATGGGAGTTACTGAAAATTCTGTTTCCCTGATGTGGATGGCCTCAACCCATACCCAAGGCGTTAAAAATTATCATGTATTTGAAAATGGGATTAAAGTAGGAGAGACTGTTCAAACAAGCTTTTCAAGGACAGGTTTGGCACAAGATACAGAATATCGTTATACGGTAAGATCTGTTGCTGTGAATGATCAGCTTTCTGATATGAGTAATGAATTAAAAGTCAGAACAAAGAAAGTAACACCTGGTAATGGTCAGTTGTATTGTGGAGCAGAGCAGTACAATGCTGCTAATGCATATCCTACAGCTGGAGTGAAAGTTTTTTACTCCTGTAAAATCTGGAAAAATAATTGGTATGCGAATCCGGGAGATCTGCCAGGAACAAATATGGTATGGGAGGAAGTGAGTGCTTGTACCGAAGGTCCTGGCTGTGAATCGGGCGGTCCGGTGACCTATTGTGGAGCACAGGAATATAATCCGGTAAAAGCTTATCCAACAGCAGGAACAAAGGTTTTTCATGCCTGTAAAATCTGGGAAAACAAATGGTATGCAAATCCGGGAGAATCACCGGGAAGTAATGCGGTATGGAAGGTGGTAAGTGACTGTAATGAAGGAACAGGCTGTACTGCCGGGCTTACCAATAAAGAATCTGGTTTTTCAATAGTTGTATCCGACCATCTGATCAGTTTCATACCTGAAAGCGCTTACAGTAAAATAAGCAGAGTAGATGTCATTACTCCTCACGGACTTCAGATCATGACTTTCATGAATCCTGGGCAGAACAATATGAATATCAGCCGCCTTCAGTCTGGAATATATTTTGTGAAAATTCTTTACAAAGATGGACGCAGTATCATTAAAACAATCAGAAAATAATAAACAAAAAGGTGGTCTCAAAAGTATCATTCTGAATGAAATGGAGTGAAGAATCTCATATTACAAATTACAAATAAAGTTCTTACTTCGTCAGAATGACAAAATACAAATTGTTTGACTTTTGAGACAATTTCTTTTTCAAAAATATTTAACAGCTCTTAACAAGATTATTGCACTATTCTTGTTATTAAAGCCTATACTGGAAACAGTATAAATTGTTGATAATGCAGTGAAAATCCGGGCATCTCTGATGCCCGGATTTTTAACAGATTAATTTTTATTTTTTTTTCCTGATTTCCATTTTCTCCAAAGGAAAACCATAACGGGAATAAGGAAAAAGAACGGCCATAGCGAAACCAGTCCCAGGAGGAAGCTTACAAAACTGTTCCAGCCTTCTGTCAGAGAATCCATAAACCGACTTCCAAAACCGATTTTTGAGGTGGCTGAGCTTCTTACTTTCTCTTTGTATAAGTTGAGCGTTAAAGTGCTGTAATTTACACGGTCATCAATAAAACGAAGTCTGCCTTCAGCAACATCAATCTCATCTTCCAGCTCTCGGATATTTTCCTGAATTTCCAGCATATCCTTTGTGGTAGCAGCACTTTTGAGCATATTACGATACTTTTCAAGATAGATTTTTTTATTGGCCAGTTTTATCAATATATCAGTGTACTCTTCCGTGACATCATTGGATGAAATATTTTTGGATAAAACCGAGCCTACTCCGTCTGAAAATGAACTGACAAGAGCATCGAAATTTTTATGAGGAACTCTGATGATCAGGGTAAGGTTATCATCCATGTCCGTATTTTGAAACTCTTCTTTCTGGATATAGGCATTATTTTTCTTTATGATTTCATTGACCTGACTCTGTGCTTTTTTAATATCACCAACCTGAATTTTCATATCTCCGTTTTTGATGATTTTTTTGGAGATGGTATCTGTTTTCTTTGGGTTGTACAGATCTTTGTTAGATGCTTTTTCATCGGGAAGCAGTTTCTCTGAAACAGCAAGGGGTGGAGGTGGAGGTACAGCCACAGCAGCAGATGCTTGATCTTCAGTGATAACTTCCATCAGATCAGCTTTAACTTCCTGTTTTGCCACTCCTGATTTATTACAATTGATAAGAATAAGTCCTGATAAAATGAGAATAATATTTTTCATGAGTTAGTTTTTTGTGGATATGATCAAAAAGTGTGCTTAAAAATGTTCATATTTTAAAATTGTTAAAAATATAAAATGAAAGAAAACGTAAGAACAGATCAAAAAAATAATATGAAGGCTTTAAAACCGGGCTGAAAAATTGTTGAGACTGATAAATTATCTCTATTTTTAATTCATGAAAAAAAGTCTTTTAGCATTTGTATTTTCACCATTTCTGATGTATGCCCAGGAAGCTCCAAAACTTACAGACGAAATGGCCATGAAATTGTCCGACAAGCCTCTTCACTGTATCAATCAGGAATATCCAAATAAAACAGCTCATATTATCAATAATGCTGGCGAAGTTCCTCTGACTCCCAAAGATCTTCACCCTAGTTTTTATGGGTGTTTTGATTGGCATAGCTCTGTTCATGGACATTGGATGCTGACAAGACTTTTGAAAACAAAACCTAATCTTTCTCGTGCTAAAGAGATTGAAAAAATTTTAGATGAATCTTTTCAGAAGGAAAAACTGCAGACAGAAGCAGATTACTTTACAAAATATCAGCTTACAGGAACTTTTGAGAGAACTTACGGCTGGGCATGGATCTTAAAACTGGACGAAGAACTGACCAACTGGGATCATCCAAAAGCTAAAATATGGCATGAAAACCTGAAACCGCTCACTGATCAGATTCTGAAGTCATGGAAAACATATCTTCCAAAACAAACCTATCCGAACAGAACCGGAGTTCATCCTAATACGGCATTTGCAATGGCATTTGCCATAGATTGGGCAAGAGCCAATAAAGATAAAGAGTTTGAAAACCAGCTGATGGAAAAGGCGAAATACTTTTTCTTAAAAGATCAGAAAACACCTGCTTATCTTGAACCTGACGGGTCAGATTTCTTTTCCCCAAGTCTTGAAATTGCAGATTTGATGCGAAGAGTTCTCCCTCAAAAAGAATTTGTACAGTGGCTGAATGCTTTTTACGAAAAAAGAAGCCTGGAGAATGTTGAAAAAATTCCTGTAGTAAGTGATCTTAGCGATTATCAGACGGTTCACCTGGTAGGGCTCTCTTTTTCCAAAGCATGGTGTATGAAAGGAATTTCAAATGCTCTTCCTGCCAATCATACCTTAAAAAAGGATTTCAGGAAAACTGCAGACGTATTTCTTGCCAATGGACTGCCTTTGCTTTTCCAGGGAAATTATGGAGGAGACCACTGGCTGGCAAGTTTTGCTGTATATGCTCTGGAAGATTAATATTTGATTCCTGTTTTTTTCAGAATAAAGCCCAGAAGCCATATTGGTCCTATCAGAAGAAACTGCAGATCTTTAAGGAAAGAAGGTTTTTTTCCTTCAATTTTATGACCTATAAACTGAAAAATCCAGGTGATAATAAATACACTAAGGTAAACCATCCATGATTGTCTTCCGACATTGATATTGGTGAGATAGATAAAATGCTCCATAATAAGCATTACTACAATCATCACAATAGCGATCCGAAAAGACAGTCTTATATAGAACAGGGTGATCAGAATAATCGCAATAATACTTATGATACTGGCACATCCGAAGTAGGAAGCGCAGAAATGAGGGGAGGGAATCAGGGATGCAAAACCTAGAATTGTCCAGAAAATTAAGGGTACGCAAATCCAGTGAATGAACTTGTTGGTCGCATTTCTGTGACTTTTACTGTATTCGGCAAATAATAAATCGACCTTTCTCATGCTGAAGGGAAATTGGATGAATGCTAAAATAATAAAATTTTGTAATCACTGGTAAGATTGCTTACATTTGTCTTATGTCTGCCCTAGAAAAATTCGGAGTTGATATTTTTACGGAAAAAAATATTTTCGAGAGAATAGCTGTCGACAAGCCTTTCCGTCCTGATAATCCTGCATTTATATTTATTAAATCAGGAACGATAAAACTGCGTCAGCATTTCAGCGATCTTGAAGTTTCCGCCAATATGTTTATGGTAACCGATCCGCAAACTATTTATGAAGTGGTTTCTGTGACAGACGATTTTCAATCCAGGATGGTTTCTTATAAAAGAGGATTTATTTCGGCCTTGTCATTGAAGTTTAACCGTTTGATTACTTACCGGTATTTCAGGCAGCAGATGAATAAAGGAGTTCCTTTCCCTGAAGATGAAATGGAAGTGGTCTGGAAAAGTGTTAATTTCCTGAAATATATCCTGGATTCTGATACGGAAATGCTTTACAAGAAAGAAATGGTAGAGCATCTTTTCTCTGTTTTTTGCTATCAGATGGCAGGAATCATTTCCAAGGAAGATAACAGTTCTATGAACCAGATGTCCAGACAGGAAGAAATTGTATTTGTATTTCTCACCGATCTTTCGGAACATCATCTTACAGAAAGAACTGTTGAGTTTTATGCCGAACGACAATCAATTACAACCAGACATCTTTCTGCAGTAGTGAAGACGATTACAGGAAAGTCTGCAAGCCAAATCATTGCTTTAATTGTGATCAATGAGGCAAAGGTACTCTTAAACTCTTCCAGTAAACCAGTTTCAGAGGTTTCTTCCATTCTCGGATTTAGCGATCAATACTCGTTTTCTCACTTTTTTAAGAAGCATCTCGAGGTTAGCCCTACACAGTACAGACATCAGTTTGAAAACTAAAATCTTACATTTGAACATCTTTTTCCAGAAATCAAACATTTGATTGATTTTGTTGTTGACCTAACTTTGCATCTGTAAAACAAGGTAAAATGACAAAGAAAATAAAAACAGCACTATCTGTATTGATAGCAGCTTTTCCTGCGCTGTTTTTTTCACAACAGATTAAGCAGATGACCGCAGGTGAGGTAGCGGAACTCGCTGTTCAGAACCATCAGCAGCTCAAAGTGTCTGCACAGAACATCGGTATTGCAAAGCAAAACACGAATGTTGTTAAACTTCAGAAACTTCCTACAATTACGGCTTCTACAAGCCAGTTCTATCTAGGAGATGCAGTTGCCATCGATAAAGATTTTTCAAATTCTACAAATGTTCCGATGCCACATTATGGAAGTTCCTATGCGGTACAGGCTACACAGCTGATCTTTAAGGGAGGATTGGTGAATAAGTCTATCGAAATGGCAGGACTTCGTGAGCAGCTTTCTGAACTGGATCTTGAGAAAAATAAGCAGGATGTGAAATTTTTAGTAATTTCCAATTATCTGGATGTCTATAAGATCATCAATCAGGAAGAGGTATTTCAGAATAATAAGAAACTGGCTCAGGAGCGTCTTAAAAATATTCAGAAATTCTATCAGCAGGGAATGGTGACCAGAAACGAAGTGATTCGTGGAGAATTAGCCATCAAAAATCTGGATCAGGGGATTTTAACCCTTACCAACAATAAAAAAATCCTCAATTATAATTTAAATATTGCTTTAGGTTTATCTTCTGACACGGAAATTGTTCCTACCGAAAGCTTGGAAAATAAAGAATCCGGAATAGGCATGGAATATTATACAGATCTTGCCCATGAAAGCAATCCATTGTTGAAGTCTGCCCAAAAAAATATTGCGGTTGCAGATAAAAATATTGAGATCATCAAAACGGATAATGCGCCTACACTAGCTGGATTTGGAGGATATACGCTGCAAAGACCAATTACAACCAGAAATCCTGTGTTGGATATGTATTCAGGAGGATGGCAAACAGGGGTTTCTTTGAGTTATAACATAGATACACTGTATAAAACGAAAGAAAAAGTAAAATTAGGGGAACTGCAAAAGAATCAGGCGAATGATGCAATGACTCTGGTACAGCAGAATGTGGATATGGGAGTGAATGCAGCCTATACAAAATATCAGGAAGCCATTCAGCAGGCAGATATTCTTAATGATTCCAAAAGACTGGCAGAAGAAAACTACAAGATTACAGAAGCCAAATATCTGAATCAACTGGCTGTACAGGCAGAAATGATTGATGCACAGAACCAGAAACTGCAGTCAGAACTCGATTATGCCAATGCTGAGATCAATGTTTTGTATCAGTATTACAACCTTTTGAAATCTACAGGAACACTTTAATTTTTAACACTGAAAATCAACACAATGGAAAACAAGGGACAAACTACTCAAGATACTACATCAACTCAAGCAGCATCTGCTGTAGAAAACAAGAAAAAGAAAAATAAGACCAATAAAATCAGAGCTATTATTTCCAATATCATCGTCTTTTTGGTGATCGGTTTCGGGTTATTCTGGTTAATACGTGAATATTTCCATATTGGCAGCAAAACCTATACAGAAGCTGCACAGGTAGAAGAATTTATCAATCCTGTTAATACAAGGGTTTCTGCTTATATCAAAGAAATTAAGTTTATTGAACATCAGCATGTAAAAAAAGGAGATACACTGGTCATCCTTGACGAACGTGAAATTCTTACCCAGCTGGGACAGGCAGAAGCAGCATATCAGAATGCGATGGCTCAAAAAACAGCAACAAGTTCTTCCGTGAACACTGTTTCCAACAATATCAATGTGATGCAATCTAATATTGCGGGAGCAAAAGCCAGATTATGGAATGCTGAACAGAATTTAAACCGATATAAAAATCTTTTATCAGCCGAGGCAGTAACAAGACAGCAATATGATCAGGTAAAAACAGAATATGATGCTCAAAAAGCAGCTTATGAAACTCTGGTCAACCAAAAACAATCTGCAAACCTTTCTACGACTGAAGTGAAAAGTAAGCTGGGAATCAATGATGCGGAAATTAAAAGAACAAAATCTGCTTTGGATATGGCAAAAATCAACCTTTCGTACACGGTGATCACCGCACCTTATGATGGAGTAATGGGAAGAAGAACCATCTCCGAAGGTCAGTTGATCCAGCCGGGGCAACAGGTGGCAACCATCGTACTGAATGGTCAGAAATGGGTAACGGCCAACTTCCTGGAAAGTCAGATGCCCAATATCAAAATTGGAGAAAAAATTTCCATGACAGCAGATGCTTTAGGAGGTAAACAATTCGAAGGAGTGGTAACAGCGGTTTCTGCGGCTACCGGATCAAGATATTCAAGTGTACCAACGGATAACTCTACCGGAAACTTCATTAAAGTACAACAGAGAATACCTGTGAGAATAGAGTTTACAGCTTCTAATAAAAAAGAAGATCTGGATAAACTGAGCGCCGGAATGAATATGAACGTGAATACTAATAAAGACTAAAAGACGGAAGATATCAGATTTCAGACCATGTTCGTATGGAAAACCTAGGTTGAATGTTGAAAGTCTGCTATCTGATATCTGAAATCTATTATCTAAAAAAACATGTACAACAAAGGATTATATAACAATTGGGTACCGAAACCCATACAGCTGCTGCTGATTGTATTACTGCTTGCTGTGGTAATGCCTATCGGTGGGGTGTATACGGGGAATATCAGTTCTCTGGTAAGTGGTACCGGCGCCATGACAGAATATTTTATGTGGGCCAATTATGCTACCACCATTGGTATGGGAGCCTGTATGCCTGTTGTCCTCAGAATCAAAATGAGATTCAAAGTAAGGAATAAGATGGTTTTGCTTCTGGTACTTTTAGGGTTGCTTAGTTATGTGAACGGAACTACTTTACAGCCAGTGATCTTCATATTTACTTCTTTACTCATTGGTTTTATGAAGATGATGGTTACCATAGAGCTGTTCCTGCCACTCATGGTTATGATTGGAAACCGTGGTATGTTTTATGGCGCTTTCTATACATTCGTTCTTGTGATGAATCAGGTGGCTACTTATTATGCAGCAGAGTTTGCCCTGGTTTATAACTGGCAGCAGTTTTATCTGTTTACAGCAGTTTTATGCTTTATTTTAGCATTGATACACTGGATTTTTATGCACAATAAATATTTTGCGTTAAAAGTTCCTCTTCATTATATTGACTGGTTGAGTATTTTGCTTTTCATTTCAACGTTCATGTTTTCAGCATACGTTTATTCTTTTGGAAGACAGCAGGACTGGTTCAATTCGAAGAATATTATGAATGCCAGTATTGCTGCTTTTGTAAGTTTTGCATTGCTTTCTATCCGCCAGTTAACCTTAAAACGACCGTATATTTCTTTCAAAATTTTTAAAAAGAATAACGTACAGCACGGTTTGTTTATGCTTTTCTGGCTGGGAATGTTTCTTGGAACAGCCTCTATACAGAATACTTTTGCAGTGGGAGTTTTGGGGTATGATCAATTGACCAATACCAGACTGAGTTTACTTATGATTCCCGGAATTATTCTGGCCGGAATTCTTGCAATTTTCTGGTTTAAAAAAGAAAAACCTTTGAAAATGTATATTCTTTCCGGTTTTGCCGCAATGATTGGATATGCCATTATTATGTACTTTTCTATGGTACTGGAGTTCAGTTATGACAACTGGTATCTGCCTATGTTTTTAAAAGGTTACGGAATGTGTTCTCTGTTTATTTCCGTATGGTTTTATACACTGGATAAGCTTGAAATGGATGAGATGCTGGCTGCCATCGGGCTTGTATTGGTTTGGAGAACTTTCCTTGCGGTAGGAATTTTTTCAACACTCTATTCTTGGTTTCAGTACCGATTTCAGGTGACAGCAATTGGAGATCTTGCCGTTTATATGGATGGAATGACCGTTACTCCTCAGAATGTAGCTGCCAATATGAAAACAATTCAGTTGAATGCCATCATCATTGCGACCAAAAAAATATTCGGATATATCATTTTAGTTGGATTTGGAGTGATGATTTATATTGCTTCCCATCACTTTGGAGCCAAACGTTTTCAATATTTCAGATTTGTAAGAGTTCTTGGAGGTAAATCTGTCATTGCAAGAAGAAGACTTCGCGAAAGGAAAAAATTATTAGAAGACATAAAAGATGCTGCAGGGCCTGCAGTATAAAAGATACCTTGTTTTTCACTAGTAAAATCCTGGTCCTTCATTGGGCTGGGGTTTTACATTTTAGTAGGGAAGCTGGATGCAGGAAGAGGGGAGTGGTGAAATACGGTTTATTACTATTTGTTTGATTTCAAACCTTTACTCCAAAAGAATTTATTATAACTTGTATTGATTACAGATCATCAATAACTTCGAGCTTCCATCTTTAAAAAATTAAAATTATACATTTTGTTATTTTTATTCTTTCTAAATAAGGATTATCTTTGTGAGATTATAAAACTTTGAAGTAGAAAGAATGAAAAAGCAGTATGCATTCATAGGTCTTTTGGTTTCGGGAGTGATGATTTCCCAGACCGCTAAAGATTCTATTGCCGCTAAAGGTATTGAAGATGTGGTGATTGTAGCCTCCAGAAAACCTACAAAAATCTCTGAAGTTCCGGGAACGGTTTGGGTAGTACAGAAAGAAAAGATTCAGGAACAGGCTAAAAGCGGGGTTCCCATCAAAGAGATGTTATCGATTCTTATTCCTTCTATGGATATTGGTCCACAGGGAAGAACCAATTACGGGCAGAATATGAGAGGACGTTCTGCGCTGGTGATGATCGATGGTGTTTCTCTGAACAGTATCCGTGCCATCAGCCGCCAGCTGGATGCTATTGATCCCTTTAATATTGAAAGAATAGAGGTGCTTTCAGGAGCAAGCTCAATTTATGGAGGTAATGCGACTGGTGGAATCATCAATATTATTACAAAAATCCCTTCCAAAAAAGGAATCAGTGGAGAGACAGAACTGGGAGTGCGTACCGGATTTATGGGTAAAGACGACCATGATTTCCGTGCTGCTCAGTCTATTGCAGCCAAAGGGGATAAGTTCTTCGGAAGATTAGGAATTGCTTACCAGCAAAATGGAGGAGTGTATGGAGCCGATCAGAAGCAGCTTTTTACAGATATTACCCAGACTGACCTTCAGTATAACCGGTCGATTGACATTTTGGCTACAGGAGGATATCAGTTTAATAATAAACATAAAATAACAGCTTCCCTTCAGTATTACAATTCTAAATTTAATGGAGACCGAAGTTTATTTTTAGGGGAAAACCTGAGTGCATTTACTACAAAAAATGCTTCATTACTCGAAATGAGAGATGGTTTCTCTTCCGATAAAAATGTAGGAACAGAACGTTATATGGCAACTGTAGCGTATAATGCAAACGGAATCTTAGGCGGGCAGGATTTGTATGTACAATTGGCTACCCGTGGTGAAAAATTAGGATTCTACCCATTTCCTGGAAATGTTACCCTGCAGACGGGAAAAATACCTTATATGTCCTCTTCACAGCAGGATACCTATTATTCAGGGATTAAAGCTTTACTATCCAAATCATGGCGAGGACTGAATGTTACCTATGGAGCCGATTTCGATTTTGAAAAGTTTGAAGGAGCACAATCTGTTTATGATATTGCAAAAACAATGTCTAGCGGTGGTTTAATTAATGAAACAAAATACAGCTTGGGAAGATACCCAACCAATCATTCACAGAGTTACGCCGGATATGTTCAGGCAAAATATAATATCCTGCCGAAATTACAACTGAATGCAGGAATCCGTTATCAGCATATCAATGTGAAAATGGACGACTTTGTGGGCTCAGAACAGCAGACACAGATTGCAATGGGGTATGGAAGCTCAGCATCCGCAATTCCGGGAGGTGAAAGTTCTTATAATGTGACCTTAGCCAATGCCGGATTGTTATATAAATTCAATGAACAGCATCAGATTTGGGGAACATTTTCTCAGGGAGCAAGCTTAGCTGATCCAGCCAAGTTTTATGGAATCGGGCAATATAAACTGGTGGGAACAAATTGGGATGTGGTATCCAGCATCAATGTAAAAGAGCAGCCTCTGCAGGCGATCAAAACCAATCAGTTTGAAGTTGGGTATCGTATCAACAGAGGTGGATTAAGAGCTCAGGTTGCTGGATTTATGAGTAATTCTGATAAAACGGTTGCCGTTGATAAAAAGACCTTCCAGATTCTTGTGAATGATTTGAAATTAAGAAACATGGGAATCGAAGCTGAGGTTTCTTATGCTTTAAACAATGGAGTTTATTTCGGGGCAAGCGGACTTTTGATCAAATCTGAAGTAGATAATAAAGGAGAATGGCAGAAACAGGAAATTTACAATGCCTCTCCTTCAAAATTGGTAACGTATATCGGATATAACATTAAAAACTGGTCATTCAGATTCCAGTCTTTGCAGAATTTCAAACAGAAAGACGAGCTTAATAATGTTGTGGAAGGTTATAATACTTCAGATCTGATGATGGGATACCGTTTCAACTGGGGGAAATTCAATCTGGGAATCCAGAACCTGTTTAATACCGATTATCAAACCATCTGGAGCAAGCGTTCCCAGGTTTTATATTCTACGTACGGACTTCCGGAACTGTTTAATTATAAAGGAAGAGGAAGAACATTCAACCTTTCTTACACTTTTGAATTCTAGAAAATACGATGAAGGTAAAAATGCCTTGATCTGAAAACATATTGTATTTCAAATCCGGTTTCTGAGATTGATCGGAAACCGGATTTTAATTTTTTAAAAAAATCAGTTATGGCCAAAATTTCAACAGGGCAGATTGTTGCCGAAGTAACCAGAAAAGAATACATTACTGACCATTTTATCAGAGTGTATTTGTATTCACCGGAAGTTCAGTTGTTCAGGAACACGATGGTGGGAGATAATAATAAAATTGCCGTTCCACCGGCTGGATTGAACGAAATTCATTTTCCGACTTTGGATGAAAATCATCAGTGGATATATCCGCCTAAAGAAGTTGCTCCGGCAATCAGAACCTATACCCACAGAGGAATTGATCTTGAGAAAAATGAATTAATCATTGATTTTGTAGACCATGGAGACGGTGGCCCGGCTTCCCGATGGGTGAGAGAGGCTGAAGCAGGCTCAAAATTGGGTGTGATGATGCGTTTGGAGGGAAAAGAGCTGTATCCCGCTGCAGATTGGTATCTGTTGGCAGGAGATGCTACAGCCATTCCGGTGATCAGTGCAATCCTGGAAACGCTTCCAGAAACGGCAAAAGGAATATGCATCATTGAAGTTCATGGAAAGGAAGATGAACAAATGCTTGAGACCAAAGCTCAGATTGATTTTAAATGGCTCCACAATGCCCAACCTCAGATCAGCAGCGAAATTGCCAATGTGGTAAAAAGCATTGAGATCCCTGAGACGGCAAAATTTGGTTATGTTGCCTGTGAATTTTCAAGTGTGAAAGAAATCCGCACCTATCTGAGAAAAGAAAAAAACTGGACTTCACAGGAACTGTATGCTTATTCTTATTGGAAAGCCGGGGTTGCAGAGAATGAATCTCAGGCAGACAGACATAAAGAGAAGGATTCGATGGAGGAGGAAGGGGATAGGTAGCAGGTTTTAGGTTTTAGGTTTTAGGGATTAGGGATTAGGGATTAGGGATTAGGGATTAGGGATTAGGGATTAGGGAGATATTCTGTAAAATATTGATGGAAGTTCATGGATGTCAATAGTGAATTTTGCTTCGGAAGTGAATGGTGAATTTTTGGGTGGAAAGTCTAGAATCAAGAACCAAGAATCAAGAACCAAGAACCAAGAATCAAGATAATGATAACTTAAATAGAAGCATCAACGAAATAAACTTGCAACAAAAGAAACCAGCAACCAGTAACTTAACTAAAAACTTTGAACATTGAACTCCGAACCCGTATCTTTGCGCTATGAAAGATTTAATGGGCAGAGCGATCTGGGATTATTATCACAATGAAAATCCGGAGGATCTGCAGACTGAAACGTCAATTTCTGAGCTGGATGAGCTTCCGGTGGATTATTTATTCAGAGAGTTTGACGAAATGAATGATATTGAACAGAAAGCACTGGAGTTATCCGAAGGAAAAGTTCTGGATATCGGAGCAGGAGCCGGTTCTCATTCTTTATTCCTTCAAAACGAAAGAAACCTTGATGTGACTGCATTGGATATTTCACCAAAATCTGTTGAGGTTTGTAAACTGAGGGGAATTAAAAAGGCCGTTTGTGAAAATATGCTTGATTTTTCCGGAGAAACTTTTGATACCATTTTATTATTGATGAATGGTACCGGAGTTTTTGAAAGCCTGGCGAAAATTGATACTTATCTTCAGAAACTGTACATCTTGTTAGGTGATAAAGGGCAAATCCTGATCGACAGTACAGATATCCTTTATATGTTCGACCGTGATAAGGATGGTGGAGTGTATATTCCAGCAGGAGGCTACTACGGAGAACTGGAGTATGTTGTTCATTATAAAGGAGAGTCTGAAGAACCGATTACCTGGCTGTATCTTGACTTCAATACATTGAAAAATGCTGCCACAAATAACGGCTTCAAAATAGAAAGAGTTTTGAAAGATGAAGATTCTTATCTGGCAAAACTGACTAAGAAATAATTGACAAGAAGTCATTGCGAGCTGAAAGCGAAGCAATCTCAAAATAATAGAGTCATTCTGTAAACCGGGATGACTTTTTTTGTGCTTCTTCCTAGCCCCGATAGAAACGGTTACCCCACAGCAAGGATTGGAAAGTTTCGACTAAGCTCAGGGTGGCAGCGCGGGCGCGAGGAGTAAAAGTGGATAGCGGGAATCAGCTTCTAATCATGATCTGAATAAGCGAATAACCGTTGATAACGGAAAATAAGAAAACCATTCCTGAAAATTGAAATACATCAGAACAGCAGTTGCAGCACATAAAATTACGGGAAAGACATAAGATTCTGCACGATAAGGAAGTTTTTTTGGAGTGGCTAAAACGCTTATGAGAAGTAAACCTAGAGCTCCCACTGAAAGAACTCCTATTTCCGGACTGTATCTGGATGTTGTTCCGAAATCAAAATGGGAAATCAGAACGTATTTTTGAAATACAAAAAAAAGAAAACCAAATACCAGCGTAAAAAAGGCGGCAAGGTATTTTTTGAGTTTGATTAAATTCAGAGATAATAAAATCGCTCCGGTAATCGGACTAAACAAAATACTGCTCACGAAAATAGTTGATCTTGAATAAAGCTTAATGGCATCAGGATCTTCTGTAATATGATCTCTCCAGACTTCTGCCTCTTCTGTACGTTTTGCTTCTTCTGCTTCTTTTTTACGCTGAATCAATTGCAGAACAGCTATTTTTTCCTGCTCATTGAAAACGCGTCCTCTTTCTTCCAGAATTTCAAAAGCCATCTGAACGGCTTCCGGAACAAAGCGGTTGCCTTCTTTTAAATATCCTTCTAATTCCTGACTGGAAAGCTTTCTTAAAACATTTTTACTGACCATAAACTGTATATAAAAGAAAGGCTGCTTCTAGTGAAACAGCCTTTGATCTTTATTGTGAAGTAAATTATCCGATCTCAATACCGTTTTCAACATTGCTGTCGTCCGGTGTTACGAAAGATAATTTTCCGTCTGGTTTTGTTGTTAATAATAACATTCCCTGAGATTCAATTCCTCTGATCTTTCTAGGAGCAAGGTTCAGCAGGATCATTACTTGCTTACCGATTACTTCTTCAGGAGTGAAGCTTTCTGCAATACCAGAAACAACAGTTCTTACATCTACTCCTGTATCTACAGTAAGTTTTAATAATTTATCTGCTTTTTCTACTTTCTCAGCTTCTGTAATGGTTGCTGTTCTAAGGTCTATTTTAGTAAAGTCATCAAATGTGATTTCTTCTTTCATAGGGTTTGCGTTAGGGTTTGTTTTTTTATTGTTTTGTTTGGTGTCTTCCAGTTTCTGGATCTGAGCTTCAATGACATCGTCTTCAATTTTTGAGAAAAGGAGAGATGATTCGTTGATTGTATGACCAGTTTCAATTAATACGGATTGATTTTCAATCGTATTCCAGTCTTTCTTTTCAACATTGAACATGTTCAATAGCTTTTCCGAACTGAAAGGCATGAAAGGTTCACATAGCTGAGCTAATGCAACTGCTATTTGTGCCCCAACGAATAAAGATTGAGCCGCTTTTTCTGGGTTATCTTTAATGGTTTTCCAAGGTTCTTCTGTCTGAAGATACTGGTTTCCAAAACGAGCAAGATTCATTAATGCCGTTAATGAATTTCTGAACTCATAATTTTCAAGGAATCCTGAAATCTCTTTTGCAGACTTACTTATTTCCTGCAATTCAGGACTGTTGATATCACCTTGTGGAATAACACCATCATAATATTTATGAATAAGAACGGCAACTCTGTTGATGAAGTTTCCGAAGATTCCTACCAATTCAGAATTATTCTTAGTCTGGAAATCCTTCCATGTAAAGTTGTTGTCTTTTGTTTCCGGAGCTGATGAAAGAAGAGCATATCTTAAAACATCCTGTTGTCCAGGGAATTCTTCTACATACTCATGAGCCCATACCGCCCAGTTTCTTGACGTTGAGATTTTATCGTTCTCAAGGTTCAGGAATTCAAAAGCAGGAACATTTTTAGGCATGATATAATCTCCGTGAGCTTTCATCATTGAAGGGAAAATAATACAGTGGAATACAATATTATCCTTTCCGATAAAATGTACCAGGTCACTGTTTTCACTCTGCCAGTAATCTTTCCAGTCTTTTCCGTTTTTCTCTGCCCATTCTTTAGTGAAAGAAATATAACCGATAGGAGCATCAAACCATACGTACAATACTTTTCCTTCAGCATTCGGAAGTGGAACCGGAACTCCCCAGTTAAGGTCTCTGGTCATCGCACGAGGCTTAAGGCCATCATTTAACCAGGATTTAACCTGTCCGTATACGTTGGGCTTCCAGTCATCTTTATGACCTTCAATGATCCATTCATTTAAAAAGTCTTCGTATTCGTTTAATGGCAGATACCAGTTTTTTGTTTCTTTAAGGATAGGAACATTTCCGCTAAGCATTGATTTCGGATTGATCAGCTCAGAAGGAGAAAGGGTAGAACCACATTTCTCACACTGATCACCGTAAGCATTTTCGTTGCCACAATTAGGACAAGTTCCTACAATATAACGGTCAGCAAGGAATTCTCCTGCCTGCTCATCAAAATACTGCTCAGAAATTTCTTCCGTGAATTTTCCTTTTTCGTATAAAACCTTGAAGAAATCCTGACTGGTCTCATAATGGTTTTTAGACGTTGTTCTTGAATATTCATCAAATGAAATTCCAAGGTCAGAAAAAGATTTTTTAATGATCTCGTGATATTTGTCAACGATATCCTGAGGAGTTACCCCTTCTTTTTTGGCTCTTATGGTAATAGGAATTCCGTGCTCATCTGAACCACAGATAAACGCTACATCTTTTCCTAATCTTCTCTGAAATCTTGCGTAAACATCCGCAGGAATATAAACACCTGCCAAATGTCCTATATGAACCGGACCGTTTGCATAAGGCAAAGCTGCCGTAATCATCTTTCTGTTTGACATTTATAGTAAAGTTTTGACTGCAAAGATAAGGAATATCTGTTGAATACCGCTATTGAAGGTATTATTATGCCGAAGAATGCAATTTTCAAAGGCTGAATATAAAATTAAGTTAAACGGTTGTTTAACCTTTTCTTAATTTAAAACAAATATTATGCAATGCATAGGACGTTCTAAATTATTGGATTTTAAAAAACTAACTAAAATCGGTTTCGTAATATACATAATTTTAACTAAAATTATATTAAATTTATAATAATTCTAATTTTTTTTTAAATTGCGAGTCTGGCTTTAGGCTAAAATAAGACTGAAAACGAAACTATAAAAAAAATAAGATTGTGAAGAATTTTGCAACAGTATTAAAAATCGCACCTGCTTTTTTACTGGCAAGTACAGTAATGCATGCGCAGAAAACGGATTCTCTTCCTCAGGAGAAGAAAATTGAAGAAGTGGTTTTGATCGGATATGGAAAACAGAAAAAATCTGACCTTACCGGTTCCATAACTTCCGTCACTGCTAAAGACTTCAACGGGGGAGCTACTTCCGCCGGGCAGCTGATCCAGGGGAAAACTCCAGGGGTACAGATTACCAATAACAGTGGAGCGCCAGGTTCCGGAACAAAAATCAGAATCAGAGGGACCTCTTCTTTAAGTGGTGAAAACTCTCCATTGATCGTCATTGATGGTGTTCCTCAGGATTTCGTAGGAATGAATGGTGTTTCTGATCCTCTATCTTTAATTAACCCTAATGATATTGAAACATTTGATATCCTGAAAGATGCTTCTGCAACTGCCATCTATGGTAACAGAGCTTCGAACGGGGTTATTCTCATTACCACTAAGAAAGGAACAGCAGGGAAGTTCAAAGTAAATTTCTCAACAGTGACTTCCGTTTCTACTAAAATGGGTAAAGTAGATGTATTAAATGCTCAGGAGTTCAGAGATTTTGTTAATACTTATGCACCTGCAGGGTATAAAACGAAACTGGGAAATGCCAATACCGACTGGCAGGATCAAATTTATCAGGCAGCATGGGGTACAGATAATAACGTAGCCCTTTCAGGAGGTATTAAAGGTTTGCCATACCGTTTATCATTAGGGTATAATGAGCAGAATGGTATCGTAAAATCAAATTCTTTCCGCAGAACTTCCGTAGGTTTGAACTTAAATCCTAAATTCTTTGATAACCATCTATCAGTAAATGTAAACGCAAAAGGAACATTTACCGATAACAGATTTGTAGACGGAGGAGTAATTAAGTCCGCTACTTATTTTGATCCTACTCAACCGGTATATTCAGGAAACTCTAATTATGGCGGTTATTATGAATGGCTGGATTCCGGATCTGCAACAGGATATAATGTAAACGCCAACTCCAACCCGCTTGGACTGATCAATGGGATTAGAGATGTGTCTTCTGTACTCAGAGGATTGGGTAATATTCAGTTAGATTATAAGTTTCACTTTCTTCCGGACCTGCATTTCAATGTGAACGCCGGATATGATTATACCAAAAGTGACGGGCATAAATTTAAAGATGCCCGCCTGAGACCAGGTTTCGAAGATAAAGGAAGCTCAAATTTCTATTCTATGGAAAAGAAAAATAAGCTTTTGGAAACCTATTTTAATTATGTGAAAAACATCAGTGCCATCAAAACAGGGGTGGATATTACCGCGGGTTATGCTTATCAGGATTTCAATATTTTACTTCCCGGAGCTATAACGTATAGAGGAACAGGGATCAATTCACAAGACTTGAACTTTGAAACTCAAAATACATTGATTTCATTCTATGGAAGAGCCATTTTTACCATAGATAATAAATATGTTATTTCAGGATCAGTTCGTAAAGATGGTTCTTCAAGATTCTTTAACGGAACCAGAGATAATGTATGGGGTGTTTTCCCGGGAGTTTCCCTGGCATGGAAGCTTAACGAAGAAAACTTCATCAAAAATATATCATCTATCAGTACATTAAAGCTGAGAGCAGGATGGGGTAAAACAGGTCAGCAGGAATTACCTGCACTTAATGGTAACAAGCCGAACAATTACCCGGCCTTTGCAGCGTACAATCCAAGTTATCAGGGAGCAGGATATCAGTTTGGAAATGAATTCTATTTCATGTTCAGACCTGCTAACTATAACCCGAATCTTACCTGGGAAACAACTACTACCAAGAACTTAGGATTAGATTTTGGTTTTAATAAAAACAGAATTACAGGATCAATAGATGTCTTCAGAAAAGATACCAAAGATCTTTTGGTATATGCTGACGAACCTGCGGGAGGCTTAAGCAATGCAAGCTGGCAGAATGTTGGTGATATGAAAAATGAAGGGATTGAAGGAAGTATTACCGTAATCCCGGTTAAAAACCAAAATACAACCTGGGAAGTAAGCTTTAATGCTACTCACTATAAACCGGTGGTCACTAAGCTTAAAGACAGAGCTGATGAATCATTTAATATGGAAGTAGGAGGTATTGAAGGAGGTTCAGGGAACAGAATTCAGGCTCATGCAGTAGGATATGCACCTAATTCATTCTGGGTATACCAGCAGGTATATGATAACAATGGAAAACCTGTTGATGGAGCCTTTGTAGACAGAAACGGAGATGGAGCAATCAATACGAAAGATATGTATTATTACAAATCTACTACACCTGATGCCATTTTAGGTTTCTCTACCAAAGTATCTCATAAGAACTGGGATTTTGCATTAAGCGCAAGAGCTGTATTAGGAAATTATGTCTATAATAATGCTGCTTCAAATAGTTCACTGCAATCAGCATCTACCAACGAATATCTTCAAAACGTATTCTCTACAGCACCTCAATATAAGTTTGCTGTTCCTCAGTACAAGTCTGATATTTATGTTGAGAATGCTTCATTCCTGAGGCTGGATAATATCAATGTAGGATACAATTTCGGGGAAATTTTCTCGAAAGGAAGCAATCTGAAAATATATGCGATGGCTCAGAATGTTTTTGTGATCACTAAATACTCAGGCGTAGACCCTGAAGTTTTTGGCGGAATAGATAACGGTTACTATCAAATGCCTAAAATTTACTCTTTAGGTCTTAACTTCCAATTTTAAATAAGAATTCAATGAAACTAAATAGAATTAAACTTAAAAATATAGTATTGCCTCTTTCGGCAGTATTTTTATTGACGGCAGCTTCTTGTGTGAAAGATCTTGAAAGAGAACCTATCACAGATGTTACTTCAGCCAGTATTTATAAAGATTTTGCCAATTATAAAAATGTTCTGGCAAAACTTTACGGAGGACTTGCTATGGGAGGTCAGGTAAGTGGAGATGGTGATCAGCCGGATAGTGATATTAACGGAATTAATGGTGGTTTTTCCCAATATACCAGATTAATGTACACCCTGAACGTTGTCACAACCGATGAAGCTGTGATTGGATGGAACGACGGAAACCTTCATACCCTTCATAAAATGACCTGGGATGCTTCCAACGAATTTATTGCGGCGATGTACTATAGAGTATATACAGAAATTGCATTTTGTAATGAATTTCTAAGAAACGTAACAGATGAAAAACTGGCTTCCAATAATATTACAGGAGATAATCTTGCCCAGGCAAAATTAATGAGAGCGGAAGCCCGTTTCCTGAGAGCGCAATCGTATTTCCATGCCATAGATATGTTCGGAAATGTTCCTTTTGTAGATGAATCATATTTACCAGGTTCTATCAATCCGCCACAAAGAATAGAGAGAAAAGCATTATTTAATTATATTGAATCTGAATTACTTGCTGTAGCAGGAGAATTAAAAGATCCTAAAACCAATGAATATGGAAGAGCTGACAAAGCAGCCGTATGGTCATTATTGGCAAAACTATACTTAAATGCTGAAGTCTATACAGGAACTCAAAGAAATACAGACTGTATCACCTATTGTAACAAAGTAATTGCAGCTGGATATTCTTTAAAACCAAAATATGACGATTTATTCCTTGCGGATAATAATATCAACAATCCTGAACAGATTTTAAGTGTCAATTTTGACGGAATCAATACACAGACCAATGGAGGAACTACTTATCTGGTACATGCTGCAATAGGCGGAGATATGAAAGCTGCTGACTTTGGAGTGAATGGTGGATGGAGTGGTTTAAGAACTACAAAAGCATTTGTAGGCCTGTTTCCAACGAATGGAAGTGATAAAAGAGGAAGATTCTTTACTGCAGGACAGAATTTGGAAATTAATGATTTAGGTTCATTTACAGATGGTTATGCTTTTATCAAATTTAAAAATGTTAAAAGTAACGGATCTGTCGGAGCTCACACCAACTGGGTTGAAGCCGATATCCCATTATACCGTTTAGCAGATATCTATCTGATGTATGCTGAAGCTGTATTGAGAGGAGGAGCTGGCGGAAACCAGGCTACAGCAATCGGTTATATTAACCAGTTGAGAGAACGTGCCTATGGAAATACTAGTGGAGATGTATCTTCTATCAATCTCAACTTTATTTTAGATGAGAGAGGAAGAGAGTTATCTTGGGAAATGACCAGAAGAAGTGATCTTATCCGTTTCAACAAGTATACAACGGGAGATTATCTATGGCCATGGAAAGGAAATGTAAAAGATGGTAAAGCAGTGGAAAGTTATAGAAACCTTTTCCCGATCCCTGCTAAAGACATCGTAGCAAATCCTAATCTGATTCAGAATCCTGGATACTAATTTAAAATCCTGTTAAAAATGAAAAATCTATTCAAAATATTAGCCCTGGTTTTTACCGGACTTTTAGTTTTTTCCTGTGAAAAAGACGAGGATCAGGCCATTATTAATGAAACATCTGCAGGTAAAATAGCTGCCGATAAAAGTGCAATTGTCCTGAATGAGCTTAATGCCAATACTGCAGTAATCAGTTTTACATGGACAAAGCCAACATTTAATATTGCCGTAGTTCCCAATCAGAAAGTAGAATTCGGAATCAAGGGGAACAGTTTCAAGAAAAGTGCTGCTGTTGACTTTTCCAATGATATGACTTCAGGCTCTGTTACTCATGCAGCAATGAATGCCGCTATGTTTGCTATTGGAGCTACACCGGATGTTGTAAATGATATCGAGGTAAGATTAAAGACTTCTGTAGGATCAGCAGTTTTTTATTCCAATGTCATTGCACTTAAAGTAACTCCTTATACTCCAAATCCGGATTTGGTATATCCTAAAATTAATGTTCCGGGTAGTTATGCCGGAGCAGCAGGGTATGCAAACTGGACTCCTGCTAATTCACCGAACTTGTTTTCTCCAGGAAAAAATGATGAATACAGAGGGTTTATCTGGATCAATACTGTTTCTGGTGATGATGATGGTAAATATAAATTCTCTATCAACGAGGATTGGCCTGGAAATAAAGGAGACGATGGAACCAATACCGGAAAATTGAAGCTAGATGGAGCGAACGTAAAAGCACCTGCAGTAGGAGCTTATTACATTAAGGTAAATTGGGCAGCAAATACGTATTCTTCCGTGTTGGCAAACTTCGGAGTTATTGGTGATGCAACGCCTACGGGATGGGGATCAGATACAGATTTTGTATATAATCCTGCAACCAAAACTTTTGTAATTAATTCTATTGCATTATCAAGTACCGGAGTATTTAAATTCAGAGCCAATGACGATTGGGCAATGAAATTCCAGCCAAAAGATGCAGATCAGACTCTGGTTTCCGGAACTGCTGTTCAATCTTATTTAAGTGCAGAGAACACGGTAACAGGAGATCCTGCCTATAAAGTTTCACAGGCAGGAAATTATAAAATTGAACTGGATTTACACAATTCAGCATATTATAAGTTAACCATTACAAAATTGTAAATCAAACTAGAATAAAGCAAAGTGCTGCTTTACTGCGGCACTTTATCTATTTTTTAAGTTAATAAATAGTCATTATGAAGAAAATTACAGTTGGAGCACTTTTGCTCTCAATGATGTTTACAGGTGTGAAAGCCCAATCTTTAAAATCTCCGGACGGGAAGTTCGAAATGAATTTTCAGCTGAAGGAAGGAGTTCCTTACTATAACCTGAAGTACAACGGTGCAGTAGTAGTAGAAGATTCTAAATTGGGATTGAGATTATTTAAAGACACAGCCATAAAATTCGCTTCTGAGATTGCCAAACCAGAAGATGCAAAATACGATCTGAACAACGGTTTTGCGAAGACAGATGAAAAAAGAGACTCCAAAAATGAAACATGGCAACCGGTTTTAGGAGAAAAGAAAAATTATATCAACCATTACAATGAACTGGCAGTTACCCTGAATCAGGCTTCTACAGACAGAAGTATTGTAGTGAAATTCAGATTGTTTAATGATGGTTTAGGATTCCGATATGAATTCCCGCAGCAAAAGAACCTTAATTATTTTGTGATCAGAGAAGAAGATTCTGAAATTGATTTCCCTACCGATATGAAGGCTTGGTGGATGGTAGCAGATTATGACTCTCAGGAATATCAGTATCAGGAAACTAAAGTTTCTGAAATTCCGGCAAAATGGGATAAGGCTTTTGATGCCAATGCTTCCCAGTCTTTGGTGAAAAATGCAGTTCAGTCTCCTTTAATGCTTAAAAAAGAAGGAAAAGAACCTTTGTATATCAACGTTGCAGAAGCGGCAGTGCTGGATTATCCGGCTTCACACCTGGAAGTAGATGCACAGAATTTTAAATTCAAAACGCATTTAACTGCAGACAGACAAGGAGCGAAAGGATACATTCAGACTCCGTCAGTAACCCCATGGAGAACCATTATTGTAGCTCCGAAAGCAGAGCAGGTGATGGATTCTAAAATGATCTTTAACCTTAACGAGCCTACAAAATATACGGATACCTCTTACATTCACCCTACAAAATACATGGGAGTTTGGTGGGAAATGATTATCGGAAAATCACAATGGGCTTATTCTACTGCTGAAAATGTTCATTTAGGGAAGACTGATTTTGCGAAATTGACTCCAAATGGAAAACATGCAGCCAACAATACAAAAGTTAAAGAATATATTGACTTTGCTGCAGAAAACGGGTTCCAGGGCTTATTGATTGAAGGTTGGAATGTAGGTTGGGAAGACTGGTTCGGACACTCAAAAGAATTTGTTTTCGATTTTATTACTCCTTACCCGGATTTTGATATCAAAATGTTGAATGAATATGCACATTCAAAAGGAATTAAACTGATCATGCACCATGAAACTTCAGGTTCTGCAACGAACTACGAAAGATGGGCAGACAAAGCATTCCAAACAATGAACAAATATGGATATGATGCTGTGAAAACCGGATATGTAGGAGATATCATTCCTAGAGGAGAACATCACTATTCTCAATGGACTATCAACCATTACTATAGAATTGCAGAAAAAGCAAATGACTATAAAATTATGGTTAATTCTCATGAATCTGTACGTCCTACAGGAGAAAGCCGTACTTACCCGAACTATATCTCTGCAGAAGCAGCCCGTGGTACAGAGTATGAAGCATTCGGAGGAAATAAGCCTGATCACCAGACGGTTCTTCCATTTACAAGATGGATGGGAGGTTCTATGGATTATACACCGGGAATTTTCCAGACGAAGCTAGACTACTATTTCCCTGGAGATAACCGTTTTGTAAAAACTACGCTGGTAAAACAGCTGGCTCTTTATGTAACAATGTACATGCCGCTTCAGATGGCTGCAGACCTTCCTGAAAACTACAAAAAGCATATGGACGCATTCCAGTTTATCAAGGATGTGGCAGCAGATTGGGATGATACCAAAATTTTATCAGCAGAACCTGGTGATTATGTAGTTACAGCGAGAAAAGCAAAAGGTACTGAAAACTGGTTTGTAGGAGGTATTACCGATGAAAACAAACGTGAGTACACAGTAGATTTCTCTTTCTTAGACAAAGGAAAAAAATATGAGGCAACCATCTATGAAGATGGAAAAGATGCTGATTATATTGATAATCCTCAAAGCTATAACATCTATAAAAAAGAGATTACAAGCAAGTCAAAAATTAATTTTAAAATGGTAAGAAGCGGTGGTTTCGCAGTTTCAATTAAACCAGTAAAATAATTGTAAAGATACACTAAGGTGCCCCGGTTCATTAATTTCTAATGTTCCGGGGTATTTTTTATTTATCCTCTGTCTGTTGAATGAGTTGGGAATATTGATTTTCAGATTCTGAAATCTGTTCTTTTACTTTCAGAGGTGTTCCGCTTTTTATTTTCTCTTTATATTCTTTCTGATACTGTTTCACGGTTTTTCCAGTACCGTCATGCCTCCATCCCGGTGAATTAAAAAGATATTGTATGCGGTCTTTGAAGGAAATTCCCGGCTGTCTGATGTCTTTTCCTATTCTTCTCCATTCATAGAAAAGCATGGTAGCAGGATCTTTGGATTTTATTTTAGGATAAACTCCATATTTCACAGGAACTTCAGGATCTTCTTTTTCAAAAGTTCCGAAAATTTTATCCCAGATAATCAGTCCCATTCCCATATTTCGATCCAGATATTTGATATTGCAGGCATGATGCACCCTGTGATGGGAAGGAGTAACCAGAATGTATTCTAAAAATCCCATACTTTTAATAGATTGGGTATGTACAAATGTGCCATAGATCTGTATAGAAGAGTAGGCTACCAGAATATGCCATGGATGAAAACCCATGAAAGCTAATGGAGAGAAAAATAAATACCTGTATAATGGCTGAAATACAGGACTTCTGAATCCCGTACTGATATTGAAATAATCAGAATTATGATGGGTAATATGTACTGCCCAGAAAACACGGGAATGATGATCCACATAATGATGAACATAATAGGCGAAATCCTGGGCAAGGAATACCGCAATCCAATACCATATTCCCTCCTGCCAGTCGAAAAGACGATGCTGGTAAAAAAACATCATAACAAATAACGAAAAGCCTTTCATGATGATGTCTAACCCATAATTAAGCAAAGCAAAAAGAACGTTTGTTGCTACATCTTTAGTCTCATAAATTTTCTCTTTATTAAAGTGGCTGTAGGCCATTTCTAAGAAAATAATTGTAGCAAACACAGGAATTGTCCATGTATAAACAACATCCGGTCCTTCCGTTTTAAATATATTGCTGAAATCCAACATTTTTTCTATAAAACTAAAGATAAAAAGCGTGAAAAGTTAATTTTTCACATGAATTTTTTGTGAAAAAGTTAATTATTCTTTATAAAAATTAAAATAAGGATATTTAATCTTGAAATTTTGCATGAATGAAGATCAAAAAAGAGACTTTCTCTTGTATTTTTGAACGTATATATGAAAATTTAATGCTAAATTGAACACTAATATGAAGACAATATATGCAGCATTCGCCCTTTCGATAGCTTCCGTTGCTTTTTCCCAGAAAAATCTGGAAAGAGTAGAACCGGCTTTCTGGTGGAAAGGAATGAAAAACCCTGAGCTTCAGATTCTTGTTTACGGAAAAGAAGTGGGGAATAATGAGATTACGCTTTCAGATGGAATTCAGATCAAAGATATCCGGAAAGTGGATAATCCCAATTATGTTTTTATTACAGTCAATACCAACGAAATAAACGTTCCGAAGTTTACCATCAATATTAAAAAAGGTAAAAAGAATGTTGGCTCATACCTCTATGAACTGAAACAAAGAAATCCGGGATCTGCAAACCGCGGGTCTTTTACTTCCAAAGACTTCATGTATCTGATCATGCCGGATCGTTTTGCCAATGGGGATGAGAAGAATGATTCAAAACCGGAACTGACTGAAAAAGCAGATCGCAGCCTGCCCAATGGCAGACATGGTGGAGATCTCCGTGGAATCCTTAACAACCTTGATTATATTCAGAATCTGGGAGCTACCGCTGTCTGGCTTACTCCTGTGAATGAAGACAACGAAAAAGTGTATTCCTATCATGGCTATGCCCAAACAGATCTGTATAAAATTGATGGCCGTTACGGAACGAATGAAGACTATAAAACTCTATCTCAGGAGCTGAATAAACGAAATATGAAACTGGTGATGGATTATGTGACCAATCACTGGGGAGGCTCACACTGGATGATGAAAGATCCTCCTTCCAAAGACTGGATACACTGGTTTGATGAAGGAGAAAAAGGATTTAAACGTTCTAATTATAAAACAACAACGCAATTTGATACCAATGCTTCAGACATTGATAAAAAATATGCACTGGACGGATGGTTTGATACTACCATGCCTGATATCAATCAAAAAAATCCATTAGTCCTGAAATATTTAATCCAAAATGCAATCTGGTGGATTGAATATGCTGAACTGGGAGGATTTCGTGTAGATACTTATCCTTACAATGATAAAGAGGCCATGGCAAAATGGGCTAAGGCGATCACCGATGAATATCCTAAATTCAATATTGTAGGAGAAACGTGGCTGTATACGGCAGCTCAAATTGCTGCGTGGCAGAAAAATTCGAAAATAGGAGAGATAGAAAATTATAACTCAAATCTACCTTCGGTAATGGATTTTATGCTCTTTGAAAATATGCCCAAAGCGCTTAAAGAAAAAGAAGGCTGGGATAAAGGAATGATCCGCATTTATGATTCTTTTACCAGCGATTTCCTTTATCCGGATATCAATAACATTTTGGTTTTCTTTGAAAATCATGATACCGAAAGATGGAATGAAATCTTCAATGCAAGTCCCGATGCTTATAAAATAGGACTTGCTATGATCTCCACAGTAAGAGGAATTCCACAGATCTATTACGGATCAGAAATAGGAATGAGAGGAGATAAGACGAAGGGAGGTGATGCAGATATCCGGAGAGATTTTCCGGGAGGCTGGAAGTCTGATAAACAAAATGCTTTCAATCCATCCTCTCAAACCCCGGAGCAAAAAGAATTCTTTCATTTTACTCAGAAACTTTTGAACTGGAGGAAGGGTAAAGAGGTGATTCATACCGGGAAAACTAAAAATTTCGTTCCTCAGGACGGGGTTTTTGTGTATTTCAGATATAATGAAAAAGAAAGTGTAATGGTAGTGATCAACAATAATGAAAAAGATCAGCCGTTAGATCTGAAACGGTTTGCAGAATCACTTAATGGATTTACAAAAGGAAAAGACATTATTTCAGGAAAAGACATTTTATTACAAAACAGCATGAATATTCCTGCGAAAACACCATTGATTATTGAACTAGAAAAATAATAATTACCTATGAAAAAACTAACGACTGCTTATACATTGATCCTTTTTTTACTGGGATTTTCTTCATTTACCGCACAGTCGAAGACCGGATTTGAGAAAGAAAAATCGGAAATAAGTACCATGCTTGATGCATTCAACACAGCTGCCGCAAAAGCAGATTATAACGCTTATTTTAATCTCTTTGCAGATGAATCTACCTTCATTGGAACAGATGCTACAGAAATCTGGGATAAAAAAGCATTTATGGTCTGGGCAAAACCTTATTTCGACAAAAAGAAAACCTGGAATTTTAAAGCGCTTAAAAGAAATATTTACTTCAGTAAAGATGGAAAACTGGCATGGTTTGATGAATTATTGGATACTCAAATGAAAATTTGCAGAGGTTCCGGAGTGGTAGAAAAAATCAACGGAAACTGGAAGGTTAAACAATATGTTCTTTCTGTGACGGTTCCTAATGAGGTGGTAGATAAAGTGGTGACTGAAAAAGCCCCTATCGAAGATGCATTAATTCAAAAACTGAAGTCATAATGGCAATAATGATGGGGAAACATGATGCTGAGGCATTTGGAAAAAGAAAAAAGCCAAACTTATCCATGCTCCAGATTATTAACATGAGTATGGGATTCCTTGGAATTCAAATGGCATTCGGATTACAGAATGGAAATGCAAGCCGTATTCTTGGAAATTTAGGAGCTGATGTACATGAATTATCCTGGTTTTGGCTGGTTGCTCCTGTTACAGGATTGATTGTTCAGCCTATTATCGGACATATGGGTGATAATACCTGGAGTCCGCTGGGAAGAAGGAAACCTTATTTCCTGATTGGAGCTGTTTTGTGTGCAATAGGGTTGGTTTTACTTCCTAATGCAGCTTCCGTTACCCAGATGTTTGCCGCCAATGCGCTTTTATTAGCTGTAATATTTCTTGCGATGATGGATGCTTCGGTGAATATTGCAATGGAACCTTTCAGAGCGTTGGTAGGAGATATGCTCCCGAAACATCAGGGAACAATAGGATTCTCAGTACAGACCATTCTGATTGGAATTGGGGCGGTATTGGGTTCTTATCTGCCGGATTGGCTTACAAAAATGGGGATTTCCAATGAAGCACCGGCAGGATTTGTAGCGGATAACGTAATTTACTCCTTTTATATAGGTGCAGGATTACTTATCATCTCAATTTTGTACACCATCATGACAACCAGGGAATATTCCCCACAGGAATTTGCTGATTTTGAAGATGGAAAAGAAGTTGAAAAGCAGGAATCCAAGTTTTCAGATATTTTCAAAGATTTTGCAGCGATTCCTGCACAAATGAAAAAGTTGGGAATTGTTCAGTTTTTCTCATGGTTTGCCTTGTTTACCATGTGGGTTTTCACAACCAGCGCTCTGGCAACCCATCATTTTGGACTTTCTCCGGAAGATACCCATTCCAAGGCATTTAATGACGCGGGAGATCTTACCGGAAAACTTTTCGGAATGTATAACCTTTGGGCAATTCCGTTTGCATTTCTGCTGACCCCTATTGCTAAACTGATTGGTAAAAAACAAACCCATGCTTTAGCCTTGTTGTGTGGAGGATTGGGACTTGTTTCAATGTATTTCATTAAGGATGTCAGCAATCTATGGATCTCAATGATCGGATTAGGTTTTGCCTGGGCAAGTATTCTGGCGATGCCTTATGCAATGCTTATTGAAGTAATTCCACAAAGAAAAATGGGAGTTTATATGGGAATATTCAATTTCTTTATTGTTATTCCGCAGATTATCAATGGTTTATTCGGAGGTCCTGTGGTGAGTGGTGTTTTCGGAAAACAGGCGATGGATTATGTGGTCGTGGGAGGAATTTGTATGCTGATAGGAGCTGTAGTAACCATGATTTTTGTTAAATCTGAAGATGAAACCCCTAAAGAAATTGAAGAAGAAATCAAGCAGGTGCATTTTTAAATTAGAAACTAGAAGTTAGAAGTTAGAAGTTAGTTGTGCTGAAAACTTTAATTTAAATATAAAAAAAAATATAGCAAAATTCAATAGAAACGGGCTTTAGCCCGTTTTTTCTTTCAGTATTTATTGATTGGCTTTAGCCAAAACCTATCTTTTTTTAAACCAAAATTGTTTATCATGAAGCTTAATTTTTTGACTAAGTTTTTTTCGTCTATAAAACAAAAGGATAAGGCTGAAAATGAAGATGTTGCTGAAATTAAAGATGTTACTGGAAATTTAGAAGATAGCAGCTTTACTCAGGAAGAATTGCTTAAATATGATGAACACGTAGACTTCTATTATACCAATATTATAAATTCACTGATTCTTTATACCTATAATGTAGACCAATTGGATGAAATGGCTCCCATTTTAATAGATCCACTGGCAGAACTGTATGAAGAGCTTGATTATGCATTCCTCCCTGTTTTATTTAATACCATTTTCAGAAATAAACTCATTTACGATTCTTTTAAGGAAGACCTCCTGAATTTTAAAAAGAAAGTGGATGATATCCCTGTGGAAATTTGGGACTGGGACTTTTTAGACCAGCATGAAACTTGGAAAAATATAAGACTTGAAGCCGAAATGCTTTTAAATAAACTCAATATTGAAACAAGAACTTATAATACAGATTATACCACAATTCTTTTTAAAAAATAAGAACAACAAATTCAATAAGAGTGGGCTTTAGCCTGCTTTTCTATAGATGTCTTTCCATTAGCTTTAGCCATAACTTAAAATCTATCATTCATATTTATTCGGTTTTTTGATCTTCAGAATATAATAATCTCCCACAGATTTTCACAGATAACACGGATCTTTGTACTAATTTATATAATAGATTTAATCATGGAGGAAGAAATATCCCGTATAAAATTTTATCGCAGATAAAATCTTTGCACCTTAAAAATATTATAGAATATGAAAATCGCGTCATTTTGCGTAATCTAACCTATAAATGACCTCTATTTTCCCAGGCGTTCTCAACCTTTTACTGCTCTAATTTCCTTTCTTAACCTACATCAACTTTTTAAACACCTACATCCCGTACATTTGTACTATAAATAATCACAGAAAATGAAAACAGTATATCATAAAGCAGATTCAAGAGGCCATGCCAACCACGGATGGTTAAATTCTTACCATACATTCAGTTTTGCCAACTATCAAAACAGAGACAGAACGAACTTTGGAGTTTTAAGAGTATTGAATGATGATACCGTTTCTCAGGGAATGGGCTTCGGAACACACCCACACAGGGATATGGAAATTATTTCAATTCCTTTGGAAGGAGATCTGGAACATAAAGATTCAATGGGAACTACAGCGGTGATCAGAAAAGGAGAAATTCAGGTGATGAGTGCAGGAACCGGTGTTATGCACAGCGAATACAATAAAAATAAAGATGAGGAGGTGAAATTCCTTCAGATCTGGGTTTTTCCAAAAGAACAGAATGTTGAACCACGATACGATCAGAAAAGCATCAAAGAAGGTGAAAAAATCAATGGATTTCAACAGATTTTATCTCCAAATAAAAATGATGACGGAGTTTGGATTCATCAGGATGCATGGTTTAATCTGGCCAACTTTAAAAAAGGAAACGGTAAAAATTATATGCTGAACAAAAAAGGAAACGGAGTCTATGCATTTGTGTTGAAAGGAAGTGTAAAAATAGGAGACCGCGTTCTGAATGAAAGAGACGGATTAGGAATCTGGGATACTCAGAGTTTTAATATCGAAGCCGTGGAAGATACTGAAGTATTATTAATGGAAGTTCCAATGGAACTGCCGTCTTATCTTAAATAAAAAACTAAATTTGTAATCTTAAAAATAAACCTCACATATGAAAATTTTAGCAATAGCAGGAAGTAACTCAGACGTTTCAATGAACAAACAGTTGGTTGCCTATGCATCTACATTATTTGAAAATGCAGAAGTAGAAGTAGTGGATCTGAATCCTTTCGAAATGCCAATCTATAAACATGAAAGAGAATTAGCAGGTGGAGTTCCTCAGGAAGCTCATGAATTTGCAGCTAAAATTGATGGTGCGAATGTATTGTTGGTCGCTTTGGCAGAACACAATGGAACCTATTCTACAGCATTCAAAAATGTGTTCGACTGGGTATCAAGAATCAAAGACAGAACAGTTTGGAATGAAGTGCCCATGTTATTGATGTCTACATCTCCGGGAGGTAGAGGTGGAGCAGGAGTTTTAGATGCTGCATCAAAGCGTTTTCCTTTCCACGGAGGAAATGTGGTGGAAACTTTTTCACTTCCTTTCTTTAATGATAACTTTGATAAAACCACTCAGAAGATTTCTAATGAAGAGAAAATCAATGAGTTGAAAGAAAAAATAAAGAAGATTGCGGCCATTGAAACCATCCTTGAAAAATAGAATTTGAATATTCATTTAAAATTACTATTTTTGCAAAAAGAAAAGAGATGAAAATTCAGACCTCCTATAAACAATGTTTTTCTCATAAAGGGAAAGTTGTGGGCTCTGAAATTCTGAGATAAAATAACGGCCGATAATCTGAAAAGATTGTCGGCTTTTTTGTTTTCTAAAATCGAGTATAAAAGTAATTGAAATATTAAAAGATAAGAAGACTCCAGAAGCCGTTACTAGATCATAAATAGTATGAAATCTGAAATCTGAAATCTAAAAATCTAAGCAGACATGAGCAACACTTACAAATCAGCAGGAGTAGACAAAGAAGAAGGATACAAAACGGTTGACAAGATCAAAAAAGCGGTCGGTGAAACCCACAATTCCAATGTATTGAATCATTTGGGAAGTTTTGGTGCTTTCTATGAAATCGGTGGATATAAAAATCCGGTTCTTGTATCAGGAACAGATGGAGTAGGAACAAAGCTGAAAGTAGCTTTAGATACCAAAAAATATGATTCTATCGGGGTAGATTGCTTCGCAATGTGTGCCAATGATATTCTTTGCCACGGAGCAAAACCTTTATTCTTCTTAGATTATCTGGCTTGTGGAAAACTTGATTCAGAAATCGCTGCAGAAATCGTTTTAGGAATGGTGGAAGCGTGTAAGGATAACAACTGTGCACTGATTGGTGGAGAAACTGCTGAAATGCCGGGAATGTACCAGCCTGGAGATTATGATGTTGCTGGATTCTGTGTAGGAATCGTAGAAAAAGACCAGATCATTGACGGTTCTACCATCAAAGCGGGTAACAAAATTATTGCATTGCCAAGCTCAGGATTCCACTCAAACGGATTCTCTTTAGTAAGAAAAGTATTCCCGAACTTTGAAGAAGAGTTTGAAGGAAAACCTTTATATGAAACACTTCTTGTTCCTACAAGATTATACTATAAAGATATTCATAAAGTATTGGAAGAAGTAAAAGTAAGCGGAATTGCTCACATTACAGGTGGTGGTCTTTACGAAAACGTTCCAAGAATTATTCCTGAAGGACTTTGTGCTTCTATCGACGAATCAAAAATCAGAATTCCTAGTGTAATGCTTGAGTTGGAAAAAAGAGGTGGAGTAGCCCGTGAGGAAATGTACGGAACATTCAATATGGGTGTGGGTATGGTAATCGTTGTAGATGCTGAACATGCTGAAAAAGTATTGCACCTTTTAGATGATGCTTACGAAATCGGGGAAATCACTGAAGGAGCAGAAAAAATCGATTTGAAATTTTAAATGACATCAGATTTCAGACTCTAGACATCAGGCTGTAAGTCTGTAATCTTAAATCTGACATCTAACATCTGAATAATGAAGAACATCGTTGTGCTTGTATCCGGTTCAGGAACCAATCTGCAGAGAATCATTGATACCATTGATAATGGAGAAATCCAGAATGCAAAAGTATCTTTAGTGATTGCCGACAGAGAATGTTTCGGATTGGAAAGAGCAAAAAACCATAACATAGAAAACGTTCTGATTCCGAGAGGGAAAAACTTCAGCAGCGAATTGAGTAAAATCATTCCGGAAAATACAGATTTAATCGTATTGGCAGGATTTTTATCCATCTTAAAATCTGAATTCTGCGAAAACTGGAACGGAAAAATTATCAACATTCATCCGGCATTGCTTCCGAAATTTGGAGGAAAAGGAATGTGGGGACATCATGTTCATAACGCTGTGATTGAAGCTAAAGAAGTAGAGAGTGGGGCGACTGTACATTTTGTAACGCCGGGCATTGATGAGGGAGAACCTATTCTTCAGAAGTCTTTTGAAGTGACTGCTGATGATACTCCTGAAACACTGGCTCAGAAAGTCCACCAGATTGAATATGAGATATTTCCTATAGCGATCAATAAGGTCCTGGGAAATAAATAATGTAACAATCTAACAATTTACCAGTTTACCAATGTTATAGGTATTGTTATATTGCTAAACTGATACATTGTTACATTAATAAAAAGAAATCTAAGTAAAAATAAAAGTAAGTTCGGAGGTGAAAGACCCGGACACAGTTTGAAATAGCTGTAAAAAGTAAAAAATTGAAAGTAAAATGAGTAAAAAGAGAGTTTTAATCAGTGTTTCTGACAAAGGTGGATTAATTGAATTCGCGCAGTTTTTGGAAGCTCAGAATTATGAGTTGATCTCTACAGGAGGAACGTTCAAACATTTGAAAGACGCTGGTTTAAATCCTATTCAGATTGATGAGGTAACCAATTTCCCTGAAATGTTGGATGGAAGAGTGAAAACTTTACACCCAAAAGTTCACGGAGGATTGTTGGCTGTTCGTAGCAACGAAGAGCACATGAAAACCGTTCAGGAACACGGAATTGGTCTGATTGACATGGTAATCGTAAACCTTTACCCTTTCTTTGAAAATGTAAACAAAGACATTTCTTTACATGAAAAAGTAGAGTTTATCGATATCGGAGGCCCTTCAATGCTTCGTTCTGCAGCTAAAAACTTTGATTCTGTAACGGTAATCACTGATGTTGAAGATTATGCAGCAGTGAAAATCGAAATGGAGCAAAACGGGGATACTTACATTGAAACCCGTAAAAAACTGGCAGGAAAAGTATTCAACCTTACCTCTGCATATGATGCAGCAATTTCAAGAATGCTTTTAGATGAAGAATATCCTACTTACCTGAATGCTTCTTATAAAAAAGTTGCTGACCTAAGATACGGAGAAAACCCTCACCAGACAGCTGCTTACTACGTTTCTACTTTCGAGAATGGAGCAATGAAAGACTTTGAACAGCTGGGTGGTAAAGAACTTTCTTTCAACAATCTTCGTGATATGGACCTTTGCTGGAAAGTAGTGACTGAGTTCAAAGAAGAAATGGCTTGTTGTGCCGTAAAACACTCTACCCCTTGTGGTGTTGCAATCGGAACTTCAGCATTGGAGACGTACCAGAAAACATTCGAATGTGATCCGGTTTCTATCTTTGGCGGAATTGTTGCAATGAACTATAAAATTGATGCAGCAACAGCGGAAGAATTAAACAAAACATTCCTTGAGATTGTAATGGCTCCTGAATTTGATGAAGAAGCTCTTGAAATTTTAAGAAAAAAGAAAAACCTGAGAATCATCAAAATCGTAAACCCTGTTTCTGACAAACAGACTTGGGTGAAAGTAGACGGTGGTATCTTAGTTCAGGATAACGATACTCACTTCTCTGACGATATCAAAGTTGTTACAGAAGTACAGCCTACAGAAGAGCAGAAAAAAGCATTACTTTTCTCTCAGAGAGTAGTAAAATATGTGAAGTCAAACGCAATTGTAGTTTCCAACGGAATTCAGGCGTTCGGTATTGGTGGCGGACAGGTAAACAGAATCTGGGCGACTCAGCAGGCTATCGAAAGAGCAAAAGAGAAATTCTCCGGAGATTTAGTACTGGCTTCAGATGCATTTTTCCCTTTCCGTGATGTGGTAGATTTCTGCGCTCAGGAAGGTATCAAGGCGATTATTCAGCCAGGTGGAAGTGTAAAAGATCAGGATAGCGTAGAAGCTGCAAATGAGCACGGTATTCCAATGATGTTTACAGGGGTTAGACACTTTTTCCACTAATTAAAATAGAATTAAAAAATAATTAGGGATTGTATTTTTAGCATTCAAAATTATATATTTGTAAAATAAGACTAGATAATAAATAAAGTATGAGAATATTAATCATAGGTGAAGGCGGTAGAGAATCTGCTTTAGCGGCAAAGCTTCAGAATGACTCAAGAATTTCTAAAATGTTTTTTGCCAACGGGAATGCTACTACCGATGTAATAGGGAAAAATGTTCATTTATCAGAAATCAAAGAACTTAGAGATTTCGCTATTAAAGAAAAGATTGATCTTACGATCGTAGGTCCGGAAGCTCCTCTTGTAGCGGGTATCAAGGACGAATTTAAAAAGCATGATCTTAAGGTTTTTGGGCCTACTCAAAAAGTAGCAAGCCTGGAAGGAAGTAAAGCTTTCTCTAAGAAATTTATGCAGACCTATGATATCAAAACAGCGAAGGCTGTGGTATTTGATTCATATAACGAAGCTAAAGAATATGTGCAGACACAGCAGTATCCTTTGGTAATCAAGGCTAGTGGTTTAGCTGGTGGTAAAGGTGTGGTTATTTGTGACACCCTTGAAGAAGCTGAAGCTACCATCCACGATTTCATGATCAGAAGAATCTATGGAGATGCTGGTATTCGTTTAGTTATTGAAGAATATTTACAAGGTTTTGAAGCTTCTATCATTGCTTTCTCTAACGGTGATAAACTATTCCCGTGTGTAGCAGCAAAAGATTATAAAAAAGCCGGAAACGGAGATACAGGACCCAATACAGGAGGTATGGGTTCAGTAGCACCAAGCCCGGAATTTACTCAGGAACATTATGCAGATTTTGAGAAAAATATCTTAGAACCTACCATTACAGGTCTTAAAGCTGAAGGTTTCGGATTTAAAGGAATCATCTTCTTCGGATTGATGGTAACGAAAAACGGAACTTACCTTCTTGAATACAACATGAGATTCGGAGATCCTGAAACTCAGGTATTGATGGCATTGATGGAAAACAATCTTCTTGATGTGATCCAGGACTGTATGGAAGGAAAAGACATTGAACTTAAATTTAAAGATGAAAAAGCCGTTTGTCTTGTAATGTGTTCAGGAGGTTATCCGAGAAACATCGAAATTGGTTTCGAAATTACAGGAGAAGAGAAGCTGAAACATAGTAAACTATTATATGCCGGAGCAGTTAGCAAAGGAGATAAAGTGGTTTCCAATGGCGGTAGAGTACTGAACATTGTGGCTACAGGAGCTACCTACGAAGATGCCCGCAAAAAAGTTTACGAAGATGCAGGTCATGTACATTTCGATTACGGCTTCTACAGAGAAGACATCGGAAAGTTTTAATAAAATCACGAAAAAAGATTTGGATACATTCCAAGTCTTTTTTTGTAAAACAGTTAATAATTAGAAGTTAGACGCTAGAGGTTAGAAATTAGTTGCTGAAAGTGAAATTGGGAAGTTTTTTCCAAGCTAGAAGCCATTAGTCAATGCCATTAGCTCTATCATTTATCAATCATCATTTATCAATTATCAAAATGAACAACGGTATTATTATTTTAGATTTCGGATCCCAGTACAACCAACTTATTGGAAGAAGAATCCGTGAGATGGGTGTATACTCTGAAATCTTACCTTACAATACACCATTACAAGATATTTTAGCAAAACAGCCAAAAGGAATCATCCTTTCCGGTGGACCAAGTTCTGTGAATGCAGAAAATGCTCACCTGGTTGAAAAAGAATTATACGAACAAGGAATTCCTGTATTGGGAATCTGTTATGGAATGCAGATGACTGCTCACCTTTTAGGAGGAAAAGTAAATAAAGGAGAAAAAGGAGAATATGGTAAAGCCAACCTTGAGATCGTTAAAGAAAGCTCTTTATTAAAAGGAGTGACTCAGAACTCTGTTGTTTGGATGAGCCACTTTGACGAAGTAGGAGAATTGCCTGCAGGCTTTGAACTAAACGCAAAATCAGGAGTAATTGCTTCTATTTCTAATGAAGAAAGTAAAATCTACTGCGTTCAGTTCCACCCGGAAGTATCTCATACTGAAGAAGGAGGGAAAATGCTTGAAAACTTTGTTTTCGGAATCTGTAACTCAGAGAAAAACTGGAAACTGACGAACTATATTGAAAAAACAGTAGAGGAAATCCGTGAGAAAGTAGGAGACAACAAAGTAATCCTTGGTCTTTCAGGAGGAGTAGACTCTTCTGTAGCCGCTGTTTTGATCCACAAGGCTATCGGTGATCAGTTAACTTGTATCTTCGTAGATACGGGATTATTGAGAAAGGATGAAGGGAAGAAAGTAATGGATCAGTATGGAGAGCATTTCCATATGAACATTAAAATGGTAGATGCTCAGGAAAGATTCCTTACAAAATTAGCTGGTGTTGACGATCCTGAAGCAAAAAGAAAAATCATCGGAAACGAATTTATCCACGTTTTTGATGAAGAATCTCACAAAATTGAAGGCGCTAAATTCCTTGCACAAGGGACTATTTACCCGGATGTTATCGAAAGCCAGTCTGTAAACGGACCCTCTGCAGTAATCAAGTCTCACCACAATGTTGGAGGACTTCCTGAAGATATGGAGTTCGAATTATTAGAGCCTCTGAGAGAGCTTTTCAAGGACGAAGTAAGAAGAGTAGGAGAAGAATTGGGTATTCCTCATCACATGGTATACAGACACCCTTTCCCAGGTCCTGGATTAGGAATCAGAGTATTGGGCGCGGTAGATGCTGAAAAAGTAAGAATCCTTCAGGAAGCTGATGATATCTTCATCGAAGAATTATATAAAAATGACCTTTACGAAAAAGTATCTCAGGCATTTGTAGTTCTTCTTCCCGTAAAATCTGTAGGAGTGATGGGAGACGAAAGAACTTACGAATACACAGCTGTAGTTCGTTCTGCCAATACCATTGACTTTATGACAGCAACGTGGAGCAGACTTCCTTACGAGTTCTTAGATACTGTTTCCAGCAGAATCATCAACGAAGTAAGAGGAATCAACAGAGTAGCTTACGATATTTCAAGCAAACCACCTGCAACTATTGAGTGGGAATAATCCTTGACTTGAATTTTAAATACAAATCCTGCCCGCTTTGGGTGGGATTTTTTGTTACCAATCTTGCCTTAAAATAATTCCAATGCTTAAAAAATAGATCAATATTAAAAGGATTACACCATTAATAAGATATAAGATTGTCTTTTTATTATGCTGATGAACAATATAAAAATTTATAATTAAAATAAGCAGAATCACCGGAGTGAACTCAAGGAAAAACTCTGTCTGAAAATATATGGATAATAATAAGTAAATCAATGATATTACTAAATTAATTATTGAAATTCTTTTCATAGATTACTGTTTCGTTCAAGTTTCCCTTACTTAGGAGAGTCTTAAGGTTCAATATTTTCTAAATTCTAAAATAATAGAACTTATTATGAGAATAAGCTTTGATTTGATAGTATAAATCTGTCTTTTTAGCCTGTATTTTCTATTAAAACTGTTTTAATGAAAAAATGACAAGTATAATATTGATCATAATTAATATACAATATATCAGTTTGAATAGTATATGCTTATGGAAAATTAGATAATTTAATAATACCGATCCTATTAAATAGAAATAAACAAAGGTTTTAACTTCCTGAGCTTTTATTTCAGATACAGAAAATAAGTTTACGTTATGGGAGAGATTGACTATTGAATTTGAATAAAAAATTCTTAGAATAAAAATAATGGTGATGCTTATGAGTAAAGTTACTGCGTATGGTTTCATCAGCTAATAAAAATTTAATATAATCATTACTCTCCGATAAAAAGTATAAATACATTGAGAATATCAATATTTACAGCATGAATTAACAGGCCGCTCCTCCGGAGCTATAATTTTAAAACAAATATGTCCTATTAACAGCTTAGCTCCCAGTGGAGCTGGATTTGATCCCGTTGGGATCTGCTGTTAGTAGAAAAAAGAAGTTCCCATAAAAATAAAGCTCCAGAGGAGCGGCCTGCTAATTATGCTTTAATTTAATCGGACAAGAATGATTTTTAATTTACATTGTAAAAATAAAAATCTTCAGCAGAAAAAGCATTCAAGTTTTCCATAAAATCAAAATAAGCATTATAAATATCAGGATTTACAGACAGATATGGATGAGATAGAGTAGTGACCATAATGTATTCTATATTATGAAATGTATAAAGAAGATTTTTTACTTGTAAAGCATATTGACTCTCTATGAAAATCAGAGGATAATTCAGACAGATATATCCTATGGGCTTATTTCCTAAGTGCAGAGCCGTAATTTTTTCTGTATCCATTTCTATATGAATGTCATAATGAAATGAAAGTACCTCCACTACAGAGCTGAAATCAGAATGTTTCCAGTAGTTATTTGAGTGAACTGCTGTTTGTAAAGTTTCGGTAATATCCACTGTTAATTTTTATATAAATGGTTGGAAAGTACTTTTATATAAGGATTTAAATAAAATATTTTTCCTAAATTTAAGTAAAATTACATCAAATGCAAATAGAAACAAGAAACCTGACCCTTCAGGATTATGATGAACTGGCGGAAACGATGAAAAGGGCCTACCCGCAAATGTCGGAGTCCATTTGGTCCAAAAAAAGTATTGATAAACTGACAAAAATGTTCCCCAACGGACAGATTTGTATTACGGTAGACGGTAAACTGGCTGCTGTAGCACTTTCCATTATCGTTAATTACGAAGAATTCGGGGATGATCATACCTATAGCGATATCACCGGAAATTATACATTCAATACCCATACTTCAACGGGAAATGTCCTTTACGGAATTGAAGTTTTTGTTGACCCGGAGTTTCGTGAACTACGGTTGGGAAGAAGGTTGTATGATGCGAGAAAAGAACTTTGTGAATTACTAAACCTCAAGTCTATTGTTCTGGGCGGAAGAATCCCGAATTATCACAAATACAGCCACGAGTTTTCTCCAAGAGAATATATCAGAAAAGTAAGAGATAAAGAGATCTATGATCCGGTATTGTCTTTCCAGCTTTCCAACAATTTTCTTCCGATAAGAATCCTGAAAAAATACCTTCCTGAAGATGAAGCTTCCAGAGAAAATGCAGTTCTTTTGCAGTGGAACAATATCTATTACAGCCGAAAACCGAATACCATGCAGGACAGTATTATCCGTCTTGGGTTGGTACAGTGGCAAATGAGGACCTTCAAAGATATCGATGCTTTTTATGAACAGGTAGAATTCTTTGTGAATGTGATGGGAGATTACAAATCAGATTTTGTTCTTTTCCCCGAACTATTCAATACCCCTTTACTGGCTCCTTTCAATAATCTTTCCGAAAGAGACAGTATGATAGAACTGGCTAAGCTTACCGAACAGATTAAGAATAAAATTTCAGAATTGGCGATCAGCTATAATGTGAATATCATTTCCGGAAGCATGCCTGTTTTTGACCATGATAATAATGATTTATATAATGTAAGTTATCTTCTTCACCGCGATGGCCGTATGGATGAATACAGAAAGATTCATATCACCCCGAACGAAAAGAGATACTATGGGATGAAAGGAGGAAATGAAATTAAAGTTTTTGATACTGACTGTGGTAAAATAGGTCTTGTCATCTGCTATGATGTAGAATTCCCGGAATTACCAAGGATTTTAGCGGATCAGGGCATGAAAATTTTATTCGTTCCTTATCTGACGGATACCCAAAATGCCTATATGAGAGTACGCCACTGTGCTGCTGCAAGAGCCATAGAAAATGAATGTTATGTAGCGATTGCAGGCTGTGTAGGAAACCTTCCCAAGGTAAATAATATGGATATTCAGTTCGGGCAGGCTGCGGTATTTACCCCTTCTGATTTCGCGTTTCCGTCTAATGCGGTAAAAGGAGAAGCGACTCCGAATACAGAAATGACTCTGATTGTTGATGTTGATCTGAATTTACTGAAAGATCTTCATCACAACGGTTCTGTTCAGGTAATGAAAGACCGAAGAAAAGATCTTTATGAAACTTACCTTAAATAAAACAATTCCGGGGCAGCTAGCTGCCCCGGAATTTTAATTATTCAAACAGATTAAACTATCCTTTCTTAGCTGATTCTCTAATTAAATCCTGATTGTTTTTATAAACCTCAAATTGTTCAGGACTTAAGATCTTTTTAAAATCTTTATCCAGTGCTTTAAAATCACTGATAATAACCTTTTTTGCCTTATTGCTGTCTGCATCTGCAGGACCTGAATTTTTCTTATTAAGACGCTTTCCAAAATCTTTCTGAACTTCCTGAACTCCTTTGAAGTTGATCTCATAGGCCTGCTCAACTTGTCTTTCAGTAAGATCCAGAATCGGGACCATCAGCAATGTTCTGAAAAGCGCAATTTTTTCTGCCCTGTCCTGTTTTACCACTGCCATCTGTTCCGGAGTAAGGATTTGTCCCAATGCCTGATGACGCTGGGCAATGATACCTACAAACTCATCAGCAATTACTTTGTTGTTTTGGGAACTGCTATTATCACCGGCTTTGCTGTCAAGAGCAATAAGCGCATCTGCGGTAGTTTTATTGATTTCTTCAATTTTACCCATCTGCGATTCTGTAAGGCCTAAATAACTCATTTCTTTTGTAGCGACTTCGGCAATAGAATGAGCTGATGCTACCTGAGCTTTTACTTGTGTTGTAAACACGACTGCTGATAGTATAAGACCAGCTGAAATAATTTTTTTTAACATAGTGTTGTAATTAAATTAATGGTTTGTTGTTAATTGAATATGATTGTGAATTTAATTCTCGTTTTAAAGTGTTTTTATGTAATTATTTGATAGTTAAATATTTGGGTGCGTTTTTTTATTGTTTTAGATAGAAATAACGTGCCATACATTCTGGCACATAGGCATTTTTTGGAGCAAAAAAAATACCCAAAGAATATTTCTTCGGGTAGTGTATAATTCTGTATAAAATCTGATTTTACATATACTGAGGGCATACTACAGCAGGGCAAATCAATCCTGGACATTTGGGTCTTCCATCTGTAGGACAGCATTGGTGTGAGCAGTTTCCAATAATGATTCCGCTTCCTGCAATCCCTTTTAATTGTTCTCTTGAAAGTTTGTTGTTACGTAAATTTTTCATGTTCTAATACTTTTGGTTTGTTTTATTTGTACGTTGTAAATATATTAATTTTTATAATAAATAATTGTTTTTGTAATTATTGATGTATTTAATTCTTTAAAATATTGATTATGTGTTATAGTTTTTAATTTTGTATCGTAATATTGTTGTCACTATTCTTTTCATAAAGGAACAATTTTTGGAGTAAATTGCACTTACTATTGATAAACTATGTTTGACAAGCCGCAAAGAAAACTGAAAAGATCCGCAAGACTGATTTCCGTACTGAGTAAATATGGATTCAAAGATATGCTGGCAAGGATGAATGGAGGAAATAAGCAGGAAGAAACTGCCAATTCGGATGAAATTATTTCTAAAGGAACCGTTTATGAAAGAATAAGACTGGCTCTTGAGGAACTGGGGCCTACCTTTGTAAAGCTTGGCCAGACATTCAGCAACAGGGAAGATCTTTTACCGCCGGAACTGATCCAGGAGCTGCAGAAGCTTCAGGATAAAGTGGAAACAGTAGATATGGACGTAGAAGAAGCGCTGGAAAGCGAGTTTAATATTTCCGTGAAAGATTATTTCCGTGAAATCCAGAAAGAACCTATCGCTACAGCTTCCATTGCCCAGGTGTATAAAGCTGTTTTGAATGATGGCAGCCCGGTAATTTTAAAATTGAGAAAACCAGACGTACAGTCTGTTATTGAAGACGACCTACTTTTGATCAAAGACATTGAAAAGCTGATATCTGCCTATTCGGAAATAGGAGAAAAACTGAATCTGAAGCAGGCCATTTCTACCTTTGAAAGATCTTTACTGGAAGAAGTTTCCTTGACTAATGAAAGGAACAATATCCTGCAGTTCCGACTTAATTTTAAAAATAACAAAGAAACCTATGTTCCAAAAGTCTACGAAGAGTTTTCCAACAATAATATTCTTTGTATGGAATTCATTGATGGGATCAAGGTTACAGATAAATCCCTTCTATTAACCAATGGTATTGATCCTGTAAAAGTTTCTGAAGCAGGATTAAGGTTGTTTGTTTCTCAGATCTTAGATTACGGATTTTTCCATGCCGATCCTCATGCCGGGAATATTCTGGTGAAGAAAGATGGTAAAATCGTTTTTATTGATTTCGGGGCGGTTGGGAAAATTCAGCCCAATGATAAAGAAATTCTTGAAAGTCTTATCGTAAGTTTTGTAGCCAAAAATTCACATAAAATAGTTCGTTCCCTCAAAAAAATGGCCATCAGTTACGAGATCCCCGATGAAAGACGTTTTGAAAATGATGTGGAAGAAATCCTGAATTTTGTACACAGCTCATCATTACAGGATATTAATGTGCAGGTGATCATTAACAAGATGAAAGATATTTTGAAGGACAACAGACTTTATATGCCGGATTATTTCTATCTTTTATTCAAAGGGATAAGTCTGATAGAAGGAGTTGGAAGGAGTATTAATCCTGATCTGGATATCGTGAAAAGTCTTCATCCTTACACCAAAAAGATTTTCACCAAGAAAATAAATCCTAAGAATCTTTTAAAAACAGGAATGGACCGGATGATGAATTTTACGGATAATGTTGATGAAATCCCGAAAGAGCTTCGTTCTGTGCTTCAAAAGCTAGATGAAAACAAATTTACAGTATCCAGTGAGATCAAAAATATAGACAAAACTAACCAGGTGATCAAATCAAGTGTTGTCAATCTGATTCTGGCTATGGTTTTAGGAGCCAATATCATTGCAACCGCTATTGTTTTTTCTTCAGAATCCGGACCAAGAATCGGGGAGTTGTCTTTGGTGGCTGTTCTGGGCTTTATTTTCTCAATGATATTAGTTCTGATACTTTTGCTAAGAGTTACAAGAAAGTAAGCCGCATATAAAAACCAAAACCTACAATGAAAACACTTATTATAACTGCAATAACCTTTTTCAGTTCGTATTGTTTTGCTCAGCAAGGAAATGAAGAAAAAGTCCAGGGAGATTTTGACGGAAACGGAACAAAAGAATATGCCTATACAAAAGTAAGTGACTGCGGTGATGAATGTGAAGGAAAATGTGAGACCACTATTTACTTCAGCGATAAAAGTATAGCCTCTATAATTGTTTCGCCAGCCAACCAGGGAAGCTTGTACAATTTGGGAGACCTTAATGGTGACGGGAAAGATGAGATTGGTTTTTATCCCAATTGGTGTACCAGTTGCTGGCATCCATTCTACGTATATACTTTAAGTAAAGCAAGCTGGAAACCATTATTATCACCTATTTCAACACATTGTGATCAGTGGGAAGAGGATAGGTTTCCCATCAAAAAAGATCCGAAAAAGAAAGGTTATGTTATTGTTACCTCCAGTAAATGGGAAGATGATGACATTAAAATCAAGGTCAATAGTGTAAAAGTAAATTAAGGAGTTGATTTGTTGCTGGTTGCTAGTTAATCAGTTATTTTTCCTGATAACTCAAGTTCTTTGTTTTTTATCTTGGAGCAAATTGACAATTCACTTGCGAAGCAAAATTCACTATTGACCAATTCCTTACTCCTAATTTTCAACTTCTAATTAAATGCCTATCTTTGCAAAATGGAAAAACTCACTTTTGCGGATTTTGACCTTCCGGTTAAAATTCTTGATGTTTTAGCGGATTTGGAATTATTTGAACCTACCCCGATTCAGGAGAAGAGCATAAAACCTATTCTTTCAGGAAGAGATGTTATGGGAATTGCCCAAACAGGAACCGGGAAAACATTAGCTTATCTTTTACCCGTTCTTAAAACATGGAAATACAGCAAGACAGGAAATCCAACTGTTTTGGTGCTTGTTCCTACAAGAGAATTGGTGGTTCAGGTAACTGAAATCCTTGAAAAACTGACAGAAAACATTACGGCAAGAGTAATCGGAATATACGGTGGGAAAAATATCAACACGCAAAAACTATTGTTCAACAATGGTTGTGATATTTTGGTAGGAACACCGGGAAGAGTGATGGACCTTTCCATAGACAATGCTATTTCGCTTAAAGAAGTTCAGAAATTAGTCATTGATGAATTTGATGAGATGCTTAACTTAGGTTTCAGGCCGCAGCTTACTCACATTTTTGAAATGATGAAAGCTAAGAGACAAAACATCCTTTTCTCTGCAACCATGACGGAAGCAGTAGATGAAATGCTGGATGTATATTTTGCAAATCCAATAGAAATTTCATTGGCAAAATCAGGAACTCCGCTTGAAAAAATTGAACAGACTGCCTATAAGGTTGAAAACTTTAATACCAAAATCAATTTACTTGAACATTTGCTGAAAAATAATGCAGATATGTCTAAAGTATTGATTTTTAATAATAATAAAAGACATGCCGACCTGCTCTTTACTAAGATTGATGAGCTTTTCCCTGGTCAGTTTGATGTGATTCACTCCAATAAATCTCAAAACTACAGACTTAAGGCTATGAAAAGCTTTGAGAACGAAGAAGTAAGAGGTTTGATTACTACGGACGTAATGGCAAGAGGTCTTGATATTTCAAGCATTACCCATGTGATCAACTTTGAAACGCCAGATATTCCGGAGCAATATATCCACAGAATTGGTAGAACGGGTAGAGCAGATAAAGACGGAAAGGCAATTACTTTTGTCACTAAAAAAGAAGAACCTTTGATTCTTGACATTGAACTATTGATGGATAAGGAGTTGAAGTATAATGAATTCCCGGAAGACGTTAAGATCAACCCTAAAAAAATTGCAGCTGAAGAAGATCAGATTGTCATGAAGAATCCTGCTCAGGTAAAACTGAATGATGGAGGAGGTGCATTCCATGAGAAGAAGGCTAAAAATACAAAAGAAAACTGGGGTGGTCCTTCCAAAAGAAAAACACCTAAGAAGTTTGGAGCCAACAGAGCCCAGCAGAAAGCAATATCGAAATCGAAAAGAAAGAAATAAAATAAAAACTCCCACTCTAATCTGGGAGTTTATTTTTTAATCAAATTGAATGTTATTGTTCTTTAAAATTTCCTTAAACTTATCTGTTTTGCCTTCTTCTTTCATACTCTTGTAAATATATCCAATCATTTTTTCAGCATCTGATCGGTAAGGAGATTTCTGTTCAGAATAGATCCTGTAGGCTTTACAAATATTGTCAAGACCTTTCTCATTATTCTTCAGATGAGTAAAATAGACCTGTCCCATCCCATAGTAAACTTCCGGATCACCGGGATATACTTTATCAAAATCGTTATAGGCATCGATAGCTTTCTGATATTCCTTCTTATAAACATACGTTATTGCTATGTTCTGTAAAGGCATTTTACCTTTTGGATCGGCAGCCAATGACTGTTTATAAGCATTAAGAGCTTTATCATATTCTCCAACTCTTCTATAACAGATTCCCAGATTATCCCATGCATAAATGAATTTTGGATCAATCTTTACAGCCTGCTCATAATTCTGAATGGCCTCCTTCCAGTTTTCTTGCTTGGATGCGTCAACAGCTTTCTGATAGAAATTAAGTGCTGTATCATTCTTTGAGAACTTGTCATAGCTGGTTTCAGTAGTTTGGGTAGCTTTTTGTACGCTTTCGCAGTTTTGCATCAGATAACGCTCAAGCTCATTATAACTGTCCTTATACTGTTGTGAATTCTTATTCGTATTAAAAGTCAGGTTAATCTCTTTTTTTCCATTCACTTCCGTTGTCTTTTCTGCCTGTTTTTCTGCTCCTTTCAAAAGGGTTGATATCTGAAGTGCTCCTGTATATTTGTCAATACATTCATGAACATCTTTTATGATATCTTCCTTCTTTCGGTTTGACAGAGCAATAGAATCAGCACATTGACAGGCTTTTTCTGAAAGTTCCTGAAGAATCGTTTTTTCATTAGGTTTCTTCTGAGAAAATGAAAGAGAATACAGTAAAATAAAAAATAAAGTGGTTATTGGTTTTTTTATCATGGGTTGCAGTTTATTTCAGATAAGGAGTGATGATCTTCGTCCAGATTCTGTATCCTTCAGGCTTAAAATGAAGCATATCTTCTACAAAAATATCTTTTCTTACATTTCCGTCAGCATCTTCCATTGCTTTCGTTACATCAATGAATTCAGCATTAGGCTCTTTCTTCATAAAAGCAGCAATTTTTTTGTTGGCAATTTTCATCTGTGGCCAGATCACTTCTCTGCTCGGAGAATATTTAATGGAGATATAATCCACCTCAATATTAGGAAATCTTTCACGTATTTTTTTATAAAAAGCTTTATAGCGGTTCACCACAACTTTTGCTTTCAGCTGATGATTGTCTGCAAAATCATTTTCCCCACAGTAAATGATGATCTGTTTGGGCTGATAAGGAGCTAAAAGATCATTCGCAAAATCATTAAGATCAGTAAGTCTTGAACCTCCGAATCCTCTGTTGATAATTGTTTTGCCGGGAAAATAATCTGCTATATCAGTCCATTTTGTGAATGATGAGCTTCCCAGAAACAGGATTGCATCCTTTTGAGGCGGGTTTTGCTGATCCAGTTTTTTAAACTCCTGGATATCCTGCCAGAACATCGGTTTTTTTTCCTGAGAAAAGGCAATAGCAAAGTACAGCAATAGAAATGCTGATAGAATCTTCTTCATTATATTCAGTTTTAAATTAGATATAAAAGTAATAAAAAACTCCCGATTAGCGGGAGTCTATGATTTATCTTTTGTAAGTAACGTAAGGAATGTCAGGAATTTTATCTCCATCCATATCAAAGATCCCTGATTGCTGGGCAAGTTTAAGTTCTTTGCCTGTCAAAACATCAATTCTGTAGTTTACAGAACCTTCGTCACCAAGTTTAATTCCAATCACTTTTGAATCAGCATCGTAGGTATATCTTCCTTCAGTTTTTTCCGATGGGGTACAATCTGCACCTGTTCCCGTATATGCTGTGTAGCTTACATAATAGTCTGTTCTTAAGAAAAGAGTATTTTTAGCTGCGCATCCTGTTAAAGTTTCAGTATAAAGCACTGTTTTATTATCTTTTCCGGAAATTACTTCCCTTTTTACTTCCTTCCAATCTCCCTTCATGATATCCATATCGTAAGCTTCGAGATTGTCATCTTTACAAGAAGTAAGTGCCAGGGCAGAAAAGGCAAATAAAAGTAGCTGTTTTTTCATTTTCACAAATTTAAGAATATGCTAAAATATAAATAAATTTGAAATATCTATAATGAAATAATGATTTTTTAAACAAATGTTTGTAAATTAAATAATTTTGAGAAGGTTATCGGTATTTTAACTGATATAAATCACTCAGGAAATGAAAAATTGATTTTAAAAAGGTAAAGAGAGTATAGTAACTGCTAAAATCAAAAGAAGCGGGTGGAAACCCGCTTTCTATATAAATTAATGGCTGATCCGGCTTTGGCCCAATCATAAATTGCTATATTAACTTCAAACTTTAAACCTTGAACTTTAAACCTTGAATTTAAAATCTTTAGTAGCTCATTTCTACAATTTTATAAGCATCTTTTGGAGTCAGTTTTTTGTATTCTCCAAGCCCTAACCAGTTTCTGTCTGTAAAGGCTTTTTCAACCTTTTCAGCAGTTCCTTTGAAGTCTTCTGTATATTCAGAAAGTTTGGTTTTGATATGAAGGCTGTGGAAAAATTCTTCCATTTTTTTGATTCCCAGTTCAGCTTTCTCTTCTACAGTTCCGTCTTTGATTCCCCAAACTCTTTCAGCGTACTGAGCCAGTTTGCCTTTTTTATCTTCAAAGTTGTAACGGTAATGAGAAGGTGCAATAATAGCCAGTGTTCTTGCGTGATCAATACCGAAATAAGCAGTCAGTTCATGTCCCATAGCGTGTACTGCCCAGTCCGTAATGACTCCTTTCTGGATCAATCCGTTCAAAGCCATGGTACAGCACCACATAAAGTTTCCTGCAGCATCATAATTGAAATCATCGGCCAATACTTTTGGAACGGTATCCTGCAGACTGATCAGAATGCTTTCTGCAATTCTTTCCTGAAGATCAGCAGAAGAAGGAGCGGTCATATATTGTTCCAAAACATGGGTATAAGCATCAGTAATTCCGTTCACGATCTGATTTTTTGGGATAGATCGGATAACTTCCGGATCCAATACAGAAAACTGAGGGAAAAGTCCGGGTCCTCCTGAAGATAATTTTTCATTGGTTTCCCTTCTGGAGATTACGTAACCGGAATTCATTTCTGACCCCGTTGCCGGCAGTGTTAAAATACTTCCGAAAGGCATTCCCTGACCTTCAAATGTTCTTACCGACTTTCTCAAAATATCCCATGGTTCACCATCATAATGAGCTGCTGCAGAGATAAACTTCGTTCCGTCAATTACAGATCCACCACCTACAGCAAGAAGGTAAGTAATGTTTTTTTCTTTGATAAAGCTCAGAGCATTGATTAAAACTTCGTATTCAGGATTGGCAGGAACTCCGCCAAACTCATACACTTCATGATCTTTCAAAGCCTCTTTTACCTGGTCATAAACACCATTGTTTTTGATGCTTCCACCACCATAAATCATTAATATTCTTGCGTCTTTAGGAATTTCGTTGGAAATTTTAGCGATTTCGCCTTTCCCGAAAAGTATTTTTGTTGGGTTTTTAAACTCGAAATTAAGCATTGTTCTAAATTTATTTTAAGTCAAATTTACGGAATGAAAAAGGAAATGTGAGTTAATGAAATTTTAAAATTGCTATTATTCAATTTTATGAAAGCTATTTATGCCTTATTATTTTTCCAAAAATCATTACAAAGAAGAACAGTTTTCATCTTTTGCATAAATACCGTTACTCTTCGCTTCAATTTTTCCGGTTCTTCTGTTGATTTTTACCAAAAAAGATTCTTTTACAGCCGGACAGCCCTTAGACTGCATAAGATACATAGAAATATGACGGTCTTCTATCTTATAAACTCCGGTAAATCTGTTGGTGGTATCAACGGAGTAGCCGTACGTTTTTGCCATTAAAATAGCCTCCGGAAGATTGTCTACCGTTCCGATAAAATCTCTCAGCTGCTGCTCATTGGAAAAATAAACCGATCTTTCGTTTTTGCATGCAAGAACGTATGAAAAACAGTTGTTCCCTATACATTTCTGGAAAAAACCTCTTTCCGGGACTGGTTCATTAATTGTCATAAAGTCAGGAGCCTGGCTTTCATAAATCACTGCTTTTTCATAATCTGTATCATTGCTGAGAACGCGCCAGTAGGCATAGTCTTTATCCGGCACAATGAAGGGATAGAGATATTCTATGGTGTCAAGAATATCGGGAATTTTTTTATAATCATCGGGAACCTTGACCTGACTGTAAAGCAGATTAGAGAGAATCAGGGAAAATGCGATGATGAGTTTCATAGAGAATGTGTTTCCGGTGCAAAAGTAAGAAAGAGAATTATTCCAATACAATTTTATAATATCCTTTTTCAGCAGTTACATCAATATCTATACCTGTAAACGTTAATTTATTAATTTGATAGCCATCACACCCTCCATTAAATTCCGATGATTGTATTGAAAAGTCTAAGTCTTTAATATTAGAAAAGAATTTATACTTTTTTGTTCCATTATAAGCACCTACATTTTCTACAATGATCATATTGTCGGATGTTTTGGACAGTTGGATGCTATTGTTATCTTCGTCTTGAACTGAATAAGTGGTCAATATTCCATTGGTAATAAGATTTTCATCATTAGAATCCACAAACTTAAAAAGGACTGGAAGAGGTGCATTATAACAATCTTTTTCACATGATATGAAAAGAAGGGCTATGAGTAAAAAAGTAAATATTTTTTTCATGGATGATGGATGGTGTGAAGAGTAAAATTACTATTATTTTTTTTGCATTTTGGTCTCAATTTTTGTCATTTGTCAATTAAATTAATTTCAAAATCACTTACATTTGTTACTATGATACACGACCAACGCGCAGAAAAATTCAGGCAGATTGTGGAAAATAAGTTCCAGATCTACAATTCATTATTTATGAGCCTGCCTTATGATAAAATGACAAACATCGGGATGCTGCTTCCGTTTCTCTATGAAGAAAGCAGAACCGGATATGAAGCAGGGAAAACTCCTGAAGATATCGTCGAAGAATTTTTTAAAAATCATACCGATCTTCAGAATGAAGAGCAGAAATTGGAACTGCTTTTTAAGATCATCCAATATATAGAAAGACAGGTTGTTTTGTTTGACAGTATTGAAGATGCAGCATTTCCAAACCTGCATTCTGAAAGTGATAATGGGACGGTGACGAACCTCTTTGAACGTTCTTTTCAGGATCATAAAATTGAAAAAGTACGTGAAAAATTAAAAGATTTTAGTGTAAAGGTTGTATTTACAGCGCACCCTACTCAGTTTTATCCGAGTTCAGTACAAAGGATTATCCAGGATTTAAGAGGGGCTATTACCGGTGATTCTGTGACGCAGATTGATATGCTTCTGCAGCAGTTAGGAAAGACTCCTTTTGTCAATAAAGAAAAACCTACTCCGATAGATGAAGCCCTGAGTATTATTTCCTACCTGAGATATGTGTATTATGATACCATTGGTGAACTGTTTACGAAAATCAAAAAGACTTTCGGGAACGGGCATTTTCACCTTCATGAAGATATTATCCAACTTGGCTTCTGGCCTGGAGGAGATAGGGACGGTAACCCTTTTGTCACTGCGGATGTAACGAAAAGAGTAGCGGAAGAACTTCGTTCGGCAATCCTCAAATCTTATTACAGCCATTTGAAATTTATCAGAAGAAGATTAAGTTTCCGTGGGGTAGCTGAAGTTTTAACACAGTTAAGTGAAGAGTTATATGCTGCAATTTTTGATGGAAAAAGCATTAAAGCAGAAGATATTTTAACGAAAGCTAATGAAGCGGAAAAAATATTAATCAACGAGCATAACTCTTTGTTTTTAGATCTTTTGGTAAATTTCAGGGATCGTGTGATGATCTTCGGAACTCACTTTGCAACGTTGGATATCCGCCAGGACAGCAGGATTCATCAGAAAGTTATTGATGAGGTATACGCAAAAGTCTACGGAAATGAAAAGGCTGAATATGAAGAGAAATTTAATAAACTGATTCAGGTTTCAGAAACGGTAAATGCTGAAGATTTTGAAGATATTGTAAAAGACACCCTGTTAACTGTTTCACAGGTCTCAGAAATTCAGAAGTTAAACGGGCTTCGGGGAATGAACCGCTATATTATTTCCAATTCTGATGCCGTAAAGGATGTGATGAATGTTTATGCATTCTTTAAAATCTGTGGTTATAAAGATGAAGAGATCAATATGGATATTGTTCCGCTTTTTGAAACCATGGAAGGTCTTGCCAACGCAGAGCATGTAATGAACGAACTGTATCATAATCCTGTCTATAAAAAACACCTTGAAAAAAGAGGAAACCAGCAGACGATTATGCTTGGATTCTCAGATGGAACGAAAGACGGTGGATATCTAAAAGCCAACTGGGAAATTTATAAAGCGAAAGAAGTATTGACTAAACTCTCTGAGCAGAATAATATCAAAGTTGTGTTTTTTGATGGTAGAGGAGGCCCGCCTGCAAGAGGAGGAGGGAAAACCCACGATTTCTATGCTTCTCAGGGAAAAACGATTGCCAATAATAAAATTGAACTTACGATCCAGGGGCAAACTATTACCAGTATTTTTGGAAATAAAGAACAGGCAAAATACAATTTTGAACAACTTCTGACAGCCGGAGTGGAAAATGACGTATTCAAAAATGCAAAAAAAGACCTTACAGAAAAGGAAAGGGCTTTGATCATAGAATTGGCAGATATCAGTTACCAAAAATATTCAGACTTAAAAGCACATCCAATGTTTGTTCCTTACCTTCAGGAAATGAGTACGCTTGAATACTATGGAAAAACTAATATAGGAAGCCGTCCTTCAAAAAGAGGAAATGGCAGCGAATTGAAATTTGAAGACCTGAGAGCCATACCATTTGTAGGTTCATGGTCACAGCTAAAACAGAATGTGCCTGGATTCTTTGGGTTTGGATATGCTATGCAAAAGATGAAAGAGCAGGGTAGATTTGAAGAAGTAAGAGAGCTGTACAAAGGTTCGGATTTCTTTAAAACCTTGGTTTTGAACTCGATGATGAGTATGAATAAGTCTTATTTCCCTTTGACGTATTATATTAAAAACAATCCGAAATTCGGAGCATTCTGGAATGTTCTTTTCAATGAATATGAGCTTTCCAGAGATATCATGCTCGAGTTGACAGGATTTAAAATGCTTCAGGAAGAAGATCCATTGTCCAGAAAGTCTGTGAAAATCCGTGAAAAGATTGTTCTGCCGTTATTGAGTATTCAGCAGTACGCTTTAATGAAAATTCAAAAAGGAGAAGGAAATAAAGAAGCTTATGAAAAGCTGGTAACCCGTTCTTTATTCGGGAATATCAATGCAAGCCGAAACTCAGCTTAAGTTATTTTATACGAAGGTTTTGTACATATTGTACAATAATATATTAAAAGGAATGGGCTTTAGCCCATTCCTTTTTTTTATTAATCAATCCATCGGCTTTAGCCAAAAATATATTATATGTGGTTGCAGAAGAATCTCTCTCGCCTATTCAACATTACATGCAGTATCAGAATCTGCCTAATCTGTTTAATTTGCGAGAGATAAAATAGTTATTCCTTTAAGAATTTTTCATACAAAACCTTATCCTTCGTCTGAATTTTAAGATAATAGGTTCCTTTGGGAAAACCCTCCACTTTTATAGATTTCTGATTATAATTTTTTCTGACGAGTCTTCCCAAATTGTCATAAATTTCTAAAGACAGTATTTCCTGTTCTGAAGCAATATTTAGAATATTTTTAGCAGGATTCGGAAATATAGAGCATTTTTCTTTCTTTACAAGTTCAGAGGTATTCAGAACGAGGTTGTATAAGTTTCCGAAATTAAGAATACCATATCCTATCTGATCTGAATGGGCAGGATACAGTGAAGCGGTCTGTCTCAGTCTTGTTCTGATCTGTTCCCTGTTCATCGTTGGAAATGCCTGAATAAGACAGGCTACTCCTCCGGCAGCAATAGGCGTTGCAATAGAAGTTCCGTTCACGATTAAGGTAGCATTATCATAAACGGTTGTAGTTCCAGTTCCTAGAGTGCTTCCATCAGGTTTTACGACCCCGAGAGCATTAGGCCCATAAGAAGAAGAAGGAGAGGCATTTCCGGCAGCATCTACATTTCCAATAGAGAATACTTTTGCATTGTCAGAAGGTGTCAAAAGATAATGCCATGGCTGTTGTCCGGAATTACCTGCAGCAGCAAGTACAAAAATCCCTTTTTCAGCAGCAATACCTGCTCCGCGTGCAATGAAAGACGTATTTCCGTTCATATCGGCATAGGTATAATTGTAACGGCTTTCATCAAAAACATTGTAACCTAATGATGACGTAATAATTTCTACCCCTTTTCTGTCCGCTTCTTCAGCAGCCTCAATCCAGTAGAGTTCTTCTTCAGGAATTTCTACAGCAGCATTTTCACTGCGGTAAAGATAAAAATCAGCATCAGGGGCTGCTCCTACAAAAACATCTTGCAGATATCCGCCGATAACTCCTAAAACAACAGAACCATGAGGACTTAGAGCTGTATTGTAAATGTCTCCGGTTTTGGTAACAAAATCATAAGATGCTTTGATATGATTATTTGTCCACAATCTTGCAAAAGCAGTTCCTGTATTCACTGTGGGAAATCCGGCATCAATCACCGCTATAGAAATTCCTGTTCCGGTGTAACCTGCCAGATGAAGCGGCCGAATATTAACCTGGTCAATTTGTGCAGAACCGGAACCATAATTAAAGTTCGTGAGTGTTTTATTGACACTGGCATCATCTTTCCATTTTCCAGGTGCTGTTTTTACGGTTGTTGAACTGTTTCTTGCAAAACTTTCTACAGACAAAACAAAGGTTTGAGACTGCAACAATGTTTTTTGAGCTGGAGTGGCATTTACTGCAGCTCCGTTAAGCCATTTTGAATAATCTGTAACCGTAAATCCTAAATTTTGAAGATTCTGGAGATAAGACTGTTCAATAGGGGCATCCTGATCATTGAGCGGTATTCCCAGTGCGGTACGCCTGTTGAGTGATTTCTGGCTGAGTTCTGACAGCGGATTTGCGTAAAAAGCTGCTTTATTAGGCTTATCCGTGAAGTAAACAAAAACAAGCTCCGTTTGTGCTGAAACGGTTAGGTAACCTGTTAGGAAACAAAAGAGTAAAAGTTTTTTCATAAAATTTATTTGTATAAAGATAAAAACAAAATCAATAAAATTTTTGATAGGATTTTAAATTCCTTATTTTTACAGAAATATTTATTATATGAAAAAAATTCAGATGGTTGACTTGCAAAGTCAGTATTACAAAATAAAGAATGATGTAGACAATGCAGTGTTGAATGTAATGGATTCTGCGGCATTTATTAACGGTCCTGAAGTAAAGTCTTTCCAGAATGAATTGGAGTCTTATTTAGAAGTAAAACATGTAATTCCATGTGCCAATGGTACAGATGCATTACAGATTGCCCTGATGGCTTTAGATCTGAAAGAAGGAGACGAAATTATTACAGCTGATTTTACTTTTGCTGCAACAGTAGAAGTAATTCATCTGCTTAAATTAAAATCTGTATTGGTGGATGTGGATTATGATACATTCACGATTTCTACAGAACAGATTAAAAAAGCAATTACCCCAAGAACAAAAGCAATTATTCCGGTACATATTTTCGGACAGTGTGCCAATATGGAAGAGATATTGAAAATTGCTGAAGAGCACAACTTATATGTTATCGAAGACAACGCTCAGGCAATCGGTTCAGAATATACATTCTCTGATGGAACCGTAAAGCAGGCAGGAACAATGTCTACGGTAGGAACAACATCTTTCTTTCCTTCAAAGAATCTTGGATGCTACGGAGACGGAGGTGCTATTTTTACCAATAATGATGAGCTTGCTCACCGTTTGAGAGGGATTGTTAACCATGGTATGTATGAAAGATATTACCATGATGAGGTAGGAGTAAACTCCCGTTTGGATAGTATTCAGGCTGCGGTTTTAAGAAAGAAACTTCCTCACCTGGATTCTTACAACGAAGCAAGAAGAAGAGCTGCAGACTTTTATGATGAAGCATTTGAAGGAAATCCAAATATTCTTACTCCAAAAAGAGCAGAAAATTCTACACATGTATTCCACCAGTATACTTTAAGAATTCTGAATGGAAAACGTAACGAGCTTCAGAAGTTTTTGACGGAAAAAGAAATTCCTGCAATGATTTACTATCCGGTAGCATTAAGAAAACAAAAAGCTTACTATCAGGAAAGTAATGATGCAGATTTTGTGAATACAGACAAACTTTTGGATCAGGTAATTTCTTTACCTATGCATACAGAATTAGATGAAGAGCAGCTGAAATATATTACAGATGCAGTGCTTGAGTTTATGAAATAGATATGCTTCACGAAGAAAGAATATTGAAGCATAAGTTCGCTTATTTTTTTACAATTATTTTCGTTCTTGCTTGGATTATTTATTATGGAGCAGTAGTTATTAATATTCTGCTTAAAGGATACAGAGTAAAAGATGAATATACTGGATTTGAAATACCCTATTATTCATTAACATTTATAATATTTACATTATTAATTATGACCTTTATAAGTATTTTTAAAGAATCAAATAAAATGTTCTTGTATCTTAATATCTCTATGTTTTTAATAATGATTGCAGGATTGGTTACTTTTTATGCCAAGTTGGGAGAGACTTCAGCAAAGTCTATTTATTCACTTTTAATAACAATAGCAGTATTGGTTATCGGACCCGCAATTTTAATTAATTATTTAAAACATAATCCGGCAAAAAGCGAAATAGAAGATATAGGGAAACACAAAGATTAAAAAATAAAAATGGCAATACTTGTTACCGGCGGACTTGGATATATTGGTTCTCACACTGTAGTAGAACTTCTTAATAACGGCTTTGAAGTAGTTATTGTAGATGATTTATCCAATTCGGAGAGGTTTATTTTAAAAAATATTGAGGAAATTACAGGTAAGAAGCCGGTTTTTTATCCTTTTGATTTGAGAAGAAAAGAACTTCTCACTCAGGTTTTTGATGCTCATCAGATTGATGGATGTATCAATTTTGCTGCTTCCAAAGCGGTAGGAGAGAGCCAGGTAATACCTGTGGACTATTATGAAAATAATTTGTTCTCTTTGATTAATATCCTTAAGGAATTTAAGGAAAGAGAGATTTCTAATTTTATTTTCAGTTCATCTTGTACAGTATACGGACAGGCAGATGAAATGCCGATACATGAAAACACTCCGTTGAAAGTACCTGAAAGTGTATATGGGAAGACAAAGCAAATGGGAGAGCAGATCCTGATAGATTTTGCCAAAGCCTATCAAAGTAAAATATCATTATTAAGATATTTTAATCCAATCGGAGCGCATCCTTCCGGAAAACTGGGAGAGTTGCCGATAGGGATTCCTAATAATTTAGTACCTTATGTGATGCAGACGGCTTCAGGAGTACGTGAAAAACTGAACATCTGGGGTGATGATTATACTACAGAGGACGGAACGGCCGTTCGTGATTATATCTATGTTGTAGACCTGGCGAAGGCACATGTTGCAGCATTAAAAAAACTGATGGAAGATCCATCAACGGATGCTGTGATTGATATCTACAATCTGGGAACAGGAAATGGATCATCTGTGCTGGAAGTGGTAAAGGCATTTGAAAAGGCGAATAATGTAGAAGTGCCTTATCAGATCTGTGCCAGAAGAGAAGGGGATATTACTATCGCATATGCCAATCCTGAAAAAGCGGAGAAAGAACTTAACTGGAAGTCTGAAACGTCTCTGGAAGAATCTTTAAGAACCGTTTGGGAATGGCAGAAATATTTGAACAGTAGAAATTCATAGGCTTACGTATTGAGAAATGGTAATGTTGTATGAAACAATAATTTAAAAGATAATAAAACAAATTACAAAACACCTTCCCTGAAATTCAGTGCTTTATTTTTTAAGAACATGTATTTCAGCGAAGCTTTAATTTACAATTAATATGAAGACACAGAGAATAGGTATTACATTTTCATCATTTGACTTATTACACGCAGGTCACATCAAAATGCTTGAAGAAGCTAAAACGGTATGTGATTATTTAATCGTGGGGCTTCAAATCGACCCGTCACACGATCGTCCCAACAAAAATAAGCCAAGCCAGACTATTGTTGAAAGATATATTCAACTGAAAGCAGTGAATGCTGTAGATGAGATCATTCCTTATTATACAGAAGAAGATCTTTTGGATATTCTTAAATCATTTGTAATTGATGTAAGAATTATCGGAGATGATTATATGGACAGAGATTTTACAGGTAAAAAATACTGTGAAGAAAAAGGAATTGAGCTTTTTTACAACAAAAGAGACCATAGGTTTTCCACCAGTGATCTGAGAAGAAGAATCTACGAAGCTGAAAAAGAAAAATACTCGAAAGCAGAACCTGTAAAATAACAGGAATAAAAAAAATCCCGAAAGTTACTTTCGGGATTTTTTGTTGTATTACATTGGACCGCCTTGCTGGTCGTCTCCTGCTGCATTGGAATTGATATCCTTTTTCTTTTTAGGCTGTTCAATTTTTTCTCCCTGCTTGAATCTGTAAGTTAATGATATAGCAAACTGTCTTGGCTGCCATTGCATATAGTTTCTTCGTGTATAATCTTCATTGAAACTGAATACTTCTCTGCTTCTTGTGTTGAATATATCCTGAATATTGAAGGAAATTGTTCCGTCTCCTTTCCAGATTGTTTTAGAAGCACCAAGGTTCAGCGCATACATATCCTGAGTATTTTGGTTGGCCGATTTCTGTGCTCCTCTGTAGAATCCTTGTAATTGTACGCTTAACGTTTTATCAAGCCTGAATGTTGTATTCAGACGTGCTCTGGTAGAAAATCCGTTTCCTGTAAAATCCATATTACGGGTTTGCTGCTGTTTATTTTTATCAATAGCATCATAATAAGCAATTCCGCTGGTTTTATATCCGAACATGTCAAGGCTTCCCATTATTTTCAACCAGGCGAAAGGATCGTACGTGAAGTTCAGATCCAAACCGTAACGATCATCACTTCCTAAGTTGATAGGTTTTGTATAGAATACTCCCAGGCTTTCATCAGGTCTGTAGACTAGCATTTTAGTATCATCAGTGGCATGTCTGTAGTATAGGGTAGGATTAATGGTAAACTTTTTTCTCGTAATATTATATCCTACTTCAAATGAATCTACATACGATGGGTTCAAATCTATGTTTCCTTCAAAAATATTCTGACTGTTGCTGTAATTTGGGAAAGGAACCATGAAGAATGATCTTGGTCTGTCTATTCTGCGGGAATAATTAAGCAAAATCTGATTGTTTTTAGAAACATCATAGCTTAAGAATACACTCGGAAATAAATTATTGTAGTTTTTAGTTTTATCGATCCTTTTGTCATTAGGATTTTGATTGATATAATTGATGCTTACATTTGAAAGCTCATCTCTTAATCCCAGCTGATAAGCAAATTTTTCTCCGATTTTACTTTTAAACTGCAAATAGAAAGCATTGAAAACTTCCTTATAGTCGGTATTGTTGTTATAGCTAGGAATATATGGATTGTTGGAAGTACTGCTTACAAAGTTATCATACGTATTATCATTAACATCCAATCTGTATCCTGCTTCAAGCTTTGATTTTTCTCCTATTGGTAGTTCATAATCAGCCTTACCAATGATTGTTTTGCTTGATGAATGTCTTCGTGTAACATCTTGCACATCAGGACGAAGGTCATAGGTTTCAAGAATGTCTGCATTATTATTACTTCTGTTCTTTTGCAAGCTCAATGATACGGCTAAATTCTGTCCTTTATCATCAAATTTGTGATCCAATCCCAAATCTCCCTGGAAAGCAAGATTATTGAATACACTTTTAGAATCTCTTCTTCCGGTAGGGTTTAATAAATTCCATTGCCCTGCAATAGTGCTTGGGTCCGGGGAATCTCTGAAGAACCTGTAAAAGCTGTCATAAGTATCCAGAAGTTCATTTCCGTCTCCTTCAAATGTTCTCACCAATCCTGTGAAATTGATTGATGTCTTATCAGATAAGTCATGGACAAAACCGGCACTTACATTATAATTTTTATTATAAGTTTTATTGGTTGAGTTCTGCAACTGATGTGCAAGGACATCATTGGGCTGCTGAAAAGGAAGGATTTTAGGGAATGTAAGGTTATGATAAGTCGTTTCTGAATTATTCTTGGTTTTATTTTCAGTGTATCCACCACCACCGTTCAGAAACCAGGTCCAGTTGTTTTTTCTCCAGCTTAGGTTGGTATTAAGAGAAGTTCTTGGAAAATATCCTAACGATCCTACCACGCTTCCGTTAAATCCAACTTTTTTGCTTTTTTTAAGGATGATATTCAGAATACCGGATGTTCCACTCGCTTCAAATTTAGAAGAAGGGTTGGTAATTACCTCAATTCTTTCAATCTGGTCAGCAGGAATACTTTGTAATGCATTGGCTCCATCATCAATTCCCAATAGGGCAGAAGGTTTACCATTGATCAGAAATTTTACATTGGTACTTCCTCTCATAGAAACAGTTCCGTCTGTATCTACAGAAACTGAAGGAACATTCGTTAAAACATCCTGAAGGTTTCCTCCTTTGCTCACGATGTCCTGTGAAGGATCATATGTTTTTTTGTCAAGTTCTACTTTATAAGGTTTGGCTGCTGAAGCGGTAATAACAACACCTTGTATTTCTTTTGTTTTACCATCCACAGTAGAGGTAGGCTCTGCTTCAATAGATAGCGCCCCGATATTCCCTGCTGCAGCAATATTTTTGCTGACTACACTTTTTTTGTAATCAATCGCTTCTACGGTAATATCATAATCTCCCGGCATAAGCTGAAGCTGATACTGTCCCTTTTCATCAGTCAGTACAGCATCACTTAACGTTTTGTTCGCTTTATTACTGAAAGTTACAGAAGCGTAAGGAACCGGCTGATTTTTTTTGTTGACAATGATTCCTGAAACTCCAGCCTTCTCCTGTGCAAAAGCCATCGCTGCTGCTGAAAGTACTAATGTAAGTCCTAACGTTTTTCTGGTGAAAATATTGACAATTTCTGTCTTATTCTTCATAGGTTATTTTTTTGTATAAGATCGTGAAAGAATAACCCTTAATATTTTGAATATCCATATCAATTTGATCTTCAAAACATTATGGTTTTATGTTTTTTACTAACTGTATAAATTTTGAGGTGCTTTCTAAACTTATTTTATATTTTTTGAGTTGAGCCAGTCCTGATAAGCTTTTGCATTCACCGCGTGCTCTTCTGCACTTGCTGTAAACTTATGGTATCCAAATCTTGCCGGATCAGCACACATAAATATATAATTGTTGTTTTCAGCATTTAAAACAGCATCTACTGAATTTTTATCCACTACACAAATAGGTCCCGGAGGAATCCCAGCATTGGCATAAGTGTTATAAGGTGATGGTGTAGATAAATGCTTATATAATACCCTTTTTATAGGTTCTTTAAAATTAGTCTGCTTATTGATTGCATAGATTACCGTAGGATCAGACTGAAGTTTCATTCCTTTTCTGTAACGGTTTAAATATAATCCGGCAATCGTTTTCATTTCATCCTTTTTTCCTCCGGACTCCTTATAAACAATAGAAGCCAAAGCATAAATCTGATCTCTTGTAAGACCAGACTGCTGTTCTTTGTTTTTTCTTTCGCTCGTCCAGAAATCATTATACTGATTCTCGAACTTGGAAAAAAATTCTCTTGGGCTTACCGTCCAGAAAAAATTATAAGTATCAATGAAAAAGTATTTTTTTAAATCTTCAACATTTTTATAGCCTTTCTCCTGCGCAACGGCATCCAGGTCATTCACAAAATGCAGTGAATCAATTTCTGTTTTTTTAGTCACCTTACCGATCATTTGATACATATCCCCAAAATCACCAATTCTGTAAGAATTTGCGGCTTGGTTACCTGCTTTGATCATATTGACAAGGTTCTTGTTGCCTGTTCCTTTTTCGATATGATAACGCCCTGCTTTAAAATTGGTATCAAGACCTTTCTCTTTAGCTACCGCTTCAAATGATTCCCTGTCTTTAATATAAGGAGCAATAGAGTCTAGGATCTGTTTAAAGCCTGCTCTGTGAGGAATCAGGACATAGCCGTCCTTTTCTACATTATTCCCTAAATATTTATTATAAAATCTCAAACCAAAAAATCCTGCGACTACAAAAATCAGCAGAATGACAATGAGAATTGCTTTTTTCATTCCTATAAATGTTGATTAAAAGTTTTTGTTTTTAAAGAAGATCTGTCTTACCTCTAAAAACTTGCTTTGCAGGACCTTCCAGCCAAATATTCTGGAATGCATCACCGCTTTTTTCAGCATATACTTTAAGATTTCCGCCTAAAGTTTTAACTTTTACAGAGGTTAGATTATGTTTTTGCAGAAAAGTTAAAGCAGAAGCTGTAACTCCTGTTCCACAACTGTAAGTTTCGTCCTCAACGCCTCGTTCATAGGTTCTTACAAAAATCTCATTATCAGAAATTTTTTCTATAAAGTTCACATTGATTCCTTTTTCTTTATATTTTTCAGAATTTCTGATGCCATATCCTTCGTCATACACGGGATAATCCTTCAGATTTTCTACATATTTTACATAATGGGGAGATCCGGTATTCAGAACGAAGTCATTTCCGTCATGTGAAACGGTATCTACATTGATCATTTTTAATTTAATGATCCCGTTATGGATTTCAGCTTCATGTTCGCCGTCTGTTGCAATGAATTTGCATTTATCTTCAAAAATGTCCAGGAAAAAAGCAAAAGCAACAAGACATCTTCCTCCGTTTCCGCACATAGTACTTTCTCCTCCGTCAGAATTGTAGTACACCATTTTGAAATCATAGTCAGGATCGTTTTCCAATAGAATAAGACCGTCAGCACCAATTCCGAAGCGTCTGTCACATAATTTTTCAATAATGCCTTTATCTTTAGTAAACTGCAGATCACGGTTGTCTACCATTACAAAATCATTTCCTGTTCCCTGATATTTATAAAATTCCATATTTTTTTGTTAAATGAAGCAGCAAAATTACTATATTTTAAATGAAAAACGAACAGTGTTACCTGTTCGTTTTGTTATTTATAATCGTTTTATCTAAAGCCTCCGCCACTGCTTTGCTGTCTGCTGGAACTGCTGGAGCTGCTGCTTTGGCTGCTGGAACTGTTTCTGAATCCACCACCGGAAGATTCTGATCTGCTGCTGCTGCTTCCGGAATTTCTGAAACCACTGTTATTCTGGCTTCCCTGGTTGCTCTGATTGCCGCTGCTTTGATTTCTGAATCCGCTGTTACTGTTGGAGTTTCTGAATCCGCTGTTGTTTTGATTACCCTGATTGTTTTGAGAACCACTATTTTGGTTTCTGAATCCACTGTTGCTGTTGGAGTTTCTATTATTATTGAATCCTCCGCTATTATTATATGAACCGTTACTGTTCGTTGTACGTGTATTCTGGAATCCGTTTTGAGGTCTTGAAGAAGAAGAAGATCTTCTTTCTACATAGACTTTTCTTCTGGAGTTATTATAATTGTCATAGTAATAAGGAATTCCATTATCATAGTAGTAATTAACGTTGTTTCTGTAATAATAGCCGTCATTACCATAATATCCTCCATTTCCGTAATATCCGGAAGGTGCATAATAATACCCATTGTTATAGTAAGGATCACCATAACCATAACCTCCATTATTGCTTCCGTATCCGTCGGTATATGCTAAACAAGATGTTAAACTGGCAATAGCAAAAATACTGACTGCTATTTTGAATAAATTTTTCATGACTTTATTGTACTTTTTTTTCTTTAAAACTTTTTTTCCAATTGACGTATCCTAAGATAGCCATTATAGTAAATACCAAATATTGCACCGAAGTGATTCCAAGTCCCTTAAAAATCATCATAGGGATGCAAATTAGATCCCCGATAATCCAGAAAATCCAGCTCTCAATGCGCTGTTTGGCCATCAACCACATTCCTACCAAAAATATTGAGGTTGTGAAAACATCCATCCAGTTTGCCCAGTCCAGATGATACAATCCGAGACTGGTTCCTTCCATCGAAAATTGATTATCAATATAAGGTTTGTAATAGTAAATAAGGGTAACAAGTGCCAGACTCAGTATAAAAAGCAAGCCGGCATAGATCCATTCTTTTTTGAGAGCCCAGGTGACATCAACATGAATATGATCTTCTGAATTCCTGGCCCATAAAATCCATCCATAGATACTCATTACAGTATAATAAACGTTGATGAGGCAGTCTCCTAGCAGACCGAAATTGAAAAGAATATAAACATAGATCAGCGTAGAAATAATGCCGGTAGGATATACCCAGATGTTCTTTTTTATCGAAAAATACACACTCAGAGTTCCTAAGATGGCCCCCGAAGTTTCCAACATAATCTGTAAAGTATCATAGCCTTCATAAGGCTTTATGAAAAGATCATATAAATTCATACCCTCAAAAATAAAGAAATTTTACTTTTTTTAGAAGTTCATTACAGGTTATCAAATATAATAACGTTCCTGCAAAGTTTCCCGATTTGTGAAAATTCAATGCGGAAGTGATGATTACTCAGAAATTCTGTTTATTTAGGACGGTAAAGAAGCTGTAAGATTATAATGACATTACCGACGTTTTCAAACTATAACCATCACGATATATCTCTACATTCTTTTTTTTTGTAAGAATATAGATTACGGCATATTTGTATTATTACTGACTTCCTGGTTCTGTGGTTCAGAATCAGAACGGGAAAACTTCATGTTGGTGAAATACTATGAATAAGGTGCTGGTCAGGTTTTTAAAGTCTTTAATGTAAAATAAATGATGAAATTTTAACGATTAACGTGAGAGTTTCTAAATTTTTTATATTTTCGTAAATCCTTAATAAATAAAAAAACATGTCGAAAATTTGGGTTAAAAAGCCACTAAGTGCCTATGAGGCAGATATGAAGAAAAGTGAGCTGAAAAAAGTCCTTGGAAAATGGAGTTTAACAGCAATTGGAGTGGGTGCTATCATCGGTGGTGGAATCTTTGTTCTTACGGGAACGGGAGCCTATTATCATGCAGGACCAGCACTTGCCATTTCCTTTATCATTGCAGGTATTGCCTGCGTTTTTGCTGCATTATGTTATGCAGAGTTCGCATCCATTATTCCTGTAGAAGGTTCAGCTTATGCTTATGCGTATGGAACTGTAGGAGAAATTTTTGCATGGGCCATGGGGTGGTGTCTCATCCTCGAGTATGCCATGGCGAGTATGGCCGTCTCCGTGAGTTGGTCCGGATATTTTAACAAGTTTTTGAAAATTTTTAATATTCATTTACCTGCCTATCTGACATCAGATCCTTCAAGTTATACCGGAGATGGTTTTTCAATGAACCTGCCTGCATTCATTCTTGTTCTTTTAATTACAGCATTATTGGTAAAAGGGACTAAAGAAGCAGCAGGAGCTAATAACCTGATCGTATTAATGAAAACTTCTGCCGTTATTTTTGTAATTATCGCTGGGGTGTATATTATTTTCTCTAATACTGATCTTTATAACGCTGTAGATGGTGTTAAAAACTGGAAGCCTTTTATTCCAGATCCAATACAGATTAAAAACTCTGAAGGTGATCTGGTCTCCGCTTATGGTATTAAAGGTATTATTTCCGGAGCAGCCGCTATTTTCTTTGCTTATATTGGTTTTGATGCTGTTTCTACACAGGCTGGAGAGGCTATTAATCCTAAAAAAGATGTTCCTTTTGCAATTATTGCTTCATTATTAGTGTGTACGGCTTTGTATATCTGTGTATCTCTTGTATTGACAGGGATGATGCATTATACAGACTTTAATCCTGAAGGGAAATATCCTGATGCTATTAAAGCTCCTGTAGCGTATGCTTTCGAAATTGCAGGAAAACACTGGGCGAGTAACGTTGTAACAATTGCAGCTACTGTAGGATTAATTTCTGTAGTAATGGTAATGATGATGGGACAGTCAAGAATATTCATCGGAATGGCAAAAGACGGATTGATTCCTAGATTCTTTGGTGATCTTCATCCAAAAACAAAAACCCCTTATAAAGGGATCATTTTGCTAGGAGTTGTAGTTGCATTGATCGCTGCATTTACACCGATTTCGACATTGGCAGATATGACAAGTTTCGGAACCCTGTTTGCATTTACACTGGTTTGTATTGCTGTTTGGGTAATGAGAAAAAAAGAACCTAATTTGATCAGACCTTTCAAAGTTCCTGCTTATAAAATAGTAGTAGCATTGGGTGTATTCATCAATATTTACCTGATCTTTAACCTAAGTGCTCATGCATTGGAACTTTCCGCAGTATGGTTGTTCTTAGGAGGTTTAGTGTATTTCCTTTACGGAAAATCAAACAGTAAATTGAACAATCCTGAAAAATATCAGAACCAAGATTAATAATAATATAAACCGCTTCGGCGGTTTTTTTTGTCCCCAATATTATAATATGAAAAATATTTTCACCCTTTTATTTCTGTCCATAGGACTTACTGCATTTTCTCAACAGGTGGAAAGCCTTGAAACAATTCTTACTGATAAAATCAGTATCAGAGCGCTGGAGTTATATGACAATAAGGTCTGGTATAGCGGTACAGACTCCAAATTCGGGTTTGTAGATCTGAAAGATTATAAAAATCAGAAGCAGATAAAACTTTCCGAAGATAAACTTCAGTTCAGGACGTTGGCACAGGATAAAACCTCTTTCTATGCCATCAACATTGAAAGTCCTGCTTACTTCTTTAAAATTGATAAAAAAGATCTGAAATCACAGATTGTCTTTAAAGATACTGCTAAAACGGCTTTTTATGATGCTTTACATTTTGTAAAGGATGGATACGGGATAACGTTCAGTGATCCTGATAAAAATCTTTTGATGAAGCTGGCATTATTATTCCCTCATAAGAAAATGTACGAGACATGGAATCCTCCAATGGGTAATCACGAGAAAGTAAAACTAAAGGAAGGTGAAGCCGCATTTGCCGCCAGCAATACCAATATTGCTTCCTACAAGGATATCCTCTGGATTGCAACAGGTGGGAAGACTTCCAGGATCTTTAAGCAGAAAGGATTGGACTGGAAGATTATTGAAACCCCTTTCATTCAGGGAGAGTCTTCACAGGGAATGTATTCCATCGATTTTTTTGAAGACCATTTCGGGATTGCTGTAGGAGGTGATTATACAAAGCAAGATGCCAATATCAATAATATTGCCACCACGAATGATGGTGGTGAAACCTGGCAGATTCAGGCTTCAGGGCAGAATGCAGGCTATACAACCTGTGTGAAAATAAAACCGGGTTCCAAAGGGAAAGAGATTGTTGCAGTGGGAGACAAACATATCAGCTATTCCTCAGATTTTGGGAAAACATGGAAGAAAATTTCTGATGAGAAAGGCTTCTTTGTCTGCCAATGGATTGATGGTAACAAGGTTGTTCTTGCCGGAAATAATAAAATTGTCGTTATGAAATTAAAATTTTAAATAGCAGAGATAGAATTTATCACTATTGGTCAAAAGCCTGATCATACGTATTTAGACTCATTATAAAATAGAACCTAATATAATTCATAGGTTAAAATTCATAACTTATGGTTAATTTTGTAAGATGAAATTTTAATGAGGTAAAATTTCATACCCTTATAAAATTTTAATTTTCAAAATGAACTCTTTAATAGATAAGTATAATATTCCCGGACCGCGTTACACTTCTTATCCTACCGTTCCATATTGGGATGAATCAACATTTTCACCGGAAAAATGGAAGGAAACCGTAATCAGGTCTTTTCATGAGAGCAATGCAGAGGAGGGGATTTCTATTTATATCCATTTACCTTTCTGTGAGGCTTTGTGTACGTTCTGTGCATGCCATAAGCGTATTACAAAACAACATAGTGTTGAAGTTCCTTATCTGGAAAGTGTTTTAAAAGAATGGAAATTATATCTTGATCTTTTTAGCGAAAGACCTAAACTGAAAGAATTGCATTTGGGGGGCGGTACTCCTACGTTTTTCTCTCCTGAAAATTTAAGAACATTGTTAGAAGGAATCTTCTCAACAGTAGACATTGCAGAACACCCGGAATTTTCTTTTGAAGGACATCCTAACAATACCACAAAAGAACATCTTCAGACATTGTATGATCTTGGTTTCAGAAGAGTAAGTTTTGGGGTTCAGGATTATGATCCTAAAGTTCAGAAAGCAATCAACAGAATCCAGCCGTTTGAAAACGTAAAAAACGTTACTGAATGGGCCAAGGAAATCGGGTATAGAGGAATCAGCCATGATCTGGTTTTCGGATTGCCACACCAGAATTGGGAGGCCATGGAACACACGATCAGAAAGACAATGGAATTGAAACCTGATAGATTAGCTTTTTATTCTTATGCACACGTTCCATGGGTAAAAGGAGTAGGACAGAGAGGTTTTGATGAAAATGACCTACCAAGTGGAGAAGAAAAACGCCGTTTGTATGAAGATGGTAAAAAACTTCTTCAGGATTTAGGATATATTGAAGTAGGGATGGATCATTTTTCTCTTGAACATGATGATCTGTACCAGTCTTTGATTCATAAAAAACTTCACAGAAATTTCATGGGCTATACTTCAAGCAAAACCCAGCTGATGGTAGGGCTTGGTATGTCTGCGATATCAGATTCATGGTATGCTTTTGCACAGAATGTAAAAACCGTGGAAGAATATCAGAAGATGGTTGAAGAAGGTGAAATTCCTGTTGTAAAAGGACACGTTTTGAGTAAAGAAGACCTGGTCGTAAGAAGACATATTCTGAATCTGATGTGTCAGCTTGAAACCACTTTTGATATCAACAACTCTTTCCCTGAGCTTGAAAATGCACTGGAAATGTTGAAAGAAATGGAAAATGACGGATTGGTTGAGATCAACGGAACTGAAGTTAAAATTACAGAAGCCGGGAGGGCATTCACAAGAAATGTGGCAATGGTTTTTGACCTGAGAATGATGAGGAATAAGCCGGAAACAAGAATTTTCTCAATGACAATATAAAACAAAAGCGGTTCAGATCTGAACCGCTTTTTTATTGGCCTATGGGCTTATTTAATTTAAATACAATGTTCGAAAAGATTTTATAGTGTTGATTTATCTTTTTGTTCGCAAGCCCACTGTGTTTAGTAAATTTTTTTGCTTAGTGAAACGCCTTTTCAATCATTTTTCATAGAATTTTAAAAACCTTTGCGTTCCGTTTGCGTTTACAGCCAGGTATTACTATTTAATAATCAATTTCTGACTGTAAGACTTCAGTTCTCCGGATTTTAGATTGATATAATATACTCCGGCAGGGATATGGGAGATATTAATACTTTTACCATTTGTAATCTGATTGGTTTCCAGTACTTTTCTTCCTTCCGCACTGATGATTTCCAGGGTTGCTTTTTTATCTTTCATACCCTCAACAAAAATCTCTTTTGAAGCAGGATTAGGATAGATTTTAATGCTGGCTAACGTATTTTCCTGAGTAGCCAGAGTTCCCGTTGATATTTTAAAGATTTTTCCACTGTTCACGGCAGCTACATATAATCCTTTTTGATAGTCTTCTCCGAAAGTAGAAAAGTTATTTCCGGAATAAGGAGTCGTCCATGTAATGGCATTATTGCTATCCAACATTCCAATTTGGGTAGAACAGTAGTCTGCGAAGAAATATTTTCCCTGAAGTGAAGGATATTGAGTTCCTCTGTAGACATAACCGCCCGTTATAGAACATTTTCCTCCGGAATGATCATAAACTGCAATAGGAAAGGTCATGGTAGACTGTGCAGCACATCCTGCTGGATTGTAAGAATTATTTCCTTCATAACAGCGCCATCCATAGTTTAGGCCAGCCTGAGTAATCGGCATTTTGTTGATTTCCTCAATAGCTCCTTGCCCTACATCGGCAATCATTGCATTTCCGGTAGTCAGATCAAAGGAGAATTTCCATGCATTTCTGAGACCATATGCCCATATTTCATCGGCACCAGCTACTCCGGCTCCTGCAAAAGGATTGTCTGGCGGAATATTGTAAGGACCAGTAGCATCTACATCTATTCTCAACATTTTTCCAAGCAGAACGTTTTTGTTTTGAGCATTATTGTTGGGGTCGCCCCCACTTCCTCCGTCTCCGGTGATGATCCAAAGTTTTCCGTCAGGAGCAAAATGAATGCTTCCTCCGTTGTGATTGTCGAATGGTTTGGGAATATTCAGAAGGATTTTTTCTGAATTGGGATCGGCAACATTGGGATCTGTTGAACTTACACTGTACCTGGCGACGATAATATTTCCTGAAGGATTGTTATAATACACAAAAAAATATCCGTTAGCAGGATATTGAGGATGAAATGCAAGACCAAGAAGTCCTCTTTCGCCGCCAAAAATAATTTTCGTTCCGATATTCAGGAAATTAATGGGATTAATTGTCCCATTGGGTTGAATAATTTTAATGATACCGTTCTGTTGTACAACAAAAAGCCGGCTGTCATTGGCGTTCGTAATCTCTACAGGACTGGTAAGTCCCGTGGCAAATTCTTCCAAATTAAGGCTTTGAGAATTAACAATTAAGGAAGAAAAAGTACTGATGCAAAAAAGTAGTTTTCTCATAATATTGTGATAGTTAGTGTGTTGATGAAGTGAATGAAAATTTTATACCAATCATATTTTGAAAACTTCATTATGATAGCATGAAAAAATTGTTAAATCTTAAATAGAAATCACAATACCAATATATCTGGAAATAAACCATTTCTGTTGTTAAAAATTCATAAAATACAAGAAAATCATTATATTTGCCGACTTAATTTAACGTAGTTATAACAAAATGCAAGGAAAAGGACTTATTACAATTGTCGCTATTGTACTAGGGTTGATTTGCTTAAACGAGCTATTACCAACATGGTACGCCAGCAAAATTGAAAAGCAGGCAACTGCTATTGCAGGAGACAATCCGGAGAAGTATCAAAAAGAAATCGCAAGACTTTCTAAGGATACTTTGAATTTAGGATTCACAAAACTTTATTACACTAAAGCCAAAGACAAGGAAATGAAACTTGGTCTTGACTTGAAAGGAGGGATCAACGTTCTTTTGGAGATTAACCAAAGAGATCTTGTGAATGATTTAACCAATTATTCTACAAATCCTGTTCTGATTGAGGCTTTAAACAAAACTGATGAAGCACAGAAGAATTCTACAAGACCTTACATCGACAATTTCTTCGAACAGTTCGATGTAATTAACAAAGCTAAAGGAACAAACCTTAAGTTGGCAGATCCGGAAATTTTCGGAAATACAACCCTTACTGAGGTGAAGTACAACACTCCTGATGAGCAGGTGAAAAGCATTGTTAAAAGAAAAATTGATGCGTCTGTAGGAACAGCTTTTGAGGTTATCAGAACGAGAATTGATAAGCTTGGAGCCATCCAGCCAAACGTTCAAAGAGTACCTGGTACGGCAAGAATTTCTGTGGAGATGCCTGGTATGAAGGATATCGACAAAGTGAAGAAAATGCTTCAGACTTCCGCAAAACTTCAGTTCTGGGAAGTACAGCAGGTTCCTGAAATTGCACCTTATTTCCAAACGTTGACCACTATGGTTGCTGCAAAAGGAGATTCTATGGGAGTAGCAAAGAATGTGAACTTCATGAGCCTTTTACAGCTTGACAAATTAAGAACGAATGGTGTTGCTAACGTAAAATTATCTGATACTGCAGTTGTAAATAAAATTTTAAACAGCAAAGTAGGTCAGTCTTTACGTCCGGCTAACATTAAATATACACAGTTCATGTGGGGTTACAAACCTGAAGCTACAGATGCTGAAAGCTTAGTATTGTATGCAATCAGAGGTAACATTAACCAAAAAGCTCCGGTAGACGGTGCTGTTGAAACTGCAAATATCAGCTACGACGAACTAAGCAGAGTAGTGGTAGACATGCAGATGGACTCCAAAGGAGCAAAAGAATGGAAAACATTAACGGAGAAAAACGTAGGGAAACCTGTTGCAGTAACTCTTGATAACAGAGTATATACAGCTCCAAACGTTGTAAATGCTATCCCTAACGGTAGAACTCAGATCTCTGGTAACTTCTCTCAGGAAGAAGCTAAAGAATTAGTAGATGTTTTAGGGGCTGGTAAATTGCCTGCAGGAGCAAAAGTAGTTCAGGCTACTGTTGTAGGTCCATCTTTAGGACAGGAGGCTATTGACTCTGGTTTAATGTCGTTTATTATTGCATTCGCAATTATTATTGTTTATATCATTTTCTACTACGGTGGAGCTGGTGTTTATGCGGTAATTGCAATGGTAATCAACTTATTCTATATTTTCGGTATTATGGATTCGGGTGACTTTACCCTTACGCTTCCAGGTATCGCGGGTATCGTTCTTACGATGGCAGTTGCGGTCGATACGAACGTTATCATTTATGAAAGAACCAAAGAAGAATTATTTGCAGGAAAAAGCATTCTTGAAGCCTATAAAGATGGTTTCAAACATGCATTGAATGCAATTATTGACGGTCACACGACAACATTCTTAACGGCGGTTGTATTGTTCTTCTTCGGAACAGGACCTATCAAAGGTTTTGCATTGACGTTGATGATCGGTATTTTAATGACCCTGTTTACGTCTGTATTGCTTTCAAGAGTAATGATCTTCTCAAGATTAAATAAAGGAAAAGGACTTTCTGTTTGGACTCCGGCTACGAAGAACCTATTCAGAAATACCTGGATCGATTTCATTGGAAAGAGAAAATATGCATACATTGTTTCGGCTGTTCTTACCGTTATTTGTGTTATTTCAATTGCAACTCACGGTTTCAAATACGGTATCGACTTTACCGGTGGTAGAAACTATGTGGTAAGATTTGATAAAGATGTAAAAGCTGAAGATGTTGAAGACAAATTAGTAGCATTATTTAAAACGGAAGATGGTAAAAACTCTTCTGTAGAAGCTAAAACTTTCGGAAACAATAAGCAATTAAAGATTTCTACAGATTACCTTATCGAAGATGAATCTTTAAAAGCTGACCAGATTATTGAACAGAAATTATTTGAAGGTTTAAAATCAAACTTACCGGCAGGAACTACATTGAAAGATTTCAAATCTGCTGATAAAGACCACGCAGGAATTGTTTCTTCTGAGAAAGTAGGACCTTCTGTAGCTGATGATATTCAGACTCACGGTATCTATGCGGTATTAGCTGCATTAGCAATGATCTTTGTCTATATCTTGGTAAGATTTAGAAAATGGCAGTTCTCCCTTGGAGCGGTTGCTGCTCTATTCCATGATGCGGTAATTATTTTAGGAGCATATTCATTGCTTCACAAATATATGCCATTCAACATGGAGATCAATCAGGATTTCATCGCTGCGATTCTTACGGTATTGGGATACTCAATCAACGATACGGTAATTATCTTCGACAGAATTAGAGAATACCTGAGAGAGAAAAAATCTTTAACATTAGCAGGTCTTTTTGATGACTCTATTTCAAGTACATTAGGTAGAACATTCAACACCTCATTTACTACGATTTTGGTTATCCTTGCGATCTTCATTTTCGGTGGTGATAACCTGAGAGGATTCATGTTTGCAATGTTAATTGGTATTGGATTCGGTACTTACTCATCTATCTTTGTTGCGTCTGCAATTGCTTACGACTTCCTGAAAACAGGAAAAGAAGAAGAGGTACATGGAAAGTCTACTTCTGCAAAAGAAGAGCTAGCTTCAAAGTAATACAAACTACAATAAATTAGTAAAGACCGTTTCTTTTGAAACGGTCTTTTTTTATTGCCCCATTTCTTTTTTAATTAATGATCATTAAATATCGTATCTCACTATAACTATTTGCATGTTTTTATTTTAATGGTTGAATTTTTACTTAGTTTTTAATTATTTTGTCTCTTTTCTATTGGTAATTGGTTATTGGTGTTTTTTCATTTTATTTTTGTTGTTTTTTTTATTGAAAGTTGATTTTTAAAGTTTAGATAAATTAGAATTATATACATTAAGTCTAATTTTAGAGAATAATTTGATTATGTGTAATCATTGAATAATAAAGGATATTTGCGAGTTTGTATCAAAATTATCGTTCTGTTTAAAAATTATTAAAAAATAAGAGTTTTATGTAGTAAATTATTTTATATTTACATAAAACAAAACAAAAATGAAAGTAGAAAAATTATTCGTTGCTGCGGCATTATGTGTCGGCAGTTTCCTTTTCGCACAGGTAGGAATTGGGATTTCTGATCCTGATAAAAGCGCAGCATTAGATGTTACCAATACCACTAAAGGGGTACTGATCCCAAGAGTTTCCAATCTGTCAACAATAGCAGCTCCAGCAAACGGTTTGCTGGTTTATGATCTCCAAAGACAGGCATTAACCCAGAATATCGGAACACCTTCCAGTCCCAACTGGATTCCGATCAGCGGTAATATTGTTAAATTCTTCTATATGCCGTCCATCAGCATTGATACATCTGCTTTAGGGACGGGAAGAACAAAAGACTTGTTCCAGCTTTATAAGACACAGTTTTCTACCCCAAAAGTCTCAAGTACAGGAGCTCCGGGCGCAATACCTTTCTTTGCCAATGCCTCAGATCTCTATTATTATGTAACCGATTTTGACAATACCGTATTAAGCAATGTAAGTATTGATACCAACGGCATATTGAAATATGATGTGGTGGGAACGGCAACGTCCTGCTCTTTTGTCAATATTGTATTTGTAATCAAATAGATTGAAGTGACGTGCAGTCATTATCATCATCCTTATCCAGGGATGAGTATTCTCCGTGTATAATTAACTTTAAAAAATTTTGATGATGAAAACAAATTTAATATTGCAGTATTTGCTTATAACAATAGGTCTTCTGGTATCAGGTAAAATGACATCTCAGGAGATGGTAACCCTTCCCAATGGCGGATGTGGGAGAATATTGGATACTAATACCTCAAGTTCAAGTGATGGTGGTTTTCTTTGTTTCAGATTGGGAAAAGAAGCGGCTAATCCTAATAATATGACGGATACTGATGTTAATTCATTTGCCTCTTTGAAGCCGGGTACAGGCGCTGGTCTTTTCTGCAGTATGTATGTAGGAGTAGGAACCAGCGGAGCAGATTTTCAGGCAAATAAGCCGGTTTATATTGACTTTGCTTCTGATGGGTTCAATTTTAACCCAAGTTTTAACGGTGGAAACTTTGTTTTCTATAACAATGGACAGGAAGTCTATCGTACAGGGATTAACGGACATTTTTTCTTTGATTTTGGTGATAACCAGGAACGAAGAATCATTAAAGTAATTCCTACGGCAGCCTGGGATGAAGTACAGCTTGCTTTTGGTGAAGCTATAGGCATTGGATTCTCATTCAGCCAGATGAGGGTGTACAATATCCTTTCTGAGTATTATCTTGCCCCGATGACCTTTCTGTCTCAGCCTACTGATAAAACGGTAGCCGTTGGCGGATCTACAACAATGACTGCTGTGATTAATAATACACCTACAGATGAAACACCGGATACTATTAATTACCAGTGGCAGGTCCTTATCGGAAGTACATGGACCAATCTGACCAATGGATCAAACTATGCTAATGTTACTTCATCAACCCTTACCATTAACAATGTTCCGGTAGGTTTTAATAATAATCAATACAGAGTGGTGGCCAACTCAAGTTTTCATACATGCTCTTTCCAGGCAATTTCTACTGTTGGCCGGCTTTTTGTAAACTCCGTAAATATTCCCGGAACTATTGCCGCAGACCAAACCGTGTGTATGGATATCAGTAATGATCCTGCAGCATTTAGCCAGACTATTACTGCACAGGTGAGTGGTGCTGCAGAATATCAATGGCAAAGTTCCGCAGATAATATAACATTCTCGAATATTACGAATGCAACATCTGCTGCCTATGATGCTCCACCGGTTACACAGACCACCTATTACCGTAGAGGAGTGAGGTCTGTACTGAACGGAAATACAACGGCTTATCAATACAGTAATGTGGTTAAGGTAACTTTAAAACAAAGCTGTCTGATCAAATGTATCATCACCAACAGAGTGCTCTATACAAAGCTGAACAGCAATTAATACCTCTGGTTTCTAATTGATAAATACCTGTTTCAGCAATGAGTCTGAAGCAGGTATTTTGTTCTTATCAAATATATCGGCTTACTTTTACTATTATACTTCTTTAATACGATGCAATTTAGAATCATTATTTTCCAGATTTGATTAATTTTGCACCATCATGGAAAATTCAAAGAAAAAAGCAGCTATAGGCTTCATATTTATTACTTTACTGATAGATATTACAGGATGGGGAATCATCATTCCTGTTGTTCCTAAATTGATTGAGGAGCTCATTCATGCAGATATCAGCGAAGCTGCAAAATATGGTGGCTGGCTGGGATTTGCCTATGCATTTACCCAATTTATTTTCTCTCCGCTTGTCGGAAACCTGAGTGATAAATACGGACGAAGACCTATTATTTTGATTTCTCTTTTTGGATTTGCGGTAGATTATATCTTCCTTGCCTTAGCTCCTACCATCTGGTGGCTGTTTTTAGGAAGGGTTATTGCCGGAATTACGGGTGCCAGTGTCACAACGGCCAGTGCCTATATCGCAGATATTTCCACTGATGAAGACAGAGCCAAAAATTTTGGACTGATAGGGGCAGCTTTTGGTCTTGGATTTATTATAGGACCTGTTCTGGGTGGAGTTCTTGGACATTATGGTGCCAGAGTTCCTTTCTATGCTGCAGCAGGTTTATGTTTACTTAATTTCCTTTATGGGTATTTCATCCTTCCCGAAAGTTTGGATAAAGATAAAAGAAGAGAATTTGACTGGAAGCGAGCCAATCCTATAGGTTCATTTAAGTTTTTAGGGAAACACCCTGAAATTTCCGGAATGATCGTTTCATTGATATTAATTTATATTGCAGGTCATGCTGTACAAAGTAACTGGAGTTTCTTTACCATGTATAAGTTCGGCTGGACGGAAAGAATGGTGGGAATCTCATTAGGAGTTGTAGGATTATTGGTAGGCCTTGTACAAGGTGGTCTTATCCGGTGGACAACACCAAGGCTGGGAGAACAGAAAAGTATTTATTACGGATTGGCTTTCTATGCTGTAGGAATGTTGTTGTTTGCTTTTGCATCAGAAGGCTGGATGATGTTTGTATTTTTGGTACCTTATTGTTTAGGAGGAATTTGTGGACCGGCTTTACAGTCTGTCATCACAAAAAGTGTTCCTTCCAATGAACAGGGAGAGCTTCAGGGAGCATTGACGAGTTTGATGAGTGCTACCTCTATTATCGGACCTCCGATGATGACGAATCTGTTTTACTATTTCACCCACGATGAAGCGCCATTCAAGTTTTCCGGAGCACCTTTCTTTTTAGCATTTATTTTAATGGCTGCCAGTGTAGTGATTACGTATTCTGCTTTTCAGAAAAAAGGGAAAGATGGAGTTGATTTAGCATCGAAAAAAGATTTTCATTAACAATAGATTTGTTCTATTCTGAACATGTCTACTGCTTTGGGTTAATCTATTCAATAATTTTACAGAAATAGTTTTGCTCACTTTTGAAAAAAAACAAATTATGAATATAGTAGACCTGGAAAAATATTTTGAACGGATTCATTTCACCGGAATTCCGGAGTTGAATATGGAGGTGTTGAAAAAAATACATCAGCTTCATCCTAAGTATATTCCTTTTGAGAATATTGATTCCTATACAGGAAAAGTTCCTTCTCTGAATTTAGATGATATTTTCAAAAAACTGGTTATAGAATCTCGCGGTGGATATTGCTATGAACAAAATCTGCTTTTAAGCGAAGTTTTAAAATATTTAGGATTCAACGTAAAGCTTCAGCTGGGAAGGGTAGTATGGGGCAGACAGGAAGACAGTGTTGCTGCACAAACCCATTTGTTACTTATTGTTGATTTTGAAGGAGAAAAGTATATCATAGACTGCGGGTTTGGAACGGCTACCCTTACGGCACCGATTCTTTTAAATGAAGAAAAACAGCAGCAAACGCCCAACGGAATATTTAAAGTTTCCCATCGAGAAGAAACCTATACCCTCTGGATGTTAAAAGAACAATGGTTTCCGGTATATCGCTTCATTCCTGAGCATGTAGAGCCTATTGATCTTGAGATCTCTAACTGGTATTTATCTACTCATCCGGATTCTCATTTTAAGAATAAACTGATCCTTTCAAAAGTAGATGAGAATGTCCGGTATACGTATACAGACCATGTGTTGAACATCCGGTCTGATCATGGTGAAAAAGAATCCATATCGATAGAAAATGATATGCAGTTGTATGAAATACTGACTAATACTTTTGGACTAAAAGAAAATGCAATAGAGGCTTTAAAATCAAAAGCCGGAGTTTAGCAGGATGTGATACAGCCTTTGTATAAAATAAAACGGGAAACTCAGCGAGCTTCCCGTTTTTTTGAAATCTGATTTTTATGAAAAATTATGGATAAAGGGATTTTGTCCCGTTACTTACAATATTACTGCCTAATCCAGAGAATGATACAGAAAAATTAGTAGAATTAAAGCTCAAAGAACCTGTAGGCGTACAAAGCCCTAATGCATAACGACATTGCCCGTAAGCGCCTGTTTTTTTGGTAATCTTACTTTCGCTTTTTGCTTTTCCTAAACTGATATATCCCCAGTCACTTACATCTGCATTGGAAACTGTAGAACCGGAGTAATAAATGGTAATCTGATACCCGGCTTCACCTCTCTTAGAGCCCCATAGCCAGTTGGCGGTCCACCATTGTTTATACCATTTAGATGCTACTTTAGAAGCTTCGTCAGATGCTTCAGAATGCCCACGGGTATCCACCATCACAAGACCTCCAAAGATATTATCCCAGATAATTCCCGAATCACCATAGAAACATAATGTGGTAAATTTCCCGTTTTTGCTGTTCCATGTTACTTCCATCACATTGATGCCTGGTTTTACTTCTTCAGTGACAGCCTCTTTTAATCCCTGCTGGGCAGTTGTCAGATCATCTCCGCTATATAAATCTCCAATTTTTCCGATTTTTACAGAAGATGGATCCAGTATGTTTCCGGATGCAATGAACTGATCTTTATCTGTAATCAGGCTTTTGGAAAGCTCAATACCTTTCTGGTCTGAAATTTTTCCAAGAACTGCTACACCAACAATCTGTAAATCATTTTTTAAATAGGTTTCAAGATTTTTGCCGGATTCATCCAATTGAATTTGTACAGCTTCAGGAACAGCCTGTGAAGGAAGAGAAGTGATCTCTTTTTTCAGGTCATCTACCGTTACCTTAGCCTGAACTATTTCCTGCTGGTTCATTTCGTTGCTTTCATTCTGGCAGCTGTTGAGTGCCAATACCGATAAAACGGCGAAAACTTTAAAGGTAGTCACTAGTTTTTTCATAATTAATATGTATTTGGTTGTGTGTTATAAATATACATAATTGTTGCGTAATTCTCATTGTTTTGAATTAAATATTTGTTAATTCGTAGGTAGGAGGTGGCAGATGTTAGGTAGCAGGTTATAGGGATTAGGGATTAGGGATTAGGGATTAGGGATTAGGGATTAGGGATTAGAGAGTTTAAAGTTTAGGGTTTAAGGTTTAAGGTTTAAGGTTTAAGGTTTTGAGCTAACGAGCAACAAAAACAACCAGCAACAAAATAAACCTCGTTACCCGAACGCCCAGAACTTTATAAAATCTTAAAATTTGTTTAAATTTTTAGTTTACAGTCCATAAATGCAATAATCTTTTGTAATTTTACGCCATGGAATTAAGCATTGGAGAAATGGCACTCATTGCCATTGCAATCGTTGTATTATTCGGTCCGGATAAACTGCCTCAGATTGCGCGTGACCTAGGTGCAGGCGTTAGAAAAATGCGTGGAGCAGTGGAAGATATTAAAACAGAAATCATGAAGGAAACAGATAATCCTGTTTCTGAAATCAAACGTGAGATTGAAAAGGTAAAAGATGCTGCAAAGGATTTCAACCCGATGAATGATATCAAAAAAGATATTCTGACAGAACCTACTTCTGTAGCTTCTAATGAGCCTCCAAAACCGAAGCCGGCAGATGATGAGACTTATGAAGGACCTGTAAGCAGATAATCTATGGAGGAAATTATTCAGGAAGATAAGAAGGTATTTCTTTACCTTAATAATCTAGGAGATTCATCTTTCGATCAGTTTTGGATGTTGATTTCAAGTACCTGGATCTGGGTGCCTCTTTACATTATATTTCTTTATTTTTTATACAAAAATTATAAACTAAGATCTTTAGTTTTTATCCTTATATTTTTGGCTATCGGGGCAACGGTTTCTGACCAGTTGGCCAGTGTTTTCAAGTATGGTGTGGCAAGGCTGAGACCCTGTCATGATCCTACGTTGGAACATCACATGAGAATTGTGAAATGTGGCGGACAGTTTGGTTTTTATTCTGCTCATGCTTCCAATACATTCTTTTTGGCTTCCTTTTTAAGTATTTTATTAAAAAATAAACTTAAATGGTTTCCATATGCTATATTTGTGTGGGCTATAGTAGTTTCCTACAGCCGTATATATTTAGGAGTGCATTTCCCGATAGATATTTTGGTGGGGGCGTTTGTTGGATCTTTATTGGGAGTGATATTTGGTGCACTCGCCAAAAAAGTCATCAACAAACAAACTATAACTTCATGAAAAAAACTTTATTAGCAGTAACTTCCCTCTGTTTCTTGATTAGTTCTTATGCCCAGGATAAAAAACTGGCTGAAGAATGTTTTAACAAAGCCGACTATAAATGTGCTGAAGAGCAGTATTTAAAACTGGCAGAGAAAGAACAGATTCAAAAATTTCAATCGGAATATTACGACTACCTTGGTACAGCTCAGAGAAGGCTTGGAAAAACGACTCAGGCTTTTAAATCCTACGAATCTGCACTGAAAGCAAATCCTATGTCGGTTTCTGTATATGCAAATCTCTCATCACTTTACAGTCAGAAAGGAAATAAGATAAAAGCATTGGAATATATAGAAAAGGGACTTCAGGTGAATGCTGAAACTCCGGATTTATATCTTACACGTTCCAAAATTTATGACAGTCAGGGAAAAAAAGATCTTGCCATCAAAGACCTTAATCAGATTCTGACCTTTGCTCCTGATAATCTTTTTGCAAAAACAGGATTGGCCAATCTGAAAAAAAATAATGGCGATCTGGACGGCGCTTTAAAAGATTATAATAAGCTTCTTGCCGAAAAACCGGAATCATTGCTTTATAACGGGAGGGCAGATGTTTATTTTAAAATGAAAAAATATAAGGAAGCTCTTGCAGATGCCAACAAAGCGATTTCTATAGATCCGAAATTTGCTCAGTCTTATGTAAGTAAAGCAATGATTCTGATGGATACCTCTAAACTTAAAGAAGCCTGCGAAAATTTCGATAAAGCAGTAACTCTTGGGTATGAAAAAGCGGTATTGACGGATGTTTACGCTAAATGTATCAAGAAATAAATAAAAGCACCCAATCATTTAAATAAATCCTTACCTAACAGTTTAAAAAACGAATAAAGAGATAGAGAGATGTTGAATATTGTTCTTGTAGAACCTGAAATACCTAATAATACAGGAAATATCGGAAGATTGTGTGTAGGAACCGAAAGCAGATTACACCTGATTCATCCGTTTGGATTTGTAATTAATGATAAAAATCTGAAGCGTTCGGGATTGGATTATTGGGTACATCTCGATGTTTCTGAATATGCGGATGTTGATGAGTGGGTTAAAACGATTCCTGATCAGTCGCGCGTTTTTTTAATGAGCTCACATGCTGAAAAATCATACCTGGAAACTGATTTTCAGGATGGAGACTGGCTGGTTTTCGGAAAGGAAAGTGTAGGATTGAGCAAAGAGGTTCTGGACCGTTTTGAAAACCATTTAACAATTCCTATGTCGAAACTCATCAGGAGTTTTAATATCGCGAACTCCGTGGCATTCGTCGTAGGAGAAGCAAAGAGACAAATCAGTTTGAAATAGAGATATGTTGGCTCAAAAGTCAAATTATTTGGCTTTTGTCATTCTGAACACAGACTGAAAGTCTGCGAACGCAGTTCAGAAATATAGTGAAGAATCTCAGAAATTGTATTGGTGAGATTCTTCCTTCGTCAGAATGACATTCTTGAGAGCCTCTTTTATTTTAATCGTTGTGATAGGGTTTTCCCTGTAGTATCTGATCAGCACGGTAAAGCTGCTCTACAATAAACAGACGGATCATCTGATGGGTAAAAGTCATTTTGGATAAAGACATTTTTTCATTTGCTCTGCTGTAGATATCTTCAGAAAATCCATAGGCTCCTCCAATCAGAATATGTACTTTCTTTACTGAAGAATTCATCCAGGTATCAATTTTCTGTGAGAATTCACGGCTGGTAAACTGTTTTCCTTTTTCATCAAGAATGACCACCAGATCGTTTTTATCAATATGATTTAAAAATAGTTTAGCTTCTTCTTTTTTAAGAAGGTCTGGAGATAGGTTTCTGGCATTTTTAACATCCGGAATTTCAGTAATTTCGAAATTCCAGTGCTTGGGTAAACGGTTGAGATAATAATTGATTAAAGAGGTAATTTCCTTATCGTCTGTTTTGCCGATACAAAGTAAACTGATTCGCATTGTAAGAAGTTTCAGACCGCAAAGATAGGGTTTCGCGGTTAATTTGTTGCTGGTTTTTTAGTTGCGGGTTGCAAGATTATTTGTTGCGAGTTGCGAGTATATTTTGTTGCTGGTTATTTGGTTGTGAGTTTCGGGATTCAAGCTGCAAGTTATATTAGTTGCGGGTTACCTTGAACCTTGAACTTTAAACCTTAAACTTTAAAGCCCTCCGACTCTCAAACTCTCAAACTCAAACCCCTAATCCCTAAAACCTGCCACCTGCTACCTAACATCTACCCCCTATCTTTTCCCTATTTAATTTAATTCCCCTACATTTGTATAAAGACAAACAGATCGATGAGTGTAAAGGTTCCTAAATTTATTTTGAAGATTCAAGAGTTTTTTGACAGCATCCATATTCCTGTTTTGGGAATATCGCTTTGGCAGATGTTTCAGATTTATATCTCCGGGATTTTCAAAGGAAAAATAGGACGAAAAGCGGCAGCAATTTCCTGGAGCTTTACCATAAGTTTGTTTCCGTTTATTCTGTTTTTACTTTCCGTTTTACCTTATATGCCGCATTATGATAAACTGCAGTTCTATATTTTTGATGTGCTGATGCATAATGTTTTTCCTTCGAATATGGAAGGTGATGTAAGAGGGTATATAGAGAATAATATTATCCCGAATATGAAAGGGATCAGTAATCTGACGATCGTTCTTGCACTTGTCTTTGCAACCAATGGTACTTTTTCTCTCATTAATGGTTTCAATGAGAATTCTGATGAGAAGCTGAGTGATGTAAAGGAGTTTATTCTTTCATTCTTTATTACGATAGGCTTTATCACCATTGTTTTTTTAGCGCTTTTTGGAGTATATTATGTAGAGGTTGTAATGAAGCTTTTTACGCCGGCTTATGATGTTTCCTGGCTTGTAGATAACCTTTCCAGCATTATTGGATTCGTTTCTTTCCCACTTTTTTACTTTATACTTTTAACGTTATTTTACTGGCTGGGTACCGTGAAAATTACCAGATTCCGACAAGCGGTTCCAGGAGCTATTTTAACAACTGTTCTGTTTGTGGTTACCACTTATATTTTTGCCATTTATGTAAAGGATATTGCACGATATAACGTTCTGTACGGATCCATAGGAAGTATGATTCTCCTGATGGTTTGGGTGAATGTAAACGTATATCTACTCTTATTCGGAAACGAACTGAATATGGCGATCAGAAAACTCAGAATAGAAAAGCTGCTGTCTGATGAGATCCAGAAAGAAACCTCAGGATATCATGCCCAGATTGCTGAACCTGATTTTGAGAGTGATGTGGAACATAAAAGAAAGCTGGAGAACCAGAAGAAAGATTAATTTTCTTCCAGTTCAGGGTTTTCTTTTGAGCTTACACTTAGAATGGTAAATCCTGCAATTGCAGCAATAAAAGAAGCAATTAAAATGGCAAACTTCGCTTCATCCTGAATAGGAATTTCACCTTTAAAGGAAAGAAGTGCGATAAATATGGACATGGTAAACCCGATTCCGGCCAATAAACCTACTCCGATCATCTGAAGCCAGTTACTGTTTTGCGGAAGCGAACTCAGTTTTAATTTGATGGCAATCCATGAGAATAAATTGATTCCAATAAGCTTACCCAATACCAATCCGCAGATAATTCCCAATCCTAATGTACTCGTAACCCCGGCCACCATTTCGCTGGAAAAAGTGATATTGGTATTCGTTAAAGCAAATATCGGCATAATCAGAAAACTTACCGGAATATGAAGTTGATGTTCCAGTTTTTCCAACGGTGAAATTTCTACATTGGAAGCATTGGTAGGAATGGAAAATGCAAGCAAAACACCTGCTATCGTAGCATGAATTCCGGAATGATGAAGGAAATACCATAAAAACAGTCCCGGAATGATATAAAATATAGTTTTGGTTACTTTTAAGAAGTTTAAAATAAAAAGCAGGGCTGTTACTCCAAAAGATAAGAGAAGGTAGATCCAGTGAATCTGGTCTGTATAGAACACGGCAATCACCAGAATAGCCCCCAGATCATCTACAATAGCTAATGCAGCTAAAAATATCTTGATAGAATTAGGAATCTTTTTACCCAGCATTGAAATGATGGCCAGAGAAAAGGCTATATCTGTAGCCATAGGAATTCCCCAACCATTGCTGTATTCCGTTCCTGTATTGAAAATGCTGTAGATTACAGCGGGAATAAGCATTCCGCCTACGGCTGCAAAAATTGGGAGAGAGGCATTTTTAAAGGATGAAAGTTCACCTTCTACAAGTTCACGTTTTATTTCAAGTCCCACCAAAAGAAAAAATACAGCCATCAGTCCGTCATTGATCCAGATACTGATAGGATATTCCAATCCAAAAAGATGAGTGCCTACTTCCTTGTCTAAAAAATGCTGAAAGTTTTCTGCAGCGGATGAATTGGCAATAAGCAATGAAATCAGTACACAGAAAATAAGAATAATTCCTGAGGACTGGCTGTTGTTGAAAAATTTTTTAAAATAAAGAGATAAATTCATGTCTATGATTGTACTCGTCTCACTCTGGAAACACCATTAATATTTTTAAGTTTTTTAAAGGTCTCTTCTAACTGACCTTTATTTTTGACTTCAAGGTTGATATTTCCTGTGAAAACACCATTGTTGGATTCAATAGACATACTTTTCATATCCATTCCCATACTTCCACTGATGACCGTTGTGATATCATTGATCATTCCCATTCTGTCAAGTCCCTCAATTTCAATTTTCACTCTGTTTTTGAAGCTTTCTGCATTCACCCATTTGGCAGGGATGACACGGTAATCATACTGTGCTCTCAGATTGATGGCATTCGGACAGCTGTCACTATGCACCTTGATTCCATCTGAAATGGTAATGAATCCGAAGATTTTGTCACCGGGAATCACGGTACAGCATTTTGCATAGGTGTAATTAAGCTTCTCTTCGTCCTTCCCAAAGACAATCATGTCAAGGTTTTCCTCTTTCGGTTCCTCGAAGTGCTGGTTTTTTGAAGGTGATTTTCTGAATCTTGAAAGTAAGTTATTGAATACGTTTTTGCTTTCTATATATTTTCTCAGGCTGCTTACATCCAGTTCATTGCTTTGGAATTTAAGGAAGAGCTCCTGAGATGATTTTAAATTAAAGAATTTCTGAAGTTTATTAATTTCGTCATCATTGAAATTAATTTTTGCATGACGAAGTTTTCTTTGCAGGATTTCTTTTCCTTCTTCTACCAACTGGTTTTTCTGAGAGTTCAGATAACTTTTAATCTTTGATTTGGCTTTTGAAGTCACTACGAATTCCAGCCAGTCAGATTTGGGTTTCTGATTCTGTGAAGAAAGAATATCTACCTGATCTCCATTTTGAAGGATGTAGGAAATAGGAACCAGCTTTCCGTTGATTTTTGCGCCTAAACATTTCATTCCCAGATCGGAGTGAACAGAGAATGCGAAATCCAGAGCCGTAGCATTGGTTGGCAGAATTTTAATTTCTCCTTTCGGGGTAAAGACAAATACTTCTTTGGAATATAAGTTTAGTTTAATATTATCCAAAAGCTCCGAAGTAGAAAGGTTCTGCTGCTGTTCCAGTACTTCACGGATCTCGGTTACCCACTTTTCAAAATTTCTGTCATCAGAACTCTGTTTGTAACCTTCTTTGTATTTGTAGTGAGCGGCAACTCCTTTTTCGGCAATTTCGTCCATTCTTTCGGAACGGATCTGTACTTCAATCCATTTTCTGTCCGGACCTAAAACCGTTAAATGTAAACTTTCATATCCTGTAGAACGGGGCTGAGTAATCCAGTCACGCATTCTTGAAGGGTTACTGTGGTAAACATCCGTAACGATAGAGTAGATTTTCCAGGCGAGAAATTTTTCATTTTTTGCATCTGATTTATAAATAATCCTGATGGCATAGTTGTCAAAAACCTCTTCAAAGGAAACGCCCTGCTTCAGCATTTTTCTGTAAATGGAAGAGATGGCTTTTGCACGGCCTTTGATTTTAAAGTTCAAGCCTTCTTCATGAAGCCTTTCTGACACTTCTTTTTTAAATTCTTCGATATATCTTTCACGACTTTCCTTGGCCAATTCCAATTTTTCCGTGATCTCGTTGTATACTTCGGGGCTGTTGTATTTTAAGGAAAGATCTTCCAGCTCAGATTTGATGTTATACAATCCCAGACGGTGAGCCATCGGAGCATAGATATAAACTGTTTCTGAAGCAATTTTTTTCTGCTTATCCGGAGCCATGCTTTCCAGAGTCCTCATATTATGAAGACGGTCAGCAATTTTAATCAGAATTACTCTGAAATCCTCAGATAATGTCAATAACAGTTTCCTGTAATTTTCAGACTGTACAGAAATATTCTGATGGTTCATGATGGAGATTTTGGTCAGTCCATTCACGATATTGGCAATCTTTTCTCCGAATATTTTTTTCAGGTCTTCGTAGGTATAATCAGAATCTTCAATCACATCATGCAACAGGGCACAGGCAATAGAAGTTGCCCCCAGACCAATCTCTGTTGCTACAATTTTAGCAACAGCAATGGGGTGGTAGATGTAAGGTTCTCCGGATTTTCTCCTTTGATCCTTGTGGGCATCCAGCGCGATATCGAATGCCTTTCGGATGAGTTTATTGTTTTCCTCATCCAATGTTCTGTATGTATTAGAAATCAGGTCCTTATATCTTGCGAGGATCTCTTTATTCTCTTGTTCTAAATCGTAGCTCATTTGTGCACATGCCTATAATAAGACGAAAATACGAAATTTTTTAGTTTTTTCAAAGATAAAAGATCCGCAGCATACACTGCGGACCTTCGGCTATTAGATTTTATATCGATTAGAATTTCACTTCAGAATTCATACCATCGCTTGATGTTTTGATCTTAATTTCAGGGCTGGTGTGTATTTCAGCTCTGTTTCTTGCATCAATATACCTTTTGATAGTATCATAATTGGTTTCATTGATGTTCATGTTTTCAAATAAATAGGATTTCAATGCTGCATTCTGAACAAATGCATTCCGTGCAAGGTCAATCTGATTAAGATCATTAACGGTAACACTTGCCAAATATTGGGAATTACCGGAACCATCATTAAGGTATACGATGTAATCTGAAGTTCCGAATCCTGAATTTTCCAGATCACTTTCCAGTTTTTTGTAGTCGCTGTGATGACCAAATACTCCAGCTAATATATGTGACATAGTTAATTGGTTTTAAAGTTCTCATTAAAGTTAGTAATAATTTTCTGATTATCATTGCGTTTAAGGCAATAAAATTTGTTAATTAATATTCTGTTTTCAATAGAGTGAGGCAATGTTTAAGAATAATTATTGAACGGGTGTTTAATTTTAACAATTGAATAATGTTGATTAATGGTGAATATTCTATTTTTATTCATACATATGAATATTTTTGTATAATCTTCAATGTTTATAATACTATTCTTGCTTCATTAAATCAAATTCGCTATTATCAATTTCTCTATCTAGATATCCAATAACTTTATTAAAATCTTCAGTCAAATAGAAAATTCCATAATATTTTTCTCCTAACAAGGTTACGAATCTTAGTTTATTTCCAGGATAATTTTTCAAGTTTAAGATTAGAGTACCTATTTCATCAGACAACTTATTATTTCGTTCGTGTAGCAGTATAGTGTCTTATTTTATATACTCCAATTAGATTAGATTTTCTCAGATAAAAAAATTCACACCAAAATATAATAAAGCGGGAATCATTCCAGATTCCCGCCTCGAAGTCTCCCGACTTTTTATGATTTGTTAAAAATCTTATAAATTATAGAACTTAATCCTATTGAAACAATTAAGAACAATCCTAAATTTGATAAATTCAATTTATTAGGAAACATTACCATTAGCCAGGTTAACACTATTCCAATCATTATATAACCATAAATCTTAGCTAATTTAGTATTATACCAATTGTATTCAACAATCAGATCATTACTTCTTTTTCTATTCTGCAAAGTAATAATTTCAATTAAATCTTCTTTAAAATCTAAATAATTCCCACTGTCTTTTTTAGGAATATTTAAGAAAATTTTGTAAGACTTAAATACTAATCTACATCCGTAAAATTTTTCAGTTTCACTAAAATTATAATTACGAATATCTATTATATCAATTTTTTTATTATTAAATGAAATATAGTCATTCTCCAATATTATATTATATGTAATTGTACAATTATTTTTAATTAACATAAAGCTTAAAGCTGTTAATGCAAAAGTACAAGCGCAGGAAAACCTTTGGATTATAATAAAGAGAAGTTAGTATAGTTAATAATATTATTAATATAAAAGCAAAAGACATAAACAATATTAGTCTTTTTATTGAAAAATTTTTAATTTTATATTTTTTCATTTAATATTTTTAGGGGTACCAAATTGTGGATTTTCTACCAATACCTTTATCTAACTGATCACTTACTCCAAACATGTAGTCGGCTACTCCATAAATCGCAATCCCTGCAAGGATGGCAGGAGCTGCTGCAACTATAACAGGAGCTGTGGCAAATGTAGCAACGGCTGTTGCACCTAATAGACCAAGATTTACAATTGAATGGGCATCCCATATCAGTTCCAAACTCATATAATGTTACCCCAGCAGTTAAAGCTGTACCAACATAGCCTAATCTTTAGAAATTTTGCCCACAGAATTCATAAATCCTTCGGTTGATCTTAAAATTTTTCCAGCTCTAATACCACTAACAGCTGAAAGAAACGTTGAAGCGTTTATTTTGTTTACATTAGATAATTTATTATACTCATCTATTATCATATTAGCATTTCCTAATTGTCCATTTAAATGTTTTTCAGTGTCTTTAAAAAATCTTCTGTTTGATATTTCATTAAAGAATGACTTGCACTTTCTATATCATTCGTAAGTCCTAATAAACCATTACCTAATAATTTCATCATATGTCCTACCATCTCCTGAGCAGTTGTAGCATCTCCAGCAGCACCTCCTGTCCACCAGCTCATATAACCATTATTGGTTTTCAGGGAAAATTCTCCTCCGTTTTGAACGGCTGCCATTAAATCTGTGTAGGCCTGTGTCTTTCCAAAAGTTTGCGGAGCACCACCACCATTTCGTTTTCCAAGTCCACCCTTTTCTACATATTCGGGAGTAAAATTCCCATTTACCCCGGCAACAATAGACTGGTTTTCTTTAATTTTTAATTGATTTTGAATTGTTTTCACTCGGAGATGTAAAATCAAAAAAAAACCTTTGAATAATCTGCTGCAAAAACAAATAGCCTACTCGTAATATCATATCTTACAACAACAAATTTTACATATTCAATAGATTCATTTTTAATTAAAAGAAAGTTATTTAAAATATTAGATGTTAATCTTTTATACTTTCACTTTAGCCATCTTATTTCTTCCTTATACAAGGAAACTAAATCATCAAGAATTAAAGCATGATTTGAATATGAAATTTCAAATTCATTTAATTGAGGATCATATTCTTTATTTTATGTTTTATCAATTCTTTCATTTTTATAGTAAATTATTAAATTAAATCTATTTATTGTCCAGATCTAGGGAGAACATATACTTACTTTTGCACCATAAACTACTCCAGGAACAAGCCATTCGCTTTCACCTTAAGTGTGGGGATTAGGATTTGCTACACCAATCTTAAAACTTTTTGACATTATAATTCCAGGAACTGCTGGCCCAAAAGCTATTCCTGTAGCAAAATCTCTAGCAGTTTCCTTACTAGTAGTCCAGCTTTGTCCAAATACTAAGGTTATTTCCCGACGCATGATCAAACATATCACTATGATACTCTTCAAGTGAATCCTATTTGATAATATCCTTTCGGAATAGCAATTCCAAAATGTGCATTTATATATTGGCTGTTATCATTATGAAATATTTTTGATGAAACCCTCTATATAAAGTAATTGTTTCTTCTGGGTCTGATTCATCAGCTGTTGTAGTAACAGGAATATCAATAGCACCTGTAATCGGTTTAGAATTAGCAGAAAACCCACTATCTCCATTAAACATTAAAGGTAACTCCATATGCCTATTCTTGCATAACCCGCCAATCTTGCTACAGTTGACCAATGTACTGGAGGAGCAAGACCTTCAAATGTAGCAGCTCCAACAACTGTACCTTCAGGACCAACAATAGTTCCTATAATTCCTCCAACTACACCAACAGATGCAACTTGAACTCTAACTCCAAACTTTCCACCATCTTGATACATCCCATATCCTATTTGTCCAGCACTGATTGCATATCCTACATATCCAGCACCTCGTATTTTCCAAGCATTGCAGTATTTCTTACATAATCGCTTCTTAGTCCTATTAATGATCCTCTGGCTCTTCCTGCATATGCAGTACTTCTCATTTGTCCAAGATTATCCATCCAATATCCACTATTATATATCGCTGTTCTTTGATCAGCAAAATATTTAAATCCTGCTCCAGTAGTATTGGCTCCCCAATCGGCCCAGTTTTTATAAGCTTCCCAAGGTGTAAAATATAATAATATGCTTTAAATTTTTTTCATTCGAATGAAAATGAATTCAGAGAATTGAATTAATTTCTGAATTGCTTAAAGTTATTGATGATCTATCTTATATTTTGCATCACTAATTGAATCTTTAATTTTCTGTTGTTGGATATATTCTCTAGAATATGGCCCAGTTTGATTTCGTTTAGCTCTCATTAATAATAGATAATATGAAAAAATAAGTTGATAACTATTAAAGCAACTGTACACCAAACAATTATTCCTCCTTTTTTATTTTTTTCAATAGGTAATTGGTCAAACTCTTTATTATATTCTTTCCACCCGTCTGTATGAATTAAAAGATAATAATTTAATATACAAGCTAATATTAGTGGGATAAAAAGAATAGGGCTAGCCACTGTTAAATCGAATCGTATGTTATTTGCTAGTGAGTAATAATTTAGAAGGGCCATCCAAAGAAAAAGTTCAAGAGTCAGAATTACTAATCCAGCTTTAAAATCAGTCCAAAATGTACCTCCAACCATTTCAGAAGTATATATATAATTGATTTATAAATCTTATAAAGATATAATAGTATACTTTTTTTATTTTTTCCATAATTATATAAATAGAGTATTGAAATTCAATACTCTATTATATTTATTAATACATTTTAAGAATATATTTTTGTAAATAATAAGCTGATCCAAAAATTAATAGTAATAAAAGCAATAATTGTCCAAACAATAATCGCTCCTTTTTTATTTTGATCTTTCGGTAATTTATCGAATTCTGCATTATATTCTTTCCAAGTGTCTGTATGGATAAATGCAAAATAGTTCAATATAAAAGTAATGTTAGAGGAGTAATACTATAGGATTAGTGAAAGTAAGATTAAGTTTAATATTCTTTATTATAGAATAATAAATTAATCCTGAAGCAAGGAGCCATATTTCTAAAGTTCCTATTACAATGCCTGTTTTAAAATCAGTCCAAAAGCTCCTCCAACCTTTTCAGAAGTATACTCTATTGATTTATAAATTTTATAATAAAAATAATAATACGCTTTTTCTATTTTATTCATGATTTTATATATTAAAATATAAACTTTTGTAATAGAAAGATAGATCCCAAAAAATTACTTGCTATAAAAACAGCTATTATGCAAACTATTATAGTACCTTTTTTATTCTTTTCTTCAGATAATTTATCAAATTGTTTACTATATTCTTTCCAAATATCTGTATGAATAAATGCAAAATAATGTAGTATAGAAAGAAATACTAGAGGAATCAATAAAATTATAAATATAGTAGTAGTAACAATTTTGTATTAGTTATAATAGCATAATAGTTTAAAATTGTTCCAAAAACCAAAGTTCAAGGGCTAATAATGCTATTCCTGCTTTAAAGTCACTCCAAAACTCACCCCAACTTTGTCAGAAGTATATATTATTGATTTATAAATCTTATAAAAAATATAATAATATGCTTTTTTAAATTTCTTTCATAATCAAATTTTTATTTGGGTTCATGAGCCAAAAAATAACTCTATAGAGGCCTGCACTATTAATTCCCTCGTCTAACTCTCTTTGAAAATTATTCGCATTATTAAAAATCCTGGCCATCCTTGATTTCTTTCCCATCATCATAAAAATTATCTATTCCAAAATATACTGTACCAAGAGAAGCTCCAATTGGACCACCCCAATTGCCAGCTACTCCCATACCTGTATTTAGAACAAATTTTCCTGGTGAAATTTTATTTGTTGAAACTGCTGCAATATCAAATATTACTCCTAGTCCAAAAGAAAATGTTCCAGCTATTTTTGCGCCTCTTGTAATTTTAGAAACAGGTTGTGTTGCATCAGTCATCGCCATCTTACCAAATTGGCTTAGGTTTCTACCTGTAAGTTGATAGTTTCCAGATATTCCTCTCCTAATACCTTGTGAATACATGTTATGAGAGTCAATAACTCCTGCAGTACCACTCAAAACTCCTGCGGTACCAAAAACCAGTTTTTCCTGCAAGACCATACCAATCAGTTGATGCATTGTCTCCAAGCTTCATCATATGTGCAATCATCTCTTGAGCTGTATTTGCATCTCCTGCGGCACCTCCTGTCCACCAGCTCATATAGCCGTTTTTGGTAGTTAATGAAAATTCTCCTCCGTTTTGAACGGCTGCCATTAAATCTGTGTAGGCCTGTGTCTTTCCAAAAGTTTGCGGAGCACCACCACCATTTCGTTTCCCAAGTCCACCTTTTTCTACATATTCGGGAGTAAAATTCCCATTTACCCCGGCAAACCACCATGAGCCCTCAGGAACATGATTGATAACACCTCCATCATAAGGCACACTTCTATCCCATCCGGGTCCACAAACATTACAGGATTATCTGCTGCATAATGATAAGGGCTAAATCGTCTGAATGCTTCTGCTAAGGGATCTGTTACGCCCCATCTTCCCAAATCTGGTATATACATTCTTTGCTCCGTAATCATTCCAGCCGGTTTCCTTTTGTAATTCCTTACCATTGTACTGGTAATTGTAAGATGGATCTCCTACTAGTATTATATTCTAAATGCTTTACTTCAAAAGGATAATAGTTGTTTTCTTCAAGAGCTTCTGCACTGCCATTGGTGTTTTTATATTCATGAATTAGAGTATTGAAAATCAACACTCTAATTCATTTTCAACATGTTTGGAACATTACCTATAATCATTGAAACCAATTATCTTCCATCTCTAATGTTCTGCATTCTTTTATATAATTTGCATGATCTATGGAGTCTTTTATTTTTTGTTGTTTTATAAACTCTTTTTAGAATAGGGTCCTGTATGATTTATTTTTGCTTTTCAATAATAACAAATATGAAAAAATCATATTTGTTATTATTAATATTATTATGCTCCAAATTATAACACCACCTTTCTTATTTTGATCTCTAGATAATTGATCAAACTCTTCATTATATTTCTTCCAGGTATCTTTATAATCAAATGATAGATAATTAAATATAAAAACAATTGTAACAGGTATAATAACAATAGGTTGTAAAAGATTTAAATGAACAGTTTTATTTGTTGTTATTAAAAAATAATTTCCTATAGATAGTAATAACCATATTTCTAATATCCCTATTGAAACTCCTGCTTTCCAGTTGCTTAACCATGGTTCTGAACTATTTTCGTAATGTTTATAAAGTTTATAAAAAAGATAATAGTACATTTTTTTAATTGACATAGTTTTTAAAATTTTATTGAAGAATTACTAAAAATGGATGACCAGTGATATGTTGTTCATATTCTTCGGTTCTTGTTGCTGTTTCAGAAGCACCAATCCATCCTCCCGGATAAAAAATTATCTATTCCAAAATATAGAGTACTAATCACAGCTCCGTAAGCTCCCCCTTTCCATCCTAGATAACCCATTACTGTATTTAAGCCTGCTTTTTTAGGATCTACTGCATTAGGAGAGTTTGGATTAGCTGCATAATTTATGACACCCACACCATCAAATGCCACACCTAAGAAAAACGAATATTTACCTACTGCACTTCCTATTTTTATCATTTTGGCAATTGGTAAAGATGCATCTGTCGCTGGCATGTTACCAAATAAACTCAGATTTCTTCCTTTAATACATAATTACTGGTTATTCCTCTTCTTAAACCTTGAGTGTACATCCTTTCAGAATTTACGGCTCCTTTAAGTAAAGATATACTTCCCCAAGCCAAAAAACCAGTTTTTCCTGGGGACTATACCAATTACTTGATGCGTACCTTCACAAGTTTCATCATATCCTACCATTTCGTGCTGTATTGGCATCTCCTTCAGCACCTCCTGTCCACCAGCTCATATAGCCGTTTTTGGTAGTTAATGAAAATTCTCCTCCGTTTTGAACGGCTGCCATTAAATCTGTATGCCTGTGTCTTTCCAAAAGTTTGCGGAGCACCACCACCATTTCGTTTCCCAAGTCCACCCTTTTCTACATATTCGGGAGTAAAATTCCATTTACCCCGGCAAACCACCATGAGCCCTCAGGAACATGATTGATAACACCTCCATCATAAGGCACACTTCTCATCCCATCCGGGTCTACAAACATTACAGGATTATCTGCTGCATAATGATAAGGGCTAAATCGTCTGAATGCTTCTGCTAAGTGATCTGTTACGCCCCATCTTCCCAAATCTGGTATATACATTCTTGCTCCGTAGTCGTACATTCCGCTTTCCTGAAGTTCTTTTCCATTGTACTTGTAACTGTAGAAACTTCCAAATGGAGAAAATGTATTTCCGATATGGTTTAATCCAAAAGGATAATAGTTGTTGGTATCAATAATTTCAGGAGCGCCTTCGCTGTCTTTTGCAAAACTTATCCTTGTATTTCCAAGATGGTCTTTATACTGGTAAATATAACGGTTTTCTGAGAAACTGTAATATCCTTCTGCTGTCACTACAAAATCAGGTTTCCATTGTGGTGCGATTACTTTTCCAAGCTCAGAAATCCCTTTGTAAGCCTGCTGTTCATAAGCATTAGTGGTTCTACATGTTAGACAGGTAATTCCTTCTTCAATAGTATATTGAAACCCATCCAGATAATCTGTCGTTTGGATGGTAGTTCTTGCCGCCCTTCCTGTTGTTTTAGTGGTATAGATTTTTCTGAATTTAGTTCCATCAGCACGATACAAATAGGTAAGCGTATTATTAATAGGATTGCCAAATGCATTCTGTACAATATCAAAAGTATCGGGTAGGTTCAGAAAATTATAACTGATAGACTGTATTCCTTTGTCCAGCATATCTTTCATATTCCCATTCACATCATAGGTAATGAGATTATTTCCGCCTTCATATCCTGTGTCATTCAATGCGTTCTCTGTTACTCTGATCAGGCGGTTTCCGCTATAATCGTAGGTCAGATCATCTACCTGAGTGGCGGTAGTTCCTGTGACTGGGAAGGCATTTCTTTTTAAGGTTTTAATGTTTCCATTCAGATCATAAGTCAGATATTCATTATAATAATTATTAAACGGTGCGGTAGAAGCAGGTTCAGAATAAACGGCATCCTTCAGTCTGTTCAGTCCGTCGTAGGTATAAGTATATCTTTTCTGAACATTTTCAGAAGCATTCTGCCAGTCAATTTCAGCAATATTCCCATTGTATTTTCCCGGGCCTACATTGCTGTATTCCGGATTGGTATATTTAATTCCGTATCCGAACAATTTTCCATTCAGATTAACAGGATCATTGATCTTAATAAGGGAACCTCTGATGTTGTAGGTATAGTCTATACTTTGCAGAGGGTTGGCAGGTGCTGTTCCTCCTACTTTTTTTCTTTTCAGTTGGGATAATTCATTATACTCGTTTTGAGACAGAATTTCGACAGTATTATTATCAATCTGGTGTTTGTGTACCAACAGCCTGTTTTGATTATCATATTCAAAAAACTGACTGATCACTCGTTCCGGGTCGCTTTGTAGTCTTTTGTGGTAGACTTTACTTTGAATTGTAGTGCCTGCAAAATCCAGTTTTATTTCTGTTTTCGTATATCCTCCCAAATGATTGATTGTATGGCTTCCTATTACCCTGGATTTAGCATCATACCAGTTCCAGTTATAGGTCCAGTTATCATCATTAATATTCTTTATATAGGATGCTGTAGAAAGGTTTTTGGTATTCTGAGAAGAACTCATATTATCTCCTGTAACTTCCTGTCCAAAAATAAGAGCAGGCTTTGCCGGGGTGCCCTGTGGATAAGTATCATAGTAATTGACACTTAAAATTACCGGTGTTTCGCCGCTGAAATAATTCTCAGTGTAATAAACGGTAGTCCCGCTTCTGGAAAAACCGGTTGTACTTCTTTTCTCTGTGATAATTAGGTTTTTCAGGTCATTTTGCCTTGTAGCTCTGTCTCCTCCGGTTAAAAGCCCTGTATAAACTGGTCTTCCCAATTCATCATATTTGGTCATCAGCCATTGATTGTTCTGCTTTATATTGGTATCACGGGAAAGAATCATTCTGTCCGCTTTATCATACACCATATATTCCCAATCTTTTCCCGGCAGCTTTTTTTCGACAAGTCTTCCTAAGCTGTCATAACGGTACTGATAGCAGAGGGTATTTAAGGCATTCAGATCTACCGTAGTTTTTGCGGCTAATGGGGTAATGACAAAAACCTGCATTCCAAAGTCATTGTAAACGTAGTAGGTATCTACATTCTGGGTTCCATCATTTTTACGGATTAAAATAGTTTGTCCATCCGTGTTTTTAAACTCAGTGGTCGTATTGCCGTCACTATCTGTGGTAGAGGTCTTCATCAGCTGGTTAGCCCCATAGGTTCCATTTTCGTTCAATTCAGAAAGGGTGGCGTCATTTGCCCATGAATTGGTTGCAGTATATTTTTTCACCTCTCCGGCTATATTGGCGCTATATCCCATTTGTATAGGATGGAGTGTCCAATCATTTCCTAAAGGCTTAATCTTGTCAATCCTGCTTAAAGGGGAATTTTCAAACTGGTTTTCAGAATAAATTTTTTCCTGTCCGAATATTGCCGGAGCATTCAACAGGGGAGAGGTATAGATTGCCCCGTTCTGAGTACTGTTTTGCGGGATTGGAAGATACTCTTTTGCGATCCTTCCATATCCATCGTATTCTATATGATTAACGACATCGTTGCCGGATGGAGTGGCTTTGATGGCTACTGTTTGTTTTACTTTTCCCAGTCCGTCAAAATACTGTATAGCTTCCGATTTTTTAATGCAGTCTCTATCCAGACAGGTCTTCGTGTATACATAGTTTTCAGTAGTGGTAGCATTTAGGGTCTGGGCATACGAATATCCCGATATCCATAAAATACTGAGTATATTTAAAATTCTTTTCATCGGTATTAGTGTTTATAGTTATATTGATATTCTTTAATTGTTTTTCCCTCTGAATCTGTTGTTTTTATTAATCTGTTCGATGCGTCATATACATAGGTTAGCTTGATTCCATTGGCAGAAACCGATTGTGTAATCCCAATGAATGGATCATAGGTATAAACTGCAACTGGTTTAGATTGTAATGCGGGATCTTTACGCAGGTTTTCCAAAGCTTGTAACAGGGATGTCTCATTGGCGGGATTATCTGCATCTGCATTGGATGCATTTATAGCAGCAATAACGGATGGCAGGGTGGCTATCTGATTATAAGTGACTCCTGTAATCTGTGCAATAGGCTGAGTCTGGTAATATCCCCATATGGTAGTAGTAGGAATACCATTTTTTCCTGTTAATTCAACCAGATTTCCTTTGCTGTCATAGGTGTTAAATGTCATCATGGTGACAGGAGTAAGGTTCTTCAAATCATAAGTAACCACAGAGGAAGGGTTCAGGTGATCAGCAGAATCATATCTGGTTTCTCCTTTGCTGGTAACATTTCCGTTTATTTTGGTTTCTAACAGAAGAGGAACGGAAAGCATATTGGCATTGATTAAGCGGGTATTTGACAGATCTGATGGATATTTTATACTTTTTTCTGTAATTTTTCCATCCGGAGCTGTGTTTTTTGTATAAGCAGGCTGGAAGTTGGAAGCATTAAAAACTGTTTCGGTACGATCTTCCAGGCTACTTCCATTGGCATAAAATGTTTTGGATGTCGTGGTAGTTGATTTTAACCATGCACTTTTAGATTTGTAATACCCACAGATAATATATTCCTGTACGCCACTGATCTCATCAAGCACATAATCTGTACTTTCACTGGAAAGCATCTGATTCTGCTGATTATACATTTCTTTTTTTGTCAAAAGGCCGGTAGAGGTAATGTTATAATAAGGCTTATACAAATTTATATTACTTGTATAGTCATCGGGAGTTTTAAAGTAATATTGGGTATATCCAAGGTTTCCGGCAGTTCCTTCGTAAATTTCCTTTACGTTTTTATATAATACTGTTTCGTTTAGATTTCCTAATTCCTCATTACAGACTTCTCCGGTAAATATGCTGCCGCTTGAACCGCTATTATCCAATGAATTATATTGATAGGACATTGCTTTTTTTACGGTATTATCAGCATCATAATATTTTATATTTGCAATGCGGGCTCCTGTTTTTGATTGAGAAGTGTTCTTATAGGGAGCAGCAAGGTTTTTGATGATATAATTTTGAATGTTTCCATTCCCGTTTCCGCTGATTTTAAAGGTATATGTTCCTGGCGTTAAGTCATAGTATTTCACATTTTCTGAACAGCCGTTAGCGACTCCTGTGACTTCAGTTCCTGATGATCTTAACAATTTATAGGTGGGAGGAATAATAATATTGCCATGAATATTGATGATTTCATAGCCCTCAACAATTGAAAATTTGATAAAAAATCTTTGTGCCGCAGAAACCTGAAGCGTATAGCTTCTGCTGTTGTTGGTGTCATAACTGACTGTATTATCCAGGTTTAAATATTGTAAAGCTGGATCCGTAATCTGATTGGTGCTAAGTTGTACCGTACTTTTATTCTCATACACTTCATTAGCTTCAAAATTATATACTACATATCCACCTTCCGGCAAAGTCATTTTTTTGAGTAACCCTAGCGTGTAGGTTTTGGGATTGTTCTTTGTATTATCAGGGCACAGAAAATTTCCATATTCATTAGGATTTGGAGATGCTCCGTAACGGGTTTCTGATCCTGTATCATCATAAGTGAATGTTCTGGCTTCTGTTACCGTTTGACTTCTGTCAAGTTTCTGAACATTTGATAAGATTCTTTTTCCTTTATTGACATTAACAGGGTAAACGGAACTGTAAAAGCTATCATAAATAAATCTGTATTGGGTAATAAGATGAGAGGATTTATCCCATAAACTAAGACTTCTTATAATGTAAGGGTCATCATCACTAATACCGGTATAAAAATTTTCAAAAGTAATTTTGCCGTAAGAAGTAGAGATACTTTCTGTTTTACAATTCTGATATAAAAGAATAGTACTCGTACTGCTTACATTTTTACTATATTTCTGATAATTGAATGTGGCTATCGTAATATTATTTTCATCAATAACCTTTGTTAAATAGAATGCAGATTTATAATTAAAACCTTTAGAACTTGTATCACATCTCGCAACACTGTAATCCTCAAATATATATTTAAATCCTTTGCTGTCGGTTATTTTGAAGGAATTAAGAATAAGTGTTGCTGTATTGGAATCTCTGGTATATTCTATTTTAACATTGCTTCCCGAAATATTATTCAAGGTAAAAGTATTGTTAATGGTATCTCTTACAAATTTGAACTTTCCTGAATTACCAGGTAAATCATAATAGTAGATATCATCAAATAAATTCTTTTTATAACTTGATTTTGTAGCGTCATAATTGTACTCATCTACAGCTCCGTTAATTATTCTTGAAATAACAGCTCCACCTTTAAATAAAGACCAGCCAAGTCCTACTTCACTGGAAGGCTTACCTTCACCTGTATTATAGGGATGGTAGCTTAGTGATGTAGCAATCTCAAAATCTTTATTTCCTGTTGGTAATGATAATAAAGGAATGCCAATATTGGGAACTCCGGTAGATAAAGAGACCGGAGTATTTACATAGGATGAAAAGGATGAGGCTGATGGAACAGGTTGAGCCGTGTCCCCATAGTTCCTTTCAATTTGTGATTTTCCTAAGTTAAAAATCAGGAAAATCATAATTACAACAAGTTTCTTACTCATGGTTTTTATTTCTTAATTAATTTGGCATTCGCCGTTTTGTTGGTATCAGTTTTTATACTAATCAGATAAGCTCCCTGAACCAAAGCCTGGGTATTGATTTTCGTTACCCTGTTCTTGGTTTTTATACTCTGAAGCTGTCTTCCACTCATGTCATACAATAAAATATCAGCCTCTTTAAAATCAAAACCGATTTCTACATAAGCATAGTCTGAAACAGGGTTTGGATAGATTTTGATATCATATTTTTCAATCAGCTGATCGACTTGTTTATCACCCAGTTTTACAATCTTCCAATTTTCTTTACCCAGTTCTTCTGCACTGGTTCCGGCCAAAATAATAGAACCATCTCTGTTGAGTTTTAAGTCGGAAAGCCTTTCTTCTTTTTGTCTGGATTCTCCTTTCACGTGTTTTCTCCACTGCTCATTTCCGTTCTGATCCAGATAGAGCATCCAGAATGTTTCATCATCAGCCTGTATTCTTCCTTCAGCCTGGGTATAACCTCCCAACAGGATTCCTTTTGTGACGTCTTGGTTCTTGGTTCTTGCATCTTGACTCTGAATCACACTCATTCCCATTAAGATATCTCGGTTCTTGAAATTGTAGGATTTCTGCCACTGTTCATCACCTCTTTCATTTAAAGAAATCAGCCAAAGGTCTGTTCCTTCTTCAAGGCCTACCGTTTTATTGCCTGATCTTTCTGATCTGGATTCTCCACCAATGATAAAGCCCGTTGAAGTTAAGGCCAGGGTTCTGATGTGGTCATCATCTTTGCCACCAAAGTTCTTTTCCCATTCTACTTTTCCGTTTTTGTCTAGCTTGACAATCCAGTAATCGCCTTCACCGAAATTATCGCTTTGCTTAGAGGTTGCAGATAGTAGGTTATGGGTTGCAGTTCTATCAGACGGAATATTAGTGTTAGTCGTTGATGGCTGATTATTTGTTTTAACAGATGTGCTTCTGGAATAAATTCCAAGCAATGCGCCGCCATCTTTCGTGGGAATCATCTTTTCAACTTCATCTAAGCCTTTTCCGCCTAAGATTAATTGAGAAAGTTCTTTTCCGTTTTTATCCAATTTTGTGATCCATACATCTTTGGAACCATAGCCTTTTGATGAACTCTGTACATTTCCGGCGACAAAGAATCCTAAGTCCACAGTTTGAATAACAGCTCTGGCTTCTTCATCGGAATTGCTTCCCAAGGTTTTCTGCCATAATTCATCGCCAAATTCATTGATTCTGATTAACCAGATATCGGAGCCTCCTTTGGAATCTTCTTTTTTATCGAGTCCTTTTCCTGAATAGGATGTTCCGGCCAGTAAAAATCCGCCATCCTGAGTGGTAACGGTTGCGGATAAATAATCATGGTTGGATCCTGAGAAATATTTCTCCCAGACTTCCTGTCCCTGCTGGTTGAGTTTTACCAGATGGAAATCGTAACCGTTGTTTTGCTTACTGCCTAAAGCCTGCTGTTTATCGCTTTGAATAGAACTTCCGGTGATCAGATATTGCTGATCGATGGTGGTGGTAACCTGGCTTAAGAAATCCTGGGTAGAGGATTTGATGTCTTTCTGCCACACCACTTCCTGAGCGGATATGCCCAGGATTGTGCATAGGGTGAATGCACTGATGTAGAATTTTTTCATTCTATGTTTTTTGAGTTAGTAATTAGTTTCTTAAAACGTCGCGAATTTAATATTTTTTAAGATGCGAAAATCACTTTAATGCAATGTGAGGTAAATCCTACTATTAATAATTTAATTCCCGTTATTTATATTACATTTCATCTTATTTTGATGCAAAATTATCTACGTGGGGCGACAAAACTTGTCGCATTTTTTTTAATTATGAAGAGAGCAATAAAAAAGCCCCGAAAATAATTTCCAGGGCTTCTATTGGTTAAAAAATGGATTAGATTTAAATTCTTTCGTTTTTGATCTCCTCTACAATTTCAGGATTTAAAAGCGTACTGATATCTCCGAAATTACTGAAGTCACCTTCTGCAATTTTTCTTAAGATTCTACGCATAATCTTTCCTGAACGTGTTTTTGGAAGCCCTGAGACAAACTGAATTTTATCCAGCTTGGCAATCGGTCCTATCTGATCTGAAATAAGCTGGTTGATCTCTTTTTTCAGATTTTCTTTATCACGTCCTTCTCCGGTTTCTTTAAGCATAACATAACCATAGAGTGCATTTCCTTTGATATCATGAGGATAACCCACGATAGCAGATTCTGCTACAGCCGGATGCTGGTTGATGCTGTCTTCAATAGGTGCGGTTCCAAGATTATGTCCTGAAACAATAATTACATCATCTACACGACCTGTGATTCTATAATAGCCTACTTCATCCCTTAAAGCTCCATCTCCGGTAAAATATTTTCCGGGGAACGCTGTGAAATAAGTTTCTTTATATCTTTGATGATCACCCCAGATGGTTCTTGCAATTCCAGGCCATGGAAAGCGGATACAAAGATTTCCGGTCACCTGGTTTCCTGTAATTTCATTTCGTTTATCATCCATTAAAACGGGCTGTACACCTGGCAATGGAAGCGTAGCATAAGTAGGTTTTGTAGGGGTCACAAAAGGAAGTGGTGAAATCATGATTCCTCCTGTTTCTGTTTGCCACCATGTATCTACGATAGGACATTTTTTCTTTCCGACATGATCGTTGAACCAGTGCCATGCTTCATCGTTGATAGGTTCACCTACAGAACCAATCACTTTAAGGGAACTAAGATCATGTTTGTCTACCCATTCGGCACTCTCTTTGGCTAAAGAACGGATGGCAGTAGGAGCCGTGTAAAACTGAGTGATTTTATGTTTTTCAATCACTTCCCAGAAGCGATCCGGTTCAGGATAAGTAGGAACTCCTTCAAAAATTACAGTGGTAGCCCCGTTCAATAATGGCCCGTAAAGGATATAAGAGTGTCCTGTGATCCAGCCGATATCTGCAGTACACCAATAAATATCATTTTCTTTATAATTAAAGACATTTTTAAAGGTATAGGCTGTGTAAACCATATAACCGGCGCAGGTATGAAGCATTCCTTTAGGTTTTCCGGTAGATCCGGAAGTGTATAAAATGAAAAGTGGATCTTCAGAATCCATAATGACGGTGACAAAATCAGGAGAAGCCTTTTCATACAGGTCAGACATCCAGTAATCTCTGCCTTCCTTCATGGTAATTTCGTTGTGGGTTCTTTTTACGACAAGCACATTTTCAACAGTCGGCGTTTTTTCCAATGCATCATCTACAATGCTTTTCAGGTCAAGAACCTTATTTCCTCTGTAGCTGCCATCTGAGGTGATGACCATTTTTGCCTCGCAGTCATTTACCCTTGAAGCCACTGCTGAAGCCGAAAATCCGGCAAAGATCACGGAATGAACAGCTCCCAGTTTTGCACAGGCAAGCATCGTAACGGCCAGCTCAGGAATCATGGGAAGATAAATGCAGACTCTGTCTCCTTTTTCAATACCCATATCACGTAAAACATTGGCTGTTTTATTAACGCGTGTGTATAATTCATGGTAAGAAATGTGTTGAGCTTCTTCCTTAGGATCGTTGGGTTCCCAAATAATTGCTGTTTTTTCTCCTCTTATGGTAAGATGTCTGTCGATACAGTTTTTGGTAATATTGAGTTTTGCATTTTTGAACCAGGTGATCTTAGCTTCATTCATATCGTACTTAACAACCTTGCTCCATCTTTGATACCACACGAAGTTTTGATCCGCTACCTTATCCCAGAATTTTTTAGGGTTTTTGATAGACTTTTTATAGTCTTCAAAATATTGTGGTAAATCTTCTATTAAGTAATTTCTCATATCCCTTTCGTTTTTATTGATTTTATTTTGATAAATATTTTTATGTTCTGATTTTTAAGCCATTAAATTTTAAATGGACTTGTTTAAATTTTTTTGAACCATTAAGATTGCAGTAAGGTGTTTAGAGTATTAAGATGAGCTTCGCTTTAAGCTTAAAAATCAGAATGATTTATCTTAACTTAACTATGCTTTACTACTTAAATATTTCTTAATGGTTTCAGAAATATCCAATATTTTTGATAAGTTTAAACAACTCCATGATTTAATATCGTTAAGATCATAGAGTAAGCTATTTATTTTATTCATCTTTGATGAACTTAATCTTTCTTAACATCTTTACTTCTCTTAATATTTTAATTTTTATATTGAATTAAACATGTATTTAAATTTAAGTTTAATTTCCCGTTTAACCCCTATATTCCTTGATTTTTTCCTTGATTTCATCAATGATTTTCTCGTCATCAATCGTAGATGGAATCTGGAAATCTTTACCGTCAAGTAACGTTCTTATTAATTTTCTCAAAATTTTCCCGGATCTTGTTTTGGGTAAGCGTTTGACAACCATTACGTTTTTTAGAAAAGCTACGGCTCCGATTTTGTCGCGAACCATCTGAATGATATCTTTTTCAATGCCTGTTTCAGAAATCGCTGAACCATTCTTCAAAACCACCGTGGCAAAAGGAACCTGTCCTTTTAAATCATCATCAATACCTACCACAGCGCATTCGGCAACATCGGGATGTGAAGAGACAATTTCCTCCATTTCAGAAGTAGAAAGTCTGTGGCCTGCCACGTTGATCACGTCATCCACTCTTCCCGTAATGAAAATATAGCCGTCTTCATCCTGAATAGCGCCGTCTCCTGAAAAATAGTAACCTTTATACTGAGACAGGTAGCTGCTGTCAAAACGTGCATAATCTTTCCAGATTCCTAGCATGGCACCGGGCGGGAGAGGAAGTTTGATTACCAGATAACCTTCGTGGTGAGGATCAAGCTCCAATCCGTTTTCATCAAAAATTTTAATGTCATATCCCGGAACTGGTTTTCCGGCAGACGCTCTTTTGATCTGATAGTTTTCGTCGTGAGTGAGTAATCCAAGCATAGGCCAGCCAGATTCTGTCTGCCACCAATGATCTATTGCCGGAACACCAATATGCTCTGCAAACCAGTCCAGAGTGGCTACATCACATCTTTCACCAGCCAGAAACTGTTTTTTGAAATGGGACAGATCATATTTTTTGACCAGTTCTCCGTTGGGGTCTTCTTTCTTGATGGCTCTGATAGCAGTAGGTGCGGTAAACATTACCGAAACTTTATATTCTGAAATAATTCTCCAGAAAGTACCGGCATCGGGAGTCATAATGGGTTTTCCTTCAAAAATAATAGTTGTGTTTCTGTTGATTAACGGTCCGTATACTGAAAAACTATGTCCTACAGCCCATCCGAAGTCTGAAGCTGCCCAATAGGTTTCACCGGGTTCTACTCCATAAACATAGGTCATTGAGAATTGTAATGCAGTAGCATATCCTCCGGTATCGCGAACGATGCCTTTGGGTTTTCCGGTAGTTCCTGAGGTGTAGAGGAGGTAAAGCGGATGAGTGGATTCTACAGAAATGCAGTCTGCCGGAGCTGATTTTTCTACTAATTCTTCATAATCAATCAATCCATCAAACATTTCGTCCTGATTATCTACCAGTTTTCTATTGTATACAACGATATTGTCTACTTTATCCTGTGCCAGTTCAATGGCCTTTTCCACTAACGGAAGGTAGGGGATTCTTTTGGCAATTTCTACTCCGGCAGTAGCGGTGATTAAAACTTTAGGTTTGCAGTCATCAATTCTCACAACAAGCTCATGAGGAGCGAAACCTCCGAAAACGACATTGTGAATAACCCCGATTCTTGCACATGCCAGCATTGCAAAAAGTGTTTGCGGAATCATAGGCATATAAATGACAGCGGTATCTCCTTTTTTTAATCCCAAAGAAACCAATCCTCCCGCTAATTTTGCAATTTCCTCTTTCGCCTGACTGAATGTATAAGTTTTCTTCTGATGGGTTACAGGAGAATCATAAACGATCGCAGTCTGATCTCCAAAACCGTCTTCAATATGTTTATCAATACATAAATAGCACATGTTGAGCTTCCCGTCGGAAAACCATTGTGGGTAATCATTTTCGTCTTTGGAAAGAATCTGGTGGGGAAAATCAAACCATTGTATTTGTCCGGCCTGTTCTCTCCAGAAGTCTTCTTTGTTCTCTATGCTTTGTTTAAATAATATATCAGTATCCATATCAATAATCGTGTGTTTGTTTTTTGCTTGCGAGCCGAAGGCGAAGCCATAAGATTTTTTACTAAGTCGTTGTCTGAAGTCTTATATCTTGATTCTTGGCTCTAGATTCTTTTTTAAAACATTTCCTCAATCTGCTGCATCAGTTTCTTAATCGAGTAGGGCTTTGTGACATAAGCATCTGCTCCCATTTCTAATCCTTTTTCAATATCTCTGGGATTATTTTTAGCACTCAGAAAGATGACTTTGGTGTCTTTCAGTTTCTCATCCTGCTTAATGAGATCCAGGGTGCTGTAACCATCAAGATTAGGCATCATAATATCGAGAAGGATCACGTCCGGAACCATTGTTTTCAAAAAGTCCAGGACTTCCATTCCGTCACGGGCAATATAGACATCATATCCGTTTTTCTTAAAACTGTATTCGAGCGACATTAATATTTTGTGTTCGTCATCTGCAATGATTATCTTTTTCATAAAAGTGGTTTAATGATGTTCAACTTCATGGGTATTCTCTTTTTTTATTTTTCCGGGAATGCTTATGGTGAAAGTTACTCCTAATCCGCTGTTTTCGGCTTTTATACTTCCTCCGTGTGCCTGTACAATTTTTTTGGAAATGGCCAGTCCCAGTCCGCTTCCCGTAGGTTTTAAAATATTTTGGTTTTTCGACTGATAAAACTTGTCAAAAATCATTTCCAGATCCTCTTCCGGGATATGTTTCCCGGTATTGAAAATGGTAATGATCAGCTTTTGATCTTTTTCAAATAATTTGGTTTGAATTGTTCCCTGTTCTTCAGTGAATTTTAAAGCATTGCCCCAAATGTTCTGAAACAGCTGAATCATTCTTGCTTCATCATATTCAAATATAAATTGATTCAGAAGATTAACCTCACTTAAATGAATGTTTTTCTGCTGTATCAGATGAAGGAGCGGATTTAATGCTTTTTTATAGGTTTCAATAATGTTATTTTCCTGAATATGTAAAGAGATTTCGCCATGCTGTAATTTGTCCAGATACAGAATATCGTTGATGATTTCACTTAATCTATCGGATTCTGTAATGATATTGTTTAAAAATTCCTGCTTAATGTCAAAGGGAATATCGTCATCATCAGCCAGGATTTCCCCTGCAGAACGGATTGCCGTAATCGGAGTTCTTAATTCATGGGCAACAGAATCCAGAAAGTCGTCTTTTTGACGGTCTTTGATAATCAGGCTTTCGTTAGCTGTTCTGAGGTCATCGGAAAGTTTCTGCAGTTCTTCAGACTGTTCGGTAAGTTTTTTATTTAAACTGATATTTTCCTGAGATTCTTCGAGGATATTTAAAACTTCTTTTAACGATATTTTATCTTCCTTCGTCACTCCTTCTATTAATATTTTGGCCGAAGCGGTACCGATTCTTCCAGCCAAAAGGTTTTCTGAAAATTTAATAAACCTTGAATCGGCAGTTTCAGTGTTGGAATCTATATTATATTTTAAATTAAAAATTCTTAATGCCTGTTCTGTTTTGCTTTTACCTAAAAAACGTTCCAGGATATTCTGAATATCTGAAACATAGGCCGTTCCCCGCCAGATGAAAGCATTTTCATGATTTTGAATGTATTTGTCAATGTCAACATAGAGTTCAGCAAAGTTTCTTTCACGGTAATTTCCTTTTGAACTTACGGAAACAATCGTAAAGAGGCTTGTATTCACCAGCATCGACCAGAAAAAAATCTGAGGAATTCTTCCCAGATAAGGAATGGTGAAAAAGCCGAAGGCATCATACATATCCCTGATTACGCCTTTAAACTCCTGGTTATAGGAAAAATAATACTGTGGAATAATCAATCCGAAATAACAAATCACTAATCCGGCTATAAGCCCTGTTACAGCACCTTTATAACTTCCTCTTCTCCAGAATAAGGCTCCGAAAAAGGCCGGTGCAAGTTGGGCAATAACAACAAATGATATTAGCCCTACGGAATCCAGTGAAGTCTTCAGAATGAAATACTTGTAAAAGGCAAAAGCCATGATAATCAGGGCGAAAATGCTGAATTTTCTGATATTGGTAATGCTTCTTGTGTTTTGCTCTTCACTTTCAGATTTTAATTTTCCTAATAATCCATAGGGAATGATGAGGTTGTTGGAAAGCATGATCGACAAAGTAATAGCAGAGATGATAATCATTGAAATGCATGAACTTAATCCGCCAAGAAAAACCAGTACCGTGATTAAGGTATTATCAAAATGCTGAGGAATCAGAATAGAGTAGAACTCCGGATTTACTTTTTGTCCGTCAAAAATCAACCTTCCTCCCCACGCGATTGGGAAGATAAATACAGTAAATATTAAAAGATAAAGCGGGAAAAACCAAATGGCGGTTCTGATATGTTTTTCCTGTCTGTTTTCAACAATGGCTGTGTGAAACTGTCTGGGAAGAATGCAGATAGCTGTTGCTGAAATCATACACAGAACCATCCAGTTCATTGCACCTTCAATTCCGTTGAAGGTGTTTTTTTCTTTAAAATCTTCAAATTTGCTGGCTTTCTCATAAATGTCTGAGAAGCCATCAAAAGCAAAATAGATCACGAAAAACCCAAGAATGATAATAAAAAACAGTTTTAAAAAGCTCTCCAGTGCAATAGCTGAGATGATTCCCAGACGTTTTTCTGAAGCATCTACATATCGTGTTCCATAATAAGAGGAAAACAAGGCAATTAAAACCACTACAAAAGTGGCATTATCGGTAAGGATATCTTTAGACATCGGAGTTTCCGTTACCAGATGAAAGGTTTCCGAAATGGCTTTAATCTGCAGCCCGATATAAGGAACAATGGCCAGAAGGCACACCACGGTAATAATGGCACTCAGACTTCTGCTGTTCCCATATCTCAATGAAATAAAATCGGCAAGGCTGCTTATTTTGTTGACTCTTGAAATTCTTACAATCCGGGTGTTGATATAGATCCATGCCGGAATAATCATAATAGGGCCAATGTAAATCGGAAGATAATTTAATCCGCTTGTAGCTGCCACTCCAATACTCCCATAATACGTCCAGGCGGTACAATATACAGCAAGAGACAAGGCGTAAATGTAAGGATTATTGATCCAGCGTTTACTTCTTCTCTTCTCTGCTAAATGGGCAACTAAGAAAAGAAGAGCGAGGTAAAACAGAACTACAAAAAATAATGCGAAACTATTCATCATGCCTTTTTACAATTACAAAAGAAATCACAATGGAGATCATCCAGATCACGAACAGGTAGATCAGAATCATAGGATAGCCTAAAACTTCCCTGTCATTGTTAAAAAGCAATGAAATAGGAATGCTGAAAGCAATCATAAGTCCTACACTCAGGATGATAAGTTTTTGTTCGTGTCTCTTTTTCATACATGATTTTTGATAAAAGATAATTGATGGACTTGTTATCCATCAATTATCTTTTTGTTTTTAAATTTTATCGTCAGAATATTCTCCTTTTAAGGCATAATACCCGAAAATGGCCATTCCGCCTGAGATAATCGGCATTAGTACAAAAAGGATGATAATGCCAAAAACCAGATCTTCCTGTTTTCCGGAAGCAATTTTTGGGATTCCCAATACCGTAATTCCGAAATATCCTACAATCACCGCAATAGCGATCCAGAGAATGCCTAATATTTTTTTTAGTCCGTTCATTTTAGTAGTTTTAAAATTAATAAAAATTTGAGTGATTCAGTACCTAATCGTGAAGATTATTGTTCTTATTTTTAAGATAAAACAATCCGATAACCAAACATACTGTGGCAACCCCAATCGGATACCAAAGCCCTTCTAAGTACCATGTTGCATGTCCTGCTTCTTTTCCTGTGGTGACCAGATAAGTTGCCACTGCCGGAAGAAGCCCACCGAATACTCCGTTTCCAATATGATAAGGCAATGACATTGAAGTGTAGCGGATTCTCACAGGGAACATTTCAACAAGGAAAGCTGCAATAGGGCCGTACACCATTGTTACAAATAGAACTTGGATAAATACCAGGAAGATCAGATACCATTTCGTGTCATCACTGAGTTTTAAACTTTGAGAAACTTTAGGTTCTTCCGCTTTTCCATCTTTCATGACAACTCCCGAAGGTGACCAGTGAACGACACTGTCTTTTTTGATCAAGGTACCATCTGTATAAAGAGTTTCTTTGTGAAAAGTAACCAGGCTGTCTGTTGCGATGTCTTTATGAATTTTGGCGGTTCTTTTTTCTATAATTCCATTAGCGGCAACAGTTTTACTTTCCAGATTCACGCTCTTGAACATGCTGTCGTATATTGGTCTGTAGGCTAAAATAGCAACCAGCATTCCGGTCATCATTACTGCTTTTCTCCCGATTTTATCAGACAGCCATCCGAAGAATACAAAAAACGGAGTTCCTAAAAATAAAGCGGTAGCCATTAATGAATCAACCTGTGCGGATTCTACATTCATTACTTTTTGAAGGAAACTCATTGCATAAAACTGTCCTGTATACCAGATAACACCTTGTCCCATGGCTGCTCCGAATAAAGCCAGCAATACAAATTTGAAATTGTATTTATTTCCAAAACTTTCTTTTAAAGGATTTTTGGAAGTTTTACCCTCACTTTTAGCCTTGGCAAAAAGCGGAGATTCCTTCATGTTTTTTCTGATGACATAAGAAACGGCAACCATTAAAATCGAGATCCAGAAAGGGACTCTCCATCCCCAGGTGTCAAATTCTTCTGCAGAAAGGGTTGTCTTCGTGATTAAAATAACGATTAATGAAATGAAAAGTCCGGCAGTTGCAGTAGTTTGGATCCATGATGTCCAGTAACCTCTTCGGTGAGGTTGGGCGTATTCTGCAACATAAGTAGCGGCACCTCCATATTCTCCTCCCAGAGCAAGTCCCTGCAGTAATCTTAAAATTAAAACCAAAACAGGAGCCATAAATCCAATGGTTTCATAACTTGGAATACATCCGATCAGGAACGTGGAAAATCCCATGATCAGTAAAGTGACAAGGAAGGTATATTTTCTCCCGATAATATCTCCCAGTCTCCCGAAAAATAATGCTCCGAAAGGTCGTACAACAAATCCGGCTGCAAAAGTAGCCAGCGTGGACAAAAATGCTGCGGTAGGATTATCAGCAGGGAAAAATTTCGTAGCTAAAACAACGGCTAAACTTCCAAAGATGTAGAAGTCATACCATTCTATCAATGTGCCTAGAGAAGAGGCAGTGATCACGCTCCATATCGTGCGGTTTTTCTGCCTGTCGGTCATATTTTCGTAGCTTTCGTGATGATTTTCGCTCATATTGATTAGTTTTTGATGTTATTGGAATAGGATGTTAATTTGAAATTGCTTTTAAACCATTAAGAGATTTTAAGTTGATAAGAATATTTAAGATTTTTATTAAGCGATAATCTTTTTATATCATCTTTGATGGTGCTTAACTTATCTTAATTTCTTTACTATTCTTAATGGTTCAAATTTTATAAGTAGATCTGAAACTGGACAATAAATTCCCCTTTTGAAGAAGGGCTTTCCGTAGGGCTGGTATAAACCGGTCTCGTTGAATATTGTGTTGTTATCTTGGCATGATGTCCGTCTATGAACCAGTTGGCTCCCACATCAAACTGAGACGAAGATTTATCGAAGGCCTCGAAACTTTTGTGGGTATAAGCTGCAAAAGGCTGTATCCTGATTTTGGGCTTTTCTGCCTGGCTTGGTAAAAGTAAACCAGCCTGTGCGTAGATAATATTACCTGTTCCGATAGTGGGCTGTAGATTTCCTGGTCCTGCGATGGCTTTATTTCCGATAAAATTAGGATCGGAGGCTGCGATATTCATTGTTCCCAGATTTCTTACATAATTAGGTCCGAAATTGTAGTTGTAATATCCGGCATATGCGGAAACAGCCATTTTGTTTTTTGCTTCTCCCAAGGGAATATCTGCGAAAGCATCTACTGCAAAAAGAGTAATGTCGTGTTTCTCAATGTTTGAATTCACTGAAGTTCTTGTTCCGTCAGCCTGATGATAAAAACCTGCGCCCACATTGAAAACCTTTTTTGTCCCAAGGTAAGAGCCTACTTTGAAGGGTAATGCGTTGGATTCTTCGTCAAGAAATTGATATTCAACATATCCTGCTTTTGAAAAACTGGGATTTCCGTTGTTGTCTACTGCGATAGCCCTTGAAGGATCTGTTACATTCACAGGCGTAAGATCAGTAGCGAAAGGTTTATTTAAACTGAAACGATATTCCAGTTTTCCGTATTTACCTTTGGCAAACATTCCCAGCTGTCTTGCGAACTGGTCTGAATTATCAATCAGTGGCCATGAAAAAACGGGTGAGTCTAATGTGAGGAAATTAAGGGTAGAAGCCATGGTCATACGGGAAAGTCCCATATAGTAATGAAGACCTGCTCCTAAAGATAAACTGAATTTTCCTGCTTCTCCAGGTAAAATAACTGCATATTCATTCCATGCGTCATGAAAAAATAACTGGGTTTTCTTTCCATTTCCATAACCTCCTGTCCCTGAAGTTCCTGAAGCTCCGCCATTGATAAAGGTCTGGTTGTTGATTCCGAAGTGAAGGAGAATCATATATCTTTTAGAGATTTGTGCATAGGTCAGAGCACGCAAACGTCTGTTTCCTAAGCTCCAGGAGTTGTCTGTAGGTTCACCTCCTACCATACTTCCGGGGTTCATGGAAGTGTTTCTTACCCAAAACTGATCCCATAAAATAAATCGGATGAATTTATCACCGTTCTGGTTGAGGTTAATTTTTAAGCCATTGCCATAATCAGGAGAACCTTGTGAGTATACGGAACTGCTGATTAAAGCTAATCCAATGAATGTAAGTAATTTCTTCATAAATTATCAATTTTTGGCGTTGTTTTTTGTGAATGCCAAATTGTAATTAATAATTTGTTTATGAAAATTTAATATATATTAGTGGTAATAGTATAGTTATGAATTGTTTAATGTTATACGTTTCGGGTTTCGTGATCGGGGTTTTTAATCTAATCGATTTATAAGTGTTTGATATTGAAAATTGTAATTAGATCTCGTAACCCGTATCTCGCATCCCGACTACTTCTTAAATCGTTCCCACTTGATCAGCATGTATTTATCTGCAAACTGAGTAATGATAATTCCTGAGTTTTTAATGTTTTCTTCCTGAGCGATATAGTCGATCAACTCGTTCTGTTTTAGGATCTTATAAACGGGATGGAATTCAGAATGAGGAGGTCTTGTAATATTATACTTCTTAATCCATGAGCTGATGGTAACATGTGAAACTCCGATAATTCTTTCAATTTCGCGATAGCTCAAACCTTCTAAATAGAGCTGCAGGGCTTTGGTTACGTAGTAATCATCAATTTGTTTCCCCAGTTTTTTAACGGTAAAATAATAATTACAGTCTTTGCAGTGGAAGCGTTGCTTCTCATTGATGATGCCGCTTTTTACCACTTTAGTGCTGTTGCATTTAGGACAGGTATTTTCCATAACTATATTATTTTAGCAAATATATAATAAATTAGCAAATGTATATTTTTCAATAAAGATAATTTTACCTGTTTAAAATTTTAAAACAAAAAAAATATCTTTTTTATTTGGATTTAAAAGAAATTATATTTTAAATTTGCCAAAAAATTTAGATAAATAAATGGAAATAGAAATTTCCTCATGCGAACATCTAATGTATGTGAGTGAAATACAGCAGGAAATGTATGATTCTGCACAGCGTAGAGGAACGGGAATCGCAAAACGTTCTATAGAATATTTGAGTAAGAAGATTTCAGAAGGCAATGCTGTGGTAGCCACTGAAAACGGTGAGTGGGTAGGTTTCTGTTATATAGAGACCTGGTCACATGGGAAGTTTGTTGCCAATTCGGGACTGATTGTGTCGCCGAAATTCAGGAACGGAGGTGTAGCTACTCAGGTCAAGCAGAAGGTTTTCCAATTATCTAGAGATAAATATCCGGATGCTAAAGTATTTGGATTAACGACAGGGCTGGCAGTAATGAAAATCAATAGTGATTTAGGTTATAAACCGGTAATCTACTCTGAACTGACTCAGGATGAAGAATTCTGGAGTGGCTGCAAAAACTGTGTGAACTATGAAATTTTAATGATGAAGGAACGCAAAAACTGCCTGTGTACAGCCATGTTATTTGTTCCTGAAAATGATAAAAAAAAAGAGGTGGTGAATAACCAGCCTGAAAATAAATATAATGAAGTAAGCCAGATGGATTTTGAGTATTCTGTACAAAAATCTCTTGGTGAGTTCCATTTGACAACTAAAAAAAATAAAAAGAGTCCAGATGAAAAAGAAAGTCATCTTAGCGTTTAGTGGAGGTTTAGATACTTCCTACTGTGCAAAATATCTTAGTGAAACACTAGGGTATGACGTGTATGCCGTTACTGTAAATACCGGAGGTTTTTCAAAAGAAGAGGAAAAAGAACTGGAAAGAAAAGCTTTAAAGCTGGGAGTAAAGGAATACAGGTGTGTAGACGCTCAGGAAGATTACTATAATTCATGTGTGAAATATCTGATTTTTGGGAATGTATTGAAAAATAATACCTATCCTCTTTCAGTAAGTGCTGAGCGTACGATTCAGGCGCAGGAAATTGCAAAATATGCCATTGAAGTAAATGCAGATGCTATTGCTCATGGAAGTACAGGAGCAGGGAATGATCAGGTTCGTTTTGATTTAATCTTTCAGGTGATGTGCCCGAATATTGAAATCATTACTCCCATTCGCGATATGGCGCTGTCCCGCGAGGAAGAGATTGAATTTTTAAAAGAGCACGGATATGAAATGGAATTCCATAAAGCACAATATTCAGTGAATAAAGGTCTTTGGGGAACTTCGGTAGGAGGAAAAGAAACTTTGACTTCAAGAAATTATCTGCCGGAAGAAGCTTTTCCCTCTCAGATTAAAGAAACTCAGCCTTCAGAACTGGAGATCGAGTTTAAAAACGGAGAAGTGATCGGAGTGAACGGAGAAAACTTTGAACATTCTGTATATGCTATTCAAAAAATAGAGGAATTAGCCTCAGCGTATGGAATTGGTCGTGATATTCATGTAGGTGATACCATTGTTGGGATTAAAGGACGTGTGGGATTTGAAGCGGCAGCAGCATCAGTGATTATCAAAGCGCATCATTTATTGGAGAAACATACACTTTCAAAATATCAGCAAATGATGAAGTCTCAGTTATCCGACTGGTATGGAAACTGGCTTCATGAGGCGCTTTTCCTGGATCCTGTGATGAGAAATATTGAGTCTTTCTTAGTAGATTCTCAGAAAACAGTAAGCGGAAAAGTATTTGTAACTCTTCATCCTTATAGATTTATTTTAAATGGAATTGAGTCTAATCACGATCTGATGTCTGATAAATTCGGAAGTTATGGAGAAGCTAACAGAGCATGGACAGGCGACGATGTGAAAGGATATACAAAGATTGTAAGCAATTCTTTAAATATATACCACCAGATTAACCAGAATATCAATTAGTTCCGAAAGAACATAATGTAAGGCAGAATAACATTCTGTAAGAATCAAAATGAAGAAAACAGTAGGAATAATTGGTGCTAACGGTTATACAGGAAGTGAGCTGATACGCTTACTGGCTTTTCATCCCCATGTGACATTGAGTTTTTTATATAGTCGTTCGAATTCGGGAACAAGAATTTCGGATCTGTACCCGGATTTAACGACCGTTTGTGAAATGGTTTTGACAGATACACCTGAAGATGTAGATATTCTTTTTCTGTGTCTTCCTCATAAAGAAAGTCAAAACTGGTTAACTCAAAATCCTGTAAAAGATGAAACGCTGGTGATTGATCTCGGAAACGATTTCCGTTTAGAAGGAAACTTTGGGAACAGAAATTTCATCTACGGATTACCTGAAATCAATAAAAAACAACTGTCGGGGGCAAAAAGTATTGCGAACCCGGGATGTTTTGCTACAGCGATTCAATTGGCTTTACTGCCATTAGCAGAAAAAGAAGTGTTAAATGAAGTTTTTACTACAGGGATTACAGGTTCTACCGGAGCTGGGCAGTCTTTGCAGGCAACCACTCATTTTACCTGGAGAAATGATAATGTTTCAGCGTATAAAACTTTAACGCATCAGCATGTAGATGAGATTTTACAACAGCTGGTTGCATTTAATAATAAAGAAGTAACCCTGAATTTTGTTCCATGGAGAGGAGATTTTGCAAGAGGAATTTTTACAAGTTCCACCATGAAGACGGACTTGGAGCTGGAGGAAATAGAACAATTGTATCAGGATTTTTATGCGGAGGAGCCTTTTGTTACGGTAAGTAACAAGGCAATTGATTTAAAGCAGGTTGTCAATACCAATCGCTGTGTGATTCAGATCGAAAAGAGTGGAAATGTTGTCGTTATTCACTCAGCGATTGACAATTTGTTAAAAGGTGCTTCAGGACAGGCCATACAGAATATGAATCTGGCAATGAACTGGGAAGAAAATGCAGGATTGAACCTGAAACCAATAGCATTCTGATGTATAATGTAGAATGTACAAAGTAAAATGTATGGGAACTCGGAAACCGAATCCTATATCATTTATTATTTATCAATTATCATTTATTAAAAGACATGAATTTATTCAACGTATATCCATTATTCAATATAAATCCGGTTAAAGCTCAGGGATCTTTTCTTTGGGATGACAAAGGAGAACAGTATCTTGATTTTTACGGAGGTCATGCTGTAATTTCCATTGGTCATAACCATCCGCATTATCAGAATAAGTTAAAAGATCAATTGGAAAAGATCTCTTTTTATTCCAATTCGGTTCAGAATGAATTGCAGACTGAACTGGCGGAAAAGCTGGGAAAACTTTCAGGATATGAAGATTATAATCTGTTCTTATGTAATTCAGGAGCTGAAGCTAATGAAAATGCTTTAAAACTTGCATCGTTTCATAATGGAAAAAGTAAAGTGCTTTATTTTTCCGGTTCATTCCATGGAAGAACTTCTGCAGCTGTTTCCGTAACAGATAATCCGAAAATTGTGGCTCCGGTTAATTTTTCAGAAAGATTCATCAAATCAGACTGGAATGATGTGCAGCAGCTTGAGGAAACTTTTGAGAAACATGGAAGTGAAATTTCTTCCGTTATCATTGAAGGAATTCAAGGAGTAGGCGGCATTATGATTCCTACCCCGGAATTTTTATCTAAAATTAAAGAACTATGCGAAAAATATGATGTTGTTCTTATTTTGGATGAAGTGCAGTCCGGATATGGAAGAAGCGGATATTTCTTTGCTCATCAGGAGTTTGGAGTAGAAGCGGATATTATTACAACCGCAAAAGGAATGGGGAATGGTTTCCCTGTGGGTGGAGTTTTAATTCATCCTAAATTTCAGGCAAGCAATGGTTTGCTGGGAACTACATTCGGAGGAAATCATCTGGCTTGTACCGCTTCAATTGCTGTTCTGGATGTCATGAAAGATGAAAATCTTATTGAAAATGCTCAGAAAATGGGCGGGTATATTGAAAATGAAATTAAAGATTTACCACATATTAAATCCATCCGAAGGAAAGGGTTGATGATCGGAATAGAGCTCGATAGAGACTGTTCAGAAATAAGGAAAAGCTTATTGTTCGATCATCATATTTTCACAGGAAACTCTAATGATAAAAGTGTCTTAAGGATTCTTCCGGCACTGAATATCAAACAAGAGGAAACGGATCTTTTCATCAATGCTTTGAAAGTGGTATTGGGGAAGGTGTAAACCGCAAAAGTCACAAAAGAATTTAAACACTAAGTGATTTTAAGAAAATACTAAAGGCTTAAGAAGTGCACTTAAGTTTTCGAAAATCTTTGATTTTCTTCTTATGTGAGCTTATATATTTTCAAAATAATAAACTTTTAAAACTTAAGTGTTCTAAAGTGTTTTAATAAAAACTTTTGTGCCTTTTGTGGTTAGATCAACAATTAATATGTAAACAAAATCTTTAAAATCAATTTTAAAATGAAAAAATTTACCTCTGTAAGTGATGTAGAAAACTTACAGGAAATCATAAAAAAAGCTTTACAAATAAAAGCAGATCCCCTTACTGAAACAGAAAAAGGAAAGGGAAAAACAATCGGACTTGTATTTTTGAATTCAAGTTTGAGAACCCGTCTGAGCAGTCAGATTGCAGCGCAAAATCTAGGGTTGAATGTTTTGACATTAAATGCAGCACAGGAAGCCTGGAATCTAGAGTTTGCTGATGGAGCTGTAATGAACGGTGATACCGTAGAACATATCAAAGATGCTATTGAAGTTTTAAATCAATATTGCGATATCATTGCAGTGCGTTGTTTCGCAGGGATGAAGAGCAAAGAAGATGATGTGAATGAAAGTATCTTAAGCCAGTTTGAAAAACATGCAAAAGTTCCTGTTGTTTCTTTGGAATCTGCAACGCGCCATCCGCTGCAAAGTCTGGCAGATTGTATTACCATTACAGAGAACTGGAAAAAAGACCATAAACCTAAAGTGGTATTAACCTGGGCGCCACATATCAAACCTATTGCCCATGCCGTTGGAAATTCTTTTGCAGAATGGATGCAGGAAATGGATGTGGAATTGGTGATTGCTAATCCTGAAGGCTATGATTTGGATAAAAAATTCACAAAAGATGTGAAGGTAATTCATGATCAGGATGAAGCTTTAAAGGATGCTGATTTCATTTATGTAAAAAACTGGTCTTCTTTTGATGACTATGCAGCAATGCCTGAAGTAAAAGGTGACTGGATGCTTACCAATGAAAAATTAGCTCATACCAATGAAGCGAAGGTAATGCACTGTCTTCCGGTTCGCCGTAATGTTGAGCTGAGTGATGAGGTGATGGATGGAGGTAATTCTATTATCTATCAGCAGGCAAAAAACCGAATTTTTTCGGCACAAGCTGTATTCAGTGAAATTTTAGATGAATTAAAAGCCTGAAATAATTCTTGTCAAGGTTCAAAACCTTGACAAGGATAGAAAGAGGTAAAGATCCCAAAAAGTTGACAATGAAAGAAAAGTTATACATCATAAAAATTGGCGGAGCTTTAATTGATGATGAAGAATTGTTAGCCCAATTCTTAGCCCAATTTTCTGAAATTCAGGAAAAGAAGATCCTTGTTCATGGTGGAGGAAAGTTGGCTACAACATTGGCTGACAAACTGGGTATCGAACAGAAAATGATCAACGGAAGGAGGATTACGGATAAAGAAACATTGGATATTGTAACCATGGTATATGCAGGAGGAATCAATAAAAATATTGTTGAAAAGCTGCAGCAGAAAAAATGTAACGCCATAGGATTTTCCGGTGCAGACGGAAATCTGATTAAAGCTAAAAAAAGAGTACATCCTGAAATCGACTTTGGATTTGTGGGGGATATCACTAAGAAAAGCGTGAACAGAAAGCTGGTTTCAAAACTCATCAAGCTGGATCTTGTTCCTGTATTTTCTGCGATTACCCATGACAGAAAAGGGAATCTTTTCAATACCAATGCAGATACCATTGCTTCTGTGATTGCACAGGCTTTGTCAGAAAAATATGAAGTTGAACTGTTGTATTGTTTTGATAAAGAAGGCGTTTTAGAAGATGTAAACGATCCGGAATCAGTGATTAAAAGTGTAAATGAGGAAGAGTTTACGGTATTAAAAGAAGAAGGAAAACTTCACAAAGGGATTTTACCTAAACTTGAAAATGCTCTTGGAGCAATAAAAAATAATGTAGATAAAGTGTTTCTGATTAAAGAGACGCAATTGAAAAATCATATAGAAAATCATCATGCAGGAACTGAAATCTGTTTATAATAAAGAAGAGCTATTGAATAATGCAGTCGGATTGCTTAAAAATTTGATTGAGATTCCTTCATTCAGTAAAGATGAGTTCAATACATCAGTAGAAATTGAGAATTTTTTCAAAAAACATCAGATTCCTACTAAACGTTTTAAAAACAACATCTGGGCGGTGAATAAACATTTTGATGTGTTTAAACCCTCCGTTTTACTGAATACCCACCATGATACGGTAAAACCCAATAAAGCCTATACACTGGATCCGTTTATTCCTATTGAAAAAGAAGGTAAGCTGTTTGGTTTGGGAAGTAATGATGCCGGAGCTTCTTTGGTTTCTATGGCCCAGGTTTTTTTACATTTTTATGATAAAGAAGATTTAAAATATAATTTAGTTATTGCTTTGACGGCAGAGGAGGAGATTTCAGGATTTGATGGAATCGAAGCCTTATTTCCGCAGCTACCCAATGTAGAACTCGCTATTGTAGGAGAACCCACGCAGATGAATCTGGCGATTGCAGAAAAAGGACTTCTTGTAATTGATGGAGAAATGAAAGGAACTCCTTCTCATGCCGCTCATCCTAATGATGATAACTCGATTGTAAAATGTATGGAGGATCTCCAGAATATTTTAGCCTTTAAATTTCCAAAGGTTTCAGAATATCTGGGCGAAGTGAAAGTTACCTTATCTGGAATTCATGCTGGAGTACAGCATAATGTTGTTCCTGAGTCATGTAATTTCACACTGGATGTGAGGGTTACAGATGAATATTCCAACGAGGAAGCGTTTGAAATTATCCAGTCTCAGATGAAATCTACATTGACGGCAAGATCGTTCAGACTGAATTCTTCAAAGATTGAAATGGATCATCCGTTTGTAAAAGCAGGTCTTGAAATCGGAAGAACCACTTATGGATCTCCAACCTCTTCGGATCAGGCGATTATTCCATGTACATCAGTGAAAATAGGCCCGGGTGACAGTAGGCGCTCTCACACGGCAGATGAATTTATCTATATCCATGAAATAGAAGAAGGAATAGAAATCTACATCAGGATTTTAGAAAAAGTGTTATAAAAAGAGAAACTAGAAGCTAGAGACTAGAAATTAGTAGAAAAAGGCCACATAAAGGTTATAACTAACTTCTAACTTCTAACATCTAATTTCTAATCTCTGAAATATATGTTTTGACTCCGCCCGGCAGGCACTAGAAGTTTAGTTTTTAATAAGATTTATGCAAAAAGAAAATTAGAAATGAAGGCTTTACATAAGGAAATGTTTTTTTATAGTTAATAGTAATAAGGATTGCCTTGCTGGGCATGTCAAAACCAATCAATATTTTAAATAAATCATATGAAAAAGATATGGCAGAAGGATGACCTTGCCACCAATATATTAGTCAATAATTTTACCGTTGGAAAAGATCTTGACTTTGACGAGCGTTTAGCAAAATATGATGCTAAAGGTTCTATGGCGCACTGCAAAATGTTAGCAGAAACCGGGATTATTTCTCAGGAAGAATCAGAGCAGATGTTATCTGTTTTAAATAGTATTTTACATAAAATTGAAGACGGTAGTTTTGAAATTGATAAAGAAGCTGAGGATATCCATTCTCAGATAGAAGCGATTCTCATTGAAGAATTAGGAGACACTGGAAAGAAAATTCATACGGCACGATCCAGAAATGATCAGGTTTTATTGGATATAAAATTGTACTTATTGGATGAAATCCGTGAGATCACAGTTCTTACCGATGAATTTTTCCAGATTTTAATTCAGTTGGCAGATCAGCATAAAAATGTTCTGCTTCCTGGATATACCCATTTGCAGATTGCGATGCCTTCATCATTCGGATTGTGGTTCGGGGCTTATGCGGAAGCACTTTTGGATGATGTGGAAATGTTATTTTCAGTAAAGAATATTATTAATAAAAACCCACTGGGATCTGCAGCAGGTTATGGTTCTTCGTTTCCGATTAATCGTGAAAGTACAACGTATAATCTAGGCTTCCAGTCGATGAATTATAACTCTGTATATGCGCAGATGACTCGTGGAAAGTCGGAAAAAATGCTGGCAATGGCTATGGCAACCTTAGCGGGAACTCTTGGGAAGTTTGCTTATGATGTATGTCTGTATCTGAGTCAGAATTTTGACTTTATCAGCTTTCCAAAAGAGTTTACCACAGGAAGCAGCATTATGCCGCATAAAAAGAATCCGGATATCTTTGAGCTGGTTCGTGCACGATGCAACAGAATTCAGTCACTTCCAAACGAACTGATCCTTTTAACGACGAATCTTCCTTCCGGATACCACAGAGATGTACAGCTTACGAAGGAAATACTTTTCCCTGCCATAGATTCTTTAAAAGAGTGTCTGGAAATTTTAAGCTATACTTTACCTAATATTAAGGTGAAAGACGGGATTCTGGAAGATGAAAAGTATAAGTATCTTTTCAGCGTAGAAAAGATCAATGAAGAGGTAAAGAATGGAAGTTCTTTCCGTGATGCTTATGTAAAAGTAGGACAGGAGGTTGAAAACAATGCGTTTGAGTTTGAACCTGGAAACCTTGAACATACCCATCAGGGAAGTATCGGTAATCTTTGTCTGGATAAAATAGAATATCAGTTCAATAAACTGAAAAATAAATTATTGGGTTAGAATCTAAGCCATTAAGGTCAGCAAAAACTTAAGCAAAAATCAGTGGAATCTCTAAAATTATTTTATAGCCTGCTTTCTTTTTCGTTTGTGAATCTTAATCTTTAATAAATCTTAATTGCTTAAGTGATCTTAATGGCTGGATTGTAATTCCGCTCTTTGAATTTGATGATTGATAAACTGAACCACTAATGTACATGAAAACTTTAAGGTTGGTTAAGAAAATCTACTGTATAAAATTTTATCGGAGATAAAATCTTTGCGTCCTACAACATGAAGTTTATGAATTTCTTTTGCGTCTTTGCGTTTTCTAACAAAATACGAGTTTATAAAAGAAGTTGGTAGACGCAAAGGCGCAAAGATAATTATTTGAGTTATTTTTTAAGGCGCAAGAAAATCAGAGATTTTCAGCAAGAAGTTTAAATCAGTTTTGGTTTAAAAATATAATGATTATTCCAGATCAATTTTAAACTTGGTAGATTTTTTACCTCGGGAGCTAATCTGTTCTTTGAATTTGATGATTGATAAATTGAACCATTAAGGTAGATGAAAACTTTAAGGTTGGTTAAGAAAATCTACTGTATAAAATTTTATCGGAGATAAAATCTTTGCGCCTTACAGCATAAAGTTTTCAATTTTTTTTGCGTCTTTGCGTTTTTCTAAATAAAATTTATTGGTAAGCGCAAAGGCGCAAAAATTATACAAAAATGTATTTGGATTTTAAGGCACAAGAAAATCCTTGATTTTCAGCAAGAAGTTTAAATCAGCTTTGGTTTAAAATAGAAGGATTATTCCAGATCAATTTTAAATTTGGTAGATTTTTTTACCTCATGAAGCACAATTGAACTGTGGTATTGCCCGATATTAGGAATGTTTGAAATAACATTAACAGCAAATTCGTTATAAGAATTGATGTCTTTGGCAATAATCTTCAACATATAGTCATACTCTCCGGAAAGACTGATGATTTCCTGTACTTCATCATATTTTCCAATGTGATTTTCAAAAGTTTCCAATACTTTCTTGGATTGTTCCTTAAGGCGGACATTACAGTAAACTACAATATTTAAACCCAGTTTTTCACGGTTTAAAAGTCCTACATACTTCTGAATGATTCCTTGCTTCTCCAATTGCTTGATTCGCTCATACGTAGGAGTAAAGGTAAGACCTATCTTTTCGGAAATTTCTTTAACCGATAATGTAGAGTCTTCCTGAATAATACTGAGAATCATTTTGTCTTTTAAATCCATAGAATAAATTTGAGTTTTAACAAAAATATTAATTTTAAATGAGAATAAGGAAGGACTGAAGTTTTTAATTTATTTTAAACATAATTTTTGTAGGTTCATAAAATTGTTGTATCTTTGCACCTAATGAATAAAAAAGCATTTATATCATTAGATTTACCGGGCGAAAGCGCCCTTTACGATATTTATTGTTATTAAGCGAAGATAGTTGTCTTCGCTTTTTTTATGCCCAAAAATTAGAATTATGTTTACGATTACAGAACTAAGCACCGAGAGAATCAACAGTATACTGACAGAAGCACTGGCTTTTGCGAACGGTAAAACTGCTAAAATTGAAGGAGAAGTTTTTTGCTCAAACCTTTTCTTCGAAGACAGTACAAGAACGAAAACAAGTTTTGACCTTGCAGAAAGAAAACTGGGATTGCAGGTAGTTCCTTTTGATGCATCACACAGTTCGGTAAACAAAGGGGAGAGCCTTTATGACACTGTAAAGACGATTGAAAGTATAGGAGTAAACCTTGTGGTAATACGAGATAAGAAAGACAGATACTTCGAAGAACTGAAAAATATTAAGATTCCGGTAATCAACGGAGGAGACGGAACAGGAAACCACCCTTCACAGTGTATGCTGGATCTGATGACCATTTATCAGGAGTTCGGAAAGTTTGAAGGTTTAAAAGTAGGAATTGTAGGTGATGTAAAACATAGCCGTGTTGCCAATTCAAATGCTGAGGCATTAAGAAGATTGGGAGCAAAAGTATACTTCTCAGGACCGGAACAATGGTTTGATGAAGGAGCACTGATCAACGGGACTTATATGTCTGTAGATGAATTGATCACCGAAGTGGATGTATTAATGTTATTAAGAATCCAGCACGAAAGACATGATGCCGCGATGAGTTTTACCGCTTCGGAATATCATAAAAGATATGGTCTGACCAAAGAAAGAGAGCAGGCGATGAAAAAAGAAGCAATCATCATGCACCCGGCTCCTATCAACAGAGGAGTGGAAATAGATTCAGACCTTGTAGAATGCAAGAGATCAAGAATCTTTAGACAAATGGAAAACGGTGTCTTCGCCAGAATGGCCATTTTGAAAGAAGCGTTAGAAAGCAAAGGGTATACATTTAAGTAAACTGTAAAAAGTAAAATGTTCAAGGTAAAGAATACATTTTACATCAGACATTAGAAAAAAAAGAAAATAATAGAAAATCTAATTTTTAAAAATGAAGAAAAAATTAATACTGGAGTCCGGTGAAGTGTTTCATGGAGAAGGTTTCGGAGCAGAATTGGAAACTGCAGGAGAAGTAGTTTTCAATACCGGAATGACAGGGTATCAGGAATTGATTTCTGACCCATCGTATTGCGGTCAGATAGTTTGTATGACCTATCCGCTTATCGGAAATTATGGTATTAACCGTGATGATTATGAAAGTATTGAGCCGGCAATCAAAGGGCTTATCGTAAAAGAACTTTGCGATCTTCCTTCCAATTTCCGTACTCAGATTACTTTAGATGAATTATTTAAAAAGAAAAACCTTTCAGGAATTTCAGGAATTGACACCAGAAGACTGACAAGAGTTCTTCGTAACCATGGGGTTGTAAAAGGAAAAATTGTAAACGTTGATGCAGATGACGCTGCAGTAGCTTCTGAGTTAAAATCAACAAATTTCCCTACCAATCAGGTAGAAGAAGTTTCTACAAAAACACCTTACGCGAACCCTAACAGAGGTTTCAAAGTAGTATTGGTAGACTTCGGTGCAAAACTGGGGATTATCAGAGAATTATCTCAAAGAAACTGTGATATCATTGTGGTTTCTCAGGATACTACGGCAGAAGAGATCCTATTGATGAATCCGGACGGAATTATGTTATCAAACGGCCCTGGTGACCCGGAAGATGTACCACACGCTTTAGAGATGATCAGAGGATTATTAGGGAAAGTTCCCATCTTCGGAATCTGTTTAGGACACCAGTTAATTGGTCTTGCTTGTGGAGCGAAAACTTTCAAGCTTAAATTCGGACACAGAGGAGGAAACCACCCGGTACTGGATCTGGAGAAGAACACGGTAGCAATCACTTCTCAAAACCATGGATATGCTGTAGATCAGGAAAGTTTAAAAGGAACAGACCTTATCGAAACGCACATCGCATTAAATGACAGAACAAACGAAGGATTGAAACACAAAATCCACCCTTGTTTCTCTGTTCAGTATCACCCCGAAGCGAGCCCTGGCCCTGAAGATGCAAACTACCTGTTTGATGAGTTCATTCAAATGATGGAGGACTTTAAGAAGTAAGAAAGATTTTCAGATATTAGACATCAGATAACAGACTTTATCATGCATAATTTTGAAAAATTAGTTTTTTGGCAAAAATCAATTGAACTTGCAAAACAGGTTTATATCATTTGTTCAGAATTACCTAAAGATGAAAAGTTTGGTTTGATTTCTCAGATTAAAAGATCCGCAATCTCCATTCCTTCAAATATAGCAGAAGGCGCAGGAAGAAATAATGATAATGAGTTTTATCATTTTCTTGGTATAGCAAATGCTTCCTCTTTTGAATTGCAGACACAATTAATATTAACTAGAGAATTAAATTTACTTGATGTAGAAAAAGTCAACTGTTTAATATCAAATCTGAATGAAATTCAAAGAATGATTTATACATTCAAATCTAATTTAAAAAAGTAAAACATCCTGTTGGATGTCTGGAATCTGACATCTAACATCTTGTATCTAAAAAAAGAAAAATGGCAAAACGTACAGATATAAAAACAATTTTAGTAATCGGTTCAGGACCTATCATCATTGGTCAGGCAGCTGAATTTGATTACGCAGGAACGCAGGCTTGTCTGTCTCTGAAAGAAGAGGGCTACAAGGTAATTTTGATCAACTCAAACCCTGCAACAATCATGACGGATGTGGAAATCGCTGATAAAGTATATATTGAGCCGATTTCATTACAGTTTGTAAGCCACATCATCAGAAAAGAACGTCCGGATGCATTATTACCAACATTGGGAGGTCAGACAGGACTGAACATGGCGGTAGAATTGGAAAAATCAGGAATTCTTGAAGAGTGCAAAGTGGAAGTATTGGGAACAAAGCTTTCTGCCATCAACAGAGCTGAAGACAGAGATCTTTTCCGTGAGTTGATGAGAGAATTGAACGAGCCGGTTCCGGAATCTGATATCGTAAACACGGTAGAAGGAGCACTTGCTTTCGCCAATGAAATCGGTTACCCGGTAATTGTTCGTCCTGCCTTTACCATGGGAGGTACCGGAGGAGGTATCGCTTCTACAGAAGCTGAATTGAAAGAGATTGCTGAATTGGGACTAAAGCACAGTCCGGTTACTCAGTGTCTTATTGAAAAATCAATCGCAGGTTTCAAAGAAATTGAATACGAAGTAATGCGTGATGCAAACGACAACGCCATTGTGGTTTGTAACATGGAAAATATAGATCCGGTAGGAGTTCACACAGGAGATTCTATCGTAGTAGCACCTTCTCAGACACTTTCAGACAGAGAGTATCAGTTACTGAGAAATGCTTCATTAAAAATCATCAGAGCTTTAGGAATCGAAGGAGGATGTAACGTACAGCTGGCCTTAGATCCACACTCTTTCGAGTATTATATTATCGAAGTAAACCCGAGAGTTTCCCGTTCATCAGCGCTAGCAAGTAAAGCAACAGGATATCCGATTGCAAAAATTGCTGCAAAGATTGCTGTAGGATTAACGCTGGATGAAATCATGAATCCGGTAACAGGAAAAACATATGCATGTTTTGAACCTGCTCTTGACTATGTGGTAACGAAGTTCCCAAGATTCCCATTCGATAAATTCGAAACGGCAGACAGAAGACTTTCTACTCAGATGAAAGCAACTGGTGAAGTAATGGCGATCGGAAGAAATCTGGAAGAATCTTTACAGAAAGCTATCCGTTCATTAGAAACAGGAATCAAACATTTAGGATTAAAAACTAAGCAGGCGGAAGCGCTTACTGCTGAGGAAATCGAAAGAAGAATCAGAGTATGTGATGATGAAAGATTGTTCATTATCGGAGATGCTTTAAGAAGAGGATACGACTGGGAACAGATTGTAGAATGGAGTAAAATCGACAAGTTCTTCATCTGGAAACTGAAAAAACTAGTTGACTTCGAAAAAGTAATCGCTGAAAACAAATTCGATAAAGAAACTTTAATTGAAGCGAAGAGATTAGGTTTCGCAGATATCAATATTGCTGTTCTTTGGGATGTAAAAGAACGTGAGGTTTTCAACTTCAGAAAAGAAAACGGAGTAATGCCGGTGTACAAAATGGTAGACACTTGTGCTGCTGAATTTGAATCTGAAACCCCTTATTTCTACGGAACTTACGAAGAAGAAAACGAAAGTGTTGTTTCTGACAAAGAAAAAATCATCGTACTAGGTTCAGGACCTATCAGAATCGGACAGGGAGTTGAGTTTGACTACGCAACAGTTCACTCTGTATGGGCAATCAAAGAAATGGGTTATGAAGCAATTATCATTAACAATAACCCTGAAACAGTTTCTACAGATTTCTCAATTTCTGATAAACTATACTTCGAGCCGCTTACAGAAGAAGATGTAATGAACATCATCGAGCTTGAAAAACCTAAAGGAGTAGTGGTACAGTTCGGAGGGCAGACTGCGATTAACCTTGCCGATAAATTAGCCTCTCACGGAGTACAGATCTTAGGAACTTCATTAGAAGATCTTGACAGAGCTGAAAACAGAGATAAATTTGAAAAAGCACTTCAGGAACTGGGAATTCCTCAGCCAAAAGGAAGAACTTCAACTTCGAAAGAAGAAGCAATAAAAATTGCTAACGAAATCGGATATCCGGTATTGGTACGTCCAAGCTACGTTCTTGGAGGGAGAGCGATGGAAATTGTATACGCTGAAGCAGAATTGGCCCACTACATGGAAAATGCTGTAGAAGCCAGCCCTGAACACCCTGTATTGGTTGATAAATACATGGTAGGAAAGGAAATTGAAGTAGATGCCATCTGTGACGGTGAAACTGTAGTGATTCCAGGGATTATGGAGCACATTGAAAGAGCGGGAGTTCACTCCGGAGACTCAATCGCAGTATATCCACCACAAAATATCTCTCAAAGTGAGATTGATACTTTGGTAGATTATACACAAAGACTGGCAAAAGGACTGAAAGTGATTGGATTAATGAACATCCAGTACGTTCTTTTCGAAGGAAACGTCTATGTAATCGAAGTAAACCCTCGTTCTTCAAGAACAGTTCCTTTCTTATCTAAAATCACAGAAGTTCCTATGGCAAACCTTGCAACAAAGGCAATCTTAGGACAAAAACTGAAAGATTTAGGATACGAAAACGGATTGGTTCCAAACAAAGAAGGAGTATTTGTAAAAGTTCCGGTATTCTCTTTCTCCAAACTAACGAAAGTTGACATCTCTTTAGGCCCAGAAATGAAGTCTACAGGAGAGGTAATGGGGAAAGATACAACTCTTGAAAAAGCATTGTACAAAGGATTGGTTGCAGCAGGAAGAAAAGTTCCTATGCACGGATCTATCCTGTTCACAGTAGCAGATAAACATAAAGACGAAGCAGCAGCTCTTGCAGCAAGATTCCATGAAGTAGGATTCAGAATCTGGGCTACGGAAGGTACTGCGAAGTTCTTCGAAGAAAAAGGAATTCCTTGCAAAATAGGATACAAAATCGGAGAAGAAAGTGTAAATCTTATCGATTTGATCCAGAAAGGAAAAGTTCAGTATGTTGTGAATACCACTACAAAAGGTAAGCAAGCTGAAAGAGACGGATTCCAGATCAGAAGAATGAGTGTGGAAAATGGTGTTCCTTGTTTAACTTCAATGGATACTGTAGAAGCGATCTTAAAAGTAATCGAAAGCATGAGCTTCAAAATGGAGACCATGTAATTTCGAATCCAATAAATATTCAAAATCCCACAAATTTTCTTGTGGGATTTTTTTATCAGAAAAACTAATAAATTAAAGTAATCTGATTATTTTTACAAAAGCCCTCTAAACTTAAATACAATGAGTATAAAATCAATGATAATAGGATTCTTAAGTTTTATTTTCATAACGGTTCTTTCAGGATGTTCCTGGTTGACTGATTTTTATATTCAAAATCTCACCGGGACCAAAAAAATAATCAAGATCAATTATAATTATCCTGTATCGAAAGCAATTGATGATGAATCCGGCAGTTTTGCATTTAATTACGAAAATGGAATATTGTCACCGCGTTCTTTCTATAAAATTAAAGATCCAAAGACTCTTGAAAAAATACAAGTGAGAGATTCTTCCATTGTTCTTGAGCTTTATCCGAATTCAACAACAAAAATTTACAAAAGCCATAATGGAAGCTGGAGATACATGATTAAAAGTGTTGAGATTGATGGAAAGATATTTTATCCTGCAGCATTGAAAGATAAAAGCAAATTTATCCGTAATGATTATGTTTACAAAATTGAATAAAGAAAAAAGCCAGAATGGATAAAAAAGCAATAAAGATTTTACTCAATACAATAAAAACTTCCCAGGACGAAAGTTTAAGCGACTGGTTTTATTGGGAAACCTATATGCAGTATATCTCCGAAGATGATTTTGAGTATGCAAAGAAGCAGTCGGTAATGTATGATCAGGAAGAGATAAGCCATGATGAAATTTGCCGTAGAATTAAAAAAGCCGTTGCTAATATTACGAAGCAGGACGTTGTGGATGCCTTTATTTACAGCCTGAGTACAAGACAATTGGAATACCGTTCATTCTTGTCCAGCTACTGTATTGCCCAAAGTCTGACTGAGCATAGCTTTACACCAAGCCCACAGCCTAATGAAGGTATCTGCGCAGTGTGTGGCATTCATATTTATGAATTTGAAGATCCTATCGAATTCAATACGATCAATTATTTCAAGTATAAAGATGGAGCCTGTTTTGATAATGTAATTCAGGTTTTATTTGATGTAGAACAGTTCCCAAAGCTTCCGGCTGTCAAACCCGATGAAAATGATTACCGGATACTCTATGAACTGAAAAAAATCATGGAGACAGCAGATCCAAGCGACAGAATTTCTCAACTCAAAAAGAAAATTTCTAAAACCTTCAAATCAAATGATGAAGAGCGATCAGGAGTCTTGGAAATTTTAGGAATCATTGGAATTTTACATGATGATAAGCATTTTGGATATGCAGATCGCTACATTACCTATCCTGAAAGAGAACACAGACCCATAAGAAATGATGATGTTGGTTACCCCGCGAGATGGTGGCAGGGAAAATTTGGGATTGATGATAAAAAGTGGGAGTACTGGTTTGGAAGCAAATAATAAGCTGTAGGTTGTACAGATACATATTTGAAAGCAAACTTTCAATATAAAAAACATTTTCAGAATTAATTCACAATAGTTTTTATTCTATCATCTTAAAAGTAGATTATGTTTGAAGAATTATTTATAAATTAGAGCGTTAAAATTCAAGCTGTTAATGCGATCTAAAAACTAATAAAAACTTCACCAAATCCAGATATAACCATGGCAGAATATTACGCGAAATCAAGCAATTCTTTATCTTTTGAAGTCACAAAAGAAGAGACATTAATTGGAAAACTTACTTATACAAGCTGGTTTAAATTTAATGCTGTCATTGAAATTGCAGAGGGTCAGAGCTATCAGGTAGAGCCGAAAGGTTTTTGGGGAACCACCATTGAACTGAAAGACCACGAAAGAGTACTTCTGAAATTCAGGATGAACTGGAATGGTGAAATTGTGGTACAGACTTATTTTGACGGCATAAAGAATGGTTACCTTTTTAAACACAGAGGGATTTTTAAAGAATCATTTGTCCTTACAGATCAGGAAGGGGTAGAGCTGATGATCATAAAGCCACATCTGAAGTGGACTTCCCTGAATTACGAATATCAGATCACAACTTCTGATGCTTTTGAAACCTTTCCGGAGAAAGAAATTGTGTTAATTAATGCTCTACACTGCGCCAATTACTATATGTCTATGATGGCTTCTGCTGTGATATAAAAAAAATTATCTTAGACTTCAACAGAAATAATTCCTAATTTTTATCAAATAGAGTATCTCAAAAGTTGAATTGTTCAACTTTTGTCATTCTGACGAAGGAAGAATCTCATTAATAATAAACTTGTTTAAACTTTTTTGAAACATTAAGATCGCATTAAGGTGTTTAGAGTATTAAGATAAGCTTCGCTTTAAGCTTGAAAATCAGTATGATTTATCTTAACTTAATTATGCTTTACTACTTAAATCCTTCTTAATGGTTTAAGAAATATCCAATATTTTTTGATAAGTTTAAACAATTCCAATGGGTGTTGTTATCAATAAGATAAATAATCTTTAGCTACTTATCCAAAGCCTTTGAAACTGCCAAACTGTCTTCCAGCAATCTATAGCGTATAATTTTATCGTTCTGAATACGCATCTGAATACAAAATAAAGATTCCACAATATGATCTGTTTCCAGCATCTTTGTAACAAATTCTCCTGTCATAACAACATTTTCATCATCGTTGAAAATATGGTCGATTTTTGCAGAAACTGGTTCTGTATTTCTCCATAATAATTCAAAAAAATCGCATACCTCCTGTTTATTGTTTCTTACTCCCAGCCAGGCCGCTTTTTGCTCATCTCCAGGGATATACCAGTCTATGGTATCAGAAAATAGGTTTGTTAATTCTGTCAGTTTTCTTTCCGAAAGAAATTGAAGAAAGTGCTGAATGGTCTCTTGGATATTGTTGTTCATTTCTGAAAATTATAATGAATAATGAGATTTATATAAAATCACATTAAGATAAGAAAAATTTAAACATGAATTATCGTATTGACCCTATATCACAAATTATTTAATGTTTTTTCCTTTCGTTAAACCCTTTATTGATGGGCTATTTCACAGGAGTGATTTTATGATTTGTGTCATGTTTTTATTTAGAATTAATAAAAATAAGATAATTTTGCGGGACTAACTTAATTATAAACATGAAAAAAACAATTATTTCTGCAGCTCTATTAGCCGTAACGATGCTGAGTGCCCAGGAAACGGATACCATTAAAGTGGCTGAAATCCAGTCCGTATCACTACAGGGAACTCATAATTACAGAACCAAAAAATCTGAATCCATCGCACGACTTCCTCTGGAAAATCTGGAAAACCCTACTGTTTACAATCTTGTTCCTAAAGAAATCATCAGTGAAATGGGAGCAATGGACTTCAATACAGCCATGGCCTCTGCTCCCGGAGTAGTAGTAAGCAACAGTGTGAACGACAGCGGGAATGATATTTTCATGAGAGGATTCAGCTCCAATGCCAGTTTTAGAAACGGACTGACCCAAAACCCAAGAGTACAGTCTGAAATTGCTAATATTGAAAGAGTAGAAGTAATTAAAGGACCATCCGGAACCTTATTCGGAGGAACTTTAGCCAACTATGGTGGAGTGGTAAATATTGTCACTAAAAAACCCCAGGAAAACTTCGGGGGAATTATCAATTATACCACCGGAAGCTGGGGAATGAACAGAATCACAGCAGATGTAAATACCCCTTTGAATAAGGAAAAAACAGCATTAGCAAGATTCAATGTAGCAGCCTATTCACAGGATTCTTTTCAGGATGCCGGCTACAACAAAGGATTGTTTTTTTCAGGAAGTATTTTATATAAAGTAAGCGATAAAACCACTGTGACGCTTGATACAGAATTCCACGCTCCGGATAAAACATTGAATGCGTATGTAAGAAACTCAGAAAAACTGACGCTGCACTCAATGAAAGACCTGGAAGTAGCCTATAAAAGAGCGTTTACAAGCAATGATATCGGTTCCAAAAGAACCAATTTTGTAACGATGGCTGAGGTTACGCATCAATTCAATGATCAATGGACTTCCAGAACATCTTACCAAAGAGGGGAAGCCAATGAGAATGAATCTATCTTTTTAGTCCTTCGATATTTGAATAACAATCAGGTAGAAAGAATGATCCGCCCTTTTGACAGCTTTAAAGTAACAACAGATAATATCCAGCAAAACTTTACAGGAGATTTTAAAATTGGAAACTTAAGAAACCGTTTGGTGGTGGGAATTGATTATTTCCAGCAAAGAACAAAATATCAGTTTCCTTATTATGAAGCCAACGGATACAGCAATGTGTTCATGCCTTATGACAAAGTGAATCTCGACAGCTCTTCAGCATGGGATCCTATCTCAAGAAATAAATTCATGAATAAAGAGAGAAAATCCACAGAATCTGATATTACAACCTTCAGAACAATCAGCGGTTATATCTCTGATGTTTTGAATATCACGGATAATTTGCTGGTAATGGCAAGTTTGAGAGTAGACAGCTATAAAAATGATGATACGGTTGTAAACGGTGTAGAAATCTCTACGAAAAACGGATATCCCGAAAATAAAGTTACGGGGTATAGCCAGACGCAGTTTTCACCAAAATTCGGATTGGTCTATGAAATTGTAAAAGATCAGATTTCATTTTTTGCCAATTATGTAAACGGATTTAAAAATTATGCTCCATCATTAAATGAAGTAGGTGTTTTAACAAAATGGGATCCTGAACAGGGAAATCAGATTGAAACAGGTTTTAAAGTAGATCTTTTCCATAAAAAATTACTGACAACCGTAAGTTATTATAATATTAATGTTAAAAACAGACTGGTTGCAGATCCAGGCGGAATAGGAAGTATTCAGGATGGTAATATTAAAAGCCAGGGACTGGAAATAGGAATTATTGCCAACCCTTTCAAAGGATGGAATATCGTTGCCGGATATGGTTATAATGACAATAAATATGATGACCGTAGCAAAGACAGCGGAAAAAGAATCGCATGGACACCAAAACATGTAGCGAATCTTTGGACAAGCTACAAAATTATGGAGGGTGCTTATGAAGGACTTGGCTTTGGGGCAGGGTTTAATTTCGTGGATAAAACCTATATCAATATTATTAATCATTTTCTTGCGCCTTCTTATACCACTGTTGGTGCAACAATTTTCTATGACAAGAAAAAGTACAGAATTGGTCTGAAAATGAATAATGCCCTGAATGAAACCTATTGGAACTTCTACGGACAACCCCAAAAGCCAAGAGAAATTCTTGCCAATTTTGCCTTCAAATTTTAATAAAAAACAAAAAATAATCTCAAATACAATATAAGGATGAAAACCGCAAGGGCGCAAAACTTTGATTTATAATACATACCTATTTCTGATGCTTTCAAATATGCTAAAGTAAATGGCAGCAGGAATAACTCTTTTCACTTTACAAACACGCCATTATAAATACAATTGCGCCCTTGCATTTTCTACACTTACATTTTTTGGAGAATGGAAACAGATATGGAAAATAAAAAAACTAATCCTAAAAAAAAACAAGGAAAATCCCTTACCAAGCGGGTCACCGGCTGGCTGCATCTCTGGCTCGGGCTGGTTTCCGGAATCATTGTGCTGACGGTTACTCTTTCAGGAACCGTATTTGTCTTTTGTGACGAAATTATTGATCTGTGCGGAGGAAGCGCCAAATATGTTCAGGCTCCGGCGAATACCAGAAAAATGACTCCCGAAGAATTACTGACCCAATTCCACCAGCAGGTTCCGGATAGAAAAGCATTCTATTTTGATACCTATAAAGAAGCGGACAGGAGCTTCAGAGTAGCATCAGCCACTAAACCGCCTAAAGATAAAAATGCTGACAAGGCAGAAAAGCCCAAAAAGAAAGGCCGTGGCCCAAGAGGGGTATTTGCGTATCATTATCTTGACCCTTACACAGGAAAAGTAATAGGTTCCACAAAAAGCTATGAATTTTTCTATATTGTAGCGCATATCCATGCCCAGCTGCTGGCAGGAAAGTTTGGAAAAACTGTGGTTGGAATTGCTTCTGTCATATTTTTTATCCAGTTAATTGGCGGATTGATTCTCTGGTGGCCTAAAAAATGGAACAAAACCACAAGAACGACAGCTTTTAAAATCAAATCAGGAACAAAATGGCGCAGGAAAAACTACGATTTTCATAATGTTTTTGGGTTTTATTCATTGCTGCCGGCTGTGTTTATTACCATTACAGGACTGATTATGGCGTATGAGGTTTTAACGAATCTTACCCAGCAGGCTTTTGGAGGCGCTGTTGATGCCCATAGTATTGCAGAAAAGTATGAACCTAAATTTAATACTGATAAAAAAGCATTATCATATACTGATTTTGTAGAGAAAAAATTTAAAGAGTTTCCTGAAGCAAAGCAATTCAGAATGAGTATTCCCAGAAATGATTCAGCAACAGTTTATCACGTGGGCATAGCTCAGTTTATTGGTTTAAAAAGCCTTGTCAATGGCAAAAGTATAGAAACGAATAAATATACCGGGAATGAGATAGATTATCCCAAAGAAGTTCAGATGCATGAAGTGATTGAGCATATGAATTTTGACCTGCATGTAGGCTATTGGGGCGGAATGTTCGGTAAAATATTCACATTCATTATCGGGATTATCTGTACCAGCCTCCCGATTACCGGATTCCTGATCTGGTGGGGAAGGAAGAATAAGTCCCCTAAAAAGAATAAAGAAATTAAAAATATTCATCAACACAGAAAAGATTCACACCATGAACAACTGGTTTAAAATTGTATACCTCCCATTATTTCTACTGTTTACGTTGGGGAAAGCCCAGGAAAAACTGACCATTGGAGAGAAGCAAAATTTATTTTCAAAAGTTTTAAATGAAAACAGAGAAATCTGGGTTCACCTGCCTAAAACGTATAATGACAACACCATCAGTCCTGCAAAATATCCGGTGATCTATCTTTTAGACGGAGAAATCAATTTCGAATATTACACAGGATTAACAGATTTTATTGCCCGAACTCCTTATGCTGATATTCCGGAATGTATTGTGGTAGGTATTAAAAATACAGAACGAACAAGAGACCTTACACCCACTAAAGCTCAGAAGAAAAGTCCTGTAAACCCCAACGTTATTCTTTTTGCAGACAGTGGAGGAAGTGAAAAATTTGTAAAATTTATACAGGAAGAACTGAAATCATTCATCCGTAAAAATTACAGAACGCAGGATTATTCTGTGTTGGTTGGACATTCTTTCGGAGGATTATTTGCCATTAATACATTTCTTACCAATCCCGATTATTTCAATGCTTATGTTGCCAATGATCCCAGCTTATGGTGGGATAATAAAGTAATGATTGCAAAAACAAAAGAATATCTGGAAAAGAATAAGAAATTCCCAGTCAAAAAATCTTTGTATGTTTCTCAGGCTGATAATGAAGAACAGCAGAAAAACTGGAATTCCGATATGACCCAGGCCATCGAAGAATTTAAAGGAATCATAGAAAAGAACGGATCTTTAAACTATAAACATAGTTTCTTCGAAGGTGAGACCCATGGAACCGTTTCCTATCCCGGAAATTATGAGGCTTTAAAATTCATATTTAAAGGATTCAGATCCGATATAAAACAGCTTGCTAAAAATCCAAAGTTGCTTGAAGATGATTATAAAAAGTTTTCCGAAAAAATGGGAACAGATTTTACTCCTTCTGAAAACTATTTGAATGTAGTGATCAGGTTTATGAAGAGCAATGGCTTCAAAGAATCTGAAACCTATTTTATCCATCTGAAAGACAGATATTATCCTAAGAAGTAATGAGCTGAACATAAAAAAACCAATCTGTTAACCAACAGACTGGATTTTTAGGTAGATGATAACTTTTTAAAGCCAATGGATTGTCGGTTAAAATAGAGATTGTCTCCAAGTGTCATTCTGAACGAAATGAAATGTAGTGAAGAATCTTATGTGTTTGTTATCAATAAGATTCTTCCTTCGTCAGAATGACAAAATCAAATAATTAGTTTTTTAATTGATGATAACTTTAAAAATTTTGGCTAAAGCCAATGGAATATTTATAAAAATAAAACGGGCTAAAGCCCGTTCCTATTTAATTTTTCTCGCAGATTTTGCTGATTGCGCAGATTTATTCTAAAAGCCTATCCACCCAGTTTGTCATTCCGTAAGAATCTATGCAGATTTTCTCCGAAAGCCTTTCCTAATGCCTGTTATCACAATTAATCGGGAAATCCTTCTCTTTTTTATCTAAAAAACTAATGGAAGGACAGCCAAACGACTGCGCAATGAATCCAAAAATAACCGGAGGTTTTCCTTTGAAAAGATGACCTGTAAATTGGAAAATATTGGCTTCATCAGCATCTATTCCATAAAGAGGTAGAAATTCTCCGCCATCACTTCCTGCAAGGCTGAATGTTTTCTCAGCAATCTTTTCTTTACGATCATTGATAACGGCCAGCTTACGTTCTACGGTATTTCCCTCTTCAAGATAATCCTGAAGATAGTAAGTTATATCTTCATACTGTGCCTGATAGGACTTTCCTGGAGCTAGCTTTGATGGACTAAAATATTTTTTAGAAATATCTGTATTTGCTTTTTGCCATTTTACAGCTTTCATTTTATTTTCTACAAAAGGATTTTTATTCCCGAAATAAGCGATGGCATTATTGTATCGGTCGTAGTCTGTTGTCTTTTGGTGAGTGGCAACCTGAAATCCCATCATATAAGAATCAGGATCCAAATCTTCACTATCACTATAAGGACTTAGGTAAGCCACTGCTTTTAACTTACTGACAGCCATTTTTTGCAGCTTGTTAGATCCATACTCATAAATATACAATGAGTCATTTTCCGTAAGATGAATTCCGTTCAGGAGTTTTTTTCTGCTGGGAGCATCCAGTTCAAAATGCTGGCGTTTTTCATACGTCATCTGCTTCTGGTTTTTAAGAATCGCAGCAGGAATAGGCTGCTCTCCTTTATAAACATCCGAAACAGAAATAAAAATATCCATATCAGAATCTTTTTCAGCTGATGAAATAATAGAAAGACTGAAAATATTAAAGTTGGTATAATCTATTTTCTCTTCAGTTTTTGTTGTTTTTACAGAATCAATCGTAGTTTTTGTTTCTGTGACAATGGCTTTCTTTTCTTCTTTCTGACAGCTCACTATAACCAGTTGAAAAAACAAAAGTGCTGCGGCAGTTTTGATCTTCATTATCTTTCTTGGCATTAAGGTGTTTATCATATTCTAATTCATTTTGTAATAAGGTTCCGAAAAGTATTTGCTGGGTTTTATATAAGCCATTTTTCTCTCTGCATCAAATATCCAGATGAATCTGCGGAGCATATCGGCACCGAGGTAGCTTACATTTTGTGTTTTTAGCTCTCCTGAGAAAAATCCTACAGAAACATCTTTAAAAACCTGATTTCCCAATTTAAAATAAGGAAGAACTGCCTGTTTGGTAATTAAGCTTTTCCCTTCAGAATTTTTCAAAGTTTTTTCTCCGGTTACTTTTAGTTTTTTGTCCAGTTTCTTTTCTTCTGCGAAGGTGTTGCTGTACAAAATTGTTCCTGAAAATCCGGATTGTAAGACAAAATAGGCCTCCTGCTGATGATCTCCATCAATGATATTGTCTCCGGCAAGGTAGAATCCATCATGATCTAAGATGATACTAATAGGCTGGAAACCGTTCAGGTCCGGCATTTTATCATACATCACAAATTGATTGTTGTCATAATCAATTTTAAAAGCTTTGCCTTCAAAAATTCCGGTCCCTATTTTTCCGTCAGCCTCATGACCTGTTAATTGGTTATCAAAAAAACGTACATTTTTCTGGGTAATTTTTCCAATTTCTACGGTATTATGATCACTTATTTCATCTTTATTGAAAATAATATGACCTGCTTTCAGCTTGTGTTCGGGAGAGATTGAATAATCCTTCATGGCAATCTGGAACATCAGATTCAGTGAATCTTTTTTGTTAACCAGAGTTTTAACAATGATATTATGATGTTTGGTGATCCGGAAAGGAATGGTCTGCTGTGCTTTCATTCCGGAAAATCCGATGGAAAGCAGCATGAAAAAGGCTGTTTTTTTGAGCATTATCAGTGATTAGTGTTTTAAAACTTTAAAATTACCTATTATCTTTGGAAAAGCAAATAATAAAATGAAATGGTTGAAAAATTACTTCAAAGCGGAATCCATTGGGAAAAGAACGAATTCAGGAGAAATGAATTTCTTAAGATTTCGGGGAGTACAGATACCTCTATTTATTATATTGAAAAAGGAAGTGTCCGGATTTTTATGATGGATGAAAATGAAGAAAGAATAATTCGTTTCGGATATACCGGAAATATTATGGTCTGCCTTGATTCATTTTTATCGGAAAAACCTTCGGATCTTTATATTCAGGCGATTAAAAAAACAATCGTAAAAATAGCCTCAAAAAAGGATTTTTATGAGTTTATACAATCGGATGATGAACATATGAAATTCTGGATCAGTATCCTTGAAGATCTGGTATTGCAGCAGCTGGAAAGAGAAAAAGATTTACTGATCAACGCTCCGGGAGAACGATTTGAGAGAATTTTGAAACGAAGTCCCAAGCTGTTTCAGGAAGTTCCCAATAAATATATTGCCAATTATCTGAGAATGTCTCCGGAAACTTTGTCCCGACTTAAAAAATCTTGAGTTCAGTCAAGATTTAAGAATAATCAGATCAGGATATTTGTATAAAAAATATAATGAAAATTTCAACCTCAGCATTATTGGATGAATTAAAAGGAAGAACCAGCCAGCATATTCAATATGCGCAAATGCTTATGCAAAAAACGGAAGAAGAGCTGAACTTCAGAGTCACAGAAAATACCTGGAGTACGTTGGAATGTCTGGAACATCTCAACCGATACGGAGACTTTTATATTCCTGAAATTACCAACAGAATAGCTGCCTCCAAAACTTCTCCGAAAACTATTTTCAAACCAGGAATTCTAGGAAATTATTTTGCGAAAAGTATGCTTCCCAAAGAGAAACTGAATAAGATGAAAACCCTTAAGGAAATGAATCCTATACACAGCCAGTTGAATAAGAATGTTGTGAATGAATTTATTCTCCAGCAACAGCAGTTCCTTGAATTATTAGAAAAAGCCCATAATGTTGATCTCCAAAAAACCAAAACCAGCATCAGTATTTCAAAGGATCAAACTGAAACTGGGGGATACTTTTCGTTTTGTTATCTATCACAACGCGAGGCATATGAGGGCAGATTCAGAAAATAGTCAGTTCATAATGTTGGAGTTATTTATGAACTTTTCATAGTTTTGCGGCGCTAAAAGCCTTTTATGAAAAAATATTTATTAGGAATTTTATTCTTCTCAATTCTATCATGCGGAAGTTCAGATGATTTAGACAATCAAACCCCCAATAACGATCTACCATTAATTAAAATTAAAACGCTTACTATTAAAGATGAAGAGCAGGTAAATGGTGTACTTTCCATGATTGAGAAACTAGATTTTAAATTTGAGTACGACAATGATAAATTGGTTAAGGTTTGGGATATTAATGGAAATTATACTGAAAATCTTAGCTATACCAACGGATTACTCACCTTAATTTCTATTGAAGGAAACACTTATCCCGGACTTGCTGATGCCTCTCCATTCAGCGAAAAAAGAAAGCTTATTTATGATAATAATCAAAGACTTATAAAGGTAGAAAATTTAGATCCAGGCTACGTAAATAATTACAGAACCTTTGAGTATCCCTCTGCAGATATCATTATTGTGAAAAACTATATTGATAGTTATTCCGGAGTACCATTCAATACAGACATGTTGAAAATCTTTATAAATAATAAGAATATAACAAAGATTGAAAGGTATGAAGAGGGAAATTTATCTAAGCTGAGAGATGTGATGACCTATGAATATGATCAGAATACAAATCCTGATTTTTTGATTGACAGAAACAGGATATTGGCACTACCTGAATATGCTTATAATGTTTTTATACTTCAGGATTACTCACAAATTTCAAGGAATAATGTAAGTAAAAAGATAAAGTATTATTTCGGTTCATTACCTGATAGTCCGAAAAAAGAATTTGAAATAGTTTCTCAATATCAAAATAATGATCTCCCTTTCACAATGTATTATCAGGAGAAGACCGGTAATATTTCAAATGATTATGTAAGAGTATCTGCTGTTTATGGATATTAAATTATTTTTTATATAAATTTAAACCTCGTAAGAAAGCTTATGAGGTTTTTTATTGTCATGAAATGGAAATACACCAAAAAAATATCTCAACTCCACTGGGAGAAATGATTGCCTGTGCTGTAGATCAGGGAATATGTCTGCTTGAATTCACAGACCGGAAGAATATTGATAAACAACTGAAGGCTTTGGCAAAGGTTCTGAAAGCTGAGATTGTAGAGAAAGAACATCTGCATTTCACACAGCTGGAAAAAGAACTGGAAGAATATTTTGAAGGAAAAAGAAGCCATTTTGAAACGCCTTTATGGACCACAGGAACTGAGTTTCAGGAAAAAGTATGGCAATTGCTCCGTGAAATTCCCATGGGAGAAATAAGAACGTATAAGCAGCAATCAGAAATATTAGGAAATCCGAAGGCGATACGTGCCGTAGGAACAGCCAACGGAATCAATAAAATTGCAATTTTAATTCCCTGTCATCGTGTAATAGGTTCTAATGGTGAATTGGTAGGCTATGCCGGTGGTATTTGGAGAAAGCAAAAGCTGCTGGAACTTGAAAAAGCAATTTTGTTTTAACCCCAAACTTCAGTTTTACATGATAATTTAAAAAATAGTTGTTCATTTTTCGGTTGTATAGAGCGCAATGATCTTTCTACTTTTGAATAAAAAAATTATGATTGGTTTTAAGCAATTACCTCATGGTAGAGAACCATTACTCTTTGGGAATGGAGAAAGTGCAAAAGTACATGAAAAGTTAGCCTGTTTTATGTACAGAGAGCTTGAAAAAACAAGTAAGACGATGACAACAGCAGGAAGATTTTCACCCCTTTTTATTGAATCATGGAACTCACAGAAAAAATAATGTACGAGGCATCTTATATGAAAGATGTTTCATTCGAGGGAATATTCTGGATGGGCGTAAAGACTACAGGGATATTCTGCAGGCCCACCTGTACGGCAAGGAAACCTAAATTTGAAAACGTAGAGTTTTTTTCCAATACTAAAGAGGCGATGTTGAAAGGCTATCGTCCGTGTAAAGTATGCAGACCTTTGGAAAACCTCAACGCAACTCCTTCCTATATCAAGGAATTACTGAAAGAAATTGCTGATGATCCCACCTTGAAGTTTAAAGATTATGATCTCGTAAAAAGAGGGTTGGAACCGGCAACAATCCGTAGATGGTTTCTGAAACACCATGGAATAACTTTTCATGCCTTTCAGAGGATGTCGAAACTCAATACTGCTTTTAAAAAACTTCAGCAGGGAGAATCAGTTACAGAAGTTGCATTTGATACAGGATATGAAAGTCTGAGTGGTTTTAATGAGAGTTTTAAAAATATTTTTGGGGTTTCTCCTAAAAAGAATAGCATGGAAAAAGTGATTGACCTGAAGAGAATTGAAACCATGCTGGGAACGATGATAGCCTGTGCTGATGAATCGGGAATCTGCCTTCTGGAATTTTCCGATAGAAAAGCGCTTCCTACAGAACTTAAAAGTATCTCAGAATATTGTAAAGCGAATATTATCCAGGGGGAAAATCCTCATTTTACTACGCTGGAAGAAGAACTCAAAGAATATTTTGAAGGAAAAAGAACTCAATTTACAGTTCCTCTTTCTTTGGTAGGAACGGCTTTCCAGAAAGAAGTCTGGAATATTCTCAGAGAAATTCCTTACGGAGCAACAAGAAGTTATCAGGAACAGGCTGATATCCTGGGAAACCCTAAGTCTGTAAGAGCGGTGGCAAATGCAAACGGGTTAAATAAAATTTCAATTTTAATTCCCTGTCACCGTGTGATCGGAAGTAATGGGCAGTTAACCGGATATGGAGGAGGAATCTGGAGAAAACAAAAGCTATTGGAGCTTGAAAAGGCTATTTTGTTTTAGAAATCTTCTCAAAAGAATTTGTGGCATAGATTTTATTCATTAGAATCCTATTTTACCATTTTATGACATCAAAAATTCCGATTATTTTAATTTTCTCAAGACTTATCATTGGGTTTGTTATTATTTCTTTAAGCCTTATTAAAGTAGAGTTTTATCAGACAATCGCTGTTGTTCTTTTATCTTTAGGATTATTAACCGATATTTTTGATGGAATTATCGCCAGACATCTTAATATTTCAACACAAAAACTCAGACGTCTGGATTCTACTGTTGATCAGATTTTTTTCATCTCAGTAGGCGTTGCCGCTTATATACAATGCCCTGATTTTTTCAAAACCAATGCTTCCAAAATAATCATTCTTGCAGGATCTGAAGCTCTTATTTATCTGGTAAGCTTTTTAAGATTCCGAAAAGAAGTAGCCACACACTCTATTGGAGCCAAGATCTGGACTTTATTACTTTTTGGAACACTGATTCAGGTTATTTTACAATGCCAGTCCATTGTTTTATTTAACCTTTGTTTCTGGGTTGGGCTCCTTACGAGAGCAGAAATTATAGCGATTCTTTTACTACTGAAAACATGGACCAATGATGTTCCTTCCGTTTATCATGCCATACTGCTTAGAAAGGGGAAAACGATTAAGAAAAATAAATTGTTCAATGGTTAATCATTTACTTTTTACAAGAATTTAATTAAAAACATCTTCATAGAAAAATATCGGTAAAACAAAAATTAACGAAGTTTGTGAAAGCTATTTTGTTTTGATTTTTGTAATTTTAAGCAAAAATTTACACGTGAAAAATTTAATAATAGCAGTTTGCATTTCAGTTTCAGCATTCAGTTTTGCTCAGGATTATTCTGTGCCGGCAGCAAGTCCGCGTCAGAAGGTTGAGCAGCAGTTTTCAATGTCTAAGATCTCTATCGACTATGGAAGACCGGGAGTGAAAGGGCGTAAGATTTTCGGAGAATTGGTTCCTTATGGCCAGGTTTGGAGAGCAGGAGCTAACTCATCAACAAAAATTACTTTCGGACAAGCCGTTAACTTCGGTGGAAAAACAGTACCTGCAGGAACCTACGGATTATTCATCGTTCCTACAGAAAAAGAATGGAAAGTAATCCTGAATAAAGACTTCCAGCAATGGGGTGCTTATACTTATGATCCTAAACAGGATGTAGTAGATGTTACTGTACCCGTTAATAAATTGACAGACAAACAGGAGTGGTTTGAAATTACCCTGAATCCTACAGACGAAAATACAGGAAACTTAGTCATCAAATGGGATATGGCTCAGGCAGAGGTTCCGTTGAAGCCATCAAAATTAGATACAGTGATCAAGATTTCTGACAAACTGAAAGAAATCAAGAAAATAGAATCAGATTCTTCTAAAAAGAGTTAAACAATGAATTTTTCTGTTCAGCCTGTTTTAGAGAACGAAGAATTTCAATTAATCCCCTTACAGCAAGGGGATTTTGAATCTTTATATGAAGTAGCTTCCGATCCTAAAGTTTGGGAACAACATCCGAACAAAGATCGTTATAAGAGAGAAGTTTTTGAAAACTTTTTTACAGGAGCTATGGAGAGTAGAGGAGCTTTCAAAATTATGGAGAAAGCTACCGGAAATGTATTAGGAAGCAGCCGTTATTATGACTTTGATGAAGAGGATAATCATATTTTCATCGGATATACTTTCTATGGAACAAACTCCTGGGGAAAAGGAATCAATCCTCAGGTTAAGAAGCTGATGCTGGATTATATTTTTCAGTTCGTAGACAAAGTTCATTTCCATATTGGAAAAGAGAATTTCCGTTCACAGACAGCTCTGGAAAGACTTGGAGGACAAAAGATTGCTGAAGAAGAAGTAGCGTATTTCGCAGAACCTTCAAGAACTAATTTTGTTTATGAAATTAAAAAAGATGACTGGGCATGAAGAAATATAAAATCCAACAATCTCCATTTGTAGTTCCCACTACAGACGGAAAGCTGATTGAAGAGCATTGGGGAAATTCTACCGGAAATTCTAATGTTTCCATCGCTCATATGGTAGCACCTCCGGATTGGAGCGAGCCTCATCAGACGCCTGAATTTGATGAATTCACTTATATCATTTCAGGAAAAAAGCAATTTGAAATTGATGGCGAAATTGTTGTTTTGGAAAAAGGACAGAGTATTCTTATTGAAAAGGGAGCAAGAATCCGTTACAGCAACCCATTTTCAGAACCTTGTGAATACCTTGCGATCTGTCTGCCTGCTTTCTCTATGGAGTTGGTAAACAGGGAAGAATAAGGAATAAATAAAATCAAAACATAAAAAGGCAAATCCGCAGTTCAGCGAATTTGCCTTTTTCTATTATTTTATTCTCTTAATAATCCGGAGAAACTCATCTTTTTTCCTCTGCGATACCTGTAATGAAGTTTCATCGCTCATAATAATATAGCCGCCGCGTCCTCTGATGTATTTTTCAACATGCTGAAGATTGATGAGGTGCTGATGATGAATACGGACAAAGCCTTGCTCTTTCAATGCTTCTTCAAAATAGGCTAATGTATGGGATATCATCATTTTCTTTCCTCCTTTGAAAAAAATAGAAGTATAATTGTCATCAGCCTGAAGACGTACAATATCAATGGTGTGAACATATACGAGACCTTCCAGGGTTGGCAGCGCAATTTTGCTCGGTTCTACAGGACTTTTAATGTGATGAAGCATAGCAGATAACTGCTGGATTTTGTTTTTATCTTCTAAAAGCCTGGCAACCCTGTTTACGGTAATGATCAGTTCGTGGATCACAATAGGTTTCAACAGATAATCTACTGCATGATGTTTAAAGGCCTGCACAGCATACTGATCATAAGCGGTCACAAATACAGTATAAAAATTACGGTCTGATATCTTTTCAAATAACTTAAATCCGTTTTCAACAGGCATGTTGACATCTAGAAAAACCAGTTCCGGAGACATTTCCCTGATAACTTCCACTGCTTCGTTCACCGAACCGGCTTCCCCGATGAGTTCAACGTCTGGACAATATTTGGATAGAAAACGAAGAAGAGTTTCGCGTGATTCCTGTTCATCATCTACAACGATAGACTTTATTCTGCTCATAGAAAAGGAGTGTTTTTAATGGTTATTTTTACAATAGTTCCCTGAACATCCGGATTTATACTCTTTTTATCCGTGATCTCTATAGAAATGGATGTTCCATACAGTTCGTTAATTGCGGAAATTCTGCCGGCAGTAATTTTCAGTCCCATGGATTTATAATCGTCCGGTCTGCTGTCAAATTCACGGGCTTTTTCAAATCCCACACCGTTGTCTTCCACAATGCATATGATGGAATCTTCACTTCTGCTACAGGAAATTTGCAGAATTCCCCCTGTTTTTAAATGTCTCAACCCATGACTGATGGAATTTTCAGTATAGGTTTGAAGAAGCATCGTCGGAATTTTTAACTGCTCCAATCCTGGTTCCACAGATATTTCATACGTGAAATGATTCTTAAAACGCATCTGTTCCAGTTCGATATACGTTTTCAGCATTGCCATTTCTTTCTCAATGGTGTTCCAGTGTTCTTTGGAGTGGGTAAGGGTTTTGCGGATCAGATCTGAAAAGGCTGCCATATAATAATTGGCATTCAATTCATCCTCTTTACCATAATAATTCTGAATAGCATTCAACACATTGAAGATAAAATGGGGGTTAATCTGAGCTCGGAGAGCCTGCATTTCCAGTTCAGCAATCATCTTTTTTCTTTCGGTTTTTTCAGCTTCCTTTTTGCGGATAATATTGATACGGTGCCTGTATATCACAATAATTAAAATCAGCAGCAGCAGGAATATTCCGCCCATAAACCAAAGTTCTTCCCAAAATGGTGGTTTTACAGCAATAGCCAGTACGGCAGGTGTTTTATTCCAAGTATTATTTTTTCCGGAAGCCCAGACGTTGAGCTGATAGTTTCCAGGTTTTAAAGCTCCCAGATTTAATGTGCTTTCTTCTGTAATTACGGTATCATTTTCTGCTCCGGACAGAAGATATTTATACTTAATGTCTTTTTCATCCAGATAAGAAATGGCGGTGTAAGAGATCTGAGCATTATTCTGGTTATATTTCAGGCTGATCTTTCGGGGATAGTACACAATGCTGTCTTTAAACGATGCTTTAAGGAAATACACTTTGTAAGGCTGGCTTTTGCTGACATGATCCTGATTGATCACGATAATACCATTGGATGTAGCGAGAAAAGCTTTTCCTTCTCCAAAGGTAATATTATTGATCATGTGGCTCGGAACTCCGTCAGCTGCCGAAAAATGATAAATAGAGTAGTGCATACAGTCATCAAAAGTGATTCTGGATAACCCTTTGTCTGTATTGATCCATAATCTTTCCTTTTCGTCTATATAAGCTTTTTCACAAATATTACTGATGAGTCCATTTGTAGTATTCAGCTTTATTACTTTTTGACCATCCCGAATAAAAATACCATCAGAATGAGTACTAACGACAAGCCTGCCTTTCAGAAAATTCAGTGAGGTGATGCGGTTTTTGCCTAAAGAATGATCCTGAATAAATTTTTTTAAAGATTGATTATAATAAAATAACCCCTGTATTGTACCCAGCCAATACACACCTTTTGCATCGATAGCCGTTGCCGGAGCTGCAATGGAAATCTTCAGTTCAGGCAACTGACTGAATTTTCCTTCTTTTAGATCATAAAGAAGATGATTTCTCGGTTTGGTTTCAGTCTGGCTTAGAAGGATGGTATTATTTCTGATGGCGGCCGATTTCTGAGAATATTCAAGAAGTTTTGTGTATTGATTTCCGTTTAGGCTGCATTGATATAAGCCTCTGTCTGTTCCGGCTAAGAAAATATGATCATCAATAGGTAAGATATACCGGAGTCTGTTCCATTGTCCGTCACCCAGCGTATATAATGGTTTGAAGCTGTTTTTTTCTCTTATCATAACAGCACTGTTGTTATATCCTGCCAGAAGTTTTCCTCCAGGCAGGTATTTTACTATTAAAACATTATTATCAATAAGTCCGTCTGCTGTAGTATACACTAGGGTCTTATTGGTGGGCTGCATATAAACACCCTCATTGGTAGGATACCAGCTATTGCCTTGTTTATCTATAAAACTGCTATAGCTTACAATGCCTTTCATGGCAATATACCGTGGATTTTGATTCGTACCTCCATCAGGATTGTATTCCAGAATTCCACTTGTGGTACAGATCCATATTTTACCATTTTTACCTATTGTAAGATCAAGGATATTGCTGGGCATTTCAATTTTTTTGACAACAGGTATATTTTCTTTAAATATCAAATCATAAAGAATATTATAGTATTTCGCATACAAATGGCCATTGAGATAAAAAAAAGGTTTTATGGCTTTTTCTTTAAATGTATAAACGAGGGTGAATCCCTGATGATTTTTCCTTATGATCCTTTTTGTAGAAATATAGTACTCATTCCCTTGGTCAGAGAAGTGCAGGTGCGGAGATTGTGCTGTACTGTCTTTTGGATTAGAAATGCTGTTTTTACCTATAATATATTTTTTATGCTGATCAGCGTATGGGCTCCATCTTGGAGCAATATCATAAAAACCGATTTTCCTTTTTTCCATGAGGCGGCATAGCTTGTCATTCTGTGCAGAATACACCTTTCCATTATATATATAGGTAGGGCTTCCGTTATAGGTGCTTACCCATAATCGCTGCCATTCATCTTCCCATGCCTGAAAAGTTTCATTATCCGGAAGTCCGTGATTGCTGGTGATGGTCTCAAAATGATGCCCGTCAAACCTTGAAATTCCCCAGCTGGTACAGAACCAGATAAACCCTTTACTGTCCTGATACACTGAATATACTGTATTGCTGGGTAATCCGTCACTTAAGCTATAGTGCCGGAGCTGTGGCTTCTGACTGTACATCAGCAGGCTATGAAACAACAGGAATAATATGAGGCGGTAATGATGCATAGTTTTCAGGCTAATATAGAAAATTCCCCAGAATGAGAAATGCTTCCAAATATCATATTTACAGCTTTTTTACGCATTCAAAATGACAAAATACTCGCCTGTGTTTTTATCCTGCTCACTTACTCATTGGTTCTTTTTTTTTACTTAAAAAGATTAATATAGCACAAAGTGACTAATAAAGAGTAGTTTACAAGAGAGGAAAACTCTATCGGTAACGATTTAGTAATGGTGCTTATTACATTCTTTTTCATTTGATTACCTTGTAAATCAATATTGCAAATATAAAAAATAAAGGGTAGAGTACATTGGCTCTTTACCCTTTATTTCGACTTACAAAGTTATTGCGGAGGTTGCTCATTTGTGTGCTCCTACAATTGCGCATTACCGTAATCCCAATAGTATGAGCCCTGCTTTAGTATAAGACATGGCAAGGTGTATATAGAATATGTACCCAAACAGAGAGATACAGAATGCTTTAGATATATGGCTTAAGCAAAGGCTGGTAGTTTGACCTATCCATGTACCAGGAACACTGAGCATAAAGCTATGGTGCTGTTTTATATCCATAATGACAGCCTTACTGAGTTAGAGTTTTTTTCAAGACATTAAAAACTCAGTCAATCAGGTCGCACAATAATTAAATCGAAACCTATTAAGATCGATTTACCCTACTGTTCAAGATCTGCCCTTAAAGAGGTCTACGTTTTTAATTGCTATGTTTTTAAGCCTAATCCGCCTAAATTCTCTTCTTTTATTTGAGTCGAAATTCGGTAGGAGAAATACCTGAGAGTCTCTTGAAAAATCGGCTGAATACCTGCACGTTTTCAAATCCGAGTTCGTACGCTATTTCAGAAATATCCCGTTTTGTATAATGCAGCAAGTTTTTAGCCTCTAACAGAATACGGTCATGGATAAGCTGAAGTGGTGATTTTTCATCAATCTTCTTAAAGGTATTGGTAATGGTCTTTGGTGATTTGTGTAATAAACCTGCATAGTAAGAGACGCTATGCTGCTCCTTAAAGTTTTGTTCAACCAGAAAATTGAATTCCCTTATTAAATTATGCTGACTATCGTCGATGAAAGACAAGGTACCTTGCATTTTGTATATTCTTGTGCACAGTATCAGGATGCGCTTGAGGACAATTTGCAGCATTTCAAGCTGCAATTCGTCTTTCATTTCTAATTCCATATCGGTTAGGTTCCAGGCATCATTCATTATCGCAAATTGCGGCTCCTGAACCGAAACAACCGGTATTTTTGCAGGTGTATAATACAATACACCTTTACAGCCGACTTCGCTATCATGGTTAATTATGCAATAGAATTCTGAATTGAACCGAAGCATTTTCATAGCGTTAATCTGCTCATATTGCACATGATGGTATTGAGAGAGACTAACAATCTGGTTGTTATTAAAAGTTTGGTGAATGCCATCGATGATCAATTTGTTTCCGTCAGATTGAAACCACAGTAGCTGCAGAGCCCCAGATACAATCGGCCTAAAGCTTCTGAAATTGTCACAATCTACATACTCCAACTCAAAGTATTCGTTCTGCTTTCCTTGATAGATCATATTAATATTCAATTTAAAGTACTTCTATATTATTATCAAAAATACATATAATCTCAAAACACAATTTAATTTAAAGCGAATCTTTAAATCAGATCAATAGTTAAAAGTTGTTTCTTCCTTTGAGTCATTCAATTTGATAGCTAACTCAGCGAGTCGGTTGCGTATCTGATCTGACAAAGTAAAGTTTCTATCTGCTCGCACCTTATTCCTAATTTCAATTAGTAATTTGATTGTCCCGTCGAGTTTTTCAGCGTAGCTGTCATACACACCCGATCTCATTTCCAATCCTAGTACGTCAAAAACAAAGGTTGAAATACCTTTATTGAAATGTTCCAGATCGGTTGCTGAAAGTATGGCAGTCTTGTCTTTCAGTTGATTAATATACGTAACGCCTTCAAAAAGGTGTGAGATAAGTATCGGCGTATTAAAATCGTCATCCAACGCCTCATAACATTTGGCTTCCCAACCAGCGATGTCGAGTGTCGATCTATTTCCAGGCTCAAGCTTCGATAAGCTATTTATCGCTTTCATCAGGCGGTCGTATCCTTTTTCAGCAGCCAGGATCGCCTCATTCGAAAAATCCATAATACTTCGATAATGCGTTTGTAACATAAAAAAACGCGTCACCGAAGCTGAAAACGCTTTGCTAAGAACAGGATTGTCGCCAGCCAAAATCTCATCTGGCAGAATATTATTTCCACTAGATTTGGACATTTTCTTTCCATTCAGCGTTAACATATTGGCATGCAGCCAGTAGTTAACCGGTGCATGGCCCGTGGAGGCTTCTCCCTGAGCTATTTCACATTCATGATGTGGAAATTTCAGATCCATACCTCCACCGTGGATGTCAAATCTTTGCCCAAGGTATTTTGTGCTCATTGTGGTACACTCCGTATGCCATCCCGGAAAACCATCGCTCCACGGCGAAGGCCAGCGCATTATATGGTGTGGATCAGCACGCTTCCATAGCGCAAAATCCTGTTCATTCCGTTTGTCAGACTGGCCGTGAAGTGGTCTGGAGTTATCAAGCGTGTGTATCAGGTCCCGATGGCTGAGCACACCATAATCGTAATCCTCACTATACTTTGCCACGTCGAAATATACCGATCCATTCGATTCGTAGGCATAGCCCTTATCTATGATGTTCTGTATGACATTGATTTGCTCAATCATGTGACCGGTCGCCGTTGGTTCAATGCTTGGCGGCAAAAGGTTGAATTTTTGGAGGATATCATGGAAATCAACGGTATAGCGTTGAACAATTTCCATTGGTTCAAGTTGTTCCAAACGCGCTCTTTTTGCAATTTTATCTTCACCGCTATCTGCATCATCAACCAGGTGTCCTACATCAGTGATATTACGCACATAACGGACTTTATAGCCTAAATGCAGAAGATAGCGATAGATGATATCGAACGAGAGTAATGTCCTTACATTACCAAGATGTACATTACTGTACACCGTCGGACCGCAGACATACATCCCAACGTGACCATCTTGAATCGGTGTGAATATTTCTTTTTCGTTCGAAAGTGAGTTATATATTTTCAGTGGATGATCTTTATATATAGTCATATTGAATATTCAAAAGTTGCAATGTTTTGAAGGTAAATTCTAATTCACTTTTCCAACTCTTCAATAATTGCGTAATCTAACCATAATAATGCTCGATTGGGATCCGAACCAAATATGGAACGGACTACCTTACCGTTTTTATCTACCAAAACCCAGTGAGGTGTCCCCCCGGCTTGGTAATCGTGAAAAGTGGTGGCCATACCGGCATCCCTAAAAACCGGAAACCTAACATGCAATGACTTTAAATTTTCAATAATTTCATCATTGGTATATTCGGGACCTTCAAAATTGCTATGAATCCCTAATACGTTCATCTTGTCCCCGTGTTCATACGCCATTTTATTGGCAAATGGGATAGCTCTTCCTACACATCCCGGACAGCCTAAATAGAAAAACAAGATCAATAAGGGTTTTCCTTTGAAGCTATCGTAATGTGGAAGATCTTTCTGTCCGATACTTTCCAAATGCCAGGGTTGGATTTGGTTGTTCAAAATTTCCATAACAATAAATATCAAAATTCCCCTATCCTTTTCAGAAGGGGAATGCAGTTAATCGACGTAAGCATGTGCGCTTAAATCAGTTTATTCAGGTTGCCATATTGATTGAATCTGTCTGATCATCTGATTGGTAAATCCCCATTCATTGTCATACCAAGCCATTATTTTCACTAGGTCTCCATCAACAACCCTTGTCATTTCTAAATCTACGGTAGAAGCGAAAGCACTTCCTATGATATCAGTTGATACAAGGGGTTCATTTGTTACAGCGATCACTTTTTTATACCGTTCTGTGGTCGCTTCTTCTGACAGAATCTGATTGATTTCCTCAACCGTGGTAGGTCTCTCAGCAATAAAAGTAATATCCGAAATGGAGCCAACAGGGACGGGAACTCTAATGGCAACGCCGTCGAACTTTCCGGCGTACTGAGGTAATACTTTAGTAGTCGCTATGGCTGCTCCCGTAGCAGCCGGTGCCAGATTCAAGCCGGCCGCTCTACCCATGCGTGGCTCTTTTTTCGAAGGCGCATCGACAAGGCTTTGTGAAGCAGTATATCCATGTATGGTATTAAGAATTGCTTTTTTTATACCTAACCTTCTTCCCAAAATTTCTATTACAGGGCTGATGTTATTGGTCGTACAACTTGCACAAGAAAAGACCAATGTCTTATCATCTGTAGTATTTACACCATAAACAACTGTTGGAGTGTCTTTTGTAGGACCTGAAATTACAGCTGCTTTAGCACCAGCCAGAATATGCCCTTCAGCATCGGCACTGTTGGTAAATATGCCGGTACTTTCAATAACAACGTCTACATTGAGTGCTTTCCATGGTAACTCTAAAATGTTGCGTAGACTGGAATACTTGATTTCTTTATCCCCCACAAATAAGCTGTCTCCTTCAAATTTAACATCTTTAGCATACTTACCATAGTTACTGTCGTATTTAAGCAGATATGCTGCATTTTCTACCGACATCAAATCGTTTATGGCGACGACTTCAAGGTCATCGGTTTCAAAAATCAGTTTTAATGCTGCCCTTCCTATGCGACCAAATCCGTTGATTGCTACTTTTTTCATGATTTTTTATAGTTTTTTGATGATATTATCATTTATTGGTTGCCTTATTAGCTTCCTTCGCCACTTTAAAAAGTGCCGGATTAATATGGCAGTATCCTCCCGGATTCTTATCCAGGTAGTCTTGATGGTAATCCTCGGCTTTATAATATTTCTTTATGGGGGTTACTTCAACTGCTATAGCTCTGATATGTTTTGCCGCCTCTTTATTTATCCGTTGGTTTATAAGTGGTAACTGCTGGCCTGAGGTGTAATAAATGCCCGTACGGTACTGATCACCGATATCATTACCCTGTTTATTTACGCTCGTAGGATCAATAGCAAGGAAATACAAATCAAGTAACAGATTCAAATCCAATTTTTCAGCATCGTATGTAACCTTTACGGTTTCAGCGTAGCCCGTATTTTTCTGTACTACATCCTCATATGTCGGATTGTCGGTACGGCCATTGGCAAAGCCTACTTCGGTAGCGATAACACCATCTACCTGTTTAAAAAAATGCTCTGTTCCCCAGAAACATCCTCCGGCAAAATAGATAACGTCCGTGCTATCGCTATTGCCTGTCATTTCAGTAATGCTTACTTTTTCTTCCAAGCCCTTATTATGCTCGGCTTTGTTACTCATACTGTTGCTACAACCTGTCATGGCGAAGAAGCCGAGTGCGGTCGATAAGAAAACTACTATATTCATATCTTTATTTTTTTATTTTCCATTTCTTCAACAAGCTTTTTGTATACCGACTTTGTAAACCGAATATATTCTTTGGTTAAGGTATCATAGCCAACCCATTGTTGGACATTTTCATAAGGGCATGTAGGTGCGCCTTCCTCCTGTCCAGAGACCAATATATACCGATCGGGATGCAGCTGGTAAATTTCTGCCGTTACTTTGTTCATTGCTTTACAAAAAAGTTCCAAAGCGCTCAAAGTGGCAGGTGTAGCCATTCGGATTTTTGACCAGATAATCTTGATGGTAGTCTTCGGCAGGCCAAAATTTTGTGAACGGCTCCAATGTCGTTACTACCTTTCCAGGCCAGCGTTGCGAATCATCAACTAATTTGATCATTTCCACGGCATCATTTCCTTCTTCATCGTTCTGAATGAATAGTGCCGAGCGGTAACTTTTGCCCCTGTCATTGCCCTGCCTATCTACCGTGCTGGGATCATGTACCCTGAAAAAATAATCCAATAACTCCCTATAAGTTGTCTTGCTTGGATCATAGGTAATTTCAACACCCTCTGCATGGCCGGGATGATACTCGTAGGTGGGATTATCGTTCTGTCCCCCTAAGTACCCGACTTCGGTATTAATTACGCCAGGACGTGCTCTGAAAAGATCTTCCATGCCCCAGAAACATCCACCCGCCAAATATGCTTTTTTCAAATTTTCCATTACTTATAGCTTTTATTTTATTTAAGTTCTTTAAAATTTTTGATCTGAAATGCTTGAGAGATCTCAGCCCTCTACTTTCTTAAGCGCCACGGCATTGATACAGTATCTAAGACCACTTGGTGCAGGACCATCCGGAAAAACATGGCCCAAATGCGCATCACAGACATTGCAGGTCGTTTCCACTCTTATCATACCATAACCACCATCCTTATGGTAGGCAATATTTTCAACAGCTATGGGCTGAGTGAAAGAAGGCCAGCCAGAAGTGCTGTTAAATTTTTCAGTTGCATCAAACAAAGGTGTTCCACAACTGATACATTCATATTTACCCGGTTCAAATAAGCCGCACATATCCGAACTATGTGCTCGCTCAGTACCCTTCCCCCTGGTAACAAAATACGAATCGGGGCTTAACAGTTCTTTCCATTCCTCGTCTGTTTTTTCCACCCTGCGAGTCGGAACAGGATTACCTTTGTTTACGAACTTGATGATATCATTCCAGTTTAACATAACTATTTATTTTGAATGTTACTATTTATTTCCTATTTCCAACGCGGATATCTTCTTTTGAAGTTCATCCTTGGTTCGAAGACCTACTATGGTCTCCACAGCTTTTTGGTTCTTGAAAAAGATCAATGTGGGGATGCTACGCACACCAAAACGCTGGGCAAGTTCCTGTTGATTATCAACATTAACTTTAACTATTTTGACCTTCCCCTCAAAGTCTTTGGACAGGTCATCCAATGTGGGTAATAGCGTCTGGCAAGGACCACACCAGTCGGCGTAAAAATCTACAACTACGCTTGCTTCTTTTTGAATTGTTTCTTCAAATTCCTGTTTACTTTCTATTTTTCTCATAACTAAAAACTTTAATTGTTATCTAACTCCACAAAGTTAATATACGGCAATACCCTTTCTCTTACCGTTATCACCCGATATTTTGGCAATTCTTCCCATCTTAAAAATCATTTCGAATATGATGACCGAATGTTTTGCGTATTGCAGCTAGTTTAGGATTTATATTGGTTTGGCAGAAAGGTTTCTGTTTGTCTTTTTTATAATAATTGAGGAAGTGCTCCGAATTCAATCTGAAGTCTGCAAAGGGCAGTGTCTGTGTAATATATTTGGTGTCATTTTCCTTTGACAGCTTATTGATTATTAATTCGATAGTATCTTTATCATTGGGATCAAAATAATACACTGCCGAACGGTACTTGTAACGCATACTGTGTGCGCTCGCGCTACTGTGCGTCAGCAGATGCACTTCAATTAACACATCCAGTGTGATGCCTTCATTAAAATGAACAATAACCGCTTCTGAAAATGTATCATAGGGATTCAATGAGGAAATCCAGCCCTGCTCCACAAACTCAACGCCATTTAAAGCCTGAAATATGGCTTCTGTACACCAGTGACATCCTCCACCAAAACCTATTTTTTTCATATTTCTTATTAACAAATTATTATCTGAGCTGGCGTCTTTTATTAAAATAATGGATTCAACTCCTAAAAATTATCCGGAGATATTGTGTATTTTCAAAAATTCTTCGAGTTGTGATATCGTTGGATTCTTAATATAATCATTGCCCACTATTATGGTAGGGAACTTTAATTTACCTTCGTACAGACCCCGTACTTTAGCTTCGGCTTCAATATTTGTTTCCACATTAAAATCATCAAATTCTATCCATTTGCTTTGCAGATAATTCCGCAATGCAGAAGACTTGGTACACCAGTCAGTTCCATATAATTGTAATTTAGGTCTATCCATTTTTAGTTATCAATTTTTTAAATAAAGGATGTATTTTTTCCGCGTTTGTTACTATAAAGGGTGTTACAGACATCAGGATAATGGACACAGCTAAAAATATCTGATAATTATTGTCACTTATCAATTGATACTTCAACCCGCTTTGGGCGAGTACAAATGAAAACTCACCAATTTGCGCGATAGAAAATCCAACGGCAAGAGCAATTTTCCATTCCAGTCCAAATATTTTTACGGCAAGAATTCCCGCAACTGACTTTACAACAAAGACAAAAAATATCCAAAATACAATCCAACCGAAATCGGTCAGAAATATCTCGTAGTTAAGCAACATTCCCATAGAAATGAAAAAAAAGCTCATAAATACATATCGAAAAGGCAAAAAACAGGAGATCGCCATACGGTCATAATCAGTTTCGGCAATAATCAAGCCCGCAATGAAGGCACCTAAAGCAAGAGATAAGCCTAGTCGTTCGGTTACTAAGGCGATACCGGTAACGATAAAGATTAAGGCAATCAAAAATACCTCCTGGCTCTGCACCTTCATTACACTTTTTAAGAAAAAGGGGATTACAAAACGAGCCAGTACATAGGCAATGAAGCCCATCAGCACCAATTTGCCCAATAACAAACCAAACGCTGTTAATAAGTCACCACCTGCACCTGCAAGAATAGGCGTAAACAGCATAAGGGGTACGATCATAATATCCTGAAACAATAACACCGCTAATATAAATTTACCGTGGGGCGTTACTATTTTATTCGAATCCTGCAACGTTTTTATTACGATCGCCGTACTGCTCAATGAATACAAAAACCCCCAGAATATACTTCCTTCCCAGCTGGGTCGTCTTGTAAGCCAGATAAGTCCTGAAGTAATTAAGATGGTAATGACCAATTGCGCCATACCTCCGCCCAATACGTATTTTTGGATTTTTCTCAATTTGTCAAAGGAAAATTCAAGTCCAATGGTAAACAAAAGCAGTATGACTCCTATTTCCGCATACACATCCACCTCGTTCATGTTGGCAAAATAGCTGGAAGTATTTGGACTGAGCAAAATACCGGTGATTAGATAACCAATGATATATCTAATTTTAAGAAAATTGCAAACAATGATGATAGCTGTAGCAACGCCAAAAATGGCACATATATCTATAAGGATGTTATGTTGCATGAGCTTTGTTTTAGGATTTTGAGTAATGTAATGGCAAAGAGAAGGCAGGTACCGATTTGACTCCTGACGCGAAACCAATTCCTGTGTTGTTCTAAGGATTCTATGCCTTTCAGGACCCTAGTCATAATTCCTGGGTGCCAATAACTTCCTCTGTCAATACCGAATCTTATCATAGTCCTTATTAAATATGGATTTAGAGCCTTCTGGTGCATCCCTAACAGATTTTTTTTTAATGAAGATAATCGTCATAAACGCGCCTGCAATACAAAGCATTCCTGATATCTGCATTACATTTTTATAGGAATCTATGAAGCTTTCCTTATAAAATGCTGCAATTTGAGCACGATCAGACTCCTGTACTGTCGCTGGGACCTGGGCGTTTCCAAGATTTATAGCCTCAGAAACTATGAGTTTTCGGGCATCACTAGGTAATTTTGAATTTGCCAGACGGCTTTCCATTCCTGACGAGAAGAAGAAAACGGCCAAAGCCCCAAAGATGGCATAAGCAAAGACATTGGACATTTGTGCTGTTGCATTATTGATGCCCGAGGCAGTCCCTGATAATTGATCGCCTACCGAACTCATTACGGTTTTTGTAAGCGGGACAACGGTAATAGCCATACCGAGCCCGAATACAAATATCCCTGGGAAAAAAGTATTGAAGTATTCACCTGATCCATAAGTCTGCTTAATTGATGCAAGCATCATAAACCCTGTGCCAGTGATGATCGGACCTAATATCAAAAACATTCGCGCCCCGTATTTGTCTGATAATTTACCAATGTATCTGGAGAGCAATATCATAAGGATGGAAAAAGGAAGAATAGTAAGTCCTGATTCAAATTGTGAGTAACCTTGCGCCTGAACGAGATTTAACGACAGAAATAACATACCACCACCAAGACCGGCATAGAGAAATAGTGTCAATAGATTGACCCCGCTGAAGGTTCCATTTTTAAATATAGACATTGGCATCATCGGATGTTTGGCTCGCTGTTCAATCCGAACAAAACCTATGAGAAGGATAATACCGATTATCAGGGCCAAGGACACCTGCCAACTATAAATCCCTTTAGCAGGCATACTAAGAAAGCTAAATGTTAGTGCGGCTAATCCAGACACAACTGTAATGGCGCCAACAAAATCAATCGATTTATCCATCTTGTCTGACTTGACCTCATTTACATTTGTTGCCAGAACAATCAACGTAAATACACCTATAGGGACGTTAATAAAGAATATATATTTCCAAAGTCCGATGTCGGCAAGCCCTCCGCCGAGAATAGGCCCTCCGACACTGACGACAGTAGTTACTGCTGACCATGTCCCGATAGCCTTTCCCCGCTCTACTTCATTTATCGAAGAAGAAATCAGTGCAAGGCTCCCAGGGATCATTAGTGAGCCTCCGATGCCTTGTATCATTCGAAATATAATCAAAGACAAGACATTCTGAGAAAACCCACAGGCAGCTGATCCGATTATAAAAATCAATATCCCCAACATAAAAATTCGTTTACGTCCAATTTTATCGCCTAAAGATCCACCTATAAGGATTAACGATGAGAGCATCAGCAGATATGCATTCAATATCCAGAACAGCTCACTGCTTGTCGCATGAAAGTCGCTTTGCAAAGCGGGCAATGCAACATTAAGTGCAGTCGCATCTATAAATGCCATAGATGAGGCCATGATTGTACCAACCATCACCCATCTTCCCTTAAGGCTACTTAAAGCAACTGTAGACATATCTTTTTACTTGCGGTTTTAGTGGTACATAAATGGTCGGTATAATCTTTTTGGTCGTTCACGTTACTGGGTTGTATAATTCCCTGTGGCATCTGTTGAAGCCTCATCCGATGGTGGGTAGTCTCCACCACCAGCCCGAACAGTTGGATCATCAGATAGCTGGGTTTCTATATCAATCTCACCATGCAGCAACTTTGCTACCGGACAGTTCACTGCAATCCAAAGCAGGCGTTCTTTTTGCGCATCGGTAACGGGCTGACCGAATGAAAGCGTCCTGAAAATCGAAGTCTTGAACGGCTCTGCCTGTTGAAGCATATTCACGGAGCAATGTATGTCTGTAATATCCCATCCTTTCCTTTTGATATACATCCGTAAGGTGGTCAATGTACAACCTACAAGACCGGATAAAACCGTTGTAAACGGATCGGGACCGATATCATTACCACCATTAAATGTTGGTTCATCGAGAACCAGTTGCCCTGCTCGCCAATTAACAGTAACTCCCTGACGGTCTTTAATGATATCACCTGTAATATCCTTTGCGAACAATCGAACGATTTGTTTTTTGTGTATCATGATTTTTAAATTTTAGCGCTATCTTCAAAGTGTTTGGTTCCTTTTAAAAAATCCTTTTGAATTCGGCATCAAATGCCAATTAGCTTTCCTGTCAACTAGCGCTCCTTATGCGACAACTTTTATCTCTACCAATACTTCTAGCTTGAATGTCTGGATAACAACAGGTAACATGAGTGCAGACTTCAGGTTTTTAAGTATCTCTTTTGGGATTGCGACGTAGGGTCCTATTATACGCCGAAGCGGTTACCCTTACGTTTACATATGGGCACGGATGTCTCCGTAAGTCTCTGGATATTTGTTAAACATCATCGCCACAAAACCACATTTCCCTATTACTTTCAGGTTGTTTTTGCGTGCATAATCAACTACTGCGTCTACGAGTTTCTTGCCATATCCATTTTTACGCTGGGCAAAGCCAACACTGGTATATCCCGCTTCCAATATATCGGGAGTAACACTGACAAGCATTCTGCCGACTTCCTGGCCATCTGCATGAAGCGAAAAAAAAGAGATGCCATTTTGGCCTTCGTGTATTTCAATCTTTTCCATTTTTTATATTTTTTTAATAATTTGTATTTGCTTGTTATTTAAGTATGAGTTATTGTAAAAGGCATTTTTAGGTTTTCTTCCAGTTTTCTTTCAAATCGACGGTTCTGTTAAAAATAAAATGGTCCGCTGTTGAATTCTTGTCTTTTATAAAATAGCCCATTCTGACAAATTGAAAGTTTACACCTACTTCATCTCCTTTGATGAGATCATTTTCTACATATGCATTTGGCAATACCTGAATACTGTCTTTGTTAAAATGATTTAGGAATTCGTCTCCCGTTTGACTAGGGTCTTCTATTTTAAAAAGGTTACTGTAGAGCCGGATTTCAGCCGGGATCGCAAAAGGAATACTTAACCAATGGATCGTGCTTTTTACTTTAATGTTGCTTTGATCGTCACCAGACTTGCTTTCCGGAAAATATTTACAATGTAGTTCTAAGATGTTTCCATCTTCATCTTTCACAACATGCTCACATAAGATGATATATGCTCCTTTCAATCTGACCGCTCCTCCCAAAGTCAACCTGTAGTAATTCTTTGTCGGATGCTCCATAAAATCGTCCTGCTCGATCCATAGCTCCCTGCTAAATGGTACTTCACGACTACCTTTGGTTTCTTCTCCTGGTAAATTCTCTAAAACTATCTTTTCAATAGATGCCTGGTCGTAGTTCGTTATAATAACCTTCAACGGTTTTAAAACGGCAATTCTCCGCTGGGCCGTTTTGTTTAGATCCTGGCGTACACAGAATTCTAACAAATTGTAATCCGTAATCGCATCCCGTTTCGCAACGCCAATCCTTTCACAAAACTCCTGGATAGCGTTTTGGGTATAACCCCTTCGACGGAGACCGGCTATCGTAGGCAATCGTGGATCATCCCATCCGTCAACCAAGCCTTTTTCAACCAGTTGCTGCAACTTGCGTTTGCTCATGATTGTATAAGCAAGATTCAAACGAGCAAATTCAATCTGTTTGGAGGGAAATAAGCCCAATTTCTCGATGAACCAATTATAAAGCGGACGGTGTGCAACAAATTCAAGGGTGCAGGTGGAATGCGTGATGTGCTCAATAGCATCGGACTGGCCATGAGCAAAATCATACATGGGATAAATACACCACGCACTCCCGGTACGATGATGGGGAGTGTGTTTGATGCGGTACATGATCGGGTCTCTCATGTGCATATTAGCGGCCTTCATATCAATCTTAGCGCGCAATACTTTCTCCCCATCTTTGAAGCCGCCAAACTTCATCGCTTCGAATAAAAGTAGATTTTCATCTATCGAACGTCCTCTGTACCGATTAGGTACTCCCGGAACCTGGGGAGTTCCTTTCTGCTCGGCAATTTCTTCAGGTGTGCTATCGTCAACGTAAGCGAGGTCTCTTTTGATTAATTCTATGGCAAATCCGTAGAGGATTTCAAAATAGTCTGAAGCGTAGAATTCATTATGCCATTCAAATCCCAACCACTGAATATCTTCCCTGATGGCATCTATATAGCTGCTGTTTTCTCTTTCTGGATTGGTATCGTCAAACCTCAGGTTAACCCTTCCTTTGTATTTTGATGCAAGCCCAAAATTCAAGCAGATGGATTTGGCATGACCGAGATGCAGATATCCATTAGGCTCTGGAGGGAACCTCGTCGTGATACCTTCACTGTAAACCTCATTATGGATATCTTGCTCAATGATTGCTTCGACAAAATTTAATGATTCCTCCATACTTTGTTGTTTCCTTTATTTGTTAAATCATTTGGCAGCCGTTATTCAATAGCTCCGTGTTCCATAGCCGATAGAAACCGCTCACAATCCAGGGCCGCCATGCAACCACTTCCCGCAGCGGTAATTGCCTGACGGTAGTTTGGGTCTTGAGCGTCACCACAACAGAAAATGCCCTGGATATTTGTCTTTGTGGAACAATTTTTTGTTTTAATATATCCTACATCATCCATATCAATCCAACGGCTGAATAACCCGGTGTTTGGATGGTGGCCGATGGCTAAAAACAGACCGGTTACGTCCAGTTTAGTTTCCTCCGAAGTAATGTTATTGAATAGCCGAGTACCATTAACTTTTACACCATCTCCGAGAATTTCTTTTACCTCGACGTTAAACATGATTTCAATGTTAGGCGTGTTTTCTACCCGATGAACCATTGTTTTCGAAGCCCTGAAGTTGGATTTACGAACCAACATGTACACTTTTCTACAAAGTTTTGATAGGTGCAGTGCTTCCTCAGCCGCAGTATCCCCGGCACCTACAATGGCAACATCCTCACCCTTAAAGAAGAATCCATCACAGGTGGCACAAGCCGAAACCCCGTGACCCGCATACTGATTTTCCGAATCAAGTCCCAAAAGCTTTGGTGTTGCTCCTGTAGCGATAATCACAGAATCCGCCAGTAACACCTTATTTTCATCGATAGTAACTTTAAAAGGCCGTTCAGAAAAATCGACTTCGCTTGCAAACCCGATCCGCAGATCTGCGCCCATTCTGGAAGCCTGTTTGTGAAAACCTTCCATCATTTCGGGTCCCATTATACCATCGGGATATCCCGGATAATTTTCGACATCAGACGTTTTAGTAAGCTGGCCGCCGATAAGCAAGCCTGTATATAGTACAGGTTTTAGGTCTGCGCGGGCCGTATAAATGGCGGCGGTGTAACCAGCTGGTCCAGATCCGATGATCAGACATTTTATTCGTTCGTACTGTTCTGTATTCAATTGTGTCTCTGTTTTAATAAGTTAGCGTTATTTTATATTGTCGTTATACAATTCCCTGAATTTAGATAGTTTAGGATCGATAACAGCCTGGCAATATCCTCCGTCGGGGTTCTTGTTGTAGTAATCCTGATGATAATCTTCCGCTTTGTAAAAATGTTCGAACATTTCCAGTTGAGTAACAACCATATCTAAATATGATTTTTGCACTTCGTGAATAACCTTCATCGCAGTTTGTTTTTCATCTTCAGTCCTGTAAAAAATGATGCTCCGATACTGGGAACCCTGGTCTGCGCCCTGTTGGTCCACGGCTGTAGGGTTGTGGGTACTGAGATGTATTCGCAGTAAATCATCAAATGATATTTCGTTTGGATTGTAGGTAACTTCAACCATTTCAGCATGTCCGGTTATACCGCTGCAAACCTCTCTATAGGTTGGGTTGGTGATCTTCCCTCCGCTGTAGCCACTTTCTACTTTTATTACTCCTTTCAGTCGTTGAAAGATTGCTTCGGTACACCAGAAGCAGCCTCCGCCCAAATCCACCTTCTTTTCGCTAACGTCTACCTTTTTTAACGAAACGGCATTCATGCAATAACGAAGTCCGCTCGGCATAGGTCCATCCTGAAAAACATGCCCCAGGTGAGCATCACAGGTATTGCAGAGCGCCTCAATACGCACCATACCAAAGGCGCTATCCTTATGGTAGGCAACTGCATTTTCTTCTATCGGCTGCGTGAAGGAGGGCCATCCAGTTCCACTTTCAAACTTGGTGTCTGCATCAAATAGTTCTGTGCCACAGCAAACGCATGCGTATCTTCCCGGTTCAAAATAGGAGCACAGGTCAGAACTGAATGCACGCTCTGTCCCCTTAAGCCGCGTAATATTGAACTGCTCTTCGGTAAGCTGTGCTTTCCATTCCTTTTCAGTCTTTTCCACTCTTTTGTCAGGAGTAGGGTTGCCGTTATTGGCATATTTTATAACATCAAGCCACTTTAGCATAGTAGTATTAATTATTTAAGGTTAAAAAAATCCGTTATCCTTTGAAATACCGCTCCTCTACAACTTTGCCATCTTCCCATAGTGCGCGGATGATCTCATGCAGGTAGACATTGCTTCCATCCTTCATGTCGAAATCTAAAATGTATTCCGAAAAGGAGGCATTGCCATCAGCCGCCGATCGAAGAAGCTCAATTTTTTTGACATTTTGAATGGAATCTACAAAGTCGATGAGTTTCTTCATTGTCGCGAGTTTTCCCTCTGTTACTGAGCCATCATATTCAATGGTCTTGACATTAGGTGCATAAAATTTTTCAGCCGCATCAACCAGCTGACCATTTGATACCAAACCATTCAATTCTTTTACGAGTTCTTTAAGTTTGCTTTCCATTTTTTTGTTTTTTTGAGTATGAGTTATATGTATACAATAAACGTGCGTGCAGTTATTTAAAGGCCTTTGCGAGTCTGATGCCCGTATATTGCCATCTTAAATGCGGATGGAAAAAATTGCGGTAACTTGGACGGCTATGTTCCGGCGGCGTGACAATTGAAGCGCCACGGAGTACCATTTGATTAACCATAAATTTGCCATTATACTCTCCGATAGCCCCGGCCGCTCGGACGTATCCGGGATAAGGCAGATATGCGCTGCCGGTCCATTCCCAACGGTCACCCCAAGGAAATTGCTTACACGCTGCTTCCCACTCAAATTCTGTAGGCAATCGCATTCCTTTCCATGCAGCAAAGGCGGATGCTTCGTAATAGCTTACATGAGCCACCGGTTCGTCCAGTTTCAATGGTTGGATTCCCGCCGTACCGTAGGAGTGCCATTGGTCAGCTATCCAATGCCAGTAAAGTGGTGCATCAATGTTATTATTTTTGACCCAATCAAGGCCCTCGGCATGCCAGTATTCATGCTTCTTGTACCCGTCATCCTCGATGAATGAGAGATACTCGCCATTTGTGACCAAATTCTTTGCTATTTTAAATGCTGGGAGAAAGACTTCATGACGCCCAAGTTCATTGTCAAAGCAGAATCCGTTGCCATCGTATCCAATGTTGTGCATGGAATCATTAACGGTAATAAACTCATTGGTAGCCGTATCTACGGCTATTGGATTTGCAATTTCCTCATAGGTTGGAAAGAGCGGATTGTGTCCTAAAATATATTTGATATCGGTCGCTAATAATTCCTGATGTTGCTCTTCATGATTAAGTCCAAGAATAATAAGGGTATGTAGTTCCTCACTTATCGTTTGACTAAGCAACTTGTCCATTGCCACATCAACATGACGGCGATATTCATAGACCTCGTCAACAGTTGGCCGGCTTAAATTACCACGGTTAGTCCGTATCACGCGTGCGCCTAAACTCTCATAATAACTGTTAAACACGAAAGGATAAGACGGATTAAAACTGGAATAATCTTCAAGATAGCAGACCAAGATAAAGGTTTCAAAAAACCAGGATGTATGTCCTAAGTGCCATTTAGGCGGACTCACGTCTACTATCGGTTGTACCACATAATCTTCCGTCTCCAAGGTCGAACAGATGTCTTCGCTTCGTTTGCGGACTTTACTGTATTTATCTTTAATAGCTATCATTTTTCGAATTTTAAATAATTGGACAAATCGCTGATTGTCCGGATTTTTAGCCGTTTAACGTCTTCTTTCCGCATCATTAAGGCATAAGTGTTATTGAATCCCACAGGCTTTAACCATTTGATTTGAAACTGTTGTTTAAACTCCCGTTGCACATAATCATACACCGCATCTTTATTTGCTATCAGCCTGCGCACAGTTGCCGTATCGGCGTGCAACATGACCGTCAGCCCCGTTCCTGTGTATTCCGGATATAGATCAATCTGATCGTTCATTAGTGCGTCAAAGCATATTTTAGTGCCGCCCAATCCGGTTTTTGGTAAAACATCCAAGTCTGTATAGCCCCTGATAAGCTGCGTATAAATGCTTGCAAGAATATATTGCTCGTCAAATACTTTAGAGCCAATCCTGATCGAGCTTTTACCGACCGGACGGGCAGGTTTATATAAATGCTGGCTTTCAAGAAACTCACGGGCAATGGTAGCCGGTTCACGGTGTAGGTAGTCCGCTTGATAGTTAAGGGAAGTCATGATCGAATCATTGATCCTACCCGCAAGTAGGTTAAGCACAGGCTCCAGTTCGGGGAAGCGCAAGAGTGTCTGCTCTTTTATAATCGGTGCTACATAATATGGGGGAAATATTTTCTTGTCATCTTCCAGGCTAACCAACCGGTAAGCATCAATCCGGCCGTCGGTACTATAACCGCTCACTATATCCAGCTTCTTTTCATAAATCGCTTTGTACATAACGGCATCATTGATAACCACTGTCGGTATCTTTAAACCATATGTTTGCAGTAGGCCGATGTAACCATCGGCACGTCCCATGAATTCAGGAGTAAACCCGGCTAATAATTTGCTCCGTTCTATGGATGGAATGATATAGAAGCCCGAAAGCAAAACAATTCCTGCCATGATGGAAAAAAGGCCCGCTATCTTCCTAAACCTTATTTTTTGAAGACGCGAAAGAAGAAAATCGAAAAGAAGCGCCAGCAAGGCCGCAGGTATTGCACCCGCAAGCATCATGGTTGTATTGTTCAGCGAAATCCCGCCAAAAATAAACTCGCCCAATCCACCGGCAGCTATATACGCCGCAAGCGTGGCTACTCCAACGTTGATGATCGTCGCGATACGAACGCCAGCAAGTATTACAGGCATCGCTAGGGGCAGTTCTACTTTCAGCAATGATTGCTTATAGCTCATGCCGAGTCCTCTTGCGGCCTCTTTTATTTCAGGATCAATGTTTATAATACCAGTGTAGGTATTGCGAACGATAGGAAGCAGGCCGTATAAGAACAGTGCTGCAATAGCGGGTTTGGCACCAATACCCAATACAGGAATCAGCAGTCCGAGCAATGCAATGCTTGGAATTGTTTGCAGCACTCCGGCGAAACCAAGAACCGGTGATGATAACTTTCTTTTTCTGCTGATGAGAATACCTGCCGGGACACCTACGAATATCGCAAGGGATATGGACATAAAGGTAAGCCCGATATGTTGCCCGGTTTGTTCGAGCAACTTCTCCCAATGGCGGGTAACAAACTCCCAAAGATTAATATTGTCGTTCATCTTTGATTATTGTTTTGATGTAAACGATATGCATTCATGAGATCGCTCCATGTAATGCGCTTCCATTCACCGGAAGATTTGTGTCGCATGGTGATGAACTGACAATTTTCAGTGTTATGCTGAAATCGTTCCATTGCATTCCATAACGTGGTATCACCGACCGGCTCCGCAGAAAAACCTTCTTCGTCACCGCTTTCTCCCCGCAGGTAATTCCACAGGTCGTCAATCGATGTAACGCCAAGCGAAAGTTTTAAATAGTCGTTTGAAAGAAAATCTTTTACGAAATCATTAGCAGGATTGTATAATAATTCAGATGGTCTTCCTTGCTGAACCAGTTTCCCATTATTAAGCAAAACAACGGTATCTGCCATTGCAAATGCTTCTTGGATATCATGAGAAACCATGACGATCGTTTTCTTCCGGAATTCATCTAGTCGCATAAATTCCTCCCGTATGGACTTTCTGGTAATGGCATCTAAAGCACTCAACGGTTCATCCATCAATAATACCGGTGGATCTGTAGCAAGCGCCCGCGCGATGTTTACCCTTTGTGCCTCGCCACCGCTTAATTCATCCGGTCTGCGTGATAAGTATTTTTCAGGTAAGTGTAACTTTGCCATCAGTTCCCTAACTCTTTGAGCAGTCGTCTGCTTGTTCCATTTTAACAGATTGGGCACCACGCTAATATTCTCTTCCACGGTATAATGTGGAAAAAGGCTATTGCGTTGAAGTACATAACCAATTCGACGCCTCAGCTCATCCTGAGGCTGCTTCCGGATATCCTTTCCATTGATCAATATTATACCGGCTGAAGGTGTTACCAGGCCGTTAATCATCCGAAGTAATGTTGTTTTACCGCTTCCACTAGGTCCAAGCAATACAACGTGTTCACCCTCAGCAATATTAAAATCGACGTTTTCTATTGCTGAATGCGCTCCAAAAAACTTACTTACCTGGCGAATGCTGATCATAACTTAGCTTTTGGTTTTATATGTGCCGGATGGAAAAGATTATTGATAGCTTCCGCATACGTGGGATGGGCAAACATGGTATCGCGCAACTGGTCATAAGTAAGACCGCCCATTATGGCCACCTGTAGCAAAGACATCAATTCGCCACCGTTCGGACATATCACAGCGACACCTAAAATCTTCTTTGTTTTATTGTCAACTATTGCCTTTATAAATCCGCTTGTTTCGCCTATCTCAACTGCCCGGGCAATAAAAGAAGTATTCATCTTTGCAACCGAAAAGTCCAGACCCATTTCAACGGCTTCCTTTTCCGTGAGCCCAACTCTTCCCAGTTCAGGATCAATAAAAACACAGTAAGGGATTAACCGATTGTGGATAGAGGACATTTTTTTATCCAATAAGTTCTCAGCTAACACAATATAATCGTGATACGACACATGCGTGAATGCAGGCCCGCCCTTTACATCGCCAAGTGCGTAAATACCTGCTTCTGTTGTTTCCAAGTGGTCGTTTACCGGAATAAATCCCTTTCCGTCAACCTGAATGCCTGTTTTTGGTAAATCCAAATCTTCCGTGTTTGGCATTCTGCCGGTAGCAATCAACAGATCACTACCGGTTAACGTATATGATCCTTGTGTGGAAAGAATTTCAACAGCGATAGACCCATCCGTCTCGGCATCAACACGTTTTATGGATGCATCCATAACGATCTGCATACCTTCAGCCTCAAGAATCCCGGTGATTTCTAATCCTACATCCTCATCTTCTTTTGACAGTAACTTGGAAGACTTTTCAATGATCGTAACCTGGCTGCCCATCCGACGGAAAATCTGTGCAAATTCAAGTGCCACGTAGCCGCCACCGGCAATAATCAAATGCTCCGGCAGATATTCAAGGTCTAAAATGGTTTCCGACGTTAAAAAGTTGACTGATTGCAACCTATCAATATCTGGAATACGGGGCCGAGCGCCCGTGTTAATAAATACCCAGTCCGCCGTAATTAATTTATAGCTCAGATCTGCAAGTTGTACACTGACTTCCTTATATCCTGAAAACTTGCCTTTTCCATGATAAACCGTAATATTTGGGTCCTTAATCAGCCTATTTTCAAGTCCTTCCCGGTAATAGGATACAACTTCGTTCTTGCGTTGATTGATTAGTTTATAATCCGGAACATTGTTATTTAGTATGATGCCATAGTCTGAGGCCTTGCGTGCCTGGGCAATGTTTTTAGCCAGGCCAACCAAAGTTTTTGTCGGTGTGCATCCATAGTTAATACAAGTACCTCCTATATAGACTGATTCGACAATAGCCACACGTTTACCTTCCATAGTCAATCGCTTTGCTAAGGGATTGCCCGCCTGACCGGAACCAATAATTATCGCATCAAATCTTTCCATATTAATTTAATTTAAACAGCCGTCCAAAGCGCATCCATAAACCATGATTTGCTGTCCACGAACTCCGCCGCATGGACAAACCCATTATCTGCCGCTATTTGATGAATCTGATCTTTAGAATATTTTTGAGATATTTCAGTCCATATACATTCGTCTTTTTCAAAAGGAATGCTGGTGCCGGATATGTTTACTGACATGTCGCTTAAACTGACGAGATAGCTTTTAGCTGACCCTGTCAAAGGATCATAGCTACAGTAATGGTCAAACTGGTCAATCTTAAAATCTGCATCTAATTCACGGTTAATTCTATCTAAGAGGTTTAGATTAAATTCCCGGGTCAGGCCATCCCTGTCGTCGTATGCTTGCTTGATAATTGCAGGATGTTTGACAAGATCAAATCCGATGACACACTGATCACCGGGCTTTAAATAACTACGAAGCTTTTTACAGAACAGGTTAGCTTCAGCTATTGTCATATTGCCGATATTGCCCCCTAAACACATCACAACTTTCCGCGTTCCTGGCAATAAACAATGGAGTGCTAATGCGTCAAAGTAGTCACCTACCAATCCATTAAAATGTAAGTCTGGGGCGTTCTCGGGTAGAAATGATTGCAGCTCATTGATTACGTTTTCAGATATGTCGATGGGTACATAATTAAAAGACACATTTGCATTAACAAGGGCACGTAATAGATGAATTGATTTAGCGCAATTACCGGGTCCCAGTTCAATTAATTCAAAATCTGAATTTTGACCTGTTATCCTATCAACAATTTGTTTGGCTTGACAAGTGAAAATTTCCATTTCACACCGGGTAAGATAATAATCCGGAGACATCATGATAGCCTCAAAGAGGCCATCACCCTTTTTGTCGTAAAAGTATTTTGACGACAGCCTTTTTGGCGTTTCCGTCAGACTCTGGATAACGTCCAAATAAAAATCTTTATTCTTTGTTGCAAATCTGAACTCGTCTGTCTCTATTGATATCATATTGTTTTAGTAGGATTTAAAAGATAAACTTATATTTCGCCCGATTACTTAAAATTATCAAAGCATAGAGATGGCAAGTTAAAAACTTGCCATCTCTTAAACATTGACATTTATCACACAAATCAATTGTAAAATTGACTCTTACCAAAAATTACAGGGTATTAAACTCGACTCTTTTAAGGCGACTATTGTTTAGTATGCTTGTTGAAAGCCATACATACTGCCGTGTTTGTTCATCAAATCCCAGCATCGTAAAATCAGTTCCTACAGGACATTCAGGGTAATCAGGAAATCCTATCCGCAACACATATCGATTGCTGTCTGCATTAAAATTGGATGGTGTAATTTTTTTCAATCCATATTTTACATAAGGGTCATGATCGTCAAAAATGTAGCTAACCAGAGATGCATCTCTCAGTATCTTGGTGATCGATTGCTCTTCCATATAGAAGTACGTTCCTAAAAGATCAACGATCAGCCCTCTTAACTCATATTGCGGTACCGAAACAGCGAATAGGTATTGTGTATCAAAGGCGTCTTCGGTGACGTCAAATTGGTATGCTCCTTCGATAATTACATCTTCTTCTTTAAACCCTTGGTTCATGCTTGTCGAGAAAATCAGATTGTCTTTTATGATAAAGTTATCGGTGTAACCTTTAAGACGTAGTTCGTCAACTACCGCGACAAGATCGTTTTCATTTAATGTCATAATCAATATTTAGTTTTAAAATTCTTCTATCCTGTTTAATACATACAAAAAAAGAGAAATCAAGATTCCAGCACAAGGACATTTATCACACTTTAGCTGCTAGGCTAACTATGATTCCTTCAGAAAAACAACTGGAGAAGGCCATGAAGTAATCGTTCACTGGTTTGGAAAAATCGAATTATCAGTCCATTAATTTATGACTTTGAATGACGGAATCATTTTAGACAAATTCCATTTCTTGAATGAGGACTTTACCCTTACAACATTATAGTTACTATTTTGCTTTTTGTGATAAATGTCATTAATAAAAAGAAGTTTACTGCCGTACTTTGATAAAAAGACCATTTGAGGCCTTGTGAACTTGAAAGGGTTTAAATTCCTTTCTCTTTAATTTAATATAAAGTCATTATGAAAAATATTTTTCCAACAGCGCAGGTACTATTACGTTTTGCATTAGGAGCAGGTTTCCTACTGCCGGTATTGGACCGTATTGGTTTTCTAGGCACCCCCGGCAGTGCCAATGTATCATGGGGTAATTGGGACAATTTTGTCGCTTATGCAAATACCATGATGCCTTATCTGGCACCAAAAATGGCTTCTTTTTTTGGCCTCGTAGCTACTATTGGCGAAGCATTATTTGGCATATTGCTTATTATCGGGTATAAAATCAGGCTCGCTGCTTATGGCAGTTTCGTGCTTACGCTGACGTTTGCACTCAGTATGCTGATCTTTACCGGATATCGATCCCCATTTGATTATTCCGTTTTCGTTGTCAGTTTCGCCAGCCTGCTATTAGCCTCTCTTCAATCCGAAAAAAGACTAGAAAGTCAATCCAATATTCTATAACCCAATTTAAAATTTTAGTAAAATTTCGTGGCAAACAGATTCATTCTATGCATCCTTAACATACATCATAACAATCTTAATTAAAAAAAAATGGATAAAAACGCAATTAAGCAAGCACTAATCAAATTGGAAAGACATCATATTGATGAAGCAGAAATGAAATATGACGATTTCTTAATGGGTAATTTGCTGGACAGGGAAGAAATCGTAGATCAAGATGATCAGTCACATCATCGGCAGAGTATAGAGATCTCGGATGAATTAGAACATCAGGCTCATGTCCATATTGACCACTTAAAGGCAATTAATGACATTTCATTCGACCCTACAGATGTTGTCAAGCCTGGCGCAGTCGTAAGCGTAAATGGCCGCTGCATGATCGTTGCAGTTCCCAAGGCGCCTTTTACAATTGATGGTAGGCATTTTATAGGTATCTCACCAGCCGCACCCATCTACAAGAGCCTTGAAGGGAAAAGAGCAGGCGACACATTTGAATTTAATAATAAAAAATTTACAATCGAGGTTGTAAACTAAAATAAAAGGAAATAGAACATGAGTTCATACGATACTTTATCAGAAGCATTAAATGGATTAAACAAACGTGGTTATACCATAGATTTTAACATGCAAAGTGATAGTATTTATTGTAAGGCGCTTGGTGAATCTTTTAAACCCGATGACTTCGAAATCGTGGAATTCTATCGGTTTGAAGGAAATAGCGATCCGGCAGATGAGTCGATTGTTTATGCGTTAAGGACTAAATCCGGTCATCAAGGCGTCTTAGTTGACGCCTATGGTCTGTATTCAGACCCGTTAACTGCCGATATGGTACAAAAATTAAAAACACATTAAAGCCGGTTGTTCGGTCTTTGCTACCGGTGTATCAACTTTATTTCTTATTTAAAATAAAATCAAAAGACAATATGAGAGGAAAGAACAATATCGTAGCAATTGTAGATGAACTGGGGAAGCTTGGATACTCAGAAGAATTCAGGACCAGGGGTGAAAAATTATACTGGGTGGGGAAGTCTGTTAAATATAATGCTGATCAATTTGAAATAGATCATGCCTATCGTCTTGAAAGCGCGGATGCCCCTGAAGATTCTTCGTTGATTTATGGAATTTCCATTCCGAAAAAAGGGATAAAGGGAATTTTAATCGATGTGTTTGATGCCTTATCATCATTGGAAGATAACTTTGTCATTCATAAAATTCGGTCAGCAAAGACAATTCTGTTGACCCATGAAGAAAGTAATTCGGACTTGAAATTCGGCTTACTGCCAAAAGTTCACAAATCAAAATTTAATGAAGACCCTCATCGCTATGTGTTAAGAAAGGATTTTCCTGATTTTCCTCCTTGTCCATTTGCGCAAAGTTTTTCCATGTTGGGCTATGATAATAAATTAAAGGAATACGTATGGTTAACTTCCAGTATTCTAAAAGATGAAAGATTAAAAACCGTTCTTTATAAAGAAGCGTAAAATCGGAAAGGCCTAACTAATGGCGCCGTCTAAAGAAATTTGACAAACGTTAGTCCAGCTCATACGTATAAAGGTCGCACAAAAAATAAATTCGCTTATTGTGTTATCCTATAGTCGTTGGCTGGCCACAATATATTAACATAAAACTAGAAGAATCGTATGGAACTGAAAAACAAAAAGGTATTAATTACCGGTGGAAGTGCCGGAATAGGCAAAGCAATTGTCAAAGAGCTCGTACGGCATGGTGTAAAGGATATAGCTGTTGTGGGCAGAAAGAAAGAGCATTTAGAGGCGCTAAAAGCTGAATTGAAATCTATAAACATTCTTATCATACAGGCTAATGTTGCTGAGGTTGAAGATTTAAATAGAGTGGTTGCAACGATAACAAAAGAGTGGGGAGCACTAGACATCCTGGTAAATAGTGCGTGTGTTGTAAGTGCCGGTTTGTTAACCGAACAGAGCGACGAAGATATTATTGGCCAGATAAATATCAACCTCACAGGTCTGGTATTATTGACCAAAAAATTAACCAGTCTTTTACAGAAGAGTAACGAAGGTGCAATTGTTAATATATCCTCCGGATATGGCTACATCGCTATGCCCTTTTACAGTGTGTATGCTGCTACCAAAGCAGCGGTCGGACAATTCTCTGATGCCATGAGAAGGGAGCTTTATCAATATCCCCTTCATGTCATGACTGTTTATCCTTCGGCAACAGATACTGGTATGATGAAAACGGCAGTGGTAGAGAAAATGGATAGTCCTGAAGATGTGGCAAAAGCCACTATTACAGGGCTAATTCAGAAAGAAATTAATGTGATCATAGGTGGCAAAGAAATGGAAGAACAAGTAAAAGTGAATTTTTTGGAGCCGAGAAAATTCGACCAAATTGCAGCCAACAATTTTGAAGCCTTAAAAGAGAGGACGAAAAATCATCGATCCATGTAGTATAGTTTCTTTATGATATTACTCGATTTTGATTTAATTTTTAAAATTAATCAATGAAAAACCAGATCTAGTAATAAAAACATTCTTTACAGAACTATCAACCAAATCCCGATTCGATGTTCGGATTCGGTTGGGAGAACAGTTGGATGTACTGCGGGTTAAAATAGCAGATTTAAATATTGCAACGAACTAGACAGACTATTATTTTCAGGACTTTAACTGTTTGTCAGAAGACAGAAGTTACCTTTAATGCTGGAACGCCAACAGCATACACAAATTGAAAAATGAGCAAGAAGCAACTTTTAGATTATGTACGAAACTTTGTTTCATTAGATGATGATGATGAGGCTGAACAATTTGTGTCTGGCTTTAAAGAAGTCAAAGTAAAAAAAAGACAATTCATTGTGCAGCCTAATTTTACCAATAAACATAGAGCATTTGTGGTTAAAGGGGCTTTCAGAACTTATGCCGTTACAGATGAGGGACAAGACCACACCTTTCAATTTGCTATAGAAAATTGGTGGGTATCTGATTTTAATAGCTATATCTATCAGCATCCCGCTACGCTTTTCATCATCGCATTAGAAGATAGTACCGTTTTACAAATTGACTATGATAAAGAGCAGGAACTAAAAAAAGCGAACCATAAATTCGAAACCTTTTTTAGGATAATGGCTGAGAAAGGACTTGCTTTCGAACACCGAAGAATCCTTTTTAACCTAAAACATGGTGCTGAAGCACGCTACGAGAACTTTTTATTAAACTATCCAAATTTCGTTCAACGTGTACCTCAATACGCTTTAGCTTCCTACCTCGGAATGTCAACTGAATTCCTATCAAGAATCAGAAATAAGAAAGCTCGGAAAAAAACGAGATGGTTAAAAAAGGACAAATCGTAGAAGCAACAGAAAAGTTTTTCGCTCCGGATGCCAAAACTATTGATTTTGATGGTACGGTAACAAAGGGAAAATCAGAAATGATAGCCAAAATGCAAGGTTTTGCAGGCGCTATTGCCAAGGTAAATGGTATCACCCTGCATAATGCTTCATTGAATGGAGATGTTTCTTTCGCTGAATTCACTTTTGACTTCGATATGAAAGATGGAAGTAAAGTCTTATGGCACGAAATACTTCGAACCATTTGGCAAAACGGACAAATTGTAGAAGAACAATATTTTAACGCTTAAACTAACAAGACATGAGATTCGTAACCAAAAAAATACACGCATATTTAGATTATCCGGTAGCTGTGGCACTAATAGCATTACCGTTTGTATTAGGATTGGGAAATTCTAACCCACTTGCTTTACAACTATCGGTCGGAACAGGCATTGCAGCCTTTATTCTCACACTACTGACAGACCACCAATTGGGTGCATACCGAATTATCCCTTACAAAGGGCATTTAGCGATAGATGCACTTGTGGGAATTGTGTTTGTGATAGCTCCGTTCGCATTTTCATTTGAAGGAGTGGATGCCTACTACTACTGGATAAACGGAGGTGCGGTTTTAACAGTAGTAAGCTTGCATAAGCCGGAGTAGGCTGTTTCTAATTATTTCGATAAATTTTAAAAAAAACGCTTGAAGTCGATGCTTCAAGTGTTTTACGCTTATATAAAATGGACAAAATACTTTCAGAAATTAGAAATTGTACTGTTTGCAAAGATTTTTTGCCTAACATTCCAAGACCGATTATTCAAGCGAGCATGATATCAAAAATTGTAATAATAGGTCAGGCCCCAGGTCAAAAAGTTCAAAATAGTGGTATTCCTTGGGATGATGCCAGCGGTAACAATTTGAGAGAATGGTTGGGAGTCGACAGACAAACATTTTATAATGAAAAGGTCTTCGCACTCATCCCCATGGGCTTTTGTTTTCCTGGCAGCGGAAAATCAGGCGACTTGCCTCCAAGACCAGAATGTGCACCCTTATGGCATCAACAGATTTTAAAATTAATGCCAGAAGTACAATTAACACTTTTGATTGGACAATATGCCCAGAAATACTACTTAAAAAACAGCGCTAAAGATACCTTAACAGAAACAGTGAAAAATTACGAAGAGTATCTCCCAAATTTTATCCCACTACCACATCCGTCACCCCGGAACAACATTTGGCAAAGGAAAAACGAGTGGTTTAAGGAGGACCTAGTATATGTGTTACAGAAAAAGATTGAATCACTTGGAGTTTCCAAGCAATAATCAGCAGAATGATATTGAAGAACAAGTATGTATTGTGACAAATGTCATTGTGCAGTTCCTAATACAAACATAATTTTATCTGAATTAATTAAATCGAAAACTTATATTATGAAACCAAACATTGGAATAAGCGAGGAGTATCGCGACGGAATCAATGAAGTGCTTTCTCATGTCTTTGGAGATCAATTTGTATTAAATACTAAAACACGCAATATCATTAATGAAAAGTAGTAAAACGTGGCATGAACAACATAAGTCTGATTGCACTCCTGGTGATCGTCTTGCCGATAAAGTAACGAATGTCATGGGCTCATGGAAGTTCATTATCATTCAAACTGCGGTGATTCTAACCTGGGTTGGCATCAATTTACTTGCGTATTTTTCTAAATGGGACCCTTATCCTTTCATCCTTCTTAATCTATTTTTTTCGGTGCAATCAGCCTACGCAGCACCTATAATTATGATGGCTCAAAATCGTCAGGGTGAGCGGGACAGAATCCAGGCATATGATGACTATAGAACCAACCTTGAAGCAAAAATGGAAATCGAAGAAATAGAGGTCAAACTTAGCAGGATTGAAACTGAAAAATTGGATAAAATTATCACAATGTTACAAGACCTTAAAGGCATCCACCAGGGTGACATTGAGTGATGGATATAAGTCAAGAACATAGTTTTACAGAAAATAAATAACTTTAATTTTTATTATGAAACCAAATATTGGAATAAGCGAGGAACACCTCGCCGAGATCAGCCAAGTACTTTCACATATCCTTGCTGATGAATTTGTATTATATACTAAAACGCGTAATGCACATTGGAATATTGAAGGACCAGATTTCCATGCCATGCATATGATGTTCGAGTCTCAATATAACGAGCTGTCCGAAATTATTGATAATGTCGCAGAGCGGATAAGGACATTGGGGCATTATGCTCCTGCTACCCTAAAACAAATGTTACAATTAACCCATCTTACTGAACAGACAAGGGAGAAAAACGACAGCAAAGGTTTTATAAAGGAGTTGTTGGGAGATCACGAAAGTATTGTTATCAATATTCGAACGCAAATTAACCGTTTGGCAGAACAATTAAAGGACGCTGGTACCAGTGATTATTTGACTGGTCTGACTGAATTTCACAAAAAACTTGCCTGGATGCTTCGTTCGCATTTGATATAGTTAGTGGACTACACTTTATGATCCTGAAAACTAATTAGAATACATGAAATCATTCCCGCTTCCTATTAAACTCGAAGATTTTATGCCTTCGTTAGTGAAACACTTTAACTCGTGTAGCATTATTATCCAGATGGAATTATATGAGCCAGAGGCGGTGTTTGTCATGGATGATGGTTATATTACTGATCAGGCAGCGCTTACAGGCAGACTTGAAACAGATCTAAAGCCGGGCATTCCATTAATGGCCAATGTTCGCCATATTTTCATTGCTGAAGATATTGCCCAGATCGCGGTAGACTGATCGATTGATGGCACAGGGCAAGATGGCGATTCTATTCAGCTCGCAGGCACGGCCTGCGATACCATCCGGTACAAGGTTGATGGATTTTGGAGATTCCTTATCGACAATAACAAAGGAACCGCTGTGTTGCAGTGATAGTGAGGTGTACAAAAGTGGGCATTATCTGAGCAGTATTACTAACAACTAATCATTAGAAATTTTGGTCTTTTGAACTAATAATCTTTCAACATAATTTAAATAACATGAAATTAAGGTTTCTTTCTCCAACTAATCACGGCATTGTAGACTACCTTGCCGCTGTTACATTAATTGTTGCACCATTCATTTTACAATTGGGCAACAACAATCCTATGGCATCCTGGATATCTGTAATTACAGGTATTGTTGTTATTTTTGTTAGCCTAGCTACCAGGTATCGTTATGGAGTATTTAAAATAATTCCATTCGGCGGGCATCTTGTACTTGACCTCCTAGTTGCGACAATATTTATGCTCGTGCCGTTTCTTTTTGGTTTTGAGGGGCTTGATGCAGCGTATTATTATATCAATGCCGTCGTTGTATATCTTGTTGTAGCAGTTACTGCAAGTGAGGGTAGTAGTATTGATCGATAAACAATAAACATTTTCTAATTGAAATATAAAGTCCGACTGCAATATAAGGCAGCATATTTCAAGGGATTTAATTCTACGGTTATACCCGAATTAGTATTATACTGGGTATAACCGGTTTGATGAAAGATATTAACAGTGAGAGATAGTGGTCTTGAAAAATCGATATCCTAATTTTGAATATTTAGCGGAAGAATTAAAAAAATATGCTAGTACATCATGCTTCTTTACTATTATGCTCAAAAACGGCAAGATTATTCATCATTTTCCTGAAGACATGAATAATTTTAAAACCTGGCTAGAGCAAAATGAGGTGGTCGATATTCGATCGGAAGAAAGATGTTCATTATCATAAAAGTATATAATGATTATCATTGCATGCACTTTCAATCTTTAATTTTGATTATCAATATTTCGGCCTTGTGTAACCTTATTTTCTATAAGAAAACCATCCTCCCAACCATCTTAATTTACTTCATGCCTCCCAAAACGTCAAGGCTCCAACATATTGCTCCGTACCCTTGTTAATGTCTCCCTTGATACCCCAAGATAAGAAGCTATCATATATATCGGGATACGTTGATGTAATTTAGGGAAATTCCGGATGAACTCCCGGTATCTTTCTTCTGCTTGAAGGCTGAGCATCATGTATATCCTATCACGGCTGATATAGTAGTCATCCCTAATGATTTTGGTAACTAGTATATTAAAATTAGGTATATCTTCCAAAAGGGTTTTAAAACTATGTATTGAAAGTTGTATGATGGTACTGTCTTCCAGCGCATCAATAAATTCGTTTGAAGGCGAACTGCTTAGAAGACTAACCGGATCACTTAACCAAACCGTGGCCGGAGAGAGACTTATGATGTGCTCATAGCCCGCACCATCGATTCGATATGACCTGAAACAGCCACTACATACAAAGGTGTGATATCTACATATGCTTCCTTGACGTAGTAAAAATTGTCTCTTTTTAAGTCGCTTGGGTATTGCAAGAGACTTAATAGTTGCAATCTCCTCGTCAGAGAATAGGTCATAAGTTCTGATATAACTTTCAAAAAAATCAAATATAGACTCAGGCATCAATAGAAATAACTGATTGCTTTAAGTAAAAAAAAATTTCACTTTTATTGTCTCTTACAGCAGCAAAGCCACAATGCATGTTTTTAGCACTATTCGTCCTCATAAAAACCTTATTATGACTGGTAAAATTAAGGTATAAAGCAAAGCAGATAAATGGACGGAAAGGACAATCTGTTGTGATAATCACCCTTTTTGTCGGATATACCAACAAATCTTTAAATCTAAACTTGTTGTATAATTGTTAATGGTTACTAGACAAATGGTAGGCATCAATGATGACATCCATATCTGATTATTGACAGCCTAATCAGACGTATCTCGGAATGATTTACGATAAACGTCAGGTGCCATACTCGTTCTCACTTTAAAGAAACGGCTGAAATAAGCCATATCATGAAACCCCAGCTCAATTGCAATTTGCTTTATTGGCTTATCACTTAAATACAATTCATGTTTAGCCTGCGTTATGAGGCGTTCTGCAATCATATCACTAACAGTTTTATAAAAGTTTTGCTTAGCACTACGATTCAGTGTTTTGACGGTGACATTTAATAATTTGGCGTAATCTGCTGGCCTGTGCTTACTGTGAAAATGCTGCTCTATTGCATCGATCAAATTCCGGGTCATGTAATGCGCTGCTGAAAGTTTTTCTGATTGATCACTTCCTCTTTCCATCTTTATCCGAGATGCATAGATCATAAATATTTTTACCCAGGAAATCGTTATATCATAACGACCTAAACGGTCATTATGGAGTTCCGAAATAAGATTATCCAATGGATGCAGGAGTTGATTCATTTCCCCTTTACTGATTTTGATTGAGGGGACTTCGCCAACATTCTTAAATAGCACCTGCTTACTGGTTAATTCCAATTCATATTTATGATTCCAAAAGAAATCCGGGTGAAATTGTAATAATATACCCTCAAGTGGACCATCGGCCTCAATTTGAAAAGGTTGATAAATAGGAAATCTTATTAAGCAATTTTCAGAGAACTTATACTTAACCTTATCAAAGGTTAAGTGACCTTTTCCTTTTCTGATCAGTATTATTTTATAACAGTTGAAGCCTTTCAGATTTTTAAAATAGTTGTCATCATTAAGCTGTACTAACCTAAACGCTAATACGTTGGTTTGTGGATTTACTAATTCTATCTGTAGTCGTTCATTCATACTTTAACAAATTTATTTCATGTTCATTTACCTAGTTAAAACACAAGGACCAATACTGAAAGAAAATGGAGTATGTTCGTCCTCAATGCTGAAGGATAATACATACTCCATGGTTTCATCAGTTAGCTCAAAGGGGGCTAACGAAAATCGACGCAGATTATCCCCCTATTTACTTGCTTTTAAGAAACTATGCGAACAATTGTCTTACCCTTAATCTGATCAGTAGAATTGTATGTCTTAACCGCGTCATCGAGCGTAACAACGATACCGCTATTCGTCTTTAGACCTCCCTCACCAAACCTCTTCACAATCTCAATCAATTGAGACCGATTGGCTTCGACAACAAAGTCAATATTCTTAACTCCGTTGATCTGTTCTTCGATTGGTCCCGTGATGGTCACAAATTTCCCTCCGGAGCGAATCACGCCCAAAGAACGCTTCGCAATATCACCCCCGAGGACATCAAAAACCAGGTCTACTTTGTCAATGCTTTCTAACTCATCATTATCCAGATCGACAAACTCATTTGCGCCAAAGTTGAGCGCCGCTTCGCGATGAGAAGTACGTCCAGTACCGATGACGTACGCGTCGGCATCACGTGCAAGCTGCACGGCCATTGATCCTACTATACCAGCTGCTCCATGCACGAGGATTCTTTGTCCTGCCTGAAGTTGGCCATGATCGAAAAGTGCCTGCCACGCAGTTAAGCCCGGCATCACTAGTGCATTACCATCATTGAAGTCAACATTGTCTGGTAATGGTGCAAGGTTACGTGCCTCTATCGCCACGTATTCGGCCAGTGTGCCGTTTCTATACCAATCCTGAAGGCCGAAGACGCGTTGTCCTACTGATAATCCCGTTGTGCCATACCCAAGCGCCGTAACCACTCCAGCCAGTTCGTGTCCTGGAATCGAGGGCGTTCGGTCATGATCAGCACGATCTGTCCAGGTCGACGGCCATGACAACTCGTCCCCGGTAATACTGGCTGCATAAACCTGAACAATGACATCGTTTATAGCCGCCACTGGCTCTGGCAACTCTACCAGTTTCATCCCAGCTATTCCAGCCGCCTGGTTTGTTACAATTATTGCTTTCATAAAGAGTTCAATATTTATTATTGTTAAAATGATTCTTTGGTCAAGCTATAAAATTAATCTTTTTTTTGGTTACCTTGGTGGGCCAATTTCAAAATATACAAGGGTCCAAATATGATCATAAAACTTCTTCAAATTGCATTTAGAAAAGATAGGCAGCATAGTCCTTTATACTTACAGTTGGAATCTGAAATTATCCAGTTAATTTGTCGAGGCACCCTGAAGCCAGGCCAGCTGCTCCCACCTTCGCGTGAACTTGCTCAAATGCTAAAAATTAACCGAAAAACAGTCGTTAAGACCTACGAAGAATTGAGCTTACAGGGCTGGGTGGAAACCAGAGACCGAAGTGGTGTCTATGTTTCAGGTAACCTCCCTGAGACGTCGGTCCGTATTAATAACCAAAACAACAAAAAATTGACACGGAGTTCGCACCCCATTTATCCATTGATAAATAGATCTATTGATGTATCAACAAGTATAGATCCGGGTATAGAATCAAATGCCAAGGAATTGCCAGCACCGCTATATAAACTCGATGACGGTTTTCCTGATCCGAGGATTGCACCTATTGAGCAGTTAGTGCGGGAATACAGAAGATTTGGGAAAAGCCGCTCGGCAGGGCAATTTCTCATGTATGGTCCGGAACATGGTTCCCATAGGCTAAGGGTTGAGCTTTCCAATTTCTTAAACAGGACAAGAGGTATGCAGATTACTGAAAAAGAAATACTGATAACCAAAGGAACACAGATGGCCATCTATTTAACGACACAGTTACTCATTCGTCCGGGAGATCACGTGTTCGTACCAGAACCAGGTTATAAGGATGCAAATCAAGCATTTATGCTTACTGGAGCAAAACTAACGTTTATTCCTGTAGATAAAGATGGTATGGATATAGATATGATTGAACAGTTGTGTAAGACTAAGGTGATTCCTAAAATGATCTATATTATTCCCCACCACCATCGGCCTACGACGGTTACACTGTGTGCGGAAAGACGTATGCGACTGATGAATCTTGCCCGTAAATATAAATTTGCATTGCTCGAAGACGATTATGATTTCGATTATCATTTTTCAAGCAATTCGCTTTTGCCTTTGGCAAGTCTGGATAACGGAGGAAATATTATTTATGTAGGTTCCTTTTGCAAAAGCCTTGCCCCTGGCATCCGGATTGGTTTTATGGTGGCTCCGGAGGCAGTAATAAACCAAGCCGCAGCGATTCGTAAATTGATAGATCGGCAAGGAGAACAGTTACTGGAAGAAGCAATTGCCGAACTTTTGTCTACTGGTGATATCTCGCGGCACCTCAAAAAGTCACATAAGGTTTATGAGGGGCGGTTGACAAACACTTGCCGCTTGCTTAACGAGCAGTTGGGGGAATATTTAGCCTTTGAGCGGCCGAACGGAGGACTTGCAATCTGGGCAACTTATAGAAAAGATATTAGTGCCAGGGAAGTCTCGCTAAATGCGGCAAAGTTGGGATTAAAGATAAGCGACGGCACTAATTACTTTTTTCAGCCCAATACTTCTAAGCCAGACAACTTCATACGTATTGGATATTGTTCTTTAGATGAAATCGAAATGGTGAGTGCCATTGATCTCTGGAAACAGGCTCTTAGTCAGCTCGGTTTAAAGTAAGTGATAAAATAAAAAACATGTTGTCAAAAGCAAATCTTTAAGTTATCTAGTGCGAAAAAAAATGTTATTTATTACCCATATTATATTGCGTTAAAGCTGTATCATATAGGTGTGTCTGTGCATTTAGTATGGATATTTTCACCTATGTCCTGCCTCCGTCTGAAAGTCCCCGAATATAAATGAGGTGCATAGGTTAAAATGCTTCAGAAATCTTTTCAAAAGAAACAAACTCCAAAAACTACATTTCTGATGGAGTAGCTTCGACTTTGGCACCACTTCAATGTATGTGACATTTGTCAATGTACGCTTTAATCAAAGTTTATACTTTAGTAGTCAATTAAGATACTTGCATTCGTTAAACGTATGTATAACGTGAGGCATTGAGTTAAGTGTTTGATTCTCAATTCAGTTTTGCCATACTGCTTAAATAATTTGAATAGGAATTAGTCATTAAAAAGCAATAACATTTAAACAAAAATCAATATCAATGAGAGCAATTTATAATGATCAAGTGATCGCAGAAAGTGAAAACACTGTTGTTGTCGAAGGTAACCATTATTTTCCTGAAAATTCCGTGAAAAAAGAATTCTTAACGGAATCAAATACACACACGACGTGCCCTTGGAAAGGTATGGCATCTTACTACAATGTAATTGTTAACGGGGAACAAGCCGCCGACGCTGCATGGTACTATCCTAATCCACGACCACTGGCCGAGGGTATAAAAGGACGTATCGCATTTTGGAATGGCGTAAAAGTAAGTAAGTAGTCTTATGACGTTTATTATTATATATATGCCATAACCGTTGGTGAAAAATCAATCATTATATTTCAAAAACTAAACGCATGGGTAAAAAAGTAGCTGAACAACTAATTGAAATGCTAGTGGAAAATGGCGTAAAAAGGATCTATGCTGTTGCCGGAGATAGCCTAAACGAGCTAAATGATGCTGTTCGACGTAATGGAAAAATAAAATGGATTCATGTACGCCATGAAGAAGTCGGCGCCTACGCGGCGGCGGCAGAGGCCGAACTCAACGGAATAGGATGCTGCGCAGGAAGTTCCGGCCCAGGACATGTGCACCTTGTTAATGGTCTTTACGATGCGCAACGTTCAGGTGTGCCGGTGATCGCAATTGCTTCGACTATACGTACCAGTGAATTTGGTACAAACTACCATCAGGAAACAAATACGATAAAACTATTCGATGACTGCAGCTGTTACAACCAAATAATCCAAACGCCTGCACAAGCTCCCCGCATGATGCAGACTGCCATTCAGCATGCCATTCACCAGCGGGGCGTAGCAGTTATTGGTCTGCCCGGTGATATCTCTGCCCTCCCTGCCCAGGAAAGTGTTGCCGCCATGCATAACTATAGACCTGTTTCGATTCACCGTCCAGTTGATCAAGATTTACATAGAGCAGCGGCCTTATTGAATAAGTATCCTAAAGTTTCCATCTTTTGCGGATTTGGAGCTATCCATGCACATGATGAAATAATACGTCTTGCAGAAGCATTAAAGGCACCCGTGGGCTATACCTTTCGTGGAAAGATGGGCATACAATATGACAATCCTTATGATGTTGGAATGACCGGTCTTTTAGGCCTTCCTTCAGCCTTTCATGCGATGCATGAATCGGATATTGTTTTGCTCTTGGGTACAGATTTTCCTTACATACCTTTCATGCCAACTGATAACAAGTTAATCCAAATAGATGACAAACCGGAAAAATTGGGAAGAAGGGCAAAATTGGAACTTGGATTGGCTGGAGATATTAAGGATACTTTAACAGCATTACTACCATTAATAGATAGTAAAACGGACGATAGCTTTCTCAACGCCCAATTGACTTTATATGACCATGTAAAAAAGCATCTAAATATTTATGTAAAAGATTCGGGTGCAAAGGATCTTATCCAACCTGAATTTGTAGCCCATGCAGTCAATGAACTCGTATCCGACAATGCTATATTCACTATGGATACGGGCATGTGCTGTGTATGGGCTGCTCGTTATATTGCCGCTACCAAAGGGCGCAAATTTCTGGGATCGTTCAATCACGGTTCTATGGCAAATGCGATGCCGATGGCTATTGGTGCAGCTTTGGCGCATCCGGAAAAGCAAATTATTGCGCTCTGTGGTGATGGTGGACTGACCATGTTACTCGGTGACCTGGTAACTATTAAACAATATAATTTACCGGTCAAGATTCTGGTATTTAACAATCGTTCATTAGGAATGGTAAAACTTGAAATGGAAGTTCAAGGCCTTATTGATAATGAAACAGATCTTGTTAATCCGGATTTTTCGCTAATTGGAACCGCTATGGGCTTTAAATCTATAACTATTGATGAGCCTCAAATGGTGTATGAAGGGCTTTCAGAGGCATTGGCACATAACGGGCCTGTTATAGTAGATATTAAAACCAATCCACATGCACTGGCAATGCCCCCCAAAATTGAATGGGAACAACTAAAAGGCTTTACCTTATCAGTAGGAAAAATGATCCTAGGTGGTCGCATGGATGAGGCGATGCAAACATTAAAATCAAATTACCAACATTTAAAGGAAATCATCTAAATATGACAGCAACTGATGAAGGCGACTACATTATTAAATTTATAATTCATGTAGAATATTGAGATTGCATCATATGAGGGCAATTGCAGGGAATGCACAACGTAATTACAATTTTTACAATAAAACTTTAGGCTTGTGCCTGTCAAGAAAACCGTGAACTGTGATGATCCTCAAACAATAATAACAGGCACTTATTCAGCAACTAAACTGATAACTTAAGTTTAATTTTATGTCAAAGACAATTTTAGTAACAGGGAGTGGTACAGGGTTTGGTAAATTAATTGCCAAAGCGCTATCTGAAGAAGGACATGGAGTAATTGCAACCATGGTAATCACTGATGACAAGAGTAGGGAAACAGCTGAAGAACTTGGTTCATGTCCCAACATTCAAGTGGTAGATATAGATTTGAATAACGAAAAATCTATAAAGGATAATGTAGATCATATCCTTCGTAAATATGGAGCAATCGACATTTTAATCAATAGTACCGAGGTAATCAGCATAGGGTTGCTTGAAGCAACTTCTATCACTCAAATAAAACATATACTTGATATTAGCTTATTTAACGTGATAAGTATGATACAGGCTGTGTTGCCAGACATGCGAAAAAACAAATCCGGGATCATTTTAAATATCTGTTGTGGACCCTCCCTTTTTTCCTTACCATTCTTAATACCGCAAACATTATCAAAAATAAGTATCATCGCATTATCGGAAGGATTAAAAGCTGAACTGAAAAATGAGGGAATCGATTGTATTTCTGTTTTGGTTGATAGTTGTTTGCCCAATTCGGACGATAATAAGTTATTAGATGCTGACCGGCCGGAAATTGAAGAGGCCTATAGAATTGAATCCAAAGATTTAATACACAAACTAAAACAATCAGTTTCTAAATTAGAACCTACAGAGGAGAAACGTCAGCGTGTCATCAACGATATCCTAAACGCATTAAATATGAAAAGTGGAACGAGGCCAGAAGTAATAATCATCGATAAAAAAAATGAGCATACTATTCGCGAGCTGTTCGAAAAAAAGATCGAGTTGAAAAATAATTGGTTTGAACGAACTGGCTTAAAGGTCTAGTCGAATAGAATCTAAATTGACTTTATCCCGCAATTCTCCTACAACACATAAATATCCTAGCCTAAATAGAACAGGATTAAAATCAAATGAATGTTATCCGACTTGGGCATGTTCATACATTTTCTTAATCAAAGCATTACGCAGGCTGTCAAGAAACTTTGTAACCCTCCCTTTTTTCGGGACTTAAGCTACATAAATGTATGATAAAAATCTCTCAAACTAACATTAAAAATGCTTTCAAATGTTTTAATGATGAGCTTGATATCTGCATTTCCATTATCGACGTATTGTCAGAATACATCATCGTCAAAAACAGATTTGGTGTACGCCCCAACTTTCTATTGAAATAGGTTAAATACTTACTATTCTGCTCACTCATTGCATTAAGAAGGTACATGTTGTTATCTATCGTTGACATCTCTATTATATTAAAATGCTTCTATCAGATACTTCTGAACTTCGAAATATTTGTTCCCGTATAGAGCTTAAAAAACTTGCTGAAATGTGCCGGACTTTCAAAACCAAGTTCATAGGCTATTTCCTTAGCCGATTTTTCAGTATAATGTAAATAACGTTTGGCTTCCAACAGAAGCTTTTCACGAATGAGTACCGAAGGTGCCGGTTGTTTTAATCGTGCAAAAACATTGCTCAATGTCTTAGGAGATTTATGGAGGGCACCTGCATAAAAATTAACCTGATGTTGTTCTTTGAAATTTTTTTCGAGAAGCAATGCAAATTTTCTCACAATATCCATTTTTTCGTCAGGGAATTTTGAATAGCTTTCACTTTGAAGCTTTGCTATTCGTGTAGTTTTTATAATTACCCTTTTTAATAAGGTACGAAGCATTTCTCCCTGAAAATTATCCCTCACCATCAGTTCAGTAGAAAACACTTTTTCAAGGTCGGACAATTCTTCTGCTTCATCGGCATTTAGTGTGATAAACATTGGATGCTGGATTCCGTAGAAGAGAAAACCGACGCATCCAACTTCAGAATCGTGATCGATGATACAGTAAAATTCACGGTTAAATTGCCAGGCAGTTAGGGTCTCAGGATGCTGAAAGGTAAAATGCTGATTGGAAACGAGCGGAAGAATGCTCCGTGGTGGCATTGTGTAGGCTATCGCATCGATGAGTACTTCTTGCGATTCACCCTTATTGTAAACAAAAGTATTTACGGGATTAGGACTTGAATTGCTAAGTCCTAATCCTGAAAACAGTTGATTATCGCTGTGCATAACAAACCGCGCCAATGTTGCATTTTCGTTATATTCTTTGATCATTCCCGTTCAGATTTCGTTTTTTTTCATATAATACATGTAAAAAAATAACATCAATTGCACTATTGAGCTATTCTCCGGTTACCATATGCATGGCAATAGCGATTCGGTTCCTGCTACCGATGGTAACTGTAACAAAAATTACTTGAGCTAATTTCTGTTCACCAAGCAGCGCTAGTGCTCGCTCGTAAGTTTCATCAGAAACCCCAGCTTTATCAAGTTAGGCAATTTCTTCTGCCAGTTTAAGTACAGCTTGTTCTGTTTCTGTAAAAAAGGTGTTTCCCACCATGCGGCCAGGACAAACAGGCGCTACGGAGTTTACCCTAATTCCAATGCCGCTTGGGTATGACTGATTATATAGTAACCGCAAACGTTGATTAGTGAAATCCAAGTCCGGATAAGTTCCTGGGGGTTTGGTTCCAGATCTAAAGTTGGTAAATATTTGTCCGAAGTCCCCCTCGCTCTGTATAATTTAGGTTCTGCTTTTCCGATGTCCATTCTTGTTTTTAACTTATATTACTGTCGCTTATAATCTTGCAATCTTGTTTTCAGCATGTTCATGTCTCTTGGAAGATCATTTATCCAACCAAATAAAAGTTAGATCGAACCAGCCAGCGGAACAGCGGGATAGTCCTTCTCCGGATCGAACACGTTATTGAAAAAGTTCGTCAGCGAATACATAGCCACCAGAGCGACAATCTCCATGATATTCGCATCTGTATATCCAGCTTGACGAACAGTTTCCAGATCAGACTCACCGACCTGACCGCGGGTCTCGATGATTTTGCGCGCAAACTGGACGGCGGCGTCCTTCTTCGGATCGATAGCATGGCCTTTCCGAGCGAGAATAATTTCATCGGCCGGCAACTTAGCCATACTGGCCGCATAGCTGTGAACCGCCAGGCAGTAGTTGCAGCCATTCACCTCAGAGACGGCGAGGCTGATGATTTCTCGCGTCTTCACGTCAAGCACCTTGTTCAGGGAACTGCGGAAAGTAGCCCATGCATTGAACGCAATTGGACTCTGCGCAAATGTCGCAAGCATATTTGGCGTGAACCCGAGCATCCTGGTGAACGTATCAAGAGTTGGTTTAGAGTCAGCCGGCACCTGTTCCGGCTTTAGAGCTTGTGTTCTTGGCATCATAGTCTATAGATTTAAAGTTATTTTGACGTTAACTGAATAGTTATTACTAGCTAATAGATTTTGCTAATGGAAATTCATTAGGCACTTGGGTTACAGCATGTAATATGTTACTGATAGTTCTGTCGCCTATGTGCACGATCATATCAATAAGGTTCTCTTTCGAATAACCGGCATCAAAAAAGGCTGCTACCAATGTTCCATCACCTGCATTTCTTTTTTCTGAAAGCTGTTTGGCGAGTTTTACCAAAGCATTCAATTTTTTATCAAACCCTGCGCTTCCGCCTCTGATTTCAAGCGTCTGTTCTTCTGTGAAACCATTCATCTTGGCAACCATAGTATGTGCACTTAAGCAATATAAACAACTATTCACCTCACTAACTACTAGCGTTACCGCCTCAATTTCTTTTTTTGTTAACGAGGTTTTGCTATTTTCAAGATTAATATAAGCTTCTAGCGCATTTTCGGAATAAGCTAACGTAGAGTACAAATTAGGCACAGCACCGAATGCTTTTTTCAGACCATCGAATATCTGTTGATTTTTTGCTGAAACCTCTTCTCTTTTTAGGACGTTGAATGTATTTTCCATTTTTATTAAATTGTTATGTTATAAATTTATTCGTTTGTATAGTACAAAGGTAAGCCGAGGGAAAGCTTTCACAAATGTCCGTACTTCCCTTTAAGTTGTCTATACTTCCCGATATGGAAAATTTCACTTCCGGATAAGTTTTAATAAATATTGACGATGTACAAATTGACTAGCTATATTAGAGTACTTACACGTTAGCCATCACCGAAAAAGAAATTGTGGGTGAAATAGTTTATCTGTATGTAAGATCTGCTTATGTATGTTTCTTAAAACGCACGAGTATTCCCTTCCAATAATTTCAAATTTGTTTTTTTGATTTTCCCTAAAATTCTCTTTTAAAAAACTTTATTTGATATTTCCCAGATGCATCGGGCAGTTTATTCTCCCTTCACTTTGCTTATTAAGAAGTAGTTATTTCTACATTGTATTGTAGTACTGTGCGCCATCTTAGGATTAAATAGATGATTTTTCAGTTGTTATATATCTTGGATCAAGGCAGAATACTTTTAATAAAATATATTGATCATGTTTTCGTTTACATTGATCAACATTATATTCTTTTCGTAGATTTTTCAATTACTGCGACTACAATAGAGCCACTATTACATGCTTTCCCGCAACATTTACTTGCACATTCCCCTTTACATTTATTATTTTTTGTCTTACCGGATTGATGTGATTTAGAATCACTTTTTAAAGGATTGCAATAAGAGATTTCCATATGGGAAGCCTGTTGAGCTTCAATCGTATATCCATACGATTGAAGCTCAACAAAATCAATACAAGGCTACTTAAAAGTAACCTCATACTAACGCCTCCCATTATTTCTAATCTTGTTTTCATTAATTATTTATTCACAATACAATTTTATCGTTGATTCGATTGATTCTTCAGCTACCGAGGCTTCATTTAATACTATCTTTCCATAAGGCCACACCAAATCCCAAAAAGACTAAATCTTTCAAAATAAAAAAGTCCGTAACAGGTACTCCATCTACTGTCTTCCATACTCCAGGAGTAGTAAATAAAAAACTAATTGTAAATCCAAAAGTCAAAATCATTAGCAATCCAGCCCATTTTAGGCTATTTTTTATTTTTATTCCTATCAACAGCATTAATCCCGTGATAATTTCAATTATGCCGATTATATTTGAAACGGTTCTAATTGACCATATTTCATAACTCCATCCCATTAAAGGATGATTTTCTACGAGAGATTTAATTCCTTTAGCTTCCGTTAATGTAAACTTAAAAGCACCGATCCAGAGTAGAACAACTGCTGTACCTAGAACCATGATTAATAGCCCGATACTTGGCGTTTTTATGTTGCTTGATTTTTCCATTTTTTTATTTGATAAAACAAAGATATTTATAAAACAGCGCGGTTAATAGTCCATATTTCCCTAATACATGACGAAATTTCCTTTTATCGACTAAATTGGAATAGCTTTCTTTCTAATTCTAATTTAAAGCTGTTCCGTATTTTTTATATTCATGAATAAGATGCTTTCTAAAATAATAAAAAGGCCTATCATAGAATTAAAGTGATTTTATCTTTTGTGAAGAATAAACTAAGCAATATAGCCACTACAGGATTACATAAGCATATATACTTACTTGTGTAGATACTCGTACATACCACTAAAAGATATAAGGGAAGCAAATATTATCAGGTAATATAGTGAGAGCCGTGATCCTATGTCAACGGTCCTTATGTTGAAATTTTATATTCGGAATTTAGCAGACTAAATGTAATAAAGACCACTCCACCAATTCGCATTTGCCATGAGGTGCTGACCGTCAAACTGTGTAATAACCTCAAATCACAATTTCATACACGGGCACCTATCTTACAAAATTCGCGTATATTCGATTCTCAGCAGTTAGGTTTAGGTTTTTAGACACACTGCCGTTAATGATGTTTTGGAATCTGCGTATTTTTTTGAATATAAAAAACCACTTACCCAAGCAATTTGTGCAAGTAAGTCATGATACCATTTTTACATAGAACCCGCTAAGACCTCTATCCTGTGAAGGAATAGAATATGATTGATGAATACATGGCTGGATTGTATGTTAACATGGTATTAATTCTCTTTTTTTGATTCTGTCTTCGATTTACTGTTTCAAATTTTCCTTTGAATAGGTGGTTGACATTTTAAGTTAGCTAATTTTGTCAATTTGAATCTCCCAAATCAATAATTTTTTCGAGTTAAACAGATAGATACCGTAAATCGGGAAATTCAGTCATATGATAGGGAAATTTGGACATCAGTATAACTAATATCATCAAATACCTTTGTTTTATAAAATTTTAACAGAATAATTTATGAGACACAAACAATTTGGGTGGTTATCACTTTTGGGACTATCATTAGTTTTAGCATCATGTAGTAAGGACGATGATGGCATGATGGAAATGTCATCATCGTCAACGATTACAATTGAAAATGTATTGGACTCCAGACCTTTAGTTGAATCAGGAACATTTAAAAATAATGGCGGTTCTCCTCTAATTATGCCAGGAGAATCAATTTCAATTCAATTATATGCAGGTAAAGGACAGGCTGTATCATTTGCAACAATGTATGGATGGTCAAACGATTTATTTTTTGCTCCTGCTAATCCTGGTATCAAATTATATAAAGACGACGGAACTCCAATCGAAGGTGACGTATCAAACCAAATTAAGTTATGGGATAATGGTACAAGGATTAACCAAATGCCGGGAGCTACTGTAATGCATCCAGGTACTCCGGAATCTAGTGTGAAAGATATCACTGAGGTAAACAGTGCAGATGAACAAGGAAACACATATGCGCCTGCTTCTAGTTTACTAAAAGCCAGTCTACATTATGAAGGTAACTCACAGTTTACACTGACAATTGAAAATACATCAGGAAATACTGCTAATCCTACGCCGTTTAGTCCGGGTGTATGGACAGTATCATATATTGCAGGGGGAGATTTATTAAATCCGAACCCACTATATGAATCAGGCAAACCTACCGCAAATGGCCTAACCAACATTGCCGAAATGGGTGATAATACAATGTTTGCAGATTATATTAAGTCGCAAACAGGAATCTTTACACCACTGTCCCCAGTTTTAGTAGTCATTTACAACGGTATTGAGAATCCAATTTATAAAGTAGGTGAAAAAGATCAAGGTAAAGGATTAAAAAAATTAGCACAAATGGGTGATGCTACTGAATTAGCAGCGTATCTCAAAACTGTGAATGGAGTAAAAGATGTATATGTATTGCCTGCTAGCAATTCGACGGTATTGTTGCCAAAAATTGGTGGGCAAGCAGGTAACAAAGTATCACAAGAATTAAATGTTAAATCCGGTGATAGATTGGCAATTGCAACCATGTATGGCTTATCAAATGATTGGTACTTCGCTTCAAAAGGCAATGGTGTGGATGCACTGCAAAAGGGTGATATTTCAACAACAATTGGTCTGTTTGACAATGGGACAGCGATAAATCAATTTCCTGGAGCGAGTATTACCCAATTTAATTTAGCAGGAGTACCACTGCCAGAAGATAAAAATATAGAAGAAGTGCCAAATCCCAACGCATTTACGATGTTACCGACTATACCAAACATCATCAAAGTAACAATAGAATAATCCAATAACAAGGCTGGGCATTTTTAATCTTAGACTCTCATTATAAATCGCGGATAAATGAAAAATAAATTCAGTTTATTAAGCAAAGAAGAAATTTCATCAACGAATAGAGAAATTTTTGATAAGATGGAGAAGAGTTTTGGTAAAGTACCAAATCTATATAACATAATAGCATATTCTGAGAATGCGTTAGGAGCCTATATGAAATTAGAAGAAACTCCTAATTCCCTAACTATAAAAGAGGTCGGAGCTATAAATTTAGTGGTAAGCCAAGTAAATAGTTGTGTATACTGTTTAAGTGCGCATACCATAGTTGCAAAATCGATAGGTATAAATGATGAGGAAGCGATTGAGATCCGCAAGGGGGGGTATCATGCTAACGAAAAGTTGGATGCGCTTGTAAAAATTACCAATCAGATTACAGAAAAAAGAGGACATGTGGATGTAGGAACATTAGATGCTTTTTTTAAGGCTGGTTATACTAAGGGAAACCTTGTTGATATAATTGTCATTATAGGTGATCGTACAATAAGCAACTTATTACATGCCGTAACACAAGTACCGATAGATTTTCCTTTAGCAAAAAACATTTAATCACACTTCATTAACTAAAAATGGAAAGTATAACACAAAAAATAAAACACATTATGAGCATACTTGGTCTGCTTATAATGGTTAGTCAGGCCAATGCCCAAGGACAACAAAAGAACATGATGGACCATAAAGAAAAAAGCCAGATGGAAATGGGGAGGATGGCTATGGGAGAGAATATGTATCCTCAAAAAGCTGAGGATATCAGCCCACTTTTGGCAGGAGAGAAAATACCTATGGTAACGTTGATGAATCAGCAAGGGAAAATTGTCGATTTAAATAAAATGGTAGCTGAGAAACCTACTATCTTAGTTTTTTATCGGGGTGGATGGTGTCCATACTGTTCTAAACAATTATCTGGATTACAAGAAATATCAGGCGATCTGGAAAGAATGGGATATCAGTTAATTGCAATAAGCACCGATAAGCCTGAAGGTTTAAACGCTTCAATGGATAAAGCAAGCTTAGAATACACATTGTTGTCAGATGCAGATCTGGCAGTTTCTAAGCAATTCGGCATCGCGTATAAAGCCCCTAAAGGTTATTGGGATTTTCTCCCTAAGTCTACTGGCGGAAAAGACATTGATTTGTTGATACCTGTTCCATCGGTATTTATATTAAGCAAAAATGGTGAAATAAATTTTGAATACATCAATCCAGATATTACAAAAAGGTTAAAGCCTGAATTATTAAAGGTAGTAGCACAAACAATATTTAAAGACTTATAAAACAGAAACGATGTTAAAAACTAAGAAAAGAGTAATGACTTATACGATGCTAATTTTTGCATTGGTGTCTTTAGTAAGTATGTCATTTGCCCAAAATAATCCAAAAGCCGGTATGAAAAAGGAAAGTCAGGAAATTGACTTTACTAATGGGAAATGGAGCGAAATTGCTGCAAAAGCAAAAAAAAGTAATAAATATATTTTTGTGGATGCTTATACAACTTGGTGCGCGCCTTGTAAATTACTGAAATCTAAAACATTCAAAGAGAAAGAAGCAGCAGTGTATTTTAATAAAAATTTCATTAATGTGACCATTGATATGGAGAGTGGTGAAGGTATTGCATTAGCAGAGAAATGGAAAGTGACAGCATATCCAACATTATTATTCTTCACTCCACAAGGTAAATTAGTGATGACAAAAATAGGATTTGTCAATGGAAAGCAGTTGATAGAATTTGGTGAACAGGCTTCAAAGAAAAAATAACTGAAAATATAAAGACATGAAAAATTGGAATTTAGAAGGGAAAAAAGTAGTAATAACGGGAGGTTCCAAAGGGATTGGGAAAGCAATAGTCACAGAGTTTGCGGAATTAGGAGCCGAAGTATTGTTTACTGCACGCGATAATGAGGAGGTCATTAAAGTAGAGAGTGCTTTGAGAGAGCGAGGATTAAATGTATATGGTATGTCAGCTGACGTAACTAGTACAGATCATCGTTTGAGAATTAAAATGTGGGTAGATAAAAAATGGGGTAAATTAGATGTGCTGGTCAATAATGCTGGAATTAATATTCGTAAACCAAGTAACGAATATGAAGAAAGAGAATACAGATCTGTATTTGAAGTAAATGTGTTAGCCCCATTTGAATTAAGTAGAATTTTATATTCAAGCCTTTTGGACGGGGCAGGAAGTGCGGTGGTCAATATTGCGTCTGTAGCGGGAATATTGGATGCTAGAACTGGTGCTCCTTACGGAATGTCAAAGGCAGGGCTAATTCAATTGGGAAGAAACCTAGCGAATGAATGGGCAGAAGATAAAATTAGAGTAAATACGGTATCGCCATGGTTTACCGAAACACCAGCAACAAAAAATGTATTGGCAGATGAACAAAAATTAAGTGCAATAACAAACAGAACCCCATTGCGACGCGTGGCCCAAGATGTAGAAATAGCAGCGGTAGTTGCTTTTTTAGCAATGGATAAGGCATCGTATGTGAGCGGTCAAAATATTGTAGTGGACGGAGGTGCGACAGCAGCAATTTTGTAAGATATATAAGAACATATAAATGTGAAATGAGAGGGTGTCTTATGATGTAGTGTAAGTATGAGATAATTGGGGAAACGTGATGGATATTATAAGGGAATAAAGAGGGAGAAAAATTAAATTAGTATCCACTTAAAAACGATAAAATAAAGGCAAATCAATATGGTAAGGGAATACGAAGATAAAATAACTTCAGCAAGATTCGTCATGCATGTGAACAGTGATCAGTTAAAAGGAGCAGGACTTCGTAAGCCAACAGCACCTATCAACACTTTTGTTTATAATAAAGGTTCTAAGCAAAAAGTAAAAATTGATGAAATTGACTATGAAATGCCCGAAAGGTCTTTATTACCATTAGTATCCAATCAAAATTTCACATTTGAAAAACCAGATCAATTAATTGCCTGGCAGTTTAACAGAGAGTTTTATTGCATAGTAGATCATGATGCTGAAGTAGGTTGCGTTGGTTTTCTATTTTATGGTATTGAACATCCTATGTTTATTAAATTAAATGAGGATGAGAAAGAAGAAATGCGATACTTAGAAAAAATGTTTTCTGATGAATGGTTATCGCAAGATAATTTTCAAGGAGAAATGCTTAGGACTTTGCTGAAACATCTAATAATTAAAACGACCCGTACTGCAAAACAGCAAAGTGAATGCTATTCAAAATTTTCAGATGAAAAACTTGATATGATCAGAAAGTTTGCCTTATTACTGGAAGAAGATTTTAAAAAGGAACATGGAGTGAAATTTTATGCAGATGCGTTAAATAAATCACCAAAAACTTTGAGTAATATTTTCGCGATTTTGAGGCAACCTGCTCCATCAAAAATAATACAAAATAGGATTATCCTGGAAGCAAAAAGATATCTGCATTATACCGACAAAACGGCAAAGGAAATTGCATACGAATTAGGTTTTGAAAGTCCGGCACATTTTAGCAGATTTTTTAAAATGTATACCGGTACAAACATCTCCAAATTTAGAGAATAAGAGTCTTAGTTAAAAAAATGAAGATATAACAATGTTAACAATAGAAATACCCGATAATAAGGAAGTTAGTAAAAAAAACAAGGAGTTCTTGAAATACTTCAAAGAGCGTTTAGGGAGTGTCCCTAATCTTTATGCGTCGATGATGCATTCAGAAAATGCATTAAGTAATTACTATCAATTTCATACTAGAAAGGTTTCTTTGTCAAAGCAAGAATGCGAAGCGATTATGTTAGTGGTTTCTCAAAAAAACAATTCTTTATATTGTCTAAGTGTCCATACTATGATCGGAAAGCTAAATGGTTTTGATGAAGATCAAATATTACAGCTTCGTCGGGGGAATGCTGAATTTGATAAAAAATTAGATGCGCTGGTAAAATTCATTAAAAATGTAGTTGAAGAAAAAAATAGGATTAGTGTGCAACTGCTTCAACAATGTTTTAAAATGGGCTATAATCATGAAAATCTGATTGATGCGTTGCATGTCGTAGGTGATAGTTTCATCACAAACTTCACAAGCAAAGTTTTAAATGTGCCAATAGATTTTCCTTTAGCTAAAGAATTAAAAGAACACTAGGAAATAGGGCAATACTTAAAAACTTGGTTATTGGCATTGGTCGAAATACCCTTGGTTTCCTGTGGTCAACAGAAAATCAATAAAAAAATAGGAAAAAAAGAAGTCGAAAGAAAGGGAGTCATGGAAATAGATAGTAAAAATTGTGAAATTGCCACGTTTGCTGCCGGATGTTTTTGGTGTGTAGAAGAACAATTCAAACTACTAGAAGGGGTGGAATCTGTAACCTCTGGATACACTGGTGGTCATCAGAAAAATCCTAGCTATAAAGAAGTAAGTACTGGTATGACCGGGCATGCAGAAGCTTGTAATATAGTCTATGATGCTGAAAGAATATCATATAAAGAATTATTAGGAGGTTTTTTTGTCGCGCATGATCCGACCCAATTAAATAAACAGGGAGACGATATTGGAACACAATACAGGTCCGCTATTTTTTACCATGATGAAAGTCAAAAGAAATTGGCTGAAGCTATCATTGCTGAATTGAATATTGAACAGGTTTATCCAAAGAATATAATAACCGAAGTAACAACTTATGGAGAGTTTTACAAAGCAGAAGATTATCATCAAAATTATTTTGAGAATAATCCAGAGGCCGCGTATTGTCAGAGAGTGATTAAACCTAAGCTAGACAAGTTTAAAAAAGTGTTTAAGAATAAAGTTAAACCGAAATATAAATGAAAAGGATATTGATATTAATTGGATGCATGTTTTTCTTAGGTAGTTGTTATGCGCAGGAAACGAATAAAGGTATAAGTCAGGAACATATGGAAAATCCCTATTATTCCAGAACCGATAAAAAAAAATTAAATATCAGTAATGCAGAATGGAAAAAAGTCTTAAATCCACAGTTGTATCAAGTTGCAAGATTACAGGCTACTGAACAGGCATTTACTGGTAAATATTGGGATAGTGAAACGAAAGGCACCTACTATTGTGCGGTGTGTGGAAATAAACTTTTCCGTTCAGATGCTAAATTTTCAAGCAGTTGTGGGTGGCCTAGTTTTTTCGAACCCGTTAAAAACAGTGTCGTCTATAAAGAAGATAATTCACATGGCATGCATAGAACAGAGGTTGAATGCAATCGTTGTAATTCGCATCTCGGACATATCTTTGATGATGGCCCCGCCCCTACATATAAGCGTTACTGTATGAATTCCATTTCAATGGATTTTGAGCCTGATACGCTTAAATAAGACAGATAAGCTTCCTCTAACATGGGCCGAAAACAGCCCAACATTATTTTAATAAACTTACAAAAATTATCATGAAAAAATGGTTATGGGTCTTGCTATTGTTCCAAATAACAAACTTACAGGCTCAGATAAAGGAAGTTGTTAAGTGGGATTATAAAATTAATAAAATCGCAGACAATGAATATGAGGCTGTGTTGAAAGCACAGATAGACGAAGGTTGGCATCTTTACTCTAAGGATTTACCAAAGGATAGCGGTATACCAACAAAAATGAAAATTGTTAGTAATAACGTTGAATTAATAGGAGACGTAAAAGAGCTGGGAAAAAAAACAGAAGAGTTCAGTGAAGCATTTGGTGTTCAAATAGTATATTTTGCCGATTCTGTAAGATTTATTCAAAAATTCAGATTAAAAAGTAACGGAATCAATCCCAAGATAGCTACTGAGATTATTTTTCAGGTATGCAACGATAAAATTTGTTTAGCTCCAAATACGATAGAATTTGAGGAAATAGTAAATGCAAAAAATGATTTGGAAACAAAGTCCAAAATCATAGTAAGTGAAATGCAAGATTCTGATTTAGCTCATCTGCAAAGTGACATTAAGGTCAATACATTAGATTTTAAAAATCCCCTGGTAGATTGTGGTAATGAGCAAGTCACAGAAGAATCTGGTAATTGGCTGGTATTGCTATTAGGATTCCTAGGAGGATTAATAGCGTTGTTGACACCATGCGTCTTCCCTATGATTCCACTGACAGTTTCTTTCTTTACAAAAAATGCTACTGATAGATCTAAAGGAAAACGGAATGCACTGATTTATGGCGGGTTTATTTTAGTCATCTTTTTAGTACTAAGTATTCCTTTCCATATTTTAGATGGTATCAGTGGAAATGTTTTCAATGAGATAGCAACAAATATATGGTTGAACTTAGTGTTCTTTGTTGTATTCTTATTCTTTGCATTAAGTTTTTTTGGATATTATAATATAACGTTACCGACTTGGATTGTCAATAGATCCTCCCAAGCAGAAGAAGCTGGGGGAATTGTAGGGATATTTTTCATGGCATTAACACTAGTAATTGTTTCCTTTTCGTGTACCGGCCCTATCTTAGGTAGTCTTTTAGGCGGAGTTGCTTCTAGTTCTAAAGATGTCCCAACGTTACTGTCATTTGCTCTTGGAGGATTTGGACTTGCCTGGGCATTTGTATTTGGATTTTTAGCTTTATTTCCGCAAGTATTATTATCACTTCCAAAATCAGGAAGCTGGATGAATACATTAAAAGTATGTCTGGGCTTTATAGAAATAGCATTAGCATTAAAATTTTTATCAAAAGCGGATTTAGTTTCCAAGACTTTTTTGCTAAAGAGAGAGGTATTTATTGTACTGTGGATTATAGTAACAGTGGGTCTAGTTTTGTACCTGTTTGGTAAAATCCGATTCCCACATGATGATAAAAATGAAAAGATAACAACTGTTAGAAAAAGTTTTGGGATCGCAGGTATTTTGTTTGTATTGTATTTGATACCGGGCTTATTACACTCAGAGAAACCACGTTTATCTTTACTAAGTGGCATTCTGCCTCCTTTAAATGTAAGCTTCTATACTTCCCCAGAGGACGGCATTTTTGGAATACATCCAGAACATGATTATTATGAAGCTATTAAAGTAGCAAAAGAAAAAAATAAACCTGTTCTTATAGATTTTACCGGATACGGGTGCGAGAATTGTCGTAAAATGGAGGAATTTGTTTGGAGTGAACCAGATGTTTTACCTCTAATTCAAAACGAGGTTGTATTGGCTTCCTTATATGTAGATGATCGCGAAGAGTTACCAAAAGAACAACAAAGATCAATTGATATGGGGAATGGACAGAAGAAAAAAATTAAAACAGTTGGAGACCAATGGTCTATGTTTCAACAAATAAACTTTAACAATAATTCGCAACCACATTATGTTATGGTAACACCAGATGGAAAAGTTATTAACTCCCCTGTTTCAGGCTATATGTCAAAAGATGATTTTAAAAATTTTCTAGAATGCGGGATACAGTATTATAAAACCAGCAAAAAATAAAATAAAAAACAATCAAATTAAATCAAGCCTAATTGAAAAAATAAAAAAATTCTGTGAGAGACTTTTATTGTAAAATTATTCGAGAACTTGAAGAGGAAATTGGTATACGCTATATTGATAATGGTGACCAAATAAGTTTATGCGAGTCTATGATTGAAATTACCTTACAAAAATTGACGAAACTAAAGCGATTTATTAACGAAAATGAGTTCAAGACAATCGAGGATGAAATTATCTTTTTTAAAGAATTGAAACCCAAGATTGTTTCAAAACTTATTTATTACAATGCGATCTACAAAATAGAGATGAAAAAGCCTCATGGAGGCCAACGAATAATTAAAAAATATCTGAATAACGAATTGGCGAAATTAAAGCGGTTTTTCGATAATAATCTAGAGTTTTATAAATACTATCGAACTAATAGCACGTATCTCGATGAGAAGTATTTTGTGAGAGGAAAATTTGATATTAAATTGAGTTTAGACACATTTTATTTCAAATCAGATCATAGTTTTTCAACTTCTCATGATTATAAGGTAGCTAAAGTTATTGCAAATGATTTAATAGAAGTATATCTAGAAGATCAGATATTAAACATGAATAAATTTTCTAGAGCAAAATCCAAAGAAATACGTAGTTCATTATTAAAATGGACTGCAAGCAAAACATCCCTAATAGAATTAATCTATGCGTTGCATGCTTTCAAAGCTTTTGATGACGGTAGTTCCGAAATAAAGGTTATTGTAAGAATATTTGAAAATACCTTTGGAATTGATTTAGGCGATTTCTATCATACATATTTGGAGCTAAGAAATAGAAAGAATAATCGAACAAAATTTTTAGATCTTTTGAAAGATTCCTTAATAAAAAAAATGGACGAACAAGAAGGAAAATAAAAAAATATCACCCAAGTTACCCCCAACTGTGGGGAATTTATCGCTAGAATTCATAAGGTTTGTGATTTAATTGAAGAACACTTTCTGGAAAGTCAAACTGTTCTAAAAAATCATGAGCTATGAAAAATTCTCTACAAAACATTCTTTTAGAGATACACAACAAAGAGGATAAGATTTCATCTCAGAGCAAGAGCCTGCTTGATGAAGCTTACGAAATGATCCTGTATCTCCAAGATATTTTATTTTCAGTCAAAAAGTCAATTACCCAAAAGGGATTTAATGATGAAGCTGAAGAAATCAATTTCTTCCGTACCATAAAACCTCAAATACTTGGCAAACTAATTTATTACAATAAGGTTTATCGTATAGAGACTACTTGTCCGGTCAGTAATGGTAAAATGTATTATAGTTATTTTTCTAGCCAATTGGCAAATCTTAAACGGGAGTATATTGAACATATCTGCAATGCCGATTTTTACAGGTATTATCGTTCGGGACGAACTGATCGAGATGACATTTATTTCAAACGTGGCAATATCAATTATCATGATGGACTAAACAGCATTGTATTTGAAATAGATCCAGCATTCTCAACCTTCTTCGATTACAAAGTTTCAAGGATTATCGCTAATGAACTGCTCTACACTTACCTGCTTACCAAAATCAATCCTGATGAAAGTCTAGATACGAATTTACAAAAAACCGAAAGTTCAAAAGATATATTTTGGACAGATAGCAAAAATGCACTCGTCGAATTGATTTATGCCCTATATGCTTCGGGTGTGATCTCTCACGGTAAAATTGGAATCCGAAAAATCAGTCTGATGTTTCAGGTGCTTTTCCGTATTCCGCTTAGCGATTTGCATCATGCGTTTCACCGGATGAAAACCCGTACTGGTTCAAGAACGGCATTTTTAGACCAGCTCAAAATATCCCTCGAAGAATATATGGATAAAGACCTTTAGCTGTTTTAATACAGTAATTTCAAAGCAGTACACAAAATGTACTGCTTTTTTTTTTGCCCATATCTGCCAATTAGCAAATGTCGGCAATTCCCTGTTACAAAATACTCAAAATGCCTGAACTCCTTATTAAACAAGGGTTTTTCCTAATTGTAAAAAATTTCAAAAAACCGCCAAACCAATTGGCAAGGCTTGGCAGACAAACACTGCCACTCTAAACAATTTTGCATAGTGAACTTTAAAAAGCTGTGCAATGAAAATAATAACCATTGAAGAAGAAGCGTGGCAACAGCTCAACAGCCGTATTAATGCCATTGCCGACTATCTGAAAAGATTGGATGATACGGGGTATGATGACCTGTGGCTCAATAACCACGAGGTATGCCAATACCTGCACATCAGCGAAAAGACCTTGTGGCGTATGCGCACCAAAGGCGAGATTGCTTATTCAAAAATCTACGGTCAATATTTCTACACTATTGGAGCAATTAAGGATATGCTCAATGCCAATGCCATACAGAGCAGTGATCAGTTTGTGCAGGAGCTTATGGCAAAAGGCAAAAGCTATATCGAAAAAGGCAGAAAGCTAAAGACAGACAAAAAATAGGTATGAACCCCTAAAAGTATATCCCTATGAATATTGACAGAATGGAATTTTTAGCGTGGATGGAACGCCTGATGGGTCGTCTTGATATGCTGGGCGACAATATAAATGAGTTGCAAAAGAAACGCAATAGTATTGACGGCGAGGAATTGCTCGATAACCAGGATTTACTTCAAATGCTTAAAATCAGTAACCGTTCCCTGCAACGGTATCGCTCTATTGGGAGGCTGCCCTATTATACCATAAGCGGAAAATTGTATTACAAGCTATCTGATGTACATCAGTTCATTAGAGAGAGCTTTAACCCACTCTCAAAATGAACGACAATGAAAGACAAAGACTGCCTTTGAGTGCCACATTGGGCAATACAGCCAACGCTTAATTTACATTCGGCAGTGAACTTTTAAATTTTCAAAAATATGAGCAAAGAAATCACAAACAACCCGGAAATGCCCGAACAATTATCGGACATACTATTAGTGCTGGATAAAGAAAAAATGAAAATCCAAGCCGTAAAGAGTATTGACGAGAATGGGAAAATGGAAACCGTTGACCCCACGAAGAAAAACCAAAACCAGTTTATGCGTGTGGATAAAAATGGTGACGTTTTTTCCAACTTCTTCTCTAATTTTTTCAGCCAGTTAAAGAACCCTACCAATTTTTCATTCTTCAAAGTGCCTGCACCCGTCGCAGTTGAAAAAGCACAGGAAATGCAAAAGCAGGTAGATAAGCCAACTCCCGAAGGCGAAAAAGTGATGAAGGAACACGAAGTAAAAACAGAACTGCAACAAGATAAGAAACAAGAAAATCAAAATAATATGGCAACAACACAAACAACACCGGAAACCAGCGAGTACCGCTACAAGCCCGAGCAGATTGATTGGGACACAATGAAAAACCTCGGATTAAGCAAGGAATACCTTGAAAAAAGAAACCTGCTTGACCCTTTGTTACGAGGTTACAAAACCAATGAACTCTTGCCGATAGGCATTAATTTCGGAGGTTCTGTTCTTCGCACAGATGCCCGATTGTCTTTACAGCAAGCCGAAGATGGAAATGTTATCGTAGCAATACACGGTATCAAAAAAGAACCAAACCTGCATTTTGAGTTTTTCGGACACAAGTTTACCGATGAAGACAAAAAGAACCTGCTCGAAATGGGTAATATGGGGCGTGTGGTTAACTTGACCAATTCTAAAACTGGCGAACTGATGCCGTCCATTATCAGTATAGATAGGCTAACCAATGACGTAATTGCATTGAGGACGGATTTCATAAAAATTCCCGATGAAATTAAAGGTGTAAAGCTGAACGATGAGCAGAAGCAAACTTTAATGGAGGGTAAACCGCTAAAGTTAGACGGTATGATTTCCACTAAAGGAACGGAGTTCTCGGCAACGGTACAGTTCAATGCAGACAAGCGTTATGTAGAGTTCCTGTTTGACCGCAATAATTCCAACAGGCAAACCCAAAGCAACGGACAAAGTAATCAACAAAGCCAGCCGCAGGAAGCTCCAAAAACGTTCAGAGGTAAAGAACTGACCGATGAGCAACATAAGGATTTCAAAGCCGGACAAACCGTTTATATGGCAGGGCTGGTTGATAAGAAAGGACAAACCTACAACGGCTATATCACTTTCGACAAAGATACCGGAAAAACAGGCTTTGAGTTTCCTAATCAATATAAAGAAAGAATGCAGCCCATCGAAGCCCACAAAACGCAAATTGCCGTCAATTCGGAGGGCAAGACTAATGAAGCAACCAAAAATATCAATGAGCCTTTGAAGTCGGGACAGCAAAGACCGAAAAACAAACAGCAGCAGGAGCAACAGGAAAAACCCGAAACACCTGCAAAGTCCAAAGGCAGAAAAATGTAGTAAAGTATGAAAACAATAATCGCAGAAAAACCAAGCGTAGCCCGAGAAATAGCCGGACTTGTGGGAGCATCCGATAAAAAGGACGGCTACCTGACAGGGAACGGCTATTTTGTTACGTGGGCATTCGGTCATTTAATAGGATTGGGAATGCCCGAAGAGTACGGCATTTCGGGGTTTGATAAGGCATCATTACCAATACTCCCAAATACTTTTTTGCTGACCGTCCGGAAAGTGAAAAAAGACAAAGGTTATACAGCCGATACAGGAGCGTTAAAGCAACTGAAAGTCATCGAACAGCTTTTTAACCGTAGCAGCAGTATCATTGTAGCCACCGATGCAGGTCGTGAGGGCGAACTCATTTTCAGGTATATTTATGAATACCTGAAATGCAACAAGCCTTTTGAACGTCTTTGGATAAGCTCACTAACTGAAAAAGCTATAAAACAAGGGTTTGACAATCTAAAAGACGGTGCAGCATTTGACGGACTGTATCAGGCGGCGCAAGGCAGAAGCCGTGCCGATTGGCTCGTGGGCATCAATGCTACACAAGCATTGAGCATAGCCGCAGGAAATGGAATTTATTCGCTCGGAAGAGTACAAACACCTACGCTGGCATTGATATGCAAACGCTATCTGGAAAACAAAAATTTCTCGGTAACGAAATATTGGCATATACAGTTATCGCACAACAAAGAGCTGATAGATTTTAAAAGCATTTCCAAAACCAAATGGGAAGACCAAAAACTTGCCGATGATACGCTTAAAGCCATTCAGCGAAACGAAACAGCAACGGTTACGTCCGTAGAAACCAAAAGTGTTACAGAGCAACCTCCTTTATTGTTCGACCTTACCGGATTACAAAAGGAAGCCAACAAAAAGCTGAACCTTTCTGCCGAAGAAACGCTCAATATTGCCCAAAGCCTCTACGAAAAGAAGTTTATCACATACCCACGCACTGGAAGCAAATATATTCCCGAAGATGTTTGGGCTGAAATACCCAACCTCGTAAGGGCTTTGCAGGATAGGGAAACCTACAAGCAAGCCGTATCTAAAATGAAATGGGGACGGTTCAATAAACGTATTGTAAATGACCTGCGTGTTACCGACCACCACGGATTATTGATTACTGATAAAATCCCGTCTGCCCTGAACGCAAAGGAAAATTCCATTTATGATATGATTGCCTTTCGATTGCTCGAAGCCCTTTCACAAGCCTGCATCAAAGCGATAACCGATGTAGGTTTACAGGCATTGCATTATGATTTTACAGCAAAGGGTTGTAAGGTTTTAGAAGCAGGCTGGCGTTCCATCAAAGGCAGTTTCTCCGATGATGATACCGAACCTGTACAGGATTTGCCAGAACTAAAAAAAGGTGATGAACTTAAAATCAAAGAAGCCTCTGTTTTAGAAAAGAAAACCAAACCACCCGTACTTTATACCGAAGCAGGGCTTTTGTCGGCTATGGAAACTGCCGGAAAGGAAATGGAAAATGAAGACGAACGGAAAGTATTGCAAAATATAGGTATTGGCACTCCGGCTACAAGAGCCGCAATAATCGAAACCCTGTTTACCCGCAATTATATCCAACGGGATAAGAAATCTTTAATCCCGACTGAAAAGGGATTGCAGGTTTATGAGTTGGTCAAAGAACGTAAAATTGCAGACGTTGCAATGACTGCCGAATGGGAACTCGCATTGCAAAAAATCGAAAACAACGAAGCGGATGCAGAGGCTTTTCAAAAGGAAATGGAAAACTATGCTTCATCCATTACAAATGAATTGTTGCAAACTTCCATTGCTCAAAACAACCTGCCTAAATTGGTTTGCCCGAAATGCAGAAGTCAACAACTCATTATCCGTGATAAGATTGTCAAATGTTCTGATGAGGATTGTAATTGGATACAGTTCCGCAATGTGTGTGCCATACAAATCGGTATAGCCGATATTGAAAGCCTTGTCAGCAAAGGGAAAACTTCACTCATCAAAGGAATGACAAGCAAAGCCGGAAAGAAATTCGATGCATACATCGTGTTGAATGAGGATTACAAAACTTCCTTTGAATTTGCCAAAAATAAAAGCTACAAAAAGTAATGGAAAATAAGCCTACCATTAGCCAGATGGAAATCAAGAACCTAATATATACCATACGTGGCAAGCAAGTGATGCTGGATAGCGACCTAGCTTCATTATATCAGGTGGAAACCAAGAACCTCAACAAAGCCGTAAAAAGAAATATTGAAAGGTTTCCTGCTTCTTTTTGCTTTCAACTGACCGAAGAGGAAGTTGAAAACTTGAGGTTCCAATTTGGAACCTCAAGTTTGAGCTATGGAGGAAGACGTTATTTGCCTTATGTTTTCACCGAACAAGGCATTACAATGGCTTCTGCTATACTCCGTTCAGATATAGCGGTCAAAGTCAGTATTGAAATTATGGAAGCTTTTGTAGAAATGCGAAGAATGCTTATTAGCAACGCTTCTTTGTTTCATCGTTTGGATAAGATTGAAATTAAACAACTGGAAGCCGACCAGAAATTTGAAGAAATCTTTAAGGCTTTGGAAAGCGATAAACTCCATAACGAAAAGGGAATTTTCTACAACGGACAAATTTTTGATGCCTATACCTTTGTTTCCGATATTATCAGAAGTGCCAAAACCTCCATTATCCTTTTGGATAATTATGTGGATGATACAGTACTGACTTTATTGGGCAAACGGAATGCCAATATAACTGCCACCATCTATACCAAAAATATCAACAATCAGTTACGGCTGGATTTGCAAAGGTACAACAGCCAATATCCCCAGATTGAAATTGAAATTTTCTCTGATACTCACGATCGTTTTTTGATAATTGACGATACGGAACTTTACCATATTGGAGCATCACTGAAAGATTTGGGCAAAAAATGGTTTGCCTTTTCGAGAATGGATATTGAGGTTGGAAGGATGTTACAAATTTTGTATAAACAATAAACCCTCTGATAATTAAGAGGGTTTCGTTTTGAATTGATCCTTATTAATAAGTTGTACGAGTGTTTTCTACAGAAAAATCAGATGTAGCAAAATAGCAACTACCTTTGTTTAACACTAAAACAAGCAATTATTAAGGTGTTAGCTGCAGTTATTTTTTCCTTTTCTTGAGTTTGTTCAATCTGTAATTGCAAGACCTATATTCGACATATTCGATTTTATGTTCAGATAGAAGCTGTACAATTATTTCTCTTGTTTTATCTTCACCAAGTCCAATTTTTTCGCCAAGGTCAATTTCATTTAGTTGACCATCATTTTCGATTAGTGCTTTGTAATATACTTCTTTAATTTCCATAAGTTATTTTTTTTGAACAGCTATCATCATATGTGGGCTAAAAGGTAAAAGATAACTGTCATTTTCTGTGATTTTAATAAGTTCTAATAATGTTTTTTTCTTTTTGTTATTCAACATACTTGCAAAGTATTCTTTATCCAACCAAGCCATTCCTTCAACAGCATAAGTATTAATATGGGTTAATTCATGATTTATAAACTCGTCTTTTAGTTGTTCAGGTTTATGATAATATGCTTCTGCTAAAAGCCAAGGGAAATCATTTGGTGGATTATGTATTCCTGATGTCAATTCTTCTTTGCACATTTCAAAAAATGAATTTTTATGAATTAGTCCATTTAAAAGACCGACCAAAGTTGATGCGGTATAATTAATGGCAAAAGCTAATATAATTCCGTCATTTTTCAGAACTCGTTTAGCTTCACTAATGGTTAAAGCTCTGTCTTCTTTTTTTTGAAGATGATAAAGTGGTCCGTGAAGTATTATTAAGTCGGCAAAATTATTTTTAAATTCTAATTTCCGAGATTCACCCAATTGAACAGAAAATTTGTTTTTTAATTTATTCGCTCTATTTTGGGCTAACTTAATATGTTTAGGAACTGGTTCTATTAAATGAACTTGATGTCCTTTTTTTGCAAGCCATTCTGAATATTTTCCTGTACCGCCTCCAATATCAATTATTTTTGACGATGTAGATGGGATATATTTTTCTATAAGTGATTTAATTCTTTCAAATTCAAATATGCCCATTCCTTTATCAAGTCTGTTTTCTTCTGATGCATTATTATAAAATACTTCTATATTTCTGCTTATTAACTGTTTACTGTTCATTTTTAATCATTGTATTATCATCACTTATTGAAATATTGAACACATTGCAAAGTGATAAAGCAATCGATTTGTAATCAATTGTTTTTGTTTAAGATTGGATGAAATAACTGGATATGATTATCTGCGCATTAAAAAATCAGAAGATTTTATGCATTAATTGCTCGTTTTGTCGAGCTTGTCTTTTTGAGAAAGACACAGATAATATGTTAATTAGTAAATCAGACTACAAAGATAGAGATTCTGAATTAATTTTTTCGAGTTCGAGTTTTTTTTATTACATGTAATCTTTAAATATAAGCAATGCGTATATTTTATATGCAAACTTAAAAAGCTCATTTGTCAACCACAAAAATACGAATTAATTCCTCCTTCATTTACGAACTTACGCCAAACTCTTCCTCTCAAAGCCAAACCCTACCACTTTAACAAAGGCTCTTCTAAACTGCTATAATTTTAAAATTCTAAACAAAATTATAGTATGGATACACAACAAAAAGACCTATCGTATTTCAGGTTACGACTGCAAGGGTTATTAAACACCAGCTTTCCCGAAAAAGCATACGACCAAAAGTTTATAGACCAGCGTTCCTCGTGGGCCGCCAATGCCTACGAGGGTGCTTTTCGTTCTGGAAATACTATTGAGCAATGCAACGAAATAGCCAATTATATCCTGTTTGAAAAACTGCATTTCTCCAAATTCGATACCGTGTTTCAGGTGGTATGCAATGAGTTCGACTCTATAATGGCAGACGAGGAACTGCGACCGTTTGCCCTTAAAATGTTCCCAGTTTGCGAGCCTGTTTTCTCCAACTATAAACTAACCGATGACTTCGCATACGGTTATGAGTTTGACCTGCTCTATACCGAAATAACAGGAACCATCGCTATATGGATAACCGAAAATGGGCTTCAGTAAAAAGCAACATCTCCAACAGAATATTAATGCCCTGCGAATTGCTTTTAAACTGGAAAAGGAGAAACGACAAGCCACCGTAGGCGAAAGACTGCTAATGATGCAATACAGCGGATTTGGCGGTCTTAAATTCGTGTTGAACCCCATAGCGAACGAAATAGACATCAATAATTGGAGAAAAACAGAACACGACCTTTTCCCGATTACGCAGGAACTACACCAGCTACTCAAAGAAAATTCCGAAGACGAAAAGCAATACCGCAGGTATGTGGATAGTATGAAAAGCTCTGTACTGACAGCTTTTTATACACCGCCACAGGTCATAGATGCGGTTTCCTCCGTATTGCGTGAAAGCGGTCTGAACATCGATAAATTCCTCGAACCCTCCGCAGGTATCGGCTCATTCATACAATCCTTTTTGGAAAACCAACAAAGTGTTACCGCTTATGAAAAAGACTTGCTGACAGGCAAGATTTTAAAACGGCTTTATCCCGAAAGCAATATCCGTGTAAGTGGTTTTGAAGAAATCCCCGACAAGGAACAAAACAGCTATGATGTAATCGCCAGCAACATACCGTTTGGAGACACTTCCGTTTTTGACCTTTCCTATTCCCGAAGCAAGGACAGTGCAAAAGTACTGGCTGCCCGAAGCATACACAATTACTTTTTCCTGAAAGGTGCTGATATGCTCCGTGAGGGTGGTTTGTTGGCTTACATTACTTCGCAGGGCATTCTGAATAGCCCAAAGAACGAGCCGATACGCAGGGCGTTGATGCAGGATAATAATTTAGTTTCGGTTGTCCGCTTACCCAACAGCCTGTTTACGGAATATGCAGGTACGGAAGTCGGAAGCGACCTGATTATCCTGCAAAAGAATACGGCAAAACAAAATCTGACCGAAAGGGAAGATCTGTTTTGCCAAAGCAGGCAAACAGAATATAATACTCCGGGCAATGCACTCTTTCAGGACAATACAAGAATTGTACATACCGACCGGAAATTAGATACCGACCCTTACGGACAGCCTGCACTCATCTATATGCATAAAGGCGGGGTTGCCGGAATTGCCAAAGACCTCAAACGAATGCTTTCGGATGATTTTGGAAAACATCTGAATTTGAGTTTATATAAAGGCGAACTGAACGATGAGTCAATAACACAAATTCCCGCTACTCCCAAAGTTAGACCTCCAATTGTCGAACCTGTAACCATTCGGCAGGAAATACAACCTATATCAGTTCCGATAATAAATCGGGAAAGTCCGCAGGAATTAAAGCAACTAAGCATTTTTGACTTGTTTCAAAATATGGACGAACCTGTAATGGTTCTTGCTACGCCCAAAAGAACACCACAAGTTAAAAGACAAAGCACCAACAAGAGAAGAGGTGCAGTAGGTCGCCAACCTGACCTGTTCAGTAGTGCGATGCAGCAACCTTTTACGCCGCCTGTTACTAATAGAGCCACCAATGGAAATACATCTATCAATGGTAAAAAACAGGAAGCTATCGGCGACCTGTTTTCACAAATAAACGGGAATGGCCAAGCTGATAAGCCAGCCGTTCCCGATACCATTCCCGAATCTGCTACTTATAGTGGCGAACTGGAATCGTACCACCGTAACGATTGCCTTGTTGTGGATAATGGTTGGGTCGGTCATCTGCAAGATGTAGATACATCAGACGGTATGGCAGTTTTCCACCCTTTGCAGCTACCACCTTTACAAAGAGCAAGAGCCGAAGCGTACATAGCTGTACGTGATGTTTACCAAGAGCTTTACAATAAAGAGGCAACGTTGCAGACTGAACAAAAAGAAGAAAGGGAAAACCTTAACCTCCTTTATGATGCCTTTGTCAAAAGGTATGGAAACCTCAATAGTGCCAATAATATCAAGCTCATTAAAATGGATAGTTCCGGCAAGGAAATCCCTTATTTGGAGCGTGTCGTTGGTGGCGTGGTACACAAAGCGGATATATTCAGCCGTCCGGTAAGTTTCTCCACCTTAACAATAACAACGGACAATCCCGAAGAAGCGTTAGCGGCTTCGCTGAACAAATATGGAAATGTGGATTTGGACTATATGTCCGAAATCAGCGGTATGACCGATGATGCTTTGAAAGAAGCATTACACAGTCGTATTTACTACAATCCTTTGCAAAAGGAATATGAAATAGCCGAACGCTGGGTTGCAGGAAACGTAGTAGAGAAAGCTCAAGAGGTACAGAACTACATTGAAAACAATCCCAATGATACCGAAGCCAAAACAAGCCTTACCGTTTTGGAAGAAGCCCGACCAAGACGAATTGAGTTTGAGGAACTCGATTTTAATTTAGGCGAACGCTGGATACCCACTGGTATTTATGCCCGCTTTGCTTCACATCTTTTTGATACGGACGTACTGGTTCATTATTCTGAAAGTTCGGATGACTTTTCAGTAAAGTGCGACCGTAAGAATTTGCATATATGGGAAAAATACGCTGTCAAAGCTGAAAGCCGGACGTTTGACGGGATTGCCTTGCTCAAACACGCCCTTGTCAATACCACCCCCGATATTACCAAAAAAATCACGGTTGGCGACCAAGAGGTCAAAGTACGGGATATGGAAGCCATACAAATGGCGAACACAAAGATTGACGAAATCCGTACCGCCTTTACCGAATGGCTCCACGCCCAAAACGATGGGTTTAAAAACAGGCTGACGGGCCAATACAACGACACTTTTAATTGTTTCGTCCGACCAAACTATGACGGAAGCCATCAGGATTTTCCGGGACTGGACCGCAAAGCATTGGGCATCGAAGACCTGTATTCAAGCCAAAAGGATACCGTTTGGATTATAAAGCTGAACAATGGTGCTATCTGCGACCACGAAGTAGGTGCAGGAAAAACGTTGGTAATGTGTACCGCCGCACAGGAAATGAAGCGTTTGGGATTGGCTCACAAGCCGATGATTATAGGGCTGAAAAGCAATGTTCACGAAATTGCCGAAGCCTACCGCACTGCTTACCCACACGCCAAGATCCTGTTTCCGGGCAAAGAAGATTTTACACCACAAAAACGTCAGCGGATATTTGGCGATATTAAAAATAACGATTGGGATTGTGTGATACTGACACACGACCAATTCGGGATGATACCGCAATCGCCCGAAATTCAAAAGGAAATCCTCGAAATAGAACTGGGCAGCGTGGAACGAAACCTCGATGCGTTACAATCGCAAGGCAAAGAAGTGACCAGAGGAATGCTTGCCGGAGTAATCAAGCGGAAAGAAAACCTTGAAGTCAAACTCAAAACCCTGCAACACGATATTGAAAACCGCAAAGATGATGTGGTAGATTTTAAAATGATGGGCATTGACCATTTGTTCGTAGATGAAAGTCATCAATTCAAAAACCTGATGTTCAACACACGGCATACGAGGGTTGCCGGATTGGGCAATGTGGACGGAAGCCAAAAGGCGATGAACTTGCTCTTTGCTATCCGTACCATTCAGGAACGCATCAATGCGGATATGGGGGCAACTTTCCTTTCTGGCACAACTATCAGTAATTCGTTGACGGAACTGTACTTATTATTCAAATACCTGCGACCAAGAGCATTGGAAAAACAGGGTATTCACTCTTTTGATGCGTGGGCAGCTATCTACGCAAGAAAAACGACCGATTATGAATTTTCGGTAGCGAACAATATCGTAGCCAAAGAGCGTTTCAGATACTTTATCAAAGTACCAGAGCTTGCCCAATTCTATTCTGAAATTACGGATTACCGAACAGCAAAGGATATAGGTATTGACCGCCCCAACAAGAACGAGGTACTTTACAATATACCGCCTACACCTGACCAGGAAGAATTTATCCAAAACCTGATGCAGTTTGCCAAAACAGGCGATGCGACCTTATTAGGAAGAGAACCTTTATCACAAAGTGAAGAAAAAGCAAAGATGCTCATCGCTACGGATTATGCCCGTAAAATGTCGCTTGATATGCGTATGGTAAGCGGTGCGTATGATGACCACCCCGACAACAAGGCTTCGCATTGTGCGGCAAACATTGCCAAGTACTACAACCAATACAACGCACAAAAAGGGACGCAGTTCGTTTTCTCTGATTTGGGAACATATAAGCCCAGCGAATGGAATGTGTACTCCGAAATCAAACGCAAGCTCGTGGAAGACCACGGCTTGCCTATGCACGAAGTCCGTTTTATACAGGAAGCCAAAAATGATAAACAGCGTAAGGAGCTTATCAAAGGAATGAACGAGGGAAAAATCCGTGTGCTGTTCGGTTCTACAAGTATGTTGGGCACAGGTGTCAATGCACAGAAAAGAGCCGTTGCCGTTCATCATCTGGATACGCCGTGGCGACCAAGCGACCTTGCCCAAAGGGATGGCAGAGCTGTTCGTAAAGGCAATGAGATTGCCAAATTCTTTGCAGACAATAAAGTAGATGTGATTATCTATGCTGTAGAAAAATCATTGGATAGCTATAAGTTTAACCTGCTGTACAATAAACAGCTATTCATTGACCAATTAAAAAACAATAATCTTGGCAAACGGACTATTGACGAGGGCAGTATGGACGAAAAATCAGGAATGAATTTTTCGGAATATGTGGCTATCCTTTCTGGAAATACCGACCTGTTGGATAAAGCCAAATTAGAAAAACAGATTGCCGGATTGGAAAGCGAAAAACAGGCGTTCAACCGTTCAAAGTATAGTGCGAAGTACAAATTGGAAGACTATAAGGCTGAACTTGATAAAGCCCAATCCCGCTTTGACCGAATGAGCCTTGATTGGAATAATCTGCAAGGGCGAATCAAAAAACGTTCGGACGGTACAATGGCAAATCCTGTACAGTTGGATGGTTTGCCGCCCAATGCGGATATCAAACAAATCGGTGCAAAACTCAATCAGCTTGCGGACAAAGCCCGTACAGGAGGTCAGTATGTAGAAATTGGCAGCTTGTACGGATTTACTTTGTTGGTCAAAACCGAAATGTCTGAAAAAGAAGGCTTGGATATTCGGATAAACCGTTTCTTGGTTGAAGGCGAAGGAAACATAAAATATACTTACAATAATGGTATCATTGCCAAAGATGAAAAATTAGCGTCCTTGAATTTCCTTAATGCGTTGGAAAAACTACCTGCTTATATCGAACAGGAACAAAAGAAAATTACTGAAACACAAAAAGACCTGCCTGTTCTTCATGAAGTGGTAAACGGTACGTGGTCTAAGGAAAACCGATTGAGTGAACTCAAAACAGAACTGGCTGCCGTTGAGCGGAAGATACAATTGTCTATCTCGCCTGAAACTAAAGAAGAACCACTGGAACAAACCGAAAAACAGAAAGAAGCCCCAAAGGTTTCTGAAAGTATTGTACAGACAAAAGGTATTCAATTACCCAGGGGTGTATTGTGACTTGTACTGTATTTGCAAAATAAAAAAGCTGGCAAATAATGACCAGCTTTTTTCATATACTTCCATTGGCTATTCTTTTTGTACCAAATGCTGCAAATTTGGGTCGTTTTTGATACGCTCCAATTCGGTTTCGATAATCTGTACAATGTCTTGTTTTATTTGACGGTAATTGCTTTCAATCTGTTGTTTCATTTTATCATCGCCCTGCTCATCTACAAAGGATAAAATATGCGGTATCTTTTGATAGGCTTTTGCTTCGGAAGCTACCTTTTCATTATTCACCACGATTTCAGCGTGAAATATTTTTTGTTCGATACGTTCATCGAAGTTATCTGATACAGATCCAACAAACATACCCTGAGTAAGCGTTGAAATTTTGGAAGCCGGAATAAGGCTGTCTAACTGTGTGGATATAGAAGTTGATTTATCGTTACGGTTAATAGTCAGACTTTGGCGTTTCTGCAACACTTTTCCGAACCTTTCCGAAAGGCTCTTTGCCGTTTCGCCAACCACCTGACCACTGAAAATATTACCTACTGTATTCTGAATAACTTTGCTCTCTTTGTCGCCGTAATCCCTTGTTAATTGCGAAAAATCCTGAAAGCCCAAACAAACTGCCACCTTATTACTTCTTGCCGTTGCGATAAGGTTATCCAGCCCTCTAAAGTAAATCGTGGGTAGCTCATCTATAATAACGGAACTCTTTAATTGCCCTTTTTTGTTGATGAGCTTTACAATTCTTGAATTGTACAAACCCAATGCAGCCGAATAAATATTCTGGCGGTCAGGATTATTACCTACACATAAAATCTTCGGCTCTTTTGGATTGTTGATGTCCAACGAAAAATCATCGCCTGTCATTACCCAATAGAGTTGCGGCGAAATCATTCTTGATAAAGGAATTTTTGCCGATGCTATTTGTCCTTGTAACTGATCTTGTGCCCCTCCTTGCCACGCATCCATAAAGGGAGACAGATAATTCTCCAAATCAGGATATGAAGTTAAAATAGTAAATACATCCGAATACTTTTTATTTAGCAATTCGATAGCGTGTGGGAAAGTGCAATACTTACCGTTCTGGTATATTTTCAGATACCAAATTATTGCTGCCAATAGGATAATTGGGCTTTCCACGAAAAAATCCCCTTGCTTCTGTATCCAGCTTCGATTAAGGTTCAGCATAATGGTATATGCTGCTTCATAAGCATCAGAAATGTCTGTCATAAAGTCGGGATTGAGTGGATTGCAACGGTGGCTCTTGCGTGGGTCATCAAAATTTATCACGTAGAATTTGGGCTGAACTTTGTACTTATCCCGATGCTTCAATAGATGATTGTAGGCAATGGTAGAAAGGTCGTCAAATTTGAAATCGTAGATGTACATTGAGAACCCTTTCTCAATCTGTTGCTTGATATAGTTGTTTACGATTGCGTACGATTTTCCTGAACCTGGAGTTCCCAACACAATCGAGGCTCGAAAAGGATTGACTATGTTAATCCAGCCATTGTTCCATTTTCCTTTGTAATAAAACTTTGTGGGAAGATTGACGGAGTATTCGTTTTCCATCAATTTAGTTTCCTGATGAAAACTCTCGTTCTCATTATTGAAAACATCATCCATCAGATTGGTACGGAGCAATCGGCCCATCCAAACTCCGGCTACCATTAAAAAGATATAACCTAAACTTGTGGTAAGGATATAAAGGATTGTGGCGGTGTTTATTGATAGCCTTAATAAAGGTGCATTCAGAAAAAACAGGATAAAGCCAATCCCCAAAGCCACATAAATTTTAGACCAGGTTATTTTATCATTCTTTACGCCTTTTGTACCTAAACAGCTTAATGCCAACATTACCAAGGCAAACAGTTTGGTATATAAGGTGTGCGAAAATAGTCCAGCCGTACGCTGAAAATTACCTAATATTTTGTTGATTACTTCTAAAGTCCAGTGACGTTCTATAAAGAAACCATAGCAGAACCAATAAAGGTGCATCAGTACCAAAAGGATACTTACTGCCCGCATAAAAGCCATTATTTTGGCTAAACCTCTTAAATCGTCTTCTCCCTGCATTATTTATTAGTTTTAATGTTCGGGCGTGAATTTAATGGCTCTAAATAGTTACTATAAGAATGTGGCAGTTAATGGCAGTGCGTGGCCGTGTTTGGCTTATTTCTATCTTTGACGTTTTCTTTTCTTCTTCATTTTGTTGGCAAAATCCTGTTCCTCGTAATCTTCGCCCCGGTCTTCGGGCAACAATCCACCTAACGCCTCAATCAAGCCGTCTTCGTGTTTTTCAGAAGTATTCAGGAAGTCGAACAAATGATGTGGTTCTTCAGTAGGTAGTTCTGCTTCATGAGGTCCTGATATTTTCGATTGTGGTTCAACAGGCTCTTTAATTTCCAGTTTGATATTATTGTTCCAACAATCATTAAATGTATTGGCAGAAAGTTCCTTTCCCAATCGTGAGCCGTTCCAAACCGTTTTAGAATTATGGTCTATAAAAGTTATTCCGTAAATACGTCCTGTGTCATTTCTACGAACCACTACATTAATGCCCTGTTCGCTTAACCATTTTTTAAAAGCCTGCTCATCACTTGTTGACTTTAGGGCAATGGTAACGGCAGCTTTAATGGTTGGCTTTGTCGGGTGAGCTTTTAAAGCCTCTTTATTTTTTGCAAAATGTAATTCCAAAGTCGGTAACCCTGCGTTCTTTCCGAAAAGCGAAGCCTTAAACGGATGCCCGGCTCTATCCCCTTTTGCATTTAAGGGAATGTACAGTAAACCTTGCCGTAACTGCCCCTGCAATTCACCCTCTACTTTTTCGGTGGTAACATTGAACAGGGAAAGCAGAGCATTGTATTCTCCCAAAGTTTGGCATTGATAATAGTTCGGCAGGTGTCGGACTACTGAAGCTATCTGACTTTTCACATCGCCTGCTTTATAATCTACCTGCCGGAAAACCTTGTCGTTCTGCCGATGCTCCTTTTCCGTTGCGGGTATCAAATCTTGTTTCCTTTCGAGTTCACGGCACACTTTCATAGACCGCATTTTTTCGAACTTGTCCGAAATCTTTTTGCCCTCCGCGTCCACACAAACTGATACAATATGGATATGACTGCGGTCAATATCAGTATGTTTAAAGACTATAAAAGGTTGTTCACCGTAACCCATTTCACGCATATACTTCTCTGCCATTTCCCTGAACTTGTCATCACTTACCTTGTCTTTTGGGTCGGGATTGAGTGAAATATGCAACGTATGTTTCTCGGTATTGCGGTTGGATATCAGGTAAGGTGCAAAAGATTGTGCTAATTGGGCAACGGAATAGAGGCCGTGAGGTGTTTCTATCATTTTATTGGTAAACAAAATTTTTCCGTTTTCATTTACCACTTTAAGATGATTGTACGCCAAAGCCCCGTGTAAATTTCCGCTTCTTCCGATTTTCGCTATCATTTCTAAGGCTATTTTTTCATATACTTCGCATCAAATTCTTCGGTTAGCTGAATGATTTTTTGGCATAGCATCGCCATTTCAGCCGTCTGTTTTTCCAATTTGTACAGGAATGCCGCGGCTTTTTTCTCGGAAAAATTCTTGTACAGCAGCTTTAAAATCTGGTTATAGTTTATACCTACGGAACGAAACTGGCTGTGAAAAGAAGTCAGTCGCATATAAAAATCAACCGTTCCCTTGTCAATTTTAACCGATTTCATTTCCTTACTAAACAGCAGGTAAATAATAAACTTTGCTTTATTGGGCATTCCCGATGCTTCAAAAAGCGATAAAAGTTTGGCGTTTTCTTCGTCCGTAAGGCGGAAAACGTGGCGGTGGATGCTTGGGTCGGTCTTAGCTCTCCGTCCGCCCTTATTCTGTTTTTTGTTATTGTTCTCGTTCATCACTAATTCATTTTAAATTCACACAAAAACGCTGACTTCGGAAAGACGTTTTTTAAGCTCCAAGCAGGGCAAGTTGTTTTGAGGCACTAACTCGGTTTCGAGTGCCTTAAAACACAACTTGCCGTGTTCTGTTGAACACAAAAATCCGCCCTGCGGGACGGATTAAATGTAACAGGGAAAAACGGCTCGATGCCGTTCCCGTTACCCTCCGATTTGTCAAAAGAATTTTGCATAAATCCATTAATAAAAATCATTGTACAAAGTAAAGCCCTGTTTACGAAAGCATTGTACTGTATAACAGTGCCAAACACTGCCTTTGAACGCCAAACACTGCCACACCGCAATCAGCGGTCAAATCAATCTCTTTATTTGCCGTATAATTTTAGTGCAGGTAGTAAAAAATGTATTTCAACAAAGAAGAAAATCAGGTTTGAAAACAAGCGGTTTGGAATAAAAGCATAGGGTTTTAAAAGCATAAAACAATAAAACAATAAAAGTGTAAAAGCATAAAAGCGGTAAAGCAATTTACCTGTTGCAAGTTTTGCCACTTGCCAAAGAATGTACCTGACAAGGCAAAAATGAAAGCAAATACCTGTGCAGAAAAGTACGCAAAAGGGAATGCAGGAATATAGGAATGAGGTAATAATCAGATAAACCAATATTCAATCCTGCAAAACAAATAAAGTGTGTAACAATAAATTTTTAAATAATGGAAACGACAAAGAAAACTTTAAAAATCAGTTTCTCCACCCAAAAGGGCGGTGTGGGAAAATCTACGATGACCACCTTGCTGGCAAGTGTACTTCATTACCGTTTAGGTTTTAATGTGCTGGTAATGGACTGCGACTTTCCACAGCACAGCCTGACCAATATGCGTGAACGGGATAAGAGAACCATAATGCAGAACGACTACCATAAAAAGGCAGCAATGAAGCAGTTCCAAGCCATCAACAAAAAAGCGTACCCGATTATCAAATGCAAGGCTGAAACGGCTCTGGAGAAAGCATCGGAATATAGAAGCCAGTCGGCGGTTGTACCGGATGTGGTTTTCTTCGACCTGCCGGGAACAGCCAATACCAAAGGCGTACTGACTACCTTGAAAAAAATGGACTTTATCTTTTCGCCCATTACTGCCGACCGTTTGGTAGTGGAAAGTACATTGGGCTTTACCAAAGCCTTTCTCGGACTTCCCCAAACGGACGAGGGCAATCCCGAACAAGAGATATGGCTGTTTTGGAACCAAGTGGACGGCAGGGAAAAAACAGGTTTGTATGATGCGTATCAAAGTGTCATCAAAGAACTCAACCTGCCCATAATGGAAACAAGGATAATGGATAGCAAGCGTTTCCGAAAGGAAACAGACGACACGGGCAGTTATGTATTCCGGTCAAGTTTGCTGCCTGCCGAACCACAGCTAATGAAAGCAACCAAAATGGATTTATTTGTCGAGGAGTTTTTAAAAATCGTTCATCTATAAAAACAGTAAAGTATGGCTTCAGATAACAAAAACAACGATTTTGAAAAGCCCAATGTTGATGAGGAATACCTTATGAACGTCATAAGTGGCGATGAGCCTGTTGCTCCACCGAGCAATAATAAAGAGCAGGATGTACCAAAGGAAACCAAGCCCAGGGAAAAAGCCCGGAATAGTTCATCAAAGAAAGCAGACTACGAGGAAACATTTTTGGTCAATCGGTTTCCATCGGGGCGTAACGGAAAGGTGGTTTACATACGCCCTGAATACCACGAAAGATTGCTCCGCATCGTTCAACTGACAAGGGAAGAAAGAACTACGCTCTACTCTTACATTGACAACATTCTTGAAAATCATTTCAGGGAGTACGGGGACGATATTACCAATTATTTCAACGAACATTTTAAACCCATTCTATAATGAAGAAAGATAAAAAGAACAGGAATGCTATTGTATCCGGCAACAGCTCCGATACAGTTAGCAATACGACTAAAACAACCTATGAAAACGCATTTATGCAAATGAATAAAATGCAGAAAAGAGGCAATAAAAGTATATACCTAAGTCCTGCACATCACGAACGTTTAACCCGCATTGTACAGATTATAGGCGATGATAAAATACCCTTGTTTGCCTATCTCAATAATATTCTTGAACATCATTTTAAAGTGTTTGAAGATATGATTACAAAGGAGTTCAACGAAAAATACAAAGGCTTATTTTAAAAACCCTACGTTATGGAAATAGTAATTGTGATATGCCTGCTGATAGTCATTGTCCTGCTTTTGCAGGATAAGATTGTCATTCATAAAAGGTCAAAGCAAGAACCTCCGCAGAAGAAATTCAATCCGAACCTGCCCGATATTATGGGGCAACCTAAATCCGTAGAACGCCTTTCAGTGCCAAACACTGCCACTGAACGCCAAATTGAGGAACCGGAGATAAACCCTGCTAATTTAGACATTGAATACGACGAAAATGAAAACGTCGGCATTCAAATCCGCAAGGAAGAGCTGGACGAAGTTTTCAGTAATATGCCTGATTTGGAGGAAGAGGAAGAAGATTGGAATAGGTATGGAATATCCAGTGGCGATAACAGTCTTGCCCAAGGGGTTACCTTTGAAGAACTAAGCTCCGTAGGTGCATTGCTCCAAAAAGAGAATTTGGAACAATCACAAAAGGAAACAGCGGTAGATATAGTTCAAAGAATACAGGGGACTGAATTATTCAGTCTGCTGGAAAATTCCATCGAGGGTGCCTCCCGAAAAATTGCCGAGCTTTTGGATAGCACACTCTCATCTGAAACGGAAGCCGGTTCTTCCACTTTGCGGAAAAATGATTTGAATGATTTTGACATTGGGGAGTTTGTATAGACTTCCCTTTGTCTTTTAAAATAAGAAAATATGGAAAATGGATTGCCTAATACCAATATAGAACCGGGCAGTTTGCTTGACCTGCGTTTGAATAAAGGCATGCTACCTACACTTGATATTGCAGGTCATACATTCTACGTGGATTTACGCATGAACAAACTACGGCCAAAGGACGACTTTATATCCAAAGGCATAGACTTTACTGAAATAAAAGATTATTATGACCGAGACAGACGGGCATTTGTTATTCCCTATAATCCAACAAAACGCGAATTTCAGCAGGACGATGTTTCTAAAATGACCGAACTGCCTACTGATATTATCATAGTGCAGTTTCCCAATCAGTATGAATTGGATATAGTGGGATGGAATAGAAAGCATGGTAATAGCCTAACTGATCAGGATGTGAAACAAATGCACTTTGAAGCGCGTACCCTGCCGTGGGTAGATACCAATGTGATTGAGCATATAAAACGTAATGTTGCCGAACAGCTACATCCAAAAGAAGAATATATTGTCAACCAGCCAAAGGACAATCTGTATAAGATACCAACCGATACACAAAGGGTACTTCCGACATATAAAGTATTCGGAACAGAATTTATCGTCGATGTCAATCAGTTGGAACTCCGTCAAAAAGCCAATCCGAAAAATGTAATTTCTCTATCCGACATGGAAGAAAAAGCAGTACAGGGCTACAGATTTTGGTACAGCCCAAACACAAAGGGCTTGACGACATATGCCGAACCAGGAGCAAAATTAGCAGAGATACCCGACTTTGTAAAACTCGACCCAACTGGGATGTCAAAGAAATATAATATTTCCGAAGATATTATGGCGGGAATGGACGATTTCAAACTAATGGTTAATCAGGATGCGTTCGATAAAATTGCTTACAAAGGTATTATTCCAACAATAGATATTGCGGGGCATACCTTCTATATTGACTTATTCAATGACAAATTGCACCCTAAAGATGATATCTGGTCACGGGGCATCATCTTTTCCGAACTCAAACATTATTATTCGTACAAAGACGACACCTATACAATTCCGTACAATCAAGGGACACATACCTTTCAGGAAGTGAGCCTCAATGTCAAGGAGGTTCCCAAAGACCTTATTGTTGTACAAATTCCCGGCAAACGTACCCTTGACCCAATTGGTCAAAACAAAGCGGGTGACTTAAATAGTTCAGACTATTTAAAAAAACATGGAGTGCAACTGAAATTTGACGCCAAAGTAATACCGTGGCATCAGACCCGTTTTGCGGAAACCGTAAAGCAAAACAATGGACAAGAAGTAAAGGTAGGACAAAAAAAATCTACTAGTCCAAAGCCAGAGGAAAGTGAATTCAGCAAAAGAAAAGGTCGCAGAATGTGAATTAAGCATGCTAAAAAGCTAGCTATTGGGCAGTTACCTTTTCTTTGAAACTGAAGTTTATTCTTTTGTTTTGTGGAAAATGATTTTGGAGAATTTTGACATTGGGAGTTTGTTTGATAGCAAGCTCCCTTTTCTATTTGCAATGCTCCCCATTTATTAATATTCATGAAACATACTCACTTTCATGTCGTTAAACTTGTTTTTAATAGAAAATAGAAACTAAAATCTTTTTTTTGGAAATTTATATCAAAAAATGGAAATAAAAATCTTGTTTTGGAAATTTATTACTATATTTGCATTTATAACTTAAGAAACAAATAAGCAAATGCTCAAATATTTCAGTATAGTACAAGCTCTAAGCAGGTCCGCATTGGCAACGCCGAATGAAGCTGTCACGCATCAAATTAGAAGATTAAAAGAAAGTCTGGAAAAAGATGGGTTTGCTAAAGAGGCAAAGTCATTGGAGGCTTTGTTGACTGCTTCTGAATCATCGCTTGACATGTCTCCAAGTAAAATCCAAAGATCTTTCGTTGTTTTAAAAGGCGAGGAAGTAACTCCTAAGACATCGATTCCTGTAGATAAGGAGACATCAACTCCATTGGCAGAGATTTTTTTTCCTGATGATCTACCAGAAAAAGCCCCAATGTTTGATGGTAATATCCAGCTTGCTATTCACTCAATTGTAAATGAATGGAGTAAATTCGATCAACTTTTAGAAATTAATGCTACTCCTGCTAGCTCTTGCTTAATTTATGGTGCGCCAGGAACTGGTAAAACACATTTAGCAAAATGGATTGCAAAACAAATTGGATTACCTGTAGTGCTGGCAAGGTTAGAAGGGCTTATGTCTTCGTATTTAGGAACTACATCTCGAAATATTGGTAATCTGTTCGCTTTTGCTAATAGGTATAAATGCATCTTACTTCTTGATGAGTTTGATGCAATTGCTAAACTCCGTAACGATCCACAGGAGGTTGGTGAAGTAAAAAGAGTAGTCAATACGTTGTTGCAAAGTCTAGATTCACGTCATGAAAAAGGTTTTACCATTGGTGTAACCAACCATGAAAGTCTTCTTGATCCCGCTATTTGGAGAAGGTTTGATATACAGGTTGAAATTCCTAAACCTTCTCCCGAAGTAATGATTCAATTACTCAAGAATTTTATTACGCCTTTAGAATTTAACGAAAGTGAGATTAAATTTTTAGCATGGTGCCTAGATGGTTCATCAGGTGCTGATGCAGAAATGCTTTCAAAATGGCTAAAGAGAGCTTTTGTCTTAGAAAAGAAAAGCAATATCGTAGAAGTAATGAAGCAATTTGCTGTACTCAACTCTGGAAGGGTAGACACAAAAAAGAGAAATGTTATGGTTCACAGTGATGAAGATTTTATAAACATGCTGTTAAACGATAAGGTTTACTCTTTTAAACAGAAAGATCTAGCATCATTGTTCGGAATGACCCCGTCAACTTTGAGTAAGCAGCTATCGAAATTTAAAGATTCTGAAAAAATATAAGTTATGGCAAATAGTCCTGTTCAAATAGTATTAAATAGCGATGCTTTTATCGAGGCATTAGAAAATAATGGTGGCGGTGGTTCTAAAGACTTTTTTGCCGGAAATGATACTGAATTCATAGAGCATCGAGATAACATTCAAAATCAGCTTAGTGAGATAAAGAGCATGCAATTGGTAAATAGTTTTGCTAAGGTTTCTTATGCGAAAGTTACATTAAAGCAAACGGCATTAGCAAAAAGTCATCGCCCAACTTCACAAGTTTTTAAAAGGGATGTTGCTCCTATAATTGGAGCTGGAGATTTGGGAGAATTATTTGTCGAACTGACGCCAGAAAGTATTGATAAAATAAATACTAAAGTTGGACAGGCTGAACCCGAAACAAGATATAAAGAAAAGAATGGGAAGAATGAACCTAATCCTTCAAGATTAAGAAGTGAAGTCGGTGCAATTGAAGGAATTAGCCCATATACTGCAAGTGACAAAAGGAATTTTTCTGTTAAAGAAGCCGTAAAATGGCTATCTAATCCTCAAACTGGCGGTTCGTATATGGTAGAATTGTTTGAAGCTCCTCCGGCGAGGCAAGATTGGGATTTACTAAGCAAATACAAATTCGATTTGTTTGATAGCTTTTTTGGCGGGTTAACCATTTTAGGCACAGGCTTATTTGTGTCAAGAATTACTACTGGTCAGGGCTCATCTATTGTATTTGGTATCAAATTAGAAAAAACCGATTCAACTCCTGTAATACAGCTTTACTCATCATCAACAGCAGGCAAATCAGGTGAGAAAAAATCTATTGACCTAAACTTGGAGAGACATAACGAATTATTAGAATATTTGGGAAATCATCCATTGGTAAAAAAAGTTACTCTTCCTCCCATCATTACACAAAGCTCAACTGTCAAGTCTCAGGTCAAAGGTGAAAACTTTACTGTTCTTGCTCCTGATCATGAAGGCTCATATCCAAAAATATGCGTTGTAGACGGAGGTGTTTCAGATGTTTATGGCGACTGGATAGAAGATCGTTGGGGATTAATTAGCAGCATGGACAAAGACGAAAATCACGGTACTTTTATAGCTGGATTAGCAATATTTGGCCAACAATTAAATGGAAAGGCTATTTGCAGGGAAATTGATGGTTGTAAAATTATAGATCTTGATATATTACCTCGTGCTGATAGATATAGCTCGTACTATTCAAAACCTCTAGAATTTTTTAATGAACTTGAAACTGCTGTTCAGGAATTAAAAGCTAGAACTGGAGTTCGAATATTTAACTTCAGCCTGAATATAGAAGAGCATGCATCAACTACAGGCTATAGCGTTCCAGCACAAATTTTGGACAAAATTGCAGAAGAAAACGATGTCGTTTTTGTTATTTCGGCGGGTAATACACATCCTAGAGATATTAGAAAAGAATGGCCTGTGGATCATTTTGATGCATTAAAAATATTAGCTTCTTCGAGAAATGATGCTATTAAAAAACCAGCTGAAAGCTGTCGTAATATAAGTGTTTCAGCTTTAAATCCTCCGCATCTGGAAGGTGTTGTTCCCTATGCTCTAAGTAGTTACAGTTGTCGAGGACCTGGACTACGAGTAGGACTCAAACCTGATTTTGCTCATATTGGTGGTTCTGGAACTAGTCACCCAACTTTAGGACATGGTCTTCTATCTTTAGATCCAACGAGTAACATTGTAGATGGTTGCGGAACTAGCTACGCTGCTCCTAATGTTGCAAAGACTTTAGCAAGTCTTGATCATTCGATTGAAGGTATAGTTTCAAGGGAAACACTAATCGCTCTCGGAATTCATCATGCTGTATTGCCAGAGTCTCTCAACGATAAAAATTTGAGAAATGTCTCCAAACACTTGGTTGGATTTGGCATGCCGGATGGTTCTGAAAACATTTTGAACGGAAATTCATCTGCAATAACATTAGTATTTGCAAACCGAGCTATAAGTGGTCATAAAATGAGTTTTAAATTTTCATGGCCTTCAAGTTTAGTAAGGGATGGTAAATGCTTTGGGCACGCAAAACTCACCATTGTAAGCACTCCAAGGTTTGATTACAGATTTGGATCTGAGTTTGTAAGAATAAATATCGACGCAGCTTTAAGGCAGCTACAAAATAATGGTAACTACAAAGGAAGGTTGAATGCAATTTATACGCCAGAAGAAGGTGACGGAAGTTTATACGAGAAAGATCAGATTGAACATTCTTTTAAATGGAGTCCAGTGAAAGTTTATGAAAAAACTTTCCCCCGAGGAGTTGGACCATCGACAGAATGGAAACTAGATGTAGAGTACTTATCAAGAGATGGTGTAACTATACCAGCTGCTGGTGTACCATTTACAGCAATACTAACAATTTCAGATCCTAATAGTGAGAAACCAGTATTTAATGACATGCGACAAATGCTCCAGTCTCTTGGAGTTCAAGCGGTTGATATCAAAACTGCAGCTCGAATTGTACCAAGAGTTTAATTTAAGAATTTTAAAAAAAAACATATAATTATGGCAAATTACCATGTAACACAAAAAAAAGGGCAAGACGGATGGAATGTCCAAAAGGAAGGCGGCAAGAAAGCTTCAGCAATTGCCAGTACTCAAAAGCAAGCTGAACAACTAGCAAAACAGTTTTCATCAAATAATGGCGGAGGAGAAGTTAGAATACATCGCCCAAATGGTGGACCAATTAGAGATAGTGACACTGTTAAACCCGGAAACGATCCAAAATCAGTAAAAGACACAAAATTTTAATGAGAAAGAGGCGAGTAAGAAAATAAAAAACCAGGCGAAAATCACCTGGCTTGATTCCTTAAGGGAAACAAAAGCCCTTGCAAGGCTCTTGGTAGTAATGTTTTTGCACTTCAAAACTACCTCCTTTATTTGAAATAAACAAGCTTTTCGTGATTTTAAACCTCCTGCCAATACAATTCAGGTAGTGGGGCTTGGTATTAATAGTATAAAATTTCAATTGCATCAGAATTAAACTATCGCAGGGTACGCCCTATTTATTGCCGAAATGATAAGCAATAAGCAATTAAATATTAATTAATATCAATTTAAATTCAAGATGAATTCAAATAAACATGAAGGGGAATCGCATTCCCAAAATCCAAAAGTACCTCTAACATTTGTAATAGAAGGTAAAGAGTATGAAGCCTTTGACCAGTACAAAACAGGCGCAGAATTAAAACAGCTTGCTGGGATACCTTTAGATACCGAGTTGTTTTTGTCAATTAGCAAACCTTATCAGGATGAGCTTATTGAAAATGAGAAACAAGTTAACTTGGCTCGACCTGAAACCGAGTATTTCTTTGTAAAGAAAAAGCTTCAGTTCTTCATTAATGACAAGCCCTTTATCTGGTATAAGCAATACATCAGAGGTGCTCAAATCAGAGAACTGGGTAATATACTTGTTGAAGATGATATCTTCCTTGACATCAAGGTAGGTTGGCAAGACGATCAAATATTAGATGATGAAGTCATTGATTTAGCTCGTCCGGGTAAAGAGAAGTTTTTCTCTAAGCCTAGACCAACGGAGTTTACAATCATTGTGAATGCTCGTCCACATATTTGGAAAGAAGCACATATCTCTTTTGAGCAGTTGGTTGTGTTGGCTTTCGGATCATACGATAATAACCCAAACAAGGGTTATACGGTTACTTATAGCAGAGGTTGGGAACCAAAACCGGAAGGCACTATGGTTAAAGGTTCGATTGTTCGTGTAAAAAATAAAATGATCTTCGATGTCACAGCAACTGATAAATCATAGTCCTGACCTTAAACGTCTAAGAGACGAAGGTTATGAGATCGAGGTACGTGGTGGATATTTACTTATCCACCATATACCCTTTGTGGATCAAAACAATCAAATCCAATATGGAATATTGGTAACTACGCTTACATTAAGTTGTAATGAACGAACGGGAACTCCAGATAACCATGTTATACATTTTATTGGGGATAACCCCTGTGAAATTGATGGTACAGTCATTACAGCAATCCAGCATAGTAATACTACTTCTGTACTAAACCATCAGGTTACGGTAAATAGATCTTTTTCAAATAAGCCTGCTTCCGGATATCCGAACTACTATGAAAAAGTCAAGAGGTACGCAGACATCATTTCCGCACCTGCGAAATATCTGGACCCTTCAGTTACGGAAAAGACTTTTAAGGTCATACCAGACAGTGCTAATGAAACAGTATTTGAATACATTGATACCAATTCCAGCCGCGCAAACATCGAAATGATTAATGCAAAGTTAGAAAGGCAGAAAATAGCAATTATTGGGCTGGGCGGTACTGGAGCATATATTTTGGATTTGGTAGCTAAAACTCCGGTAAAAGAAATCCATATATACGATGGGGACACCTTTGACCAGCACAATGCTTTCCGTTCTCCCGGTGCAGCGTCAATGAATGATTTGTACGAAAACCCGAGAAAGGTATCTTATTATCAAAAGTTGTATTCAAACATGCGCAAGTATATCCATGGGCATGACTACTATGTAAAGAAAGAGAACTTACAAGAGTTGGATCAAATGGATTATGTATTTGTATGTGTAGACAAGAATGCCGTAAGGAAGATAATAACGGATTATTTGGTAAGTGTAGATGTCGCTTTTTCCGATGTAGGTCTAGGGGTTAATGTAGTTGATGATAAACTTACAGGTGCTGTAAGGGTTACTTCTGCTTCTCGTGACAAAAATGATCATCTGCCCCTCCGCATTTTTTCGGAAGACTCTGATAATAATGAATACGCTACCAACATTCAGATAGCTGAACTGAATGCATTAAATGCTGTTTTTGCTATCCTGAAATGGAAGAAGTTATCTGGAATTTATGTTGATCTGGAAAATGAACATCACAGCTCATATTCCATTAGTGTGTCTAAAATTTTCAATGAGGATGTTACACCATAAATTTGTTGAGTTCATTCCTGAAAAGGTTGAGGAAGGCGTTTTGTATGTCTCAATAGAATACTGTACTGCAATACACAAATGTGTATGCGGATGCGGTAATGAAGTGGTGACCCCGTTATCTCCGACAGATTGGAAACTGACTTTTAATGGTAAAGCAGTTACGCTTCACCCCTCTATAGGCAATTGGAATTTTGAATGTCAGTCCCACTACTGGATAAGGAACAATAAAATTGAGTTTGCTGGTCGTTGGACAGAAAGAGAAATCCACTTAGGTAGAGAAAATGATCTAAAACATAAAGAAGAATATTTTGAAATGCCAGATATTGCAAAAGAAGAATCTGTTGTTCAAGAAATCCCTAAACTTACTATTTGGCAGAAAATCTCCAAACTCTTTCGATTGTAGAACTTTAATTTTATCTCTATAAAGCCGAGGGTAATTCTTCGGCTTTATTTATATAATTGTCTTTAGGTTATCTGATACTAATTAGGTTATTTTCCAGCAATAATCTCGCACAACTCTCCAAATTTCATTACCTCTTCGTAACTATCTGTTGCGTGTAGAAAGGCGGGGTTTTTCTGGTCTGATTTATTAATAATATCAATAAATAACTTCATGTTTTCTAATTGTAAAGCTGAGAAAGAGTCGATATCCGCTTTAATTTCCTCCATATTGTGTGTATTCCTGTAATTGGTGTATTTACCCATGAAACCAACAAAAACATCAGATAGTTGTGTCAATTGGCTATCCTGAGAATCAACAAAAGAATAGTTTTTAAACTCTACTCCTTTATCTAGCATTCTATACCCGTTCAAAGCTTCTCGGATGGAATCCTCATTATCGAATATATGAGTTGAATTCTTGAAAGTGTAAATGGGTCTAAGATAAAAATGTGTCAGATCTGCCAGCAGAATATAATCTTTTTCATCCATAACAAAAGCTAGTTCGCCTTTCTTTTTAGACTCTTTCAATATCTGTCGTAACGATTCCAACCCAAAATGAAATTCAGGTAACTGAAGATATGCTTCAAAAAGATTACTCAATGCTTCAATGAAATCACCAATTTTCTCAGGTTTAACATTAGGATATTCGAAAGTATAAAAGAGTTGAATAACGGCATCTATTTCAAGACGACACAGTTTATAGAGGTCGTTCTTTAGTCGGTTGTCAAATCCAGGGCCTAATCTCATAGCCACATCAGAGTTCATGATAGCAGAATCTACAATGTCCACAATCGACCAATAGAGAATATTAAGACTTGAATAATGCACATAAAGATCACTATCCTTTAAAAAGTGCAAGAACAGGTTTAACTTCTGGGATTTGAGGCAATCAAGAAAATCCCCGAATGCTATATGTTTGAATTTAACTTCCTTAGCTGTTTTTTGCAATTTAAAGCTATCTATCAATGGCTGTACGTCTGGTACTTCTCCCTGATGTAGAAGTCCACCCAAAACGAAGTTTGCTGTAAATGTATAATTGAAATCATTTTCTCTTACATAGAATGTTTTGATGTTATTGGTTTCATCATAATAGAATATGTACGGTGTCGCAAAATCTACCCTTGGATTCAATAATCGGGCAAATTGATTAGCATCTTCTATTTCTGCTATTTCAAAATCTATCATAGTATTAACTTATTAAAAATAATAAGTGACTAAGTTATAAAAAATCCCCCTTAGACCGCCACCCACCGCCAAACAATTCCTTTGACTGCCACTTTGTTATCACGCCCTGATTTCTGAAACACCTTTGTCTCGAAAGCCCGCAAGGTGCGGGAAAACAGTAACAAATTAATGTGTTTCAATTATGGAAAAACAGAGAAAAAAAGTTTTGCTGGCAGCAATGGCAATGCTGTCAGGAATTGGTGCGTTCGCACAGGGAAACGGTTCGGCAGGTATCAACGAGGCTACCCAAATGGTAACAAGCTATTTCGACCCCGCAACCCAACTAATCTACGCCATCGGTGCGGTGGTTGGGCTCATCGGAGGCGTTAAGGTGTACAACAAATTCAGTTCAGGCGATCCCGACACATCGAAAACTGCGGCGAGCTGGTTCGGTGCGTGTATCTTCTTAATCGTGGCGGCTACCATCCTGCGTTCATTCTTCCTTTAATCCTTTGCTTTATGAACAGTTATAACATAAACAAAGGCATTGGCAGGACAGTGGAATTTAAAGGGTTGAAAGCACAATACCTGTTCATTTTCGCAGGTGGGCTGCTCGGTACGCTTATCCTCGTGATGATACTGTATATGGCAGGCGTAAACTCTTACATCTGCCTGTTCCTCGGAGCAGGCGGAGCTTCGCTCATTGTATGGCAAACCTTTTCACTGAATAGGAAATATGGAGAACACGGATTGATGAAGATAGCGGCCAATAAAAGGCATCCGCGCTACATCATCTGCCGCAAGCCTGTACGCTATTTAAAATCCACTTCTAAACAGAATGCCGTATGAGAAATGTAGCAAAGACCACCACATTGGAAAGCAAGTTTCCTTTGCTGGCAGTAGAAAACAACTGCATTCTTTCAAAAGATGCAGACATTACCGCCTGCTTTGAGGTTCGTTTACCAGAACTGTTTACGGTAGCTTCTGCGGAATATGAAGCCATTCATTCTGCCTGGCATAAAGCTATCAAGACTTTACCGGATTTTACAGTCGTTCACAAACAGGATTGGTACATTAAAGAAAGCTACGCTCCCGATTTGGCGAAGGAAGACCAAAGTTTTTTGGCTAAATCCTACCAACGCCATTTTAATGAGCGACCGTTCTTAAATCACTACTGCTACCTTTTCCTAACCAAGACTACTAAGGAAAGAATGCGTATGCAAAGCAACTTCAGCTCGCTTTGCAAAGGTTCATTGATACCAAAGGAAATCAGGAACAAGGAAACGATACATCGCTTTATGGAAGCGGTAGCACAATTTGAGCGTATCGTAAACGATAGCGGTTTCATAACCCTGAAACGCCTTACCGAAGATGACATCATCGGAACAGAAGAAACGCAGGGATTACTGGAACAATACCTAACTCTATCAAGGGATGCCGGAGCACCGATGCAGGACATCGCTCTCGGAACGGAAGAAGTCCGTATCGGGAACAAAAGGTTGAGCTTGCACACCTTGTCCGATACGGACGATTTACCCGGAACGGTATCGGCTGATACCCGTTTTGAAAAACTATCCACCGACCGCAGCGACTGCCGTTTGTCGTTCGCCGCACCTGTGGGTTTGCTGTTAAGCTGCAATCACATTTACAATCAGTATTTGTTTTTGGATAACAGCGAAGACAACCTGCAAAAGTTTGAAAAGTCCGCAAGGAATATGCACTCACTGGCAAGGTACAGCCGTGCCAACCAAATCAACAAAGAATGGATAGAAAAGTATCTGAACGAAGCCCACAGCTTCGGGCTATCCTCCATCCGTGCACACTTCAACATTATGGCGTGGTCGGAAGATCCGGCAGAACTGAAACAGCTAAAGAATGATTGCGGTAGTGCGTTGGCACTGATGGAATGCAAACCACGCCACAACACTACGGATGTAGCCACATTGTATTGGGCAGGAATGCCTGGCAATGCAGGCGATTTTCCGAGTGAGGAAAGTTTTTACACTTTTATTGAACCTGCTTTGTGTTTATTCACAGAAGAAACCAATTACCACAATTCGCCATCGCCATTTGGCATCAAGATGGCCGACCGTTTGACCGGAAAACCTATCCATTTAGATATTTCGGATTTACCGATGAAGCGTGGAATTATCACGAACAGGAACAAGTTTATACTTGGTCCATCGGGAAGTGGTAAATCGTTCTTTACAAACCATATGGTACGGCAGTATTACGAGCAGGGAGCTCACGTATTGCTTGTAGATACAGGTAATTCGTATCAGGGACTATGTGAACTCATTAAAGGAAAAACCAAAGGCGAAGACGGTGTTTACTTTACTTATACGGAAGACAACCCGATCGCCTTTAATCCATTTTATACTGATGATGGTGTGTTTGACATTGAAAAGAGAGAAAGTGTCAAGACTTTGATACTGACACTCTGGAAACGTGATGATGAACCGCCAACCCGTTCGGAAGAGGTTGCCCTTTCCAATGCCGTAAGCGGATATATCGAACGCATTAAAGCGGACGATGTTTATCCATCTTTCAATGGCTTCTATGAATATGTGAAGGGCGATTACCGCAAGGTACTCGAAGAAAAACAGGTACGGGAAAAAGACTTTGACATCGCCAATTTCCTGAATGTTCTCGAACCCTACTACAAGGGTGGCGAATATGATTACCTGTTGAACTCTGATAAGCAATTAGACCTGCTTTCCAAACGCTTTATCGTGTTTGAAATTGATGCGATTAAAGACCATAAAATCCTGTTTCCCATAGTCACAATTATCATTATGGAGGTCTTTATTAACAAGATGCGAAGGCTCAAAGGTATCCGCAAACTCATCCTGATTGAAGAAGCGTGGAAAGCGATAGCGAAAGAGGGAATGGCAGAATACATCAAGTATTTGTTTAAGACCGTCCGCAAATTTTTCGGAGAAGCGATTGTCGTAACGCAAGAGGTCGATGATATTATCCAGTCGCCCATTGTGAAAGAAAGTATCATCAACAATTCCGATTGTAAAATCCTATTAGACCAACGCAAGTATATGAACAAATTCGATGACATACAGGCGATGTTAGGGCTTACGGATAAAGAGAAAGGGCAAGTACTTTCCATCAATATGAACAACGATGCAAGCCGTCTGTACAAAGAGGTTTGGATTGGCTTAGGTGGTACGCACTCGGCAGTATATGCCACCGAAGTTAGTTTGGAAGAATACCTTGCTTACACCACTGAAGAAACCGAAAAAATGGAAGTGATGCAGCTTGCTGCTGAACTCGACGGCAATGTAGAACTCGCCATTAAGCATATCGCAATGCAAAGGCGGGACAAAGTAAATCAATAGTCAATTAACAATTTAAAAATTCAGAAACAATGAAAAAAGTATTGTATCTGGTGTGTACGGCACTAATGCTCGCCGTAGCACCGTCAGCGAAAGCTCAATTTGTAGTAACTGACCCTGCAAATCTGGCTTCAGGAATTATCAACAGTGCGAACGAAATCATACAGACTTCTTCCACCGTGAGCAATGTCGTAAAGAACTTCAACGAAGTGAAGAAAGTGTACGATCAGGGCAAGGAATATTACGATAAGCTGAAAGCTATCAACAACCTTGTGAAAGATGCCCGTAAAGTACAGCAAACGGTTTTGTTGGTGGGCGATGTGTCCGAAATATATGTGCAAAACTTTGGAAAAATGATGAACGACCCAAATTTCACACCACAGGAATTGGTTGCTATCGGTAATGGTTATTCGGCACTACTCAATGAAAGTACCGAGCTTTTGAAAGAGTTAAAGCAGATTATAACATCATCAAGTCTCTCGCTGAACGACAAAGAACGTATGGATGTAATTGATCGTGTGTACAAAGAGGTAAAGGATTACCACAGCCTTGTACGCTACTACACCAATAAGAACATTTCTGTAAGCTACCTAAGAGCGAAAAAGAAAAACGATGCCAAAAGAGTGCTTGAACTCTACGGAACCTCTAACCAAAAATACTGGTAAAATGGAATGGGATAATCTTCACGAACTCCTGCGTTCGCTTTACGACGATATGATGCCGCTTGCAGGCGATATGGCGGCAGTAGCTAAAGGTTTAGCGGGATTGGGAGCGTTGTTCTATGTAGCATTAAAGGTTTGGCAGGCTTTAAGCCGAGCAGAACCTATTGATGTGTTCCCGTTGTTGCGTCCCTTCGCTTTGGGGCTTTGTATAATGTTCTTCCCAACTATCGTGTTGGGAACCATTAATGCAGTATTAAGTCCGGTGGTTAGAGGAACCCACACCATACTCGAAGACCAAGTACTTGACCTGAACAAGCTGCAACAGCAGAAAGACCAATTGGAATATGAAGCAATGGTCAGAAATCCAGAAACCGCCTATATGGCATCAGACGAAGAGTTTGATAAAAAACTGGATGAATTGGGCTGGTCGCCATCGGACGTTGGTACAATGGCGGGAATGTATATGGACAGACAAGCCTACAAGATAGAGAAAGCCATAAAGGATTGGTTTCGCAATTTACTGGAAATACTCTTTCAGGCGGCGGCTTTGGTTATTGATACCATACGAACATTTTTCCTGATAGTCCTTTCCATACTCGGACCAATAGCTTTTGCTATTTCCGTTTGGGAGGGATTTCAGTCCACACTCACACAGTGGATTACCAGGTATGTCAGCGTATATCTCTGGCTTCCTGTTTCGGATTTGTTCAGCTCGATGCTGGCAAGAATACAATCCCTCATACTGGAAAGGGATATAGCAATGCTTGCCGATCCGACCTACATACCTGATACGAGCAATACAGTGTACATCATATTTATGATTATCGGCATCATCGGGTACTTCACAATTCCTACAGTGACAGGTTGGGTAATCCAAGCCGGAGGCGCAGGAAACTTTACCCGCAACGTGAACCAAGCTGCAATGAAAACAGGGAACATCGCCGGAGCAGGTGCAGGTTCCACAGTTGGAAACATCGGCGGCAAACTGATGAATAAATAAACAATTAATCATTCTAAAAAATGGAATTTAAAACTCTAAGAAATATCGAAAACAGCTTTAGGCAGATAAGATTATATGCCATTGTGTTTGCGGTTCTCTGCATTGGCGTGGTAGGATATGCCGTATGGCAGTCCTACCACTTTGCAGAAGAACAACGCCAAAAAATCTATGTATTGGATAACGGCAAATCTTTGATGCTTGCCTTGTCGCAAGATGCGAGCATCAACCGACCTGTGGAAGCAAGGGAACACGTCAGACGTTTTCACGAGCTTTTTTTTACACTCGCTCCGGATAAAAATGCTATCGAAAGCAATATGAGGAGGGCATTTAACCTTGCGGATAAAAGTGCTTTTGACTATTACAAAGACTTATCTGAAAAGGGTTATTACAACAGAATTATTTCAGGTAATGTTCAGCAACGCATCGAAGTCGATAGTGTCGTGTGCAATTTCGACACCCATCCTTATGCGGTGCGCACCTATGCCAAACAATTTATTATCCGTTCGAGTAATGTAACCAGGCGTAACCTGATTACTTCCTGCTATCTCGTGAACTCCGTCCGTTCCGACAATAACCCGCAAGGCTTTAACATTGAAAAATTTGCAGTGGTTGAAAACAGGGATATTGAAGTCATCGAACGCTAAAAAACAATCTTATGGAAACATTATCAGATTTAAACACGTTTGCGAAAATCCTTACCGACAAAGGATATAACGGCTATTTCCATACGCAGGGTGCGTATGCCGGAAGGTTGAAAGACACCATCAGCGATTACATCGAAAGCTGCCAAAAAGGTACAGACAGTTTACCCAAACAAGATTTATTGCTGACAGGCTATCTGCAATGGTCGGGCGATGACAAGCCCCGTGTCGAATGTAGTATGTGGGTAAAATACCTGAACGGGAAATTCTCTCTCAATAAAATGGAGGTGGCAAGGAAAGACCAATTTGGGCAACTGCTGAAAAAATCGGAACTGACAAACCTGTCTGTAATATCTGCACCCAAAGCGGCTGAGGTAGTCGCTTTGGTCAATGATGAACTAAAACAAAAGGCAGGTAAAAGCCCTAAGCGTTTCAAGCTCTAAAACAGAAAACGGTATGAAAAAATTAAGAGCAATTATGGACAGATATTTTGACAAGCTGGACGAACGCTGGCGGGCATTGTCCCTACGCAAACAGTACCAATATACGCTGTACTTCTTTGTAGGTTACCTGCTGCTTACCATGGCGGTGATTGGCAAAGTAATGTATGATACCTCAAAATCCGGTAACGATATAATCATTGAGCATATCGAAAACCCTGTCCTCAAAAAAAGTGAAAGCCCTGCAAGATTACAGGACACATTATCAACAATTCTAAAAAATAAGATTTATGAAAGAAAATGAGAACAAAAAATCGGTTGTTCGGGTAACGGAAGGGAACCCGACAGCAACCGCTGATGTGCTGCAAGACGGCACACAGAATAATAAGGAGAAGCTCAAAAAGCCCCTAATCTTTGGTTTGATGGCGATTGTATTCGTGGGTTGTATGTACCTCATATTTAAACCGTCCGAAGATAAAAAAGCGATTGAAAACATCGGGCTGAACGATGCAGTACCAGAAGCTACGGGAGCCGGAATGCCTGCCGACAAAGGCAAGGCGTATGAGCAGGAAATGCTGGAAAGCAAAGACCAGGAAAAGCGTAATGCTTTAACTACGCTTTCTGATTATTGGAATACCGAAGACAAAGAAGAGCCAGTTGATGAACAACTTCCTGAAGAAGACCAAAGCAACAGCTATGGCGGCGGCAGAAATTCGGGCAGGAACGGTAATCCGGCAGTAAACAGTTACCGTAATGCGCAAAGCACATTAGGTTCTTTTTATCAGGACAACAATTCGGAAACAATGGAACTCCGCAGGCAATTGGACGAAATGAAAGAAAAGCTGGCTGAAAAAGATGTGCCACCCGTTGCTACCGTAGATGACCAACTTAAACTAATGGAGAAATCCTATGAAATGGCAGCAAAGTATCTTCCGAAAAATACGAATACCGAAAATGTAACACCTGCTAATGGTGCTGTTCCGGATGCTTTTAGTGCTGCTGGCACTAACCAAAAAGAGCATTTTGTATCGTTTACGCCTGCAAGAAAGAATGCCGTATCAGCCCTGTACCGTGAGCCTACGGACAGTGCTTTTTTAGCCGATTGGAGCCAAACAAAGAACCGAGGTTTTTATACCGCCGGTTCTGTTGAGCAGGTGATACAACCGAAAAACAGTATCAAAGCCTGTGTACACGATGCTCAAACAGTAGTTGGCGAAACGGGTGTGCGTTTACGATTGTTAGAGCCTGCCCAAACACCACAACATACCATTCCAAAAGGAACGATTGTAACGGCTAATGCAAAATTTCAAGGTGGGAGATTACAACTAAAAATTACCTCGATAGAAATGGAGGGCAATATCATCCCGGTAGATATAACCATTTACGATTTGGACGGGCAGCAAGGCTTGTATGTTCCGTATTCACCCGAAATGAATGCCCTTACCGAAATGGCAGGCAATATGAGCCAGACAGGTGGAACGAGCGTAATGCTCACACAGAATGCCGGACAACAGGTTGCCGCAGATTTAAGCAAAGGAGTGGTACAGGGAATTTCGGGCTATTTCGCCAAAAAGGTAAGAACCCCAAAAGTTACGCTGAAAGCAGAACATCAGGTTTTTCTTGTACCTAAAAAATAATGTTGAACTCAAATAAATAAAATAATGAAAAATCATTTTAAAACCTTTTGGGCAATCGCCCTGATACTCGGCCTTGCCGTACAATCTTATGCACAGGACAGTACAAAGGCAAAAACTCCGCTTGCGTTGGGCAAGATAGAACCGTATAAAATGGAAGTTACCTATGATAAGACTTCACACCTGATTTTCCCGACCGCTATCCGTTACGTGGATTTGGGAAGCGAATACCTGATTGCAGGGAAAGCGGAAGATGCGGAAAACGTGTTGCGTGTAAAAGCAACGGTAAGGGATTTTGAAGCTGAAACCAATTTTTCTGTGATTACTAATGACGGACGTTTTTACAGTTTCAATGTGTATTACAGTTCCTATCCCGAAGTGTTGAGCTATGACCTACTTACAATGCAAAAAGCAGTTGATAAAGCTAACGGAAACGATGTGCTTTTTGAGGAATTGGGCAACAATTCGCCATCATTGGCGGGTTTGCTTTTGGAAACCATTTACAAAAAAGACAAACGCATTGTAAAACATATCGGGGCTAAGAGTTTCGGTATACAGTTTATTCTTAAAGGCATTTACATACATAACGGCAAATACTATTTCCATACGGAATTGAGAAACCGTACCAATGTGCCGTTTCAGATTGATTTTATCAATTTCAAAGTAGTGGATAAAAAGATAGCCAAACGTACCGTAGTACAGGAACGCCCGCTGATACCGTTACGCACTTACAAGCCATTGGAGGAGATTGGCGGTAAATCGACCGAACAAAACGTGTTCCTGTTAGATCAATTTACGATTGCCGATGACAAAGTACTGCTGATTGAGATTTTCGAAAAAAACGGGGGCAGGCATCAGACACTCCAGATAGAAAATTCCGATTTAATCAAGGCTCGTTTGGTTAATGATATGCACCTGAAATTTTAATAACCTTTTAAAGCAATTTTATGAAAAAGTATATCTATACCGTGATGCTCATCTTTATGGCCATCACTGCTACACAGGCACAAAGAATGCTTCCAAAACAGAAAGGATTGGAAATAAGTGCAGGCGTATTATCCGATGATAAAATCGGTAATGATTATTACCTCAACATCGGAATGACCGTGAACGGAAAAAATGGAAATTACCAGCTTTGGGCGTTGGAATACACACACCAATACCACGATTATAAAGACCTCCGTATACAGCAGGAAACTTATACTGCCGAGGGTGGTTACAGCTTCTTCCTTCTGGGTGATGTTCGTAAGAATATCACACTGAACTTCGGGATAACAGGCGTAGTCGGTTATGAAAGTATCAATCGTGGCGAAACAATGTTATATGACGGAGCAAAGATTTTGAGCGAGGATAATTTTATATACGGAGCAGGTGGTCGCCTCACTTTTGAAACGTACCTGTCAGACCGTTTTGTGTTAGTCCTGCAAGGGCGTACAAAGGTTTTATGGGGTACGGATTTACAACAGTTCCGACCGTCTGCAGGTGTGGGATTAAGGTTTAATTTTTAAAACTTAAAACAATGATAGGAATATTCAATAAATTCAGAATAGGATTACTGCCGATATATGTAATGCTGGCAATCCTCACAGCTTCGGTTTCTTTGGTATCTTGTAGCAAAGATGATGAACTCGAAATACAGAACGATTTCCCTTTCGAGGTAAACGTGATGCCTGTTCCAAAAGATGTAGCCAACGGGCAAACGGTTGAAATACGCATTACCATACAGCGTAAAGGCAATTACAGCAACACGCAGTATTTTTTCCGTTACTTTCAGTTTGACGGACAAGGAACGTTGCAATACTACGATGAACCGCCATATCTGCCGAACGATTTATACCCTTTACCGACAGAGCAGTTTAGATTGTACTATACGTCAACATCTGCCGTATCACAATCCTTTGAGGTTTGGATTTCGGACAGCTTCGGAAACGAAAAGCAATTGAGCTTTCAGTTTAACAGTAGTGATTAAAAGTAGTATGTCAGTTCATAAAAACGGCTTATCTGATTGGTAAGCCGTTTTATATTTAAAGCAATATGATTAGGAGTATTTTACTGGCTCATCAATATTTCTTAAATTCATAGTTGTGAAATTAAAAATGTGAGGATATGGTTGCATCATTGGTTATTGGGATAATATTTGTGTTTGCAGGCTTGGGACTTCGTTATTGGATCAACCGGAGAAAGTTTTACAGGCGTGGTCCAATGGGAGCTGAGGGCTTTTCGTCCTATGAAAAGTCGGTTGCCATTAAATTTATTGAAAAGGTTGGTAAATGGATAGCTTATGCCCTGATAATATTTGGACTTTTGTCGCTTTGGGTTTATTCTCGTGAGAAAAAAGAAATGGAAAAGCAGAAGGCAGCAGTGGAAAGTATTCGGTAGAACAATAATTGAAACTCATCAAACAGCAATTATTCAAATTTATATAGTAGATGGTATAGATATTACGAGTTTTCGGTAAAAATATAAAGCTAATTGAGCAAATCTAGCACTTTTATAGTACAAGAATGATTAATTAAACCTTTATGATCTCACTGTAGAGGAAAAAATAATGTAATTTAGATCACTAATAATTACAATTATGGTACAGAATGAGTAACAAAGAAAACTTCAAAATTATAGCTATTAATGTTGGTAAAATGCTACCAACCAAAGACACTCGTAAAAATTCTTTATTGACTTTAGATGCTTCAAAAAATTTAAAAAAAAATCAAATTTACCAATTCCGAAATGAGTATCAATTTCGGAAAAATGACTTTTCAGAGGTAGAATACATACCTAAAACCGATGTCAATTTATATGAACTTAAAACCTCAATAAATAATATTCCAATTAACATTAATGCTGTTGTAGGTGGAAACGGTTCAGGTAAAAGTACTTTAATAGAATTACTATAATGGGCAAATTACAATATTGGAAGTATTCTAAATTTATTAGAAGATGAGAACCGCAGAAAACGGAAACCTTTTAAATTTTAGATTTTGAACTTTTGTATTCTGTTGATTTGAATACTCTAATAAATGTTGTTTTTAAAGAAGGTAATGTTTATCAACAAACCTATAAACGAAAAAACAATAAGTTTGTCGCGAATGTGTCAAAGCAAGAGATTAAAAGCATTGATGACTTACAACAGTTCTTTTATACGATAGTTGTTAATTACTCTCACTTTGCTTTGAATTCTTTAGAAATTGGAGATTGGATTAATCCTTTATTTCACAAAACGACGGATATCAGACACCTATTGTATTAAATCCAATGCGAACCGATGGTATTATTGACATCAATAAAGAAAATATTTGCTCACAAGAAGATTATTAGCCAATCTTCTTGAACCTATAACCGAAGGACAAGAAGAAAACAGTTTACGCAATATTGTAAACAATAAAATTGCATCTGCTTTGGAACTGTCATACAATCCTAATCCTAATCCTAATGCAACCCTAGAAGAGCCCATAGATTCAACAGTAAGAGAAAAATTAATTGAAGCCTTTCAGCAACATTTTGGATTTAAAATAACAGAACAACAACTTAATAATGATTTATTTGTGAATGTTACACTTTCGTACATTCATAAGAAGCTCATTAAAAATGGCTTTTTCTGATTATAAAATATTCAAAAGATATAGAGAACCGAAAGAAAGAAATATAAAAAATATAAATGCGTATATCAGAAGAATAAAAGAAAGCGACAGTCACGCCGTTTTCAAAGTAAAAGGAGCTATTCTTTACTTAAAATATTATGGACTTTGTTACCGAATCTCGATTTTAAAAACCTTTCAGTTTAGAAATTGATGGATTGTCAAAAAAGATACAGGAGATACAGAAAAAGATCATTTATGGTGAATACCTTTATGATGGCACCTCCTTCTTTTTTCTATATTAACATAGTCCCAAAAGATGGTTCTTCATTTGGTTCTTTAAGTTCTGGAGAAAAACAAAAAACACATAGTATTAGTTCTATTGTATATCATCTTATTAACTCAATTCTGTTGAACAGCTAAAGGAAGAAAAAGCAGAAGAGTCCGAAAAAATAATTCATTACAACTATATCAACATCATATTAGACGAAATAGAACTTTATTATCACCCTGAATGGCAAAGGACATATATTGCTGATCTATTAGATTATATTGGTAAAATTAATCCTGAAAATTTAAAACACATTAAAGGATTAAACATAACTTTTTTAACGCACTCACCATATATTTTATCAGACATTCCGAATGCTTTTGTTTTGAAATTAATCAAAGGAGAGCCTTATATGAAGGCAACGAAACCTTTGGAGCAAATGTGCACGACCTCTTAGCAAATGACTTTTTTATGCAAAAGGGGTTTATGGGGGAATGGGCAAAAAGTCAAATAAAATTGGTTATTGAAAGTCTCACATTGAAGATTAATAATAAAAAGATAGAATCACTCAACGGTCTATTAAATGAAGAGACCGAAAAAAATAAAATTGCTATAATAAAAGGCGAGATTAAATCTATTGAAATTGAAAATTCTAGATACAAAGAGATAGATCAAAGTCAATGCTCTTCTATTATATCAATAGTTGGTGAACCTGTTTTGTATAATAGTTTAATGGAACTTTACAGTCAAGCATTTCCAAATGATGAAACCAATTTCATTCAATCACAAATTGACAAGCTAACTAAACTATTAAACAAATAATCATGATTTCGTTACATATAAATAAAAGCAAAAAGTGTTCAAGAATTTTTAAAGTAGAAATAGAAGAACAAAGAAGTTCTGCACTGCAAAAACTTCAAGGCAATTAACGCAAACATATTTGATCAAGCTGAACAAACTTACCTTAACAACATCATTACTCAATTTCAAGATATTTCATTTTTAACAAAAAGCCCTTTAGAAATAGAAGTTATCAAAGGAATAGTTGGGCCATTACCTACAAATTCCCGTTTTTGAGACGGTTAATGGAGTACTCAAGCCCATGAAAAAACAACTAACTCATTTTATTCAAAATGCCCTTAACTATACAAATTGCCGAGATAAATTTTATCCAAAATATTTTAGGAAGATTGGAATAAAATCTTGTGTTTATTGTAATTCTCAATTAACTGTTGTTATCACAAAAAAGAACAACGAAATTGACGCAAGACTCGAAGTTGACCACCACTATCCTAAAAGTGATTTTCCGTTTTTGAGCATTTCGTTATTTAATTTATATCCCTGTTGTGCTTCTTGTAACAAAAGAAAAAGTTCTACACCAATCAATTTTTTTCTTTATACAGATATCACATCAAAACTATCAAAATCTGATTATAACTTTAAAATCACTAAGTCTTCCGAATGTGATTATTTAGTGACGAAAGATGCTGAAAGTATTGAAATTCTATTTAATGATGTCTCTACAACAGTAGCTGGTCATCAATCGCTACAAAATATGTTCAGTATAAAAGAAATTCACGATACTCAAGGATATTATAGCAGAATTGATTGTCAAGAACCAAATTTTTAATGAGAGTTTCAAAGATATTCTTCAAAAGAGCTTTTCAAAATTATCATTAAGTCAAAATGATTTTGATAGAGTAATTGTAGGTAATTATACCAAAGAAAAAGATATCCATAAAAGACCATTTAGCAAAATGACAATGGACATTGCTAAACAATTGGGGCTGATTAAATAAAACGCATTGTAAACAAAATTGAATCCTATTTTTAAGCCAAACACTTCCTTTCAAAGCCAATCAATACCACAACTCCCAACACTGCATTAAGCCTCTTTAATTTAGACTTCCACGGAAAAAACAAGCAAACTATGGAAGTTATCGCAATACAAAAATCCGCATTGGACGGAATGAAAAATGATTTGAAGGAACTTTTGAAAATGACCGAAAACGCAACGAAAAAATACACACCGATTTTCAAAGAAGAAAAGTGGCTCGATAACCAGGAAGTGTGTTTGATGATGAACATTACCAAACGGACCTTGCAAACCTACAAGGACAAAGGCTTATTACCTTATTCCAAACTGAACCGCAAGAATTATTACAAACTTTCGGACATACAGGCTTTGCTCGAAGCCGGACAGCCGTACAATACTACTGAAAATGGATTTATTGACGAATGAAAATGAAGAAATCATTACTCATCAGGAAATGATAATGAAGTTAAGAGGCCGCATTGAAGAAATATTGAAAAACTATCGTCCTGTAATGAATGGAGAGATTTACTTATCGGGCGAAGATCTGTGCCGGTTATTGCATATCAGCAAACGGACTTTACAGCAGTACCGTGATGATAATATATTGCCATTTATACAGATTGGCGGAAAGATCATCTACAAGGAAAGTGATATCCTGACTATCTTGGAACAGAATTATATAGTCAATAAAACAGGCTTACGGTAACCTTTTGTATCTTATATCTGTTCAAAAAGGAATGAGTTTAGTATATTTGCTATATAAAATATAGAATCTTAAAGTGTTTTTACTTTAAGTCCCACATTGAAAACTGGTAATTTTTAGACAACGGGACGATAAGGAAGAACGCTCATGCCATAGGCGTGGGCGCTCGCTTATTCGTTGTCGGGTATACCAGTACCTCAATGTGCGGTAAGTGTAGTTGCCTGCGCTTTCTTTTTTGTGCAGGAAACTCCATTAACTCAAAATCTGACAATATTATGGAAACTGGTACAGCACAACAAAAAATCACTCTCGCATTTATCAACGACAAAAGCCCTATTTTAAATGGTATCTGCCAAGACCTTGTCGCTTCAGGAACTGAAGTCTTATTTCGTTCGGAAAGCATTGAAGATGGACTATCGCAATTGTTTTCATTGAATGAACTTCCCTATGTTTGCATTATTGACCTTGATTTTTACGACAAGAATGTGCTGACACAGCTTCAAGAATTGAGGACAAAATATCCAACCATAAAACTGATTGCCCATAGTGATATTGATGATGAGAAAGTAGGAAAGGCAATTTTAAATATAGGGTTTTCAAGTTATCTTCTTGTTGGTAGTGATACTATGGATTTTAAGAAATTGATTTTCAACGCTTAAGACTATATTTCATCTTCATCATCTCCATACCAGCTTGAAGTATCTACATCGTAATCATCAACCTCAAACTTAGTGGATGGAAAATCATCATCGATTTGATAGCGTATCTTCGTTTCAAAAGGAAATGTTTCTGGCAAGTCTAATCCATCACCTTCACGTCTTTCTCTATTAGATCCATATTCAAGAATCACATGTAAATCTCCAAAGACTTCCACTACAATTTCATATTCATTAATTTCTGAAATATGATATTCTGACACCTCACTATATTCCAATGAATGATGAGGTGCGAGCCGATCAACATTCTCAAAAAAATTAGTTACAACGGATGATATCATATGCTCTTCAATATGTCCATCAAGGAATTGTTTAAGATCTTCACGATAGTTCTCAATTGTTTCTACTAAAGCAATGAAGGAGTTAAGTACATCTTGGCTCATACGCTCAACTTCAGAATCGCTAATATCGAACACCTCAGGATTAATATGAGTGTACTTGCTTAAAGTATTGATTGTTTCTTTTACCTCCTTTATCATGTCTTTAAGTTCGTCAACATCAAATCCCCAGCTATCTAATAAAGCGTCTTCTATTCCACCTTGAACTGCGTATTTAATCCTTTGGTTTCTTGTAGGCTTTCCGTCAGTAGTTTCGGGACTAAACCAAACACAATTTTTCACACGTTCTTCAGGTGCAAGGTTATATAAAAAATGTCGTGATAACTCCCTTATAGAGTATGCAAAATTATTAAAGCGAAGTTTGTTTGTTCGATCATTTAGGCTAGCAAGTGAAGCTTCAAATAAATCCTGTTCAAATTGATTTAATAATAATTGCTTTATTTTTTCTGCTTTTTCCATATTGTCTATTTTATTTAGGATATAGTCAAATTTAAAAAATAATATGGCGCAATTTTTAATGTGACGATCAAATCTAATCATGCGACGTTCTTTTGCTTCTTTTCTTTGGTCGCTGTGTGAAAAGAAAAGAAGTCAGTGCTAAATACAACAAATGGGATACTAAATATCCCAAGCAAAAACTCGCAACCTGTTTGGTAAAATGTAAGGAAAGGGAATTGTGTAGTGGTGCATTTTGACAAGGGGGTTGCACCTATTCTAAATGCAAAAATGCGTTTCCGACCAAAGTGAGGAATTGCATTTTTGCCCGCCCGATTTTTCGGGTCAGGCGACTTTTATCGGGTGGGTACGGAAATCTTTCAGATTATGAAAAAATCCCTTGTATTCGGTCATTCCTCTGCGGAATAAGTTCCACAGCAAAGAACAACCCATTTGTGTCAATGAGGAATTGATAAACAAGTCCTGGTATTCCAATGCTTCGGCAAGGGAGCAACTTGGCGTGTTGTCTTCTTGTTCGGATTGCTTCAGCAATTCGCCAAATTCATCGGTAACAAATGGCAGGCTTGCCACCATTTGGTATTTCTCGGAATTGGGTTGCTTTATCTCTCCGATAGTAGATAGTAGCACTTGTCCTGTATCTTGGCTGTTGCCAAAATCCAACCAATACTTCGGCTCATCTTGGTAGTGTCTGCGGTAACTTATTTCTTTAAGAATTTCAGCAACGCCAAACCTCGCCTGTACATTGTCCACACAAGTAATGGTAATGATTGCCCTTGCTTGTTCGGGCAATCTGCCAAAATTGTCTTTTTCAAATTTTACCGTTTTGGCTTTCCAATTTGTACCTGCCCAACGGTTGCAACGATTGATTAAAGCAACGGATTTGTATAATCCTGTTTCACTTTCTGCAAAACGCTGTCTGCCCAAATTGGCACTCGTGATAACATCATCATCCCAAAGGCGGACTTGCAACCCTGCGTGTTCCAATGCTATCAAACTCTCATTTATTTCCATTAAGGCGGTCAATACTTTTGAGCCTGTACCACCTGCTCCGATGAGGTTTACCGAAATCGGGTTGGTAGGATTGAGTAAATAGTTGTCCGTAAAATGAACTGCTGTTTTTTCTGTATTCATCACAATATATTTTTAAGGGTTTTATTATTCTTTTTCAATACCTCTTTAGGAAAGGGTTTATCCGTATTGATAAGGTCTTTCCAAAGGGTTACAATATTTTTTTTCGTTAAGTTTTCGCATAATGAATGACTGAAATAAGAATTGAAAAAATAATGTTCCCACGCCTGTATAAATTCCTCAACCGAAGCCGAATTTTTAATGTCAATACTCACCGTACCCATACATACATTGCCCTTTTCGTAGATATTGAAAAAAGGTGCATAATGCAATAGCGTTTTCTCGGTGGGTCTTCTGTCATTTGCCAAAGCAAATACGGTAAGACTGCTTTTGCTCGCCAACCAAAGCATTGGCGGTACTTGTGCTTTTCCGTTGGGTATGCCCAAACTATCCACAAAATACAGTTTCCGTTGCTGTGCTTTGGTGTACCAAAGTACCGTACATTTTTCAGCATTCGGATTGATATGCAGGATATTTGTAGGCAATATTCCCTTCGGTTTTAAAAAGGCTTGGTTCTTTTCTTCATCGGTCTGTAAGGACTTTGCTAAAATATTGGCTTCTTTTACCGTTAGTGGGTGGGCATTGATAGGCATTCCGTTGCTGTCCATATCAAAATGCTCCACGTACAGATCGGTATTTGTGCCTATAGTTTCATAGAAAACCAAAGCGGATTTTGGGTGGTACAATGTGCCAAAATTTTCGGTGATATCGTTAACGTTGTTCATTTTTCTGTTGTTTTATAGTCGTCTAATATTGTGCAGAGGTCATCCAATAAGGCAAACAAGCGGTTCTCAAAATCGAGATTTGTTGTTGGTATTTCACTTCCGTCAAATCGCTTGGAAATGGTTGGTTCTTCCATTGCTCCGTACTCGTTAAATTCATTGTTGATGGTATCGGAAAGGCTTCCGTATAACCAACCTTTGGTATCTGCAATAAATGAAATGTACTTTTCCATTCCGATTGCTTCGTTTTCGTAATCATCATAAGGGTCTTGTTCGGACAATGGTGCGTTTCGGAAAATGCTTGCGTTCGGATATTCTGTAAAAAGGGCAAACGCATTGCAAGACACCTTATGGCATTCCCTGTCGAACATATCAACGCTTTTAAATCGGTTCAAACGCTGTTCAAATACCTTTAGATTGCTACGGTTAAATAGCTTTTGTTCTATTTTATCGCCAATGTATTCGGTATTTCTCAACTCACTTCTATATGTTTCTGTTTCGTCCGTTTCCTCGTCCTGTTCTACCCAATCGTTCATCATTTCGTACAGCCAATACAGATAACTTTCTTCCTGCCTGTAATACGGCACATCGGCAATATGGTACAGATAACTACATACTGATATTAAAAGCTGTGCAGTCTTTTTACGCTTCGGGTCTTTTAGCATCCGATAAAGTGGTGCTATAGGAATATAATAAAGGGTTGTACCTGTATTGTATCGTTCCTCACTTGTGAAGTAGATTTTCTTACTGTCCTGTACCAATTTGAAACTATCCCAATTGATATTGGTACGTTTTACTTTGGTTTCCATATCCCACATAGCCAATGTTATATTGTATGGAAACTCAAAATCCTTGGTCTGCATTGGTTCAATGCTGTAATGCTCGGCAAGTTTGGAAAGGGAATTGTAAAAATCCCTCTCCGTTTTCTGACAAGCCTGTACGGATTGTGCTGTTTTCAGTTTTGGCAGAAACGTACACTTTAGAATACCATTGGTAGCATTGCTATCGGTACGGATTTCTGCTTGTCTTTCTGCACTTGGTTTGCATCTTTTGGTCTTTGTAGCCAATTGGCGAACTCGCACAACTGTCGGTGCAATTGCCGTTGTCGTTTCTGTTCGGGTATGCTGATAGTTCCCGATATGATGTTGCGTTGCATAATTCATTGTTTTATAATTTTGGTTTAACCTTTCGTACCCATTACGCTCTCAAATTTGTATTCTACTGCATCATCTTTAATTTGCGGTGCAGATGCTTTTGCTGTTGTCAAAATCGGGTACATATTAGCGTAAAAATTCATTACGGCTTCCACGCTCCAACGTGGTTCGGGGTCGGTCAGTCTAATGTCCTGTCCTTTATCTTTGAGTATGAAAACTCGCTCTAATTGGGTTGCTAATAACATATTGCTCGTTTTAATTATTAATACTGTTCTTCTTCGTCCGCTTCATCAATAGGATAATCGCCAGTAACTGCTTCCTCTGGCGGTTCGGGTGTTGCTTCTTCCATTGCTCCGAAAAGGCTCGGTGTGGCAAACTTGTCGGATAATGATGTTTTGCGTTTTCGTATCTCGTCCGCTTTTTCGGGAAACTCTGTTATATCGGGTACTTTCATCCACGCTTCACGGAATTTGCCCTCTTTTTCGAGTTCGTCAGCCTTTGCCATAGCATCTTTAAACTTCTTGTCTTTGGCTTCCTGTTCTTTCTTCTGCCTGTCGGCTTTTTCTTTTTCTATTGCGGAATGCTTTTTAACTTCTTCCAATTGCTTTAGGAATTTTTCCATATCCACCATTAAGCCCGATACCTTTTGTATAGGTGTGGTTATCTGCTCAAAAAATCCCTCGTCAAATTCTTGGGGCGTGGCGTTAAATGTTAATGGGGGAATACCGTTTTTGGCACTATCTCCGCATTGTTCGTTATTGAGCAATACTGTTACAATTAGGTTGCTTTCTATTCCTTTTGAAATGTTCAGTTGTAAAACTCCTGTAAAGTCCAACTGCTGTATCTGATTGAAAAAATTTGTGTTCATCGTTCTGAAATTTTAATTGTTGAAGATTGCTTTTTGATTACTGTCAGTTTTTCGTACATATCTATCCAATAAGCTTTTTGTCTTTTGTCGAACTCAGAAAAACTTTTGTCTTCGTGGCGGTATTCTTTGTATTGCCTAGCCATTTTAATGGCTTCTTTAAGGTTTGTTATCTCAATGGGGCAACCGTTTAAATCTGTTACTTGCATAGCTTTATGAGGCTACCACCGTTTAAGGCGGTAGCCTGTTGTTAATTAATTAAGGTTTAGGATTTCTGCACCGTCTAAAGCAAAACCATTACACAATTCAAATGCTTTCTGTGATTTGAGTTGAGCAGTACCACCCAATACAATGCTTTGTAATTTGGCTTCGTCATTCTTGTAATTTCTCACGTTCTGATAGTAGCCTGTAACAGCATTATACGCTCCGAACAAAGTGCCTTTTGTTGTGTCCATTTGCTGTGTATCGCTTATCATTGCGTATGCAAATGCATCCTCAACGGTATTTTTGAACACTGTGGAAATTTCATCCATAGCACCTTTTTTTAGCAAATCAAAGGTTTCCTTATTCGGGCAAAGTGCCAATTGGATTAGCTTTTTAACCTCTTGGTCTGTTACCTTTACTTTTGCCCACTCATTAAAAATGCCCTCTAATTGGTTGCTCAATGTATTGGCAAGTCCCATAATCTTATGGGCATTCTCAATACGTTGTTTTGCTCCCGAAGTATGTTTGATACGGACTACATTGGTCATAGTGCGTAACGAAGCGTTTAAGGTGTTTTGGCAAACTATACGGATAGGAGTAAATGCGGCTGTGATACTTCCGCTACCATCGTGCGAAGTGGTTAGGAAAATGTACTTTTCCGTAACATCATCGCCATTACCTACACGGATATAGTCAGGCAATTTGGCTGTGATAAAAATACGTTCTCCGTTTCCTAATGCTCCTGCGGTTTCATAGAGAATACCCTCGCCACCGCCTACAATAGCATCAAAAAAATTAAAGGCTTCACGATTTTGTACTATGTGGTAATCCTTGCCAACTACTCCTAATACTGAATTGTTATCGGTACGTATGTTGGCAAAATAGTTGGGTACTTCCAATTCACTACTGCCTATCTCTATATCATTAGCAGTTTCGATAATGCCCGAACCTTTGGTAAACAGTGGGGATTTTACGACTTCGTAATCTAACCCTGCGTGCTTGATAGCTTCTTCGCTTGTCGGGTATTGCTCCACGATTTGCCCCAAACCGTGCCACGCTTTTTGTTGTACGCTAAAAAATGAATAACGTCCTGTTCTCTCGTTGAAATTGATATTATGTGCCATAATGCTTAAAATTTGATGTTAAAAAATGATTGAATACTCGTTGTTAAAATGGGAGGTCGTCTTCTGTCTTATTATTGTTTGTGCCTGTAGTAGCTTGTGCCGTTTCCGATTTTTTGCTACCTCCGTGTAATTTTATGTTTGATGTATGGAAATTTAGTCCTGCTCTTGGCTCTCCGTCATTGCCTGTCCACGCTCTTGTACTTACTCTTCCCGATAGTTCCACCAAAGTGCCTTTTGTAAGTAGCTTGGCTACATTTGGGGTTATCCAATAGGAGCAATCAAAATAGGTTGTTTGCTCTACACGCTCGCCTTGTTTGGTACGGTAGCTGTCGTTGGTCGCTACTGAAAAGTTTACTACTTGTTTGTCTTGTGACGTTGTGCGTACTTCCGCATCTCTTGTCAGTCTTCCTGTAATGTTCATGATTTCTACTTTTTTGCGTTATTAATTTTGTTCTGATTTAATTTTCCTTGATTTATTCGGCAATGAGAGGAGGTGCTGAAGTTTCGTTTCACTCTTTTGCCATTTCCAATGCTGTATTTTTTCATTTCTGACATTTTTTTTATTCGTCTAAAGAGCCGGAGTATGCTTTGTTTCGTTTCACGAGCATAAAAAGGTTAGTGTTTAGCAGGAACAAGGTTTTGTCAAAAAAATACGACCCGAATGGGTGGAGATTTTTTTGCAAACCAGGAGGGCACGACCTTGTTCCTGCGTTAAGAACACGGAAATACCTTTGCTCTTGAAATGGAACAAAACAGCATACCGGTTCTTGAATAAAAAATCATGTGGAAGCACGTGAAAAAGGCATTGAGTAAATGGCCTTGTGATTACAAAACCTGCAATTACATTTTGCAGAATTTATAAATATGGGGTTTTAGTATCTTAAAATATTGTGGCTATGGTAGCCACGTAAACGATACTAAAAAACATTTGTTGAGGGATAAGATTGGGTAGTTTTTCTGGATGGTTTATTAAGACATCCTGCTAAAGCTTTTTTATTGTGTTGGATGGCACTGGAGGAATAAATGTGCTTTTGAGGATTAAGTATGGGCATAAAAAAAGACGGAGCATTTTTGCTCCGTCCTTAAATAACACAATCACCCTTATACAAACTGGAACACATAACGATTTATAATTTCTGTTTGTCCTATTGTTTGAAGATGGGCGTAAGCATCAATGATTGATTGAAGATGTTCTTTATCCTTACACACAACATATTTCTGTGCCTGATGAAACATTGCCAGGTCCTTATTTACATAGAATGCGATATGTTGTACACGTTTTACTTGGGAATCATTACAGATAAAGGTATCATTACTACCTAGGGGTAAGATAAAATTTCCAAAATCATCAAGATTATTACTGTCGCTTTCTATTAAGGGGACATCTCCTAAAATCGATTTAATATTTGGATTAGAGTTTACATAACTATTATGGTGAACTCGAAGTAATCTTTCCTCACTTATATTCAGATTGTCATAGAAAGGGAGAAATGGGAATATTAATTTTTTGGTATGCCTGAACAATTCAGAATTCAATAGATGATCCAGTGCTTCTGTGTGATCGGAACCATCGTCTTTTTTAATTACTATGTTTACAGGAAGTTTATCATATGGGTACTCCTTGTCTTTGGTGTCAAAAAGATTATCATTTGCCGGCAAGCGCCATTTCATAGATGATGCCATTACCAATATAGATGTTAAGGCTTCTTCGGTAATAATACCTGTACGTGTTATTTCGACAAGATCTTTTGAAAACTTTTCATCAAGTTCGGCATAAAGTTTTTCCATATTATCGTTTGGCATTCCGTCAAAGTACCAGGTATTCCGGTTCATCTCAAAGAATACAGACTTGGGACTTCTTCTTTCTTTTGCGAAAGCCCCTTTTTCTTTATCATAGAGATAAAGCATATTATCTTCATCAGCAAATCTCTTAATAAGAAACTGCGGGATATAATGGTGTCTTTTTGATAGGGTCATGCATGTTAAATATTACTTAGTGCTGTCATTTTCTTTATTCTTGTTACGTTTTTCAAGCTCCTGTAGATATGTACCATACAAGCCTATTTCATTAAGTGCCAATCGAAACACAGTTCCATATATGGGTGGAGGCGTAAAAAGCTCGAATGTGTCACAATCTGGATCTCGGTCAGGGAAACTATATTTAGCTTTAAGATGTGCTGGTCTTTTAGCAATCTGATTGGTCTTAACACTTTCCAAAATTTCGTATGTAGCCAATATCAAAGCTGTAGACTCCCCAAATGAAGTAAGTTTATCAATATAAAAGAATTGCTTATCCTTCAGTATTAATGGCGGGGTAAAGAGGTTGATAATTCTTGAAAGAGCAAGTAGAAATCTCTGTTTCATCTTCAAGGTATCTTCTGCGGTTACAAAAAATGGCCTAATGAAGAAAAAGAAATCTTTTTCTTTTAATTTCTGAGCAAGATAAAATTTGTCGTAATAATAGTAAAGCGCCTGTGCGATGTGGACTCTTCCTTGATCAGAACACTGATCAGCGAATGATTTTATATAATCAAGAACCTCATTATATTGGGAAGCTTCAAGAAAATTTGACATAAGAAAATTTTCAGGATTCTTCTGAAATTCATCATAACCGCCATCCTGAAGTTTTTCGAGAATATTGATAAGGGTAATTGGAGGGTTTGGAGAGTTTAGGGAAAAGTAAGCTATAATAATCTTTTCAAATGCTGATGGTCTTCGTATGCCATAAAATGAAAGTAGCTCATCAAAAAAACAGTACGGATAAAAAGGTCTGTTGCTAAGCATACTTGGATTTATATCTGATAGGTCATTTTCAAATAGATATTCGTCAATAGATGAACTAAGAAACTCGTCAATTGCTCCAAAGGTGAGATTGAAAGATTGAATGCCAATTAAGCCATTAATTGAAATGTTTATCAAATTTCTGCCCCCATTTGTCACATTTCCTTCGATGACGACTTCCATTGGTTTTACTGTTTTTTCCACAGATGCTATAGTAAACTTCTTGTTAGCAGACTTTTCGGTTTCTTCCACAACTTTATAGTCAATATCATCCTCTTCAAGCAGATCAATAACCCCTTTCCAATATTGCACCAGTTCCTTAGACTTCTCGTGTGTGTTAGAATTTATCGGGAATGCATCCAAGCCTTCTGCCACAGTCAAGATTGTCGTTGCCTTAAATCTGTCGCAAAAATTGAGGGCAAACTGGCGGATTCCGGGAAGAGTCGCTATGTTAGTTAGATAATGGTAGTACTCGTGTATAAATATGGACTGTTGTTGACCAATATTAAGATCTGTAACGAAGGTTGTTAAATTTTGGATATCAAATCCATCAAGACATATATAAAATCTGTCGGGATAATATTTTATTTTGGTAAGGTCTATTTCTTCCACAGGATAAATTTTATATTAATAGAAATTTTGCTGAATTCTTGGGAGATTCTTTTTATCATCCCCAACTGTAAATATAAAAAATAGTGCGTTCAAAATTGGAGGAATGAATGTAAATAAGAAGCAGGATTCTATGATCCTGCTTCTTGAGATAATATCTCATATAGATTCCATAAAAGCATTTTCCATAGACCTAAATTTATCAGAAACCAAATCCATATCCTTGCTGATTTTCTGACTGGTAATCTTGGCATAGATTTGAGTGGTAGAAATATTTTTATGTCCCATCATTTTGCTGAGGCTTTCTAGTGGTACACCCTCTGTTAAAAACATTGTTCCAAATGTGTGCCTTGCTGTGTGAAAGGTTACTTTTTGTTCTGTAACAATATCTAATTCTTGAATTAGTTTGTCTATATAGCTGTTACAAATTTTGTTTGTAGGAACAGGAAAAATAGAATCATTTCGGGTGGTACCTTTATATTTTTCAATAATTCGTTTGGGTATTTCCATAAGCCTTATATTAGAAGCAACATCAGATTTTTGTCTTCGGCTTATAATCCAATCGTGACCATCAAAAAAGGATTGTATGTTAGTACTTTTAAGTTGTTTAATATCTATATAAGATAGTCCTGTAAAACAGCTGAATACAAAAAGATCCTTTACAATTTCATAATTTTGTTTTGAAGGATTGTGTAATAACAGGGATTCAACGTTTTCCTTAAGTAAATAGCTACGGTCATTTTCCTTCATCGATATTTCATAATCTTCAAAAGGATTTTTCCTGATAAGACCGTTTTTGACAGCTATTTCCGCAACACGATAGAGTGGCATAGTATATACCCAAACAGTATTGTGTGTGCACTTTTTGTCTATTCTAAGGAAGAAATCAAACTCTCTGATAAAATCACACGTCAATTCCCTGAACGCCATGTCATCACGATGATACCTGCTTTTGATAAATTCAGCAACGTGGTTATAGACAATTTTGTACTTGTAGTAGGTACTTTCGGAGCGTTCTCCTTGTACTACCATTTTCCCAAAATCGTCATTGTTCTTTTTAAATACTTTCAGCAAGGAATCTTCCATAACACCAACACCGAGAAATGCAAGCTTCAGCTTTTGTGCCGTTACAAAACCCTCGTGTTTCAGCATATCTTCATAAAGGGTATCGATACGTGCCCGTATATTATCCAATTTTTGATTAATACCTAGTGCTTTTGCACTCTTGCCTTCAACTCTTCCGTACTTTAAATCCCAATTATTCAGGTTGATTTCTAACTTAGTTCCCAAAGTCTTAGGGGTCCCATCAATGGTAATGCGTGCCATAATAGGAGCATTACCATTCTTTTTCGGCTCGTTCTTTTTTAAGTAGAAAAGTAGCTTGAACGTGGATTTTTTTGTCTGTTCCATAACTCAAATGTTTAATGTTTAAAATTAAATTACATTGAGTTACAAGGGAATATAAAAAATAGAGCAAAACACTGAAATATAATCAGTTATGCCGAAAGGTTGCTTTATAAATCGGTAATGAATTAGTAACCTAACTTTGTATTTTCATGACCAAAACCTATCAGACACCGAGTTCCAAACTAAGACTACTGTTTTATAAAACCCTGCATAGCAACGGTTTTAACCGTTTTGCTTATTTTTGCTTTTTACTAATCTTTTTTGCATAAAAAAGAGACAACTTGTACCTGTTTATCGGAAGCAGCGTCCCGAAATAACAAAGAACGCTATTACCAAAATATTACTTTATGAAAAAAACTTTAACAACGATCTTTAGATCATCAGAATCATTTTTAAGAGGAAGAAAAGCAGGTTTTCTTCTTGTAGCTGCTGTATTTTGCAGTACAGTTTTAAGTGCTCAGTTTGTTCCCGTTAATCCATCAGGTACAACAGTAAGTGTAAAGAGAGAGGACCAATCCCCGGTCCCATTACCTAATGCTCCCGGATATGTTCCTTCTTCGGTATCATTGCAGTTTAAGACAGGTTCAATAGTAGAAACAAAAGGTTTTCCAGAAGGTCAGATTACTACTCAAAATTTTTTACTTCCGGATGTCTTTACGACCGTAGGAAGCCCACCTGTAATACGTACTTTTAAAGTATCTTTTCCTAATCCGGGTCTTACAAGCCGTTATTATCCAATCCCAATGGCAATTGGAGGAGCTACAACCATTATTCCGGGATGCTGGACACCTGAGATGGATCGTGGATTATTTCACGATATTGGCTCAAATAGCAGTTATGGATATGGAGTAACTCTTACCCGTACTACTTCCACAACATATCTTCTTCAATGTACTAAATTTCTCTGCTACATATGTGATACTAACCCATGTACTCCTATAACTTCAACTTTTAGTAAAACTTCCGCTGGGCAGAACAAAGCGAAACTTTATCCCAACCCAAGCAGTGGATTTTCAGAACTTGAGTATACCGCTTCAGGAAGAGAGACCATTACGGTAATGGTAACTGATATTGCAGGTAAAACATTATATGGATATAAGACAGATATAGAATCAGGGGTTAATAAACTGCCGATAGATCTTCAAAAAGGATTATCAGGAACTTATTATGTCAACTGGCGCTCCAGTAATGGAAACGCGGGTTCATTACCCATTATAAAAAAATAAAAGGTACCGGTAAAAACTAATATTGATGAAAGAGCGCACTGAGGTGCGCTTTTGTGATTTATTATCCTGTAATCCTTATGGTTACTATGTTTTGTGAGATATTTGCATCCATTGATAGCGTTTGTTTTTGAATTATTTTGTAAGTTCGCGGACTTAAAAAAATGAACTAATTAAAATCTATGAAAAACAAATTATCAATTGTATTGATGCTGGGGATTGCGCTTTCTACCACTTCTTGTGCAACCATTTTTACAGGAACCCAGGATTCAATAGCTTTTTCTTCAAATCCTGAAGGGGCAAAAGTGTTTCACAAAGGAATAGAAAAATGTACAACACCTTGTACAACTAAAATTCCAAGAGCTTTAGGTAAGCAGATGGTTACCTTTGAAAAAGAAGGATTTGAGAAGAAAGAAGTTAAGCTTACCAAAAAATTTAATGCTGTGACCTTACTGAATATTATTCTCGGAGGAGCAATAGGAGTGGGAATTGATGCTGCTACAGGCTCTCTGACCAAATATTCCCCAAAGAAATATGATGTTGAGCTGCAAGCTAAACCATAACCGGATAAAAATATAAAGTTAAAAAAGAAAAGGCAAATCCGCAGTTCAGTGGATTTGCCTTTTTTATTTTGGGTAGTAATTCTATTTCAGTATTTCTTTCAGGAACATCAAGGTATGATTCCATGCTCTTTTGGCCATTGTTGCATTATAATCCGGAGATTTCGGATCTGTAAACGTATGTTTGGAATGGGCATACGTAATAATCTGCCAGTCGGCATTTCCATCGTTCATTTCTTTGATGAGGTTATTGTAATCATCCGGAGTCACACTTTTATCATCAGCCGGATTCTCAACCAGAATTTTTGCAGTTAAGGGCTCATTTTTTCTGCTTTGATCTCTCGTGAGGCTTCCATGGATAGAAACAACTCCCGCTACAGGCAGATGTCCTCTTGCAGATTCCAACGCACCTGTACCCCCAAAGCAATAACCGATAACTGCTATTTTATCAGAAATGGCTCCGTTTTTCTTGAGTTGTTCTAATGCCAGTGAAATTCTTTTCTGGTACTCCTGATAATTCTGTTTATAATATCCTGAGCTCTTTGCCGCAGATTCATTGTCGGCAGGAATTTTCCCTTCTCCGTAAATGTCAGCGATAAAGGCAATATAACCTTGTTTTTCAAGCTCTGCAGCTGCTGTTTTAGCTTCTTCATCAATACCTTTCCAGGCGGGAAGAATCAAAACACCCGGAAGTTTTTTTCCTGCATTGGACGTAATGAGACCATTCAGTTTCTGTGAACCATCCTGATAAGAAACAGTTTTAAGTTTCTGACTGAAAAAGGTTCCCGAGGTGATCATCATGGTGGTTAATAAGATGGAACGTATCATAATTAATTGTTTGTGAGTTAGAAATTGATAAAAACAGTATTAAAATTAAGAAAATATTTAAAAGGACTAAACTTCAACTCCAAATTTCTTCAATTCCTTTGCTAAGTCTGTCTCCGGGAAAACCTGAATTGTAATAAATCCCAGTGATTTTGCCATTTCAATATTCTTCGTATTATCATCTATGAAAACAGATTCCTCTGCTTTGATGTTGTATCTTTCCAGCAATACATGCCAGATTTTAGGGTCAGGTTTGATCAGTTTTTCTGTTCCGGATACTACAATTTTACCTTCGAAGATCTGGAAGAAATCATAGTTTTCCAATGCATACGGGAAGGTTTCTTCAGACCAGTTGGTCAGTCCGAATAAATGATAATCCGTATTTTTAAGCTTTCGAAGCACCTCTACATTCTGTGGAATATCGCTTTTCAGCATCACAGTCCAGTTGTCATAGAAAGCGCGGATCTCTTTTTCCCATTCCGGGAATTTTTTCACCTGAATTTCTGTTCCTTCGGCAAGGCTTCTTCCTCTGTCCTGTTCTACATTCCATTCATCCTGAGCGATGTTTTCAAGGAAGTATTCCATTTTTTCATTATCATTAAAATACGCTTTGAAATAATATCTGGGATTCCAGTCCATGAGTACCCCTCCGAAATCGAATATGATGTTTTTTATTTTCATAATAATTAATATAGTTGTGAAGTAGTATTTTTGTGAACCACCCCGTCAAAAATTCTTTGAATTTTCGCCACCCCTCCAAAGGATGGGAATTGTTTACCGTTCCAATCAATATTGATAAACGGAAATGATTTTGTGCTATTCAGGTCTGTAAAACTGATACTGTCCGTCTTTATAGTAAGCATTGATATGCTGAAGTCCGTTGGTCAGGATAATTTCCTTTGCTCCGATAATGGAATTGTATCTGGCTGTCTGTTCAAAAGTCTTTTCTGTTAATTTAATCTGAGGAGCTTTACATTCAATCAGAATTACAGGTTCTGTTTTTTCTGTAATCAGGAGATCAATTCGTTTGGTAAGACCGTTCAGCACAATCTTTTTTTCGGTAATCAGGGCAGAGGTGGAGTAGGATTTTACGGTAAGGTAATAGTGTATCCAGTGCTGTCTGACCCATTCCTCAGGAGTGAGCAGAAGATAAGTTTTACGAACCAAATCATAAATAAAAAACTTATCTTTGTCTTTCTTGAATTTAAAATCAAAAGTTTCCTGAAAATTCAGTTTTGGAAGTTCCATTAGTAAGATGAAAGAATTAGATTTAATCCTCAAAAATATTAAAAATAAAGAAGTTTTACCTATTTATTTTTTCCACGGAGAAGAAGCTTACTTTATTGATGTTGCGGTAAAAGCCCTTGAGCACAACTTTTTGGAAGAAGATGAAAAAGCTTTCAACCAAACGGTTACCTACGGAAAAGATACGTCCTATCAGGAAGTTCTTTCCCTGGCGAGACAGTTTCCGATGATGGGTGATAAGCAGGTGATTATTGTAAAAGAAGCACAGGATTTAAGATTCAATGAAGAGGAAAACAGAATTCTGGAATCTTATGTAGAAAATCCGGTGCCCTCTACAGTGCTGGTTTTTGCGCATAAACATAAGAAACTTGACAGCAGAAAAAAAGCGGCGAAAGCCCTGGACAAAGCCAAAGCTCTTTTCCTGAGTGAATCTGTAAAGGAAAATAATCTTCCTAAATGGATCTCAGATGAATGTATAAAGCTGTCTATCAAAACGGCTCCCAATATTTCTCATCTTCTTGCAGAATACTTAGGGAACGACCTTTCAAGAATTGCTAATGAACTGAATAAGCTAAAGATCATTCTTAAAGAAGGAGAGATTCTTGACGGATCGATTGTTGAAAACCATATCGGGATCAGTAAAGAATATAATATTTTTGAACTTCAGAAGGCTTTGGGAACTAAAAATGCCAATGCAGCCTTTAAAATTGCCCATTTTATGGGAAAAAATCCGAAGAATAATCCTTTTGTCATGATGCTGGCAAGCCTGTATAATTATTTTTCAAACGTTATCATCTATCAGACTATGGCAGGGCAGTCTCCACAAACGATTGCCTCACAAATGGGAGTGAATCCTTATTTTATTAAAGACTATGCAGAAAGTGCAAGACTTTATCCTTTAAAGCATGCTACAAGGGTTATTTCTATTCTTCGCGAATTTGATATGAAAGGAAAAGGGCTTGGAGCAGTGAATATGGGTGATGCGGAACTGATCAGAGAATTGGTATATAAAATTATCAATGTAGATAAGATTAAGATGAAAGTGTAAACGGTATGCGTGGTAATGAGTTACGTGATACGTGGTGATGAAGTGAGTATGTGATGCTTGATGCAGGTTATGAAAACAGAAATTTTTAATCTTTGCATCCAAACCCCAGAACCTGAATCCCGAATCCCGAACCCAAAAACAACTTCTATCGAAATTCAACATATCAGATATTGACAAGTATCATTAAAATAACTTTAAGGAGAAATTAAAAATTCCGAAATTAGCAGTCTTAATTCAAATTAAATCTTTTCGAATAAAGTAAATTATGGAGCAAAACATTTTAGATTGTGTGATCGTTGGATCCGGGCCTTCTGGCTTCACCGCTGCTATCTATGCAGCAAGAGCAGACTTGAAACCTGAATTGTATACAGGTCTGGAGCCGGGCGGACAATTAACAACCACTACAGAAGTTGATAACTTCCCAGGGTATCCAGCCGGGATTACAGGTCCTGAAATGATGATGGATCTGCAAAAACAGGCAGAAAGATTTGAAACCAAAGTTCACTACGAAATGATCACTAAAGCTGAATTCTCTAAGGAAGTAGGCGGTGTTCACAAATTATATGCAGGAAACAAAGAAATCCTTGCTAAAACAGTTATTATCTCTACAGGAGCTACAGCAAAATATTTAGGTCTTGATGATGAGAAAAAATATGCAGGAGGTGGTGTTTCGGCTTGTGCTACCTGTGACGGATTCTTCTACAGAGGAAAAGATGTAGTGGTAGTAGGAGCGGGAGATACTGCGGCTGAAGAGGCTACTTACCTTGCGAAATTATGTAAGAAAGTAACCCTGTTGGTAAGAAAAGACGTTTTCAGAGCTTCAAAAGCAATGGTTCACAGAGTAGAAAGCACTCCGAATATTGAAGTGAAATTCCACCACGAGCTAATCGGTATTGAAGGAGAAAACAGTTTGGTAGAAAGAGCTGTGATCATCAATAACCAGACTCAGGAGAAATCTACAGTGGATGTTGAAGGGATCTTTATTGCGATTGGTCACAAACCGAATACAGATATCTTCGTAGGTCAGGTAGATCTTGATGAGAACGGATATATTCTTACTGAAAAAGGTTCTACAAGAACGAATCTTCCGGGAGTATTTGCTGCTGGTGACGTTCAGGATCATATCTACAGACAGGCTATTACCGCTGCAGGAAGCGGATGTATGTCTGCAATGGATGCAGAAAAATATTTAGCTGAATTACACTAATCGTATTCAACTTATACAATACAAAGCGTACCTTATGGGTGCGCTTTTTTGTTTTTCAAATGTATCTTTAATTTGTTGGGTAATCGCAAAGGCGCAAAGGTTTTTCTACTTTATGTAAATTTTTTAAGGCGCAATAAAATCGAAGATTTTGAGCAAAGAGTATACGTTATCAATTTTATCGGAGATAAAATCTTTGCGCCTTATAGCAGTCTTTTTTAATACTATTTGCGCCTTTGCGTTTTCCAACAGTATTTTTTGTTGGATAATCGCAAAGGCGCAAAGGTTTTTCTACTTTATGTAAATTTTTTAAGGCGCAATAAAATCGAAGATTTTGAGCAAAGAGTATACGTTATCAATTTTATCGGAGATAAAATCTTTGCGCCTTATAGCAGTCTTTTTTAATACTATTTGCGCCTTTGCGTTTTCCAACAGTATTTTTTGTTGGATAATCGCAAAGGCGCAAAGGTTTTTCTACTTTATGTAAATTTTTTAAGGCGCAAAAAAATCGAAGATTTCCAGCAGAGAGTATACGTTATCAATTTTATCGGATATAAAATCTTTGCACCTTATAGCAGTATGTTTTATATCTACTTAGCGCCCTTGCGTTTCCCCAACAGCATTTATGTTTTTTTGTTGGATAATCGCAAAGGCGCAAAGTTTTTCTAGTCTTTATGTATAGTTTTAAGGCTAAATAAACTCGAAGATTTTCAGCAAAGAATATACGTTATCAATTTTATCGGAGATAAAATCTTTGCGCCTTATAGCAGTATGTTTTATATCTACTTAGCGCCCTTGCGTTTCCCCAACAGCATTTATGTTTTTTTGTTGGATAATCGCAAAGGCGCAAAGTTTTTCTAGTCTTTATGTATAGTTTTAAGAGGCAAGAAACTCGAAGATTTTCAGCAAAGAGTATACGTTATCAATTTTATCGGAGATAAAATCTTTGCGCCTTACAGCAGTATGTTTTATATCTACTTAGCGCCCTTGCGTTTCCCCAACAGCATTTATATTTTTTTTGTTGGATAATCGCGAAGGCGCAAAGTTTTTCTAGTCTTTATGTATAGTTTTAAGACGCAAGAAAATCAAAGATTTTCAGCAGAGAGTATACGTTATCAATTTTATCGGAGATAAAATCTTTGCGCCTTACAGCAGTATGTTTTATATCTACTTAGCGCCCTTGCGTTTCCCCAACAGCATTAATGTTTTTTTGTTGGATAATCGCAAAGGCGCAAAGTTTTTCTAGTCTTTATGTATAGTTTTAAGGCGCAATAAACTCGAAGATTTTGAGCAAAGAGTATACGTTATCAATTTTATCGGAGATAAAATCTTTGCGCCTTATAACAGGCTTTTTTAATATTACTTGCGTCTTTGCGTTTTCCAACAAAAATATTTCTTCATATCAAATATCCAATGAGAAATTCGTGAAATAGATAATCAAAACATTAATATATTTGTGAAACAGCAAAACAAATTAAATTTGCATCAGAAAACTATAGACTGAACAAAAACAAATAAAAAATGAAAAGAGTAACTGCTATCGGAGGAATCTTCTTTAAGTGTAAAGATCCGGAACAAGTAAATGACTGGTACAAAACCCACCTTGGATTACCCACCAGTCCCTACGGAGCGAAATTCGACTGGAAGGACGCAGAGTCCGGGAAAGAAGGATACACGCTGTGGAGCCCTTTTAAAGAGTCGACTCAGTATTTTGAACCTTCTGCCAAAGAATTTATGATCAATTACCATGTAGAAAATATTGAAGCATTGGTAGAAGAACTGAAAAAAGAAGGGGTAACGGTATTGGATGAGGTTGCTGCCTATGAATACGGAAAGTTTGTGCACATCCTGGATCCTGAAGGGAATAAGATTGAATTATTCGAGCCTGCAGGAAAGTAAAATGTGAAGCAAGCAGAGCAAACTAAAACGTGGAATCTAAAGTATTTTAACGAAGCTGAGATTCCTGTGGAATGACAAACATTCCAACTGAGACACAATCATTCCCCTCCCCCGGAGGGGTGGCGAAAATTCAGAGAATTTTTGACGGGGTGGTTTCTCCTATATTCAAACCTCTCCACATTGTCATTCTGACGCAGGAAGAATCTCATACAGTCATAAGATTCTTCCTTCGTCAGAATGACAATTCTAAAACAACCGTTTTTCTGTAATTATATTTCTAATCCAGAATATAGATTTTCTTCTCCTTAAGATTGAATCCCAGTTTTTTCCCCAGCCAGTTGATGCTTGTTTTACCTTCATAAATAAGACCGTCTACAAAAAAGACCTTAGGCTTTTCAACCGTGGCAAAAGGGGTAGAAATAGAGCCGATATCACTTTTATAAAACTTGGTAGTAAGATCAGGGTTGAATTCACTTTTCTTTTCCACCACATTCAGGCCTTCTTTTTTGATATCCATCGTATTCATCAGGCGTTCACTCAGCCAGAAAGAATCTTTGCCGGAACCGGAATCCAGCAGAACGTTAATCTTATATTTATTGTTCAGAAGCACATAGGTTGTAATATCCATCGATTGGTCTGCATTGGTAGAAAGCTGGATATCCATCACTTTCTTGCCATTCAGTTTTTCTTTGGGAAAGATAAGCTCGTTGGTGGTATAGTCTATGATAAACTCTGTATCATAAAGCATTGGAAGGGAAATTAAACCGTCAATTCCTTTCATCTCCATATCATGCGTGGAGTACCAGGTATCTTTAAATTTTTTACCATTAAAAATAATCTCTTTTGATTTGAAAAGAGGAATGGTCATTTTCTCACCGGTTGCCCGAAAAGCGGTTAAATAGTTATACGTTTCTTTGGGTTCCAGACCTTTGGAAAAGTTTCCCAGGAAAAGATTGATTCCTCCACCTGTGTCAAAAATAAAATTTCCCTTTTTGCCATCTATTTCAGCACCTACCACCAGATGGCCGGAAGGAAGAACAGAAATAGGCATTTTTTGGGAAAAAGCCATAGAGGTGATGGCTAATGAAGCGGTAATAACCGATTTTTTAATAAAGGATTGAATAAGCATCTGATAATAGTAGTATTAGTTTTTATTATGGTATTGAAACCTTACAAATATAATACAATCTGATGACTGACGGGGTATATACCCTTTGAAAGGGTCTGGAGGGACTTGCTCAAGGGGCTCAAGGGACTTGTATAACCCTCTGCAGGGTGTTCATGTACGGTTTCCAGCCACTTCGGAAGGGGTGCTGCCCCCTTAGTGAAGGGGCTATACCCCCTTGGGTAAGGGGGTAAAGGGGGTTGGTGAACGGTCTCCCGACCCTTATTGAAGTGGCTTTAGGGGCTTTAGAAGTGGGTAAATGGATATTTTGATAATAATAAAAGAAAAATGGCTTCCACTGAAAGGCATTATAATAACGAGTTTGTATCTGCCAGTTTGTCTATCTTGCTGAAAATATCTTCATACTTAAAGTAAAATTCCTACATTTAATTCCTAATCAAAACAGTATATGGAAACCAAAGTTATCAAAATCACCCATGTTACAGGAACTTATATTATTGAGGCTGCTCATGGAAAACTTAATGATCTGAAAACCCAGCTGGACAAATGCCTGAACGATGAGCAGGGAGCTATTGTAGTAAAGGGAGAAGATGGTGATCAGTTTGTATATCCTTCCGGTCTTTTAAAAAATAGCTACATTGCAATTGTAGACCGTGAATAGAAGCTTTTTAGAGGTATAAAATAAAAACGGCTTCTAATAATGGAAGCCGTTTTGTTCTTTATGTAGAGGAGATTATCCCTTTTTTAATTTTTCATTTTCTTCTTTTAAAGCCTTAATCTGCTCTTTCAGAAGATTAATGTATTCCTGCTGGTTTTCTAATAAATACTCTGGAATATTACAGTATTGATTGTAATTAATACTTGAATTATCATTTAGAGTAGGCTTGTCATTGTGTTGTATCTGAGATGTTTTCTCTTCTTTGATATCTTCTACAGGAACTTCCAAAGCTTTAGCCAGTTTTTCCCATTCGTCATCAAATATTCTGACGTCTCCATTTTCTTTTCTGCTATAGTTGGAGACATCGGTGGCAAGAAGATCAGCAATCTGCTGCTGAGTATAGCCTTTCTGCTTTCTTAAAGTTCTTAGTTTTTCCATTGTCATAGGATACCTGTGTTTTTACAAATGTAGTGAAAAAATAATACTATAAAATAAAGACAATATCTATATGGGATAGAATTATTAAATTTTCTTGTAATTTATATTTTATAAAGAAAAGAATTATATTTGAGAGAAACTAAGACAGAAAATTAAAATTAAATGAATAGATTAATCATTGTAGGAAATGGGTTTGATCTTGCACATGGATTGCCCACATCATATTCTTCATTTTTAAATTTTATTTGGCAGGAATTTCATCAAACAACAACTAATCCATTATTTATGGAATTATTTGAAATTGACGAGATGCACTTGTCTACAAACGAGCTAAGTTATCAAGACTATAAAGATTTTTGTAGTAAAATGAAATTTAATTATAGGAGTAGTAACTATATGTTTAAAGATTCTCATTATGGTTCTACAAGTTTTAACCTTTTTTATAGAAACACTTTATCTTTTGATGAGGATTATCAAAAAGTATTTTCCTTTAAGAATAAATTTTTTGAATTAATAACAGTTAGACAGGCAATTAATTGGGTGGACATTGAAAACTCTTATTACCAAGTTTTGATATCATTAATTACAGGCGAAGGAAAATATATGCATATAGGCACTGTTAAACAACTAAACCAAGAATTCACTTCAATAAAAAATCTTTTAGAATATTATTTAACTGAAAAAATTGAAAAAAAATATCAGCTTAGTACTTCTTATTCTCATTGTGAATCTATTTTAAGTTTATTTGAGTATAAGTTTAAAAATTTAAAATCACAATATGATGAGGATAATCCATTCTATTTAGAATTCCCACCCGACTACAGAAAAAAACTCGAAGATTTTGATTATTTATTTTCAGAAGGATACATCGATAAATCAAATAGCGCTTATGAAAATTTCTTTTTGGATTTCAACTATACTTCCAATGTAGAAAATTATGTTACTAATTTAAATTTTAAAAATTCAAGATTTTTTGGTGAATCTTCACATATACAAATTCATGGTCAATTAAATGATGTTATTAACCCAATTAATTTTGGTTTTGGAGATGAGATGGATGATCATTATAAGTTTTTGGAAAAGACAAATGATAATGATTTTCTTGAAAACATTAAATCTTTTATGTATTTGAATAATTCTAATTATAGAAAATTGTTAAACTGGATTGAAGCTGATGATTATCAAATATACATTATGGGGCATTCTTGCGGACTTTCAGATAGGACATTATTGAATACTTTATTTGAACATAATAATTGTAAATCCATAAAGATTTTTTATTATAAGGGAAAAGATGGATCAGACAATTTTAAAGAATTATCTCAAAATATATCAAGACATTTCAATAAAAAATCATTGATGAGACAAAAGGTTGTCGATAAAACACTGTCATTACCTTTGCCACAAAATGTAAGGTATGATCAAAAGACTATTTAGACAGGATAATTTTTATTTATATATTATTTTTTATAAAAAATAATTCCCCTGATTCCTAGTCTATTATTAAGTTTTGTTAAAATTTGTGTAGGAAAAGTTTTGCAGAAATTAAAAATCGTTCTATATTTGCACCACTGAAAACAACGGTATAGCCGGAGTTTAGGGAGAGTTGGCAGAGTGGTCGATTGCGGCAGTCTTGAAAACTGTTGACTGTAACAGGTCCGGGGGTTCGAATCCCTCACTCTCCGCTTAGGGAGACATTCATTTTTGAATGTCTCCTTTTTTTATGTCCTAAATTGCTTGATTTCCGGTCGGCTATACTGATATTCGCCATTGTAAAGGCTTCATTAGCTATACGGCTAAAACGGTCAAGCTGGTCTACAACCAGATAGTTTACTGTTTTATGACGCTTTGTTATGAAATCTTTTAGTTTTATAAAATCAGACGGTCAAATGTTATAGGTTAGATTATTCTTACTTGCTATGAAAAAATTGCATACCTGACGAGAATCGTATTTGTTTTCATGCAAGACAACCATCAATTCATCTTTTCTTCTAATTCCCGCTTCAAAGTAGAAATCCGCTCATCTTTATCATTATGATGCCAGCCCGGAGCATTGAATATATACCCCAATTTCGCTTTCCATGTAGGTGCATTTCGGACATCCTTTATCATATTTCCAAACTCATCAAAGACGATATGAAAAACATTATAAGTATGAATGTTATGATAAATACCGTAATCCGTCGTTTTCTTTTCTTCCGCTTTGTACGTGCCGAAAAGATGATCCCAAATCATCAAAATACCCCCATAGTTATTATCTAAATCTTCAACTTTTCGAGAATGATGCACCCGATGATTGGATGGAGAATTGAATACTTTATCGAACCACCCTAATTTTCCAATAGCATTGGTATGCGGCCAAAATTGAAAAATCAAGTTAAATTGATGCATCATAGCAATCATAATAGGATGAAAACCAATAATGATAAAAGGGATATACCAAATGTCCCGATATATGATTTCAAACCATCCTTGACGCAATGCAATAGCAAGACTCAAATGAGTAGCCGAATGATGATTGACATGACCTGTCCAGAATAATCTGATTTTATGACTCAACCGATGATGCCAGTAAAAGCCAAAATCCTGAACAATCATAACCAATAACCAAAGCCACCAGTGATCTGCATGCCAATTTAAAGTGAAGAATTTGTTGAAATCTTTGATCCCGAAAATATCAGTAAGTCTAAAATGATTGTAAATCCAAAAAAAGTAGGATAATGAAATAGCTTTCATCCCAAAGTCTAACATTACTGCCCCTATACCCAACCCGATACTCGATACATTATCTTTGATGAGTCTTTTTGTGAATACTTTTTGAGGAATTTGATACAAAAATATTTCCCCTAATATCAACAAGATAAACACGGGAATAAAATAAGTAACAGGATCAGTAAAATCCAATGGACAGAATAGCCCGATACTATGAAAAAATCTTTTCATAAGTCTTGATTTTATCGAATAATTCTGTTCTTTTTTTCAATACCAACCACTCCCAACACCAGCATCAATTGGGCTAAAACATAAGTAATCATCACAACAAGTTCTTTCCCAATACTATCCTGTACGAACATATTAATGGCCAATACAGAATCTGATATTACAAACAAAATCGCTCCTAGGATTAATAATGAAGAATAAGTACTGATACTAAAATACAGCATCGTAGCAATGGTAATTCCGTAAATCACCACGGGTATCTTCATTTCGTTTAAATAGGGATATATATAGTAAATAAATGAACCTAAATATAGAAAAACAAAGGGAAGCCAACTCCATGCATTTTTCTTTTTAATCTTAAAAAAATAAGCGATGTAACAAATATGAGCCAATAAAAAGCTTCCCAAACCGGGCATAAATCCCCATCCAAATAACAAAAACATATCACCCAAAAAGCTCAAAATTAATCCAGACAAAAACCATTGGTTGATCCGAAATACATTTTGTTTAGAATACGTAAAATAAAACCAGATAATAATAGGTAACAAAAGTGGCTTGGTAAAAAACCGCCAAGAACTATGATCCATAGCTATAAATACTAAATCAAATGCAAAAACAATGGCAAGAAGGACTAATAACAATTTGATATTGACAGATTTTATCATGGTACTATTTTATTGCAATCTTTTAATTATCTTTTTTCTTGTTACAATATGGATATATCTCAGGTTTGCACCAAATCATTCTATATATGACACTTAGCTCAGATTGTTAAATTACAAATAAAATTAAGATAAAATACTTTTGAAATATAAAAATACAATGCAGCACACTTTAGTTTATTTTATATTTTAGAAATAGGCTATTATTAGAAATATTATTTAAGTTTATACAGTTTAATTACATCTTTTCCAAATTAATTTTCGAATTTTCTGGAAAATTCTTCATCCTTGAACTTTAGGATTGTATGACTATTATCAAAAGTATTGAATGTTCTAGAATCAAATGATTCAAGGTTTTTTTATTTGTAGCAATTACTGTAATTTTCAAAAATACTCAAAAAGTTTGTGGTAATTGTGCGGCAATTTTTAAATCGCTTAAAAATTATTACAGAAAACAGACTCAAAATGCTGTGAAAATCATTTAATTCTGGCAAAATTACCTCCTATATAATATCTTTGCAAATTAAAAGAAAAGTGACCATTTATATCTTATCTGCATCTATTTTGGCAGGTAGATTACTCTCTTAGAAGGGGATGTTCAGTAATGTATTTATAAAAAATATATTTAAGATTAAAATTATGATTTTAAAAAATAGAAATGGGTGGATAATTTTCTTTTTATTACTGATTTTTACGATAAAATTGAACGGACAGGTATATTCCGAATTAGATATAGACAGCCTGCAAACAAAAGAAACTAAAAGGCTAATGGAAAATGGTGATTATAATGGAGTGATTGCTATGGAAAAGAAATTGCTGAAGCGGTCTAAGGAGCTAAATTATACCAAAGGGGAGATCAGAGGATATATGAATTTAGCTGATTATTTATGTGGGCTAAACAGGAATAAAGAGAGTTTTTACTTTCTTTCGATTTCAGAGAAAAAGCTGAGAGAATTTAATGAGGGCCGTTTTGATTACAAGGTTGAATATAATTTATGGTAAGAACTATCATGGTTTGGGCTTATATAAGGAATCTCTTTTGAGTTTTAATAAGGCTATTCGGCTTGCCTACAATATATCTGATAAAGAAGAAAGAAACCGAGGGCTAAATTATATATACAATCAGAAAATGATTGCTTTCGCGGAAAAAGGTTTAATGGATTCCGTGTATTCAATGGAACGTAAATTACCTGTGAATTCTGAACTATACGTTTCTCGTGCTGAAAGGAATCTCAAAAGCAAAAAGCTGGATTCAGCAGAGTATTACCTGAATAAGGCCAATTTATTATCCAGTCAAGCCCCGGCCGAAAGTAGATCCAGAGTTTTACTGTCTTATGGAGAGCTTTATTTTTATAAGAAAGAATATGAAAAAGCATTGAAATACTATTTCCAGTCTTTACAAGTAGTCAAAAAAATTGGACTGAAAAAGTCTGAGAGAGTAATTTATCAACGTATTTATGAAAACTATAAGAAACAGAATGATATCGAAAGAGCCAATGAATATTTGGAAAAATATACTGCATTAAATGATAGTCTCAATAGTGTGGAAAGAAATATCTTAGATATTCCGATCAGGAGAATTACCGATGAAAATATTGAAAATGAAAAACAGAAAAAAAATGTTTTTTATTATATCATGATAGGGGTCATTTTATTAAGCATTATTTTATTTGCTGTTTTATATAAAACGAATAAAAGTAGGCAGAAACAAAAGGATCTACTGATTATGGAGAAAGAAAAGGAAACGGAAATTCTTAAGAAGCAATTATCTTCATCTATTGATGAACTGGTACAGCTGGCTAAAGAAAATTCACCTGAATTTTTTACCCGTTTTAATGAGATATATCCTGAGTTCAGAAGGGAATTATTGGAAATTTCCCCTCGCTCAAAAGCCAGTGAGATTACTTTTTGTGCTTATTTATTTCTTAATTTTTCTACTAAAGATATTGCAGAATTTACTTTTACATCTCCTCGCACCGTGCAAACCCGCAAATATAATATTCGCAAAAAATTTAATATTCCTTCTAATGAAGACCTGTATATATGGATTCAGAATATTGCTGGAAATTAAAATAGAAATATACTCTGTTTCCCCCGTAATTTGTTGTTAAGTTAATTGTACTTACTTTATTCGTATGGCAATCTCTTGATTTTTTTGATCCTTTACAGGACCGTTAAAAAGCAGCTCAAACGAAAGAATGATCCTCCATAAATTCGCTGATAAATGAAAACCCGTTTCCCTGCGGTTTCTTTTGGTATATTCTATGAGAATAAGGAGAATAGTTAAAGTGAATTCATTTTTATCATTAAAATTCTTGCAAAGGGGTAAATAAGATGTTTAAAGCATCAGTTTTTGTACTCTCAGAACAATAAAAGAGCTACCATATGGAATGAAAAAACTTCTGTTTCGTTTACAAAACAGAAGTTTAACAATAGGGGAATTTTCTTTAAAAAGACAATCCGTATGGTTGATATATTATTTCTCAAATAACTGGAAGGATACATCTGTTACTGTTATGTCCAGCAAATGAGCATTTCCTGTTGCATAATTACCATCTGCTGTTCCTGAATTATACTTTATAAGAGATTGAGTGGGTTTAATTCTGACCTGCAGTATATTATTAGTATTTAAAAGAGTAGTTCCCGTTAGGCTTGTTGTAAATAGCTTGGTTGAATTTACTGCTGCGAATCCTCCTGCCGCAATACTAATTATAGAAGAAAAAGTTCTGATAACAGCTCCATTCAGGATGAGCTCTATATCATATTGTACCCAATGGGTTTTAACGGGAACAATATTATTTATAGTTGCAAAAGCAAGTTTATAATCCAATGACAGTAAAAAATATTTATCTGTATTCACACTTTTTTTATCAAAGGTAATAGTATAAACAGGGTTAAAAACAGTGGAGGAAGGGACTGGACAAAGGCTATTAGTAGCCGTACAAGAGCCTACCATCTGGTCATAAGTATAAGATCCGTTAGAGGTATTTGCTGCACTAAACCCCTGCATAGCAGACAGCGCATATGTGTTAAATGTTGGGATGTCATTGATACTGGCCATCTTAAACCAGCTGGGAGACGCTGGTGTTCCGTTATTATAATAGAGTCCTGAACCTCCGGTAATGGCTGCGTTGGTATTGTAAACCACCAGACCGTTGGCAGGAGAGGAAACGGTAGTCCCATCAGTAAGATTTTGTAAGCTTAGTCTGGGCAATAAAATCCCCTTACTTCCGGAACTGATGTCTAATATTGCAGAGCTATTGGGAGAAACGGTTCCTAGTCCTACACTTCCTGTGGGGGTGACTACAACATCATTAGTCTGCTGCAATGCTGTTGGAACTCCTGTTGCAGCATTATCCTTATTTCCGTCAATATGGAATACACCTTGAGGGTTACTGGTATTAATACCAACTTGCCCTTTACTGTATAAGGCCATTAAAAATGCTGTAAGTAATACAAATTTTTTCATCGTAGAATTTTTTAGTAAATAAATTACTTGTTTTAAATTTTTACAAAAGTGATAAAGAAAACAGGGAATCATATAAAATTAACATACGTATTACATACGTATATTCATGTACTACAAAAACATTTTAAACCAACAAGCTGGTACAACAATGCTACAACGTAATACAGCATTATACAACATTCTACAACAGTGCTACAACAGTTCTACAACATAATGCAATATACAGGCAAAAAGATAAATTTTAATTTACCTTTTCATAAAGTAGTAGCGTAATGCCATCCAATTATTTTAAATATACGATCTGATATTTACAGGATCCGTTGGGATGTCAGCTACTGAGGCAGCAAAGATTAAACAGCAGAAACTATTATTTATTTCAGAAGGCGTAAAAATGCTTATAATAGGTCTTGGCTAAGATGGAGTAAGAAAAAAGAGGTATTAATCTTGAAGAATAATCCCAAAATTTAATGAAGATAAAAAGTAGGGAACGTGTAGTTCACGAAGATGATCTAATACTGAAATTATTTGTACAACTCCTTTTCTATAAAATTATTGAATCGTTTTAAGAATTCCTTTGCGCGTGTTTCTTTGTTTCTGATTAATTCTTGTTTGCTCAGGGGATTTTTGGTATTTGAATCAAACATTATGGTTTCTGACATTCCGGAGGAGCTGTGCATTAGTTTGATGTTTTTAGCAGGATCTTTTATGTATTCATGCCAAAGTTTATTGAATTTTTCCTTTGTCAGGAAGATTTCTGCCGTTTTTGCATCGATAAGTGAAAAGCTGTCGTTGAGCTTCTGGCTTCCAACCATATTGAAAATATGAGTTCCCTCTTCATCTTCAATATGTAAGATCAAGCCGGGCAGGCCACAAAATTTATAAGGTCCGTCCTGAATTTGAATGTCAGTGGTAAACCATGCAATCCAGTTTCTTCCGCCGAAATGGGTGGTAGCCTTCTGCGCTTTAAAACCTTCGAAAGTTTTTGTTTCCGGAAGAACCTCCCAATTGATTTTATTGAGTTCTTTTACGGCAACATTACTGGCATTAAGGGAAGTGTGGTACACTGTTTCCAAGCCTGGATACATTTTGGAAACCCTGAAATTGGCTTTCGGATGTTGGATCTTTCTAAAGTCAATATGGATGGTATTTGAAACCTTTCCTTTTTCAAGTTCCGCATTGAAAAGAGAATCCCGCGTAATAAGCAAAGCGCTGTAAAAATAAGATCCCTTTTTGGTAATATCGAGATTCATAATCTCCTTTTCCACCTTATCCTTGTTTAAGGTATCCATCTTGAAGGAATATTCATAGACAAATCTTTGATTTTGAGAAAACAAAATTCCGGAGATAAAAAGTAAAAGAGTAATGATGATTTTCATTTTCTATTTTGAATAATGGTCGTTTTTAAATTAACAGATGACTCATGACATCATTCAAATATAAGCAATGTTTCTAAAAATAGACGGTCTGTCTATCTATGAACCAGCAAAAGCGAATGTTTCAGTAATCTTAAGCACTTACTTTCTTATACTTTTTGATGTATAAATCTTTCCTGCAAAAAAGAATAATGATATTCCGGCCTTGCTGAAAAATCTTGATCTATGGTATTTTGTGAGTCATCATAAAAATCTATTTTTGCATTGAACGGCATAAAAGGCATTATAACTGATCATGTTGTTTCCTTAAAAAACTAAACCTTAAAACTAATTAAACCATGAAAATGAACAAAACTACACCGTATTTGTTTTTACGAATACACGCTCTTTTTTCCCAGTAATTTAAAACAACAGTAAGTCCTTAAAATTTCTTAAGGGCCAGAGCTGACATCTGCAAAATTCTTTTAAAATCAACGCTTATTCATTGATTAATATCCCTGTTTCTCTATGAATTCATTTGATTCTGAGGTGTTTTTGGATGTTCGGATTACTTGTGGTATGGAGTTCAGAAACCATGTAAACGAAGCGGAACCGAAAAGCTATACGAGTAGGAAAATATCATGAAAATTAAAATATGAGAAAAATACTTTTATTAGGTGTATTCATCAGTATACACTCCTTTGCGCAATGTTGGCAAAGTCTTAATGCAGGAAATGAGCATTCAGCAGGAATCAAAACAGACGGATCACTGTGGGGATGGGGAACTAATTTTTCAGGAGAATTAGGTGACGGAACCTCGATGACCAGAAAAGTACCACGCCGGATAGGAAAAGTTACCGACTGGAAAATGGTCAGTTCCGGAGGTAACATGACTTTCGCTATTAAAAATAATGGAACATTATGGGGCTGGGGACGTAACGATTACGGGCAATTGGGAGATGGAACTATCGGTATAAAGAATATTCCAACACAGATAGGAACAGATACGAATTGGCAAAGCGTTAGTATTGGGGAGGACTTTTCGGTAGGAATCAAAACAGATGGAACGCTATGGACGTGGGGACGTAATGATTCCGGACAATTGGGAGACGGAACTACCATTTCAAAAAAGACCCCAACGCAAATTGGAACAGATACCAACTGGCAAAGTATTGATACAGGATATAAGTTTGTCTTAGGAATCAAAACAGACGGGACGTTATGGGCATGGGGTACTAATACTTCAGGACAGCATGGAGATGGAACTAACATTTTAAAAAAGGTCCCTACACAAATAGGAACAGATACGAATTGGAAAAATGTTGACGCTGCAGATAGCTATTCATTAGGTCTGAGAACAGATGGAACACTCTGGGCATGGGGTCAGAATGTTTACGGGCAATTAGGGAATAGCACTAACGTTTCAAAAAAAATCCCGCAGCAAGTTGGAACAGCAACCGACTGGCTTTATATAGGGGCTAAAAATGGAGCTGCATTTGCAACAAAGACAGATGGAACCCTTTGGTCATGGGGATATAATGCTTTTGGACAATTGGGTCATGGAAACGACACTTCAAGTGCCACATTTCCCCCTACACAAGTAGGCTCTTCTACGGACAACCTTCAGATCTATGTAGGAAAAAATCATGTTCTTGTAAAAAAAACCGATGGTACTTTTAGATCTTGTGGTTTAAATAGCTCAGGTCAGTTAGGCGATGATACCACTATTGAAAGAGATTCGTTTGTAGAGATTGCCTGCCCTGAAGTTTGCATCTCTCCGACACAGTTTTCAACAAATAATATTACTTCGGCAGCAGCTACTATTAGCTGGACGGCAGCAACCCAAGCTCCCAGCAAAGGCTATTTGTACATGTATAGCACAAATCCTACGATGAGTGGAAATAATGGAACGACTGCTTCTACAACCGTAAATTTAACAAACTTGATGCCTGCAACTACTTATTACTGGTGGGTGGCCTCTGATTGCGGATTCAGCCAGGCGGTTTGGCTGGAAGGCGGATCCTTTACTACACTTCCTGCAACTGAACCAGGCTGTTGGAAAAATGTGAGTGCCGGTCTTAATCATTCCATAGGATTAAAAAAAGACGGAACATTATGGGGCTGGGGAGATAACTCTGATGGTGCGCTGGGAGATGGAACTACCATTAACAGAAATATACCCACACAAATAGGAACTTCTGATAACTGGGTGAAAATAGTAGCCGGACTTTCTTATTCGGCAGGAATAAAAGCAGATGGAACACTGTGGACTTGGGGATGGAATTATGACGGGCAACTAGGAGATGGAACTACAGTGAATAAAACCTTACCTATACAAGTGGGAATAGCAACAGACTGGGTAAATATTGCAACCGGAGATGGTAATATGGCTGCCATAAAATCTGATGGAACGCTTTGGGGCTGGGGAAATAATAAGAGTGGACAATTAGGGGATGGCACAACAGTGAACAAAACCCTACCTATACAAATAGGAACAGCTACTGACTGGCTAAATGTATCCTCCAAAGGTAATCATACGCTTGCTATCAAAACAGATGGAACACTTTGGGTCTGGGGAGATAACAAGTTTGGACAATTAGGGGATGGCACAACAGTGAATAAAACCTTACCAATGCAAATAGGAACAGCTACAAACTGGAAAGCTATTGAGGGAGGAAGGACTCATTCGATGGGACTCAAAACAGATGGTACAATCTGGGCCTGGGGAGATAATAGATGGGGACAATTGGGAGATGGTACAACAGTGAATAAAACCTTACCTATACAGGTTGGAACTGCAACAGACTGGCGGAATTTTAGCAGCGGCACTAATGGTTCCACTATAGCTGTAAAAACAGATGGAACGCTTTGGACGTGGGGATATAATGCCTCAGGACAATTGGGAGATGGATTAACAGTACACAGATCTATTCCAATGCTTATCGGAACTACCACCGACTGGCAAAGCATCTCAGCAGGAGCTCAAAATACATTGGCTATCAACACGAACGGACTTTTAGTGATCTCTGGTACTAATAGCCACGGAGAGCTGGGAGATGGAGGAGATACTCAAAGAACAATTTTTACACCTGTTGGATGTCCTGCAAATAATGTAATGATTAATGGAACTTCAGCAAACAAAGGTTTGAACATGGATAAATCCTCATTCAATGCAGATCAGCTTAAAGTCTATCCTAATCCGGTATATAATATTCTGAACCTCTCATTGGATCAGAAAATTCTTTCAGCAGCAGTTTACAATACAGCGGGAAAAGAGGTACTTGCTAAAGTAATCAATGATACTAAAGGAACACTTGATTTTTCAGCTCTTTTACCGGGTATTTATCAGGTGATAGTACATTCAGTGAATGGCACTGTAAAAACTGTAAAAGTAATCAAACGCTAAACATAACCATTATAAATTTCATTGAGAAATGAACCGAATAGTTCTCTCTTAAGAACGTTCATCGGAAAAATAAGATTATTTATGCAGAAAGGCCTTGAATCATTTGATTCAAGGCCTTTTTATTGCTGAATATCCCATGATGATCATTGCGCTGCAAGATCTCCTGAAATCTTTTTTATTCAGTCCAAAAATGTCCTGCAGAATACGTTTTGGCTTTCCCTGCCACAATCACTCTTTCATTCTTGTTTTCACAATAAAGCTGGCCGCCTCTTTCAGAGATCTGACGGGCAAAAAGCTTATCTTTTCCTAATCTTTCAGACCAGAAAGGAATAAGCGAGCAGTGGGCAGAGCCGGTAACAGGATCTTCAAGAATGGAGGACTGTGAAGTAAAATATCTTGAGACAAAATCACTGTCCGTACCTGCTGCTGTCACGATAACACCTCCCGGATCCAGATTGATAAGATCAAAAATAGATCTTTCAATTTTTATGTTTTTGATATCCTCCTCAGCATCATATACCAGCACATAATCTCTGGATTTGAAGACTTCTTTAGGCTGTATGGTAAGAGCTCGGGTGATAATATCCGGAAGAGTAGCTGTTTCAGGCATTCTTGATGGGAAATCCATATAATACATCCCATCTTTTACTTCTACAGTCAATGCACCGCTTTTGGTATCAAAGATTATTCTATTGCTCTTATAATTTAAGATGGTGGCCAAACAATGAGCCGTTGCAAGGGTAGCATGTCCGCACAGATCCATCTCTATTTCAGGAGTAAACCATCTCAGGTGAATCGTATTGCCGTTATCAATGAAAAAAGCTGTTTCTGCTACAGCATTTTCACGGGCTATTTTTAAGAGAGTTTCATCTGGTAACCAATTTTTTAATGGAACAACACACGCCGGATTTCCACGGAAAATCTCATCTGTAAAGGCATCTATTTGATATAATTCTAACTTCATGATTGGTAAAAATTTCATTTGTATAAAGATAATCTTTTCAGAAAGCCGATCCTAATTATTCATACTTCTGTAAAATAGTTATTTATAGAATTCTGGAGCTAAAAAACAGTTGTGGATTTAATCTTCTTATACAAATTAATAGTGGTTTCTTCCTTATACAGCTTGTCATAATTTTTCCACATACAGATGGAGATTTCTTTACACCTGTTTCTTCAAAAACGATTCTGTAACCTATAGTTTTGTACTATTAAAAACAGGAAACAATGAAAAAATATTTTTATAATTTTCTTCATTCAGATTTTTCAGGGTACCAGCTAGCACTATCTACGGTTTGTTTACAGAGAATCTAAAACTTACAATAGCTGCTGTATCATAAAATCATTATACAGTTTAATTTCCTAAGATTTATTCACTTTATCAATAACTCATAATCATATCATAATGTTTAAAAATTTTAATGCATTATCAATCGCGGCCGCTTTGCTTTCTTACAGCATTGGATCTGCTCAAAGTGTGGGGATCAACATGGCCCAACCCGGATCAACCCTGGATGTTAACGGATCCTTGGCTGCAAAATACTCTTCTGTTACCTCTGCAGCTTATGCCATGACTTCGGGAGATTTTCACATCTCGTATAACGGAGCGGCCAATGCTGTTTTCACCCTTCCGGCAGCTGTTTCAGGAACAGGCAATTTCAGAGGACGTATGTATACCGTTAAGAATAACACCGCTTTTACGGTTACGGTAACTCCTGCGGCTTCAGAAACAATTAATGGAAGTGCAAGTGCCGCAATAGGACCTAACCAAAGCCTGCAGCTGATCAGTACCGGACTTACAGGCGCTGTTTCTACATGGGAAGTCTCAGGAAATACCAATATTACAGCAAGTAATGGACTTACTGCTGTAGGAGAGGATGTGAGACTTGGTGGTACACTTTTGCAAAATACAGCGATTGATTATTTAGATAAAGCTTTATACTTCAGAAGTAATGTGAATGGGTCAGGACTTACATCCATCAGTAATACAAACTCCGGAACCAATGCTTCGGCTCTTTTAAGGCTTACTAATGATACGGGAAGTTCTATGGATATGTTTCTTAATTCTTCAACCAAAACCACTGAAGGAGGAGTCAATGCAGGAACAATCAATAATATAGGCGGTGCTCTTACTATAGCAGGGAATAATAATGTTGCCCAATTTAAGCTAAGTCAGGCCAGTGGTGGTGATTATTTTTATAATGCAGACCGAAAGCTTAATTTCAACGGAGATGGTGATATTACCGCCTTTGGTGCAGCAGGGAATGCTCTTAATGCCTATAATGGGCTTCTTACTTTAAAAGGGAACAGCAGTAGTCCGGCATTTGCTCAGGTAACAGTAGGTACTACAGGTTTTCGATATTATTATGCCAATAATGCCAATAGCACACTCGATATTGATGGGAATGGTGATATCAATATGAATAGGCCAGAAGTAGGTGGTATTGGCGGAAATAAAGTTGCAGCTACCAAAGGACATCTTGATTTAAGCGGATACAACACGCTGAATGGTTCTGTTACTCAGATCTATCTTGGTGCAGAAGGATTCAAATACAGTTATAACGGCAGTACGAAAGTGACTATTGACGGTAACGGGCTGGTGAGTGCGGCAGGAGGTTTTGTCAATACTTCGGACATGCGTTTAAAAACTCAGATTAAAGAAATAGGATATGGTCTCAGTACCATTATGGCATTGCAGCCGAAACAATACGAATTATCTGCTAATACTCAAATTAAAGAAGGAAAACCTGCTGTTAATCCTGTACAGAAAACACAACATAAAATCGGATTCCTGGCGCAGGATCTTTATAAAGTAATTCCTGAGGCGGTCTATAAACCGAAAGATGACACAAAAGAAGCCTGGGCCGTCGACTATGCTTCTCTTGTTCCTGCACTTACAAAAGCTATTCAGGATCAGCAGAATGAAATAGAAGAGCAAAAAGTCACAATTAAAAAACTGGAAACAGAAATGGAAACAATCAAAAAGAAATTGGGATTGAATTGATTGAAATGTCCACGGTTCTAAAAACACACGATAAGAATAATTATCTTATTTTATGAGGAGAAGCATTTTAATGAAATATCCCTCGGTTTCATTTTTTGATTTTTCAATACGTTGCTAAAGCCTGCCATCTTGCAGGCTTTTTATATTGATCAATACAGATTGTTTTAAACAGTAATGGGATTTGTGAAGCTGTTTTTATTCATGTATCTTTATGTAAATATATTTTGAATATTACATTGATATAGTTGAGCTTATATGACAAAGCCATTATTATTCTTCTCAACCGGGTACTTTATCTATCTTGGACGTGCTGTTGATACTGTAGTTCATGAGCATCATGCAATACAGATTGCTATAAGTCTTGAGGAGAAAATAGAGGCGCTTTATGGTTCTTCCGGTCAGATTACTCATGATACCATTTCTTTTTCAGGAATGCACTTGCTTTTACAAGAAGTATTAACACCGGAACTTCTACCAAAGGGCCAATCACTCCTACAAATGCCTGTGATGAGTGAATACCGAAGACGGAGATCGCAACAGCAATGGCCAGTTCAAAATTATTTCCTGTAGCTGTAAAGGCAATAGATGCATTTTTATCATAAGGAATTTTTAATGATTTGTTGATGATAAAGCTCACGAAAAACATAAGAATAAAATAGATCACCAAAGGGATTGATACTTTAATTACATCCATCGGAAGCTCCAGTATTTTTGAACCTTTCAGGCTGAACATCAGTACAATGGTAAATAATAAAGCGTACAGTGTAACAGGTGATATTGTAGGAATGAATTTTCTGTTGTACCATTCCGTTCCTTTAGATTTTATCAGGAAATAACGACTGAGGAAACCTGCCAGAAAAGGAATTCCAAGGTAAATCAGTACACTTTCTGTAATATCTTTCACAGAAACATTTACATTAAAACTGGCCAGACCTAACTGATTGGGAAGCACATTAATAAACAGCCAAACCATAAAACTATACGTAAACACCTGAAAGATGCTGTTTAAAGCAACCAGTAAAGCCGCATATTCTCTGTTCCCTTTGGCAAGATCATTCCAGACGATTACCATGGCAATACATCTTGCGAGCCCAATCAATATCAGCCCTGACATATAATCAGGTTCGTGTCTTAGAAAAAGAATTGCCAGTCCGAACATCAAAGCCGGACCAATGATCCAGTTGAGGAATAAGGAGACACCAATTGCTTTTTTATCCTTAAATACCAATGGCAGAAGTGAGTAATCAACCTTTGCCAATGGGGGATACATCATAAGAATAAGGCCTATTGCCAGAGGAATATTGGTAGTTCCTACAGACTGTGAATTGATGATATTAGGAATAACCGGAAACAAATGTCCCAAAGCAACTCCAATACCCATGGCAAGAAATATCCATAACGTAAGATAACGATCCAGAAACTTTAATCTTGGCTGCATAATTATTTTTTGATTTTTGAAAAAACATAGAACATTTCTTCTGCAATTTGTACGCTTCTTTCAGTATATATTGCTTCCTGCTCCGGGGTATTGTCCGAAACCTTTGGATCTTCAAAGGTAATGGGGATTCTTTTTTCTGCCCCGGCGATAAACGGACATCCTCCATCAGCCTGTGAACACGTCATAATGGCTGCAAATCCTGATACAGGGTTGAAATGGCTGTCATATTTCTTGGAAAAACCAATGATAGGAAGATGGTTGTCATCGTATTTTATAGCATACACGGGATTAGCCGTATCGGCAATACTAAAGACTGTAAAACCCTGCTTCGCTAAGACTTCTGCAATCTTGGGAAATACGGCTGTTGTCTCTGTTCCCCCAGAATAACAGTTAATTTTCGGAATCGTAAAGAAAGTGGCTGCTGCCTGTGCCCAGACCTGTGCCAAATGGCTGCGGCGGGAATTATGGGTGCAGATAAAATTCAGATTGATTTCTTTGCCATCATCTACCTTTTGCTGGATAAAACTGATGAGTGGTTCCAGAGTTTCTTTTCTATCAGTCTCTATATTTTCCCATTGTAAAGACTGAACTGTATTTGATAATTCTTGGTACATAGTATTATATAATGATCAATTAGCAGCAGCCTGATGCCGGATTGCATGCTGATGTTGAGGTTACAGATAATTCAGACAGGTTTTTCTTTGGTTTTTCCGAAGGAATGCCACAGGCTTCCTGTGCAAGGCAGGCTGTAGTCTTGTTCTTGAGGACAAAGTTTTTCCCGTTAAATTCCAAATCATACTTACCAATGGTTTCCCCTTGATATTCTACTTCAATTTCTGAATCTTCTATTGCCAGTTTTTCTTCAGAAAGCTGAATGATATGAAGCAGTTTCCCCGGTTTCAGACGATGTTCATAATCATCCGCATTCCATAGCTGGAAGTTGACCACTTTTTCACTTCTGATTACACCGCCGCAATCAATGAATTTTTTGATAATCTGACCTACTTCCGTTACATGGAAATGCTCAGGGACAAACGTTCCGTTTTCCAATTGAAATTCAACATTCTCCAATGACGGCAGAATTTCTTTGATTTCTGATAGTCTCATAATAGATTAAAATTTAATGAGTAATTATTTTAAATTGTTATATTGCAATATTACGATATATTAGATGAAAAAAATGCTTTAGCAGCATTGTTTTATAGTAACATCCTGATTAAAAAACAGGTTGAATTCATTTTGAAACTGTTTCCAGGTATTTTCATTGATGCAGTAGCATACCGACTTTCCTTCAATTGAACCTTTGATAATACCGATATTTTTCAATTCTTTTAAATGTTGAGAAATGGTAGCTTGCGCAAGACCAAGTTCTTCAACAAGGTCGTTACCTATACATGCCTTCTGATTAATGATATGTTGTAAAATAGCTATTCTTGCAGGGTGACCCAACACTTTAAGTAAAGAAGCCAGCTTGTTTTGCTCTTCAGTATAAATGTCTGTTTTAGTTACTCCCATTACTTTTATTATTATATTGCAATATTACGATGTTAAATTAATATAACAATGAAAAAACTTTCTAATTTTAAAGAATTTGAATTAACGTACTGAATGTTAATGCTTTAAATTTTATGTGTTTAATGATTGCAGAAAAAAAGATGAAGCCGAAATAAGCCTCATCTTTTGATTGATAATTAGGGTAAACTAATTTTTTTACCTTGTTCAGGGAAAATATAATTTACGTTTAGGGGATTGTTTTTCAATAATTCCTTTTTGATAAGTTCTGGATTATCACCTGTAGGTTTTCTATGGGTAACGACAATATTGAGCCCTTCAAGATTGTTCTGACCTGTTTTTTCTTTCAGCTTACTTAATTCTTCAACCAGAAGATTAGGAGTAAGGTGGCCAAACAGAAGATGCTCAGGCTGGCTGTTAGGGAAAGAAACTTCAATTAATATGGTATTCAGTTTTCTTTTTTTAACCAGAGGAGCAACGGTATTCCAAAGATGATCCAGACGGTCAGATTTTTCAATGCGGTCTGCACCTGTATCTCCCAGATACAATAAATAGTGTTCATCTCTTCTTACCAGTGCAGCACTGCTTTTATAAGGGTTTACATGGCTCAGTTCATAACCTGTGATAAAGAAAGGTGTTTTAGGTGCAGGGATTTCAGCGCCTTCCTGAAGTTCATTATAATGGTATTTTCCAAGGATAGGTTTTTGTCCCTGATCCGCAAAATTAATCCAGGTATCTGTGATGAAGTAATGATTCTGTAAAATCTGAATCACAGGTGCTATAGCAAAAATATCCTTTTTGGAGTCGGCCGGGGAATTGATGATCAGTCCTGATAAATGATCCAGATGACCATGCGACACAAAATATCCTTTTATCTGATCTTTTAACACTGTTTCCGCTGATCCTTCAAGACTTTTTAATTGAATTGCTTTCCGTATTCCGGCATTAACGGTACCGGCATCAAGACAAAGAAATGAATTGTCTTTTGGGGCTCCTACCAGATAGGCTGATAAATTGTCTTCCTGCTCACCGCCATATATCCCTAAAGGAATAACATCAAAATTTTGTGCCTGACAAACAATATTCAGAAGCAGGGCTAATAAAGAAACTGCTGTTTTTTTCATAATACTTACAATAGAAAACCACCTTTTAGCAAGATGGTCAGACAAATTTACGCTATTTTTGGGGACTGGCATTCTTTATCAGGAAAGCCTGCTGATTTTCAGCAGGCTTTATTTTTAATAGTATTTATTGGGGCTGTTGTTGGGTTACGCAGTGTACCATTCCGCCATTGGCAAATAAATTACGGCAGTCTATTCCCACTACCTGTTTGCCAGGATACAGCTGCTGAATAATGTTATTGGCCACAGCATCATTGGGGTCGTTGTAGTTAGGTACCAATACGCGGTTATTCGCGATATAATAATTAATATAAGAAGCACGGCCTACATTTTTTCCATAGGTTGTTATTACATCATTTCTTGTGAGGGGTACTTTTACGAAATGATAAGCAGATCCGCTTTTTGTGGTAGCATCATATAGCTTATTAATATCACCATCCGGAACCTGCCAGTAGTTAAGATCATCAGGATTCATAGTGATAATCGTGGATGAATTGGCAAATCTTGCGAAACCATCAATGTGCATATCTGTGATATCAAGACCGGCTTTTCCATTCAGCCAGATAAATTTGGTTACCCCCAGATTTTTAGTAAATATGGCTTCTGCTTCCTGTTGGGTCATTCCCGGATTTCTGTTATTATTCAGGATAGAACTTTTACAAGCCATCAAGACTCCGTTTCCGTCCATTTCCACACTTCCGCCTTCATTAATCATCACTGAGTTAAGATTGATTTTTGGAATATTGGTATCTGTAGCTATTTTGGAAGGAATGGTGTTGCATTTGCTGTAATCGGCTTTATTACCCCAGCCGTTAAACCCCCAATCCTGAATAAATAACTGTCCGTTTTGATCCTTCACATAGATAGGACCGTTATCTCTTACCCAGAAATCATCTGTCTGATAAAGCTTGAAATTAATATGGGTAAGCGGAACTCCGGCAATGTTTAACAGGGCTGTAATACGATCCTTTTCTACACCGTCATAAGCAATGATGTGAACTTTTTCACTTTGTACCAGTTCTTTGGCCATGGCTACCCATGTTGCATCCAGTCTGTTACGGTAAGTAGTTCCATATTGATACTGATGGGGCCATTGAAGCCAGGTTCCTTCGTGTGTTGCCGATTCTTCCGGCATTTTGTAAAGAGCTGCCACAGGGTTCACCGTATCTGGATTCTCTACTGTATCTGTCTGTGAACAGGAAAGTAAAAGGGCAGGCAAGAGCAGGGACAAGATTTTCTTTTTTTGCATAATTGATCTATTTTTAACAGGGCAAAATTAGATCGATAAAAGCTGTAAAAGTTGTCCCAAATTGACAACTTACTTCAGGGGCAATAAAATATAAGTCAGCTGTTTTTCCTGGTCCTCTTCATTTTTAGCATGCCTTTCATATTTTTCGATAATAGGAGTGTGGGTGAATTCAAGACCTGAATTAAAAATCCAGCGGGAATAGATTTTGGTATAGGTTTCGTCAATGGTGTCATAGCTGCCTGCGTGGGTGAAGCGGGCATATTTTCCTCCCAATATTGTTTTTGAAGGAAGCTTTTTTTGGGCAGACTGTACGGAAGAACATGCATCATACCGGCAGTTGATTTCAGTGGTAATCAATGGTTCATCTGCGATGACTCCAAAATAGGCTGTCCCGGAATCTGGAAACTCATTTTCCATAAATTTTTCCCACAGAACTTCAATCTCTTCATTGTTGTAATACGTGTTAATACTCTGATAATATACCTGCATGGGTTTCAAAAATACAATTTCGGGTTCCAGCAAAATATCTGATGTGACCGGAATGATGGCGTCTCCACAAAGGAGCTGTTCTTTACTTTGTCTTGCTGCTTTGGGTGAAATTCCAAAATGTTGTTTAAAAGCTTTGGAAAAAGAAGCGATATTGGCGAAACCTACTTCAATAGCAATGGAGGTAAGGTTTTCCTGAGTATAAAGAATCCGTTTATAGGCATTTTCTACTTTTAATCTTTGCTGGAAAGCTCCAATGGTTTCCCCACAACTGTACTTAAAAATGCGCTGGATATTTCGGTAGGAGTAATGGGAAATATCTTCCAGTTCCTTTACAGAGACGGGCTGATCGTAATTCTTTTCCATGAAATTGATAATTCTGTAAATACAATTCAGGTTGTCTTCCATAAGCTTTGAAATTTTCAGAAATAAATTACAAATAAAAGAAATAAAAAAATGTCTTAGCAATGTTGTATTTTAGCTTTCGGTAAAACCATAATTTTTGCCATTTTAAAAACCCAAAAACAACCCAAAAACTTGAAATAAACCATGGAAAAAGAATTATCACAATTAACCGACCATGAATTATTAGAAAAGAAAAAAGAAATCAAATCCAATAACATTCTCAATGCTGTACTTCTGGGAGTAATGGTTGGTATTTCTATTTATAGTACCATAACGGGCGGTTTCGGATTTCTGACTGTTTTGCCATTATTTTTTGTAGGTTCTATTGTGAGACGCTGGAATAAAAATAAGAAACAATTAGAAGAAGAATTAAACTCCAGAAACCTGAAATAAATGCACGGGTTTAACAGACAAACAGAAGCGGGAGCAGTAGCTTATTTCCGTTACTGTATAAAAAACGGAGATGCTGTAGGTGCATTAAGCTGTTTTCATCCCGAAGCGGTCTATATAGATAGGGATGGGAGAGAGCTGAGAGGGCTTGATCAGATCGCATTGGCAATGAATGAGATTTGCCGTTTACAACTGGATATTCAGGGTGAAACTCCCCATGTAACCGTTGTGAATGATCTTGCCATGTGGCTAGACCATTGGGAAATGACCGGAAAAGCTCCGGACGGGCATCTGATTGAAATGAAAGGTCATACTTCCTGTATCATGAAAAGAAATGAAGACGGAGAATGGTTGTGGCTGGTTGATAATCCTTTTGGTGCTGCAATCCTTAAAAATGATAATATGGTGTAAAGAAAAAATAAAAAACCTTCAGATCAGTTCTGAAGGTTTTTATATTTAATCTATCGGATATTGATTTTAATTACGCAAAAACTGGCCAATTCCCGGCGAATCAAAAGTAAATGCATTTTGATTTTCAGATTTATCAATTTTGTTGCTGATGGTTAATGCCCATAAAATTAGCTCTTTACAGAAATTCTGATCTTCAGCGTTGAGTTCAGAGGTATTTTCTTCTACTACCGCTACTAGAGGAGCTATCTTATCGAGTTTAGCATAAAATTCTTCATCTGTATCGTTGTAATTAAGTTCTAAATGGTTTTTATTGAACCATCTGATCAGATCGGTATAAGGTGTTTTGATGCCTTCTTTTTCCAGTTTGGAAATACGGGGGAATATACTTTCAAATTGAGTCATGACTGCTTTGTCAATCAGAATTTTGGCTACGTAATCAGCACCTTCCTGTTCTCCTTCATATACCAGCTCAATTTTTCCTGTAATAGACGGAATGATAGACATGAAGTCGAGCAGTCGGATGGTGGTTTTCTCTGCTCCGGATTCAATCAGACGTAATTTGGCGGCTGCAACCAAGTTTTCCATTGCACTGATCGTCAAACGGGCACTTACACCGCTTTTTGCATCTACATATTCACTGATTCGGGCTGCAAAAGCTACTTCTTCCAAAAGATCTTTCGCCAGATCAGGAATCTGTATCTGTGCTTTATCTTCAGCAGAAATCAGGGCTTCCTGCTCGGTAATCTGTCGGGCAAGAGCAATTGTTTTTGGATAATGGGTGAAAATCTGCGATCCGATTCTGTCTTTCAACGGAGTTACAATACTTCCTCTGTTGGTATAATCTTCCGGATTGGCTGTAAAAACAAATTGAATATCAAGAGGCATTCTCAGCTGGAATCCCCGGATCTGAATATCTCCTTCCTGTAAAATATTAAACAGGGAAACCTGGATTCGGGCCTGTAAATCCGGCAATTCATTTAAAACAAATATGGAACGGTTAGCACGGGGAATCATTCCGTAATGGAGAACCCGTTCATCAGAATAAGGAAGTTTTAAAGTGGCCGCTTTGATAGGGTCTATATCACCGATTAAATCAGCAACATTCACATCCGGAGTAGCCAGTTTTTCATAGAAACGTTGGGAGCGGTGTACCCAGGAAATAGGAGTTTTATCACCCAATTCATCAATGAGGTCTTTGGCAAATTTTGAAATGGGATGAAACGGGCTGTCATTGATTTCGGAACCTTTTACAACAGGCATATATTCATCAAGCAGATTAACCATACTTCTTGCAATTCTGGTTTTTGCCTGGCCGCGCAGTCCCAGTAAATTGATGTGGTGCCCGGCAAGAATTGCTTTTTTCAATTGGGGAACAACGGTGTCTTCATATCCCCAAAGTCCTTCGAATACTGGTTCCTTAGCTTTAATTCTGGCAATTAAGTTGGCCTGAATTTCCTCATTAATTGTTTTATGGGTATAACCGGAGTCTTTTAATTCTTTAAATGTGATATCGTTTTTCATTTCTTGTAATACTTTATCGGGTAAGGTTTTATTTTCAATGCTTTAAAGTCTGAAATCTGACCTTTAAATTCTTCTTATTCTGTTTTTTTCGTAATCTTCAAAAATCATTTGTCCTAAACCTGAAAGCCCTGTCAGGAAAGCTTTCCCTTTATTCTGAGCGGTAAATTCTTCTACAAACTGCCGCAGATAAGGATCCTGAGCAATCATAAAAGTAGTGATGGGTATTTTCAGTTTTCTGGCTTGTGCAGCTCTGTTGAAGCATTGGTTAACAATTTTTTCATCCAAACCAAAACTATTCATATAAAACTCTCCACTGGGAAGCTGAATGCAACTTGGCTTTCCATCGGTGATCATAAAAATCTGTTTATTGGTATTTCTTTTTCTGCGGAGAATATCCATTGCCAGTTCAAGTCCGGCAACGGTATTAGTATGATATGGACCTACTTTTAAATAGGGAAGGTCTTTGATTTTGATGGGCCATGCTTCATTTCCAAAAACAATGATGTCGATAGAATCTTTGGGATATTTTCGCTTAATCAGTTCCACAAGTGCCATGGCTACTTTTTTCGCCGGAGTAATACGGTCTTCACCATATAGAATCATGGAGTGGCTGATGTCTATCATGAGAACGGTACTCATCTGTGCCTTGTATTTCGTTTCTTCTACGATGAGGTCTTCCTCTGTCAGGCGCAGGTCTGAAATTCCGTTATTGATCTGTGCATTCTTTAAGCTTTCAGTCATATTCACTGCTGCAAGATCATCTCCGTATTGGAAGGAGCGGTTTTCACCATCTCTTTCGTCTCCGATTCCTGTTTTGCTGGTGCGGTGATTTCCCGCTCCGTTTTTCTTCAGTTTTCCAAAAATCTGGTCTAAGGCATACTCACGAAGGGCTGCTTCCAGTTTAGGCGTTAATATATTTTTACCTTTTCCACTTCCTGTATTGCCTTCTTCAGGATCTTCTTCTCTGATATAACCTCTTTTTTTCAAATCTTCTTCAAAATCCTGAAGGGTATATTCTTCATTGAAGATATCATATTCTTTATCAAGCATATCAAGCCATTCGAAAGCTTCCTCTATATCTCCTGAGGTATGGGTGAGCAAATCTTTGAAAACATCAAAGACCCGGTCAAAATGTGATAATTCCTCCGGTACATGCTTGCTGAATATAAAGCCTTTCTGAGGATTAAAATTTTTATCTGTCATAAGATGATACGCTGTTTTTGCTGTTATTGGGTTGAATATTTCAGTTTATCATACAATAAAACGGCCTGAAATATTCTTTATTCCTTTATTTCGTTTCAATCTGAAAAGTTAGGAAAATATCACTTCAAGATTCCCTTTGATAAATAGAAAAAACTAATGGTAGTGATATGGAATTAGTATATAACAGCTTATATTTTGACAAGGTCCAGCGTAATGAAAAATGCACAATATCACAGTTGTGCATTTTTATTATGATGAGAAAATTGGTTTTATAAGTGGTTTTATTCGTGAAATTTTAACCCATCTAAAGCTTTATCAACTTTTTTATTTTCTCCGTATACAATCATACCCACCAGATCCAGATTATCTGCAGTATGTTTTGCTATTTCAAGAACATTTTCTTCACCTGACCTTGTAGCAAATAGCTGTTGGGTATAGATGCCTATTGCCAGTTCACGGTCTTTTGCCCGGCGGAATGCTCTCTGAAGCTTTTCTGCATTATCTGCTTTAAAGATAAGGGTTGGGTGTTTGATAAAAGCTAAATATTCCTCTTGATCTGCAGTGATGAACTTCTCGCCATGAGTTTCGGGAAATTTAATTGCGATACTTCCAGCCAAAAAAGAAACAACATTAAGTTTTTGCCAGGGTAACAGGTCGTCTTTGATAACGATGGCTACTTTTTTATCGTACATATTTTAATTGTTTACATTTAATTCCATTTGAATATTACAGCGCTGATAAGGGGTTGACCGTCCGGATACTTTCTGGAAACCCAGTTTGTAATACAGATTAATGGCGGGTTTCAATATGGTATTGCTTTCAAGATATATTTTTGATGCTCCGGATTCTTTTGCTTTGCTGATGATAGCCTGTCCCAGCAGCCAGCCTATATTTTTTCCCTGTGCTTTGGGAGATACGGCCATTTTTGCCAGCTCAAAATCATAATCCGGATCATCCATTTTGATAAGAGCGCATACTCCGAGTGGTTCTTCATTATAAAGTGCGACAAGTATTTTTCCTCCTTTATTTAAAATGTATTCTTCAGGATTATCCAATGCTTTATAATCGGCATCTTCCATTTTAAAATAAGCGGAGATCCATTCTTCATTAAGTGCTTTGAATGCAGATTGGTATTTCGGATTATAATCAACGATTTTTACATTTTTACTTTCGCGGGCCTTTTTCTGTTCCTTTACTCTTGAAAGCAAGGATTTCTGTTCAAAAAGGTGTTCCCATTCTGCAAGTGCTTCCCAAAGATTGTGTGTAGCTTCCTCAATGATTCCATCAATAGCAAGATCTATATCCGCACATTGTACTGTTACCATTCTCTCTGCGAGTTGTTTTCCTTTCGCAGTTAAGCCTACAATATTTCTTCTCTTATCACTTGATTTAAGATTATCCTCAACCAATCCTGCCTTCAGCATTTCCTTGATAATTTTTGTTACTGAAGGTTGAGAGTGTCCAATTTGTTCGGCAATCTCAGTAATGGTTTGATTACTTTCTTCATGCAATACAAAAAATACAGGAAACCATTTTGGAGAAAAGTTTTCTACGTTATACAGCTCATAAATTTTAGAAGCATCGTCGGTCACTTTTGCTGTCAACAAACGAAGTCTGCTACCTAACGCCATTTTACCTGTTCTGTTGAATAAGTCCATATTTTAAGTTTTTTTATTAATAACTCTCAGTTTTGTTAGGAAAATTCATTGTTTTTACGTCATCTATATAATGCTGGGCAGCTTCTGTCATTATGGTATGCAGATCTGCATACCGCCTTAAAAATTTGGGTGAAAAATCTTTATTCATTCCCATTACATCTTGTATAACCAGTACCTGTCCGTCTGTACCCACACCTGCACCGATTCCTATTGTCGGGATTGATATTTGTTGAGAAATTTGAGCAGCAAGCTCAGCCGGTATTTTTTCAAGCAGTATTCCAAATACTCCTAATTCTTCCATTAATTGGCAATCTTCGATGAGTTTTTTTGTTTCACCTTCTTCTTTTCCTCTTACTGCATATGTTCCATATTTATTGATGGATTGTGGCATTAATCCTAAATGGGCCATTACCGGAATACCGGCATCAATTATTTTTTTTACATCCTCCCTGATTTCTGCTCCGCCTTCAATTTTAATAGCATCCGCACCAGTTTCCTGCATCATACGGATAGCCGCATCAAGAGATTTCAAGGGATTTCCAGATACAGTTCCAAATGGCATATCAGCGATCACCAAAGCTCTTTTTGTACCATTCACTACTGCTTTTGTATAGTAAATCATTTGATCTAAAGTAATGCTTAATGTGGTTGGATTTCCAATCATTGTATTGGATGCACTATCTCCCACAATGATTACATCAATTCCTGCTTCGTCAATTATCTTTGCAGTTGTATAATCATAAGCGGTCAAAACACTTATTTTTTCTCTTTGCTGCTTCATTTTTTTTAATTGAAGCGTGGTAATCTTTTTTTTATCTTCGTTATGAACTGACATTTTTATGTTTTTTGTTTTACACTAAGTTTCTGTACTTTATATAAATATTATAAAATAACTAATTATATAACTAGTTATGCAAATGTAATAAATTAATGATTACCATTATAAAAGTATTGAGTTAAAATTATTAATTGTATTTAAAACAATGTCATATATAGAAGATCTAACAAAAGATTGTCCGTGCAATGATTTACTGTAAATAAGGAAATAATAAAGCTCCGAAATACTCCGGAGCTTTATTGATACACATCATCTTATTACTATATATGCAAGATTACCATCCTAAATAATAATCAGGATCCAGCCAGTAGGGCCAGTCTAATTTATAATGGGTCTGAAGCATTTTTTCGGCTTCACAGAAAGCACCTTCCACCCATCCTTGTTGGTCGGAATAAGCCTCCCCGATAATATGAATTTGCTCATCTATCAGCGGTTTTCTCATATAAGGCATGACATCTTTCACGGAGAAACCTGCTTTCCATGCATGATATCCAGCGCCGTAAGGATCATCGGTCCAGTCTCTGAAATAGGTTACATAAGGCTGTGGAATGTCTATACCATGTACTTCTTTCAGCTGGTTGATCAATTCGTTGACCATAAATTCTGTGGCCTGAACATCATCAAATTTGTGTAATTCTTCCATGGATGTAGACTTGTTAGCTCTTACTTTGAACAGAACTTTGTCATCAGAAAGCGCTTTCCAGAATGTTTCTGTTTCCATATCACCGTAGCTTCCCAGCAACATTGAATTGTTGTTTTCAGGATCGGTACCGAAATAGTAGCACTGTCTCATCGGTAAGTCTGTAATGGAGTGCCCGGAATCAATTCCCAGATCTTTCCACCACGGGCGCTCGAAGCCCATCAGGATTTTAAAGGCAGGTTCCATAATGATAGAACGGATATTTTCATTCAGTTTCTGATGTCTGTTAGCATCGAAAAAGAAGTTATTCTGATCCAACAGTTCAAGAGATTTTCTTGGCATACCCAATACTATTGAATTGGCATACACTTTCCACGTTGTATTGCTTTGGATATTCAGGAAAGTAAGTTCATATTTATGAGTGGATATTAAATGATGATCTTTGGTGAAAGTAATCAGCTTATTTTCAGACCAGATGCATGCTCCTTCATATTCCATATAAGCATTGGCAATTGCATAAGCGATGCTGTCGTAGCCTTCTTCAATCGTTTTGTAGGTAGTATTGGCAGAAAAATCTCCTACCATATACGGAAATGCCTCTGCGGAATTCCAGTTGATGGTATTGGAATAATATCCTCCGGCATTCGCTAAGAATTCATATCCTTCCTGAGAAACCTGATCTTTGATTAAGTTCCAGAAACCAATATCATTTACCAGACGCTTGTCATAAGGAGAACCTGGGAAATTGTAAACCATTCTTGGTTTGATGGCATCCCAATCTCTGCTGGTCAGCTGGAAAGAGTAATCATAACCGTTAGGATCTTCAATGATTAATTCTTTATAGTTTTCTACTACCCACGGATCCGACATTAAAACATTGTAAATGATTTTATTGAATAGCTGGTCAGAGCTTAAACCTTCGTCATTTTTATTCAGAAAATAACGGGTAATCAGTTTGTTACCCTGATCTTGCTCCTCCGTCCATGCATTTTGTTTGAAACGTTCTTTTCTGATATACATGAAGAGTTCTTCCGGTTTACCCATAGGAAAGAGAACAGGAGTCATCTTATCCTTTAATACGGGTGTTCTTTTGCTCGGATCCTCTTTCAGTGGATAACCTTCTATTAATGTGGTTACAATCTCCTGAGAAGTCAGATAACGCATTCCTCCGAGTTCACCCCAGAAATTCATTCCCGGCATGATTACGGATTCAAGTCTTCCGCCTAACCTGTTACTCATGTCGAAGATCTGTACTTCATGACCTTTATACTTATTGTCTGTTACCAAGCGAAAAGCAGTATACAATCCGGAAGTTCCGGCACCGATAATGGCTACTTCTACTTTCAGATCAGGCTGCATTCCCGGATACAGCGGGGTATCTTTATTAACGTTTTTTTGATTCATGGTTCTATAATTTTAAAGTGCTACGAAATATTTATATCCTAATCGGAATGGAGTAATATCAAAATCAGTATGTCCGTCTAATGCAAGATCCGACATGATTTTACCTAAGAATGGAGTGAATTTGGCTGCCCATCCGGTGGCATATACCACAATATTTTTATGGTTGGGAACATAAGGTGGTGCAAAATCAATCAGCAGTTCTTTATTGGGAATTGTACTTAAAGCAATAAGACATGTTGAAGTATATTCCGGTTCAATACTTAGCCCGGTCATATGGCTTTGTACCCATTCAGAAGTGTAAGCCAGCTCCTGGGGATTTGGAATTAAGGTTCTGTCACTTGGTTCTTCCAAAGGTTTGATGACAAAATCCGGGGCTACGCGGATGTATTCCGGATGATCCCATTCCACGGATGGGAAACCATAAAACTGGTTGCCGTTATCTCCTGTTGCATTCTGGAATACAAACCAGGTTGGGTATTGTATCGCAGGATCGGTCTTTTTAAAATAAGCAGAAGACATATTCCAGTAAGTGGCTTCTATTTTAAAATCAAGCAGGTTGATAACGCTGTTGATATAAGGTCCGGGAATGATAGCCAGTTTTTTGGCGATATAAACTCCGTTGGGCGTGGTAAGCTCAAAAAGATCACCGTTTTGTTTGATCTCCAGCACCGGAGAATTTTCTCTAAGTTCAACGGTTTCTTCCTTTTGGCAAAGACCTAAAAGAGTTTCAATGGTTGCTTTAAAATTAATGCTGGCACCATCCGGCTGAAACAAGCCGGTATAATTATCCGGAAGGTTTTTGAAATGATATTGTTCTTCAATTTCCTTTGACGTTAACGTAGTATACGGAACCCCTAATGCTTTTAAAGCTTTTTCAGCTTCAGCAATATTTCCTTCTGTAGAATGTACTTCCGGATCACCAAACCAGAGTGTTCCTACTTTATCAAGCAATTGCGTATCCGTCTTTTTTTGCAGTTCATCCCAATAAGGCAATGCATCCAAAGCCATTTGTACCATATATTCATCCGGATAAGGAATCCGGAACTGGCGTGATACTCCTGCAGAACTGCCGAGCTGATTCACAAAAGTGTACTGTTCCAATACTAATGTTTTTGCCTGGCGCTGGCCAAGATGATAAGCCGTAGCCAGCCCTATTGCTCCTCCGCCAATGACGATTACGTCGTAGTTTTCTGTAATCATAGGTTATTTGTTTTATTTTTTATAATCGTATGAAGAGAACAGAGAACATAAAGACATCAATAGGGAGGAATGTACCACTATTACTGATCTTCAATACGCTCTGAGTTCTATCTGCTACGATAGATTAGGTATAGAGACGAATCCGCCGGTACATGTGCATATTCTGGTTTCCCATTGAATATTGTCACTATTAATAAGCATTTCAAAGTAACAAAGAAGAGGGTATACGTTTTTAGAGTGTAAATGACCAAATGTGGTATGTAGTAGAAATACTTAATGGTAAAAAAATAGAAATTCTGACCCTTCAAAATCACTGAAATGATGAGTAGCCGTCTATTGATTTTTCACACGTTATTGATTATATATTATTCGCCAGATATAATAAAACAGGCAGATGCAGAATATTTTAGAGCACCCCAACTTTTGCAATTGATCTAAAAAAATAGATTTACGCAGATAAAACTGAGTATTTATATGGCGTTTTGATAGAGAAAAAAATTAAATTCTGTGAGTTTTATCAAATATTCATTATTATAAGAAGACAAAAATTACTTTAACTTTGCCAATTGGATGATATACAGCTATTATGAAATTGTTGAAAATAATGGTATATTGTTGAAGGCTAATATCTAATGGACTTATGTAGTCAGGAAATTAATTTAAATGATAAACAAATATGAAATATAAATTCTTAAATTTTAAATTGAGAAAACTTGTTCATTACTCATTGATCTTTTGTATTTTACTGATACAGGTCATTATCGCCATATTTTTTTATAACGAATTTGTTAACGGGAAAAAGCTGAAATTTATTAAAGATCAGCTGGAGGAAAGCCGTGCATTGGGAGGATTAACAGATAATTCGAGGAAAGATTTTCTGGATGCCCAGGAACATCTTCAGAAATATATGGCGACTCAGGATAACGGAGAATTACAGTTATATTTCCAGTCGTTGAGAAAACTTAAAACTAATTTTGATAAAATCGGGGAATATGAAAATACAAGTCCCAGGCTGAAAAAGACATTGTCTCTTCATCGTCAGGATACAGTGAAGACTGCAAAACTGAAAACATTAATAGATTCAGTATACCAGACTTCTCTGAATCCGCCTCAAAATATTGAAGATAAACAGTATGAACCAGCCAAGTACAAAAATGATTTTGAAGATTTGAAAATTCAAACCCGTACTTACGCCGATACCATTAAAAAGAAAGGCTTTTTCGGACGTTTAAAAGACGCTGTAACAGGGAAAGTGGATGTTCAGAAAGAAAGTACGGTAATCACAATGACCAACAATAAAACGCTGGATCTTTCTCAGGTTAAATCCAAAATGGACAACACCATAAAGTCTATGGATAAGCATTATGCTGCTGAAGTAAAGAAGGTCCAGATGCTTGCCGTTCAAAATCAGAAAAATAACCTGCAGTTTTACAGCAATTTCAGTAAACTTCTGGTGTATAGCAACAGCTTAATAGAAGTGTACGAAAATGCCATCAGGGATTTTAAATCCCAACTGGAAAAAGAATACAATGAACAGAGTTCCAATAATAACAAGATCAGAAGCTATCTGGTATTGGGATTGATGATTCTGATGTTTATTGTATCCATTCTGATCATGTACTTTACAAGAGTAGCATTTATCTATGAACAAAAGCTTAATGCTGCGAATAAAGAGATTAAAAAGAACCTTAATTTTAAAAACAGGATTCTGGGAATGCTGAGCCATGATCTGAGGTCTCCGTTAAAAATTATCAATATTTTCATAGATAAGATCCACAGAACGACGGAAGATGAAACGATAAAGGATTATCTTAAATCGATCAAGTTTACCAACAGTACATTGCTTCTGCAGTCTAATCAGATCTTAGAATACACCAAAAACGAAAATGCTGAAAAAGAACTTATACCCTCAGTTTTCAATCTTAAAGATGAGATCAGTTCTATTGTAAAAGTGATTACGCCTTATCTGGAAACGAGAAATAACAGGTTTGTGGTAACAGACAGAATTCCGGAGAATCTGAATGTATTTTCGGATAACATCAGAATCAACCAGATTTTTATGAATATTCTCGGAAATGCCAACAAGTTTACAGAAAACGGACAGATTGATCTGGTGATGGCTACCGAATCTCTTGGAGAAAATAAAATTTCCCTGATCACAACGGTAGGAGATACCGGAGTAGGAATATCAGAATCGGATCTTGGTAAAATTTTTGACCCTTATTATCAGGGAATGGTGTCTGATGAGGTGGATAATCTGGGAGCAGGACTTGGACTTAATCTGGTCAAAGAAATTGTTGAACTTTTCGATGGTGATATATCAGTTGAAAGTAAACTGCACAAAGGAACGAAAGTGACATTCAGGATCAATTTAAATAGTAATAAAAATGGAAACACCAATTCAAAATAAAGAGATTATTTTCCTGCTTGCAGACGATCACAGCATTGTGCGCCAGGGAATGGAAATTGTAATCAGTGATATTGTTCCTCACGCTAAGATTTATCAGACTTCATCCTTACATCAGGTATTGGAGATCATAGAGTCAAAAGGAGTAGAAATGGCCGTTATTGATGCCCATTTCCCGGATGGAAACAGTCTTCATATTTTATCTCAGATGAAAAGTGTAAATCCAGATCTTAAAATTTTGATTTTTACAGGACTTGAAGAGGAACTGCATGGCCTTAAATTTATCAAAGCCGGTGCTAACGGCTATCTGAGTAAGCTGAGTGAAGAGGAAGAGGTAAGAGAAGCGATTACAGCCTTTATCGAGAAAGGAGAATATTTCTCTGATCTTTTAAGGGATCTATTGGTACAGTTTGTTTACAATCCGGATCTGATAAGTCCACTCAACAGTTTAACCAAAAGAGAACTTCAGATTGCAGAACTTTATGCTGAAGGATATGGAAATCTGGAAATTTCAAACAGTCTGAATATCAAACAAAATACAGTAAGCACCATCAAAAAAAATATCTTTGAAAAACTAAAGATTGAAAATATGGTTGAGCTTGTTGACCTTGTCAAAACCCATCATAAGCTATAGTGTTTTAAGGTGTTATTCACTTCTTATTGTCAGAAAATAATATTTCATCGATAAATATCTATAAGTCGATCGACATGTATCGATGGGGTTTATAGAAGATTTTATGTTGTAATGTTGTTCCTTTGTACTATGAAATTTAAGTAATGAAAAAAGCAACTGAGAAATGCTCTTCAATGAATACAATTTCATACACAAAAAACAACAAATGATGATAGCTATACAAATAATAAACGGATAGTTATAAGAACACAAATGATGAAAATTAATACACACTGATGAAATTAAAAGAAGTGTATGAATAACCTTAAACGGACTTCTTAAAAAAGCCAAATGATCAAAAAAAAACACAAACACATATAGTGAGGTTCAGTTGATAGGTTACATTACAAACAAAAAGGAGGCAGACAGTCTCCTTTTTTGTTTTTGAACGAGAAATCATTTTCTCACTTTTTAAATTGAATGTTTGAGTGTTTTTTATCAAATGATAAACAGAATGCTGCAGTCTATCCCTTAGCTTTGTATCAAAAAAGATGTCAGGAGAAAAAGACTTATCGGTTTTGATTCAGAATATGGAACCTGTATTGAATGCCGGAGAATTTGTGTTTTGTACTGTTGAAACTTTAAACGGAATACCGGATATGGAAAAGATTCTGTTTTTCTTCCGGGAACATGAAGCCATTACCATTGTGCTGGAAAGAACGATAGCCGATGAATGGAAAATGCCCTATAGTTATATTTCTTCATGGATCACGCTCAATATTCATTCCTCTCTGGAAGCCATAGGACTCACCGCAGCTTTTGCCAATGCCTTGAAAAAGGAAAATATCAGCTGCAATGTGGTTGCCGCTTATTTTCATGATCATATTTTTATAGCGAAAGAAGATGCTGAGAAAGCAATGGAAGCCCTTATTGCATTGAAAAAATCTAAAGAGTTTTAAAAACAGTTTTAAGAATTTTAACTTTCACCTTCAAAAATGTCTAATTAACTCATTAAAATGTCCTGTTGATAAAGCTTTTGAGTGTTCTGCCTGTTTTTGTGTTTTATGTTTGCACCATAATCATACAAAAATAAACTACAATGAAAACAATCAGAAAAATCTCAGCCGTAAGCTTATTATGTTTAACTCTTTTTACCGTAGTGACCGTATCCTGCACGGAAGAAAATGAGCCTCCCACGACGACACAGGAGGTACAAAACAGAAACCACCAAACTGCCAGGACCCAATTCATAACAGTTAAAGGAAATGGCATTGCATATCGTGTGCTGGGAAAAGAAGACGGCATTCCATTGGTACTGTTGCCGGGGTTAGGGGGCTCAATGGATGACTGGGATCCTGCAGTGACAGACGGACTGGCAAAAAAGTATAAAGTAATTATCTTTGACAATAAAGGAGTAGCTTCCTCAAAAGGAACAACCCCGAATACTGTTCAGGCGATGGCTGACGATGCCGTAGATTTTATTAAAGCTTTAAATTTGCCTCAGGTGAATATCATGGGATTTTCTATGGGAGGATTTGTTGCCCAGAGAATTGTGCTGACCAATCCGTCACTGATCAACAAAGTAATTTTAACAGGAACAGGTCCGCAGGGAGCAATCGGATTATCGAATCTGCCAAATATTATTGCAGGAACAGCCGGATTAAGCCCTGAAGCTTCCTATTTGAAATTTGGGTTTACAGAATCTGCTCAAAGTACAGCAGAAGGTAAAGCATCTTTCGCAAGAGTTCAGCTTCGTACCACAGACAGAGATCTTCCATTAAATGATGCAGCTTCCAACGCACAGTTTACGGCAGTTTTGAGCTGGGCTCAACCCAATGCTGATGCTCTTACGGAAATTGAAAAAATCAAAAAACGGGTATTAATTGTTCATGGTGAAAATGATCTTCCGGTATCGGTTCAGAATGCTAAAAATATGGCGCAGCATTTAGATGATGCAGAACTGGTCATATTTCCGGACTCAGGCCATGCTTCTTTTTATCAGTATCATGATGCATTTGTAGCGAAAGCCATTGAATTCCTTGGGAAATAAGGTTGACTTTAAAAATTAGAACAAAAACCTCGTTGATGAACAGCGAGGTTTTATTTTTTATTGAAGAAAGATTTAGCTGAACTTCTTTACAGCCTCTTCACTTACAGGAGTAAAAAAGTTTATCATATTTCCATCCGGATCACAGAACAGAAGTGATCGGTTTCCCCAGGGCATAGTTGTTGGCTCCTGAATAATTTCAGAAGCTATATTTTTGATTCTTTCATATTCTTCGTCTACGTTTTTAACCAGAAATTCGATAATGATTGATTTTGTTCCTGCGAAATCTGTCAGGCCCTCCGAAAACATTTTCATTGTTCGGGTACTTCCGATGGCGATGGTAATGGAGCCAGCAGAAAGTTCTGCAAAATCTTCAGTATACCATCGGGCAGATAATCCAATAGTCTGTTCATAAAATTCTACTGCTGCTTTGATGTCTTTACTGATGAGTCTTAATGAGGTAAGTTTCATAAGGAATTTTGTTTGAATTAATTTGAAACAAAGGTAACAGACACTTATGACAACAGGCTGTCAGTAGGAGACTGAGAATTTTAAATGTTCATTTTTAAGAAGATAAAATTAATAGAAATTAGCAATGTGAATCAATCGCTTAGAGTCGATGATCTGTATTTTCCTTCCTTCAGATCGGATTAATTTTTCCTGTTTAAAATCATTGATGATGCGGGCCAAAGTTTCTCTGGCAGTTCCCACCATATTGGCAAGATCCACTCGGGAAAGAGAAATAAACACTTCATCATCAGGAGCATCATTTGATGTATACTTATCGTGAAGAATCAGTAAACTGAGAGCCGCTCTTTCCCGTACCGTACGATGAGACAGAACTGCAATAAGATTTGCCATCACACTGAATTCATGACTTAAAGATTTCAGCAGCAGCCTTGAAAGAACGGATGACTGACTGAGGATATCCAGAAAATTGTCTTTAGAAATAAATGAGATAACAGAATTTTCCAGTGTTGAGGTGGTATCTCCATAAGATTCATTGCTCAGAATAGCAGAATACCCGAAAAATTCACCGGAGCTGTAAATGTAAATAATCTGTTCCCTTCCGTCATTATCAACCTTGTATTTCTTTATTTTTCCTTCATTAAGATAGTAAACGCCATTAGGCTTTGTTCCGTCAGTAAATATAGGCTCATTTTTACGGTAGTTTTTGGTTTTCATTGCTGCTGTAAGAAGATTCTTATCATATTCAGGGAGTTCATCAAAAAGATACTGATTATTAAAAATAAATTTTGAGATCATAATTTTTCTTTACAGGATGTTGAATCTACACTCAGTTTTTAACTTAAATCACATTTTAAGCCGATCTATATCACAAGCTTTTCTTCCTGAACGGATTACTTTTACAAAAGTAATAAAATTGATTCTGAATTAGGGTACAGAACATTTTGAAGCGACCTGTAAAAGCTATTTTTGCTTCATTGGCAGACTCATTGTTTATTACGAAAAAGTAGAATTTTATGGTAAAAAGGATGTAGTAAATCTATATAGAACACTGGATAAATATTTAAGCGGATATGTTTTTCACAGCTGTATGCTGACATTTCTTATTTATTTTTTTACTTATTTATCTTATCCAGCTGTTTTTAAGTTATGAAAGATAGCAGGAGATACCACCCTTACAGAAGTTTAAAATGTTCAGACATAGAGGGAGAAACAGAACTTATTTTCACAATCTCAAACTGGCTTCAGCCCTGTCATTTGTTGCCGGGATCGTGAATATTGTAGGTGTTTTATCTGTTAAGGTACTTACCACTAATATAACGGGGCATTTTGCCTTCTTTTCCGAAGAGATTCTTCTCGATCATTATAGCCAAGCCTTTACTTACTTTATCTTCATTCTATGTTTTCTGGGAGGAGCTTTCTGTTCAAGTTTTATGGTTGAATTTTCGTCCGGGCGCAGAATGTTCCGTCCGCATCTCATTCCTTTGATTACCGAAATTCTGATATTGGGTTTTGTGAGAATAGCAGATGATAAGACACTCGGAATCTCAATATCTCCTTATACTATTGCGGGACTTTTGCTTTTTGCCATGGGCGTTCAGAATTCATTGGTGACAAGAGTGTCCCAGTCTGTAGTGAGAACCACTCATCTTACGGGATTGTTTACCGATCTGGGAATAGAACTTTCAAAACTGTTTTTTAAGGAACGGGAAAATGAACAGCGTCAGCTTAAAAAGAATATCACCCTGAAAGTGGTCATTATTGCCTGCTTTTTTTCGGGATGTATGATGGGTGGTTTTGTCTATAGCATGATCTGTTTAAAAACACTGATTGCAACTGCAGGATTGCTGTTTTGTGTGGTCAGGTATGATAAACTTCTGTACAGGTATTACGCTTTAAAAAGGAAATTAAGATAGAACAGAGAATAAAAAAAGGATATTCCGTAGTGGGAATATCCTTTTTTACATTTATGGAGTAACAGGCTGGATGACAAAAGCTTCCGTATCTGTTGTATGAGCTGAAAAGTATCCCAAAGCTCCATTGCTGATGTTACTTGGAGGATTGGCCGGAGTAGCGGTTCCGCCATTGCCGCCGGAAATCTGAAGTAAGGCACTGTAATAAGTGAATATATTGGTGTCGATAGACTGCATTTCCACATGGATTTTATCACCTACTACCACTTCATGGTCTCTGCCTTTATTATCGTCATTAGGGAGAATCAAAGGCTGTTGGTTAGGCAATCCGTTGTTTACATTGTCTGAAAAAGTATTCATGTATTTTTTGGGAAGATCATTGATCGTAAAACTAAAAAGATAACGGTTTCCCAGTGGCATTGGATCTGTAAAGAGTGGCAATAGGGTATAAGTAATTTTATCCCCAAATTTAAATGAACTCTGTTTCAATCCATCGAAATAGACTACTTCAGGCATTGTACTTTGAGCAGTATACTGTTTTCCCTCGGCCTGTACCTTCAGGGTATAGGTTCTGCCAGGCTCTCCGGCGAAAGTTGTCGTTTGGTACATACCGTTTCCTGCATAATGAAGGGTTTCGGTTTGTCCCATATCATCACTTAGAATGACCTGAGCTCCCGTGACCGCCGGATATTGATTCGGTTCTGAGAAACTTACTGATTTTGTTATTTTTACAGTATAGGGTCCGGATTGATTGGTTATATTTCCTTCAATAACAATATTCCCGCTTTGATCATTCAGATCCAGATCAATCTCCTTTTCACAAGAGGTTAATGCAAAAAGAGATACTATGATATAAAATGTATTTTTCATGATTTAGAATTTGAAGTTATAAGTGATATTGGGTACCCAGCGGAATAAAGAGGTCTGCATGGCACGCGTAGTTCCGGGACGGTCTGGATTGTCTTCGAAATTAATAGTGTAAGCATTTTCGCGGCCATAAAGATTGTAAATACCGAATGTCCATGAACCACGGAAGCGTTTATTGGAACCTGGTTCATACGTTGCACTCAGATCCATTCTGTGATAGGCCGGCATTCTGTCAGCATTTCTGTTGCTGTACTGGAAGATCGTTTGTCCGTTCAACTCATATTTTCCGGTAGGGAAGGTAACCGCATTCCCTGTGCTGTATACAAACAATCCTGAAAAACTCCATTTTGGATTAAGCTGGTAAGTAGCAACAATAGAAAGATCGTGGGTCTTATCCATTCTGGCATTATACCACTCATTATTATTGATTCCGTTAATCTTTCTTTCTGTTTTAGAGAGTGTATAGGAAATCCATCCTGTCAGTTTTCCGCTTTTCTTTTTGGCAATAAGTTCCAGACCGTAGGCTCTTCCTTTCCCAAATAACAGTTCACTTTCTACATCGGATCCAGTGTCAAAACCAATCTGAGCACCATTTTTGAAGTCGATCTGGTTTTTCATATCTTTATAATAAACTTCAGCATTCAACTCATAATTATTGTTGTTGAAATTCCTGCTGTAGCCCACGCTGATCTGATCTGCAATTTCCGGTTTTACCGTATAGCTGCTTCCTATCCACTGATCGGTAGGATTTCCGCTGTTGCTGTTGCTTAAAAGATGAAGATTCTGGGTGTTTCGGGAATATCCTCCTTTTACACTGCTGACTTCGTTGATGCGGTAGTTGGCACTAATACGCGGTTCAATATTCACATATGTTTTCCCGAATTTTCCTTTCTCTAAAAACTGGCTGTCGGTAAGCACACCATTCTCATAGGTATTGAATGTATCGCCTCCCAATACACTGAACATGGAAAGCCTTGCTCCATAATTGATGGTTAGCTTTTCCGTGGCTTTATAATCATCATTGATGTACACGGCATTTTCCCACGAGTATCTCGGATTTCTTGTAAAACTGCTCACCGTAGTTCCGGAAGCACTGCTCGGAGTTAGCGTATGATAAATAGACTGCAGACCGAAACGTACAGAGTGTTTGTTTCCGGCAAACCAGGTAAAGTCCTGCTTAAGATTCCAGTCACGGATTTTTGAATTTAAATCAAATACGGTATCATCATTTTTCAGACTGATTTTATAATCATAATTACTGTAGATGAAAGACGTATTGGAGAATAATTTACTGCTGATGATGCTGTTCCATCTCAACGTAGCCGTTGTATTTCCCCAATCTGTATTGAATGTATCTCCCAGTCCCAAAACATCTCTTCCGAAATATCCGGAAAGGTAAATACGGTTGTTTTCATTGATCTGATAATTGGCTTTCAGATTAAGATCATAAAAATATAACTTGTTGTCTTTATAATCTTTATTGGTTTTAAGAAACAAATCGGCATAGGTTCTTCTTCCTGAAACAATGAATGAAGATTTTTCCTTTTGAATAGGACCTTCTACACTCAGTCTGCTGCTGATCAGACCAATTCCTCCGTTGACGTTATAATCTTTATTGTTTCCGTCTTTCATTTTGACATCCAGCACAGAAGAAAGTCGACCTCCATATTGAGCCGGACTGTTTCCTTTAATGATGCTGGCATCTTTCAGGGCATCACTGTTGAATGTACTGAAAAACCCTAGAAGGTGAGAGGCGTTATAAACCGGAGCTTCATCCAGTAATATCAGGTTTTGGTCGGTAGCACCACCTCTTACACTGAATCCGCTGCTTCCTTCACCGTTACTTTTAATACCCGGTAAAAGCTGAATGGTTTTCATGACATCCTTTTCTCCAAAAAGAACAGGAAGTTTTTCTATATTTTTAATACTCAGCGTTTCTGCTCCCATTTGCGCTGAGGTTAAGTTTTTATCCTTTTTGATTCCGGTTATTACCACTTCATCAATCGCTTTTGCTTCTGTCTCCGCAGGGAGAAGAGGCAGATCAAGCTTTATATTCTGGTCTACTTTGATCTGCTGTTCAAAATCTCTATATCCAGGGTAAGAAATAATAAGGGTATAATTCCCTTCAGGCAGTGACAGGGAATAAAAGCCATATTCATTGGCAACAACATTGATGGTGGGATCTTCGCTTACTTTTACAGATACTCCGATGAGCAATTCACCGTTTTTTTTGTCTTTCACGGTTCCACTTACAGAATAGTTTTGTTGGGCCATTGCCAGGGTACTGAAACAGAGTGCAGCGGTGGCAGCGGTAATTTTTAGAAAGGATGTTTGCATTAGTTTATTTTAAAGTAGTAGATCTCTTGTATATGAATTAATGTTTTGATGATGTACGATTAGTTGGATAAACAGAGGATTTGTTACACCTAACAATTTAATTATGAAATAAATCCATTGGAAAAACAGGTTTTTGAAAATGGTAATAGCAAGGATAAAATAAGACTGTTACACAAAAAATAATATTATGCATTGTATATTGATTTATTGTTGTTTTTCAGTGGATCTTGTTAAAAACAAATTATTAACGATGATGAGTTGAATTTTATTATGGTCAGGCATAAGAAATCGATCAGAAAGGGCTCAAAAGCATGCAGGCTGTTATCTGTTTCTGAGTTGGCTGGGTAATATGTTAAATTTTCGCTTAAATGCTGCTGAAAAATGTCTTGGATTTTTATAACCGATATGGTCGGAAATTTCACTGATATTCAGATGGCTGTCGAGAAGCAGTTTTTTTGCCTGTTCCATTTTAAGATCATTCCAGAATCCAAATACGGTAGTCCCGAAAATTTCTTTAAAGCCTTTTTTTAGGGTAAATTCATTAGTTCCTACCAGATGGGCAAGGTCATTCAGTGAACTATCTGCATTCAGATTATTGACAATATAATCTCTTACATCGTACATTTTTTCTATATCTCTTTTCTGAAGAGAAGAAGGGAAGGAGCCACGATCAAAAAAATGTTCAAGCTGTAACAGAAGAAGTTCACTTACCTTGGCTTCAAGATAGATTCGTTTGAATAGGCCTTTTCTGCTGCAATGCATAATGTCATTCAGGATTTGATACATTTCCTGGGTAATACGGTTGTGTTCCGGCTGGAGGAGACAGGAATTTTGTCTTTCAATCGAGTTTCTGAATATTTCAAATACTCCCGAATGTTCAGGCAGAAATTTTTTAAAGAATTCCGGAGCCAGATTGATTTCAAATAAATGCATTTCCGGGCCTTCAAATTCCATTCTGCCTTCCATATGATGGGCATAAATAATATTGTGCTGGTAGCTGTCAAATGCTACAGTTTTCTGGAAGTTACCTGAAATGGCCTTACTTTTTCCTTTAAGGGTAAAATGCATTTCTACTGAATCAAAATCACTTTCCAGGTACAGCTGAAGCCGCTTCGGCAATAAAATATTTCCAAAACTGATATGAACGTTGGCGAAACTTATTTCGTGATAAAAACCATTTCCATAGGGAGGAATGAGCTGGGTAATGCATTCCTGGATGCCTCCGTCATGTAAGAGATAAGAGGAAGGATAATCTCGCTCCATGAGCATGTTTCCAAAGTTTTCATCATATAGCCTTACTGTCATTTTGCTTCTCTTTTTAGAATTTCCTTTTAGCGGACTTTTTATTCCGTTTTACGTACCTATCCTGTTACCTGTTTAGGGTAGTTTTGCACAAAGATAATTATTATTTAGAATTGTTCTTAATAATAAAATTTGCTTTTCTAATTCCTCATGAAGAACCTATACAAAGGAATGATGTAAAGTTTGCTAACTATTAATGATATAAAAATTATGAAATTTTCAGCCAAAATAAACTGGTCTTTTGCTGCTGCTATAGCCGTTTCAGTGTGTTGGATCATCGGTGATGTTTATGTTGCCGGATTTGATCCGGATCCTTCAGATTATCCATTATTTTCAAAGACCTATGCAAATCAGGTAAATGTTGAATTTGCCACTTTAATGTTGGAAGGTTCCACTTCCAGATTGATGTTTGGAGCTTTGATCGGAGCGCTTACAGGTCCTTTGCTGCTTCCTGCCACATGGCTGGTGTATCAGTTTTTCAAAGATACCCAGAAATGGTATGCAGTCTTTGTGTATTGGATGTTATTGGCCGGGGCAGTTTTGTCGCCTTTAGGGCATGCCGGATTCTTCTATGTTGGAGAGATTTATAAGGCGGTTTATCATACCGATTCAGTTGCCCATCCTTATCTTCTGGAAACAGGAAGAGGCTTTATGAAAATGCTGAATATCGCCTGGGGAATGGCTATTGGAGTACTGGCGGTAGGCTGGGTTTCATTTGCTGTATGTATTCTTTTACATAAAACACTGCTGCCAAGATGGATGGCTTTGCTGACTCCATTTGTATTGACTTTATGTATTATCCCTATAAAAGGACTCTTACCACTTCCTTTTTCTGGTTGGGTGGGAGGTGCAATATTCAATATTGCCTATCTGACATTTTTCAGTTCGCTGCTTTTTATTTTCAGAAAGAAACTGTTGAATAAAATATAGCTTTTAAAGAATCTTACCATGATCATAACTTAAACTAAAAACACAGAGAATGGCCTTTAAATCTAAGTATTTGAAGGCTTTTTATTGTAAAAACAATTCTTCCGGATTTTTGATCAAAATATTAATCTTATATTGGCTAAGAATTAAGAGGAAGAAAATGGAAAATCTGAAAACATGGCTAAGGAAAAATATTTCTACTATAATACTCACGGTATTGTTTATTGTCATCTTAGTGAATAAAGATGCAAAAGTTTGGCTGATGAGACAGGTTGCTTCCACAGGAATTCTCAATTCCAGCATATCAGAACCAAAAGAAACACAAAATAATTCAACCAGAGTTTCCTATGCCGGATTTATTCTGAAAAATGAGGATGAAAAGATCATAGATATTTCTGCCTTCCGGAATAAAGTAGTTTTCATTAACTTTTGGGCATCATGGTGTCCTCCGTGCAGAGCAGAGTTCCCGTCTGTCCAGAAACTATATGATCAATATAAAAACAATCCTGATATGGTATTTCTTACCGTAAATCTTGATGATAATGTTGCCTTAGGAAAATCTTATTTAAGGAAAGAAGGCTTTACGGTTCCTTTTCTGGTGCCGGCTGGAAATATTCCTGCTGTACTTTATAGCGGTTCTTTGCCTACTACTGTTGTTCTGGATAAAAAAGGAGAAATCCGTTTGTATCATAAAGGATTTGCAGATTACAGTAAAGATTCATTTTATAAACAGATGGACGAACTGCTGAAAGAGAAACCTTAGGATTAAATTGTAATTTTATAGGGTAAAGAAACTGAATATGCTGGATCAGCTGCGAAACCACATCGAAAAAATAACTCCTCTTAATGATGATGAATTTGAATTCATATCATCCTGTTTCACCTATAAAAAATATAAAAAGCATCAGTTTTTAGTGCAGGAAGGAGAAGCCGTACCTTACAATTATTTTGTATTGAAAGGCCTGCTGAAGTTGGTGTATACAGACAAAACAGGGAAAGAACATATTGTAGGGTTTGCCATGGAAGACTGGTGGGAAACAGATTTCCCCGCTTATTATCAACAAAATACAGCAACCATGTCTGTGGAATGTATAGAAGATACAGAAGTATTATGCCTTACATTAGCTGATTACAAAAAACTCTGTGCCCAACTTCCAAAACTGGAGCATTTCTTCCTTGAAAAAGCTTATATGGGTTTCATTTCGGCCCAGCAGCGTACTATTTCCATGATGACAACAGGAATAAAAGAACGGTATGACCAGCTTTTGAAAAAATATCCATCTCTTGTCCAGCGCGTTCCAAAGTCTCTTTTAGCAGCTTATTTAGGCGTTTCCAGAGAAACTTTGAGCCGCCTGCCTCTGTAAAGTGATTATCCTCACATGATAATCGTGATCGGGATCACGCGAGTTTACTGTATCTGTTGTGCAATTTTGTATGGTAATAACAGACAACAAATTCAATACAATGGAAAAAAGAACAGTTAATCCCTGGAAATGGCAGAAGGAGAGAAGCTACTCACAAGCTGTAGAAGTAAAAAATGTGGAAAGTACTTTATACTGCTCCGGACAGGCAGCTATTGATCCTGATGGAATATCCAGTGATAAAGATATGAAATCTCAGCTGGAACAGGCTATTGCCAATCTGGAAGAGTTGATCAGCTCCGCAGGATATAAATGTGGAAATATAGTAAGACTAAATATCTATACAACTTCTACTGAAGAACTCTGGCCTCACTTTCCCATTCTTCAGGAGTGGATTGCAAGGCATAAGCTTCAGCAGACCGTAACGATGCTTGAAGTAAAAGGTTTGTTTGAAACTTTAAAGGTGGAACTTGAAGCTACAGCCGTAAAATAAATGAGAAACAGAGCTTAAAAAATTAAACCTTCAAAATATAATTTGGAGGTTTTTTCTTACATTTATCCTATACCAATTAGTATATCCAAAGATCATATGAATATTCAACTTTTTTCAAAAAATGCTTTAGTAGGAGGAGCAACCCAGGGAATAGGAGCAGGAATTGCTTTAGAACTGGCAAAATGTGGCGCTAATGTTACCGTTATGGCTCGTAATGAAACAAAACTTAAAGACTTTGTTTCTTCACTGCCGGTCATCACTTCTGATCAGAAACACAGCTATCTGGTCGCTGACTTTTCAGATTTTGAAAGGTATAAGAAAATAATAGCAGAATATTTCAATGATCATTCCATAGATATTCTGGTTAATAATACCAATGGACCGGAACCTGGTTTAGCACAGGATAAGAATGCCGAGGATTATCAGAAAGCATTTGATCTTCTTTTTAAAACAGTTTGTGAAACAACATTATTGGCTCTCCCACATATGATCAAACAGGGAAATGGACGTATCATCAATGTTTCTTCTTTATCAGTAAAAGAACCGATCGGAAACCTGGCCCTATCAAATTCTATCCGCTCTGCAGTAATTGCCTGGGCAAAAACTCTTTCCAATGAGATTGCCGAACATAATATTACAGTAAATAATGTTTTAACAGGGTATTTTGATACTGAACGAATTCAAAAACTGGTTGCGCATGAGGCTCAGCAAACGGGCGCTCCGGCAGAAGAAATAAGAATGGCGAGGGAAAATAAAATTCCTATGAAAAGATTCGGAAAGCCTGAAGAATATGGACATCTTGTAGCTTTTCTCGCTTCAGAATATGCAGGCTATCTTACCGGAACAAGTATTCCTTTGGATGGAGGCTTGAATAATACGTATTAATATCAATCAATTATTAAGAAAATAAATAAAATTTTCATGTAATAAACTCTTTCCTCTGGTTGTCATATCAATATTGGAAAATATTATATGAAAAACTGGTCTTTTAAAAAATGGAACACCGTGCTGGGATGGTTCCTTTTCGCTATTGCACTTATTACTTATCTTTCAACGATAGAACATTCTTTGAGTTTTTGGGATTGTGGAGAATATATCTCTTCAGCGGTAAAACTGGAAGTAACTCACGCTCCGGGTGCCGCTTTATTCCAGATTATGGGAGCCGTGGCAAGTATTTTTGCATTGGGAAATACTGAAAATTATTCTATTGTGATCAATGCGATGTCAGCGTTATTCAGTGCTTTTACCATTCTGTTCCTGTTCTGGACAATTACCCATTTTTTAAGACGACTTTTACATAAAGATTTTGAGGAACTTACAAAACGTCAGGAAATTGCAATTCTTTTTTCCGGAGTAATCGGAGCTTTATGTTTTACATTTTCAGATACATTTTGGTTTTCAGCAGTAGAAGGAGAAGTGTATGCAATGGCTTCCATGTTTATTGCTTTGCTGGTATGGCTCATCACCAAATGGGAAAACGAATACAAAGCTATTGATAACGAAAGATGGGTGATTCTTATTTTCTTTATCATAGGACTTTCTGTGGGAGTACATATGATGTGTATGCTGGCAATTCCTGCTATCTGCCTTGTTTATTATACCAGAAACTATACTTTTTCCTGGAAGAGTTTTATGCTGGCTAATGGAATCACATTGGGAATTCTGGCCTTGGTGTTCAAGATTATTTTCCCTTTGATTATGACCCTGTTTGGAAAGCTTGAGATTTTTTTAGTGAATGGTGTTGGGCTTCCTTTCCATTCAGGAACCGTTGCTGCATTTATCCTTATGACATTAATCTGTTATTTCCTGATTAAATATGCCAGAAAAACCAAAAGAAAGATATACCAAACTGTTGTTTTATCTATTGTCTATATGATCATTGGATTCTCTTGCTGGCTGGTAATTCCCATCAGAGCCAATGCCAATCCTCCGATGAATCTTAATGATCCAGATACGGCGATCGGGATGAGAGATTATTATAACAGAGTACAATATGGTGACTGGCCCACTATTTACGGACAGAATTACACCGCATTTCTTGATAAAAACGGACTGGAAAAAGATGAAGACGGAAGTTACAAAAGGGAGATTACCGGAGATATTTACGAAAAAGATGAAAAAACCGGAACGTACAGAAAGACCGGAGAAAGATTCAACTATGTGTTTAATAAATCGCACATAAGTTTTATGCCAAGGATGTTCAATGAAGATAAAGAGGTAACGGCAAATTATATTTCTTTATATGGAGCTCCAGATTTTACTTTTAATTATGATAACGAAGATGTTGCAGACAATCCGGAAGCCAAACGTATTTTTGAAGAACTGAGAGCCAAATATGAAGGAGATTCCATCACAGCAGAAGATTATCTGAAAGTGAAACCTTATGATCTTATCAAGGTGCAGCGTCCTTCTTTTGCCCAGAATATGGATTATTTTATTTCATTCCAGAACGGATATTATTTTGTCAGATATCTGATGTGGAATTTTGTAGGAAGACAGAATGATTTTCAGGGTCATATGGAAAATACCAAAGGGAACTGGATATCAGGGATTTCTTTTATCGATAATGCTTTGCTTGGAGATCAGGATCATATGCCTGCCCAATTTAAAAATGAAAGTACCGTAAAGTTTTTCTTTCTTCCATTGATTGTAGGATTGATTGGTTTCTTTTTCCAGCTGAACAGAGATTTTGGACGGTTTTATGCCATTCTTTCCCTGTTTATTCTGACAAGTATGGGAATTGTTTTCTATACCGGAGTAAAACCATTTGAAGTAAGAGAAAGAGATTATGCCATGGTAGGCTCATTCTATGCCTTTGCCATCTGGATTGGTCTGGGAGCAGGAGCCATCCTTTTGATGATTCAGTCTAGGGTGAAATCCAAGGTTTCCAATATTCTTCCGGGAGTTATTTTATTAGGAATTCCTTTGATGATGGGATTCCAGAATTATACTTCTCACGACAGAAGTAAAAAAACAGCAGCCCGCGATTATGCCTATTCATTTTTACGATCACTTCCTAAAAATGATATCATGTTTATTTATGGGGATAATGATACTTTTCCGGTATGGGCCATTCAGGAAACAGAAAGGTTCAGGGATGATGTAAAAACGGTAAATTTTACCCTTTTGGGCACTCCATGGAATATCGATCAGGTAAAAAGAAGAACATACAATGCAATGGGAATTCCAGGTGAATTGACTCATGAAGAGTATCGGGATGGCGTAAATGATCAGGTATATCTGATGAAAAAAGAGGATTGGGAAGGACTTTTCCAAATGCTTAAAGAACAGGGTGCTCCGGACAACACTTTCCAGGATTTTAGAAAATATCTGACACAAGATTCCTTGACTTTGAAGGATGCTATGAAATTCCTGAAATTAAAATCATCCGAAAAAGACGAATTGCTGAAGATGTACTTTGGGGACAAACAATATGAAAAATACAATATTCTTCCGGTCAGTAAATTTATACTTCCGGTAAATAAAGAAAATGCCGTAAAATCTGGAATCATTAATCAGGCTGATCTTCCCAACGCTGTGGATCAGATTATGATTAATTACGAAGCCAATACACTTTATAAAAGTAACCTGATGATGCTTGATATGCTGGCCAATTTTGATTGGAAGCGACCTGTAAATTTCTCTTCAGGCGGAATGTATGACAGTGAAAATATTTTTTATCTAGATGATTATCTTCAGTTTGATGGCTTCAGCTACAGGCTGATTCCTATCCGTACACCTCAAAGTCCGGACGGAGATAAGGGAAGGGTAGATGCCAACTCTCTTTATCAGGTGGTGAAAAACTTCAGATGGGGCAATTTTAAAGATCTCAGTATTTATTATGATGAAACGGCTACTTCCAATATTCTGGGCTACAGAATGTCTGTGGGCAGAGCTGTTTCTGCACTGGTAATAAGCGGACAAAAAGCTAAGGCGCTGGAATTACTGGATCTTGCTGCCAAAGAAATTCCTGCAGAGAAGTACAATGATCCGCGCTCATTAAGTGCAATGGTTACCGGATATATTGTTGCAGGGCAGGAGCAGAAAGGTCTTCAGCTGGCAGAAACCCTTAAAAAAGAAATATTTGAAGAATATGATTACTATCAGAATCTCTCTCCGTCATTTAAAGCAATGGCCAGAAGACAGATGAGGTCAAAACCGATGGAATATGCATTGGTTGTAGCAGCGGTAACGGATGCTTACAAGACCTTAGGACAGAGAGAAAAAGGTCATGAATACCTTTTGAAATCTATTGAACCTGTTGATAAGAAATTCAGTGTTTTTATAAAAAAGCTGCAGCAAATGGACAAAAATAATGCAGTGAAGGAATCTGAAAATGTACGTCAGATTGCTCCTTTTTATCAGTATTTATTCAATGTGATGGAACCTTTTGACTCTACTTATTCCAGGAAAAAGGAAATTGAAATTACCGATGCAATGATGAAAGCAACACAATAAATTACCAAATAAAAAGCCTTTAAATACTCAATTTAAAGGCTTTTTTAATGTAAATCAGAATGAATTAATAGAATCTTATTTTATCAACGCAAAGCTTTATCTGTAATTCTTATGATTGTAAGGGAGTAAAGAGGTTTGATCAATTTCATTGATCATTTTTAAGCGAATGTATTACCATAACGCTTCATCCGCGACAAAGTCGCTCTTCTTCGCTTCCTTAAATAAACATAATGATAATATTTCTTTACGTTAAAAATTAAGTTCAAGTAATGTAAAAATCATCAAATTGTAAAGATTAAAAATCCTACGAGATTTGAACCATTTATACTAACGTTTTTCTTTCAACGACCATCCAAATTTTAGTCCCATGATAAAAATAACGAAAAGCAGCTCACCAGCAGCCAGTAAAATATCTCCGGGTACACGCAGCCATCTCAGAAAATGCATGGTATCAGTCTGCATAAATTCTGCAGATCTTGCATACCAGTACCCTTCTTTTATAGAAGCTACGGACTGCATAATACCTATGGGAAGAAGACTAATCGTTACCATCACCAGCAACCCGATATTGATAAGCCAGAAAGCCCATCCTATTAATTTATCATTCCACTGTCGGTCAGGATAAAGTCCTCGCAAAACAAACATCATTAATCCGATTCCCAGAATTCCATAGACTCCGAATAAAGCCGCATGGCCATGCACAGCAGTGGTATTCAATCCCTGAATATAGTAAAGAGCAATAGGAGGATTGATGGCAAATCCGAAGATTCCTGCCCCGAGGAAATTCCAGAAACACATGGCAATGAAGCAGTAGATGGGCCATTTGTAGGCTTGAATCCATTGGGTGGATTTACTCAGCTGATAATTTTGATAGGCTTCATAACCAATCAGAACAAGCGGTACTATTTCCAGGGCACTGAAAGTAGCTCCTAATGCCAGAACAGCTGTAGGGGTAGCACTGAAATACAGATGATGGAATGTTCCCAATATACCTCCGCCAAGAAAGATAATAGTTGAGAATAAAACGGCATTGGTAGCAGATTTTAGTCTTAGCAATCCTAATCTTGTAAATAAAAAGGCAGCCACTACGGTTGCGAATACTTCAAAAAAACCTTCTACCCAAAGGTGAACTACCCACCATCGCCAATATTCTGCAATCGCCATATGGGTTTGTCTTCCATACATTAGTCCGGCTCCATAAAATAATGCAATCGCTACTGATGAAAGAGTAAACAGGGTCAGCAAATGACGGTCTCCATCTTTTCGCTTCAAGGCAGGAAGAAGAGCCCGAACCATTAAAACCAGCCAGAGAATAAGCCCGATGAGCAGTAAGATCTGCCAGACTCTTCCCAGTTCTACATATTCATACCCCTGATGTCCCCAAAGGAAATTATCTACCAGACCCAGTTTTTGCATAACCCCGAGCCACTGCCCGGTTAAAGATCCCAGAACAACGATCAGTAAAGCTCCAAATAAAATATTTACGCCCAGTTTCTGATACTTTGGTTCATACCCTGAAACGGCAGGAGCAATATAAAGTCCGGTTGCCAGCCATGAGGTAGCAATCCAGAATATGGCCAGCTGTACATGCCAGCTTCTGGAAACCGATTGTGGTAGAAACTGATCCAAAGGAATACCATAAAATCCGCTTCCTTCTACTCCGTAATGAGCAGTCACTACTCCGGCAAGCATTTGAACAAGGATTAATAGGGCAACAACCCATATGTACTTTAAAGTCGCCTTCATGGACGGAGTCGGTTTCATGCTTCGCAGCGGATCTTCGTGTGGAAGCGCTTCACTGATTTCTTCTTCTTTGTTTCTGGCATGATAAAATACCAAAAGGCCTACGCATCCTAATAAAAGTAATATACTGAAACCAGACCATACATGCAGGGAAGGCGGAGGAACATTTCCAACCGATTCATCATGAGGCCAGTTATTGGTATAGGTCACATCATCTCCCGGCCTTTCCGTAATACAAACCCAGGTACTCCATGCAAAGAAAGCATTCATTTTGGCCATTCTTCCGGTATCTTTGATCGTATTTTTCGGAATAGCATACTGATCACGAAGTTTTGCCATAGAAGCATCATCCATGAATAATTTTGAATAATACAGGGAAAGCTTTTTCTGTACTTCAGCTCGTTCCGGGGAGAAAATAATTTCGTTATTGCTTTCATTAAAGGTGTTGGTACGAAGTTCTTTTTTCAGCAGTACCTGATATTTGGCCTGTTCTTCATCCGGAAGTTCTTTGTAAACTTTTCCATCCTTTTTCGCCAGTTCATCAAGCAGCAGAACAGATTCCCGGTGGAGGTAATCGGCCGTCCAGTCCGGAGCAATATAGGCACCATGTCCCCAGATACTTCCTACGGTTTGTCCGCCGATAGACTGCCAGACGTTTTGTCCGTCTTTAATATCCTGTCCGGTAGCAATAACAGTTCCGTCTGTGCTTACTACTTTGTCAGGAATTGGAGGAATTTTTCTGTAAATTTCAGTTCCATAGAAGATAAGAACAGCAAACGAAGCAACCATTACTACCGCCAGCCATATCCAAAGTTTTTTAGGTGTCATTCTGTATTAGTTTTTAAGATTCAACGGCAAATTCTTTCTCCAGTTGGATGGCTTTTGGAAAGAGGATGTTATTTTCAAGATGGATATGTTTATGTAAATCATTTTCAAAATCCTGAAGCATGGCAAAAGCTACTTTGTAGGTATTGCAGGCATCTGCAGGTGGAAGATATTCATTGGTGATTTCTGCAATTCTTCTGAAACGTTCGCCTTCTACTGTATGTTCGTGTTCCATCATATGGACAGGATTTTCTACTGTTCCAAAATGAGCCTGGGGAAGGGATGTGCATGATATTTTAGCTTTTACCATATTCCTTACAAAAGGGAAAAGAATCAATTCTTCTTTTTTCATATGAGCAGCCAGATCGTGAGCCGATTCATTGAATAATGCATTAATTTCAAACAGCTCCGGATGTCTTCCTCCGTGAACTTTACAAAGCTTATCAAGAAATGCCTGCAAAACAGGAGTTTTTTCTTCTACATAACGATGGTGCGTTTTCTCAATATAATCTGCCAGCAAATCCAATGGCCAGCTGTTGAAATCTATGGCAGTACCTTCATTTTTTGGAAGTGCTTCCAGTTCTTCATAAATACTTTCAGCATCAAGTTTTTTATTACTGCAGGCATCTTCAATGGTTCTTCCGCCTTTACAGCAGAAATCAATACCATGTCTTTTAAAAATTGCTGCTGTTCTGAAGTCTTCAGCAACCATATTTCCTATAAAGTCTGTTCTTGTATTCATAATATAATACTTTTTTATCTTTTATTATTTTAAATTTTTTTACTCTATTTCTTAAGTGACAGAATATATTTTACCATCAGCTTGGCGTTATCTTTACTCAATCCTGCGTGGGGAGTCATGGGAATTTCTCCCCAGTTGCCTTTACCACCGTCAATAATTTTCTGTGCAAGCATATCAAGATCTGCTTCTTTATACTTTGCTGCCACTTCCTGATAGGCGGGGCCTACAAGTTTTGAATCGATTTTATGACATGATAAACAGTCTGTTCCTTCTAGAAGGGATTTTCCTTCAGCTATTTCTGCATCAGCTCCTGAAAGTGGAGTGGCGGCTGGTGCTGCTTCCTGGGGTTTTGGTTCTTCCAGCATTGTATTGCTTTCCTGTGGCTGAGGAATGGGATCTGTACCTTTTTTATCTGAACATGACGTTACAGCAAGTGAAAACAGTGAAACTGCTACAAGTAATTTTTTCATAATCTTATCCATTTAAAGTTGTATTTGTTTTTTTATTTCGCTCACAATAGCTTCGTAATCACTATCGAGACCTTCTTTCTGAAAAGCAAGAGTTCCCTTTTTTGAATACACGGTAATGATGTTGGAGTGGGAGAATTCTATAGGAGATATCTGCTTATATTTTACAGCCATTATATTGGCCAGTTCTCTGGTATTTTCTTCATTACCCCGGATGAAAGTCCATTCTTTTTCATCGAACCTGTTTACATACAGGTATCTCTTCATTACTTTTGGAGTATCATTTTCCGGATCAATGGAAATTAATACATACTGAATATCCTCTGGATTTGTTTTTCCTACTTTCTGGGCAATTGTTCTCATTTCTGCGGTTAGTTTTGGGCAGGCCGTTTTACAGGAAGTGAAAATCATTGCAGTCACCAGTACTTTTCCTTTCAGATCCGAGAATGTAATGTTCTCACCATCCTGTTTCTCCCATTTTGTCTGTACGTTGTAGATAGAATCAGGACTTATCTCTTCATTTTTCTTGCTGCAGGATATCATCATCAAAGCCAGCAGCATGAGAGTTATATTTTTCATAAGGGTCAATTTTTGTTTTTAGCACATCTGAATCCTAGATTATTAAGGCAGTAATCTGCTTTTATACTTCCTCTTAATGCATACCGGATAAAGGCTGCGTAATTTCTTAGATCAGAAGAAGTTACTGCTGCTCCGGCACAGAATAGGTTGTCATTCACCGTATTATCTTTTCTGGATTCTCCACTCATCATTACCGAATTGAAATCATAAGTCCACTCCCAAACCATTCCATACATATTATAAATTCCGTAATAATTAGGTGGTTCTTGTTTTATAGGTTGTTGGTTTTTATCCTTTTTTTGATAAGCTTTCAAAATATAATCTGTAAAAGCGGGATCCCTGGAGGCATCCGGAGTATATTGATCTGCCAGTGCCGCATATTCCCATTCGTCGATTGCCGGAAGTCTTTTGCCTGTGCTTTTTGCATACGCTTCAGCGGCAAACCATGAAATATTGGTGACAGGTGCTTCCGGGCTTATTCCTGCCGGGATTTCATAGTCACTTTTCCAGTGTTTCAGGTAATTGCTGTCTGCATAGAGTCTTAGTACTTTGCTTCGTGTCCATTGAGGATTTGCTTTAAGAAACTCAAGATATTCCCGGTTCGTAACAGGGCTGTCATCCAGGTAAAAAGTCTGTACTCTTACAATCCTTCCTGAATCTTTGCCAATGAATGCCTTATACGTTCCTCCTTGTATTTTGATCATTTTTTTCTGACTTACAATCAGGCTTAAATGTTTTTGGGCCGGAATTTTTACTTTCGCACTTTTCGTTTTTTCGGAACAAAATGTCATTACTGAACAGACTGTCAGACCTACTATAATTACAAAAGTTCTCATTGTTTCTCTTTTAAAATCCCAATGAACCTTAATTCATTACTGATTCTTTTTATACACTGCCGGGTTTTCTGGTCCGGTTACTTTAATCTTGCCTAGAGCACCTTTGTTGAATGCCCTGAAAATTGCATGATCTACAATCACATATTCTCCGGGAACTGTCGCTTTAAACTCTACAATAGATGCTCCTCCGGGAGGAATTACCGTTGTTTGTACATTGTCATTTATTTTGCTGCCTCCTTCGATGTATACTTTGTCAAAGATTTCCCCGATAATATGGAAAGAAGAGGTAAGATTCGGTCCGCCGTTCCCTACAAAGAACCTTACTGTTTCCCCTGTTTTTACCTGAAGTTCTTTATCACCTAAAAGTGAGGCTGTATTTCCATTGAAGACTACATATTCAGGATGCTCAGCAATCGCTTTATCCATGTCAAACTCCTGCAAGCCTTTATCTCCGAATTTTCCTTTCGTGTAAAAATCCCCCTGCATGATATAGAATTCCTTGTCTACTTTTGGAAGCCCGCCTTCAGGCTCTATAAGAATAAGACCGTACATTCCGTTGGCAATATGCATTCCTACAGGTGCTGTTGCACAATGGTAGACATATAATCCGGGGTTGAGTGCTTTGAAAGTAAAGACAGCTTCTTTACCGGGAGCCACAAAAGTAGCTTCAGCACCACCACCAGGTCCGTTTACAGCATGAAGGTCAATATTATGGGGGAAGGTATTATTTTCATGGTTTTTAAGATGAAGTTCAATATCATCTCCAACTCTTGCCCGGATAAAGCTTCCGGGAACTGTTCCGTTGAAAGTCCAGAAATTGTATTGTGTTCCATCTGCCAGTTCTCCCGTTTTCTCTATCGTTTCCAGTTTTACAATGATTTTTTTAGCAGCACGGGTTCCAACAGGGGCCGGAACATGAGGTGGAGCAGGCATTTTTAATTCTTCACTTGTTCCATCCGTTTTTATATTCTCTGTATTGGCACCATTGACTGTATCTGATGAAGTGCTCTGTTTACAGGCATTGAATACCATCACTGTGCATAATGCTGTGGTGAGTACGATCGTTTTTTTCATAATAAGGGAATTAATAGTTTAAATTTTTCTGCTGGAGTAAACATTGTGCAGAATTGCTTCAGTATTCATTTTTTTGTTTTATAAATTGTAAGCTGATGGCTATGCACAGAAATATTGCTTTGGCAGATTCAGCATAGATGAAATAGTTATGCATTTCTGACGATAAAACTGGTTTTCCAGCTGATAACAATTGGGCCCGGTTATCAAGGACAGGGAGCATCCAGAATTTTTCTAACAGCAGGATCGTTAATAAAACGACTATTATTATAAAGTCTGTTTTCGTATATTTTTTTCTGCTTACGACCATTCCTGCTACAATAAGGATAAGGAAGACACATTGTATTTTAGTAGATATTCCGAACATCATCATTCCCAGCTCAAGGGCTACGGGAAGTGTCATTCCCGGAACCTGAAACTTCATGGGGGTTTCCAGAAAACTGACCGTGACAAAAACACCTGTCATCAGGCAAAGCATCATTAACACAAGAGGGTTTTTAGCATTCAGTTTCATTTTTTCATTATTTGAGATATTAATACCTTTTTATCTTTTATTAAATTGTTTTCTGAGAAAATATCGTTTAATGATCGATAAATATTTAGTTTTTTAAATTTTAAAAATAGGAGCAGAACTTATATTATGAGTAGGGATATCGTAAGCCTGAACTGCTGATGAACTGTAATTTTTACCGGTTTTTGAAGGTACTTTCTTCTTCTTTTCTTATACAAATATAAAATCTATTTTCAGGATAAAAGAGTGAATTGTTTTTTATTTGTTCTGACTTTTATCACCTTATTTTCACCTTCAAAACTTATTCTTTTGTTGCGATAATTACCACAGCACACATGTTTTGTTCATGTTTTTTGAATACCTTTTTCATTTTGAGCACTCTCTTTCTGATGGAGGGATTGAGTAATATATTTTTAGCAATTTTAATGGCTCCGGAAACTCCTTCGTCATCAATAATTCTTTGAGGTTCCAGAAGGTGCATGGGTGCAGTTTCTACTTTCAGGACTTTAAATCCTTCTTTTTCCAATAATGCGGTCCACTCAGAAACGGTTAACGGGCGTGCATTCACTTTGATAGCCAAAGCCAGCTCCTTCTGAATATGCAGTTTTACATTACTGTCGAGATTCTCCGGTTTTAAAGCCAGCTCATGAATTGCATAATATCCTTTAGGTTTCAGGATTCTGTAGGCTTCCTGGATAATTTCTGCTTTCCGGTGGTCTGCATGCATGCTCAGCATTGCTTCTCCATAGACTTTACTGGCCGATTGTTCAGGTAAAGAACTCTCTGCGGCATTTCCCAGTTTAAACTGGGCTGATGTCCCTTCAAATTCTCTGTTAAGATATTCCACGGCGCTTTGCTCCGCATCAATTCCTATATAAGAACCAGGTTTTTTTTCCAATGCCATGTGTGCGGTGAACCCAAGACCGGGAGCAAATTCCACCATATCATCATCAGCGTTGATGTCCAGCATTGATAACATCTTTTTGGTCAACGCAAGACCTCCCGGACGCAACACTTTTTTACCGATTTTAGCCAGTAACCAGTGTCCGGACATTTTTTCAATATTTTCTGTATGCATTAAATTATTTTTTTGAATTCATTATTATATAAAGACTTTTTTGTCTTTTATTTATTCAAATTTTTTTTACACTTTCAGATGGGTTAGTTTTAAATCCAGGTTATCAACAAAAGCCTGAATTTTTGAAGTTTCAAGCATGATACGGAGATCTTGTCTGATGCTTTTAAACTGTTCATGCAAAGGGCAGGGATGTATTTCTGAGCATTGCTCCAGCCCAAGTCCACAACCGGAAAAAAGCTTATCACCATCAATTTCCCTTACAATATCAGCAATGGAAGTATTCAGGTTTTTCTGATCCATATAAAAACCTCCATTCGGGCCTTTGGCAGATTGTACAAATCCTTTTCTGCTCAGGTCCTGCAAAATTTTGGCGATAAAGTGTTCCGGCGAATGGATGCTTTTTGAAATGTCTTTAATCCCGACCCTGCTGCCATTTTTAGACTGCTGGGCGATGTAGATCAAAGCTCTTAAGGCATATTCACAGGTTTTTGAAAACATTTTTCTGAGTTTTATGAGACAAAGATAGAAAGATATTTTTAATAAAAGATAAATTACTCTTTTATTTTCTTAAAGCTGACGAAGGTCATAGATAAACCGACTATCCGATGGAATTTTGAGTCGTTTTTTTACTCTTTCTCAAGTCTGAAGGTCTGGATTGTGTAAATTCGCGAAAAGTATCACTAAAGGCGCTAATGGAGCTGTAGCCTACATCATCAGCAATTTCATTGATGGGCTTGTCTGTATTTAAAAGCAATTCAATGGCTTTGATGATTCTTAACGTTTTCAGGTATTGAAGAAAAGAAATATCCATATCTGCTTTGAAAAGTCGGGACATAGAGCGTTCACTCAGACCAAATCTGGTGCTTACATTGGCCAAAGTAAGTTTTTCGGTGATATTCCATTCCAGGTAAGATACAATTTTCATCATCTGTTTGTTGTGAGTGGCAGGAAGAATGATGGGTAACGGCTGTTGATGGGTTTTTGGCAGTATTTTTTTTAAAGCGACCAGAAATTCAAAATTTTCGTCTTTTGCAGTAACATGTTTTTCATCCCATATTTCAGTATACTTGATCATCTGAATCAGCAGTTCTGATGCCGGATATATTCCCAGCCTGCTGTAGAAAGGATCTGAGATATCATCATGAGCATAGAAATAAAGAGAACGAAGAACTGTGGCAGAGTGTCCGATTTCTAAAATATGTTCCATCCCCTGCGGAATCCAGAAGAAATGCCGGGCCGGGACCACATACGTCCTGTTGCTGATCGTAATATAAGCAATGCCGCCTTCTACATAGCTCAGCTGTCCTTTCGTATGCTTGTGGAAGGGAATCAGTTTTTCCGATTTCTCGTGCATAACAAATACACTTTTGTCGTCTTTATCAATGTCCGGAAGCGCAGCGATTAATCCCATAAAAAAAATTAAAATACCAATGAGAATGCAAATATAATCATTTGGCCGGAATCATGTAAAAGTTGACTATTTTAGATAAATATAATTTGCGAATTGAGGATAAATTTGCAGTGCAATAATTCAAAAATTCAAATGAAAATTTATGTCGCCGGATTGCTGATGCTGGGAATTTCCTACACTCTATCAGCTCAAACTGGCAGTCCAACAAAGGATACGATAATACTCTCCTTAAAAGATGCGTGGCAGAAAGCTGAGGAAAACAGCCGCCATATCAGAATCAATACCATCAACGTAGACATTGCCGAAGCCGAAGTGAAAGATGCCAAAAGAGAACGTCTTCCGGAAATAGAAGTGAAAGGTTCTGCTGAAAAAGCGTCCAACATTCCTATCTATGAAAACGGAATTTTTTCCAAACCTACACAGCATGAAGTTATCCATACGCTCTACAGAGCCGGAGCAGATTTTTATCTGAATATTTACAATGGAAACAAGCTGAATCTTAAGATTAAAGAAAATCAGACTCTTCAAAAAATTAAGGATATCCAGAAAGAGCAGTCTGTTTCTGATATTCATTATAAAACAGCTGCCCTTTATCTTGAACTCCAGAAAACATTAATTTTCAGGGATCTTATAAAACAGGATATAGCCGATCAGAAAACACAGCTTAAAGAAATACAGGCTCTGTATAAAAACGGAGTTGTTTTAAAAAGTGATGTTTTAAGAATAGAGCTTGAACTTTCAAAACGGAAGATGGCTTTAGTGACTATAGAAAATGATATTCTCATTGCCACACAAAAGCTGAATATTATCCTGGGTATTCCTGATGAACAGATCGTCATTCCTGAAGTTCCAGTGAATCAATGGAATGAAAATACGACTTACAAAGAATATTTGAAACTGGCACTGGATCATTCTTTTAATTATCATGTCTCTGAACAGCAGACAGCACTGAGTATGATCAAACTGAAACAGGTAAAAGCCAATGTAAGACCTAAAATTGGAATGTATGGAGAGTTTTATTATGCCAATCCGCAGATTTTTCTTTATCCCTATAATCCGTACTGGTATTCATTAGGAATAGTAGGAATTAAAGCTTCTTTTTCCATTTCTTCCCTTTATCATAATACCCATAAAGTAAAAGCAGCTCAACTGGAGTTTGAAAAAGAGGAAGAGGTACACAAGAATACAGAGGATCAGGTAAGGCAGCAGGTGAAAGAAGCTTATTTAAGGTATCAGGAAGCCCTTGAGCAGATAAAGGTAGCGGAAGCGAATGTCATTCAGGCCAAAGAGAATGCACGGATTATTAAGAATACCTATTTCAGCCAGACCTCTCTGATTACTGAACTGCTGGATGCGGATATACAGCTTCTTCAGACAAAATTTGAACTGGAAGCCGCCAAAATTATGGCACAAAACAATTATTATTTATTACAAAACATTACAGGCATTTTATAATACAATGAAAAAAAAATATACTCCCACCGATAGACTCATCACAAAGCTCACAGGATGGATTTCCCTTTTAATTGTTGCTGCACTTGCAGTCTGGGGCGGTTTTACGCTAAAGAATTACTATGCCTATGAGCAGACCAATGATGCACAGGTTCAGGAATATGTAAATCCCATTATTTCGAGAGCCGGAGGATTTATTGTAGCCGTAAAATTTGAAGAAAATCAGGAAGTTAAAAAAGGAGATACCCTTCTGATTATTGATAACCGGGAATATGTTCTTCAGGAAAAACAGACTCAGGCAGCGATTCAGAAAGCACGTGCTCAACTGAAAGTGTTGGAAAGTACTACAGGTACTACAGAAAAAGAAGCTGCCGCTGCAATGGCTCAGGTAGATGCCAGTAAAGCAAAAGTCTGGAAACAACAGCTTGATTATAACAGATATAAAAAACTTTATGACGAAGAATCTGCTACCAAACAACGTCTTGAAGATGTAAAGGCAACTTTAGAGATCAACGAAAGCGATTATCAATCTTCTCAGGATAATTATGCTGCTTCTAGATCTAAGATTAATGATATTCAGGCTGAAAAAACGGTTGTCCGCGCAGAAATTGCAAGACTGGAAGCTTTATTGGACCGCCATAAACTGGATGTAAGCTATACAGCGGTCACCGCTGCCTATGATGGAAGAATGGGACGAAGAACCGTTGAAGTAGGGCAGATGATTGATGCCGGAGAAACACTGGCATTTATTGTGAATAATGAAACGGATAAATGGGTGGTGGCCAATTATAAAGAAACACAGATCAAAGATATGCACATCGGAGATCATGTGAAAATTGTAGCAGATTCTTATCCGGATAGGGAATTTAAAGGTACTATTATTTCACTTTCTCCCGCCACAGGGTCAAGCTTTTCACTGCTTCCTCCTGATAACTCTACCGGAAATTATGTGAAAATTGTACAGCGTATCCCTGTGAGAATCAAAGTGGATGGGATGAGAAAAGATATTGATGTCTTGAAAGTAGGGATGAACGTAAATGTATATGCGGTTAAAAAGCATTCCAATGGTTAAAAGACAAATGCCTTTTTTCAAAAAATGGGCACCGGAATGGCTTATTAAGATCATTCTTTTTTCAATGACTCTTCCGGGGATCATCATATTTTTTCTTCCTTTGACCAATGTGAATGCTGCTGCCGGATATTATGGAAGTGAGCCGGCGGATATTCAGTTCTCTGTGGCACTGTTTTATGCAGGATATGTAGGTTTTTACAGTCTGGAAAGAAGATTTTTTAGTTTTCTGGCGGCAAAGGAATACTTTCTTCTGTTCACTACACTGCAGATTTTAGCGTGTCTGGTATGTTATTGTACCCGGGAGATTTATATTCTGTTTCCGGTTCGCTTTATTCAGGGAATGCTGTTTGCAGGAAATGTAAACCTGTCGCTTACTCTTATTTTTACTCGGCTGAGCAGCGAGAGGGGACGTGAGATCAGTTTTTCTGTATTCTTCGGTATTTTGATCTGTGCCTTGCCGTTTAATAATCTGATTACTGCGGATCTTATTGACTCTTATAATTTCAATATTGTTTATAAAACGGCCATATTCTCATATCTGCCAGGACTTATTTTCCTGACTCTTGCAATGAGCAATTACAGAACACATGCAAGATTTCATCTGTATAAACTCGACTGGCAGAGTTTTGGACTCTTCAGCGCTATGCTGGTGCTTATTGGATACATTACCATTTTTGGACAGGAATATTATTGGCTGGAAGATAACCGGATTCTCGGAAGTGTAATAGGAATTGTTGTTTTAGGGATAATCTCTGTATTTCGGCAGCAGGCCATTAAAAGACCCTATATTGATCTGCGCGTTTTCAGATACAGAAATTTTAAAGTGGGTCTGCTGATCCTTTTTGTGATGTACATCTGCAGGTTTGCATCAGGAATTACCAATAATTATTTTGCATCAGAACTGCATTTGGATCCGTTTCATATTTCCTATATCAATATATTTAATCTTACCGGGCTGGTTATCGGTGTAGTTATCGCCTGTTGCATGGTTTTACAAAAGAAAAACATTCGATATATCTGGGGACCAGGTTTTTTAATGTTATTGATTTTTCATGGATTGATGTATTATTCTTTTGATATTCAGGCTGATGAATTTAATTATTATATCCCATTATTCATACAGGGATTAGGAGTCGGGCTGATTATGGTTCCCACGATTATTTTTATTATTTCATCGGTTCCTGCGGTTATTGGTCCTTCTGCTGCTGCAACGGCTTTAGCAATCCGGTATCTGGGTTTTTGCGTGAGTATAGCCCTGATCAATTTCTTTGAATTGTTTGAAAAAAGCCGCCATTACAATGCTTTTCAGGATCATTTAAGTGCTGTTGATCCGGAAGTCAAAAGCTTTCTTCATGATCAGACCGCAAAACTTATTAGCAGAGGAATGTCAGAAGATAAAGCAGTAAAAGCTGCCCATAAACTATTGGTTGGAAGAATGAATGTTCAGGATCATGTCCGTTTTGCCATGGATTATTATGAAATGATGGCTGGACTTCTTGCAGTTTCATTGTTGTTGATTTTTCTTTTTCCTTATCTGAACCGTACCGCCCTTTATTTGAAATCCCGCCGATTATCACCTGCGTAAGGGAAGATTTTAATTTTTAATAAAACCAAAAGTATAGCTTATTAGCTAATTTTATAGTAGAGTGCTGAGACTGTCCTGTAGGGCAGTCTCTTTTATAATCACAAAAAAGAGAAAAGTACTTTGGCCGGAATCGTATGTTTTTTGTCATTGCAGACAAAGTGCTTTCTCTTTACATTTGTATTCATACAGAACGAGATATGAAGAAAGAAAGACAACATACCGGGATGAAGAATATAGTGCTTTTGGCGCTGCCACAGGTACAGCTGCTTGATATTGCAGGACCGTTGGATGTTTTTACATCAGCCAACCGTTTTTTAAATGATGGCAGAGAAGGATCCGGATATCATGTTCATCTGGTGTCCGGAACTTCAGAAAAGTTCATATATTCCAGTTCAGGAATGCCATTATCTTGCAGTCATACAATTTATGATATTGATTTTCCTATAGATACTTTGCTTGTAGCAGGGACAACTTTGAGTGTACTGGATGAAATCAGTCCTGATGTCTATCATTTTCTTCAAAATATAAGCCCGCAGGTGAGGCGTATGGGTTCTGTCTGTGTGGGTGCATTTGTTCTTGCCAAAGCAGGTCTTCTGGAGGGAAAGAAGGTGACTACCCATTGGAAATTTGCAGATACATTACAGAAATCCTATCCAAAACTTGAGGTGAACGTTAATCCTTTTTTTATTCGGGACAAACCTATCTATACTTCGGGTGGAGTTTCTTCAGGGATGGATCTGGCATTGGCACTACTGGAAGAAGATTTTGGAAAACCTTTGGGCACAGAGGTTGCCCGCCATCTTGTCCTGCATTTGAAAAGATCCGGAATGCAGTCTCAGTTTGGAAATGCATTGCCGGAATATGAAATAATGTCTCCTTTTACAAAACAAGTCCGCGATTTGTTGAAAGATAAACTGGGCGGAATGATAACAGTAGAGTACATTGCTGAGTCCTTGAATATGAGTACCCGTAATTTTTCCAGGGTCTTTCTTAAAGATTCCGGAATGACTCCTGGCAAGTTTCTTGAAAAAATGAGGCTGGATCAGGCCAAAAATATGCTGGAATACACCGATATGAGTATCGATATGATTGCTGATAAGTGCGGTCTTAGCAGTGCAGCTTCGCTTCGCCGATTATTCCTTAAAAATATTTCCCTTTCTCCGGCACAATACCGGAAAGCATTCAAAACCACAGAATAATTATTTTCCTCTTACTGATTTATAGTAAAACTGATGATTGTCAATGATCAGAATGGAAGACTCATGCCTTTATTTAAAAATAATAATCTTAAAATAATAGAATTATGAAGCACGTAAAAAACAGGGAAACAATGAATGTGGCATTTTTAATTTATGACCAAGTGGAAGCACTTGATTTAAATGGCCCTTTAGATGTTTTTGTTAAAGCGAATGTTATATGTCCGGATAGTTATCATTGCTTTACAGTCGGAAAAACAAAAGAAGCTATACTTATGGAGGCGAACACAATGGCTGTTGTCCCTACGTATGATATAAATACATGTCCCAAGCCAGATATGATTGTCGTCCCCGGAGCAAACCCCGAGTACATTATGAAATATATTCAGGATAGAGATTTTCAGGAAACGATATTGAAATGGATCAAAACTCATTATGATGCCGGAACAGTTGTATTTACTGTATGTACAGGAAGTATGCTGCTATCCGGAACAGGTATCCTTGATGGTCATCATATTACCACTCATAGTATGCTGTTAGACGCTTTAGAACAATGTAATCCTGAAGCTAATGTCATCAGGAATGTGCGCTATATTGATCAGGGACAGCTAATAACTACAGCAGGAATTACGGCTGGGATTGATGCCGCACTCTATCTGATTGGAAAACATCTGGGTCAGGAAACAGCAGATACAGTTATCAAAATTTTTGAATATCAGAATGCCAAGACTCAAATTTCTGTTTAAAATAGAGATAAGTTGATTTGAAAATTTTCGCCAGCTTTTACAGTTGGCGAAATTATATTTTAGAGCAGAAATTACAATCACTGACGATAACTGAATATTTTAATACAAAGAGGAATAAAGCCTATTGAAAGAGCAATATAGATTGCTACCCGAATATAATTAAGATTTTTCCAAAGTGATATTCTGGCAGCTATTTCTTCTGAAAGGGAAGAAGTTGAGACTAAATTCTGAAACTGTATAATGTTCGGAGCAAAAAAGGTTAGTGTCCAGACTCTTACAGCTGCATGAACGATAAATAAAGCCAAAAGCCAGTTCCTTACCGGATCAATTTTCCAGCAAAAAATAATTGCGAGGATAAAAGCGATTTCATGCAATGAATGAAGAATGATCCAAAAAAACTTAAGACTTGTTCCTTTTCCATCCTGAAGAAGTTTAAATGTATCGGGTGGGGAAGAAGCCCATTTCGGTACAAATATGAGAGTTTCGAAGATCTGCGCACCATTCATAAGAAAATAAAGCAATGTAGTAAGGCAAAGCCATATTTCTGCGCGGGTTAGGTATGTGGCTGTTAATTCCATGGTCTTCTATTGTTTTATGGGTGGTTTAAGTGGTCTGCCGTTTCTTTCATAATGAGGGTAGCTTCCCTGAAATAGCGTTCAATGGTTTCTATTTCCTTTTCAGAAAAAGCAGAGATAAGGGTAAGCGTTTTCTGTTGCAATTCATCGAAAATAGGACTCAGTAATTTCATACTGTTCTCAATGTTCGGGATGATGATGACTTTTCTTCGGTCTTCCTTAATAAACTGTCTTTTAAGAAGATCTTTCTTCTCCAGACGGTCTATCAATCCGGTTACAGCACCAGTGGTAAGACCTGTTAGTTTAGAGATTTCGCCAGCTGTGATAGATTCATGCTGCAAAATAAGTCCAAGATATTTATGATCAGCGCTGGTAAGTCCTGCTTTTCTGGCGATAGCCTCGTGCATGAAAATAGAAGCATCAGAATAGGCTCTGCTGGCTTCACGGAATTGTTGTATTGTATTTTTAATCATTGACTAATTATCTTAGTTGCTAAGATATGTGTTATTTCTGACTTGACAAATTAAATTTTTATGTTAAAAAGGCATTTCATTCTACAAATCCTATTACCCCGGCACTTTTTATCTGAAAAAATAGATATTGTAATTGATTTATAAACAGATGTTTGACTTTTTTGATGTAAATTTTATGATAAAAAAGTCTGAAAAAGTTTGGATTTAAAGAGGGCTTTCCTATCTTTGCAGTCCCTTAAACAAAGGGATTTACTGAAAAAGTAAGTGACCGACTCGGTAGCTCAGCTGGTAGAGCAATACACTTTTAATGTATGGGTCCTGGGTTCGAATCCCAGCCGGGTCACTTGAAGGATAAACCATAAAAATGGCTTGTCCTTTTTTATTTTTTGAGTTTGTCCATACTTACTTCCAGTATCTTAAATGTTCCCTGTAATATCTTCGCTCTGCCTCTGCTGTCTTTTTCTGTTGTACTGAAATCGGCTGTAGGAAGATATAGGCGATGAGTCATTCTATTTAACGCAATGGTACGGGCTCCCTTTTTCGTTTCAATATGGGGAAAGGAGGTATATTGATAAGCATTCTCTTCACGAATGACCGAGATATTTCCTTCACCATTGGACGTATAAATCATATTGGTTTTTGTGTCGAATACCACACCATCACAACCTTCACCAATAGGTAGCTTTTTAACAATTTTCCCTGTATTGGAATCTAAAATTACCAGCATTTTATCGCAAGTACTGAAAAGTCTGCTGGTTTTAAGGTCTATGGCCAGTCCGGAAGGTTCTTCTTCTTTATCTAATCCCCAATGATAGAGTATAGTGAACGTTTTGGCATCCATCACTACTATTTCATTTTTATCTTCAATATTGACAAATATTCTGCCTTTGTCATCACTGACGGCTGCTTCAGGTTTTCCGCCAACGTTTATGGTTTGTATTACAGTATCAGTGGAGGGATCAATAAAGCTTAAATCATTACTTTTTCCGTTCCCAACAATTATTTTTTTTGTAAATGGTTCGTAGAATAGAGCATCGGGGTTTTGGCCAGTTGAGATTTCACCGATGATTTTATGGGTGGTTGTATCAAAGACTTTTACTTTGTTCAGTTTGCCGCAAGAAATGTAACCTTTGCCTGTATCAGGGAGAAAAGCAATGCCATGAACACCATTGGTATCTGTAATTTCAGCAATGGGAGAGCCTGTTGCTGGATCAACAATATTGACACGGCTGCCATGGCTGATATACAGTTGGGTGCTTTGAGGATTAAGGGATAAATAGTCCCATCCGCTGTCATCTCCTCCTATCTGAAATGTGTTGGTAACTTGCATTGATGAGCTCTTCTGCCCATAAGAGGCAATAGAAAATATAAGAGAGAACGCTATTACTGAGATGCTTTTTGCTTTCATAATTTTATTATTTTGATTTGAAAAGAATCGGTTAAAATTGTTTTACGAGACCAATTGTAAACTGTTTATTGTTGTATCCTGGAAACAGAAAGACCTGATGTTTGTGATTCTCACCAGTCCAGATCTTATCATAAAGCCAATAAGATAGAGTGGTAGAGAGAATCCCTATTCCAGCTCCTGCTGCAACATCACCGAGCCAGTGCTTATTGTTATACATTCTGAGAATCCCTGTTCCAGTGGCAACAGCATAACCTGCTACACCTATCCAGGGCGAAACATTCCAGTACTCTCTGCGAAGAAATTCGGCCGAAGCAAAGGCCAGAGCAGTATGCCCGGAAGGAAAAGACTGGTTGTTACTTCCGTCTGGTCTTTCCTGATGGGTTAATTTTTTTGTAGGAATAACAATGGCAGTAGAGATCCCAATGGACATAGCATATACAATCAATTCTTTTTTTACAGGACTTTCACCTTTTATTCCAAATGCCTGCAGTGCAAAAACAGTAGCACCAGGTAGAAATTGTGTGTAATTATCTATGGTGGTGCGGAAAGTAGGATGGTCTTCTCTTATCTCATTTCGGGTATCAAAGTTTATTTTTTTGAACTGTTCTGTTGCTGTAGCCAAAGCACCATAGGTAATCAATACTCCAGGAATAATAAACTGCTTCGCTTTTAGTTTAAAAGGAGCTGGGGCAGAAATACTGTCTCGGATGATAGTATTATTCATAGTGACGGCACTGTCTTTGGCTTTATTGAGGCTGTCATTTTGGGCGAGTATTGTACCTGACAATAGGAGAAAAATTAAGAATTTCATTCTTCAGTTTGTTTTAGTTGAATTTTATTTAATAAAGTAGGGAAAACAATAAGCAGGAGTGGAAGGGCAACCAAAAAGCCACCAATCACAGCAATGGCTAAAGGTTGGTGCATCTGAGCACCAGTACCAATTCCCAAAGCAAGGGGCATTAAGGCTATAATAGCTCCCAAAGCAGTCATCAGTTTGGGACGGAGTCTTGTGCTGATGGCATATATAATAGCTTGCTCTTTTGTTTTGGATGCAAGACTTTCGTGAAACTGTAAATAGGTGAAAATTGCATTCTCTCCAATGATTCCTACCATCATAATCAATCCGGTGTAGCTTCCTACATTCAACGGAGTATTGGTAATATATAAAAGCAGTATTCCTCCGGAAATACCCAATACGGAAATACATAGAATAAGAAAAGCCACCGTAATGTTTCGGAATAAGAAAAGCATGACAGAAAATACCAATAAGCAGGAAATTCCCAGGATAATCAAAAGTTCACTGAATGATCGCTGTTGCTCAGCATAGGCCCCTCCATATACCACTGAATATCCAGCCGGAAGCTTGATCTTCTGTTCAATTTGTTTTTGAATTTCATTGATTGTTCCCCCAAGATCACCATTGTCCAGCCTGGCTGTTACGATTCCTAAAGTTTGAAGATCCTCCCTGTTTACTTCTGCTGAGCCACTGGTAATTCCAACGGTGGCTAATTCACTTAACGGCTTTAAAGTTCCATTGGGTAACGAAATCATACTGTTGTTGATATCACTTAGAGACTGGTTGGTCTTACTGTTATATAATAGCCTGATAGGGGTGAACTGAACCTGGTCGAAAATGTTTCCTACCACATTTCCATCGAGATTAGCCTGCAACTGGCTTTGAAAATCAGGTAAAGGAATTTGATACTGAGCCAGAACAGATAATTTAGGAGTAACAATCATTGAAGGACCTGCAATTACAATCCCATCGAATACATCAGCAGTACCATTCACCTTTCCCACGATATCAGCTACTTTTTTAGAATAATTTTCAATAACCTTTTGATCAGTCCCAAAAATTTTGATCTCGATAGGTTGTACACTGCTCATTAAATCCCCCAACATATCCGAAATTACCTGTCCGAAATCTACCGTTAAGGGTAAACCAGAAGCTTCTATCTTCGCACGGATCTCATCTGTGACTTCGGCGGTGGTTTTATTGCGGTCCTTTTTTAGCTGAATCAGATAATCTCCCATATTGGGTTCCGTAATAAAGAATCCCATCTGTGTGCCTGTTCTTCTGCTATAGGCTGTAACTTCAGGATTGGAAACTATTATTTTTTCCACTATTTTGAGTTTCCTGTCTGTCTCTTCCAGTGAAGTCCCTGGAGGAGATTTGTAGTCTAATACGATACTTCCTTCATCCATTTCCGGTAAAAAACCTGTGCTGATATTGGGTAAAATAAAAGCAGTAACCAGGATAAGCAACAGGATAAATATATAGCTGAAGATAGGTTTACGGATAAAGAATTCTACCCATTTTCTCTCTTTTACATCGTGATGCTGAAGATTTTTTTCTTTTATTTTTCCTGAAGAAAGGAATAAGTATACCACAGGCAGCAATATCCAGGTGGCAAAGAAAGAACACACTAAAGTAATAATCATCGTGGCTGTCATTACCTTGAAATATGCTCCTGCCACTCCGCTCATCAGGATAAAAGGTAGAAATATGACAATGGTACTTAATGATGAGCCTACCATTGCTTTTAATAGATAGCTGATTGCTTTCTGTACCAATGTTTTGGAAGATTCTTCAGGATGTTCTTCATGGGTACGGTGTATTTGTTCCACTACTACAATAGCATCATCTATAATAAGCCCGATGGCTGCAGCAATTGCTCCTAAGGTCATGATATTGAAGGTCTGCCCTATAGCGTATAAAGCCAGCATGGTAAGGCTCAGGGTAATGGGAATGGTAATTAATATTACTGCACTTGCCTTCCAGGAACGGAGAAAAATAATAGCGACAATAATAGCTAATAGAAGTCCTATCCATAGGGCATCTGTTACACTTTTGATAGAGTCATTTACAAAATCGGCTTGTACATAATAAGGTTTCAGTACCACATCTTTGGTCAATGTTTTCTGCAGGTCACTTATTTTGGCGTTCATCGCTTTGGTAAGATCCACTACATTGGCATTGGGCTGCTGGATAACGGCAATAAGGATGCTTTCTTTTCCGTTAGCATTCACCTTAATATATTGTTTGGCATTATGAATGGTAATTTCAGCAATATCACCTAATAAAACGATACGGTTTCCATTATTGCTGACCACAAGACTTTTCAGTTGGCTTTCATTTCGGATTTGTGCATCGGTGAGGGTGAGATAAAGGTATCTGAAATCAGAGGAATAACCATTTGATTTAATGAAATTCGTATTATTGATGGCCTGTTCAACATGGGCTGAGGTGATACCCAAACGGGCCATCATCTGCTGGTTCATCAGCACCCGAAATTCCTTATCCTGTCCGCCAATTACCCTGATTTCACTTACTCCGGGAACCTGAGAAAGAAATGGTTTGATGGTATACAGGGCAAGCTGTTTAAGGGCTATCGGATCTTTGGTGTCAGAATTTAAAGAATATCCTATTACTGGAAGAATAGAAGGGTTCATTTTCTCTACAGTAATGTTTGTTTCTGGAGGCAGTTGATTTCTAACCTCATTGATACTGCTTTCTACCTGTTGTTTTGCCAGATCTACATTAACATTCCAGGACATAAATGCCGAAATTTCACAGCTTCCCCGGCTGGTTGTACTTTTGAGAATCTGTAGGTCAGGAACTTTCTTTACAGCATTTTCCAATACCTTGGTTACTCCTACGGTCATTTGGCTAATAGGCTGTTGTCCCACATCTGCAATTATTTTTATCTTGGGGAAAGTAACCTGTGGAAATAAGGCAGATTGTATTTTAGTATACGAATAGGCGCCCCCTGTAAGAATTAGAAAAATCAGGATCAGAAGAGGACTTCTGTAGGTTACAAAGAATGACTTTTTCATCTGATTAATGCTTTTTAATTTTTACAGTAGCAGTATCACTTAACCCGAAGTTTCCGGAAGTAATAACCTTATCTTTTGTGGTAACGTTTCCCGATTTTATCTGAATATACTGATCTGTTTCTGTTCCTTTTACAACAGGTGTTTTGATGGCTGTCGTATCGTTGATCATTTTCATCACCCAAAAAGAAGACTGGGTTTCATCGCTCAGCACGGCCATTTTAGGCACTGATAAGCCGTAGGCCGTTGATTTTGATAAAGTAACCGTTCCTATTAAATTCTCAGGAATAGTACTGCTGTTGGCAACCTGCAAAAGAACCTTTACCGTTTGTGATACGGCGTCTACAGAAGGCATTACTTTGGCTACTTTTGCAGGCAGGCTATTTCCATCCGGTAATTTTACAGATAAGAAGTTTTGGGTTTTTATCAGTTGCAGATACTCATAAGGAACATCCACAACAAATCCAAAGCTGGATGCATCCGTAATGGTGGCGAGAATTTCACCATCCTGTACATAATCTCCAATTTGATGGTTTAGCATGACAACGTATCCTGTTGCCGGGCTAACAACCGTTGTGGTGCCGCTAAATCTAAAAGATTTGTCCAGCTTGTTGATGGTGTTTCCGAGTGCACGAGCTTCTTTGGTTTGCAGTCCGAATAGCACAGAGCCTCTGCTGATCCGGTCGCCAAGTCTAATTGTCATATGAGTAATATAGCCTGTGCTGTTGGCTTTTGCATCTGATTTCAACAGATAGGTTGCAGTGGCATTCAGCGTAATAGTATTGCTAAGCCTGATGGTATCTGAAGGATAAGCAACATTGACTTCTGTTTTAGGTTTCATCTCCGGTTTTGCCTCTTCTGCAGCCACAACATCGTTTTTCTTACAGCTGAATGTGAAAAGACTCACTAATAGTAGATAAAATAACTTCTTCATGGCTATTGAATAATTAAATATTGCATTTGGTTCTGTAAATTGAATAAAGTAGCATGGTACTGGATAATATTGCCTCTAAGACTCAGTAAATTATTGATTGATAAAATAAAGTCTACCATTCTTACATCTCCAGTTGGCAGCTGCTTAGCATTGGCCTCTACCAGTGTTCTGGCATAGTTGATCTGCTCGTTGGCAGTTCCTATTATTTTATAGTATTGCTCCATTTGATTTTGGATCTGAAAAATCTGTTGCTGGTACTGTCTTTCTGTTTGTTCCATATATTTTTGACGGGTCTGCAATGCCAGTTGATTCTGTTGCAGAAGCATTTTCTTCTGATGACCGTCGTATATTGGAATAGAAACTCCCAAACCAATCCCCAGTCCGAAATTTTTATAAGGTGTTTGAGCAAAAGAGGTTTGATATCCACCATCGGAAAATGCAGTAATTTTTGGCTTGTAGTTGTATTTTATAATCTCACTGTCATTGGCAATTTTCAGACTGTCAGCTTTGAAAGCCTGGGAATACATACTTTCTTTAAAATCAATGGGATTCAGTGTTTTATCAATATTGGGAGCAGGTAAAAAAGGGAATTGAGTATCTATAATACCACATAAATAATTAAGCAAAGCATAGTTACTTTGCCACTCGGCCTGCTGCTGTTGTAAAGTAAGTTCGTTTTGTTGTAGGGTGACTTTAAAGGTCAGATAGTCAGTTTGTTTAAAAACAGAAGATTGAGTGAGTTTTTTAAGGAGCAAATCTTCGTGGTTGAGTAGGTTGATAATTTCCTTGCTTAATTCATAGCGCTGCTGACTGGTATAGGTGGCGATGTATTGATCTGTTATCTGTTTATTCAACGTTTGAATGCTGATGTTTTTCTGTGCCAGAATTTGTGCAATGTTAGCGTCATAAGCTTTTAGTCTCGTATCAAGATTATTTCGGCTTATGAATTCTTTAGCAACTCTTACTCCTGCAAATAAAGATTGCCCGTTCGTTAAGGCATTGTCATATCCCCAACCTCTTATGTTGGGTGAATATCCCGCATTAGCTTCTCCTGCAACGATAAAGCCATAGGTTGCTCTTAATTTTAGACTGTCAATTTTATTAGACATCACCTGATTATTGTAATCATTGAGCAAAGGACTGTTAGCCTGTGCCTGAGTAATGAAGTAGGAAAGAGCATGCTCCGTCTGTGCCTCTAATGAAAGAGAAAGCAATAAGGTTATCAGAACTAAAAAACATCGAACCGGATATGTATAAGGAATGTTCATAAGACTATTTCGAATTCTTAGATCAAAGATGAAACTCAATTCTGTTGAGATTCTGAATTTTTCAACTGAATTGTTTTTTTATGAATAAATAAGCATTAAAAAAACCGACTGTCTTCAGCCGGTCTCTTATCAATATTTCATTTCTCTAAGAAATTAATCTTTTTGTAGTCTGATAAAATTGCCTTTAGGATCAAATAGGGCATCACCGGATTTTACTTCGGCTTCATAAAGAATAGAGCCATCTGCTTTTGTAATCTTGGCAGCTTCCTTTATAGCTCCCAGCTGATGCTTGCTGATGTATTGGGAAACCTGTGCAGGCAGTTGGCTTAATGGAATGGTTATTTCAGTTTCCTCTAATGCTCCTGCGGATGAGTAAAGTTCACTTATTTTATTTCTGTTTTGCTTATAACCAGCTTCGTATTTGTCTCCTTCTTTTTCCCATTTAGCTTTAACATTGGGATGGTTTTTCTGAAAAGCTTTCTCTACAGCTAAAGGAATTTTACGACTTTCTTTCTTCTCCTGCGCGAATACTATTGTGCTGAATCCTGTTGTAAGTAAAAGCGCTAAAATTGTTATTCTCATATTACATTTTTTAATTAATGATGTAAAAGTGAACAGACATTCTGAAGAGATACTGAATTTTTTAGAATAAGTAGAAATTAATTGAAAATAATGGTGAAAATATGCTGGCTTTTATCAAAATGATATTGAATTTTGAAATGATACAGATCACATATTTTCTGGCTCATTTCAAGCCCAAGTCCAATACTATTGGTGTTTTCTGATTGTTTTTTAAACCTCTGAAACAAGTCTTTTTCATTCAGCTTTTTCTTACCGTAATTCGCAATAACAAGGGATTGCTGTACTGTTTTTACAGAAATCAGATATCCATTTTCTGAGTGTCTTATAGCATTGGATAGTATATTGCCAATTAAAATATCAATAAGAATAGGATTGGCTGTAATCTCAATCTCATTGTTTAACAAGATTTCCCATTGAAGATTCTTTTGTTGTGCGGGCTCTTCATATTGGTTAAGTAATTTCTGAACCTTATTATTTACAAACAGTTTTTCTGTGTTTGGAAACTGATTATTTTCAATTTTAGTTAGCAGTAGTAAAGTTCGGTTAAGGCGCTGCATCTTGTTTCCTGCTAAGGAAATTTCTTCAATCAGTTCAGCCTGTTCCTGGGAAATGGGAGAGGTTTGCATCAGTAATTCCACTTTGCCCTGCATGACCGCTATAGGGGTTTGCAGTTCATGGGACGCATTTTCGGTAAATTCTTTCTGTGTTTTATAAAGTTTTTGATTGCGTTTTGTCAATTCCTTAATCGAGTTTCCTAAGTTTTTAAATTCTTCAATATTGGTGGGCATAAACTGATAGTCATCATCACTATCTACCCGGTATACCTTCAGTTTACTCACAATATCATTGAAAGGTTTCCACAATTTTTTTGAAAGCTGAAGATTAATGATCATCAGACCTGTCAATAGCAAAACAACCAATCCTAGCTGAAGCAATAAAATGCTATTGAGTAAATCTTCGTCTTCTATCATGGATTTCTGAATCCTTATTTCATAGGGTTTCCCATTAACAAGTGTATTGGAAACCAAAATCCGATGCATAACTATTTCATTATCATCAGGGATGAAAACAGGTCGGCTATATAGAGAGTCAAAAGTTTTAGAAGTATTGGATGGGCGGACAAGAATACTGTTTTCAAAGGAAGTAAAATTATCAGGGTTTGTTGTTTTTAATTTTTTTTCTATCCAGTTCTTTTGGTGATTTATGTTTTCATCCAGACTTTTCAGCATCAGGTATTGCAGGGAGAAATAAAATACGGGAATGGCTATTAATAGGATAAAAATAGCATAGATTACATAGCGACGGGATATGTAGTTAATTAATTTCATTTAGTATTCAAATTTATACCCCATTCCGTAAATAGATTTTAAATAATCATTGCAGCCAACAGCTGTGAGTTTCTTTTTCATATTTTTTATATGAGCATAAATGAAGTCATAATTATCATATACATCTGCATTTTCGCCAGAAAGGTGTTCTGCAATGGCTGTCTTGGAAAGAACTCTATTTTTATTAATGGTAAAATAGAGCAGTAAGTCGTATTCCGTTTTCGTAAGATCAACCTTTTGGTTATTGGCAGTTACCGTTTTCGCAAGCGTGTCAATAGTGATTTCATGAAATACCAGAACATTATCCCCATTAAATCTCCGGCGGCGTATTACAGCAGCTATTCGTGCACTGAGTTCAGATAAATGAAACGGTTTTGGGATATAATCATCAGCTCCCAATTGTAATCCCGCTATTTTATCATCAATGGAATCTTTAGCAGAGATAATGATGACACCATCTGTTTTATGATCCTCTTTTAATATCTTTAGAACGCTCAGTCCATTACCGTCAGGTAATGAAATGTCAAGAAGAATACAGTCATAGTCATAAGAATCAATTTTTTCAACAGCAGTATTGATATTAGGAGCAACTTCACAAAGGTAGTTCTCCTGCCCTAAATAGGTAATGATACTTTTGCTTAGTGCAGCTTCGTCTTCAATGACCAGTATTTTCATACAATTGTTTTATTCAAAATTAGAATTAAAATCTGAATGAATTCTGAATTTTTAATATAAGATAGATCAAGAAGGTCTGGAATTCTGTAATCTTAAGGAAATAAAGATAGAATAGTCCATGGGTTCTTTTTATCCCTTTATAGAGTTTTTACAATCATAAATACTGAGTAAATTGAATTCTGCTGGCAAAACATTATTCCTCTGTCATAGCTTTCAGTGAGGTATAGCTGTATCTTTACAGTCAAATTACAGAGTATATGAAATTCATTCATCAGATTGATCCGTCAAAATTTATTTTTTTTGAACTTTCTCATGCTCCGGCTAATTATCTGCACCGTTCACAGCGAGCCCATTTTTTTGAGATTATCTGGATGAAAGATTACAAAAGAGGAGAGGATCATAGCAATGAAGAAGGGGGTTATATATACTTTATTCCTCCGTATCGTAGTACAAAACCGGAGATGGAAGATAAGAAAGCCTGTATAATAGCTTTTGATAGAGAATATTTGGAGGAAGATAACCAGGAATATGCCCTGGATGTTTTCAATCTTTTCAATGTGCATGGCCAGCTTAGTGGTTTTGCAATAGACCGTAATACTGCAGAAACTTTACAGCACCTCACCTTATTTGATAGAGAAAGAATATAATAATCCGATGGGAACTTATTTGGCTTTAAAAGCACTCTTGAAAGTTCTCTTACTGAATCTCATCCGCATCAACCAGCATTATTTTTTGCATCAGGATCTCAATCAGAAACGGGTTTATCAATTCATTATGTTAATGGATAAACATTATAAAACAGAACGTAAAGCTGACTTTTATTCTAAAAAAATGGGAATCAGTGAAAAACGGATTAATCAGATTCTGAAAGAAAAAATGGATCGTACACTTACACAGCTGCTTCATGAAAGAGTAATTGTAGAGGCTAAAAGAATGCTTGTTTCCTGTGAATTGACCATCAAAGAAATTGCCTATCATTTGAATTTTGATGATCCTGCCTATTTCTCCCGGTTTTATAAAAAACACACAGGCCATACACCAGAGGATTTTAAAAATCAAATTACGGGTGTGTGACATTGCAAAGGCTTATATTTTTCTGTTTTTCTCATATTTCCAGATTGTGCCATTGGATTGGAAAATAATACAAGTAAACTTAAGGGTGTCAGATTTAATTTTGTTTCAGGATTCAAAGCCCAACAGCTGAAGAGTTATTTTATAAATCTAAAAAATATTTGAATTATGGAACTTACGAAAGAAGTGGAACAACTTACGTTTAAGGATATCAACAGCCTTTTATCTCCAAAGCCTATGTCTCTGGAAGCAGGTATCAAAAGATTGGAAAACGGAATGCTGCACGTAGCGATGAGAAATGTGATGCCCAACTGTAAAGGGAAGATGCTGGATTGGTGGTTTACCTATTTTGAAACAACTGCAGACCTGAAGTTATGGCATCCACATGATCATGTGCTACATAGCGGCTGGGACAGCAAATGGATCAAGAATGAAAACTATATCGGGGCTACCATACATGCCACAGAATCATTGGGAGAAATACCTCCTGTGCCGGCAGTTATTAAGTTTCATCATCCTGCAGAAATTTTTAATCCTGAAATTTTGGAGCAGGCATATATAAATAAAGACGTAAGTGCAGTTGTATATGCCAGAATCGGTTTTGGAGAAAATACTCCTACTGATCGCAATGGAGATCCTATGGATGGATATATGTTTCATGTTGTAAGAGATACGCCACAGGGATGTACGCTGAGAAGTCACTTTTTTCTGGGTGCGTCAAGTGCCGGAAGTAATGATCCATTACCGGATGAGATAGGGTTTGGATTGATGGAACATTGCTACTGTGAATTTACGTATCTGGCACAAGTTCTTCCTTCTCTTTATTATGCTGAGAATACAAGAGCTGATAAAACTCCTTTTCTTTGGTAAATTCTATAATGATGGACTGATTCAATATTTTTTTAAATTTTAAGAAAATTAATTTAAAATACGTTTAAAAGGTCTGTCGGTGTGTTGTTGATAGCAAATTATTTAATAAACAGATGTTTATAAACTAGAAATAATAATTTCTGCTTGGATTAATGGATATGGCCTGCCATTTTTTTGGTTTTGTACCTATTTTTTTAAGTAAAAATGTAGTGGGAAATTTGGATTTAGTAAAAATGTTTCTATCTTTGCAGTCCCTTAAACAAAGGGATTTACTGAAAAAAGTAAGTGGCCGACTCGGTAGCTCAGCTGGTAGAGCAATACACTTTTAATGTATGGGTCCTGGGTTCGAATCCCAGCCGGGTCACTTCATATGGACAAATCATTTTATGAATGGTTTGTCTTTTTTTATTTAGGGAAACAGATGTTGTATTTAGAGGGAATATTATTAAACAGATCTGGTGATATATAATTATTTAAAATCTTCAACCAGAGAGAAAAGCAATACTAATTAATAGGGTCATGAGATGCTCTGGCTGAAGAAAAGTAAATATGTTATAAGAACTTGGTTCCTTTGAAGGGTAATATGGAAATTAAACCTATACAAAATTAATCCTTAACTATTTTGTTGCCTAAATAATGTCCACATCACAGGTACATCATTTGCCTGAAACAATCAAATTTATTAGTGTTATGCGTGGCTGTTTTGAAAAGTAAGCTGCCAACATGTGCCAATTCTAACAAAACTTTGTCATTAATTTCGCTGACTTATTATTTTGAATATGTTGTATATGTTGTATATATGATGTAGTATGTTTTATGGGTTTTATATTCAAAAATATTAACATTGCTGCGAAATTATTTTTATTAAAATTTTCACAAATGATTTTAATATTAATTCAATTAAAAATAACAAATGATGAGAAAAAAAAATTTACCAACATGCTTGTTGGTCACCTTTTCACTGGTAGTGAAATCGCAAGTTGGAATTAATACAGGTAATCCTCAGGGAGTATTTAATGTGGATGGGCGGAAAAATAATCCAGCAAAAGGAATTCCTACCGCAGCTGATACCAAAGATGATTTGGTAATGTTATCTAATGGTAATGTTGGGATTGGCCTTAGTGTTCCAGGCACAGCACTGGATGTAAACGGAGCGATTACCAATCGGGAAACCATATTAACAGTTTCAGGGAATACGGTTTCCGTTCCCGTCAATGTAAGCCAGATACAACTTATCGGAGCCGCCACAACAAATATAGCCGTTAATGCATATGCGGCTCCAAATGCTGGCCAGCGTCTTATTGTGTATAACAATACTACAGGGGGATTTGGAGCCATATTGGATGGAATTACTGTTCCCAATGGAAAAGCCCTGGAATTTATTTTCAGTAATTCATTCTGGCGATCTGTTGATGGAGGTGGAGTAAGCTCGTTTAATATTGGGGATATTATGCCCAGTTTTTCGGTTTCTGACCACAATGGTTGGATAAAATTAGATGGCCGATCAATTAATGGTCTAACTGGTTCTCAAATAGCTGCAGCAAAATCTTTAGGCTTTTCAACAAATCTTCCTAATGCGGCAAATTCCTATCTTGTACAGAATAATAGTACATTAGGAAGTATAAGCAGCAACAATAACCGAACAATAACGAGAAGTCAACTTCCTAATTTTCAGCTTTCAGGTTCTACAAATTCGGTAGCTCCTACAATAAAATATGATATTATCAATAATAACGGGAGAGTTTCAAATGACACCTTTTCTTATACATTTCTAGCAGGAAAGATTGGTACAGGTACCAGAAATAAGGATCACGTTAATACTAACGTCTTATACCAGAATGACCACTCCCATTCCTTTACCACCAATAGTATAAATGGCAATGTCGCACAGCAGTCAGTAAATATACAACCTCAAAGTTTAAGTGTAAATATGTTTCTTTATCTGGGTAAATAAAATAGATAATGATTATTGTAATATAGATGTTAAATATTTTTATCAGATACATAAATAATGTGCTTTGTTTTTATGTATCTGATATTCAGTTGTTTTATGTGGTGTTATATATTTGATGTATGTGTTTTTAGGGACAGCATTGCTATTATCTTGCAGAAATCGATATAAGTACATCAGACACGGTGTCTGGAAATGAAAAATGAATATAAAAATAATTCTGGTTACGGATTTCCCACTTTAAAGGAATCTACAGGGAAGATTTTTATTAACATAGATAGCTTGGCGGGGTTATTATAATACCATTACCTGTATGGTGTATCCAAACAACACTTATCTAAACAGCCTGAGGTTATTACTCAATAGGTTGATACCACCCAACAAAATGCCATATGATTATTTAACTTTAATTTGATGGATCTCAGAAATGGGAAAAGAAAATCATGAGGAGTTCAATAAGCACGATTAACAAAACAAAAACCAGGCAGAGTCACAATTTTTAAGCTGCTACTGTTGTGATGAGATATTCAACCTAAAATGATTGTTCATATGAAATTAACAGTTCCAGTAGTGGATTTACGAAATCAGTAGAGATGCAATGGAAGAATTATTTCTCTCAATCTTTTGTATATCTTAGTTAAAATTATTGAATCTATTTAATAAACAAGTGTATATAGACAGTAAATGATGATTCTGGTTGTTGCCAATTTATATAACTTATCATTTTTTGAGTTTTACATCTAATTTTTTAAGTGAAAATGCACAGGAAAATTTGGATTTAATGAAAAAGTTTTTATTTTTTTCAGTCCCTTAAATAAAGGGATTTACTGAAAAAAGTAAGTGGCCGACTCGGTAGCTCAGCTGGTAGAGCAATACACTTTTAATGTATGGGTCCTGGGTTCGAATCCCAGCCGGGTCACTTCATATGGACAAATCATTTCTTAATGGTTTGTCCTTTTTTTATTTAGGGAAACAGATCTTGTAATTAGAGGGAATATTATTAAACAGATCTGATGATATATATAATTATTTAAAATCTTCAACCAGAGAGAAAAGCAATACTAATTAATAGGGTCATGAGATGCTCTGGCTGAAGAAAAGTAAATATGTTGTAAGAAGCTGATCTCTTTGAAGTGGAAGTGGAATTATGAAATTACTTCTGCTAAACTAATATTTAATGATACAGTTGTCTAAATAATGGATACGTCATAGATACATCGCGGATACATCATTCCATAGATAATAATAAAATTTATGAGAGTTATTAGGGCTTTTCTGAAAAGAATGGATAAATGAAATACTTTAGCTTTTAATGGTAATCAATTCTTTTTGTTGTTGATTTCCATAACTCATTAAAGTTTTCTGAAAAACAGATATAAATCGATATTTGAGGGAATATTTAATTTCTTTCTGAGACGGTTTTTTTTCGTCTGTACAGATCGATGTTGCATAAAAGTATTACAGGCAATTTCTTTTGAAGACAGGCCTAACCATATCATAGCACACAATGAAAGTTCTGATTTTGATATATTGGGATTCAGCAATCGAATTTTTTTTACCAGCTCAGGATGTACTTCTTTAAATTTAGAGATAAAGAGCGTATTATTTTCCTGAGCGAGTTTAATAAGATCATTATTTACTCCATTGGTTGTAATAGATTCTGGTTTTTCTTTTATATTTTCAACAGCTTTATGTTTGGAGGTGAAAAGAAAGTTTTTTCTATATTTGAACAGACTGAAAAAAAAGACTGAAACAGCAAGACATACAATAATTAAATTATATATCTGGACTGTTTTTTTTGTTTTTGCCTGTAACGTTTGTTTGTTCATAGTCTTCTCTGCCGATAAATTTATACTTTGATTCCATTCATGGCTTAAACTGTCTTTTAGATTAGTATATTTTTGAAGGTATATACGCTCCTTATTTTTATCCTTTAAATGTTCATAGGTTTCTGCTATTGTTTTATAAAGAAGTGGTATTGTATAAATTTGTTTTGTTTTTTCTAATATTTCAACAGATTTTTTATAATATTCAAGGGCTTTTTCGTACTTTTCATTTTGCGAGTAATAATTGCCGCCATAATAATAGGTCATTCCCCTTTGAATATTCCAGTATTCAATTTTTTCTAACATGAGGAGAGCCTGATTAAAATAATAAGAAGACGAATCAGGTGCTGTTTTTTGCTTTGAATAATAATTAGCAATAAGACATTTGATAACAGGGCTTGGTTTTATTTTTAGCGCTTTATGTAGGTATATCAGAGAAGAATCAGGGGTTTTGTTATAAAGAAAATCAGCTCTGCTTGCATAGATGCTGGATAAATTTTTTTTCTCAGCAGGTTCTGTGATCTTTCTGCCAAAATACATAGCCATAGAATTATATTGTAATGCTTTAGAGTCAAGCCCAATAACATAATTAAACTGTCCATACTCCTGATATAATTTACTGTATAAATAAAAACTATTACTATTTTTAATTTTCTTTTCTGCGAGTTGCAGATATTGTAAACTGGTATTGTACGCCCCTAATGTTCCATAAATAGTTCCAATATTAATATACCCTAAAACCTCTCCTTTAAGATAATTTTGCTGTTTGCTTACGTTGATAAATTTCTCGTTTAAAAATAGGAGTTCTTTATTCTTGCCTAGTAACCGTAATTTTTCATTTTCATTGATTAAAATGCTGTCTATATCTGAGTGCAAATAATTTTGAGAGTATATACAGCTAAAAAAAGATAGACATGTAACATAAGCTATTTTAGTCGGAAATAATTTATAGTTTGTTGGGAACATATTGGCTTTTAACATATCAAAATGGTTCTGTTTAATAATTTTTAATAATTGCACTTATCTTTAAAAAGTTATTTCGGATAATAGCCTTTTTAAAGAGTATTTATTTAATCTTTATCAGCTGGATTTGGGCTTCTTGGTTTAAATATTCAAAATTTGTTACTTCACCATTCTTATATTCCCAGTTATGAAATTAATAGTTATAGTAAACCAACAAGCTCATCATATGTTCGGATGATTAAAACTTTATGTTGATTTCTAGAAATTAAATATTAAATCTATTTAAGTAAAATGAATTATGAGTACGAATTCCTACTTGAGGATAAATCAACATTATACTATTAAGTTATATTGAAAAATTATGTTTTTATCCCATTAAAATCTAGTGTAAAAATACACAATAAAGATTTTTTTCAAGAAAATTATAGTACATCATTGGCATATCATTTCATTGTTTTGATTTAAAAAAATAGACATAATGAAAAAAAATAGGGAATATATTTTTTGATTGTGAACATGTGGTGATTTGTTAATTGATTGTAAATGTGTTTATTAATTTGGCTTTAATACAGCCTAGTATGTTTGATGTATGTTTGATGTATGTTTGATGTATGTTGAAAGAGCTCAAGTGTTTCGTCTGTGTTTGTGATTGAACACCGTGTATTTATGATGGGTTGTGATTTTTGAATAGAATGTATTTGGGGGTATGTTGTTTTGTTTTTTTCATTGGGTGTTAATTGTTTTTATCCTGATAAACAACTGTTATTTCCATCCCAGATCTTTATTCTGTAAAAATCTTTTTTAATTAAAATAATGTCAAAATATTGTCAACTGTTTAAATAGAAAAAATGGAAAAAAACAGTATTGTTCTCAATCAATTTTCTTGCTTCTTTATGTATTCACAACTGAGTGTTAATATAGCGGCTCCTATTAAAGCTCTTGATGTGAATGGAGAAATTAGGCTCAGGTCTTTTCCAAATGTTCAGAATATTCTAATGGGGTTAGCAATGTTGCTTTGATGATATTCCTATTTATTATCCTGATGTAGGTCTATTTGTTATTTATACTATTGATAAAGTAAAGCAGACTAACTTTAAAAAGAGACATATAACAAAAAGTGTTATTGTATGTGTTTGGTATTTAATCGTTTTGCATATCTGGTGTATTTTTGATGTATATTTGATGTATGTGTTTTTAGGGGTTGGATTGTTGTTTTTTTTGCAAATTTGTATACAGTTAATCTTAATAGTATACACTCAAATGATTGTGGAAAATAATACTTATAAACAGTTAAAAAAATTGTCTAAAGGATTCGTTTTTTTAATTTAATCTCTCCAAAAGCCATTAATGAAAAAAAAACTTATTCTTTTAATTTCCAGTAATATTATTTGGTCTTGCAGCGCACAGACAGAAACTAATACATTCACTACACATTCTTCCCTTATATTCTACAAAATAGCAGATAATTATTTTGTTAAAAATAATTATAACAGTAAAGAGTTTACTGAAAAGGTAATATCAACAGAAAACGAATTCAATCAAATTTTTGATAAGGCTTCCTCTATGGGAGAAAAGGGAAAGCCAACTCCCGTTGACTTTTCAAAAGAAAATGTAATGGTCTTACTACATCCTGCAACAAATAGATTCGTTGAACTCATTCCTTTAAAACTTGAAAGAAATGAGGAGGATCAAACAGTTTATTATTACAAAGTAAGAATAGGAGAGCAAAAAGGTTTTGAAAGGAAACCCAAGCTGATAATTATTGTAAATAAGGATATAAACAAAGTCCTTTTTAAAAAGGTTGAATAGTAATCGTAATATTATTTATGTATGTTTTCGAACCGAAAAACCTTACGCCAACTTCCTAATAATATTTCCCATCATGTATTGTTCGGTAAACATTAATAAAGCATTCTATTGTCTTCTTTTTGTCTTTTGTTTTACAAGACTATATTCTCAGAAGTATACTTTAAGGCAGCTTGATACTCTTTTGATCAAGAAGAATGAAGAACTTCGTACCAGAATCTCAAGTAAGGATCTCATCCTGTGGAATGAAAATCTTGTAAAAATCTCCATTGAAAATAATTATCCTAAAGGAGAAGCCTGGGGATATGCCAATATTGCCAATAGGTTGTGGCTCATAGGAGATTTCAAAAAAAGTTTAGATTATTTAAATAAAGCGGTAGAAAAATCTAAGAATATTAATGATGATTTTCTTGAAGGTAAGATTAATCAGGAATTTGCTCAGGTTTATAATGCGATGAAGCTTAATAAATTAGCTCTTGATTATAATTTGAAAGCGATGGAGTATGCTTTGAAACTCAAAAAAGATAATCAGGAATGTCGTTTTTTTTTAAGATATGTGTACTCTACCCGGGCATCTTATTTGGCTGAACCTTATCAGGCTGATTCTTCTCTTATTTATCTGAAGAAAGCTGTCAGGATAGAAGCAAACCCTTTGGATCTAGCGAATATAGCAGGATATTATATTTGGGATAATAAAAATATGGATTCTGCAAACTATTATTTTAAAAAATCCTTTATTCTTTTAGAATTTAAAAAATTTAAGCATAACAAGTACCAAAGAGCAGTTGTTTTATATAATTATGGGAACTTCCTGGAAACTCAAAATAACAATAGTAAGGCCATTGATACTTATAAAGCGTCATTAAGATTGGCAAAAGAAGTTGGCAGACCCCAATTGATTCTCAATAACTTTCAATCATTAGCCGGCCTTTACAAAAAGATCCATGAACTGGATCTTGAAAATGAATATTTAAATAAGTCAACTTCATTGAAAGATAGCCTGGATAATAACCAGAACAAAGCTGTTATTCTGGCCATTGATAGCATGGAAAAGAAAAAACTTGATGAAAAGAGAAAAACTCAAAATAATGCTTTATTATATGGAAGCATCTCTGTAATAGTAATTTTCCTGTTATGCACTTATTTCTATCTGCAAATCAAAAAAAAGAAAGCCAAGCTTATACAAAGTAATGAGATAATTATTCAAAAAGAAGAGGAAACAATAGATTTAAAAAGAAAACTTAGCGAAAACCATGAAACTATAATTCAACTTGCTAAGGATAATAGTATCGGTTTTTTAGCAAAATTTCAAGAAGCATATCCGGAAGTATGCCAGAAACTTCAGATGGTTAATACCAAACTTACTAAATCTGATTTATCATTTTGTGCCATGATATGGCTTGGATTTTCTTCAAAAGAAATTGCACAATGTACTTCTATGGAACATAGATCTGTACAGACAAAAAAATATAGAATACGTAAAAAACTGAACATTGATACTGAAACAGATTTGTATTATTTCATCAGATCAATATCCCAATTTTAAGGTAATGATAATTAATGGAATCGATCCTGCATGTTAATCCATATTGTGGGTTATAAAGACTCAAATACAAATGATAAACATTGCTTTAAGGGATCCAAAATAAATTAATAAATACTATACAATACTTCAAAGTAAATTAAGAAACACACTATTTTGTAGCGCGAGATCATAGTATGGACAATGAGCTTTACCTTTTAATTTAACGGTGAAATTATGACTGTTAATTAGGGGTGAACCTTAGTTTAGATACTTCATATACATCTTCTATTGATTCTTCAAAGATCATTTTGCCAGCTCTAAGCTAAGTATTGTAATAAAGGGTTTGGCCTCCGATTGTATTGTTCATCTGTTTCTTGATCTATAATTTAATTATCCTCTCGTTTGCGATTATTTTAATTATTTGTTATTCAGTGTATTTTGTTTTTATCATAGTGTTTTGGATAAAAGCATTAAAACTCAGTTCTTGCTTTTATGGGGGCAATTTTGTAGGATTGAGACGGGTATTTAATTACAAACTTAGTAAACCTGAGAAATAGCTTAATTTTTTCAAAGGGATTTTATAGAAGCATTTTTGTCTTAAAAAAATCCTACAGAAACTTTTAGAGTTGATTATGAAGTGATGTATGTATGATGTATGGTATATGTTGTATTCATGTTGTATCTGCCTGGTTGTAGGCCATGCAGGAGTGATTTACTTTTGTAACCTTAATTAATTTAAATCAATATTTATGAAAAAAATTATTTTAGTAGGTTATGTTCTATGTTCTGCTATGGCTAGTTCTCAGGTGGGTATTAATACCGCAACTCCTACTAATACCCTCGATGTTAATGGTACCACAAGAATCCGGGATCTAACCTTATTAACCAGTCCTACAATTTCAGCTCTGTATGCTGATCAAAATGGTGTTTTAGGTACATCTAATATTACTCCCCAATCTCAGGTGGCTTTTTATACGTTTGCCAGTACGATGTCTTTTAATGCAGCAAATTATAATACAGGAGCTACTCAAATCGTTCAGATACAATCTTCTCATGCGACACTGAATACTATTGGAACTACAGTTTCCACTATTGGGCAGGTTACTATTGGTCAAACAGGGAATTATATGCTGTCCGGATCTGTAGTTCCGTCTCTTGCGATAAACAATGATGGAGACGGATATGCCTATATGGCTGTTAATCTTGAAGTCAGTACTGATGGAGGATCATCCTGGACGCCTGTAGCTGGAGGCCGTCCTATGTTTCCCAGAGTGGCAGTGGGACTTGCAAGAGCTTATAATTTCACAGCGGCACCTGTAATTAAACCTTTGAATGCAGGAAATCTGATCAGAATGATTTTTTATAGAACTAAAGATGGAGGAGGTAATCTACAAGGATCTTCTATGAGTTCAGTAGATCTTAGTTTTAGTTATGGTGCACCTACCTATACATTAAGTCTTAACAAATTATAAACTCCCAATGTTATATATTGATTATTTATATGATGAATGAAATTTTTTAAATCAAATGAAAGTTTATTGGTTTTATTTATAGATGTAGTGAACTACAGCAGTAGGGGTGCAATTGAAGAATTGCATCTCTTTTCATTTTAGAAACTTTTAGTTATTAATTACAATTATTATTGAATCTGTTTAATAAACAGGTGTTTATAAATGGGGAATTGTGATTAGAATTTTGGTTCATTACTATCGTCTGCCATTTTTTTGTTTTGTACCTGTTTTTTTGAATAAAAATGTGGAGAAAAATTTGGATTTAGTGAAAATGTTTCTATCTTTGCAGTCCCTTAAATAAAGGGATTTGCTGAAAAAAGTAAGTGGCCGACTCGGTAGCTCAGCTGGTAGAGCAATACACTTTTAATGTATGGGTCCTGGGTTCGAATCCCAGCCGGGTCACTTCATATGGACAAATCATTTTTTATAATGGTTTGTCCATTTTGTTTGTTCATAATTTATTATTTTTTCTCCATGGAAATACAAGTTCAAAGGAGGTGTTTGAGGTTAATGATTTAAAAGAAAAGCATTTAATTGACCTACTACATTTTCCCAAAGCCTGTCTTTCATATTTTTTTTGAAAAAACCAAAGTGGTCAATTTTCTTCAATCCTAATTCTGAAGGAACTAACTTCGTGAAAGTAATTGCTTCTTTACTGTCAATATGTTCCCAATAAGATTCTGTGTTTTTCTGACTTGATATGGTGTCGTCTATCGTCCAATATAAATGAACAGGGAATGTATAATTCCTGAAATGCCCAACCGGAACTGTTTTGCCATAAAACTTAGCATCGAAGAAGTAATTTTTCTTTTCCAACCAGCTGCGCCATTCATACACTACATTTTTAGGCAGGTTTTCCATTAATCCAAAGGCTTTAGCTTTTACATATCCTGTCATTAAAATACTTATAGGGGCAAAAAGGTAAAAGTAAAAATAAGCTTTCATTCTGTAAGACAGTGGCATATTCATATAATAGCCGGCTGATACGGCGAAATTGATCATTCCTTTTACATTATCCAGATTTTTCATAAATCCGATTTGCTGCCCGCCAGCACTATGCCCAACAATGATAAACGGAAGTTCAGGAAATCTTTCGTTCAGAAAGTCCTTGATAGCAGGCATATCTCTTACTCCATAATCTGAAAACTTAAATCCACAGGTCTTTAAATTTCCGGAAAAAGAATCTCCGCTTCCCCTGTAATCCCAAAGACAGCACAGGAAATCATTTTCAGCAAGATAGGTAAGAAATGACAGGTAAAATTCTTTCTTTGTTCCTGTACCACCATTAAACTGAACTACAGCTTTTGGCTGATCCGGAATAAGGAGAATTCCTTTAAGCGGTATTCCGTCTTCACATATAGTTTCAAAGCTTTCCGTTTTCATGTTGTATTTAACTTAAAAATCATGGGCTGTCATTAAGATTTTTTACAAGGATCTGGTCTTAATGCACAATTACATTTCTTTTTTCAGGTTAAATTTAGCAAATGCAGGAATTCATTTATAATATTTAACTATGCAGTACGTACTAGGTTTCTAAACGAAGTTTTTTTGAATGGTTGTAAATTTTTATTCAGACCTGATATTTCATGGTGATATTGCTGATATTTTCAGTGGTGGAAGATTTTATTTCCAGAAATCCCGCTTTTTTATATAGTTTATAAGCTTTGTCATTTCCCGGAGTAACTTCTAAAAGAATTTCAATGCCATGAAATGTATGAGAGGCTTCCTTAATAACTGCTTCAAGCAATCCCTGTCCAATATTTTTTCCCTGGAATTCATTTTTAACATACATTTGATAAATATTTCCGGTATTGTCCTCACCCTTCACAAAGCTGCAGATCCCTATAAGTTCTCCATCGGTAAAAGCTCCAAATACAAATCTTTCTTTGGTCTGCTCTTCAATATGGCTTTCCATTGGAAATTTTTCAATTTTCAGGGCTTCCTGATAGTTTGCTCCAAATGAATCGGGGAATTTTTCCAGACTTTCCAACCTGATGGTTCTGTAGATTTTACTTTCTTCAGGAAGAAGTTTTCGAAAATTAATATTTTTCATGGTTATCTTATTTGTCATTTTCATTTATATCCAATACAAAGGTGTGGATTATTTTGGCTTCCTCTTAAATTTATCACTGAATTTTAATTAATTTCATTAAAATTTGTAAACCTGCTGATCAATCTGTAACAAATTTCTTTTTAGATAGTCTTATTAAAAACAAAACATATACGTTTGATCAGAAATACTTACCTAAGTGGTCTGTAAATTTTAAAAAAGTATTCGTTTAAGGGGAAAATCACATTGTTTTATTTGAATGTTACATTTTTGCAAAATAACCTGTTTATTTCATAATGAACATGATAAAATATGTATATTTATAACACATATTGGGGAATAATATTGAAATAACGGTAGATAATTATCAACTTATTTGTAAGAAAATGAATAGGTAGATATCTAGATATATAAGGAAAAGTGGAGGTGATGGGAAAAATTAACTGGTTCATTTTTAAAAATAAAAAGACATATCCGAAGGGTATAAAGAATATAATAACCTTTAGTATCTGCGTGGGGTTATTTCTGTGTCTATTTTCATGTCATAGCGAATCCCATACTACTGAAAGAGAGGATTTTGATTTTTCCTTATTGACTAAAAGTTCTGAACTTCAGTTGTCTGGTGGATATGAAGCCTTTGCCCAGCTTAATAAAAAATATCTGAAAAAGGCAGTCAAAATGAGATATCCAGCAGGGAAAGGGCTCTGCTATCTGAATATGGCAAGTGTGAATGTCTCAGCTGGAAATTATGAAAAAGCCCGATTTTTTTTCAATAAAGCAGAAAAAGATCTGATACATTCTGAAAATGCATATCATAAAGCGACTTTCTATGATGATTACAGCCTGTATTATTCTCATCTTAAAATATATGATAAGGCTATAGCGTGTAACAATAAAGCATTTTATTATTTTAAACAGGTAAAAAAAACGAAACTCACTGATAAGCTTCTTCCAAGACTTTATGTAAACAAGGCTATTTATTATGCATGGAAGGGATGGTTTGGGACATCTTTAAAATGTTTTACAAAAGCCAATGTGCTGGAAAATTCAGCGTATACCAATTGTATGATGGCACAGTATTATTTATTTACCCATAAGCCTGATTCTGCAGGAATATATATTGCCAGGGCAGATGAAAAAATGCTTAGTCAGAAAACAACAGATGTGGAGTCACTTTGGGTGTATTACACCATGGGATATTATTATAATGATGTTGATAATAGTGAACAGGCAGAAAAAGCGCTTAAAAAAGCACTGGAAATCAATATAAAAACAAGACGCACTTACTCCTCCCATATAAAAGAGGTTTATAAGGCTCTTGCAGAATTATACAAGAAAAAAAATGATGGTGGAAAGGCCTATTTTTATCTGAAGAAATATATGGAAGAGGAAGGAAGATCTGATGCTGCACGATTCGCTGCAATGAATAAAACAACTGAAGATTTTATTTCAGAAGTAAAACAGGAATCGGATTGGCATAAAAATGATCTTCCGCTATTTATCGCGCTGTCAATCACCGTTCTTACCGTTTCAGGAGTATATGTCCGGAAGATGATTGGCGGATTACGAAAGAAGAAGAATACTTTGAAAGAGCAAACAGATGCATTGAAAAATCATGTCCAGACAAAGCAGCGGGAAGAAGTAATTGAACTTGCTAGAAGGAATGACTCTTCTTTCTTGTTGAAATTCAAAGAATTGTATCCTGGATTTATAAAAGCCCTTTTGGAAATCAATCCGGATCTTGAAAATTCAGAGCTTGCTTTCTGCGCCATGTTGAAATTACGTTTTTCTTCTAAGGAGATTGCGGATTATACTTTTGTACAGCACAAATCTGTTCAGCAAAAAAAATACAGGATAAGAAAAAGACTGAATATTCCCGGAGAAACAGATATTTATGACTTTTTTGAAACGTTAACAGAATAAAAAATATATCACAATAAAAGCAGCAGGATTCTGTTTTATGAAAAGATTTTATTGTTGATCTTATCAGAAAAAATCATTGATAATTTTTAAAATATGAAAACCATTATTCTGAGAGATCATTGTTTAATCATAATTAATAGAGGAATTTAGCTTAAATAGAGAAACTTATGATGCGTATTTTTCTTTCTGTTTTACTTTTTGTTTTAGTTTCGTGCCATTCTCATTCAAAGAAAGAGGCTGAAAAGAGATTTGATGTCTCTTTGCTTAAGCAGAATGAGAAATTCAGGCTTTCCGGAGCGTATGATTCATTGATTACGCTTAATAAAAAATATTATGATCAGGCTAATAAAATGAATTATGCAGAAGGGAAGGCGCTATGCTTTATCAATCTGGCTGAGCTTAATATTTCACTGGAAAATTTTCAGAAGTCGCAGATTCTTTTTGATAATGCAAAAGAGATTCTGGATGGTTCAGAGGATAATATTCACAAAGCCAGATTTTATAACGTTTATGGCCGCTTCAATGTAGAACTTCGAAGGCTTGATAAAGCTTTTCAATATAACAATGAAGCCATGAGCTTTATAAAGAAAAGTGATAACTCAGAGCTTAAAAATGATATACTTTTCAGTATTTATTTGAGACAGGCAATTTATCTTACCCAAAAAAAAGAATACGAAAAAGCGCTTGAATATTTCCATCAAGCCAAAAAACTGGACAATACGGGGCTTGCAGACTGTGCTATAAGCGATTATGTTTATATGCGCAGAGACAGGGATTCTGCCTATAAGTACATAACAATTGCCTGTAATAAAGCCAATATAGGTGGTAAAGAAGACGGAATAGCCCTCTATACGAATACTATTATGGGAGAGTACTTTCTTAATTATAAAGAATATGATAAAGCAGAAGTGTATTTTAATAGGGCATTGAAAATCAATGAAAAAACTAAGCGTATCTACGCTTATTACGCCAAGTATATCTATAATGATCTCAGGGTATTATATGAACATACAGGGGATAAAGAGAAGGCCTATTTTTATCTGAAGGCGTACACGGATGCTTTTTATAAGACCAACACATCTTTGCTGGCTACCATTAATCAGGATATGGAGTCTTTTATTACGGTAGCCCAACAAGATACCGATCACCGTCAAAGAAAAATATATTGGATTGTTTCCCTGTCGTTCTTAGGTCTCTGCCTGTTGGGATTATATGCCTGGAGAATTGTTCTTACCTTGAGAAAACGGAAAAAAGTCCTTTCTATAGAAGCTGAAAATCTGAAAATAAGGATGAATGACAATAAGCAGGAAGAGATTATAGAACTTGGTAAAAAGAATGATTCTGAATTTTTGGATCGTTTTAAAGAAGCTTACCCAGAGTTTATAGCTCAGCTTTTAATGATTAACCCAAGTCTTGAAAATTCTGAATTGGTTTTTTGTGCTATGATTAAACTGCATTTTACTTCTAAAGAAATAGCAAGCTATACGATGGTTCAGCATAGAAGTATCCAGCAGAAAAAATACAGAATCAGAAAAAAGCTGGACATTCCTGGAGAAACAGACATCTATCATTTCTTTGATACCTTACAATAATCCAAAAAAAAACTGTCTGATTTATCAGGTCAGACAGTACTCGAAATATTCTCTTTTCACCACTCGGTTTTTTTCTTGTGGTCTCTTTGGTCAAATATGAAAATTTTTATTGGGAACATGAAAAAATACTATACTACATGGGTACTACATATTGTATTTTTGTTTTTAAATATTTGATATATAAATCGTTATGTTTTTAGTTGATTTGTGGAATTATTAATCAAAAAAAGAGCTGATCATTCTCAACTGACTTATTTTTTACCTTAATTTTTCATAATTTATCTTCTTTAAGTACTATTTAAGTATGACTTTCGTCCTGATTTTCAATACGTTTTTATCTCCAGTTTTCTTCCTGAGATTTTAATGATTCCTCGCCTAAAAGAACTTATATTATGTAAGACCGAAATGAGTTTTGAATATAATTTATTGATAATTAAATAATTATCATGCTTGTTGTACCTGTGTAGTAGGATTTTTTTTTGTTTTTTATTTGAAATATACAAGCTTTGTGGTAGGATTTTTTGCGAATTTAATACGATTGATTTCGTTTTGTTGTATTTATGATAATGTTCCGCTATGGTTTTAAATACAATGTCTGAACGATCTTTTGATGAAAAAATAAGCAACCTTATATCTGTACCAAAATAATTTTATATAAATCTATGAAAAAAAGAATTTTATTCGTTTGTGCGTTAGCATCATGTTTTACGGCTTTCAATGCTCAGAGATGGGAATCTGTTTCTCAGAAAACTTCACAGATAAGAGAAGGAGTTGCCGTACAACATTCTTACAGAGTTGATTTGAAGTCTCTGAGAGAAATGTTGAAAAATGCTGAAGAGACGGGAAAAAATGCACGTCCTGTTATTATTTCTTTAGCAACAGCAGAAGGAAAAATTGAAAAATTTGCGGTCTATAGCAATCCTGTGATGGATCAATCTCTTGTAGACAGATATCAGCTGGGATCCTATGTAGGAATTGGCGTGGATGATGCTTCTAAGTATTTAAGATTTAGTACATCTCCTACAGATATGCAGTCTATGATTATTAAAGACGGTATATTTCAGTTTATAGAACCTATAAGTGCAGATAAACAGACTTATGGTGTTTTTTATAAAACAAAGGAAAAAGGAGACATGCATGGGTTTGAATGTGATACGGAGCATGATCTTAAAGAGATAGGTAAACTGGTGGAAAACGGAAAAAAGATGCTTTCCAATGTAGGAATTACCAACAGACCTACTAATACAAAATACAGAACTTTCAGAATGGCTATGGCAGTTACCGGAGAATATACGCAATTTCACGGTGGCACAGTTGCCGGGGCTGTCGCTGCGATCAATAATACAATGACCAGAATCAATGGGGTTTTTGAGAGAGATTTTGGAGCTCACTTTAATGTGTTGGATCTTCCGGGAATTATTTATACAGATCCTGCTACCGATTTTTATACCCCTCAGGCAGCAACAGGAGATCCATCATTAAACTTACAGCTGCAACAAAAGCTGACGGCAGATGTTGGAAATGCCAATTATGATATCGGACACGTATTTCATCGCAATGTAGGACAAAGCAGAAATGGAAATGCCGGAGGAATAGGAATTGTTTGTACAAATCCTGCCACTAATACTTCTTTAGGAAAAGGTGCCGCTTTTTCAATGAGCCCTGACCCTGTAGGAGAAGTATTTGACTTAATGGCAGCACACGAAATGGGACACCAGCTGGGAGCCAACCATACCTTCTCTATGAGAACTGAAGCTTCCGGTGCCAATGTAGAGCCTTGGGGAGGAACAACGATCATGGGATATCCGGGAATTACTCAGGATAATATTCAGGCCAATATGGATGGATATTTCCATTATAAATCTATTTCTCAGGTATTGAATAACCTCGAAACTAAAGTAGGATGTGGTGTTGCTGTTGATATCATAAACAATACCGCACCGGTAATTACACCGTTGGCTAATTATTCTATTCCTAAAGGAACTGCCTATTATCTGGACGCGGTAGCAGTAGATGCAGAAAGTGATCTTGTTACCTATACATGGGAACAATACAACAGTGTAGGAGACAGGAATACGATTTCCGGAGATAGCGGATGGGGCTATAATGCAGAAGGAGCTATTGCGAGATCTTTACCGGGAACAGCTACCAGCAGAAGATATTTCCCTAAGCTGGAAACTGTATTGAATGGTGTACTGACAGACAAACAGGTATGGGAAACCGTTTCCTATATCCCAAGAACATTGAACTATGCGGTCACTGTAAGAGATCAGAATGCAGCAAGACCAATGACTTCCACTGCTGAAACGGTTGTAACAGTAGGTAATGACGGACCTTTCAAATTCAGCGGACTTACCACAGCATCTGTTTTATATAATGATGCATCCAATACCATCACATGGGATGCTGCAAACACCAATAACGCTCCTTATAATGTAGCTGCCGTAAAAATAGATTATACAACCAATAACGGGGCTACATGGACAGATCTGGTAGCTTCTACACCTAATACAGGAAGCTATGCTGTACAAATGCCGGCTAATGTAACGGGAACTGTTAAATTAAGAATATCAGCAGTAGGCAATATTTTCTATGCTGTATCTCCGGCTGTAACAGTAGGAACGGCTCCTACTTCTACTGCCGCTGCTCCAACAGGAGTTTCTGCAATAGAGACAGAAGTTTTAAAAACAACGGCGAGAATATCGTGGAATAAAGTACCGGGAGCCACTTACTCTGTCAATTACAGAAAAGTAGGGGCTGCAAGCTGGTCGAATACAACAAGTGCTGTCAACTCTGTATTGTTGTCAAATCTTGAAGATGAAACCAATTATGAAGTACAGGTAGCTGCCGTTGTAAATAGTGTTCCGGGAGCATTCTCTACTAATTATGCCTTTAAAACAAAAGGACTGAGAACAGGTTCAGATTATTGTTTAATGACTACAGGAGGAAATGGCGGAAGCTTTAATAGTGGTCTTGTAAAATTGACATTATCTAACCTGGCTTATGTATATACCGGATTGGATGTTTACAAAACATATCTTGACTTTAGTGAAGATGCAACCAAAGCTGTTAATTTAACAAAAGGAACTCAATATATAGCAAGCTTTAGAAACCTTGCGGGAGGAAACTATAACGACTGGCTTGAAATCTGGATAGATTACAACAGAAACGGAGTCTTTGAAAACTCTGAAAAAGTAGTAACCAGTGGAGCTCTTCCTTTCTATGCTGCCGCTGCTCAGGCTTACCTTCGTGACGGAAATGTGACATTTACAGTGCCTGACACGGCGTACTCTGGTGAAAAATTGTTGAGAATGAGAGTTGCAAGTACTTTCTTTAATGCAGCCAGCGGACCTTGTGGAAGTCCTACTGTACCTGTAAATGGTGGTGGAATAGTTTCTGTAGGATCTTTCAGAGATTTTTCTGTGAAGATTTCGGAAAATGCTAACCTTGCTGTGAGAGATGTCGTAGACACGAAATCATCCGAAGTATCTATTTATCCTAACCCTGCAGATACATTTGTAGAAGTGAAAAACCTTAAAGGTAAAGCAGATTACAAAATCTACAGTGCTGACGGAAGATTAGTTCAGGAAGGTAAAATTGAAGGAAGGATCAATGTTGCTTCTTTGGTAAAAGGAATGTATGTGATCACTATAAAAGATGATAAGAATACTTATAATACTAAGTTAATCAAGAAATAACACAAATGAATCTCCGCATCAGGATCTAAAACGCGGAGAGAAAAAAGATTTATTTAACTGAAAAAGGCTGTCTCTGGTTGAGACAGCCTTTTGTTTATGATGAAGTAAGATGACCATTAAAAAAGTCCAGCATGGTTGCCAATGACTTTTCAGAATGCATCCGTTCGCCGTTTTCAAGGGATTCCTGTGTGGCAGTGGCAGCTCTTTTCCGCATATGATGTTCATAGCTGGAAATTGCTTCCTGTAATGTGCTGTAACTGTCATTCGTTAAATATTCACTCAATTCAAGTGCGTCCAGCATGGCCATATTGGCACCTTCTCCTGCAAATGGAGGCATTACGTGAGCAGCATCACCAATCAGTGTCAGGTTGGGCTGGGTTTTCCATGTTTGATCTAAGGGCATAGAGTAAATCAGGCGTGGAATAAACGGAGTTCCAGCATTTTCAAACAATTCTTCCCATAAAGGATTCCATTCGGAGTATTCTGTTTTGAACCATTTGAGCACCTGTGCATTGTCAGAAAAATCAAGACCACTGGTGGCAGGCCAGTTTTCATCAGCTTTAAAGCTTGCATAAAACCCAAGATCTCCATTCCCTTTCTGGCCCAGCAAAATATTTTTTGTATTTCCGAATGCCATTATTTTTCCGCCTTTAATTAGGGCATCAATCTTAGGGGCATTTTCTTTTGAAATATTTCCTTCCAACATAATAACTCCGGAATAAACTGGTTTGATATCAGTGAGATAAGGCCGGATTTTAGAATTGGCTCCGTCTCCGGCAATAACAAGGTCTGCATACACGGAATTCCCGTTTTTGAAATGCAAAAGCCAGCCTTCATTTTGAGGTTCCATCGAGAGAAAATGACTGTCCCAGACTACGGTGTCAGGATGCAAGGACTCTAACAGCATATTTCTTAATGGACCCCGATCTATCTCTGGACGAAAATGCTCATGTCCAAAATCTTCTTCAGGTTTTGTTTCATGATCGTTAAAAAATATTTGAGCCTTTTCATTCATGATCAGTGTTCTGTCTGCACCGGGACGGAAAGTCTTTTTGAATTCCTCCAATAATTCTGCTTTGCGCAGGGCTGCCAGTCCTGAGTCTTCATGCATATCGAGAGGAGAGCCCTGTACCCGTGCATTTTTATTGAAATCTCTTTCATATACTTTTACATCTGCACCTTTTAATTGTAAAAGTCTTGCCAGTGTAAGTCCTGCAGGACCACCACCAACGATTGCTATTGATTTATTTTCTATCAGCATTTTAATTTAAATTTTACAATGCAAATTTATTTTCCTTTCAACACTGATAATAGTACAAATCGGTCGTTTTTATTTTTGGATAATTCTTTAGGAGCAACCCCTGAAAATCTTTTCACTTCTTTGATGAAATGATTCTGATCGGTATAATTAAGTTCCGGAAAGAGCCTTCCCTGTGCGATGTGTTCCAAAGATGCCCTGAAACGCAAAATAGTAGAGTAGGCTTTCAATGACAAGCCGAGCTGTTTGGTAAAATAACGGTTGATCTGCCTGCTGCTCCAGCCTGTTTTCTCAGAAAGTTCCTGCACACTCATTTCTCCTTTTGAAGCATAAACCAGCTCAAAAAGTTGGCGTTTTCTTTCATCTACCTTTGTGGGAAGCCGTTCTTTTATTTTTTGAATTGCTTTTGTACAGCAGCAGGAAAAATCTTTTAAATCATCTGTTTTAAAATCCCAGAAATCAGGAGAAAGTTCTTTTCCAATATTCAAAAGATCTGCAATAGAGGTATTCAAAATATATTCAACAGCAAGAGGTTTAAAACTGACTACAAAGGCAATGGTATGGGGAGCAATGTATCTTTGTTCCGGATAAGTTTCCAGCCCGAGAAGAGTAATATGAAAAGGCTCTGAAGCCGATTGTGAAAAAAATAAATCAATTCTTCCATCAGGGATGATAACCACTTCTTTCGCTTCATCCGAAAGGTTCTGAAAAGTTCCCAGATTTTCAACAAAATCTGCGATCTCTTGGTCAGGTTCTATGAAATGATAAGAGAAGTCATTGTCCATAATTATTGTCTGTGCAGACTGCTTTTAGATTAAGAAAATTACAAAAATTGTTGTAAACTACAAAGTACAATACAATTTGAATATTGAACTGGACTAGTACATTTTAGAAAATCTGTACCAGCTGATTTGCCTATGAATATGATATTTTTGTAAATTAAGAGTTAATGACCGGAAAATGAAAAATATGCAGGAAAGAGAAATCAATTTTATACAGCACAACGAAGCGGCCTGGAACAAACAGGCATTAGAAGAGAATGAATGGTCAAAAGCTGTAAGTACAGACTTAATTAATGATGCGAAAGCAGGAAAATGGGAGGTTCATCTGACTCCGAAACCATTAAATAAGGAATGGTTGGGAGATGTGAAAGGAAAGAAAATTTTGTGTCTGGCATCTGCAGGAGGACAGCAGGCTCCGGTACTGGCAGCAGCAGGAGCTTCCGTAGTTGTTTTTGATATTTCCGGTGAACAGCTTAAACAGGATGAAAAAGTTGCTGAACGTGACGGTTTGTCACTGAAAACCGTTCAGGGGGACATGAGAGACCTGAGTGTATTTGAAGATGAAACATTTGACATTGTATTTCATCCCATATCCAACCATTATGTGGAAAATGTGAATCCCGTTTGGAGAGAAACGTATAGAGTCTTGAAAAAAGGAGGAGTATTGCTGGCCAGCTTTTTTAATCCCGTTGTGTTTGTAGCAGACCGAAATCCTCAGGATATAAAAGATGGAATTATCAGACCAAAATATACACTTCCTTATGCTGATATAAAAGATTTGGATCAGAATCAGATGAATAGAAAATTGGAACATAATGAAGCGCTGGTTTTCGGGCATACACTTTCAGATCTTATTGGCGGACAATTGAGAGCAGGTTTTTTAATTGCAGATTTTATAGAAGAAATGCAGCCAAATCCGCGCTTTTTAATTGATGAATATCTACCAACATTTATAGCAACGAAAGCAGTGAAATCAGACCATTAAAGGCATAGAAATTTTTACGAATATCTGAATTATCACTATTTTAGAAGTCTCAAAATAGATTTATGAGGTCATTTTAATGGACAAATCATCACTTAACATTTACTTTCATTCTCTATTCAGTATTGAAAAAGAAGTGGTTGAAAAGATCACTGAAAAATTTAATTGCTTTGAATTGAAAGCCAATACAATTTTGCTGGATAAAGATGCCATCAGTACCAAAACCTATTTTCTTGAAAAAGGGTATGTCCGCTCGTATATTCTGAATGAAGATAATGAGGAGATTACCACCAATATTTATAAAGCTCCCTGCTTCGTTAATGACTTTTTATCCTTTTTCAGACAGCAGCCTGCCAAAGAAATATATCAAACTGTTACAGACTGCATTTTCTGGGAAACAGGATTGGAAAATGTACAGCATAATTTCCATAATATTCCCGAATTCAGGGAATTTAGCCGGCTTCTTTTTGTCCTTAATTATTATAATATTCATGACAGACTGATTGAAATGGCCAGCCAGAAAGCATCCACAAGATATTTCAATCTGATGAAGAAGGATCCCAATATTTTTCAGCATGTTCCTTTGAAAGTAATTGCTTCTTATTTAGGAATTAAAGACAGCTCACTGAGCAGGATCAGAAGGGATATTCACAAACTGTAATTTCTTTTCATTTGTCAAGTGATAGTTCAGAAATGATCACTGATCTTTGTTTAAAAATAATTCATGAACAAAAAACATATTGTAGTAGTAGGATTAGGTGGTGTAGGCGGTTATTTTGGATTTAAAATAAATCAGACTAATGAAACTTCCCGGAAATATACCGTTTCCTTTGTGGCCCGTGGAGAAACTTACGAGAAAGTAAAAGATAACGGATTGACTTTGCTGTCTCCTGAACATGCTAATCCGCAGACTCATCCTGATACCATTGCACAGAACATCCGTGAGATTGAAAATCCTGATCTGGTATTAATTTGTGTTAAAGAATATGACCTTGAAAATGTATGTAAGCAGTTGCTGCCGGTCATCAACAAAGATACGATCTTGCTTCCGATGATGAACGGAGCAGACATCTATGACAGAATACGTACCGTTATTCCGGAGCATACCGTTCTTCCAACCTGTATTTATGTAGCTTCTCATATTAAAGAGAGAGGAATTGTAGAGCATAAAGGAAAAGTAGGGAAAATGATTGTTGGTAGAGATCCTGAGCATTTTTCCACTCCAGTGGAATGGGTGACAGACCTTTTGAGAGAAAGTAAAATTGACTTTGATTTCAAAGATAATTCATTAACGGATATCTGGACGAAATTTATTTTCATTGCCAGTTTCGGATTGGTAACGGCAAAGCATAATTCATCCATCGGAACTGTATGTACGGACGAGAAACAGAAGAAGGAAGCAACAGAAATTATGAAAGAAATACAACAGATTGCTGGTAAAAAAGAAATCCATCTTCAGGAAGATATCATTGATAAAACATTTGAAAAAGCATCTACATTTCCTTTTGAAACACCTACTTCCTTACAGCTTGATATCCATTCGGGAAAGAAGGATAATGAACTGGAACTATTTGCAGGTGCCATATTGAAATATGGTTCTGAAACAGGTGTAGAAACTTCTTTTACTCAGAAAATCTACACTGAGATTACCGCAAAATAAGTTTTGGCTAAAGTCGAAAAAATAGGAAATATAAGAAGGCGGGTTAAAACCCGCCTCTATTGAAAATTAAATATAAAAGATAGAAATTTTTAGTCGTTTTCCTGGTTCATACTGGTAATCAAATTACTCAATCAGGTACTTAGGCACTATGCATGAACTTTTGCCGGTCCAATAATACTTCTTCAGTTTCTCTGTGATCAGGATCATCCACACAGCAGTCTACAGGACACACGGCCTTACATTGAGGTTCCTCATGAAAACCTTTGCATTCTGTACATTTTCCCGAAACGATATAATAAACTTCGTCCGAAACAGCTTCATGGTATGCATCGGCATCACCTTCTGTGCCGTCAGGAAATGTGATATGTCCTGAAAGTTTTGTTTTGTCTTTCCAGCGCCAGTCGATAGCACCTTCGTAAATGGCTGAGTTGGGGCATTCAGGTTCGCAGGCTCCACAGTTGATACAGGCATCTGTTATTTTTATAGCCATATTGTATGGATTTAAAGGGTTTAAAAAAGGGATTTCTTCAACGTCGGACGATTCAGAAATCCCCGCTAAACTTAATTACAGCAGTTCAACACTGTTCTTTGAAAATAAGCAGCATAAAGTGTGCTAATTTTTAATTTTAACTCATTAATCTGCAGCAATTTTTACTGACAGTCCATCCATTTGGGCAGTCAGATGAATCTGGCAGGCTAATCTGCTGCTTGTATTGGAGGTAAACAGTTCTGATAACAGAGCTTCCTCGATATCATTTTTTTCAGGAAGAGGGATGGCTTCACTGAGAATAAAACAATGACAGGTGGCACACATGGCCATTCCTCCACACATAGCTTCCATGGGTAATTCGTAAGCCTTGCAGATATCTTTAAGCGTAAGTCCCATTTCTAAAGGACATAATAATGTATGAGCATTACCGTTTTGGTCGATAACAGTAATGGTAATTTCATTCTCCATAATCCTTAGTCAATAGTAGCTACTACCTGTTTTTCTGCCTGCTTTCTGGTGCCGTCAAAGCCTTCAATTCCACTTACCGTGGTATATTTTAGTACAAATTTTTTATTGGGATTCAAACGCTGATAGATACTTTGGCAGGCAATGGCTGCTTCATGGAATCCGCACAGAATCAGTTTCATTTTATAAGGATAGGTATTGATATCTCCTACAGCATACACCCCTGGAATATTCGTTTGAAAGTCAGCGCTGTTGTCTACTTTTATCACATTCTTTTCCAGTTCAAGTCCCCAATCAGCCAAAGGACCTAATTTGGGAACCAGCCCGAACAGAGGAATAAAATAATCTGTCTCAATGGCTTGAATTGTTCCTTCTTTTTCAATAAATATTCTTGTTAAATGATTTTCTCCTTCCACCGCTACCACTTCTGCCGGGGTAATAAGGTTGATTTTTCCATCCTGTTTTAATTTTTTTACCTTTTCAACAGAATCCAGAGCTCCGCGGAATTCATTCCTTCTGTGAATAAGAGTAACGGACGCAGCTATTTCAGCAAGATGAATCGTCCAGTCCAGTGCAGAATCCCCACCTCCGGCAATGACTATATGTTTTCCGGTATAATCCTCCGGCCTTTTGATAAAATAACTGACGCCGCGTTCCTCAAAATCAGAAATGTTTTCAATAGGTGGTTTTTTAGGCTCAAAACTTCCCAGACCTCCGGCTATAATAACGGCTTTCGCTCTGTGTTTTGTTCCTTTATCAGTAATCACTTCAAAAAGATTTTCTTCCAGTTTGAGAAGATGTATTGCTGTTTCATTAAATGTAAAGCCAGGCTCAAACTGTTTAATCTGCTCATAAAGATTATCAATGAGTTCTCCGGCCAGTACACTGGGAAATCCGGGAATGTCAAAAATAGGTTTCTTGGGATACAGTTCTGATAACTGGCCTCCCATCTGCGGCAGTGCATCTATAATATGGCAGCGCATTTTGAGAAGGCCGGCTTCAAATACCGTAAATAACCCTGCAGGGCCGGCACCAATGATCAGTATATCTGTTTCTGTCATGTTATGAATGGTTTATAGTCGTTTTTTCTATTTTTTTTGAGGTAGCAATGCTGATCAGTTTATCAAACTTACCAGAGTAAAGAGCTGAAATTTCAGTGGATTGATCAGAGGCAAATAATGATGATCTTACAATAGGAACACTGAAAGGTAATGGCCATGCACGCAATGATTTGGCAATAGAATCCATGGCATTGATTCCCTGCATCGCCTGCAGACCATCTGCCCAGCATACCAACCCCACAGTTTTATCCGTAAGATAAGGTTCATACCTGTTGGCGGTTACTTCCAGCCAGTCCAGGCAGTTTTTCATCACTCCCGGAATACTTCCGTGATAAAGAGGAGCCAGCCAGATGTGCAGATCTGCATCAGTGAACATCTGAGTCATGCGTTCTACCGCCAAAGGGGTTTTGGTAAGGGTAACATCGAATAATGGAATGCCGGAATCAGCCAGTGTAAAAATATCTGTTTGAATTCCCAGTATTTTCAGCTGTTCTGAAAAATACTCTGAAATCAGTCCGGAAGTAGATAAGGTTCTTCTTTCCAGTGATCCGTTGAATATGATTGCTTTCATTTTTTTATTGTTTAAAAATTACTTTGGGTAATCCTATCTCGCCATACATCAGTGTCTTAACCAAAGGTTTCAATAATCCTGCAGCGAGTAAATAAAGTGAAGGATCATGATGGGTACTGGCCCGAACAACCACTTTCTGATTTCTATACTGTTTCAGATCCGCGTAGATGAGACGGCGTTTCCAGAGATCGAGCAGAATTGCTTCGGCATCATTTAAATCCACATAAGAAGCATAAGGCGAAAGTTTTTCCATAATGAACATGTAAGCCCATGGCGGAATGATGGCATCGGTAGAGCAGGTAATACCTACTGCTTTTTCGTTGTATACAGAAAAATCTACCGCAGCAATTGATTCTTTAAACTCTTTTTCCTTAACAATCATTCCCATGAAAAGATACTCTTTGATATCCAGTTCTACAATCTCCGTAGTAGGTTTATAGTCTGAAAGGTCAAGGGCAATAATGCCGGAAGCCTTTGCTTTATTGATAAAATTTTCCTCAGTCATAGTTTGTTTATTCTGTGTTGATTATCTTACTTTTGATAAAACTTCTTCGTATTTTTTCTCCACAGAAGACCAATCCAGTACAGACCAGAAAGCATCCAGATAATCGGCCCTTTTATTCTGATAGTTCAGATAATAGGCATGCTCCCATACATCTATTCCGAGAATGGGGAAACCTCTGTTCATAGAAAGAACATCCATCATCGGATTATCCTGATTAGGGGTAGAGCTGATGGCCAGAGATCCGTTGAATTTTACAAAAAGCCATACCCATCCGGAACCGAACTGTGCCAAACCTGTTTTTTTCATTTCTGCTTTAAGGTTCTCAAGACTTCCGAAAGTTGCCGTGATATCATCATGAAGCATACCTTCTGGATTTAGCTTGGGTTGAGAAGAAAGGATTTCCCAGAATAAAGAATGATTATAATGACCGCCACCATTATTTCTTACAGCAGGACTGTATTCGCTAATTCTTTGAAGCAGTGAATCAAGGTCGGGATTGATTTCATTGGTTTGTGCCAGTGCAGCATTCAGATTATCTACATAAGCCTGATGATGTTTCTGATGGTGAATTGTCATTGTTTCTGTATCTATAAAAGGTGCCAAAGCATCATAAGCATAAGGTAATTGGGGTAATGTAAACGGGTTCATCGTATTTATTTTTTTGATTAATGTATGGCAAAGGTAAAAATATATTTGAATAAAACAACTTTTAAGTTGTTTTATTGATGCTGTAGTTCAAAAGTATAATATCTTGTAAATGTTTGTTTTAAGCTTTGATTTTTGAGGTTATAGAAAATGACTATATTTGTTGTTGAAAAATAAAACAACCTAAATATTGTCAAATGAAGAAGCCGGCTGCGGATCGTATTCTGATGTTTTTAAAGATGAGAGGTGAAGCTACATCGCTTCTTATTGCTGAAGAGCTTTCGATCACCAAAGAAGGGGCTAGAAAGCATTTACTGAACCTTGCTCAGGAAGGATTGATCCGGTCTTCGGTGAAGAGCGAAGGTGTAGGCCGTCCATCTACTTACTATACCCTTACAGAGAAAGGATTGTCTCAATTTCCGGATACGCATGCAGATGTGACGGTTCAGATTCTGAAGTCAGTGAAAAATCTTTTGGGTGACAATGCTTTGGACTTACTGATCAGTGATAGGGAAAAGAATACCCATGAGCGGTATGAAAAAGTACTTTCTCACGCAAAATCTCTGGAACAGCGCCTTGAATCTCTCGCAAAAGTTCGTAGTGAAGAAGGCTATATGGCAGAGTGGAAAAAAGAAGGCAAAGATTATTTTCTGATTGAAAACCATTGCCCCATATGTGCTGCGGCAACAGAATGTCAGGGGTTCTGCCGTGCCGAATTATCCAATTTTCAATCCTTGATCGGTAAGGATTACAAAGTGGAAAGAATAGATCATATCATTTCCGGAGGGCAGCGCTGTGTTTATAAAATCAGCCAGTAATTCATCATTTATAATTTATCATTCAGAAGATGGCTTTAAAAGCAGTAATATTTGATATGGACGGTGTTCTGGTAGATTCAGAAAAATTCTGGACACAGGCAGAACTTGATGTATTTTCATCTTATGGAGTGCAGGTTACAGAAGATCTTGCAGCACAAACTAAATATATGACCACTCAGGAAGTAACCGAATTCTGGTATAAAAGATTTCCCTGGGAAAATTTTGATGCATCCGATCTGGAAAATAAAGTGGTAACAAGGGTGATCGAGATGATACAGACCAAAGACTGTACAATGTCCGGTGTGCAGGAGTTTATTAAAAATCTTAAGACTAAAGAATACAAAATAGGGCTGGCAACCAATGCTCCTTTGCGTGTAGCACATGTTGTTCTTGAAAAACTTCAGGTTCGTGAATTGTTTGATACTGTTCACTCATCAGAGTTTGAAACTCAGGGAAAACCTCATCCTGCAGTTTATCTCACTTCTGCAAAAAACCTTGGAGTTTCCCCGGAACACTGCATTGCTATTGAAGACAGCCACTCAGGATTAAAGGCTGCAAAAGAGGCCGGAATGCAGACCGTAATTTTCACGAATAATGATGAAAGCATAGATTCAAATCTTGCCGATTTTAAAATCCTGGACTTTAATAAGGCTTTGCTTCCAGTGTTTAGTGAATAGTGAATCCGCTTCGCTGTGAATCTTAATAGACGTTATAAAAATTGACGATTGACTGCCCAACAGATTGACCAATGACGTGAAAAGGTGAATACACTTTGCTGTGAATCTTGATAGGAGTTATAAAAATTAACGATTGACTGCGCAGCAAATTGACCAATGACTCGACCCAGAATCCCGAATCCCGAACCTCGCATCCCATTCTCAATACCTCGTCAAAACTTCCATCAAAAGCAGGATAGAAACCAGTTTCTTTGACGACTGATACTCAGGGTTCAGCTGTTCTCGGATTTCTCCCAACGCTTTACTTAATTTATTACTTACTGTCTTGTTGCTGATTCCCAGAGCTTCTGCGGTCTCATTCACAGACATATTTTTTCGGATTCTCATATCGTACACCTGCTGTTCCGTTGAGGGAAGCTGAGAAACCACTTCATCAATCATTGATAACAGAGTACTGATCTCATTTTCCTCAAGGATTTCAAAGTAGTCTGTATCTGCTATTTCAACTTCATTGGGAATATCAAACTCGTCAATACTCAGAGTAGGAGGTGCTTTTTTGTAGCTGTTATAAAAATCAATGATTCTGTAATGAAGGTGGCGGAGAAGGTAGCCTTTCGCACTTTCCGTATCATCGGTTTGTATCATATCTGTATTCTCAAGAATCTTTATCCATAGGTTCTGAAGAATTTCCTCAGAGATTTCTTTATCCCGTGTCCGTAGAAAAACAAAGCGATATAGACTGTCCCAGTATCGGTCATACAGCAGCATAAATGCAGGGCGGTCGCCTGATTTTATTTTCTTTAATAATGTATAGTCTGTTGGGCTCATATTGTGTTACAAAATTACCTAAAGGAAAATTAACTTTTTGTGAACTTTGGGTAGAGTAAGATTAAATATTTCTGAAAAACAGCACTCAAATATGACATTAATGTTGAGTAAATGTGAAAAAGGGTAAAAATTATTAACAATCTGGTTGTAATGTGAATATAAGGTTAAGAATGCGCTGGGGAAGTTTTTCATTTTCACGGTCTTATAGATAGAAGTATCAGTGAATACCATGAAAGACCCTATGAAAAAACGTTTAACTTATAAAAATATTGAAGCCTTTGTTTTCAGACTTTGGGAACGGGAAATTTCGGAAGACCCAATTTCGGAAAAAGAAAATGAACTTTTAAAACAATGGAAGATCCGTACAGAAAAAGATCTGGATACTGTTCATCTGAAAGAATCCAGAGAAAGGGTATTAGCTGGGCTTGAATATTATTTTCCTCAAAGAGATATACAATCTGTAAAAAGTTTTAAAACATCCTTCTATAAAATTGCGGCCGTTATTATTCTGCTTTTGTCGCTGGGAGGTATTTTTACTTACACCATGTTCGTAAAGCCTGATGTATATCTTGCAAAATCGGTAAACCGTGTTGTTTATCTTGAAGACGGATCGGTGGTCACTCTTTTGCCAGGTGCTGAACTGACTGTAGCAAAATCATTTCCTGCTTCTACCAGAGTGGTGAATTTAAAAGGAGATGCTGTCTTTTCTGTGGCGAAGTCAAAAATACATCCTTTCATTGTTCATGCTGAGGGTTTCAGTACTAAAGTATTGGGAACTGTGTTTAAAATCTCACAGTCCGGAAAGAGAAAAGCCGTTGATCTTTATGAAGGAAAGGTAGCGGTATCATCTCCGGGAGTTCCGGTTTCTTTTCTTAAACCTAATCAGAAGTGGACCAATTTCGGGGTTGCTCATACCACAGCGATTATTTCATTGAAACCTGTGAAAAACCCGACAAACAAAATTCCTTCAATATTGTCTTTGAGTTTTAACGATGTTCCTTTAAAAGAAGTCGTAGCAGTGCTGGAAAGCAATTATAACACTAAAGTACTGTATCCTAAAGAGGCCGAAGATAAAAAGATAACGGCTGATTTTACCGGAGGAACAGTTAGCGAAAATATAGAATCGCTGGCCTTCATTCTGGGATTGGAAGTACAGAAAAAAGAAAACACTTATATCCTTAAGAAATAAATCATTATTCAAAAAAATAAATAATCATAATCAAGAGAACACTATTAAGTATGAAAAGTTTGAAATGTGGGATTACCATAGCAGCCTTATTTTTTACTGTAGCCGCAGAAGCTCAGGAGCTGGTTCAGAAAGTAACATTTTCCGTGCCTGCCAACAGACCGTTGATTGAAGTTTTGGAAGAATTTGCCGGAAAAACGGGAATGAGACTGGCTTATTCCAAAGTAGATATTAAAGAACTGAAGGTAAAAGGGGTGAAATGCGAAAATACTTCTGTCAACAACTGCCTGAAGGATATTACCAACGGGCTTCCTGTTATCTACCGTTTGCATGGTGATCTTATTTCGATAAAATATGAAAGTTCAAATATTTCGGTACCGGGAAACGGACGTATCTCCGGTAAAATAGTGGATGAGGTGGGAAATCCCATTACCGGAGCAGAAGTTACTATTGCTCAGAAAACCGTAGTCACAGATAATAACGGAGATTTTACCATAGATCTTCCTTCAGGAACATATAATCTGACGATAAAAGCTCCCAAATATAATACGCTGAGGGTTGAAAAACTATCTGTTACCAATAAAGAAACCAGTTCTGTTTCATTTGCTTTAAACAAAGCTTCCGATAAAATTACAGACATCAAAGAAGTTGTTATCACAGCTGCCCGAAAAGCAGATACTCAGGCGGGACTTCTTGCCCAGCAGAAAAAAGCAGCACAGATGAGTGATGGTATTTCAGCGGAGCAGATTTCCAAAACGCCGGACAGTGATGTGGGAGGAACACTGAAAAGGGTAACAGGTATCACCACCATCGATAATAAATATGTGGTAGTACGATCTATGGGAGAACGTTGGAATACTGCAGCCATGGACGGAATCAACCTGCCCAGTACGGAAGCTTATAATCAGAACTTCTCATTTGATATCATTCCTACTGCCATGGTAGAAAGTGTGGTGGTAAGCAAATCTGCAACACCAGATATGAATGCAAGCTTTGCAGGAGGCTACGTGGAAGTAAGAACCAAAGATATTCCCAATGAAAATTTTACAACGGTAACCCTGGGAACTTCATATAACGACCAGTCTGCTTTCAAAGAATTTTTAACCCGTAAGAGGGGAAAGTATGATTATTTCGGATATGATGACGGAAGCAGGGATTTTCCTAAAGGACTTGAACCGATGAACTGGACAGATCCCAGATTTTTTGAGCAGTCCAGACAGTTTACCAATGATAATTTCAGCACCTATAAAACCAGAGGTGACATGGGATCTAATATACAGCTGGCATTAGGAAGAACATATGCGCTGAAAAACAATAATAAATGGGGTTTTGCAGGAGCATTTGTCATCAGAAATGAACAGAATAAACTGGACATTGACCACACAGGACGAGGAAACTGGCTGGATACCACAGGTCCTTATGTTGCAGATTGGGAAACAAAAGGAGTAGCTCCTATACCATTTTATAACTTCAAAAATAAAGGTGCTTCCTATAATTACAACTCTACAGTTGCAGGGATGCTTAATTTCGGACTTCAGTTAGGGAAAAACAGAATTTCATTCCGTAATTCCTATACCCATATTTTTGATAATACCTTAACAAGAGTTACCGGTTGGAATGAATATACTACGGGTAGTGCCATGGCTTCCAATGCAGAATTAGCCTACAATTATTTTTATAACGGAATTATACCCAATAATGATCCCGCTCAGATCAAAAACTTAGACAGGCCTTATACTGATAATACGAATTATCCCATTTTTCAGATGCTCCTACAAAATAAACTGGAAGGGAATCATAAAATAGGAAATGCAGAAGTCAACTGGTTTGCAGCAAGAACCGGGATAACATCTGATACTAAAGATTATACCCAGTATCTGACGCTATATGATTTTATTGGGAGTGAGATCCTGACCTATCATAAAATCTATAACACAGGAGGAAATTTTTATAGAGGATATATAGCCAATAAAGAGACTGATTACAATTATGGGGCTTCAGTTAAATGGGATCTGGATTTTGGAAACGTAAAAAATACGGTGAAGACAGGATATGCAGGAACATTGAAAAATAATACCAATCAACAACAAAAATTCTTTCTGCGAGTAGATGAGAACAGAAATGTTCCGAATAGTGAAAAAAATTATTTGACAATGTATGGAGCTCTTGCAGAATGGTTCAATGGATCTCACTATGTACCGGGAGGCATTGGATGGGAAACCCGGGCACTGTATAAAAATGATAAATATGAAGGGGAAGTTAATCAGCATGCGGTTTTTGTCATGTTTGATAACCGTTGGAAGAAATTAAGGTTAGTTTGGGGACTTCGTGCAGAATACTTTAAATATAATCTTATCTCACAACAATTAGACCCCAGTGATACCAAGAATGTAGAAAGAGCGGCCATTGAGGATAAACCGTGGCAATGGATGCCCTCTATGAACTTTGCCTACAGTCCTACGAATAAAATGAATCTCAGACTTGCCTACAACAGATCTGTAATTCGTCCGCAATTTAATGAAAGAACTGGTTTGCCCTATTTTGACCCTATAGCTAATGGTTTGATTTATAATACGGAAATGACATCTTCAGTCATCAATAATTATGATTTCAAATTTGAATGGTTTCCCGCATTGGGAGAAATCTTTTCTGCAGGGCTGTATTATAAAAATATAGACAGACCCATAGAACGTGAGGGACATATTTCCAGCGAAGGAAATCTATATCTCTATAATGGTAATTCGAAAAACGCAAAATTATTGGGAGTAGAGGCTGAGGTAAGAAAGAATTTAGGATTTATTGCAGACGGAACCTTTTTGGAAAAACTTTTTATAAGCGGAAACTTCACCTATAATCATACAAAGGTAGTAGCCTTTAAAGATCTTTATAAAACAGGTGAGAATGATGAAACCTATGAAGTAAAACGCCCGCTCTATGGACAGACTCCTTATGCCTATAATCTTGGATTGACCTATGATGGTGATCGTTTGGGACTTAGCTTTTTATATAATGCTAAAGGAGATCAGTATATCACCGTTGGGTATGCTTACAAAGGAGAAGAAATACAGCGTCCTTATGCTGTGGCAGACGCACAGATCTCCTATAAATTTCTTCGAAACAAAAACCTTGAATTAAAATTCAATGCAAGAAACTTATTCAATAGAGTGAAGGAATATTATAATAATTACAATTCCTATGTAATACCACTGGGACTGGGTAGTTCAATCGGAACTGAAAGGGAGGCATGGGGGCTTTTACCAGGTGCAACAGACAGGTATGACAAGAATATTGATAAGATTATGTTTAGGGCTTACAGTGGAAGAATGTTCAGCCTGAGTGTGAACTATATGTTTTAAAAACACAATCAAGTTATAGATCTAAATAAAATAGAACACAATAATTAAAGCGGTACAATGAAAAAGTTAATTCCAATTGTAATATTATCGTTCCTTACAGCTTGTCAGCACGACAGATTAGAGGATAAGCAATCTTCGTTTGAAATAAAGGCTACTTCATCTGAATATATTACGGCTTCTGCACTTCCGGTAACTACTGTAAGTGGTAATATTACCACTAATACAATCTGGAGTGGAGTCATCGAAATGGATGGAATAATAACAGTAAAAGATGGAGCTACACTGACAATCCTTCCAGGAACATATATTAAAGCAAAACCAAAAGGAACAACAGCTCCGTCAGGAGTTCTGATCATCACAAAAACAGGGAAGATCAATGCCGTAGGAACAGAAAATCAGCCGATTATTTTTACAAGTTATAAGCTGTTGGACGGTAATGAAGATACTATTGGAGAGCCTGGCGACTTTGGTGGATTGATCCTGCTGGGGGATGCTTTAACGAATACTCCTTCTACAACAACCATTGAAGGACTTTTTGGACCTGATTATTATTATGGTGGGACTAACCAAAATCATAACGCAGGAATCGTGAAATATGTACGTATTGAATTCGGAGGAACAGATATATTCCCCTATACAATCCATGAAATTAACGGCCTTACTTTAGCCGGAGTAGGTAGTGGTACCACTATCGATCATATTCAGGTGTCTTATGGTAAAGACGATTCCTTTGAATTTTATGGAGGAAACGTAAATGCTTCCAATCTCATTTCTTTTGCACCAGATGATGATAATTTCGATTTTAATAATGGATATACTGGGACTGTTACATGTGCACTTGCTTTGGCAGACTATAATTCTACACATAGTCTCAGTGGGGCCGTCAATGATTCTCACGGTATTGAACTCGATAATAATATTGATGGAACATCTACACCATTAGTAACACATCCTGTAGTGAATAACCTTACAATAATAGGTTCTTGGAAATCCACTATGGGTGCTAGGTACGGAAATGGAATTTATATCAGAAGAAATGGAAGATTAACATTAAATGATGCTACCATTACAGGATATCCTGTTGGAATCAAAGTAGAAGGTACAGGTTCAATGCTTGCTTCTGCCTCTAATTATAATACAATTTTTGTTCACGGATTTACAATTTCCGTCACAGGGGCTGGTACATCAGGAATTCCTATGGCTAACTTATCTACTGGACTTTCTGCTTCCGGTTGGGGAATGAATCAACCATTTTTTAATGAGGGAGGATGGAATGTATCACCAAGAAATTGTGGCAATTTTCAAGGACTTTGGACCAAATATAATTTCTCCATTCTAGAATAAGGAAATGAGCCTTATGAGCATGGAAATAGAAACTTAGAGTAAAAAGATATCTTAATTATAGAAGCGTACAGGTTTCGGTAACCTGATCAAAACTGAAAAAAACTGATGATGCGCACAGCAGTACAGTTCTGAAAAAACCGGACGTTAACAGCTTTTCCCACGCTTTAACGGTTTCTATGGGAACTCCCGCAATGCAGTTCCTCCTGCAGCGATGGGATGAACACCAAAAAACAAATCGAAGGAATAGAGAGGAAGATATTCCTGAATAAAAAACTGATCTGGTATAAAATAACACGACCGGATTTATTAAAAATTATAACAATGAAAAGACTAACTCTAATTGCAGTGGCAGCATTATCTCTTACAGCTTGTCAAAACGATCAACTGGCGGATTCATCTTCTCCATTCGAAATGAAATCTACTTCTGCTGAGTACCTTACAGCTTCTGCTCTTCCGGTAACCAGCGTAAGCGGTGATATTACTTCAAATACTACATGGAGTGGTGTAGTTGAATTAAATGGAGTTGTAACCGTAAAAAATGGTGCTACATTAACAATTCAGCCGGGTACATTCATTAAAGCTAAACCAAGCACAAACAATACAGCTACAGGAGTTTTGGTAATTTCTAAAACAGGAAAAATCAACGCAGCGGGTACAGAAGCTCAACCTATCATTTTCACCAGCTACAAATTGTTAGACGGAAACGAAGATACAACTGCTGCTCCTGGTGATTTCGGTGGGGTTATCATTTTAGGAGACGCTCCTACAAACACACCTTTCACAAAAACGATTGAAGGATTATCTGGACCTGATTTCTATTACGGAGGTACCAATGCTTCTCACAACGGTGGAACATTGAAATATGTACGTATTGAGTTTGCAGGGTACGATCTTTTAGCGCCGAACTCAGGAAACGAAATCAATGGTCTTACGTTAGGTGGAGTAGGGAACGGAACTACTTTGGACCATATTCAGGTATCTTTCGGAAAAGATGATTCTTTTGAATTCTTCGGAGGTACAGTAAACGCTTCAAACCTTGTTTCTTTTGCTGCAGATGATGATAACTTCGACTTTGATAACGGGTATACAGGAACAATCACTTGTGCATTAGCTTTGGCAGATTACAACTCTACTCACAGTCTTAGCGGATCAAGCCCTGATTCTAACGGTATTGAGCTTGATAACAACGCAGACGGTTCTTCTACAACATTGTTGACTCATCCGGTAATCAACAACCTTACTATCATCGGAGCTAAGAACTCTAATAAAGGAGTATTGTATGAAAACGGTATCCACATCAGAAGACACGGAAGATTAACATTAAATAACGCTGTGGTTACAGGCTACCCTGTGGGTATCAAAGTAGAAGGTACAGGTTCTGAACTTTCTTCAGCTTCAGCATACAGCACAATCCAGATCCACGGATTTACTACTTCAGTTACAGGTACAGGAACAGCAGGAATCCCTGCAGCTAACCTGGCGACTGGTACGCCTGCATCTCTATGGGGTATGAGCCAGCCTTTCTTCAACGAAGGGGGTTGGAATGTATCTCCAAGAAACTGTGGAAACTTCCAGGGACTTTGGACAAAATACAATTTCTCTATTGTAGAATAATAAAAACTTTTAAAAAGCAGGGAACAGCATATGCTGATTCCTTGCTTTTACTTCAAAAACATTAATAATCAGTATTATGAAAAAAATAATTTTATCATCTGTTCTGTTTTTATCTCACCTGGCTGCAGCGCAGTCTCTGGTATGGGGAAATTCTTTTGATACTCCTGCTGATCTTCAGGGATGGACATTCCATGATCTGAACAGCAATGGTAACGGATGGGTACAGGGACAAAACATTTACCACAACGGAACTACTCTTACTTATGGAACTTCAGGTGTTCTTCGTCATTCTATCAGTCTGGTGCCAAGTGGAAATGCTAACGGATTTATCGCGGAAAACGACTGGATTATTTCTCCTCAGATTGATCTTACTAATACTGCAGGTACAGTTACTTTAGCTGCGAATATCGGAAGGCAGAGAACTACCCATACTATTGTTGCCAGAGATCTTTTTATCTATGTAAGTACACCACAGAAAGAAGTTCCTACATTAGCTGATTTTCAGGCTATGACGGTAGATGCAGATGGTAATGATATTCAGAGTCTTTATAAAATTCAGGTAGGAGATTCTGCCAATCCATTTCCGGCAGATCTTACCGAGTTTGTACAATCTCTTGTAGATCTTTCTGCTTTCGCAGGGAAGAAAATCTATATCGGAATGTGGTCGAACAGAAAAACAAGCGGAAATAATGTCCAGAATATCAATATTGATGAAATGGGAATTTATGCTACTTCATTTTTAACAACTAAGGAGATAAAAAGAAACAAAATTACAACACAAATAGCTGAAAATCCGGTAAAAGAATCTTTACAGCTGCAGCTTAATCCATCATTGAAAGAAACTACAACGGTAGTTAATATTTACAATGCAGCTGGACAAAAAGTATTGACTAGTCAGTATTCCAAAGGTATTCATATAGCTGGTCTTATAGCAGGAGCGTATATCGCAGAAGTTACAGACGGAAAGACAACGGAAAGACTGAAATTTATTAAAAAATAAGCATTCAGGTCTCTTAGAATCTGATTTTAGGAATACCATGAAATTTTATATAAAATAATGGGTAGTCTTTGAAAGAAGGCTATTCAGAATATATCCAACTAGTTTTTTTATAATTATATATTGCCCGGCTTATAGGGCTGGGCAATATTTTTAAGTTTTACAATGAAATAATTGAGAAAGATGAATAAAATCTTTGCATTACTCCTATTTTTTACGGTACTTTTTTCATGCACAGACAGCAATACAATGGAGTTGTCTGATAAGGTACAGAAACCCGGAGACGTTAATATCAAGGGATTTTCCAAACCGGATGCTCTTCAGCTGAGATTCAACGGACAGCCTGTATCCATTGACGGAAAAACGTCCTATACCAATAAAATAGAAACTCAGCTTCAGTTTGTACTGGATCAGGGAGAAACCAATAAACTGTCTGTCTACAATCATGAAACAAGCACCGAAATTGCAAAATACAATATTACATATGACAATATAGAAGACTATAAAGACCTGTACTTTTTTAATCTTCCGGGAATTTACCTGCAGACGTATGCGGTAAAACCTCAGGTTAATTTTGGGAAAGTAGGTTTTGAATTTATTTTCCCCAATCTGGGCGAAATTTCCGGTACTACCCTGAAAGATGTAAAAGGCGTTCTGAAAAGAGAAAATGGAGTGGTACTGGCAGAATTTGACAATATTGGGAAAGACAATTTTACCGCAGTGAAAATCTATAGTTTTTTCAGTTCTACAGCTCCGGTATATCTTGAATTATATAAACCGGGAGCTACAGAGCCTTATGCAGGAACTAAAATGATTCAGGTAAAATTAAAACAGCACACTGGGGCTAACATGATTGTCCTTCAGGAAAAAATGGAAAATGGAGAATGGGTGGTAAAAGGAGATATTGATGTCGCAGAATATCTGTAATTGCGTATGAAAAATTTTTTTAAACTTCAATGCATTGCCATCGCAGTCTTTCTCATTTCGTGTACGAATAATAATGATGAAAGCGCACCCGTTTTTCCGGAAGGAAGTACAGAATCTGTGAATCTCTGGGTTCAGGACAGCATGAAACGATATTATTACTGGGCAGACCAAATGCCTGTAAAGCCAGATTATCGGCTTCCCGTAAAAGATTTTTTTAAAAGTCTGCTGTCTCCTCAGGATCGGTTTTCTTTCATGGTGAATACTGAAGATTCCTCTACCTATCCACGTTCCATAAGGAATATGTATGGTTTTGATTATACCGTTGCCAAGCTTGCCAATAACCAGGTTGTTACAATCGTTAAGCTGGTTCTTCAAAACTCTCCTGCCTTTAACTCAGGGCTTGAACGGGGAATGATCATTACCAAAGTCAATGGAAAGATAATGACAGCCGCAAATGCCGAAGCAATGGCTTCCTCCATTAAAGATCAGACTGTGGTAGAACTTACCGTTGGAAAATGGCAAAACGGAGCTGTAACCGGTGAAAAAAATATTACCGTTTACTATGGTTTCTCTTTTGAGCAGCCCGTTTTATCTAAAGTTTTTGAGAAAAACGGTAAAAAAGCAGGATATCTGTACATCTATGATTTCCCAGACGGAATGGCACAAACCCTGAACCAGAAATTTGCAGAATTTAAGGCTGCCGGAGTACAGGAACTCATTCTCGATCTCCGATACAATTATGGAGGCTCTGTATCATCTGCGGCAACACTTTGTTCACTGATTCCTTCAGGGTTGTCATCTGGTTCGCCATTCATCATTTTTAAAGGAAATAAAAACGGAGGTGAAGTAAAAAGGACATTTGCCCAACAGATTGCTTATGATCCCAAAGCTCTTGACTTTAATACATTGCGTGCCAATGCATTGGGGTTGCAGAAAGTTTTTATCCTCACATCAAACAGTACAGCATCGGCAGCCGAAATTGTTGTGAATAATCTCAAACCTTATATGCAGGTTATTCAGATTGGAGATACTACACTGGGAAAAGATATGGCAGGATTTGTAGTAGAAGACAAACGTAAACCGAGAAAAATTTCCTGGCAGATCCATCCGGTAATTTATAAAGTATTTAACGCGAATGAAGCCGGAGAATACAGCAATGGAATTTCCCCTCAGGTCAATGTCAATGAATTTGCCGGACTGCCATTATTACCTTTGGGCGATCCTAATGAAACCCTTATTTCTTCTGCTCTTAATGGAGGTTATTTCAAATCTGCAGGTCAGGAAAAAAACGGAATTGTTAAAATTCTATATCAGAGTGATGTGCCTCCGGTGATGCTGGAAAAATAATTTGGATTGAAAAGACAAAGGAAATGAATGTCAATATTTTAAACCATTAAGAAGTTTGAAGAAATAAAGTAGAGTTAAGATCAATCATTCTGATCTTAAGTTAAAGCGAAGCTTGATCTTAATAATCTTAACGTCTTAATACAATCTTAATGGTTCAGGAAAAATTAAAAGGTTTAATTAATAATAAAAAATAATATATCGAATAGTAAAAGGATAAAACCTTTTTCCTATTCAGGAACACCATAAAATCACAAAATCATGCAGGGAATAGAACCAAAACTTCACATGAACCTGACCAGTCGTATTGAATATTATCGTCTGTTGATAGAAGCTGCAGAAGATCCTGAAAGCCAGCCTTCCGATGTGGTTACACAGATTTCAGAGCTAGGGAATCTGTATGAGGAATATCTGCTTAATAAAAAGAATCTGGAGAACAGCATCAAAAACTACCGCGAATATCATAATGATTTAAGAAAGAAATTGACGTCAAGACTTCGGGAGCTTAGAAGAAAGGCAAGACAGAAATAAACCCTGAAATGCACTTTATCGGTTGATTTTACTATGAAATTCATACCTTTATAACATCAAGCTGAAGGATGACGGGCTTATGAATTTTAATCAAACAGAACTTTCCGGTTATTTACAGGTATTTTGGCAGTTTTCCTGGCCACAATGGATCATATTCAGTCTGGTCATTAATATTTTTCTGTATCTGTTCTCCATAGGATTATATGTTTTCATTGAAAAGACTTGCCGTAAAAGCCAGTTACAGGAGAAAAATCATCCTGTCACAAGATCCGATTTTTACCTCAGCCTGATTACGGTTGTATGTAACAGTTTTGTACTGCTGCTTGGAGCTTTCTTATGGAAAACCGGGTGGATTGTGCTGGGACAGTCTCAATCTGTAATCGGGATCATAGCGGAAGTTGTTGCTTTGCTTCTCTTAATGGATCTCCTGATGTATTTTTTTCATTTTGCCGCTCATTTACCCTTTATCTATAAAATGCTGCATGGGAAGCATCATGAGCATGTCAGCACCAATTTTTTAAGTCTTTTTGTGCTGCATCCTTTTGAAACCATAGGATTTGGATTGATGATGCTGGTGTTACTTATAGGCTATGATTTTTCTGTGATTTCCATTTCAGTTTATCTTTTGCTTAATCTCATCTGGGGAACTATAGGACACTTGAACAGAGAGTTTTTTCCAGTTTCTTTTGACCGTTTCTTCGTGGGAACAACGAGGTTTCACAATCAACATCATTTGGATGAAAGCAAAAATTTCGGATTTTATACTTCTATCTGGGACAGATTATTTGGGACCTATAAGTAACAATACATTTTACAGTTTTAGATGGTTCAGTACTTTATCCAGCAGATAATTAAAATTTTTTAACTCTTCAGAGGTAAGTATAGTAGCTGTCTGGTGCGTGATAGCCTTACGGAAAGTTTCTGAATTATCTATAATAAACCTTCCTTTATCCGTTACTGAAAGATTGAATTTCCTGTGATCTGTTTTCTCCCGTTCCCGGGTAATGAAATCTTGATCAATCAGAAATTTTATCTGTTTTGATATGGCTGCCTGGCTGATGTTGAAGGCCATTGATATTTCCTTTCCTGTTATTTTTCCTTTTCTTAGGATAAATTCAATAATATTATAATGAGCTGCAGTGACTCCGTTAATATCGCCCCGGTTCATATGGGCCAGAATAAGGCACTGAAAATCAGTAAATGTGTTAAAAAATTCTTTTTCAATGGGTTTCATGTTAAATATACTTAACTTAGTTAATTATTAACAAAGTTAAACATTTTTACCATGGAAAATATAGAAATTACCAATGCCAGGCAGAATAATCTCAAAAATATTTCCATAAAAATTCCAAAGTACAGGATCGTAGTTTTTACGGGAGTATCTGGATCCGGAAAATCATCTTTGGTTTTTGAAACCATTGGGGCTGAAGCACAGAGGCAGATTAATGAAACTCAAAACAGTTTTATCAGAAACCGTTTGCAACATTATGGTGTACCGGATGTAGATAAAATTGAAAACCTTAATGTTCCTATCATTATCAATCAAAAACGTTTGGGTGGAAATGCCAGATCTACTGTGGGAACAGCGGCAGATGTGTCTGCTTCCCTGCGGTTGCTGTTTTCAAGAATGGGAGAGCCGTTTGTAGGATATTCTAATGTATTTTCATTTAATCATCCTCAGGGCATGTGTCCTGAATGTGAAGGATTAGGTTTTGTTCAGACTTTGAACGTGAATGCGTTAATTGATCAAGAAAAGTCTTTACATGAAGGAGCTGTCCGTTTCCCTACTTTTCAGCCTGGAGGATGGCGCTTAACAAGATATACTTTGTCAGGTTATTTTGATAATGATAAAAAGCTAAAGGATTTCACCGATAAAGAATGGGAAACTCTGTTGTATGCACCGGAACACAAACCGAAACACCCTCATAAAGAATGGGGAAAAACAGTGAAGTACGAAGGAATTGTTCCAAGAATCGAAAAAGCATTTCTGAAAAAAGACTCCAAAGAAAACATCACAAGAAAAGATGCTCTGAAGAATATTGTGATCACCAAAACCTGCCCATCATGCAACGGAAAACGGTTGAATGAAAAAATACTGTCCTGCAAAATCGAAGGTAAAAGTATTGCTGACTGTATGGCCCTTTCAGTGGATGAACTGCTTGGGTTCATTACTTCACTGGATTCAAAGCAATATGAAGTTGTCATCAAAGAGCTTTCCGCAAAACTGCAGAATATCATCACGATAGGATTGCAGTATCTGACGCTGGACAGAAGTACCAATACGCTTTCCGGAGGAGAATCTCAGCGTATAAAAATGGTGCGGAGCCTGGGAAACAGTCTGATAGATCTTTTATATATATTTGATGAACCTAGTATTGGTCTTCATCCCAAAGATCTGCAGAATATCATCACTATTATACAACAGATCAGGGATAAGGGAAACTCTGTTTTAATCGTAGAGCATGATCCGGATCTGATCAAAATGGCGGATTGGGTGATTGATATAGGTCCTGGTTCAGGAAGAAATGGAGGAGAAGTGGTATACGACGGAACATTTAAAAACCTGAAAAACTCATCAGGTAAAACAGGTTCTTATTTCGCAGAGAAACCTTCCATCAAACAAAAATTCAGAAAGCCGGATGGTTATCTGGAAATTAAAAATGCCAACAGGTATAACCTTAAAAATGTAACTGTAAATATTCCGACTGGGGTAATGACCGTTGTAACAGGAGTTGCAGGATCTGGCAAAAGCACCCTGATTAACCGTATTCTGCTTGAACTTTATCCTGAGGTGACCATTATTGATCAATCTTTGTTTGCTGCAAGTGCCCGCTCCAATCTGCTTACTTATCTGGGAATATCAGATATTGTCCGTAAGCTTTTTGCACAGTTTAATCATGTTTCAGATAAACTGTTCAGCAGAAACAGTGAAGGAGCCTGTAAAAACTGTAAAGGATTGGGAATAGAAAAGATTGATCTTGCTTTTATGGATGATATTGAACAGCCTTGTGAAGTGTGTGGAGGCTCGGGATTTGATCCTGATGTGCTGCAATACAGATACAACGCAAAAACAATTGTGGAAGTGATGAATATGACCGTTTCTGAGTCAGTTGATTTTTTTAAAGAAGAATTTATTCTTAAAAATTTTGATCTGCTGATACAGTTAGGTCTTGATTATCTGACATTAGGACAAAGGCTGGATAGCTTTTCCGGAGGTGAAAGACAGCGTCTGAAACTGACAAGAGAGCTGAAAAACACCAATCAGATCATTATTCTTGATGAACCCAGTACAGGACTGCACCCCAGTGATACCCAAAAACTGCTGACATTTTTTAATAGTCTTGTAGATCAGAATAATACGCTGATTGTTATAGAACACAATCTTGATATTATTTCGCAGGCAGACTGGATTATAGATATGGGGCCCGGCGCAGGGAAATTTGGTGGTGAAGTATTGTTTGAAGGTACTCCTCAGGAGCTATTGAAAAACAAAATATCATATACCGCAGAGTTTCTGAAGAAACATATTCAGTAAGAAGAGTATTGTGTAAAGATTGATTTACCTTTAGTTGGCAATAACAGCTTAACTTAAATTATTATTTAAAAACGCAAATTTTAAAATGTAAATAATTCATTTAAGACGGGAAAGTGTAGCCGTAAAACTGCTTAAAAAGCTTATGGATAAACACCTCGCTTCATCAGTCGATTGCAAATCGACTCTTTCTTAGCTCCCTTAAAATAGTACGTAATAAGAAAGAATCTTTGCGTTGAAAAACTTTAAGATAATAAACCATGAAGAAGAATGAAAAAATGAAGAGTATTAAGATGGGCTATGTTGTCATTGCGAGCCACAGGTGAAGCAATCTCGTGACTTTAACTCAACTTAATACTCTTACAATCTTATTCAAACTTAATGGTTTAGAATATATTTATTTTCCAGTTTTCACCGCTGATTTGATGGCTTTCTCAACCATTCTCCAGTCATAAAAGTGAAATACCCGGCCATTACTCATGGCAACAAAAACTCCTTTAGGGAACTTTGGACCTAAATTAACATTTGTCACTTCAGACCCATCACTTTCCAGTGTAGAAACCGGGATTTCTGCAATTCTTCCTTTTGATTGATCTTCTCTTAAATAAACATTGAAGGTGTCATTCTGCTGATTAGAAACCAGGATATATCCTTTCCCTTTAGAAGTAGGGTAGATGGAAATTCCTTCCACATCAGATTTAAAATCCCCTTTCCCGAAAACGGCTAATTCCTCATTGCCTTTCTCCGGATCTGCATAATATTTGTGAACCCCAAACTGCTCATCAGAATAATAGATATAACCCATTTCGTCATCTACTGCTATACTTTCAATCTCCTTCAGACCACTGTATTTTCCAAATTTACGAACCACTTCACCTGTTATAGCACCATTCTTTTCAGTCAGCTTGTACTGCCAAAGGTAACCGTCACTTGGTCCTGATTTTCTTCCGGCAATGACAAATATTTCTCCAGTTTCCGGATTTTTATACATGGAAACACCCATAGGTCCACGTTCTGATTCTCCGTCAAATACAGAAATTTCTCCAATTTCTTTCAGCTCAGGAAGCGTATATAACTTTACTTTGTTGGTTTCCCTTTCCGTTACGGCAGCAATATCTGTTTTTTTACCATTGAGCATAAAACCATATTCCAGATCAACGTTGTTGGGACGTTTCAATCCCAAAACCTTATTAATAATTTTTCCGTTAAGATCGAAGGCATACAATCCGCCGTCCGTATCCTTATCTGTTCCGATAATGATACTTTTTGAAGCATCCTGAGGATTGATCCATATGGCGGGATCATCCGTATCATGAACCACCGTTTCTGTGATCACTGCAGGTTTTAATTTTTCTGTTACTTCTTTCTGCCCGGTACAGTTGATCACAAGAGGAAGAACTGAAAGGGCTACTATATAATGTATGTTTTTCATGTGTATTTTAAAAATCAAATTTCACTCCCATCGTAAACCTTGGTCTGTAATATTCAGCCTGAGCGGTTCTGCTTTGGATCCCCTGATAGTATCTTAACGGCTGATTGGTAAGATTATTGGCTTCTGCAAAAACTCTGAGCTGGCTTGTAATTTTATAGGAAGCATTGGCATCAAGGAAAAACTGTTTGTCATAATAACGGTCATCAAACGCCTTGCCACCCAGCTCATCAATATAATGTGAGGCATAGTTCATGGAAACCCTTGCTGAAAAACGTTTGTTCTCCCAGGAAAGAGATCCGTTAAACATATGAGGAGCTGCCCCCGGAAGTCCTACATCTGTTCTTTCAATGCCATCTTCATTGGTAATTCCTTTTGCTTTGGATTTGGTATAGGTATAATTTACGTACACTCCAAGTCCTTTCCAGAAAGCTCCGGGAATAAAATCAAGCTGTCTTTGTAAAGCCACTTCAAAGCCATAAATGTCTACGTTGTCACCATTGCGCTGCTGGGTAAACTTCCAGTTGCTTTCTCCTGCAGGAATAGGGTTGGACTGTCCTGCAAAATCACTGGCAAAATCATTAGCCGTATAATTTCTTTTGGAATAGGTATAAATAAAGTCGTTCAGGTTTTTATAGAAAATTCCTCCGGAAAGAATTCCCACAGACTTAAAATATTTTTCTGCCATGAAATCAAAATTATAAGCATAGGTTGCCTTTAAGTTTGGATTTCCTGCTGCAACGATCTCATCCTCTGAAATAACATTCAGATAAGGAACCAGTGAATAATAGTTCGGGCGGGCAAGAGCTGTTGTGAATGCTGCACGAAGTACAAGATCCTGCATCGGAACATATTTGAAGGAAATATTAGGGAGTACGTTTGTGTATGTATTGGTGTTGTTAATTTTTCCTACAAGATCTTTTTCATTCATCACATAATTTCCGGTGTAATCTATCTGGGTAGTTTCAATACGTGCTCCAACAATCATAGATAATTGATCATTGAAATCCTGATCCCAACGGACGTAACCTGCATAAATCTGCTCTTTTGCACTGTAGTTGCTGGAAAGGTACTTTTCAGGCTTCAGCTTACCATTAAACAAATTTGGATTGAATAAATCCAGACTTCCAAGGAATGAAGGATCAACAAATGTTCCCGGAACATAATTTCCGGCCTGGAAATTATGACCATCAAGATTGATCGTTGGTACAGATAAGAGACTTCCCATATTGCTGACTGGAGTAAAAGCATAGAAATCATTCTCCCTTTCCTTTTTCTTCAGACGCATACGGAAACCGGTACGAAGACGCCCTTTCTGACCATCAACCACAGAAAATGGAAAACGTACATTCACTTTTGCTCCCAATTCTTTTTCCTGCGTAAAGTTGTTGGCATCTGAAAGATCACTCAGTTTGTAGCTGCCCAGATTGTCTGCTGCCAAGAGATTAAATGTTGGCTTTTCAGGATTGCTAAGGTCTGGAGAGAAGTTCATTTTGCTGTTTTCAAACTCTATATAACGCTGATGAGGCTTATCTTCACTTGCAATGGCATAGTTGACAGACCAGTCAAGATCTACTTTAGAACCTAATAAATGTTCTCCTCTTAAAGCATAGTTCTGAACTCTTTGTTTTTCCAGACGGGTATTGTCATTATCGGCATCACCGCCTTTATTCTGTCTTGTAATACTTCCTTTCCAATCAGTAATCTCCGTTTCATCGGCGCTGTAGACTGGTTTTATTTTATATCCTAATGCCAGTCTGGTTTCTTTATCATTTCTGAAATTGTACATGGCAGAAGCGTAGATCTTGTTTTTAGAATTAAATTCATAATCCATATTAAGATCAAAACTGTGTCTGATACGATGCTCATTATAATAACGTACCCCCATTTTGCTGACATACACTGTTTGGGCAAGATCATTAGCCTGGCTCCATACAGGTTCAATATTATCTGAACCAAAATTGTTGTTATTATAAGAAAAACTGAATACAGCTCCTAGTTTTTTATCCAAAAATCTATTTCCATACACAAATCCTGCTGTATAATTTCCTTTTTCACGAATGGGATTGTATCCTCCTGCAACGGTCGCAGAAATCCTCTGTCCGTTCGGGGACGCTCTGGTAATAAGGTTTACAGACCCTCCGATGGCATCGGCATCCATATCCGGAGTCAGGGTTTTATTAACTTCTATCGTAGAGATCATGTCGGAAGGAATCAGGTCCATCTGGACATTACGGTTATCACCTTCAGCAGACGGAATTCTGTCCCCATTCAGGGTAACGGAGTTCAGATTCGGTGCAAGCCCTCTGATGATAAGGTTTCTGGCTTCACCCTGATCATTCTGTATGGTGATCCCCGGTACGCGTTTCAGGGCATCCCCGATATTGGCATCAGGAAAACGACCGATCTGATCCGAAGAAATTACATTGGTGATATTGGCGTTATTTTTTTGCTTGTTTAAAGCTCTGGCTTGATTTTTCAGGGTGGATCCAGAGACTACAACTTCTGCAATAGACGTTTCTTTCTTGTCGAAAATAATATTCTGACGGGTATTTTTCTCAGATTCTACCGTTACATTATATTCATGTACGCCATAACCGAGATAATCAATTTTCATGGTGTAACTTCCTGGTGGAACATTCAGGAATACAAAGTTTCCATGTTCATCAGAAGTTGTATAAATATTTCCCGGACTTAGGGAAATCTTGGCTCCTGGCAGGGCTATCTTCGAATCATCGTTGATATTTCCGGAAAGAGAACCGGTTTGTGCATAGAAAAAAATTGAAGCACAAAATAAAACAGACGTAAAAATTTTTTTCACTTTTCTTAGTTTTAGATAAAAATCGCAACAAAATTAAACGTCTGTTTGGGAAAAGTGTTGAAGGGAAAATTAAGATTATCTTAAGAATTGTTAATATAGAAACTTAATACGGTAAGGCAATATCGTTTTATGCTCTATATTTCAGATCCCAGATTTTTCTCGGCTTGATTTCCTTCCAATACTACAGTCAGTTCATCACATCGTATGATCTTATTATTCTGAATGGTAAATTCTGCCAGTACTTTATGGATAACAAAACTTCCGTCTTTTAATTTAGAATGTACCACATGATGGGTAAAGATGATGTTGTTATTTTCAGCATGGCTGATGAACTCAATCTTTTGTTCTGCCACTTTTTCTTTCAGTTTTTTAATATGAAGAACAAATTCTTCATAATTTAATTGCTGGCGGTCAACGAATTGGATGTAATTTTTTGAGAAATACTTTTCAATGAGTAATTCGTCAAATGCAGGGTTTTCCAGAACCTCGCTGAAAACCTGTTGGATAAAATGTTTCATAACTTTATTATTTGAAACAAAATTATCTCAGAGATGGGTCACTAGACGATAACAATTGTAAAGAAATTATCTGCGGTTTCTGATTCTGCTTAGTGAAACACTGGTAATTCCCAGATAGGAAGCTATATAATGTTGTGGGAAACGGAGAAGAAGCTCTGGTCTGTCTTTTAAAAGCTGTTCATATCTTTTCTGTGGAGAATCTTTAATAAAAGAAACCAGCCGATTATTAATTTCACTGAAGCGCCTGTAAAAAAGAGGATGAAAAGTTTGCTGGAACTCCTTGCCTTCCATGAGTTTATGAAAAACATCTACATGCATCTCATATACTGTGGAAGATTCCAGTGTTTCTATGATAAACTCACTTCGGGTACCATTCAGGAAGCTGTTAAAAGATGAAACGGCTTGATTTTCTGTAATAAATTCCAATGTAAGTTCTTTTCCGTCCTGATAGAAAAATACTCTTAAGGCTCCGTTTTTTACCAGGAACATCTTATCTGAAACTTTTCCTTCTTCAAGAAGGATGGTTTTAGCAGGATACATAACTTCAGATAATACATGAAGATCTGATTTAAAAAAAGAATGAATATCCGGAATATGCATATCTGAAAAGGATTAAAGTGAGGTGCTCAGTATTTCCTTTACAATAATTTTAGACTTTTCAATCAGTTCATCAGACCTGTACAGCTGGCTGGTCAGGATTGAACTTTCAAAAAGAAGGTAAACATGAGCTGAAACCATATCGTTTTGAATGTCTTCATTGAAGCATTCTCTGAGTTTATTTTTATGATCGCGGATTACTTTGTGAATTTCTTCCTTATCAGCAGGAATTTCAGATAAAATATTCAGGAAACTGCATCCTCTGAAATCTTCTCTTTTATTCATATCCATCAAAAAATCAAATGACTTCAGGATTTTTTCCTGTACTGTTTCTGCTTCTGATGTAAATTTTTCAAGTTCAGAAACCCAGTAATCATACCTTTTATTAAGAAATTCGATGCAAAGGTCATCTTTAGATTTGAAATGCTGGTAAAAGCTTGCTTTTGAGACTTCAGCCTCGTCAATAATCTGATTAATCCCCGTACTGTTATAGCCTTGTTGATGGAAGAGAACCATAGCGGTGCTTAATATTCTTTCTCGAGGTCGGGGCATGATGTAAGATTTTTACAAAGGTAAGGAAATATGAACAGATTGGTATGTGTTGATTTCTAAATGAATCCTCTGGCATAATAAAGCTGAATGACAAAGAAGAGTACTGTAAAAAACCAAACAACGTAAGGATGGTAGCTGAAATTATTCTTCAGGATATAGTGTAATGCTTTGAAGAGTTTGAAAATACCAATTATTCCAATAATGATAAAAACCACAAAGACCAGGAAAAACAGATAATCTCTTGTTCCATATTGATTCACCTTCCCAATATGATCCAGGTAGGCATCTACATTTAAGGTTTGTCCCAGGAACATAGCCGAACTGATGAGTATAAAAAATGGAGTAGACGTATACACAGTTGTATAAATGAAAGAAAATAATAAGGTACGGAAGGTTACAGTATTGACTTTCTCTTTTTTGTACCATAATAAAGCGACACTGAAGATGACCGCAGTAATATTATTCATGAGGAATATAAACAGAGCTTTTTCCACCATACTTAATCCCTTGATCTTCGAAATAATATTATGCTCACCCCCATAATCCATCAAAAGCACAGAGATGATCACAGAGGTATAAACAGAAAGTTTGATGGGAGAAAGGTAGTCCTGAAAACGCTCGGTTTCTTCTTTTTCCATCTCATGTACAGAAAGATCATAACAGCGGCGTGGATCCTGAAACAACTTGAAAATGGTTACCGGAACCAGCAGTATTTCGATAATAATCTGCAGGCATAGTTTTTCAAAACTATCTATCAATTTTTCAAACATATAGACGGATATTAAGGGAACGTTTTTGCAATTTACCTAATTTTTGAATTAGATTTTAAAGGGGAATAAAAAAAGAGTGGATGATTCTGGTTAAATCATCCACTCATTAATTATCTAAAAAAGTTTTATTACTTTTTGGGAAGCCCTTTTTTCAAGGCAATATGGGCTCTTTCTACAGCTTTTCTTTCTTTCCAGTCCATATACCTCTTTTTGTATCGTCCTTTCATGAAATTATCAAAATTACGCTGAACAGCAAGATTCCAAAGAGAATGTGCTTTTACGGCCCAGCTTTTGTCCCAGGCACGCAGGGAAATAGAGAAAGATCCGTCCAGATACTTCATCCAGTGCCACCAACCTGTGGGCATGAATAAGGTATCTCCGTGTTCCAGGAAGCATTCAATTCCTTCAATACCATCCAATGCCGGGAATTTTTCAAAATCAGGATTGGCGATATCATAATCTTCCAGTGCATACGTGGCATAAGGAAGTTTATACAGACGTGTTTTCCATTTGTATTCAAACAGAAGAACATGCTTCCTTCCGTTGAAGTGAGTATGGAAAATATGCGGCATATCAATATCATAATGAAGAAAAGTCACAGAACCTTTACCTCCGAAAAACATACTAGGATATTTATCTAAAAATCCACCCATAAGATTCTTTGGCGGAACATAGTCTTCCAACAATTTTGGCGCAAATTTTATAGGATCAAAGAAGAAAATTCTCAGATCAGTAGGCTCTCTCTGAATAAGGTCAACATAATCACGAAAAGGCATTTTCGTAGTCGGTGTATTGATGGGAGCGGCTGGATCAGCTTTGGCACTGTCATAAAGGGGAACTTCAACGTCGCCTACTACTTCCTTCATGTAATCCATCGTCCACTTTTGATAGGCGGGCCACTTTCTTGCCATATTTCTGATTACCACTGGCTTACATGGCTTTAGATATTTTTCACGGAAATCTTCTTGTGAAATGTCATCTACAATATCAATTGGTTTAAGGATTATTCCCATTCGTTCAAATTATTAAGCTAAAGTATTAAATATTTGCGACAATAAAATGGAAAGAATTAAAATTATTTGGAATTAATATAAATAAATAACGAATTACTATTTAGGCTTCATTTTTTTAGAGTTATTACGATGTGAATTTACCCTCTGTTCCTTTGATATCTGCGGTCTTTACGATGTAAAAGATATTTGTGAGATACAATAATTGTATGTATAATTGTTCTCTTAAAATAACCATGAGACGTTTTACTACCATTATTTTTTCACTTGTATTTTGCACTGCCTTTTCGCAAAAATCAACCAAGATTTTTACTTCAGATATTGATAACTTTTGGGTAGCTTATGACAGCATCCAAAAAACAAATGATCATTCCGGAAAGCTGGATCTTATTAAAAAACTTTATACCGACAAAGCAACAAAAGGGCTGAAAGCTTTTATGAAGGCCAGAAATTATAATGATAGCGTTTATGTAAAAGTCATTGGCCAGTATCCGAAATTCTGGAATTCAGTGAGACCGAATACTTTAACAATAAAAGCCAAGACCAAAGAACTGGAGGCTAGTGTTGCCAGACTGAAGGAGCTGTATCCTGCCCTTAAAGATGCTGAAATGTATTTTACCATTGGTGGGCTTAATGCGGGAGGAACAGTGAGTGGTGATATGGTATTGGTGGGGGCTGAACTTGCCACCGGACTTCCGTCTACAGATACCTCAGAATTCAAAGATGAATGGTTGAAGAGTCTTTTTGCAAACCAGTCTCTGGATAATATCGTTTTCCTGAATATTCACGAATATATACATACCCAGCAGACGGGATCTCAAAATAGGGTTTTAAACCAGGCTATCAAGGAAGGATCATGCGATCTGATTGCCGAACTTGCGATGAAAGAATCTCCCGAAAGAAAATATATTTCTTACGGAACTGCTCATGACGTTGAAGTTAAAGCCCAGTTTAAAAAAGAAATGTTTACCAGTAATCTTGCCAACTGGTTTTATAACGGAAGACAAAAAGGAGAAGGTGCAGATTTAGGTTATTATGTAGGATATGTGATCAGTAAAATGTACTACCAGAATGCAAAAGATAAAAAACAGGCCATCAAAGATATTATTGAACTGAACTATAGTGATAATAAATCTGTGGAAGACTTTCTGGACAAATCAAAGTTTTTCAAAGAAAAAATTGATAAGCTTGTCAAAGAATATCAGAGTAAATTACCTTATGTAGTGAAAATAGAGCCAGCCAATGGTTCCGAAGATGTAAATGCAGATACAAAAGAACTCCGGATTACTTTTTCACAGGAAATGGTTCCCGGGAAATATTCCTTCAATCTGTCTGATAAGGGAAAAGAATATAATCCAATGACAAAAATAGCAGGGATGGAAAACAATAATAAAACTTTGCTGGTATTAGTAGATCTTAAACCCAATAAAGAGTATGAGTTTGTGCTTACCAATAAAGGTTTTATTTCTAAAGAAGGTCATCCTCTAAGAGACGAGAAACTTCTTATAAAATTTACAACCGGCAATAAATAGCCTTTTTCATAAAGGGATAATTAATATGGAGGATCTGAAAATGAATTTCTTTTATCCTTGATTATATTTTTGGTAGTGTGTTAAAATTGTATTGATTTCCTGGTTTTTTTAGCCTTTTCATAAGATTCTGTGGATGGAAGAAGATTTAACCTTTTTCAAAAAAAGGTTATATTCGGCTTCGTAAAAATAGTGATATGCAAGTATATGAAGGGATTTCTGTGGGCTTATATCTGTTATTAATGATAGGTATAGGTATATATTCTTATAGAAAATCAACAAGTAATTCAGAAGAATTTTTAATTGGCGGCCGAAAAATGGGAGCTGCCGTAACAGCACTGTCTGCAGGGGCAGCCGATATGAGCGGATGGCTTTTGATGGGCGTTCCGGGAGCAATGTATCTGTCCGGAATTTCAAGTTCCTGGATTGCGATAGGCTTAACCATTGGAGCTTATCTCAATTATATTATTGTAGCCCCAAGGCTCAGAATTTATACAGAAGTGGCGCAGAATGCCATTACGCTACCTGTATTTTTTGAAAACAGGTTTAAAAATAAAAATCAGCTTCTGAAAATCACATCCTCTATTTTTATTCTGGTATTTTTTACTCTGTACACTTCTGCAGGAATGGTATCCGGAGGAAAATTATTCGAATCAGCTTTCGGGATGGATTATACTGTAGGCTTGCTCCTGACAAGTCTGGTAGTAGTGCTGTATACATTTCTAGGTGGATTTCTGGCAGTAAGTCTTACTGATTTTGTGCAAGGCACCATCATGGTGTTGGCATTGGTGATTGTTCCTATTGTAGCGATTACTCAAATAGGAAGTGTGGGAGAGACGTTTTCCCTGATTGAAGCAAAAAATCCAAAATATCTGGATCTGTTCAGAGGAACCACCACCGTAAGTATTGTGTCTTTATTGGCATGGGGATTAGGATATTGTGGTCAGCCTCATATTCTGGTCCGTTTTATGGCTATTGATAAACCGAAAGATCTGATTAAAGCAAGACGCATAGGGATTACATGGATGATCTTTACTGTAGCAGGAGCTCTGGCCATAGGATTGGTAGGAATCGCTTATCTGCAAAAGTTCGATATGAATACAATGATGAAGTTTGACGGATCAAAGACGGAAGCAGAAACTATTTTTATTTATTTCTCCCGTATATTATTCCATCCGTTTATTGCAGGATTTTTACTTACAGCCATTCTCGCAGCAGTAATGAGTACGATTTCTTCCCAGTTATTGGTGACTTCAAGTTCATTAACAGAAGATATTTACAAAGCTTTTCTTAATAAAAAAGCAACTTCCAGGCAATTATTAATGGCGAGCAGACTTTCTGTTTTACTCGTAGCCGTCATTGCGGTACTTTTATCCCTGGATCCCAAGGATAGTATTCTTAATCTTGTAGGAAATGCATGGGCCGGCTTTGGTTCTGCATTCGGACCGTTGATCCTGCTGTCTCTTTTATGGAAAAAGGCAACATGGCAGGGAGGTTTTGCCGGGATGATGGTAGGAGGAATTACGGTCTTAGCATGGGTCTATCTTCAGCATCCATTAAAAGACTGGTACGAAATCATTCCTGGGTTTACCCTTTCTCTGTTGACTAATATGATTGTTTCATTATCAACCTATAAACCAGATGCTGTTATTGAAAGCGAGTTTAATGAAGTTAAAAAAATAATGCAGGAGTAATATAGAACCTTTGCAATAATACAACAATAATATACCCTTGCTAAACAGTGAGGGTATATTTTTTTCATTTTTCCCAGCCTATTATATTTTAATGCATTGCAATTTAATAATCTGTATTAAAAATGAGTTACATTTTGTTATTTCAAACCAAAAACTTATTGATCATGAAAAATCTAAAGAAAATCGCGAGACAAAGTTTAAAAACAATCACAGGAGGTCGCACACCTGCAGAGAGTGAGTGTATAGCATGTGGATGCCCTACATCAGCATGTTATTACAAAAACGGAAACGGAGGTGGCGACGGTTGTGCTGATATCAGATGTGCATAAACATCTTTATATTAAAGTTTAGTTTTCTGTATCCTTCCTTTTGATAAGCACCAGTATAAGAGCGAGAGTCAATCCTATAATGCTTGACCAAATTATATTCTCTATCCCATAACGGCCAATCCAGAATCCTCCAAATAAAGTACCCGCTGTTACAGCAAAATTCCCGCAGGAAGTAAAAATACTATTGATAAACTCCGAAGAACCGGAAATGGAAGAAGTGACATTCATATTACTGATCAGAAAGCCTCCGGAATGAACCAGCCCCCAACATCCGATAATCCATATCATAGGTAGAAATTGATTTCCATAATGTCCTATTAACAAATGAATTCCTGATAATAGAATTAAAAACAGTAGAGTGGTCTGGAAAGGAAATCTGCTCATATATTTTCCCGCAATTCTGTTTCCCGCAATTCCAACCGTTCCAAACAGGAAAAGCATAAGACTGGTTTGTCTGCCGTCCATTTGGGTTACATTCTTTAGGTAGTCAGCCATATATCCATAAGTAGAATACATAGCAGCAATAGTGAAAAACGCTAGGAAGAGCCCAATCCATAATTGTTTATTGTTAAATATTTTAAAGGGAAACTGTTTTGATGATGCATTGGTATTTTGAATCTCCGGCAAATAGATCCAAACCCCTGCCAGCGCTACTACATTAATTAATGCAGTAAGCAGGAAAGAGGACTGCCAGGAAAAGAAATCAGACATAAAAGTAGCCAGCGGAACTCCCATTACCGTTGCCAGCGTAAGACCGGAAAATATAATACTTACAGCCCTGGATTTTTCTTTAATATTTGAAGATTCTCCTGCGACCGACAGTGCAATAGACCAATAAACCGGATGAAAAAATGCAGGAATCATTCTTACGATAAGAAGCAGATAAAAATTGGTGATACAGGCAGAAAGAATATTGGCGGCGACAAAAATAAATAGAGACAAAAGTAGCAGATTCTTTCTTTTGAATGAAGATAATATCATCAGCATAAAAGGCCCAAAAACGGCAACAATTAATGCAAATGTACTGAGCAGCCATCCTGCTTTTTCGATAGGGATATGGAAAGCTGAAGCAATTTCGGGCAATACTCCAATCACTCCGAATTCCGTAGTGGTAATTCCGAAAACACCGAGTGCCAGCACATAAAGATTTCTGTTCATTTTCATTATTTTTTTGCAAATTTGCAGAATAGACTTTCAGAAAACTATATACTTACCTTTTAGTTCTATACTTACCTTTTTGAAAGTGATCCTCAAAAAAACATTGTTATGCCTGAATTTTTCCATGATAAAAGATTGTACTATACTCCCATTGAATTTGCCTTAAGTCATATCGGAGGAACCTGGAAAATGCCTATTCTGTGGAGGTTACAGGAGAAACCTCTTCGTTTTAGTGAACTTAAAAAAGACATTCCGCATATTACCGACAAGATGCTGACCAGTCAGCTGCGCGAACTGGAGTCTAAAGAGATGATTCACAGGGAAGTATTTCCCGTAGTTCCTCCAAAAGTAGAATATAGTCTTACAGAAAAAGGAAAAAAAGCCATTCCGGTGATTGAAACCATTATGAAGTTTGGCTATGAGCTGATTAAGGATGAAGGAATTGTCTTCCCGCCTAAGGAATGATAAGATTATATTTTTCCATTACGTAACGCTTTTTTCATAACTTCACCATAAAATTGATTCAATAGTATGAAGCTGAAATTGGGGATATTAGATCAGTCACCTACAACCATGGGAGGCAATGCAGCATCCGCATTGAAAAATAGTCTTAACCTTGCTGTATTGGCTGAAGAAATGGGATTTCATAGCATTATGTATTCCGAACATCATGGCGTAGAAGCCTATGGAAGTTCCAGCCCTGAATTATTAGCTGCTATCGTTCTCAGTAAAACAAACCGTATCAAAGTAGGAACAGCCGGTATTATGATGCGGAACTATTCTGCGTATAAAATTGCGGAATGGTCCAAAATGCTGTCAACCCTTTATCCTGAACGGTTTATTCTCGGACTGGGAAAAGCGCCGGGAGGATTAAAAGATGCTGTCATGGCACTGAATAACCATAAACCGGTGGTTTTATCTAATATGGAAACAAAGCTGGAAGAGATCATTCAATTCATACGGGAGGAAGAAGGTGTATATGATGGGCTTATTGCACAGCCTGCTCATGTGCAGCATATCCCGGAAATCATGTGGCTGGGTTCAGGAATGACCTCTGCCCGGGAAGCGGCAAAGCATGGAATTGGATATTCATTTGCGGCTTTTATGAATAGCGAAAATGGAAAGGAAAATACAGATGCTTATCTCAGAGAATTTGATGCAACGCAATATTTTCCCAAGCCTTCTTTACAGGTTACTGTAGCCATATCTGTAGCAGACAACATTGAAGAAGCCAGACGAAACGCCTATGGAATGGCTTATCAGTTTTTACAATCCCGACAGCTAGTCAGTCCTGATGCTGTTCTTTCTCCTGAAGCGGTAGAGCAGAGGGTTTTAGGAACACAAGATGAAGAAGAATTCTTTACTGTTTTAAACAGAATTATGATTGAAACACCCCAATCTGTAGATCAGAAATTACATCAGGTTGCGGAAAGGTACAATACAGATGATCTCCTGATATTGTGTAACATGTACCGGGAAGAAGATCGTATCAACACTTATAAAAGCATCATTAAAAACAATAGCTAACCCTATAGCCTCTATGAAAATTCTGTTGTGCTATGGGGTTATAATTACACTATAATGTACACCCATGAAGCAGAATATTTCAACATTGTATATCATTACAGGAGGTCCCGGAGCAGGAAAAACAACGTTGCTGGATGAATTAAACCGTCATGAATTAACAACAGTACCTGAAGAAGGAAGGAAAATCATTAAAGAACAGATTGATTCCGGTGGAAAAGGCCTTCCATGGCTTAATAAAGAACTTTTTGCAGCGCTCATGTTTGAAGAATCTGTAAAAACTTACCTGAAAATACGTCAGATGAATTCTACAGCGCCTGTTTTCTTTGACCGTGGAATATTGGATACCCTCGGTTATATGAGGCTTGAAAATATTATCATTCCGGCATCTATGGAAGCAAAAGCAAGAGAAATGATTTATCATAACAATGTCTTTATTCTTCCCCCATGGAAAGAGATTTATGAAAACGATCCGGAAAGAAAACAGACCTTTGAAAAGGCGGTGGAAACCTTTGAGTGTATGAAAGAAATATATCGGGAATATGAATACAATATCATAGAAGTTCCGAAAGTTTCAGTGGAAAACAGGGCACACTTTATTCTTGATACAATTTTTATATCAGGTTGAAGTCAAGCATCATCAATCATCAATTATTATTTATCATATGAACAATCCTACTTTTGAAAAAGAACTGATCGAGTTGGCTGGCAAAGATCTGTCGGTCAGAGAAAAACTGTTTGAAGCAGGGCAACTTTCCGGAGGCTATCATCCTGAAATGGAAGAGATTCATAGAGCCAATGCAAAACGGCTGAGGGAGATTATAGCACAAATTGGTTATCCTACCATCTCAAAAGTAGGCGAGAAAGCAAATGATGCAGTGTGGCTTATTATTCAGCATGCGATTGGTGAACCAGAATTTATGAAAACCTGCTATGTCATGATGGAAGAGCATTATAATGATATTAATCCTATACATACAGCCTATTTATACGACCGGATTCAGGTTTTTCAGAGTAAACCTCAAAAATACGGGACACAGTTGACTGCTGAAGGAACAATTTATCCGGTAGAAAACAAAGAAAACTTAAATGCAGAGCGTGAAAAGGTAAATCTGCCAGTATTCTCCAATGCAGAAATTCATAAAATTCCGGAACCTGAAGATATTCCGGAAATTGATAGCAAAGATGGGGAATATACGGTTTGGAGGAAAAAAACAGGATGGATTTAAAGCAATGCTGAATGCATGAAGAAATTTTTAACTTAAACTGTAATTCCTTCCAAATTCCACCTTACTTGCCGGTCTTCAAGACTTCACGAATTTCAATATTTCCTCCAATTTTAAAAATTGGGTTTCCTTTCGCTATTTCAACGGCTTCATCAATAGATTCTGCCCGTACAATAATATATCCACTAATGAATTCTTTGATCTCGGTATAAGGGCCATCCGTTACCATATTATCTGGTTTTACAGTTTTGGCAGCTCCCGGAGCGGGTAATAAAGTATTTCCTTCATCCACCAGTTTGTTTTGTGCAGTAATGTTTCCAAGCCAGATCATGCGCTCCCGGATCTGTTCAGGAGAAGGTTTAAAATCAGAAATGTCTTTCAGTCTGAAGATCAATGCAAATTCTTTCATAATCATATTCTTTTTTTTATGACGATTAAGATAAATGAACAGGGACAGCGTTTTTAAGGTGTTTTTATTTATCCAATAAAGGTCTGGGATCAAACAGAACTTTCAATGACTGAATCTTTCCCTCCTTGATCTGGTACCATCCGGAAGCCTCTATCGTTTTTTCTCCCATATCAATCATGTACCATAAACACACATCTTCACCAGCAGTAAAAGCCTTTAGAATTTTATACTTAAACTTCATCTGCATCATGTCTTTGATGTATATTGAAGCATTTTCTCTTTTCCCCAATACCCCGATAAATGTAAAATCAGGATAGAGACAACTTTCCGCCATTTCAAAATTTTCTTCATTTAAATATTGGATAAACTGTTCCGCTGTATTTTGATTTCTGTTGCTCATAATGTTATTTTTATTGTTGAATACAAAATTAGGGAGGAAGAATATATTTCTCCTGTGACTATCATCACAAAATGATTTAAATTTTTACTGTTTTAAGTCGGAAATTCTTCCTTTAGCATACGCAATCTGCTCTTTTTCTTTTTCCTGATCCGGATTGTTTTTAAGGTACATTTGGTAGTATGTTGCTGCACTTTTAGGCTGTTTCAGATGGAGATCATAAAGAAGTCCTAAGCGGTAATAAATCATATTGCTGGTACCAAAAGTCAATCCTCTTTTATAAGCTGTCAAGGCATCATTATACTGATTTTTGGATTCATAAATCCCGGCAAGTGCTGCATAGTAAAATGGAGTATGATCTGAAATGGCTTCATCAATAGTCTTTTGTGCATAGATTGCTGCATTGTTGTAATCTTTCAGTTCACGATAGCTTAGAGCCATAAAATAGAGTGTTCCTTCATTTTGTACGCCCATATTTTCCAGCATTTTATAAATATTGATACATTTCTGATATTCTTTTACATAAAAATAAGCTTGCCCTATATCGTTCATTACATTTACATCAGCATGATTTTTAAGGAGCTTTTCACCGGTTTCAATCACTTCCGGATATTGGGCTAACTGGTTGGCCACTGGCAGCAGAGCCTGTTGTAAAGTGAAGTTTTCTGTATCGGCAGCAATCGCTGTTTTCAATACATCATAAGCAGATTGATATTGTTTAAGACCACTGTAGGTTAGAGAAAGATCATAAGCCACATCAGGGTCGCTGGTATTAAGAGTATTGGCTTTCTTCAGATAACTGAGTTTGGCTTCTGGCGTTTCTGCATAGGTAGCAAGCTGTTTGTAAGCACTGAAATTCAGGCTGTCAAGTTGAATGATCTGTTGAAGATAAGTTTTGGCATGAGAAGCATTTCCCCTTCTGGAATTGATATTGGCCAAACTGAATAGAGTAGGCAGGCTGTTCGGTTGGATGGCATTGATTTTTTGATAATTTTTTTCTGCTTCCGGTAGTTTTCCCGCCATCATATTGCAGTAAGCAATTTGTGAAAGCGCTTTTATATCCTGTGTATCTCCGGGATAGATGCCCTGAAGATATGTGGCGGCCTCGGCATAACGTTGTGTTTCATAATATTCAAGAAGCTTTTCAGTATCAATTTTTGTGGATTGTGCCACTGCATTTTTAAAGCCTAACAGAATAATACACAAACAAATTCCTAGTTTCATCATGGTTATTTTTTAACTAAAATATTGGTTATTTAATAAGCTTCCAAATTTTATACTCACTTATGCGGGATTTTTTAATCTTCTGAATCATTTATGATAAAAACCAAAACCTTATATCATGAGAATTCTTATATTCACTCTATAGAAAAAGACCAGACAAAGCAAAAGATATGGAAATAAAAACTGTACAATCATTCCTTGATTATTATGGAAAAATAAGAGAAAGAACACATCGTATTATTGAAGTTATTCCTCCCGAACATATTGATTTTTCCTATAAACCAGGAAAATTTACCATTGGTGATCAGATCAGACATATTGCAACCATTGAAAGGTATATGTATGGAGAGACCATTAGCGGAAGAAAAAGTGCTTATCCGGGATGTGGAAAAGAGCTTGCCGACGGATATGAAAATACAGTCAGGTTTTTCAACGAAATGCACAGGCAGACTCTGGACATTATCAAAGGTCTTTCTGATGAAGATCTCACGAGGAAATGCCTGACTCCGGCCAATAGTGAAATTTCTATATGGAAATGGCTTCGGGCGATGATAGAGCATGAAATCCACCACAGGGCAGAATTATATATCTACCTGAATCTTCTGGAGGTAAAAACACCACAACTTTACGGGCTTTCTGCAGAGAATGTGCAGGAGATCAGTGTGAAATTGCAGGAGTAAAATACTGAAGATAACCGGATATTTAAAATACAAACCAGCTGTCATCGTACAGCTGGTTTTCTATTGTTAAAAGTTCTTTCATTTTTGATTTATTTCTATTTCAAGTGATAAATTATTCTTTTTCATTTATTAAAAATTGTTAAATATTTATTTGATACAGAGTTATTTATTTCTTTTTTTTAATCATTTGCTTTAGAATTATTGCTTAAAAGTCGTAGAACTACGACAAAATTTCAGATTGAGTATCGAAAATTTTTTGAATAGCGATTACCGTTTTATCTTTGTAATACCATCAATCCAATTACAAAAAATTAATCATGATTAAAATCTGCATATTACAACTATAATATCAAGAGAAATCTTGAATTCAACAGGGAGGTGAAGTTCTTTTTCACCGATTACTATATGCCCTGTTTTGACCTCAATATCCATACTTTCTTTTAGAAATAGAATATGGATAATGAAATATATCTGAACGTAGTGTACAGATACATTTTAGGCTTAAAAAAATTTGACACCCAATCAATCAAAATATTACAATTATGTTTCAGGACGATCATTCACCCAAAATGCCTGTTTCTAAAGATAAAATTTCATCTGTAAAGAATATTAAAGAAACACTGACAGATCAGGCAGTCACTAAAGCTGCTCAGGAAGTGCAGGAAAAATCGAGCGGAACCATTAAGAAAGCTACAGAAAAAATGGCTCAGGCTCAGGCTTATACAGGAATCGTTCAAAACGGTTCTCAAATGTTTATGAATCAGGTTAAACAGCCTAACCCTCCTACGCTTGTAGAAGACAAAGTATGGGCAAAACAGCCAACCTCAGGGATTTATAACGCCAATACCATTCCCGGAAATCAGGTAGCCGGAATCAATCGTGTGGTAAAACTTGAAATCGTAATTGACGGAAAAGTAATTAAACATTTCAAGCATTTTCAGTTAAAACAAAGTGCTGTAAAGCATCATGAATTTGATTTGATGCTAGCTCATGATAGTTTAGGAGGTTCAGAAAACCATAATCTGGAAGAAGCTCAAAACTTTCTTGGAAAAAGAATTACCGTGATTTTCAGATATAAAGACGTTGAAGACGGCCCCGAAAGGAACTTTGTAGGCGTCATCACTGAAGTAGGTTTCAGCCAGGAAAAAGGAAGTCTGGGAAATATTGTTCTTACAGGTTTCAGTCCCACTGTTCTTTTAGATGCTGCCCCTCATATTCAAAGCTTTGGCGGAGCACAGGAAATCAGTCTCAACAGCATTGCAGATCAGGTGATAAAAGAAGGCCTGGGGCAAAATTCCTTTGATTTCAGAGTAGATGCAGCCCACGGAAACGTTTCGTATAGTTCTCAATATGAAGAAACCCATTATAACTATCTGGCCAGAATTGCAGAAGCCTATGGAGAACAATTTTATTATGATGGCGAGGTGCTTCATTTCGGGAAACTTCCTCCTCAGGAAAAACCTGTAAACCTTACCTATGGAAGCAGTGTGAGTGATGTAAAGATAAAAATGAAGGCTCAGCATGTAAATCCGTCATTTTATGGTTATAACAGCAGCAAGAATGAAAAGCTGACAGCAGGAAATTCAAAGATTAACCATACTTCAGATATTGCAAAAAGAGCGTATGAAATTTCAGAAAAAACGTTTACCACTCCATCTTTAAGAGTAGCTCCCATAAAAGCGGTGTCTTTCATGGATGTGGAAAATTCTCAAAAAGGAACAGCCGGAAGTAAAGCCTCAGAAGTATTTGTTATTTCAGGCATTACAACAGTTCCTTTTCTTTATCCGGGCTGTATCGCTGATATTGAAATGAGAAAAGCCGAAAGCAGTGAAACCACTTACTTTACCAAGCTGATGATTACCGATATGCATCACGAGGTAGACGCAAGAGGATATTATACAGGAACATTTGAAGCCATTGCTTCTGATACAGGATTTATTCCCCGTCCGGAGTTTCACACTCCGAAAGCAGATGCTCAGTTTGCCAAGGTAATTTCCAATACAGATCCTTTAAATCAGGGAAGAGTGAAAGTTCAGTTCGACTGGCAGAATGGTTCCACCACGACAGAATATATCAGGGTAATGACTCCCGATGGTGGAGGCAGCGAAAAAGTAAGTAAAAACCGTGGATTTATGGCCATTCCGGAAGAGGGTGATCAGGTAGTGGTCAACTTTGCCCATCAGCATCCTGACCGTCCGTTTGTGATGGGAGGAATGTTCCATGGTGGAGTTGGCGGTGGCGGCGGTTCCGGAAATAATATCAAAAGCTTAAGCAGTAAAAGCGGACATACCATGAGTCTGGACGATGCCGGTGGAATTACAGTGAAAGATAAAGATCAAAACTCTGTTTTTCTGGATGGCGCAGGAAATATAACAATAGACAGTAAAATTTCTATCACCCTGAATTGTGGAAGCAGTTCCATTTACATGGATAAAGACGGAAATATTCAGATTAAAGGAAAAGAAGTATTTGTGCAGGGAGTCAATATTGGAGTAGGCGGAACATCAAGTATTGGGGTTGGGGTAGGCCCTGAAGACGGTGATCCCACTTCAGGCATCGGAATCAAATCTGATACATTGGATATCGGCACCAAAACGCTTTCTATGAGAGGTGATACGGAAGCTAATCTCAGCAGCGGAGGAAAAATAAATGTGGGTGGAGGAAGTGAGACAAATATTGTAAGTGGAACTGTAAAACTGAACTAAAAGCAGATGAATCCTGTAGACCTGGAGTTGGTAAAATTAAAAAGACAATGGCAGAAAGTTGTTTCAAAGAACGAAGAAAAGCCTATGCTGATCTGTATAGGAGAAAAACATGAAACCGATCTTTTTGATGGATTTATCAAATCAAAACTTTCTGAAGATGAAGAAGATGATATATTTTTACTTCACTATCAGGAATTTAATGGAATGAACTCTTTCGGACAAACCTTGTTGGATGAATGGACTGAGTTTTATGAAATGCTGAAGAAAAGTGAAGGAAATATTCCGCAATGGGATCTGAAAAATCCGGAAGAAAATTTTAAAACAGATGCTTATAAGGCATTTTATCCTCTTCTGGAGCTAAAGAAAAACTTTCCTGCTATTCAGTATTCTAAAATATACATCTACATTGCTCCGCTTAGGATCACTGATACCGAAGAGCTGTCTTTGTGGGTGAAAGAATGGTGCAGGATCTGTGAAGCATCGGAAAATAAAGATATTAAACTGGTTTGGGCAGAACATCATACTTACAGAACCTTACCCAATATCTCTTCAGCACACCGTTTCAGAGTGGAAGTAGACATTCATCAGCTAATGCAGAATACGGCTGCTCATACCAATCGTAAAAAGAATAGCCCGGATACGGATTTTCAGCAGCAGATCCTTATAGCGAGTAATCATTTAAGTAAAGAAAGATTCAAAGAAGCGGAGCATGCATTAAAAACAGCAGTGAAGCTTGCCAAAGAACAAAAGAACAAACAGGGAGAGATCTCTGCCTATTTTATGCTTACTCAGGCTTATACAGCAGATAGAAAGAAGGATAAGGCTGAAGATACCTACCGGATTATATTGGAAGAAGTAGAGCGGGATTCACCATTGGAAGTTCAGATGTATATGAATTATGGAAGTCATTTATTAGGGAATTCCAAAAAGTCCAGGGCAGAAAAAATATTTGAAAAAGCTGCAGAAACTGCTCAGAAAATAGAAGAATATGCAATGGCTATTGAGTGTTACAGAATCATTGGGACCCTGAATGATACTGTTTTGACAAAAGATAAAATGATCAGATATTTTGAAAAATGTCTCGGCATAGCAAAATTGATGAACCCTTCAGCAAGAGAGCAGAGCAGCCTGAGGTTTGTTGCCTCAATGCTTATTCTCAAATATGAAGGGGATACAGATAAAAAAAGAATATTAGACAGCGAAATGAAGACGTATTTTGGTGATGAATGGAAGGTAAGTGTGGAAAAACCAAAAGCAGGGTAATCTCAAATTAAAAGAATCATGGCAGATCTGAATAAAAAAACAGTAAAACCCATCAAGGTGGCAAAACCGGACATGAATCGGGATCGCTCTCTGAAGGTAAATGCAGACGTTACTTCGGTAAGCTGGGATAAAACCAAACAGGGATGGAAGAACGGAATGAAAAATAATTTTGATTCCCTGAATCCTGTTTCCATGGTTCAGTCTATCGCGGGAGGAGATCATAGTAAACAGGAAAACAGCAGTAGCGGAGGTGGTGGAGATAGTGCTGTGACTGCTGAAAAAGCAGCTCCGGAAAGCAAAGTGAAACTGATCAAAGTGAATACTCCATCAATGCCTTCCACGGCCATTCAGCATACAAGTAAGCATTTCGACATCGTACTGGCGATTGACATCCATTGGACTCTTATTCCGCCGCCGCCTTCATTTATGCTGATCCCGTTACCGTTGCCACATCCGTTTATAGGAATTGTTTTTGACATTATGGATTATATTACCATCACAATTCCCATTCCCCAATTTGCAAGAAACCTGATGCCGTCACTTCCGGAAAGTATTCCCATGGGCGGTTCAATATATGTTCACGGAAGACATAAAGCAACCACCACAACCAGTGTTATGGGAGTGGTGATCCCATTCAGACATATCACCTCACTTATTTCGGTATATCTCATTCCTTTTCCCCAGGAAGCTCCGCACGAAGGAGAAGTATATTACGGTTCACAGACCGTTCTGGCACAGGGAAGTAAAATGAGCGGAAACCAGCCTCAGCAGGTATTAACCTGCATGGGATTCCCTTTCGGAATGACGATGCTGCCCGCAATGCCGGATAAACCAAAGAAAAATCCACTGGCTTATTTTGCTTTCTATAATAACTTCTCAAGCATGTATATTCAGATCAATACGGGCAGACCTGTATTGGTGGGCGGAGCTTTTGTCCCTCATGTGTATACCCCCGGAGAAATGCTGATGCGTCTTGCAGGGATGTTTTTAATGAGGAGCCTCACCAAAAAAATAGGTAAAATGGGAGCTAACGGTTTAAAGAAACTGAATAACAGTGTTCTTAAAAAAGCTCCATTCAATAAGTTCAAATTTTCGAATGCCTTATCCAAAAAACTATGCCATTGGGGACTTGAACCTGTTAATTTTGCAACGGGCGCTATGTTTTTTGAGTGGGATGATTTTGAAATCCAGGGAAATACCCCTTTACTCTGGAAAAATATTTGGCACAGCGACAGACCTTATGATTTTGGTCCTTTAGGAAATGGTGTTTTTAATAATCATGATCTGTTTATCCTTCCTGAAGAGCATAATAAATTTGCCGGCTGGATGCATCCTGAAGAAAATATGGCGATGCTTATTCCTGTACCCGAAATAGGAGATGAAATGACGTATTTCAGAGATCATAAAATCTGGCAGTACAGACCAAGCAGCAGTATCTGGATTGTTCGTAAAGGAACGGATATCTATACCTATTCACGCTTTCATCATGCCACAGAAGGAGTGTTATATAAAGTAACCCGGATTGAATATGGTGACGGAACGATTCGTGAATACGAATATGAAGATCGAAATATTGTTTTGAAAAGAATAAAAGATGTTGGTACTGAAGCCAGTATAGAAACGGTTATTCATCCTGAACATAAAAAGATATCAGAAGTTTATTACTGTTATAAAAAACAAAGAGATCTGCAGGTTCGTTATGATTATGATGATAGGGGAAATCTTACTCATGTCTGGGATATTCACAAAAAAGCAATGGTCTTTGAATATGATGGAAACAATCAGATTGTAAGAAGAACCAACCGAAATGGAATGAGCTACATCTGGAAATATGATAAACAAGGAAGAGTTGTATATACTAAAGGCCTGGACGGATATATGGAAGGAAGTTTTCATTATGATGAAGAAGAAGGCTTTACAGAAGTGATCTATCCCAAACAACATAATAAAACAGAACGGTATTACTACGATGATAATTTTCTTGTCTATAAAAAAGTAGATGGCGAAGGTGGGGAAACATGGTATGACTTTACAGCGCACAATGAACTGAAAATGATAGGAAGCCCCGAAGGACGTGTTCAGGGATATACCTACGATGAAATGGGAAATATCAAGACTTTTCACAGCCCTGATGGCGAAGAATATCATTACCAGTACAATGAATTCGGACAGGTTGTTGCCCGTTTTTCCCCTTCAGGTATTTCTGAAACATGGAATTATGATGAATATGGAAGACTAATCAGCCATACAGATGCCGCAGAAGAAAATGTATCTTATGAATATACTGATGGGAAAAGGCTTCCCGAAAAAAGTATCAGAGAACATGTTACAACATCTTACGAATATAATAAGAGAGGCCAGCTTATTCAGCTGACGAATACGGTCGGGACTGAACAGTTTTGGAAATACGATGAATATGGAAGATTGCTGGTTTTCAGTCCGAAACCTTTCAACAGAACCCTGTGGAACAGAGATAAAATGGGAAGGGTAATTGAAATGAATGAACAGGGACAGTTACCGATAAAACTTCGCTACGATGCCTATGATCTTCCGGTGTATGCCACAGATGGGCACGCAGAATGGCTCATGAGCTATACCCCAATGGGAAGTCTCAAGAAACAGATTCGCCGGAATGCTCTTACCAATAAAAAAGAAGAAACACTAGCCTTTGGATACGATGCTTATGAAAACTTAATGAGCATTACCAATGAAAAAGGAGAGATCTATGCTTTTGAAAGAGATTATAATAACAAAATCATAGGAGAAACAGGTTTTGAAGGACAGAAAAAATTCTTTGTCCGTGATAAGGACGGTTTAATTATCCAAAGAAGAACACCTCATGGAAATACCATTTTCTATGAATATGATCTGGCGGGAAGAATAACGCAGGTTGATTATCCGGACGGAACCTGGGAAGCCTATCAGTATGATACTTCAGGATTGCTTATTAAAGCGGATAATGAAGATAGCAGTGTAAGTTTTCAGAGAAACCCGTTAGGACAGATTCTTCAAGAAAAACAGGGTGAACATTCTGTTCTGTATGAATATGATCACCAGGGAAATCTCACTGGCCTGCAAACCAGCTTAGGAGCGAAAATTGATTATTCTTATACGGATCTGGGACAGCTCAGACATATTTCCGCAGCAGCCACAGAGGTTATCTTGCCCTGGCAGATGAATGTTGAAATCAGAAGGAACGGACAAGTTCTTTCTCGTGAAATGACAGGCGGTATAGACAGTACTTTTGAATTTGATCATACAGGAATGCCTGTAAGTCAGAAAGTAACCATTAATAAAACAAATACTACTTTCCATAAAGATTATATATGGGGAGAAGGAAGCCGTTTACTGAATATCCTTGACAAAGTGAAAGGCAGCAGAACAAAATTTGATTATGATGCATTCGGAAGTCTTGCCGCTGCAGAATATTCCAACGGAAAAGTTCAGCATAAAAATCCTGATGCAACCGGCTGCTTATATGAAAGTACAAAACGTACTGACCGTATCTATGACAAAGGCGGAAAGCTGATGCGGGATAAAAACTGGTTTTATCACTATGATGAAGAAGGGAATTTATTATTAAAGAGTAAACGGGTAATCAATAATGCAAGGCCGGAACATTCGGAAGAACCCAACAATGCCCATCCTTATTACAAAGCCATTGCTTCAGATTGGCTTAGCTCTTCAAAAATGCCATCCGGAACTCTTTTACCCAATGTAAATGATGATTTATCCACAGAAGTACAATCCCCCGAATGGGAGCCTGGAGACTGGAGTTACTCCTGGAGTGCCAACGGAATGCTGGCTAAAGTAAAACGTCCGGATGGGAAGGAAGTACAATTTGAATATGATGCACTGGGCAGAAGAACTTCGAAAATTGGCTGGCAGAAAATAACTCGTTATATTTGGGATGGTAACGTTCTTTTACATGAATGGAATTATGATATTGAGGAAATTCCTGCCACTGAAATTGATGATGAAGGAAATATTATTGTTAAACAAGAACCTGTAGAGAATTTAGTAACCTGGATTTATGAGACAGGAAGCCACGTACCGTCTGCAAAGATAGAAGGAAACAGAAAGGCATCCATTATTTCAGATTATATAGGGAGACCTGTCCAGGCTTATGACGAAGAGGGAAATCTGGTGTGGAGCGCTGAATATGATATTTTTGGAAGAGTTGAAAATGTAAAGGGAGAGGAATCCTTTATTCCTTTCAGGCAGCAAGGGCAGTATGAGGATGAAGAGACTGGACTTTATTACAACAGATTCCGGTATTATGATGTGAAAAACGGGACTTATCTTTCTCAGGATCCAATAGGCCCGCTTGGAGATAATCCTAATCTGTATGCTTATACGCATGATAGCAATTCCGAAATTGATCCACTGGGATTGATGGAGGCCGATGGTGGATGGTCACGAAGAAAAGCAGAACGAGGCTCAATCATCAATGCAAAAAGACCTACACCACCTTCTGTACATGCTACCAAACATATTCAGGCAACTTCTATGGAAGATGCCAAAGCCAGAAGTATTAAAGGAGTAGGAGGTAAACCTGAAGGATCATATTTCCCGGATGTAGTGAAAGATAACTTCAAAAATTTTGAGAAAAAGGCAGCGTTTGATGCAATGAGGAAAGGGAATGTAGTACCGAATGGAGGGGTTACTTACTATATTTATGAACATCCTACCGATATAGGATATAATATGGGCGAAAAAACGAGATTCATGAGAGTGGAAGTGGCTTCCGGTACCATACACAGTCATCCGATTTCAGCAGCAGATGCCGCTAATTATATAAAAAAAGCAAATTACCGATAACAATGACAGATAAAGGAATATTAAACAACGGAATTCAGGTTGAAGGAGGGTGGAGTATTGATGCAAATGTCTTTATAGACAAGAATTACAATATGCTGGATATACCTTTTGATAATACCTTATTATTGAGTGCCGTAAATCACATTACAGGAAAAACAATTTCTATTTCATATGAAAATAGCAACGTGGGGTATTCTTTTGATACATGTATGTTATCCAGGTCTTTAGGAGAATGGCGAAATGATGATGCTGAAAATATTTATAAAACGATAAAAACAGGTCATCATATTGATGAATTTTACGATTTATTATCAGAATATCTCAATCCGTTACAAAAAGATCTTATTCCATTAAAAATTTCCAGCTGGACTATCATTTATAATAACCTCAAAAGAAACAACGACGGATATGATGATAGAGAACTGATTTTTTCAGCAACAAGAGGAAAGCTTTTTATAGATATAACCTACAACCGGAATTGGGAAAAGCCCTACTATATCTATATGGGATTGTCAAAGTATGAATATTCCGAAATCGTTTATAATTTAAATAAGCCTACAAGAGAATATCAGGAAATATTTTTGGAAAATGTAGAAGAAGTAGTGGTCATCATTAATGATTTTCTCATAGAACTAGACCATTACTTATCTGGAATTCCAGGAAAGACCTGAGCATTACTTTGAGGTACAATTAATAAAAGCTCAAAAACACAGTAATACTGTTGAAATATGTAATCCAAATCCAATCTATATATGAAAAAAATATTCTCCGAAAGTAAAGGTTTCGTGATATTTAGTCCACAACTTTTAGCAAAATACCTGCAGGAACATAATCTCCCGGGTAATAATATTTTAAAATATTTTGTAGAAAATGAACATGGGGATGAAATAACAAAATCAGGAATTGCGATTCCGATAATAGGGGTAGAAGAAGACCATTATGCATTCCGGGTTTCTGTAAATGATGAAAAGATTTTGAATGATGATGAGGTAGAAGTAGAGTCCAGAGGCTGGGTTTTTCAGACGGTTAATAATGAAGTGAAAATTGTTGGCATCGGTTATTTAAAAGATATTACCTCTATTAATGATGAAAACAGCATTACTTTATCCTTAGATAATGGATGGTATGCTTTGAAAATACGGGGCGGAAATAAAAACGACGAAAGAGTATTTGAGCTGCATATGGAAAAACAGGATATCCATCCGGCTTTTAGCGGAGATGTCACTACCGAATATTACTACGGATAAATAAATATTGAAAAATAGGGTTGAAGGGCTAAATATTTTATACATGAAGGTAAATGCCTGATGTTGAGTCCCTGATACCCGCATTTTCCTTGTTTTTGAAAACCGTATTTTCTTTAAACCCGGAAAAATGTAAAATTTATTGAAAAAATATTTTGCCGGTAATAAAAAACTTTCTATATTTGCACCACTGAAAACAACGGTACTACCGGAGTTTAAGGAGAGTTGGCAGAGTGGTCGATTGCGGCAGTCTTGAAAACTGTTGACTGTAACAGGTCCGGGGGTTCGAATCCCTCACTCTCCGCAGAAAAAGCTACAGATCTTTTGATTTGTAGCTTTTTTATTTTGTTAGAATTTAAAAACAAAAAGACCTGCAATTCATACGAACTACAGGCTTTTATTTGAGAGAATACAGTTTTTTTTAACTTAATATCTCACATGGTGCTACACAAATCACCCAAGGACATCTTTTGATCCCCGGAGGTGGGCAGCATGCTTCGGAACAGCTTAATGCTCCTCCGTTCGTAGTCTTCAACTGCTCTCTTGAAATTTTTTTTAAATTTTTCATAGTCAAGTCATTGGATTAAACGTAAAACTAAGGTTGGTTTCCACCACCGCATCCGTCGTAAGGCATACATTGCCACTTACCGCCGATTAAGCACAGTTGGCCGCCTCTGCAGTCAATTCCACCCTTAATTGTTTTCAATTCCTGTCTTTCGATTTTCTTTAAATTTTTCATAATAATTTAGGTTTAGTTCTATCCGAAATTAATAAATTTTTATCAACTGTTGTAGAATTATTTTAAAATATTTATTTTATTCAATAGATTGTTTGATATTTTACCTCTTTTTTTTTGAAATAATGTAAGATGTGTAAGGAGAGGATTCATTACCGGATTTTATAAGGAATTAATTTCATTGATATAAAATCTTGTCTTGTGGCAAGTCTGGTTTCATAATGACTCGCTAATTTTGATTAAAATGTTAATCCACTAAATCTGATAATATTATGAAAAGTTTATTCAAATGCTCTGCATTATTAGTCCTGGCTATTGCTCTTACAATATCACAGCTATACGGACAAAAAGTAAAACCCTCTGAAAGTGGTTATGCTCCCGTAAATGGTATCAAAGTTTATTATGAAGTCTATGGTAAAGGAAAACCTATCGTGCTGTTGCATGGTGCCTTCATGACAATTGATTTGAACTGGGGAGAATTGATTCCCGAGCTCTCAAAAAACAGAAAAGTAATCGCTCTTGAATTACAGGGCCACGGACATACTCCGTTTTCAGAGAGGAAATTGTCCCATGCTACTCTGGCCAGTGATGTTACAAAGGTAATGGACTATCTGAAAATAGATAAAGCCGATGTGGCCGGATATAGTTTTGGAGGAGAAGTAGCTTATCAGTTGGCGATACAAAGCCCGGAAAGACTGAACAAGCTGGTTATCATTTCATCAACCTATAAAACCAGCGGCTGGCTGCCTGAAGTAAATAAAGCACTTGAAGGAATGAAACCTGACCTTTTTACGAACAGCCCTCTGCATACAGCTTATAATGCCGTAGCTCCTGACAAAACAAAATGGACCAAATTTCTGGAACAGATGATGGCTTCTGCCAGAGAACCTTTCGACCTTGGTGACGGTAATATTTCTAAAATTCCGGTACCAGTTTTAATCATAGCCGGTGATAATGACGGATTGGATAAAACAGAACTTTCAAAAACCTATAAATTATTGGGAGGTGATGTTTTTGCAGATATGGGACCCATGCCAAAATCTCAATTGGCTGTTGCTCCGGGACAAACCCATGTAAGTCTGATGATGCAGACGACATTGATTCTGAATTATATGACCGGTTTTTTAAAATAGCTTGATGATGAAGACCCAATTTGAAGCAGGAATTAATATTGCCATAAAAATTCCAAAAAATAAATATGAAAAGACGGTTTCTTTTTACAGAGATATTTTAAAACTTGATGTGGAGGAAAAGGCCATTAATAATCCAACCGTTTCCAGAACCCATGAAGTGAAATTCGGGAATAATATCATCTGGTTAGACTGTGTCGACAACTATACCCATTCTGAAACCTGGTTACAGCTTACAGTTCCTGATGTAGAAGCAGCAACCCAATATTTGCAATCAAACGGAGTGGAAACCTGTGATGAAATTGAAGAACTTCCTGAAGATATGCACTGGATTACAGATCCGGCGGGTACAGTATTTAATTTGCAGCAAAAGAAATAAACTAAGGTATTTTTAATACCTTTAGCCATCAAATTATTAAAACATTCTCATGCAGACGAAACCATTCACTTTTATTGTAACACTCTTTTTTCTGGTAGTAAGTGTAAGTGTATTTTCTCAGAAAACGGCCACTTTAAATTCTTTATTGGACAAGAATTCAGAATTTATATTTCCGCAGACTCCCGATAAAATATCAAAAGCATTGAACATAAAAACTGTTTTTTATGAAGATGCCAATGAAGAAAAATATGCAAAATGGCCGATGAAGACAGGATTAGAACTCTATTGCAGTCTGGGTAAAGATCATACTGTTAATGAAATGTTTTTTACCACTTCAGACAACAAACCTGTAGTCGTTGAAGGACTGCCTTTCGGTCTTATCCTGAATAAAAGTACATTGCAGGATAGTAAAACAAAGTTCGGTAAATATAATGTCAAGGTGCAAAAGCTGGGAGCAGACAGTGAATTTCCTGGAGGATCAAAATTGGTTTTTAAAAAAGGAAAACACTATGCAACATTGCTGTTTGACAGTAAAAACCTTCTCAAATCATTAGGCCTTACAACTGCGCTTATTGATCCGGCAGCGAATTAATGAATAGAAAATCATATCATAGTAAATCCGTTATTCTTTGACGGATTTTTTTATTTACCGGAAGGAGAGTGGCTGATAAAATATACTCAACGGGAAAAATCCTTCATTTATTTCTTTATTTCCTTAGTTCATTGTTTTCTGATTGAATGGTAAAAAGGCTTGCCATAGCTTTGACCTATCAAAAACAAAACAAGTAACAAATAACATTATGAACAGGGAATTAATTTTTTTAAGAACATTTGCTTTTACAGCAGTCATTGGAATTGTATTTTTAACAGCTTCCGCCTTTAAAACAGACGGAAATCAGAAATTTACTGAAATAGATGTGGAAAGAATCAATATTGTAGAAAAAGACGGAACGGTAAAAATGATCATTACCAATGTGGATAAATTTCCTACAGGAGAAGATAAAATAAATGGTAGTCCTACCAATAAAACGAGAAAAAAACGTTCAGGTATGCTCTTCTTCAATGAAGACGGAATTGAATGCGGGGGCTTTATTTATGACGGACAGAAAAATCAGAATGGCCATAGTTCGGGATTATCTCTTACCTATGATCAATATGATGGTGATCAGGTCATGCAGATTTTAACCCAGGATTATAAGAAAGGAGATAAGAGAGTGGTGTCAAGCGGACTTTATTTTAATGATCGTCCATCAAAAGAATCACAACTCAGAACGGGACAAATTATGGAAGAATTGAATCAGATAAAAGATCCGGAAGCCGCTCAGAAAAAATACAAAGAATATGAACAGCAGGGACTGATTGGAGGCTCACCAAGAATGATGCTTGGAAAAACCAAAGATGAACATAACGGACTGTTCTTATTTGACAGTAAGGGGAAGCCAAGAGCGAGATTTTGTGTGGATAAAAATAATGAAGCAAAACTGGACTTTTTAGATGACAACGGAAATGTTACCTCATCATTTCCGGAAAAGAAAAAATAATAATACAAAAAACAGCCCTGTAAAAATATAGGGCTATTTTTGCAAAAATAACCCCTTATAAAACTGATGAAAACCATTTTGAAACAGATGCATCAAAACAGATACTTCCTTCTGTTCATTTTGTTGTTTGCCTATGTACAGTCTATTCACACCCGTATAGGAATAAGACGAACACTGGACTGGTATATTTTCACTCCTGAAGCGGCCGTTGTTACCCTTATCAGTGCCTGTATCCTGTTTTTTGTCATTGATTTTTTCATTAAAAACTGGCAAAAGTCATCAACGTTTAGTGTAGCAGAAATGCTGAAAATATTCAGTTTTTCCCTATTAACCTACCTGTTGGTGATGAAAATAATTGGTTTTTTGATTGCTGTTGCTTTTGGAAAAGTGGAGAAAAATTTCAATCAGGAAGTTGTTATTCTTTCTACCTTTTCAGATTTGATAGGAGGGTTTATTTATGGAAGTTTTTTCCTCGCATACCGTTACTACAAAAAGAATACGGAATATCAGAAACAATTGGCTCTTTATGATCATGCCCTGTCTGAAAGTAAAATTAATCAACTGAAAACACAGCTTAATCCTCATTTTTTATTCAATAATCTCAACATTCTGGATCAGTTAATAGAAGAAGACAAACACAAAGCATCGGATTTTCTCAATGAATTTGCAGAGATATACCGTTATGTTTTAGAGGTTTCTGATAAAAAGACCGTGTTTGTAGAAGAAGAACTGGCATTTGCAGAGAAATATTTTAATCTGATACAGTATAAATATGGAAATGCTTATTCATTAAAAATAAATCATATCAGATCATCGGGAAGGATCATTCCGCTTTCCCTACAATTGTTGATTGAAAATGCAGTTCAGCATAATCTGGGAACAGCTGTAAATCCTGTTTTGATCACGGTAAAAATAGATCAAGAAATCAGCGTTTCCAATACCAGAATACCCAAGCGAAACAGTAAAAAGACTTCAGGAAGAGCACTCAGTAATCTTAAGGAGCAATATACGCTGTTAACGGATCGGCAGGTAGAAATTACAAAAACAAAAACTGAATTTTCAGTGGTCATTCCCATAATTCCAGCATAAAATATGATAAAAGTTGTAATCATCGAAGACGAAATTCCGGCAAGAAACAAATTAAAACGTTTCATCAACGAACTGGAAAAACCTGTGGAAATTGTTTCGGAAATAAGTACTGTAGAAGAAGCCATTGCTTTTCTTAAAAACTCAACGGTTGACCTGATTTTTTCTGATATTGAATTATTAGATGGAAATGCCTTTGAAATCTATGATCAGGTGAATATTTCATGTCCGGTTATCTTCACTACCGCGTATGACAGTTTCTGGATGAATGCTTTTGAAAGCAACGGGATTGAATATCTTTTAAAACCGTTTTCGCAGAGCCGTTTTCAAAAAGCTTGGGATAAATTTATTCTATTGGGAAATACAGCATCAGAGCCGGAGGATGTTTGGGTAAAACTTCAGCAAATACTAAATAACAGCCCTGTGGAGAAAAGCTATAAGAAACGATTTTCGGTCAGCTCACATCAGGGAATCTATTTTATCAATACGGAAGATATTACTTTCTTTGAAGCGGAAGAAGGGATTGTCTTTGCTTTTGATACAGCAGGAAAAAAACACCTGTTGAATGAATCTACTTTGAAAGAAATTGAAACCCAGCTCAATGCTTCAGATTTTTTCAGGATTAACCGGAGTGCACTCGTCCAGAAAAAGCATATTGAAAGAATAGAACGTTACAATAAGAATACACTTTCCACCCAGATAAAAGGTCAGAAAGATCATCTTATTACAAGCCAGAGCAATACATCTGCTTTCAGAAAATGGATTGAAGAATAAAACCGGTTTCCTGCTCAATTAAATGGTAAGTCCATGGTTGTTTTTTACTTCAGCCATGACAAATGTACTGTGGGTACTCCCGATGGAATCTACAGATCCCAGCTTATTAAATACAAAATCCTGGTAATGTTTCATATCTCTTACCTGAACTTTCAGAAGGAAATCAAAATCTCCGGAAATATTGTAGCATTCGGCAACTTCTTCAATCTCCAGAATTTCTTTTACAAAGTCATAGCCTACAGATCTGTCGTGAATTTTAAGCTTGATTTGGCAGAAAACGGTAAATCCGCGGTTGAGTTTTTCAGCATCCAGAACGGCTGCATATCTTTTAACAAACCCTTCCTGTTCCAGCCTTTTTACTCTTTCAAAAACCGGTGAAGTAGAAAGGTTCACTTCTTTAGCAAGTTCTTTAACGGTCAGTTTGGCATTTTTCTGGAGCAGCCTGAGCAGCTGTAAATCCTTGTCATCGAGTTGTTCCACAGAATATTATTCTTTTAAATGATTAAAACAATCAAATATATAGAATTATATGCTTTTATTTTTATTTTTAAAAGTTTATTTTGCTTAATTTTCACTTATTTATTGTGCTTTTATTCTGTATTGCTAATTTTACACAAAATTAAAAACTTTTACTGGAAGCAATTGTTAAAGGTAAAAGTACAGTTCTTTATAGATACTTCATCAAACAGGAAAGGTTTTACTTAAGGTAGATTAATAGGGAATCGTGTGCAAATCACGAGCTGTCGCGCAACTGTAAGTAGCACACCAAAAGTTTCTGTCTTTATATATCCACTGCCAAAAGCGGGAAGGATGACGGAAACTGTTACAAGTCAGGAGACCTGCCTTTACTGAATTGACAATGCTTTCGCGGGCTGAAGCTTTTGGGTCATACAGATGATAGATCAGATTCATGTATTTTTCTTTCTGAAGGAAATGCACTGTCTGCTATGTCATTACTTTCCTGAAACTTTTTCCGCTAAAACATAACGAAGCATTTTAAAGCACTTTCCTATTAAGTTTAATTAAAAAGTTTAAAAAAATGCAAACTCACATTCTGGGCTATCCGCGTATTGGTAGCAAAAGAGAACTCAAAAAAGCCTGCGAACAATATTGGTCAGGTAAAATTCTTTTGGAAGAACTTCTGAATACAGGGAGAACTCTCTGTAATCAAAACTGGAATATTCAGAAAGAAGCCGGTATAGATCTTATCCCGTGTAACGATTTTTCCTATTATGATCAGGTATTGGATATGAGCCTTGTAGTAGGAGCAATTCCTTCACGTTATCATGAAGTGGTGCTTAAAAAGAACAACACTGAGCTGGATCTTTATTTCGCGATGGCAAGAGGATATCAGAAAGAAGGGCTGGACATTACAGCAATGGAAATGACCAAGTGGTTCGATACCAACTATCACTACATTGTCCCGGAATTTTATAAAAACCAGCAGTTTAAATTAAGCTCAGATAAAATTTTCAATGAATTTGCCGGAGCAAAACAGGCGGGTATCAATGCAAAACCTGTAATTATCGGGCTTGTTACTTATCTGTTATTAGGAAAAGAAAAAGAAGAAGGATTTGATAAACTGGATCTGGCTGGAAATCTTCTTTCTGTATATACGGAAATTTTAACCAAACTTCAGGAGCAGGGTGCCGAATGGATTCAGTTTGATGAACCTTTTCTGGCTCTGGATTTAACTGAGAAAGCAAAAGAAACCTATCTTTCTGTGTATTCAGAAATAAGAAAACGTTTCCCGAAACTGAAATTCATTGTTGCCACTTATTTCGACGGATTAAAAGATAATGCAGAGCTTGCTGTTTCACTTCCGGTGAATACTTTGCATATCGATTTGGTTAGAAATCCGGAACAATTGGATGATATTCTGAATCGTATTCCGGAAAACCTAAGTCTTTCGTTAGGAGTAATTGATGGCAGAAATATCTGGAAAAATGATTTTGAAAAGTCATTGTCTTTCATCAGAAAAGCTGTTGACAAATTAGGCTCTGACAGGATTTTGATTGCACCGTCATGTTCATTGCTTCATTCTCCTTGCGATCTTGATTTTGAAACGAACCTTAATCCTGAGATTAAAAACTGGCTGGCTTTTGCTAAACAGAAAGTAGAAGAAGTGGTAACGCTTAAGGAACTGATATCAGGAAAGGAAAAAGAACACATTCTTGAAGTATTTGAAGAAAATAAAAAAGCCATTGAAAGCAGAAGAACCTCTTCTCTTATCCACAATGATCAGGTAAAACAAAGATCAAATGCGGTCACTGAAAAGGATGCACAAAGAATAAATGCCTTCAAAACCCGTAAAGAAGAACAGCAGCAAGTCCTGCAGCTTCCTTTGTTTCCCACTACAACAATCGGGTCATTCCCGCAGACAACAGAGGTAAGAAGCTGGAGAGCTAAATTCAAAAAAGGAGAACTTACCGCGGAGCAATACGATATTTTATTAAAAGAAGAAACTCAGAGAACCATTCGCTGGCAGGAAGACATCGGCATTGATGTATTGGTGCACGGAGAATTTGAGCGTAATGATATGGTGGAATATTTTGGAGAACAGCTGGAAGGATTTGTGTTCACCAAAAATGGATGGGTACAGAGCTACGGAAGCCGTTGTGTAAAACCTCCTGTGATCTTTGGTGATGTTTCCCGCCCGACTCCTATGACGGTATATTGGTCTCAGTATGCCCAATCTCAAACTGAAAAATGGGTAAAAGGAATGTTGACGGGTCCTGTGACGATTTTACAGTGGTCTTTTGTACGTGATGATCAGCCTCGTTCAGAAACGTGCAAGCAGATTGCGCTGGCAATCCGTGATGAAGTAGTGGATCTGGAAAAAGCCGGAATCAGAATTATTCAGATTGATGAACCTGCTATCAGAGAAGGGCTTCCTTTAAGAAAAGCAGACTGGCAAAACTACCTGAAATGGGCGGTTGAAGCTTTCAGAATTTCAGCAAGTGGAGTGGAAGATGCTACACAAATTCATACCCATATGTGTTATTCAGAATTCAATGATATTATTGAAAATATTGCGGATATGGATGCCGATGTGATTACTATAGAATGCTCCCGTTCTCAGATGGAACTGCTGAATGCCTTTGCAGATTTTAAATATCCGAATGAAATTGGTCCCGGAGTATATGATATCCACTCACCAAGGGTTCCGTCAAAAGAAGAAATGATTGAACTGTTGAGGAAAGCACAAAACGTAATTCCTGCCAACCAGCTTTGGGTAAACCCGGACTGCGGACTGAAAACAAGACACTGGGAAGAAACAGAAAAAGCTTTAATAGCAATGGTAGCTGCCGCTAAAGAAGCCTCAGTAGAATACGCACTTTAAAAAACTTTAAAATAATTAGATTCAATAATTCAGATCGTGTCATGATTTTATGGTACGATCTGTTTCTTTTTAAAGGGTTAAAATGGTAGTGAGAGATACGAGTCCATTCATTTTTATATTCTGTTTTTGCAGCCGGTTATATTTTAAAAGAGATCTAAGTTATTTGGCCTGTAATGCACTGGGTGGATAGCCAAACTGTTTTTTAAATGCAAAAGAGAAATGGGACAAATTTTCAAATCCCAGATCCAGATAGATGTCAGAAACTGATCTGCCTTTTTGGGTAAGCAAAAAATGAGCTTCTTTCAGTCTTCGAAGCTGCAGCCATTGTCTTGGAGGAATTCCAAAAATCTTTTGAAAATCTCTTTTAAATGCAGACAGGCTTCTTCCCGTTAAATAAGCAAAACGCTCTACATTGACATTGAAATGAAAATTTTTATTCATAAAAGCTTCGATATCTATTTTATAAGGTTCAGAAAAATCGAATAAAATATCCTTAAGGCCGGGATCATGATTAAGCATGAGAAGTAAAGCTTCCTTTTGTTTGAGACGCAGAAGTTCCGTGGAAGAAGGAAGATTCTCATAAGCGAGCAGAGAATACATAAAGGCTGTTAACGCCTTTTGATCCGGTTTTATGAAGGCCGGGATATTATCTTTTTTCTCTGCCTGATATCCGTATTCACGGCTGAAATCACGTAAGATGGCTTCGTCAAAATAAATGGTTACGGTTCTTATTTCACCATCTTTAGGCGGATATTTTGCAAATTTTAATAATCGGTTTTTCCTTGCAGAGTAGAGTTCTCCTTCTTTAAATATCGTCTTTGTAATCCCGTCATTCAGTTCCATTTCCCCGGAAAGAACAAGCCCCAGACTGTGAATCCGTGAAAACTGTTCACCTTCCCTGAATTCTGAAAAATGACAGGAATAATTGATGGGTAAAGGAATAGTATTTTCGCTCATAGTTCAGGCGGATATTTCTGGATGGATTCTTCTTCAAACTTACAAAACTTTTTTAGGATCATAGAATCTTCACAGCAAAACGATCCTGTGAACATTCTGCTGTGAAGAAAATACCATTAGGAAAGGATGGCTTTAGGTTCTAAATAGGCTTCCAGCCCGAATACACCATACTCACGTCCGATACCGCTCTGTTTAAAGCCTCCGAAAGGGGCATAAGGATCATGGGCAAACCCGTTAATACAGATTCTTCCGGCATCAATCTGTGCTGCCACACGCTCCGCATGCTCTTTGTCGGCAGAACTGATGTAAGCTGCCAGACCATAAGTGGTATCATTGGCAATAGCAATAGCTTCTTCTTCATTAGTGTAAGGAATAATAGACAGGACAGGTCCGAAAATTTCCTCCTGTGCAATACGCATATCATTACGAACATTGGTAAAGATGGTTGCCTTTACGAAATTACCGTTTTCAAGACCTTCCGGTTTTCCTTCACCACCAGCGAGAAGAGTAGCACCTTCTTCCTGTCCAAGGCGGATATAACTTTGTACTCTGTCAAATTGTTTAGCGCTTACCATTGGCCCTACAAGAGTATCTTCTTCATTGGGATTTCCTACTTTTACCTGTTGTATCGCTTTTTTAGCAAGTTCATTCACTTCATCCAGCTTATTTTTTGGAACAAGCAATCGGGTAGGAGCAATACATGCCTGCCCATTGTTCATATACGCCCCGAAAACAGCCATAGGAATTGCTTTATCAAGATCAGCATCTTCAAGGATAATATTAGGAGACTTTCCGCCGAGTTCTAAAGTGACTCTTTTCATGGTATCAACTGCTCCTTTAGCAATTGCTTTTCCTGTAAGCGTGGATCCGGTGAAAGATATTTTAGCAATATCCGGATGTTGGGTGATTTCATTTCCCACTACATTTCCTAATCCGTTTACAATATTGAATACGCCCTCTGGTAAGCCTGCTTCATGAAAACATTCAGTAAGAATCTGGGTTTGCATAGCACTCATTTCACTAGGTTTGATAACGGCTGTACATCCTGCAGCAATGGCGGTAGCCAGTTTATTACAGATGAAACTGTTGCTGGCATTCCATGGAGTAATGATTCCTACAACGCCCAAAGATTCAAAACGTACTTTAGAATTTCCGACTGTTTTTTCAAAGTCATAAGATTCCAGAGTGGTAATAGTGGTGGTAAAAGCAGATATGGCATTCTGAACACTCATTCTGCAGAATTGTAATGTTCCTCCGTATTCATTCACCATGACGGATACAAGCTCATCTTCACGTTTGCTTACTGCTTCATGCAGCTTTTTAAGAAAACGGATACGTTCTTCTTTCGTTGTTTTTGAAAATGTAGCAAAGGCTGTTTTTGCTGCGGCGATGGCCATTCTGGTGTCTTCTTCATTTCCCAAAACTACCTCTCCGGTTTTTTGATTGGTAGAAGGATTTATAAGATCAAAAGTTTCTGTTCCTTTTGGCGTAACAAATTCGCCGTTGATGTAAATTTTATTTATCTGTATCATTTTGATGATTTTAATACCACAAAGTTCGGCAGAAATGAAAAGGATGAGTTTGTTGTATAGTTCAAATTTTGTTTGTTGTATGGCTCACTTTATAACCTGTGAATTTTTATTTTTTGAATTTAAATGTCAAAATGCCCTGTCCTTCAATAAAATTGACTACTTTTATCATAACCAAGTAAATAACTCGTTTTGAGAACAACTCTTAAACTTATTATCGCTTAGTATCAGTCTTCGTAACCACAGGCTGATCGTTCTTTCGTTTGGGTAATTCTCTACCCGAACTGGTTTTCATTTCATCATATTATTCACTGCATTGCCCGCAAAGGGTAGCTGTATCTGCTATTTTGGTTTTGACAATTACTATTGATCAGGAGCTAAAATATACGGCAAACTATACCTTGAGAAATACTCTTTAAGTTAAAAGCCGGATGGATGTAACATCCTTGTAATGCGTGAATAATAGGAAAAAATCCAATAAAGAATAATAAGCGCAATTATAAGTAATGAGTACACAATATATATGGGAGGTAAAAGCGAAAAATACTCCCTTACTAAAAAAGAAATGCAACCATTGTAACAGCGAGAGATTTCATTGCAGCGATAAATTCAGGCTGAATGCTCAGAAAAAGAATATTGATATATGGTTAATTTACCGATGTGTAAAATGCAACAATACCTATAACATGACCGTATTTTCAAGAATCAGAACAGAATCAATCAGTAAAGAAATATTCAATAAATTTTCAGAAAATAATACAGGAATTGTCTGGGAATATGCTTTTTCACAGGAACTCAAGCGAAAAAATAATGTGGAAGCCGATTGGGAAAGTGTAGAATATGAAATGGTTTACGATAAGCTTTCGGTAGAGAACCTGATAAATATGGACGATGAGATGATTTCGTTTCAAATGCAGTGTCCTTTTGATTTTAATCTGAGAATCTCAACGGTGATCCGGACGTGTTTAGGCATTTCATCTTCTAAACTGAATCTATTACTTGATTCGGATAAGGTTTATTTTAATGGAAAGCCTCTGCAAAAGAAATATAAATGTAAAAACGGGGATACTATTAAGATTAACAGGCAAGAATTAATCAACATTTATCTTGTCGGAAAGGAGGAATTATTTCTCAATGCTGTAGAAGATAAATAATAAATAGAAAAGCGTCCCGGTCATTGATCGGGACGTTTTCTATATTGAAGTTTTATGGTATTAAAAGATTAAGTTGTTTCCGCAAAGTTTGTTTTTCTGATTTTGATTTCGTCAGTCGGATTGCTTCTTCAAAATGATGAATGGCTTTATCCGTATTTTTATCTAAATATCAGCATTATTGCAGATTCATCGTAGTTCTGAAAACACCGACTGCATTTCCGGTGATACTGATCCTCTCTGGTTGATTGTTTTTTACCTGAACTTTTACCTCTACTTTACCCATCCTGTTGATCGCTTCACCCTGTTTTCCTGTGAATTCAAAAATACTGTCAGCAGCTTCTTTGATTTTGTTTTGAATAAGATAACCCCCCAAAGGACCGTTAGCATTTCCGGTAACCGGATCTTCAGCAATACCAATGGCCGGGGCAAACATTCTACCATTGGTTAAAATATCTTTTTCGTGGGTGTCGAAAGTAAATACAAAGTATCCGTTACAGCCGATTTCTTTGCTAAGCTTTGCCAAAGCCGCAAGATCAGGAGCGAGTTGATTTAAAACCCTATTACTTTTAATACCAATCATTACTTTTGAATGGCCTGTGGAAGCAATCTGTACAGGGCATTTTTCATCAAGATCATAGATAGTCAATCCCAAAGCCTGAACAATTTTTTGTGTGGTTGAAACATCGAAAGCAGGACTCAGCTCAAAGCTTCCCTGGGTCATTGTGATGAGGTAATCGTTGTTTTTTCTTTCAATATGAATCGGTAATATTCCGATTTGTGTTTTGATTGTAAGGGTGCATGAATCCAATTGGTCTTCCTGAGCTTTTGCATACAGTGCTGCAATAGTAGCATGTCCACAAGAAGGAACTTCTGTGGTAGGAGTGAAATAGCGGACGTTATAATCAAAGTTTTCCTCTTGAGAATCGGATTTAAAAACAAATGCGGTTTCAGAGTTGTTCAGCTCTCTGGCAATAAGCTGCATTTCTTCAGAGGTCATATTTTCTGCATTTAATACAACTCCGGCAGGGTTTCCTTTGAATTTTTCTTTGGTAAAGGAATCAATTTGATACACGATTACTTCTTTCATGACTAACGATTAAGGTTACTGTAAAAATACGGAATGAAACCGGTGTCTAATGTCTGTTTTTATTGTCATTTGGTAAAAAATAAACCAGAATCCTGAGATTCTGATTTATCAATGAATAGAAAGTTTTTGTGGGGGAATTTTAATCCCATTTATTTTGGGTGGAAACGGCATATTTTCCAGCACCGCTAAAGAAAAAACTGAGACTTACCAGCATATAGATTACCAGCAGTTCCAATGCCCAGCCCCCAAATTCATTAAGTTTGAAAATATTAGCTGTTTGGGCAAGAATAGTAGCGGTGAAGCAATTGGCGGCAAAGATCAATCCTGCCAGACGAGCCCGGAATCCAATAATCAATAGGATAGGAGCTATAATTTCTCCTGCAAAAACCCCATAAGCAAAGAATGATGGTAGACCGTGCATTGTCATCATATCTTCAATAAACCCAACGCCATGTACCAGCTTACTGATTCCATAAACCGACATGGGAAATCCAATAGCTATTCTGGTGATAAGCATTCCTAAATCAATGTTCTTTTTCATTTCTTATAATTTTTAAAAGTTATATTTTACAAATGCCCCGATATTTTCCAGGGTCTTTTTTCCATTGTTAAACTGGTCAAAATTGGAGGCCAGCCCATACATCATCTTGTCTTGTTTTACTCCCAGCCTGATAAACTGCAGCCCTCTGGGATACCCACTATCATCCAGGTTTCCAATAGCCAGTACACTGAAATATCCCTTGAGATTTTCTGACAGATACGGAGTATATTCAAATGAGATGGACTGTTCCAATGAAAATCCTTTCTGATAAGTAGTTCCTATAGAGTAAGAGAGAGAATAATCAGACTGGATAATCTTGTACTGCAGGTAAGCACTGAAAAATGCTCCAGGGTTTTTAATTCCGAATGCAGCATTGGCACTCAGCCTTTTGGTAAAGCTGTAAGCCAGCGTATTTCTGATGAAGAATATATTTTCTTTGTCTTTGGTATATTCTGTATCAAATAAAGTAAGATTATTCAATTTCAACCGATCATTGAATTGATAGTTGATATTGTGCATATAGGTATAGGAGCGATGCCCTAAAACAAGATCGGGAGTATAGGATAATTTCTGGGCATTCAGACTCAGGGAGACTGATGCAAGAGCTGTTACTGCGATAATTTTTGCCTTCATATTTCACTCATTAAAATTCTGTGAGCAAAATTATTCGGGCTGGAACGGAATAAACTTAAGAAATCTTAAGAAACGTCAGAGAGGTGCTTTTTTCTCAGATAGCTCAGGTATTCTACAGTGATTCCAAGGTAGGAAGCAATCATATATTGAGGGAAACGCTGTTCGATATTGCGGTAAGCGGTAACAAATGTTCGGTATTTGGTATAGGCATCTACCCGTGAGTGTTCAAAAGTTCTCTCCTGCAAAGTAACATAGGCAGACTGCATTTTCAGCCGCCAGAATTCGGAAATGGCCGGAACTTCTTTGTATAACAGCTCCAAATTGCTTTTACTGATCTGTACAATGATAGTATCTTCATTAGCCTGAATAAACATTCTTGACGGCAGTTCACTCAAATAGCTGTAAAGATCATTCACCCACCAGTTTTCAATACCCAACTGAGTGGTGTTTTCTTTTCCCTTTTCATCAATATGATAAGCGTACAGGCTTCCCTGGGCAATAAACCTCATGTGTCTGGAAACCTGTCCTTCACGAAGCAGAAAGTCTTTCTTTTTGAGTGATATAATCTCTAATTTGGACGTGACACAGTCTATATCTTTATCTTCTAAAGAGACTATTTCTTTAAAATGTTCTATGAGTTGTGAAAGTATTGTATCGGTATCCATTATAAAATATTGTAGCGTACCGTAATGAATCTAAGGTATTGCCTACAGCACAAATTTACGCAAATATTAAAAATTTCAGGAATAACAAAGGCTGAACCTCAGTTGAAAAGAATGATGAGTATTGAAAAAAGGAATCTCATTGAAAGCTAAAATGCTCAACAAGAAACTATTATTTGTAGATTTGTGAATATCATGAAAATAGAGAATATGTCATTGATCAACGATTTGGGCAAGATTATTTTTTTCCTGTTTCTGCTGTTAAGCGCTTTTCTGCTGACCGCAAAATCTGAAAGAAAATTACCCCATTATTTATTCGCTGCCTTTCTGTTGATTTCTGTCATTGATCTTTCCGGTTTTTTCCTGCCTCCATCTGATCATAAAATAATTAAAGGTTTCAAATTGGCAAGTGTTCTTTTGCAGATGCCGCTATATTATCTGTATGTAAATGCTGCGTGTTATTATAATTTTACCCTCCGCAAAAAGCATCTTCTGCATGCATTGCCCTTTTTGTTTTTCATGGGTTGGTTTAGCATAACAGGTATTTCCGGGCAGAATGATGAGGTCTTTGATCTTGTTTCTACTGTTCAGTATTATTTCTATATCATTGCCGTATTCCTGGTGTTAAGAACCTTTAAAAAGCTATATCAGGAAAACTATTCCAGTAATCATCAGCTTACCTATAGATGGCTGCTGCAGACCACAATTCTCTTTTTGATCGGAAACACATTTGTATTGATAAGAGAGTTTCTGAAAGATAATGAAACTGCATTTTTATATTTATATACTCTGAATTCGTTATTTGTATTATTTGTGATCAGCTGGTTTGTATTGAATGCTTTATACCGTCCCAATCTTCTGGCTGGGATTAACAAGGATCTGACTCCGGTGCAGGAGACTGAAGAACCTCAAAAAGAAGAACCGGAGCAGCTGAAAAATCTCCTGACCTTTATGGAAGTAGAACATCCTTATCTGGATGATAAGCTTACCTTACAGAAATTGGCAGTACAGATGGGGATGCCGGAAAAGCAGTTGTCAATATTAATTAATCAGCATACGGGCAGGCATTTTTTTGATTTTATTAATGAATTCAGAATTAATAAAGCTAAAGATCTTCTTAAGGATCAGCCCCAGCTTACGGTGCTTGAAGTTTTGTATGAAGTGGGGTTCAATTCCAAATCTTCATTTTATACGGCCTTCAAAAAAGAAACAGGAGTTACTCCTACAGATTACAGAAAATCAGTTGTTTAAATGGAGTTCGAATTAAAGTCGGACTGATTTTTTAGATAAAAAGAGTCCGATTTCCGGTAGTCGGATATTTACATCAGCGTAAAGTTTCAGATTTGCTTCATCATTAAAATGTAAAACAGATGAAACCACAAATCAGATTGACGTTATTTATTTTTACCATCCTGAGCACCGGATTTTATTTCGGACAATTCACTCAGCAGGACAAAATCCGAAAAGCAGATTCCTTACTAAATACTTATGCCAAATCCACTGAACCCGGAATGGCTGTAGGCATTATCAAAGACGGAAAAGTACTCTATAAAAAAACATATGGACTGGCAAATCTCGAAGATAGAATTCCGGTGTCAGACTCTACGGCTTTTGATATTGCTTCTGTTTCAAAGCAGTTTACCGCTTTTGTTACACTTTTGGCTGAAAAAGAAGGCCGGTTATCATTGGAAGATGATATCCGGACTTACCTTCCGGAGCTGAAGAATCTTCCCTATAAAATTACCCTTAGACAGCTTGCCAATCATACCCATGGATTGCCGGATTTTACAAGTATTAAAGACTTGCAGGGATTCGGAAATGAAGTCCGGGTAACTAACGAAGATGCTGTAAAAACAGTTTTAGCCATTAAAAGTATCAATTTTAAACCAGGCGATGAGTACAGGTACAACAATACCGGTTTTATGTTGCTTGCAGAAATTCTCCACAGGGTTTATAAGAAAGATTTTGCACAAATACTTCAGGAATATATTTTCAAACCATTGCAAATGAATCACTCAATGGCGGTGAATGATCCGGTAAAAATCACTCCCAACAGAGCAGAATCTTATCAGGTAACCCATTCCGGTTTTGTCAAAACTCCTCTCGGGCAGATGGAAAATGGCTCGTCCAATATTTTTACTACTTTGAATGATCTGTGTATATGGGCTGTTAATTTTCAGAAACCTTTGGTGGGAAGCCGTGAGATCTACAGTAAGATGCAGCAGAGTACAATATTGAATACCGGTGAGAAAATACAATACGGGCTGGGATTGCAAACCGGAAAGTACAAAGGGCTGGATATTGTCTTTCATGGAGGAGGAACTGCCAGTTACAGGTCTTATATCCTACATGTTCCTGCCTATAATCTATCTGTTGTACTCACAGGAAATAAGAGTGTTTTTGACGGACTGGTGATTGCCTATGCACTGGTAGACGTATTTCTTAAAGACCAGCAGGTTCTTCCGGCTCCTCCAAAGAAAACATCTTATACAGCGGCTGAACTGAAATCATGGGAAGGAACTTATGAAATAAATCCGGGAAATTATCTGGAGATAAAAACAGACGGTAAAAACCTTTATTGGGATAATAATAAAACTCCCTTACAAATAGCAGGAGATGATAAGTTTAATATACCTTTTATTCCGACAGGAAGTTTCACATTTCATCCGGAGAAGTTAATTTTCAATATTGGAGATTTTACATTTGTATGCAAAAAAGTAGTATTAAAGCCTCTGAATGAGAATACAATGGATCTTCGTAAGTACGCCGGATTCTACAGGAATGAAGAATTCAACACCATATATCAATTGGTGGTAGAAAATAATAAACTGGTTGCCAGACATCCTTTGAATCCAGATATCTTATTGTACTTTTCAAGTTCCTCACAACTTTATTCTTACAAATCATTCTTCGGAAAGCTTGATTTTAAATATGATAAGAATAATGATATTAAGGGATTCCTTTTATCGGGAGGAAGCCTCTCTGATATTGAATTTAAAAGAATAAAATAGTCTTTTCAAAAGTGTTATTCAGGGTTTTAACTGCATGATATCCAGAATGATACTTTTTTTGTATAAAAGAATTTATCTGTCCTGTCCGATATCCAGCTTGTCAAATTGACCTTCTGCATTTTTGTGGAATTTGAAGTAGATCTGAAATGTTCCCCATTTTCCAAACACTTTTACCATCTCAGGTTTACCGGAAATCATGGCGGTTGCTTGCTTGAAACCCATAAATACGGCCAATAGAATTTATTTTACATGAAAAAGATGAGGGTTTTGTTTGTTTTATGCTAAAAAGAAGACCACAATTTACGGGATAAATTGTGGTCTTCTCAACTAAGAACTATTTTAACTACGATTCTGTTTTCAAATAACCATAATGTAAAGCAGTTTCTTTTCCAAATAAGCTTGAGAAAATATTCTGAAACTCATGGATGTACCTGCACTTTATGGCGTTCCCGTATATCTTTAGTCCTTCCAGTATTTTTCTGGAGCTGAGATCAATGTCATATTTTATAAAGGATTCCGGTCTTTCATATCGGATACTCTGCTCCGAACTGTAAGTTCTTGAAAATCCTAGTTTTTCAAGCCATTCTTCTGTTATCTTAATAGGTTTGATGGAGGCTGCCGGAACTGAAATACTTTGAATATCATTTTCAATTTTAACAAAATAAGCCTGTTCAACATTTTGGTAGATCTCAGTAATCGTATAAATCTGATTTTTATACTCTACTAAGTTCTTGATTTTTAGATCTGCTACGTTCATAATATTTTGGTTTTTAGTTGATGATATGGTCTCATATAAAAAGCAAATAGTATGCCCGGCATTGTATTGTCAAGCCTTGTTTTAGGAAAGATTAGGTTAAATTTTTACTATAAAAAATTAATGATATGTTAAAATAGTACGCCTGTAAAGGGTTTGTCACGCCATAATGAAATATATAATGTGGTATGTATGTGGTATTAGTTTTTTACTCTTGCTTTGGGTGACGTATTAAAAGTAACCAAAAGAAGAGCAATAATAACGGAGATGATAAGGACTCCAATGAAAACATTCCAGGAATAAGCATGAAGAAGATAGCCGGTACCACTTCCCAGAATACTTGAACCAAAATAATAAAACAACCAGTAAATAGAAGTGGCTGAAGATTTTCCACGTTTGGCATACAAAGCAGTCATCTGGCTGGCCATGGTATGGGCTGCGAAAAAAGAGAGGGTAAAAAGTCCAAGTCCGAAAATAAGAATATAAATATTTTCTGATAATAATAATGCTGCTCCGGTGAGCATAGACAGGATAGAAATTTTAAGAATGCTGTTCATCGGAAACTTTTGAGAAAGGCGGCCTACGATCATTGTCCCAAAGACTCCAAAAATATACATCAGGAAGATAAAAGCGATGATAAAATGGCTTAATGAAAATGGTTTTGCTTCTAATCTGAATGTTAGATAGTTATAGACGCTTACGAAAACTCCCATTAGTAATGCTGCAGTACAATATAAACGAAGCATATACGGATTGGTAAGAAAAAACTTCATCTGTTTTACCTTAAGATGATAATCTGTTTTCTGTGGATTGAAAAACCTTGATTCCGGAAATAACTTCCAGAATACAACGGCCAGAATGAAACTTTCGATTCCGATAAGTAACACTGCATTACGCCATCCGAATTCCCCGGCAAATAAAGTGGCCATTATCCTTCCGCTCATCCCTCCAATAGTATTTCCACTGAGATACATGCTAATGGTTGCAGGGACTGCCAGAGCACTTACTTCCTCTGTAAGATAGGCTAGCGCAACAGCAGAAACGCCGGAAACAACAAAACCTTTGAAGACTCCGATAGCAATCAGGAGACTTAAACTGGGAATCCAGGTCGAAATAATAGTAAGTAGGGCAGATGAAATCAACGAAAAAACCATCAGGCTTTTTCTTGAATAGCTGTCGGCTTTAAAGGCAAAAAACAGTAATCCCAATGCCATACCTATTGTAGATGATGATACCAGCAGGGATGTATCACCTACAGATACCCCAAATTGTTCTGCCGCCATGGGCAGCATAGGCTGGAAGAGATAAAGCTGTGCAAAAACTGAAAGTCCGGAAAAGAATATACAAAGTTTGATGTATCGGAGACGTTGGCTTCCCTGAAGAGCTTTTTCAGATGGATTCATTATGGTTTGCAATTAAAATGCAGTGGTTTGACAGAAAATTAAGTTCTGTAAATTTCCTGATTATTTTCCGAATTTAAAAATCATTATTTCAATGATATTAATTGGTGAAACAAATCAGTGAAGCTGCAAACTGCTGATGTATTCAGAAGGTGTAATACTTTCCATCTGTTTGAATACCCTGTTGAAGGTAGACTGGTTGGAGAATCCTGCCTCTGTATAAATATACATAAGGGTTACCTTCTCAAGATCATTTTCATTAAGCAGTTTTTTTACACACTCAATTCTGTGCATATTCAGATAGTTATTGAAGTTAGGATATCCTTTTGCACGAATTGATTTCGAGATATAACTACTGTTGATTTCCATTTCTGTAGAAAGCTTTGAAATATTAAAATTGACATCTTTATACAGCTGTTTTTCTCTCATCACAGATTCAATTTTGTCAAAAAGTTCATCTGCAAAAGGTGTTTTTTCTACCATACGAGCCGGTTGTATTGTTGTGCTCTGAGCCTTCTCCTCAATCTCATGGTAAATTTCAACCCGCTTTATTTTATCCTTAAAATAGAGCAGGAGGGCAATCACAGCTACATTGGAGATCATCAGGATGGTATCTGTAAGCCTTACATCTTCCGGCCTGTGTATGGGAAAGTTAAAGCTGAAGGATTTGGAAATAAGGTATCCTGCAACAATATTCAGTAAAGCAAATAAACTGTAAATATATACATACTTCCTCTCAAAGAAAACATAGGCGGCCAGTGGAATGGGAATAAGCCAGACAAAACTTGCTATAGAGTTGTTCCAGAAAGCCAGCATGATGTAAAAATTATAAAGTGTGGCAATAATGATATAGGAATGCACCATTACATTCACCGAATAGTTTTTACGAACAATCAGATAAGTATAATCCAATAAAAAAAGCCCTCCGAAAAGATACCATGCCATTATTTTATCCGGAATGATAAAAGTAAATATCAAACCAAATAGGGCAAGAATAACAGACATCAGAATATTATAATAATACACCAGCTGCCGTTTGTACTGTTCAATTTTTATGTCTTTTGCGGTGGTCATTTGTGGTAAGAGATAATTTTTTAAACCATTCAATACATTTTATTCAGTCAGTTTTCAGAAAATGACTTATTTAAACATTTGATTATTAGTTATTTGTGTTTTATTGAGCCGTTTCCGGTTTTTCATTGATTCTTGATAAAGTTGATTGATCAATGCGGATAACTTTGCACCAGCTAGCTCAATAAAGGCTGATTGATGATAAGTCAATTGACCCCGCATGATTTATTCAATTCTTAAATAAATCAACAAAATTTTAAACAAATATACTAAAATGAAAAAAATAAAATTACCTCTTGCCAGCATAATGATGTGTTTTTCAATAGCGGCATATTCCCAGGTTGGGATCAATACAGATTCTCCTAAAGTAACATTGCATGTAGAAGGAAAACCGGATGTTGCAACAGTTCCCGATGGAGTAATGGCTCCCAGAATAACAGGGGATCAGCTGAAAGCAAAAGATGATGTTTACACAACGGTACAAACCGGAGCATTGGTATATGTGACTCAGGCCGTCACAATGCCTTCTGCAAAAACGGCGAAAGTAGATAAAGCCGGTTATTATATGTTTAACGGAACGACCTGGAAGTTTGCATTTGGTGGGAAAGATGATGATATCACCATAGGAGATTTAATTTATTACCACGGAAGTATTCCTGCAGGAGTTTCAGGAGCGAATACTTTAGCCAGTACCTATCTTTCAGATTTACCCGTTTTGGGAGGTTTCCTAAGACTTGATGCCCAATTTAACAGCAGTTCAGCAGGAACTGGAGCGGCTACCACTTTTAATCCGAGACTTTATAATGCAGGGACTTCAGATGTGAAAATCTGGGTCTCAGAAATGTCTACCCATACCGGTGATTCTGACAACGGAAATATTAAATTATCACCGGGAGCTTACCGACAGTTTGATGATGGTGTTTATCTTACTCAGACCCATAATGAGACCGTAACATTTGATATTACCATACAGGAACCGGAACCAAGATGGTACAGAGTATATTATGCATTCCGCGTAGATAACAAATCTAATACAGGAAGCAGTGATGCTACCACCACAGATTCCAATACTTCTGATAACACAAGGGAACTGTTTCTTTCTGTACAGAGACTGTATTAATTAGCCGCCTGATGATTCTAAAAATACAATAATGATATAAAAATATACAAAATCTATGGGTTAGCTGTTTAAAAAATCTAATGAGATTTGTGTTTTTTCTGGGGCTGGAATAGTATGAAATTTCAGCCCCGATTTTCTTAATGCATCATTTCATAGGCCTTGATCAGTTCTGCAATATTGGTTACATCAAGCTTTTGAAAAATTCTCTTTTTATAAGTGCTCACCGTAGACATCTGGATATTGAGTCTGTTGGCAATTTCAAGATTACCGTTGCCGTCTGCCAGAAGTTTAAAAATTTCATATTCTCTGGATGATAGCTTTTCTACCGGATTATTTCTCTTGTTTTGAATAATAAGGCCAATAAGCTCTGCAGGGTAGAAATATCCTTTTTCGATGACCGTTTTTACAGCATTCTTAATTTCTTCTTCACTGCTTTGTTTATTCAGATAGCCCTCAGCACCTTCTCTGATATACTGTATGGCGACATCCTTGTCATATCCTGAGAATATGAGAATCTTAAGGTCATTTTGTATATTTTTAAGCTCCGGAACCATTTTTTTATACTGAGTTCCTGGCATATCAATATCTAAAATAAGAAGATCATACCGTTGACCTTCCAGTTTCTTTTTCACCTGGTCATAATTTTCTGCAAAATCTATACGGATGGCCGGATAAGCAGTTTCAAGAACCAAAGAGGTGCCTGCCCTTACTACATAATGATCATCAGCGATTAAAATTCTTTCATTCATAGAGATTAGTTTTTATTGAGTGTTATTTCCACAACAGTTCCTTTAGGCTGGTTTTGTCTGAAACTCATTTCGGCATTGATCTTTTTTACCAGATGGATGACCATATGCAGCCCAAGACCTTTTCCTTTGAAGCTGGGGGTTTCCAGTTTAGGATTTCTGAACAGGTTCATGTAAATGTCAATCTGTTCTGCAGACATTCCTGTTCCTGTATCAGTAATTATTATGGTGGATTTTTGTGGATTTTCGGTAATATTTAGGGTTATATTTCCTTCAAAAGTATTTTTTACGGCGTTATCAAGGATGTTATGAATAATAGCAGTCAAAATACTTTCATTTACCTGAGAATAAACGGTGTGCTCAGTAAGGTTGGTAATTGTTGTCCCTTTTTCTTTGGCGATTTCACAGAATAGCCTGTTTTTGATTTCCAGGATTCTGTTGATGGGATATTCCTTTTCTTCAAAAATATTTTCAGCCTTATAAAGTTCAGTGTATTCTTTTAAATTCAGCGTAAACTGATAAAGCTGTTCTGAGGATTTATAAATACTGTCAAAATACTTTTTCTGAAGCTCCACATCATCAGACTCATGAAGTTTCTGGGAGAGCATAGCAATAAACCTGATAGGAGTGGTAATATCATGGCTGATGGTTTCCACCAGTTTTTTCTGATATTCCGTTTCTTTCTGCAAATTGTTTTTCACAACTTCCAGGTGAAGAGAAGTTTCCTTTAGTTCAGAGTTTTTATTATGAACAATCTGTTTTAAAGCTTTATTTTTTATCCTTAAAAAATTGGTGGTTAACTGAACGATAACGATGATTATGATAAGGATAATAATGGAAGCAGACACTCTGAAAAGTAATGTCTGATAAAAAAGAGGATGAATTTTGAAACGTATTGTTTTTTCTTCATACTTCCCATCCGGAGAAATAAGGATTCTTACACTGAGTGTATATTCACCGGGAGAAAGATTACTGATGGTATATTTTAATTCTTTTCCTGCAGCGATCTTTTCCCATTCAGTATTTTCTTTTCCTGATATTTTGGCCTCAATATAAAGGTTTTCAAGATTAGAAAAATAAGGAATGTCAATAAAGATATCCGCTGTTTTATAATTATTCTTTAACTCAAGAAGCTGATGAAAATACTGAGGCTCAGCATTCCCGATTTTTACCCTTTCAATGTAAATTTTATTTCTTTCCGGATAATAAGAATGAACACTTTCCGGATTGAAAAATACAAAACCATCCATAGAAGGAAATACAAAGTCTCCATTCTCCAAAGCATAAGCGTTAGGCTCAGAACTTCCATTGAATTCATTGGTCAGAAAGCCGTCTTTTTTGGTGAAACGGTAATAGAAAACCGGAGTTTTTTTGTCTTCTGCATAGTCCAGCAACTGCTTCTTAGGAACCTTAAACATTCCGTTATTCGAAGATATCCAATAATACCCCTTTTGGTCTTCCAGAATATAATGGGCCGACTGGAGGTAATTATTACAGTCGTTCGGCATTTTGATAAGCTTGTGATTCCTGAAAAGATAGAATCCGTTTTTATTTGTAGTAATCCATATCAGATTATCCTTTGTTTTGATAATGCTTTTAACATGGATGTTTTTGATTAAGGGAGTTATGGTATTACTTCCCAGCATTACGGAATAAAGGCCATCGCTGTTTCCGGTCAGAATTTCATTGTCGCTGTACTGAAAAAAAATATTCACGAAACTTTTAAAAGTATAGGCGAAATCCGGTTGGGCAAACATATCTTTTTTGTGAAGATAAAGCTGGGTACCCGAAAGATCTGTAAAGGTGGTACCATAAAGATTTCCACTTTTCATAAATGTTTCAAACCCTTTTTTAACAAAAATGGAATCCTTCTTTTTATACCCTGAATTTTTATAAAACCTGATAATACTGTTTCTCTTTTTAATCAGAATGTTCCCGGAATTGTCATACATCATCATATAATTGTCATTGCTTCCGAAAAGGTGTTTCTTAACAATCCCGTTTCTCCCAAATTCTGTCCCGTCCTCAGCAATGATTGTACTTGGGCTGAAAGGAAGAGAGGCAAAATATACATTATTAGAAAAATCAGCCTCTTTTTTTGAAACATAGAAATTGGAAAGTTGAAGTACGTTCAATCCGTTATTGAGGGTTCCCAGATATAATTTATTGAAATTTTTATCATAAAACATGGAACAGTAGGAGTGATTTCCGATTTCCTCAAAATTTACAAGAAATTTCAGGCGAAGATCCTTTTCATTTCCTTCTAATAAATAAATGTTATCATGATTGATAATAAAAGTCTGATTGGTAATCTGCTGCCAATAGATTTTAGTGTCAGGATGATTAAAAAGGGTAGGTTTATCAGAAACGGAAAGATGTCCTTTGTAGATAGAATAGGTTTTTCTTTTTTTCAGATCATTGATGAAAAGATGTTCATTCAGTACAAAAATATAATTCAGATCTTTATTGGTAAAAGGGAGGGCTATCTTTATTTCTTTTTTTCCTTCCTTATAGATAATGGCATTCTTTTCTGTAAAATGATAAACAGAATTTTTAAGCTGAATAAAATACTGGATGTCACTATGGAAGTCTGATGTGATGATATTATTGGCAATACGGTGCAGGATATCCGTACCATTGGAAAAGGTCATTTTATCTCCGGAGGTAAGTCTTGCCAGCCTTGGAAATCTGTTTTTAATGATGATTTTATTTTCCTGAAAATTGTTAAGAACTGTTATACTGTCAAGAAGCGGGTCGCCAATAAATTCCCCAAAATGGAGATTATTTACCCTAAAATTATCAAAAGTAATAAAAGAACTCCCGTCATACCGTACCAGTCCGTTTTCTGTAGAAATCCAGATGAAGCCATATTTGTCTTTGACAATGGCCTTTGCACTGCTTTGTGGAAGCCCATTATCTATGTTGTGCCACGTAGATGTATAGTGCTGCCCGGAAATGTTTAGATAGATGCAAGCAAAAATTAATGCCCAAACTCTCATATATGTGCAAAACTGATCTATATCTGCTGCTAATGCAATAGACGGTTAATAATAGTATTTGTACAAGTCGAAGTTTTTTTAATGGGCAGGAACGATTGAAAATAAATTTTTATCATTGAAGTTTTCTGGTCTTTTGTGTTTTATATTTTTTGATCGTGTAAAAATAGTGAAATTATGGAGATAAATTAGTATTGCATGATCTGTTTTCTGTAAGTTTTATCATGCAGTGTAGGCAATAATTCATTTAAAAAATTTCAAAACATTATCATATTTCAATAATAAGTGATAAATTTATGTTGAATTCGTTTTGAATTTTCTTTTACAGATCCCAGTATTATGCTGGATTTGTGACTTCTTTTAGAATTTTATAAATGATAAATCGTGTTGTATTGGAATTTTTTTTTATCAATTTATTGACTAGCGACTGATATTTTGTTTAATTGATTTTTTGTAGTAAAAATTTGACAAAAAATAGGAGGTTTATTCTACATGACAACCTTGTCAGGGCTTATGAATATTCATATTTTTGCAAAAATATTCTCATCACAATTAAAAGAAACTTTATTGTCAAAATAATGATTCTAAGAACACAAACGGTTTTATCTCAAAAACAAAAGGGACTGTATTAAAAGTAAACAGTCTCTTTTTTATATTTCATATTCTAATTGTATTTTACCAAAAAAAACCTCCCGGAAATGATGGGAGGTGAATAAAATTAACTGTATATTGAAATGTAATTCAATCGTTATTTATGAATTTCAAGCCACTTCAGCCTGCGTTCGTCCGGCAGATGCTTTACCTGGAAGTTTTCAAAAACAGCATTGAATCCTTCTCCGTCAGGGCAGGCAGCCATTAAGCCAACCATTACAGGAGTGTTGTCCTGTAAAGGCGCATTTCTCATCAGGATATAATTTTTGTCATCAAAAGAATAAAATATCTCTACTGCATCCAGTCTTCTCACTGCTTTTATCCATAGGGCAGAAGGTGTTTTTTCTAAAGTAATGACACTCCAGTCACTTTTATTGTGGGTTACCACAGTGCTGAGATTGTATTTGCCATCTACAAATTCTACTCCGGCTTTGATGTAATGTTCTTTATCTGTTCTCAGCATCAGACCCATTTGGTCAAATCTGGCTTTATAACTGCCGGTTATTTTTACTTTTGCTTCAAATTCGCCACCATAAGTAGTGTAATAAAAGGGAGCGTCATCTACCGTAAATCCGTAGTGCGAAACCCTCCAATAATCACTCTGCGGTGTTACAAACATGGAAAGGCTGTTGTTTTTGATTTCCCATTTTTCAGGTTCATTAAACCAGGTCATTTTCTCCAGAGTCTGGGCAGAAAACTTTTGAATCAGGAATAAGGTGCAAAAGCCGAAAATCAGTTTCTTCATTCTCTTTAGGATAAGTTCTAAGCGTAAATTATTATTTTAGCAAAAGTATTATTAAACTTCATTTGCGTCAATACTGATAAATAACCATTATGGAAATCCGTGAACAGCTTAGTGATAAATTACTGGATAATGCCTCCAAAAAATGCCTGCTTGATATAGAAACCTATAAACAGAGAGCACTTGTATATTCCCAGATGGAAGGAGCGATATGTGTGCTCAGTGATATGCAGGAGAATAAAAGTTATATTTATAAATCCCATGCTGCCGCCGAATTAGGACTTACGATGGGAGAGAATCCTACAGAAATAGAAAGTATCTGGGAAGAAGAAATGCTGAAAAAGATACATCCCGACGACCGGTTGAAAAAGTATATTCATGAACTCCGTTTTTTCAAATTATTGGATGCTGTTGAAATGGAGGAGCGTGCAGCATACAGTGTGGTGTCAAAAATAAGAATGAAAGATAAAAGAGATGAGTACCGATGGGTGAAACATCGCATGTTTTACATGTATTCTCCTTATAATGGGAGGTTAAGATTTGCGCTTTGTCTTTATAATATTGCTATTTCTTCCTCTTCAGTTTCTGATTTTTTGATTATTAATACAATTAAGGGCGATGTTGTTGTAAAAGATAAGCTTGATTACAAGAATATTTTAAGTCCCAGAGAACTGGAAGTTTTAAAATATGTAGGAGAGGGATATGCAAGCAAACAAATTGCAGATCTTCTTTCCATAAGCATTAATACAGTAAGCAGACACCGTCAGAATATTCTGGAAAAGCTGAAAGTGAAAAATTCTACCCAGGCTTTTAAAGATAGTTTTTCTTAAATATTCAGATCCCAATATCCGAAAAGTTCACCATGTTATGTTTTATCTTATGAGTAATTTTATACCTTGAGTACACATTAGCAAGAAACAACGTGATGAAAAGAAGTGAAGAAATTACCTCTCAGTATTTTACTTTTCTGGATAATCATATCCAGGGTGTGATCTCCGGAACGATTCCGGAATTTATGGAACTGAATGAAATTGCCAGTGAACTTGCGCTGTCACATAAGCATCTTACGGATACTGTAAAAAAAGAAACCGGCCGGCATCCTTGTTTTTTTTATGATGAAAAGATTATTCAGCAGGCTAAAGAGATGCTTATTGTTACCGATAAGTCGATAGCAGAAATCGCCCGGATTTTTACTTATGATCCGTCCAACTTTTCAAAATTTTTCAAAAAAATGACCGGCTTTACTCCCGGAAATTTCAGAAATTCTCAAAAAGTTTAAATTGACTACTTTTTTTGTTTAATATTGTTGTTGCAAGAGATTTGCGCTGTTTTTTGTCTCAGGATAGGGATTTGAACGCTCGAATTATTGTGTTTTTTAATGCTGTTTAGTGAATTAAAATGTTAAAATAAGAGAAAAGTAATCTTTTATAAATGAGTTGTTTGTGAAAAATAATTACTTTTTTTATTATTTATGTATTAATATTTCTTTATTATTTACTTTTTTTATTAAATTTAGGTAAGAAAAAACTAATTAATTCAAAAGCGAAAAACGTTAAAAAAGATAGATGTATATTTAAATACTTTGGTTTCCAGATAATAAGATAAAAATATTGTGTCTTTAATAATATTTAATCTTAATAAGGGAGCTTAGGCCCTTTAAATAGTTATATATTTGTTTTTTTAACCACAACAAACAAGATTAAGGATGAGCATCAATTTCACAACAGCAACTATTAAAGACTTTGAGAATATACCAGACAATGATATGGCTCAAAGAGCTGAAATATTTTATGAATATTTAGACTATGTAAAGTCTAATGGACACATGAATTACAGACTGAAGAATACTTCAGGAACCAATGCAATACTGAATGTAAACATTGCAAACCACAACAGAGAGTTTGTTAGTTTCGTATCAAGTGATTATTTGGGATTTACACAACACCCAAAAGTAAAACAAGCTGCAATTGAGGGAATAGAAAAATATGGTACCGGTACAGGAGCCACTCCTCTTATCGGCGGATATTTTGATTACCACAATGCTTTAGAAAAGAAAATTTCAAGCTTTTTTAAAAGAACAGAAGATGAAGCCGTAGTATTTACTACAGGTTATACTGCTAATAGTGCGAGTTTACAATGCTTAATGCAGAAAGAGGATCTTGCTATTTTAGATATGGCTGTACATGCAAGTGTGCACGAAGGGTGTGCTTTTACCAATAAAAAAACATTTCCGCACAATAATTTGGAATCTTTGGAACACATTTTGAAGGTATCTGAAAATCTGTACCGTACGAAACTCGTTATTGTGGACGGAGTGTATTCCCAGGATGGTGATACCTCCCGTATTAATGAGATCTATGACCTTGTGAAAAAGTACAATGCCTTTCTAATGGTAGACGACGTACACGGTGTCGGTATCCTTGGAGAAACAGGAAGAGGTACTTTGGAACAGGCTGGATTATTGAATAAAGTGGATATCATCACAGGTACATTCAGCAAAACATTTGGAAATCTGGGAGGATATGTTATTGCAGATAAAAAAATAGCAGCATTCATCAGATTCCATTCACGTCAGCAGATTTTCTCAGCTACAGCTCCACCATCATCCGCAGGAATCGTTAAAGCCATTGATTTAATTGATGAAGAACCTATCTGGAGAGAAAAACTCTGGAATAACATCAATTATTTTAAAAAAGGACTTGACGATTTAGGATTAGATACAGGCGTTACCTGTTCCGCAATTATTCCCGTTAAAATTGGAGATCCTTATGTAACAGGAGAAGCCGGAAAACTACTAATAGAAAAAGGAATCTATACCAACCCGATTCTTTACCCGGCTGTACCAAGAAAAGATGCGCGTATCAGGATGAGTGTGACTGCAAGACATGAAAAAGAACATCTCGACAAAACGCTTAACGCGTTTGATGATATTAATAAAAAATTGCATATTGCGAAAAAATAATAATTATGCCTAGAAAAGTAGTGCAGGGCCCCATTAGGGACAAAGAAAAAACAAAACAGAAACTGCTTGCTGCAGTTGGTAAAATTTTAAGAGTAAAAGGATATTCCGGATTAAAAGTAAGCAAAATAGCTGCCGTTGCCGGATTTGATAAAAAATTGATCTATGAGTACTTTGGAAGTACTGATAAGCTGATCGATGAATATATCAAATCTCAGGATTACTGGAGCCAGGTCAACCAGGATGTTGATATGGATTTTTCTGACGGTGGACATGAACTTACCAAAATGGTGGTATTGAACCAGTTCGAAAACCTGAAGAAAAATAAAGAGCTTCAGAAAATTATCCTTTGGGAGCTTTCAGAAAGCAAGCCTATCCTTAAAAAATTAGTTGAACAACGTGAAGAAGTAGGAGAAGTTTTATTTGGAAACATCTCAGATCCTTACTTTGGAGAAGGAGTGGCAACAAGACACAGGGCAATTATGGCCTTAATTGTTTCCGGGGCTTACTATCTTAACCTTTATACAGGATACAACGCAAACAAATTTTGTGGTATTGACCTGAAAACTGAAGAAGGAAGAAAAGAGATAGAAAGCGCTATTGTTGAGTTGATCGACTTTGCATACAGCAAGAAAAAGTAGAACTTAAAAGTTTTCCGATTTGAGCACAAATACATTTTTTGTTGATAATTTGAAAACTTTTAATTTTCAAATTAAAACTATATTTCTTACTTTTGGCCAATGGAAAATTTTATAGTATCTGCAAGAAAATATCGTCCTCAGGAGTTTGATACTGTTGTAGGGCAATCTCATATTACGGATACTTTAGAACATGCAATTGAAGAAAGCCAATTAGCTCAGGCATTGCTTTTTTGTGGCCCTCGTGGTGTAGGTAAAACTACTTGCGCCAGAATTCTGGCAAGAAAGATCAATGAGAAAGATGGCTCGGTTTCAGAAGATGGCTTTGCGTATAATATCTATGAGCTGGATGCTGCATCCAATAACTCTGTAGATGATATCAGGGAACTGATAGATCAGGTACGTTTTGCACCTCAGGTGGGTAAATACAAAGTATATATCATCGATGAGGTTCATATGCTGTCTTCTGCCGCTTTCAATGCTTTCCTTAAAACGCTGGAAGAACCGCCTGCTCATGCTATTTTTATTTTGGCAACCACGGAGAAACATAAAATTATTCCAACAATTTTATCCCGTTGTCAGATCTATGACTTCAAACGAATTACCATTGAAGACATCCAGAGTCATCTGAGAAACATTGCCCAAAAAGAAAATATCCAGTACGAAGATGATGCCTTGTATCTGATTGCTCAAAAAGCTGATGGTGCTTTACGAGATGCGCTTTCTATCTTCGACAGGCTTTCTACTTTTTCCCAGAAAAACATTACGCTTGTCAAAGCTGCTGAAGTACTGAATATTTTGGATTATGATCAATATCTGAACATTGTGGATCTCGCCAAGGAAAATAAAATTCCTGAAGTGCTTTTCGCATTCAATGAGATTGTAAAAAAAGGTTTTGATCCTCATATTTTTATAGCGGGATTAGGAAATCATTTCAGAGACCTGATGATGGCACAGAATTCTTCCACTATGGAACTTATTGAAGTAGGAGAGAAGACAAAGGCCAAATTCGTAGAACAGGGACAAAAGTGGGTCGCCCAACAGCTGATTGACGGTATTGAGATCTGCAACCATGCCGATATTAATTATAAGAATTCGAAAAACCCAAGACTTACGGTTGAAATTGCATTAATGCAGCTGGCTTCACTGACAGCTAATTTAGGCGATACTAAAAAAAAAAGTTCCTGATTCTAGCTCCGTTTCTCAGTGAGAAACTGGAAGTCAAAATGCCTGAAAAAACTCAGGAAAAGAAAAACGTTCAAGTAGAACAGCAGCCTGTAGTTTCTCAGACAGCTCAGGAAACTTCTGTAACAAAAACAACCAAGCCATTGTCAAGACCCGGAATCTCTTCCGGTTTCAGCATCAATTCTTTCCTGAATAAAGAAGATAAAGTAGAAACAACAGAAAACGTTGTGGTGAGAACTGAAAATCTTCCGCAAAACCATTTTACAGATACTGATCTGCAGATGGAATGGAAAATTATGCTTAAACAACTCCAGAAAAAAGACAGCTTTGTATTTAATGCAGTAAAAACTTTCAAACTGGAAAAAGCTGAGGAAAATAAAATTAAAGTTTTATTCCCTTCAGATTCGGCTAAAGTAGAATTTGATAAAATAAGTGGAGAATTTTTTAATCATTTTAAAAGAAAAATTCAGAACCATATTATTGAGATAGAATACGTCAGAGACGTTGAAAATCTGAAGATTGAGGTGGTAACGAAGAGGAAGATGTTTGAAAAATTCATCGAAAAAAATCCACTTTTGAAAGATCTTGATGATTTAATGAAGTTTGATTTGACATAATTTTTATATATTTGTCAAATATTTCTGTCGAAAATGAGTTTTTGACAAAAACAATTTACAACCAGAAAAGCTAAAACAAAGGCATTTCTAGAATAAAATGGAAAAATTGACTAACACATATCTGTCTTTTTTTGCACCCGCTAATTACTTTTTTAGCGGTTATTTTAGTTTTTCTGCTTCTTATTATAGAAATTTCAGAACGTATTACCGATTTTATTGGTACTGTTAACTGAATTTCTTTCCAAAAAATACAGGAGAAGTAGAGCCCTATTATTTTCCTGATTCCTTTAAATAATTTTGAACGGCATTTTTTGAAAAGAATTATAAATTAAATTTTATAATCCAAAGGGCTATTGCTGTCAACGAAAAAATTATAGATACAAAAACAATAAAATTTAGAATATGAATTTAAATGATTTGAAAAATGAGTGGATCGATGGGCTTACACAGCCTCTAATGATTGCAGGACCATGTAGTGCTGAAAGTGAAGCTCAAATGCTTGAAACGGCTAGGAGAATTAAAGAATCTAATGCCAATGTGTCAGTTTTCCGTGCAGGAATCTGGAAACCCCGCACCAAACCTAATGGTTTTGAAGGAGTAGGAGTGATTGGTTTGAACTGGCTAAAAAAAGTAAAAGAAGAGTATGGTTTTAAAACAGCTACTGAAGTTGCCAATGCACATCACGTGTTTGCCGCTTTAGAAGCAGATGTGGATGTTCTTTGGATCGGAGCTCGTTCTACAGTGAATCCGTTTACTGTACAGGAAATTGCAATGGCTTTAAGAGGAACTGATAAACCTGTATTCGTAAAAAACCCTGTTAATCCGGATCTTGCATTATGGATCGGAGCTTTGGAAAGACTTTTAGGTCAGGATATTAAAAATCTTGGAGTGATCCACAGAGGATTTTCAACATACCAGAAAACAAAATACAGAAACAATCCGAACTGGCAGATTGCGCTTGATTTCAAGAGTCAGTTTCCGAATATTCCAATGCTAATCGACCCTTCTCACATTTGTGGAAACAGAACTGGTCTTGCTGATATTACACAGGAAGCACTTAACGTAGGATACCAGGGAGCTATCATTGAATCTCACTGCAATCCTGATGAAGCATGGAGTGATGCTTCTCAGCAGATTACTCCTGAGGTTCTTGCAGAACTTATTGGTAACCTGAAAGTAAGAAACTCTAATCTTGCAGGTTTTGAAGGAGAAATGGGCAGACACAGAACTTTAATCTCAGATCTTGACTTCCAGTTAATTGAACTTCTTTCTCAAAGAATGAAAATTTCTGAAAAAATCGGTAAACTTAAAAAGGAAAACGATATTGCAATCTTCCAGCCTGAACGTTGGAAAGTAATCACAGAATACGCTACTCAAAAAGCGAAAGAAACAGGAATGTCTCAGGAGTTTATTGAAAAAGTATTCAAAGCAATTCACGAAGAATCTATCGAAGTTCAAAACAATATTATGATCGAGAGATAGATTGCGGATAATAGGTAAGAGGTTATCAAGCTTTTACTAAATTTTTCGCCTGAAAAAATTATTTAGGGCTTAGCCATCAGGATGTAGGGCAATTGAAACATGTGTTTTTAAACCTATTTCCTGAATGCTAAGCCCTAATTGCGTATATTTGCACCAGCATTATCTATGAAAGGAAAAATCATTAAATCTACAGGCAGTTGGTACCAGGTTTTGGAATTGGAAACAAATAAAATTTTCGAGGCCAGAATCAGGGGGAAATTCAAATTAATAAAAACAAGACTTACCAATCCACTTGCTGTAGGAGATTTTGTTGAGTTTCAGCTGGAACAGGATGATATCGCGTGGATCACGAAAATTGAACCAAGAACCAACTACCTGATCAGGAAATCAGTTAACCTTTCAAAAGAAGCCCATATTATTGCTTCCAACATTGATTTGGCTTGCTTTATCTTTACATTGAAACATCCTGAAACATCTTTAGGATTCCTTGACAGATTTCTGGCATGCTGTGAAGCCTATAATATTACACCGGTTATTCTTTTTAATAAAATGGATGTTCTCCACGAGGAGGAAATTGAAATTGTAAAAGACGTTGAATTCTTATATCAGGAAATAGGATACGAAACCCTGGAAATTTCTTCCTACTCAAAATTAAATCTGGATCAGCTTCAGGAGGTTCTTAAAGATAAAACTTCAGTATTTTTCGGCCACTCAGGTTGTGGAAAATCTACTTTGGTGAATGCTTTACAGCCGGGACTGAATTTAAAAACATCTGAAATTTCCGATACTCACCTGAAAGGAAAACATACAACAACTTTTGCACAGATGCATTTCTGGGATTTTGGCGGAAATGTTATTGATACTCCTGGTGTTCGTGAATTTGCCATGATTGATATTGAAAAAGAAGAGGTGCAGCATTACTTTCCTGAGATTTTCAAAAAAAGAGAAGAGTGCAAGTTTCATAACTGCCTTCACATCAATGAGCCTAAATGTGCTGTTATGGATGCCCTTGAAACAGGGGAGATTCAACATTCACGCTATGCCACTTACATTAAATTGATGGATGAAGCAGAAGAAACTTCTCAAAAATAAATAGCAACAGATATTTACTTTTTAATAATTACAGATTGATTCGGACAATCTGTACCTTCCTGTTTTTCATTATGTAAGAATAATATTCTGACAATTCGCTTTTTTAAAGATTGGATTTAATACTTTCTTAAACTATATATTTTTTTTTGATTATTTTTTTTAGATTTTAATGAAAAAAAATCCGTTTTTAGATAACTCTACTTTTCAATATTGCTTTTTTGGCAGATAACTCCACTTTTGTCATATTTTGGGTGGAAAGAAAAGTAATATTTTAGAAAACCGTTCAATTGTATTAATTGAAATAAAATCAGAAATAACATTAAATATAGATCTATATCACGTTATAAATTACATAATTAATAAAAAACAGCCCTGTTTTTTGAAAATAAAAAACCCAGCCGAAGCTGGGTAAAAACTAATAACCATGAAAACTCAAATTAAACATGAGAATCGCAATAGAATAAACAATTACTGTGCCAAAGATTACTTTAAGATTTCTTAATAAAAGTTATTTTTATGTTAAAAAAAAATTAAAATAAAAATCAAAGATATTTTTTGTAATTTTGCGCCATTAAAAAAATATACATTTATGTCTAACATTACATTCACTATGATTAAGCCTGATGCAGTTGCTGACGGACATATCGGTGCTATATTGGGTAAGATTGCTGAAGGAGGTTTTAAAATCAAAGCTTTAAAATTAACTCAGCTTACAGTTGCTGATGCAAAAAAATTCTATGAAGTACATGCTGAAAGACCATTTTATGGAGAATTAGTAGAATTCATGAGCTCTGGTCCTATCGTTGCAGCAATTTTAGAAAAAGATAATGCAGTTGAAGACTTCAGAACATTAATCGGTGCTACTAACCCTGCAGAAGCTGCGGAAGGTACTATCAGAAAAATGTTTGCAAGAAGCATCGGAGAAAATGCTGTTCACGGTTCAGATTCTAACGAGAATGCATTAATCGAAGCTCAGTTCCATTTTTCAGGAAGAGAGATTTTCTAAGAAAATCATCTTACAAAATAAAAAATCCGGAGAATTTTCTCCGGATTTTGTTTTTATATGAATTCTTATTTCAAACCTTATTAAAGGTTGTTTTCAATGGCTCCTACATTCTCTCTGTACAGTTCTAGAGGTTTATCAAGCAGAACAGCAATAACAGTCATTTGTTTATCTAATCTTTCTTTAGGAATATCAATATAAATAATTCCTGGCCGGTCACTCCAGTAAAGTTTATTGTAAATAGTATGGCTGAGCATACTGCCATCGCCTACGATTCTTATTCGGGAAATGTCATTTTTTATTCCTTTCAGAGCGATAGGACCGGTAGGCGTTCCTTCTACAAAGAGATAAAGAGTCTGTTTGTCTTTTGATAAAGCACTCATTCCCGGATAATGACCCGCCGGAAGACCTTTTCCTGTCTCAACTAATGCTTCTGCATGTTTGCTTATCCATTCCAGGGTTTCTGGATTTGTGTTAGGCGTTTTTTTTATTTGCATGTCAAGACCGTCATTGGTCAAGCCTTCATGGGTCAGTAAATTACTATCATAATTCAACGTATTAGCTATGTCGTAGGCCGCTTCCTGGGCATTCTTTTTATTCAGTATTTCAACTAGAGAGTGTTCTTCTTTCTTAAGATCTTTTATAAATACGGGAGAAGCATCAAAAATAAGTTCTGCCACAGTGACATCTTTGTCAAATTTCACCTTAGAAAAATTCAGGGTCAATGTTTTTTCTGGGTTATAATCCACTTTAATGGAAGCTGATGGATCTCCGATGATTTTTACGGAAAGAGGTTGGGTTGCCAATCCATAGATTTTTGTAAAATTTTTGGCTTCTTCAAGATAAAGGAATAACGACTTTTTAGAAGTTGATAAAGATGATTTTCCTTTGTAATTATCAAAAGGAATTCCGCGGGTTGTTTCATAGATGGCCTGCTGGTTTTTTGAAGTCCAGCGTCCAAGGTTTTTTAGAATTTCAACTTGTTCTTCAGGAATGGTGCCGTCTGATTTTGGACCGATATCAAGCAGAAGGTTTCCTCCCATGCTTATGACATCTGCAAGGGTTCTGACAATCATATTGGGAGTCTTATAATTTTTATCATAAGGTTGATATCCCCAGGAATCATTCATGGTGTAACAAAGCTCCCAGTAAGGGTTTTGTGGGGGAATAACAGGAATGCCCTGTTCGGGAGTATCATAATCTCCATGATTGTTAAGTCTGGAATTGATAATAATATCAGTATTGTGTTTCCTGAGCAAATCTATGGTTTGAGTAGTTTTCCATTCTTCAGAAGTGTGTTCCCAGTTTCCATCAAACCAAATAAGATCCGGAGAATATTGCGTAGACAATTCGTTAAGCTGATCCTGATAATAACGGATGAAATTCTGCCACAGTGTCGGATTATTTTTTACTTCATACCGTAGTTTTGTCCGGGTATTGATATCGTAATAAGGATGGCTCCAATCCGGTAAAGAGAAATAAAGACCTGTTTTCAATCCGGATTTTTTAAGCGCGGAAATAAAAGGACTTAGAACATCTTTTTTTGCCAGAGAATTTTGAGGAATACTTATTGCCTTTTCTGCCTTTGAATTCCACAAGGAAACACCGTCATGATGTTTTGTGGTAATGACAGCATATTTTGCTCCGGATTCTTTAATCAGGTTTACCCATTGTTCCGGCTGGTATTTTGAAGCTGAAAAACCATTCAGCTGTTTCATATAATTTTCGTGATTAATATAATTATTGAAGAATGACCAGGATTCGGAGATTCCATTAACGGAGTAAATTCCCCAATGAATAAAAATACCCAGTTTGGCATTTTTAAACCACTCAATTTTTTTGCTGTTGTCAACTGTTTGAACCTGGGCATCGGTATGATATGCAGAAAATACCAATCCAAGGAAAACAGCTTTAATCAGACTGCTTTTCATATATAGATTTATTTGAACATTAAATATAAATAAAGAAAACATTACAGCAATAATTTCTTGCTATTTAATCATTCCTGTTAAAGTGTTTGTTTTTTTATTGTATTTTTAAAAACTGAGCAATAGAAATTTTGTTTTCACAATAAAATGGAAATGGAACGTTTCTTGTAAAATTTATCTGAAAAAAGCAATTATGAAAATTCCGGCAATATTAATGGCAAGTTTATTAGCGGTAGGTGTATCTGCACAGACTACTAAATCCGAAACTAAAACGAAAAAGCCTGTTAGAAAAGTAAAGAAAGGAACTTCTCAGGATACGGTTGAAAAGAAAAAACCGGGAGCTCCTAAACCAGATGTAAAAAAAGATACGCTTGTGCTTCGTGGACATGGCTGTCCGGCCTGCGGAATGGGATAGGAGATGAGAAAGCCAATGTTAGGAGTATCAATGATGGCGGAAGCGGATTTTGTTTCTGCTATTTTGCCGTTGTTGCAAAATAATTCCATAGAAGTGATGGAGTGGTCTTTTGACACCCTTTATCATGCCCATGAACCGGATTGGCTTCACGATTTACTGAATTTTTACGCAGAAAATAACCGTTTGATAGGCCATGGAGTGTATTATTCTTTGTTTGATGCGAGATGGACAGAAAGGCAGGAAGAATGGCTAAAAAAATTAACAGAAGAAGTCAGTCTGCGGAAATACAATCATATTACGGAACATTTTGGTTTCATGAATACTGAGAATTTTCATCAAGGAGTGCCGTTGCCGGTATCTTTACATCCCAAAACTTTAGAAATAGGACAGGACAGGTTATACAGGCTTCAGGAAGCGGTGAATATTCCTGTAGGTATAGAAAATCTGGCGTTTTCATTTTCCATCGATGATGTGAAAGAACAAGGCGTTTTCCTTGATAAACTTACGGAAGGCACCAATGGTTTTCTGATTCTCGATCTCCATAATATTTACTGCCAGTCCTGTAACTTTGGAGTACCGATTCAGGAAATCATTAATTTGTATCCTTTGGATAAAGTAAAAGAAATCCATCTTTCGGGTGGGAGCTGGCAGGATAGTGTGTATGGGGACAAACAGGTGAGGAGAGATACACATGATGATGTTATTCCTCAGGATATTCTTTCTGTTTTGCCATCTGTACTTACACAATGTCAAAATCTGGAATATATTATTATTGAAAGACTTGGAGATACGGTAAAAACAGAAGAAGAAAAAGATAATTTCCTGAATGATTTTAATACCGTAAGCAAGATTATTGAAACTTCAGACTGGAAAGTGAAAGGAAAAAACGGCTGGAGTAAAAAGGAAATGAAACTTTCGGAAAAGCCTTTAGAAAACCTGGTTTTATATGAGGAGCAATCCAGACTGGCCAAGCTTCTTTTTGATAATGTAGAAGTGAAAGCCATTAAAGATCAGGATTTTCATTATTTTAAAACAGAAAACTGGGATGCCGAAATGATTCTTACCGCCCAGAACATCATTAAAAAATGGAATCCTTATTAATTCTATTCTGGTAACCAAAATCAAATTATATGAAAATGACAACACTAGTATTGATCATTACCGCTGTCCTCACTGCTTTGATAGGAGGACTTTTCTATGCTTATTCATGCTCCGTTGTGCTCGGGCTGGGAAAACTTTCTGATACGGAATACCTGAAGGCAATGCAGAGTATCAACCGGGAAATCCTGAATCCTGTTTTCTTTATGAGTTTTATGGGGACTGTAATCCTCCTTCCTGTGTCTACTTTCTTACTCCGCGGGCAGCAGCCTGTTTTTATTTTTCTTCTGCTGGCCACATTAGCCTATCTGATCGGAGTTTTTGGAGTAACGGTGGCGGGAAATGTTCCCATGAATGATGCTTTAGATAAGTTTGATATCTCCAATTCCACAGCAGAAGCAATCAGGCAGATGCGGGAAAACTTTGAAAACAGATGGAATTTTCTGAATAATATAAGAACAGTCTTTTCTGTTATTTCTATCATTTTTGTGATCTGTGCCTGCGTCTGGAACAGAGAGGTGTGAAAAATATAATGGAATTAAGTGAAAATACTTACCCATCAGATTCGGTATTTCTACGGATGTGCAGGTTTGGTTTTATTCGGATCTTTGTGTTGTTAGTATGACAGTTTTAAACATTTTCAATACTTTGAAAAAAAGATTATAACCAAGACGACTTAAATTCCCAAACAAGAGAAAAGGCAGCCAATGGCTGCCTTTTGTGTATGATAAGAATAATCTATCAGATCTTTAAAAGTTCAATTGTTCTTTCAGGGCTCTCAGCTGAGAAAACAGCATTTCCTGCAACCAGAACATCTGCCCCCGCTTCAAATAATTTGGATGCGTTGTCAAGATTTACTCCTCCATCTATCTCAATAAGTGCAGTGGAGTTGTTGCTTAAGATCAGATCTTTGGTTTCAGCAATCTTTTTGTATGTGTTTTCAATGAATTTCTGACCTCCAAATCCTGGATTCACACTCATTAATAATACAAGATCCACATCAGCAATAATGTCTTCAAGCATTAATACCGGAGTAGAAGGGTTTAAAACCACACCTGCCTTTGCTCCTTTACTCTGAATATGGTGGATGGTTCTGTGAAGGTGGGTACATGCCTCATAATGTACAGAAATAAGATCTGCACCATGGTTGATGAATTCATCAACATATTTCTCAGGCTCCACAATCATCAGGTGAACATCTACAAATTTTTTAGCATGCTGCTGAACAGTTTTCATTACCGGAAAACCAAATGAAATGTTAGGTACAAATCTGCCGTCCATTACATCAATGTGAAACCAGTCGGCCTGAGAATTGTTCAGCATTTCAATATCTCTTTGCAGATTCCCAAAGTCTGCAGATAAAAGGGATGGAGCAATAAGCTTCGTTTTCATTTTTACTTTATATTAGATATTTAGAGTCAGGAATCAAGAACCAAAACATGGTCAAAACAGGTGTTTTTATGTGTGTATTTCGGTTATCTTGAATCTTGTGTCTGGCATCTTGATTCTATTAATGATATTTCAGTTTCATTTCCGGTTTGATCTTAAGAACTGTTTCATAGATAAGTTTGATAACATTGCCTACATCTTCCTTAGATACCATTTCTACCGTAGTATGCATATAACGCAAAGGTAAGGAAATTAAAGCACTTGGTACGCCGCCGTTAGAATGGGCAAAAGCATCTGTGTCTGTTCCTGTAGCTCTGCTTGCAGCGGCTCTTTGGAAAGGAATTTTCTTTGTTTTTGCAGTATCAATAATCAGTTCTCTGATAGTATGGTGAACGCTTGGAGCAAAGAATACTACTGGCCCGGCACCACATTTCTGATCTCCTTCTTTTTTCTTTTCAATCATCGGAGTTGTTGTGTCGTGGGTAACATCCGTTACAATAGCGATATTCGGTTTGATGGTATCAGCAATCATGTCTGCTCCGTATAAACCTACTTCTTCCTGAACAGAATTGGTAATATAAAGCCCAAAAGGAATAGATTTCTTATTTTCTTTTAAAAGTCTGGCAACTTCAGCAATCATGAAACCGCCAATTCTGTTGTCCAGAGCTCTGCAGACAAAATATCTGTCGTTCATTTCAAAGAATTCATCAGGATAAGTGATCATGCATCCTACAAAAATTCCCATTTCCTCCACCTCTTTTTTAGAAGTAGCACCACAGTCGATAAAGATATTTTCGATTTTTGGAGTAGGTTCGTTTTGGTTGGTTCTTGTATGAATGGCAGGCCATCCAAATACTCCTTTTACAATTCCGTTTTCTCCATGGATATGCACAACTTTTGAAGGCGCAATAGTCTGGTCGGAGCCTCCGTTTCTGATGACATAGATTAAGCCGTCATCTGTAATATAATTTACATACCATGAGATTTCATCAGCATGCGCTTCAATCACTACCTTAAATTCAGCTTCCGGATTGATGATCCCGTAGCAGGTTCCATAATGGTCTACTTCTATTTTGTCCACATAAGGTCGGATATAGTCCATCCAGACTTCCTGTCCTTTGTGTTCGTAACCTGTTGGAGATGATGTGTTTAAATATTTCTCTAAAAATTTCAAAGATTTCTTTTCAAATTTCATAAAAAGGAATGATTTTTGCGTTTAATTTTTGTTCTTATAAGTGTAAAAATAATGAATTTTAGTAAGATTATCTGCCTTTTTGTTTTCTTTTTTGGAGTCAGTGTTTTCGGCCAGAAGGATGGTATAGTGGCAAAACCACTTAATCAGTATCCGCCTGAATCCCTGAAAGTGGATGAATTTGGTAATAAGTATTATTATGACGAACAGCAGAAGATTAAGGTGTATGAAATCAATGGTGAGCCTGTTGTAGTCTTAGACGAGTTGGTTTTGGTGAATAAACCACGATTTAATAATCAGTTGGATAAGAATTACTATTACTTCTTGAATAAAAAGCTGTACAGGGTATATCCTTTGTTTGTCACCGCGCTGCAACAGTACAGAGATATTCAGAAAGATATGAATGACATGGATAGTAAAGCCAAAAGAAAGTTTGTAAGAGAAAGACAGAATATGCTTGCTGACCAATATGAAAAACAACTGAGAGATCTTACTACAACCGAAGGACAGGTTTTTGCCAAACTGATGAACAGAGCTACCGGAAAAAATGTATTTGAGATTATCAAAGAATTGAGAGGTGGATGGAGTGCTTTCTGGTGGAATGTAAAAGGAAAAATGGCTGATATTGACCTGAAAGAGCGCTATGATCCCCATACCAACAGAAGTGATGAATTTATAGAATCATTACTACAGTCCAATTGGAACTCAGGGTATCTGCAGCCTTATCCCGGAGCAAATGATTTTAAAGTAAAGAAATAATATAAATTCCTGTAAGTATTCTTACAGGAATTTTTCTTTTAATTTATCGAATACAATTTTATCTATCGGAAGAGGAAAAGGATTGTCCGGTCTGTCAATGTCAATCCATTCTGTTTTTTCAATGCAGGGATCCAGAATAATAAAGTCTTCCTCATTAACGATGTCTACTATATAATAGATGGTAAGAAGTTGCTCATTCTCTTTGAAACGGGATACCAGAAAGTTCTCCTGAGTATAGAAATGTTCCAGAATATTGATTTTTACATTAAGTTCTTCATCAAACTCACGGTGCAGACATTCCAGTACACCTTCGCCATATTCCAATCCGCCACCCGGAAATTTCATTAAAGGTTCGCCGGCATATTCCTCAAATAAAGTCAGAACTTGTTTATCTTTTACCGCACAGGCATACACTCTAATGTTGATCTTATCTATCATATATATAATGTATAATATTTGTATAGCTAATGTAAGAAATTTTGTTGGAAAAAGCCGGAAGTTGGAAGTGTGAAGCTGGAAGTTTTTAACACTATTTATCCTTAATAATGTTGAATTAACTTATCTTATATATTGATTATTATTTAAAAAATAAAATTAATTAAGCAGTCGGCTGTAAACATCCAGCTTCCATCCTCAAGCTTCCTTCTACATCTTAATTGCATTAATCATTTCTCTTTTTCCCGGAGGTCCCTGCTTTTTTTCTACCTGGAAGTTGAGTTCCTGGAGAATTCTTCTTACACTGCCTTTAGAAGAGTAGGTTGTTAATAATCCGTTAATGGACATTTTGTCAGAAACCAGTTCAAATAATGGCTTTTCCCAAAGATCAGGCTGTACTCTTGCCCCAAAACAATCAAAGTAAACAAGATTAATTTTGGGCAGATCAATATGCTTTAGATCGAAAAAATCACATTCTATCTTTTTTAAGTTGAATCCGCTAATGATTTCTACTGGCTTTTCCCAATCTGCCAGATGAATTTTCTGATAAATATTTTTAAACTCTGGGTTATCAAAAAGTTCAAAGTAAGCTAAATCCTTAACTTCGGATTCATTTATGGGATATTTTTCAAGCGAAAAATAATTGATGACATGATTTTTGTCAGTTTTTAAATATTCATTAATTGTTACCAAAACATTCAAACCTGTTCCAAAACCGAGTTCTAAAATATTAATTTCGTAATCATTTATCAAATTTAGTCCATTTTTGATAAACACATGTTCGGCTTCCTGTAGTGCTCCGTGATGAGAATGGTAGTTTTCATTTAAATCATTGATAAACAATGTTTTACTTCCGTCGTTTGTGGTCTTAATCTCTCTTTTCAAGCTATTTTTTTGTCAAATTTACTCTAAAATTTTTATATTTAGAAAATTATGTTAAATTTGTAGAACATCGTAAAAATTTTAAAAAATGATAATTCAAAAAACTGAAAACTCCAGAATTTCTACATTTGACCCTAACAATTTTTCATTTGGTGGTACTTTCATTGATCATATGATTATTTGTGAGTATGAAGACGGAAAATGGGGAGATGTAAAATTAGTTCCTTACGGTCCGATTCCATTTACACCTGCCATGATGGGAGTAAATTATGGACAAGCTTGTTTTGAAGGTATGAAAGCCTATAAAGACAAAGACGGACAGGTTTTCCTTTTCAGGCCTGAAAAGAATTTTGAACGTATCAATAAGTCTGCTAAGCGTCTTGCTATGCCTGAAGTGACTGAAGAAATGTTTTTAGACGGATTAAAGGCATTGGTAGATATTGACAGAGAGTGGATTCCACAGGGGGAAGGAATGTCTCTTTATATCAGACCTTTGATTTTTGCTACAGAGGAAGCTTTGAAAGCAAGAGTATCTAATAAATATATGTTTGCAATTGTTGCAACACCTGCGAAAAGCTACTATTCTGAACCGGTATCTGTAAAAATCTCTGATCACTATTCAAGAGCTGCAAACGGAGGGGTAGGTTCTGCAAAAGCTGCAGGTAATTACGCTGCTTCTTTCTATCCGACACAATTGGCCATTGAAGAAGGTTATGAGCAAATTATCTGGACAGATGATGCTACTCACGAATATTTTGAAGAAAGTGGTACAATGAACGTATTTGTTAGAATTAACGATACAATTTATACACCTCCAACGTCTGAGAAAATCCTTGACGGAGTAACAAGAGACAGCTTCATTCAATTAGCTAAGAAAAGAGGAATCGAAGTGAAAATAGAACCAATTCCTGTGAAAACAGTAATTGAAGCTTTAAAGAATGGAGAACTTAAAGAAGTATGGGGAGTAGGTACTGCAGTAGTAACCACTCAATTCCAGGCTTTAGGGTACCAAGGTGAAAAATTGGAGCTTCCAAGATTATCTGATGAAGAAAGCTATGCTGCTCTTCTTAAGAAAGACCTGGTAGATTTACAAAACAACTTATCTGAAGATCCTTTCGGATGGAGAGTTACGGTAGATCATGCTTTAGAAACAGTATAATAGGATATAAATAGCTATATTAAAGCCGGGTTTTTCCCGGCTTTTTTGTATCTATGTATTCAAGTGTTATGGAGGAATCGTTGCATGGAAAATAATATATTGTTACATTCACATATTTCTTTGTCAAGTTTTGTAATTGATTCGCGAAATGTGTATTTTCGCAAAAGTTTATGAAAAAAATACTCTTCATATCAGCCATAAGCCTGTTGAGCTGCAATAGAAATGCACAGACGGCCCATCCTCCTGTAGGAGGTGTTTTAAGCCAAAAAGATCTGGATGTTTCTAGAAACAGGATGAAAAATCTTAATACTATAGAACGGGGCCAGATTCAGGATTGGATCAGTGGTCAGTCTGTAAAGTATTATCCTACGCAGCTTAATTATTGGGTGACAGTGGAGGGCTATGATCAAAGGGAAAGAAGAAAGGATGAAACAACAATTTCTTATTCTTATGATTTGTACGATTTTGACCAGACAAAAATATACGATCAGCCTTTTGAAAGAAAAGATGCCAGATTCGGGCATTTTGATGAACTGAGAGCGGTGGAGAATGCTTTGCGTTTTATACGTGATGGAGAGGAAATAACGCTTTTGGTACCGTCTTCTTTGGCTTACGGAACCTACGGAGACGAAAAGAAAATAGATAACGATATTCCATTAATCATAAAATTAAAAGCTCTATAATACATGAAATTGTTTAACAAGAATATAATTCTGGCAGCGGCAAGTATTTCGCTGATGAGTTGTACCCCAATTTATAAAAAAATGAACGTAGACAAAGAAACTTACGAAGGTCTTAATGACGGACTTTATGCCAATCTTCAAACTACAAAAGGTAACCTGATTGTAAAGTTTGAGGACAAGAAAGCACCAGTAACTGTAGCCAACTTTATCGGTCTTGCAGAAGGGAAAATCGACAACAAAGCTAAGGCTAAGGGAGTTCCTTACTATGATGGAACTATTTTCCACAGAGTGATCAAAGATTTCATGATCCAAGGGGGAGACCCTAAAGGAACTGGAGCTGGTGATCCTGGATATAAATTCGAGGATGAAAGAAATGACCTTAAACATACAGGAAAAGGTATTCTTTCTATGGCAAACTCAGGACCGAATACCAATGGTTCTCAGTTCTTCATCACGGAGGTGGCTACACCTTGGTTAGATGGAAGACACACCATCTTCGGAAAAGTGGTAAAAGGAAATGATGTGATTGATGCTATCGCTAACGTTGAAAAAGGAGCTCAGGATAAACCTAAAACAGATATCGTTTTAGAAAAAGTTTCTGTTTTCAGCAAAGGTGACGAATACAAGCACTACGATGCAGCTAAGACTTTCAACGAAGGAAAAGCTAAAATTGCAGAAAATAATAAAGCTTTTATTGCTAAAGAAGAAGCTGAAAAGAAGAAAAAAGAAGAAGAATTCAAAGCTAACCAGGAGAAATTGGTAGAAAACCTAAAAGCTGGTATGCAGAAAACTGAATCAGGTCTTTACTATAAAATCACCAAAACTGCTGACGGTAAAGCTCCAAAAGCGGGTGACAACGTATCTGTACACTATGCAGGTAAATTGGTAGACGGAACTGAATTTGATTCTTCATTCAAGAGAAACGAGCCTATCGAAATTCCAATCGGAATGGGAAGAGTAATCAAAGGATGGGATGAAGGAATCCTGTTATTGAAAGAAGGTGAAACTGCTACTTTATTGATCCCGCCGGCAATGGCTTACGGAGAAAGAGGGGCAGGAGGAGTTATCCCGCCAAACTCTTGGTTAATTTTCGATGTTGAGCTTGTAAAAGTAAAATAATTGAATCCTTTTTAAGATATGAAGCCGTCCCGATAAGGACGGCTTTTTTAGTTTAAATATATTCTGTAACGATCTGCGTATATGTTGCGACCTATTTTAATATCTGGAAAGTTTAATAATTTTTCTCATAAGAAGTAATCTTAAAATCTGTAATAACATTAAATAATGAAAACCAAATCACTTCTGTTTCTTTTTGTTCTGCTGTCGATGATGACTTTTTCGCAGACCAAGACAAATCCTGACGATGCTGCAATAAAAAAATCACTTACTTATTTTGTAAACAGTATTCAATCTAAACAGATAGATCAGGCGGTAAGCTGTATATATCCAAAATTCTTTACCATCATTTCAAAAGAGCAGATGACACAGATTTTGAATATGACTTACAATAATCCATTCATGAAAATTGAAGTACAGGATTTCAAGTTCGGAAATATTGAAAAACCTGAACTCATTACTGGGGAATATTTTTCTATTACTCATTATTTTTTGAAACTGAAATGTAATGTGAGTTCATTAAACGATGATATGAAAAAGAAAATGAGCAGCGCTTTAACCGCCAAATATGGGGTGAATAATGTAAAATATTTAGCCAATGAAAGTTCATATCTCATCAACGCCACTATGAAAGCCTGTGCGATTTCAAAAGATAGAAAGACTTGGAAATTTGTCGTTCTTGAAAAGGAATATAAAAAAGAACTGGTGAAAATCTTACCAAAGAAAGTTCTTGATAAATTTTAAAGAAGCTAAGCAATAAGCATCAACTTTTATTGTAAATTATTGATTCCGATAGTAATAGCTTACAGAGAAAGAGAAGCAGGAGGAGTGATCCCCGCCAAACTCTTGGTTAGTTTTTGATGTTGAGCTTGTAAAAGTAAAATAACCCATTGACGATACAAAATAGGCTCCCCATCAGGCAGCCTATTTTATTGTTGTCTTAATTAAATTAAAATTTTGTACTTCAACTAAGTTATTATAATGTATTTAATTACAATTTCTATAGGGGCGTATAGATAATATGCATAAATGCAGCACCTTGGGTATAAGAGAGTGCGCTCCCTGTTCTTGTTGAACAGAAAATTACATCTCCGGCATTAAGCAATTTGATATAGGTTCCTCCTGATGAAACTATATCTCCAATAAGATGGGTTCCCGGAAAAACCCATCCCGATATTGATGTGTTAATATATAAGGTATATAGAGACTTACTATTTGTATTTCTAACCTTTACTCCTGCTACAATCTGGTATATTCCTGTTTTGGCAACGGTATAGGAATTAGTAGATGCATTCCAGGTACCAGCATTGGGTTTATTAATATTAACTGAGCTGAATATAACCTTATGATCAGCTCCATTTCCTGACAGGGAAGCAGAAAGAGGCGAGTTTTGCTCCGCATGAAAGATGCTTTCAGGAATCTTTAATGAGCCCATAAAGTTATCGGCATTAATCTGTGAAATAGCCCCACCTCCATCTGCTACTACAATTCCGTAATTAGCAGCACTATTGACATAGTCTATTTTGTGGATTCTCACATTACCATTTACATCCAATGTACGATCTGGAGAATTAGTATTAATCCCTACATTTCCATTAGGAGTAATACTTACTCTGGAAGCGTTATTACTGGTCAGATTCAATGCATTGGCAGTAGTGGTCCCTATAAATGCAGATCCTCCTCCGATGTAAGTTTTCAGGTTGACAGATCCATTATTATGACCGATTCCAAAGCTATTATCCGGTGTTTGTACGGTAAGTTTAGTATCTGGATTGGCGGTACCTACCCCAAAGCGGTGATTAGCAGCATCCACAGAAACAGTGCTTCCATCCACAGAAAAAGCATTGACTTTGTTACCCGTAAAAGTTAAGGTATTTGAACCCTGTGTTACAGTCCTGTTTCCGGTAAGGCTGCCGTCTGCAGTATAAATATTTGTTGAGGCAGCCCCAGTGTCGCTGGCAGTAGATCTCCAGGATGAATTGGTAAAAACGAATTCCTGTATTTTACCATTAGGAATAGTAGTACCGTTTAAGGTAGCCCCAAACCCACCTGTTGTATTGTTATAGACAATTAAACGCTGGCCGGCATTAGGCGCATTAGGCGCAGAAATAGCCACTGTTGCTGTAGCAGTTCCTGTAAGTTGTACCTGGCTTACATTACTTGGGATGGTAGCTGCATTACCAGTCACAGCCAAACTACTTTCACGGGTAGTGATTGCTCCGTTTATATCCAGCGTTGTTCCCGGATTGGATGTATTAATACCTACATTCCCTTTTTGGGCATAGACTGACAGGTTTACCAATAGTAAACCTACTAATAATTTTTTCGAAATCATAATATGTGTTTTTAATTATTCTCCAATAGGAGAGTTATTTTTTTTATATGCAAATATCCTTGTTTTTTTAGTTTGTGGCCAAAAAAACACATACATCAAATATACATCATTCGCTGTTCAGCGCCATTTGGGCTAATATTGTTAAAAATTCAGACTTTTAAACCTTTGTTTAATATTGAAATGCTTTTTTATGCATCTATTGAACATTTCAACTTCCCTTAAATTATAAGTAATCCCATCAAAACAGATCTCTGAAAATGTAAATTTCATTTTTAAAGAAGTATGATAAAAGAATCCTTTTATGTTATAATTAAAAAGGATCTCAAAAAAATGCCTGGAAAATATAGCTGCTCTGATGGCAATACCAGAGATTGAATTTTACTTACGTACTGTAAAAGAAATCTGATTTATTTCTGAATGTGAAATATGCCATATCCTCTTAGGGGAGAGGAGGTTTTATCATACAAAGATTATTATGGGGTGGAAAAACGCTGACTTATCTATGATTTATGGAAAACAACTCCATTTAAGCTGCTTGGGATTTAATTTTTTCTGAAATTTTTGTATGATTTTTCACACATGAAAAGAGGAAATGAATAATGAGATATTTCTTATCTATAAATAAAATAAGGATAGGAATTTTATTCTGATCAGACATAAAAAAAACTATCCCAAAGGATAGTTTTTCAGTAAAAATAAATTGAAAGTTATATGTTTTGTTATTTTTTCTTCATACTTGTTCCAGCTAAGGAACTGATGAATACTAGGCCAAACCCGATATAGGCGGCAAATGCCGTCAGGTATATAATTAAGCTGTTAAAGCTTGGTTTTAGGGCGTATACCAACACAGAAAATGCAGCAAAACTTAATACCAGCAATAGGCTCCATATATGCAATTTTGCAGCATCTTCATTTCTCTTAAAAATCATTTCAAAAAAGGCTCTCATCATTACTCACATTTTAAGGGTTATACAATTAATTAAAAAATAAAGGCGTACTCATCACGGTAAAAAGAATAAATTCCTTTACTGGGCTAAGGTTCACGATGACTTTGCCATTTATTTATATCGTTATACCGGGCTTAAAGTCCGGGAAATTTTTGTTTTTTGAATCAATAAAGATTCTTTGCTATCGTGATACCAGTTAGATACGGGGTGCAAAATTGCTGTGAAAAACTAACGGGGGTTAATTAATCACGAACCCGTATCTTGTACGGCATCGTAGAAAAAAAAGGATTCATATACTAGATATGAAATTGAATCAGTGGAAAAACTGAAAATCCACAGAAAACCTCTTTTCTCATCCTTAGTGTTTTTTTAATTTTTTCTCAATATTTTACATGCTAATATCATGCCAAAGTTATATATTCGCGATCAACACTTTGTTTCACGGGATTGATAGAACCTGTACTGAAACATATTTTTATCTGTTATTTCCTTAAACAAAGAAAAATTTTCCGTTTTTCCTGCTTGGTAATTTGAAACGTAGAAAATATTACGGTGAAAATTTTTTATATATTTCTAATACGATCAGAAAAGTTTAGAAATGAAGATGGAGGTTTATTTAAAGTAAAACAGACTAAGCACGTTCCTATTAAATTTGTGTTATCTGTGAAATCATTTGTGGCATTTGTGTTTAATCTTAAAACCACTAATAACACTAATATCTTTACACTAATTTCACAAATAGACAAAGTAAAATTCATTGATAAAAAATATAGGTATACAGACTAAAGTTCGATCCTATTGAATCTAAGAGTTATGTACTATTAAAAAAAGAAAACCGCCTTTACAGACGGTTTCGGGTTTTTACCAGTTTTTATCAATCATATAAATAATCTGTGTTAAAGCTGTGGCGCCCAATAAGAGCTCTCTTCGGTTCACTTTTTCAAAAGTATCTTCTTCAGTGTGGTGAATATCGAAGTAGCGCTGAGAATCCGGCATCAATTCAGCTGCAGGAATGTCCATGTCGTGAAGGGGATAGAGATCCGTTCCTGAAAAGCGCTCTTCAAAATTGTAAACTCCGTAAGGAAGGAATAGGTTTGACCAACTTTTGATCTGGTTTCTTTTGGTATCATCCATATCCAGAGCAATACCTCTTGGTGCAAAGCCTCCGGCATCTGTTTCGATGGCAAAAAGATGTTTTTCATTCTTCTCTTTTACCGTTTTACCATATTGTATTCCGCCTTTTACACCGTTTTCTTCATTGGCGAAACATACCACTCTGATGGTGTGGTTATTTTGTAATCCTAACTTTTTAAAAGTTCGTAACACTTCGATGCTCTGTACAATTCCGGCACCGTCATCATGAGCTCCTTCACCTACGTCCCAGGAATCAAGATGTCCGCCTACCACAATAACGCTTTGGTCTTTTTTACCTGTAATTTCTCCGATTACCGAGTGGGAAAGTTTTTCCCCTTTCATTCCACAGTTGGAATTAAGTTTAGCCATTATTTTCTGGCCTTTCAATAAGGCTTCCAGTTCATCTGCAGTAGTGCTTCCGATGGCTACGGCTGGTATTTTGGAAACTTTATCTTCATAGCGCATTGCTCCGGTGTGTGGAACATCGTCAAAGGCTGAAGAAAGTGATCTGATGATGGCAAATTTCCCCTCTTTTTTTGCTGTTAGTGAAGCTGCTGTCGTTCTGTATTTTGCAGCGTCACCGTATCCTTTGAAAGTCTCTATGAATGACTGGCCGAAAGGGTAGTTGAAGAACACAATTTTATCTTTTACTTTTTCAGCAGGAAGTTTATCGTATTCTTCCATAGATTTTACCATAATGATTTCTCCCGAAATATCTTTTCCTCCGGTTCCTTCAGAATTTCCAAGAGAAAGCATTTTCAGACTTTTCCATTTTCCGTTAGGAGCCTGGATGTGCAGGGATTCTTTTCCTCTTACCCATACCGGAACCATTACTTCCTGAAGCCATACTTTATCAGCTCCGGCATCACGAAGTTTCTGTTCTGCCCATTTTACGGACTTTTCATAGGCTTCAGAACCGCTTAAACGGTGGCCTATATTTTTTGTAAGCTCTTTGAGCTCTGTATATCCTTTTCCGTTGTTCAGGATTTCTGTGGAGATCTTCCTGAACTGGATGGAGTCTTCTTTAGACTGGCCAAAAGCAGCCATTCCAAAAAGCAATAATGAAGTTCCTAGTATCTTTTTCATTGTTTACCAATTTTTATCAATCATATAAATAAGTTGTGTCATTACCGCAGAGCCCAATAAAAGCTCTCTTCGGTTGACTTTTTCAAAAGTGTCTTCTTCCGTGTGGTGAATATCGAAATAACGCTGTGGATCGGGTACCAGCTCAGCCGTGGGCACTCCCATTTCGTGGAGCGGAGCAATATCTGATCCGGAATATTTACCTTCAAAGTTGTACACCCCATAAGGTAGAAACAGGCTGACCCAGCTTTTGATCTGATTTCTCTGAGTTTCATTCATTTCCAGAGAAATTCCTCGTGGTGAGAATCCTCCTGCGTCTGATTCTATGGCAAAAAGATGTTTCTCATTGTTTTCTTTGGCAACTTTACCATATTGTTTGCCGCCTTTTGTTCCATTTTCTTCATTGGCAAAACAAACTGCACGGATGGTATGATTATTCTGAATTCCTAATTTTTTAAAAGTTCGTAATACTTCAATACTCTGTACAATTCCGGCACCGTCATCATGAGCGCCTTCGCCTACATCCCAGGAATCGAGGTGTCCGCCTACCACAATAACGCTTTGGTCTTTTTTACCTGTGATTTCTCCGATCACGGAGTGGGAGCGTTTTTCCCCTTTCATTCCACAATTGGAATTGAGTTTAGCAGTGACTTTCTGATTTTTCAAAAGAACTTCCAGCTCATCAGCAGAGGTATTTCCTATAGTGACGGCCGGTATTTTTGAAGTATTCTCGTCATAGCGCATGTTCCCTGTATGAGGAACATCATCGAAAGCAGAAGAAAGCGACCGGATGATGGCAAATTTACCTCCTTTTTGAGCGGTCAATGAAGCGGCTGTTCTTCTGTAAGGACTTGCGTCACGGTAAGAAATAAATGTCTGTACATTTTCCTGATGAAAAGGATAGTTGAAAAATACAATTTTACCCTTTACTTTTTCTGTGGGAAGCTGATCATATTCTTCCAGTGATTTCACCATAATAATATCACCGGAGAGATCTTTTCCTCCGGTTCCTTCAGAATTTCCAAGGGAAAGCATTTTCAGACTTTTCCATTTTCCGTTTGAAGTTTGAATATGCAGTGATTCTTTTCCTCTTACCCAAACCGGAATCATTACTTCCTGAAGCCATACTTTATCAGCTCCGGCATCACGAAGTTTCTGAGCTGCCCATTGTACTGATTTTTCATAGGCTTCAGAACCACTTAGACGATGTCCTATATTTTTGGTGAGCTCTTTCAGTTCATTGTATCCTTTACCATTGTTCAGAATTTCAGTGGAAATCTTTTTGAATTGGATAGAATCTTCTGTAGACTGACCAAAAGCAGCCATTCCAAAAAGCAATAATGAGGTTCCTAATATCTTTTTCATTGTTACCAGTTTTTATCAACCATAAAAATCATCTGTGTCATTGCCACTGCTCCGAGAAGAAGCTCTCTTTTGTTCACTTTGTCGAAAGTATCCTGTTCGGAATGATGGTAGTCGAAATATCTTTGGGTGTCTACAACAAGCTCAGCTAAAGGAATATCGAGTTTTTTTAGAGGTGAAATGTCCTGAATAGCCTCTGTTTGGTCAAAATCATAAACTCCGTAAGGAAGAAAATATTCTTTCCATGGAAAAACCAATCTTCTTCTTTGAGGTGACATATCTAACGAAAACCCTCGTGGAGAATAACCTCCGGCATCTGTTCCTAAGGCAAATACGTGTTTTTCGTCTTTCTTTTTTACATAAGCAGCATACATTTCACGGCCTTGTCCGCCGTTTTCACTGTTGGCATACAAGACCACGCGGATGGTATGGTTATTTTCATATCCAAGCGCTTTTAGCGTTCTTAACACTTCGATACACTGCACAACGCCTGTTCCATCATCAATTGCACCTTCGCCAAAATCCCATGAATCAAGCTGAGCACCTAAAACGATTACTTTAGAATCTTTTTTGCCGCCAATTTCAGCAATAATATTGGGATTTGTCGTATCTCCTTTTGATTCGGCGGTCATATTGATTTTTGCTGTGACTTTTTGTTTTTTTATGGTTCTTTCCAATTCATCTGCAGATCGTACTCCAATTGATAAAGCCGGGATTTTAACTTTATCGTCTGGTTCATAATAAATCATTTTAGCATGAGGAGTATCATCATTAGCAGTGGTGAGTGATCTTATAATTAATGCTTTCGCACCTGTTTTAGCAATTACGGAAGCCGAAATTAATTTTGATTTTGCCGTCAGTAAATAGGAATCACTGGTATTGATAATTTTTGGATCCATAGGTACATTTACGAAAACTATTTTGTCTTTTAACTGCCCTATTGACATTGCGTTCAGTTCTGAAGTGGAGTTGATTAAAACAATTTCACCTACGAAATCTTTTCCGCCTGTACCTTCAGAATTTCCAAAGGACAGCATTCTGATATTTTTCCAGTCTCCGTTTCCTGATTTTATCTGTAAAGATTCTTTTCCTCTGATCCAGACAGGAGCTTTGGCTTCTTGCCTCCAGATCATATTAATACCAATTTCCTTGAATTTTTTTTCTGCCCATTCCGCAGCCTTTGCATAGCCTGGAGTTGCACTGAAACGCGATCCTATTCCTTTGGTAAGTTCTCCGAGGTTATCATAAGCCTTACCATTGGTCATAATTTCATCTGAAATTTTTCTGAACTCATCATGATAATTGAATTTGGCAACAGTACCTTTTTTTGCCGGGCTTTTTTGTGGCTTTTTCTGAGAAAATAAAAATCCACTCAAAAAGAGTGGAAGTATAATGAATATTTTTTTCATTTTTTATTTACTTATCTTTTCCGTTGATAAAAGTAGGGAAAAATTAGTAATTTATTAAGGTTTCATGTCGTACATTAACAGGGCTGTAATCAACTTGGGCTCAATGAATGTACATTTCGGAGGCATACTTAATTTTAAGTCTGAAATTTTAATCATATCATTAAAACTTACAGGATAAATTCCGAAACCTACTTTTCCTTCACCACTGTCTACTTTTTCTTTTAAAAGGTTGATCCCGTTGATATTGGAAGTTCCTTTTACATAAGAAATAAGTTCAGAGCTATCCGGATCTTCAATTTTCAGGATGTTTTTGAAAATATATTTGTCCAGAAGATGGTGATCCAGATTGTCAAGAGACATTTCTTTGGAACGAAGATCGTGCTTCACGTGAAGAGAGTAGAATTTCCCATCCATATACATTGAAATATGGAATTTCTGAGAAGGGTAGTATGATGTTTCTCCTTTTTCGTGAATAAGGAAATATTTATCAAGTTCCTTCAGGAAGTCTTCGGGAGCGATGCCATTCAGGTCATGCAAGATTCTGTTATAATCATGAATCTTAATCGACTGATTGGAGACAATAAAGCTGTATACAAAGTTGTAAAGCTCTGTACCATTATGCTTTTTGTTTTTCTCCTTGTGGTATTTGGCGTTTATAGCTGTGGAACCAATTCTGTGGTGTCCGTCTGCAATATAGAATGAATCAATCTGATCGATTACTTCTTTAAACTGCTGCAGCTTCAGACGGTTGTCTATTCTCCAGATTTTGTGTCTGATCCCAATAGAATCCACATGATTGAAGATAGGAACATTTTTTTCCTCATGGTTCATCAGTAATTCAATTTTTGAATTGGCTGGGTAGGTAAGAAGTACAGGTTCTGCCTGAAGATTTACTTTTTCAAGGTAATGCGCCAGTTTCTCCTTTTTCTGAGGAATGGTACTTTCATGTCTTTTGATTTTTCCACTCCAGAAATCTTCGATGCTAGCTAATCCCAGAAGCCCTCTGAACACCTGTTTGTTAGGATAGATCTGCTCATAAAGATAATAGGCAGAGTTGTCCTGGACCAATTTCTTTTCGTCCAGAAGTTCTTCAAATGTAGAACGGATCTTTCGCAGGTTCCGGTCAATATCTTTAGATTTACTTACAACATAGGGTTTAATCATATTGATGTAAGTATTTTCAACTTGAGCTTTCTCTGCAATCTCTTCCTGGGTGAAATTATCCAGTGGATGGGTAGGGAAAGTACTCTCAAAGTCTCTATGAGGTCTTATTCCACGGAAAGGTTTAAAAACAGGCATATTTATCTTATAGTTTCTTTTTGTAGCTTAATAATTTGTTCTGCAAGTTCGATACCGATTTTTTCTTGCGCATCCACTGTGTTGCCGCCTACATGAGGAGATAGTGATAATGCGGGATTCATCAGTAAAGGGAGTTCCGGATTGGGTTCGTTTTCAAAAACATCCAAAGCGGCTCCGGCTATTTTTCCTGACTCGATAAAATCAATCAGTGTCACTTCATTGATGACACCTCCTCTTGCAGTATTTACAATATAGACTCCATCTTTCATTTTTTCAAACTGAGGGGTGTCTATAATATACTCGTTCGTTTTCGGCGTATTGATACTGATGAAATCTGCATCTTTAAGGAATGCATCCATATCATTGGTGGAAGTGATTTCAAAGTCGACAGACTGTCCGTTGAAGAAATTCAGGGTAAGAACTTCTGTCTTAGGGCTTCTTGTCAGAACGGTTACTTTCATTCCTAAAGCAATTCCTATTTTAATTACTTCCTGGCCAATACTTCCAAAGCCGATTACTCCTAATGTTTTTCCTGAAAGTTCATACGCATTGCTGAATGACTTTTTCATGGCGTTGAAATGAGTTTCTCCTTCCAAAGGCATGAGTCTGTTCGATTCGTGAAGGAATCTTGCCAGTGAAATGAAATGTCCGAAAACCAATTCTGCCACTGATTTTGATGATGCTGTAGGCGTATTGATTATTTTAATGCCTTTGCTTTTGGCATATTCCACATCAATATTGTCCATTCCGATACCGCCTCTTCCGATAACTTTAAGGTTCGGGCATGCATCAATCAGATCCTGTCTCACTTTCGTTGCACTTCTTACCAGAAGAACATCAACATTATTATCGTTGATAAAATTAATAACGTGATCCTGAGCCACTCTATTGTCCAGAATTTCAATTCCGGCTTCTTTTAGAGCATTTTCTCCTGCTTTTGAAATTCCGTCGTTTGCTAAAACTTTCATGAGTTATTTTATTACAGATTTTAGATTGAAGATGTCAGAAGCTAGATTTTGAGGTCTGTTATCCGACATCTGTTGTCTGATATCTTTTTATTTTTTCGGTCGCCTAATATAAGCTATTTTATTGACTTCATTACATCCACCAAAACCTGTACACTTTCAATAGGTAAGGCATTGTATAAGCTTGCTCTGTATCCGCCTAAGCTTCTGTGTCCGTTTAATCCACTGATACCTGCAGCTTTCCATGCGTTGTCAAATTCTTCTTTCTTGCTTTCATCTGTAATTTTGAAAGAAACATTCATCAATGAACGGTCTTCTTTTACGCAGAAAGTTTCAAATAGCGGATTGCTGTCAATTTCGTCATATAAAAGTTTGGCTTTGGCTTCGTTTCTCTGTTCTGCAGCAGCAATTCCTCCGTTTTTTTCAAGATACTGAAGGGTAAGTAAAGAAGCGTATACAGGGAATACCGGTGGAGTATTGTACATAGATTCTTTAGCGATGTGCTGAGAATAATCCAGGATAGAAAACATATTTTCTCTTCCTGTTTTACCAAGGATTTCTTTTTTAATCACTACCAGAGTAACTCCTGCAGGTCCCATATTCTTTTGAGCGCCGGCATAGATCAGATCAAATTTAGAGAAATCCAGTTGTCTTGAGAAAATATCAGAACTCATATCACATACCATCAGCGTATCCACTTCAGGGAAAGATTTCATTTGAGTTCCGTAGATTGTGTTGTTGGAAGTACAGTGGAAATAATCATATTCTGCACCTACCGTATAGTCTTTAGGAATAAAAGAATAGTTTTCTTCTTTTGAAGAGCCTACTACATCTACCGTTCCTACTTTTTTTGCTTCTTTGATGGCTCCGGCTGCCCATGTTCCTGTATCCAGGTAAGCTGCTTTGCCACCTACTTTCATCAGGTTGTAAGGAACCATTGCAAACTGCAGGCTGGCACCTCCTCCTAAATAAAGTACTTCATAATCATCACCAAGATTCATCAATCTTTTTACAATGGCACGCGCTTCATCCATTACAGCAACGAAATCCTTGCTTCTGTGGGAGATTTCAAGAAGAGACAATCCAATACCGTTAAAGTCCAGGATAGCCTGTGCTGATTTTTCAAATACCTCTTGAGGTAAAATACATGGTCCTGCGCTGAAGTTGTGCTTTTTGTTCATATTTTATTTTTTTTGATGCTTCCGGATTTTACATTCCTTCTGCTTTATTTTTGGTTAAATGAGAGTTTGGGTCAAAAAAAGCCGCCTCACAGATCATGAGACGGAATTTTTTTATTCGCCGTGTAAGAATGCTTTTTTATTAAGAAGAGCATCTTCTGATTCTACGTGATCCTCGTCAGGTACGCAGCAGTCCACCGGACATACAGCAGCACACTGAGGTTCTTCATGGAATCCTTTACATTCTGTACATTTATCAGTTACAATGAAGTATACGTCATCACTTACAGGTTCCTGTGGAGCGTTGGCATCTACAGTAAGTCCCGACGGCATCGTAATAGTACCTTGAAGAGCCGTTCCGTCAGAAGCTTTCCAATCTACAGCTCCTTCATATATTGCATTATTTGGACATTCCGGTTCACAAGCCCCGCAGTTAATGCATTCATCAGTTATTTTAATAGCCATCGCTAATTTTTTTTAAATTTGCACAAAATTACAAAATATTCCCCAATTTTAAAGTAATTATGAATACCGAAAATCAAGTTTTAGGACTTATTAAATTAAGTGATTATATAAAAGCGTTTTTAGCGAAGAAACCGGAAGATCACAATGAAGATGATGTTGATATTGAATTATTGTTAAAAAGATCTGAAATAGAGAATCCGTGGTTTACCATTGATAATCAGAAATTTGCTTTACAGCAATGGACAGATCTTTTGACTGAAGAGAATATCAAAAACTGGCTTGGAAATTATTCCATCTCTAAAATTTCAAAAAGAGTTGGACTTATTTTAGCAGGAAATATCCCTTTGGTAGGGTTTCACGATGTGATTTCTGTTGTTTTGAGCAATCATATTCCTGTGATTAAGCTGTCTTCAAAGGATAAGTATATGATTCCGTTTTTATTAAAAAAATGGAGTGCGTTTTCTAATGAAAATGTAACTTTTGAATTTGTAGAAAAATTAGAAAATTTCGATGCCGTTATTGCTACAGGAAGTAACAATACTGCGAGATATCTTGAATATTATTTTAAAAATCATTTAAGTATTATCCGCAAAAACAGAACTTCTGTTGCTGTGCTGAAGGGTGATGAAACGAATGAGGAACTGCAGTTATTAGCAAAAGATATTTTTCAGTATTTTGGCTTAGGATGCAGAAATGTAACGAGAATTTTTATTCCGAAAGATTTTGTGATTGACAGACTGTTTGAAAGCTTCTTAGGTTTCCAGGATATTATCAATCATAATAAATATGCCAACAATTATGACTATAACCGAGCTGTTTATCTTTTAAATCAGGATAAATTCTGGGATAATAATTTTGTGATGCTGAAAGAAGATGATAAACTGTTCAGCCCACTTTCTGTAATTAATTTCAGCAGATATGAATCTTTGGATGATGTAAAAGCTTTTATTGCAGAAAATGAAGAAAATATTCAATGTGTAGTAGCAAAAGAAGAGGCAGGATTGAATGCAATAGCTTTTGGTGAAGCACAAAATCCAGGCCTGGATACCTACGCTGATAACGTAGATACAATGAAATTTTTAGAACTGGTCTGATTTTCGTATCTTCCATCACTTATTTCACCAGAACAAAAATGAATACTATGAGAAAATTATTGCTCGGACTTGCTCTTGTAGGTGGACAGTTGATTTTTGCACAGAAAGTAACAGGTGCAAAGGTTGAAAACAGTCCCAAAAAAGAGCAGCAGGCCAGTATAAGTAAGGAAAAGATCAGTTTGTATAACGATAACTTCCTTAAGTTTATTGATGCTTTACAGGCTTCTGACCGTAAGACTATTGATGGATTGCTTTCTGAGAAAGTGAAGGAAATTGTAACGGATAATGTTCTTAAAAAAGTTAAAGATGGCATTGATCCCAATAAAAAGCTTGAAATCTTAAAAGCAGGATATTACAAGACAATGGATGGCTTGAATCATCCGAGTATTAAATATAAATACGTAGGAGAATCATCTTCCAAAGAGGCTATTACAGCTGTATTTGAAGATGATGGAAAGATTTTAGGGGTATTGCCTGCGAAATAAACTTATTTTCGATTAAATAAAAAATATTAACTATGATGACAGATGTTTTAGTCGCTCATTCTTCGGATGTGGAGAAAGCGAATTTTTACAAGAAGACGTATTTGCATGTTGCTTTATCGATTCTTGCTTTTATTGGAGTTGAAACGATATTATTAAAAACTGTTCCGGCAGAACTTATTGCAATGATGTTCGGTCAGAGATATATCTGGTTACTGATCATTGGAGTTTTCTGGTTAGCTTCTGTTTTGGCTTCAAAATGGTCTCTTTCACAGAGTAAATCCACTCAGTATCTGGGATTAGGATTTTATATCTTGCTGGAAGCAATTATCTTCATGCCTCTGCTTTTTATTGCAACAAATATTGAAGGGGGAGCTAATGTGATTTTCCAGGCTGCTACCTTAACAATTGCTATGTTTGCAGGGATTTCAGCAGTAGCATTTACCTCTAAAAGAGACTTTTCTTTCTTAAGAAATATCATTGTAATCGGAGGATTTATTTCAATCGGACTGATTGTTGGAGGAATGATCTTTGGTTTTAACCTTGGGCTGTGGTTTTCAGTAGGGATGGTAATCCTTGCTTCGGCTACCATTTTATATCAGACCAGTAAACTGAAAGATTCATATGGTACCAACCAATATGTTGGAGCAGCCTTGCAGCTTTTTGCTTCCATTATGCTTTTGTTCTGGTATATCCTAAATATTCTGATGAGCAGAAGAAACTAATTGATAAATTATTTTAGCTTTTAAATAATAGTCCCGGTGAATTTTCATCGGGATTTTTTTATACAGATATTTTTAAACACAAATGGCACAAATGATTTCACGGATAACACAAATTTAATAGGAATGGACTTTAGTCTCTTTACTTTAAATAAACCCTCATCAATGGCTTTCGCCGAAACTTATAAGTATCCCACAGATTCCACAGATTGACACGGATGCTTGCGTATATTTATTTGTGTTATTTGTGAAGGAATATTTGTGTTACTTGTGGTTTTGAAAAATCAAATACAAAGTTCGCAAATGTTTTCACGAATAACATGAATTCAATAAGATTAATAGGAGCAGGCTTTAGCCCGTTTTGTATAGATATCTTCCAACAGCTTTCGCCGGAACTTATAAGTATCCCACAAATTCCACAGATTGATACGGATACTTGCGTATATTTATTTGTGAAGGAATATTTGTGTTACTTGTGGTTTTGAAAAATCAAATACAAAGTTCGCAAATGTTTTCACGAATGACATGAATTCAATAAGATCAATAGGAGCGGGCTTTAGCCCGTTTTATATTGTATAGATATCTTCCAACGGCTTTAGCCAAAACTTATAAGTATTCTGCTGATTTCAAAGATTAACACAAACGATTGCATGTTATTTTGATGAATGGATTGGTAATATTCTATTGGTGATATTTGTGAAAATCATTTGTGTTATTAGTGTTTTCAGAAGTAAACCCAAAAAATCCTGATGAAAATATCACCGGGATTTAATTGGTTATTCTTGACGGATTTTCATACAACTTCCAGCTTCATGTGACGGATTAAAGTCCTTTGAAGTACATTTTAGTTGAAATAAAAAATTCTTAAAGAATAGAAAAAAGTATAGTAATGAGGAAAACCTCAGGTATTGTATAGTTTGTGTTTTTGCACTCTTTTGATTAAGGATAATCGAAAGATGTTATTTGTCGATTGATCCTAAAACCTTTTGAGCAAAAGAGTTTAAAGCATCTTTTTCACTCATTCCGCTTTGTACATTAGCGTGAACTTCCAGAGCTCCGCAAATGTTAGTAATCAATTCTCCTGCAACATTTAAGTCTTCTTCGCTTGTTCCTCTGAATTCACAGAAACTTTCCAGTACTTCTAATGTTTTTTCAAGGTTTTCAGGAGTCTGATTCTGATAAAACTGTCTGATTACGGGTAATTTCATTATGCTAATTCGTTAAAAAGGTTAATTAAACTTTCTGCCTGGTTAGATTGAACCTGGTTGACCAACTCTCCGTTTTTAAAGATGGCGAAAGTAGGTAAGTTGTCTACTTTTGCTAATTTTCTGCTTTCAGGAAGCTTCTCAGCATCTACATATAAAAATGGAATAGTGTCATTTTCAGAGGCTAATTTTTTGAATTTTGGCTTCATGATTCTGCAGTTTCCGCACCATGTTGCGCCATATTGAACAACTACTTTTTCGTTGTCGTTAACTATATTTTGTAATGTATCTTCGGTTAATTCTGTGTACATAAGTTTATTTTTTAAAAATAAACAATGTAACAATCTAAAAATTGACCAATCTAACAATTCAAAAAAAGACTTTTAAAATTGTTATACTGTTAGATTGTTACATTGTTGTATTTAAATTAAGGTATTAATTTTTTGCTAAGTATTCTGCTGTAGAAGTTCTGTCAGCTTTCATAGCGTCTTTTCCTTCTTCCCAGTTTGCAGGGCATACTTCACCGTGTTTTTGAACGTGCGTGTAAGCGTCAATTAATCTTAAGAATTCTTTTACGTTTCTTCCTAGAGGCATATCGTTTACCGCTTCGTGGAAGATTTTTCCAGTTTCGTCGATAAGGTAAGTCGCTCTGTAAGTTACGTTAGAACCTGTGAAAACTTCTTCTCCTTCTTCATTGTATTCGAAATCCTGATCAACAATTCCCAACGTGTTAGCCAATTGTCTGTGAGTATCTGCTAAAAGTGGGTAAGTTACTCCTTCAATTCCTCCGTTATCTTTTGGTGTGTTCAACCATGCGAAGTGTACTTCGTTAGTATCACAAGATGCACCGATTACTTTAGTGTTTCTTTTTCGAATTCACCTAAAGCCTCCTGGAAAGCGTGAAGCTCAGTAGGGCATACGAAAGTGAAATCTTTAGGGTACCAGAATAAAAGAACTTTTTGCTGGTTGTTTACTGCTTCATCAAGGATGTTGATTCTTAGATCGTCACCCATTTCAGACATTGCGTCGATTGTTAAATTTGGGAATTTTTTTCCTACTAAAGACATAATTTTCTGTTTTTATATTTAAATTTCTTATGCAAATATATAAAAGATTCATCTATCGAACAAACAAATATCGATAAATAAAATCTATAATTGTTTTTGGTGCGTTGTAAAATAAAAAAGCCCTGATATTAGACTGCCCCCAAAAAGTTAGACACTTTTTAGGGGCATTTTTTATGGGAAAATCAAAGTATAGTTTAGAATTTAAAACAGATTGTGTTGTTAAGGTTTTACAAAGACATCGTTCGATTTCCGTAGTTGCTAAAGAATTAGGGATCAGTAAATCTTTATTGAAACAATGGGTTAAATACTATAATCAACATGGATCTAGAGGTCTTCTTCGCATCCATAACAGAGTTTATGATGTCAAGTTTAAGCTGAAAGTTTTACAATCCATATCAGAAAGTCATCTTTCCATTAAACAGGCATGCTTACAGTTTAATATAGGAGCAGAATCCAGTATTTTAAATTGGCAGCATGCTTATGAGAAAAGTGGTATTTTAGGGTTAGAAAATAAACCCAGAGGAAGACCTAAGATAATGAGTAATAATAAAGATAAAAAAAGAAAATCTGATAAAGTTTTGACACGAGAAGAAGAACTTTTACTTGAAAATGAAAGGCTTCGAGCAGAGATTGATTATCTAAAAAAGTTAGACGCCTTAGCTCTAGCCAGCAAAAAGCAAAAGCCATCGAAGAGTTAAGGCCAAAGTATAATTTAGCAATATTGCTGAATTGTTCAGGTATGGCAAGAAGCAGTTTTTATTATCATCTGGCTCGGATTAATATAGGAGATAAATATGGCCATATTAAAGGCTTAATACAATTAATTTATCAAAAGCATAAAGGAAGATTTGGATATAGAAGAATCACTCTGGAACTAAAAAATCAAGGTGTAATTATCAATCATAAAACAGTTTTGCGATTAATGAAAAACTTGGGCTTGAAAAGCTTAATTCGGGTGAAAAAATACAGATCTTACCGTGGAGAACAAGGAAAAATAGCCCCGAATATTCTGAAAAGAAACTTCAAGACTGATCATCCTAACCAAAAATGGGCTACCGATATTACAGAGTTCAATGTTTCTGGAAACAAGCTATATCTGTCTCCTATCATCGACTTATTTAACGGAGAGATTATAAGCTATGAGCTTTCAGAAAAACCTGTTTTTGCACAAATTATTAATATGTTGAAAAAGAGTTTTAGAAAAACAAAGAATATACAGAACCTAATTCTTCACTCAGATCAGGGTTGGCAATATCAAATGAAGCTATATCAAAATATTTTGAAACAAAAAGGAATTATCCAAAGTATGTCTAGAAAAGGGAATTGTTTGGATAATGCTATAATAGAGAATTTCTTTGGAACATTAAAATCCGAAATGTTTTATCTGAAAAAGTTTAAATCAATACAAGAATTAAAAGACGAAATTCATCAATATATTGACTATTATAATAATGAAAGAATAAGACTTAATTTAAAAGGAAAGAGCCCGATAGAATATCGAACTCTTTATTATCAAAAGATTATTTAATTTTGTCTAAACTTTTGGGTGCACTCTATATCAGGGCTTTTTGCTTATTTTAATAACCAAATATTTCAGTTAAATTAAGTTTTTTTACTTCGCCTAATTTATGCATATCTGCTTCATTCACTTTGTCTTGAGAAGCAACAAGGCAGTAGGTGTAGTTCTTGTTTTTCATTTCCTTATCATGGAACGAATTGATATCTGTAAAAGATAATTTCGGTGCCTGTTCATAGACATTCTTTCTCATATCAAAATTGTTTCCAAGTCTTTGGGATTTCAGATAAGAGAAGATAATTCCGTCCTGGGTAATTCTTTCAGAAGCAATTGATTTTTTCAATCCGCTTTTCGCTGTTTCGAATAACTGTTCAGATTTTGGAAGGGTAGTCAAAAGCTCGTTCATTGCTGTTGTGGACTCATTGAATTTGTCTGCCTGTGTTCCTACATAAGCCATTACCATATCCTTGTCTGTTTTTTTGCTTGGAAGGGCAAAATAAGAATACGTAGAATAAGCCAGTGCTTTTGATTCTCTGATCGTCTGGAAAACAATTGATCCCATTCCGCCTCCGAAATAGTTATTGAATAAACTTACGGTAGGAGTAGTAGAAGGGTTGTATGAGTCAGAGTTTCTTACCCAGAACACTTCAGCCTGTACCATGTCATAATGAGCAAATAATACTTTATTCTTATCAGTCGGGATCTGAGCAAAAGTTTTAGACTTAGGAAGATCTTTCAGGGTTGCAGGAAGTTTGTGAACAGGTTTCAGAGCTGCCACTACTTCGTTTCCTGATTTTGGACCATAGTATAATACTTTATGTTTGAAATTAAACAGGTCATGAAGAACATTGATCAGATCGTCTGCTTTTAATGCATCAAGCTCTGCATCGCTCAACACATTATTGAAAGGATTTTGAGCACCATACTGTGCGTAGCTTCTCAATCCGGACATAATTACTCCTTTATTCTGTTTTGCATTGGCTCTGGCTTTCTTCAATCTCACTTTGTAAGCATCAAGAGCAGCCTGGTCTGCCTGACAGTTTTTAATCAAATCTTCAAATAAAGCAATCGTTTTACCGAAGTTTTCATTTAAACCTTCCAGTGATACATAAGTTTCTTCATTTCCTGCACTCACATTGAAACTTGAGGCAAGTTTGTAGAATTCCTTACTGATGATTTCGGAAGATTTGTCTTTGGTTCCTAAATACTGAAGATATTCTGCTGCCAATGGAAGGATTTTGTTGTTCCATTTTCCTGAATCAAAATGATAATACATTCTGAACAGGGCATTGTCTGTATTTTTTACAGAAAGTACGTCCACATCAGCCAATTTGTTTTTAGCAATGTCTTTATCATAATTCAACCATACCGGAGCGATAGGGTTTTCAGGCATTTCGTCAATTTTTTTCAAGAAAGGAGACTGATCTTCTCTGTTAACGGAAACCGGTGTGATTGTTGGTTTGTCAACTTTTACAATGCTTTTGTCTTCCCCTTTTCTTTTATAAACTGCAACGTAGTTATTGTTCTGCAGATATTTGGATACGAAATCCATGATATCTTTTTTCGTAAGTTTTGAAATTTCATCAACATATTCCAACGATGCTTTGTGGTCAACATCTGAAGTGAATTCATCCATCAGAATACTTGCTCTTGACGAATATTTTTCATCCTTCTGAATAATCCCTTTCTTTTCATTGTTCACAATGGACTGGATCAGATCATCGGAAAATTCTCCTTTTCTTAATTTATCAATTTCCTGAAGAAGAAGGTTCTTTACTTCGTCCAAAGACTGTCCTTCAGTTGGCTTTCCTTGTAAAAGTAAAACTGAATAATCCTTTAAAGCATAAGACCCTGCGTAAGCACCGAGTAATTTTTGTTTTTTTACGAGATCAAGATCGATCAATCCGGCTTGTCCGTTGGTCAGCATATTTCCAACAAGATTCAGCATTCTTGCATCTTTGGTAGACGCTCCCGGAAATCTGAAACCAAGCATTACGTTTTCAGGATTAGGACCTACCACTTCTTTTGTAACGGGAGCTGTAATTGGTTTTTCCTGTCCTACTTTATATTCAGGGATTGTCTTAGGCTTCATGTACGAGAAAGCTTTATCAATCTTTGCAATTACTTCATCCGGATTAAAATCTCCGGACATAATGATTCCCATGTTGTTGGGAACATAATAATTGTTATAATATTCTCTGATAGCATGCAGAGAAGGATTTTTTAAATGTTCTATCGTTCCGATAGTTGTTTGTTTTCCGTAATTGTTGTTAGGGAAAAGGTTGGCAAACATGGTATCAAAAACTTTATCTCCGTCGTCGTCAAGAGATCTGTTTTTTTCTTCATATACGGCTTCAAGCTCTGTGTGGAAGAGTCTCAGAACAGGTTCTCTGAATCTTTCAGCCTGTACAGCAAGGAATTTGTCAAGAACGTTGGATGGCACGTCTTCTGTATACACTGTTTGTTCAAAAGAGGTGAAGGCGTTGGTTCCGTCAGCTCCCATACCAGCCATCATTTTATCGTATTCATTCGCAATTGCAAATTTGGCAGCTTCTCCTGAAACCCTGTCGATTTCTTTGTAGATGTCCTTTCTTTTGGCTTCGTCCTTAGTCTGGTTGTACTTTTCGTAAAGAGCGTCAATCTGGTCCAAAAGAGGCTTTTCTTTGGCCCAGTCTTTAGATCCGAACTGATTCGTTCCTTTGAAAAGCATATGTTCCAGATAATGGGCTAGACCGGTGTGGTCTGCTGGATCGGTTTTACTTCCTGTTTTCGTTGCAATATACGTTTGAATTCTCGGGTCCTTATTGGTAGGGCTCAAAATAACCGTTAATCCGTTTTTTAAGGTGTAATACCTTGCGGAAGTAGGGTCATTGGTTACGAATTTGTACTTGTAGCCGTTAGAAGTAGCTTCTTTCCACTGGAAATCCTGGCCAAAAGCGTATCCTGCAAAACTTGCTGCGGCAATGCTTGTAGCGATGGTTAGTTTTTTTAACAGATTCATTGCTGTCGTGTTTTATTTTTGATTATTAGTTTGTTAATTGAATTTCTCCAATAAGTTTTTAATTCGTTTCATAGCCTCTCTTAAGTCTTCCTCAGAAGCAGCGTAAGAGAACCTGATACATTCAGGGCTTCCGAAAGAGAATCCACCCACACAGCCTACATGAGCGTTTTCCAGAAGGAACATCGCAAAATCATCAGAGTTTTTAATTTCTGTTCCATCCAGGGTTTTTCCGATATAATGTGAAATATCCGGGAAGAAATAGAAGGCAGCTTTTGGAAGCACCACCTTGAATCCTGGAATTTCTTTGATTAAGTCATAGACAATATCCCTTCTTTTTTTGAAAGCATCAATCATATATCTGTATTCGGAAGGGTCTGTTTTAAGGGCAACAATAGAAGCTCTCTGTGCCACTGTATTAGCTCCGCTGGTCATCTGTCCCTGTACTTTTTCACAAGCTTTTGCCAGCCATTCCGGGCATGCAGAGTATCCGATTCTCCATCCGGTCATAGCAAATGCTTTTGACATTCCGTTGATTACGGCAGTCTGTTCATAAACTTCAGGAAACTGAGCGATAGATGTGGTTTTAGTTTCGTAATTGATATATTCATAAATCTCATCGGAAATTACCGTTATCTGAGGATATTTGGCAATCACTTTTGCAATGGATTTTAATTCGTCATAAGTGTAGTATCCTCCTGAAGGATTACATGGTGAGCTGAAAAGTACAGCTTTTGTCTTTTCTGTAATAGCTTCTTCCAGCTGTTCTGCGGTCACTTTAAAATCAGTAATATAAGAGGTAGGAAGCATCACGGAAGTTCCACCCATCATTTTTACCATTTCATCATAGCTTACCCAATATGGAGCGGGAAGAAGAACTTCATCACCATCATTGATAATGGCTGCCAGAACATTTATAATAGCCTGTTTTGCTCCATTTGAAACACAGATCTGGGTAGGTTTGTATTCCAGGTTATTATCTCTTTTTAATTTATAAGCAATAGCCTCACGCAATTCCAGAAACCCGGGAACAGGAGAATAGTGGCTGTAATTTTGATTGATAGCATCGAAAGCGGCCTGTTTGATATTGTCCGGAACGTCAAAATCCGGTTCGCCAAGAGTTAAACTGATCACATCTATTCCGCTGGCTTTCATTTCTCTGGCTTTGTTTGACATTACAAATGTCTGGGAGTATCCTAATCTTTTTACTCTATCTGAAAGTTTGTCCATTGTATTTTTTTGAATTTTAACAAATATATAATAAAAACGTCTTGTGAGGATAATAAAAGTGGGGTTGCTTTGAAGATTTTTGTCAGGTTTTAACCAAATTTATCCTGTTTCGAAATCATTATATCCTTTTTGAGCAGTTGGGTAAATATTAATTGGTAAAGAGTATAATCAAAATAAAAAAATACTTCTTAAGCTTTGGGTTTTGTATCTTTAAACGATCTAAGACCTATCCAATGAAATATTCTGTTTTTTTACTACTGATCTCATGTTCTGTTTTTTCTCAGCGGCTTTCAAAAGATGTTGAAGTGAAAAAATATGTCACGCAGGTGAATGAAGACTCCCTAAAATCTTATATCGGTACACTGGTGAGTTTTGGAACCAGACATACTTTAAGTGCGACAGATAATCCCAAACAGGGGATAGGAGCTGCAAGAAACTGGGTGATTAAAAAATTCAAGGATTACGCCAAAAATTCCGGAGGCAGAATGGAAGTATACCTTCAGCAGGAAGATATTCAGCCGGACGGAAAGAGAATTGATCAAACAGTTAATCTTGGGAATGCAGTTGCTTTTCTGAAAGGAACCGATCCGAACGATAAAAGAATTTTCCTGATCGGAGGACATCTGGATTCAAGGGTAACGGATGTCATGAACAGAACTTCAGCAGCGCCAGGAGCTAATGATGACGGCAGTGGAGTAAGTGCTGTTATAGAATCTGCCAGAATATTGAGCAGATCTTCTTTTCCGGCATCCATTATTTTTGTGGCATTTTCCGGTGAAGAACAATCATTATTGGGTTCCAGACAGCTGGCGGAAAAAATAAAAAGAGAAAATCTGCAGCTGGAAGCTGTTCTGAATAATGATATGATTGGTAATCCTAAAGCAGGTGAAACAGGAGAAGTCAATACCCGGACACTTCGTGTATTCAGTGAAGGCATGCCTTACAAAGATCTGGATAAAAAAGCAATGACAATCAGGAATCTTGGTTTTGAAAATGACAGCGAATCCAGACAGCTGGCAAGATATATCAAAGAAATCACAGAACAATATGTTAAAGGACTTGAAATAAAACTGATCTACCGAAATGACAGATTTTTGCGAGGAGGCGATCATACCAGCTTTGTCAACAATGGATTTCCTTCTGTAAGACTTACCGAATATTATGAAAATTATGATCATCAGCATCAGGATATCAGAGTGGCAAATAATAAACAATATGGTGATCTTCCGGAATTTATAGATTTTAAATATCTGAAGAAAAATATTGCGGCCAATATTGCGGTTTTGGCGAACCTTGCAAAATCCACTTCAAAACCTGAGAAGGTAGAAATGGATGTTAAAGAATTGACTAATTCCACAACGCTTCATTGGGAAAAGCCGGCATCCGGAACGCCAATGGGATATTATGTGCTGGCTCGGGAGACGGATAGTGCGGTATGGCAGAAAAAAATATTTACAACAGGACTTTCTATTAAAGTTCCTTTATCGAAGGATAATTATATTTTTGCTGTACAGACCATCAGCGGGTCTGGAAACCTCGGTGTGCCTGTAATTCCGGGAATTGCGAAATGATGGATTTTGCAGAAAAGTGGAATAGACGGCCGGATCAGGAAAAGTAGATTTGAATACAAGAGAAATAAAACTTATTTTTGCGGTTTATAATAATTCACATGTCTGCATCGTTACTATTAAAATATTTCCCGGATCTTACTGAAAAACAGAAAGAACAGTTTTCTCAATTGGAAAATCTGTATCATGAATGGAATGAAAAGATCAACGTAATTTCCAGAAAAGATATGGAGTCGCTGTATGAAAAACATATTCTGCACTCTTTAGGAATTGCAAAAGTGATGGAGTTTGCTCCCGGAACTAAAGTTTTGGATATCGGAACGGGAGGAGGTTTTCCCGGAATTCCTTTAGCAATTCTGTTTCCTGAAACCACATTCACTTTGATTGATTCTATTGGCAAGAAGATCAGTGTGGTACAGGCTGTAGCGGATGGAGTAGGATTAACCAACGTAACGGCTATTCATGGAAGAGCTGAGAAACTGAAAGAAAAATTCCACTTTGTTGTCAGCAGAGCGGTGACCCAGATGCCGGAATTCCTAAGATGGCTGAAAGGAAAGTTTGAAAAAGAACAGTTTAACCCTAAACATAACGGGATTTTATATTTAAAAGGTGGTGATCGTGCAGAAGAACTCGCCGGAATTAAATGTGAAATTTTCAATCTTAAACACTATTTTGATGAAGAATTTTTTGATACTAAAAAAGTAGTTTATGTATCAAAAGGTAATTTTAATTCCTGATTTTTATGTAAATAAGGAATAATTTTTGCTAAATATTGGTTAATAATCAGAAAATTAAAGGTTATGAAAAAACTTTTAAATATTGGATTTTCAGTATTCGTGTTTGGCGTGCTTCTGGTTTCGTGTAATGATGATGATTACCATACCATCGAGTCTATTGGTAAAATTAAAATAGACAGCGTAAAGATGGTTAATGACACCATGAACGTTTTTGCGATACAGAGCATAAAGACTTATTCCACCTATCCGTCTCACTGTGAGGGTTTTTACGGATATGATTATATTTACAACAATAACCTGGAAAGAACAGTTACTTCCTATAAATATATTACCAACGGACCTTGTAAACAGGGAAATTATGTAGGAGTGAATCAAATCAATTTCAGTCCGCAGAAAAAAGGTACTTATACTTTTAAATTCTGGAATGGAGGAAATAATTGGATTACCAAAACAATTGTAGTAGAATAATGAGGTTGACTTTTGTATTATGTTTATGGGCAGCTCAGACTGTATACGGACAGAAAATTACATGGCAGGAAGGTAAAAGACTGACTTGGGATAATTTCAAGAGCCCGGTCAGTAAGAAAAAAAATCCGGATGTAGCAGCGTATACCCATTGTGGATGGGAATTTTATTCTGTAAAATCTTCCGATCCAAAGGCACCGGTTACGATGACGATTAAAACCGTTTTTCATGAAGAGAAATCCTGGAAGGATGCCAAAAGAATGGATGATTATATCCTGCTGCATGAGCAGAAACATTTTGATATTGCAGAATTATTTGTGAGAAAGTTTAGAAAAGCAGTTGCTGAAAAAATCAAAAACTCAGGAGACTACAACAAATATTTCAAAGCAATTTATGACGGGATATCGGATGAGTATAAAAACTTCCAGATGGCCTATGACAGGGAAACCCGTCATGGAATTGATAAAGAAAAACAGTCCGAATATAATAATTCGATTGCTGAACAATTAGACAACTTAAAAAGCTATCAAGCCTTTGAAATTCCTCAATAAAATCATCCACGAACTGCTGGCGCAAAACACGGATCTTTCTGCGTTTAACATCATTCTGCCCGGAAAACGTCCCATTGTGTTTATCAGACAGATCCTGGAAGAAAACAATTATTCAGGGTTTCTTCCCAGCTTTTTTACGATTGAGGAACTCATCAATACAATTGCCGATCACCAGCCGATTCAGGGAATTCCGCTGTGGCTTTTCTCTTTTGATGTCTATAGAAGCCTGAATCTTATTCCGAGAGATGATTTTTCAGACTTTCTGAAATGGTTTCCTACATTGCAGAAGGACTGGGATGATATTCTCAAATTCTCAGACAGTGATCAGGCGGTATTACAGTATATGTTTGATGAGGAAAGGATCAAAGAATGGGCTCAGGATCTTGGTGAGGATGATGATGTCCCAAGAAAGAAATTCCTTAATTTCTGGCAGAATATGAATGTTTTTCTCCCTGTTCTCAAGGAGAGACTGCAGGAAAAAAACTGGGCCACTTCCGGAATGATTCATGAAGCTGCTAAAGCCAGGATTGTTGATTTTGCCAAAAATACCAAAGAAGAGTTTATTTTTTGCGGGTTCAATGCCTTTACTCCGGTAGAGGAAAAGCTGGTAAGGAGTCTTTTGCAGTGGAATAAAGCCCAATGTTTCTTTCAGGCAGACCGCTATTATTTCGATGATGAAAGACAGGAAGCCGGAAAATTTCTTAGAAATCATAAAACATGGAAAGAGTTTGATGATAACAGAGCTTTCCAATGGATAGAAGATGATTTTAATCAACCTAAAAAAATTAAGGTATACGAAGTGTCCGGGAATGTAACCCAGACTAAAGTATTGCCTGAGATCTTTAAAGAGATCAATAATAAAACCTATTCCAATACTGCGGTAGTACTGCTGGATGAAAATCTGCTTCCGGCAAGTCTTGATGTGATGCATGGTGTTGATAATTTGAACATTACAATGGGATTCCCATTGAAAAACTTATCATTCTCCAATGCGGTGAAACGTCTTTTCTATCTGCAGAAACAGCTGGAAAAAAATAAATCCTCCTATTATTACAGAGATGTTTTTCCGATTCTGGAAGAACTGCCGAAATCTGTGGAAGACGAACTTATCATCAATGAGTTTAAAGCCAAAGTAGAAGAGAGGAATATTGTGTATATCTCTCATAAGCTTTTGCATGAACTGCTGAGCGGCCTGTCTTATTATGGACTTCTTCAGAAAGCAGCCACTACCAATATCTATCTGGATATGCTTATTGCGTTCTGTCAACAGGTGAAATGGCTTGAAATAGATGATATTCAGTATGAGAATGTCTCTCACTTTGAAAATGCGTTCAGAATTATCAAAAATCAGCTTACTCCATACAATATTGAAATTAAAATGGAAACGCTGGAAATTCTGATCAACCAGCATATCAATTCTGAAAGTATTGACTTCCAGGGAGAGCCTTTGAGAGGACTTCAGATCATGGGATTACTGGAAACCCGTCTCCTGAATTTTGAAAACGTTATTCTGCTTTCCGTAAACGAAGGAAAACTTCCCCTTGGAAACTCCCAGAATACTTATATTCCTTTTGATATCCGAAGGTTCTTTGATCTTCATACCTTCCTTGAGAATGACAGTATTTATGCCTATCACTTTTACAGATTGATTCAGGATGCGCAGAATGTACATTTGCTGTATAATGCTTTAAGCTCCGGAGTAAATACCGGTGAGAAAAGCCGCTTTATTACTCAGATTGAAATGGAGAGTTCTCATGATATTGAACACCTGATTATTGAAAATTCTTCCGAGCCTATTGCCACCAAACCCATCGAAATCATCAAGACCCAGACCGTACAGGAACGTCTTCAGAAATGGAAGGAAAAAGTATCTGCTTCCCACCTTACAAGCTATCTCTATAATCCTATTGATTTCTACCTTTCCAAGATTTTAAATACTTCGGAAACAGATGAAATAGAAGAAGAATTGTCCATAAAGAATTACGGGAATTTAGTGCATTATTCACTTCAAGAAGTGTATGAGGTGTTAAAGGGTAAGGTTTTAAAAGAAAGTGATTTAAGTAATTCAGTTAAAGCGATAGATCAATATATAAATATTGCTATTGAGAAGCTTAAGCATCAGCCGGAATTCTATGAAAAAGGGATGAACTATATTCATAAAGCCATTGCTAAAAAGGTAATTGAAAATGTTCTTAATCATGATCTTGAGCTGATAAAACAGGGGAACAAACTGGAAATAATTGATATTGAAAGGAGGTTTGAAAACATAGATTTTGCTCTCGATGGGAATGATAAAATTTCTTTCTTCGGGTTCATTGACCGGATTGATAAACTGAACGGTACTTTAAGAATCATTGATTATAAAACAGCAAAGATTAAAAATCTTAATGTGAAAATTGATCAGGATAATGTAGACGAATATTTCCATAACAGCGATAGAAAGCAGGCGCTTCAGCTTTGTATTTACCATTACGTTGTAGAACATCTTCCTGAGTTTTGGGGATTCCCCATCGAGACTGGGATATGGAGTTTTGCCGATGCCAAAAAGGGAATGGTTTCCCTGCAGTTTGACAAAGGAAATATTGATGATGCCATGAAATCTGTCAAAAGCCTTATTCTTGAAATTCTGAATCCGGATATTAATTTCGTAGAAACAATAAAAACATATTAAAAATTTTTAGTTCTAATGTGGTAAATGTCTGTATTTATTACAATCAGATAGTCTGAAATAGAATTATTTACTTTGCTGATAATGTTAATAATACGAGTACGTTTTTTGTGTATCTTTAACTCTTGGAAACTTTTAAGGTTTAAATCAAAAACAAGAAGAAGCATATAAATGAAAAAGATTCTAATATTTTTAGCAATTACTTTCTCTCTTACTATTCACTCCCAACAAAAAAATGACTCCCTTACTACGGCTCTTCAGAGTATAACCAAAGATACTAAGTTTGGTCTGGCTCTTAGCGGTGGCGGCGCAAAAGGATTTGCCCACATTGGAATTCTGAAAATGATAGACTCATTGGGAATTAAAGTGGATTACATTACCGGAACCAGTATGGGAGGAATTCTTGGAGGTTTATATGCAATGGGATATAATGCTGATCAGTTGAAGCATACGATTTACAAAATGGACTGGAACAGGATTTTGAGTAATAAAATTCCTTACAGTAAAGTTAATATCAGTGAAAAAGACGAGTACGATAAATATATTCTTGAATTTCCTGTAGTGAAAGGATTTCCAACTCTTCCAAGTTCTTATATAGAAGGGCAATACATGGGCGAAGTACTGAATACACTAACCTTTAATGCCAAACACATCAACGATTTCAGTAAACTTAGAATTCCGGTTCAGCTTACTTCATCCGATATTGAAAACGGAGGTCTGGTGATGCAGAAAGAGGGTTCTTTACCCTTGGCTATTCGTTCCACATTGGCTATTCCCGCAGCTTTTGCTCCTGTTTATATTGATGGGAAACTTTTGGTAGATGGAGGATTGGATCGTAATTATCCTGCCAATGAGGTGCGTGAGATGGGTGCGGATTTTGTGATCGGAGGGTATACCGGTTTCAGACTATTTACGAAAAAAGAGATTGAAAACCCAATGAAGATGATTTATCAGACGCATGCCATCCGTTCTGTGGAAGATTTTAAACATCAAAAGGAGCTTTCTAACATCCTTGTAGACTTTGTGGATCCATTGGGTGAGATTACGACCAAGGATTTTGCCAGATTCAGAAAGATCATCAGAATAGGAGAGGTTGAAGCGAGAAAGCACCTTCCGGAATTTGTGGCTTTGGCTGAAGCTCAGAGGAAATTGGGTATTAAGTATGAGCATACCATGATTGAAGAGGTAAAACTGCCTACGACACAATTTACTTTTAATGAAGAAGACGGAACTCCTATAACAGATGCGGCAGAGATTGAAGTGCTGAAAAAGCAGATGGGACTTACAGAAGGGAAGTATTACGATGCAAAAACAGTTAACGAAGCCATAGACCGTGTTTTCGGAATGCGCCAGTATGTAAAGGTGTATTATACCTACACGAATGTAAATGAGGGTCTTGTAATGAATATTTTTGTGAAAAGAGCGAAAAAAGGAGCATTTAAACTTGCCTTGCACTATGACACAGAACAATCCGTAGGAATTATTGTCAATTATACTTACAGAAACATTCTTCTGAACAGATCCCGATTTTTGGCAACAGTGGATATTTCCGAACGTTTCAAAGCTAAACTTGCTTACCAGCAATTCTTAGACAGCGGAGAGCGTTTGTGGCTGGATCTGGAAGCGAAGATGGTTCATCTTAAAAGTAATGATCTGAATTTCAGGCTTTATGATATCAGTGAAGATGGCGGAGATCGTTTCCCCAACCATATGTACCGTAATATAACCGGAAAGATTGCACTGAATTATAATGTCAGTCCAAATGCTTATGTATCGTTGGGAACAGAATTCAGTACAGAAAGAATGTACAGTTTACTGGATAAAGTAGATCAGTCGAAAGTGGATAATTATAGCAAGAAACTATACAACCATAGTAATTTCAATACTTTTCTGAAATTTGAGCAGAACAATCTTAATAAAAGATATTTTACTACAAAAGGGAATCATCTTCAGGTGAGTACAAGATTTTATTACGGAGACCAGTATGAGCTTTATGATCTCAACACCGTGCAGCCTCTCCTGTACCTGATCCTTAACCCTAAAGAATCTTACTATTCCGAGCCTAAAAACCTTGTTTCATTCACATTAAATGAGAACTTTTTCTATCCTATCACAAGAAGGCTGACGGTAAAAGCCAATGTATTTTTGGGGGCAAGTTTCGGTGCTAAGAAAGAGGATCAGGTTCCGTATCTATTCCTGAACCAAAAGTATAATCTGGGAGGAAGTGAATATAATTATGATCTGCTAAGCCCTGAATTCAATGGTCTTCGCCAGAAAGAGCTTCCTATGACTTCGGTTGCAAAGGCAGCGCTATCATTTCAGTACAGAATCATGAAAAAGCTTTACCTTACCCCTTCCTTCAGTTATGGAAAAGTGAGTGAAGAACTTTCTCCTTTTAATGACAGTTTCGATATGTTTGGGTATGGACTGAATCTTGGATATGAATCTCTTATTGGCCCTATCAGTCTGAATATTTCCAGAAACAGCCAGCTTGATTTTTCAAGGATTTATTTCAGTATCGGGTTCAAATTTTAAAAAATAATTGAGAGCAATCCAGAAGGTATTAAAAATCCTTTTATCTAAACCGTCACTTTAGATAAAAGGATTTTTGTTTATCAGGATCAATTATTTATTCTGTTTTAATCTATTTTCTGGGAATCTCCGGTCTGGGCATTTTATAATAACTTCCGGACATACTTTTTAAAAATGAAACAATAGCATCCATTTCCTGTTCATTCAAATGTAAAGGTTTTATCAGATGATCGGTTACCGGAAAATTAGGATCAGCTTTCTTTTCTTCGGGGGTAGGATTAATCATCTGCATGCCGCTGTTGTATAAGCTGACCACCCCATGCAGATCGTCCATCAGTCCATTGTGCATCCATGGAGCGGTATAATCGAGATCTCTCAGAGAAGGAGTTTTAAATTTCCCTGTATCATCTGAGTTTTTGGTGATATGATAGAGCCCAAGATCCTCATATTCCCGTTTGTAGTAGGTAAGTCCTATATTGTGGAAGGATTCATCTGTAAGATTTTTTCCGTAGTGACAGTTCATACACCTTGCTTTAGTCCTGAATAGATGCATTCCGTAAATTTCCTTGTCACTCATCGCTTTATAATCACCTTTCAGGAATTTATCCAGTTTGCTGGGCTGGCTTCTGATTGTTCTCTGGAAAGTTGCCAGAGCTTTTGCGATTTTGTCAAATGTAATTTTATCAGATTGATATACTTCTTTAAAGAGTTGTCTGTACTCTTTAAGTTTCGATAGTTTTCCGGCCAGTTTTTCCGGCTTCATATTCATCTCGTTATGAGCAGAAATAGGTCCTACAAGCTGTTCTTCCAATGTTTTAGCTCTTCCGTCCCAGAAATAAGAATGACGGTCTGCAATATTATAAAGAGACTGTGTATTTCTTTTTCCCTGCAAATGGTCTGTTCCCAATGCTACTTCCTGGCCGTCTCCCCAACCCAGTTCAGGATTGTGGCAGCTGCTGCAGGATACCTGGCTGGATGATGACAGTTTAGGATCAAAAAACAGTTTTTTTCCCAGCATTACTTCAGGGAGTTCCTGCGTGTCATAATAGTTGGAATCCCAGTCTATAGCCTCAAATTCTCTCCAGTTCACTTCTGCATCCACTGTGGGTTTTGGCCAGAATTTTACAGGCTTTTTATATTGTTCTACCGTTTCTCCATAATCAACCCTGTACTTTTGAAAAGTATGCTGCATAAAGAAAAGGGAAATTCCCCCGAGAACTGCGACTAATTTAAGATCTGAAAATTTTATCATAATATGTTTAAAAAATACTTCCTATACTGACTGCCAATAAAGTATTGCTGCCAGTTTTAAAATTACTGTACATGATCTTGCCTCCTACAAAAGCATTTTTAACAACAGGAAAGCTGAAATGAAAATGAACATCAAGTTTTGCCTGCCACAAATCTGAAGACTGAAAAGCATAGTTTTCCTGAAGCATACTATTGATGGCTGGTTTTCCTGAATTATTGAACAGAGCATTCTTTTGATAAACATTGGTTGCTGAAAGCCCTGCTACTACAGAGAGTGTCTGTTGATGGTTGAAGGTTTTCAGCCATTGATAATCTGCTCCATACATAAGTTTACTTAATTCTATTCTTGATGCTGGACTGCTGTATTTTTCTTTTTCCTGAATCCATCCAAAAAAGGGAATTAAAGATGATTTTGTTTTTTCATTGCCCATTTGGATAAGACCTTTAAAAATTATACTGTTGATCTTGTGATTGTATTTTTCCACACTTCCAATCTGGATATAATTTCTTGAGTTCTCATTCAGGAACAGGTTTTCAGTTCCTTTTCTTTCTGTGCTGTTTCCTTCAGCGGAAATTCCCCAGACTGTTTTTCCCGAGTTAAAGAATTTTCCGGCTGAAAAGGTAAATTGCTGTTCATTAATTTTTGAGGCATTGAGATCTGCATATTCAGTCAAGAGTTTATCAAGATTAAACTTTTTAATACCCATATTCAAGTACCAGTTTCTGCTGTCAGCTTCAAAAATTTGTAAACCTCCTCCATAAGACCAGCCTTCGTAATAAGCCTGGCGCAGTTTTCCGGAAAGCAGCTCATTGTAATTTCCGAGCCCGCTCATATTATAGATCATAGGATATCCCTGATTGCTGACAAAGCTCAGATAATGTTTTTGAGTATATTTTTCAGCATTTGCATAGGCTCCAACTCTGAATTTCCCGAATACCAGTTTATCAGCTCCCATTGCCAAAGAAAAATGAGCTGCTGTATTTTTCGGTCGGGGATCAATATCCCGATAGCTCAATGTTGCCTGATAGCTTCCTGTAATCCCCAAAGTATAGGTATTGATTTTTTTGGAATAGCCTCCTGAAAAACTATAGTTTTCAAATTTCATATCTCCGCCTACACTGTCCGCCGCTACATAAGGATAAATAAGGTCATAATCTGAATTTTCGTTCCATACCACCTGCTTATTTTTCCCCTGTGTATAGGAAGCATTGCCCCATACAGCTGTTTTATCATCAAGCTTCTGTAAGCTGTAAACTTCTGCGCCCCATAGGTTTTTACCTCTCCCTTTTTGTTGCAGCTGACTGGGAGTATTGCTTTTTTCAGTAAATACATTAAACGTTGTGATGCTGTGCTTCCTTGCTGCATTATAGCTGGCTGGATTGAGAGTAATACTGTTTTTAATAAGCCTTTCAAAGCTATATTCTTCGCGTACTTTCTCTATGATGGTATCATTGATCTGAGCATGCAGTTTTACACCTGAAAAGGAAATCAGCAGGATGGATATGGAAAGAAAATATTTCATTTTAATTGAATAAAGATGGCTTTACACCATGTTCAAAGTCTGTTGTGGAGTTGTTGGTATCTTTAAGAATATTTTTACCCTCCATTGTTTTCCCTGTTACTTTTCTGCGAACAGCTTTTCCGAAACGATTTTTATCACCGTCAAAAGTGGTTACGGAAGTCCATCCCATATCTAAAGAAGGGGAAGTTACCTGCCATTGGAATGAATCCTGTACGCTTAAATTAACAGCATCTGTGATCCATTCATTAGGGATTTTAACTGCGGTTCCGTCCATAGGATATACATCACCGTTGATGGTAAGGTTGTAGGTATATGTATAGGTATTTTGGGCAACTAATGTTTCATGAGTCATTTCCTGTGGCATACGTGCCAAAGCATAAGCATAATATCCTTGCGTATGAATCACCATTTTATCAAAAACATTCACCATTTTCGGAACGGCAGGATTGTCAATGTCATCAGAGTCTTCTTTGAAAATCTGGAAATTGGCATTGGAAAGATTAATAGATGAAGGATTAAAATTTTTATGATTAATGGCATCTTCAGCGATAATAATTGATTCTCCGGCTTTTACAGGATACATTGTTCCATTTCCCGGAATTCTGATGATAGCACCTGCAGATAGAGTAGTTGCCATGATATTCGGGCTGTAATCCTGTTTTTCATTGGTCATAAAGCTGGATTGTATCAGAAGCATACCATCTGCATACAACGTTTTATCTGTATTATTGGTGATTTTAAAATACTGGTCACCAAAGTACATTGCTCCCTGTGGGGTTTTGGTTCCGGTAAAGAAGATTTCTTCAAGAATAAGATCACTGCTGTTGCCAGATTTCAAGGCAAGTTCCAAAGTTTTACTGGTTTCACTGCCATTGATGACCATTCCGTTCTGTACGCCGGCAACTTTAGCTTCCACCGATCCGGAGTTGTCACCATATACAATTCTTCCTTCCGTAGTAACGTTGTAAGTTCCTGAAGGAAGAACAACCTGCAAAACGTTGGTGTTTTTAAGTTCCTGAGTGATGGTAAACCCTGAATTTAACTCTTTGAAACTTATCGTAAGGTTTTTGTATTCTTTAACCTGAATATTTTCAGGAACTACTTTAAGCTCCAGTTTTAATGAAGTTTTTGCTTCAAGTGCTTCATTCGAATCTGAAGAACAGGCTGTTATAGCCATCACTGTATACAATATGAACAGTGTTTTTAATACATGTTTTAACATAATTTATTGAATTGAAATTGTTTATAAATTGAAATTGATTTCCATTCCGAAGTAAGGATCGTATGCTCCTTTTCTGTTAATGGTAAATCCATTGATATTGTAAGGGGTATAATAACTGAATAACCTGTTCGCAAACATCGAGACCACAACCGTTTTATTTCTGAAGCTTTTGGTTACTTTCAGATTGAGGTTCATTTCCATAGGTCTTCTGGAAGTGTTGTATAGATCATCATTCTGAGCGATAATCAGGCTTTCCAGAATTGTTCCTTTTACAGAATCCGGGTTATAAGGGAGAACAGTACCATTCTGATCCACATAATGACTGGGAATTCCGTTCATAGGAAGTACTTTTCTCATAGAATACCATGAAAACTGGAATGAAGAAGAAAAAACAAGATCCAGACGCGGAATATAGGTATCCATCATCAGATTGGTATTCAAAACTTCATTCACCGAATTAGGTTCCATTCCTTCGTATAATCCAAGATAAGGATAAGGTCTTCCGTTGATCAATAGGTCTCTTCCTCTGTATACGGGCTGACTGTTTCCATATTTTGTGCGGAACCAGGCTCCGTTTAAAGTAAACCTTGTGTTGATCACGGGGATTCGGTTGGAGGAATATTGAAATTCAACACCTTCTTTGTCTACTTTGCTTCCATTTCGTTGGGTGGCATAAAGAAAGTTTTCATTCACTGTCTGGTAAGGAAGGGTATTCACATCCGGCGGAGAAGTGATAGCATCATGATTCAGTCCTGAAGTATCATATTTTTTATACTGATACAAAGCATATTCATTCATGGAACGGAATGCATTGCGCATATTTTCCTTAAACACCGTAACAGACAGCTGATGTGCTCCCAGACTGAAATCAACTCTTGCTTCAAATTTTTCATTTACAGCTGGTTCTATGTTCGGATTCTGAGGGTTGTAAATCAGGGTTTTATAATTAATTCTTCTGTAGTCAGGATTATTGTGAAAATAATTCAGCTGCTGGATATCTTTGTAAATAAGTTCAGGATACAGGAGATTAAGATCAGGGAAGAGACTCTGCTTACCATATCCTAATGTTAATGCTAAGGTTGCTTTTTTATCCATCCAATCAAAAGAGGGAAGCTCCCACTGGAAGTTAGCTCTTGGGTCTGCGTATAATTTTCCGTTCATTTTGAAGTAGGAAGGCAGGTTCATCATTGTATTTCCTCTTAATCCCAGTGCCAGTATAAGGGTATGTCGGCCCGCATGTAATGAGTTTACAGATTCCAGAAACAATGCAGAAGTCATATAGGCCGGAATATCGTGGTAAGCCCGCGGTCTGAATGTGGCTTTGGGATCAATCGGTCTGTAGATGTCAAATAATTGTCCTTTGCCCCAGTTTTTACTCATTTGCCAGTCAAATCCTGCATTAAACTCATGCGTTACCGATTTATAATTAATCTGGAAGTTATTAACCATTTTGACAAACAGATCGAGAGGTTTTCCGTCTACTGTATAATTTGAGATGTAACGGGGTTCAGGGTAATAACCATCGTATTCTCCTTCGTGTGTGGATAAAGGAAAGGCCATTGCGTTTTCCAGCTGAATAAATTTGGTCTGCTTTATTTTGTCGAATCTTTGGTTGGCGGTTGCCTGAATTTCCGTTGAACGATAAAATGACGGTTCATTTTTAGTGTAAGTGAATAAGTTGGAAAGACTCAAAAAGTGATTATTCACCTCATAAGAATTGAGTTCAGACAAGTCTATATCAGGATCCGACTTTGAACCATCCAGTGAACCTGTATAACTAAGGTTGCTTTGCCACGTAGCAATTCCGTGATCCCATTTTTTCTCTTTTATGACTGCGAGATGAGCGGTTATCCTTTTATAGCTTTCAAGGCGGTCTCTTGGGTCGGTTTTTGCATTCAGATAGTCCAGACCTGCATTGATTTTCAGGTCACTTTCTTTATTTTCAAAACCTTTACTCACTGCAAAAAGTTTACTGTAGCCGTCTGCTTTAAATCTGGCTTTCCACTTTGTATATCCGGATTTATTGGTGATTTTTACAATTCCTGAAGTCAGATTTCCATAGATTACAGATGGGATTCCACGAAGAATCTCCACACTCTCAATCTGATCTGTAGAAATTGTTCGCATATCTACACCGCTGGTTATGCTAAGCCTTCGCTTGAGTCCGTTATTGGTTTTGTCTAAAAAATCATAAGAATACTGCAGATTGGCATTGGAATTTAAAGGAGCTCCATTAACCAAAAAAGTAGTTCCCATTGAGGACGTATTGTAATCTGTACCAGGTCTTCCGGTTTCACGGAGACTAATGCTGTTGACCTGATTAAGAAGCGGATCATTTGATCTTCCACCGGGAATAAGTTCCAGAAGATCAGAAAAACTTGACGGCTGCAAATGCTGCATTGCCTGCTGATTGATGATAGAGGAGGAGGTAAGTCCTTTTCCTTCTTTAGCAGTAATCACTACTTCTTCAATGGTATTGACTTTCTCCAGAAATGGCAGCGTAAAGGTCTCAGCCTTTGTCACAGATATTTTACCCGAATGTCCCAGAACCCCATTTTTCCATATTTCAACTTGATAATTTCCAGGAGAAAGAAGGATTGAGGCTGTTCCTTTTTCGTCAGTAGCTATTGAATAGGTATTTTCATGAGCGAAAATCTTGATTTCAGAACCTTTTTCTAAAGGCTGATCCTTGATTTTTATTTCAAAATTGATTGCGAACTGTAGATTTTGGGACTTGACTGCTGTAATCGTAATGATAAAAATAAGAAAACTGAAAAATCGGAGCCTCAAAGGGAATCGGGAGTCATTATGTACCATCTGGCATTATTCTTTCGGCAAAAGTAGCAGGCTCAGTATAAGATTGCTAATTTTATTTAGAATAATTTAAAATAAATGACAAGAATCATTTATGCCATTGTGAGAAGTTTTTTGCGAAAAATTAAAATTGGATAATGTAAAATGATTGTTAATAGCGAATTACATAATTTTATGTTATTTTGAAACTGCTTTATCTCCAATTATTTTTTGTGGAGTTATCGGGATTGTTATGATATAAAAAAAGCACTTCATTGCTGAAGTGCCAAAAATTAACTTGAAATGAGATATAGAAGAGTGATTGATTTTACAGTTTTACTTTTTTATTAATGACTTTTCCATTGGAAAGCGTGATTTGTACCAGGTATACACCAGGATCAAGGTTTCTGGATTCAAATACTGGTTTATTAACCTCCTGCTGAATGATCAGGGCGCCGGAAATACTATAGATGCTGATGTTTTTAATATCATTGCTGGATTTAGCTACAATTTGTTGCCTTTGAGTATAAATATCAGTACTGTTTTCCGGTGATAATGTACCTCCAACCGCTTTACTGAACTGAAGATTGTAGTAAGGAGTAACCACCTCAAACGTATAGTTTTTGTTTTCCAGGTCCTGAATGTTAATTCCTCCGGCTTCATGATATTGTTTTTGAGAAATACTTTTAACAAGAGTTTTATTTTCATCAAAAATATTCACAGCAGTAAGTTCATCCTGATTTACTTTTAATTGTAAAACCGATGCATTCATAGATTGTACGATCTCGTTTTCAGCAACTTCCTTAGGCGTATTTTTGATGTACGGAATTATGGTATTTTCATTGTTTTCCGATACTTTAAGCAGATAAACTCCGTCTTTTAGACTTGATAAACTGCTGTAGTCACCAGCCATTCTGCTTTGTGCTTTTTCTTTATTGAAATCTGTAATTTCTACCAGCTGCATGGTTCCCAGCTCCGGTTTGATTTGCGAAGACAGGAAGGAAGGTTTTTCAGTGGTTGTTTCTACCGACTGTTTACCGAAAATTGATCCTGCAATAGCCCACTCATTAAGAAGACCGCCGCTTCTCAGCGTATTGAACTTAGCATTGGAGGCTAATGTAAATGGCAGAATTCCCCCTACATGACCGAGTGGCCCCCAGTAAAAAGAATCCAGTTTATACTTATTCAGATCCCACCATGGATAATATCCACGTTGAACATCAATGGTTTTAGAAGTATTTTCAGGTGGAATAGCAAGATCTATCGTAGAATGTCCTAATGTCATGGGAGTTTTATTGTACCAATCATACACATCCTTTGGTTTCATACATAGTCTGAGCTTATTATTGAGATTATTGGTGACATCATTAACAAAGCTGGTGGTAAAGAGTTTTCTCCATAAAACAGGGCCCCATAACAAACCTCCGTTATCCTGAATAACATGGTAGTTGTACTTATCGAGATATTCTGCAGAAATAACTTCTGAAATGTCATTATTATAGGTTTTATATCCTGTATTGTTGCAGGTATGAAGAACATTGGCCAGAAATGAGGTAAACGGATAAATATCCTTCTCCAAGACTCCTTTATTTAAAGTAACTCCTGAGAAATCATAAGGCCCGTCTCCCATATAGGCATATTTGAATTTGATATTGTTGGGATTCGAAATACTTAATCTTTTTAATGTTGACATTGCAGCATGAGCGCCCTGGGAATATCCGGCTAAGAAATATTCATCATAACGTTTAATGTTCAGTTGTGCCAATACTTTATTTGCTGCTGTGATAAAATCAATGGTAGCTCCGGCTTCTGTAGCGTAATCTACATAAGGGTGAGTTCCTTCTCCAGTTCCCATCCCTACGTAGTCGGGTGCCATTAAAATATATCCATTAAGTACATAGGATAGTTCAACCACAAACCCTGCTGTTAAAGCTCCTTTGAAATTAGAAGGAACATTATTTCTGCTGTCTGTGGTTCCATGATCCGACACAACTGTTGAGAGTTTGAAGGGTACATTAGGGTACATAAGCAATCCGGTGGCTTTTACAAGAACATTATTTTCGTTTTTGGTGTAATAGGTAATCTTATAACCTTTTAGGCCGATATTAAAACTATTGAGATAGTTGGAAAATTCCGGGGCATTCTGGTCTCCAAGATTATTGGCTATAAAATTGACGACTCCCTGTGGGGTTAAATCCAGTTTCTGTTCGGCACTTACAACATCACCAGCTTGTTGGGCAAAATAAAATGGTGCTGTAAGACTTAGTAAAAAAGTTGTGATTTTTTTCATATTGTTTGTTTTTGTTTGGTATTAAGGTAATAATTTCAATAAAACAACAAAAACTTTAGAGTATCAATAATTATTCAGTGAATATCAATTCTCTGCAAAGTGAGTAAAATAAAAGAGTCTGACCATTGGCCAGACTCTTTATTTCTATTTTATCTTTTTTAGAAAGCGTTGATTCCTGTAATATCTAAACCAGTGATCAGTAAATGAACATCATGTGTTCCTTCGTAAGTAATCACAGACTCCAGGTTAGCAGCGTGTCTCATCATCGGGAATTCACCCATAATTCCCATACCGCCAAGAATCTGTCTTGATTCTCTGGCAATTTCAATAGCCATATTGACATTATTACGCTTAGCCATAGAAATCTGAGCCGGAGTTGCCTTATGAGCATTCTTAAGATTTCCTAACTGAAGGCATAATAACTGAGCTTTTGTAATCTCTGTTAAGAATTCAGCCAGTTTTTTCTGCTGAAGCTGGTAAGAACCGATTGGTTTCCCAAACTGTTTTCTTTCCTTAGAATACTGAACTGCAGTACAGTGGCAGTCGATAGCAGCACCAATTACACCCCATGAAATTCCGTATCTCGCAGAATTCAGACAAGATAAAGGACCTTTCAGTCCGGTTACTCCCGGAAGAAGGTTTTCTTTCGGTACTTTTACATTATTGAATACCAGTTCTCCGGTTTTGGAAGCTCTTAAGCTCCATTTATTGTGAGTTTCAGGCGTGGTGAAACCTTCCATTCCTCTTTCAACGATTAATCCCTGTACTTTTCCTTCCTCATTTTTTGCCCATACCACAGCGATATCGCATAGAGGAGAGTTGGTGATCCACATTTTAGCCCCATTTAAAAGATAATGGTCGCCCATATCTTTAAAATACGTTTCCATAGAACCAGGATCAGAACCGTGGTTGGGCTCTGTTAATCCAAAAGACCCGATCATTTCTCCGGCAGCAAGCTTAGGAAGATATTTCATTTTCTGTTCCTCAGAACCGAATTCATTGATAGGAAACATCACCAATGAGCTCTGTACTGAAGCAGCAGAACGTACTGCAGAATCTCCTCTTTCCAATTCCTGCATAATCAGACCATAAGAAATCTGGTCTAATCCTGAACCGCCATACTGAACCGGGATATAAGGTCCCAGCGCTCCGATTTTCCCCAATTCTCTCATAAGATTAGGGATATCTGTATGATTTTGAGCGGCCTGATCTATCTGCGGCATTACAAAACTTTCAACCCAGTCTCTTACAGATTGGCGGATTAGTTTGTGTTCTTCGGTAAGTAAAGCATCAATTCCATAATAATCAGGGATGCTTGTAAGAGGATAATATGACATGATTTTTTGATTTGGTTAAAAGTAACATTTTTCGTGGTGTCATGAAAATTTTTTTGAAAACTTATATTTCAGTTGGTTTTCAGACAGATAATGCCCTTTTTCTTTATTTATAAGATAAATTCTTTATTTTATGACTCCTCATCATTGGAGATAGGATACTGATTGGTAGAGTTGTGAACCTTACTTTTAAATTTATACAGATAGGGGGCTTTATTCGCTGAACCGTCATACAGTTTTTCCATTCTGTCCAGAATATTTAAACTTAGAATTTTTCGCTGAAAATTATTTCTTCTGAATTTCTGTCCTAAAATAGTTTCATAAAGAGCCTGAAGGTCCTTCATTGTAAATTTTTCAGGAAGCAGGTTACTTGCTGCAACCTCTGTATTGATATTCATTCTCAGATATTCAAGACCTGTCTCTATAATTCTGTCATGGTCGAATGCCATTTTAGGAAGATTGTTTACTTCAAACCATTCACAGCTTTCATTGAAAGCATCAGGGAAAGTATCAGTTAGTGAAAAATCGATAAGGCTGCAGTATCCTACTGTAACAAACCGCTGGAAAATCCAGTGATCTTCAGGAACGGTTATTCCTTTATTTTTAAGGAGAATCTGATGAACGTTGTTCTCTGTACGGTCTATCCTTCCAAAGGTGTGAAACTGTTTTAAAAATAATCCTTTCAGATGGGTTCTTTCAAACAAAACCCTTTCAGCAGCTTCTCTAAGGTCTTCATCATTGAAAACAAAACCACCAGGAAGTGACCATAGATCCAGATCATGATATTTTAAAAGCAGAACTTTCAGAATGTTATTATGAAAGCCGAATATGGTGCAGTCTACAGAAATATGTGCTACGAAATCTTTTGTGTCAATGAGTTCCCGTAGCGTTTCTTTACTTTTTGTGTCTTTGATTTTCATGGCAGTAAAAATAAAACTATTTTCTATTTGTGACAGTAAAATATATAAAACTAATCACAAAAAGCAGAATTACAGAAGATAAGATGTATAATGGATAATAATTCAACAATTGCTTTTCAAACAAAACAGCCATAATAATAGAGCTTACAGAGCTACCCAGAGAAGAAAAAATCACAATAAGAGAGGTGAAAAGATTAATTTTATCTTTATCCACCTGTGCAATCATTCTTGAGTTGATCACAGGGTAGAGGGGTGAAAGGAACAAGCCAATAACCGGAAATAAAAAAAGTAAGAATCTGGAATCTTCAGATTCAAAATATTGTACCCCCAGTATAATGACCAGTAAGGTGACAATAAAAGTCATACAAGTAATATAATATCTGGGTAATGAAAACCTTTTGATAATATTGGCAGTAACCGTTCGCCCGGCATATGAAAAAATGGATAGAAAAGAAGTGGCCTGAAGCGCAAAAAATGAATTGACTTTCAGGTGGTTTTTATAAAAAGAAGGAAGCCATGAATTGAATCCTTGCTCTACGAAGACAATAAAAAAGACCACTCCTAAAAACAAAGCTACTGTAGGGGTGGTAAACCCTGACAGTTCTGAGAGAATACTTTTGCTTTCCATAGGCCTGGACTCTACTATTTCTATCTTCGAAAGCAGAAAAATAGTCAATACAGATAATAAAGCAATCAGCAAGAAACCAAACTTCCAGAATTCCGAATACTGACTGGAAATCACCCATCCAAAACCTGTATTTACTACGAAAATTCCGATCATAAAAGAGGCTTCTACATTATTCATGGTCTTTGCCAGAGATTTTTCATCCGAAATATTATTCCTGATAATTCCAAAAACACAGATCTTGCCAATAGCGAAACAGGCTCCTATAATAGCAAACCACAATTTATAAAACCAGAAAACTTTTACAAAAGGAAGAAGGCAGGAACAGAATCCAACAATAGCCAGGGCCAGAATCAATGCTTTTTTAGGTCCGGTTTTATTGATAAAGCTCACGGCAAAAAGCGAAATAAAAGCAATGGGTAAATCTTTAAAAGATTCTAAAAGCCCCAGTTCCCCATAGGTGATTTTCTCTTCTGACAACTGCAGAATCACCAATCCCATACAGTTTAAAACCATTGAAAAAATGAGAAAGGTAAGTTTTAGTGGAAGAGAAATTTTGGATGGCTTGACGATCATTTTGGGAGATAACTTTATTAATTTTTTATGAAATTTTATGAAATATTGATGCGAAGATAGGGCTTCTAACCCTGAAAAATAAAAGAAAAATTAAAATATTTATGAATAGAATGTTAATTAATTAAAAAAAAATATATTTTTATTGTCTCAATTTGAGAATTAAACAATAACTGTATATGAATGTAAGAATATCAAGAAGCGTAGGAGTGGTTGCCGTCCTCTATTTTACGGCCAACTTCAGTGCCCAGACCAGCAAGGCGAAGGACACACTTGCGAAAGAAAACAAAATAGACGAAGTGGTAGTCATTGGGTACGGTACTCAGAAAAAGAGTAATGTAACAGGAGCTATAGCGAGTATTAAAGCCAGTGACATAGAAAACATTCCATCTGGTAAGCCGGAACAGGTTTTACAGGGAAGGGCAGCCGGTGTTTCTGTTGTTACGAATTCAGGACAGCCTGGAGCTGCTGCCACCGTGCGTGTAAGGGGGATTACCAGTTTTGGAGCGGGAAGTAACAGTCCGCTATGGGTAGTAGACGGTATTGTGGTAGATAATATCGGATGGCTTAACCAGTCGGATATAGAAAGTATAGAAGTTTTAAAAGATGGAGCTTCATCTGCAATCTATGGAGTCTCTGCGGCGAAAGGAGTAATCCTGGTTACCACCAAAAAAGGAAAAAAAGGAAAACTGACCCTTTCGTATAATGGATTCTATGGTTTTTCCAATGCTTCTAAAAAACTGGATCTCTTAGATGCCACACAATATGCAAAAATTATCAATGAAGGTTTTGTCAATGATGGACAAGCTCCCAGATTTACTAATCCTGAATCATTTGGAAAAGGAACCAACTGGCAGGATGCTATTTTCGGAACAGGGGAAAAATCGTCTCATGAAGTAAGCATTACGGGTGGTAATGAAAAATCAACCTACTATACATCATTCGGATATTTTGATCAGTCGGGTATTGTATTGAGTGATATTTCTTACTACAAAAGAATCAATGCTAGATTTAACTCAACCCATAAAGTGACAGACTATCTGACGATAGGTCAAACCTTTGCCTATACCCATGTGAAGTCTCAGGGGATAAGCGCGAATGAAGAATTTGGAGGGCCGTTGGCTTCAGCAGTTAACCTGGACCCTACCACTCCGGTTGTGGTTACAGACTGGTCTATGGTGGACCCGGGTGGTTATACCAATCCTTATATCATCCGTGATTCTGAAGGACGCCCTTATGGAATTTCCCGATATGTAAATAATGAAATGACCAATCCTCAGGCTTTCCGTCATATACAGCAGGGGAATAATAACTGGTCTGATGATTTTGTGGGGAATGTTTTTGCAGAGCTTAAGTTTCTTGATCACTTCACTTTCAAAACAAGTTTAAATGGTAAGAAATCCTATTGGGGAAGCCGTACTTTCACACCAAAATATTATTTAAGTCCTAACTTCAACAATACCAACTTCAACAGTTTGAATAAGGTGGAGGAAAATAAATTCGAGTGGAGTATGGAAAATACGCTGACATACCAGAATAAATTTGGTGATCATAATATCAACATTATGGTTGGTCAGGGAGTTTACCGATACAATATTGCAGGGGGAACCAGCTTGACTTACAGTAATCTACCTATTGATAACTGGCAGGATGCTTCCTTCAACTTCGATACTTCTCCGGATAATATTATTGCGAAAGGATGGGATGGAATTGAAACCCGTAAAGCATCTTATTTCGGTAGAATTATTTATGATTATGCAGACAAATATTTATTCACAGGAACGATTCGTAGAGATGGTTCTTCAAAATTTGCTACCAATCAGCATTGGGGAACTTTTCCATCGATGTCCCTGGGATGGAATGTACATAAGGAAAACTTCTGGCCGGAGAATAAAGTAGTAAATAATTTAAAAGTAAGAGGAGGTTACGGAGTATTAGGAAATGATGAAATGGATAACTTCAGATATGCAAGTTTCATGGTTTCCGGAAGTAATTATACCAACTCCAGTAATAATATCATTATTGGTTATGCACCAAGTACGCTTGAAAATCCAAACCTGAAGTGGGAGCAAACCAGCCAGCTGAATATTGCTGCGGATTTGAAATTATTCAACAATTTTACCCTTACAGCAGACTGGTACAAAAAGAAAACAACAGACATTCTTAGACAAATCAATATCCCAGGTTATGTAGGAGTTCCTAATTTACCTTGGTCAAACGTAGGGGATATGGAGAATACCGGGATAGAGCTTGAATTGGGGTACAAAAAGAATTGGCAGGATTTCAGCATCTCGGTGAATGGTAACTTTGCTACCATAAAGAACAAAGTTCTTAGACTAGAAGATGATATTGAATACTTCAACCTGGCTTCTTTCCAGACTATGGGAGCAGTATCCAGAGTAGCAGTAGGGCAGCCTTACGGATCATTTTACGGACAAACATATAGCGGCGTTTTCCAAAATCAGGCACAAATTGACAATTATGTAAATGCCAATGGTGTAAAATTATTACCGGATGCAAAACCAGGAGACTTTATGTGGCAGGATAATAATGGAGATGGTAAAATTGATGACAATGATAAAGTAAACTTAGGAAGCTCTATACCAAAATATACTTTTGGACTTACTGTGAATATGAGCTATAAGAATTTTGATCTGATGATGTTTGCGCAAGGACAGGCTGGTAACAAGATTTTCCAGGGGCTAAGAAGATTGGATTTGCCTGATGCCAACTATCAGACAAGAATCTTAGACCGATGGACAGGTGAGGGATCTACCAATGATAATCCAAGACTTACCCGCCTTGATTCTAACCACAACTATTCATGGATGTCTAACTACTACCTTCAGAAAGGAGATTATGTGCGTCTGAAAATTGTTCAGCTGGGATATACTATTCCTCAGGATGTTACCAAACGTTTTGGAATGAGCAAGGTAAGACTATATATCACGGGAGAAAACCTGCTTACTTTCACAAAGTATACAGGATATGACCCTGAAATTGCGGGAAGAAATAATTCTGAGCAGGATATTATCGGTGTAGACAGAGCTTACTATCCACAAGCCAGAACATTCCTTATAGGAGCTAATATTCAATTTTAATGACCAACAAAATGAAAAATAAAAATCTTATATATAAAGGACTTGCCGTTGCGTTTCTGACAGGTCTGAGTTTTACCAATATAGGCTGTAGTAATTCCTATCTGGATGAAGTACAGAATTCCGGGGCATTTAGTACTGATTCATATTTTAAAAATGAACAGCAGTCTTTTAGTGCGCTGATTTCCGTATATGATGTTTTAAGAAAATATTCTGCAGGATTTGAGAATACAGTTACTTTCTTTAATGCAGGATCTGATGACTTTTATTCCGGTGGAGGAAGCTCTAGTGATGGAGCAGGTATTCAGGGAATGAATAATTATATGATCAACCCGAATACAATGCCGGCCAGCTACTGGAAAGATTACTATCAGGGAATCGCACGTGCCAATCTTGTAATAGAAAAAGTTCCGGGTGCTTCAATGAATGAAGATCTTAAGAAGAGATATATTGCAGAAGCCAGAGTTCTTCGCTCTTTATATTATTTTGAACTCGTAAGAATGTTTGGGAATATCCCTTTGATTCTTAAGAGCATTACTGTTTCAGATGATTATTGGAATATACCACAAGCAAAACCAGGTGATGTTTATGCGCAAATAGAAAATGATGTGATTGCTGCTATTCCCGATCTGATGATGACACCTGCCAGCAGTGATAAAGGACGAATTACACAGGGAACAGCAAGAGCTATATTGGGTAAAATTTATCTTTATGATAAAAAAATGCCTGAAGCTGCTGCACAATTTGCCCAGGTAAACGGTACACCTGGAGGAACCAGTCAGTATGGATACAAGCTTGTCGCAAACTATGCAGATTTATTTAAAGTTGCTTTGGAAAGTGATCCGGAGCCAAACAAATACAAGTTTTTATCAGAATCCATTCTTGAGATAATGCATACCAACAAAGGAAGCTCTGATTGGGGATTCTGGGGACAGGGTAAGGATGAAGGGAATTCTATCAATGTGATGGTGGGGCCTCGTTCTTATTCACTAAAAAGCGTTCCAAATAATGATGCGCCAGATATCTATTCCGGTTGGGCATTTAATACTGTAACAGAGAATTATGTCAGTTTTATGCAGGGAGATCCAAGACTGAATGTGACTGTTTTCAATGCTAAAAAACTGGTGGCGGAAGGTAAAGTCATTTATGGGCCCGCTTTTGCAGATACAGGATATTTCCTTAATAAATATTTACCTACCAATGCTTTAAAAACCTCACTTCCAGGTCCGGCAGAGCTTAATTTCAGACAAAATTACATTGCGATAAGATTAGCTGATACTTATCTCATGGAAGCTGAAGCTTTAGGAGCTTCAGGAGCAAGAGCTCAGGCATTATTAGATGCCGTAAGAGCAAGAGTTGGATTGGCATCAGTTCCTGTTTCTTTACAGGCTATTAAAGATGAAAGAAGAAGAGAGCTTGCAGGAGAAGGACACAGATGGTTTGACCTTGTCAGATGGGGTGATGCTCCTTCTAAGCTTGCCTTCAAAGGATTTAAAGCCAATAAAAATGAAATTCTTCCTATTCCTTTCAATGAATTGCCGAATACAGCTTTAAAACAAAATCCTGGATACTAACCCATGAAGTTTCACAACTTATATAGTTTCTTTAGAGGTGCCGCACTACTTAGTGGTGTGGCCCTTTTTCCTTTATCCTGTACATCACTTGCATCCCATAAAGGAAATGAAGTACAGTACTGGCTGACAAAAGGTGATGAAAGCGTAAAATTACAGCAGCAGACTTCTGTTAAATTTGTAAATACTTCCAACAGCTTTCAGAATATTGAAATTGATGATTCTCAAAAGTTTCAATATGTTGATGGCTTTGGATATACATTAACAGGAGGAAGTGTTGAGGTAATCAACCGATTGTCATCTGCCAAAAGAAAAGCATTGCTTAACGAACTTTTTGGAAATGACAAAAATTCAATTTCCATTAGCTATTTAAGATTGAGTATAGGCGCTTCAGATCTTGATGGTGAAGTTTTTTCTTACGATGATCTGCCGGCAGGACAGACTGATCCTTCTCTTTCAAATTTCAGTCTTGCAAAAGATAAAGCGTTAATTGCTATGTTGAAAGAGATTCTGGCGATCAATCCTTCCATTAAAATCATTGCTGCGCCATGGTCACCTCCGGTTTGGATGAAAGACAACGGAAAATCAAAAGGAGGAAGTCTGAAACCTGAATTCTACGGAACATATGCACAATATTTTGTAAAATACATCCGGGGAATGAAAAAAGAAGGCATCACCATTGATGCTGTAACGCCTCAGAATGAACCACTCCATCCGGGAAATAATCCTAGTCTGTATATGCCGTCTGAGCAGCAGGGGAATTTTATTAAAAATCATCTGGGCCCGGTTTTTAAAGCCAATGGAATTACCACTAAAATTGTTGTATACGATCACAATTGCAATAAACCTGAATATGCTATTGATATTTTAAAAGATTCTGAAGCAAATAAATATATAGACGGATCTGCTTTTCATTTGTACGAAGGAGATATTTCTGCTCTAAGCACCATACATAATGCTTTTCCAGACAAAAATCTATACTTTACCGAACAATGGACAGGCTCAAAAGGAACCTTTACCGAAGACCTGAACTGGCATTCGAAAAATGTAATCATCGGCTCGATGAGAAACTGGAGTAAAATTGCGCTGGAATGGAACCTTGCCAACAATCCGAAATTTGCTCCCCATACAGAAGGTGGATGCACGGAATGTAAAGGAGCAATTACTGTTTCTGACAGTGAAAATTTTACAAGAAATGTTGCCTATTATATTATAGCCCACGCTTCAAAATTTGTTCCTGCCGGATCTCAGCGTATCACTTCTACACAGACTGATAAATTGTCCACTGTTGCTTTTAAGACTCAATTTGGGAAAATAGTGTTAATTGTGCAGAACGATAATGAAGCAGATGAAAATTTTAATATTAAATTTGCCGGTAAAACCGCTGCTGTAACAATTTCTGGACGTTCTACAGCAACTTATATTTTTTAATTTGATACTATGAAAAGAGTGTATTTCTTACTGGCATTTTCTGCTTTTGGACTGAATGCCTACGGACAAAAGACAACTGATCAGAAAGTAGCAGAGCTGCTGTCTAAAATGACCCTGGAAGAAAAAGTAGGGCAAATGGTTCAGTACAGCGGGTTTGAATACGCTACAGGGCCTCAGCATTCCAATTCAGCTGCTGTTTTGGAAGAAATAAAAAGAGGAAAAGTAGGTTCAATGCTGAACGTTGCAGGATCAGAAGAAACCAGAGCATTTCAGAAACTGGCGATGCAGTCTAGACTGAAAATTCCTTTATTGTTCGGGCAGGATGTTATTCATGGTTATCGTACCACATTCCCTGTGAATCTGGGACAGGCAGCAAGCTGGGATCTTGGGATGATAGAAAAATCAGAAAGAATAGCCGCTACAGAAGCTGCCGCTTACGGTATTCACTGGACGTTTGCTCCAATGGTGGATATCGCCAGAGATCCGAGATGGGGAAGAGTAATGGAAGGTTCCGGAGAAGATACCTACCTGGGAACAAAAATCGGACTGGCAAGGATCAAAGGATTTCAGGGCAGAGGTTTAGGAAGTCTTGATGCAGTGATGGCTTGTGCAAAACACTTTGCAGCCTATGGAGCAGCTGTGGGCGGAAGAGATTATAATTCCGTAGATATGAGTCTCAGACAGCTGAATGAAACGTATCTTCCCCCATTCAAAGCGGCGGCAGAAGCAGGTGTTGCTACTTTCATGAATTCCTTCAATGATATTAACGGAATTCCGGCTACTGCTAATAAATATATTCAGAGAAACCTTTTAAAAGGAAAATGGAACTATAAAGGTTTTGTGGTTTCAGACTGGGGAAGTATTGGGGAAATGGTTCCACACGGTTATGCCAAAGATGCCAGCGAAGCGGCAGAAAGAGCTATACAAGGCGGAAGTGATATGGATATGGAAAGCCGTGTTTATATGGCAGAACTGCCAAAACTGGTGAAAGAAGGAAAAGTAGATCCCAAACTGGTAGATGACGCAACGGGACGAATTTTAACAAAGAAATTCGAAATGGGACTTTTCGATGATCCTTACAGATTCAGTAATGAGAAAAGACAAAAAGAACAGACCGATAATCAGGATAACAGAAAATTCGGAAGAGAATTCGGATCAAAAAGTATTGTTCTTCTTAAAAATCAGGGAAATATTCTTCCACTTTCCAAAACGGTAAAAACGGTTGCTCTGATTGGTCCTTTCGGTAAAGAGACTGTAGCGAACCACGGTTTCTGGTCTATTGCTTTCAAAGATGATAACCAAAGAATCGTTTCACAATTCGATGGAATTAAAAATCAACTGGATAAAAATGCCACTTTATTATATGCTAAAGGCTGTAATGTTGATGATCAGGACAAAAGTCAGTTTGCAGAAGCAATAGAAACGGCAAGAAAATCAGATGTTGTTATTATGACATTGGGAGAAGGCCATGCGATGAGTGGAGAGGCGAAAAGTAGAAGCAATATCGGATTTACAGGAGTTCAGGAAGATTTACTGAAAGAAATTGCCAAAACAGGCAAGCCGATTATTCTGATGATCAATGCCGGAAGACCTTTGATTTTCAACTGGGCATCAGACAATATTCCTGCCATTATGTACACATGGTGGCTGGGAACAGAAGCTGGAAATTCTATTGCAGATGTTCTGTTTGGTACTGTAAATCCTGGTGGGAAACTCCCTATGAGTTTTCCGAGAACAGAAGGTCAGATTCCTGTGTATTACAATCATTACAATACGGGAAGACCAGCCAAAAATAATACGGACAGAAACTATGTTTCAGCCTATATAGATCTTGATAATGATCCGAAATATCCGTTTGGATATGGCCTAAGCTATACTGATTTTACCTATTCTGATATCGTTTTAAATTCTGCAGCCCTTACAGGAAATCAGACCCTGAACATCAGTGTTACTGTTTCCAATACAGGGAAGTATGATGGGGAAGAAGTTGTACAGCTTTATATCAGAGATCTTTTCGGAAAAGTAGTGAGACCCGTAAAAGAGCTGAAAGGTTTCCAGAAAGTATTCATCAAAAAAGGAGAAAGCAAAAAAGTAGATTTTAAACTGACACCTGAAGATCTGAAATTCTTTGATGACGATTTGAATTTTGACTGGGAAGGTGGAGCGTTTGATATTATGGTGGGAACCAATTCTCAAAATGTGCAGACCAAAAGAATCAACTGGACGAAATAAATTCAATTCAGTTCAATTCAATAGGAGCGGGTTTTAATCCGCTCATTAAAACGTCAGAAAAATGGCTTTAGCCAAAACTTAAAACCTTATATATATGAATCTCAAAGCTAAAAATCTCATCAGAATTTGTGCAGCTGGAGCTTTCTTCCTTGCTGTTCTCAACTGTGCCTCACACAAACCTGATTCCCGCAGGACACTGATTTGGAGTGATGAATTTAATGGCAAAGGGCTTCCGGATTCATTAAAATGGAATTATGATACCGGAGGAAGCGGTTTCGGAAATGAAGAAGCACAATTTTATACCAAAAACAGGCTTGAGAATGCCAGAATGGAAAAAGGAAACCTCATCATTGAGGCTAAAAAAGAAAATTGGGAAAATAATAAATACACTTCTGCTAGGCTTTTAACCAAAGGGAAATTTGCTTTCCAATATGGATCAATTGAAGTCAGGGCGAAACTTCCTAAAGGTCGGGGAACCTGGCCGGCAATCTGGATGATGAGTGAGAACATGAAGAAATGGCCGGATGATGGTGAGCTGGATATCATGGAACATGTGGGGTATAACCAGGGCTATATCCATGCTTCTGTGCATACTAAAAAATATAATCATATCCAGGGAACACAAAAGACCGATACCCTGTTTGTAAAAGATGCCAGCGAAAAGTTTCATGTCTATAAAGCAGACTGGACACCGGAAAAGATAGAGGTTTATATTGATGACCATAAATTTTTCACCTATGAAAATAAAGAGAAAAATAATGAAGCATGGCCTTTTGACAGACCTTATTTTATCATTTTAAACCTTGCCGTAGGAGGATTTTGGGGCGGAAAAGAAGGTATTGATGATGCTGTCTTTCCACAGAAGTATTATATAGATTATGTAAGAGTTTATCAAAATAAATAATGAAAATGAGGATCAGATAGATCCGGAAACAGAAAAAATCATGAGAAAACTAATTGTAAGTTGTTTTGTAGTGGGCGTTGTTATCAATGTCAATGCTCAGAATTATTGGAATAAAAATGCAGGGAAAACAGCTAAAGTAATCCTTACCAACTCGAAAGCCAATGAGAAGATGGCGGATAAAGGACTCGTCAAATTTGAGCAGTTCGGACAGCCTAAAGAAACGGATGCCTGTATTTTTGTGGCGCCCAATTTTAAATATCAGAAACTGATAGGAATAGGAGGTGCTATTACAGATGCTTCAGCAGAGACTTTCTATAAGATGCCAAAGAATAAGCAAAAGGAAATTCTTGATGCCTATTTTGGGAAAAACGGATTGGGATACACTGTCGTACGTACCAATATGAATTCCTGTGACTTTTCCAGTGATTCATATACCTATGTAGAGGATAATGATACTTCTCTGAAGACCTTTAATGTTGCTCACGATGAGAAATATAAAATTCCAATGATCAAAGAAGCTCAAAAGGCTATAGGAAATAATTTTACATTTTATTTCTCCCCATGGAGCCCGCCAGCCTGGATGAAATCAAATAAAAGTTTGTATAAAGGGGGAAGATTGGAAAATCAGTACTATCAAACGTGGGCAGATTATTATATCAAATTCATTAAAGAATATGAAAAGAGAGGGATCAATATCTGGGGTTTAACCGTTCAGAACGAGCCTATGGCTACTCAAAGCTGGGAATCTTGCATCTATACTGCAGAAGAAGAAGGTGAATTTCTGAAAAACAATCTCGGACCAACCCTTTGGAAAAACGGATATAAAGATAAAAAAGTAATGATCTGGGATCATAACAGAGATCTTATCTACCAAAGAGCAACCACCACATTAAGCGATCCTGAAACATCAAAATATGCACATGGTATCGGGTATCACTGGTATGAAACATGGAACAATAAAACCCAGCTTTTTGACAATTTAGCGGAAACCCACAGGGCTTTCCCGGATAAATTCCTTGCCTTTACTGAAGGATGCAAAGAACAATTCAATATGGATAAAATCTACGATGTAAGCCTGGGAGAACTCTACAGCAAAAATATGCTGAATGATTTCAACAAAGGAAACGCATTATGGACCGACTGGAATATTCTGTTGGATGAAACCGGCGGACCTAATCACAAAGGAAATTTCTGCTTTGCCCCGATTATTGCAGACACCAAAACCGGTGAAGTTTTCTATACCTATGAATACTATTATATAGGACACGTCTCAAAATATATCAAACCGAATGCCCAGAGAATCGGAAGTTCTTCCAACAGAGCAGCCCTGACCTCTTCTGCATTTATGAACGAAAACGGACAGCTGGTAACCGTTATTATGAACGACTCAGACAATGATATCGAAACCAATCTATGGATAGAAGGAAAAGCAGCAAAATTGAATGCACCTGCGCATTCTATTCAGACTGTTATTTTATAATTGCATATTAATATTATTTTTGACGAATCCGGCGGCCCGAAGAGGCCGCCGGATTTATTTGTGAACGATGATAAAACAGAAAAACCCATGAAATCTTTTCATGGGTTTTATTTATTGTAAACGAAACTGTAGCTCGTTATTTTTTAGATGAATTATTCAGCATCATACTTGCTGATTACTTTCTGAGTAACCCCTGAACTGCTGAAACCTCCATCATGGAAAAGATTCTGCATCGTTACTTTCTTCGTAAGATCAGAGAATAATGTTACACAGTAGTCTGCACATTCAAGAGCCGTAGCATTTCCTAGTGGAGACATATCTTCTGCATATCCAAGGAATCCTCCGAAACCTTTCACTCCGCTACCGGCAGTTGTCATGGTAGGAGACTGAGAAACAGTATTAACACGTACTTTTCTTTCACCCCAATAGTTTCCGAAAGTTCTTGCAATACTTTCCAGATAAGCTTTATTATCAGACATATCATTATAGTCCGGGAATGTTCTTTGAGCAGCAATATAAGTAAGTGCCAAAATACTTCCCCATTCATTCATACAGTCTTTTTCCCAAGCCACACGCATTACTTTATGGAAAGAAACAGCGGAAATATCCCAGCCTTTTTCCAACCAGTCGTAGTTCATTTCTGTATAATGTTTTCCTTTTCTTACGTTGATAGACATTCCGATAGAATGAAGGATAAAGTCGATTTTTCCAAATTTTGCAACAGCGGCATCAAAAAGTTTTTCAAGATCTTCTATAGAAGTTGCATCAGCACCTATTACTTCAGAACCTGTTTTTTCTGCTAAACCATTAAGTTCCCCCATTCTCAAAGCAATAGGAGCATTGGATAAGATAAATTCAGCACCTTCTTCATGACATCTTTCAGCAACTTTCCATGCGATAGATTGTTCATTAAGGGCTCCAAAAATAATTCCCTTTTTGCCTTTAAGTAAACCGTATGACATAATTTTTTAATGTTTATTATAATACAAATGTAACAATAATTGTGCTTATGGCATAATAAAAAATGGAGCCTTATCAATTTAAGACTCCATTTTATTGAAAATATTTATATGACTGAAATACTAATTGGTTTTCTTATTCCATTCTGCCTTTACATCCTCTGCCGCATCTTTGGTTTTTTCCCATGCTTCATCTGCTTTATCTTTGATATCCTCCCAAGCATCGGATACATTAGCTTTTACCCTGTCGAACCAGTCTTCCTGGCTGGCTTCCTGATCATTATCCCTTTTCTCATTAATATAATCTTTAGCCTTGTCTGCCAATTCATTGATTTTCCATTTGGCTTTGTCCGTTGCATTTTGTAAAGAATTTTCTACATTGTTTACTGCATTTTCCGCTTTGTTGTACTCTGAATTGTTCATAATAGTATAAATTTTAGTTTGGTATCAGTAATTAAACAATAACCATTCCTAAAACTGAACGCCTCTGTTAAACTTTTCATAATCTTTTGTTATCTTTTTCAAAATCAGTAGTAACTTTAACTAGCAAAAATTGATAATTATGGAAAAAATACGTTGTGGCTGGTGCGAAAAAGATGATCTCTACCGAAAGTATCATGATGAAGAGTGGGGAAGACCTGTTTACGATGATGAGACTATATTTGAGTTTCTGATTCTGGAGAGTTTTCAGGCCGGGCTGAGCTGGTACACTATTTTATCCAAAAGAGAAAACTTCAGAAAAGCTTTTGATCATTTTGATTATAAAAAAGTAGCAGCGTATTCAGACGAAAAGATTGAAGAATTGATGAATAATTCCGGAATTATCAGAAACAGGCTTAAAATTCTTTCAGCTGTCACCAATGCTCAGAAATTTATAGAAGTTCAGAAGGAATTTGGAAGTTTCTCCAAATATATCTGGGGATTTATAGATGGAAAACCCATTGACAACAGTCCCGAAACATTATCTGTTGTTCCTGCCACTACAGAAATTTCGGATCTTATATCCAAAGAACTTAAAAAGAGAGGTTTTAAATTCGTAGGTTCTACAGTAATTTATGCCCATATGCAAGCCACCGGAATGATCAATGATCACTTAAAAAACTGCTTTACCAGAAAAAATAGTTAGCTTTTATTCAAAATTTAGTGAAGTTTATTGTTAATTATATAATGTAAAGAATTAAACACAAAATGGGAGATAACTGCAAAGCCTAATGGATGTTACTTTTGGTAAATGATTGATATTAAACATTTTTCATTGTTTCGTGAGTAAGTTTTGTATTATTCACTTTGTCGTGTTTTTAATTATGATATTTTCAGTATAATTGTTATTTTGTTGAAAATTTGTATATTTGCACCTGCAAAAAATGCAAGTAATGCAAAAAGACTATAAACCTCAATATACACTTCTCTTATTCTTTATAAGTATTTTCACATTTGCTCAGGTTGGGATTGGTTTACCGAATCCGGACCCTTCTGCGATGCTTCATATTAACGCCAATAATAAGGGTGTACTTCTTCCAAGTATTGCGCTTACCACTACAACAGATAATCTTACAGTACCTTCTCCGGCAGACGGACTTATCGTTTGGAACAATGGAAACTCCACTCTAAAGGAAATTGGTTTCTATTACTGGTTCGAATCAAAATGGAATAAAATTTTAGCAAACGGCGGGAATACCACTAAAACAGAGGATGGAACCAACTGGAACCTTACAGGTACGAATGTAGGAAATTATGGAGGAGCAAATACAACCCTGGCTTTGGGAACAAAAACATATGATGATCTGATTTTTAAAGTAAATGCCCTAACAGCAGGAAAACTGGGAGTTGATAATTCTGTAAGCTTTGGAATAGGATCAAATGCCGGACAGAATGGGATTGCTATAGGAAGCGCAAGCTCTGCATTTATGGGAATAGCTATTGGAAGCGCAACAGTTGTTTCCGGGAATGAAGCTTTAGCGGTAGGAAATAAAACTACAGCAGCAGGATTCAGATCTACAGCCATAGGATTTCATGCCCAGACCAGCAGTAATGAATCTGTAGCTATAGGAAATAACTCTTCAGCGGATGGATTTCAGTCCATAGCATTAGGATACAATGCGAAAACAAATACAAATAGCGAAACGGCTTTAGGATATAATGCGGTAACAAATAGCCAAAACTCAACGGCTCTAGGCTCAGAAGCCAATGCGTTGGGACAATATTCCACTGCAGTAGGATATGGGGCGGTTACTTCACAGGCCAATGCTGTTGTTCTTGGAAATAATAATGCAAATGTAGGTATTGGTACTGGTACTCCGAATGTCTCCGCAAAACTTGATGTAAACGGACAGTTTAAATTGGGCGAGAACGGCAGTGTGCAGAAAAATCAGATCAGTTTTGAAGTATGGCCGGGAATATCCATCAATAATTTGCCTCCGGGAAAATCGACAACAATTGATATTCCTGTTCCGGCAGGATATCAGCCCGGTTCTACAAGAGCTGTGGTGGTAGTTTCTCCGGCAGGAGACTTTCCGGGAAATTCCTCATTTTCCATCTCGAATCCAAGGATGGCTTCTGCTTCCAGTATTACAATTAATCTCACTAATATTTCGGGAACTGCCAACAGCCTGTACTCCGGACATTTTTATGTGATGATCAATGAATTTTAAATAATAGGTTTTTTATTATAGTTGATATGGTGTAAAGGACTTCCGGATTGGAAGTCCTTTTTTATACATTATCCATTTTAACTAGACTTACGGGACTGAAGTTCCTTACGTGCATTTTGCCAGCTTTTCCTGATAATAAGATAGAGTGGGAAAAAAGCTAATGGAAGCGGGGTTATACCATTGAAACCTTTCTTAATTGTCATATAGATGCAGGCTACTACCAACATTCCCATGATAATACAAAAGGAAATATGAGCCGCGGAACGTTTTTTTTCTTCTTTTGTAAGTTCTTCAATAGAGAGATCCGAAAGCTTATTGTCTTCAGGTTGATTATCGTTTTTCATGTTCACAATTAGTTTATTGTTTTTTATTTGGGCTAAAATAATAAAATAACCACAACCTGAATCTGATAGGTAATTCATTTTTACCAATTCATTAAAAAATAAATATTTTAAACAAAAATATTGTGCACAAAATAAATAGGCTATATTTGTTCCTAAAAAAACGATGATCCCTTTATCAGAACATTTATGCTTTAAAACGTATGCTGTTTCCAGATATATTACAGGTTTATATAAGCCTTATCTGGATGAAATTTCATTAACGTATCCTCAGTATCTTGTGATGACAGTTTTATGGGAGCATGGCGGAATGAAGATCGGAAAGATCGGTGAACATCTTCATCTGGATAACGGAACATTAACGCCGTTATTGAAACGTATGGAAAAAAACGGATTGATCATCCGAACCCGCAGTACAGAAGATGAAAGAGTTGTATTGATTAATCTTACCGAAAATGGAACAAACCTCAAAGAAAAAGCGAAACATATCCCCAAAGCCGTTCAGCGCTGTATGAATCTGAGTGAGGATGTAAAGACTCAGCTAATGGCTTCTTTAGACAATATATTAACAATACAATCTGTTTCTGGCATATGAAGAAAATAGGAATTATAGGCTGTGGCTGGTTGGGAGAAAGAATAGCCTCTTCCTTGTCCGGAAAATACGACATAGCAGCAACCACTACAACAGAAAATAAAGTAAAGGATCTGAACAGTAAAGGAATTCATGCTGTACTTGCTTCTTTCCCGGACTATCAGCTGGCAGAACCGTATAATGAATGGTCTGAGATTAAAAATGCTGATGTTTTAATTATTACCATTCCTGTCAATGAAAAAAGCTGTTGTGTAAGTTCTCTATATAACAGGATTCAGAATTTGTCATCGTTTATCGGAGATTTTAAAGGACAGATGTTCCTGATGAGTTCCACAGGGGTTTATCCCGATCTTCCCAAAGAATTTACAGAAGAAGATATTCCTTTGGAGAAAGTATCAGGGGAAAGAATGCTGAGAAATAGATATCCGCAGCTTAATATTCTGAGGCTTGGAGGCCTGATGGGAGATAACAGACTTCTGAAAAACTATAATGTGGGGAATCTTGATCACGCAGTGAATCATATTCATTATGCTGATATCAGTTGGATTATTTCGGAAATGATTGAAAAGAAAGTTGAAGCTAAACTTTATAATGTTACTGCCCCTATTCATCCTGCAAAAAGCCAGGTGATTAATGCACAGAAAAATATTCCTGAGGAAAGAGTTTTCGAAGTAAAAGGTAAGAAGGTTTTATCTTCAAAACTGGTTTCAGAGCTGGATTATGTATTTCAGTATCCGGATCCGAGAACGTTTCATTTGTAATTATTGACCTCCGGTTTTTAACCCATTTTTATTTACGAGATTTCTTTTAACACCTTTGTCATTCCGCAGGAATCTCTACGTTATTTTAAAGTTTTGTATTTAAATTCCTACGGAATGACAAGGTGAGTGATGAGCTTCATTCATGGTGAAAGGAACAAAATTCAATAGTATAAATTCAATAGGAACGGGCTTTAGCCCGTTTTTAAAAATAAACAAAATACCATTGGCTTTAGCCAAAACCTATAAAAAACCTCCGGAAGCTTTTTCCGGAGGTTTTTATTTACAAAGTTTCTGGTGGTACCCTTTGTCATTCCGTAGGAATCTCTACGTTATTTTAAAGTTTTGTATTTAGATTCCTACGGAATGACAAGGTGAGTGATGAGCTTCATTCATGGTAAAACGAACAAAAACTCAACAATACAAATTCAATAGGAATGGCTTTAGTCTGTTTTCAGAATAAATCAAATTCCATAGGCTTTAGCCAAAACCTATAAAAAAACCTCCGGAAAAAGCTTTCGGAGGTTTTTATTTACAAAGTTTCTGGTGGTACCTTTTGTCATTCCGTAGGAATCTCTACTTTATTTTTAAAGTTTTGTATTTAGATTCCTACGGAATGACAAGGTGAGTGATGAGCTTCATTCATGGTGAAAGGAACAAAATTCAATAATATAAATTCAATAGGAACGGGCTTTAGCCCGTTTTCAGAATAAATCAAATTCCATAGGCTTTAGCCAAAACCTATAAAAAACCTCCGGAAAAGCTTCCGGAGGTTTTTATTTTATCGTAAACAGAATTGATTACTTAATAATTCTTTCCAATACCCATTCAATAAGGTTTTTCTCAGAAGCATGGTGGTCTGCAGAGAATTCTCCACGTCTTCTGTTGGCAATAACGTTATTGACGGTAATGGCTTTATGTCCTAATAATTTTGAAAGGGCATAGATTGCTGATGTTTCCATCTCAAAATTGGTGATTCCAAGATCATTTAACGTTTCCAGGAATTGATCATCCACTGCTTTTAAACGAAGCTGTCTTCCCTGTGGTGCATAGAATCCCGGGAAAGTTGCGGTATTTCCATGGTATTTGGCATCTTTGTAATAATCACCCATTTCTGCTGCCCAGTCTGAGAAATAAAGCATAGGTTTGATTTTTTCGTAAGGGAATTTTTCTAAAAAGCTTTTAGAAAACTCATTTTCGAAGTTGTAGTCCTGATAGAAATGCATCAGACCGTCTAAACCTACTACATTCTGGGTTACCAGCATATTGTCAACCTGTACATCCGGGTTTACACTTCCACAAGTTCCCATACGGAATAGTTCAAGAGCTTTATGCTCAGTTTTAAATTCTTTATTTTTAAGATCGATGTTCACCAGGGCATCCAGTTCGTTCATTACGATATCGATGTTTTCTGTTCCGATACCGGTAGACATTACTGTGATTCTTTCCCCGCGAAGCGTTCCTGTATGCGTATAGAATTCTCTTTTATTTTTTTTGATCTCTACGGTATCAAAGTATTTTGAAACTTTTGCCACTCTGTCAGGATCTCCTACAAGGATGATTTTGTCAGCAATGTCTTCGGGTAAAAGATTCAGGTGATATACACTTCCGTCTTCATTCAGAACAAGTTCTGAGGCTGCAAGTTTGTTTAGCATAATAGGTATATATTTTTTTTAAGTTTTTTAATTAATCATAATCGCTTCTTTATAAGGAGAAGCCATAACCTCGTAGATATCATTGTATTCTTCTACAATCCTTTTCTGGCCGTTCATTACCTCGTATACAGTAACAACAGTTTTTTCAATGTTTTTAGGATCTTTCCTCTGGGAAGTGATTTCGTAGAAGTGATCATCTTTTTTAAGAATAGAAATCAGTTCTTCCTTCGTTGAATTGTTGGAAGTCATCATTCCCGGGAATTCCATCACAATATCCTTCAGATCAGTATAATCTTTATAGCGCTTGGTAACTCCGTTGGAATACAGATAAACATTAGGAATGTTTTTATCCTTTTCCAGACGGATCAAATAATAATCAGAACCTCTTTTCTCGGCATATACAGCCATTTCCTGCTGCTTTCCGGATTGTTTTTCCGGTTGCTTTTTTTTCTGTGAAAATGCGGTAAGCGAAAGGAAACTTGCCATAACAGCAAACCATAGTTTTGTTTTCATACTCCTATTTAGTTTTTTTGATGTGTTGAATTTAGTTTAAAAAATCCTCTCCCAATAATCTTCCGCCATTATTTTTACCGGTATTTCGAAGAACCGTTTCTTTAGAATAATGAATTTGATTTCGGGGTTTAAAATTAGTGAAAAATATAATAGCAGAAATATAAACATTATTTAATCTGCTATTAAAACTGAGATAACATCAGATTAATAGTTTTGCCGCTAAAAATTCATGAGATCTTATCCACTGCTTGTAATCGTCCTTCTGATAGGATTTGCAGTAATGTCTTTTAATCCTGTTTATAAAGGAAAAGAAAGCGAAAATACATTTGTCAATAAAGGATTGTCCGACTTTAAAACCAAACTTGAGCAGCTGAAATCAGACGCCGATAAGTTCTCCGAAGACCGTATTTCCCTGGAAGAATTACAGAAATCACTAAGCAGTACAAGAAACTCATTCAAGGAAATAGAATTCTATGTTGCCTACCATTATCCTGAATTTACGAAAACCCATCTGAATGCAGCCCCTTTATTTCATATTGAAGCTGCAGGGACATCATCATACACCCTTCCACCTGAAGGATTGCAGGTATTGGATGAACTTATATTTTCAGACGAAGCAGGAAATGAAAAGGAAAAGATTAAAACCATTACTACTTTTTTGTATAACAGCTATTCAGGGTTTTATTTAAGTGCATTAAAAAATGGACTGAGTAAAGGGAATAATAAGACATTACCGTTACGTATAGAACTGATCAGGATCTATTCACTTGGCGTATCAGGTTTTGATACACCGGGTTCACTGAATATTTCCGAAGAAACAAGCCATGCTCTTTCCGGAATGCAGAAATACATCAATGATGATCTTTATTTTAAAAATTATAATACGCAGAAGGCTGATCAGATTTTAACAGAAGCAATTCATTACCTTTCAAAAAATACAGATTTTGAAACTTTCGACAGGATCGGGTTTTATAAAAAATATGTACAGCCTTTATATGAAGAGCTGGGAAAATGGGATGGAAGGCCTGATGATCTTAAAGAATTCTCAGGATGGAATGTGGGAAACAAGAACTTTTTCAGCAGTGATTTTTTAGATCCTTACTTTTATACCTTACTAAAATCCTCAGAAGATAATCCGGAACTCCGCAATCTTGGAAAATCTATTTTCTATGATCAGAACTTAAGTGGAAACGGGAAAATGAGTTGTGCTACCTGCCATCTTCAGGAAAATGCTTTTACCGACCTTACCACCAAATCACAAAGCAATGTGGAAGGGAAAACGGTTCTGAGAAACTCTCCATCTTTATATAATGCTGTTTTTGCCAAAAGGTTTTTCTATGATCTTCGTGCTTTTTATCTTGAACAGCAGGCAGAACACGTTATTTATAATGAGCAGGAATTCAATACGAGCTATGAAAATATTATTCAGAAACTAAAAACAAAACCTGAATATAAAAAGGCTTTCCGTGCAGCTTTCAAAGATGGAAAGATCAGTAAAGAGAATTTTTCCAAAGCATTAAGTTCTTATGTAGCTTCATTATATTCATTTGACAGTGATTTTGACCGTTTCATGAGGAATGAAAAGGATGTTTCTGATGATGTGAAAAAAGGATTCAATCTGTTTATGGGAAAAGCCAATTGTGCAACCTGTCATTTTGCCCCTCACTTTTCAGGATTGGTACCTCCGTTTTTTAATGAAAATGAATCTGAAGTACTGGGAATACCCACAAGGCCCATCAACCAGCTTCCTGTGGAGCTTGATCAGGATCTTGGAAGAGGAAACAGCCCGGTAAAAAAAGAAAAATCATGGATTTATGATTACTCTTTCAAAACAGTAACCGTGAGAAATATTGCTCTTACTAAACCTTATTTTCACAATGGTGCTTTCAACACATTAGAAGAAGTTCTTGATTTTTATAACGAAGGAGGTGGAGAAGGATTAGGATTAAAAATGAAAAACCAAACCCTTGCCCCGGATAAATTAAACCTTACCGAAACAGAAATAAAACAGATCATAGCCTTCCTGAATGCGCTTACAGATGTGAGTAAAGCGAAGTAGACGAGTTTCGGGATGCGGGATTTCGGGTTTGTGAGGACCGGGGTTCGGTAGGAATGATATGTTTTTAATACAATAGGCTAAATTTTGAAACTTGTGTAACGTGACCTACGCTGGTTTCAGAATTTAGCCTAAAGTTATTTTATAGATCGGATCAATCTGTTTGTTTATTTTGGATAAGCTTTTCCAGTTTATCAATCATTTCTTGCTGTTGTTTTAGCATACGCTCGTAAAGTTCAACCATTTTGTCGAGAGGATGGAAGCTTGGTGAATTATTAATAATTGTAGCAAATTGAGGAGATGAATGATCGTGATTATTAAATGTATTTGCAATGATATTAATTGCTGATTCTTCATCAAAATTCTCAATTGCTTCTGTCGGAACCTTCAGAATCTGAGCTACCTGTGCCAAAACATCAGACTCCACAATTTCTTTTTGTTCCAAAAGAGAGACTTTCTTCTGATTCCAGTCATCACCTAATTCAAAAGCTAAGGCTTCCTGCTTGATACCAAGCATTTCACGGAAACGTTTAATATTTCTTCCCTGATGTATTTTTTTGTTTTGCATAGCTGTGTCAATCATAATAACAAATATAAAGTTTTAAGAGATAAGAGTAAAGCTCGTTTTGAAAATAAATTATCTTCTAAAATACTCATGTTTTTGAATAAAAAATTCTCTTTTTATCTTATTGCTCAAAGCATTTTTAGAATTAATCAACCAATATGATAAGTATCAATACATCAAAAAACAAATTCCACAACAATCAATTATCAATTTGAACCCCGTACCCTGAAATCCCGCATCTCAAATCTCGCACTGCGCATCATTTAACAAAAAATTAATCCCCTTAACATTAGGTTTTTGATAAGTTAATATTTAGCGATTTAGATTTAAAATCCTATTAACAGAGGAGAAGTTCTAAAAAAATAGTTTTGCAAGGTCTAATAAATCAAATAAAAAATGAAGAAAAAACTACTAACAGTGGGAGCTTTGGCTATACTGGCCAGTTCTGGTATTCAGGCACAGACTCTTGTATTCAACAAGAATGCGTCATGGAGCTATAAAGATAACAATCAGGCGCAGCCAGCCGGTTGGAATGCACAGACCTATGATATTTCAACATGGGCAGTAGGAAACGGTCCGCTAGGATACGGAGATCCTGTAACAACGACAATCAATTCAGGGCTTACTACCGCTTATTTTGCTAAGGATTTTACGGTAGATCTTTCAACGCTTTCCGATACTATGGAACTTGGAGTAATGAGGGATGACGGTATCATTGTATACCTTAACGGAGAAGAAGTGGTAAGAGATAATATGCCTGCGGGTGCTGTAACATTCAATACTTTCTCCAGTACTACTATTGATGGGGCAGCAGAGAGCGTTTATAATATTTTCTCTATTCCAAAGTCAAAATTTGTGAACGGGGTCAACAGATTTTCTATTGAGCTGCATAACAGAAGTACAACCAGTTCAGATTTAAGAATTGATGCTTACCTGAAAACAACAACCAATACAACAACTCCTGTAACTTGTAACGGAACACATATCAGCTGTTTTACTTCCATTGTTCCTACAGCACAGACCAATAAACTGATCATTCCTGCTGAACACAAATACCAGCTTATTCTAAAAGAAGGAGACAGCTATACCGAAGGAGGCGGACTGGTAGGAGGTCAGAATGACTTTACGGCTTATGTTCCTAAAACAGGAAGCAGTACCAACGGATATCTTTCTGTAAACCATGAAACCAATCCTGGAGGAGTTACCATGGCAGAGATCAACTATAACGCGGCTTCAAAACTTTGGCAGCTGACCAAATCAAGAGCGGTAAGTTTCTCAGATCCAAGTTTAGTACAGACCATCAGAAACTGTTCAGGAGGAATTACGCCTTGGGGAACTGTAGTGACGGCGGAAGAATCGGTTACGTCCAATGATGTGAATAATGATGGGTACAAAGATTATGGTTGGTTAGTGGAGATTGATCCTGCAACAGCACAGGTTATTTCTAAAAATGCTAATGGTACCAAAGGGAAACTGTGGCAGATGGGAATCATGAACCACGAAAACATAGTGATCAATAACGCAGGAACTATAGCGTATTATGGAGAAGACGGTGGAACTCACATGGTATACAAATATGTAATGGATACTCCAAATGATCTTTCTTCAGGAAACCTTTATGTATTAAAATTAGATCAGGGATTAACAACTGCAGGAGATCCGGTAGGAACTACAGCGACATGGATTCAGGTTCCGAACAAAACACAAGCAGATCAGAATAATACCAATAATAATGCTCTGACTGTGGGAGGTACAAAATTCAATGGAGTTGAAGATGTTGATATCAGCCCTCTGGATGGCAGAATCTATTTTACTGCAAAAGGATTAGACAGAGTATACCGTTTACAGGATAACGGAACTACCGCTTCTCAGGTGGAAACATTTGTAGGAGGAGGTTCTTCTGTATATTCTTTCAATACTGCTCAGGGAATGAAATCTGAAGCTTGGGGAGACGGAAATGACAACCTTACTTTTGATGAACTTGGAAACCTTTGGGTACTTCAGGATGGTGGTAAAAACTATATCTGGGTCATTGCTCCGGATCATACACAGGCAAACCCTAAAGTAAGACTGTTTGCTTCCATGCCGGCAGGTTCAGAGCCTACAGGACTTACATTTACCCCTGATCACAAATTCGGTTTCTTCTCTATTCAGCATCCGGATTCAACCATTTCTACAGATGTGGATGCAACAGGGAATACAATTGATTATAAAGGAAAATCAGCAACAATTGTTATTGCCCTTAAAAGCAACCTGGGAATTGAAGGAACTTTAGGAACTATTGATAGTAAAATTGAAGAAAATACAGTAACAGTAGCTCCAAACCCAACTTCAGGAATCGTGAAAATCAATTCTGCTAAAGGATTGAAAGATATTTCTGTAACAGCTTACAGCATGGACGGAAAAATCGTTTATACAAAGAAGTTTAATGGAACCAACAAAGTATTGGACCTTGACTTCACACAACAGTTGGAAGGATCTCGTGTTTTAGTTTTAAATATTGAAGCTGAAGGAGGTTTCCAGAAAACAGTTAAACTTTTAAAGAAATAAATTATTTATAATTCTTGTCTGTCAGTGACTTCTGTTGCTGGCAGGCTCTTTTATGTTTATGAAAAAGCTTTTCTTACTTATTTCCATATTATCACTTTCTCAGATCAAAGCACAGATTGATCCGGTGAAATATCCTACTTTTACCAATATTGAAGATGCTTTAAGCAGTAAAAAAGCAGTGTACAGTATGAGTTTCAGAGAAAAAGGATTGTTCAATCTTCCCCCTCAGATCGTGAAGCTGGATTCATTATTCTTTCTGAATATCATGGCCAATAAGCTTGAGAAAATGGATCAGGAACTCTTTGAATTAAAAGGACTGGAAATTTTAAATGTGAATGAAAACAGCATTAAATATATTCCCGATGAGGTAAGCAAGCTTAAGAAGCTAACCACTTTTTCAATGAATCTGAATAGTCTGACAAGCATTAATCCTAATCTTGCACAACTTCAGAACCTAAAAGTAGTGCATTTTGATGCCAACAATCTGAATACCTTTCCGGAAGCCTTAATGGAAATTCCGACCCTGGAAGAAATTAACCTGCAGGGAAATCAGATCAGCTTCATTGCAGACAGACTTAAGCAGATCAAAAACCTGAAATTCCTGAACCTTTCAGATAATCAGATCAATGATCTTGGAAATTTGTCTTTTCCGGAAAATTTAAAATATCTTGAACTGCAGCAGAATGCTATTATCAGACTTCCTGAGAACCTTTTCAAAGCCAAACATCTTGAATTTTTAAATGTCAGTGGAAATAATATCACAGAAATCTCACCCAAAGTAAAAGGGTTGAAAGATATCGTCAGTATGAATCTGGCCAACAACAATCTGAAAGATATTCCTGAAGAAATCAAACAGCTTAAAAACCTGAAAACGTTGATTCTTACAGGAAATCCTATAGAAAAATCTAAAATTGAAAACTTAAAAACCTTACTGCCGGAAACCCAGATCTATTTCTAAATCTATCCGCCAACACGTTTGGTTTTATATCCCATTTCTTTAAGGATATTCATTATTTTATCACGGTTATCCCCTTGAATGATAATCGTTCCATCCTTCTCAGAGCCGCCTATACCCAGGGTGGTTTTTATTTTCTTTGAGATTTTTTTGAGGTCTTCCTCACTGCCTTCCCAACCTTCAACAATTGTTACAGGCTTACCATTTCTTCCTTTTTTCTCAAATTTGCATACCAAAGGCTCTTTCTGCTTGAATTGCTCTTCAGGCATCTCAAAATCCTGCTCTTCATGCTCAGGAAAAAGATTCTTCAATTGATCTCGTAAATCCATACTGCAAAATTAAAAAGATTTACCGATTAATGAAGGGAAATAATTAACGAAATTTCAATTTTTAAACCGTGTCAAGGTTCAAAACCATGACACGGTTGGATGACTTATCATCATCAGTCCATAAAATTCGAGTCTTCAAATTCTTCTATTCATAGGAAATTAGGTAAATTTGTCTTACAAAAGTTTTACAAAATGTCAAAAAAAGCAATACTGGCCATTCTTGACGGATGGGGATTGGGAACAAACCCTGACGTTTCTGCAATAGATAAAGCAAATACTCCATTCATAGACAGCTGTTACCAAAAATTTCCACATACTACGCTTGAAGCAAGTGGGTTGGCTGTTGGTCTGCCTGCCGGACAGATGGGGAATTCTGAAGTAGGACACATGAACCTGGGAGCCGGAAGAGTAGTATACCAAAATCTGGTGAAACTGAACATGGCAGTGGAAAACGGAACACTGGGTCAGGAAAAAGTGATTCAGGATGCTTTTGAATATGCCAAAAGAGAAAATAAAAAAATACACTTTATCGGATTGGTTTCCAATGGAGGAGTACACTCACATATCAATCACTTAAAAGGATTGCTGACTGCTGCAAAAGAATTTGGATTGAATGAGAACGTTTTTGTTCATGCATTTACCGATGGTAGAGACTGTGATCCACACTCTGGATTTGGATTTATCGATGAGCTTCAAAAACATATGGAAGCAACTACAGGAAAGCTGGCAACAGTGGTAGGAAGATATTATGCCATGGACAGAGATAAAAGATGGGAGCGTGTAAAACTGGCTTATGATGCCCTTGTAGAAGGAGTAGGAGAGCCTGCAACAGATGCATTGGCAGCTATTAAAGCTTCTTATGATAATAATATTACCGATGAATTCCTGAAACCAATCATTCTAATGAACACTACTGCTACAGGAAATGTAGTACCGGTGGCAAAAATCATTGATAATGATGTGGTGATCTGTTTCAACTTCCGTACAGACAGAGGGAGAGAAATTACAGAAGTACTTTCCCAGAAAGATTTTCCGGAATATGATATGAAAAAACTCAACCTTTATTATATCACATTAACGAATTATGATAAAACATTCCAGAATGTACAGGTTGTTTTTGATGAAAACGTATTAACGGAAACCATGGGTGAAATTCTTGAGAAAAATGGAAGAACCCAGATCAGAATCGCAGAAACTGAGAAATATCCGCACGTTACTTTCTTCTTTTCAGGAGGAAGAGAGGAAGAGTTTAAAGGCGAAAGAAGACTATTATGTCCAAGCCCGAAAGATGTTCCCACTTACGATCTGAAGCCGGAAATGTCAGCATATGATATTACCAATGCTATCGTGCCGGAACTGGAACAGGGAACAGCTGATTTTGTTTGTTTAAATTTTGCCAATACAGACATGGTAGGGCATACAGGTGTTTTTGAAGCAGCTGTAAAAGCCGCTGAGGTGGTAGATCTGTGTATTGAAAAAGTAGCTACCGCTGCTTATGAAAACGGATATGCTGTTTTTATTCTTGCCGACCATGGAAACTCTGATGTCATGATGAATCCGGACGGAACTCCTAATACCCAGCATTCTACAAATCTGGTTCCTTTTATCGTTATGGATAAAGACCAAACCTGGAATTTAAAACCCGGAAAACTGGGAGATGTGGCACCTACCATTCTTAAAGTAATGGGAGTGGAAATACCAGATGCAATGACAGGAGATGTTTTGGTTAATTAATATGCAATAATATTGTTAAAAGAATGCCGTTATATCTTTATAGCGGCATTCTTTTTATGATTTATGTCAGATAAGGTATGACTTGCATACTTTATTATGCGCTAAATAATAAATAAATCATATCTTTGTAAATTAAAACTGAATAGTAAAATGTATCAAAAGCTTGTTAGGAAAGAAGTAATGGGATTATTGGAAAAGGAAGTAGGTTCTTTTCTTGATAAATTTTTAACGCCAATTGAAAAAATCTGGCAGCCTTCCGATTATTTACCAGATCCTTCAAGCGATGAATTTAAACACGACTTAGAAGAAATTCAGACTTTTGCCCGTGAAATGCCTTATGACCTTTTTGTAACACTAATCGGAGACTGTATCACAGAGGAAGCTCTTCCTTCCTATGAGTCTTGGTTGATGGGAGTTGACGGAATTAATCAGGAAGAAAGATTAGGCTGGTCCAATTGGGTAAGAGCATGGACTGCTGAGGAAAACAGACACGGAGATTTATTAAACAAATATCTTTATCTGTGTGGAAGAGTAAACATGAGAGAAGTTGAGATCACTACTCAATATCTTATCAATGACGGATTCGATTTGGGAACAAGTATGGACCCGTACAGAAACTTCATTTATACAAGCTTCCAGGAAACAGCTACCAATATCTCACACAGAAGAGTGGGTACATTGGCAAAACAATCAGGAAACGGAAAATTAGCAAAAATGTGTGGGGTAATTGCTGCAGATGAAGCAAGACACGCTAAAGCATACAAACATTTCGTAGCAAAAATTCTTGAAGTAGACCCTTCAGAAATGATTCTTGCATTCGAAGATATGATGCGTAAGAAAATTGTAATGCCTGCTCACTTAATGAGACAGTCAGGACAAAAAGCTGGTGAACTTTGGGGACATTTCTCAGATGCAGCACAAAGATGTATGGTGTATACAGGTCAGGATTATATCAATATTATGAAGGACCTTTTAGATGAATGGAAAATTGAGCATGTAAAAGGACTTACAGAAAAAGCGGAAAAAGCTCAGGAATATCTGATGAAGCTTCCTGCAAGACTTCAGAAGATCACAGACCGGGTTTCTACTCCGGATCTTCAGTTCCAGTTTAGCTGGGTGAAAAGCTAATAAGATCTATATTATTATTTAAAATATAAAAGTAATTGAGTGCCTTTCTTTTGGGCACTCTTTTTATTTCTTATCTTTGCAAAGCTAAAAAAAGACAAAATGTTAAATAATAAAAAGATCGCTGTTGACTTTGACGGGACTATTGTTGATGATGCTTACCCGGCAATTGGTAAACCGAAAACTTTTGCATTCGAAACGTTGAAGAGACTTCAGGCTGAAGGATTCAGATTGATACTTTGGACATACAGACACGGAAAAACTTTAGATGAAGCGGTAGAATTCTGTAAAAAAAACGGAATAGAATTTTATTCTGTGAACTCAAGCTTCGAAGGAGAAGTTTTTGATCCTGAAAGTCAGTCCAGAAAATTAGATGCAGACTGGTTTATTGATGACAGAAATTTAGGAGGATTTCCAGGATGGGGTGAGATCTACAATATTATTCAGGAAAGAATAGAATTCCGTGTAGAAGGAAAAGAAGTTCTTGCTTATTCAAAACTTAAAAAAGAAAAGAAAAAAGGACTTTTCTGGTAAGATATAGAAGTTAGAAGCTAGATATTAGAGGTTAGTTTTTTAATATCAAATGCTTTTGGTCTTTTATAATTTATAATAGAAAGTTCAGTAGATGGTGGGAAGTAAAAATAAGCATAACGCTGTAATTTAGCTTCTAACATCTAACATCTAATATCTATATACAATGATTCAATTAAAAACGATAGACGAATTACGTCTCATGAAGGAGAGTGCCCGATTGGTTTCTAAAACATTGGGAATGTTGGCAAAAGAAATTAAACCAGGGATTACTACTTTATATTTAGATAAACTGGCTCATGATTTTATTAAAGATCACGGCGCTGAACCTGCATTCTTAGGGTATGGAGGATTTCCAAATTCTCTTTGTATCTCTCCGAATGAGCAGGTAGTTCATGGTTTTCCTAACAACGACGTAGTGAAAGAAGGAGATGTTCTTTCTGTTGACTGTGGAGTGATCCTTAATGGTTTCGTAGGAGATCATGCCTACACTTTTGAAATCGGGGAAGTGAAACCTGAGGTTAAAAAATTACTACAGGTTACCAAAGAATCTTTATACAAAGGAATTGAGCAGGTTGTCAGAGGAAAGAGAATAGGAGATATCTCCCATGCAATCCAGGCACATTGTGAAAAAGAAGGATATGGAGTGGTAAGAGAGCTTGTAGGACACGGATTGGGAAGAAAAATGCACGAAGATCCACAGGTTCCTAACTACGGAAGACAAGGAAGCGGAAAAGTAATTAAAGACGGTTTGGCAATTGCTATCGAGCCAATGGTGAATATGGGTACTGAAAAAGTAAAGTTTCATAATGACGGCTGGACGGTAACTACTTTAGATAATATGCCATCTGCTCACTTCGAACATGATGTAGCAGTAATCAACGGTAAGCCGGTATTGCTTTCTACATTTGATTATGTATACGAAGCTTTAGGGATTGTAAGTGATGAAGAGAAGCAGTTCCAACTGGATTTTTAATGAAAAAGGTAACTAAGCTTTTACTGAATAAAATTCCACGTCCGATGCTTATCAAAATGAGCATCTGGGCAAGACCGCTTATTTATCAGTTTTTCAAAGGAGATCAGTTTTTGGATCCCATTGATGGAAGATCTTACAGGAAATTCCTTCCCTATGGATATGGAAAACAAAGAGAAAATGCTCTTTCGCCAGGAACTTTAAGCTTGGAGAGACACCGTCAGATGTGGCTCTATCTTCAGAATGAAACTGATTTTTTTATTAAAAATTATAAAGTACTGCATATCGCTCCCGAACAGGAATTTTTAAGAAAATTCAAGAGAATGAGTAACCTGAATTATATTTCAGCAGACTTATATTCTCCCATTGTAGATGTGAAAGCAGATATTCTGGATTTACCTTTTGAAAATGAAAGCTTTGATATTGTTTTCTGTAACCATGTTCTGGAACATATTGAAGACGATGCAAAAGCAATGAGCGAGCTCTACAGGGTAATGAAACCCGGTGGATGGGGAATTCTTCAGGTTCCGATGAAAAATTCATTGGAGAAAACCTATGAAGATTTTACCATTAAAGATCCAAAAGAACGTCAGAAACACTTCGGTCAGTATGATCACGTTCGTTGGTACGGAATGGATTATTTTGACCGCCTGAGAAAGGCAGGCTTTGAAATAGAACCCAACTTTTATTCCCAGAAATTCTCTGAAGAAGAAATTAAAAAATACGGACTAAGGCATAATGAAATTTTACCTGTAGTCTATAAAAAATAAAATAAAACCCGTTTCAACATTGAAGCGGGTTTTTATATGATGAAATGTTCTCTTTTATTCTTTGACAAAAGGATAGGACTTATAATTTTCTATCGTTATCATGTACTGCCCTTTCTGCAGACTGCTTGTATCAATCGAGGTTTTGTTGCTATGGGTTGTAGTTTCAAATACCAGTTTCCCTGATAAATCGTAGATCTTAAGGGGAAGGTTTCTCTCAATGTTTTCAAGATATAAAACCTCTTTTACAGGGTTTGGATACGCTTTGAAGGTTTTCGCGGCTGCTTGAACTTCTTTAGTGCTCAGTTGTGGAGTATTGTTATAGTATATTTTGTTCCCTGAAGGATCTGTGATCGTAAGTGTTTTAATATTGCCATTGTTTGTGATCTGATAGCTGTATATAGATCCGTAAGCTCCTAAAACATACGCATCACAGTTTTTCTGATCGTAGGCACGAACAGGTGCCGCATTTCCTCCGTTATAAAACAAAAGAGTACACGAGCTTGCTGTTTTGATGAGGTTATTACCTCCGGGTATGACCCCGAAACTCATCATAGAGGTGTTATAATACCTGGAGTTAATCACATAGCTTGTTCCTCCCGCAGAATTAAAGGTAGTTGCAGGAACTCCATTGTCAATCACAGGAGTATTGGTTGTTTGGCCGCCGCTGGTCACCATTTTAGAAATATACCAGTTGTTGGAAAGTAATTCGGAGGTTTGCTGGGCAGTTAATAAACTGCTTGCTAAAAGGAGTAAAATTTTTTTCATAGGTTAAAAAGTTTCCCGTAAAGATAAAAGAATTTCGTCCTTCTCAATTCCATCAGATTAAATAAAAATAGAAATGCAAAAACCGCCTTCAATACGAAGACGGTTCCATTTTTAAATATAGATAGAAGTTTATGCGCTTTTTAATGGGAGGAAGACACTGCCTTTAATCCTACCACAGAACCAATAAGGGTTACAATAAAGAAAACTCTCCAAAAGCTTACTGGATCCTTAAAGAAAATAATTCCCATTAAGGCAGTTCCTACTGCTCCGATTCCTGTCCATACTGCATAAGCCGTACCGATAGGCAAGGTTTGGGTCGCTTTAATTAGCAAAAGCATACTGATGGTCATGGTGATCAGGAAACCGGTATACCACAGGTACATTTCAGTTCCTGATGTTTCTTTTGCCTTTCCCAAGCATGATGCAAAGGCAACTTCAAATAATCCTGCAATAACTAATATGATCCAATTCATTTCTTAAATTTTTCTCCAGCAAATTTCAGCATTTAACGGGAGAAAAAATTTTACAATTGTTAAAAAATGAAATTAAAGAAAGGAAGATGGGAGCAGGAAGAATGAAGATGGAGGATGGAAGGAAGATGGTTTATCATATCAATAGGAGCGGACTTTAGTCCGCTTTCAATATAACAATCATTCCATTGGCTTTAGCCAAAACATAAACTAGGAAATCATAGAATTTTTAAATCTTTCAATTAAAATCTACTTGATTTCCGCCCGTATCCTGCTTAAACTCACCTGCGTAATCCCAAGATAAGACGCAATATAACCGAGCTGAACTCTTTTAAGCAATTCCGGCTGGTAGGTGATGATGTCTTTGTAACGCTCCAGAGAAGTTTTGAACTGTCTGGAAATAATGAGTTCTTCAGATTTTATCATTTCAGCTTCCGCCAGTTTTCTTCCCCAATTAGCAATATGAATATCTTCATTAAACAGTTTTCTGAGACTTTCTGTTTCCATTCTGTAAAGATCGCAGTCTTCCAGTAATTCGATGCTTTCATAGCCGGGTTTGTCTTCTACATAGCTTTTCATGGAAAGGATACATTGTCCTTCACTCCCGAACCAGAAGGTAATATCATTATCAGAAGTTGAAGAATAGGCGCGCGCAATCCCTTTTCTTATAAAATAAAGATAAGGAATCACTTTATCGGCTTCCATCAGGCAAAAGCCTTTAGGATGCGAAACTTCAGTGATATGTTCTTTTAAACTGTTTTTTGATGTTTCAGGAAGAAGGTAAACCTGGTCAAGAATCTGGTCTATATTCATAAAGATGAATTCTAATATTCAAAAATATCAGTTTTAGGTAATGCAATACAAAATAATCCTATGTTTTTTTGCAATCTTGTAATGACATGAGCATGGTAGCAGCTTTTAATTTTCTTTTATTACAGCCATTTAAGACTGTATAACTCTCTTTTTTCTTTTAAATATTGAGATTAACCGTAAAGACCAATTTTGTTTTACTAACTTTGCAGTTCGTAATATTATTTTTATGCACAAAGCTGGATTTGTAAATATAGTTGGAAAGCCCAATGCGGGAAAATCGACCTTGCTAAACCAATTAATGGGTGAGAAATTGGCGATTGTAACGCAGAAAGCTCAGACAACCCGTCACAGAATTTTTGGTATTTATAATGAAGATGATCTTCAGATCGTATTTTCTGATACTCCCGGAGTATTGGATCCAAAATACGGACTGCAGGAAAAAATGATGGATTTTGTAAAGGACTCTCTGCAGGATGCCGATGTGTTCCTGTTTATTGTAGATGTTACCGAGAAAGCAGAACCTTCAGAATTTTTAATTGATAAATTGAATAAAATTCCTGTACCCGTTCTTCTTTTATTAAATAAAGTAGACCAGACTGATCAGGCAGGTCTTGAAAAATTAGTAGAAGACTGGCACAATAGAATTCCAAAGGCTGAAATTCTGCCTATCTCTGCGTTAAATGCTTTCAATACAGAAGTTATTTTACCAAAAATAAAATCTTTACTTCCTGAAAACCCACCTTACTACGATAAAGATCAGTACACTGATAAGCCTGAAAGATTTTTTGTAAACGAGGCAATTCGTGAGAAAATCCTTCTGAATTATGATAAAGAAATTCCATACTCTGTGGAAGTGGTGACTGAACAGTTCAAGGAAAAAGAAGGGATTATCTTTATAGACTCTATTATTTATGTAGAAAGAGATACTCAAAAGGGAATTATTATCGGGCACAAAGGAGAAGCCATCAAAAAAGTAGGAACTGAAGCAAGATTGGATCTTGAGAAATTCTTTACCAAAAAAATTCATTTAAACTTATTTGTAAAAGTGAAAAAAGATTGGAGAAAGAACGACAGAGATCTTAAAAATTTCGGTTACCGATAAACTAAAACAGCCGGAATCCCGTTGTATTAAAAGATTTTTATTACCTTAGTATAAATTTTTTAGTAAATGAACTATAATAATTCAAATTCAAGCTCAATACTTAAAGATATTATTTTATTAGTTGTGAGAGTGTTTGTAGGTTTTGCAATGCTTTCTCATGGTTTTCCAAAGCTTCAGATGCTGTTGGCAGGAGGTAAAATCGAGTTTTTCGATTTTATGGGTCTTGGTCCTCAGATATCACTGATTCTTACCGTTTTTGCTGAATTTGTGTGTTCAATACTCCTTATATTAGGACTTTTCACAAGAGTTTCTTTAGGATTTCTGATCTTTACAATGATCATTGCCGGCTTTGTTGTACATGGTGCAGACCCTTTTGAAAAAAGAGAAATGAGCCTTATTTATCTTTCTGTTTATCTTTTGCTCATCGTGATCGGAGCTGGAAAAGTTTCGGTAGATCATATGATTGAAAGAAGAAAAAGAGCTTCAGACTGGTAATTTTACAAATAAGAACAATGACTAGTCCTAAATAAGCGTTACATATTAATAGGATAAAAATACTAATATTTATTATATAGTTGTTGGGTTTTCCCGACAACTATATTTGTTTTTATACGTTCTTATTTTTACACTATTTTGTTTGTGCATCTGCTCGGGTGTTTTCATATAACACGACCAATGTGGTCTTTTGGTATTATAAATGTGAACTGCATCTTCTACCAATAACTTCATTGTCTGTATATTTACCTGATAATCTTCTAATAAGAACTCTTGTTTGAGTATTCCGTTTACTCTTTCTGCAATAGCATTTGCATAAGGATCATAGCTTTCAGTCATTGAGGGTCTGATATTTTTCTTTTTCAATATTTTTTGATAAACATGACTGCAATATTGTAACCCTCTGTCGGAATGATGAATTAAGCTTTTTTTATAATTTCTTCTCCTTATAGCCATATTCAGGGCCCGCAGAGATCCCTCAGTTGCCAAACTATTAGAAAGATCATATCCCATTATTTTCTTAGAATAAGCATCTGTAACCAAAGCCAGATAGCAATTCCTGTCTCGCCCTCCAATATAAGTGATATCTGAAACCCATACTTGTTCCGGCTGTTCCAATGGCATATTTTCTATTAGATTCTTATGCTTTCTGAATCGATGATGGGAATTGGTGGTTATTCGATAGTTTCTTTTGGGTTTTATGAGCATATGATTGGCTCTGAGTATGCTGAAAAGTTTATCTCGTCCCACATGTAATGTATGCAGAGAGTCCGCCAGCATATGATAGATCTTTCTTGTACCCACACGAGGCATCATCAAACGCAGGTTATTGACCAGTGTAATCACTTGGTCAGCCCGGGCTTGTTTTTGATCTCTAAGCCAAAAGCTTCGATAATAGTGCTGTCGGTTGATCCCGACCAATCTACAAAGATAACTTATCGTTTTTTTTGTTTCTTTGCTGAGATGCTGGATTGATCGGGAAAGGAGTTTTTTCTTATCGGAATCAAATATTCTTCCTCCGCCAGGTCTATCAATTTATCCAAAATAGCGGCTTTGTCTTCCGACTCCGTTAAACGGGTTTCAAGGTATTCGTTATGACGTTCCAGACGTTTTAACTTCTCTTCCAGCTCTTTAATCTTTTGTTCAGGTGTTTGCATAGCTTTATGTTGGGAGCGGTTGTCTATATCAAAGGTACCATATTTTCTTCGCCATTCCGTTATAGTGCCGTGACCTTGAATACCATACTTACGCATTGCTGCACGATTGCCAATACTGCCACTCTACTTCTTTTACTACCGCCAATTTAAAGGAGACGCTGTAATCCTTTTGGCTACGTTTTACATACTGATTGTGAAATGATTCCATAACATTACTTTTTTTGTGTAACGCTATGTTAGGACGAGACACAATACAATATAAAAGAAAGGCACTTCATTTTTGAAGTGCCTTTCTTTATTAATAATTACAGTTAGGTAAGCATTCCCAGATCAGATTTCCGTTTTCGTCTCTTACTCTGCAAGCCATAAATCCCGGATCACATAATGGAGCACTTCCTCCCATAACGGTCTTTAGATTTTTCTTCGTTAATTATCTTAAATTTATCATATTATTTTAATTTGTAAGATAAATGTAATGAAAAAATAAATATGACACCAAAAAGAGTCTTATTTTTTAATGTTAAAAGTCTTTTAAATTCACTACATTCGTAAAAAATGAATTTATATGAAGATAAAACTGACTATTTGCCTTTTGGCATTTCTCAATTTTTATGATGCACAGGAAAATATTACGTATCAGAAACCTTCTGCTGAGATTTTAAAACTGGCAGATTATCAAAGGCCTCCAAGTGTTCTGATGAACAGCAAAAAAGACTGGGTGGTTTTTACGTACCGTCCAACATATAAAACACTCGAAGATCTCAGTCAGAATGAAATGAAGCTTGGTGGACTTAGAATCAATCCGGTTACTAATATTTCAAGCAGTATCACTTATTCTAATGATCTGAAGATCAGAAAAATCAACGATAAAAATGAAATTCAGGTAAAAAACCTGCCTTCCAATCCAAAAATTGGCTATGTTTCATTTTCTCCGGATGAAAAGAAACTGGCTTTTACCAATACTACCAATAAAGGTGTAGAACTTTGGATTGTAGATATGGAAACGGCTTCTGCCAAAAAAATTACAGCGGATAATCTGAATGCCAATTTAGGAATGCCTTATGTGTGGTATAATGATTCTCAAAGCTTATTGATCAGAGCAATTCCACAAAACAGAGCTGCGCTTATAGATGCGAGCAAGGATCTTCCTACAGGACCTATTGTTTCAACAGCAGATGGTAAAGTTTCCCAGAACAGAACCTACCAGGATCTTTTGAAAAATCCTCAGGATGAAAAAAACTTTGAAACCCTTACGGCTTCTGAAATTTATACTGTAGATCTTACCGGTAATCTTAAGAAACTGAAAGATCAGGATATGTATGCCGGCTTAAGTTTTTCTCCGGACGGAAATTATCTGATGGCTACACTGATCAAAAAACCATTTTCCTATATCGTTCCACTTAACCGATTTCCATCCACAACAGTAGTGTATGATATGAAAGGAAATACTGTAAAAACAGTAAATGATGTTCCTTTGAATGAAATCATGCCGAAAGGATTCTCATCGGTAAGAACCGGAAAAAGAGATATGGCCTGGAGAAGTGATGCACCTGCGACTCTTACTTATGCCGAAGCTTTAGATGGAGGAGACCAGTCTAAAACTGCCGAGTACAGAGACGAGGTATTTACATGGGAAGCTCCGTTTACAGCAGCTCCTAAATCTTTCTTCAAAACGAAACAAAGATATGATGATGTAGTTTGGACTAATGATCATTATGCCATTGTTTCTGAAGGCTGGTATGATACCAGAAATACAAAATCTTACCTGATAGATACTAATAACGGGGAATCTAAAGTTTTCGATGATAGAAATTATCAGGATGTTTACAGTGATCCGGGGAATTTTAATACAACAAAAAATCAGTACGGAAGATATGTTATCGATATGAAAGGTGGAAAAGCCTATCTGATTGGAGCTGGTTTCACCAAAGACGGACAGCATCCTTTTATCGATGAAATGGATGTAAAATCCCTGAAAAAGAAAAGACTTTACACTTCGAATATGAAGAATGGTAAAGAAGAAATTATTGATATTCTTAATGCTTCAAAAGGAGAAATTCTTACAGTTCAACAATCGCCGAGCATTTATCCTAATTACTTCAAAAAGAATATTAAATCTAATAAAGCAGAAGCTGTAACCTCCTTTGCAAACCCTTTTGAAAGTATTAAAGACGTTTATAAAGAAGTGATTACGTACAAGAGGAATGATGGTGTTACCTTAACCGGAACCCTTTATCTTCCTGCTAATTATGACAGAAAAGCGAAGAAAGAGAAGCTTCCTTTGCTAATTTGGGCTTATCCTACAGAGTATAAAGATAAAAATACAGCAGGGCAGAACACTCAGAACCCGAACGATTTTACATTCCCATACTACGGATCTTTTGTATACTGGACAACAAAAGGGTACGCTGTTCTTGATGATGCTGCTTTCCCGATTATTGGTGAAGGAAAAACTGAGCCTAATGACTCTTTTATTCCACAGTTGGTAGCCAATGCTGCTGCTGCCATTGATGCCGTTGATCATCTGGGATATATCGACAAAAAGAAAGTCGCAGTAGGCGGGCATTCTTATGGTGCATTTATGACTGCAAACCTTTTGACACATTCTAACCTATTTGCATGTGGAATTGCAAGAAGTGGTGCTTACAACAGAACGTTGACGCCATTCGGATTCCAGAGCGAGCAGAGAAACTATTGGGATGTTCCGGAGATTTACAATACAATGTCTCCATTCATGCATGCAGACAAAATGAAAACACCTCTTCTTCTGATTCATGGTGATGCGGATAACAATCCGGGAACATTTACTTTGCAGACTGAAAGATATTTTCAGGCATTGAAAAACCTTGGAGCTCCGGTAAAAATGGTTCTTCTTCCAAAAGAAGCCCACGGATACCAGGCGAAAGAAAATATCTTACATCTTTTATGGGAGCAGGATCAGTTCCTTGAAAAATGTTTGAAGAAATAAACAACAAAAGAGACTGCTTGTAATAAGCAGTCTCTTTTGTTTGATTAAAAAATATAATAAGGAAGTAAAAGATAGTAAATAAAACTTTATAGAATATAAGACTAGGCTTTTCCTTAAAGCGAAGCTCATCTTAATAATCTTACTTTCTTAACAGACCTTAATGGTTTAAATATTAAAGATGTTTCAAGATTTCATCAACACTCTTAAGCTCCATAAAATTCGGATGCTTCAGGTTAACTTCATGCTGTTCATGAGTCCATGTGACATGATAAGGAATATGGGCGGCAGAACCTCCAATTTCCAGCACCGGTAAAATATCTGATTTTATAGAATTGCCAAGCATAAGGAAGTTTTCAGGTTGACAATCCAGATGTTTCAGAAGCTTTTTGTAATCATTTTCTTTTTTATCACTCATGATTTCAATGTGATGGAAATAGTCCTGTAACCCTGAATTTTTTAATTTACGCTCCTGATCCAGAAGATCTCCCTTTGTCGCGACAACCAGTCGGTATTTTCCCTTTAAGCTTTCAAGGGTTTCCGTGACCCCATCCAACATTTCAATAGGTTTCTGAAGAAGATCCTGACCCAGCTGAATCGCTTTATTCACTAATTCTAATGACGCCGTATTATTGGAAACTCTGCCAATAGTTTCAATCATGCAAAGCATAAATCCTTTTACTCCATACCCATACAAATGAAGATTCTGCATTTCCGTTTTAAACAGTTCCTGTGACACAGAATGTTGCGGAAGATAATCTTCAAGCAGCATACAGAATTCTTTTTCTGCCTCCTGAAAATAAGGTTCGTTGACCCAAAGGGTATCATCAGCATCAAAGGCAATCGTGGTAATATGATTATTCATTTTTGTTTTGTAATTTTCTGGTGTCAAAATTCAGTATAAAAACTCAATAAACAAAGGACATTTGTCCCGAACACCTATGTTACGAACAAATCAGGAATTTCTAAAGTATTTCGAAGAACTTTACATGAAGCAGGAGGGTAGAGAAGAGGTGGTAGTAAAGGATTTCTCCCGGGAAGAAAATATATTGATACAGCATCAGCCACTGTCAAAGGTTATGTTGATTAAAGAAGGTGTTGCCAAATGTTATCTTACTGAAGAAAACGGAAAAGAATATATTGTCGAATTTCTGGGAAATGGGGAAATCCTTGGAGAAGTAGAATTGATGAAGAATATCAGCTGTTTATGTGGGGTAAAAGCAGTCTCTGAAGTGACCGTTTATGAAGTCAATGTTTCCTATTTCAAATCTTTGATTAAAAATGATCTCGCTCTTAACCATTTATTATTGGATTCATTTGCGGAAAGAATTATCAATACTTCCAGCAGGGCATCTTATCAACAGTTGTATACGGTAGAACATACTGTAACACAATTACTGAACATGCAGTCAAAGCAAGGTATTCAGATTTCTAAAGAAGATATGGCTGCCTATCTTGGCATTACAGTGAGAAGTTTGAATAGAATTTTAAAGGATTTGAAATAATTTCGTTGACAAGCAAAAAGATGTAAAGATTTTCTCAATGCTTATTTATAATTTTAAACATCATTCTTTTGTTGGAAAATCGCAAAGACGCAAAGTTTTTTTAATCCTTATTTATAATTTTAAGGCACAAGAAAATCAAAGATTTTCATCAAGCGATGACTATGAATTTTTCTGCAAGTTGCGGAAACTGTGCTAGTCCTTTTTTAATTAGAATTTGCTTAATTAAAAGAATCTTCAAGTGATTAAAAAATAACCAGTATTCAATTTTATCGAAGATAAAACCTTTGTGCCTTAAAATATTTGATCTTCAAATTCCATTGCGTCTTTGCGTATATCAAAAAAAGTTTCGTTTTTTTTACTAATGATATTTTGGTATGTTTTTAAGGGGTGTTTTGTTTTAAATTTTAATATTTAATAATTTAAGTGTTGATTTTGATGGGGTGTTTTTGAAATTTAGTATTTTTGTATAAAATTAAGTCGAATATTCGTCAAATGGAAAAATTAAAGTTCAGAAATGCTGAGCTAGCAGATTTAAATAAAATTGTAGCCATATATAATTCAACAATAGCCTCCAGGATGGTGACTGCAGATATGGAAGAAGTTTCTGTAGAAAGCAAACTAAAATGGTTTGAGGAGCACAATCCACAGACAAGACCACTTTGGGTAGTTGAAGATGAGCAGAATGAAGCCGTAGGGTGGGTGAGCTTCAGTTCATTCCATGAAAGAGCGGCATACAATGGAACGGTAGAAGTAAGCATTTATCTGGATGAAACCTGCAGAGGAAAAGGATATGGAAAAACTATTCTTCAGTATTGTATTGATAACGCTGGAAAGTTTGGGGTAAAAAACCTTGTCGCTCTTATTTTTCTTCATAATGAACCCAGTTTGAAGCTGTTCAGATACTTCGGCTTTGAGGATTGGGGAAGCCTTCCTAATGTAGCAATCTTGGATGGTGTGGAGAGAAGTCTGAAGATTTTAGGGAAGAGAATAGATTAATGCGCTTATAGTGCTTAACCAGTAAGATATGTGAGAAAGTATAAAGATGCTGGTTTGCATTTGAAACACTTTAATTGTATTCTTTAGAGCTACTTTGTTCTTATTCCTGATAATATATATTAATAATTTTAGTTCTCCAGTTTTGCATTTGTTTTATAATTTCCTCAAGATCTTTTTGAGGGTTTAATGCAATAATACCATTGTATACAGGGTAATCATGAATATTTAAATTATAATGACTTAAAGCTTTTTGCGGAAACTCCAACTCATTTTTTATATACTTCGCCAGAATAAAAATCAATGAAATATTGGGCTCGGAATAGTAGAGTTGAGAGTTGTCCTCTTCGTTAACGAGTTTATAATCTTCTATGGTTGTTTTTAGATAGTGTTCAAAAGCGAGAATTGCTAGATTATATATTGATTCATATTCATATTTTTCATCTATCGTTCCCCACCAGTCAATACCTTGTTCCTCACATCTTAGATATACCAAAGCATCGTTTAATCCTTTGATAATGATTTGCAGTCTGGATGCTGCCATATCAAAATTAATTGAAGAACTCCGAAGTTGTTCAATAGTTAAATCCATCAGTTTTTTTATTATTTCATCATTGCTAAATTAAAAATAATAAAATTCAATAAAAAACGCAGAGCTAAAAAACTCTGCGTCAATATGTACTTATATTTTTATTTATGAATTCTGCTTAATTCTTTTCGCAGACATATTCAGGAATCGTTTCACCAGGAAAACGGCTGATACGGTCAGTCCTAATCCAAGTGCGATCCACATTCCGAATGCTCCCATTTCCAATGTTACACAGAAGAAATATCCCAAAGGAATGGTAATCACCCAATAAGCAATAAAGGTATAGATAGATGGAATTTTCACATCCTGAAGCCCTCTCAGCATTCCTAATGCCGTCACCTGAATTCCGTCAGAAAGCTGGAATAAAGCTGCAATGACCATAAGTTTTGCGGCCAGTGTAATGACTTCCACTTCTTCTTTTTTCGTGAAGAATGTAGGGAGTATATTTCTTCCTAGAATAAATACCAATCCACAGATACACATGAAAATAAAAGCAATCTTCAGGTTGTTGATTCCTACTTTTCTCAGTTCCACAAAGTTCTGTTCGCCCACTTTTCTTCCGATCATTACTGTAGAAGCAACACTAAACCCAACGCATAGGTTGAAGGTGAAGGAAGCCATACTTAAAGCGATCTGGTGAGAAGCAATATCATGAGCAGAAATCAGTCCGCAGATAAATGCAGCCCCGGCAAATGCTGTTACTTCAAAGAACATCTGTAAAGCTGTAGGCAATCCAAGTCTTACCATTTTATCAAACATTTGCTTTGAGAAATCCTGAATTTTTAAAGAAAAATCCTTGATATAGCGTCTTGTTCTTTTTTCTTTAAGCAATACAAAATACAGGAAAACCACCATGAAAACTCTGGAAATCAAGGTTGCTAAAGCGGATCCTTGTACACCCATTGCAGGTATTCCCCAAAGTCCTTTGATAAAGACATAGTTTAATGCAATATTGATGATGTTGGCAATAATGGTAGCTTTCGTAACACCAATGGTATAAGACAGTCCTTCAGAAACTTCACGAAGCGTCTGAAATGCCATGAACGGGATCATACTGATCACCATTATACTTAAAAATCCTACGGTATCAGGAATGATCTTGGCTGGTTGTCCGGAGTGATAGAGTAGTGGCATTCCCAAAAGTAGAACCACCATAAGGATAATCCCAACAGACATATTGATAATGAAACCGTGGCTGAATACGGAATTAATCGTAGTATGATCCTCTTTTGAGTGTGCTTCCGAAACCAATGGCGGGATTGCAAATGAAAAGCCCAGGGCTAATACAAATATGGAGAAAAACACAGCGTTACCTAATGAAACGGATGCCAGTGCATCGGCACCCAAAAGTTTTCCGACAATAATATTATCGAATAAATTTACTGAAACCTGCCCTACCTGGGTAAGCATCACAGGCAGAGCCAAAGTCAGGCATTCTTTTGTATAGTTTTTGTTTAAAAAGTTCATAATATTTTAAGATTCATATAGTTTATAATTAAAATAGGGACAAAAAAAATTTGCAGTGGTAACACTGCAAATTTTTATATATGGTAAATAATAACTTTATTATTTCCTTACAAAACTTGCAACGTCACCTTCAGAAACAGTGTTTCCACCAAGAATAATCAATCTTTCCACAACATTTCTTAATTCCCTGATATTTCCAGTCCATGAAAGAGCTTTTAAAGCATCAATAGCTTTATCGTCAAATTTTTTCGTAGCTGTACCATGCTCATCAGCAATCATACCTGAAAAATGTTCAACCAGCAATTTGATATCCTCTTTTCTTTCATCCAAAGGCGGAACATAAATTTCAATTACAGAAAGTCTGTGGTAAAGGTCTTCTCTGAATTTTCCTTCCTCAATTTCTTTCTGCATATTTTTATTGGTTGCCGCAATTACTCTTACGTCAACTTTAATTTCTTTATCACTTCCCACAGGAGAAACTTTGCTTTCCTGAAGAGCTCTCAATACCTTAGCCTGAGCGATAAGACTCATGTCTCCAATCTCGTCAAGGAAGATCGTACCATTGTTAGCCTGTTCAAATTTTCCCTGCTTATCTTTAATAGCACCTGTAAAAGATCCTTTTACGTGTCCGAAAAGCTCAGACTCAATAAGTTCAGATGGAATAGCCGCACAGTTTACCTCTACCATAGGACCTCTTGCACGTTCACTTTGATTATGAATTGCATGGGCTACCAATTCCTTTCCGGCACCGTTAGGCCCGGTGATTAGAACTCTGGCGTCAGAAACTGCTACTTTTTCGATCATATCCTGAATCTTTTGGAGAGCAGGAGAGGTACCAATCATCTGGTATTTTTTACTTACTTTTTTCTTTAAGGTTTTATTTTCAGTCTGAAGATTTTTGTTTTCTTTCTTCAGAGTTTCTTTAACCAATGCATTTTTCACACTTGTAATAAGTCTGTTGATATCAATTGGTTTGGAAATAAAATCGTATGCACCGTCCTTCAAACAGGAAACAGCAGAATCAATATCTGCGTGGCCTGAAATCATGATAAAAGTAGTTTCTGGTTTTAATGCAAGACTTTGCTTCAACAGTTCGGTTCCTGAAAGTTTAGGCATCTTGATATCAGAAATCACCAAAGCGAAATCTTCTTTTTCTACCTGTTTGTAACCTTCAAGGCCGTCTTCGGCGATAACAAATTCATAATCGGTTAGTTCATCCGAAAGAATACTGTGAAGTACTCCCGAGATTGCTTTTTCGTCTTCTACTATAAGGATTTTTTGCATAGTTGCAAATTTAAATTTTTTGTTTCAATTATTAGCAAAAACTGTACCTAAATATTCTATTTTGAGTAGTCTCTTCTCCCAAAAATCGCAGATCCAACCCTCACAGAGTTAGCACCACACTCGATCGCTATAGGGAAATCATCGCTCATTCCCATTGATAAGGTGTTTACAGTTTTTAATTGATTTAATTCGTTAAAAAGACTCTTCAAGGTTAAAAATTCATTTCTTACCTGCTGCTCATCATCCGTGAATGTTGCCATTCCCATTAAGCCGGTAATTTCAACATGGGGAAACTTACCTTCAAGATATTGCTGGTAAGCATCTTTAGCCTCAGAAATTTCAAGACCGAATTTACTTTCTTCTGCGGCAATTTTTACCTGTAAAAGAACCTTAATGACTCTGTTGTTCTTTCCTGCTTCTTTGTTGATTTCGGTCAATAATTTTTCGGAATCCACACTTTGTATGGTATCTATGAAAGGAGCTATGTATTTTACTTTGTTGGTTTGTAAATGACCAATCAGGTGCCATTGGATATCCTGAGGAAGCAGCGGTGCTTTCTCCATCAGTTCCTGTACTTTATTCTCTCCAAAAACTTTTTGTCCGAGATCATACACTTCCTGAACTGCAGAAGCCGGATGTGTTTTCGAAACAGCAACCAGCTGAACACCGGATGGCAGCTGATCTTTTATAGCGTTGTAATTTTCTTTAATACTCATAGATGCAAATTTCCGAAATTTCCCTGACAGTTCCCAGTCATGAATACATTTCCCTTATACTTTTACAGTGAAATTAATTCAAAACCTCATTAATTTTAGGATACTGAGAAATTTTTCTGAAAACAAACTTGTTGCTTCTCTGTAGTTTTTCAATAAACAGATCCAGCTCGTTGATGGAGTCTGCATCTCTCAGATATTGGTCATGGGTAAGGAAAACAAGGTGTCTGGAAGTTTTCTCAAGGTCGTTTAAGAAAATACTGTCCACTTTCTTGATCATGGCTTCATGGCTTCCTTTCAAAGTCATTTTCTGGGAAGGTCTCCATTCGAGATCCCAGCCGATGACTTTATAACCTGCTTTCTTAAGGCCATCTGCTGCTGCAGTAGAACTTTTGATATCAGTTACGTTAATATTGTTGAGTCTCCAGATATTTCTTCCGGGAGTTCTTGCTATTTTATCAGTAAGCTTCAGACTGTCTTTTGCAATATCAAAATCATGGACTACTGATTCAGCATTTTTATAAAAATCGGTGTATTTGTTGTGGGCATGACTAAAGCTATGGTTGGCAAGTTCTACAAGAGGGTTTTGCTTCAGCAGCAGCAGATCATCTTTCTGTTTTTTGCTTCCGTAGGCATGTTTCCCTACCAGAAAGGCGGTTGCACAAACATTTCTTTTGTCCAGGATTTTTAAAAGATTTTCGGTCCCCTGATTGGGGCCGTCATCGAAGGTAAGGTAGATCACTCTTTTATCCGGGTCTACACTTTCATCATCCATTTTAGGGACTATTTCTGCGGAAGGATGTTCCTGTGAACTGACGACGGGGTCGTTATTCACTTCATTTTTAAAATTACAGCTATACAATAAAGCCGAAGTTGCACTCATCAATGCAAACATCCCGAGAAAAGTCGCATTTTTTGACTTTCCCGCAAAAATTTTTCTCATAAAGATAATGGAAATTAAATTGTTAAAAATCGTTAAAAATAACAATTGAAAGTTAACAAATTATATGCCATGCTGTGCAGTTTATTTTCTTTTTAAGTTTATTTTAAGAACTTTATTTTAAAGGCGATTTCCAATAAGAATTGAATTGCAATCTTATGATTTTGTTTTCCTTATTTTTTAACATTTATAAATGTGAAACCAATAGTTTTTCTCTATATATGTTGAAGTTTTAATATTCTTCATTGAATGGAGAATTATTTTATTTTAACAAAAAAAAGATAATTTTTATAGAATCTTTATTTTAAGATGCTTTTTAAATACAGGGAATTTTTAATAGCTGCTATTCCCCAGGTATTGTTGAAGAAAATAAATGAGATTTGGGTGGTATTTTTAATCTTTTCAGCCAATGCATCCATAAAATCTTTACTATATTCTGATTTGTAAAGAACAGGTTTCCCGTGAAGTCTATAATAAAGTATCTCCGAATGATTAATAATAAGGTCTTCGGGAAGATTGCCTGGAAAACTTACACCCGAGAAAATAATATTATGTTTTTTTAATAGATCAAATACTTCTTTTTGCCACCATGAGTTGTGTCGGAATTCAATGACGTTCAGGAATCTATGATCCATATTGTCCATGATCCGCTCTGTATTTTCTGCTGTGTTTTTAAAGGAAGGAGGAAGTTGATATAGAAATCCGGAAAGTTTATCCTTCAGACCGTTCTGAATATGGTCGCAGAATAGGGTAATCTCATCTTTGGAATTTTCAAGCCGGTTTTGATGGGTGATGGCTTTTGGGATTTTAATGAAGAATCTGAAATCATCAGGGGTTTCATCATACCATTTCAATAATGTTTTTGAAGTTGGTTTTCTATAAAATGTAGAATTAATTTCTACGGCATTGAACGTTGTTGAATATAAAGAAAGAAAATCTTTACTTTGGGCATTTTCAGGATATAAAGACCCTTTCCAGTCGTTATTATAAAATCCCGAACATCCTATGTAAAGATTTTCTTTTGTCATAATGTTATTTTATATCCAGATCCACGGAGTTGAGCCTCAATGAATTCAGTATCACAGACAAGGAACTGAAGCTCATTGCTGCAGCTGCAATCATGGGTGATAAAAGAATTCCAAAGAATGGATACAATAATCCTGCCGCAACCGGAACTCCCAATACATTATAGATGAACGCAAAGAACAGGTTTTCTTTAATGTTTTTGAGAAGTTTTTCACTCAGTAACTTTGCTTTTGCAACGCCTAAGATATCTCCTTTTAATAAAGTGATCTCAGCACTTTCAATGGCAACATCTGTTCCTGTTCCCATAGCAATTCCCACATCGGATTGGGCTAGGGCAGGAGAGTCATTGATGCCATCTCCGGTCATGGCCACAATTTTACCCTGTTGTTGTAGTTTTTTTACCTCGTTGAGTTTATCTTCAGGAAGGCAGTTGGCTTTGAAATGTTTAATTCCTAATTCATCTGCTACAGCTTTTGCAGTATGCTCGTTGTCTCCTGTCATCATGATAACGTCTATTCCTTCACTCATCAGCTGTTTGACTGCTTTTTTAGAGCTTTCTTTGATTTTATCTGTAAAGCTTATGAATCCAAGCACCTGCTGATCCTGTGCGATGTAAGAAATTGTATGTGCCTTTGACTGCACTTCGACAGCTTTCTTTTTTAAATTTTCAGGAATTGTAATCTGATGGGAAGTCAACAGGCTTTCATTTCCTAAGTAAACAGTCTTATTATTGATTTTTCCTTTTACTCCTTTTCCGGAAATGTTTTCAAACTGATCTACCTTTTCAGCAGTAAGATTCTCTTCTTTTGCTCTTTTTATAACGGCATTGGAAAGGGGATGTTCAGAATTCTGATTCAAAGAAAAAGCAAGCTGTAAAATCTGATGCTGATCACCATTTACGGTTTCAATGTGTTCTACTGAAGGTTTTCCTTCCGTTAAGGTTCCTGTTTTATCAGTGATCAGGACATTCACTTTATTCATTTGTTCAAGGGCTTCTGCATTCTTGATCAGGATTCCGTTTTTAGCACCTTTCCCGATTCCTACCATTAAAGACATGGGAGTGGCGAGCCCAAGGGCACAGGGACATGCTACAATTAAAACTGCCACAGCATTCACAAAGGCAAATAAACTTCTTTTTCCTTCCGGACCGAAAAACTGCCACAGAATAAAAGTAAGGGCAGCGATAAGGATGACCACAGGAACAAAAACTTTTGAAACTTTGTCAGTAAGCTTCTGGATTGGAGCTTTGCTGCGGCTCGCTTCATTGACCATTTTAATGATTTGTGAAAGCAGGGTTTCATCACCTACTTTTTCCGCCTTCATAATGAATACCTGATTGCCGTTTAGGGTTCCGGAAGACACTTTATCATCTACATTTTTTTCAACAGGAATAGGTTCTCCCGTGATCATACTTTCGTCAACAATAGAATTACCTTCAATGATTTTTCCGTCCACCGGAATTTTTTCACCAGGTTTTACTTTTAATAAATCTCCTATTTTTACCTGAGAAAGCAGAACTTTCTTTTCCTCACCATTTACGATGAGATTGGCTTCATCGGGAGAAAGATTCATCAATTCTTTAATGGCATTTCCCGTTTTTTTATGAGCTGCTGCCTCCATCAATTGCCCTAAAATAACAAGGGTTAAAATCACACAGACCGCTTCAAAATATAAAGGGATTTCATGATTATGGCCACGAATTTCATGTGGAATGATATCCGGGAAAATTAATGCTACAATACTGAAAATAAATGCTGCAGCTACACCCAGAGCAATAAGACTGAACATGTTAAGATTCCAGGTCTTAAAAGAAACCCAACCTCTTTTTAACAGAAACCAGCCTGAATAAAACATCACCGGAAGCGTTAAAGCAAGTTCAATAAATCCCTGAACCTGATGGGAAAAAGGGAAATTGATAAACATTCCACCCATGGAAAGAATGAAAACGGGAATGGTAAATGCTAATGATGTAATGAATTTCTTTTTTAATAGAGTATAAGTTTCATCTTCTTCATCTTCACCACTATCTGGCATTCTTACGAGATCCATCCCGCAGATCGGGCAGTCTCCGGGTTCATCACGGATGATTTCCGGGTGCATAGGGCAGGTGTATTTTGCAGTTTTCTTTTCGGGATACTTTACAAGATCCATTCCGCAAACAGGGCATCCTACATTGGAATCGTAGGTTTTATCACCTTCGCAATACATCGGACAGTAATATCTGCCTGCCATTTCATCAGTTACTTTCGGAGCTTCATGATTGTGACTATGATTATGATCATGATGAGAGTGGGAATGAGAATGATGTTGATGCGAACCTGCTTTTTCTATAAGCTCTTCTGTGATGGGTTCTAAATGCATGTGGCAAACCGGGCAATCACCTTTTTCATCGTACACTTTATCTCCTTCACAAAACATAGGACAATAGTGTTTTCCGATACTGTCTTTAAAGTTCTCCGGAAGATGGGTTGAGGAATAGGTCGGTTTGTGATTAGGGTCTTTGGCCAGTTTTTCTTCAATAGGAACCAGATACATTTTGCAGACAGGACATCTTTCGCCCTGTTTGAAATATACTTTATCTCCTTCGCACTCCATTGGACAATAGTATACTGAAGACGGTGATACGCGGTCCTGAGGTTTTACAAAGGTTGTCTCAGGATGATTGGGATCTTCAAGTCTGTATTTTCCTATTTCTGCCAAAGCATCATTTAAAACTGAAAGTTTTACTCCATGCTCAGAGGTGATTGTTGCGGTATTGGTTTCCAGATTTACATCGGCGGTAACCCCATCAACACTGTTCAGTTGATTTGAAATTTTTTTCTGGCAGCCGGAACAGGTCATTCCGAGTATTTTATACTGTTGGTCCATGATTCTTAAATTTATAGTACAAATTTCCAAAATGGAAAACTAAGGCTGTTATAAATTTAAGGATAATAGTTATAAAATTAGGTGGAGTGAAAGAGTTTGAGGGTGGGAGAGTGGGAGAGTATAAGAGTGTAAGGGTTTGAGTGTTTGTAAGTGTGATTGGAATATTTAACTCCGTTACCTGTAAACGCTCAAACTCTCAAACGTATTAAAGATTGTCAAGCGCTTTGCGATGGTGTTCTTTAAGTTTTTTAAACTCTGTGGGAGTGAATCCTGTTACATTACGGAATTGGGTAGAAAGATGCTGCACACTTTTATAACCAATTTTTCCCGCAATTTCGGTAAGGTTGAATTCATTATATAGAAGAAGTTCTTTTACCTTTTCAATTTTCTGAAGGATGAAGAACTGCTCTAAGGTGATATTTTCGTTTTGTGAAAACGTTTTTGAAAGAGAACTGTAGTCTTTATGGAGTTTTGAACTTAAAAATTCCGAAAGCAGAAAGTCTTCAGCAATATCAAGGTCACTGATTTTTACAATAATCAGGTTTTTGATTTTTTCAACAACCTGATGTGCGGAATCCATGATTCTTTCAAAACCCGTATCAAGCAGTTCTTTTTCTATGATCTGCATTTTTTCAGGAGAAATTTCAGATTCTGTTTCTGCTTCACCTAATAAAACGCCAGTTGTTTTTACCTCTGCATTGCGGAAAATGTTTTCCACCGCCGCAATGCATCTGTTGCAGACCATATTTTTTATGAATATCTTCATAGACCGTTGTTTAATCTGTCTTTTACGAATTCAATCTGGGTTTTGCCGTGAGGAGCGGGATTGCCATCTGCGTCAAGGTTTACCATGACAATTCTTTCTACAGTAATAATCGTTTGATGAGTCATTTTGTTTCTTACATCACATCTTAAAGTAATAGAAGAAGATCCGAAATGAGTAGCTTCTATTCCTATTTCTATAATGTCTCCCTGTTTGGCTGAACTTACAAAGTTGATTTCAGAGATGAATTTCGTTACTACTTTAGTATTTTCCAGCTGGATAATAGCGTAAAGGGCAGCTTCTTCATCAATCCATTGAAGTAGTCTTCCTCCGAAAAGCGAATGGTTGGGATTTAAATCTTCGGGTTTTACCCATTTTCTGGTATGGTAGTTCATGTCTTTTAATAATTAATAATTTGCAGTACAAATTTAGTGTTAAAAGCTGATCTTTTCAAAAGAATAGTATTTATTGATCTGAAAAGAATCATTCATTTTCTCAATCATTTTCTTTTGGAGCGCATTGCTTTGGTTTTAGTTATAGAAGCATCATTCAGTAATATCTGATATTCTTTGTTTTCTACAGGAATCAGAGCGACTTTTCCCTCAGAGTTATGATGGAACCCAAATCCGTATTTTTTTGCTAAAGGAGAACAACGGAGGCATGGCTGTCCTTTGGAAAAGAATTTTTCTCTTTCTTCTTGCATCTCGTTATCTGAAATATCATTTTTAATAGCATGACATCCAAAAATAATATCGTCTGAAGAATATTGGTAAGGGTGTTGTATGAGCGCTTCATATTGAAGGTTGGCGAGCGTTTTTACTTTTTTTTCAGGAGGAATCTGTGCCATGGAAACCGGGCAGTCTTCAGCAATTTCAATAAAAGTATTGGTGTAGTTGGTTGTATATTGTTTCATCTTTTTAATGTTAAATTTTAAAAACTTGAATAATAGAGTGGGTTTGCAAATGTAAAAACAGGATTAAGCTGAATAAATGCCATTTTTTTACGTTAAATGTTAAATAATTTAACGTAATTTTATTTTTGATGTAAATTACTGTATTTCAATCATTTAAACTGTTTTAGTGATGGTTTTAATAGCCTGTACTCAACATAATGTGAGAAATATTTAAAAAAAGCTTTGATTTGAAATTTTTAATTGTATCTTGCATACGTTTATATTTGGAATCAATATTTGTTCATTAATTTATGTTGTTTTTCTTTTATATACCAAATTTTTATTAATTTTTTAATTTATTTAAAATGAACATTTTTGTTTCAAACATCAATTACGCAACTAAAGAGTATGAGTTGCACGATCTATTCGCAGAATTTGGAGATGTATCATCAGCTAAAATCGTTACAGACAGAGAAACTGGTCGTTCCAGAGGTTTCGGTTTCGTAGAGATGGGTGATGAAGAAGGACAGCAAGCTATTGAAGCTCTTAACCAAAAAGAATTCAACGGAAAAACTTTAAACGTATCTGAAGCTAAGCCAAGAGAGGAGAAGCCAAGAAGAAGCTTCGACAACAACAGAGGCGGAGGTTATGGTAATAACAACAACAGAGGCGGAGGCTATGGTGGTAACAACAACCGTGGCGGAGGCGGCGGAAATCGTTGGTAAAAATATGAAGCGGCTTTTTAGCCGCTTTTTTTATGGAATTTAATTTCCAGATAATCATTTAATTATAACTTGGGTTGAAATATTATGATGTTTTGGCATAATTTTAGAAAATTATCAATCAATCAAAAAGTAATTATAATGAAAAAACATTTATTAGCATTTATGATGGTGTTTGGTGGGTTGCTTGTCAACGCACAAAGCATTTATGCGGGACAGACCTTAAGACAGGACAAAAAATACTGGGCGGATAATAATGAGTACTATCTGATCTTTCAGAATGATGGAAATCTTGTATTTTATAACAGATCCGGCGCTCCTGCATGGGAGTCAAAAACTACCAACAGAGGAGTGAAAGCGATTTTCCAAAGAGATGGTAATCTGGTAGTGTATACAAGGGGTAATGGTGTTGCTTTCAGTTCAAATACTGATGGCAAGGGAGCTGATAAATTATCAGTTCAGGATGATGGTAATCTTGTTATCTATAATGGATCCAATCCTTTATGGGCTTCACAGGGAGGTATCAAAAATAATAATGGCTGGGGTAATGGCGATCGTTATGGTAACAGGGATTATGTATCCACCGGATACAGATTTCGTAAAGATACCAAATTATATTCTTCAGATGGACGTTACTATTTGGTTTTCCAGGATGATGGTAATCTTGTTTTAGCTAATAGAAATGGAAATGCTATCTGGGCTACAGCTACTGATAACAGAGGAAGTAAAGCGGAATTCCAAGGTGATGGAAACCTGGTAGTATATGATTCTTATAACAGACCAGTGTGGAGCTCAAATACCAACAACAGAGGAGCTGTAAAACTAACAGTTCAAAATGACGGAAACCTGGTGATTTATGGAAGAAATTCCCCGGTATGGAGTTCAGGTACCAATAGATAAAAAACGATTTATATCAATAAAAAAAGGCTATCCGCAGGATAGCCTTTTTTATTTTAATACTTGTCTCGTCCTAACATAGCGTTACACAAAAAAAGTAATGTTATGGAATCATTTCACAATCAGTATGTAAAACGTAGCCAAAAGGATTACAGCGTCTCCTTTAAATTGGCGGTAGTAAAAGAAGTAGAGTGGCAGTATTGGCAATCGTGCAGCAATGCGTAAGTATGGTATTCAAGGTCACGGCACTATAACGGAATGGCGAAGAAAATATGGTACCTTTGATATAGACAACCGCTCCCAACATAAAGCTATGCAAACACCTGAACAAAAGATTAAAGAGCTGGAAGAGAAGTTAAAACGTCTGGAACGTCATAACGAATACCTTGAAACCCGTTTAACGGAGTCGGAAGACAAAGCCGCTATTTTGGATAAATTGATAGACCTGGCGGAGGAAGAATATTTGATTCCGGTAAGAAAAAACTCCTTTCCCGATCAATCCAGCATCTCAGCAAAGAAACAAAAAAAACGATAAGTTATCTTTGTAGATTGGTCGGGATCAACCGACAGCACTATTATCGAAGCTTTTGGCTTAGAGATCAAAAACAAGCCCGGGCTGACCAAGTGATTACACTGGTCAATAACCTGCGTTTGATGATGCCTCGTGTGGGTACAAGAAAGATCTATCATATGCTGGCGGACTCTCTGCATACATTACATGTGGGACGAGATAAACTTTTCAGCATACTCAGAGCCAATCATATGCTCATAAAACCCAAAAGAAACTATCGAATAACCACCAATTCCCATCATCGATTCAGAAAGCATAAGAATCTAATAGAAAATATGCCATTGGAACAGCCGGAACAAGTATGGGTTTCAGATATCACTTATATTGGAGGGCGAGACAGGAATTGCTATCTGGCTTTGGTTACAGATGCTTATTCTAAGAAAATAATGGGATATGATCTTTCTAATAGTTTGGCAACTGAGGGATCTCTGCGGGCCCTGAATATGGCTATAAGGAGAAGAAATTATAAAAAAAGCTTAATTCATCATTCCGACAGAGGTTACAATATTGCAGTCATGTTTATCAAAAAATATTGAAAAAGAAAAATATCAGACCCTCAATGACTGAAAGCTATGATCCTTATGCAAATGCTATTGCAGAAAGAGTAAACGGAATACTCAAACAAGAGTTCTTATTAGAAGATTATCAGGTAAATATACAGACAATGAAGTTATTGGTAGAAGATGCAGTTCACATTTATAATACCAAAAGACCACATTGGTCGTGTTATATGAAAACACCCGAGCAGATGCACAAACAAAATAGTGTAAAAATAAGAACGTATAAAAACAAATATAGTTGTCGGGAAAACCCAACAACTATATAATAAATATTAGTATTTTTATCCTATTAGTATGTAACGCTTATTTAGGACTAGTCAACTTATTTATTTCGATCTTACCAAGAGGTAAACGTTTTCGTAATACATGCTGGCTTTGTCATCATCAGCGTATTTTTCTCTTGTCATTTCACTGAAAATCAGTTTGACATGATACTTGCCCAAATCAGATTCCATAGCGATCTCGGGAACTTTTACATTTCCGTTTTTATTTTTATTTTCCTCAAACAGTCGAATGATCTGTGGTCCAAAATCTATTTCTTCTTTTGAATTTAATTTCAATTTTAATGAGGAATTTTCGGTCAGTTGATCTACCAGTTCAAACTGGTCGTCATTCAGTTTTTGAGGATCTCTGCTATAACGGTGGAAAGAAATTAAATATTGATAATTTCCGATTTCTACCACCTGTTTTTCAGGAACGAGAACAAGTCTGTTCATTTCATAAGGCCTTTTATTTACCGTAATATTCACGTCTGAAAATTTATTCTGAATGCTGTAATTTATACTGTAAAATGTACCATCGTTAATGTTATCCGATAATTCAGCCTGGTCTTTTTCGTTCAGTAGAGTGGATAAAAATTCAACTTGCTTTCTTTCGGCCAGAAATTCAAATTTATCAGCAATTTCATTACGGATTGTATCTGTAACTTTTTTCTGAAAATTAATCTTGCCCGCACTAATCAGCTGATGCTTGTTTAAAATATCCATTAATTCTGCTTTCTGGCTTCTTTTAGCGACACTAAAAGCATTAAGATAAGGGAAAATCAATGCAAAAGCTCCAAATAAAAATAAACTGACCGGAATAAACTTTATCGTAGCCTTTTTGCTGGAAATAAAGTAAATGACAATGCTTAAGAGCCATAGGGCAAGCAGGAGAACGAAATACCTTGGTTCTGTGTAACCATATTCTAAAATTCTGGTGAAAATAGCAGTGAAAAGCAATACAATCAAAGGGGCAATGGTATAATAAAATGCTTTTGAAAATATCCTAACCCAGGATTTTGCGTTTTCTTCTTTCAACGGATGAACCAGGAGCAGTGCCAGAATACCAACGGTACTATATGCTAGAACAAGATAAGACACCCAGCCTCTGGGAAGCTGCCAGTTGATTAATATTTTAACAGAATAGAAATAAAGAATAGTTACATATATAAGGAGTAATGGAATTAAAATAAACTGAGTGAAAAACTTTAAAACAACAGGATAGGTACCATCTTTCTCAAGGTTATTTAAGCCTTTATCATTAAATAAAAGGAAAATAAAACTGCTTCCAAAAATAGCAAGCACAAAGAAGGTATCCCTGTAAATTCTGTCATGGAAGTTAAAATCAAAAAGTTTATCAACCGCTAAAATGGCTAATTCAACTCCGCCCGTTAAAACACCTGTAAATACAGCTGTTAGAAAGGTATTGATAAAAAGATTTTTATTGTACTGCCAGAATCTGAGCTCCTTGTCTTTTTCCAGAAACGGAACAAAAGATACCAGTAAATGGGAGAGAAGAGCGGTAATAGCAATGATATAAGCGTAGACTTCTGTAAAACGGTTCTTTTTATCAGGCAGAATAAAATAAAAACCTATCAGAAAAAGGATGCCTAACACATTCAGTATGACTTTTTTTCCTATCCTTTGGGACAGCATTTTTAGGGCAAACATCAGGGAAATCCCCAGACAGGCACAAATAGTGAATTTTATATAAGAAGCAATTTCATTGAGCTCTGTTTCAACAAGGTATATGGCGCCAATAGAAGCTAATAAAGCCATTGTCAAAATCATGGGATATCGGAAAATGACTTCATTGGCCCGGCTTATGGTTTCCTGGAATTTTGTTTTCATGATTTGGTGTTTTTGAAATTTTTATATTAATCTTTCTTCTTTTTCTTCTTTTTGTCTTTATCCTTATCCTTTTCTTTGGTTTTCTTCTCTTTTTTCGGACTTAAAATTTCCTCAGCAAATTCAAACTTTGGCTCTTCAATTTTTGCGGGTTTAATTTCGATTTTAAGATCAAAGTACCCTTTCATGTCTTCCTGGGAGATTAATTTTTCACTTAATAAAAGTTCCAGAATTTCCTTCCCTGAATTATTAAAAAAGTTATGCGAAAGCTCTTTCAATAGAAATTTTTTATACTCTTCCAAAGGAACAAGTACGCTGTATTTGAAGATTCGTCCTTCTTTTACAGTGGAGAGATAACCTTTTTCAACTAATATTTTCAAATAAGTGGAAACCGTGTTCTGGTGTGGTTTCGGTTCCGGATGCTGCTCCATAACGTCCTTCAGATAGAAAGATTCCATTCTCCAAAACAGCTTCATAAAGTTTTCTTCTGCGGCAGTAAGATGATTTATTTTCATAGAGTATTCTAATGTTGAAATTGAATATTGCAATAAAGATAGATAAAAGATACCAGAAAAGCTATTCCAGCGCCCATAAATACTTCTTTTACGGTGTGTCTCTTTAAAATGATCCGGGTAATTCCGACCAAAATAGCGATTCCCAGCCATGCCAGACCCATTTTCCAGTTAAGCGAGAAAAATAGAGCTGCTACGAATATATTAAACGCTGTATGCATCGAGCTTTTAATAAAAAGATTGCTGATCTGAAGGGCGAAAAGCAGCACCAAAATAAAAAGCATGACAAGGTCAATATACCCGGTTTTGATATAATGGAAAATAAGATAAGCAATCACACACACGGCAATAAATATGTAGAGTGTTTTCCTTTGAACCCTGTTGGAGACATCCATATTGGTGTATCTTCCTGTTTTCACATTCCATACCAGCCAGATGATCACCGGAATGATAATCATTAATAATATAGGAAGAAAATACAGCATAGAATCTTTAAAGGTGGATTCCCTAACGCGCATGTATACAAAGAAAATGATCAGAGAGACCAATGGATTAAAAAAATCAGAAATGACTTTTGAAATTTTGTGTAGTAATGAAGACTGTTTTTCTTCCATAATCAGGTTTAAAAATCAAATATACCATTATCACCTCAAAAAACAAGGGCAGGCGGTGGAACAGGAAGAATAAAGCAATAAGGAAAGTGATTTAATATCAGGGAGTTTTGATATAAAAGTGTTTTTTATTCATATTAAATTTTGCAGAAAATGTTTAATTTTAATTCATCAGTTTTAATCATTATTATAATGAAACATCTCATCACATTATTATTTATCATATCAGTCCACATCGCTTTTGGTCAAAAAGTTTCCGAAAGAAATACCTCTGCATTACTACGACCTGTACATCAACTGAGAATCTATGAAGTTCCAAAAGAAAATAAGCAGGTTTTTCTTGACCGTTTCAGAGATCATGCCCTGAGAATAATGAAGAAATATGACTTTACCATTGTAGCCATTTGGGAATCGGAGTCCACAGATAAAACAGAATTTGTTTACCTGCTGGAATGGAAAGATGAAGCAACGATGAAAACAGCCTGGGAAGGATTTATGGCGGATAAGGAATGGAAGGAGATCAAGGCAAGAACAGCAAAGCAATATGGTAACTTCGTTAATGAAATTGAAGACAGAACTCTGAGACTTACCGATTTTTCTCCGGAAACGAAGCTGTTGAAATAACCAAAAGGTATGTTAACAATAATTAAAAATGAAAGTTGCCAGCAAGCAGGTATAAAGAAATCCTGATGTTTTATTCTTATTTATTATTTTATAAAAGTCAGATAAATAGGGATATTCTATACATACTGTCGTTGGAAAGTGGTGGAGTGAACGTGGTTTTATTGAGACATCAAGGGCTCGAAAATTAAGAATAATCCATTCAGCCCGCAAATAGATTTTACAGAAAAATCGAAAAGTTATCTATGTATAGAATAAAAACAAAGTTTTTTTCATAATTTTGCTCAACTATTTCATCATAAAAAAGCAAGAGCTAACACATGAAAGAATTTTCTAAAGAGGTATACCTGAAGTGGTATGAAGATATGACAATGTGGAGAAGGTTTGAAGACAAATGCCGTTCTCTTTACCTAAAACAAAAGATCAGAGGATTTTTACATTTGTATAACGGTCAGGAAGCTATCCCTGCCGGGTTTACACATGCAATGGATCTGACAAAGGATAGTATGATTACTGCTTACAGATGTCACATCCATCCAATGGCGATGGGAGTAGATCCTAAAAGAATCATGGCGGAACTTTGTGGTAAAGCTACAGGGACATCCGGAGGTATGGGTGGATCTATGCACATTTTCAGTAAAGAACACCGTTTTTATGGAGGACACGGTATCGTTGGAGGACAAATTCCATTAGGTGCCGGGATTGCTTTTGCTGATAAATATTTCGACAGAAAAGCAGTGAACATCTGTTTCTTCGGAGACGGTGCTGCAAGACAAGGTTCTTTACATGAAACTTTCAACATGGCAATGAACTGGAAACTTCCTGTAGTATTTGTTGTAGAAAACAACCAATATGCAATGGGAACTTCTGTAAAAAGAACTGCCAACCACGAAGATATCTATAAATTAGGATTAGGATATGAAATGCCTTGCCTTGCTGTAGATGCTATGGATCCTGAAAAAGTAGCAGAAGCTGCTTATGAAGCTATTGAAAGAGCAAGAAGAGGAGACGGACCTACATTCATTGAAGCAAGAACTTACCGTTACAGAGGACACTCTATGTCTGATGCTGAGCCATACAGATCTAAAGAAGAAGTAGCTCTTCATAAAAATGATGACCCAATCGAACTTTTAAAGCACAGAATTTTAGAAAACGGATGGGCTACAGAAGCAGAACTGGAAGTTATGGATAACAAGTCTAGAGACTTTGTTGAAGAGTGTATTGAATTTATGGAAAATTCTCCATATCCGGATGCTGAGAAGGTTTATGAATATGTATATGCTCAGGAAGATTATCCATTCTTAGACAAATTAGAAAACTAAAAGATAATGAGTTAATTTGAGAATTTGAGAATTTGAAAATGTGATAGAATATGTCCTTTTTTAATTTTCAAATTTTCAGATGGCTAAATTTTCAAATTAAAATAAATTATGGCAGAAGTAATTACGATGCCCCGCCTATCCGACACTATGACGGAAGGTAAGGTGGCAAAATGGCATAAAAAAGTAGGAGATAAAATAAAAGAAGGAGATATTTTAGCTGAAATTGAAACTGATAAAGCAGTTCAGGATTTCGAATCTGAAATAGAAGGGACTCTTTTATACGTAGGTGTAGAAGAAGGAGCTGCTGCTGCTGTAGATTCTGTTTTGGCTATTATCGGGAATGAAGGAGAAGATATTTCAGGGTTGACAGGAGGAGCTGCTGCTCCCAGTGCAGGTTCTGAAGAAAAAAAATCAGAAGAACAACCTAAAACAGAAGCTGCTGAACCTGTTGCTGCTGCAGAAGTTCCGGCAGGAGTAGAAGTTATTACAATGCCAAGACTTTCTGATACAATGACAGAAGGTAAAGTAGCTAAATGGCACAAAAATGTAGGCGACACAGTAAAAGAAGGTGATCTTCTTGCTGAGATCGAAACAGATAAAGCAGTACAGGACTTCGAATCTGAATTCAATGGAGTACTATTGAAGCAGGGTGTAGAAGAAGGTGGTGCTGCACCGGTTGATTCAGTATTAGCAATTATCGGCCCTGCAGGAACTGATGTTTCAGCTGTAGGAGCACCGAAAGCAGCCGCTGTATCAACTGAAAAACCAGCTGAACAAAAAGCAGAAGCTAAAACAGAAGAAAAAGCTGCTCCGGCTGTAAGTTCTTCATCTTCTGACAGAGTTGCAATCTCTCCACTGGCTAAGAAAATGGCTCAGGATAAAGGGGTTGACATCAATAGTGTTCAGGGATCTGGTGAAAACGGAAGAATTGTTAAAAAAGATATTGAAAATTATCAGCCAGCTGCGAAACCGGCTGCTTCAGCTCCTGCAGCAAGCGCTGCTCCTGTTGCAGTAAACTTCGTACAAGGTGAAGATACAGAGACTCCAAACTCTCAGGTAAGAAATATTATTGCAAAACGTCTTTCTGAAAGTAAATTCTCTGCACCTCACTACTATCTGATGGTGGAGATCAACATGGATAAAGCAATTGAAGCTAGAAAAGAAATCAATTCTTTACCTGATACGAAAATCTCTTTCAACGATATGATTATTAAGGCAACTGCAATTGCTTTAAGAAAACATCCTCAGGTAAATTCAAGCTGGGCAGGTGATAAGATCATCCACAGAGGGAATATCAATATTGGTGTGGCAGTAGCTATTCCTGACGGATTGGTAGTTCCTGTATTGAAAAATACAGATCAGATGACGTACACTCAGATCTCTGCATCGGTAAAAGATATGGCTTCAAGAGCGAAGAGTAAAGGTCTTAAAGCTAATGAAATGGAAGGATCTACCTTCTCTATTTCTAACTTAGGAATGTTCGGAATTGAAACATTCACAAGTATCATCAACCAGCCAAACTCTGCCATCCTTTCAGTAGGAGCAATTATCGAGAAACCAATCGTTAAAGATGGTCAGATCGTAGTTGGAAACACCATGAAACTTTCATTGGCATGTGACCACAGAGTGGTAGACGGTGCTACAGGTGCACAATTCTTACAAACGTTAAGAACATATTTAGAAAGTCCATTAACATTGTTACTGTAATTTTCTGAAATGAAAATAATAAAGCCTCCCAGAACGGGAGGTTTTTTTGTTATGCCCATTTGAAAATTGAAAATTATCGCTGTTTTTTTTGGTGGAATTTCAAAATCAAATTACTATTTTTGAATCATGATTAAAGCAAGAAATATCCATAAGTCTTATGGGAATTTAGAAGTACTGAAAGGAGTTGATATTCACATCAAAACAGGAGAGGTGGTTTCTATTGTGGGAGAATCAGGAGCTGGTAAATCTACATTGCTGCAGATTTTAGGAACGCTGGATCATCCGACTCAATTCAACAAATATGATACTGAAATTGAAATAGCAGGAGAATCATTTATTAATATGAATGATAAGCAGCTGTCAAAATTCAGAAATCAGAATATCGGTTTCGTATTTCAGTTTCATCAGCTTCTTCCGGAGTTTACAGCGCTGGAGAATGTATTGCTTCCCACCAAAATAGCCGGAGCCAATGAAAAAGAAGCACTTGAAAAGGCTTATGCTTTATTTGAAGATTTAAAAATAGAACAAAGACTGCAGCATAAACCCAACCAGCTTTCAGGTGGAGAAGCACAAAGGGTAGCTGTAGCGAGGGCTTTAATCAATTCACCAAAAATCATTTTTGCAGATGAGCCTACAGGAAACCTGGATTCCAAGAATGCAGATGATCTTCACAGATTGTTTTTTGATCTTAGAGACAAGTATGATCAGACTTTTGTGATTGTAACCCATAATCCGAATCTTGCAGAAATTACAGACCGTAAGCTCGTTATGAAAGACGGAATGATCATAGAATAAAAGTATACCGCACCAGATGATGAAACACTTTATTTTCCTTTTTTTAACCCTGATTTCCTGTTCAAAAGCTGAATCCCAGCAGTTGAATTCATTGAGTATTCCTCAGATAAGGATTTCGGAAGTTAAAAGCTATATTAAAGGGAAAGAGTATAATCAGGAACTGGCTGTTTTTATCAATTTTAAGATACCTTCCGGGAAATACCGCTACTTCATTTATAATCTGAAAAATAACACCATTGTACAGCAGGCGGTAGTGTCTCATGGTTCTGGTTCCGTTATTCCACGATCAGAATCTTTAAAATTCAGTAATGTTGAAGGTTCCTATCAGTCATCTCTTGGAAAATATGCCATTGGAGAAAGCTATGTGGGAAAGTTTGGAAAAGCATATCGTTTAAGCGGTCTTGATTCTACAAACAGCAATGCAATGCAACGAGCCATTGTTCTTCATTCTTACGGATGTATTCCTGATACTGAATCTCAGACTCCGGCATGTTTAAGCTTAGGATGTCCCATGCTTTCGGTAAATGCATTTAATGAAACGACTAAATATATTGATCAGTCAAAGAAACCGATCATATTATATGCATTCTATTAATTCATAATATAATCTTCTTTCCATGGCAATAAAATTTCTTGCAGAAGATGACAGACCCAGAGAAAAGTTTTTGCAGAAAGGCAAAAGCTCACTTTCTGATTCTGAACTGTTAGCCATTATTATGGGAAGCGGGAATAAGAATGAAAATGCGGTAGAACTGGCAAGAAAGATTTTAACCTCTGTCGATAACAGCTGGCATCAGCTGAGCTTGCTTTCTGTTAAAGATCTGATGAAATTTAAAGGAATTGGTGACGCAAAAGCTATTTCAATTATTTCAGCGTTAGAAATAGGAAGGAGAAGAGCTGTGCAGGAAATTCCTGAAAAAGTAATTATAGGCAACAGTCATGATGCTTATGCCGTTCTTAGAAACCAGCTCTCTGATTTAAGAACAGAAGAGTTCTGGGCAATTTTCCTTAACAACAGTAATAAAGTGATTCATGTATCTCAACTCACACAGGGAGGGATCAGCCAATCTATTGTAGACGTAAGAACGCTCTATAAAGCAGCACTGGATCATTTTTCAACAGGGATTATCATTGCCCACAATCATCCTTCAGGAAGCTTAAAACCAAGCAGGGAAGATATCAATATCACACAAAAAATAAAAGAAGCAGGAGATACATTAAGTATTCAGCTTTTAGACCATATTATTGTCACGCAGGATTCTTATTTTAGTTTCTCGGACGCAGGATTATTATGATTAGAAGATTGAAATACCATGAAATTGATTTTGTAAAATATACTCAATGTTTAGAAAATTCCGAACAGAGAAAATATTCTGCTACAAAAGATTTTTTAGACACTACTTCTACAATGCCCTGGGAAATTCTGGTTTATAAAGACTACGAAGCAGTAATGCCAGTGCCTTTTGTAAGAAAATATGGGATGAAAATTGTACACAATCCAAAACTTTGTCAGCAGCTTGGTGTTTTTTCTGGTAAAGACAATGTGGATCTCAATGAAGCTTTTTTAGAATATCTGGAAAAGAATTACATGATCAGAGCTTATCCGTTCAATGATCTCAATCAGCTTCGCTCAAAGATGAGAATCAAGAAAAATTTTTTGTTATACCCTAATACTTATGAAAAAGTATACGCCGGATATTCGCCTAAACGAAAACGAAAACTTCGGTTAGATGAAGCTGTATTAAAAGAATCGGAAATCAAAACGATCCCTTATAACAAAGCAAAAACTTTTATTGAAGCCAATACGATAGGGCTGAATAAGGATCATGACCTGTCTGAATTCATGAGGATTTTTGAGAGTTTTTACCAATTGGGCTATCTGAAGTTCACCGCTTTTTACTATCAGCATAAGATCGTTAATATGATTGCTACTTATTCGGACGGTAATATGGTAGCGCTTTTAGGTAATTTCAATGATAAGGATTATGTCAAATTATCAGGAGCTTCCGTTTTGATTGATTATGTCATTAAAGAAAATATTGAAACCTGTGTTTTTGATTTTGAAGGAGGTGAACTTCCCAATATTGAAGAGTTTTTCAGAGGGTTCCGACCGGAATTAAGGCCGTACGGAATTATTGAAAATTCAAAAAAGAACCTTTTTAAAAAGTTAGGGTATCTTATGTTGAGAGGAAAGTCTTTTTTATGATGAAAAGCATTGTTTAGATTGGTTCTAATTAAGTAATATTCCGTAACTTTATAAAATCCTTAGTAAAACAGTTATGTTACAACAGATTCGTCAGTACAAATTATCATATATGCTTTATAACTTATTTAAAAAGAGTAAATTAAAGCATAATATTCCATTGTATAAAAAATACGGAATCAATAAGAACTATTTTTCAAGTATTTCGAGTAAAGATTTTGCCCATCTACCTTCGAGGGAAAGAGCCGTAGATTATTCAAAGCTTACGGAAACTTCCTTTTTTAAGAAACTTACGGAAGAAAATAAAGAAAGCGTTCTTCAGTATGATGATAACGGATATCTGATTCTTAGAAATTTCCTCACTCCGGAAACAGCGGATCAGATCAATACTGAAATTGATAAACTGATGGAAAACGGAACGTTGAAGTTCATTTACGGAGGAAAACTGATGTTTGCCATTCATCATTCAGAAATCATTAAAAATATTGGAAGCGATAAGGATTTATTAGACTTTTTATCGGTTTTACTAGACGGGAAATCCAAGCTTTTTCAAAGTATCAACTTCATTAACGGAAGCCAGCAGAAAACACACTCAGACAGTATTCACATGACTACTTATCCTTTGGGTGGACTATTGGGAGTATGGATTGCCCTGGAAGATGTAGATGAGACCAATGGAGCTCTGCACTATATTCCTAAGAGCCATAAATTACCTTACTTCCTGAATTCTGATTACGATAATGAAGGTACAGACTTGAAAATCGGTAAGAAAAGCTACAGAGCCTATGAAACTTTCCTTGAAGAGAAAGTAAAAGAATTAGGATTAAAGAAAGAAATCTTTAAAGCAAAAAAAGGTGATTTATTAATCTGGCATGCCAATATTCTTCACGGAGGAGAACCTCACACGGATAAAAACAGAACCAGAAAAAGTTTAGTCTACCATTTTTTTGATGAAAACAGTGTTTGCTACCATGAAGTAACACAAAGGCCGGCTTTGTTTGAGCTTTAGAACATGATAATCATCTTCATAAACCTTTTGATAGGAATGCGGATTTAAAAAGATAGTTTTTTTACATTTGTATTCTTATAATATCAGTGTATGGAAAAAAAGAAGAGTATTCTTGTTTTTATATTTTCAATCTATGTATGCTTCATGTCATACTACCTGTATACCAACCACTATTACAACACTGATATGGAAGCTTATATGGGGCTGATTTATAAAACGGAATATCCTGAAATGAAAATTGAAGAAATTCATCAGAAAGTATATGATGAATTGCGGGAAAAAGCTCCCGATTTTGCAGGATTTGCTTCTGTAAATCCTATGGTGGAAGAAGTGGCAGAAGGAGAGAGTACTTATTATAAAATCATCTCACAAAATCCTAAGGCCTACGAAGAAGAATTACAGCTTTTTGTGGTAAAACCTTTTTATAATTTTATGAACTGGTCATTATTTAAGCTTGGTTTCAGTGCTTCTGCTTCCGTCTCTTTGGTTTCCATTATTTCTTATGCGCTGATTCTTATTTTGATATTCAGCTTTTTGATAAAAATTCTGAAAAATTATCCTCTTGCCTTTATCCTCACTATTTTAATTTCACTGTTTAAACCTCTGTCGGAATCAGCCAGACATGTTTCTGCAGATTCTTTATCATGTTTGTTACTTCTTTTAAGTTTCTATGTATTTTTAGTGAAAAGGAATTTATTTATTGCAGGGATGTTGGGCATGTTATGTGTTTTAACAAGACCGGAATATTTTATCTTTTATACTTTCCTGTATGCTTTCATCTCCCTTTACAGAAACAGGCTTCAGATTAATACAGTTCCATTGTTGCTATCATATGGGTATCTGTTTCTTTCCTTCTTTTTAGTACAGGCCTTTAATCAGGTGTCGTGGTCTACACTTTTTATGAATCAGTTTACTAAAGTTCAGATTTATCCTGTGTCACAACCTGATCCGTTTTCCTTTGCCGATTATTTTCACTTTATTAAAAGTAATATCATGCTCGAGTTTAACGCTTCTTATTTTCCTCTGCTACTGATTTTTATTGTGATCATATTGGCTAACCGTTTTACATTCCGTAATAAAAAAAATCAGGCTCAACTCTTGTTTTTTGCTATTATTTATACTACTGTAATGCTGAGATTTTTGGTTTTTCCGTCGCTGGTAAACAGGATGATGCTTGGCTTTTATCTCTTAATTATACTCGCGTTGATCTATATACAAATTTCTAAAGTGGATATCTTTAAAAACTCTTTAGAAGACGGAAAATAATTAGTAATTTTGCAGTCTAAAATTATGACAAGTCTTTCAGGATATTTACCCTATGCATTTGCATTGATTATTGCAATTCCTTTTCTGGTTTTGCTCAGACAATTTGTACACTCATACATTACTCTTAAGAACCAGGAAATCAAACTGCTCAGCGTGAAATCAAATTCAGAGAATAAAGCGCATTCCTATGAAAGAATGACTTTGTTTCTGGACAGAATGAAGCCGTCAAATCTTATTCAAAGGTTTGATAGTGGATTGGCTGCTCATGAATTTATTTTCCTGACAGAAAAAACAATCAATGAAGAATTTGAATATAACTCGTCACAGCAGTTATATATCACAAAAAACTCATGGAAGAATATCGTAGACTCAAAAAATGCAATTATAGAACTGCTTCACAAAACGTATGACGGGTTGAAAGGTGATGTTCAGCTGGATGAATTCAAAACGATTTTCATCATGAATTATATGGAAGGCAACGATTATATTGCTGAAACAATAGAAGACTTAAGAAAAGAAATTTTAATAATAACTTAAAAAATAACAGATAAATAATGATTCCAAATTTTAAAGCACATCCATGGCACGGAATTTCTGCAGGAGAAGATGCGCCAAATGTTGTAAACGTATTTGTGGAAATTGTTCCTTCAGATACTATTAAATATGAAGTAGATAAAGAAACAGGATATTTAAAGGTAGACAGGCCGCAGAAATTCTCTAACATTATCCCTGCTTTATATGGTTTTGTTCCAAGAACTTACTGCCACAATGAAGTTATGAAGCTTGCTATAGAAGCTGGAGCTGATGATGTAACGATGGGAGATCATGACCCGCTTGATATCTGTGTTTTAAGTTCTCACAATATCCATGCAGGAGGTTTATTGATGGAAGCTATTCCAATCGGTGGTTTCAAAATGATTGATGGAGGTGAAGCAGATGATAAAATTGTTGCAGTAATGATTAATGACCACGCTTTCGGACATTTCAGAGATATTTCTGAATTACCGGAAGCTGAAGTAAAAAGATTAATGCACTATTTCCTTACGTATAAAAACCTTCCGGATGAGCCTGCAAAATGCAGAATTCAGGAGGTATATGGAGCAGAGCACGCTAGAAAAGTAATCAAAGCTTCTCAGGCTGATTACGCTGAAAAATTCGGGGGATAAGATTTTCTTTCCAAACATAAAAAAAGCAGATGAATTTTCATCTGCTTTTTTATTTTCAGTATAAGTCTTAATGGATATTATAATGCTGGTAAAACAGATTTACTTTCTTTTATATACGGAAATTCCATCTTTTATTGTTTCCAGAACCTTAATGCTTCTGAGATTTTCAGGAGCTATGGTCAAAGGATTCTGATCCAGAATAACAAAGTCGGCTATTTTTCCTGCTTTAATAGAGCCTTTGATGTTTTCTTCCTGCAGCTGATAGGCTCCGTTAATGGTAATGGCTTTTAACGCTTCAATAGGAGAGATTCTTTCATTGGGTCCTAAGATCATTCCTGACCGTGTCTTTCTGTTCACTGCTGCATATACTGCGGTAATCAGATCTGGTGGGGTAACCGGAGCATCATGATGAATGGTAAACGTAATTCCTGCTTTTAATGCTGAATGGGCCGGACTTATAAAAGAAGCTCTTTCAGGACCAAAAACACTTGAATAATGCCAATCTCCCCACAAATAAGCATGCGTAGAAAAGTAAGATGGAATTACACCTAATTCTTTTATCTTTTGAATATGATCAGGGCGGCTGTTCTGGACGTGAATTAATGTTGCCCGTAATTCCGGTTTATAAATATTTTCATCTTTTAACCTTTTAATAACGCGTATAGCCTGATCTATTGCTGCGTCTCCATTGACGTGAAGCTGTGCAGTTATATGATTTTGGAAAAGTATTTTCAGATCGTTATATAATGTTTCATCCGTAAAGATGGGAAATCCTTTGTAATCTTTAGACTGACCTTCAGGGGGAATTAAATAAGGCTGAGTAAGCCAGGCTGTTTTACCTTGTGGAGAACCGTCATCAGAAAATTTGAACCCGGCTAGCTTCAAACGGTTTTCATACTTCATATACTTGGGCTTAAAACTGGTGAAATCCTTTTTGAAATACTCATAATCCGGAAAGTAAACAACATCAGCTTTAAGAAGATGTTGATGCGCTGCTTTTTCTAATAGTGCAACACTTTCTCCCATAGTCCTTCCGTCACAAATAGTTGTCTGTCCATAGCTGAGCCATTCATCCTGAGCTTTCATCAGATTTTCCATGGCATGAGCTTGAGTATCTTTGCCCTTATTCATTTTTTCCGTTATTGCCAACAACGCAGTGAAACTTGCATTCTCTTCTAATTTTCCATTCAGTCTCCCTGTTTTTTTATCCCTGCCAATGTGCCCTCCTTCAGGATCTTTTGATGATTCTGTTATTCCCAGAAGTTTTAGCATGGCACTGTTTGCTACGCTGGCATGACCAGAAGCATGAATAACAATAATAGGATTGGTTTTACTGATGACATCCAGTTCTGTTTTTGTAGGATGACGATGTTCTGTGATAATTGCATCATCATACCCATTTCCGATAACAGGTATGTTATCTGTGATTTTTTTGTCTTTGATGTAGTTTTTAATTGTAGTCTGTAAATCTTTAATTGAATTTACAGTGCCATAAGGCTCAGGAGATAGATCTACAGCATCCATGATACCGGCTCTTGAAGTAAGATGTCCATGGATATCTATAAAACCGGGAAGAAGTGTTTTACCATTTAGATTAATGATTTTAGTCGCTGGTTCTGAAAAATGTTCAGCATCCGATTTTGTTCCGGCAAAAAGTATTTTCCCATCTTTGACGGCTACTGCTTCTACTTGAGCAGGAGTATCCTCCATTGTTATAATAGGACCTCCAAAATAGAGTATTTCTGCTTTTTCTTGGGGAATCTTATTTTGACAACTGCTTATAACTGCAGGTAAAAGAAGAGTGTATAATATCCTTTTCATAAATAATTAATTCAAATCATGGTGAGAAACAAATTTACAAAATAATAGATTATTATTAGTGAATTTTATTATGTGTTTATAATTTCATTATATTTATAAGACTAATCTCAATTTTTTAATATAAAATAATAAACTATGGATCTATTTATGTTAGTGCCAATTTTTGGTGTCATAGCTTTGCTTTATACATTTCTTCAGAGCAACTGGGTTAATAAACAGAATGCCGGAAATGAAAAAATGAAAATAATCAGCGGCCATATTGCAGACGGTGCAATGGCTTTTCTAAAGGCTGAATATAAAATCTTAACGTACTTTGTTGTTGTAGTCGCCATTCTTTTGGCTGTAATGGGCTCAAGCAATGCCAATTCACACTGGAGTATCGGAGTTGCCTTTGCGGTAGGAGCGATATTCTCTGCATCAGCCGGTTTTATCGGTATGAAAATCGCCACCAAAGCAAATGTGAGAACTGCTGAAGCTGCAAGAACTTCACTGTCAAAAGCCCTTAAAGTATCTTTTACCGGAGGATCAGTAATGGGAATGGGAGTTGCCGGACTGGCTGTGCTGGGCTTAGGAGCTTTATTCCTGATTATTAAACAGATCTTTGCGCCTGAAGCAACTGTTGATTCTCATGAAATGGAAAAGACTATTGAAATTCTCACAGGATTTTCTCTTGGAGCTGAATCCATTGCCCTTTTTGCAAGAGTAGGAGGTGGTATTTATACAAAAGCAGCTGATGTGGGTGCTGACCTTGTAGGTAAAGTAGAAGCCGGAATTCCGGAAGATGATCCCCGAAACCCTGCAACCATTGCAGATAACGTAGGAGATAATGTAGGAGATGTTGCAGGAATGGGTGCTGACCTTTTCGGGTCTTATGTTGCAACAGTTCTGGCAACGATGGTATTAGGCAGGGAAACTGTTTCTGATGATGCGTTCGGAGGTTTTGCCCCGATTCTTTTACCCATGCTGATTGCAGGAACAGGAATTATCTTTTCCATGATCGGAACTTTATTCGTGAAAATTAATGATAATGAAGGCTCATCCACTTCCAGCGTTCAGAATGCTTTAAACCTTGGAAACTGGGGAAGTATCGTGATTACTGCTATTGCATCTTACTTCCTTGTAACCTATATTCTTCCTGAAAAAATGGTTCTCAGAGGTCATGAATTTACTAAAATGGGAGTATTCGGAGCCATTATGGTAGGTCTGGTAGTAGGAACTTTAATGAGTATAATTACAGAATATTATACAGCAATGGGGAAAAGACCGGTTTCCAGTATTGTGAGACAGTCTTCTACAGGCCATGCAACCAATATTATCGGTGGGCTTTCCGTGGGTATGGAATCTACTTTGCTTCCGATTATTGTGCTGGCAGGAGGAATCTATGGCTCTTACCTGTGTGCCGGACTTTACGGAGTGGCTATTGCAGCTGCAGGAATGATGGCTACTACAGCTATGCAGCTCGCTATCGATGCTTTTGGACCTATTGCTGATAATGCCGGAGGGATTGCCGAAATGAGTGAGCTTCCTAAAGAAGTTCGTGAAAAAACAGATATTCTCGATGCGGTAGGAAATACAACGGCGGCTACAGGAAAAGGATTTGCCATTGCTTCAGCAGCATTGACAGCATTGGCCTTATTTGCAGCTTTTGTAGGAATAGCAGGAATTGACGGGATTGATATTTATAGAGCAGATGTCCTTGCCGGATTATTTGTAGGAGGAATGATTCCGTTTATCTTTTCATCATTAGCAATTACAGCGGTAGGACAGGCAGCAATGGCGATGGTAGAAGAAGTAAGACGACAGTTCCGTGAAATACCGGGAATTCTGGAAGGAAAAGCACAGCCTGAATATGAAAAATGTGTAGCTATTTCTACGGATGCATCCATCAGAAAAATGATGCTCCCGGGCGCTATTGCCATTATTTCTCCACTTTTAATAGGGTTTATTTTCGGGCCTGAAGTATTGGGTGGATTCCTTGCGGGAGCTACGGTTTGCGGTGTTTTGATGGGAATGTTCCAGAATAATGCAGGAGGAGCGTGGGATAATGCCAAAAAATCATTTGAAAAAGGGGTAGATATCAACGGTCAGACTTATTATAAAGGTTCAGAACCTCATAAGGCATCTGTAACAGGTGATACTGTAGGCGATCCTTTTAAAGATACTTCAGGACCATCTATGAATATCCTGATCAAATTAATGTCTATTGTTTCTTTGGTTATTGCACCTACTTTGGCTGTTTTACATAAAGATAAAATTGAGGCGAACAGAAAAGCGAAAATTGAAAGTCTTACCGGAGTTTCGGGTAGTACAGTGGCTGTAAATGGAGATGCTAAAATAATTACGGTTATTCCGGGAGAAATTAAAGGACATCTTAATGAAAGTGGGGACTTTGTTTACGAAACAGGAAATATTCAGAAAATAAAACTGGATGGAGGAAAAACGATAGCCATTGGAGATGGAAGCCAGCTTTACCAGTTCTATAACGTGGTTAAACAAAAAGATAAATCGGCATTAGATCCTAATAAATGGTATACCATTGAAAACCTTTATTTTGAGACAGGGTCAAGTGATCTGAAAGCAGAATCTGTGCTCCAGCTGAATACTTTAGCTGAAATTCTAAATGCTTACCCGGCTCTGAAAATAAAATTAGGGGGTTATACAGACAACAGTGGTAATGAGGATAGTAATCTCAAGTTATCTAATTTACGGGCACAAACAGCAAAACTTAAACTGCTTGAGTTAGGTATTTCGGCAGACAGAATAGAAGCAGAAGGATATGGTTCACAGCATCCTGTATGTGAAGCTAATGACACTGATGAATGTAAAGCAAAAAACAGAAGAATTGATGTAAGGGTTTTGGCTCTTTAAAAACCAATTTTAAAATAATAAAAGCATCGCTCTGGCGGTGCTTTTTTACTTGCTGTATAAACTTGGTATACAAAGTAAATAAATATCTTATAAGTAAAATATCCCCAATCATCAGCGAAAATCTGTGTAATCTGTGGGAAATATTAAAGATTTCTTTTCAAGTGCTCCAACGCCTGAATAATCAACTCGTCTTTTTTAGCAAAGCTGAATCTTATATAATCCGAATTCTGTCTTGAATTATAAAAAGCAGAAAGCGGAAGGCAGGAAACCTTTTTCTCAATGGTCAGCCACTTTGAAAATTCTACATCTGTTATGCTTTTAGAAATATTCCTGAAATTAACAATCTGGAAAACACTTCCTTCCGCCATTTGTTCAACCTGAAGAGGAGTTTCTTTAATCAGTTCATTAAAAGTATCCCGTTTTTTCTGCATGAGTTTTTTATTAACAGCTGAATCGAATACATCAAGATATCTTGCTATTGCATATTGAGCCGGAGCATTGGCACTGTAAGAAATATACTGCTGATGACATTGAAATTTTGCCGTTAAAGCTTCGGAAGCAAGCATATAACTGACTTTCCACCCAGAAGTATGAAACATTTTCCCAAAAGAAAAAATACAGAACGTCTTTTCCCTTAGTTCAGGATGAATAAAAGAACTGTAATGTTCATTCCCGTCATAACAATAAGTGTCATATATTTCTTCCGAAATTAAATAGATATTGCGGTCTTTAATCAGTTCATACAGTTGATTCCAGTCTTCCTTTTTCCAGATCTTCCCGGTTGGATTCTGGGGAGAGTTCACAATGACTGCTCTGGTTTTTTCAGTAATACAGCTTTTAAACCGATCCCAGTTGATGGTAAAATCACCATCAAGATCGTAATAGACAGGGAGTCCGCCATTCATAACAACAGCAGGTCCATAGGTATAATAGGAAGGCTGGATAATAATGACTTCATCATTCTGATTCAGAATGGATTTAAGGGAAGTATATAAAGCAAAAGTTGCACAGGGAACAATCGTGATTTCCTTATTCGTAATGCTGATACTATGGGTTCGTTGGATATTGAAACGGATGATACTTTCAATGAGCAGAGGATTGCCGGCAAGAGGTTCATAATGATGAGTATCTTTTTCAGCAGCTTCTTTTAAAAATATTGTAAGGCGCTCGTCTATATCAAAATCGGGAAGTCCCAGAGAAAGATCAAAACTTCCGTTCCTGATGGCCAGCTCGGACATTTCTGTAAAAAAGGAATAATGAGTAAATCCGTAAATTTTATCCATCTATTTTGTATTTTAATCAAATATAATAAAATTTTAATATCATATTATATTTAAAATTAAGGTGTTGTTAAATTTATAATGAGTTGCATATTATTTTGTCGTATGGATTAATCCTATTAGGATTCAATAAAATTTGTTATTTTTAAGAAATTTATTCTTTATGAAAAAAATACTTATTCCGTTATTTGCAATGGCTGTGGTAACCAGTTGTGGAACAGCAAAAATATCTGACGGGAATGCTTCACATCCTGTTTCTACAAAACATAACAAAGCATTTAATAATGCATACAAAGTGATCAATGCTGAGGATTTAAAGAAAAACCTGTATGTCATTGCTGCAGATGATATGGAAGGACGTGATACCGGAAGCAAAGGACAGAAAAAAGCGGGTGAGTATATGATTAATTATTATAAAACCCTGGGTATTTCGGCGCCTAAAGCATTAGGCTCATACTATCAGAAAGTACCGTCTGAATTTATGAAAAAGAGAGGAGGAGGCAATCTTCCTGATTCTGAAAATATTTTAGCTTTTATCGAAGGAACTGAAAAACCAGACGAAATTGTGGTGGTTTCTGCACATTATGATCACGTAGGAACCAAAAATGGAGTAGTTTACAATGGGGCAGATGATGACGGAAGCGGAACTGTAGCCGTAATGGAAATCGCTAAAGCATTCCAGCAGGCAAAAAAAGCAGGAAAAGGACCTAAAAGATCAATCCTGTTTCTGCATGTTACAGGTGAAGAACACGGACTGTTTGGTTCAGAATATTATTCCGAAAACCCTGTTTTCCCATTAGCCAATACGGTTGTTGACCTTAATATTGATATGATCGGACGTGACGATCCTGCCAACAGAGGAAAGCAATATGTGTACGTGATTGGTTCTGAAATGTTAAGCTCTCAGCTTAAAGTCATTAATGAGGCAGCCAACAAAAGAACAAATAATCTGGAACTGAATTATAAATACGATGATTTGAATGACCCTGAACAATTGTATTACCGTTCAGATCACTATAACTTCGCCAAACACAATATTCCTGTAGCATTCTTCTTTGATGGTATTCATGAAGATTATCACAAACCAGGTGATGATCCGGAAAAGATTGATTATCAGTTATTGGAGAAAAGAACTCAGCTTATTTTTACAACAGCCTGGGATATCGCGAACAGAGAAGAAAGAATTGTTGTTGATAAAAAATAATCAAAAAAATATTTAACGCCTTTGCGTTTACTAACAAACTACCATGAATATAATGATCCGGGAAGCAAAACCAGAAGACATTCCACAGATTCAGCGGGTAAGAAATTCTGTGAAAGAAAATATACTCTCAGATCCGGGATTGGTTACTGATAAAGACTGTGAAGAATTTTTATTTCAAAGAGGAAAAGGCTGGGTATGTGAGATGAAAAATCAGATTGTTGGCTTTTCTATTGCAGACCTTAAAGAGAATAATATATGGGCACTCTTCGTACATCCTGATTTTGAAAATCAGGGAATTGGCAGAAAACTTCATGATATCATGCTGGACTGGTATTTTGAGCAGAATAAAGACTTTGTATGGCTGGGTACTTCACCGGGAACAAGAGCCGAAAACTTCTACAGAAAATCTGGCTGGAAGGAAACAGGAAAGCATGGCAAAGAGGAGATTAAGTTTGAATTGACCCATAAAGATTGGAAAAATAAAGAAATATGACACCAAAACTGAAATCTATCAGACCTTTTATCGGGGCACAAAATTTTGAAGTCAGCAGAAACTTTTACAGAGACCTGGGATTTGAAGAAGTTGTTCTGGAACCGAAATTATCACTGTTTATACGTGAAGAGCTTGGCTTTTATCTTCAGGATTATTATGCCAAAGAATGGGTTGATAATACAATGATCTTTATGGAAGTAACTGATACTGATGAATTCTGGAAAGAACTGGTGTCTTTAGGACTTCCGGATCAATATGAAAAGGTAAGACTTACTACTGTAAGAACCATGGATTGGGGAAAAGAGTGTTTTGTACATGATCCTTCAGGAATATTGTGGCATTTCGGAGAGTTTTTTTAAGGAAAAGAAATATGATTTACGCATTCGATACCTACTACTATGAAGATTATGCCAATACGGTGTGTATTGCATTTGAAGACTGGTCATCTGAAAAAGAAGTGGAAACTTTTATAGAACAGATCCCTGTGAGCTCTGAATATGAAAGTGGAGCCTTTTACAAAAGAGAATTACCCTGCATTGTAAGCCTTTTAAAGAAAATAACATTAAGACCCGAAGATATTATTATTGTGGATGGATATGTTACACTGGATAATGAGGGAAAAATTGGCTTAGGAGGACACCTCTATGAAGTTTTGGACGATAAAACCCCTGTTGTTGGAATTGCAAAAAATGAATTTACAACCCCGGATTCCCAGCGAAGAAGTGTATTCCGTGGGGAAAGTAAAACACCACTTTTTGTGACTGCCAGAGGAATTGACGTTGACGAAGTTCAGGTAAAAGTAGAACAGATGCATGGTGCTTACAGAATACCTACACTGCTGAAAAAACTGGATCAGCTGAGCAGAGCATAAATAAAAAAGTCTTACCATTGAAGTAAGACTTTTTTTAAATATACCAATCGGTATATTTCGTATCTTTGTTATCATTTCCTTACTAAAATAAAGAGGGATTTTTTTTAACTATAAATATACCGATCGGTATTAAAAAATAAATCAATGAAAGAAGTATTTATATTATCAGCAAAACGTACTCCTGTGGGTGGTTTTATGGGAAGTTTGTCTGGATTTGCTGCAACTCAGCTAGGAGCTATAGCGATTCGGGATGCCTACGAAAACATTGGACTTACCCCTGAACAGGTAGACAGTGTGTATATGGGAAATGTGCTCAGTGCCGGAGTGGGTCAGTCTCCAGCGAGACAGGCTGCTATTTTTGCCGGAATTCCTGTAGATAAGGATGCGACAACTATTAATAAAGTCTGTGCTTCAGGAATGAAATCAGTAATGATGGGTGCTCAGCAGATCCAGCTGGGTTTGGACAATATTGTCATGACGGGAGGAATGGAAAGCATGAGTAATGTTCCGCATTATGTAAAGCTCCGTCAGGGAACAAAGTTGGGAGATACCAGTCTTATTGATGGACTGATCAAAGATGGACTGTGGGACGTATACAATGATTTCCACATGGGAAGTGCAGCGGAATTAGGCGTGAAAAAATATGGTCTTACCAGACAGGAACTGGATGAATATGCTCTGTTTTCATATCAGAGAGCTCAGGAAGCGGCTAAAAACGGCAAGTTCAGTAATGAATTGATCCCAATATCCATTGAAGGAAAAAAAGCCACGGTAATCGTTGATAAAGACGAAGATATCGATAAACTGATTCCTGAGAAAATAGCTCTTCTGAAGCCTGCATTTGAAACAGACGGTACTCTTACCGCTGCCAATTCCAGTAACCTGAATGATGGTGCCGCAGCTATAATATTAGGGTCTTCCGAAGCTGTAGAACATCATAATCTGAAGCCACTGGCAAGGATAATAGCCTATGCAGACGCAGCTCAGTCGCCGGAATGGTTTACCACTTCGCCTTCTGTAGCTATTGAAAAGTTACTAAAGCAAACAGGTCTTCGTTTGTCTGATATCGACTTTTTCGAAATTAATGAAGCTTATTCCTCAGTGATTTTATCCAATCAGAAAATCCTGGGCTATGATCTGAACAAAGTAAATATATATGGAGGAGCAGTTGCATTAGGACATCCGATTGGGGCTTCAGGCGCAAGAATTGTAACCACTTTGGTGAATGTTTTACGTCAGGAAAAAGGAAGATATGGGATTGCTGCCATCTGTAATGGAGGAGGAGGTGCTTCCGCAATTATTATTGAAAATATAGACTAAAGCAGTAAAATACCATAAATTTTTATCCTTATTATTAAAATAGATCTTTCTTGAAGTAAAATTGAGAAAGATCTTTTTGTATGGGTAACAGATTGATTATCCATTAGTAAATCAAATTATTAAATGCATACAGACAGATCGCTGACTGGTTATTTTTATTAAACTGATAAATATCATTGCTATGTTATTTTTATTCATTCTAAATAAATATAAATTTGTCTCAAGAAATTTAACAAAGAAAATGAAAAAAATAACTACTCTTTCAGGTATTGTACTTGCCTCGCTGATGAATGCACAGGCGCAGTATTGTATGCCGGCCTTTCAATATGGAGCTGATAGCAATATGATTAGCCATGTAACTTTCGGGAACATTAATAATTCATCTCCTGTTCAGTCCGGGAACGCACAAGTCTATGAGGATTTTACCTCAATGTCTACTGATTTACAATCCGGAAGTAATTACAATATATCTGTAACTGGGCCTTCCAGCACATTTCCAAGTGATGTAGTTATTTTTATAGACTTTAATCAGAATGGTAATTTTGATGATGCAGGAGAAAGCTTCTATATTGGAAGACTTGAAGCAGCCAATCCTGCGAATGCATTTACCATCAACAATACAATAACGATTCCTGCCACTGCGGCCAACGGAAGTACAAGAATGAGGGTTCTTAAAAATACAAATGTTCAGGCGTATTCTAATCCTGCAGCCCCAAATTCTATCAGTTCTGCATGTGATACCAGTTTAAGGGCGGGACAGACAGAGGATTATTCTGTTAATATTATAGGGCAGACCGCCAATTTTCCGGCTCCTTATTGTGGCACTGAAAATATTACAAGTTTGACCGTAAGTGAGATCAGTACAGTAGAATTTGCCGGAGTTGTAAGAAACAGTGCACTCGACGGGAATTCTGATGTTCTTGAAAACTTTACAGCAACGGTTTTCAATGTCAATCGTGGAAATACCTATCCGATAACAGTTACAGGAGGTACACATGGACAAAATACGGTATCAGCCTATGCTTATATTGATTTTAACCATAATAATCAGTTTGATGCTGATGAACAATTTAATCTTGGATACCTGGATAACTCCAATCCGGTTTCAGGTCAGCAATCCGGGGTTACAACAGGTAATATAACCATTCCGGCAGGAGCACAACTGGGAGAAACCCGTTTCAGACTGGTAAAAGCTTATGAATCCAATTCATGGATGGGAGCTTTGAAGAATCTTCCGTGTCCTTCAGGTTGGTTTATTGGTCAGGCAGAGGATTATACTTTAAATATTCAGCTTGAGAGTCTTTCAACCATTGAAGCTTCTAAAGATGCTTCAGCCAATGTGAAAATTTATCCGAATCCTACAACAAACTCAGTGACAATTAAGATGAAAGAAGGATTGGAGAAATATGAAATTTACAACATGTCCGGGCAAAAACTGCTGGAAGGAAATTCACTAACGGTTTCTATGGACAGTTTTGTTCCGGGAACTTATCTGATTAAAATTCAGACAAAAAATCAAAAACTCATCACAGAAAAGATTATCAAGAAATAGACACATCATATCTAAATCATATCCATATCAATTTTTGTTTTTTAATCGACAGGCAACGACCTGTCGGTTTTTTTTATGTTAGGAATAATAGAATTCCTGTATTTGAGTCGCTTTTAGCGGTGTTATGAACCGGATTCCAGTAAATCCATAAGATCCTGCTTAGATAGGCCTTGAAGCTTTTTCCCATCAGTTGCAAGCAGATTCTGAGCCAGTTGTTTTTTCTTTTTCTGAAGCGTAAGTATTTTTTCCTCTACAGTATTGGAACAAATCATTCTTACAGCAATTACATTTTTAGTTTGTCCTATACGATAACTACGGTCAATAGCCTGGTTTTCAGAAGCAGGATTCCACCAGGGATCTACCAGATAGATATAATCTGCCTCAGTAAGGTTGAGACCTACACCACCAGCCTTCAAGCTGATCAGAAATACACGGATATTTTCATTGCTCTGGAAATTCGCTACTTTTTCCCCTCTGTTCTTACTTTGTCCCGTTAAATATTCAAACTGAATGTTGTGCTTTTCCAGTTCAGCCTTAATCAGATCCAGCATTCCGACAAACTGAGAGAAAACAAGGATTTTATGATCTTTGGATTTGCCAAGGATCTGTTCCATCAGAATTTCGATTTTAACAGCATTTTCACCGGAATATCCCTCTTTCATAAGAACAGGAGAATTACATATCTGTCTGAGCCTTGTAAGCCCTGTAAGAACGTGCATACTGTTTTTGTTCAGGTCATCGTCATCATTGGCTGCAATAAATTCACGAAGTTCCTTTTCATAGGCATCGTAAATCTTGCGCTGTTCTGTATTCATTTCACAGTAAATTACGGTTTCTGTCTTTTCAGGAAGTTCCTTTGCAACCTGTTTCTTCGTTCTTCTGAGGATAAAAGGTCTGATCTTTTGCTGAAGTTCCACCGCCCGTTTGCTGTACTCGAATTTATCAATAGGAATGGCATAAATATCTTTAAAATATTGTTTGCTTCCCAACAATCCGGGACAGGCGAATGAAAGCTGGCTATAAAGATCAAATGTGCTGTTTTCGACAGGAGTACCGGTCAGTACAATTCTATTTCTGGACTGAAGCAGGCGTGCTGCTTTGTATCTTTCTGAATTCGGATTCTTAATAATCTGTGATTCATCCAGAAAAATATAATTGAAATTGAAGTTTTTCAGAAACCGGATATCCGAAAGAAGCATTCCATAGGTAGTAAGAACTACTTCATAGTCTGACATATGAGCCGTTGTCTTTGGCCTGTCAGCTCCATAATGCAGCAGAACTTTTATAGAAGGAGCAAATCTGCTCATTTCTTCCTGCCAGTTGAAAAGCAGGGAAGTAGGAACTACAACCAGATGAGTGGTATGGCCTCTTTTTTCCCTCTGCGATAGGATAAAAGCGATAATCTGGATGGTTTTTCCCAATCCCATATCGTCTGCAAGACATCCACCGAAGTTGAATTCGTCAAGAAAATTAAGCCAGTTCAGTCCGTCATGCTGATAATCCCTCAGTTCGGCTTTCAGTTCAGCAGGAACAGCCACTTCCGGAATGTCTTTTACTTTTGAAAATTTCGTGGAATATGAAGTAAGTTCTTCCTGAACTTCTTTACTCAGGACTTCTTTTTCAAACAATGCGGTAACTTCCGTAAAATTGATTTTCGGAATCTTTAAAAGTTCTTCATCAATTTCTCCTGCATGAAAATAAGCGGATATTTTGTCTATCCATTCTTCAGGAAGAATTCCCATGCTGCCATCATCCAGCTGAACAAATTTACTCTTGTTTCGGATCGCACGGTGAAGTTGTTTCAGGGAAGCTTCTTTCGGACCAAATCCTACTTTTAATTTGGCATTAAACCAATCCAGCCCACTGGTAATCTGAATGTTGATTTTAGCACGGTGAGCGTTTAATTTATTGTTTTTTAATTCGTTAAAGCCTAGTATGATTATTCCTTCATTTCTCCAGGTCTCAAATGCATCAAGAAACCAGTTGTTATCCAGAAACTTATCTCTATGAAGATAAAAATACTGATATCCGTCCATCTGTTCTTCAAAATCAGGATGCTGCTGCATAACCAAAGAAGTAAAGCGGGCTTCTGCAGATTCGTTTCTTTCTATTTTGAAGGGATTTCCATTCTGATCCGTATCAAAAAGCTGCTTCCTGGAATACACCGGAACTTCTACATTTCCGTATTTCATAACGGGAGTAATTCCTATATAATTTTCCTGCTGACGGAGATAAATGACTCTTTCGGTCTGATAATTTTTATCTTCAAGCTGTACTTTTGTTGCAGGCTGTATATAGCTGTAATTAATATGGATACGTTCTTCTATTGTAGAGAGAATATTCTGCATAAACGCATCATATTTCGAAGAATGAACCAGTAAAATTTCATTATTAGCCTTGAAAAACCGGATGATTCTGAGCATGTCAGGGTCATCTACAAAGCTGAAAGTGTTGCGGTTATATACAAAATATTCATTTCTGAGAACAATATTTTTGAAAGGAACAGAAATGTCGTTAAACAGCAATTCTCCGGTTATTTCAAAAAATGGATCTTTCTTAAATACAGATAATTGAATCTCCGCATCTAAAGTATTTAATTCAGTTCGGGAAAGAGACTTTGCCGAAACGGTTTCTGCAATTTCCCGGTCGTGATAATACACTTCCAGTTCCCGGGGGTTTTGTACAATGAGCTTTAAAGCTTCCAGTTCTGATGGATTATAATCTTCATTGTAATTATTCTGGAAAGAGGTAATGGCTGTAAAAAATTTGATGTCCACAGGTTTCTCTGCTTTCCATATCAGCTGCATGGCATCTACAGGAGTTACGGGATTCTTGATTTTTCCCGTCTGTGTTATTTCTGCCTCCATCAGCGAGAAGGTCATATGATTGTAATAACGGTGCTTCCCGATGACCAATATCTGTTTTTTTCCGGTTTCCAGTACTGCCAGCTCATCCAGTTTAGAAGGAAGCTGTGGGAGAAGATCTCTGGTAAGCATCACATCATCTATGGGAAGCATTTCCTTGATTCTGGGGAGTATTTCAATTTTCCCGTCAGTATACTCAAGCTGAAAATAGTGATCCAGATCGGGTTCATTTTCAAGACCATATCCCTTGGCTTTAGGGAGAAACATCTTTTTACGGAGCATATCATCAAAAAACAGGCGGTAATTTTTATCCTCTATAATACAGTGGATAATCTCTGCCTGATGGGAACAAAGCTGTTCTTTTGGGTGGTCACACGTACAGGTACAAAGCAGCGAACTGCCTATTTTGCTGATACTGACCACCGGAAAATCCTGTAATGAAGATTGCTTGGTAAATATTCCTGTATTGTTTTCAATAGCAACCGGGTAGATCTCACGGAAATCCCTGATTCCGATAAACGAACTGTCTGAAGTATGTTTCAGCAGATCATATACGGAAAGTGTACTGATATTGATGTTATCAAGAATATATTCTGCCATAAAAATTGATGAAGACAAACTTACAAAAAACAAATGTATTTCAGCATCCGTTTTGGCTACAGCTTACCGCATTTTGGCAACTCCGGCGTTTCTTCTAATGCTGAACTTTGTCCTGTAATTTTAAACCAAGAAAAATGAAAACAATTTTTATAACAGGTGCTTCTACAGGATTAGGAAAAGCAACTGCACAATTATTTCAAAACAAAGGATGGAAAGTAATCGCTACGATGAGAAACCCGGAAGCAGCGGCTGATCTTACAGCTTTGGAGAATGTAACTGTACTTCCTCTGGATGTTACCAATCCGGCACAGATACAATCCACCGTGAAGCAGGCTCTTGAGCTTGGAGATATTGATGTGGTTTACAATAACGCAGGATATGGCCTTATAGGACCTTTGGAGGCTCTTTCTGATGATCAGATCGTAAAACAGCTGGACACTAATTTATTAGGGGTTATACGCGTTACACAGGCATTTATTCCTTACTTCAGAGAACAGAAAAAAGGAATGTTCATTTCTACAACGTCTATAGGAGGGCTGGTTGCTTTCCCGTTAGGTTCTACATATCACGCTACCAAATGGGCACTTGAAGGGTGGAGCGAAAGCTTGGCTTTTGAGCTTAATACATTGGGTATTGATATTAAAACGGTATCTCCGGGAGGAATCAAGACTGATTTTGTAAGCCGTTCATTGGACTCAGCATCCAGTCCTGCTTATGAAGAGATGACTAATTCTCTATTTTCTAAAATGGATGGAATGATGGAGGCTGCTTCTACACCGGAACAGATTGCAGAAGTAGTGTATGAGGCTGCTACGGATGGTAAAAAACAGCTTCGATATGTGGCCGGAGAAGATGCTAAGGCTATTTATGCACAGCGCCTCGAGTTAGGTGATGAAGTGTTTAGAGAGCAGTTTGGGAAACAGTTTATTTAATCAGGTTTTTGAAAGACAGTATAAAGTAAATCTCATTTATACTGTCTTTTCCAACAAATAATTTATAATTTTATATCATGGAAAAGAAAGATAATGTTCCTTTGAAAATTTCATCCATATCAGAACTGCACAGTATGCTGCAGCTCCCTAAACCGCTTCATCCATTGGTAAGCCTTGTGGATAATACGAAAATGAGTATCAAAAAGGATATGCTGAAGAGAAGTTTTATCCTGAATTTTTATAAAATTTCTTATAAATATTCTACTACCGGGAAAATGGGCTATGGACAGGGATATTATGATTTCAATGAAGGAGGAATGATGTTCACAGCGCCAGGACAGGTTCTTTCTACCGATGAAAATGCAGAATATTCCGGGTATACATTACTGGTGCATCCGGATTTCATCAGAAGCTATCCTTTAGCAAAGAATATTAAGAATTTTGGTTTCTTTTCTTACGATACCAATGAGGCACTGCATTTGTCTGATCAGGAAAAAACTACGGTAACAGGATTGCTGAATAATATTGAAAATGAACTGAATACAGCCATTGATGAAGTAAGTCAGGATGTTATCGTTTCTTATATTGATGTTCTTCTCAATTACAGCAACCGTTTTTATAAAAGACAGTTTATTACCAGAAAGACAGTCAATAATGATTTGCTGACCAAACTGGATCATGTGCTTGAAAATTATTTTAACCAACAGGAGACCTTAAATAAAGGCCTTCCTACTGTAGAATTTCTGGCTTCCACACTCCATCTGTCTCCTCATTATCTGAGCGATATGCTTCGTAATCTTACCGGACTGAATGCCCAGCAGCATATTCATGAAAAACTGATTGAAAAAGCGAAAGAATATCTTACCACTACAGGGTTCTCTGTATCTGAAGTTGCCTATGCTCTGGGATTTGAGCACCCACAGTCATTCAATAAACTTTTTAAAAAGAAAACCGATAAAACACCTCTGAGTTACAGACAGTCTTTTAATTAGAGACAGATCGGGATTTTCTAAAGGAATAGGTATGCTTCAGTGAGCATGGAAGAAAGAAGAATTTGTTTCAAAGAAAATTATAAAAAATAAACTGAATTCAGGTTTAAGCCTTGACAAAGTAGACAGTATAATATCTTTTCCCATCCGGAATTGATTTTATACTGTCTTTCGTTGTTTATAAAGTGGACTGTTTTTCTTTGATCAGGGTTTCGATCTTAAGCTTTGCGGCATTCCATTCATCATCTAAAATACTGTAATAAGCAGCATTTCTTGTACTGCCGTCACTGAGAACCTTGTCTTTGCGTAAAATACCTTCAAATACACCGCCGATTTTTTCAATGGCTTTTCTCGATCTGAAGTTATTGTCTTTCGTTTTTAATTGTACTCTGTTTGTTTTCAAAATATCAAAACAGAAGGTGAGGAGCAGTAATTTGCATTCAAGATTGATGGCTGTTCCCCAGAATTCCTTGGTAATCCATGTCCATCCGATTTCCAGCTTTCTGTCTGCAGGGTATATTTCAAAAAAACGGGTGGAGCCGATCAGTTTTCCGGTTTGTTTATGACGGATTACAAACGGATATTGATTTCCGGTTTCCCTTTCTGACAAGGCAAATTCATAGCTTTTATAAAACAGATCTTTATCTGAGCAGTCTGTAGGAATCAGTGCCCAGAGTTCTTTATCTGAAGCGGCAGTAAATAATTCTTCAAGATGTTCTTTTTCAAGAGGAATTAACTCAACCGTTTCTCCTTCTAAAATTGTTGGATAGGAAATCCATTTTTCTTTCATGGTTCATTTTTATAGAACGAAATTAATGAAAAATGAAGATCAGTGTTCCAAAAACACAGTGATTTTCTACCATGTTGAAGTCTGCTTTCCTGCTTATTGGTTAAAATGGAACATAAAAATGACAAAAATGAACTAGATTTTAATGCATGTCCGTATCTAACTTTGCAAAAGGAATTTTATTACCCTGTTATAATGAACGAGAGAGAATCTTTTAATGCAAAAATGCCGACAGCCTGCTTCTTACTTTTTTTTGCCCATGGGCTTGTTTTTTCTTCCTGGGCGAGCCGGATTCCCATCATAAAAAATGCTCTTTCGATCAATGAAGCGGAATTGGGAACCCTTTTGCTTCTCATGCCAATAGGACAGCTTTCTACAATGGTTTTAGCCGGAAAACTGATCAGTGTTTACGGAAGCAGCTGGATTATTAAAAGATGCTTTTTATTGTATCCTTTTTTTCTTTTGTTAATCGGGTTAGCTCCTTCTTACTGGACGCTGGCCGTTGTTCTGTTCTTCTTTGGCGTTTCGGGAAATATGTGCAATATAGCGATCAATACACAGGCTATTGAAATAGAATCTATAACAAAAAGAACACTTCTTTCTTCGTATCACGGAGCCTGGTGTTTTGCAGGCCTTACGGGAGCGGTAGTGGGTTTATTAATGATCAATCTCCATGTAGGAACTTTTTACCATTTTGTTTTTACTTTTATACTTGTTGGAATACTTTGGTTCTATAGCAAGGGAAATCTGACTAATATTATCCATAAAGCAGAGCCGCAAACCCGGTCAATATTCAAGTTTGTGAATCCAACATTGTTGGGACTGGGCGTTATAGGATTCCTGAGTATGGCGATTGAAGGGGCAATGTTTGACTGGAGCGGAGTGTATTTTCAAACGATAGTTAAAGCGCCGGAGAATCTTGTTATACTGGGATATACGAGTTTTATTTTAATGATGACTTTAGGTCGTTTCATCGGGAACAGAATTATTGAGAAGTATGGGAAAAAGATCGTTTTGCAGTATTGTGGAATCCTGATGAGCGGAGGACTTTTTCTAAGTGTTTTCTTCCCGGAATTATGGATCTGCATCATCGCTTTTATGATTATTGGCCTTGGAAGTTCTCTGAGTGTGCCATCCGTTTATAGTACGGTGGGGAAAGTGAGTACGGTAGCTCCCAGTATTGCTTTGTCTTTTGTTTCCAGCATCTCATTTTTAGGATTTTTGATGGGCCCGCCTCTTATCGGATATATTGCAGAAAGCTTTGATCTCAGATATTCCTACGGACTTTTTGCCTGTTTTGGGATTTTACTGGCAATTATGGCCGGGCAGATGAAAGTTTTCAGAAAGTAATACGTACTCTCTTTTCAAGGGAATTCTGACATCTGTTAAGTATTTTTTGACATGTTCCGGCTTGTTGTCATTGACTAATGTTGCATTTCAAAATACTGTTTATCTTTATTTAAAATTTACTTTCATGAAACCGGTCTCAGAAATTTTAACCGAATCTGTTATTGATCATTCTTTTTCTGTAAAACGGCTGGAGGATGATATACCGTATTCAAGAGGTTTTGTGAGACTTAATTATCACCATATTTTGATGATCGAAAATGGTAGAGGAGTACTGACCGTAGACGAACATTCTTTCGATATAGAAGATCAGGAAATTTTTTTACTGTCTAAAGGTCAGATCTGCAGGTTTGAAAATAATACGGATCTCCGTGGTTATTATATTTCTTTTGGGGACTGTTTTTGGGAAAAAGTACCTTCCAGTGCCAGCAATTGCAAGGCAGTGCTGTTTAATAATGCTGCTGCAAATCAAAAACTGATACCGGATCAGGCTGAAACAGATGAATTTGTAAGCTTATTTAAAAATTTACTGACAGAATACCAAACGGAGTCTTATACCAATCAAATGGATGTACTGGCGGCCTATTTAAAAATCATTATGATAAAACTGGCGAATGTAAAAATTGTATCGGAAGAAACTTTTGACAGCCAGGATTATATTATTTACCGCAAGTTTATGGATCTGCTGAGCAGTCAGTATCACAGTCTTCATGCAGTCAGTGAGTATTCAGAGCTGTTGAATATTACACCGAGAAGACTTAGTGAACTGTGTAAGCGGTGTTGCCATAAAAGCGCAAAAGAAATCATCAACGGACAGATTATTGCAGAAGCCAAAAGACTCCTTCAGTTCAGCGCTCATTCTGTAAAAGACATTGCCTATCAGCTTAATTTCAGTACATCGGAACAGTTCAGTCATTTCTTTAAAAAAAATACAGAAATATCTCCGGCAAACTATCGCAGTCATTTCATTCATATTGGAATGTAAACGGGATCGAAATTTTGACATGTCATCGGCAATTATTGATATTCTCAGGCATCTGTAATCATGATACCTTTGGATAAAATTATGTAAAGATATGTCAGTAAATCGTATGAAAGAAGTAGCCGGAATTATGATCCCGGACAGTAAAATTGCAACAGAAGCCACAGAACTTCTGTTAGAACACGGAACAGAATTTATCTACAATCATTCTCTTCGTGTTTTCCTGTTTTCCTCATTAAATGCAAAACGTGAAAACAAAGTTCATGATTCTGAGCTGTTGTATGTAGCTTCAGTATTTCATGATCTGGGGCTTGTTTCTCATTACAGCACTCCTGATCTGAGATTTGAAGTTGATGGAGCCAATGCGGCAAGAGACTTTTTGAAAGGGCATGGGATTGCTCAGGATAAACTTCAGCTCGTTTGGGATACCATTGCTCTTCACACCACCATCGGTATTGCAGAACATAAAGAGAATGAAGTTGCCTTAATGTATTCAGGAGTAGGACTGGACGTGATGGGAGAAGGGTATGAAAACCTGAGTACAGAACATCGTGAAGAGATTATAAAAGCTTTTCCGAGAAATGATTTTAAAAAGAAAATTATTCCCACTTTTTTTGGAGGCTTTGAACATAAAACAGAAACCACTTTTGGAAATATAAAAGCAGATGTCTGTGCCTTCATGATCCCGAATTTTGAAAGGAAAAATTTCTGTGACTGTATTTTGCATTCTCCATGGTCTGAATAAACTTGTCAGCCAGCCCGAATATCATATATATCCGGGCTGTTGACTTTAAATATATCAATAGTGTTTATACCCAATGCTCTATCAGGTGAAGCCAAAGTGCTTTTTCCTCATTCAAAAGAAAAACGGCAGATGATGCTCTTTTGGTCGTGATTTCGCCGGTAACCTGGGTTTCAGTATAAGTGGCAATGCCATGATGGTCAGAATGGCTTACTTCAATATTTTCAACCTGAATAGTACGTTCCGGAAATTTTCCAAATACGGTGGGAAGCCAGTCTCCAAACATGGATAAAATGACAGGATCTCCGTTTCCAGTGATCATTTTGAAATCCGGTGAAAATCCGGATAATAACGCTTTATAAAGACTTTCCTGATGCTCTGATTCTCCCTGAAACCACTTTTCAATATTCTTATGGAATTCTTCTATTTCCCAAATGATTTTTTCTGTATTGTTCATATTTAAATGTATAGTATTTTTTTGATTTTAAATGGTCTTCTTAATCAATGATCTTCCTTAATCTGCTTCCTGCCCATATTCCAATGAGTTGAAAAACACCAATCATTCCTACAGCGACTACAAATGCTTCGTTGAATCCCAGAATTTTTATCAGATTAAAAAATAGTGTTCCAATGATAGCTCCTCCGGAGACACTTCCAATCTGAATGCCTATACTTATCAGTCCTGAAGCCTGCCCGGCTTTTTCTTTAGAAACCAATGAAATGGCTGTCCGCATCATGACCGGCATAATAGTACCATGTCCGAACCCTGCAATAAATAAGGTAATATGGGTAATGAAAGATGGTTTTTGCTGAACATAAAATGCTGCTGCACTTATCACAAAGCCTGTCATCAACAATCCCAATCCTGTATACATCATTTTGTAAGCTGTCAGTTTTATTTTTGAAGTCACCAAAGGTCCCAGGAAAAAGGCAAGTCCATAAGGAACTATTGCCAGGCCTGTCTGCATGGAGTTTTGATGAAGAAACTGCTGAAGATAATAAGGGTAGCAAATAAATAAACCTGCTGTGAAATTGTAAAAGAAAATAATCAGAAGGCTTAGTGCAAAGGGTTTCTGTTGCAGCAATGCAGGATCTATAAGTATCGGACGGTTTTTTTGCAGTTGTTTCTTCTCATAGCGTAGAAATGAAATTAATAATAAAATTCCTGCAAGAAGAACCCCGAAAATCCACCATGCCCATTCGAATTTCTGTCCGAAAATAAGAGGGCAGATGAGCATAAGCAATGCCAGAATCAACAATAAAGCTCCCATAAAATCAATACCAGTCTGTTCTTTTTTATTAAGATCGTCCATCGTAAAATGAATTCCCAGAATACAGATAACGGTAATGGGTACATTCACAAGAAATACCATTTCCCAGGAAAAATGTCCCCACTGCATGCTTAAGAGAACTCCGCCAAACAATTGCCCAACCACTGATGCAAGACCAAATACAGAACTGAAAAGACTTACAGCTTTAGGTTGTTCCTGACTGCTGAAAAGATCTTTTATGGAAGCTAATACCTGAGGAGCCAGCAGTGATGCCCCCACGCCCTGGAACATTCTGAAGATAATGAGCCCTGTAACATCCGGAGAAAAAGCGCAGGCAAGGGATGAAAAAAGGAAAGTATATAATCCCGAAATAAATACCTTCTTACGTCCGTAAATATCACCCAGGCGTCCACCGCAAACAACAAGTGCAGCATAGGTGAGTCCATAAATGGCGATGACCATTTGAAGCTCATGATCACTGGCATTAAAGGCTTTTTTAATAGAAGGTAATGCCATATTAACAATAAAATAATCCAGGGGTGAAAGAAATGCTCCTGCGATCAGAAAATTGAGTGTCTGCCACCGTTTCGGATATGTGTTCATATTTTTTTATGCAAAATTATCCGCTTTGTATCTTGTTAAAATTGTACTTTTGGAGGAAAATTGAGTGTATTATGAAAGGAATGCATCTTGAAGGGATTGAAGTAAGGGAGATACAACTGAAAGAAGAAGAGATGATGTTCAGGACAAAGACCTTTCTTTCATTCGTTTATATTGTCAAAGGAGAAGGAACGCTTATGTATGATGAGCGGAATATTAATTTTTCTGAGGGTAAGCTTTTCATTATTCCGGAGCAGGAAGTGTATCGTTTTGAAAGCAAAGCTGCGCGGCTTATCAGTATTCAATGTCCGGTTGAGTTTATTGATAAAATCCGGTTGGAAGCAGATCGTATTGAAAGCTGTGAGAATTTGTATAAGCTGCAGTATATCAGTAATAATTATCACGCAAGGGCAGGATGTGTTTTCAGAAATAAAAATGATGAACATTTTGCAGAAACTCTTATTCTGCAGATTGTCAATGAATTTAACAATAAAGCAGATGATTATCTTATTATCCGAAACTGTATGTCAATCCTTCTCAATCTGATTGCAAGGAATATTATTCAGAGTGAAACTTCTGATCTCCAGGAAAACCGGAAAGCTTTTTCGATTATGAAGATCATCGCGTATATTCAGCAGAACATAAAGGATCGTGAGAAGACAGGAATTCAGAAGATTGCTGAACATTTTGGAATTTCCGGGAATTATTTCGGAGAATATTTCAAACAACAAACGGGGACTTCCTATCAGGATTATCTGTTGGATTACAGACTAAAGCTGGTGGAAACCTATTTGAAATACAGCAGTGTCCGTCTAAGTGAAATTGCCTATGAACTTCAGTTCAGTGATGAAAGCCATCTTTCCAAACTTTTTAAAAAATACAGAGGAGTAACGCCTGGTGAATACAGGAAAAACTTCAAATAACTTTTATCTTAAATTCTTAATTCACAAAAAATATAAAGTTAACTATATAGTTGACTTTATATTTTTATATATTTACAGCAAATATATTTCAGCTGGATTTTGACTTTATTAGAGAACTAGGGTATAAGGCTTTCGATAGTCGGTTGAAAAGAATCAGTGACAGAATGTCTCATGATGTGAGGAAATTTTATAAAGAATTTGGGATTGATGTAGAACCGAATTGGTATCTGGTGTTTATGCTGCTGAAAAGGAAGGGTGAAATTTCAATTACTGATATTGCCGAACCACTAGGGTATTCTCATCCGTCCGTTGTGGTGATCGTTAAAAAAATGAATGAAAATGGTTATCTCATGATCAGAAAAGATAGTGTAGATAAACGGAAGCAGATCATTTCATTGTCTCCCAAAGCCATTGAAAAGCTCCCTCAGCTGGAGCAGATCTGGGACAGTTGTGAAAAAGCGATCCTGAAGGTTTTATCTGAAGATCTGACAATTTTTACTTACCTGGATCGTATTGATCAGGAACTGAAAAACGAATCTTTTCATCATCGTTTTAAACAAGAATATTTAAAATCAACTCAATCATGAAAGCATTCATTCTCATCACAGCATTTCTTTTTTCCAATCTTATGATTTCTGCAACAGAAACAAAAATCATGATAAGAGCTAAGGCAAGAGATGCAAAATTTATCGGAACTTCATTAGGTGGAGCTCATGTTATCATTAGAAATAAACTTAATCAGAGAATTCTGGCAGAAGGAAATACAACCGGAAGCACCGGGAATACTGATCTGATTATGAAAACCCCTAAAACCAGAGGGAGCTCAATTGTCGATGCACAAACGGGAGGTTTTATGGCTGCTGTGGATATTGACGAACCTACATTTGTGAATATAGAAGTTATTTCCCCTCTGAACAGTAAACAGGCTCAGGCTGTTGTAAGTACAGAACTATGGCTTATTCCAGGGAAACATATTTTGGGAGAAGGAATAATCCTTGAAGTTCCCGGATATATTATTGATATTCTGAAACCCAGAACCCATCAGTATATCGCATTAAACAGTATTAAAGATAAGCCTTTCCAGTTTCAGGCTAATATTGTCATGATGTGCGGATGTGTCATTGATAAAGATGGAGTATGGAATTCCAATGAAATTGAAGTGAAAGGAATTCTGAAAAAAGACGGAAAATTGGTGAAAAATATAGATATGTCGTTAGTTTCAACCAATCTGTTTGAAGGAAGTCATTTAATCAATTCTCCGGGAAATTATGAACTCGTCCTGTATGCCTATCATGAGAAAACCGGAAATACGGGTGTAGATAAGGTGAACTATGTCGTGTTTGAATAAACAAAATAAAATATATTTGAATGAAAAGAGACTTTTGAAAGGTCTCTTTTTATTCAGAATACGAATTATAAAACCTGAAGTTCTTTAAATACCTCAATAATGGCTTCAATAAGTCCTTTATCTATAGACTTTTCCGCAGTGGCATCCGGCAAAAGAGCCCGCAAATCACCGTGATCATCACGTTCAATAACGACTTCAGTGCCCTCCACATCCACATATAATTTGTATCCGTAAGAAAATGTTGCAAGCTTTCCGTTGAAAAGCAGTTCTTTACCTTTATAAGTTACCGGTACCTCAAATTCTTCCATTACTGTAAGTTTCTATTCATTTAAAATCCGGACAAATGTCGGAAAATTTTAATTCATATTATCATACAAATTATAATGATAAAGCCAAATAATACAAATCACTAAAATTATTTATAGGTTAAAATCTGTATATTTATCCGTATTTACGAAAGCAATTCTAAAACAGAAATGATCAATGAAATTGAAAAGAACTTCTATGAAAAATACAATCACCCTCTTTTGGTTCAGACGTGATTTGAGATTGGAAGACAATATCGGACTTTACCATGCACTCCAATCTGATGCTCCTGTCATGCCTGTATTTATCTTTGATACTGATATTCTCGAAAAACTGGAAGATAAAGAAGACCGCAGGGTGGATTATATTCACCAGGCTTTGACGGATATTAATATTTCCTTGGAAAAATACGGTTCAAAAGTAAATACTTACTATGGCAAACCTATAGAAATATTCAGAAAATTGTGCGAAGAATATACTATTGAAGGTGTTTTTTGTAACAGAGATTATGAACCTCAGGCCATTGAACGAGATAAGGAAGTCTATTATTTTTTCAAGGAAAAGAATATTCCCTTCAAAGCCTATAAAGATCAGGTAATTTTTGATAAGGATCAGATTATTAAAAAAGATGGCACACCCTATACTGTTTACACCCCTTTTGCAAAGAAATGGAGGGAAACCTTAACTCCTGAACATTATAAATCTGTAGAGTCCAGCTTTACAAGCCTTTTCCCACAGGAATATACAGACATTCTTACCCTAAATGAGATTGGTTTCAGAAAAACGGAAATTAATTTTACCCATCCAGTTCTGAATGCTTCAATTATAGATCATTATGATCAATTTCGTGATTATCCGGCCTTACAACATACAACCCAATTGGGAATTGCTTTACGTTTTGGCACCATCAGCATCAGGAAATGTGTGGCCTTTGCCCTGAAACATAATGCTGTATGGCTTTCAGAATTGATCTGGCGTGAGTTTTTTATGCAGATTTTATATCATTTTCCGCAAGTGGTTCATCAGTCTTTTAAAAAGCAGTATGATAATATTAACTGGCGGAATAACGAAGAAGAATTTAAACATTGGTGTGAAGGAACTACAGGCTACCCAATTGTAGATGCCGGAATGAGAGAATTGAATCAGACAGGTTATATGCATAATCGTGTACGAATGATTGTGGCGAGTTTCTTATGTAAACATCTGCTGATCGACTGGCGTTGGGGAGAAGCGTATTTTGCTTTAAAACTTAATGATTATGATTTGTCTGCAAACAATGGAAACTGGCAGTGGGCAGCAGGTTCCGGCTGTGATGCAGCTCCTTATTTCAGGGTTTTTAATCCGACAGCTCAGGTTGAAAAGTTTGATAAAGACTTATTGTATATCAAAAGGTGGCTTCCGGAATGGAATACCTCAGCATATCCTTCCCCAATCGTCGAACACTCTTTTGCCCGTGAAAGAGCCTTATCCGAATACAAAAAAGGATTAACATAAATAGATAATACCAAAAAATGCCCGGTAACAAAAACGTTACCGGGCATCAACCAATTGATATTTAATATGAAAATTAAATCGTTTTCAGATACAGCTCCTGTAATTCCTGAGCGGTAAAAGCTTTGGAGGGCAGATTTTGCACCAGCTCTCCCTGTTTCATAATTCCGATATTGGTGGCTACACTTACTGCATTGAAAATATCATGAGTAGCCATTAAAATAGTTCTGCCTTCTTTCCCCAGCTGGCGAACAATTTCAGTGAATTCGGCTGTTGCTATTGGATCCAGTCCGCTGGTAGGCTCATCCAGAAGAAGTACTTTTGCATCTTTGGCAAGGGCAATAGCAATGCCTACTTTTTGTCGCATCCCTTTTGAATATCCTCCCAGGGCTTTGTGGTGCGCTGTCTCCTGTAATCCTGTACGCATGAGTAATGCGGAAAGCTCTTCTTTTTCATAATTAAATCCAGCAATTTTGGAGAAAAAATCGAGATTCTCCAATCCGGTAAGATGAGGATATAAAAGCACTGTTTCAGGAATATATGCCAGATGTTTTTTTATTTTCTGAGGATGATCTTTTACTGAAATATCATGAATGAAGGCATCTCCGGAAGTGGCTTTTATAAGCCCAAGAAGAATATTGATGGTTGTACTTTTACCTGCTCCGTTTTGCCCGAGTAGCGCAAAGATTTCCCCTTTCTTTACTTCCAGATTAAGAGAATGAAGTGCTGTAAAATCATTGTATTTTTTATGTAGGTTGATCGTTTTTAACATAGTTTTCTGTATTTGTATTGTGAAAGGATAATGAATAGAGTGATGAAGATGAGGTATGGCAGAAGAATCTGTATCCATTGGATAGGTGCAGATAATTTGAATACCTGTATGGTTTGCTGTCCCCAGTTGATAGGTTCTGCCGTCTGTCCTGAAAAAATAAGAGGGTAGAAGTACAATCGTTTTTTCTCATGGAATTTTTTGAGTGAAGAGGCATACTGCAGATTATTATTCATATCCGTTTTTGCCAGATGGCTTTCTACAAGCTGGGTATGAAGGTTGGGAAGGAAATAACCTAAATAAACTGCAGCCTGATTTCGTTTTTGCATTTTTTCTGTATACTGTTCAGAAGATGCTGCAGATTCAAGATCTCCCATATGCTGCATGGCGTAATACCATGTCCAGGTGAACGTATCATTTTCTTCTACGGTGAAATTTCTGTATTGAGGATATGCTTTGTAAAATTTTTCCATGGTAGGGAGCTTAGCTTCATCCCATTTATTGTGATAGCCTTCTCTCTGTTCCATCACTGCTTTAAGAGATTCGTTAACAGGGTATATCTTTTGTATCAGAATATTACTGCTCATCGGAATAATAAAGTTAATTCCCACCCATACGATCAGAAGGATTAACGCATTCTGAGCTGATGATTTTCGGAAAGAAATAACCCATCTGCATAAGGCAAACCAGAACATAAGATAAAGCCATCCGCTGATAAGAAAAGCAATATAATACAGATCCAAAGGTATTTTTATCCAGACTGAAGCGATGATCATTAATGCCAGATATACTGCAGTAACTGCCAAAAGGCGGATAAGCATCTTATGATCCAGAAGCTTTTGTAAATTTCCACTTTGTACCGAAAGCAATTTCCAGGTTCCTCTTTCTTCTTCCTCAGAAATGAGATTATAACAAAACGCCACAATCACCAGAGGAAAAAGGAAAACAATGACAAAACTAAAGTCAAAGTTTCCGACAGCCGCATTGGCAGGATTATAAAAATCAGAATTGTAGCGTTGTTCCTCCAGATTTCGGATGGTCACCCCTTGGATAGATGGGTTTAAATCCCGCATTCCGATATTTAAAGCGGAAAGTCTGGGAGTTTCATTCACTAAATTAAATTTGATGTAGTAAAGAACCAGTCCCAGATCATCTTTATGGAATTTTATATTCCGTTGAATGCTTTCCTTTTGAAATGCTTCACTTTTGGAAATGATGTCCTCGTTCCGATCCAGAAATTTTTTTCCGGTATAAATGGCCATGATCCCAGCCATGAATAAAAACAACAATGCAATGATATAAGCCTTGTTACGGTAAAATTGGGTATATAAATAACGATTCATTTAGATGAGTTTTAATTTTCTTCCACTTATTTCAATTGCAATAACACATACAGCCAGCCATAGAACCAATGCAGCAACAGGAATTGGCTGTTCTTTCAGACTGTACAAAACAGGAGTATATTGATATTCAAAATCCGGAAATTTTTCCCAGTTGTCTTTGTCGATTACAGCGGGTGGCCCTCCATTTTCAGGCTTTACATTGCTGATATGTTCAATTTGCAGGTCATTTAAATGCTGAGCCATCTGATAACGGTATTCTTCTGCCTGCTTTTGAAATTGGGTATAAGAGAAGAAATCTGTACCTGTAGCAATCATGGAAAAGTTTTTAATAGCAATGGCCGGATTAATCAGTCCTGAAATATCAGTAAGGTTTTGTTGTTTGTTATAAATGGTCTGCAGTTCTTTTTGATGTCTGATATAAATCTGTGAACTTATTTTTTCCCCTTCCTTCATCACAAATCCGCCATAGTTGAAAGGAAGCTCATTGGTTGTTTTTACCTTATACTTTGCCAATAAAGAATCTTTGATCTTCTTAAAATGCGGATCATCAGGATTGTGGCTGTCTCCTGATTTTAAAATATCCTTTTCCAGCGTAGTTTCAAAAGCAATACGGGAAGGTGCTGGATAAAGATTCTGTGCGGCAAACTGAATTCCCTTAGGCAAAACAATAATGAAAAGAAGCCAGAAACCTATAAGGCTGATCAATGCTGAAGAAGTACTTTTATGGTTCGCCGAAACAATAATAGTCAAAGCGCTGATAAAAAAATAATAGATCATATAAGCAGGCAATATCAATGCAAGCCTTATTACAATATCAGCAGAATCAGTAGTTTCAGACAGAAGTGTAGCTGCCAGAACAACAGGAATTACCGGAATCAGGAAACATAAAGAAAAAAGCCACAGTCCTATGACTTTCCCCCAGACAATATCTCTTCCTGAAGCTCCCTGTACGCTGATGATTTTTAATGTGGCATTCTCACGTTCCTGTACAATTAACCCAAATCCTAAGAAAAGGATAATCAAAGGAACAATGCTCTGCAGAATAAAAGCACTGCTGAAAGCTCCAAATCTGACCAAAGTTCCTGAACTTCCGGCTTCTGAAAGGTTCGCTGTATTCTGTTTATGGGCTTCCAGGAATATGACATTCCCAAGATAATCGTCCAATCCATTATCAAAAATATTCAAAGGATGTCCAATTCTGAAAACCAGATAGCCATAATGGGCCATACGGTGCGGATGCTTGTCAGGTCTGTGTTCCCAGCTTTCCCGTACTTCTTTCCGATATTCTTTTATTTTTGAAAAGGAATCAGTGTATTTTGCATATCCTATGCTGATGCTCAACAGGCAGAATAGGAGAACAGTAATCATGGTGAGGAGGCTTTGTTTTCCTTTAAACAAATCCTGCCAGGTTTTTCTCACCATCAATTGTAAGTTTGAAATTGCCATATATTAAAATTTGTAAGTAGCGGTTAGTAAATAATTTCTTGGAGTTCCCGGAAATAACCTTAGGTAGTTCTGAGCTCCGATCCAGTAGACTTTGTTGGTGATATTATTCAGATTAAAAGCGAGCTGAACAGACTTTGCCGGAGTGTAATACAATGCAGCATCTATCGTAGTATATTCGGGAAGTTCAAAACTTCTTGTGAACCACGGAATTTTAGAACTCTGGTAAAGCATTCCTGCTCCAATTCCAAAGTCTTTTATCAGTTCAATATTTGAAAAATTGTAGCGTGTCCAGATATTGACGGAATTTTTAGAAGTATTTTCTTTTCTTTTTCCCACAAGCTCCGGATGGGTATCATCCAATATTTTCGCATCAATATAACTGTAGCCTCCGTAAATATGCCATTGAGGGAGAATATGTCCGGAAAACTCGGCTTCAAATCCGCGGCTTCGGTCGGCACCACGCTGTATAAGCTCATCAGGTTCTGAAGGGTTATTGGCATTGATGATAAGATTTCTTTGGTTGATCTCATACACTGCAAGATTCAGAGAGATTCTGCCAAAAAGCTGTGCTTTGATTCCCAGTTCTTTAAGATCTGAGGTTAAAGGCTTAAATCTCGCTGCAGATCCTGTAAGACCGGAGGTATTAGGCATCAATGTTACCGTATTGGACTGAGGTTGATATCCGGTAAGGAAAGTCCCATACAGATTGATGTTATCCGTTATGCTGTAGGTAATACCGAACCTGTATAGAAGTTTGTTGTTTTGAAACGAAGATTCGTTGGATTCTTTGAAATTAGTGATGTCCTGAAACCATTCATGGCGTACCCCTGATAATATTTTAAACTTTTTCCAGGTAAAAAGATGCTGGATATAAGCCGCATGAGTAGTGGTAAGAGCAGAAGGCAGAGGCGTAATCACATTAAGGGTATTAAAATCTGTACCCTGATAATTTTCCGCTCCCGGATTCAGATCAAACGGAGTGACATTCGGTTTAGGAATGAGTGTTCCATTGTAATTGACAGTCTGATACTCTGAAGCTTTTGCCGGATTGTAAGATGAAACCACAGAACCATTCTTTAAAAGAAAACCTCTTGCTGCATTCTGCTGCCCGTCTTTACGTTTTTCCCAAATCTGACTGTCATAGCCAATTAAAGCCTGATGCTGAACAGAACCTGTTTTGAATTTAAAATTAAAATAAGCATTAATATTGTCTGTTGCCCAATTTTGTTTTCTTTGCACAAACTGCATCATGGCAAGGCTGGAAACCGGTTTGTTATCCATATCGGGAACAAAAGAATTGGTAGTTCTGTGTTCCTCAAGGTTTTCTCTCCAGTATTGCTTCATATAAGAGGCGTTGAAGCTGATGGATGGGTTAAAATGATGGGCAACACTTCCCATTATAATAAGTTCTCTGGTTTTAAAGAAATCATCGGGTGCTCCAAGGTTTAATGTTCTTGGAGTACTGTACAAATCTGTTTTTCCTGCAATTGCCCCGAAAATAGGCTGACCTCTGTCCAGATTTCCATAAAGATCATTGAAAATCATTTCTACATTCACTGATGTTTTTTCATTAGGAACAAAGGTGATGGAAGGAGAGAGCAGAATACCGCTGTTCTTGACATGATCCCTGGATGAATGGGCATTCTGGTAAGCTCCGTTAAAACGATATAATAAGGTCTTATTCTTATTCAAAGGGCCTGTAAGATCTGTTGTAACACGGTAAGTATCAAAGCTGCCTCCTGATAAACTGATCTCATGACGAGGATTAGACAGGGGTTTTTTCGTGACCATATTGATGGTTCCTCCGGGATCTACACTGGACATGGTAATACTTGCGGGACCTTTGAAAATTTCTACACGTTCTATATTGGAAGTCATCGGCTGCAAAAAATAATATTGCCTTGTCCGCATTCCATTGATGATCTGTCCTTCTTCATTTTGGCTGATTCCCCGAATGTTATATTGGTTATAATAGCTGGAAGGAGAGACTCCGTTCACATTTTTCATAACATCTCCAAGCTGGAAGGCCTGGCGGTCGGTGATCAGTTCTTTGGTAACGGTATTAAGCGTTAAAGGCAGATCTTTATTTTTCATAGCAATCTTAGTGGCGGCAAAAGAGTAGTCGGAAGTATAATCTTTAGACTTTCTTCCGATGATCTCAACGGTTTGTACCACTGTAGATAAAGAATCTTCAGAATGCGACTGGGCATACAAAAATGATGATGAGGTGATGAAACTTACGCTGAAAAGTTTCACAGAATTCAGGGAAATACAATGAATTATTCCCAGATAATTACAATTATTGGTAGTCATGAAAAGGGATGTACGGGCGATGAAAATGCCCATTAATAAAAGGATATCCTTAATTGTGTGAAGACACAGGTATCCACGGAATAACAGTACAGACTTATAGAATCTGTATACGGGAAATGAAGGCAGCGTATATTAAGCTACCGCGAAAAATGCAGATGGGGGAGCTCTGGAGCTGAAGAAGTCGAGAAGACAACGATACGAAATGGCTTTAGGTTGTGGCATTTCGTTATCATTGGTCGTATCAATAGCAAAATCCATATCCAAAGGCTCAGGGAGAAGAATATTATTCATGTGCATATGTAGAGCACACTGACATTCGTCGTCCTGGGAAAAAGTAGGGATTTTCTCTTCTTTTGAACCTTTTTTATAGATCATTTTACTCTTGGCGTGTTGAGCATGATCAATACATCTACTTACCCCACTGACATTCGAAACAAATATCAGAAGTAAAGAGAAAACAAAAAAGACTCTGAGAAATTTTTGCATAATAGAAAAGCAAATGTACAATTTAATTTGATATAAATGGAATGATGAGCGAAAAGCAGTAACTATTTTCCTAACATATATTGATTTTAAGATACGCAGATCCATGACAATCTCAATGATGGTTTTTGTCAGTGATATGATTCAGATCATACTTCGGCATATAAACACTTATTATATTTGGGTATTGAAAATTTCATATTTCTGACAAATTACAGTATACCTTCCGGTGATTCGGGAGGTTTTTTTATGGGAATTTAAATGCTCATGAAAATTAATTTTTTATTAGTTCTGAATATACAAACAACTCAAATCAAGCATAACAATTATCCGTACAGTTATAACTAAATCTTATTTGTAAAAAACAGATAACGAGAATCCGTATTTAATAACCTCATGGATAAGATATTTTTGCTACAAAAAATATTGAAAAATACTACAAACAAAATCTACACAACTACAATGTATATCTACGGAATTGCTTTGTTATTACTTTAATGATCATTGTAAATTAGTTCCGTAATAAAAAAATAGCATATTTTATGTTATATTGATTTGATTTTATCCCCGGAAAGATCCGGGGATTTTTTGTTGATATTTTTTAAATACATTAAATCTTGACGTATAAAAAGAGATTGCCTTTCCCATATATTTAGAATAGTAAAATTCTAAATAAATTGATAATAAGCACAATTAAAATCTACACAACTATAATTTATTTCTACAGAATTGCTTTGTTATTACTTTAAAGGTCATTGTAGATTTGCCCCATAATAAAGATACCTGATGAAAACTCATCATTAATTAATTTATAATATCAACTAAAATTATTACAGAATGAAAAAATCTTATTTTCTACTTCTTTTAGCATTTTCAGGTTTAAGTTTCGGACAAACCAATAATACCTGTTCTACGGCAAGAGAGGTCTCTGAATTCCCTTATACCTTTGATCAGACAGATGGGGTAACATCTCCAGCTGATGGGTTGATAAATATTTGTTCCGTTGGAATGAATGATGGTCTTTGGTATTCTTTTACAGGTGATGGAAGTTATATAAATATTAAAGTTACTGCTACATCAGATTGGGGGCCTGAAATAGGAGTATATACAGGGAGTTGTGACGCTCTTGTATGTGGAGCAAGAACATTTCCTTATGATACAGAATTGGTTAAAACACTTACCATTTCAACTGTACCTGGAATCACCTATTATGTAAATGTTGGTGCGTATGAGGCGTATACAGACATTCCAGAGGGGAATTTCAAAATAGAAATAAACAAGGTAAATGTATCCCTTATTCCCTCTAATGATAAATGTTCAACAGCCAGACAAGCTGTTCCTTTGCCATATGCATGGACCCAAGTCGATGGTGTTTATGCTGCCAATGATGGCTTGATAACGACTTGTTCAAGTGGAATGAATGATGGTCTTTGGTATTCTTTTACAGGTGACGGGAATAATACAACAATTAAAGCCATTACTCTTTCTGACTGGAATCATAAGATAGGAGTATATACCGGAAGTTGTACTGATCTGGTATGTGCAGAAACAAAAGATAGTGAAGATGGAGGTATAGGAATAATTGAAACAATGACTATTCCTACTACAGCTGGAATTAACTACTATATAAATGTTGGTAATTTTGATGGTTTTGATGATCGTCCAGAGGGAAATTTCATTATTCAGATTACTACAGAAGCTTCACTGGCGACTCATGAGATTTCTGGTTCAAAAACGGGCAATCTTATTCAGTTATATCCAAATCCATTCATAGATGCATTACATATTTCAGATATTACCAAAGTAAAGTCAATTTCGGTTTTTGATATTTCAGGAAAGCTGGTTAAAACTATTGATAGGCCCAATTCTGTTCTTTATTTAGGAGAGCTAAAACAAGGAGTGTATTTAATTACTTTCAACCAAAAAGATGGCTCTAAGCAAACGCTGAAAGCGATTAAGAAATAAATTAGCATGTATATAATTGCTATTGTATCAATAGCCTTTTACAAAAGTATTAAATTGATGAGCAAAGTTGAAAAACTTTGTCTGTTAATAAAAAGCGACTCATCTCAGATTTGAGTTTTCATGGTTATTAGTTTTTTATTCCCCGGTTAATCCGGGGATTTTTCTTTTTATAACTTAGGTAAATTTGGGGTGTTTAATATAATGTTTTGATTATTAGTGTGAATTGTAGCCCCACCAGGAATCGAACCTGAATCTAAAGTTTAGGAAACTTTTATTCTATCCATTGAACTATGAGGCCAGTTCTTGTATGATAAAATTGCAAATTATTTTCAAGATCAATAGATTAACAAAGAGTTGTTGCTAAGTGCAGATATGAGCACAGATGTTTGAGGATACTTTTATATTGTGCCATTTTGTGCCATTAACATATAGTGAATTTACGAAAATGCTTCTATAAAAGGGCTGTAGGATAAAAGAATCTGCCCTTTAGAGGCAGATCCAGTAGATAAATACATCTCATTTTTTTAATTAGACAACAATAAAAAGCACAGCCGACAATGCTGTGCTTAAATTTTTATTTCAAATTTAATTGCAATTTCAATAGTAGTAAGAAAAGCAAATAAAGTTTCCACTTCGATGTTTATTACATAGTAAATGTAGTAATAATTTTAATACGAAATATGAATTTAATGTTAAAATTCACAAGTTATCCACAATTTGTTGTGGATAACTTGTGGGATTCTTTGGAACTATTGTTCAGAAAGATATTTTAAAACAAAATCATTTAAGATTTCTTTCTCTTCATCACTGCCTTTATTGTCCATATGACCATGATTAATCAGAGTGGGTTGTATTGTTATAGAATATTTTTTTTGTTCTGTTTCATTGGGAAGGACGCCTTCATCAGCCGGATAATCGTTGGAACGTAAAGAATAAATTTTAGGAACCGAAGTTCTCGGAAGAAACATTCTCCGGTTGTCCATTGTGATCAGTTTATACACCAGATTAGGATGCTGATTACCGAATAGAGCTGCCATATCACCACCATTGGAGTGTCCTATTAAGGTCAGATGTTTATAATCAAGTTCCGGTTTTGTCTTTTTAAGTTCATTGAGCACAAACAGAATGTTATCCGAACCATTTTGCCAGAAAGGTCTTCTCACCATCTGCAAATTTCCTTCTGTGGGGAGCAGACTGTCTGTAGCCAGTTCATGTTGAATGCTTACTGTGAAATAGCCTTTTGAAGCCAGTTTTTCCGTTAAATAAGAGTACACAAGGTAATCTCCGCCTTTATTGAGACCATATCCATGATTGAAAATAATAACCTGTGGGTTGAGAATTTTCTTATCTGTTTCTGGATAATAAAAAGCAACAGGGATCTTACGGTTTCTGCTGTGATCTAAAAAGGTTAAAGTATCCACTTTTACCTCGTAATCATGACTTTGAGTATTTTTCTTTTGTACAGTACAGCTGGTTATAAAAAGAGGAATGGCAAAAAGAATAGAAAAGGAGTACTTCATGGATTGTTTTTATTTGACAGAGTAAAAGAATGACCTTAATTCATCTGCAAATATATGAGGTAATTCCAGTGCGGCAAAATGACCACCTTCATTCATCTTTTTAAAGCTGGTCACATTTACGAAACGTTCTGCCCATTCTTTGGGAAACTGAGCTTCACGGGGAAATACGAGTACTCCGGCCGGAACATTGCTTTTTTGATGAATGTGTACTCCGCTCCATAAAGCCGCTGCATCTTCTTTGTACATTCTGGCAGAAGATCCTATGGTTTGCGTTACCCAGTAAATCATAATATTGGTAAGCATTTCATCTTTCCCTCCAAAGGCTGTTTCTATTAATTCCGGGGGCGCTCCTGCATTGGTAAAACTTATAATCCAGCCTGCAAGTCCAACAGGAGAGTCATTCAGACCATAGGCAAGAGACTGGGGTTTGGTAGACTGAACCATGGCATAGGCTCCTTCGTTATACCACCATTGTTGTACAAACTGTGCGAATGCTTTTTCATCTTCACTCATCGTTGCCGGATCTTCCTGTCCCATAGGATATCCTACATCGGTAAGGTGAACAGCTTCCAGTGCATCAGGATATTTTGAAGCCAGTGCTTTTACGACTCCCATGCCGATATCGCCTCCGGCAGCATAAAATTTCTCATATCCAAGGACTTCTGCCATCAGTTTTTTCCAAAGATCAGCTACTCTGGCACTGCTGACAACTGTTTTATCAGAAAAACCAAATCCGGGAATAGAAGGAATAACCAGATCAAAACTCTGTTCACCTTCTGTAAGCAATGGAATAATTTTATGAAAACGATAATAGCTGTCCGGCCATCCATGAGTAAGAATAAGGGGTTTTGGATGAGTTCCTTTTCCTCTTATGTATTGAAAATGAATCAGAATTCCATCTATTTCAGCGGTGTACTGAGGGTGTTGATTCAACTGCTGTTCGTGCATTCTCCAGTCGTAATCATTGATCCAATAGTGGGTAAGTTCTTTCAGGTATTTTTCGTTGGTACCATAATTCCAATCAGAACCTTCGGGTTCTCCGGGCCAGCGGGCGTTTTGCAGACGGTTTTTAAGATAGGTGATCACCGATTCAGGAATGTTAACAGTAAATGGTTCCATATTTATATATTTTATTGGTGTAAATGCTTTTTTGGAAATATACTGATAGTAAGAAGGTTATCAAAGTTAAAAACTTTCTCTTTTCAAAAGTGTTGTCGAAATCATAAATTTTTTGATTTTTTATATGGTGAAAAAAGTGTAACTTTAATTCATTAAAATCTCGTAATACATATTACTATCAGTCAGGCTACTTTTTAACCTGAACATCTTAGGTTCAATTTTCTGAACCCAATACCTTCATTATATCATAACTAAAGCAAAGACAAAATGTTATTTGCCGTATCAATGGTTACTAGCGCAGCATTGGCTATTGATTATTGATATGTAATATTTAAAGAAAATCAATATGAAAACCTATAAAATTGCCGTAATCGGCGGAACAGGAAAATCCGGAAAATATCTGGTGCAAAACCTCCTTGAGAAAGTGTATTCTCTTAAACTTTTAGTCAGAAACCCTGAAAACGTTACCTTTCAAAATCCATTAATTGAAGTTGTAAAAGGAGATGCGAGAGATAAAACCTCAGTTCATAGATTGCTTGAAGGAACTGATCTTGTAATAAGCACTTTAGGACAGCCAAAAGGAGAGAAGTCTATATTCAGTGATGCTGCAAAAAATATCATCAGAGCGATGAACCATTTTGGAATGAAGCGCTATATAGTAACTACCGGTTTGAGTGTAAATACTCTGTCGGATCATAAAAATGAAAGCGTTAAAATGGCTACTGAATGGATGTATCAGAATTATCCTGAAACAACGGAAGACAAACAAAAAGAGTATGAATCTCTTGTGGAAAGTACACTGGACTGGACTTTGGTAAGATTGCCACTGATTCATCTTACCGAAGAAAGGTTTACCACTGAAACAAGTCTTACAGATTGCAAAGGTGAAAGTATCAGTGCTGCGGATCTCGCGGAATTTCTAGTTTCTCAGATTGATGCAGCTGAATACATACAGAAGAGTCCGTTTTTGTACAATCTGAAAGGGTAAAGAATATTTAAAGAAGAAGCTGTCTCAATAATCCGGCTAGTGGATTTTTGTCATTCTGACAAAGGAAGAATCCCGTTAATAATCAACGATATGGGATACTTCATTTCATTCAGAATGACAATTTTGAGACAGCTTCTTTTAATTCTTATAAGAGTTTTTATTTTTTTCGACCATACATCAGAATACGCTTAAATGCATAGATTGCCGGATATTTTGTAAATCTTCGAGCGATGCGTGATTTAAATTCGGAAATGAAATTTTCTTTTTGTTCTTTTTCCAAACGCTCAAGATAAGGCAGCAGGGCAGTTCCTGAAATAAATTCATAGAGCGCTTCATGATCATCTGCAATAATCGGATAAACTTTCTGGAATATTTCAATATCCTGAATTCCGTTGTCAAACAAAATTTGGGCATAATCATCCATTGAAAGTACAGGCGAATCACGGTTGAAATGATTGAGCTGTGAAGCATAAGGTTCTTCGTCTGCCATTTCCGTAAGAATCTGATTCAGGATATTTTCTTTCTGAACAGGCATCTGAATAGCTAACTGACCATTCTGTGAAAGTAATCCAATGATTTTAGGAAATAACGTTTCGTGATCATCTGCCCACTGTAAAGCGGCATTACTGAAGACAATATCCCATTTTTGGTCAGACTGCGCTGTTTCTTCAATGGTCTGCAGTTTAAAGTGCAAGTTGTCATTTTCAAATTTTTTAGATTTCTCAAGCATTTCTGCTGATGAATCAATTCCTAAAAATGTAGAGCCGTCTAGTTTTTCAGTCAGAATAGAGGTTTGCTCTCCGGTGCCACAGCCTAGGTCAATCGCTTTTATATTGTTTTCAGGCTTGATTAATGCTGCTAAATCATAAAAGGGTTTGTAACGAACATCTTTGTATTGATCATATAATTCGGGATTCCAAGGCATAAAAAATAATTTTGTAATGGGTTAATTTTAATAAAGATAGAGAATCTAAATAAAAAATCGGCTGTTTTTAAAAACAGCCGATTGTATTTTATTGTTCCAGTTTTTCCTTGATGTATTTTGCGGTGTAAGACTTTTTATTTTTTGTCAGATCTTCAGGAGTTCCTGCAAATACAACTTCTCCGCCATGTTTTCCTGCTTCCGGACCGATATCAATAATATAGTCGGCACATTTGATGATATCAGGCTGATGCTCAATAACAATCACTGAATGTCCAAGGTCAATCAATGCCTGCAATGATTTCAATAATTTCTGAATATCATGGAAATGAAGCCCTGTAGAAGGTTCGTCAAAGATAAATAAGGTTTTATCCGTTGTTACCCCTTTTACAAGGAATGAAGCCAGCTTCACACGCTGTGCCTCACCGCCGGAAAGGGTAGAAGAGCTTTGTCCCAGCTGAAGATAACCTAAACCTACTTCCTGCAGTGGTCTCAGCTTTGTTACGATCTTCTCCTCATTATTATCTTTAAAGAATGCCAATGCTTCATCTACGGTCATATGAAGAATGTCAGAGATGTTTTTCTCATCGAATCTTACTTCAAGGATTTCATTTTTGAATCGTGTTCCTTTACAAACCTCACATTCAAGCTCGATATCTGCCATAAACTGCATGGAAACATTGATGACGCCTTCACCTTTACATTCATCACATCTTCCTCCGTCTACGTTGAAAGAGAAATGTTTAGGCTTGTATCCCATCATTTTTGCTACTTTCTGTTTCGCGAAAAGATCACGGATGTCATCATAGGCTTTCAGATAAGTTACCGGGTTTGAACGGGATGATTTTCCAATCGGGTTCTGATCAATCAGTTCAATGTTTTTGATCAGCTTTTTGGGAAATTCTACGGAATCGTAATCTCCTTTTTTACCACCCATTCCTAGCTGAATCTGAATGTCATTGGTAAGAATTTCTTTCATTAAAGTAGATTTTCCACTTCCTGAAACTCCGGAAATCACTACCAGACTTTCAAGCGGAACATCTACATCTATATTTTTAAGATTGTTCTGGCGGGCACCTTTAATGTGAATCCATTCTTTGCCTTTTCTTCGCTTCTTCGGAACCTCAATTTCCAGTCTTCCGGTAAGGTATTCTGAGGTAAGTGTGTTGGCTTTTTTCAGATCCTTATAATCTCCGGCAAATACCAGTTCACCACCAAGATAACCTGCTTCCGGACCAATATCAATAATATAATCCGCGGCTCTCATTACATCTTCATCGTGTTCTACCACAATTACGGTATTTCCAAGGTCACGAAGATTTTTCAGTACTTCAATCAGGTTTTCCGTGTCTTTGGAGTGAAGCCCGATAGAAGGTTCATCCAGAATATAAATAGAACCCACCAAAGAACTTCCTAAGCTTGTAGCAAGATTGATTCTCTGACTTTCTCCTCCCGAAAGGGTATTGGAAGTTCTGTTTAATGTTAAATATCCTAATCCTACTTTTAATAAAAACTCCAGACGGGTGGTGATTTCGTACATCAGCCTTTTAGCTACTTCCTTGTCGTGATCTGAAAGCTTTAATCCGTTGATTAATGGAGAAAGCTCATCCAAAGGAAGTTCAATCATCGACTGGATATTGTGTCCGTCTACTTTTACCCAGCTGGTTTCTTCGCGAAGCCTCAATCCTTCACAGGTAGGACAAAGGGTTTTTCCTCTGTAACGGGAAAGCATCACTCTGTACTGGATTTTATAAAGGTTTTCTTCAAGCATTTTGAAGAAATTATTAATGCATGGGAAATTACCTTTTCCGTCACCTTTCCAAAGGAAGTTTTTCTGCTCTTTTGTTAACTGATGGTAAGGTTTGTGGATAGGGAAGTCACCTGCTTTTTTGATGAAATCCTTTTTCCATTCGCTCATTGTTTCTCCTCTCCAGCATACGACTGCATCTTCGTAGATGGACAGCGTTTTGTTGGGAACCACAAGATCTTCATCAATTCCGATTACTTTTCCGTATCCTTCACATGCCGGACATGCTCCGTATGGATTATTGAAGCTGAAAAAATGAACATTCGGTTCAAGGAACTCCATTCCGTCCAGCTCAAATTTATTGGAGAATTCTTTTACTTTTTCAGTATCTGTATTCTTTAATGAACAATAGCCACGTCCTTCATAGAATGCCATTTGAATAGAATCGGCAAGCCTCTGTAAAAAACTTTCGTCTTCTTCATAAGAGAAACGGTCAATAACAAGATTGATTGCCATTCCTTTTTCAGGAGCAAATCCAAAGCTTTCCAGATCTTCAATACCCGCTACATTTCCATTGATTTCCAGTCTTGTGAAACCTGCCAGTTTTAAAACATTCAGCGTTTCTTTAAAATTGTCTGCATCATATTCCAAAGGAGCCGTTAACAGAAAAGAAGTATCTTTTTTAGAAGCTTTAATGAAGTCTACTACATCAGAAACCGAATCCTTTTTCACTTCTTCTCCGGAAACCGGTGAAAAGGTTTTCCCGATTCTGGCAAATAAAAGCTTCATATAATCGTAGATCTCTGTAGAAGTTCCCACAGTAGAACGTGGATTGGAAGAAATTACTTTCTGCTGGATGGCAATGGAAGGGGCAAGTCCTTTGATATCATCAACCTTTGGTTTTTCTAATTTCCCCAAAAACTGACGGGCATAAGAACTTAAACTTTCAACATATCTTCTCTGTCCTTCAGCATAGATAGTATCAAAAGCCAAAGAGGATTTACCGCTTCCTGAAACTCCTGTAATAACAATCAGTTTGTTTTTCGGAATCAGGACGTCTATATGTTTCAGATTGTTAAGATGTGCATTCTTAACGAAAATCTGTTTTTTTATATCTATTTCTGTTGTGTTAGCCATATTTTGTTTATTCATAAAAATGATTGTACAGCATTAAGGCTGTCAGTATCATGGTGTCCTCCCATAGAATGTTCCAGGGCTATCATTAACTAAACTTTTAAATATATTCCTGAATTCACCTGAAATTCTGTAGCGGTATTTATAAAATCACTGACAAAAATTACTGCTGAAAAAAGAATACTTTCATTGTAAAATTAAGACCCACAAAATTACGAAATTTTGGTGAAAATTTTATGCTTATCTTATTGTTAAAAATTATTATTGTAAACGTTAAATGAGAAGGATGAAATCAAAATATTTCATTCAAAAAATGATAGAAATGAATATATTTTGTGGACTTATTTTTATTTTACTGTTTATTTTACAGTGGTTTTTATAAATTTTAAAAATATGTTGTGTTTTTTTATTTAAGTATTGTTTTATGTTGTAAAATTATTTAAAATTGTACCCGTAAATATGTAATATAGAAATGAGAAAATTATTCAGAGATCTAGTTACACATTTAATGAGAAAAAGATAAAATTACTCCCTCACACAGATGCAGCATTATGTTGCATCTTTTTTTATGACAACTATCATTTGCCTGTCTTGGTGAACTCCCTTACTTTTGGACTCTGTTAAAAAAACTACGGAAACGATTATGATCAAAAAGATAGGAAGTGCTTTTTTTCTGGGATCTTTACTTTGGGTAAATGCACAGGAAAAGACAACAGATATTGAAAGCATTGAATTTCAGGGGAAATTTATCTCTACACCTTATAAAAGTGCTAATCAGAATATCAGTGTTATCACCAGAGAAGACATTGTAAATTCGCCTGCTAAAAGTATAGACGAAATTCTTCAGCTGGTACCGGGCATGGATATCAGAAGGAGAGGAGCCAATGGGGTGCAAAGTGATATCGGTTTTCGTGGAAGCTCTTTTGAACAGGTTTTGCTGATGCTGAATGGAATCAGGATGAATGATTCCCAGACCGGGCATAATAATATGAATATTCCGGTAGATCTGGATGACGTAGAAAGGATAGAAATTATAAAAGGGCCGGCAGCCAGACGTTTTGGTCAGAATGCTTATGCCGGTGTTATCAATATCATTACCAAAGCCACTCCTGGAAAAAGAGTGAAGATAAGTGCAGATGGAGGAGACTACAGCACCTATGGTCTTGGATTTAATGCGCAGATTGGAAATGACAAGTTTACAAACTCTCTTCAGGCCAATTCTGCTTCTTCAGAAGGGTATATGTTCAATACTGATTATGAGATCAGAAATGTATTTTATCAGGGAAAACTGAATATCAAAAACGGAGATGTAAAAGTACAGGCTGGTTTTTCAGAAAAGAAATTCGGAGCCAATGGTTTTTATGCTTCCAGTGCTGCCACAAAACAGTATGAGGAAACACAGGCTTCTATAGTAAGTGTAGCCCATCAGCAGACTTTTGGAAAGCTAAAGCTTAATTCAAATGTATATTGGAGAAGAGGACAGGATATGTACCTTTATGACAGATGGAATCCGGAATTTTACAGAAATATGCACATCGGAAATAATGTAGGAGGAGAAGTTAATTCCAGCTATCAATGGGGATTGGGAACAACCGGAATTGGCGTGGAATTGAGAAAGGAGTTTCTTGCAAGCAGTAATTTAGGAAACAGAAACCGTTTTGTTTCTCAGGTTTTCTTTGAACATCATTTTTCATTACTGGATAAAAAACTGAACATCAGTCCGGGAATTTCGTGGGCTAACTATTCTAAGGAAGGCAACTTTTTTTATCCGGGGCTTGACGTAGGGTATAACTTTAATACCAATAATAAAATCTACGGAAATATCGCAAAAGTACACCGTATTCCTACTTTTACCGATCTTTATTACATCAGTAAAACGGAACAGGGAAATCCTGATTTACGACCTGAAAATGCTGTTTCATCAGAGGTAGGATATCAGTATCAGGATAGTAAAATCTTAGCGAAAGTCAGTGGATTTTTAAGAAACTCCAGCAATTCTATTGACTGGGTGAAAAAAGACCTGAATGATAAAGTATGGTATGCCCAGAATGTAGGAGATATTAAAACCAAAGGGATTGAAGCAGAGTGGAGCCATAGACCTGTAGATTGGTTAAAATACACCGTTGGATATACTTATATCGACAGCAAATATGAAGAGAAAGATGGTCTTGTTTCAAGATATATTCTGGATAATCTGAGACACCAGTTTGTTTCCAAATTAGAAGTAAAATTCCTGAAAAATTTCACCAATGAGCTTGTTTACCGTTACAATGAAAGGGTAAACCTGGGAACCTATAATCTTGTAGATGAGAAGCTAAGCTTTGCTAAGAAAGACTACTCAGTGTATGTGTTGATTAATAATATTACCAATACAAAATATACGGAAGCATTTGGAGTGGCAATGCCGCAAAGATGGTTCCACATTGGGTTTTCTTATACAATTAATATTAAGTAAATGTTAATTTGAAATGAATAAAAGTTAATATTAACAAATTGTTAAAAAATATACATTTGCAAAAATTTTTTATGAAACGTCTTATAGGCTTAGGTTTATTACTTGGAATTTCTTTTTTTAAAGCACAGGAACATATTTCCAGCTTCAATGCAGTGACTCTGACGTATAAGTTTCATCCAAAATTTTTCCTTTATGCTGAAGGGCAGATGCGTGGTAACGAAGATTATACCTACCCTGATTATTATGAAATAAAAGGGGGATTAGGGTATAATCTTACCAAGAATCACAAACCTTTCGTTGGATTGGGAAGGTATGTGAACTATAAAGAGCATAGTCTAAGCAGAGAGGAATTCAGGGTATGGCTTCAGGATGTTATCGATATTAAAAAAGGTATCGTGAAGTTCGAAAACCGTTTTCGTGCTGAAAAAAGCTGGTTCTATGAGCCTAAAACAGATCAGACTTCCCAGAGAATGCGTTACAGATATCGTTTGAATGTAAGTGTTCCTTTAAATGCGAAAACCATCAAAAAAGGAACTGTTTTTGCCAATGCCTATGACGAAGTTTTCTTTGTCTCTCCGATGAAGCCTACTTTTGCCAGAAACAGAGTTTACGGCGGTTTCGGCTATCAGATCGATGATTATTTTGGAATTGTGAGCGGATATCTGTGGCAGCGTGAATTCGAAGCAAAAGGAAATAAAAATTTACATTTCGTTTACCTTGCGTTAAACATTAATATCGACGGAACAGACCATCACACGAAAACTTACGATTTCCCGGGTGCGGATTAATATTTCTCTATCAGATAACGGTAGGCTTTCAGATATTTATTGAACCTTTTGATGTCTTTGGGAGTAAGCTCTCTGTTTACTCTTCTAAGATCCATATTATCACGAAGGTCATTCAGTTTTACCGCAACAGAAAGGAGAGATCTTTCTGTTCTTTTGATAAATTCATCGTAATCTTCTTCAGGATCAAGCTTCGTAAGACAGCTGATGGCAAAAATAATATATTCGGGAAATCCTTCCGATCTTAAATAATCCAGGCTGAACTCCAGAGGATGATCTTCTACTACATCATGCAGTACTCCAACAATTTTTTCATCCAATGTTTTACCATAGTTCATCACACGCATCACGTGGGCGATGTATGGAGCATGGTATTTATCAGTTTGTCCTTTATGAGCCTTATCGGCAATTTTGATTGCTTTATTCAGTAATTCTTCTTTTGTCATTTCTAATGAAAAATAGACTACAAAAATAAAAAATGCCTTAAAAAATAAAGCATTTTTATCAAGAATATTTCAGATGATTTTTAGACATTGGTTTCATCCTCTATATGAGCATGTGGCGCATTGTTTTTTACAGATTCTATTCCATTTTCCATGCCATTGTCAGATTCATACATTTGGCTGGTTCCTATGATCTGTCCGTTTCCGGCTTTAAGGTTGAAATAACATCTGCCATCATTGGCTGTATTTCTTTCAAATTTGGCATCTTCCTGTGAGTTGGTTTTTACAGTTCCGATTCCGTTTTCGCAGGATGGCTTGGTACTGTATCCCTGACTGGTTAAAATTACCTGTCCGTTTCCCGCCTTGAGGTTAAACTGAAAGTCTCCGTTTATTCTTTTAGAGATAATAAATTTTCCCATGGTAATAGTTTTTTAGTTTGTGTTGTGTTTATTTGGATGGCGTTATCTTTTTCCGATCCACCTGAAGTTTATCGGGTGTAATCGAGTTTAAAATTTTATATTGTGAATAATCTTTTGAAGGCTCTTTTAAAGCCAGATAAAGAATCGTATCATTGGGTTTAACGGTCAATATCTTGTAAAGTTCTTTCTGAGAATGATCTGATTTAAGGGCAAAAGATCCCGGAAACTTCCCTTTAGAAACGATTTTTGTGGTATCAATCTTAGAAACAGGAACTCCATTGTCTTTTTTTTGGGCTGAAAAAGCTGCTGAAATAAGAAGAAGGGGAAATAATAGAATTCTCATGTGTTTATTAATTTATAATAAAAATAATAATTTTTTTTGAATAACTTTATATAATACCTTGAAATTCAACGGTGGAGATTGGGAATACGGGTGAAAAAAAAGCGCCTCAAAAAATGAGACGCTGAATCAAATTTATGTTATTAAAGACTAATAAGCTCCTTTCCCGATATAGTGTGCTGCTACTTTTTCAGTAAGAGCTACCACATTCGGATGATTGGTATACTTTGTGAATCTTCTTAATCCAGAAAGCATCATTCTCTGCTCATCTCCTTCAGCAAAAGAAACGATTCCTTCTTTAGCAGAAGTAATGATTTTCTCAACAGCTTTGTAAAGGTTCAGCTGAGCCATAGCTGCTTCCACAGATTCAGGAGAGAAATGTTTCTCTGCTCTTAATATTGCAGATTCTGCCATATAGATCTGGTTAAGGATTTCAGAAGCATTCAATAATAAATGTTGTTGTTTCTCAATATCCATCATGAATTTCTGTAGTGCTGCTCCGGAAACCATTAAGAATACTTTCTTAAGATTAGCAATAATTGCTTTTTCTTCACTCATGAATTCTGAATAGTCAGGAACTTCAAATGAAGGGATACCCATCAATTCTTTGCTGATTGCCATTGCAGGAGATAAAAGGTCTAATTCACCTTTCATTGCTCTCTTGATAAGCATTCCTACAGCCAATAGTCTGTTGATTTCGTTGGTACCTTCATAGATTCTACCAATTCTGGCATCTCTCCACGCAGATTCCATTGGGGTATCTTCTGAGAATCCCATTCCTCCATAAATCTGGATTCCTTCATCTGCAGTATTTTGAGTAAGGTCAGAAACGAAAACTTTAAGGATAGAAGCTTCTACTGCAAATTCTTCAACCCCTTTTAATTCCGCTTGTTGATGATCCATTCCGCCAGCAACTAATTCTGCAATTTTATCTTCAACATTTTTTGCTAAACGGTAAGAACCAGCTTCACTCACAAAAACTCCGGTTGACATTTCTGCAATTTTCTTTCTGATAGCTCCGAAAGTAGAAATAGAAACACCAAATTGCTTTCTTTCATTTGAATACTGAATAGCATGGTTTAGAATTCTTCTTTGTCCGTCAAGGTTTGCAGCAGCTAATTTAATTCTACCAACATTTAATGCATTCAAAGCGATTTTAAAACCGTTGTTTCTTTCACCCAACATATTTTCAACAGGAACTTTCATATCATTGAAGAAAACCTGACGGGTAGAAGAGGAACGAATACCTAATTTATGTTCTTCTTCACCAAATGTTAAACTTTCCGGATTTTCTAATTCTGAACGGTTGATTACAAAACCTGTAATATTTTTATCATCATCAATTTTTGCGAATAATGTGAAAGTATCTGCAAAACCTGCATTGGAAATCCACATTTTTTGTCCATTGATAATATAATGCTTTCCATCTTCAGACAATTTTGCTCTTGTTTTCCCTGAATTGGCATCAGATCCTGCATCCGGCTCAGTCAAACAATATGCTCCGAATTTTGTTCCTGTAGCCAAATCCGGAAGGTATTTCTTTTTCAATTCTTCACTTCCGTAAAGCAAAGTAGGAAGAGTTCCAATTCCCGTGTGTGCTCCATAAGCTGTCGCTAATGATCCATTTCCTCCGGAAACATAATCGCAAGCCAACATTGTGCTCACAAATCCCATTCCCAAACCTCCATATTCTTCAGGAACAGTGATTCCTAACAGTCCCATTTCACCTAATTTACGCATTGTTTCTTCAGTCAATGCATAATCTTTTTTCTCAAAACGATCGTGTTGTGGAATAACTTCTCTGTCAATAAATTCTTTCGCGGAATCACGAAGCATTTTTTGTTCTTCAGAAAGTTCTTCCAAAGAGAAAATTTCATTAGCTGGAATTTGTTTAATTAGGAATTCCCCACCTTTAAGTATATTGCTCATTTGTTATTATTTTAAATTTTAGATTATAAATTTTAAATTAGATTTTGTTGTTATAAATTTTCAGATGATGTTTTAATGATTTTAGTTAAAATATTAATGATCATTTCAATATCTTTTAAATATGAATTGATCTCAATTTGAACGAGATTTGAAGAATCATAAAGTTTCAGCCAGTATCTTGTTTCTCTCGCTTCTTTATTTGCAATAGAGAGTTTTGATATAAAATCTTTTTTAGATTGAGCCGCTATAGCTTCTTCTACATTTGCTCCAATGGAAGTCCCAGAACGAAGAATTTGTTTTGATAAAATAAACTCGTTTTGAGATTTGCACTCAGTATAAAATTTAATTATTCTTAAGGCAAAATCAAAAGTTTTTATTTGGATCAAATTGTCTTCTTTGAAACCCATTGCATCTAAAATTTATAATTTAAAATCTATAATTAAAGAAGTTCAAAGATTGAAGCCGCGCCTTGCCCCGTTCCAACGCACATGGAAACCATTCCGTATTTGTTTCCGCGCTTTCTCATTTCGTCAAGAAGTTGAACTGTTAATTTCGTTCCGGTACATCCAAGTGGGTGACCCAAAGCGATGGCTCCTCCGTTTACGTTTAAGATATCAGGGTTTAAGCCTAATTCTTTCTTAATGGCAACAGATTGAGAGGCGAATGCTTCGTTTAATTCAATTAATTCAATATCTTTTAATTCTAAACCTGCCTGTTTCAATGCTTTTGGAATAGCGTAGATAGGTCCCATTCCCATGATTCTTGGCTCTAATCCGGCTGCTGCATAAGCAACTAATCTTGCTTCAGGCTCCAATCCTAATTCTTTTACCATTTCCTCACTCATTACCATTACAAAAGCGGCTCCGTCACTCATTTGAGAAGAGTTTCCGGCAGTTACGCTTCCTCCGTTGGCAAATACGGGTCTTAATTTTGCTAAACCAGCTAAAGAAGTATCGGCTCTAGGCCCTTCATCTATTGAAAAATCAAACTTTTTAGTCTGTATTTTCTGATTTTCGTCCAGGAAGTTATATTCTACAGGAATCGGAACAATCTGATTAGCAAATTTTCCTTCCTGATTAGCTTTTAAAGCCTTCATGTGAGATTCAAAAGCAAACTGATCCTGCTCTTCTCTTGTAATGTTATACTGTTTTGCAACTTCTTCCGCTGTGTAACCCATTCCCCAATAGTAATCAGGGTTGGTTTTTGCGATATCTGTTTCAGGAACCGGTTTGTAACCTCCCATTGGGATGTATGACATGGATTCCGTACCTCCGGCGATGATACAATCTGCCATACCAGCCTGAATTTTTGCAGAAGCAATCGCAATGGCCTCACTTCCTGAAGCACAGTATCTGTTTACGGTTACCCCCGGAACTTTATCCGTATTTAATCCCATCAAAGAGATCAGACGTGCAACATTCAGCCCTTGTTCAGCTTCCGGCATTGCATTTCCTACGATAAGGTCATCAATTCTGTTTTTATCTAATTGTGGTAGCTCAGCCATTAATTTTTCAATTACGGTAGCCGCCATGACATCAGGTCTTGTAAATCTTAAACTTCCTTTTGGAGCTTTTCCAACGGCTGTTCTAAAACCTTTTACTATGTATGCTGTTTTCATTTTTTGTTTAATTAAATTGTTTTAAGAATTTTTTGCCTCGTAGAGGTAAACTGTTCATAGATATTTGTTTATGCTTTTTGTGGAGCTCCGTAGGAGCGACCTGTTAATCATTAATCCATTCAAATAAATATTTTGGATCATATTCTATCTCAAATTTTGACATAAAATCCAGATATTCTTCTCTAAAAGTTTTCTTTTTATGATGTTCTTCCTGCTCTAAAATATATTTTACAACAGAATCAACACTGCTTTTAGAATAAGAAAAAGCTCCATAGCCTTCCTGCCAATTGAATTTTCCATTGATCCATCCTTTTTCGTTGATGAATTTTGAAGAACCCGCTTTAATATCTCTTACTACATCTGAAACCGAATGTGTAGGATTCATACTTATAAGAATATGGACATGGTCCGGCATTGCAAAAACTGCGAATAATTTTTGATTTCTATTGGAAGCAATACCTGTTATAAACCGATGTAATTCTTCTCTGTTTTCTTTTGAAATCAGATTTTGTCTTCCTTTTACAGCGAAAACAATTTGAATATAAATCTGAGTGTAGGTATTTGCCATACATTAACAGGTCGCCTCTACGAGGCTCTCCAATCTTTAAATTATTCATGCTATTAACAGTTCGCTCCTACGGAGCTTCCCATTAGTTTCTCAAAGGTTTCCCGTTTTGCAACATATATTGAATTCTCTCTAAAGTTTTTCTCTCCCCACAAAGCTGAAGGAAGGTTTCTCTTTCAAGGTTCAATAGGTACTGTTCTGTTACCACTGTGGGTTCAGATAGATTTCCACCTACCATTACATTTGCTAGTTTATCAGCAATTTTCTTATCGTGTGCAGAAATGAAATTTCCGGTTAACATCTGGTCTGTTCCTACGTAGAACATTCCTAATGCATCTTTACCAAGAACTTTTACTTTTTGTTCGATAGGTTGGGTATATCCTTGTTCTGCTAATAATTTTGCTACTTTTTTAGCTTCCGCTATCTGTCTGTTTTTGCTTACGGAAACAATGTCTTTCCCTTTTTCAAGGATTCCCATATCGTAAGCTTCATAAGCTGAAGTTGCTACTTTACCCATTGCGATGTTCATGAAAGCATCACGAAGTCTGTTATTTTTAACATCATCGTTGTGGAATTCTCTGGAAGTTCTTAAAGTCAATTCTTTAGTACCACCACCGCCAGGAATTACTCCAACTCCTGTTTCAACAAGTCCGATATAGGTTTCTGCAGCAGCAACCACTCGGTCGGCATGCATTGTCATTTCACATCCTCCACCAAGAGTCATTCCGTGAGGAGCAACCACAACAGGAATAGAAGAGTAACGTACTCTCATCATTGATTTCTGGAAGTAAGCGATGGCCATATTCAAATCATCCCAATCCTGCTCGATAGCCATCATAAGGATCATAGCAAGGTTGGCACCTACAGAGAAGTTAGCTCCCTGGTTTCCTACAACCAATCCGTCGTATTCTTTTTCTGCTAAATCAATGGCTCTGTTTAATCCGTCAAGAACTTCGCCTCCAAGAGAGTTCATTTTTGAACGGATCTCGAAGTTGATGATACCATCTCCTAAATCTTCAATAGCAGCCCCCGAATTACTCCAAAGGGTTTTATTTTTTCTGATGTTATCTAAGATGATGAATGCATCCTGACCTGGGATTTTGTTGTATTCTCCTGAATTTTTATCCACGTAAATACTTTGTCCTTCGTCATTAACTTTATAGAAAGTCTCTACATTTTTCACCCAGTCTGAAACTTCATATCCAGCATCTTTTGCCAGTTCTATACCTTTTTGAACGCCTACAGCATCCCAGATCTCAAATGGTCCGTTTTCCCATCCGAAACCAGCTCTCATGGCATCGTCAATTTTATAAACTTCATCAGAAATTTCAGGAACTTTATGAGATACATAGGCGAATAATGCCCCTAAAGATTTTCTGTATAATTCGCCGGCTTTATCTTTACCTCCGATCAGAACTTTGAATCTGTCAATTGGTTTATCAATAGCTTTTGTTAATTCCAGAGTAGGGAATGATGATTTTCCTTGAAGTTCATATTCCAACGTATCAAGGTTTAATCCGTGAATTTCAGATTTTCCTTCTGCATTTTTCACTTTTTTGTAGAACCCTTGTTCCGTTTTTGAACCCAGCCATTTATTATCCATCATTTTCTGGATATAGCCTGGAAGAGCAAAAACATCATTGAAATCATTGGCTTCAGCACCGCTCTGGCGAACGCCGTTGGCTACCATTACCAATGTGTCAAGACCTACAACGTCAGCTGTTCTGAACGTAGCAGATTTTGGACGTCCGATTACCGGACCAGTTAATTTATCAACATCAGAAACGGTAAGTCCTAGTTTCTGTACATTGTGAAGAAGATCCATCATAGAGAATACACCGATTCTGTTGGCGATGAAAGCTGGAGTGTCTTTAGCTAAAACTGTTGTTTTACCTAAGAATTTTGCTCCGTAATTCATATAGAAATCGATAATTTCAGGAGCAGTATCATTGGTTGGAATAATTTCCAAAAGAGGAAGATATCTTACCGGATTAAAGAAGTGCGTTCCTGCAAAGTATTTTTTGAAATCCTCGCTTCTTCCTTCTGTAAGAAAATGAATAGGAATACCAGATGTATTAGAAGAAATTAATGTTCCCGGTTTTCTGAACTGTTCAATTTTTTCATATACAGACTTTTTGATATCAAGTCTTTCTACTACTACTTCAATGATCCAGTCAGTATTTTTTATTTTGGGTAAATCATCATCGAAGTTTCCGATGGTAATTCTGTCTGCAAACTTTGGTGAATAAAGAAGTGCAGGACTTGCTTTTTTAAGTTTTTCAAAGTTTTCGGAAGCAATTCTGTTTCTTACTACCTTGTCATCTTTGGTCAAACCTTTTTTTTGTTCAGCTTCAGTAAGTTCGAAAGGAACAATATCCAAGAGTGATACTTCTACTCCGATATTGGCGAAGTGAGCAGCGATACCGCTTCCCATAATCCCTGAACCGAGAACCGTTACATGTTTGATTCTTCTTTTCATATGTAAATTTTTATTTGTATAAGATTATATGAGCCCGAAGGTGTCATCATAATTTATTTTCTGTTATTTAATAATTCGTTTGCTATTTTCATGATTTCACCCATTACATCTTTAAAAGCTTCAAGCTTTTCAGGGGCAATTTTTTCCATTACCTTTTTGTTGAAATTCACAACAACTTCCTTAGACATGTTTCTTGAGTTGAGTCCTTTATCCGTAAGTTTGATGATAACCTCTCTTTTATCAGTGGTTGTTTTTTCCTTATAGATATATCCGTTATCTTCCAGAAGTTTGATAATTCTGGTTAAAGAAGTAGGCTCAATAGCCATCTTTGGACCCAAATTGGTACTTCGGGTTCCTTCTTTGGGATCAATTTTAAGAAGAGTAAGGGCTTGCACCGCTGTGGAATCATGTTCCTGGGCTAATTCTGTGTACATTTTAGAAACAGCCAACCAGGTCTGCTTTAAAATTAAATCTACGTTTTCTATTTTTTCCTTATTATTATCCATCATTTTTGCGCCAATGGTTTTACCCAAATTTAATAAATATTATGCATGCATAATATTTATTAACGTTAAATTTTGTTAATAACCTGGAAATAAACGGATTAAATTGTATGATTAGCATAATACTATGCATGCATAGTATGTGGAATAGTCAAAGAAAACGTAGTATTAATGAATGTTTTGGATTAAATTGACGATTTCTTCAAAAGATTCACATTGATAGGTAGCGGAATCTTTAGTAATTACCCAAAAAGTGTTCTGAAACTCGAAATTAACGTCAGAGAGGTCTTTTTTGAAGTTTTTTTGAAGCAGAGAATACAGCATTTCCTTGTGAAATTGCGGTGCTGAGATAAAAGGCGGAATAAAGGTCTCGTTGAATTGAAATAACGAGGCGTTAGTGAGTTCATCATGCTGAAGCAAAATATCCTCCACAATCCCTGAATACAAATGGTTTTCCTTTACATACCATATTTTATCGGCAAACTCTTTGGCCAGCCGCCAGTCATGGGAAGAAAACAGGATAAGTTTGTTCTGTTCTTTAGCCAGTTTTCTTAAGGTTTTTAGAATAATGATTTTATTTTTTTCATCCAGATGGGTAGTCGGTTCATCCAGAATGATGATAGGAGAGTTCTGGGTAATCGCCCGCCCGATAAATGCTTTTTGAAGATTTCCGTCTGACAGGTTTTTCAGAAGGGTGTATCTATATTGATTTAAATCCAGTTCCTCAATAATATGAGCAACTTCTTCACGGTCTTCTTTTTTTAATTCAAAATAAAAAGGGTAGTAGATATATTTTCCCAGAGAAATAAGATCCTCAACCGTATAATGCTGAGGAATAACCGATTTTGAAAAGACAATGGCAATATTTTCCGCTACTTCTTTTACAGAAAGATGCTTTATATTTTTTCCGCCAATAGAAATCTCCCCATTGAGTAATGGGAGCTGATGGAGAATAGATTTGATTAATGTTGTTTTTCCCACCCCATTATTACCAATCAGCAGACCTACATCACCGAGCTTTAAATCTGCATTGGCATTGGAGATTAATGGAGTATTGTAGCCGATATTTGCCTGATTGATCTGTAAGTGCATACTTGATTTTGGTTATACGCAAAGGCGTAGAATGTTTTTACAAAAATAATGTTTTAAGGCACAAGGAATTTGACTTTTTCAAATTTTTATCCCGTTTATTTTATAAGTTGTTTACAATTCTTGTGACACCGTTTTTGAAAACATCAGATTGAAAATTGAGAAGCATTCCTAATTTGCAGTTTGACATTTTTAAATAGGTTAATAGCTGAGCTTTATGAGCAGGGCTAATGTAATCAATGGTTTTTATTTCTAAAATCACTTTGTTTTCAATCATCAGGTCAAGTTTAAAAGCATTGTCTATTTTCAAATCTTCATAAATGATGGGAAGAAGCTTTTGCTTTTCTACTAAAAATCCTGATCTTGTTAATTCATAATACATGCATTCTTCATAGACATGTTCAAACAATCCTGCTCCAAGTTTTCTATGAATTTTTAATCCCGTTTCAAAAACAATTTTTGATATTTCATTTTCTGTCATTTGTGGTGTTTTGTTGAACTTAAATATATGAATTGTTGGATAAATAATTTGTAATTAATATAAGATGTTGGATAAACGCAAAGGCGCAGAGATTTATCAGCCATGCGTATATTTTAAGGCGCAGGAAAATCAAAGATTTTCGGCAAGGGGTTGTGGTAATTTTTGTTTGAAATATGTAAAATATGCGTTGTTCAATTTTATCGGAGATAAAATCTTTGCGTCTTAAAAATATGTAGATTTTAAAAGTTTCTTGCGTCTTTGCGTTATCCAACAAAAAATCTAAACCTTATTCTGTTTCAAAAGCATCATCAGAATCACAGGAATTCCAAATACGGAGCTTATTACATTCAGAGGGATCTGTGTTTTTTCTGCAATAACTGAGAAAAACAGCATAATCAGTATTCCCAGAAACATATTAAGAATCCATTGCTGCCATAATTTTGAAGGATTATAAACGAGTCTGCAAAAGTGAGGAACGATAATTCCAATAAACAGAATAGGCCCTAGAAATGCCGTAACAGAAGCTGAGAGTAGGGAAGAGGCTACTATTATTAAGAGTTTCAGTTGCTTCAGGTTTACTCCTAAACTTTGTGCATAGGAATTGCCAAGTGAGTTTCCAATGAGAGGTTTTATAGCCCTGAAACAAATAAACATTCCCATTAAAACCAATATAAGCAGTACATAAATCTGATTTCTCGTTACCATATTATTTGCACCGAAAGACCATAAAATATAGTTTTTCAGACTTTGATTTTCTGCGTAAAACTGAAGGAGAGAAACGATTGCTCCGGCAAAGGCAGAAACCAGAAATCCGAAAATAATAAGATAGGATTTGTCCTGAAATCTATTAGACATTGAGAGCAGTATCAACATTAACAGTAAGCTTCCTCCAATAGCAGATAAGCTAAGAAAACTATTCTGTAAAAATTCAGGAAGGAAAATGTTATGGGAAAAGAAAATGTAAAAGGCAACCGATAAGCTGGCAACCGAAGTGATTCCTAATATATCAGGTCCTGCCAGCGGATTTTGAAAATATTCCTGCATCAGAAAACCAGAGGTAGGAATTGAAATTCCGGCCAGCATCATAACAAGAACACGGTTGATACGGATTTCTGCAATTTGATTATGGGCAGAGTCCTGAAAGAAATCCTTGAAGCTTAATTGTAAAAATCCTGTGTTCAGATTAATGACAGCGCTTGCAATAATGGCAATCACGAATAATAAACACAGGATTTTAAATCTTTTTGACATGATTCAGAAAGAGTTCAGTCTATTTTATTTTAGGAAAGAATCGATTTTTGAATTCAATACATCTTCTGTCATCATTCCCAGATATTCATCGGTTTTATCTCCTTTTCTCATGAAAGTAAAAGGAATAGAACCTCCGTCCCATTGCTTGAAGTTGTTATGGAAAAAGTTTTGATCCAATTTTTGTCCATCCAGTAAGATAATGCTGCCTCCCAATTTGTTTTCAGTAGCAAAGTTTTTAACAGCACCTTCCCAATCTGCCTTTTCATCAAGATTTACGAAAGTGAACTTTACAGGTTTTCCTTTTAATTCTTCCATTTTACTTTTAAAACTTGGAATCTCTCTCATACATGGACCGCACCAGGTGGCAAAAAAATTGGTTACATATAGAGTATCATTGTTTTTTGCTAAATGCTGGCTTACATTTTCAGGAGAAAATTCTTTGGGAATGGCTGCACTTCCTTCATTTCCTGTATTTTGAGATACGGAAACAGAGTCTGCAGTTACAGTGTTTTCAGTTTTCTGACCTTCTTTTTTACAGCTGTACAATGCAGTAAGAAGTAACGTGGATAAAATTATCTTCTTCATAAATTATTTTTTATCTATTTTTGAATTGAAGTTATGGAACAACAAATCTATAAAGGGAAACTGATACAGTTTCATCCGTTAAAAATAGCGAAAAAGGAAGAGCTGACCAAAAATACTTTTTCTCTGGAGTTTGATATTCCTGAGAATTTAAAGGAAAATTTCAGGTTTGAAGCAGGGCAGTTCGTCAGCATACGATTTCAATCACATGGGGAAGAGGTTATTAATGATTATTCAATGACTTCAGCTCCTTATGAAGGTAAAATCTGTCTGGGGATTAAAATAAATTCTGCTGAAGGCGCGACTTCTCAGTTATTTCAAAACTATAATACAGGTGATAAACTGTGGGTGAGTGAACCTGCAGGAAGGTTTACCATTGTATCTAAACCCAGTGAATTCAGGACTATTGTAGCTTTTGCTGCAGGGATAGGAATTACTCCTATTTTGAGTCACTTTAAAAATATTCTTCACAACGAACCCCGAACAAGATTGTTTTTATTTTTTGGAAATAAAAGTTCAGAAGATCTCGTTTATCGTGAGCAGTTGGATAATCTTGCCAGAACATGTGGAGACAGACTTCAGATATTTTATTTTTTCTCACAGGAAAAAACTGCAGATCAGTTTTTCTACGGCAGGCTGGACGAAAAAAAATTACATCTTATCATCAATCAGATCCTTCATTTGGATGATACAGATGAAGAATCTACCATTTGGGATGCTGTAGATGAAGTATTGATCTGTGGAAAAGGAGAAATGATCAAGACATTGGCCAATGCATGCTATCACCACGGAATTCCAAAAAAGAATATTCATTTTGAACTTTTTGAAGAATTTAATGATGATATTTATCCTGTAGAAAAAGAATTTCCTCTGATTGAAAATATAGAAGTGGAATTTACCATGCTGGGAAAAAAATATACGACACATCTTGCTGATAATAAGGATAAAATCCTTCAGCAGCTTCTTATTCAGAAATTTCCGGTACCTTATTCATGTAAGTCTGGAATCTGTGGAAGTTGTGAATGTTCTTTAGAGGAAGGGGAAGTGGAACTGTTGGAAAATGAGTATCTTACCGAAAAAGAAGAAGAGCAGGGGCATATATTGGCTTGCATGTCTATAGTGAAAAGTAAAAAAATAAAGCTTAACTTTGATCTTAGTTGAGAGTCATTAGGAACATATTTAACCTGGGTTTTATATCATTGGAATTAGGAATTCTGATGATATGTTTCTGTAATGTGTGGGTTTTCGGACTTACCAACGGGAGAACCTATACTAAAATCTCAAAAATTCCACCAAGAGAAATAGCACTCGTTCTGGGCACATCTCCAAAAATGAGATCGGGAAAATCGAATCCTTATTTTACGAAAAGAATGGATGCTGCAGCACTTCTTTATCATCACGGGAAAATCAAAAAGATTATCGTGAGTGGAGAGAAGAGTAAGGGGTATAATGAGCCGGGTGCCATGAAGAATTATCTGGTTAATCAGGAAGGCGTTCCGGAAGATATTATTGTAGAAGATCCGAAAGGCTTTAATACCTATAAAAGTATTCTCCGTTGTAAGGATGTTTATAAAAAGAAAAATGTCATTATTGTCTCCCAGGGATATCACAATCTAAGGGCATTGTTTTTTGCCAGAAATAATGATATGAATGCGTTGGGATTTGATGCGCAGGATGTCACAAAACCGGAGAGCTTCTACAGAAACCAGACGAGGGAAATCCTCGCCCGTGTGATTGCTGTAGTGTATTTTATTTTGGGTGTTTCTCCGGACTAGAAAGGATACCCGAACGCTATATTAACCGTAGGTTTAAAAGGTTGAATATTTTTGAACCTCCATCGGTCACCTTCAGGTTTATTCGGGTCATAGATCTTGTATGCAAGGTCAATTCTTGCTGTTACATAGGCAATATTTAACCTTAGTCCGAACCCACTTCCGATCCCCACCTGTTTCCAGAACTTACCGAATTTAAATTCATCTCCATAGCCATCATTATAATTACGAAGACTCCATGTATTTCCGATATCAGTAAATAATGCTCCTTCATACGTTTTATTGAATGGAATTCTGTATTCAATATTGGTTGTAAGTTTTAAATTGTCGGTCATATAGGTACGTACTCTCTCATCCACCTGAGAATCAGCAGGACCTAACCCTCCAAAGGCTACCCATGCCCTGATATCATTGGAACCTCCATTGAAATAAGACTTGATGATTGGCATATCCTGAGAGTTTCCGTACGGTATTCCGACCCCGATAAACTGACGTAATACCAATGTCTGGTTTCCGTTAAACTTGAAATATTTTCTTGTATCAATATCAAATTTTACAAACTGCGCATAGGGCAGTCCGAAAATAGTTCCTTGCGGACCGGTAACAATACCTCCGCCGTCATCTTTTTTATTGAATATACTTAATATATTTCCCGCAAGCTCCACTTTTCCGTTAAAATAAAAGGCATTTGGATATTCTTTCTTTCCAATTTCACTATAAACAAAATTGTAGATCATGGAAGAAATAAGAACATCCTGCGTCTGTCTGTCTTTATTCACCAATGTTCCGGTAAATGCGGTTAAAAGATCTCTTCCCTGTTGATTGAGACTTCCACGGTAAGCGTCATTCTCAATGATTTTTTTAGAAACCTCATCTACACTCAGCTTTCCATCTTTATAATCTTGTCCGGTTTGCGCAGTTTCTGGGTTAAACATAAAATAATTCCCGAAAACCTCATCTTTTACTCTTCCGTCATTCACAAAGTAGTCATAGTAGGCATCTTTGTTTTTTGTCAGACTGACCTGAGTATTGAATAAAGTAAGCTTATGATATACCTGATCATTAACACTTGCCTGGTAGTTTAATCCCGTGTTAAAAATCAATCTTCCCAAACCGATATTGTTCTGTATGGATGCCCCAAGCAAAATAGATGATGTAGGCGTATATCGTTTTGGAATAAACTTATAATAATTAAAAGGAAGCAGCAGTCTGGGGAAGTTCAGGGATGCCTGTGCTGATATTTCATACGCGGCAACTCTTTTACTGATATCTTTTGTACTTCTGATAGAACCAAATGTCCCTGAAAGACTTGTAGAAAGGTTTTCTGCTCCTCTGAAGACATTTCGGGTGGTAAGGTCAACAGAAGGAGAGATCCCCAGATTTAAAACCTGAGAATAATTGATATCTGTCCCCACTTTAAGCTCATACTTCGGAAGGGGTTTCAGTACATATAACACATCAACAATACTGTCGTTAGGAGAAGTCATTCCACCTTGTCTCAGAGAATCTCTTGCTTTAACGATGCTAAAGTTATTCATCGCTAAAATGTTTCTCTTGGTTACATCCAGTTTCGTTTGGTCAAAAACCTTTTTACTGTCCGGAATAATAGCCCTCCATATCGATGACAGTTTGTATTTATCATTCATCGTATGGAATCTTATTCTCCTTAAGCTGTCTTTCTTGGTATTTTTAGGATAATCACCAGGTTCATCCACAATGGCAACATCAATATTTCCAAAAGTGGCTATCTTATAAGGAGTATCCAGAGAGTCTTTATGAATTTCCAGGGTTAAAGGAACCTGTTTTCTGCTTTTAAGAGAATCGGCCACAAAATAAACCTCATCATTGGAGGCATTGAATCTATAGAAACCAAATTCTCTCATCAGGTCGGTAATTCTGGTTACTTCTCTTTCCAGAACAGTCTGATCAAGAATCTGTCCTGATCTCACAAGGCTTCTGTTCAGGTTATAGTTGTAATATCCTTTGATCCCCTGATCCGGAATATTATAGAAATAATCCTTGATGCGTGTAGGCTCGTTATGTTTGATAGAATAATTAACAGATGCCTTTTTGGACGCGGAATCCAATGTGTGTTTAAAGTTTACATCAGCATCCCAAAATCCTCTGTAGGTAAGCCTTTTCTTAATAGACTCTGCACTTTTTTCACTTCTTGTCTGATCAAGAATTACCGGTGGTGTTCCCCAATTGTGCAGTAAACGATCGAAAAGAAGACTTTTTCCGACACTGCTTTTCATATTATATTTAAGGAATAAAGAGTCTCTCAGTTTCTGATTTCTCATCTCACCGGGATAGGTCATATATTCATTAAGTATTGTATCGTATTTCGTATCCGCCATATTGTAGAGCAGTAAACTCAATGGCATGAAAAGAAATTGCTTCTTGTTAGGCTTTTGCTGAATGTAATCTTTCAGTTCTTCATCGAAAAATTCTCTCTTATCCTGGAACTCTAAACTGTTCTTGGTAAGCAGATATTCGCCTTCCGGAACTTTTTTTGTCGTACTACAAGCATAAAGGAGACCAACAAATGTTGCAAATGAGATAATTTTATAATATTTTTGAGGAGAATTCTTATAATGCTTACAGCTCATACAATAAAAGTTTTACAATCTTTAGATAAAAAGAAGTTCAGACAAAAATACAATTTGTTTTTGGTTGAAGGTAATAAAATCATTTGTGAACTTTTTAATTCTAACATTAAAGTTAAAGAAATATTGTCAACCGATCCACAAAAATTGGACCGTACTGATACTCTTGTGACCCATATCTCTGAAAATGAATTAAAAAAAATTAGTTTTCTTAAAACACCAAAAGATTCTGTAGCGGTATGTTATCTTGCCGAGGAAGAAAAATGGGAAGATAAGAAGATACAGCTGGTTTTGGATGGGATACAGGATCCCGGAAATTTAGGAACGATTATACGTCTGGCAGACTGGTTCGGAATTGAACAGATTATCTGTAGTGAAGATACGGTAGATGTATACAATCCGAAAGTAATTCAGGCGACAATGGGTTCTTTTACCAGAGTGAATGTGGTTTATACTGATCTTGTGGAATATCTTTCTTCAACAGAAAATGTAAACATAGGAACAGATATGGAAGGGGAGAACATCTATACTTTTGAGAAACCGGAAAAGATGAATCTTATTTTAGGGAATGAAGGAAACGGAATGAGACCGGAAACGGAAAAGCTGTTACAAAAAAGTATAAGCATTCCGAGGTTTGGAAAATCCCAGTCTACAGAAAGCCTGAATGTATCTATGGCGGCCGGGATTATTTTAGGACAGTTATTTTCAAAATAAAAAGCTAGAAACTAGAGGTTAGAATTGAATATAAACTGATGAATATACGCTAACTTCTAGTTTCTAACCTCTAACATTTATATAAGTTGTTCCATACTTGAAACACTTTTGTTTTTCTGATAGACCTCCATTTTTTTTCTGACATATTTCAGAGCAATAGGAGCAAGGTAGATCAATGCTGCGCCAATCAGTTTTTTCTTCCAGTTGGAGCTTTTCATATTCTTTTTGGCATAGTTTCCTACGATCGCAGTAACACCAAGCTTAACAAGGCTGTCTGTAATATTTCCCCCCTTGAAAGCAGAGCTGGCAATTCCTACAGCCGTATTTTTATTAATCAGTAAATCTTTTACCTCTGAGGTAAGTTGTTTCGCAATGACATCCTTTCTCAGAACTACTTTTTCATCACCGTCTTCATCTACTTTTTCCTGAAGATACTGGTCACTTAAGCCATTGGTAAATGCACTCAGACTTTCCTTCGTGTTTTTGAAGGTAAGAAGATTCTCCAGATCACTTATTTCACCTTGAAGCAGTTTTTTCTTTCTTCTTAATTCTTCTATGCTCTCGTATTTTCTGCCCATAGTTTAATGATTTAAAAATTTAATAACCTGATCTGCAACAGTGTTGACAATTTTACCTTTGAAGGCAATAACGAATGCCATTACCAACGCATAAAATCCAGCAACAATTAAGAATCCATATGAGTAATTATCCAGTGCTTTTCCAATAAGGAAAGCAATTCCAAAATTGAAAAGGATAATAAAAAAAGCAAAAGCAACAAGTAATACTACAAAGTAAGTAATGAGCCCGGCAGAAAGAGACGACTTTTCAGTCGCTTCAATTTTCAGAAGATCTATTCTCTTGGAGGCGTATTCTTTAATAGTTTCTATCATTGTTTTTTTTTAAAGTTACAAAAAAAGGAACTTTCGCACAAAAGTTCCTTTCCGTAATTTACTTAAAAAGATAAATTACTTATTTTATTTTTTCAGATCATTCAGTTCCGCTTCTACATCTTTTGCCAAATCTGCAGTTTTGGAAACAATCTGATCTTTGTATTTATCATATCCGTCTTTCACAGTATGTGCTACGCTGTTTGCAGTTTCTTTGAAAGTAGAAGAAATATTGCTGTACTGGTCTTTCATTTTTTCAGAAACCTCTCCGTATTTATCTTTAGCCTGATCTTTAAGATCATTTGCTTTATTTTTAATTTTTTTTCTGGTTTCTTTACCTTCTTCCGGTGCGTATAACATTCCTAAGATTACACCTGCCGCAGCACCTGCAAGAAGTCCTGCCAATATACCTGCTGTATTATTTCCTTTTCTAGACATTTTAAGTTTTTTAATAATTAATAATAGATTAGTTTTTACAGTAATAAAACTTGCAATTTGTATACCAAAGGAGGCCTGATGCCTATTAAAAATTGTTAAATCTTTTCGATGTGAGATAAAATAAGTTCTATGGTTTCTTCTTTGGTTAATTCAGAATTATCAATCACGATAGCATCGTCAGCCTGCTTTAATGGGGCTATTTCACGCTCACTGTCGATCTTGTCGCGTTCTATAAGGTTTTGTTTTACCTGTTCTTTATCGGCTTCTATTCCCAGGCCTTTCAGTTCTAAAAACCTTCTGTTGGTTCTTTCATCAATACTGGCAGTCAGGAAGAATTTATAGTCCGCATTTGGCAGAACTACTGTCCCAATGTCACGTCCGTCCATAATTACGCCGCCTTTTTCTGCCAAAGTGCGCTGTGACTGCAGCAAAAAGTCTCTTACTTCTTTCTGTTTGGCTACAAGACTTACGTTGTCTGATACGATATTAGTACGGATTTCCTTGGAGATGTCTGTGTCATTAAGGAAAAGAATAAGGGTTCCGTTGTTGTTTTTAAATTCAAGTCTGATCTGATCAAAAGAAGAAAATAATGTATTCAGATCAATTTCACCATTTTCATTCAGACAGCGCTGCAGAGCGTACCAGGTAACTCCTCTGTAAAGTGCTCCTGTATCCATATGAATAAGTCCCAATTTATCAGCAATGATTTTAGAGATAGAACTTTTTCCGGTAGACGAGTACCCATCGATAGCAATTACAGGTTTTTTCATACTGCAAATTTCAAGATTTTTTTTAAAAAATCAAGAGGAAGTAAGAAATTTTCGGAATAATTAAAAAAATCAGCTGAAAAGATTACTCTCCTCTGTGGCTGGAAAGATCCATGGAAATTCCTATCTGGTTGACATTTGAAGAGTTGTGATACCTTACGTGGGCATAATCAATACGGAATCTGGAAATTTTAATTCCAAATCCTGCAGAAAGTCCAGAAAAGTTTCTCTGATCGGCCACAGCCAGCTCATTTCCTCTTTTCACATTATAACCCAATCGGATATTGAAGTTCTTTTCCGGAAACAATTCTGCTCCCAATGAAAAGTGGTCTGCAATTTTTCTTCCGGTTTTTACTTCCTGTCCATCCAGATTATATTCTGAAGAAATATCAAATTTCTGAAGATCATGTGCTGTAATGGTGATTGCAAGAGGGAAGTTCTTGATAATTTTGGTATATCCCAGATCAACTCTGAACGGAAGGTTTTCTCTTGTTCCGTTGAATGATTTCAGTTGGAAACCAAAGTTCCTCATCACCAGGGAAAGTACTTCTTTGGTTTTTTTATTATGATAGGTAACTCCCGCTGTTCCTGAGATGGCGGAAGAAGTATAGTTGTCAATTTTTGAGGTAACGAAATTAAGACCTCCACCAATCGTCCAGTCTTCTTCAAACTGGTAGGCATAGCCTGCTCCAATAGCTACATCTGAAGCTTTGAATTCTCCGTTTTCGAAACCGCTTTCGTCAGTCCTCGGAATACTTCCATAGCTCATATACCTAGCATTGATGGTAGCCATGTGGCCATTCTCAAAGTCTTTGGCATAAGCGATAGTTCCGTATTTCGAATCGGCAAGGTAAGCCGTTGCGTTTACAGAAAGCTGTTTATCAGAATCTTTGTTTAACAGGGCAGGGTTTGCAATAGCAAAGGAAACATCATAATCTCTTATCGAAATTGCATCGCCACCCAAAGCAGCCTGTCTTGCAGATACAGGCACATTTAAGAACGGATAAACATTTGTTCCTGTTTGCGCATAAGAAACAATTCCTGATAGAAATAATGAAAAAATGATAATTTTCTTCAACTCAATTTATAATTAATGCAAAAATAATCCTTTTTCGTACTTTTCAAAATATTTCTTACATTATTTCTATTTAAATATTTTTCTTTTATCAATATTTTTAATGATTATATTTGCAAAATCAAATTCTGGGGAAACCAGTACTAATAAAAAGTTACTAAAAATAAAAGATGAAATATAAAAGAATCCTTCTGAAACTAAGCGGTGAGGCATTAATGGGGAACAGACAATACGGTATTGACAACGACAGACTGCAGGAATATGCTGCTGAGATCAAAAAAGTAGTTGATAAAGGATGTGAAGTAGCCATCGTAATTGGAGGAGGAAATATTTTCCGTGGTGTAGCAGGAGCTGCCAAAGGAATGGACAGAGTGCAGGGAGACTATATGGGAATGCTGGCAACTGTTATCAATGGGATGGCCTTGCAGGGAGCATTGGAAGATGCAGGAATCAAGACCAGACTTCAGTCTGCTATCGAAATGGATAAAGTGGCTGAACCTTTCATCAAAAGAAGAGCTGTAAGACACCTTGAAAAAGGTAGAGTAGTAATCTTCGGAGCGGGAACAGGAAACCCTTATTTTACTACAGATACCGCTGCTACATTAAGAGCCATCGAAATTGGAGCTGATGTCATCCTGAAAGGAACAAGAGTAGACGGAATCTATGACAGCGATCCTGAAAAGAATGTTAATGCAGTAAAATACAATTCATTATCTTTTGATGAAGTATTCGAGAAAAATCTTAAAGTAATGGATATGACTGCATTTACTTTAAGCCACGAAAATAAGTTGCCAATCATTGTATTCGATATGAATAAGGATGGAAATTTAGAAAAAATCGTAGACGGAGAAAATGTAGGTACTTTGGTTGATTTATAATCAATCTTGCCCCTAAAAAATATTAAAACACCTGCCATGATTATTTTGGCAGGTGTTTTCATTTTAACACTAATCTTAATTATTTATCCACACTGGCATTTTGCGTGGCATTTTCTTTTTCAACCAAAACATAACGGGAAGAAATCCACCCAATGATCTGATCTATTATCTTAAGAATCATCTCCAATTCTGTAACAGCAGTTACTCCAGGTACCAGTTTCAGATCTGGTTTTGGTAATGGCTGTGTTAAAATAAGACCATTCACTTGTGGATTGGATCCTGCCGCAGGAATACCATTATACATTCCCACATGCTGTACGGATAGCTGAAGCATATAGTCTTGCAAAGACTCAGGAGGTGTTTTGATGCTAATCGAGGAGGCACTTGAGTGTTGAAGTTGCCCAGGAAGCGATTGGTTCTGTATTCTTGTATAGCTGGCTCCTGAATTTGAAGAATCACTAATTGCCATCTTTTGTAAAGCGTTTAATAAAGCAGCCGTCAAATAGGTAGGGGCCTGGCCATAAATAGTTGCGATTTTTGCCAGTTCCGATACCGGCCATGCATGAGGCACAACGTCCAGATCATTCCAGTGCATGGTATTCCAGCTTTGGTAGGTGCCTGTCTGTTGCTGCCACCCTGAAGGCAATGGCGGGAATTTACTGTTGAACAGATTGGCAAATGTTGCTTCACCTGGAGTTGGTCCGGCAGTAGGATATACAAGCGTTACCCCGAAAGCATCCAGATCTTTATTCTCTTTCAGATAAAGGGCAAGGGTAGGAGATAATGCTCCGGCAAGGCTATGTCCACAAAATATGATGGCTGTATTCGGGTCAGGATTTAAGCTGGCAAGAAACTGTTGCAGTGTGGTATTAGGTGAAGCGGCAGATTGAGGACTTGTAAGCCCCAGCAGTATACCAATTCCAGTAGCAGTCCCTTTTGAAATATAAGGATCTGTACCATTATAAGGTGACGGAGCGAAATTGGAAGGGTTATAAGTGGTCCAGTTGACCACTTCTGAAACTGAAAAATCTTCTGTTTCCCAATCGTAAAGTGATGAAGGATTGGTAGCAGCAATAGCTACAACATAAGTAGGCAATGTAGGTCCTCCGGGAAATGCGACAGCATTAGACTTAACGACATATAATGCATTATCTGCAACTCCGGTAGGAACTCCCTTTTCATTTTTCTCTTCAATCAGGGCAGGTCCCCAGACCAAATCCCAGCTTCCTAATTCCGATAGGGCTGAAGGATTAGCTATGGAAGGTGTTTTCTGATCCATTATTTTAACCGGAGGAACATTGTTAAAATAATAGGATAAATCATACTGAAGCTGTTGCTGCAGCTGGATACCAAAACCGTTGTAGCCTCCGGCACGGTTGGCAAGACCTGCCATACCGAAAACTTGTTGATAGGCATCTAATGATGGATTTGTCATGATGTGATGGGTTTAAATTAGTTTTAAATTTTTAATTCACAAGAAAATGTCTTCTTTGAGACTTTCTGTTTGCCTTCCAGATATTATACTCAAATACCTGCTAATGTTCTGTTTAAAAGTCATAGTAAAGGAAGTTAGAAAAAATCATATCACACTAAGTAGAAATAACCAAAATGTTCGGTAGGTATTTGTACCCGAAGTTTTTTGCTTTTGTTGAGTTTTTAGGTAAAAACAAATTTCTTGTTTCAAAGAAAAGGCAAGTACACAAAATCATGTTGGAAATAGCTATTATTTGAAAACAATTCTGATTCCGAGTAATAATGGAGAAAGCAAGGGTTAGGGACTTGGGTAAGATAAAAGAAGAGATCAAGAAAGAAATGCCAATTCAAAAAAATGTTGCCAATCAACAGCTATAAGTATAATTTTAGCAAACCGAAAAAAAATTAAGACCATTGTATATTGCATAAAATATAACTTATGAAATTACAGATTTTAATTGGTAATGAAATCTACCTTGTAGAAGTAAAAAGGGTTATTGGAAAAGTTAAGCTCTTTTTCAAGACAAATAGAGAATATTATAACTCTATTGGATTTGATCTTCCTATTTATTGCTGTGAAAATATTACTCATAGGTGGAGAATCTGGAATCGCTTCAAGAATGATCTTTACAGTAGTAAATATAAAGATGTACAACTTTTTTCTGAATAATACTTTTAAAGAATTATGTATCCTAGCCTTCTCTTTGAGAGGGCTTTTTGTTATATTTGTTGAAAACTAAATAATTATGTACAACATCCCAATGACAAATTGGTCATATCCTATTCACATAGAATTTACAAATGGATCAGGAACAGGCTTTTTCATCGAAAAAGCTGAAAAGTCTTACTTAGTTACTGCTAAACACGTTTTAATGGATCTAAATACTAATGCATTTAGAGAGAAAACTGTTAGTATTAAATACCTAAGCTTAGATGAGCTAGGAGAATTGAAGGGAGTGACAAATTTTGTGATAAATTTAGAGCTATTAATGAGCAATGGTAAAATATATATCCATCCAGAAAAAGATATTATAGTTCTAGACATATTTGAATACATAATAGATGAAGGAGAGATTAAAATCAAGTTTAGAGGTGAGATAGATATAATTGGAGGCATTAACGGTTCATATCCTCTATTTGGTGAAAACTTGTTAATTAAAATACAACAGATAAAAATAACAAATGAAATTTATATTTTTGGTTATCCAACAAGTATAGGTATAAAAGCGAATCCACAATATGATTATAATTTACCACTTATTAGAAAGGGCATAGTTTCTCAAATATATAAAGAGAAAGGTACAATTATATTAGATTGCCAGGTGCAACATGGGAATAGTGGAGGAGCTGTTGTTCAAGTTGCAGAAATAGATGGGCAAACGATTTTTGGAGTTATTGGAGTTCAAATTCAATACATCCCATATATAACAAAACAAGCTATTTACGGTTCTGGTGGTTTTTTAGCTGGCCAAGTAGAAGATAATAAAAATTCAGGGTATTCTGTAGCTGTTGCAATGAATTCTGTTATTGAATTAATTGAAATGTTTAATTAAATTAGTCCCTTAATTGAGGCTCTAGAATTCATCTTCTGTTAACAAATTGAACACAAGATGAATGCACATTACATTTATGTTGTCTTTTCTTCCTCAAGAGAGGCCATTGACAATTCCTAAGTTTAATTTGTCTAAAGATTCTATATGACTTTCAATTTTGTTTGCCTGTCATTTTCAAAAATATCAACGTTTTCACAAAATACAGAATGCAGTCTTACCAGAATATGGAAATAATCATTATTTTTGCAGCACTGAATAATAAAAAATAATTTAAAACAGTAAGAAAACCCTGATGTTTACAGTGTTTTTGGGTTTAATTAGTTGATGTTCAGTTGAATTAATAGATGTGTAATTTATCAAACTTTAATATAATAATGGAAGAATTAGATCTTATATTAGAATCTGTAAAACAAGACATGGATGCAGCGGTAAAGCACCTGGATCACGCATTTCAAAGAATTAGAGCAGGACGTGCTTCTACATCAATGGTTCAGGATGTAATGGTAGAATACTATGGAGCAATGACTCCTATCAACCAGGTTGCGAATGTTTCTGTTCCGGATGCAATGACAATCTCTATTCAACCTTGGGACAGAACAGCAATCAATGCGATTGAAAAAGCGATCATCAACTCAAACTTAGGTTTTGCACCTTCTAACAATGGAGAAAACATTATCCTTAATGTTCCGCCTTTAACTGAGGAAAGAAGAAAGGAACTTGCAAAGCAGGCTAAAGTAGAATCTGAGAACACTAAAGTAACAGTAAGAAACGCAAGACAGGATGGTTTGAAAGAACTTAAAAAGCTGGATGGAGTTTCTGAAGATGTATTGAAAGGAGTAGAAGAAGAAATTCAGACTTACACTGATAAATACGTTAAGCTTTGCGAAGAGCATCTTAAGACAAAAGAAGCTGAAATTATGAAAGTATAATTTCCAGCTGTTGAAAATACTAAAGAGGTTTCCAATGGGAGATCTCTTTTTTTGTTTTTTTGCTATTTTATTTAACTTTTTATAATGCAATGCATTCTTATTCCATACTATATTGTGAAGTATTTACGTTCATTCATTATATTTAATAAAATTATTCCTGAGGTCTAATTAAAAAACAGGAAGCAATACTAAAATGATGACAAAAATTATCGGGGTAGGAAATTATATCCCATCGGAAACAATAACTAATTTATTTTTTGATAACCATGTTTTTCTTAATGAAGAAGGGATATTGTTAAAAGAGGATAATGCCTCCATTACGGATAAGCTAAAAAAGATTACAGGCATTGAAGAAAGAAGATATGCGCACAGTACACAGGTCACCTCAGATCTGGGATTGATTGCAGCACGTTCAGCAATAGAAAATGCAGGAATAGATCCTGAAACATTAGACTATATTATATTTGCCCATAACTTCGGGGATGTTCGTTTCGGAACAGTTCAATCGGATATGGTGCCCAGCCTTGCCGCCAGGGTAAAACATTTATTAGGAATCAGAAATAATTTCTGTGTAGCCTATGATGTTGTTTTTGGATGTCCGGGATGGATTGAAGGGGTCATACAGGCTCATGCATTTATTAAGTCCGGTATAGCGAAACGATGTTTGGTGATTGGGGCAGAAACCCTTTCCCGTGTGGCGGATATTCATGACAGAGATAGTATGATCTATGCTGACGGCGCAGGAGCAGCGGTTCTGGAAGTGAATCAGAATGATGATTCCGGGATTAAAGCCCATTTATCAGCTTCTTATACATTGGAAGAAAAAGATTATCTGTATTTTGGAAAGTCTTATAACAATGAGAGATGTCCGGATACCCGATACATTAAAATGGATGGCCGAAAAATATATGAATTTGCTCTGGTGAATGTCCCCGATGCCATGAAAAAATGTCTTGACAACAGTGGCTATTCTATTGATCAGTTAAATAAGATTATTATTCATCAGGCGAACGAAAAAATGGATGAAGCCATCGTGAGCAGGTTCTATCAATTGTATGGAAAACCGGTTCCGGACAACATTATGCCTATGGTTATTCATAAACTGGGAAACAGCAGCGTGGCTACTATTCCCTCTTTGCTGACAATGATTCTGAGGGATGAGCTGGAACATCATCAAATCAGCAAAAATGATGTGGTTTTATTTGCTTCCGTAGGAGCAGGAATGAATATTAATGCTTTTGTTTATCAGTTTTAAAATATAAAAAGAGATTGGCTCAAAAGGTCAATCTCTTTTGTTTTTATAAACATTGTATGGAGCTTTTCTGGTCTTTATGTTTTAATAGAGATTTGTAGCTCTTAAAGATTTCATCCACACTACACTGAATTTCTTTTCCCGGAATAGTATCAGGAGCTGTTTTTTCTTTCTGATCAGATTTTATGCTGTATTTCTTTTCAAGACATTTCAGCGGCTGATTATTCTGAAGGTAGATACGGGTTTCTGTAATGTCATCTTTGGTCACTGGTTTTTCGGGAGTGCCGCCATCAAAACTCCACACGGTCTCTTGTCTGAAAATAAAAAATGGCTTTCCATCTTTAATAAAATACTTTTCAGATCCGGAAAAATGACTGTGTTCTGCATAAAAATGTTCTATCACTTTAATTCCATCCTTGTCAGAATAGAAAGTAACTTCCCCTGAAGGTTCGTCATTACAATCATAATTGAATTTTGAAGAACTCAGCTTTTTAGTTTCCAACTGAGCCTGAAGGGCAGCATATTCTTTTTTGATCTCAGCAATAGGGTCTTCTTCAATGCTGCTCTGCATTGAATCCTTTTTTATCACAAGACTATCCCTGGAAACGAATTCTTTATAAGAAGTTTTCTCTTTTTCATTTTTACAGGAAACAATAAGAAGCAGACCTGCTGCCAGAAATAAGGTTTTCATATGATAGATACTTTGGTGGCTGATAAAAATACAAAAAAATTAAAAGCATGAATTATTAATATAAAATCGTATAAAAAAAGCTCCGGAATTTCTCCGGAGCTTTCTTCTTATTTCTATATCAGATTTATTGGTATCTCTGATGTTCTTTACTTTTTGTAAACCTTTTCGTAATCGGTTTGAATAATGCTTTGTATTTCTCTGCATCAAATAACTGCGAATCTGTAAGGGCTTTGTACGTCATCCAGACTCCAAAAGGTAGAAGGATCAGGTTGGGAAGCCACGCTGCAAGATAAGGGTTCATTTTCCCGCTCCAGGACATATTTTCCACCCCAACATTCATGACATAAAAGACAATGAAAATAACAATAGCGATGATGACTGGAAGTCCCATTCCTCCTTTTCTGATGATGGAACCTAAACTTGCCCCAATCAGGAAAAAGATAATACAGGTTACGGAATAGGCCACAATTCTTTGCTGGTAAATCACCACTTTACTGAAGTACTTTACATTGGAACTGTATTCATTCTTTTTAGACTCCAGTGTTGATTTCAGATTGTCAAGCCTGCTGTAGGAATTGTAAATAATTTCCAGCTTTTTTTCTCCTTTCACGGTATCCAGTTTAATCTGGGTTTTAGGAGCTACTTTATGCTTGTTGCCCTTATCCATATAGGTAATGACAGAATTGGTCTGGTTAAGAACTTCCGCCCCGATATTATCAAAGAACTGTTTGTTATCTTTCTTGTTTTTGGCAATCGTTCCGTCAAGCTGGTTATAGGTCTGGAAACGGTAGTCATCCGTAATCTGTTCTTTTTCGATGGCTTTATTGATAATTTCACTGATGTCAAAGTGAGAAACCAATGTATCAAATTTAATGGCCTGATCAGGCTGTTTTAGTCTTACATTATCACCTTTTCCGGCAAAAGCATCTTCAAAAACATATCCGTTATAAAGGACAAGCTTTAGAAAGTTCTTGTTAGCAGCCGGAACAAATTTTCCTTTTTCTGCTACCACAGATTGTTGATTTTCGTAAGCGTTTGCTTTCTTATGCACAAAAACCCCTTCAATATTCTCTCCGTTTTCTCCGTATATTTTGTCAAACTTTACCATATACCCGGGAATCTGATCAATAAACTGTCCGGGAGTAAAGTTGATGGCCGGTTTTGTCTGGGCAATATTGAAAAGCATGTTTTTTGCCTTTTTCTGAAAATCCGGGATAATATTATTGGAGAAGAAAAACAACATGATGGCAAGTGCCGTTGAAATTCCAAGAAGGGGAATCATTACTCGGGTCAGAGGAATTCCTGCGGCTTTCATTGCAGCAAGCTCATAACGTTCTCCAAATTCACCGAATGACATAATGCTCGCCAGAAGGATCGTAAGGGGAAGAACCATACTGATTACGTTTACCCCCAGATAAAAGAGTAGTTTAAGGATTTGCCAGTAGCTTAATCCCTTTCCCATAAATTGTCCTAACTGAACCCAGATAATGTTTACAATAAAAATGAAAAACAATACGCTGAATATAAAGAAAAACGGTCCAAAGAAGGTTTTTATGATATATCGGTCTAGTATTTTTAACATGCGCCAAAATTAATCAAAAAGCCACAAAGTTTACTTGTGACTTTTTCAATTTTGTTATTTTTTTAACTTAAAAAGGAAATTTGCGTGGTTGCGAATTCACTTTCAGCTTTTTAAAGTTCTGTAATGATGTAGTTTTTGAACTTATTTTTGTCGAAAACAAACATATTAGGATCCAACTCCTGGTTTTCTTTGTATTCTTTAATAGCGATTACCGCAACATCTTTGTTGTTGCCATGCTGCTCAAGTTTTACCATTTGTTTTTTCGCAGAGTCTACAAAAAGGTATACATACTTTATTCCGTTTGCTTTTACCGGAGTCAGTTTAATAAAATCCGAATTAACCCCATTGACCATTTTCTTACCGTTGTAGGTTACATTATAATCGTTTCTATAGGTCGTCAGGTAGTTGATAGGGGAGAACATGGTGCTGTTTCCGTTAGGTTTTGCAATGGTTACTTCCATATCATCCGCATTGATATTATAAATTTTGTTTCCGTCGAAGATCTGTTCTGTATCCATGATCTTCAGTTTGTATTTTTCTCCGGCAACATAATAAATACCAGGTTCTGTTTTTGCCACCTGCCCGTTAAGACCGCTTCCAAAAGAAAATTTGAAGTAAGAATTCTTTTTAGAATTGTAGTTGGCTGTAATATCATCCAATATCTTTTTAGCTTTAGCATCAATCTTCTGAGCGTTCGCCATACCTACTGCACTTACAACAAAACTTCCTAATATAACTTTTGAAATAATATTTTTCATTTTTTTATTTAATAATCTTTAGACATATTTAATTTTGAAAGGTTAAATCATTCAATTTTTTCCTTTAACTACGCAGATCTTCCAAAAACTGTTCCAAAGAATGAAGGTCACCGATCAGAACCTCTCTTGCCTTAGCTCCGTTGAAACCTCCTACAATACCACTTGCTTCAAGCTGATCCATAATTCTTCCGGCTCTGTTATATCCCAGTTTCAATTGTCTCTGAAGCATTGATGTAGATCCCTGCTGTGTAGAAACGATGATCCTTGCTGCTTCTTCAAATAAAGCATCCTTTTCGTTCGGGTCAAAAGTACCTACTGTACTTGTAGAGTCTTCGGAAACATATTCAGGAAGCAATAACGCTGAAGCATAGCCTTTCTGCTCTCCGATAAATTCTGCCAGTCTTTCCACTTCCGGAGTATCTACGAAAGCACACTGAAGTCTTAAGATCTCGTTTCCGTTGAAATAAAGCATATCCCCTTTACCAATCAGCTGATCTGCACCCGGAGAATCAAGAATAGTTCTGGAGTCTACACTGGAAATTACCCTGAAGGCAGCTCTCGCCGGGAAGTTGGCCTTGATCATACCCGTAATTACGTTCACGGATGGTCTTTGTGTGGCAACAATAAGGTGAATCCCTACGGCTCTTGCAAGCTGAGCAAGTCTGGCAATGGGTAATTCAACCTCTTTTCCTGCGGTCATGATCAAATCTGCAAACTCATCTACTACCAATACAATATAAGGTAAGTAACGGTGACCGTTTTCAGGATTTAATTTTCTCTCGGTAAATTTCTTATTGTATTCTTTTAAGTTTTTACAGAAAGCATTTTTAAGAAGATCATAACGTGTATCCATTTCAATACAAAGAGAGTTCAGTGTATTGATTACTTTATTGGTATCCGTAATGATTGCTTCTTCAGCATCCGGTAATTTTGCCAGATAGTGTCTTTCAATTTTTGAGTATAACGAAAGTTCCACTTTCTTAGGATCTACCATGACGAACTTCAGTTCGCTTGGGTGTTTTTTGTAAAGTAGAGAGGTAAGAATTGCATTAATACCAACAGATTTACCCTGACCTGTAGCTCCCGCCATCAATAAGTGAGGCATTTTTGAAAGATCGGCCATGAAGATTTCGTTGGAAATAGTCTTTCCGAAAACTACCGGAAGATCCATATCCGTATTCTGGAATTTCTGAGAAGCAATCACAGAACGCATGGAAACCATGGTAGGATTTTTTCTTGGCACTTCAATACCGATAGTTCCTTTTCCAGGCATTGGGGCAATAATTCTGATCCCTAATGCAGAAAGATTCAGTGCGATATCATCCTGTAGCTTTTTAATGGCTGCTACTCTGATTCCTGCTTCAGGAACAATTTCGTACAGCGTAACAGTAGGACCAATTGTTGCTTTAATCTCTGCAATTCCAACGTTGAAATTCTTAAGAAGTCCAACAATCTTATTTTTATTTTCTTCTAATTCTTCCTTATTGATAGAAATTTCTTCATTTCCATAATCTTTCAGTAATTCTACAGGCGGCATCTGGAAATTGGGCAGATCAAGCTTATGGTCATACAGTCCGTGCTTTTCTACAAGTTCCTGAGACTTTTTATCAGAATCGTCCAAAACATCAATTACCTGAGCTACTTCTACATTGAATTTAATGTTTTCCTGTGCAGGTGTGGGAGTTGCCACTGGAGACGGAGCAGATGGTCTGATGTCAAATGCTTCCTCCGGACTGGAAACCGGAACAATGGGTTTTGCAGAAAGGTTTAAACTTACCGGTTGGGAAACATCCCTCGGTTCTGCTTCAAAAGAAGTATGGTTGGGAGTAGTAATCGTTTCTATCTCGCTTGAAACCGGAACTTCAGGAAATCCTTTCGGAGTACTTACCGGTTCTGGCTCTTTCATTGTATTAATTGGATTATTGGCAGAATGGTTTGTAACATCAGTTACTGTAACTCTGGATGCCGTTTCCTCTTCTGTTTCCTCTGCTTCTTCTTTCAATTCCTCATCGGCCTCGAAATCATCATTAGAGTCCGGCATCATAGATTTTACTTTTCCAATAGTATTTTCATTGATCTTATCCAGTTTTGCTTTGATAGAGCTTGGACGAAGATTAAATTCAAGAATAAAATATAAAAGGATACTGGCCACGAGAACGGTCCACAAACCTACCGTTCCGATAATAGAGTTAAGGTAATCCATGATCTGATATCCGTACACACCTCCTAAAACACCTTGTCCTTTAGTAAGTGCTCCCATAAAGATAGGAAGCCAGCAGATAAAAAATAAAGAATGACCAATAGTTTTCCAGGGCTTAAAGATCTTCTTTTTCAGGATCAGTGTACCCACAACAAGAAGTAAAAAAGCGATGATAAATGAAGCAATCCCAATACTTTCAAAAATAAAAATATTCCCAAGCCAGTCACCTACCTTGCCAAAGATATTTGAAGATTTTATACTCTTGTCAAGCATCGTTCCAGCCTGGCTTTGATCTGCCTTCCAGTTCATCAGATAAGAGACGAATGAGAATGCAAGAACAGCCGATAAAAGTATAAAAGTAAGCCCGAAAAAAATACGTGGCTTAGATAAGATTCTGCCTTTTTCAGGCGATTCAGTCGGTTTTTTTTGTGTCTTTTTATCCATAATATCAATGTCGCAAATTTAATGTTTTATTCAACACTAAATGAATCTTTTTTATCCAAAAAACATTTTGGTAATCCCGCTTTTATAAAGGTTATTTAAATTTTTCCACTTAAAAATATTTTCTTTTACAGTACAATAAAATAAGGCTATTTTTTTTGCTTATCCAAATCTGATACCGTTAAATTATATTAACGGATTAATATTTATATTCTTTAAAAAAAGATAATAAAATTTCTTATTTAAATTGATGTAAATGAAAAAAAGTAGCAATATTCAAAATTTGATGGATATTATAATATATCAGTGGCGTTTTTTGAACTAGTTCAAAGGTCAGGAGGAGAAGCCTGTGTAATTTTGACCTATAAAATTTGAGACATGAAAAATACATTCAAAACTATTCTGACCCTAGGTCTGATAATAATTTCACTGATTACAATGAACGCACAAAAACAAAAAATGGAAAACACAGCACTATTAATTATCGATGTACAAAACGATTATTTCCCGGGAGGAAAAATGATGTTGGAAAATGCCGAACAGGCTGGAGAAAACACCCGGAAAGTTTTAGAGTATTTCAGGAAAAATAATCTTCCTGTTATTCATATTCAGCATATTTCTACCAATGATGGAGCCACCTTTTTTCTTCCGGATACGGAGGGTACTAAAATCAATCATAGGGTTTTACCTCGCGAAGATGAAAAAATAATTATCAAACATTTCCCCAACAGCTTCAGAGAAACGGATCTGATGGATTATCTTCGGTCAAAGGAAATCAAAAATCTGGTGATCACAGGGATGATGACGGATGTTTGTGTAGAGGCAACTACCAGAGCTGCTTTTGATTTTGGGTTTACGAATACAATTATCGGAGATGCAACAGCAACCAGAAACCGGGAGTTGAATGGGGAAGTGGTGAAGGCGGCAGAAGTACAAAGGGCTACTTTGGCCGGAGTATCTGCTCTTGGAAATCTTTATGCACGGGTCATAAATACTCATGAACTTTTAAAATAAGCTATCGGGGACATGGAAAGGCACAAAGATTTTTTGATAATTATCTGAAAAATTAGCTCAATCTGTGAGAAAATAAAAATATTAAAAACGTAAAGGCGCTAAGAGTTTTTTTGAAATATAAGCGGTTTTTAAGGCACAAAGATTTTATCGGAGATAAAATTTAAAACAGTTCAACTTGCTGAAAATCTTTGATTTTCTTGCGCCTAAAAGATAATTGCATGTGTGATAAGCCTTTTTGCGCCTTTGCGTTTACCCAATAAAAATCGGAGCTTTATTGCTTAGTACAACAATAACTTAACATAACTTAATTTCATAAAGGTGTCAATAATTTTGACACCTTTATTTGACTTAAACAAAACAATGTCCGATTTACTTCTTAAAAATATCAGTCAATATATACATCTTTCAGAACAGGATTTTAAACAGTTTGTAAAGCCATTTGAATACAAAAAGTTTAAAAAGAAAGAAGTTGTTCTCAAAGAAGGAGATTGCTGTCTCTTCGAAGGATTTGTTCTGAATGGTTGTTTCAAAATCTATTACCTGAATGAAAAAGGATTTGAGCAGACTTTATATTTTGCTGTGGAAGGCTGGTGGATTACCGATATAGACAGCCTTATCAATAATGTTCCGAGCATTTTGAATATTGAAGCCCTGGAAGACAGCGAAGTTTTGATGATTGCTAAAAAAGATAAAGAATATCTGTACGAAACAATGCCACAGATAGAAAAGCTTTTCAGGATCATGAATCAAAAATCTTCGGTAGCCCTGCAAAGAAGAATTCTTTCATTAACTGGCAAAACAGCAGATAAACGGTATCTTGAATTCCTTGAAAAATATCCGGGACTCGAACAGAGGCTTACCCAGCAGCAGGTTGCTTCTTATTTGGGAATTACTCATGAATTTTTAAGCAAAATAAGAAAAAAAGTACCATTGTAGAAATTATTTTATTGTCTTTTCTTTTTCTGAAAAACACAATTGGCATTTGTTATTTGATAATCAAATAATTAGTCGTTAGTGTTCTATTTTTGAATAGAAGTCTTCAATCATTGAGATAGGTATTATAAATCTGTATTCAGATGATTTCCGGAATTGAATTTTTCCCAATGTTTTCAGGCTTATTAAGAATGTTTCAAAATAAGCAAAACCGAAGCCAAAGTGATAAAAAACAGCTTTTTTTAAGCTCTTTGTAGTTTATCATGCTTATTTTTGCATGTCAAGTACAATAAATCATGAAGAAGCTCCAAGATATTCTTATCTCAACCAGGACAATGGCTGTATTGTTGCTGGTGTACGCATTCGCGATGGCTTATGCAACGTTCTTAGAAAACGACTACGGAACTCCTACAGCAAAAGCATTAATTTATGAGGCTAAATGGTTCGAACTGATCATGGTCTTACTGATTCTCAATTTCATAGGAAATATCGGAAGATACAGACTGTGGAAGAAAGATAAGTGGCCGGTTCTTGTTTTCCACCTTGCCTTTATTTTTATTTTTATCGGTGGTGCCATCACCAGATATATCAGTTTCGAAGGACAAATGCACATCAGAGAAGGTGAAACATCCAACGAAATCGTAACCGATAAAAATTTCTTTAAAATTCAGATCGAAGAAAAAGGTGATGTACTGAACTATCAGGATGTTCCTTATCTGATGTCTCCGTTACACAAAGATTTCAATGCAACCTATGACTTCCACGGAAAAGAAGTGAAAGTGTCTGCAAAGGAATACATTCAAAGAAAAAAAGACAGCCTTGTCGCTGAGCCAAACGGTGCTGAGTATCTTCATTTGGTTTCTACCGGAAATACAGGAAGACAAAATATTTACATCAAACCGGGGGAAACAAAATCCATCAACGGAACTTTGGTGACATTCAACAGAGCGATTGAAGGCGCAGTTGAATTCAAAAACGAAGGAGGAAAATTATTCATTAAAACTCCTGTTGATGCAAGCTATATGACCATGGCGACTCAGGCTACAGGAAGTACAGCGAAAGATCAATTCCAGCCTTTGGCATTAAGAAGTTTATATACAATTAACGAACTGAAACTGGTAGTTCCTGAAGGTCTTAAAAAAGGAAGACTGATGGCTATTGAAGGGGACAGAAAGAAAGATGCTAATGTTCCGGATATGCTTCAGATTGAGCTTCAGGGACCAAAAACAAAACAAATTGTAGACCTTTCTGTTGAAAAAGGAAACCCAAATGCTTACAAGCAGGTGACTATGGATGGATTAAACATCATGGTAGGTTTCGGACCAAAAGTATACAACACACCTTTCGCCCTGAAATTAGATGATTTCGTAATGGAAACTTATCCTGGAAGTTCATCTCCAAGTGCTTATGAAAGCCATGTGAAAATCATTGATGAAGGTAAAGAAACTCCTTATAAAATTTATATGAACCACGTTCTTAACCATAAAGGATATCGTTTCTTCCAGTCTAGTTTTGATCCGGACAGAATGGGAACTGTTCTTTCTGTAAACCACGATTACTGGGGAACTTTGATTTCTTATATCGGATACGGACTTTTATTCTTAGGAATGTTTGTGATCTTCTTCTGGAAAGGAACTCACTTCTGGAAACTGAATAAAATGCTGACTGATGTTAACAAAAAGAAAGCAGCAGCAGTACTTTTAGTGTTTTTAAGCTTAGGTTTAAATGCACAGAAAATTGAAACTCACGGAACAACTGACGGAAGCAGAGAACATATTCATGTGGAAGGAGACAACCATTCTCATGCTCCGGCTCCATCTGCCCAGCCGCTTGACGGTGCTGCTCCAAAGCAGAACTCTCTGGCAACGCCAATGGGTAAAATGAGATCTATTTCTCCGGATGAGATCATTGCAAGAAACAAAATCAGCAAAGAGCATGCGGATAAATTCGGATACCTTCTGGTACAAAGTTTTGAAGGAAGAATTGTTCCTATCAACACAGAAGCATTAGATGTTTTAAGAAAATTATACAAAAAAGACGAATTCAAAGGAACAGACGGAAAGTCTCTTACAGCTAACCAGTGGTTCCTTTCTATCAATACAGACACACCAAGCTGGACAATGGTTCCTATGATCAAAGTGGGACCTAAAGGTGGTGATGAACTGAAAAATAAAACCAAAGCAAACGAAGACGGGTATACTTCATTAATGAATCTTTTCCCGGCAGATGCAAACGGTAATCTTACTTATATTCTGGAGCACGATTACAATACTGCATTCCGTAAAAAACCAGCTGAACAAACGAATTATGATAAAGAAGTAATTGCTGTAAACGAAAGAGTGCAGATCTTCAACGAATTCTTCAGCGGTCAGTTTATGAGAATTGTTCCTGTGAAGAATGATGCTAATCACACGTGGCATTCATGGTTAGACCAGAAATTCGAACCGGATATGGAATCTCAGCAGGTAATGGGACCTTATTTTGCAGAAGCTCTTACAGCACAGAAAACAGGGGACTGGAGCAAAGCGGATACAGAATTGGCGAAGCTTTCAGAATACCAGCAGAAATGGGGTAAAGCTGTTGTTCCTGCTAAATCTAAAGTTGATCTTGAGGTTTTCATGAATAAAGCAGATATTAACTTTAAACTGTTGATTTTCTATACTATTATTGGAGGACTTCTTTTAATCTTAGGATTTGTTGAGCTGTTTAAATCTAATAAAGTATTAAATAAAGTAATTAAAGTAATCATCGCGGTTGGTTTAGTAGGATATCTGTGTCATTTCTTAGGACTTGTCGCAAGATGGTATATCTCAGGGCACGCACCATGGAGTAACGGATACGAAGCGATTATCTTTATCTCTTGGGTAGGTATTACTGCTGGTTTATTACTATATAGAAACTCAAATGCATTAATTCCTGCAGCCGGATTTATGGTAGCAGTGATTATGATGGGATTTGCTCACGGAGGTTCAGCTCTTGATCCGCAGATTACACCGCTTGTTCCGGTATTGAAATCATATTGGTTAATTGTTCACGTAGCAATTATTACCTCCAGTTATGGATTCTTCGCCTTGTCGATGATCATTGCGGTAATCTCATTAGTATTCTACATTATATCCAATAAAGAAACTTATAAAATTCATCATGATACTACATTGAAGGAATTGGTAATCGTTTCTGAAATGTCATTAACCATCGGATTGTTTGCTTTAACTGTAGGAAACTTCTTAGGAGGAATCTGGGCAAACGAATCATGGGGAAGATACTGGAGCTGGGACCCGAAAGAAACATGGGCTTTCATCTCTATCATGGTGTACGCATTTGTATTGCACATGAGATTAGTACCTGGATTGAGAAGCAGATGGGCATTCCACGTAGCAACGATGTTTGCGTTCTGCTCAATGGTAATGACTTACTTTGGGGTAAACTATTACTTAAGCGGACTTCACTCGTATGCAGCAGGAGATCCGGTACCAGTACCGGCTTGGGTATACATCGGAGTAGGTACAATGATTCTTTTATCAGCGGTTTCTTATATCAAGTTTAAAGCTTTAACGAAGAAATAAAAGATTGAACATATCAATTAAAATCCCGGAATTTACTTTCCGGGATTTTTTTATTTCTGTTGTTTCTGACTTTGGGATGAGTTGTTTTAACGCTATGTTCGCAATGATGTATATTATGATGAGTTATCGTTCGCAAAGGCGTTTCACTCAGCAAGAGAAGAAGTGTTTTATTTAAGCTGAAAGTGTTGTAAAATGTAAAGAACTTGTGTTCTTATAAACGCTATGGTTCGCAATGATTTTGTTGATGAGTTGTCGTTCGCAAAGGCGTTTCACTAAGCAAAGAAACTACTGGTCGCAGCTAAACGAAGTGGCTTTGCGAACAAAAATATAATGCATCCTAATAAATTAACCTCGTGAACTTTGCGTCAGTTAAAATACCCGCATCTCAAATCCCGAAACCCGCACCTCATTCAAAAAACTCAAAATTTATCATTTATAATTCAAAATTCATTAGTATCTTTATGATATCAAAATAATATCAAATTAAAAATTCAATCATGGAAAAAACATTAAAACCCATGTCGGGTTATCTTACACTGGTCATCTGCCTTGCCCTGTTTGTTGTAGCAGTTTATTTCTTTGTTAGTGGAGTAGATCAAAGTATCGTCTATGTGGCTATCGCTATGCTTTGTTTTCTTCTTTCGTGCTTTTTCTTAAAAGGGTTAATGATTATTCAGCCTAACCATTCAAGAGTGTTAAACTTTTTTGGAAAGTATGTAGGGAGTGTAAAAGAGAATGGGTTATTCTTTATCAATCCTTTGTATTCATCACAGAAAATATCTTTACGTTCTGAAAATTTACAGGGTCAGACTTTGAAAGTCAATGATAAAATGGGTAACCCTATTGAAATTGCCGTTGTAATCGTATGGAAAGTGGGAGATACTTACAAAGCTGCTTTTGATGTAGAGCGTTATTCTGACTTTGTAAAAATGCAGAGTGAGGCAGCTGTGAGACATTTAGCGATGAGCTTTCCTTATGATAATTTAGAAGATGATCATGCTCCGATTACATTGAGAGAAGGAGGTGATAAAATCAATTCTATTTTGGAACAGGAGCTTACAGATCGTCTTTCTAAAGCAGGAATTGTAATTCAGGAAGCAAGAATTTCGCATTTGGCTTATGCTTCGGAAATTGCGGGAGCAATGCTTCAGAGACAACAGGCTACAGCAATTGTTGCTGCAAGAACCAAAATTGTAGAAGGAGCTGTGGGAATGGTAGACCTTGCATTGAAAAAACTTTCAGAAGACAATATCGTTGAATTGGATGATGAAAGAAAGGCTGCAATGGTAAGCAATTTAATGGTAGTTCTTTGCGGTGAAAAAGCAGCAACTCCAATATTAAATGCAGGAACACTTTACAATTAAAAGTGAAAATTAACAGTTAGATTTTAGTGAAGATATTTCTGCGCTAAAATAGTTAGAAATAATGTTAGAGAATTTAGAAAATGAAATCAGAAAAAGCTCAGAACTCTTCGGAAAGCAAAGGTAAAAAATCCTTTGTGATAAGGATAGATGAGTCTACTTATAAACTCCTTGAAAAGTGGGCCAATGATGAATTCAGAAGTGTGAACGGACAGATAGAATTCCTGTTGCATCAGAGCCTTGTTAACGCAGGGAGGAAGAAGAAAGAGTAGTTTAAAAGGGTGGATCAAACAGGAAAAATAAGCTTTTTGGGAAATACTCGCACAGAAATCGAATATTTTTCCCCTTTTTAAAATTACAGAAAGTATAAAAAAGGCCTCCTTTTTTAGCTTTTCAATAAAGAAATAACAATTCAGTTAACCTTCGCCTAAAAAAGAAAGCAGAGAAAATTTCTCTGCTTTTTTATTGTATACAACTCTGGAGACTATCTGCTCCAACGTAGAATATAACGAGCCAAATCAAGCCTTTAATGGTAAAGAAAGCTAATCCTGCCCATCCCACACGCTTGAACCACTTTTTAAGCTTTGAGTTGTTTTCTTGTGAATTTTCCATTGGTGATTATCAAAAAGATTACGCTACAAAGATAAGCATGTTTATAATTAGTCCAAATAAAAAGCGTATTAAAAATTAAAGTTTTGAGGTTCACATAATATTTTTATCTTTAGAGAGAACGAAAAGTAAGATTTTATGTCAAAAAAAGTAAAGGATTTCGGAATCGAAAAAACGCTGAAAAATTTAGGTATTAAAGAAGAGAACAAAGGTACCTCAACAGGCGGGAAATATTTCGCTTCAGGAAAGGTGATAGAAAGCATTTCTCCTGTGGACGGAAAGTTGATCGCTAAAGTAAAAACTTCCGGAGAAAGTGATTATGACAAAGTAATTGAAACTGCTCAAAAGGCATTTCAGGAATTCAGGCTGATCCCGGCTCCCAAAAGAGGAGAGATCGTAAGACAGCTGGGCTTAAAATTAAGAGAATATAAAGATGACCTTGGTAAACTTGTTTCTTATGAAATGGGTAAATCATTGCAGGAAGGACTTGGTGAAGTTCAGGAGATGATTGACATCTGTGACTTTGCGGTAGGACTTTCAAGACAGCTTCAGGGGTACACCATGCACTCTGAAAGACCAGGACACAGAATGTATGAGCAATACCACCCGCTTGGAGTAGTAGGAATCATTACTGCATTCAATTTCCCGGTGGCTGTATGGTCTTGGAATACGGCACTGGCATGGATCTGTGGTAATGTTACCATCTGGAAGCCATCAGAAAAAACACCACTTTGTGCTATTGCATGCCAGAATATCATGATGGAAGTTCTGAAGGAAAATAACCTTCCTGAAGGTATTTCAAGTGTATTGGTATCAGACCACGAAATCGGACAGAAATTAGTAGATGATAAAAGAGTAGCGCTGGTATCTTTCACAGGATCTACAAGAGTAGGAAGAATGGTTTCTTCGAAAGTAGCTGAAAGATTCGGGAAGTCTATCCTTGAATTAGGAGGAAACAATGCGATTATCATTACAAAAGAAGCTGATATCGACATGTCAATCATCGGAGCTGTTTTCGGAGCGGTAGGAACTGCAGGCCAGAGATGTACTTCAACAAGAAGACTGATCATCCACGAAAGTGTTTACAATGAAGTGAAAACAAGATTAACAAAAGCTTACGGGCAGCTGAAAATCGGAAATCCATTGGATGAAAACAACCATGTGGGACCACTTATTGATACGGATGCTGTAAACCAGTACGAAGAAGCGATCAAAAAATGTAAAAAAGAAGGCGGGAAATTCGTTGTTGAAGGAGGCGTTTTAACAGGAAAAGATTACGAATCCGGATGCTATGTGAAGCCTTGCGTGGCAGAAGTGAAAAACTCTTATGAGATTGTTCAGCACGAAACTTTCGCACCTATCTTATATCTTATCAAATACAAAACATTAGAAGAAGCTATCGCTATTCAGAATGATGTTCCTCAGGGATTATCTTCTGCTATCATGACTCAGAACTTGAGAGAAGCAGAGTTATTCCTTTCCCATGCTGGTTCAGACTGTGGTATTGCCAACGTAAATATCGGGACTTCCGGTGCTGAAATTGGTGGAGCTTTCGGGGGTGAAAAAGAAACCGGAGGAGGAAGAGAATCAGGATCTGATGCCTGGAAGTATTATATGAGAAGACAAACCAATACTATAAATTATACCGCGCAACTTCCTTTAGCACAAGGTATTAAATTCGATTTATAAAAGCTTTACTTAAAGCACTTAAAAAACAAAAAAAATTAATAACCTGAATGGTTACATGTTTCATTCTTTGAGCCATTTGAACATTCACTTATTAAATCACACTACAAATTTATTATGGAACACACATTAGATATAAAAGCAAATAAAGTAAAAGAAACAGTAGGAAGACATGTTCTTGCAGACGGTTTCGATTTTGTGATGGACATTGAAAAATCACACGGATCATGGCTTTATGATAAATTGACAGACAGAGAATACCTGGATATGTTCTCTATGTTTGCATCAGCATCCATCGGATACAATCACCCTTATCTTGTAGAAAGATCAGAGTGGTTAGGAAGAATGGCTGTAAACAAACCTACTTTGGCTGATGTTTACTCAGAAGAATACGCTCATTTCCTTGAAGTATTCGAAAGAGTGGTTATCCCGGAAGAATTACAATATGCGTTCTTTATCGAAGGCGGAACTATGGGCGTTGAAAATGCTATGAAGGCATGCTTCGACTGGAAAACCCGCAAAAACTTTGCAAAAGGACTGGAAACGGAAGCAGGAATCTGTATCCATTTCAAACAGGCTTTCCATGGAAGAAGCGGTTATACTTTAAGTTTAACCAATACTTCTGACCCAAGAAAGTACCAATATTTCCCAATGTTCAACTGGCCGAGAATTTTAAATCCAAAATTAAAATTCCCGATTACAGAAGAGAACCTTGAAGAAACCATCAAAAATGAAAACCTTGCGCTGCTTCAGATTGAAGAGGCTATTCTGATGAACCCTGATAAAGTGGCTTGTATCATCATTGAACCTATTCAGGCAGAAGGAGGTGACAATCATTTCAGAGACGAATTCTTATTAGGATTAAGAAGAATCTGTGATGACAACGAAATCTTACTTATTTTTGATGAAGTTCAGACAGGTATTGCCATTACAGGGAAAATGTGGGCTTTCCAGCATTTTACAGCAAAACCGGATATCATTTCTTTCGGGAAAAAAGCTCAGGTTTGTGGTGTTTTGGCCAACAAAGAGAAGTTTGATGAAGTTCCAAACAATGTTTTCAGAGAAAGTTCAAGAATCAATTCTACATTTGGAGGGAACTTTATCGATATGCTTCGTTTCCAACTGGTAATGGAAGTTATCGAAAAAGAAAACCTTGTGGAGAATGCAAGAGTAGTTGGAGATTTTTTATTAGAAAGCTTAAAAGCCATGGCTGAAAAGTATCCTGAAAAAATTTCAAATGCAAGAGGAAGAGGTTTAATGTGTGCTATTGATCTTCCAACTGTAGAGCAGAGAAATCACCTGATGAATGAGCTTTTTAACGATGGATTGATTATTCTTCCTTGTGGAGATCAGTCTCTTCGTTTCAGACCTCATTTGAATGTTACTAAAGAAGAAATCCAGCTTGCTTTAGATAAAATTGAAAACAAGATTAATAAAATTTAAAACCCGGGATTTGTAATTTAAAAAAATATATCGTATATTTAGATACTTAAACAGTTAGAATATGGAAAGAAGTACGAGAGTATCAGTTTATGTAAGTGATAATCCTTCAGAAATTCAGTTGGTTAAGTCTAAATTGGATGACGCTCAAATTACAAATACCGTTGAAAATAACTATCTTACATTTACTACAACCCCAACAGCTACTTCGCTGAAGGTAATGGTAGATTTGGAAGATGAAAAAAAAGCATTTGAAATTATTGATGCTTACCTTCAACAAAGTGAAAATCAATAAACAATTTCATAATTTTAAATTTTACTACTTCAAACCGAAAATTAATCTTATTAGTTTTCGGTTTTTTAATTAATTACAAACCATTAAAAAAAATTATTCTTGCAATTATTACTTATTCTAATTTTTTAATCATTCAATTTTTTAATTTTTAAATCAAATTTTACCACATGAACCCAGACATTAAACTAAGAAAAGCGGAAATTGAAGAAAGGAACATTATTTGGGAAATCATCCAGCAATCTATCGAAAGAAGAAGACAGGATGGAAGCACCCAATGGCAGAACGGATACCCTAATCTTGGAACCGTAGAAAGTGATATTGCCAAAGGATTCGGGCATGTTCTGACGGTAGATGGAGAGATTGCTGTGTATGCAGCTTTGATTTTAAATGATGAACCCGCTTACAGTACTATTGAAGGCGCATGGCTGAGCGATGGTGAATTTGTAGTGGTTCACAGAGTTGCTGTAGATGAAAAATTTGCAGGACAGGGTATGGTGAAAAAGTTTTTTGACCATATCGAAGAATTTACAAAATCCCATGGAATTCAGAGTATTAAAGTAGATACGAACCATGACAATATTGCTATGTTGAAAATTCTTGAAGGCAGAGGTTATTCTTATTGTGGAGAAGTTCTTTTAAGAGACGGAATGAGAAAAGCTTTTGAGAAGATTATATTTTAAGCCAAAAGTTAAATCCTATTTCATTGAATTTTTAAAACGCCCTGTATTTATAAACTCTATCAGGTTTGTTCGTTTGGTTCTGAACTAATTTCTACTTTTGTTCAAAATTTTTATATTATGCACCAAAGTATAGAAATTGATGAGAAAATTTTTCAGGATGCCGTAAAATTCTATGGCACCGTGTTCAGCTTACCCCCTTTAGCATCGAAAATTTATTCCTACCTTCTTTTTGACTATGAGAAAGTAGGAATTACTTTTGACGAGTTTGTTGAAGTGTTATCCGCCAGCAAAAGCTCTGTTTCCACCAGTATTTCTTTGCTGTTGAACGCCCAGCTTATTGTTGATCATAATAAGATGGATGAGCGCAAACGATATTTTTTCATCAATGATGAATACAAAAAAATACGATTCGAGAAAATTGTCCAAAAAATGCAGGACGAACTAAAATTATTAGATGATTTAAACAATTTTAAAAAAAGTAAAGACGATGGATACAATGAAAGAATAGAAGTTTACAAAGCACTCTTAAATAAAAACATAGAAAATATACAGGAATCTCTTAATAAACTATAAAATGAATAATAAGCTAGTTATACTTTCCCTTGCAGCGTTTTCACTAACTGCCTGCAAAAAAGAAGCTCCGAAGCAGGATGGTGCCAAGCCCTATCCGGTTGTTTCCGTGGAGTCAAAAAATATAGTGGGTTATCAGACGTTTCCGGCTACCATTCAGGGTAGGGTAAACAATGATGTACGTGCAAAAATACAGGGGTATATTACCCAGGTATTGGTAGATGAAGGACAATATGTTACCAAAGGGCAGCCTTTGTTCCGTCTGGAAACCAATATTCTGAATGAAAACGCCGCAGCTTCCAAAGCCGGAATCGGTGCTGCTGCATCCAGTGTTGCTGCTGCTCAGGCTTCTGTAAATGCTGCACAGGTTGAAGTAAACAAACTAAAACCTCTGGTTCAGAAAAATATCATCAGTAACGTACAATTACAGACTGCTCAGGCTCAGTTGGCTCAGGCTCAGGCTCAGTTACAGCAGGCCAATGCTGCCAAAAGACAGGCTGAAGCCAATTATAAAGGAGTAGAAGCCAATATCGAATATTCCATCATTCGTGCACCTATTTCAGGTGTGATCGGAAGACTTCCTTTAAAAGTCGGAAGTTTGGTAGGACCATCTGATCAGACTCCTCTGACAACGATTTCTGATACTTCTGAGATCTTTGCTTATTTCGCAATGAATGAAAAAGCTTATTTTGATTTCCTTGAAAAAGCTCCTGGGGCTTCTATGTCTGAGAAAATCAAAAACTTACCAATGGTTGAACTGCAGTTAGCAAACGGCAGCCTATATCCTGAAAAAGGAAAAATTGAAGCCATTACCGGTCAGATTGATCCTACTACAGGAACCATTCAGTTCAGAGTGGCGTTCTCCAATGCTCAGAAATTATTGAGCAACGGTAACAGCGGAACCATCAGATTCCCTCAACGTTATGACAATGTTTTGGTAGTTCCTGAAAGTGCTACTTACGAACAACAAGGTATTGTTTATGTATACAAAGTAGAAAAAGGAGATACTGCAAGAAACGTTGTAATTAACGTTATTGACAGAATCGACAATATGGCTCTGATCAAATCAGGAGTTAATAAAGGCGAAACTGTTATTGCAGCTGGTATCGGAGGTCTGAAACCGGGAACAGCAGTGAAGCCGAAGCCCATCAAAATGGATAGTCTTGTTCAATCAATAAAACCGAAATTCTAATGATAAAAAACTTTATTAACAGGCCGGTTTTATCTACCGTAATCTCAATTTTGATTGTGATTCTCGGTGTGCTGGGACTGATCTCGTTACCGGTTACACAGTATCCGGACATTGCACCTCCTACGGTGAGTGTTTCCGCAAACTATACGGGAGCCAACGCTGAGACGGTGATGAAAAGTGTAGTGGTGCCTTTGGAAGAGCAGATCAACGGGGTGGAAGGAATGGATTATATTACTTCCAGTGCCGGAAATGACGGTTCTGCCCAAATCCAGGTTTTCTTTAAACAAGGAATTGATCCGGATATTGCAGCGGTAAACGTACAGAACCGTGTCGCAAGAGCAACACCACTTCTTCCATCCGAAGTAACGAGATCGGGAGTTGTTACCCAGAAGCAGCAGACAAGTGCCCTGATGTATATGTCTTTCTATTCTGAAAATAAAGATCTGGATGACGTATATCTTCAGAACTTTTTGAATATTAATATTATTCCAAACCTGAAAAGGGTAAATGGTGTAGGGGATGCCAACGTTTTCGGAGGTAAAAACTACTCGATGAGAATCTGGCTGGACCCGGCAAAAATGGCAGCCTACAGTGTGACTCCTACGGATGTTACCAATGCTATCAACGAGCAGAGTAGAGAAGCGGCTGCAGGTTCAATCGGCCAGAACAGTGGAAGTTCTTTTGAATATATCATCAAATATGTAGGTAAATTCAACGATAAAGAACAGTATGATAATATCATCATTAAATCTCTTGCAAACGGACAAAACCTGATGCTGAAAGACGTTGCTAAAGTAGAACTGGCAGGTCAGTCTTACACAGGAATCGGGGAAAACGGAAACAATCCTTCCATCAGTATGGGGATTTTCCAGACTCCGGGATCCAATGCACAGGAGATTATTAAAAATATCAAAACTTATCTGAAATCGGCAGAAGGAACTTTCCCTAAAGGAATTAAATATACCTTTAACTTTGATACCAATGAATTCCTGGAAGCTTCTATTGAAAAGGTAGTTCATACCCTGATTGAAGCATTCATCTTAGTATTTATTGTTGTATATATTTTCCTTCAGGACTTCAGATCTACCCTGATCCCGGCTATTGCAGTTCCGGTATCTATTGTAGGGGCGTTCTTCTTCCTGAATCTTTTCGGATACTCATTAAACCTATTGACCCTTTTTGCATTGGTACTTGCCATTGGTATTGTGGTGGATGACGCCATTGTGGTCGTCGAGGCTGTCCATGCGAAGATGGAGCACGGTATTTCCGATGCGAAAAAAGCCACGGTGGAAGCAATGGATGAAATCACAGGAGCAATTATCTCTATTACCCTGGTAATGGCAGCGGTATTTATCCCTGTGACGTTTATTACTGGTCCTACTGGGGTATTCTACCAACAGTTTGGTATTACGCTGATCATTGCAATCATTATCTCAGCAATTAATGCGTTAACGTTGAGCCCGGTTTTATGTTCATTATTCCTGAAACCTCACGAAGCGCATCATGCAGAGTACAAGAACTTAAACATTCTACAGAAATTTTTCTATAAGTTCAATATAGCTTTTAAAACGACAACTGAGCGTTACGGAAGAGGGTTTGTATTTCTGTTAAGACATAAATGGGTAACCCTTATTATTTTCGCTATTACCGGAGGTATTTTATTCTGGGCAAGCAGCAGTATGAAGAAAGGGTTTGTACCTACAGAAGACAGAGGAATTATCTTTACCGATGTTCAGCTTCCTCCGGGAGCCTCTATGGAAAGAACTTATAATGCCTTGAAAACACTTCAGGCTAAAGCATTGAAAGTTCCGGGAGTTCAGAACGTAACGATTTCTACAGGAAGAGGATTCTTGTCCGGAAACGGAAGTAACAACGGTCTTGCCTTTGTAAAGCTAAAACCATTCGAAGAAAGAAAAAAAGATGGTCAGACTTCTGAAGATATCACCAAAAAATTATTTGGAATTGTAGGATCTGTACCTGATGCAAAAGTGGTATTCTTCCAACCTCCAAGTGTACCAGGATTTGGTAACAGTGCCGGTTTTGAAATGGTATTGCTGGATAAATCAGGTGGAGAATATGCTGATCTGGATAATAAAACCAATGAATTCATCGGTAAGCTGATGCAGAGACCGGAAATTCAGTTTGCACAGACCTCTTTCAATACAAAATATCCTCAGTATCAGATGGAAATTAATGTTCCTCTGAGCAAGCAGCTTGGAGTTTCTGTAAATGATATTCTGGCAACCATGCAAGGGTATATCGGAGGTGTTTATACCGCTGACTTTACCAAGTATGGGAAACAGTTCAGGGTAATGGTGCAGGCTCTTCCTGAAAACAGAAAGAATATTGAAAATCTGAACGAACTTTATATAAGAACAGGTTCAGGGATCATGTCTCCGATTTCACAGTTTGTAACATTGAAAAAAGCCTACGGACCACAATCTGTAAGCCGTTATAATCTGTTTACTTCAGTGAAAGTGACCGGAGCCAACTCTGACGGATACAGTTCCGGAGATGCTATTGCCGCTGTACAGCAGGTTGCTGAAGAAACGCTGAATCAAAACTATGCGGTAGAATTTACCGGGTTGACCAGAGAAGAATTAAATTCAGGATCTCAGACCCTTCTGATCTTCGGGTTGAGTTTGGTCTTTGTTTACTTTATTCTTTCTGCACAGTATGAAAGTTATATTCTTCCGCTGATTGTTGTAATTTCCCTTCCTCTTGGGGTAATGGGAGCTTATTTCGGGCAGAAGATAATGGGCTTGGAAAATAATATTTATTTCCAGATTGCCCTGATCATGCTCGTTGGGCTACTGGCGAAAAATGCAATCCTTATTGTTGAATTTGCTGTTCAGAGAAGGCATCATGGCGAAACGATTGTCATGTCAGCTATCAATGCAGCGAAAGCCAGAGTGAGACCAATTCTAATGACATCATTTGCCTTTATCTTCGGTTTATTACCGTTAGTATTGGCCAGTGGAATTGGTGCAGTAGGTAACAGATCTATTGCGACAGGTGCAGCAATTGGACTATTGATAGGAACGGTTTTAGGATTATTTGTTATTCCGGTATTGTATGTCATCTTTGAAACATTACAGGAAAAAATTAAGCCTATCAAAAAAGAAGATATCAATTTAGCAGAATAAAATTAAGATTTAAGAAATTAGAAGTTAGACATTAGAGATGAGTCTAAAAACTAACTTCTAACTTCTAAACTCTAACTTCTAATTAAAAATAATGAAGAGTTTATTAAACATCATAAAAGGAATCACTTTTTCAGTGTTCATACTCGGAGCCATCTCATCTTGTATGGCAAGAAAAGAATATGAAAGACCGAAGAACGTTGTAGACGAAAAGCTGTTCCGTACAGATATGCTTCCTTCAGACAGTGCCAGTATCGCAGATATTTCATGGAAAGAAATATTTACTGATCCGATATTGCAGGGGCATATTTCTAAGGCGCTGGAAAACAATCTTGATATCAGAATTGCCCTGGAAAGTATTAATTCTGCAGAAGCTTATCTGAAGCAAAGCAAAGCGGCCTATCAGCCGACACTTTCTGTAGGGCCCAACTATACGTTTCAGACCCAGTCTATCAATACGCAGTTTGGACAGATTATCGGATCAAGACGTTATGTGAACCAGTTTGACATTACAGCCAGTATCGGATGGGAAGCTGATATCTGGGGAAAATTAAAAGCGCAGGAGAAAGCGCAGTTAGCGACTTATTTAGGAACTGTTGCTGCCCATAAAGCAGTAAAAAGCAGCCTTGTTTCATCCATTGCTTCTGCCTATTATCAATTGCTTACTTTTGATGCCCAGAAGAAAATTATCACGGAAACCATCGCTGTACGTGAGAAAAACTTAGAGACTACAAAAGCGCTGAAGATTTCCGGAACAGTAACAGAAGTAGCCGTACAACAAAGCGAGGCGCTTGTTTTCAATGCCAAATCATTATTGATTGATATTGATACACAGATCCAGCTGCTTGAAAACACGATGAGTCTTTTAATGGGTGAGCCTTCTCATTCTATTGAAAGATCTACCCTGGAAGGACAAAAACTTCCGATTGACTTAAAACTGGGATATCCGACCCAGCTTCTGGCTAATCGTCCCGATGTAATGAGAGCAGAATTTAACTTAATGAATGCTTTCCAAATGACGAATGCAGCCAAAGCACAGTTTTATCCTACTTTAAAATTAACAGGGAGTGGAGGGCTTCAGTCTGTAGATATTGACCACTTATTCAGTGTAAATTCATTGTTTGCGAATGTAGTGGCAGGACTTGCTCAACCAATTCTGAACAAGAGACAGATCCAGACCAACTATGACGTAAGTCTTGCCAATCAGGAAACGGCTTATCTGAACTTCAGAAAAACAGTGCTTACTGCCGGAAAAGAAGTTTCAGATGCTATCAGAGTTTTCTCTGTACAGGATTCATTTATTGAATTAAAACAGCACGAACTGGATGCCTACAAAAAATCGGTTGACTATTCTCAGGAATTGGTAAACTATGGTATGGCCAACTATCTTGAAGTGTTGAACGCCAGTGTAAATTCTTTGAATGCGGAATTGAACATTTCCAATGCAAGATACAGTAAAATGAAAGCTGCCGTAGAGCTTTATCAGGCTTTAGGCGGAGGCTGGAAGTAACCGTGTTTTGTAATATAATATCATAAAAACGTATGTCAGTAATGGCATACGTTTTTTTATTTACAAACATCCAAAAGTTAGAGTGAATCAGAATTTACTTATAAAATTAAATTTTCAGGTGTAAAAGACCATAAAAAATGGCCGGAATAAAATCCCCCGGCCACGATTAATTTTATACTCTTTTTCTATTGTACATATGCTACATAAGACTCATTAATAGCTCCATTGGTAGTCTTAGCAAAGAATGCATAATTTATCCAGAAAAATCCATGGTCTCCCCATGTTGTACCCCAGGAATTTTGTACTTTAAAGGCTTGTTTAGCATCGTCATAACCCACTACGCAAATGGCATGCCCACCTCTTACAGCACCAGAATGGCTTTTCCATATCCAATTGTTTGCTGAACTTAAATTATCAAAGCTTCCATCTACCGTAACGGCAATGATAATTGGTAAATTCATACTTAGAAGGGTCTTTACATTATTGATATTTGTTTTATCTACAGTAGCCCATGTTGTAAATTTATGCGTGCTCGCTGCAGTTTTTTGAGTAGCATTAGGCTGTGTAGAACACTCAACATCTGTATAGGGCATTTCATTCCAGCTGCACACTCCTTGATCTTTTATTAAATTTAATCCACGGGATATATAAGTTCCATTAGGGCAGCCGCTTAATTTTATTTGATTATATACGTATTCTGGACTTCTTGGATTAGTTATCCCTTTAAAATTATGTTCCAGAGTACTTGCAGCAGCATACGCTGTAGCAAAAGCAACGCATGAGCCTTCCTGTCCCTGATTTAGTATTGGAGGGGTGTTTGGTATGCTGTAACTTGATGGAATCGTAGCTGCTGCTGCAATTGCAGATTTGCCTTTAAATTTCATTGTTAATGCTTCTATATCAGCTTTAGCAAATGAATCGTAGGTTTTCTCATCTACTAATACAGCTCCTAATGAACGCATTGCTTGATTTTCTTTATTAGGTTGCTGAGTATTTTGCTCTTCTTCATTTCTGTTACATGAAGACAGAGATAGCATTCCCAATACGATAGCTAATAATTTTAGATTTTTCATAAATGTATTATTTAAAATTTATCATGCGAAAGTATATATTATTTTTAAATTTTTAAAATATATTTTAAAAATTAATCAATGTTTTAACCTTTTTTATGTGTTTATTTGTTTTATTTATTAGTTTTGTTTGTCATTATTGATATTATTCATTATTTCATGCGTTTTAATGTAAAATTATAAAAGAGGATCCCGTGATCCGTTACAGGAGAGTTTTTACCTGGTTTTCGATGAATGGAAAGTTCATTGTTTTTCTATTCAAAGAGATGGAAGTATAGGTTCGGAAAGTTCAATTCCCACTTGCTGTAATAGTTTTACTGTGATTGTTGTCTCATAGTGTTGTCGCTTCAGGCTTTCTATTTTTGTGAGTAGATATTAATGTGTATGTAAAAAAATGGATACATATCATTACATGTAGAACTTACGGTCTCGGATAACCCGTGTTAAATTTCTTTAAAAATAAAAATCAACTTGTATATATGTATTTAACTACGTAGTTTTGTACTTTAAAATACAAGCATTATGAAATTAGAGATACAATCCATAGGAAATTCTTATTCAGAACAGGCTATTGACTTGATTTTGACAATTCAGCAGAAAGAATTCAATATTCCTATTACGATAGAGGATCAACCTGATTTATTGCAGATTGAAAGTTTTTATAAGGAAGCCGGGGGAAATTTTTGGGGTGCTTTTGTGGATGGCGAACTGGTAGGTTCCATTGCATTGGTGAAGTTTGATGAAAAGGCAGGAGCGATCAGAAAAATGTTTGTTAAAAAAGAGTTCAGAGGCAAAGAACTGAACATTGCACAGGAATTGTTGGATGTTTTAATTTCTTTCTGTCGCAAAAACGGAATTAACGATCTATATTTGGGAACCATAACGGTACTGAAAGCAGCACAGCGTTTCTATGAGAGGAATGATTTTTTGAAGACTGGAAAAAGCGATCTTCCTGTGAAATTCCCTTTAATGAGCGCTGACGATATTTTTTACCATTTAAATATTGACTGAATATGAATGTGATCAACGAAGCAGGCATTCTTGCCATATCAACCAGACTTCACCGCCTCAGTGAACAATTGAGGAAAGATGGAGCGCTTATCTATAAAGCATTCGGAATTGATTTTGAACTGAAATGGTTTCCGGTTATTTTTACAATTTATAAAAAAGAAATAGCGAGTGTGGTAGAGATAGCCAATGAAATAGGGTATACCCATCCATCTACCATAACGCTGCTTAAAGAACTCGAAAAACAGGAACTGATCCAATGGCAGAAAGATAAACAGGATGAAAGAAAAAGGCTGTTTATGCTGACTTCCAAAGGGCAAGAACTTATTGAAAAAATGAAGCCTGTTTGGGAGCTGATGTCTCAGATTTTAGGAGATATTGCAGATAATAAAAACAATCTGCTGACTGCGATTGATGAAGCAGAAGAGAAAATTGCCAGCCAGTCTTTTTATCAGAGGGCACTGCAACGTAAAAATTCCAAGTAAATATCGGAGCATTTCCTCTACATACTTTAGTAAATAGTAATGTATAAAAAATAAAAAAATTAATTCCTTCTTACTGGTCATCTAATGATAATAGGTCTTTTTGTTCAATAATGTGAAAAAGCTTTATTGAAAACTCATTGTCGTAGAACTACGACAATTTTCCAAATAATCGGTAATTCATTTTGGAGTGAATATTTAAGGTTATATATTGCAATACCAAAATCACTAAAAAAACTTATGAAAAAATACCGAAATCAACCACTTTTTAAAGTGTTACCAAGTATCTAAAGCGGAATTATTTTTCTGAAAATTCCCACTGCACCCATCTCAGGTCAATCATTGAAGAGCTTGTTCAAGAGACCGTTACATGCTTGTAGATTGATTCCTTGAACCGAAGGGTCTCACCTTATTCAATTAAGCCATACACTAAAAAAAAGATGTCATGTTTAAGGAACAGAATAATCTTCCCAAGCCGGAAATAGATTCAGACAAGACTGATTTTGTAAGCAAAATCAAAGACAATAAAAAAGTTAAAGAAGTAAAGAAAGCTGCTTCAAAAGTGAATAACGCAGTCAATATGGTGAATACAGGAAAACAATTCCTAAACCAGCCTTTACTGCCCAATGAGCCATCCATAATTAAGGATAAACTTTGGGTTAAACAGCCTACTTCTAAAATATTCAATGCTGACAGTATTCCGGAGAGTGCCATCGTAGGAATCAACCGGGTAGTGAAGCTTGATATCCATGTGGAAGGTAAACCTATAAAATATTTCAAACATTTTAGCCTTACTCAAAGTGCAACCAAACATCACGAGTTTGAGCTCATTCTTGCTCATGATACGTTAGGAAGTGCAGAAAATCATAATCTTGAAGAAATACAGAATTTCCTGGGAAAAAGGATTACTGTGGTTTTCAAATATAAAGATGTGGAAGGCGGAGCTGAGCGAAATTTTGTAGGAGTGATCACGGAAGTTGGATTCAGCCAGGAAAAAGGAAGCCTGGGTAATCTTGTGCTGTCAGGTTTCAGCCCAACAATTTTGTTAGATGCTGCCCCTCATATTCAAAGTTTCGGCGGAGCCCAGCCCATTAGTCTGAACAGCATCGCCAATGAAGTGATTAAAGAAGGATTAGGGCAGGGGAAATTTGACTTCAGAATAGATGCCCGCCATGGCAATGTATCTTACAGTTCTCAATACGGAGAAACCCATTATAACTATCTGGCTAGAATTGCTGAAGCTTATGGAGAACAATTTTTCTATGATGGAGAAGTTTTACATTTCGGACAATTGCCGCCGCAAGAAAAGCCAGTGTTGCTAACCTATGGCAGTAATCTGACGGATGTTAAAATCAAAATGAAAGCTCAACATGTGAATCCTTCATTTTATGGATATAACAGTAGTAAAAACGAAAAATTTAAAGGCGGAAGCTCAAAAATAACGCATACCTCAGACATTGCAAAGAGGGCTTATGAAATTTCAGAAAAAACTTTTCAAACCCCATCTTTAAGAGTGGCGCCTATCAAAGCATCATCTTTTATGGATATTGATGCTTCTCAAAAGGGAACTGCAGGAAGTAAAGCTTCAGAAGTTTTTGTAACTTCCGGTAATACAACCGTTCCTTTTCTTTATCCAGGGTGTATTGCGGATATTCAGATGCGTAAAACAGATACTAACGAGACCTCTTATTTCACTAAATTAATGCTTATAGAGGTAACCCATCGGGTGGATGCCCGCGGTTACTATGACGGATCTTTCCAGGCCATAGCTTCTGATACCGGATTTATTCCAAGACCTGAATTTACTGTTCCGGTGGCGGAACCCCAGTTTGGAAAAGTAGTTTCCAATACCGATCCTGAAAATCAAGGTCGTGTGCAGGTTCAGCTTGACTGGCAAACTGGCCAGGATACCACAGAATTTATCCGTGTAATGTCTCCTGATGCCGGAAGCAGTGAAAAGGTAGGCAAAAACAGAGGATTTATGTCTATTCCTGAAGTGGGAGATCAGGTCATTATCAATTTTGTACATCTTCATCCCGACCGTCCTTTTGTGATGGGGGGAATGTATCATGGCGGAATTGGAGCTGGTGGCGGCACTGGAAATAATGTTATGAGTTTCAGTGGGCGAAGCGGTGCCGAATTGAAATATGACAATGGAGCCGGATCTATGAATCTTAAAGATCAGGGCGGTGCCAATATGAATTTTGACGGAACCGGAAATGCTACTACCAATGCAAATAGCAACCATACTGTGAATGCAGGAAGCTCCAATGTCATCAATGTGGGAGGTAAAAAAGATGCTCCGCCACAATCACTGTTGAAAATGGATGCAGGCGGAAATATTACCCTTGACGGAAAAACAAGTATTACCCTACAGGTAGGAGATAATTCTATCACCATATCCGAAGCAGGTATTATGGCTTCAGCAGGAAAAGGAATGATTGATATCACTGCACTTACCGGAGCTCTGGGATTGTCAAGTAAAGGCGGTCCTATGGATATCAGCACAGATTCGCCACTTACTATTACCGGCGGACCAAGCGCTGTGGTGTCTTCAGGAGATACCAATATTATGTAATTCTAAAACCGAAATCATGGATGAATTAGAATACATAACCCTCAATGCCCTGATGATGTGTGACCAGGGGGCAGCTCCGGATTTCTTTAAACCTACGTTCAATACGAAGGTGAAAATCCATGGCTGTCTTGTGGCAACCAATCAGGATGCTACTCCTCTTATTAATATCCCTTCCTTTAAGGTGTGTAAAATCAGCGGAGGACCTTGTACACCTACTACTGTTCCTATGACATGGCAGGATACCTGGCAGGTGAAAATTAACGGGATCCGGTCTTTGATAGGAAAAAGTACCTGTCAATGTCCTATAGGCGGGAAGATAGAATTTATGACCAGTGGACAGGTTCCACTTCCGGATGATGCAGCCAAGGAGGTAAAAGATATGCAGGATCAGGCACAGCGTGAACTTGACGACAGTGGACATGGCGATAGTGTAGGAGAGGCAGGTTTTGTAGAAGGTATGATCCCGGTTTGGGGGAGCGGTCGTGACCTTATCAATGATATACAAACCGGAGATGTAGGCGGCGGCCTTATGAATGCCGGATTTTTAATCTGGGATGTCGCTTCCATAGCCGTAGGTGTGGTTTCTTTCGGAACCGGAACCGTAGCCATGCAGGGAGCAAAAGCAGGAATAAAAGGTGCTATAAAAGCAGGAGCAAAAGCCATCTCTAAAGAAGCTCTGCAACAGATGGGGAAAGCTGCACTAAAAAAGCTGAGTAAAGAAGCTTTAAAGAAAAGTGTGGATGATGTAGCCAAGAAATTGCTCAAGACCTGTGTTTTTGCCTGTTTTCCAGCCGGAACACCCGTGCATACCGAACATGGGATTAAAAATATTGAAGATGTCCAAATCGGAGACCAGGTGTGGGCTTATGATGAAGATACCGATACTGTAGCGCTTCAGCCGGTTATTGATTTTATCATCAATGAAAGTGACCATACCATTAGTATTTATACCGAAGCTGAAGTGATTGAAACAACGGCAATACATCCTTTTTATACTGAAGAAGGTTGGAAAGATGCTTCAGAATTAGAAATTGGCGAAAAGATTTGGACCAAAGATGACACTAAAGTCACCATTGAAAAAACTGAATATAGCTATGAACCTAAAAAAGTTTATAACTTTACGGTAGCTCATTTTCATACCTATTTTGTAGGCCTTTTAGCCTTACTGGTACATAATTCTGGCAGATGCTTGTCTCAGATGATGTTGGAATCTCAGAAATGGTTTCAGAAAGTTAGACGTGGATATTTTTTTAATTTAGTATGGAATAGCGAATTAAGAAAGCAAGCATTAGAAAAAGGGTTTAAATATTCTCATGAAGTTGAAGTCTTATTAAAGAAAGGGAAAGTTGGAAAAATAGATGGATTAATAGAAAATGCTGACGGGACTTTTAAAATTATTGAACGTAAAGCCAGTGATCTAAGTAAAATTTCAGATAAAACAATCAAAAGTTATATTGATGATGCAGCAAAATATAATGGTAAACCTATGACACAGACAGGGCAAGTAATAAACTCAGCTGGAGATAAAGTAATATTACATGTTGAAAAAGTTGGTAACTTAAGTAAAGAAGTTCTTGAGCATGCAAGAAAAAAAGGAGTAGAAATAGTGGATAATCTTTCCGGATTAATTTAATTAAAAATTTATTATAAAAATGTATAAAACAGAGTTTTCGAAGTATAATGGACTTATGGAAAAGATAATGGATGAACAAACTACATTAGAAGTTCATTTATCAACGGAATTTAGCCAAAATGTTCCAAAGAAGTTTTTAAAATATACCCCTGATGAATGGGCCAGATATGCTTTTGAAAATGAACTCGAATATAGTATTAACTTTTATAAAGATGAAAAACCTTATTGCCAGGTCACCATTGATTCTATGAGTATAATATTAAATTTTTACGATAACAATATACTTAAGCATAATTTAATGATAGTCTTTTCCAAAGGTGACATCGTTAAAGGAGATTTTAAGGGATATAGTAACAATAAAATTTTTTTAAAACAAATTTCCTGGTATGGTGATCTTGGAAAAACACTATTATTCTATTCAAATAAGAAGAAAGACAATGTTTTTTTGAAGGAATTTGTAAAAGAAAATGAAAAAACAGTACTCATCGAACAATTTGGAACTGCAGACTTATCCAAACATTGGTTCGATGCTCCTAAAAATTATTTAGATTATGAAGCATTGTTAGATTATCAGAATCTTTTTAATCAGCTTCCATCTGTTCCTGCATAAATATTTATTGTAAATATGACTATCAATCAGAAACTGGAATTAGAATCAAAATATATAAAATTCATTTTCAGCAATAAAGGCATTCAGAGTATACAATAGTAATGAAATGAGTATTTCAAATTTTTTATTCGGGGAAAATATTCCTCTTTTTCAACTGGAAAAGTTCTCACAGGAATACACCCTGAAGGTAGAGAATACTTTTATGATGGGTAAAGAGAACAAACCAATCTCATTAAAAACCTCATCAGATATTATTATTGAACAGGAAAAAAGAGATCATGATATCAACAACACCATAAAGCTACAGGAAATCACGGGTGATACTGATGATACTTTGATGAAGCCTTTTTTGTTGCAAAGTCTTACCCTTGCAGATATTTCCCGCAATATTCAGTTGAAAAGAAATCTTAGCGGGAAAATACTTTCTATTGAGAATAAACCTGATCTTTGGAAAAATTGGGAAGAATGGAAAGAGAATAAGCTGGCGAGTGCTTTCCCGGAGGAAAAGGATCAAAATAAGTTGATTACAAATTATGAAAAGGGATTGAAAAACTTTGATGTTGAATTGAAGAAGAATCTGCAATACATTCTTTTACTGCCGGAAGTTTATAACCTGATATTTCCTCCTAATGAATATTACAGTTTTCTATTCAGTCCGTCAAATATTCATTCCAGGCTGATTGATGGGGTAGAATATCACTATCAGTTGAAACTGGTAAAACTTGAAGAAGAAAACGACAATCTTTTTGTAGAGTTTCATTCCGTACTGAACAACCAGGACGAACTTATGAAAAGCCATATCAAAAAGCTTTATGAAAAGGAGAAAGATTTTTCTACTGACCAATTTGAATTCAGTATCAAAACCAAATACAATTTTGAAAAATCAACAGCTAAGATCCTGAATGCTGAGCTTCATTTTGTAGAAAAAATGCATGAACATCTGGCTTATTTAATGGATATGGATTTAAATAGTAAATAATTAGCTTTAAACAAATAGTGGCAACAAACGGCCTTTTCAAGAGCTATACACTATGATCGGGAAATATTGATGATAGGATTAAGAAAAGATTTTTGTTTTAAATGCTGTTTTTCTTCTTCCGTTAGTTCATTGGTTCCAAGGCCGATCCCGTTCCATGGTTTTCCGTTATTCATTCTATCAGCTAATTCAATAGATCCAATTGTAATTTTTTTATGAAGCCCTACTACCGTTAAATCCATCAATTGACCTGGCTGTATTTCTCCTTCTATAATTTCCCCAAGCAGATAAAAGCTTCTGTTGGTAAGCTGAAAGACACTATCAATCTTAAATTTAGCAGTAACATCATGCCAGCTGTATCCACAATGTCTGCACTGCTTTGCATAGGGAGTACGGGCAAGCTTATTACACTTTGGGCAATTATTGAAAAAAACTTTCTCAGGAGTTTCAGTCAATATCCTCATTACAACGTTTTGTCGAAAAGCCTCATTTCCATTTTCTAATAGCTTTGTTATTTCAGGATCAGACTTTATCCAGCCACGTTCCATCATCAGATTTCTCAAATAAGCATTTTCGGAACTCTTTGAATAGTACATATGATTATTCAAGGCTAATGCTTCGTTTTCGGTCATTTTTACGATTACAAAAAAGAAATCGCGAGTGTGGTAGAGATAGCCAACGAAATAGGGTATACCCATCCATCCACCATAACACTGCTTAAGGAACTTGAGAAACTTGAGTTGATCCAATGGGAAAAGGATAAACAGGACGAACGCAAAAGACTTTTTAAGCTCACATCAAAAGGACAGGAACTCATTGATCAAATGAAACCCGTTTGGGAACTGATGGCCCGGATTTTAGGAGATATTGCAGACAATAAAAACAATCTCCTGGCTGCGATTGATGAAGCAGAGGAGAAAATTGCCAATCAATCTTTTTATCAGAGAGCACTGCAGGTGAAGAACTCGAAATAACGTATTATTCTGCATATTATTTAGTCTTTTAAGCCTTATATAATACTCATAAAAACATTACTTGCGCTAAAATTTACACCTTAATTCATTTTGTTTAGAACATTTTTTCAGAGGTTAAAAAAAATGTTATTGTGTGTTTTTTAGTTTTATTCATTTTTTGGTGATTACTATTATATGAACATCTTTTACATGTTAATAAACAAACGTATTTTATCGTTTTAATAAAATATTTTTTCTTTAAATAATTGATAATCAATTGTTAACATAATATGTTTTTTCTTTTTTTATTTAGGAAAAGTATTATTTTTGATTCAATGTTTTCAATGATGGAAACTTCGAAAAAATTATTAATCATCTAAAAAAAAACAAAGATGAAAAAACAAACAAAAAAATTAAGTCTTGATGCCTTTAAAAAGATGGCAGAAAAAGTACAAACAGAAGAAGTAATGCAAAAAGTTGAAGGAGGAGATTGGACCGATTGTCATGGTATTAGTGGAGCACTTGTTAAAGCTGTAGGAAATTTTATAAAAAATGTTTTTTAATAGTATTAAAGCTTTAAAAAATTTAAGGAAGAGCAAAAGTTCTTCCTTGAATTTTATAATAGATTAATTATGCAAACTAATGATTTATATTAGAAACTTATTCTATTTTTATTTTTGTCCTTCCAAAGAAATTACTCTTCTTTTGTCATTTCGTAATAAAACAGTTAGTATTTTATATTTTTTGTTACTACAGTATTCTTTTGTTTTTCTATTTGTATGTATTAGATATGTCTTAGTGTTAAAAAAAATTGTTCCACCTTTAGTCTATGATAACAAAATGGAAGAATTAACAAAATCTTTCTTTTTTTTTGTGTTTTTAGGTCCTTTATTAGAAGAAATTATTTTTAGACTTTGGCTGGTGTACAATAAGATTAATGTGTCAATAACTATTGCATATTTAATATTATGGATAAATGGATTAATTTTTCATATACATTGGTTTTATACTGTTAAATTAGTTATATATTTTACTTTATCGTTTATTGTTCTTTTCACATTATTCTTTTTCCTTTTTAAAAAATATGAAGGTGAAAAATTAATTAATTTCTGGAAGAAAAATCAAAAGATATTTATTATCATATCCTGTTTTTTATTTGGGGCTCTTCACATAGGAAACTATGGGGTCACTTCTAACCTAATCATGTATTCATTTATAACATTCGCTCCTCAGATTTTTTCTGGATTTATACTGTGCTATTTGAGGGTGAGGATGGGGTTTGAGGCTAGCTTTGTTGCCCATTCCGTAAACAATTTTATCCCATTTATTCTTTCTAAAATAATATGAACAACCCTTTACAACCCATATTGTTACCTTTTCTAGAACAAGGATTGGAAACACAAAATCAAAATATTAAACTTTTACTTTATAAACTAAATTCAGATATTTTTGATTATTTAGATTTTGAAAGTGAAACAATTTATCAAGAACCTTTTTTTTTCTCTTATTTTAATAAAAGTGATAGTAGTATTGTACAATTAGAACAAATACTAGCTGGATTTTCTAAAGGCAATAAATTTCTAGTACAAACAGATAATTTTGGAAGACTCTATATACCCAATATAGGCTGGTTCATCACTAATAAAAATAATACAAGCTTAGTATTTTATAAGAAAGAAATGCTTTTAGAAAAGGATGATATAAAAGTAGACTTCACTTTAGAGCCTTTTTCTTTAATAGAAAACACTTCGATAGAAATACTAAAATATCCTATTCCACTTTTAGAACAATGCTTTTTTAATGTTGATAAGAAATTAGTAGAGGTAGAAATAGAGCAGATAACAGAAAAGCATTTGGAAAAGCTTACTAGGGCTTATCAACTTATAAAAAAAATATACCAACACAATTTCAATTGCTTGAAAAATATGCTACTAAATGTATAATTTTTAATGCAGATACCTATGAAAGAAATTCCTTTGCAACTCAGAAAGCAGTTGGCATAGGTTTTTATAACGCTTACCAAGAAGATTATGATGAAGTGTTTTTTGTTGATGATATTGCCCATCAAACGGGTCATGTTATCTTTTATACTCTACTTTCCAACGTTGAAAATTTTTTCAACGTTCCTAAAGAAACAGTTTTAGAAACTATTGAATTGCCTAATGGAACTTTTATAGAAAATAGAGATTTATATGTATTATTCCATGCTCTTTATACTTATTATGTCAGTTTTATATGTTTAGATGCCTGTTTAGATGCAGGGGATTTTGATAAAAGACAAGTTCATGAAGCCAAAGGAAGAATTGCTTTCTATATCAATAAATGCTACAAAGACTTAACTCTAATTGATGAAGAACCATTTAAATCAGAAGAAAATGCGACAAAATATTTCACAGCAGATGGTTTAACTATATATAAAGAAATTAGAAATACGTTAATAAAAATGTCAAAAAAATGGTTTGATGAAGTTAAAGTCTATGATTTAAGTAATCAACCCTATAATTTTACCTATTCTAAGTTTATAGAGCTAAATCCATTAACATATTAAAAAAGACTTAATGAAGGTAGCGTTTTTTTTTAGTCTTTTTGTCTTTTCTTTTTTTTCTTCCCAAGAAAAAGATGCAAGAAAAATTTCACAACAGGAAATTATAAAAGAACATTTAGAAAATGGTGCATGGAAACATATGCTTTTTTCTAAAGAATGGCAGGACAATATTGATGCTGGTCTGAAAAAAGACAGTACTATTGCTTATCTGTGGCAGCAAAAAACAATGCCTTTGTTTAAGCAAAGAAAATATGAATTAGGAATGCCTTTTATAGACAAAGCAGTATATTATGATGAAGAAGCTTATCTGCCATACAGAGCTTTCATGTTGTGTATTTTTGTCAAGAATTATTCTAAGGCTATTGATGATTTTAAAGAATGTGTAAAAAAGTATGGAAATCAATATGAAATGGATCACACTTATAACTTTTACATTGCTTTGTGTTATCTTCAATTGAATCAGTTTGATAAAGCAGAAAAATTACTATCTGATGACATTAAGACTACGGTTAATAAAAACGGTGAAGACTGGGTAAATCCAGTTACCTTATTTTATTACGGCATTGCGAAATATGAACAACAAAAATGGGAAGAAGCAATTGCAGAATTTGATAAAGCTCTAAAACTATATCCTAGATTTTCAGACATATGCCTAAAACATTTGAATGATAATATTAAGGCTAATATTCTTTTAGCAGAAGGTAAAAAAGATGCAGAAGAAGGTAATACAATTAGTGAAAGTAATGCTATTTATGAAAAATATCCTTATCAGGTAGTATGGCGATAAAAAATAAGTTTCCATTTTATAAACAATTGGACAGTAGGGATTGTGGACCCACTTGTTTACGAATGATTGCTAAATTTTATGGCAAAACATTTTCTAGAGAATTTTTACGGGATAAAGCCAGCATTACAACTACAGGTGTGACAATGGCGGGTATAGCAGAGGCTGCGGAGGCTATTGAAATGAGGGCTTTAGGGGTACGCGTTTCAATAGAAAGCTTAGTAAATGAAGCACCAACTCCCTTTATTATACCTTGGAGACAAAAACATTTTGTAGTAGTATACAAAACTGATGAGAATAAAATTTATGTAGCAGATCCCGCTCAAGGCTTGCTAAGCTATTCTCATGAAGATTTTAGATTAGCCTGGACTAATGCAGTAGATGAAACTGGATTTTGCCTTTTATTAGAACCTAATACAAAATTCGATAGTCAGGAGGGCGAGAAAATACAAGCTGAAGGGTTTTCATTTTTATATCCTTATTTTAAACCTTATAAAAAACTGATTAATCAGCTATTTATCGGTTTGCTGGTAGCTACTGCTATTCAGTTTATTTTACCTTTTCTAATGCAGACGGTTGTAGATGTTGGGGTAAATAACAAGGATATTCCATTTATATATTTGATTTTAGCATCACAATTCATTCTTATATCAACACAGACATTGGTCAGTATTTTTAGAGAATGGGTGCTAATACATATTACAAGCAGATTTAATATCAAAATGATTTCTGACTTTTTGTATAAAATGCTTAAACTTCCGGTTAATTATTTTGATACCCGAAATGCTGGAGAACATTTACAAAGAATCAGTGATCATACACGTATTCAAAACTTTGTTTCTTCTTCAACGCTTAATATGCTGTTTTCTATAGTAACTTTTATTGTTTTCAATGGCATCTTAGCATATTATAGTCTTAAAATATTTTTAGTTTTTCTAATTTCTGCTATTGTATATACAGGTTGGACTTTCTTTTTCTTAAAGAAAAGGGCGGAATTAGATTTTAAGCGTTTTGACCAAACTTCACGAAGCCAAAACAATTTATTACAAATAATTAGTGGGATAAAGGAAATTAAACTTAATAATTCACAACGTAAAAATCGATGGAAATGGGAATTTACACAAATTACATTATTTAAAACTTCCTTAAGTTCTTTAAAATTAGCACAATATCAAAGTGTTGGAGCTAGTACGATTAATGAATTTAAAAATGTTTTCATCACTTTTCTTTCTGCAAAGGCTGTAATAGATGGAGATCTTACGTTGGGGATAATGACTTCTATACAATATATAGTAGGACAGCTCAATGTTCCACTTACCAACTCTATCACTTTCATCCAAAATTGGCAAGATGCTAAAATTAGTTTAGAAAGACTTTCTCAGGTACATACAAAGGAAGATGAAGATGTAGTATCTGAAAATAAGCTAAAGGAATTACCTAAAGATAAAAGTATCATTCTTCGAGATGTATCTTATAGATATGGTGGTAAATCTACACCATTTGTGTTAAAAAATATTAATTGTGTGTATTCCTGAAGGAAAAACTACAGCAATTGTAGGTGCCAGTGGAAGTGGAAAGACAACTTTAATGAAGCTTTTGTTAAAGTTTTATGATAGTACACAAGGGAGTATTGATATAGGAAGTGTTGATTTAAAGGGGATAAATAATGATTTTTGGAGAATGAATTGTGGTGCGGTAATGCAAGACACTTTTATGTTTAATGATACTATTGCTGGTAATATATCTGAATCCGAACAAAATGAAATTATTGATAGAGAAAAACTATATCATTCTGCTTTTGTTGCCAATATTGATGATTTTATACAAAATTTACCGAATAAGTATAATACCGAATTAGGAACATCAGGTATTCGGTTGAGTGGAGGGCAGGAACAAAGAATGATGATTGCAAGAGCTGTATATAAAAACCCGTCTTATGTTTTTTTTGATGAGGCAACCTCTGCTTTAGATGCCAATAATGAAAAAGTAATAATGGAAAATCTCAATCAATTCATTAAAGGAAGAACATCAATTATAGTCGCTCATAGACTGAGTACAGTAAAAAATGCAGATCAGATTATTGTTCTTGAAAAAGGAGAAATTGTAGAACAAGGAAATCATGAAGATTTAGTTTCAATGCGTGGTAAATATTATGAGTTAGTAAAAAACCAATTAGAATTAGGCAATTAATATGGACGAAATAAATGATGGTCTAAAAATTTATAGTGAGGAAGTCAGAGATATTTTGACAGATCCCCCAAAAACTATTTTGAAGTGGGGAAATACAATATTATTAAGTTTTATAATTATTTTACTTCTTATCTCTTGGTTTGTTAAATATCCAGATATTATAACTTCCCAAATTATTATAACAACGAAGACTCCGCCTCAAAAATTAGTTGCTAAAAATTCAGGGAAAATAGATGCTATACTTGTAAGAGATAAAGAAACTGTTACCAAAAATACTCCTTTGGCTATTCTTGAAAATTCTGCTAGTTATAAAGATGTTTTTTTACTAAAAAGTATTGTAGATACAATTAATTTAGATAAATCAAATTTTCCTTTTGAAAAATTAAAATCTTCACAGCTAGGAGATATCGAAAGTGCATTTTCATCATTCCAAAAAGAATATATTGCTAATCAGCTCAATACTGATTTCAAACCTTATAGGGTAGAAAATAATGCACAAAGCTATGAGGCTATTCAACTCAAAGAAAGGTTAAGTTTATTGGAATCTCAAAAAAGTATCAATGAATCTGAATTGAAATTAAAACAAAGCGATCTTACCAGAAGTGAATTATTATATAAAGAAGGAGTGATTTCAACACAAGAAATTGAAAAACAAAGAGTTTTATTTCTTCAAGATCAAAAAAACTATAAAAATATATTAAGTAGTATATCACAACTACGGTCATCCATAAACGAACTTAATAAAAATAATAAAGTTACAACTATAAATGAAAGTAAGGAAAATATAAACTTAGAAAGAAATGTTCTTCAATCTTTTTATCAATTAAAAAAGTTTATAAAAGATTGGGAACTAAATTATGTTCTTCGCTCATCAATAAATGGCAGGATTAACTATTTACAATTATGGTCAGTTAACCAGAGTATCAATATTGGTGATAATGTATTTTCAATCATTCCTATTGGAGGTAATCAGTATATAGGAAAAGTAAAAGCTCCTGCACAAAATTTTGGAAAGGTTAAAGTAGGTCAAACTGTTAATATTAAATTAGCTAATTACCCTGAGCAAGAGTTTGGAATCTTAGAGGGGATTATCAATAATATTTCTCTGACTCCTGATAAAGATGGAAATTTGCTACTTGATGTCTCTTTACCAAAAGGACTACAAACATCTTATAAAAAAAGAATTGCATTCCAGCAAGAAATGAATGGCAGAGCTGATATAGTTACAGATGATTTACGTTTAATAGAAAGATTACTTTATCAATTTAGGGATTTATTTGCTAGATGATATAGTCCCTTCAAAGAACTGTAAGAGATCAAAGTTATGCTCCACAATTGATTACTAATTACCGAAACCCCGAGATAATCCACCATTTTCTGATTTATATTCAATTGAACGAAGTTATATAATTTTTTAGTGTTGTTATTTATTTCTTGAAGATAAGCTTGTATTGATCTTATTAAGAAATTGAAATTTTAATACTGACAAACTATTGTCACTAAAGTCTTTTAATTTTACAGTATCAATAAAAAACTATGGGTACAATTGCAGAGAAAAAAACCTTTTATGTCAATACAAAGGAAGAGTGGCGGCAATGGCTGGAAGAGAATCACCATATAGAACAGTCTGTATGGCTTATTTGTAACACCAGAAAATCAAATTTACCCATTGTTCACTGGACTGAGCTGGTGGATGAAGCCCTCTGTTTCGGCTGGATTGACAGTACAAGGAAGACGATTGATGAAGGTTCGTTTATGCAGTTATTCAGTAGACGGAAGCCGAAGAGTACCTGGTCAAAAATTAATAAGGATAAGGTTCAGAAGCTGATAGAAAATAATCTGATGACTAAGGCAGGATTTGAGACCATCAGCATTGCAAAAGAGAATGGTTCCTGGAATATTTTAGACAGTGTGGAAGAGCTGGAGATTCCGGAGGATCTGAATGAAGCATTTAAAATTCATGAAGGCTCCGAAATCTATTTTCTAAGCCTGAGTAAATCTATAAAAAAAATGTTGCTGCAATGGATTGTACTTGCCAAAAGACCCGAAACCAGAAAAAATCGTATTGATGAAATTGCAAGACAGGCAGCTCAGAATAAGAAACCTAAGAATTTTTAGACTGTAAAAAATTATATATTACTGTAGAACTTATGATTAAGATAAAAATAGGCTGCCCTTTTTGAGGACAGCCTATTGATTTGACTCATTATTGAAATGATATTATCTTAGAATCTCAAAGTTGCTGAAACAGACCATGTTCTTCCAAAACCTAGGAATCCTGTGTTCCCGTCTGCAACACCCTGATACACTCTGCCAGTTTCCTGATATGTTTTTCCGGCATCCGGACCATTGGCAATTTTATCTCCGGCGAAGATATTGGAGCTTAATTCAGAAATATAATATTTGTTGAATAAGTTGTATACATTCGCTCTCAATGTTAAAGATTTTTTTGCATCAAGCGTGAATTTGTAAGAAGCACCTACATCAAATAAATGATAGCTTGGCAATTTTACAATTCCTTTTTCTCTTGCCGCTTCAGTAAGGAAGTTGATCGGGTTGAACTGAGCATAAAGTTTGTCATAATATTCCCAGTTGGCATCAATACTGAAAGCTTTGGTGATATTATAATCTGCTCCGATACTTGCAGTTGTTTGAGCGGCATCTCCAACCTTAAGGTCTTTGATATTGATGGTTCCGGTTGCCCCAGCTATTTCCTGGTTGTTCTGAACATCAAGAATATTGAAGTTGGCGTTTCCTTTATATTTCCAGTTACCCAATGATACCATTCCTCTCAGTCTAAGGTTGCTAAAAGGTCTTGCCTTTGCTTCCAGTTCAATTCCCTGGTGCAGCTGACCAACATTCAGAGCATTGTAGAAATAGGCATTTCCAAGGCTTAACTGAGGGAATTTTGCAATATCCGCAGCAGTAGCATTGAATGTTCTGGAAATGAATCGGTCATCCCACTGTGTTCTGTAAGCATTGATATTCACATCGATATAACGCGATTTGAAACCGTATCCTAACTCTACAGAGAAGATTCTTTCATTCTTCGCATCGTTATAAATATTCTGGTTTGAAGGGAATAGAGCGTTGAATAATGGCTGTCTTGAAATAACTCCTGTATTGAAAAATACATTATGGTGATCATCTATATTATAATTCGCACCTCCTTTTACAATATAACCTGTTTTGTGATACCATTTTGTCTCCTGATTTCCCGGAGTATACAGCATATAGTCTCTTCTCTTGTAATACTGCTCAGAAACAGATCCCTGAACAGACGCACTTAGTTTTTCAGAGCTGTATTCAACCATTCCATAGATTCCAGCCCATTTTACCAGCCCTTCGTTGTGAATAGAAACTTTCTGAGCATCTTTAAGCTTGGTAAGTGGTTCCGGTTTTACGGTTTGGTTAATATAATATCCTTTTGGAGCGTTGGCTGTACCAGGAACAAATAATGCATCTGATCCTAACATATCAGTTACAATATCATATAATGCTCCTTTGTATGTTTTAAGGTCAATACCTCCGTTAAAAGTCCAGTTATTTTTTTTATAATTAAGGTCTGCAATCACACCATACCAGTCATGAGCATTGATACTTTGCTTTCTCACGATACCACTGGTTCCGTTCAGCGTTGCTACATATTGCCCGTTGTAATCACCTGGAGAACCTGCAGGAGCAGTAAAGGTTGATTTCTGGAAGGTATTTCCATTATAATCTGTTACCATACCACCTCTGTTATAGCGATAAATCATATCCCAGTTGATGGTACCGTCTCCGCCAGCGCCATAATTCATGAAATTCATGGTTTGTCCGCCTGCATTTTTGATAGAACCGTTTAACCCGGTACCACCGCCGCCACGTCCCCATGAACCATAAAGAACGGTAGATAGCTTCAGGTTGTCATTCATAGTCCAGTCCCAGTTCAAAGAAGCAATGGGTTTATGATAGAAGTTAGGAGCCAGGTTGAATTGAGAACCGTTCAGCATTCCTGTTTGTGGATTGTATCTTCTTCCGTAAGTTTCAAACTGCTGCAGGGTTGCCACATTAGCTCCGGTTGCAGAAGATCTTCTCGTATCGTGTACCTGAGGTGCTCCGGTAGCAATTAAATTGAATGCATGCTTTTCATTAGGCTTAAATCCTGTAGAGAAAAACCATGAGTAACCTTCTCCTTTTGTTCCATTGATGTATCCGTCACCTTGCCAGCGGGATAGCAATACGGTTGTTCCCCATTTGTTTTTTAATCCTGAAGAGTACATTGCTGATATTCTGGAGTAGTTATCATTTCCAACTTCTCCTTTAATCATTGCTTTTTGCTCAGAATCGGTAGCTTTGGTTACAATATTGATGGTTCCTCCTACAGAAGGGACAACAAATTTAGACGCTCCCAAACCTCTCTGGATCTGAATGTTGCTTGCAATATCAGCCAGCCCGGTCCAGTTGGACCAGTACACCGTACCTCCCTGCATATCATTCACCGGTTGTCCGTTGATAATGACCGCAATGTTGGCTCCGTCAAAACCTCTCATGTTAATTCTGCTGTCTCCAAATCCTCCACCTACTTTGGTAACATAAACGGATGGAGTAGACTTCATAATCTCAGGGAATTCTCTGTTTCCCAGTTTCTCCTGAATTTCTGCCGCCTTAATGTTGGAAACCGCAACAGGGGTTTTTCTCTCTTTGGCTGTTTGGGAAAGGTTTCTACCTACCAACATAACCTCATCAATAGATTTAGATTTCTCTAAAGAATCCTTCGTACTCTGCCCATAATATATGGCTGCCGTAGGTAATACAAGCGCTATAATAAGTCGCTTTTTAAAAGTAATGCTCATGAAATAAACTAGCGTTTTTGAATTTAAGGCTGCAAAGATGGATAATTATTTTTGAATTGAGTATTAAATCTTAGCGATGTGATTTTATTCAGTTTTTGGAACATGCTCTATATGTTAATTTTTTGAATATGTTAATTATTATACATCTTTCGTTTACAATTTGTTATAAAAGAAAATGATGAAATAAATAGTTTGTTTTTAAGCGATATAAATAATTATGTGGCTCTCCATATTTTTAAATAAAACTAAAATATGTTGGAAAATATACTATAATAATAGCTAACTAATAAAAGGTGTAAGTGACTTGGGTCATAATTTTTATAGTTTCGTTTTGATACCTTGTATTATAATTTATTTAAAAACCGTGATTATAAGAACTTGATCAGTTTCATAAGTATTATGAAAAATTAGATAAGCTTTCCAATGAATCAAAGCCCGCCTCAGATTCTGCAGGACAGCAACACCGATATGAATAATTGCAATTTCAAACCTTCTCAGCCTGTTGGGGATAAAGAAATATAAGTCTTATAATAACTAAATTTTTCAATGATTTTAGATACCACATCTCAGCATTTCAGGCAGAAATGGTCTTATAGTTGCAGATTCATCACCAATCAAACACTAAATTATTATATTATGGAAACTAAAACAGCAACCAAAAAATCACCCGCAAAAAGAAAGACAACAGCGAAAGCATCTGCAAAAACGCCGGCCAAAAAAAATGCAGCCAAAAGTTTGGAAGATCTTTTTGAAGATTCACTTAAAGACATTTATTGGGCTGAAAAAGCACTGTTGAAAGCGCTGCCGGCAATGATGAAAAATGCGACCAGTGAAAAGCTGAAAACAGCTATTGACAAGCACATTACTGAAACGGAAGGCCATGTTAAAAGACTCGAAGAGTGTTTTAAAGCATTAGGAAAAAAAGCCCAGGCAAAGAAATGCGATGCCATGCAGGGATTATTGGATGAAGGAAAAAGTATTTTGGAAGAGACAGAACCCGGAGCAGTAAGAGATGCAGGAATCATTGCTGCGGCACAAAAAGTTGAACATTACGAAATTGCCACATATGGTACACTGGCAGCCTTTGCAAAAGTATTGAAAGAGAAAGAGTGTCTTAAAAATCTTTTGAGCACATTAAAAGAAGAGAAAAAATGTGACGAGCTGCTAACGAAAGTGGCTGATACCAATCTTAACAGCAAAGCAGTATAAGTATGTATTCATTATAAAAAAGGAGACCGGGTTTATTCTTGGTCTCTTTTTTATTGTTGAAATATCATCAGATTCAAAAATGAAACTACTTCGATTTTGGTTATTTTTGTATCATTTTTAATATATTTGCAGATATTATTTGTATCAGATTTATTTGCTTAAATACCATAAGCTTTTCTCCTATTAAAAAAAATATGACTCAACTCAGCTTGTTCGACTCAGAAGATTTATATGAATTTCCAAAAGACCTTCTGGAATACAGTGAGCATTTCCTGAGTCAGCATGAAGCAGATAAACTTAAGGCTCATCTGCTCGAAACAGCACCCTGGAAACAGCGTACCCAGAAAATGTATGATAAAACGGTTCTGACCCCACGCTTAACCGCATGGTATGGGGATCCGAAAAAGGATTATCCATTAGGAAATGGTGAAGTGGAGAATAACCTCTGGACCCCTGAATTGTTTTCTTTAAAACAAAGGATAGAAGAAACATTCGGCTATCAGTTCAATTCTGTATTGCTGAATCTTTACCGGGATCATAATGACTCTGTTGCCTGGCACAGAGATAAGGAAAGCAGATACGGAAAACGTCCTGTGATTGCATCAGTAAGTCTGGGGCAGACCAGAAACTTTGATTTCAGGAAAAAAGACCATCATCAAAGTAAATATAGTCTGCCGCTTCCTCATGGGTCATTATTGATTATGAAAGGAGATCTTCAGGAAAACTGGGAACATCGGATTGCTAAGTCTGTAACCTCTATGAAGGAGCGTATTAATCTTACATTCCGGTTAGTTCGTGAAGAGTAGGGTAATAATTTATTCCTGAGCCAGATTCTGTTTAAAATTAGCGATTAAATCTTCTGCATTTGGGATATTTCCTAAATTGCTTTTAATTCTTTCCAAAAGATCATTGAATAAAGCTTCTCCGTTCAAGACTTTCAATGAATATTCAAATGGGTATAAAGAAATCACTCCTCCGTTATTGTCATATTTCAAAGTCATAAATCGTAAAGGAAATTCAGGAGTTTTATCTCTGTAGAGTTTAAATCCAAATTCATGGATCATATAGTATGAAAATGCTATCGTTAGCATTAGCCCGATCTGTTTGTCTTCCTGGTCAAATGATTTACAATACTGATAAAATCCTGGTTCTGTGGTAACAGCCTTGTCTATATTCATGGGATGATAAATAAGATTTCAAGAGCAGGTTCTATTTTACTATCCATAAAATAACTGTTCAGCATTCTGAGTGAGCCGTCAACCAAAGTATCATCGGACAAAAGCTGATCTTCAGTATATCTGTTTTTGAAATATTCATCTGTATATATTCCGTCTATTCTTGGGTGATCAGGTTGTTGTTGACCAGTCGTGTCTGTATTTTTTGAAAAAAGTTTTTTGAAAAAGTTCATGGTTGTCGTTTCTATAGTGTATCTGACAAATATAAAAAATATTCGTAATCCCGATAAAAAGCAGGATGCATTTTATTTTTCCACAAAAAAGCTGCACCTTTGCTCCACAATGGGGTGCTACAGATAACGGTGGCTGAGATGATACCCAGGAATGTATTTCCACACCTGATCCGGATAATGCCGGCGTAGGGATTGCTTACTTATCATCTCATCATTTGATTTCTAACAATTAATATGATGCAGGACATTTTAAAACAAATTACCTTACCGGAATGGTTCGGAGTCTTATTTTCAGTGATTCAGGTTTTACTGGCCCGTAAAAACAATGTCAATAACTATCTTTTCGGAATTGCAGGTATTCTGCTTACGCTGTACGTAATGCTTACATCAAAGCTTTATGCTGAATTTACCTTAAATCTTTATTATCTGATCATGAGCATCTACGGATGGTTGTACTGGAAATTCGGAAAACAGAAATCCGAAATGGAAATCTCCGTGACCACCACCACTGAAAAATGGATTACCGGAGGAATTGTTTTGGGAACTTTTATCTTATTCTGGTCTTTTCTCACTCATTTTACCGATTCGGATGTTCCTGTTTGGGATTCTCTGGTAAGTGCTTTTGCCTGGGCAGGAATGTGGCTGATGGCAAAACGGAAAATTGAAAACTGGGTGATCCTCAATATCAGTAATATTATTTCCATTCCTTTAATGATTCATAAGGAATTATACCTCTATGCTGTTTTAACATCATTCTTATTTTTAGTGGCAATCTCCGGTTATATAGAATGGCAAAAAATCATTAAATCCAAAGCTCATGCTCAGTACTAAAGACATCAGAAAAGAACTTCAGGGAGCTTCTGTAATTTCTGATAAAGTGATGCTGCATATTCACGAAGAAGGATTGCTTAAAATCTGGGTTCCCAAAAAATATGGAGGACTTGGCTATCGTTTTGAAGAAGGGCTTAAAGCATTATTTGGCTGGGCGCAAACCGATGGAAGCTTTGGTTGGATGCTCACACTTTGTGCGGGAGCCAACTATTTTTCCAGAAATAGTAAACCCGAAGTTGCCCAATTACTCTTCACTCATACCAAAACCTGTTTTGGCGGAAGCGGAATGGTTGGTGGCACCGCAGAAAAGCAGGACGATAATACCTATCTGATCAATGGTTCATGGAATTTTGCAACAGGAGCACCTCATCTGACCCATTTTACACTGAATGCCAGGATTACAGAAAACGGGAAACCTATAACGGATAAAGACGGCAATGAGGTGATTCGCTCATTCATCATTCCGAAAGAACATGCTGAAATTATCCCCAACTGGAAATCTATGGGAATGAAAGCAAGCGGTACCTATTCCTTTACCATTGAAAATGTTATGGTAAGCGAAGACTACAGTTTTGTGTACGATCATTTTTTCACGAATGATATCCTGGACAGCATTCCGTTTCGGGTTTTTGCGGATTTGACGCTCTTGGTCAATTATTTGGGAATGGCCTCTCATTTTATTGAAGAAGCAGAAGGCATTCGTGCTGAAATCAATTTCAAAAGTTTTGCAGAATCTGTTGAAAAGCATTTGGGAAAAGTTTTAAACATAGCCAGAGAAGTAGAAAATATACTTGGTGATCACAAAGGAATTTCAGTAGATAAAGAACACGAGATTCATCAATATGGAGTAGAACTGGTTCAAAAATTATCCCATCAGACCCTTACCGTTTATACACAGCTGGGGATCCGGGCTACGGATACCCATTCGGCAGTGTATCAGGTATTCTGTGATTATTTTACAGCAGCAATGCATTCCAATTTCAGACCTTCTGCGGATGATGTAAACTTTTCTTTCTGAGAAATAATCAGAAAATACTTCTTTGAAAATCCGGCGATGAGTGAATGCTAAAGATTTAAACTTAATATATATTTAATATGATTGCCATAGCTTTTAGATACTTTTGTATCACCAGTTTTGAGTTCAAAGACGTATTAAAGAATGGATCATTTTAAAGAAATATATTCCGGTTACAAGCACAGGGTGTATTTTTTTGTGGCCAAATACCTTTCGGAAGAAGAAGATATTGAAGAAATTGTACAGGACATTTTTATGCATGTCTGGAAATATCTATCCAAAACCCATTCTCCGTCAGAAATCGAAGCGCTTATTTTTAAATCTGCCAAACAGGAAGTCTCCAATTTCTACCGTAAAAGAAAAATGATTTTCGTTCCTCTTGAAAGTTCCCCGGAAAGTCAGGATGAAGAAAACTCAGAAATAGAAAAACAAATACAGCAGGAAGACCAGCTCAAAAAGATTGAAGATCTCCTGGAACAGGTTCCCGAAAAAAGCCGTGAGTTTTTCATCAAAAATAAAATCCAGAATCTCAGCCTTTTTACCATCGCTCAGGAAAATGATATTTCCAAAACGGCTGTTGAAAAACATGTGAATAAGGTGTTGAAGTTTCTGAGAGCGAATTTGAATTTTTTCTTTTAGATTATACTTTTACTATTCCAATTTCCTTCATCATCTAATTTCTTTAAATTAGTTAGGCTTGAGCTAACTTTAACTCAATATCACACAATATGAACAAATCGTTAAATCAAAAAAATATAGGTTGACGATTTTGCACTTCCTGCGTATTCTCTAATAAAGATCAAATAGGAGCGTATGGATTTCGAAAATCAATGGAAATCAGTCAAAGAAGAAAACAGGAAAATGAAGGATTCTGCAGATCAGCGAATCTGGAACGGACTTGAAAATAAAATCAGATCCAGAAGCAAGACAAAAAGGTTTTTGTGGGCGGCGGCTGTTCTTTTGCCCTTATTTACTGTGATGACTCTCTTCTTTACTGAAAATGCTCTAAGCTCTTCATCTCATCAGCAAATGGTTTTCAGAACGGAAACGATGCAAAAGGAATTCACGTTGCCGGACGGAAGTATTATTACCCTGCAACCAAAAAGTGAATTGATGCTGACAGAAAATTTCGGTAAGAAAACCAGAAATGTTTCTTTTAAAGGAAAGGCATTCTTCAGTGTTGCTAAAAATAAAGCGTTGCCCTTTATCATTGATGCCAATGGATTTAAAGTAAAAGTATTGGGGACAAAATTCCTCCTTGATCAAAGATCCGAAGATAAAAAAGTTTATCTGAAAGAAGGAAAAGTGAAAATTGATTATAAAGGTCACACCACTTATCTTTTGCCTAAAGAAACATGGCTGGCAGACAAAAACGGAACTGAAAAACATTTCTATGATCAGGATGTTGTAAGGACATTTGATTTTAATGAGATGAAATTCGGGCAGGCCATTTCACAGTTGGAGAAGACGTACAATATCTCGATAGGCTATCCTCAGCAGTATAGAGAGAATGTTATTGATGGAGATATCACCGGAGACCTTAATAAAGTTATTAAAACCATAGGATTTCCTTTTAGTTTAAATACACGAAAAGAATCAGATTATCATATCATTTTAGAAAAATAATGCACCAGTAATTGGGGTTACCGATGCATTGAATATAAATCAGTCAAATAACAACTAATTTCAGCAAAGCTATGAAAAAAACAACAATTAGCATGATGTTGTTGGGTCTTTTGTGTGCGCCACAGTTTACCTACGCAGAGGCTAACAAATGTTTTCAACAGTCCGTCATTCAGCGGAAAACGCCTTTAATTAAAATCTTTGAAAAACTTTCAAAAGAACATGGCGTAAAATTCTTTTATTCGGTTTCAGACCTTAAGGATATTCAGGTGGATGAATCTCAGGTTAACTATCAGTCATTATCATCGTCTTTAGACTATCTGAAGAAAAATGTTGGTCTGGATTTTAATGTAGATCAGAAAACAGTCACCGTTCGTCTCAATGCAAGAGCAATTGCAAAAATTCAGAGGAATAATGCTCAACAGTCTGCGGAATATTTAAATCCGATAAAAGACACGGTAACATCCAGGGAAAAAAATATTGATGAGGTTGTTTTGGTAGGGTATGGAAAACAGAGTAAGAAAAACAATTCCGGCTCCATCTCTTCTATTGACGAGAAACAGATGAAAGGGGTTGCCTCCAGTAATTTCGGGGATATTATTGGCGGAAAAGCTACCGGAGTTCAGATTACTCAGGCTAATGCAACGCCGGGAGGTTCACCTTCTATCAGAGTAAGAGGTATCGGAACATTAACAGCTGGTTCGAATCCCTTGATCGTTGTTGACGGACTTCCTCTCACCGAAGGTTCCAATCTGAATGCTATTGATCCTAATTCCATTGCAAAAATTGATATCTTAAAAGATGCCGCCTCCGCAGCCATTTATGGTTCCAGAGGAGCCAATGGGGTGATTATCATTGAAACAAAACAAGGGAAAAAAGGCAGAATGGCTGTTTCTTTTGATTCCTATTACGGAATGCAGATGAGAAGTGATAATGTAAAATTGGTGAATGCTTACGATATGGCCACTTTTCTGAAAGAAGCCAGAGATAACAACTATCTTTCCAAGGGCAGCAACAGAAGTATTTCTGATGATAATGCTACAAGAATAAGTAAGGGAGCATCTTTAAGAGAGTTAATCCCTGATTATCTCGCCCCTTATCTGGCAAAGCAGCCTGGATTAACAGATACCGACTGGCTGAATACTGTAATGAAACCGGCACCCATAAGCCAGACTTCATTAAATGTTACGGGAGGAAGCGATAAAAGCAAATATGCTTTTACCATGAGTTATTTTAACCAGAAAGGATTGGTGATCGGGACAGATTACGAAAAATTTTCCACCAGCGTTAATCTTTCCACAGAACTTACGGATAAATGGAAAATAGGAGTAACGATGACACCGTCTTATGCAACGGGAACCATCAATGCAGCAGAAAATTCGAGAAGTTATAATCCACTGCAGATGGCTACTGCAATGTATCCGTTCTTTAAACCTTATAATGATGACGGAAGTTTGGCCATTTCCCAACAAATCTTAGGAAATACAGCAACTGACGGTGCTTTGGTAGAGAATCCCGTTGCGATTCAGGAAATGACGAACAGAAAATATACTTTATTTAAAACATTCGGAAATATTTTCACAGAGCTTGAGCTGTTGAAAGGCTTGAAATACAGACTTTCAGTAGGCGGGGATTACACCAACTACGAATATAATTTCTTTGATCCTTCTACAGTAGGAGCCTACAGAGCGGCCGCTCCCGATGTTACTTTTGCGAACAGAACAGAATATATCCGTAAAAATTATCTGATTGAAAACCTGCTTTCATTTGATCAAAAATGGGGTGAGCATAGAATAGATGCCATTGCCGGACAGTCTTTTCAGCAGGAAGATAATACTCAGCTTTTAACCGAAGCTACCGCATTTCCAGACAACAGCATCCGGAATATTGCAGGCGGAACTTCATTTAAAAACACGCTGACACAATACAAATGGAGGTTAATGTCTTATTTCACCAGAGTTAATTACACCTTTGATAATAAATATAATCTGATGGCTTCTTATCGTAGAGACGGCTCTTCACGTTTCGGGAAGAATTCCAAATGGGGAGATTTCTATGCATTTTCTGCAGGCTGGACGATCAGTAATGAAAATTTCTTTCCTGAAAATACTATTGTAACGGATTTAAAGCTAAGATACAGCCTGGGAAGCAACGGAAATAATCAGATTCCTAATTTCGGGGCACTTTCGCTGATGAATCCTGATAATTACAACTTTGGCGGTGTTCTAACACCAGGGTATACAACGGCAACGGCTCCCAATCCTAATATTTCCTGGGAAAAGTCCAGATCAAACAACTTCGGAATTGATTTCTCTCTGTTTAAAAATATCCTGAATATTTCTGCAGATTATTATATTCTGAACAGAGACGGTTTGTTACTTGATGTTCCCGTTCCACAGCAGTCTGGTTTCAGTACATCGCTTCAAAATATAGGAAAGATCAAAAACTCCGGTTTTGAATTACAGATTTCTTCGAAAACTTTCAATATTGCCAACGATTTTACCTATTCGGGAAGCTTTAATTTTTCAACCAATAAAAATGAAGTTTTGGCCTTGGCAAACGGACAGAATCAGATTATTACCGGTGAAAATAATTTCTCTGTCACAAAAGTGGGCGGTTCTATTGGGGAAATGTATGGGTACAATATTGTCGGAATCTACAAAACTCAGGAGGAGATCAACAATTCACCACACATTACCGGAACAATGGTTGGAGACTATATTATGGAAGACCTCAATGGTGATGGGAAAATTGATGTCAATGATAAAAGAAGTTTCGGAAGCGGCGTTCCCAAATACATTCTCGGTTTCAATAATAATTTCAGATATGGACTTTTTGAATTAAGCTTCTCATTATACAGCGAAATAGGGAAGAGAATTTACAATGCAGATGCTGTCACTACTTTAGAATCGGGAGAAGGTTTCGGAATGGCCTCGCAGTATTATTTTGACAACCGCTATAATGCAGCAACCAATCCCAATGGATTTTTCGGAATGCCGAATATGAACTTTTCCAACAACAGAAAAGAAGCCAGAACTTCAAATCTCTATTTTAAAAATGCCGATTATGTGAGATTGAGATCGCTGCGTCTTGCTTTCAATTTTCCAAAATCAATGCTTGGAAATATCGGGTTGGAAAACGCACAGGTCTATCTGGTAGGAAACAATCTTTTCACGCTGTCAAAATATAAAGGAATGAATATCGATGCCACTTCAGACAATGTTCTTACCCAAGGATTTGATCAGGCTTATTACCCGGTAGCTAAAATATATTCTGTAGGCTTTAACCTTAAATTTTAAAATCATGAAAAAAATATTCTTTACAATATTCAGTCTTTCTGTGATGTTTTCTTGTTCGTCTGATCTTTTGGATGTAAATCCTGAAGCCCAGAAAGTTTCCTCACAATTCTATACCAATGCTTCTGAAATTGAGCAGGGAATTGTTTCAGTTTACGGAGCCCTTCAGTACACAGGACAGTATCAGCTGGCAATGCCTGCGTTGGGAGAATTGCCTTCTGACAACACGTATGATGAGGTTCCAGCCAATGATTCTTTTACGTATGGAGAGCTGGATTTTTTCACTATTCAGCCTAATAACAGCCTTATTGCAAGTACCTGGAAGGACAATTATGTTGGGATTCAGCAGGCGAATATTATTCTGACAAGGATTGGAAAAATCCCTGATATGACCGATGCCCTGAAAAATACGAGAACCGGAGAAATGAAGTTTCTGAGAGCGCTGATGTATTTTAATCTGGTAAGAATTTATGGTGATGTTCCATTGGTATTAAAAGAAACCACGAATGTTAACGATTACTTTGGGCAGCCAAGAACACCTGTCGCAGAGGTATATTCAGCAATAGAAAAAGATCTGAAAGAAGCGATTGATCTTTTACCAACCACCACAACGCAAAAGGGTAGAGTAACCAAAGGAGCGGCTTTGGGAATTTTGGGTAAAGTGCTTCTGACACAGAACAAGTTTGCAGAATCACTGACCTATTTAAGTCAGATTGAATCTTTAGGCTATCAACTTTTGACCGATGTCAATAAAATTTTTGATGTCACTAATAAAAATAATGCTGAAATTATTTTTGATGTACAGTTCACCTCCGGATTGAACGGAAATTCGGAAGGAAGTTCGGCATTTCAGATGTTCAGTCCTTCCGGATCAGTTTCCGGAGCGAAAGGCCATAATCTTCCCACCAAAGAAGTCTACAATCTTTATTTGGCGGGAGATACAAGGAGGTCTGCCTATATCGGTCTTACGTCAAACGGAATTCCTTTCAGTAAAAAACTTGTGAAAACATCCAATACGATTGCTGATGGAGGAAGCAATTTTGTGGTGTTGAGATTGGCTGATGTTTTCCTGATGATGGCGGAATGTTTTGCTCAGCAGAATGATTTTGCCAATGCCAATGTATGGCTAAACAAAATTAAAACCAGAGCAGGAATTGCTTCTGTAAACCTCTCAACAAAAGAGACATTACTGAATGAAATTGACAGCGAAAGAAGGCTTGAATTTGTAGGAGAAGGACACCGATGGTTTGATCTCGTGAGGACGGGAAAGGCTATTTCTGTGATGACTGCTTATTTTAGTAATAATGCGGGATACAGTACGGCGCAGATTAAGCCATACCACCTTCTGATGCCGGTTCCACAAGGTCAGATTAATACTGATCCGGCCATTAAACAAAATCCAGGATATTAATTTAACATTTGAAATTATGCTTAACAATAAATTATTACCACTTTCTCTTCTTATTTTTTCTTCTTTGTGTTTTGCTCAGCAAAAGAAAATCTCACTTTCCACTTTTCCAGACCGTAAAGTCATGGTAGTTGCTCACCGTGGAGATTGGAGAGAGGCTCCGGAAAATTCGGTGTGGGCAGTAAAAAAAGCCATTGAAAAAGGAGTCGATATGGCTGAGATAGATCTTGCCATGACGAAAGACAGTGTTTTGATCCTGATGCATGACAATACCATCGACAGAACGACAACAGGGAAAGGAAAGCCGTCTGATTTTACATTGGCCGAGATTAAAAAACTCCATCTGAGAGACGGATTAGGAGTGGAAACCCAAATGAGTGTGCCTACTTTACAGGAAATTTTAGAGATTTCTGATGGAAAAATACTTCTGAATCTGGACAAAGGTTTTGATTATATAAAACAGGTATATCCTTTGGTGAAAAAACGAAATATGCTTGATCAGATTTTGTTTAAAGGTCATGAATCTTACTCAGAGTTCAATCAGAAATACGGTGATATAAAAAATGAAATTCACTATATGCCGATTATCCAGCTGGGGAAAGAGGAGGATCTGAAAAAAATCTCAGAGTACCTTAAGAGCTATAAAGTTTACGGTTTTGAATTTACAATCGGAACAACAGAAAAGAACCTGATTGATTTTAAAAAACTCAGAGAAAATAAGGTTAAAATTTGGGTGAATTCATTGTGGCCCCATCATAATGCCGGAAATAATGATGACCTGGTTCTGGATCATCCCAATATATATGACTGGTATATTCATAAAGGAGTCAACATTATCCAGACTGACCGCCCGAAAGAACTGATCCATTATTTGAAAAGTAAAAAACTTTATTTTTAAGAATTAGAAGAGCTGAAATATTCAATTTCAGCTCTTTTTATCTATTGGGTAGTTGTATAAGCTTTATTTCCTACGATGGATTGTTCAGGATGATACTCAAAAAATTTACTTTGGAAATTGAAAGTTTAAGAAAAAAATAACTGGAATACGCCTTTTTTAGGACATTTTAACATATGGTTTATGATTTGTGTCATAAAACAAATGCTATGTATTTCACTATATTTGGAATAATAAAGCTAACCATGTAATAAGCCAGCATAAAAACTTGTTAAACTAAAAATTATTAAAGATTACCAAAGATTATGAAAGACTTATTTTCACTCAACGGGAAGAGGAAGGATTATGTTATCAGGCATTTTGAAAAAGAGATGTATCCATTGATAGAAAATGATAATTGGATTATCGTTATCATTAAAAAGTGGTACCATACCATGATTGTATCCTATTTGATTTGCAATGATTTAGTTGCTTTAACTATTGTAAGAACAAAATTCTCTCCATTTTACGAAAAATATACGGTACAGTAGTGCCTTGGTAAACTATTTTTATTTTCAACCCATTCATTTTGCCAGAACAGACTTTTCAAAAACTGTCCTTCTTTCTTTAAGTCCATCCTTTCCATCAGCTGAATGAAGCTGTGTTCTCAGGATCTACGGAACCTGTAATTCTATGTTTATACAAATCATTATTAAGAAATCAATAATTTCGGTTAAAGCTTCAGAAGCATATCCTTTACCTTTTAAAGCTGTATGTAATGTAATTCCCAGTTCTGCCTGTGCATTCTCCTCTCCGATACAATGAATTCCGATCCACATCCATAAAGTTGAAATAGTAAAGGACATCGATCCTTTTTTAATGTACAATAATTGTTAGTTTTGTATCCTGGATTTGTTGAGTAACCCATAGACGGTTAAGAAGAAATAAAATAATAAAAAGAGTGCGAAATGACTGACGTATTTGAAAATTACCTATCCACCATAGGAGGATTATCAGCTGAGGAAATTACCTTTGCTGAGAAGTTCTTCAAACCGATCAGTTTAAAAAAAGGTGATTTTTTTATTCGTGAGGATGAGCCCTGCCGTTATATAGGATTTGTCGCCAGTGGCTCTGTAAAAGCATATGCCACCGATAAGGAAGGAAGGGAAAATATCACCTGCTTCAAGTTTGAAAATGAATTTGCCACCTCCTTTCCTGAGTTTATGGCACAGGAAAAATCCAGAAGGAGTATCAGGGCTATTGAGGATAGCATAATCTATAGGATAAGCTACCTGGACTATCAGTATCTGCTTGGTCAGTTGGCCGCTTTGAACGAAGTGATAAAACTGGTGATGGAGCAGGAGTATATCCAAAAGGAACGTTATATGCTGAATTATAATAATAAGTCGGCTGTGGATAAATATCTTCATGTCTTATCTAGTGAACCGATACTCGTTCAGCGTGTAACAACACAGGATCTGGCATCGTATCTGGGTCTTACGCAGCGATCACTTACACGAGCGAAGGGACAAATCCACAGACCCAGTATATTATAGGACAAATGTCCTTATTATGCCCTGATCAGCGATGTAGATTTGCACAAAAAAAACTATGTTACGTCAAATTGCTCCCGAGGTATTCCAGATTTCACTGATGCCACGAAATAGTATCAACTGCTATATTATCGAAGGTGTATTGATAGACTCCGGAATACGGAGTTCGTATGCCACTATAAAGAAAGCTCTCCAGAAAATCCCCGTTTATCAACATGTACTGACCCATGCCCATGCAGACCACCAGGGCTGCAGCGATCAGATATGCGCTGAGTTCGGAATACCTTTGCTCTGTCATCCTGATGAAGTTTTGAGAACCGAAACAGGTAGGGTAACCAATGACTATCCAACTCCCCGGCATTGGGTAGCAAAGCTTCAGCAAAAGTACTGGGCAGGGCAGGGACACAAAGTAGATCAGACAATCGTTGAAAATGATAAGATTGGAAACTTTCGGGTAATAGAGACTCCCGGACATTCGGCAGGTCATATTTCTTTATTCCGTGAGCGAGATGGCGTACTGATCATCGGAGATGCGGCGACAAATATGAACCTGCTCACAACAGCAACGGGTCTCCGGCTTCCACCAAACATATTCACCTCAGATCAGCAGCGTAACATCAAATCGCTTCAGAAACTGGCAGAACTGAATCCAGCCATACTCTGCTTCGGTCACGGACCAGTCATGCAAAATAGAGATCGGAAGTTTGAGGAATTTGTTGCCCAATGCAGCGTTTTTGTTTAATAAAAATAAACTGTGCGGTAAATTACGGATTGAATGTGCTTTATGCAGGCTTCATTCATATGGTATTATTTTTCGTTCATATACTAATGGTTCTATGAAATAAATGGTTATCAATTGTTTATCCCTGATGTTGGTTATTTTCTGTCGAAATAAAAATGACACTGTTTTTTTAAATGGTGTCATTTGGTTTTATTAAATTTTAAATTATTTACAGGATTATGATGGAGGAATTGAAAAGTATGATCATTTATGAGCTATTAGCTACCATTGCCTATGATGAAACTCTAAGTTTATAATCTCTATATTGAAAATATTTTCTATTTTTGGAGAAACTGTAGACCTCTATGTATGAATAAAGTAAGTTTTAAATTAATTTGCGCAATCGATTGCATTTTTTCGTGTTTTTTATATGCTCAAAGATCTGTAAAGATTGTTAATCCTTTGGATGTTTCCAGAACTGAGGTAGTGGCAATTCCCAGGAGTATGCTGAAGTCATTCTTACATAAAAACAGTGAGGAGGAACTTAGAATAAAGGATGCAAAAGGGAAATGGTTACCAATTCAATGGATAGATTATGATGGTGATGGAAAAAATGAAGAACTACTTTTTCTGGTAAATATTGATGCAGGAAAGACCAATGTATACACTATTGTTGCGGATGGGAGCGTTCAAATCCCAGAAATCGGAATTTCTACCTATTCGAGATTAGTCCCGGAAAGAGTAGATGATTACGCCTGGGAAAATGATAAAATTGCTTTCAGGGTTTATGGTCCGAAAGGCCAGCAGGAAGCTTTGCAGGGAATAAAAAGCAGTACACTTTCAAGCGGTGTGGACATCTGGCTGAAAAGAACAGACCAGCCTGTTATTAACAAATGGTATAAAGGTTATCTTACAGATCCCATGTATTATCATAAAGATACAAGAGGGGAAGGCTATGATCCTTACCATGTGGGAAACAGCAGGGGAACAGGTGGAATTGGAATCTGGAAAAATGAAAAACTTCAGGTTTCCCAAAACTTTGTTACTTCCAGAACAATTGCTGAAGGTCCTTTAAGAACAGTTTTTGAACTGACTTATCAGCCATGGAGTGAATATGAAGTGAAAGAAACCAAAAGAGTTTCTTTGGATCTGGGTTCCAACTTTTCTAAGTTTGAATCTGTTTTTGAATCAGAAAAACCTGCTCCTAATTATACTATCGGAATTTCGCTGGATAAAAATGAAGGAAAAACCCAACTGAATGATCAAGACGGATATTATCTTCACTGGGAGAAAATAGACGATGCTTTTGTGGGAGAAGGAATTGTTGTAAACCCGAAAATCGTTGAAAAATCAATCGCTTTTACCTCAAATGTTCCTGATGAAAGTAATTTGTATGTTGTGACCAAACCTTCAAAAGTGTTAACGTATTACGCCGGATTTGCATGGCAGAAAAGCGGGCAGGTTCAAACAGAGAAGGACTGGGAGAAAATGCTTCAGAAGCAGGCCCGGATCATTGCAAAACCATTAGTAGTGGAAGTAGGAGAATAATGAAGTGGTAATTTTTAAATAATATAAAATGAATCTAAAAATATACACATTGGCATTAGGACTGCTGTCGGTAACTTATTCTGCTCAGATTAAGGATACTCTGGCGGAGAAAATGCTGATCTATCAGCTTCCTAATGGTGGCTGGGGAAAACAGCTGGAAGATAAGTCGGTGGTAAACTATAGCCTGCCGATTGATAAAAACCTTTTAAGAAAGATAAAATCTACCGGGGATGATCATGCAACTATTGATAATAATGCAACATCCAGAGAAATCAACAGTTTGATTAAAGCGTACGCAACAACCAAAAACCCAGATTATTTAAAAGCTGCAGAAAAAGGAATCAGTTATCTCCTTCTGATGCAGTATGATAATGGAGGATTCCCGCAGTATTATCCCAATACGGGGCTTTATAGAAAGCAGGTAACTTATAACGATAATGCAATGATCAATGCTCTTACTGTTTTGTACAATGCTGCGGAAGACAAGAATAATTTTGATGTGATTTCATCTTCTTTAAAAGAAAAATCAAAAATAGCTGTTCAGAAAGGTATTGGATGTATTTTGAAAACTCAGGTAGTCCAAAAGGGAAATCCTTCCATCTGGGCAGATCAGTATCATGAAATTACATTGCAGCCGGATAAGGCAAGAGCTTTCGAGCCTGTTTCACTAGCCACCGGAGAATCGGTAGGAATTATAAGGTTTTTGATGCAGCAGCCCGTGACTCCCGAAATAGAAAAGTCAATAAAAGCAGCAGTAGCGTGGTTTAAGCAGAATAAAATTGAGGGATATAGCTACAATGTTACCAAACAGAATGGTAAAGCAGTTAGAGTATTGGCTGAAGATAAAAATTCCGTGATCTGGGCAAGATTTTATGATATTCATACCAATAAACCTTTGTTTGGAGATCGCGATGGCAGTGTAAAGTATAATTACAATGAAGTTTCGGAAGAAAGAAGAAACGGATACAGCTGGTTTGGTGATTTTGCAGAAAAGCTTTTAGCCAAGGAATACCCGAAATGGCTGGAGAAAAATAAACTAAGTGAATAATTGATCTTTAACAGAAGCGGGTTTAGGCCCGCTTATTTTTTGTAAGATAAAAAAGAGCATCTCATTTCTGAGACGCCCTCTTCCTTTTATTATTGTTGTTATTAAGTCTCTTTTAAAACTGATCACAGACATTTCCTCCTAAAGTAGCACCTGCATTAGCCGTTACATCTGCTTTCACATCTGCCACGTTAAGTTTTGTGATACTGTATGGCGGAGTGAATGCCGTTCCGCTTCCTGCTGTATTTCCGGTAACATTGATGAAACTGCTTCCGGATTGGGTTACTGCGGTAAATCCACTCATCAGATTGATAGGTTCTTTTACATTTTCAAAAACATTTCGTTCTACCAGAATATTCGCCTGTACTCCGGCAGCAATACATTTGTTGCTTACGGAACTGTTGAAATAGCTGTTCAGGATATGAATTTTACCAAATCGTACTCTCGGCATACGCTCTCTGCATCCAGGCGCCCACCAGCATCTGACAAAAGTTACATTCAGTTTTCCGGCATCAGCAGTTGCTCCGTCGCTGGATCCGATAAGGTTCGAGAATCTGTGGTCATCCGTTCCTCCTGAGCCTCCTGGTTTTGGAGCTTTCAGATAATGAAATTTGGTATAGGAAACCGTAATATAGTCGGATTTGTTTTTAATGTCGAAATTTCCATCTACACCATCTCTGAATTCGCAGTGGTCTATCCATACATTTCGGCAGTCATCCAGAATAGCGTTATCCCAACCATCGGTGTCATAAGCACCCGGACCTTCAAAAATCAGGTTTCGGATAATAATATTGTTGCACCTTTTAATATTGATAATGCCTGAACCATCTTTGGTCTGGTTTGTAGAAACCAGTTTGGCTCCGCTTGTTCCATAAATTGTTTTTCCTGTTTGATCCTGAAGCGATAAACGGGTAGTGATGGTAATGGTTCCGGTTACTTTGATCACTTTCACAGCTGTATTTTCAATAGCAGCTTTTAACTGAGCGTAGTTGGAAACGGTTGTTTCGGCTGCTGTTCCACCACCGGTTGTTCCTCCGTTTTGAGAAGCCCATCCCGGAGCTACGCAATTGGCCAGAGGAACAATCTTTTGTGTCAGCGAGTTTTTAATGTTGAGTTCGCTTTGTGTAAGGTCGTTGTTGATTTCTTCCTGACCACATCCGGTTAAGGCAAAAGCAGAGCTTAGAGCGGCTGATAACAGAGCCGCTTTGAACGTTGTTTTCATAGTTTATATTTTGTGATTTGTTCTTGTGTAAAATTAAAGTATTAATAGTAAAGTATTTTATATTTTACTATATTAATATTTATATAATTATAATATTAAATATTTTATTTGATCAATCGGTTGCATTTTATGTTTTGTTTAAAAATTTGTTTATTGTTTTAAACTGGTAGCTGAAAATGACAGTATTTTATATTTTTAATGCTTTGTTTTTGTAGGATTATCGCAAAGGCGCAGGGATATTTCGGATTTGCACAATATGAAATATCAGGCAAATGAGTGTTTTTTTTCTCACAGATTTTACAGATCTCGCGGATCTTTTCATGATGATCGGCTCAACTTGCAAAACCTGAAGAAACTCATAAAATATTTGTTGTTCAATTTTATCGGAGATAAAATCTTTGTGTCTTAAAAACGGATAGTATTTCAAAAAAAACCTTGCGCCTTTGCGTTTTTCCAACCTCTATTTACCTTATTAAACAAGAAAATCTTCCCGGAAAGGCGCAAAAGCATCAATGAGCTTTCCTTCTTCAATACATTTCACCCCATGGAAAATATTGGGCTGTGCAAAAAATCCATCTCCTTCCTGTAAGATTTTTGTTTCATCATCTACTGTAACTTCAAACTTTCCGGAAGCGACATATGTGATCTGAGAATGAAAATGCTGATGCAAAGTTCCTACAGCATTTTTTTCAAATTTTACAATCACCATCATTATCTGGGAATTATATCCAACAAACTGCCTGGAAATACCATTTCCTAAATCTTCCCATGCCGTGTTCCTATCGAAGAAAGGTTCTTTTTTGAAATCCATTTTATATTTTAATTAAAATTTTGTGCAATCTGTACAATTCGTATTATTTAATATACTTCTCTAAGCCTGTTTTCAGATCTTTCAAAGAAGTTACAGCCAGTTTTGCAATAGATGCTGCACCCAGCTTTGACAAATGGGTATCGTCATCTTTTCCTTCCGGATAATAAGGTTCATCCCCTTTTTTATAATGCAGATGCAGTTTTTTTGAATTTTCCGGACCATAGGAAATTTCCAGCTGCTCTGACAATAATTGTAAATCCACCAAAGGAACTTTAAGATCATTGGCAACCATTCTGACCACCAAAGGATATTCTTTATGTGTATCCACCAAAACACCGTTCTCATTAAAGTTTCTTCTGACAATAGACGTCATCAGAATAGGAATAGCACCTTTTGATCTCGCTTCAGTTACATATCTTTCAAGATTGGCTCTGTATTGAGTATATGGATTGGTAAATCGTATCGAGTCATTGATTTTCTGGTCATTATGCCCAAACTGGATGATCACAAAATCCCCCTTCTTAAGCTGATTCATCACTTTATTCCATCTTCCTTCCGTTCTGAAGCTTTTTGAACTTCTCCCGTTAGTTGCATGATTCTGAAGAGAAATTCCGGAGGTAAAAAGAGAGGGAAGCATCTACCCCCAGCCATGTTCCGGGTTTTTATCCGGATTTTCTTTATTGGCCATGGTAGAATCACCAATGAGGAATAGCGTAGGTTGCTGTGCATAGGTGATGATGGAAAGGAAGAAAATAAGAAGGGTAAGTTTTTTTTTCATGTTTATCTTATTTAGTATAATTCTTTTGTCTTGAAACAAAAGAATCAAAAATTCAAGACTGGGAATCTTCCGCTAAAAATTAATTCTATTCTCTAAAAATTCTAAACTCGTGCGAATTCGATTTTTCTTCTTCGGGTCATTACTGGTGTCGCACTCAAACAATAGAATTTTCTTAACGTTCACAGAAATAATTTTTTTAACGCTTCATATTCCAATGTCAATGGGATAGAAAAATTGGTCATTATTTTTCATTTGCTTTTTTATTTAAATATCTTCTGTATATTGGATATTACTTATTACCTATTGCTTATTATTTATGTTAGGGTTCCAGCCATCAAATATTTTTTCCAGAGTGTAATTCTTCAGGTCTTTTTTGGTTAGCTGATGAGACCAGCTTACCCGTTTTGAAGAATTTCCTCCTTCGCCTTTACTGCCGGATTCTGCGTAATAAGTTGTTTTTTCTTTATCGGGAAACATTTTATCTCCTTTCCAGGGATTCCAGCCTTCGGGCAGAATGTGTTTTCCCATTTCCGTATTGATAAAAACTGTTTTAGCATACGGTCTCCACGGCCTTCCGAGATAAACTTTAGATACCTCATCTTTAGCAACAAGCTTACAATCGAAAAATACAAATCCATATTTTCTGTCAATTTCCGTGGCGGCAGCAGTGATGTAAGAATCGGCTATGCTTTTAATCGTACAGTTTTTAAAAACAACGGTTGCCTGTCCGAAAATAAAATCGGTAGTTCCTTCTATATAACAGTTTTCAAAATACTGTCTGCTATGGTTGGTTGCAGCATAAAAAGTGTCCTGACAACCAATAATATTGGCGTTTTTCATTACAAAACGGTCTCCTTCTACATGAAGAGAAACCGCTTGTCCTTCATTGCATGAACTGTTTTGAACGGTCAGATTGCTGATTTTGATATCATCACCCATTACCAGAAGAGTATAGGAGTTGAAAGTCGTCATCTTTTCATGAAAAGCATCTGGTTTTCCGGAGAAATCATTGTTGGTAATTATCGTATTGTTTCTGTTTTCCCCTTCCAGAGTGATCTTATGTTTCGAAGAAGGAATAACCAATTTTTCATGATAAATCCCAGCTTTGATTTTAATTAAAGCTTCTGCCGGACCAAGATCTCTCACAGAATTGATTGCTTTCTGAATGGCGGTAAAATCTCCGCTTCCATCCTGTGCCACTGTAACGCTGATGTAAGGTTTGCTCTGTGCCCATAGAAACTGAACGATTGGCAGGAACAGAATTACAAATAATTTTTTCATAAGAACCGGTTAAAAATTATTTCAACACTTTATTTAAAAAATCAACAGTATAGTTCAATGTTTGAGTAAACCATGGTTCTGCCGACCAGAATGAATGTGGTGAATCTTTAATTTCATGAAATTCAGTAGGGATGTTGTAAGCCTTTAGTTTTTTCATCATATCATCTCTTCCGGCATGAAACCTGGGTTGAGAGCTGTTGATAAAAAGAGTAGGCGGAGTATTTTTATCAACATATTCCAGCGGTGAAGCTTCTGTCCAGTTTTTTAGATTGGTATTCCGGTCTCCATCCAGCCAATAGGAAGCATAGGTACTTTCCTCAGCTTCTGGATGGATGAAGGAAACAATTCCGTCAACATTGATGATTGCCTTTATTTTGTTTTTGGCTTTTACGCCTACCAGGGTTGCCATTTGTGCTCCGGCAGATTCACCAAAAGCCACCATTTTATCTTTATTTAAAGAATATTTTCTGTGATTTTTTCTGATCCATTGAATAGCCGTTTCGATATCTTGAATACCTGCAGGATATTTGGCAATATCAGCAAGGCGATAACCAACAGCTATGACTACAAAACCTTTTGATGCCAGCTCCATTGCCATATATTTTTCATTGTCCTTGCTTCCGGAAATCCACCCGCCACCGTGAACCATTGCAATTCCTGCATGCTTTTTTGAATCATCAAGAGGGTAGTATACATCGGCTTTTAATGATGAACCATTGATGTTTTTGTATTCAATATCCTTGTCGATTTTAATATTTGGAGGAACCGGGCGATCAATAGGGGTAATAGAGGGATATTTTTTCTTTAATTTTTCAAAAGTTCCTTCATTGGTGTAAGGAGAAGCATTCGGTCTGCTTACCTGCCCGAATGCCATCGTCCCTACGAAGAAAATAGAAATATAAGTATGTCTTTTGTTAAAAATCATTTTGTCAGATTTTTACATTGAAACTATTAAGAATCTTAAGCTATTAAGATAAATGAAGAAAATCCTTCTGATTTTTAAGTGGAATTTTTAGTGCAAAGTCTAACTTAATATTCTTAAAAATTTAACTCATCTTAATGGTTTAATAATTGTTTAATTTTATAAATGTTGGGATACGCAAAGGCGCAAAATTTTTATCCTTTATTTTGTTTATAAGGCGCGAGAATATTTCGACTTCGCTCAATATGAGATTTTCAGCAAAATGAGAGGCTTTCAATTTTATCGAAGATAGAATCATTGCGTCTTAAAAATACTGTTAATTTAATTTTTTGCGTCTTTGCGATAATCAACTATTTTATTGAGTTCTTAGCTACCTCTGTTCCTGTAGAAACAGCGCTTTTATCAGATAGTAAATCTTTAGGTACAGCTACTGCTCCGGTTTTGTTTCCTAAAACTTTGATGTAAGGCTTGATTGGTGATTCGAATTTCACAGTAGACAGGTTAATGTTTTTACTGTTATAAACTGTTGCTCCCGTTCCTTCAGTGTATTTCAGGGTTACATTCTTTAACTGGATTCCATCTGCATCAACAATTGTCAGTGCTTTTTTGGTATCAAATTTTGAATCTTCAATTACAATATTTTTAAGGTTCATTTCAGCCAGACCAAATAGGGTAATAGCTTCATAAGAATTAATGGCATTGATGTTTTTAAAGAAGATATTTCTGAAAACCGGAGTTTCTTCCGTTACAGGATAAACTTTTTCCGGGGTTTTATTTCCTTCCTGTTTTTGCCCCTCTTCTAAAACCGGGGAAGAACCTTCGTAAAACATATTGAAACCAATCATTTGGGTAGGAATATTAATCATATCAATATTTTTAATGTAAATATTTTCTACAATTCCGCCTCTTCCACGGGTTGTTTTAAAACGAAGCCCGATATCTGTTCCGATGAAAGTACAGTCGGAAACATGAATATTTCTGGCACCTCCGGACATTTCACTTCCCACAACAAATCCTCCATGGCCATGATACACTACATTGTTTTTGATGATAACATTTTCAGTAGGCATTCCTCTTTTTCTGCCATCCTCATTTTTCCCGGATTTGATACAGATAGCATCATCTCCCACATCAAATGTATTATCATAGATCAGAACATTTTTGCAGGATTCCAGATCTACACCGTCACCATTTTGAGAGAACCATGGATTTCTTACGGTAAGATTTCTTAGGATTACATTGGAGCACATTAATGGATGAAGATTCCACGCCGGGGAATTCTGGAAGGTAGGACCATCTAACAATACTTTGTCACAACCTACCAGACTCACCATCACCGGACGCAGAAAGTCTTTTACTGTGTTGAGTTCGTCTTTTGAGATCTTATCAGGAACATTGAAGCTTGAGCTGCTTTCAAATCCTTTTTTATAACTTTCTGAAGGATACCATGTTTTGCCATCGGAAGATAGAATTCCCCCTGATTTTATGATTTCTTTCCATTCAGATTCTGCAACTTTACTTTTTTTGATGGCTCTCCATGCGTCACCACTTCCATCAATGACTCCTTTCCCTGTAATGGCAATATTCGTAGCATTTTTTGCGGAGATAGGAGACTGGCATCGAATGGTATTGAGCCCTTCAAAACTTACATCTACCAAAGGATAATCATTTTTATCTTTACTGAAAATAATGAAAGCGCCTTCTTCCACATGAAGATTGATGTTGCTTTTTAATTCAATAGGTCCCGTGAGCCACATTCCTCTGGGAACTACCAGTTTTCCGCCTCCTTTTTTACTAAGGTCTTCAATGGCTTTTTTGAAAGCGGCCGTATTTTTTACATTTCCACCTGAGATTCCTCCAAATTGTGTGATGGAAACTGTTTGGGCAGGAAAAGAGGTTTCTGCAACCTGAGGCATTGTAAACTCAATGTTTTTGTAAATATCCAGGTTCTGGGCAAAAGCCTGCCCCGAAAACATCATTGCTGCGGCTAAACCTATAATTGTAAGTGACTTCTTCATGTTATTTTTTTTGAGTTTTAATTATTTTTTTAAATTCCTGATAGACTAAAGAGGCGACTGCTTCTGCTCCTTCAGGCTGAAAGTGGGTATTGTCTTTCTGTCCTTTTGGATAAGCTTCATATGTATTTTCCGGAAGATTCATAAAATAATGATTCGTTGTAAAATCCTGTCCTTTTTTAGTAAAATACTCCATGGATAGCTTGTTTAAATCAATATAAGGAACGTTCATTTCTTTAGCGATATCCATAGGAGCCTGCCAGTATTCACCGTGTACATTTTCAAGTTTTCCGTCTTTCCAGGGGTAATTTCTGGCTACCGGAGTTACAATAACTGGATTTCCTCCTTTCTGTATCGTCTGAGAAACGAATAACCGTAAAAATTCCTTATATCCCTGAATATTCACATAACGTTCAGGATGCTTTTCAGAACTATCGTTATGTCCGAACTGCATGATCACATAATCATTAGGCTGAAGATGCTCATACACATAACGCCATCTTCCTTCCTGGAAAAAAGTTCGTGTGCTTCTTCCGCCATGAGCCCTGTCAATAACCGCCACAGAATCAGTTTTAATAATGGGCTTCAGAGATTGTATACTGTCTTTCACAAAAAATGGCTGAAAAACCTGTCCCCAACCTGTAATGGGATACCGCACTTTCATATAGTCTTTTCCTGGATCATAATTTCCTGTATAATCAGCCATTGTGGAATCTCCGATGAGGTAAATATGGGTTACTTTTCTATCTGTTTTTATTGCCGTTTTTTGTGCTTTATCCTGTGACTGACAGGCTGACAGAACCAGGGCACTTACTAAAAACAAAACGGGTTTATATATTCTTTTCTTCATGACTCTTTTTTGTTGGATAATCGGAAAGGCATCATTTTTTATTCTCTACTTTATTTCTTAGTAACTCTGAACCAGTCAAAATCGGCATATCCTCCTCTTGGTGCTTTTGCCGTACTGATGCTATAAAGCCCTACTTTTGCTCCAATCCATTTTCCCGGTTTTGCCTGGAAAACTTCACCTGTTTTGATGAAATTTTTACCATTTTCACTGTAACTGAACTGGCATAGACCATTAGGCTCATTTACATTGACTTTTAAATAAACTTCATTACTTTTTAATAGAGTTTCAAATAGTATTTTTTCTTCTCCGCCTTTTTCTGCTTTTTCAGACTTTCTTAGTTGTACATAATAACCGTCAGGTTTGTTGGTGATCACCAATGATGCATGGTCTAGTCCCATGATCAATAATCCCGCGGTCTTGCCTTCCTTAGCTTCTTCGGGAACTAATTTTACCTTTGTTGTGGCAGTAAAATTCGGAGCCGGGAATTTTTGGGTTAACAGATTCGGTACATTCCACAGATTTTTTTCACCTTCCGGAACTTTTATAGAGAAGAGTCTTAAAAATTGTTGTCCGGGAAGTTTGGAAGACCATACAATATTTTCATTCGCGCTCCATTGCCACTGTAATCCTAATTTTTCACCGTCAAATTCATCAGTTTCCGGAGGAGTTGAAACAGGGTAGAGTTGTCCAACATCCGGTTTTTTATGGGTTGAAACAGGTTCGCCTATTCCATTTTTATTATAATCTACTCCCATTACAGGCCAGTCTTTTTCCCATTTCATCGGCTGTAGGTGAATGATTCTTCCTCCGGCATCCACATCCTGAAAATGATAAAACCAGTCTTCACCAGAAGGAGTATTTACCCACGCTCCCTGATGAGGTCCGTTAATGGTTGTAGAACCCTGTTCCAATATTATTTTTTCTTCATAAGGGCCATAAATATTTTTTGATCTCAGCGCAAGCTGCCAACCTGTTGCTACACCGCCAGCAGGAGCAAAAATATAATAATAGCCGTTTCTTTTATATAGTTTAGGTCCTTCAACCGTAGGGTGGGCATCATGACCGTCAAATACATGAATACCTTTATCCAGAACTTTTGTTCCTTCAGGATTCATTCTGTTAAGAGTTAGAATACTTTTTACTCCGGCGCGGCTTCCCGCCCAGCCATGAATCAGGTAGGCATTGCCGTCTTCATCCCAGAACGGACAGGAATCTATTAATCCTTTTCCATCCATTACCAAAACCGGTTTTTCCCAGGTTCCTAATGGATCTTTGGTTTTCACCATATAAATTCCAAAATCCGGATCTCCCCAATAAATATAAAATTCTCCTTTATGAAATCTCATACTGGGTGCCCAAACTCCGTCACCTCTTTTCGGGGTGGAGAAATGTTCCTGAGGAAGGATGTCCTGAATGGCATAATTAACCAATTTCCAGTTGATCATATCTTTGGAATGAAGGACAGGAAGTCCCGGAGTTTCATTAAAGCTGGATGCCGTCATATAATAATCGCTGCCCACACGGATCACATCCGGATCAGAGTAGTCTGCATATAAAACAGGATTTCTGTAGTTTTTTCCCTGATCAGCAGTCCATACTTCGGAAACATAGTTTTTCTCCTGTGCCTGAAGGTATGCTGATGCTACTGAACATGCTGTGACGGCAATGATATTTACAATACTTTTTGTCTTCATAGAATCAATTAAACATTAAAGTTATCTTGACTTTTTTTGAGAATTTCTCAATTTTTTACTTTTCAAATTCTAAACTGGCAAGAATAAACGGACCAGTTCCTTTCGGATCATTGGAACGGACTTCTTCATTCACGTAATATTCGTAAGAACCACTTCTGTAAGGTGTTCCGCCCAATCCTGCCACAGCACAGCATTTATTTAAGCTGACAACGCCGTTTTCATCTACTGTTATCAGGTTTTTGATAATGCCATCGTATCCTTTTTTGGCATATGTTTTATACGATTTGGGTAAATATCCTTTATTGACGGACTTTATCATGGTGTATACAAACATTGAAGAGCCAGTAGCTTCCAGATAATTTCCTTTTTTTCCGCCTTTATCCAATACCTGATACCAAAGTCCTGTTTTGGAATCCTGTACTTTGATGACTGCATCACAATATGATTTTAAATAGGAAAATAATTTTGCTCTTCCCGGATGATTCTGAGGCAAATAGTCTAAAACATCTACGATAGCCATTCCATACCAGCCCATTGCTCTCGACCAGAAATTGGGTGAAAGACCTGTTTCTTTGTTGGCCCATTGCTGTTGACGGCTTTCGTCCCAGGCGTGATAGAGCAGTCCTGTTTTTTTGTCTAAAAGATGCTTTTGAATGAGGTCAAACTGATTGATGATATCACTGTAAGCTTTTTCAGCTTCTTCTCCTTTTGAAAAATAATGAGTGTAGTGTGCGTAAAATGGTTCACCCATATATAATCCGTCCAGCCACATCTGGTTAGGATAAATTTTCTTGTGCCAGAAACCACCTTCTGAAGTTCTTGGCTGGCCGTCTATCTGAGAACGCAGGGTTTGTAAAGCTTTTAAATATTTATCTTTTTTTTCCTGTTGGTAAAGGTATAGAAGGATATTTCCGCAATTCAGCATATCAATATTGTATTTGGAAAGGTCGTAAGAAACGATGCTTCCGTTTTCTTTCACCATGGTATCACCGAAGGTTGTGATATACTGATAATATTCTTTGTTTCCGGTTTTTTCGTATAATCTTTCCGCGCCTTCCAGAACGATGGCTGTGGGATAGCTCCATTTAGGAGCTTTGTTGTAATCCAGCATCCATGCCTGAGGAAAGCGTTGTATTTCAGAAAGAAGCATTCTTTCCGACCATGGAAGTTTGGCTGAAATTTTTCCATTTACTTGTGATTGTATTTCAGATGAAGAATTTTGCAACGGTTGTTGTGCGCAGGAAAAAAAGAGTCCTGAACATACTGCTGCCAATGCATAGATTGTTATAGAATTATTAATAAAGTTCATAAGTTTAAACTTTAAAGTTGTTGAGTTTTATCCAGAATATCCAGTTTTTGATCCAGATCCTTGTAGAAAGCATCTTCGGTGGTTAAGCCGTTGGGTTCCTGTGACCAGGCTCCTAAAAAGTAGTAGGATACATTTTTTGTCTTTTTGAAAATGATCGTATGGGTAGATTTTGTCTTTAGATATTGATCAAAGCTTTCAATAGGATAGAAGACTGCCATTCCCAGATTGTCTTCTTTTTTGGCTAAAGTTTGCGGTCCATAAGTCGCAATATAACCCCATTTTTTATTTTTACTGATTCCTTGTTTTAAGGGAATGTTTTTAAAAGCAACGATTCCTGTACATAAACCTGAAAGACTGTTGCTTAGGGTAAGGTCTACTTTTACGAAACGGTCTTTGGGGAAAATAGTCAGTTTTGACTGCAAATCTACCGGATTTCCCCATGTTTTCCAACCTTTGTAATCGATCGTAGCATAAGACTGGTCTTTTTCATTAACCACTTTTGCGGTAGTCCTTTTTACGATTTTAAAAGTTTCCACATAATCATTCTGTTCATCATATCTTCCGTAAGATCCGATTCCGATGGTACGTCCGGATTTCAGAATATCCTGTCCCCAGGGAGCATCATGATGATAAGATTCAAAACCATCCTGACCCACATCCGGTAATACCAGAGTGGTTACTTTTTTACCAAAAATATCCGTAGCATTTCTCCAGTCCAGATAAAGTCTGTAGCCAACCTGATTGTTTTCCAGACCAATTCCTTCATATCTGATATACGAGGAGTGATCCGTATGGGCTTCCGGCAGGGTAAGCTCCTGAACATTTTTGAAAGTTCCTCCAATGTATTGATTGCCTTCCCATTTTCCGCCTTCTTTTACAGAAAGTTCAGCGTAAGAAAAAGGTGCTTTTGGGTTTTTCTTAATGGTTTCAATCACAGAAGTCTGTGCTGAAAGGTTTGTGCTGATAAAAGCGCCTGCTATAACTATTTTAAATAAACTGAGTTTCATACTTTTTCCTGTTGGGTTACCGATTTCTGTTGATGAGTTTTTATGGTTATTAGTTTTGCCCATCGGTTATTTTGTGGACAATATCATTCATATACACTTCTATATTGTCATAGTTATGATCCAGATCTCTGCCGTTGGCATTGGCAGATTTTGGGTTTAAATGATGTTTGATTTCCCATTCATCCGGGATTCCGTCATTGTCGGAATCTGGGAGAGGATTTGCCTGTTTTAACAGAGGAAATCCACCTGTGTCATTTTGGGAATCAATGATTCCGTTTTTACTTCCTTTTGAACCTTTGTAAGTAAAACTTCCGGTTTCAATGTCTTTTAAAACATGAAGATCAACAGCATCTCTTACCAGTCTTGCTCCACTGGATTTGAGCACTTTCCTGTAAGCTTCCTCCGCAGAATGGGTTTTGATGTTATTTTCAATATCATGAGGCTGATTGATTTTAATAGAATTTCTATCCTTTTCTACTAAGTTGTAGCTTGCCTTCATCTGGCTGAAAACACCTTCTGTCCAGTTATCTTTGGTAACTTCCGGATTTCCTTCCATCACATTTCCGTTGATATAATATTTTCCCCAGATATTATAGACTTCTGTTTTTGGGTTTTCATTTTTATCGATGGCGGCAATCCGTTGTCTGGTTAACGTTGAAGGGCCGGGTTTGTAATAATTATTAACGAGATTCACATTCATTCCTTCACCTCCATAGATACTGTTGTGGCCCCAGTTGTAGATCAGATTATTCCTGAAATCAGTAAGGTCTGTCAGTGCAAATTTACTTCCTGCGTATTCACCCAGTCTTGGATTTCTGCTGTCGTGATGAGCATAGATATTATGATGGAATGATGCCCGTTTACCTCCGGCAATTCCGCCATAACCATGAGCACCTTTCTGATGGAAGCTGTTTCTGAGGCTTTCCGCAATGATACACCACTGAAGGGTTGTGTTTTCGTTGGCATAGATGGAAACGGTTTCGTCTGTAGACCAGCTCATTGAGCAATGATCCACCATCAGATTTTTGATAAATCGGGCTCCCAAAGCATCGCCTTCAAATTTTTTCTGATCTCCCATTCTGAATCTCAGATAACGGATAATAACGTTGTCAGCCGCTACAAATGTTTCGTAGTTAGCAACGGTAATTCCGTCTCCGGGAGCGGTTTGTCCGGCAATGGTGACATCACCTTCTTTTATTTTTAAAGGAGACTGCAGGTAAATTGTTCCACTGGTTTTAAATACAATATATCTCGGACCTTTTTGATCTAAAGCGTATCTTAAACTTCCTTCAGAGCTATCGTCTCTCAGATGGGTTACGAAATATACTTTTCCGCCACGTCCGCCTGTTGTGAATCTTCCAAAACCTTCAGCACCGGGAAAACTCAATGCTTCCTGCGCATTGATCAGCAGAGAAATACTGCATACAATTCCGGTAACGAATAGTTTGATTAAGCTCTTTGCCATGATTTTAAAATTCTCTTTAGGAGTAGGTTAAATTATTGTAGGCTCTTTTTTATATTCCATTGATCATTTCCTTTAAGAATGTTCTCTGGAGTATATTTTTTTCTTTCTTCTTTATTTAATTGATGCGACCACGAAACTCTTTGAGCAATAGTAGCTCCAGCTCCTTTTGAGTTGCTTTCTGCGTAAAATGTGGTCTTTTCGGCTTCGGTTTTGTTCCAGTTATGCCATCCTTCAGGCTTTATAGTTGTGTTAAGCTCACAGTCAATATAAACCGTCCTGGCAAAAGGTCTCCATGGTCTTCCCAGATAGACGGAATGGTCTTTTGCATTTCCGGTAATTTTTGAATTGATAAAAACGAACCCAAATTCATTTCCCTGTGGAGTAGAAGCGGCTGTAATATAACTTGCTGTTTCTTTGGAGTAGATCATACAATTTTCAAAAACGGCTGTTCCTGCTCCAAAAATATAATCCGTTGTTCCTTCTATATAACAGTTTTTAAAATAATTTCTTGACGGTTTTGTCTTGTCTTCAAGATCCTGTGCTCCTTTTAAATATAGAGTATCCTGATTTCCCAGGAATCTGCAGTTTTCAAACGCAATCCTGTCGCCGGAGGTTAATACGGCAACGGCTTGTCCTACTTTGCCGGAACTGTTTTCAAATGAAATATTCTTTGCCGTAAAATCATTTGAATAAATAAATATTGTAGACGAACCTGTAGTTCCGATCTCTTTTCCTTCAGGATTCTTTTTGGAGGCATAATCATCGTGAGTAATGATCGTTTTTTCTGGATTTTCACCTTCCAGCAGTATGGCTCCTTTTGTTTCCGGGATGGTGATCTTTTCTTTATAAATTCCGTTTTTAATAAAAACTTTTGTTCTTACTAAAGAATTGTTTTCAATAGCATTAATCGCTTGCTGGATGGTTGTGAAATCACCTTTTCCGTCTTTCGAAACCACGATGGTTTTATCCTTTGTTTTGAAAGAAAGAAGGCTCAATAAAGCAATCAAAGCAACAGAAAACAGAGCCGTGTTTTTTAAAAAAATGGAATATTTCATAAAGCAATTTTGGTTTAAAATACAGGCTGTATCCCCAAAGAGAACAACCTGTATTTTTGATATGAATGTAAACTTAAACTGTCTAGTATCCGTAATCCTGAGTAAGATTATAATTTGAATTGATTACGTCCAGTGCTATAGGAAGAAGTTCCTTTTTATTAGGCTGGAAATAATAAGCATAACTTTTCACAGGATCTCCGTTGATGTAAGGCTGTGTCATGGCAAGTCTCCAGTTGATTTTCGTATATCCTGAAGGTGTGGCAACACTTTGGTTAGGATTGTAGAAAACATCGGCTTTATTGATTCCATTGACATAAATATCCATATCCAGTACATTTTGCTGAGCCGTTTTTGCAGGCACATAATTAACAACAGTGGAAGCTGGTTTTTTATAAAAAATGTATTCAGGAACGTTGGCATAAGCTCCGGTACCGTTCATGAAATCTGTAAGCTTTTGTCTGGTTTCATTGATCTTTGTTTCCAGAAGATTCCAGCGGATCAGATCATATTTTCTTAAACCTTCGCCTCCGAATTCCAATAATCTTTCCTGAACAATATATTTGAAAAAGTCATTTTTAGAAGTTGGAATGGTTCCTACCTGGCCAATATTTCCGGCATAAGCTCTTTGTCTGACAGCCATTACGGCATCGATAGCTTCCTGAGAAGGAGCACTGTGAATTTGGTTATCTGCCTCAGCAAACATTAATAAAATATCTGCATATCTCAAAAGCGGCCAGTCAATTCCTAAATTCTGGGATGTTCCTGTAATACTCGTCCAGGATTTTCTGAATTTCCCGTCATTCCAGTTAATAGAAGTCTGAAGATCTTCCTGTTTACTCGTACTTACCCTAAAAATAGCAATATTGACATCTCTTCTCAGATCATTTTTACCGAATTCATAGAAATAAGTAGGAATAGCACTGATTCCTCCTGCTGATTTCCAGTCTGAGTCATCATGTCTTAACCCATTATAATATCCGATTTTAGAATCTGTTCGTGAGTTTCCTCCAAATGCTCCGATAGCGAAAATAATTTCATTCGTTGTATCCGGACTGTTGGTATGCAATGATCTGAAAAGGCCTTCATAACTAGGATTTAGCTTATGCTGTCCGGAATTGATGATTTCTTTACACTCATCATAAGCGATCTGATAATACTTCTGAGGATTGGTGCCTTGTACCATTAATTGGGGACTTCTTCTCAGAGAATATCCTGCTCTTGCCAGGGCGATTCTCGCTCTTAATCCTTTTACAGCAGCTTTTGAAAGTCTTTGTGCTGTAGTTCCTCCTTCAGATTTCCATGGAACTAAAGTTGAAGCTTGAGCAAGATCCTCCAGTATCTGATCATAAATGATGTCACGATCTGTTTTAGGTAAATATACCGAAGGAAGATCAGCTGAAGGTTTGTCCTGAAAGGGAACATCTCCCCAGTTTTTAATAAGATCAAAGTAAAACATTGCTCTTAATGTCAAAGCTTCCCCAAGATAACGGTCCATCAGCTTTTTATCAGCTGCAGATCCTGTTTGATATACAGGAGAAAGTGGAATGTTTTTAATAACCAGATTGGCTCTTTCAATACCCGTGTAAGTATCAAGGAAAGGTCTTAATAATTCTGTATTGGTAGGAATTGCTCCAAAACAGCTGACTCCTCTTCTGTCATTGGCATTGTAATCTCCTGACGTCCTGAAATCGTCTCCTGACTGGGAAAGAATAAGGTTCATTCTCTGTCCATAGGTATTGTCGCCCATAGCACTGTTGTAAACTCCTACAAGAGCAGCAAAAGTATCCGGTGCTGAATCAAACTGCTGCTTTTCTGCGGTATTGGAAAGGTTTTCTACCTCTAAATAGTCGCTGCATGAGTTCAGGGTTAATACAAATGCAAGGGATAGAAAAAGGCTTGAAAATTTATTTTTGTTCATAGCGTTCGTTTTAGAAAGTGATATCTACTCCTGATAAGATAAATCGGCTTCTTGGATAAGCTGAATAATCAACTCCCGGAGTTAATGGATTTCTTCTTGTATTGGCTTCCGGATCAAATCCTGAATAGCCGGTAATTGTAAATAAATTATTCACAGTAGCATACAGTCTCAGGTTTTTCACTCCGATGGCTTCTAAAGATCCTTTTGGAAGACTATATCCGATGGTCAGGTTATTCAGTCTTAAGAAAGAACCGTCTTCAATGGCATAGGAATGCAGGAAGTAAGCACCTGCGGGCGGAGTCCACATGGTTGTATTGGCATTAAGGGCAGCAAGAGCTGTTGGGTCTGTCACCTTATTTCCGGCGTTATCAAACCATCTCCAGCGGTCCGCTACTTCTGCCAGCATATTATTATCCTTATACAGATACTGAGTAGTGTATTCTATTTTGTTGGCATTGTATACTTTATTTCCTATTGAGAAATTGAAAAGTAAGCTCATATCCCAGTTCTTATAACGGAATGTTTGCGTAAAACCACCATAGAATTTAGGTTGTGCGCTTCCAAGATCGGTCATGTCTTTATTATCAATCACTCCGTCACCATTGAGATCCTGAAGTTTAAGATCTCCCGGCTGTACAGCTTTTGCCCCGTTAGCCACAGCGGCAGAGCTTGCAATTCCGTTTTTTAAAGTATAAATCTGAGTGGCTGCATCATAATTAAAATCACTCACTTCATATCTTCCGGCCGTAACATATCCCCAATAAGTTCCTACCGGTTTTCCTACCTGTACAAGGAAATCAAACAGGTTATTCTGCCATCCGGAAGGGTAGTAGTAAGAATTGGAACTTGCAGAAGCATTGTTTCCTAAGCTTTTGATCGTATTTCTGTTGGATGAGATATTGGCATCAATCTTCCATGAAAAATTTTCTTTACTGATGATGGTACTTCCCATTGATAATTCGATCCCTTTATTTTCACTGCTTCCTGAGTTCTGATATTGAAACTCATACCCCGAAGTCTGTGGTATTTTGGCCAGTAATAAAAGGTCCTTTGTATGCGTTTTATAGACATCAATAGTACCATAAAGTCTTCCTTTAAATAAACCAAAATCAAGACCTGCGTTATAAGAAGTTGCAGTCTCCCATTTCACGTTAGGGTTTGCCATGATATTTCCTGTTGTGGCACCTGGTGTAACGCTGGTTCCAAAAGCATATCCATAGTCTGAAGAAGAGGTGAAGAAGGTATCATATAAAAAAGCTCCGATTCTGTTATTTCCTGATTTTCCATATCCTAAACGAAGTTTCAGTTCATTGACAAAATTGCTTTGTTTTAAGAAATTTTCTTCTTTGATTTTCCAGGCTAAAGAAGCTGCAGGAAAGTATCCCCACTGGTTGGGACCTGGCTTGAAAACGCTTGAGCCGTCAGCTCTCATGGATACCGTTGCGATATATTTATTATTATAGATATAATTTACTCTTCCAAAGAAAGATGCCAGACGGTCTACTTCTCTTGCGGTTTTAGGAGCATCCTGAACCATTCCTGACGGAGGTGAAGCCAGTTGTGAATTGGCAAATGCTTCCTGTGCCGAAGAAGATTTCGGGAACCATTTTATATTAATAGACGTTGATTCTCCGTCTGTTCTTACCGTTTCCTGACCCGCTAGCAAATCCAGCTTGTGATTTCCAAAGGTTCTTCTATAATTCAGGGTATTGGTATTGGTAATCCTTCTGGTTTGAGCGTTGCTTAAAAATACGACAGGCTGATCATTATTCTGTCTTGCAAGGTTGGTTACAGGACCGGAAAACTGGTTGACAATCTGATCTCTCTGCACATATCCGATTACACTTCGAAAAGTGAAATCTTTACTGATTTTATAATCGAGCGTTGCATTAAGCAATAAATCATTTCTTCCGCTTTCTTTTACTTCATCATTGGCCAGGAGAATTGGATTGACAAGATTGGTCTGATCTGCGAATAACGGATCAAATTCATCAACATCTACCGCAGAACCTCCTTCAAAAGGCTGATATCTTATAGCATTTCTCAATCTGTTGGTCGTTTGCGAACCGGAAGCAGAAGTTCCCGCGCCATAAATCATTTGGCGGCTGTAACGGGCATTAAGACCAATGCTCAGCTTTTTTGAAATATCATAATCATACCTGAAGTTGGCCATATTTCTTTTAAATCCGGAACCAATCATAATCCCGTCTTCTTCTACATTATTCAGAGTTAAAGAGAATGCCGAATTTTCATTTCCTCCGGATAGAGATACATTATGGGTAAAGTTGAAAGCTTCTCTTCCGAAGAGTTTATCCTGCCAGTTTACATTCTTGACAGATTTATATTTATCCAGCTGGTCAAATGTTCCGTAACGGGTGTTAAAAGTTTCAATATCTTTCAGGTCTCCGTTCTTATAATATTGTTCATACTGATAAAGTACATATTCATAAGGCTCCAGAACATTAAGCTTATTCTGAATGCTTCTTACCCCTACAAAACCATTATAATTGATCGTTGTCTTTCCCTTTTTACGGCCTCCTTTCGTTGTGATCAGAACCACACCGTTGGCTCCTCTTGAACCGAATATAGAGGTTGATGAAGCATCTTTTAAAACCTCAATTGATTCTATTTCCTTTGGTGATAAGATCGTCAGGGCATTATCCATCTGTACACCATCTACAATATAGAGCGGGGCATTACTTTGAGTGATGGAGTTTCCACCGCGGATTACAATATCCACATCAGCGCCGGGAGATCCTTCACTCAGGGAAACCTGTACTCCGGCCAGTCTTCCCTGAATAGCTTCAGCAGCATTGGTAGACGGCATATCTTTAAGCGCTTCGCCTTTCACCGAAGAAACAGCGTTGGTAACATCTTTTTTAGAAACCTTTGTATATCCCACTAAAACCACATCATCCAGTTTGGTTTCTTTATCTTTTTTTGTTTCTTTTTCTTGAGCCATTGCAAGGACAGGAAGCAGAAAAACAGTTAAATATAACCACTTTATTGATTGTACTCTTTTATCCATTGTATATCCTTATAGTTTTAATTCTTGCTTGAAAGTTTTTTCAATCTTTCTTGTTTAGGACTGTTAAGTATTCTGCGGACTTTAGTGGTCATGAAGCTTTTAATATTTTTTACGCCTTTGTGCAATCGATTGCGTAATTTTTTATAAAACATTATTCTGGCTTCTAAACTAATATTATTTTTCAATATGCAAAGAAAAAAATGTTATTTTTTTATTAATTTGATGGTATAAATAAGAATATTCTAATCGGATGTTGTGAGTTTTGATCATATAATGCACTGTAAATAAGGTTTATAGTTGTTCGTTCTGAATATTATGGGAGGGGATAGAAATTTTTCGGTTTTTTAATGTTTAAGATTTAGAAAACTTAAAAATAACTTAAAATTCATCTGTTTTTGCATCAAAAAAATCCCTGAATTATTATCTTGAAACAAAATTTTGTGATATTTTCTGATTTTTGTCATCTTTTTCCACAGGATTTCGCATCTGTATTTTGTTGTTTTTAATGATATATCATAATGTATATAGTATATTTTGCAAAAGTGTTTAATTTTTATCAATTTGATATCTTAAAAATATCGTTTTATTTTGGCATGATTTTATATTTTTGAAGGTTCCTGGTTCTGTTTTTGGTTAATTTTTTCCGAATGAAAAGTTTTTATTTCAATCAAAACAAGCATTGTTTTTAATTTTATATATTTGAAAATCAACTACTTTAAAAATTAAATTAATTTTTTGTTAACTAATTAAAGAATAATTCTATATTTATCCCACAAGTATTTCTGCCAATTTTAGTGTAATTTTATGCAATCGATTACATTTAATTTAACGGGTTTGAGAAAACCGCAAAAAAGAAAAGTAAAAATAGGAGTATGATACAGTCAGAATTTCGTTACGCCCATCATCCGGAAGATGTTAAAAAGTATACTACAGAAGATCTTAGGAGTGAGTTTCTGATCAATGATTTATTCAATGAGGATAAAATAAAAGTTGTCTATTCTATGTATGACAGGCTTATTGTAGGAGGGGTAATGCCTTCGTCCAAAGCTTTGAAGCTGGAACCTACAGACGATCTGAAAGCAGAAAACTTTCTGGACAGAAGAGAGCTGGGAATCATCAATGTAGGTGGTGCCGGAAAAGTAACGGTAGATGGAACGGTATATAACCTTGGGAATAAAGAAGCTTTATACGTGGGAAAAGGAGCTAAAGAAGTATTTTTTGAAAAAGATGGCGAAGAGCAAACCTATTTCTACATCAATTCAGCACCGGCACACCATTCATATCCCACAAAGAAAATCACGAAAAATGAAGCAGAAATTGTGGAATTGGGTGAAGAAAAGTACGCCAACAAACGTACGATAAATAAACTGATTGTGAATTCTGTAGTTGAAACCTGCCAGCTCCAAATGGGTATGACGGAACTACACCCCGGAAGTGTATGGAATACAATGCCGGCCCATACTCATGCCAGAAGAATGGAAGCGTACTTCTATTTTGATCTGGAAGAAGGGCAGACGGTAAGCCATTTTATGGGACAGCCTCATGAAACCCGTCACCTGTTCATGAAGAACAGGCAGGCAGTATTGTCTCCCGAATGGTCTATTCACTCTGGGGTAGGAACATCCCATTATACTTTTATCTGGGGTATGGCCGGAGAAAATATGGATTACGGCGATATGGACGGTATTAAAACAAACGAACTAAAGTAATTTTCCCAATGAATTTATTTGATTTATCCGGTAAGGTAGCAGTCGTTACCGGCGGTACTCACGGATTAGGAATGGCAATGGCAGAAGGCCTTGCTGCTGCTGGTGCCGAACTGGCAATCACCAGTACAACGCCATCAAAACTGGAAGAAGCATTGAATTACTACCACGAAAAAGGGTATAAAGCAACAGGCTATATTTTTGATGTGACGGATGAACTGGAAGCTGCCCAAAAAGTAGCGTTAATGGAAGCCACCCATGGAAAAATAGATATCCTTGTCAACAATGCAGGAATTATCAAACGTATTCCGGCTATTGATATGGAAGTGGAAGACTTTAGAAAAGTAATTGATGTAGACCTTACCGGACCTTTTATCATGTCGAAATTAATCGGGAAATATATGATTAAAAGAAAATCCGGGAAAATTATCAATATCTGCTCGATGATGAGTGAGCTGGGACGCGATAATGTAGTGGCGTATGCTTCTGCAAAAGGCGGCCTTAAAATGCTTACTAAAAATCTGGCAACAGAATGGGCAAAACATAATATTCAGGTGAACGGAATCGGTCCCGGATATTTTGCTACTTCCCAGACAGAACCCATCCGTGTGGATGGAAATCCTTTCAATGATTTTATCATCAGCAGAACACCGGAAGGAAGGTGGGGAAATCCGGAAGACCTTGCAGGAACAGCTATTTTCCTTGCTTCTGATGCAAGCAGATTCATCAACGGACAGATTATTTACGTTGACGGAGGAATTCTCGCCACCATTGGAAAACCTGCTAATGAATAACTACAGATTAGACTAGAATGAAACCTTTTATAACAGATCAATTTTTATTACAAAATAAATACGCTGAAGAACTTTACTTCAGGTTTGCAGAAAAACAGCCGATCATCGATTATCATAATCATCTGATCCCTAAAGATATTGCAGAAGACACTGTTTTTGAAAATATCTCTAAAGTATGGATTGCCGGTGATCATTACAAATGGAGAGCTATGCGTACCATGGGAGTGAATGAAAAATTCATCACAGGAGATTCTACTGACAAAGAGAAATTTGAAGCATGGGCAAAAACGGTTCCTTATACATTGAGAAATCCTCTGTATCATTGGACTCATCTGGAATTAAAGAGATATTTCGGAATTGATGAATTATTAAGTGAAGATAACGCATCAGAGATCTATGAGAATATCACCGCTCAGCTTCAGACACCGGAAAAATCTACCAGAGGTCTTTTGAAAATGATGAATGTGGAATCTCTATGTACCACAGAAGATCCTACAGATATTTTGAATTACCATCAGGATCTGGCGAAAAGCGATTTCAGTATCAAAGTAAGCACGGCGTTCCGTCCGGATAAAGCCATTTTGATTGAAAACCACAATTTTGCAGATTATATCGCAAAACTGGGAGCTTCAGCAGATATTGAAATCAATTCTTACCAGACTTTATGTGATGCTTTGCTTAAAAGAATTGAGTATTTCCACGAAAACGGATGCAGACTTTGTGACCATGGTTTAAACAATATTTCTTTTGAAGAAGCTTCAGAAGCCGAAGTGAATACTATTTTCAATGATAAATTGGCCGGAAAAGTGATTGCCGAAAAGCAGGTGAATCAATTTAAAACAGCCATTTTATTATTCTTAGGGGAGGCTTATCATAAATACGGATGGGTGCAGCAATTCCACCTGGGAGCTTTGAGAAATAATAATGAAAGAATGCATAGAGTTCTGGGACCTGATACCGGCTGGGATTCGATTGGAGACTTTGTACAGGCGGAGACGTTGTCCCGATTTTTGAACACTTTAGATGGAAAAGATAAACTTACAAAAACCATTTTATACAATTTAAACCCAGCTGATAACGAAATTTTCGCGACAATGATCGGAAATTTTAATGATGGAAGCATCAAAGGAAAAGTACAGTTTGGTTCAGGATGGTGGTTTCTCGACCAGAAAGATGGGATGATTAAACAAATGAATGCCCTTTCCAATATGGGATTGATTAGCTGCTTTGTAGGAATGCTCACAGATTCCAGAAGTTTCCTTTCTTATCCAAGACATGAATATTTTAGAAGAGTATTGTGTAATCTTTTCGGAGAAGAAATGAAGAATGGCGAACTGCCGGATGACATTGAACTGATTGGGAAAACTATTTCAGATATCTGTTATCATAACGCAAAAAACTATTTTGATTTTTAATTGAATATCATGAGCAAAATAGTCACATTCGGTGAAGTCATTATGAGGCTTTCTCCACCCGGAAACAGAACCATGAAACAAAGTCATGAAATGGAGTTCTTTTTTGGAGGAACAGAGTTGAATGTCGCTGCTTCATTGGCAACAATAGGTTGTGAAGTACAGCATATCAGCTGTGTATCCGATGATTTTGTTGGAGAATCTGCGGTTTCTTTCATTCAGAGTTTTGGTATTGATACCACTTTTATCAACAAGAATGAACATCCTCTGGGACTGTATTTTCTTGAAGCAGGATCATCAGTTCGTGCCAGCAGAATTGCTTATAACAGGCTGAACGGTTCTTTTGCGAACATCCGGCCTGAAAAAATAGACTGGAAAAAAGCGCTTGAAGGATGCGGATACTTCCACTGGACAGGAATCAGTCCCGGTATTTCGGAATCGGCCTATGAAGCTTTAAAAGAGGGGCTGAAAACCGCTCAGGAGATGGGGATTGAAGTGACGACCGATCCGGCTTATCGTTCAAATCTCTGGAAATATGGCAAAAAAGGAAATGAAATACTGAAAGAACTGGTTTCTTATTCCACCATTTTTATCGGAGGAGTAAACGAAATCAATGAAATTCTCGAAACTCAGTTTTCCTCAGACAAAGAAGGTTTTATTGAAGCCTGTAAAGAATTAAAACAACAGATTCCTTCCGTTCAAAGGATTTTTGATAAAGTAAGAATTGGGGTCACAGCCAGCACTCAGCAAACCCAGGGAAGAGCATGGGTAGATGAAACCTATTTTGAAACCAATCTCCTTGAAATCAATCCTGTCGTTGACAGAATCGGGACGGGAGACGCTTTTGCCGCAGGTCTGATCTATGGTTTAAAGAATTTTGATGATGAAAAAGCATTGAATTTTGCAAACGCAGCCTGTGCTTTAAAACATACTATTCCGGGGGATATTAACTATTCAAGTGTAGAAGACATCCTGGAAGTGATGAATGGAAATTCAGGAGGAAGAATAAAAAGATAATTATGGCAAGATTTAATAGAATAGAAGTTGCCTTGATGGCAAAGCAGACAGGGATTGTACCAGTGTTTTATCATACAGATCTTGATGTTTGCAAAAAAATTGTGAAAGCTTGTTTTGATGGTGGTGCCCGGGTTTTTGAATTTACCAACAGGGGAGATTTTGCCCATGAAGTTTTTGCTGAGCTGGTAAAATATGCTGCCAAAGAAATTCCTGAACTGATCCTGGGGATTGGTTCTATCCTTGATCCGGCAACGGCTTCATTATACATTCAGAATGGTGCGAATTTTATTGTAGCTCCCATTTTAAATCCTGAAGTCGCAAAAGTTTGCAATCGGAGAAAAATTGCGTGGATGCCCGGCTGTGGTTCCGTTTCTGAAATTTCTTACGCCGAAGAACTGGGTGCTGAAATTGTAAAAATATTCCCGGCAACACAAGTAGGAGGTCCGGAATTCATCAAAGCAGTGAAAGGTCCGCTGCCATGGTCAAACATCATGCCTACAGGAGGAGTAATCCCTGCTAAAGAAAATATTACCGAATGGATTTCTGCAGGAGCCTATTGTGTAGGATTAGGTTCCCAGCTGTTTGTAAAAAATGAAGAAGGAGAATATGACTATGAAAAGATTACAGAAGCAGTTGCCCATTCGATTCAGGTTATTAATGAATTAAGATAACGAGATCCTTACATTTTATTTAAGCCAGCAAGAAATTTAAAAACTAAGTAAAAACTTTCAAGAGGGTAACCATTGAAGCTCAACTTAACTGTTTTCAATTCTTTAATTACATAATAATGGTTTAAAAAATTAATAGTTTCTGTGCTTGCTTAGCATAGAAAGGATAGTTTTTGTCTTGTTCTATTGTTAAAATCAATAAAAATCAATACTATTAACGATTGATATGAAAAAAGAAATATCTCCGAAACCGAGTACCTTCAGATGGACAATCTGCCTGCTCCTTTTTATTGCAACGACCATCAATTATATGGATCGGCAGGTGCTGTCTCTCACCTGGAAAGATTTCATCGCTCCGGAATTTCACTGGAACAATAATGATTACGGAAATATCACTGCATTATTTTCTATTTTCTACGCAATAAGTATGCTTTTTGCCGGGAAATTCGTAGACTGGATGGATACCAAAAAAGGATTTCTCTGGGCGATCGGAATCTGGTCAATAGGAGCGGTACTCCATGCTTTCTGCGGAATTGCTACTTCAGGGGCTCTGACCGGAAGCTGGTGGGTAGGTTTTGAAGAATCTAAAGAAATTATCGGAAGAGTAGATAATGTTGGGGCTATCATCAGTACCAGTGTTACATTGTTCATTTTTGCCCGTTTCGTTCTGGCTGTTGGGGAAGCAGGGAATTTTCCTGCTGCGATAAAAACGACTGCAGAGTATTTCCCAAAGAAAGACAGAGCGCTGGCAACCAGTATCTTTAATGCCGGAGCAACGGTTGGAGCATTAGCTGCGCCGGTTACCATTCCTTTTATCGCAAAATCGATGGGCTGGGAATGGGCATTTATCATTATCGGAGCATTAGGTTTTGTTTGGATGGGCCTTTGGGTATTCTATTACAAAAAACCTCACGAACATCACAAGGTTAATGAGCATGAGCTTATCTATATTCAGCAGGATCAGGATGATTTTCCATCGGAAGGTGCGTCGCTGCCGGAAAAGAAATTCTCTTTCAGGGAATGCTTCAGTCACAGACAAACCTGGGCTTTTGCTTTCGGAAAATTTATGACAGATGGAATCTGGTGGTTTTTCCTGTTCTGGACACCAGCTTATCTGAGTTCTGTTTATAAAATGGATTCTACCCAAAGTGCCTTACCGCTATTTGTTCTTTATATGATTACTTTATTGTCGATTATCGGAGGATGGCTTCCAAAATATTTTGTAGAGAAAAAAGGCATGGATGCTTATTCCGGAAGGATGAAAGCGATGTTAATATTCGCATTCTTCCCTCTGCTGGCTTTGTTGGCACAACCATTAGGTTCTGTTTCCTATTGGATTCCGGTTCTGATTATCGGAATTGCGGGAGCAGCACATCAGGCATGGTCTGCCAATATTTTCTCTACGGTTGGCGATATGTTTCCTAAAAAAGCCATCGCAACCATTACAGGAATCGGAGGGATGGCAGGTGGAATCGGCTCATTTTTAATTAATAAATCTTCTGGAGTTCTGTTTGATCATGCTCATAAAGCATGGACTACTGTGGACGGAATTCCTTTATTGGAAAAATATCCTCAATACATTAATGAACGTCTTCCGGAAAATTTTGTTCATGATCTGGAAAAATCAGGAGCTATTATTTCTGATGGAATTGATAAAGGCTACATGATCATTTTCTCAGTATGTGCAGTGGCTTACCTGGTTGCCTGGAGTGTCATGAAAACTTTGGTTCCGAAATATAAAGTGATTAAATAGAAACAAAAGCTATCAAACCTAAAGATAGTTTCATTCAAATTAGAAAAAATGGAAAATCAGATAAAACAAAAATTAAATCGTGAATTCAATGGTTCTCAGGAAAAGCTTCCGATCAAAATCGTACAGTTTGGAGGAGGAAATTTTATGCGGGGATTTACAGATTATATTATAGATCAATTAAATAAAAAAGCAGATTTCAATGCTGGAATTGTCAATGTTCAGCCTACACAGGGAGGTTCTGTTCATAAGCTGGAAGAGCAGGATAATCTATACACCCTTTTTACAAGAGGAATAAAAAAAGGCGAAATTATTGATGAAAAACAGGTGATTTCTTCCATTCAGAAGTCCATCAATCCTTATACACGATATGACGAATTTCTGGCTTTAGCAAAAGAAGAAGAGTTGGAATTTGTTTTCTCCAATACCACAGAAACAGGAATTGCGTATGACGAAACTGAAGATCAGTATTCCGGACCGCACAAAAACTTTCCGGCGAAAGTGACAGTTTTATTATATGAAAGATTTAAACATTTCAAAGGAGCACCAGAAAAAGGATTAAGAATTATCCCATGTGAACTCATTGAAGATAATGCCTTTGTCTTAAAAGATATCATTATTCAATATGCCAGATTATGGAATTTAAAAGAGGATTTTGTGCAATGGATTGAACAGTGTAATTATTTCCACAATACATTGGTAGACAGGATTGTTCCGGGATATCCTAAAGATGATGCAGAATCTTATGAAGAACAGTTGGATTATGAAGACCAGATGATGGTTGTTTCTGAAGTATTTTTACTTTTTGTCATTCAGGATGCTAAAAATCTGAAAGAAAGAATTCCCTTCGATCAGATCAATGAGCAGATTTTAGTGGTGGATGACATTCAGCCTTATCGCCTGAGAAAAGTAAGAATTTTGAATGGCGGCCACACTTTAATGCTGGCTCCGGCACTTTTATCAGGAAAAGAAACGGTAAAAGAATCCATTGACAATCCATTTATCGGGAAGTTTTTACGTGATGCGATTTTCAATGAAGTCAACCCAACCTTAGGATTGGATGAGAACGAGTTGAAAGATTTTGCTGAAGAAGTGTTTGACAGGTTTAGAAACCCTTTTATTAAACACCATCTGGCAAGTATCGCTTTATATTTTGTTTCTAAATTTAAAGTAAGAATTCTTCCGAGCCTGTTAGGGTATGTTGAAATTAATCAGAAATTACCGCTTAATTTAACCTTCTCTCTGGCAAGTTTAATCAGATTCTACCAGGGAAGTTTTAATGGGGAAACCCTTCCATTGAATGATGAAGAGGCAATTATCAATCGATTCAAAGATATCTGGACAACAAACGATTATGAAAAGGTAGCATCACTGGCACTAAGTGAAGTTGCTTTCTGGGATACTGATCTTACCCAAGTTAAAGGTTTGAAAGAGGCGGTGGCAAAAGCATTGTGGGAAATTGACCATCATGATGTGGAAACAGCATATCAAAACTTTATTCAATCTTACTCTTAAATATTATGCAAAAGAAAGTACTGAAGGTCAATCCTGATGATAATGTAGCAGTCGCGCTGGTTGATCTTGCACAGGGTGAAACGGTTACACTGGGTGATCTTACTTATGAGATGATAAAAGATACAAAGGCCAAACATAAGTTCGTTACAGAAAATCTTTCAGCAGGAGATTCCATTATCATGTATGGGGTTTTGGTGGGAAAAGCCAGTCAGCCCATCCAAAAAGGAGAGGTGATTACCACGGAAAATGTAAAACATCAGAGCGCAAAAGTAGAAGGCAAAACAGAAACTATTTCCTGGACGGCTCCCAATGTAGATCAGTGGAAAGACAGAACTTTCATGGGCTATCACAGGGAAGACGGGCAGGTAGGAACAGAAAATGTATGGCTGTTTTTTCCTTTGGTTTTTTGTGAAAACAGAAATGTAGAGATTTTAAAAGAGGTTTTTGAGAAAGAACTTTTATTTGAAAAAGTAACAAAACATCAGTTACTGCTGAGATCTCTTATCAATAATTCAGAGGAAGAAATTATCGCTGAAGAAGATCAGGACTTCAGGGTTTTTAAAAATATTGACGTTAAATTTATAACCCATCAGGGTGGTTGTGGCGGAATTCGTCAGGATGCAGAAGCATTGGGACGTTTGCTGGCAGGCTATGTTAATAATCCAAATGTAGCTGGAGCAACTGTTTTGAGCCTTGGTTGTCAGAATTTGCAGGTTCAGATTTTTAAAGATGCCCTTGAAAAGATCAGTCCCGAAAATAAAAAACCGATTATCGTTTATGAGCAGCAAAAATCGGGAACCGTGGATGAAATGCTGAGCGGGATCATTAAGGATTCCTATGAAGCCATTAAAAAGGCCAATGAAATCCAAAGAAAACCCGCATCTATTTCAAAGCTTGTATTAGGATTGGAATGTGGTGGCTCAGACGGTTTTTCCGGAATTTCTGCCAATCCGGTTTTAGGGCGGTTATCAGATCTAATGGCAGGAATTGGTGGTGCTACCATTCTTTCCGAATTCCCGGAATTATGCGGCGTAGAGCAGGAACTGGTAAACCGTTGTGTAAACGAGAAAGATGCAGAACGATTTTTACAATTGATGAAAGATTTTGAAGAATCAGTCGTTGCTGCAGGATCTGGCTTTGATATGAATCCGTCACCGGGGAATATTAAAGATGGATTGATCACTGATGCCATGAAATCTGCAGGAGCGGCTAAAAAAGGAGGCTCATCTCCCATTAATGATGTTCTTGATTTCACCGAATATATTCAGAAACCCGGATTGAATTTACTATGTACTCCCGGAAACGATGTAGAGTGCACCACTGCTTTGGTAGGTTCAGGCTCTAATGTTGTTTTGTTTACAACAGGTCTTGGAACTCCGACAGGAAATCCTGTCGTTCCTGTGGTAAAAATATCATCCAATACTTCTCTTTCCGAGAGAATGCCGGATATCATCGACTTCAATACCGGAGATGTGATTACTGGGGAAAAGACAATTGACGAGAAAGCAGAAGAACTGCTGGAGTTTATTATTAAAATAGCCAGTGGAGAAGTAAAAACAAAAGCTGCCATTTTAAATCAAAACGACTTTATTCCCTGGAGAAGAGGCGTGAGTTTATAAAATGTTTTTTGACTATAAATATTAATTAGGGATGAAAATGCTTTCTACTTTGTAGGAGGCATTTTCTTTTTATAATAATGAAATATCAGAGCGAGGAATATTTAGAGAAGTGAAACTTTCTCACGAGTAAAATGATCAATAAAATAGTAAAAATGTGATTCAATAGAAACGGGCTTTAGCCCGTTTAATAAAACAGAGATACGATCATTGGCTTTAGCCAAACTTATAAATAGAGTGTAATTTAGATTCGTCCTTCTTCAGAATGACAAACAGGCTTTTGATGACTTCTGTAACGTAGTAATCTCAAGAGAAAAACTATTTTTTCTTTGACGACTTCCTGATATAAAGTTGCGGCGTAAGCACCACCTTTTTCTCAATAGAAACCCCGGAACCGTTTTCTTTTACACTTTCTAAAAATACCTGTCCTGCCATTTTCCCCATCAATACAGGAGTCTGATCTACCGAACTGATCGGAAGCTCCATAAACTGAGTAAATGGTTCATTGGAAAAACCGATAATGGCAACTTCCTCAGGAATTTTTATTTTTCTCTTTTTTAATTCCTGGCAGGCACCTAAGGCAGCAAAGTCACTGGATGAAAATATAGCATCCGGAACAGATTTTTTGCTCCAAAGTTTTTTGATGGCTTCTGTTCCTTCTTCAATAGAACTGCCCGTAAAGATAATATTATCCTCTTTTACAGGAAGGTGATGATCCGCCAAAGCTTGTTTATAGCCATTAAGACGGTTCTGGTAAATTTCAAGATTAAGATCTCCTGCAAAATGGCAGATATTCTTATATCCCTCTTTGATAAGATGTTCCGTAGCCATGTAACCACCACGATAATCATCAATAGTCACCGTGCTGATCCCTGAGATATCTTTTTTACGGTCAAAGAAAATAACCGGTGTATTCGAAGTATCTATAATGCTTTGGATATGACTGATATCCGTTGTTGTTTTGGAAACAGACATAAAAATACCATCCACTTGAGCATTCAGCAACGTGTTCAGCTGTCTTTTTTCAATATTCACATCTTCGTGGCTCTGGCAGATAATAACATGATAACCGAGTGGGGAAAGTTCTTCCTCAATTCCTCGGATTACTGACGAGAAAAAGTTGGTATTGATATACGGAACAATGATACCTACATTTTTGGTTTCACCGCTTTTTAAAGCTTTGGCAAGGTTATTTTGCTTGTAATTCATTTCCTTGGCCGTTTTACGAACCAGCTCTTTGGTAGCTTCACTTATTCGCGGGTGGTCATTCAATGCTCTCGAAACAGTTGCCACACTTACGTTGAGCTTATTGGAAATATCATAAATAGTGGCATTTTTTTTATTCATACCTTTTTTTCTGAGCGTTTTTAAGATGCCTGAATAAACAGACGTTATTGACGTAAATTTAATCAAATTATAGCTATTTAAAAGTAAAATGACTGTGTTTTACATTATTTATGAAGATATTAATTAAATAATTTGTTTTGAATCCCCTTAAATTATTGTTTTTATATTAATTACCTTTTTTTGGAGGTACGGAAAAACTTTAAATTTATAAGGTAATAAAGGTATCTTATATCATTTTTTATGATAGCTATCTTGCCGTTTCAAACTAAAAATTGAGGCTTAAAACAAATTTTAAACAGCAATGATTTATTACAATGTCCTCAATAGAACTTTTAGGCATAGCTGATTAAAGCGGATGACTTTTTCGGTAAAAATTAAAATGCAGATTCTTTTTTTCTATTTTAATTACTTAAATTTGCAATTATTTTTATTAATTCTAATTAAAATTTCATGAGTTTGGACGGTATGCAATGGTATTTATCAGCTTTTTATTCTTTCTGTATCAATCAGGTTTTCTTTTAAGAATATAGTTTGTAAACCTCCTCTCTTTATTGTAAATTATTCCTATTTCAACAGTAATGAATAAATCTGTCGCAAGTATTCTGATGATTTGCGGAGCTGTTCTCATCAATGGCCAAACTTCATCAGCCGAAAAAAAAGACTCTACAAATGTGCAATCGATTGCGGAAGTTGTTGTGACTTCTTCCTATGGAACCAAAAAGCTTAAAGAAGAAGTTGTGGGATCCATAGTAACGCTTACAGAAAAAGATATTAATGTTTCCCAAGCTTATGAAAGTATAGACAAGATGATTGCAGGGATGGCTCCCGGAGTACAGATTGTAAATAATACAGAACTGGGAAAGCCTGTAAATATAAATATTAGAGGACTAGGCTCTCTGGTTCCGCTTTCAGCAGTTTTCGGAACTTCTACACAGCCACTCATCATTATAGATGGTGTCATTATGAGAGAAGACAATCCCTTTGCTCAGACTTACTTTAATGGTGCAGAATCCAATTCCGAGATGAATATTAATCCACTGGCAAGGCTCAATACAGATAATATTGAAAGTATTAATATTCTGAAAGATGCAGCAGCAGTAGCACTTTACGGAGCTGAATCTGCCAATGGAGTGATCCTGATTACCACTAAAAAAGGACATAAAGGAAAACCGACTTATTCATTTACTACCCAATATGGAGTTTCGCAGAGTATTAACAAAATTAAATATCTGAGCGGACAGCAGTATGCTCAGCTTTATAATGATTATTCTAAAAACCTTCCCAAGCCAGTAGCTTATCCATGGAATGGAGTAGATGTCAACTGGTTTGATGTAATGAACAGGAATGGTGATTTTTACAGGACCAATTTTACCACCAGTGGTGGTGGGCAATATTTCACTTACCGGGTAGGGTTGGATTATTCAAAAAATAATGAATCCAAGGTCATGAATTCTTTGGAAAAAAAAGGGATAGATGCTACCATAGGCTTCAAATATAAAAAATTGAATATTAGTCTCTATGCGGCCTATAATAATTTCTTTAAAGAGCAGCCTAATACTTATTTCAACTTTATCCTGTCACCGGATAAAGCAATCTATGATGAGGATGGAGGTTTCAGACCAACAGGTACTTCAGGTATTGCTAATCCTCTTGCTGCAGCCACCCAAAATGTAATCAACGTCAAAAATAATTCTTTGCTCTCAAGTTTAAATATCAGCTATGAAATTATAAGGGGATTAAAGCTGAGTACACTCTTTGGACTTGATATCTCAGATAAGAAAAATACAGATTGGAAATCCGGACTTAATGAAAGCGGATCCACGAAAACAAGCTTTGGAAAAAGCCGTATCAATACTTCAGACAGTAAAAAATGGAACTGGAGCACCCATTTGTATTACGAAAAGACTTTCTGGGAAAAACATCATGCAGACCTGCTGGTTGGAATGGAGCTTCGCCATACAAAAGATTATAAAGAAGCGATCCTCGGAAGTAATTTTAAAGAGTATGACACCTATCAGGATCCTTATAATGCTATTAACGGAACTACTTTTCGGGCTCTTACCCAGGAAGACAGCGGGAGAAGCTTTTTTGGTCAGCTAAATTATGATTTTAAGAAAAAATATTTTCTTTCTGCCAGTGTAAGAAGAGATGAAAGTTCTGCTTTCGGAAAAGATGTGAACGCCTCTGTAAATGGAGGAATTGGTGCTTCATGGCTGATTTCTAAAGAAAGATTTTTGGAGGATAGTTCAGTATTAAGTTTTCTGAGACTTCGTGCATCTTGGGGAATTACCGGGAATTCCAGAATTGGAAGTTACCGTTCTTCAGGGTTGTATACCGTGGCAGGAAACGGGTTTACCTATGACTATGATTATGCGTATCCTGAAGTGACTTCGCCGCAGAACGTTGAGCTCACGTGGGAAAAAAACGAAAAATACAATCTGGGAATTGATTTTAGTTTATTTAAGAAAATAGATTTCACTATAGAACTTTTCAGAAATAATATTTCAGACATGATTGTATCCAGGGATGTTCCCATTGAAACCGGCTATAAATCCGCAGAAATCAATGGCGCTGAAATGTATAATCAGGGATTGGAAGTTTCTGTAAGAGGGAACTGGTTTAATAAAAAGAATTTTACATGGAGCAGCAGTTTCAATATTGCTACCGTAAAAAACAGAGTAACCGCTCTTTTCGGACTGGAAGAAAAATTTTCAACAGCTGCGTATGCCCGTGCCCAAAAAATTGGAACTTCAACTTCAGCGATATGGGGATATGAATGGCTGGGAGTGAATCCCGCAAATGGTCTGGACAGATTTATGGTAAAAGGAGTTCCTATGGATTCAGGAGAGTTTACTCCTCTGGATGCCACCAATTATACCATCATAGGTGATACCCAGCCTGACTTTACCGGAGGTTTAAGTAATACCATCCGGTACAAAAATCTGAGTCTTTCATTCTTAGTGAATTTTGAATGGGGCGGAAATGTGCTGATTGCCAGTGATCTGATTGATAAATATACCATTCTTATTAACCGTAATGTAAGTGTTAATGCGCTGGATTACTGGCAGGCTCCGGGAGATATGGCCCCCAATAGAAAGCCTACAAATAAGCCTTCAATGTCGAATAACAGCAAATATGTTTATGATAACAGCTATATCAAGCTTCAGAACGTTAATCTTAATTATAAGCTCCCTTTACATAAGATCAAAAACAGTTTTATCAAAAGTGCGAGCATATTTTTAGACTGCTCTAATGTGCTGTACTGGTATAAAGAAAAATCTCCGGTCGGTAAAAACGGGATCAGGGAATTCAGATATATGTATCCTGAAATGAGAACCTTTAGTTTTGGTTTTAAAGCAAATTTTTAAAAGTAAGAAAATGAAAAAAATATTTTTCCTGGCAATAGTACTGTTTTCCACTGTTTCGTGCAGAGACTTTCTTGAGCATGAACCGGTAGAGGCTATTTCTATCAGCACACAGCTAGCAACAAAAAAAGGAGTTCTTGAAGCGCTGAATGGTGCTTACAATCAGCTTCGTGACAATTATTTTACTGAAGCAGCCTACACCTACGGCGATTTACAATCTGGAAACCTTAAGTATCCTCCCAATACATCAGGAACCATTTCAGTACCGGTTAGGGTAGACAATGCCTATCAATTTGATGATCAGTCGTCGGCAAGTAAGCTAAAGGACTATTATACCAATTCTTATCAGGTTATTAATAATGTTAATCTTATTTTGCAGTATGTGGATAAGCTTACCGATGCTACCTCCCAGGAAATTAACGAAATCAAAGCAGAAGCCCTGGCATTAAGAGCTTTTGTCCATTTTCAATTATTGAAATATTACGGCCAAAATTATACTTATACTCCTGATGCATCTCACCTGGGAATTGTTTACAATATTGCTTCTCTGAAAGTTGGAGTTGATTTTCCAAGCAGAAGAACCGCTGCTGAAACTTTTGATTTACTGGAAAAAGATATTACTGAAGCTTTATCATTGGTACAGACCCAGCATGCTATTCCTGCAGGAGAAAGCATCAATTTTATGAATCCTGTTGCTGTAAAAACTCTTGCTGCTGAAATCGCATTGTGGAAGAATGATTGGTCTAAAGCTTACCAGTATGCGGGAGAAATTATTACAGAATCCGGGCTCTCTCTTACGCCGAAAAATGAATTCCTTTCAAAATGGGCCCTTTCAGAAATGATTCTGTATTTTGCAAATACATCTGAAAATCAATCTCATACAGCTAATCTCTATAATTTTAAAACAAGTACAAACAGATCCTCTTATGTGGCTTCGGAAGATATCTATAACCTTTATACTTCCGATGATTTAAGAAAACAGCTCTTTGAGACCCAAAATCTGAAAACATCCGTTACAGGAAGCTCTCAGGCTAATCTACCTTATTATTTCACGAAAAAGTATAAAGTCCAGAATTATAGTCCTGTATATCGCTTAAGTCTTGTTTACTTTATCCGTGCAGAAGCCTCTCTTCATCAGGGAAATGCTCCTCAGGCTTTAGAGGATGTGAATGCTATAAGAAACAGGGCGGGATTACCTTCATTAACACAAATTTCCATGGATGTTTTACTGGAAGAAAAAAGAAAAGAATTTGTTTTTGAAAATCAATACTTTTTTGATCTTATGAGAAATCATAAAAATATTATCCGTAATAATGGGTGTATTGCCAATAACTGCAGTCCGTCATATCCCAACAATAGATTTGTTCTTCCCATTCCGCAGGAATCGGTGATGATCAATAGTAATATGAAACAGAATCCTGGATATTAATTCTGAGTCGCTTCTCAATGAATGTAAACCCTTTAAAAATAATTATTGTATCATAACACTACGGAATAATGAAGAATGTAATAAGTTGGATTTTTGTTTTTTTTGTGACAGTTTTTCTGTTTAATAATTGTCTGAGTACAGGAGTTAATAAAGAAGTTAATGATAAGACTTTTCTGATGGCGAAACTCAGAAAGCTATACTCATCAGGGGATATTTCGAGATGGCCCAAACCGCAATTGAGCCCTGAAGCAATTCCTTACTTTACGGAAATAGGTCATTTACCCGAAATACAGTTCCCGGAAGATAATCCTTATTCTACAGAAAAAGTACTTTTAGGAAAAACACTCTTCTATGATCCCCGTCTTTCAGGGTCCAACCAGATTGCCTGTGCATCCTGCCATGATCCTGAACTGGGCTGGTCGGATAACCGTACTTTTTCTTTTGGGCATGACCGTCAGCTGGGTTCAAGAAACGCTATGAGTATCTTAAATGTTGCCTATGCTAAAACTTTATTTTGGGACGGACGTGCGGGGTCTTTGGAGGAACAGTCGCACATGCCGATTCAGGACAAAAAAGAAATGAATGAACATATTGATCTTGCCACAGAAAAGATTGCCAATATAAAAGGATATGCCAGTCTATTCGAAAAAGCTTTTGGTGATCAATCAGTGACAAAGGAGAAAATTGCAAAAGCAATCGCAACATTTGAAAGAACGGTCAAAAGTCCGTCAAGTAAATTTGATCAGTTTATTGATGGAAAATCAGATGCTTTTACAGATAATGAAGTTATGGGTTTACATCTTTTCAGAACCAAAGCTCAATGTATAAACTGCCATAATTCAGGATATTTTTCAAATAATCGCTTTGAGAATATCGGAACATCACTACTAGGTTCAAAGCAGGAAGATCTCGGAAGATATTTGGTAACAAAGGATGTTGCAGATGCCGGAAAATTCAGGGTACAGTCATTACGGGAAGTTACCAGAACAGGCCCCTGGATGCATAACGGTGCTTTTATGACCATGGCGGATGTAATCCATTTCTATAATAAGGGAAATCCGGAGCCCCCTAAAAAACGTTCTACAATACATGGAAATATACAATTAGATTCTCAGAAATCTTCAATGTTGAAACCATTGGATCTTACCAATGAAGAAATAGCTCAACTGGAAGCATTCCTGGGAACACTCAATACTAAAAATCAAAGGATAAGTCCGCCTAAATTACCAGAATAATCATTTACATGTTTTTTCAATGTATGGACTTTTAACTTGGCGCCCACTTTCTTTAGTGGGTGCCATTTATTTTATGGTAGCCTTGATGAGCGTATCTTCAAGTCTTTATGGTCATTGTGTCATCAACAAACAATTTATAAAAAATCATTTTGGTTTATTAATTTACTATTTAATACTTCTCTTATTACTATTTATTTAAAGATCATATTGATTTTCTACCTCTTGTTAAGCACGTTTATTTATCATTTCGGTTTTATTATCAAATAAAAATAAAATAAAAGTATATTTATATTCTAAAATTAGTACATTTGTGTACTAAATGTTTTATATGAATTTTGATCTTATAAAATCGGTTATAGAACTTGTTCAGCAATTCATGAAACAAAATGAGGGTAAATCCTTCTATAGTAATGACCTTAAAGGATTTATAAAATGGATTAATGTGTCCTGTAAAGATGGTTTTGAATCTCAAGACCCTGATTGGACAGGAAAAGAATTGGGACGAAGTTCTGATAGTGTTATCACTACTTTATTGATAAGAATGAATAGATATGCAAAATCTTACTCACGCTCTGTAATTAGCCATTCTACCTTTTCAAGTCAGGATGATTTCATATATCTTATAAACCTTAAGGTATTGGGAACCATGTCTAAAATGGAACTGATCAAACGCAATCTTCATGAAAAATCTTCGGGGATACTTATCATTAACCGTTTACTTCGTAATGGCTGGGCTGAACAGACTGTTGTTCAAAAAGACAAAAGAAGTAAGATGATTCAAATAACAGAGAAAGGACTGGCTGTATTAGCTGATAGCATAGAAGAGATCCGTATGGCTTCAAAGGTGGTGGCAGGAAATCTTACTCATTCTGAACAGATGTTGCTCATTGCTATACTTTCTAAACTGGATGAATTTCATCATTCTTTTTACCGGATGAATCTCGATGCAAGAGATCTTTTGGATGCTGCGTATAAAAAACTGAATTGAATAAATCGTAAAAGTGTTGAATAAAACGACTCAATAACAATGAATGCCGATAACATAAGAAAGAGAATTGCGATAATAGGTTCCGGTTTTTCCGGGCTTTCTGCAGCTGCATATGCTGCAAAGTCAGGACATGAAGTACATGTATTTGAAAAGCATGATCAGCCCGGAGGACGTGCAAGGCAATTTAAAACAGAGGAAGGGTTTGTTTTTGATATGGGACCCAGCTGGTACTGGATGCCTGATATTATCGAAGGCTTTTTCAATGACTTTGGGTATAAAGCATCCGATTTCTTTACACTGATATCCTTAGACCCACAGTTTGAAATGGTTTTTGCAAAAGAAAAAGTTTCAATACCTGAAAGCAATGATGAAATCCGGGAGTTATTTGAAAAAATAGAGCAGGGAGCGGGTAATAGGTATGATCAGTTTATGAAATCAGCTCAGTTTAAATATGAGGTAGGAATGAAAGATTTTGTGACAAAACCTTGTTATAACTGGTTAGAATTTGCTTCTTTAAAAATAGCAGGCAGTGCAATGAAACTTAATCTTTTAAGTGATTTCAGGAAATATGTTTCTGGCTATTTTTCTGATTCAAAACTCAGATCGCTAATGGAATTTCCGGTTATATTTCTTGGTGCTTCTCCTCAAAATATTCCTGCTCTGTATAGTCTCATGAATTATGGAGGTTATGTTTTAGGAACAAAGTATCCAATGGGAGGGTTTTATCAGCTGGTTCTCGCCATGAAAAAAGTTGCAGAAAAACAAGGGGTAACTTTTCATTTTAGCCGTGAAGTACAGAAAATAAATACAGAAAAAGGAAGAGTAGTTTCAATCACAATAGACGGTGAAAATTATGAATTTGATGCCATAATTGCTTCATCAGATTATCATCATACAGAAACATTACTCCCTAAATCACTCAGAAACTACAAGGAAGAATATTGGAAAACAAGAACCTTTGCGCCCTCGTGCCTTATTTATTATCTTGGAATCAAGGGAAGAATTCCGCATTTAAAACATCATACCCTTTTTTTCGAAAATGAACTTGACAATCATATAGATTGTATTTATAAAAATAAGAAATGGCCTTCAAAACCTCTTTTTTATACGTGTTGTCCTTCAAAAACAGATCCGGATGTTGCTCCGGAAGGCTGTGAGAATCTTTTTCTGTTGCTGCCTCTTGCGCCTGGAATACATGATGAAGAAGCGGTAAGGGAAGAATACCTTATAAAAATGCTTGATAGAATTGAAAAGCACACAGGAGAAAGCGATCTTGTTTCAAGAATTGAGTATAAAAAGAGTTATTGTGTAAGTGATTTTATTTCAGACTATAATGCTTATCAGGGTAATGCTTATGGATTGTCTAACACTTTGTCGCAAACAGCTGTCCTGAAACCTAAAATCAAAAATAAACAAATCAAAAACCTTTTTTATACGGGACAGCTAACTGTTCCGGGGCCGGGTGTTCCTCCTTCGATAATTTCCGGGAAAATAGTAGCAACTGAAGTCAGTAAACTAAAAATAAAATAATATGAAAAAATTGTTTGATGAATTGTCTTACGAAGTCAGTAAGTACACGACACAAAAATACAGTACCAGTTTTTCATTGGGGATACTGGCACTGAAGCCTTCCATCAGACCTGCTGTTTACGCTGTTTATGGTTATGTACGCCTGGCGGATGAAATTGTAGACAGCTTTCATGGTTATGATAAAGAAAAGCTCTTGAATAGATTAAAAACAGAAACCTATGAGGCACTGGAAGATGGTATATCACTCAATCCTATTTTACAATCATTTCAGGAAACAGTGCGTAAGTATAATATTGATATACAATTGATCAGTCAGTTTTTGTACAGTATGGAGATGGATCTTCATAGTATTGATTATAACTCGGAATTATATAAAGAATATATCTATGGGTCTGCTGAAGTGGTAGGTCTTATGTGTCTGCAGATATTTACTGAAGGTAATAAACAGCAATATGAAAAACTCAAACCCTTCGCTATGAAACTGGGATCTGCTTTTCAAAAAGTTAATTTTTTGAGAGATCTCAAAGATGACTTTCAGATTCTGGGCAGAACCTATTTCCCGTCTATGAATATGTCAGTATTTGATAATACATTAAAAGCCTGTATTGAAAAAGAGATTGAAGAAGAGTTTAAAGAAGCATTACTGGGAATTAAAAAATTACCGAATTCATCTATTTTCGGAGTTTATCTGGCATACAGATACTACTTGTCGCTGTTTGAAAAAATAAAAAAAACAAGTTCTCAAAAAATGCTGCAGCAAAGGATAAGAATTGCAAACTCACAAAAACTGTTGGTAGCATTCAAGAGTTATATACGCTACAAATCTGCTTATTTCTAATACTTAAATTGTAGTAGCGATTAATTTTTTTAAGGTTGTGGAACTATTCAAAAAAAGAATAAATAATGTACAGATTATACAGAGAGCAACAGCTTAATTGCAATATTGAGGCAGCGTGGAAATTTTTTTCATCTCCTCATAACTTATCTGAAATAACCCCTAAAAGTATGAATTTTGTGGTTCTTTCAGAGATTAATGATGAACCTATATTCGAAGGAATGGAGATTGATTACACAGTTTCTCCCGTATTGGGAATTCCGATGAAGTGGAAAACAGTGATCAGTCAGGTAGAAAGCTATAAAAGCTTCACTGATTTTCAAAAAGAAGGTCCGTATAAATACTGGAATCATTTTCATGAATTTATTCCCAACAGTTCCGGAGTACTTATGAAAGATACTGTAGATTATGAACTTCCAATGGGAGTTTTAGGTAAAATAGCCCATCAGTTATTTGTAAAAGAAAAGCTCAGAAGCATTTTTGATTTCAGATACAGGGTTCTCAATGATCTTTTTAACAATAAACATAATTAAAATGAATATTCTGATCGTTTTGGGAGTATTTATTTCAATGGAAGGAGCAACATGGCTGATCCATCGGTATATTATGCACGGCTTTCTGTGGTTCCTGCACCGGGATCATCATGATCATAGCAATGATGGCAAGCTTGAAAGGAACGATTGGTTCTTTTTCATTTTCGCAAGCCCGGCTATTGCTTTATTATATCTGGGAGTAAAGCAGAATTTCAGTTATTGGTTTTTTATCGGTCTGGGAATAAGTCTTTACGGAATGGCTTATTTCTTTGTTCATGATATTTTTATTCATCAAAGAGCGAAAGTTTTTACCAAAACAAATAATCCGTATTTACTTGCAATAAGACGAGCACATAAACAACATCATAAGTATTTGGGGAAAGAAGATGGAGAATGTTTTGGATTTCTATGGGTTCCTGTAAAATATTTTAAAATGTATTTCAATAAAAAATGATGCACTATACTTATTTACTGATTAATTTTTTCACTGTCATTATCTGCTTTTTGGCTTCTTTTGACAGAAGGATACAATTCAATAAGCTTTTCGGAAAATTTTTGTTGTCATCCACTATTGTAGCCATTCCATTTATTCTTTGGGATATATGGTTTACGGCAAAAGGAGTGTGGTGGTTTGATCTTCATTATACCCTTGGGATTAAAATTGCAGAACTTCCCATTGAAGAGTGGCTGTTTTTTTACTGTATTCCATTTGCCTGTGTTTTTACTTACTACTGTCTGGAAAAGTTTTTTAAGATGGAGTGGGTGGGTGTTTTTAATAATCTTATTGTTTTTACAGCAGTTATTGTTCTCAGTGTGGCAGGGCTTCTTTATTATGAGAAAATATATACTTTATTAACAGTAGTGGTAACGATACTCACGCTTTGCTATCTGCATTTTATCGCTAAAAAAGATTGGATAGCCAGGGCTAGTTTTGTATATCTGATTCTGATGCCGGGCTTTTTTGCAGTAAATGGAATCCTGACAGGGTCTTTAATTCCTTCGCCGGTTGTTAACTACAATCCTGATGAATTTTTAGGAGTAAGAATGGGAACAATTCCTATTGAGGATGCTGTTTATGGATACAGTCAGTTTTTATTAAATATTTATTTCTTTAAAAAAATAACTAAAAATGAAAAATAGAATAACTTTTATCTTGTTAATGAGCTTCGGATTATTAAATAGTCTGGCCTCTTGTACGTCTATGCCTGAAAATACTCAGCCTGTCAATCAGTTTGATGTCAACAGATATTTAGGAACATGGTATGAAATAGCAAGATTTGACTATCGGTTTGAAAAAGATCTTGATAATGCAATGGCTCAGTACAGTCTTAATGAGGACGGAAGCGTGAATGTAATGAACAGTGGGTATAATTTTAAAAAGAACAAATGGGTTTCAGTAAATGGTAAAGCTAAATTTAGAGGAGAAAAAAATATCGCAGCTCTGAAAGTGAGTTTTTTCTGGCCTTTTTATGCCGGATATAATGTAGTTGCCCTTGAAGATTATAAATATGCATTGGTTGCCGGAAAAAATTTAGACTATCTGTGGATTCTTTCCCGCGAAAAAAATATTCCTGAAAATATCAAACAACGTTTCATCAGCAAGGCTCAGGAGATCGGTTACGATACCTCAAAGCTTATATGGGTAAAACAGGATAAAGAAAGTCCGTTTGACAAATAAATTATCAACTCAAAATCTGAAAGTATGCTTAAAATACAGGCGCAATCAAAAATCCCTACAGACTACGGAATCTTCAATGTATATGCATTTTCGGAAAGTGAAGAAGACTGGTCTCCTCATTTGGTTTGGGTGGCAGAAAATACAAATTTTACGAAAGTCGTAAATGTACGTTTTCATTCAGAATGTATTACAGGAGAAATTTTTCATTCTAAAAAATGTGAATGTGGACAACAGCTTGATACTGCTATGAAATATATCTCTAAAAATGGAGGAGTAATTGTCTATCTGCGTCAGGAAGGAAGAAATATCGGAATCATCAACAAACTGAGGGCTTATGAGCTTCAGGAACAGGGCTGGGATACCGTTGAAGCTAATTTAAAACTGGGGTTTCCTGCTGATGGAAGAAACTTTGATATCGCAGTTGAAATGTTGGGTATCTTACATATAAAAGAGATCAACTTATTAACGAATAATCCCGATAAAATCAAATCTGTAGAGAATAGCGATATCATTCTCAACCGCAGAATTCCTTTGGAAATTGATTCTAATGAAGTAAATGAAAGTTATCTCGTTAAGAAAAAGAACTATTTCGGGCATCTCTTTGAAAAAATATAACACGCTTAATAGCTGTAAAACAGGGATCTATGTATTGAAGTATTTTTTTTAATATTTTTTTAACAGAATAATTGTTTTTTAGGCATAGTGATTGTTTATTTATATACCAATTACTAAAATATTATATTATGAAAAATTCAGATTACAACAAAGCGGAAAATGCAGTAGACCAAACAAAAAATTCTTTAAAAAATGCAGCTGATGAGGCAAAATGGAAGATCAGCGACTTAGCGGATAAAGCTAAAGATTATATCAATGAAAAAAGAGATAACGATCAGGAAGCAACTCAGGAAGACTGGCTGGATCGAGTAAAATCTAATGTTTCCGATGCTTGGGAAGATATTAAAGATAAGGCTGATGAAGCTTGGGAGAAGACGAAAGATGCCGCTGAAGATGTGAAAGCAGAATGGAAAAAGAAAACCAATTAAAGTTAGTTTAAAAAATGACCAGACCTTTTAAAGTTCTGGTCATTTTTTTATGATCACAAATGGATTTTGGTTTACTAATATTCTATATGGTTGATTTTACATAGATAATGTTCATATCAGAATGAATAGAGAATTTTTTTTCTGAAATTTTGAGCGTTTTTCCTAAAATAGGATCAACAATCCCAATCCCTGTGCAAGGGATTTTTTTTGATGTAAAATGTGGTATGGAATTCTTAAGGATTATCCTTTAAAAATTACTGCTTTTCGAAATATTGTGAGTATTTTTGAAGCTAAAGTATCCGTAACTAATTATTGATTTTAATTCCTATGATTTTAATTGTTGATGACAACCAAAGTAACCTTTATTCACTTCAAAAATTACTTGAATCTAAAGACTTTCAGGTAGAAACAGCCGGCTCTGGTGAAGAAGCTCTTGGTAAAGCGCTGAAGAATGACTATGCTTTAATTATTTTAGATGTTCAGATGCCGGATATGGATGGCTTTGAAGTTGCGGAAACACTCGCAGATTACAGCAAAACCAAAGATGTTCCTATTATATTTTTATCTGCAGTCAATACAGATAAAAAATTTATAACCCAAGGGTACGCTTCGGGGGGTAAAGATTATGTAACCAAACCGGTAGATCCTGAAATTCTTCTGCTTAAAGTAAAAACATTCTATAATCTTCAGGAGAAGAATCTTGAGATGAAAAAAACACAGCAGAATCTTGAACTTGAAGTGAAAGGAAGACGCGAATCTCAGGTTACCATGAAATCTCAGATAGATCATTTTCATCTGATGCTGGAGTCACTTCCTCAGATTGCATTTACACTTAATGAAGACGGAATCGTTGATTTTGTTAATGGTAAATGGTACCAGTATTCTGAAGAGGAAAAGGTTTTTCCTGAAACGCATCCTGATGATCATGATATCATAGAAGAATTGCAGCGATGTAGAAAAAAAGGAAAAGCTCTCGAATTAGAGATCAGAATTAAAAATATATTTTCAGGTAATTACCGTTATCATTTGCTGAGAATAACTCCGGTGTATGATGAAAATCGTATCAAAAACTGGGTAGGAACCTTTACTGATATTGATGATCAGAAAAAAGTGGAAAAGGAAAAAGATGAATTTTTAAGCATTGCAAGCCATGAATTAAAAACTCCTTTAACCAGTATTAAAGCATACGTTCAGCTATTGGAAAGAAAGCTGAAATTAGATAAAGAAAGTCCGGAAGCAGGATTTGTTACAAAAGTTCAGGGCCAGATTGAAAAGTTAAATACCCTTATCACTGATCTCCTGGACGTATCGAAAATTGAAAATGGAAAACTGAAGATTAATAAAAAGCCGGTTAATCTTGAAAGTGTAATCAGTAATGCGGTTGAAACAATATTACAGACCCATGATGAACGGGAGGTTAGAATTGATCGTCACGGAACAAAACCAGATATTTTAATTCCGTTGGATGAGATCCGTATCGAGCAGGTACTGATTAACTTTCTCACGAATGCTATTAAATATTCCCCGAAGAATAACCAGGTGATTGTGACCACCTTTGTAGATGATGAAGCCCAGGAAGTAAGAGTAAATGTGACTGATTTTGGGATTGGAATCCCCGATTTTAAACAGGATGCAGTATTCAAAAAATTCTATCGTGTAGAAGAATCTTCATTGCAGTTCCAGGGGATGGGAATCGGCCTGTTTATCTGCGCTGAAATCATTAAACAGCATCATGGAAATGTTGGCGTTTCAAGTATTGTAGATGAGGGATCTACATTTTATTTCACCCTACCTTTAAATTAATTTTCATGCCGAAAAAAATTATACGAAATCTTCAATTTGGAATAGGTCTTTCACTTCTGATTTTAATAGCCAGCTCAGTGGCCTCATACTGGAGTATTCAGAATCAGATGAACCATCGTGAAAGCCTTTCCCAAAGCAGACGTTCTGTAACAGCAGTTAAAGATGTCCTGGTAGCCCTGCTGGATGCTGAAACAGGAAACAGAGGGTATCAGCTTACCGGAAGGGAAGACTTTCTGGAGCCATACAAGCGTGGACTAAGAGAATATTCTAAAGCTTTGGTCCTGGTAGAATCACTTGGAGTAAAGGATAAGAATCAACAGGAAAGACTGGACGGATTAAAAATAGCAGTCGGCCAAGTGATGGATAATCTGGAAAATTTGGTGGAAAACAGACGAAGAGGAATTGTGATGACCCAGCAGCAGATTGTTACAGGTAAAGCTTATATGGACGAGTGCCGTAAAATTGTAAGAGATTTTGTGCAATATGAAGAGAATCAGGTTGAAATCAAAAATAAAGATTTAGCACGTTCATCAGAAACAACAGTCTTGTTCATTGTTTTTTCTGCACTGGCAGCAGTGGTGGTAACTGCATTCTTCTATTTTAAAATGCGTGCAGATCTCATCCGGAGAGATGAACTTGAGAAAATGCTGAGAGATAAAGATCAGGAAATGACAAGGCGTGTAAGTGCTATTCAAAAAATAGCAAACAGAGTGGCCAATGGTGATTATAGTGAAAAAGCAGTAGATAATGCAGAGGATGATCTCGGAGATCTTGTGGAATCTCTTAATCACATGACCGAATCCCTTAAAATATCTTTTGATAAAATTAATAAAAGCGACTGGCGTCAGAAAGGACTTGCTTTAATGAATGAATCCCTTGTAGGAAATAAATCGGTAAAGGAAGTTTCTGATAAAGCTTTATATCAGTTGATTGAATATGGAAATTGCATCAATGGTTCATTATATCTTTTTGATGAAGGTGTTCTAAGGCTTAATAAAGCATTTGGGTTAGAAGCCAATATGAAAAGAACCTTTGATCCCGGAGAGGGAATGGTAGGGCAGGCTTTCATGAATGCTAAAACGCAGGTATACAATAATCTTCATGAAGATGATTTTGTAGTAACTTTTGCCAGCAGTACCATTAAGATCTATGGAATAGTTCTGATACCGGTTTTCGCAGATGGACATGCAATAGGAGTTATTGAACTGGGATCTACCTCTAATTTTGATGAAGACCGAATCAGCTATTTTGAAGATTGTTCTGTGAATATAGGAATTGCTCTGAATTCTGCGAAAGGAAGAGAAAAAGAACAACAGCTCCTGGAAGAAACCCAGGCACAGTCTGAAGAATTACAGGTACAACATTCTGAACTTGAAAATCTCAATACTGAACTGGAAGCTCAGACCCAAAAACTTCAGGCCTCGGAAGAAGAATTAAAAGTACAGCAGGAAGAATTAATGCAGGCCAATGCGGAACTGGAAGAACGTTCACGATTGCTGGAAGAAAAAAATCATTTAATTGCAGAACGGAATAATGAGATTCAGAAAAAAGTAGAGGAGCTGGCACTCAGCACCAAGTACAAATCTGAATTTCTGGCCAATATGTCCCATGAATTACGTACCCCTCTTAATTCAATCCTTCTTTTATCAAGGTTAATGGCAGAAAATCCGGAGGAAAACCTTAATGAAGATCAGGTAGAATCTGCTAAAGTTATTCAAAGTTCAGGAACAAGTTTATTAACATTAATAGATGAAATTCTTGATCTGGCAAAAATAGAATCCGGCAAAATGACCCTGGAATATCAGGAGGTGGTTGTTGAAGACATCGTAAAAGACCTGAAAAACCTTTTCAGTCCTGTATTTCAGGAGAAAATGCTTCCATTCAATATTCAGATAGATTCAAACGTCCAGAAAGTGATTGAAAGTGACCGTCTCCGAATTGATCAGGTTTTAAGAAATCTATTGTCTAATGCCTTAAAATTTACAACAAAAGGAAGCATTGATCTTCATATTAAAAAGCATTCTGAGAAGCCTGAATTTATTATATTTTCAGTAAAAGATACAGGTATCGGAATTGCAGAAGATAAACAAAAAATTATCTTTGAAGCTTTTCAGCAGGCTGATGGATCTACAAAAAGGAAATTTGGAGGTACCGGGCTCGGACTTTCAATAAGTCGTGAAATTGCAAGGCTTTTAGGAGGTGAATTAGCTCTGAAAAGTGAAGTGAATAAAGGCAGTGAATTCAGTTTTACAATTCCTGTACATCCCGTAACTGAAATTGCTCATTCCGAAACTGATCAGGATCTGGTAGAGATTATCCGTGAAGATGTTGAAGAAATTCAGAACATTCTTGATGAGGGAGAAGTTGTTCCGTTGAACACGCTGAAAATTCCTGATGATGTAGAGGATGACAGAGAGAATATTCAGGATGGGGATAAGGTTATCCTTATTATTGAAGATGATACTAATTTTGCAAAAGCTTTATTAAAATATGCTCATTTACAAGACTATAAAGGTATTGTGGTGGTAAGAGGAGATTATGCTCTTTCAGCAGCTCAGCAATATCACCCTCATGCCATTTTATTGGATGTTCAGCTTCCTGTAAAAGATGGTTGGGCAGTAATGGATGAATTGAAGTCCGATCCTTATGTGAAGCATATTCCGGTCCACATGATGTCTGCCCTGCATGTGAAAAAAGAAAGTCTTATGAAAGGAGCTGTTGATTTTATCAATAAGCCGGTAGCGCTTGATAGAATGACTGATGTATTCAGGAAAATTGAAGAAGCATTACAAAAAGGGCCTCAAAAAGTTTTGATTGTTGAAGAAAATGCCAAACATGCCAATGCATTATCCTATTTTCTGAGTAATTTTAATATTTCTTTATCCGTGGAACACACTGTTGAAGATAGTGTAAAAGCATTGACTTCAAACCTGGTTGATTGTGTAATTCTGGATGTTGGAAGTGCAAAAGGAAATGATTACCATATCATTGAGTCAATTAAAAGTTATGAGGGACTGGAGAATCTTCCGATCATTATTTTTACTGAACACCATTTATCTAAAGAAGAAGAGCTTAAAATAAAACAGTATGCCGATTCTATTGTCGTAAAAACAGCACATTCTTACCAGAGAGTGTTGGATGAAGTAGGGTTATTCTTACATCTGGTAGAAGAGAAAAATGGTTCAGCTGAAAATAACAGAGGCCGAATGCTGGGTTCTTTAACGGAAGTTCTGAGTGGTAAAAAAATATTGATTACTGATGATGATGTACGCAATATTTTTTCTTTAACCAAAGCCCTGGAAAAATATAAAGTTGAAGTAATTGTGGCGATGGATGGAAAACACGCTCTGGAACAAATAAACCAGAATCCAGATGTAGATGTGGTTTTGATGGATATGATGATGCCGGAAATGGACGGTTATGAAACCATTAAGGAATTAAGAAAAATGCAGGCATTTAAAAAGCTGCCTATTATAGCCATTACTGCCAAATCTATGATTGGAGAACGTGAAAAATGTATTACAGCAGGAGCTTCGGACTATATCTCAAAACCAGTAGATATTGATCAGTTATTATCACTCCTTCGTGTTTGGTTGTATGAAAGTTAAACAGATAAAATTCTGATGAATAAGAAAATCTTAATCGTGGATGATGATCCACGCAACATATTTGCATTGAAATTAACTCTTAAAGCGCGTGGGTATACAGTTGAATCCTGTACAATGGCTCAGGAGGCTTTAGAAACCCTGAAATCCGGTTCCCAGTCTTATATTGTTCTGATGGACATGATGATGCCGGGAATAGATGGCTATGAAGCAGTCAGGATGATAAGAAATATTTCAGAAATCAAACATGTTCCTGTAATTGCGGTCACTGCACAGGCAATGCCCGAAGACCGTCAGAAATGCTTGGAAGCAGGAGCAGATGATTATATTTCAAAACCGATTGATGTAGATCTTTTAATAATGGCAATAGAAAAAATTTCATAGATGCTGGAACCAAGTATCGTAAAAGATGAAGAAATAGAATATCTCATCAGAGATGTTTACGATCTGTATGGCTATGATTTTTCTGGCTACAGCAGAGCTTCTTTTAAAAGAAGAGTTAACCGTATATGCCTCTTGGACAGGTTTACAAGCTTTGCAGAGCTCAGATACACCATTATAAATGATGTTGAATATTTAAAACGCTTTGTAGAGGAAGTTACAGTGAATGTTACGGAAATGTTCAGAGATCCCTCTTTTTTTAAAACCTTACGGGAGAAAATATTACCTCAGTTAGGCACTTATCCACTAATCAGAATCTGGATTGCAGGCTGCTCAACCGGGGAAGAGGCTTATTCTATTGCTATCCTGCTTAAAGAAGCCGGTCTTTATAATAAGTCTTTGATTTATGGTACCGACCTTAATCCCGCAGTTCTTGAAACGGCAAGAGCAGGTATTTTTCCTTTACAGCAAATGAAACTTTATTCAGAAAATTATATGCTTTCCGGTGGTATAAAAGATTTTTCTGATTATTATACAGCTAATTACGATAGCGTAAGGTTTGATAAAAGCCTGCAGGAAAAATTAATTTTATCAACTCACAATCTTGTATCAGACAGTTCTTTTAATAGCTTTCAACTGATTGTATGCAGAAATGTCCTGATTTATTTTGACAGAGATCTTCAGGAAAGAGTATTCAGGCTTTTTGATAATAGCCTTGAGAATTTGGGTTTTCTTGCGCTGGGAGCAAAAGAGACCCTTCGGTTTTCTACTATTGACAAGAATTATCATCAGATGGAAGACCAGAAGATCTGGAAGAAAATTGACCACCATTAATTTACTGCGATGAACTCACAAACCAATATGAAATTAATTGTTATCGGAGGATCTGCGGGAAGTCTGCAGGTTATTATTGAAATGATTAAAAATCTGGATAATAAAATTCATATTCCCATAATATTGGTGATTCACCGTAAGGCACAATCTGGAGATATTCTTAGGACATTACTGCAGCAGTTTACAAGAATAGCTGTTGTGGAGGTTGAAGATAAAACAGAGCTGGAAGAAAATAAAATATATATTGTTCCTGCTGATTATCATTTATTGTTTGAGAATAATAAAAATATGTCATTAGATAGCTCCGAAAAAATGAATTATTCCCGTCCTTCTATAGATGTGACATTCAGATCTGCAGCAGAGATCTATGGCGAAAATGTGATTGGTATCCTTTTATCAGGGGCTAATGCTGATGGAGTGGAAGGGTTAGGATATATCAAAAAGCATAACGGAAAAGTCTGGATTCAGGATCCGGAAACCGCAGAAGTAGACTATATGCCCAGACATGCTATAGAAGAAATTGATTATGATTTAATTATCACGCCTGATACTTTAGCGAGTTATATAAAACAGTTATAATGTAAGAATATAAATAATATGAGTAAAAAGAAAATTTTAATTTTTGATGATGATACAGCTATTTTAGAAGTAATCACCATTATATTTGAAGAAAACGGGTATGAAGTCAGAATTTCCGAAACATCACATGATATTCTTGAGAAAGTAGAAGATTATCAGCCGGATGTTATTTTGATGGATAACTGGATTCCAAAAATTGGAGGTGTAGAAGCTACAAAACTTCTTAAAAGTACGGAAGCATTTAAACACATTCCGGTAATTTATGTTACGGCGAATAATGATATTGTGGCTTTGGCATCAGAAGCCCGTGCCGATGATTATGTTTCAAAACCATTTAACCTGGATGATCTTGAAGCAATGGTAGCAAAACATATACAAGAACCTGCATAACAGATACTCAATAGTTCATCAATAAAATCTCTCAAAACAAAACGTTGAGAGATTTTTTATTTTTTTTCTAGTACTGTAATAATCTGTCTTTTCGTTAACGAACAGGTGTTGATTTGCTGGATTAAAGAAGATAATAAAAGATACAATGATGGATTTTCTATGGTGCTGTCCGAAAATGTTTTGACAAGAATTAATTTTTTTGAAACAATATTCTGAACCACTACATATTCAGTGCTGGCATTGACATCAATATTCAATTCCTTTTTAATAACTAAATTGAAATATTTATCAATTATTTTTTTATCGTTTTTTAAATGTAATGGTTGGCTTTCTATTCGGTCCATAACAATTATTATAATTATTTATTCTCAACAAGTTTTATGCCGTATAAAAGATTTTAAGAATTCGGAATAAGGAAATTATCATTCTGAATTCGTTGCAAAATTGTTCTTATTTTATATGATCAGGGAACAATTATAATCTAAAATTAGGTATATTTGTAAACTATTTTAATGAAAATGGATTACAAGCTTATTAAAGATTCTATTGACTTGCTGCAGGAATTTGAAACAGAAATTCATACCTCTCCCGGTTTATATCCGGAAACTATTCAGGGGTTTAAGGATTGGATTTCTAACAAGGAGAATGTTCATCGTGAAGAACATTTCGAAGAACCTTATTGGGAAGGTAAAGAGAACGGAAGAACTGCGGAAAGTGCCATAAGTACATTGCTTGTTCATCTTAACCGATATGCGAAAACCTACTCGAAATCAGCCATCTCCGATTCTGAATTTTCTACTCAGGAAGACTTTATTTACCTGATAAATCTTAAGGCTTTTGGAGAGATGACAAAAATGGCTCTTATCAAAAGAAATATCCATGATAAACCTGTAGGTATGCTTATTATAGCCAGGCTTTTAAGGCAGGGACTTGTAGAACAGACAGATTCTGAGTTAGACAAACGCAGTAAATTAATCCGTATTACCGGAAGAGGATTGCAGATCTTAGAAAATCAAATGGAAAAAATCCGGCAAGCTACCAATATCGTTGCAGGAAATCTCACTTATTATGAGAAGATGGATCTTATACGTATTCTTAATAAACTGGATCGTTTTCATTATCCCATTTTTTCAAGAAATATTAATTCTGACCAGCTTATCGATACGGTAAATGATGAGTATGTATTTATGGATTCTTAGTATTTAAATTAATACATTCATGAAAGGCACTCTATCTTTAAACCACTTAAATTATACCCATTTTTCAATATCTGCTGACAAATTTTTAAATTAATTTGTTAATATTATAAAATGACCTATTTTTAGTATTTTATTGCAAAAATACTATTCAATGCCGAAAAAAATTATAAGAAATCTTCAAATAGGAGTAGTGATTTCTTTGATACTTCTGATTGCTAGTTCCATAGCATCTTACATTAGCATACATAAGCAGATGGAGAATAGGGAAGACTTCTTAAAAAGTAAGGAATCTATAAGCTTAACAAAAGATATTTTAAACATTCTTTTAGATGCTGAGACGGGAAATCGGGGATATCAGCTTACCGGACGGGAAGATTTTCTTGAGCCTTTCAATAAAAGCAGGGAGGAATATCCGTTGCTTGTTTCTAGTAAAGATAGACTTAATCTTAGTGATGAAGATCAGATTAATGTTCTCAATGAACTGCTGCGTACTTCAGAAATGGTGATGAAGGAATATGTCGTGCTTATTGAGAATCGAAAAAAGGGAATAGTAATGAGTCCGGAAGAACTTCTACAAAATAAGGAGGCTATGGACACATGCCGCATGCTCGTTCAGAAATTTGTAAAAAATGAGGAAGTCCAACTTGCCATAAAAAATGAAGATTTGAACAAGTCCTCCAATAGGACCGTTTTGTTAATCGTCTTTTCTGCCATTGCCGCTATTGGTGTAACTATTTTTGTTTATATACAACTAAAATCTGACCTTATCCGGCGCGGTAAGTTAGAAAAAGATCTGTTTTACACGAAGGAAATGCTTGAGGAAACAAGCTCAGTTGCCCAGGTGGGAGGATGGGAAGCCAATATGAAGACAGGAAAGCTCTTCTGGTCTCAAAGTACAAGAGAAATTCACAAACTAAAAGATGGTCTCCAGCCTACTTTCGAAAGTGCCTTTGAATTTTACAAAGGAAAAAGCAGGGAGAGAATAAAATATCTTTTTAACAAGGCAATACAAGAAGGAATTCCTTTTGATGAGGAACTTCAGCTTCTGCGTAATGATGGTGTTACGATTTGGGTAAGAGTAAAAGGCATTCCCGAATTTGAAGATGATACCTGTAAAAGGGTTTTCGGAATCATTCAGGACATTGATGCCTTCAAAAAAATGTTTCTGGAGGCTACCCGAAAGGAGGCTATAATGAAGTCTTTTGCCACTGATGTGCCTGTTCCTTTGGCGATGTTTGATAAAGATCTTAACTATGTTGCTGTAAGCAGCAGATGGAGAGAGGAATTTAGTATGAATAATGTAGATCTTATCGGTAATAACCTTTTTGCGATATCACCTAATATACCCAAAGAACGAAAAGATATCTATGACAATGCGCTTTTGGGAAAAACGTACATCAACAGTGACTTTATGCTAAAGGTGGAAGGAAAAGAAGAAATTCAGCATTACGACCTTAAAGTAGGTCCCTGGTATCTTACAAAAGATGAAGTAGGAGGTGTAATTATTTCCATCCAGAATATTACAAATGCTGTGCAGATAAATGAAGAACTGAAAAATGCCAAGGAAGCGGCAGATACAGCCAGCAAAGCAAAATCTGAATTTCTGGCCAATATGAGTCACGAGATCAGAACTCCTTTAAACGGAGTTATTGGTTTTTCAGACCTTCTCCTCACCACACCACTGAATGAAACACAGAAGCAATATCTGAATTACATCAATGAGTCAGGGGAAAACCTGCTTAGCATCATCAATGATATTTTGGATTTTTCAAAAATAGAATCCGGAAAATTAGAGCTTTTAATTGAAAAATGCGATGTTTATGATATGTTGAGCCAGGTTATAAATGTTATTATTTATCAATCTCAGAAAAAAGATATCGAACTTCTTCTCAATATCGAACCTGGTCTTCCAAAAATACTTTTTATGGATGAAGGAAGGTTAAAACAGATCCTGATCAATCTTCTGGGGAATGCTGTAAAATTCACAGAAAAAGGAGAGATCGAGCTAAAGGTGGAGAAATTGCGCATGGATGATAATACTATTGCTTTGCGCTTCTCGGTAAGAGATACGGGGATCGGTATCCCTGTTGAGAAACAAAAGTATATTTTTGATGCCTTTACTCAGGAAAACAGTTCAATCAGTAAACAATATGGTGGTACAGGTCTGGGCCTTACGATCTCGAACAATATCCTGGGATATATGGGAAGCCATTTGTCGCTGAGCAGCACAAAGGAAATAGGTTCTGTATTTTTCTTTGACATTGAGATTCCTTACGAGATCCCTCAATTGAGGGAGGAAGAGGAAATTAGTATTCAAACGGCTTTAGTAGTTGATGATAATGAAACCAACAGAATCATTCTTGAGCATATGCTTACCTATAAAAATATAAAGTCTACCTTGGCTTCTAATGGAATGGAAGCCTTAGAGATCCTGTTAAAAGGTGAACGGTTCGATGTGATCCTGATGGATTATCATATGCCTCTTATGTCCGGATTGGAAACAATAGATAAAATAACAGGGTTGTTTAATGAGCGAAAAGAGACTTCCCCGTTTATTGTACTTTCTTCTTCTTCTGAAGAACTTAGCATCCTTAATTCAGTCAGGAAAATAGAAAATGCACATTTACTGTTGAAACCCATCAAATCACATGATCTATACAAAACTTTAAAAAAGGTAGACCAAAGTTTTGCAGTAGAAATTAATAAGGATCAATCTGAGAAAGTTTCGCATTCATTTGCCTCAGAATTAGAAGTGCTTCTGGTTGATGATAACGTAGTGAATATGGTCCTGAATAATAGAATGATGAAGTCTCTTGCTCCCAATATACTTTTAACGGAAGCGGTCAATGGGCTGCAGGCTTTGGAGGAATGTAAGAAAAAGCAGTTTTCCATTATAATGATGGATGTGCAGATGCCGATAATGAGTGGTATTGATGCCACCCGAAATATCAGATTGCTGCCGGGATACGAACATATCCCTATCATAGGCGTTACAGCAGGAAATGTCCTGGGCGAAAAAGAAAAGTGTCTTGAAGCCGGAATGAATGATTTCCTTCCCAAACCTTTAAGAAAGACAGACCTTGTTGAAGTACTCAAAAAATATATTAGTATTTAGGACTTATGAAAAAAATGGAGCTCGATTTCTTCTGTTAATCATATGCACAATATATTTTAAATGTATCAGATGTAACCTTTATCTATATCGATATTACCCAAGTAGCCGAAAAGCTTCATCCATAAATGAAAATCAAAGTTTATGAATTTATTTGAAAAATCTGCATTTTCTCGTTCAAAAAAAATCCTGCAAAAAATTAAATTTTGCAGGATTAATCAGCTTTTAGCGCATTTTGAAGACTTTTTCAAATACACTCAGTGGAGAATACGGGATTCGAACCCGTGACCTTTTGACTGCCAGTCAAACGCGCTAGCCAACTGCGCCAATCCCCCGTCTTTTATTTTAAAGCGGTACAAAAGTAAGTATTTAATTGATATTTGCAAATATTTTGTTGATTTTATTAGGTGAAAATTAAAAGATAATAAGAACAGTTTTTGGTTTACTAATAGATTTTAAAATATAAATCTGCTCTTAAGCAAAAGATTTCCAACAGAATACCCTAGATTTGAAAAAAATAAAACATGGAATTTTCTCCTTTTAATCCAGTAATTAAGCTTTGTTTGCAAGGAATGAGCTTTGAAGAGAAAGAAATGCCTGAAGAAGCGACTCGACTATTTTTACAAGCCTGGAAAGAAGCTTCGGATGACCATGAAAAGTTTCTGACATCTCATTATGTATCACGTCATCAGAAAAGGGTGGAAGATAAGTTAAAGTGGCTTGAAATTTCCTTAGCGTTTGCCTTAAAAATTAATGATGATACTGTTAAAAGTGCCTTACCTTCTCTTTATCTGAATATTTCCCAATGCTATCAGAACTCAGGAGATCATGAAAATTCAAAAAAGAATGCTGAGTTGTCGGAATTGTTTAAAAACCATCCGTCTGACAAAGGCCCTTTTTACCACGGAACAAAAGCTGACTTGCAGATTGGAGATCTGTTGACCGCTGGCGGAAACTCAAATTATAAGTCAGAATTTAAAATGAATCATATTTACTTCACCGCTTTCACCCAAGGAGCAGGTCTTGCTGCAGCACTGGCAAAAGGGGATGGAGCAGAAAGGGTTTATATTGTAGAGCCAACAGGGAATTTCGAAAATGATCCCAATGTAACAGATAAAAAATTTCCAGGAAATCCCACCCGTTCTTATCGTTCCGAAATGCCTTTGAAAATCATAGGAGAGATCACAGAATGGAGCAGACCCAAGCCTGAAGATCTTCAGAAGTTTCGCGAAAAATTAGAAAATAGTAAGGGTGACATTATCAATTAATCTTTGTTTATCCGGTTAATTGGGAAAATGTTTCATTATGACTGTACTCATAAAACTCAGGATGAATATTTCATACATTTGGGAAAAGTTTTTCATTCATCCTATAGTTTTAGCCTCCGAATAGGGGGCGTTTCTGTTGGGTCATTTTAACTAAATGAGGTGACGGCGGATCGTTTGATATTGCCTAGAGAAAAGTTCCGGTGCGGCCTTCATTTCCAATAAAGATAAGATTCTATTGAAATTTCCTTTTAAATAAAAACCTCTATTGAGCTCCAGTGATTTTTTGCCATAGTATACAGTACAGACTGGGGTTGAATATTTTCCAACGATTTTCATATCTATTCCTGTAATGTCAGTCCAGAGAAACTGATGCTGTTTCAAACCACCTGTAAAGCGGATTTCCGTATTTGAAATGATTAATTTTAGCCGGGTATACATCAGCATACTCACAGCAATCAGCAAAAGTAATGGCACCAAAAAAATAATCTCTTGTGGAAGATCTTTCTGCATGAGAAGACCGAATCCAGTCAAAACTAAGAGAGGACCGGAAAAATAACAGATTATTTTTAACCATTGTGGTGAGGAAAAAATTTCTTCAGTCAGTATCTGTTTCATAGTATAATAGTACGGTTTTTAAGTGATGTATTTCATTTTCATTCAAAAAAAACTGGATTGGTTATTTACAGCTTAACATAAGAATTATTAAAGTCTTTGATTGAATATAGAAGTTAATACTCTTAAGTTAAATGGAAATCTTTAATTCTTAAATAAAAAACAGCCACAATTCAATTGTGGCTGCCTCTTTTGAAATCAAATATTGACTATTATAAAGATCTGGAGCGGGCAATATTAATAAGGTACACAAGGTGTGCGTACATGCTTCGCTTTACAGACTCTATTTTTATATCTCCGGTCGTTTGGTTAATGGTGGTCACCAAATCGGTATTACATTGACCGGCAAAGTTTCCGCTTCCTAAATAGTTGACTGTATTAGTACTTGGATAAGAAATTCTGGGATAATCAGGAGCAGTCTGGTTAGCAACGGGAGCCGAGCCTGCAAATCCCTTATTATCAACATATCGGGCTGTCCATGTACCTAAAAACTGTCCGTTGCTGGTATTAATTCCTTGTCCTACAATAATTTGAGTATCTACAGGATTGCTGAACCCGGCGCAAGAGGTGTAATGATTGATTGAAACTGTGCAGGAAGAAGCATTGTCAACAGGCTGGAAACATTTTCCTTCATAAATAGTCAGCCTTTGCTCAGTAGCTGACATTGAAGTGTTTAATAATGCTTTTGGCGCAAAAATTTCTTCAGGAGAAATAAGCGTTAAAACTCCTTGTGCATCCGCTGCAACAATTTTTTTTTCAGCATTTGAAAGTCCTCTTACTCTTACCAGACCATTGACATCCAATGTATGAGAAGGAGTAGCTGTGTTAATCCCAACCTGTGCTGTTAAACTCCCACCAATAGCAAGTGCTGCCAAAAAGAATGTTTTTGTTTTCATGTTATTATTTGAAAAGGTTAAATTTTTCACTAATATAGGAAATAACTTTAAAATAGTGAGAAAAAACCTCTGAAATCTGATATAAAGTAATTGTAAACGAATATTGAATTTAATAATACCAAGTTTTACGTATAATTTTAAAATAACTCAAAATTTACACAGCTTGTATTTGTTTGAAAAATATTTGTATTTTAGCCGAAATATGTTGTTTTTTAATAAACATATTGGGTGCTAATTAAAATTCAGATAATTTGAATGAAAAAATTAGTAGATTTGCACGGAACAAAAAATAATACATATTAAGCAATATTCTCTGTGACTGGATTTTTAAGAGGAAAGTACATGAGAATAACAGGATTTTAGGTTATAAAACTACTGAAACTATGAAGAAACTTTTTTTACTTTTATTAACGGCGTTTTTATTTATCGGTTGCAGCTCTGATGATGATACTATTTATGATTATGTAGGAACATGGTCTGGTTCTTATGAAGGAAGCGATAAGGGAGTTTGGAACTTTGTGGTAGACGAGAGTGGTAAAGTAGTAGGAACAATGCATTCCGATGTGAATAATGAAAATTACAGCATTACCGGAAATTTAAGTGAGACAGGAGATCTGAACGCCAGAGTAGGACTTCCATCACAAGGAGATTTCAAAGGAACGTTAACGACAGAGAAAAAAGGAAACGGAAACTGGTCCAACTCACTTCCAACCCCTGCGATATCAGGAAGCTGGAAAGGAGAAAAGAAATAAAAACAAGAAAGTCTGCAGAATCTACTGCAGACTTTTTTATTTAAACAAATCCCATATGGGTAATCTCGTCTTTCTCATTCTTCAATGCTACAAAATAAAGTAGAAAATCATCTTCGGAGAAATATTTTTTAAAAGACTTTTCCTGCTGCTGGCTCCAGCTTATTATTTCTTCATGAGTTTCTATGCTGTAACTTTCAGAATCTAATTTTAAGGTTAAGATGACTCCTTCATCTGTGGTACAACCTTTATTCTTATATAAAACATGGTTTTGACTTCTGATACAATCTGAAACAGTATGGATTGTACCCAGCTGAAATGCTCTCAATAGCTTCCTTCCTTCTTCAGTCTTTAAACCGTTTTCAACCGTTCTTTTTCCTCTTTCGGAAATAATATCCAAATCCTTGATGGCCGTCATCACCTTTGCAAACTTCTGGTAGAGCAGGGGATCACCCGATTCTTTAATATACACCTCAAGGCTCTTCCGGATGATCTTCCCGATTTTTGAACAGTGCCCGAATTCGGAACTGTTCTGTCTTACTTTCTCATATGACGGATTTTTTTTAAACGCAGCTTTATTGAACCCGCTTTTCTTCCGAACCACATTTTTGCCGTTCAGAGTATAAAATACCAGATCGCCCACTGCTCCTGTAATCTTAATTACACTTTCATATGTCGCCATATCTTCAAAATAGAAATCAAATATACCAATAAATAATGGAAAACAAAATTTTAACATATATTTATCATATAGTTGTAGTATAGTTCTATTATAATTAAAATATAAAATGTATATTTGTCATGAATTAGTTAATTAAGTATAAATCAGATGAATATGGGATTGGGATTATTTGAACAAAGAATAAGGATAAAGCAGCTGTCTGTTTTACTGATGGCATCTGCTTTTGTAGTTTCCTGCGGATCTTCGAAAAGTGCTTCTGCCAGTAAGAAATCAAATACAAAGAACGTAGCGAAAGCTGAAAATCTCAGAAAGCTGGATTCAAAATTTAATGGGAATGTCTCCAGATCAATCAATGATATTCTGAAAGATGCAGAAAAATACATCGGGACACCCTATAAATTCGGAGGAAATACTTCTTCAGGTTTTGACTGTTCCGGATTTACAGTAAAAGTATTCGAAGAAAATGACTTCAGTCTTCCCAGACGATCTTCTGATCAGGCTGATGCAGGAAAGAATATTGATATCAAAGATGTGAAGCCCGGAGATCTTTTATTTTTCGCAACAGCAGGGGGAAGCAGAGTATCCCACGTAGGAATAGTTCATGATATTGGTCCTGACGGAGAAGTGAAATTTATTCATGCTTCTACTTCAAAAGGTGTAATCATTTCTTCCCTGAACGAAAAATACTGGAATAAGGCCTACCTTCATGCCCAAAGGGTTCTGTAAAAATAGTAAAATGATAGAGAACCCTACATTTGCCTTCATTAAAACAGATAAGAAGCTGATTAAGATTTTCTTAAAAGATATCAGTATGATCAAAGGGCTAGGAAATTATGTGGAAGTTCACACTATCGACAACAAGAGATATATTTACTACAAAACACTTAAAGATCTTATTGAAAGCCTGCCGGACGAATTTATGCGGGTTCATAATTCATATATTATCAATCTGATGAATATTGAATCTTTCGAAGACAATCACTTAATTTGTGGCGACTTAAAAATTACAGTAGCCAAAAGCTATAAAGAATGTCTGCAAACCGCTCTCGGTAAAATGATGCTTTAAAAACTCGTCTGCATCAGAAAATGATCCAACGACATCAGATTTTTGATCTCATGTATAAATAAATTTTCATTCCTCTTTTCATGTTTTAGTTTTACTGAAAAATTAAAACAATGAACAAAGACACTGCATTAGATTACATTCAAAACAATACGATTATCGGAATAAAAGCTGGAAATCAAAGACCTGAATTCCTGGAAATATGGATGGTTGTGGTACAGAACAGAATATTTGCAAGATCCTGGGGACTCGCCAGAAGAAGTTGGTATAATACCTTTTTAGAAAACTCAGCAGGTGAAATCCTATGTGGCGAAACAACATATGCGATAAAAGCTCTCGTTCCGGAAGATATCAGTGACCTTACTGAAGAAATTAATCAGGCGTATCTGACAAAATATAACAGTGATCATAATAGTCCATATTCACAGGGAATTGTTCAGGACAAGCATATTGCCAGAACAATGGAGTTTATTATTTGGGATTAAAAATTCAATAGGAACGGGCTTTAGCCCGTTTATCGAAAAATAAAAACTTCAACCGGCTTTATCCAAAACTTATAATTAACCACCCCGTCAAAAATTCTTTGAATTTTTGCCACCCCTCCGGAGGAAAGGAATTTCTGGAATCCCAATAAAGTCTCTGTCATTGCAATAGTATTGCATCATTAAACTCAGGAAATTTGCCCAAAACTATTATCATATGGCAGATTTCATCAGATTCTTTATTCCTTTATATTTCATCGTATTCTTTACCATTTCCTTTGTCGGAATCAGTTATAAAGTGGCAAAACAGATCGGTAAAAGCCCAAATGTCCTTCCCAAAGACGATTCTGTCTACGGACTTGTAGGATTCTATTTTAAGATGACTTTGTGTGTCCTTTTTATTTATACAATGCTTTTACTCTTTTTACCAGAAAAGATTTTTAATGCTTTTAAAATTACCATGCTGGAATATATTCTATTGCAATATACTGGAGTGGTGATCATGATTTCCGCACTGATTTGGGTTATAATAGCTCAGCTGCAAATGAAAAATTCATGGCGGATCGGGGTTGATAGCACAACAAAAACAGAACTTATTACTCATGGATTATTCAGGTTCTCAAGAAATCCCATATTTCTGGGGATGACCATCAATCTGGTAGGATTTTTTCTTGTTTTTCCAACGGTAATTACTTTTTCTTTTCTTTTGATTGGAAGTATTTTGATGCAGATTCAAATCCGGATTGAAGAAGACTATCTGTTAAAACAGCATGGACCAATATATGTTGCATATAAAAAGAGGGTTGCAAGGATGTTTGGCCTTCATTAAAAGCATCATCTTAAAAACCATTTTGCTGAACTTTTTTGTATCTTTGGCTGGTATAATTTTTCAAACTAATTTAAATAAGAAACATGTCGTTACAACAAACTATTGAAAATATTTGGGATAATAGAGAACTATTACAAAATGAAGACAGCCAGAAGGCGATCAGAGAGGTTATTTCTTTAGTTGATAAAGGTGAACTTCGTACTGCTGAACCTACTGAAAACGGATGGCAGGTAAATGAATGGGTGAAAAAAGCTGTCGTAATGTATTTCCCGATCCAAAAAATGGAAACGATTGAAGTAGGCCCGTTTGAATTTCATGATAAAATGCCTTTGAAGAGAGGTTATGCTGAAAAAGGGGTGAGAGTTGTACCACATGCAGTAGCGAGAGAAGGAGCTTATATTGCTCCGGGAGTTATTTTAATGCCATCTTATGTAAATATTGGAGCTTATGTAGATTCCGGAACAATGGTAGATACTTGGGCTACAGTAGGAAGCTGTGCACAGATCGGTAAAAATGTTCACCTCAGTGGTGGTGTAGGTATCGGTGGAGTATTGGAGCCATTACAAGCAGCTCCGGTAATCATTGAAGATGATTGCTTTATCGGTTCAAGATGTATCGTTGTAGAAGGAGTTCATGTAGAAAAAGAAGCCGTATTAGGTGCAAACGTAGTATTGACAGCTTCTACAAAAATTATCGATGTTACAGGAGATACTCCTATCGAAATTAAAGGAAGAGTTCCTGCCCGTTCAGTAGTCATTCCTGGAAGCTATACAAAACAGTATCCGGCTGGAGAATATCAGGTTCCATGTGCACTGATCATTGGTCAGAGAAAAGAATCTACAGATAAGAAAACGTCTCTGAATGATGCATTGAGAGATAATAATGTAGCTGTTTAAGATTAATACTTTAAGCTAATACCACAATCTTGAAAGAAAAATTTCTTAAAATATTATTAAACCCTAAATATATATTTGGGGTTTATCTTATTATATCCGTTGTTACAGCTATTTCCAAATATCTGAGAGGAGATTATGCGATCAATAATTATCTGATTTTTAAAAACGTATTCTTTAATACCATTCATCAGAAAAATCTGATTATCCATTATCCGGATCTCTATTTTGATCTGAATCATTATGGTGTATTTTTCAGTGCATTGATTGCTCCTTTTGCCATGATGCCGGATTGGCTGGGAATTTCACTTTGGAATATTGCCAACACCTTTATCTTTATCTACGGAATTTATAAACTGCCGTTTTCAGACAGTAAGAAAGCTATTTTCGGATTGCTTTGCCTTCAGGAATATATTACAGCAGCTTTAAGTTTGCAGTTCAATGTAGCACTGACAGGACTTTTGCTGTTATCTGCAGTATACATTTACGAAAGAAAAGAAGTAAAATCGGTAACTGCCATTTTAATTGGAATATTCGTCAAAATCTATGGAATAGTAGGATTAACGCAGTTTTTCTTTATTAAAAATAAGACTAAATTTATTCTTTCAGGAGTAGGCATTGCCATTTTATTTTTCGTACTTCCAATGGCGTATTCAAGTCCGCAGTTTGTGATTCAGTGTTACTCAGACTGGTTTCAGTCTATCGTAGAAAAAAATAATGAAAACCAGGTGCTGGGAAATATGCAGGATATCTCATTAATGGGCTTTGTAAGAAGAGTTTTGGGGGATGCCTCCATTTCCAATCTTGTATTTTTAGCAGGCGGATTACCGCTTTTTGCGTTGCCTTATATCAGAATTAAGCAATACAAGCACTATGCTTTCCAACTGATGATTCTGGCTTCAACATTACTGTTTCTGGTCCTGTTCAGCTCCAGTTCAGAATCTCCAACATACATTATTGCAGTAGTAGGAGTGCTGATATGGTTTTTCCTTCAAAAAGAAAGAACACCGCTTATTATTGGATTGCTTGTTTTTGTCATTATTTTCACTTGTTTTTCAACTTCGGATCTATTCCCGAAATTTGTAAAAGAAAATTATATCATCAAATATTCATTAAAAGCAGTACCTTGTATTGTGATCTGGTTGAGAGTTACTTATGAACTCCTGACTAAAGATTTTGAGAAAAATTATAGCTTGAATTAATAAATATGAAGAAAATTTCAATTGTAATTCCCGCCTATAACGAAGAAGGTAACGTTGCCATGATCCATCAGAAAATTAAAGAAGTTTTTGATGGTTTGAGTAACTATGACTTTGAAATCATATTTGTGAATGATGGCAGCAGAGACAATACGCAACAAAAATTAGAAGAACTTTCCCGTCAGTATGATGAAGTGAAATTCATTGAGTTTTCCCGTAATTTTGGACATCAGCCCGCAGTAAAAGCAGGAATGGATAATGCCCACGGAAATGCAGTCATTTCTATGGACGGAGACCTTCAGCATCCGCCGGAGCTTATCCCGGAGATGATTAAGAAATGGGAAGAAGGTAATGATGTCGTTTTTACCTTTAGAACGTATCCCAAAGAGATTTCTTTTTTTAAAAGAAAAACATCAGACTTATTTTACAAACTTTTATCAAGCCTGTCAGATGTTAATTTAACGAAAGGTGGTGGCTCAGATTTCAGACTGTTGGATGCAGGCGCTGTTGAAGTCATGAGAAATTTTAATGAAGACGATCTGTTCCTTAGAGGGTTAACGAGTTGGATGGGCTTCAAACAAACGGGGATTGATTTTACCGCAGCAGAAAGACTCTCAGGAAAAAGCAGCTACAATCTTAAGAAAATGTTCACTTTTGCCTTCACGGGAATCACAGCTTTCAGTGTAAAACCTCTTTATTTAGCCGCATATCTTGGGTTTTTATTTTCAGCACTTTCAGTAATCGGATACGGTACCTATGTGATTCATTCTTTCATTGCAAAGACGGAGATCTCTGGTTGGGCATCATTAATTATGACCATTGTTTTCTTCGGAGGGCTTCAGTTAATCATCCTCGGAATCATGGGAATTTATTTAGGAAAAATATTTAAACAGGTGAAAGACAGACCTAATTATATTATTAAAAACAAAAATTTTTAAAATGGTTTTATTGAGTTTTGATATTGAAGAATTTGATATGCCATTAGAATATAAGGGTGAAATTCCCTTTGAAAAGCAGATTTCAATTTCACAAACAGGATTAGAGAGAATTCTTGATATCCTTAAAAAACATAATGCCAAAGCTACTTTCTTTTCTACAGTAGTTTTTGCAGAAAACAGCAAACCTCTTATTGAAAGGTTATTAAACGAAGGCCATGAACTGGCTTCTCACACATGGTTTCATTCAGAATTTGAAAACAAACACCTGAAGGAATCAAGGGAAAAGCTGGAAGAACTATTTTCCACAAAGGTAACAGGGTTGAGAATGCCAAGAATGATGCCTGTAGACAACAAAGAAGTGGAAAAAGCAGGATATTCATACAATTCATCTATTAATCCCACATTTTTGCCGGGAAGATATAATAATTTAAAAGTATCCAGAACTTATTTTAAAGAAGGAAATGTAACCCAGGTTCCGGCTTCGGTTTCTCCTAATTTCAGGGTTCCTTTGTTTTGGTTGAGCTTTCACAATTTCCCCTTATTTTTCTACAAAAAACTGGCTTCGGACTGCTTGAAAAAAGATAAATATCTGAACATCTATTTCCATCCGTGGGAATTTGCAGAGATCAAAGACGAAGCATTTAAACTGCCTGGATTTACGGTAAAGAACTCCGGAAAAGATATGGTGGAAAGGTTTGATGCGTTTGTAAGCTGGCTGAAAGAAAAAGGACATACATTCGGTACATTCCAGGAATTTCAAAAACAGATACAACGATGAAGATTGCCTTTGATGCAAAACGGTTTTTCCACAATACATCCGGTCTTGGGAATTACTCGAGAGATCTTGTAAGAATCCTTTCCGAGTATCAACCGGAAAACGAATATCTGTTACTGAACAAAAACAAATCGGAGCGTGGAAAGGATATCCTGGAGCACCCGAATGTTCATTTTATTGAAACTTCAAAAGGAAACTTTTCCCGTCAGCTTAAAATGGGTAAAGATGCCCAGAAGCAAAACGCTGATATTTTCCATGGATTATCCGGTGAACTTCCCTTAAAATGGGACTCAAAACCTATTAAAAAGGTCGTTACCATTCATGATTTGATCTTTGTAAGATATCCGCAGTATTATTCTTTTTTTGACAGGAGAATTCACTTCTGGAAATTTAAAAAAGCAGCTGATATGGCAGATAAAATCATTGCTATTTCAGAACAGACCAAAAGAGATATTATCCAATATTTAAAAGTTCCTGAGACTAAGATTGAAGTCATTTATCAGGGATGTCATCAGGCTTTTAAAGAACATCAGTCTCCGGAACTGATGCAGGAGGTAAAAGAGAAGTTCAGGCTTCCGGAAAGGTTTATACTCAACGTAGGAACTATCGAAGACCGAAAAAATCTTTTGAACATTGTAAAAGCAGTCAATGGTACAGAAATTCCATTGGTTGTGGTAGGGAGGAAGACCAAATATTTCCAGAAAATAGAAAGATTTCTGAAAAAGAACAAAATGGAAAAGCAGGTGCTATTCCTTGAAGGCGTTTCCATGGATGAGCTGGCTTGTCTTTATAAATTGGCAGATATTTTTGTCTATCCAAGCTTCTTTGAAGGCTTTGGAATCCCTGTCATAGAAGCACTTTTCTCCAAAACAGTTGTAGTTACCAGCAATACAAGCTGCCTGCCGGAAGCGGGAGGAAAAGACTCCGTTTACATCAATCCGGGTAATGATCTTGACATCCGGGCCAAAATCAAATTTCTCTGGGAAAATGAATCCGAGAGAAAACGACGTGAGGAAAAGGGTTTCGAGTTTGTTCAGAAGTTTAATGACGAACCTATTGCAAAGCAGCTGATGAATTTTTATCAAAAATTAATCTGAAAAAAGTTTGCATTTTAAAAATAAATCCTACATTTGCATCATAATTCAAACAATGAAACCAACATTTTTAGCATTACATCATTATCATCATCATCTCTGTTAGGCGGAATTGATTGATATAAGTATGTGCTAAAATCAAAAATAATTAAAACCGTCTGAGTAAATAGGCGGTTTTTTTGTTTCCAGGATTCTCCTCAGAAATTTCATTAGATCAGTTTTATTTGCTCAGACCTCAAAAAAGGCAAAATGAGTAAATTAAAAATTGCAATCCAAAAAAGCGGCCGGCTGTACGAAGAATCTCTTCAGCTTCTCAAAGACTGTGGAATCTATGTCAATAACGGCAAAGACCAGCTCAAAGTTTCAGTAGATAACTTTCCGATGGAAATCATGTATCTTCGGAACTCAGATATTCCACAATACCTGGAAGACGGAGTGGTGGATATTGCCATTGTTGGAGAAAATCTTCTGATTGAAAAAAGTAAAAATATCAAAACAATCCAGAAGCTTGGGTTTTCAAAATGCCGTGTGTCACTGGCTGTTCCCAAAGAAGTTGAAACGGATGAACTCTCTTTTTTCCAGGGTAAAAAAATTGCAACCTCTTACCCTAACACCCTCAAAAATTTTTTAGAAAAAGAAGGAATTGTATCAGATATTCACGTGATTTCAGGATCTGTTGAAATAGCTCCTAATATAGGTCTTGCAGATGGGATATGTGATATTGTCAGTTCCGGAAGTACCTTATTCAAAAACGGATTGCGCGAGACTGTCACTTTGCTGAAATCAGAGGCTGTTTTAGCTCAAACGCCTCAATTATCATCTGAAAAAGAAGCTATTCTTGAGAAATTTGTGTTCAGAATCAAGGCAGTTTTAAAAGCAAAAAATTCAAAATACATTCTGATGAATGTTCCCAACGAAAAAATTCAAAAAGTATCTGAAGTTCTTCCCGTGTTGAAAAGCCCTACAGTTATTCCTCTTGCAGAAGAAGGCTGGAGCAGTATTCATTCTGTTATTGATGAAGTGCGTTTCTGGGAAGTGATTGATGAACTGAAAGACAATGGAGCTCAGGATATTTTAATCATCCCGATTGATAAAATGGTTATTTAAAAAATTGACTATTAAGATGGTTAATATTGGTTAACGCAAAGGCGCAATGAAAATGAAATTAATACTGTTTTAAGGCGAAAGGATTTTATCTCCGATAAAATTGAATGCTGCTTTAAATAAAAAAATATAATTCAAACACTTGCTGAAAATCTAAGATTTTCTTGCGCCTTAAAAAAGTAAAAGATAAAAAAACTTTGCGTCTTTGCGTTTATCAAAAAAAATAGCAATTAAGATAGCTGAATAATATAGCTTCAGCTATGATCTTAATGAAACTTAACAACTTAAAAGAATCTTAATGGTTCAAAAAAACTTTCAAAATAATACAATGAAAATATACAGATATCCCACAAAAAATACCTGGACAGATTTAGTAAAACGCCCGGTTCTTGAGCAGAAAGAGATTTCAGGTCTGATTACAGAAATATTCATGGAAGTTGAAAAAAACGGAGATAAAGCTTTAATAGAATTCAACAGGAAATTTGATAAGGCCGAAACGGTGAGTATTAAAGTATCTGATGTAGAAATTCAAGAGGCAGAAAAGCAGATTGATGATGAATTGAAACAGGCAATCCAGCAGGCAAAAGAAAATATTGCCACATTTCATGCTTCTCAAAAACAGGAGATTCAAAAAATCGAGACAACAAAAGGAGTGGTTTGCTGGCGTGAAAACCGGGCTGTAGAAAGGGTTGGGATCTATATTCCCGGAGGAACGGCTCCTTTATTTTCCACAGTATTGATGCTTGCTGTTCCTGCCAATTTAGCTGGTTGTAAAGAAATAGTTCTTTGTACGCCACCCGATAAGAATGGAAATATCAATCCTGCGATTCTGTATGCTGCTAAACTTTGCGGAGTTTCGGAAATCTTTAAAACTGGGGGAGCACAGGCCGTTGCCGCAATGACTTTTGGAACGGAAAGCATTCCTGCAGTCAATAAAATTTTCGGCCCTGGAAATCAGTTTGTAGTAGCAGCCAAAGAATATGCTCAGCGTTATGGAGTTGCTATTGATATGCCTGCCGGACCAAGTGAAGTTCTTGTCATAGCAGATGAGCAGGCTGTTCCGGAATTTTGTGCTGCAGACCTTCTTTCACAGGCAGAACACGGCAGTGACAGTCAGGTTGTTTTTATTACCACAGATCTTAAAGTGTTTGACGAAACTATAGAGGCTGTTGGGCAGCAGCTCAGAGACTTACCCAGAAATGAGTTTGCAGGTCAGGCTTTGGAGAACAGCTCTTTTATTTTAGTGAACTCCCTGGATGAAGCCCTGGAATTTAGTAACCTTTATGCTCCGGAACACCTTATTCTGGCGATCAAGGATTTTGAAAAATATATTCCTGAGATTCAGAATGCAGGTTCGGTTTTCCTCGGAAACTATTCCTGTGAGAGCGCAGGAGATTATGCCAGCGGAACCAATCACACGCTTCCTACCAATGCTTATGCAAAGAATTACAGTGGAGTATCGCTGGACAGTTTTGTAAAAAAAATAACATTTCAGCATCTTTCAAAGGAAGGTCTTCAGAATTTAGGAAAAACAATAGAGCTCATGGCAGAAGCAGAAGGTCTGTTTGCTCACAAAAATGCAGTATCCATCAGATTAAAATAATAAACGTTGGAAAACGCAAAGACGCAAAATAATATTGAAAAATAAATTTTTGGGACGCAAAGATTTTATCTCCGATAAAATTGATTAATGTATATAAAAACGCAAAACAAAGCCAATACCCTTGCTGAAAATCTTCGATTTTCTTGCGCCATAAAAAAGTGTTACACAATTAAAAAACTTTGCGCCCTCGCGTTTATCAAAAAAATTGAACCATTAAGAAAATGAAGCTTTTAAGTAAAGTTAAGATTCCAATACATTTGAATTCAGCTTACTGCTTAATGAAGATCTGAAGATATTTTCTTCATTATTCTTAATAACTCAATTCATCTTAATGGTTTAAAAACGATTTTTATATTGAATCATTTTTTAAGAAAATCAATACAATGAAAAATAACAGTATCAATACTTTAGTAAGAAAAAATATATTAGAACTACAGCCTTATGTAAGTTTCAGGGATCACAATGAATTTAATGCTCCGGTAATGCTGGATGCCAATGAAAGTCCTTTCGGGGAATGCAACCGTTACCCTGATTCTACCCATAAAACGCTTAAAAACAAGCTCGCAGAACTTAAAAAGCTTTCTCCCTCACAGATTGCCATAGGAAACGGAAGTGATGAGCTGATAGACCTTATCATTAAAATCTTCTGTGAGCCTAAAAAAGATGCCATTCTGATGATGAATCCGTCATTTGCCATGTATGGTTTCTATGCGGCAATCAATGAAAATAAGGTTTTGAAACTGGATTTGGATGACAATTTTGAAATTTTTAAAAATGATTTTTTAAAAATTGCAGCAGATCCGTCCCTGAAAGTTTTCTTTTTATGCTCACCTAACAACCCTACAGGAAACAGTATTGACGATATTGAGTTTTATCTTCAGAACTTCAATGGAATTGTTGTTGTTGACGAAGCTTATATTGAATTTTCGGGTAAAAAATCAAGTTTGGAGCTATTGGATCAATATTCTAACTTAATTGTACTGCAAACTTTTTCCAAAGCTTGGGGATTTGCCGGGGCAAGAGTAGGTGTGGCATATGCATCATCAGAGATTATCGGCTTTATCAACACGGTAAAAGCACCTTATAATGTGAATGTTTTAAGCCAGGAATTGATCATAAAGACATTGAATGATGAAAAGAGGCTTCAGGAAAATGTAAGCCGAATTCTGGAAGAAAGGACATGGATGCAGGAGCAGTTTGTGGGAATTGACTGTATTTCAAAAGTATTTTCAACAGATGCCAATTTCTTTCTGATTAAAATGGAAAATGTTGATTCAGTGTATACAAGAATGCTCGAGGAAGAAATTTTAACCAGCAGAAGAGATCCTGCCATTCCCGGATGCATCAGAATCAATGTAGGAAACCGTGAAGAAAATGAAAAATTAATTAACCTTTTAAAAGGAATATAATAGCTTGTTAAAATATAAACCATTAAGAGAAACGAAGATAATAAGAAAAGTTTAGATTCATCAGGATGAATAAAATGCAAAGCTAAATTAATAGCTTCAGCTATGTTCTTACTACTTCTTAATCACTTAAAAAAAGCTTAATGGTTAAAACAATTTGATAAAAACATATGAAAAAAGTACTCTTTATAGACCGCGACGGAACCCTTATTATTGAACCGCCAACTGATTTTCAGGTTGATTCTCTTGAAAAACTTGAGTTTTATCCCGGAGTCTTCCAAAACCTGTCAAAGATTGTCAATGAACTGGATTATGAACTGGTTATGGTAACGAATCAGGATGGTTTGGGGACTGAAAGTTTTCCTGAAGAAGATTTCATAAAACCCCACACAAAAATGCTACAGGCTTTTGAAAATGAAGGGATCGTTTTTAGCGAAATTTTAATTGATAAAAGTTTTGAATCCGAGAATCTTCCCACCAGAAAACCAGGAATCGGAATGCTGGGGAAATACATCTATGGCAATTATGATCTGGAAAATTCCTATGTAATTGGTGATCGAAATACCGACGTTCAACTCGCTAAAAACCTTAAGTCTAAAGCTATTTATCTTAATCAAAACTTAAATAGCGAAGCTGAGCTTTCTGCAACAAGCTGGTCAGAGATTTATCAGTTTTTAAAATCCGGAATGAGGAAAGCTAAAGTCTCCCGCAAAACCAATGAAACAGCTATAGAAATTGAAGTGAATCTTGACGGAAACGGGCGGTCAGATATTTCAACCGGACTTCATTTTTTTGATCACATGCTGGATCAGATTGCAAGACACGGAAATATGGATCTTACGATTAAAGTAAACGGAGATCTTGCTGTAGATGAACACCACACCATTGAAGATACCGGAATTGTGCTTGGTGAAGCCATTTTAAAAGCTTTAGGAAAGAAAAAAGGGATTGAAAGATATGGTTTCCTGCTTCCAATGGATGATTGTCTTTCTCAGGTGGCTATTGACTTTGGCGGCAGACCGTGGTTAGTGTGGGATGCTCCGTTTAAAAGAGAAAAGATAGGGGATATGCCTACCGAAATGTTTTATCACTTTTTTAAGTCCTTTACGGATGCCTCAAAATCCAATCTGAATATCAAAGCAGAAGGAGATAATGAACACCACAAAATTGAATCCATCTTTAAAGCATTTGCAAAAGCCGTTAAAATGGCGGTAAAACAAACAGATACTAACTTCAGCCTGCCTTCCACAAAAGGAAGTTTATAAATATGATTGCCATAATAAAATACAACGGAGGAAATGTAAACTCTGTTCAGAATGCCCTCAACAGGCTGAATGTTGATTCTGTGATTACGGATGATCCTGAACAGATCTTAAAAGCAGATAAAGTCATCTTTCCGGGTGTAGGAGAAGCTTCATCCACCATGAAACTGCTGAAAGAAAAAGAACTCGATCTATTGATTCCAGCTCTAAAACAGCCTGTTTTGGGAATATGCCTGGGGATGCAGCTGATGTGCAAAGGAAATGAAGAGGGCGATACTGAAGGAATGGGAATTTTTGATATTAAGGTCAGAAAATTTCCATCCAGAGATATTGTTCCGCATATGGGCTGGAATACGGTTTCAGGACAGACTTCACCACTGTTTGCCGGAATTGAAAAGAGTAGTGACGTTTATTTCGTTCACAGCTATTATTGTGAGCTTTCAGACTTTACAACGTCTGTTTGTGATTATATACTGCCTTTCAGTGCTTCCTTACAGAAAGATAATTTTTATGCAGTGCAGTTTCACCCTGAAAAATCAGGAATCGTGGGAAGTCAGATCGTTAAAAACTTTATAAATTTATAATGATGAAAATAATTCCGGCTATTGATATTATCGACGGGAAATGTGTCCGTTTGTCAAAAGGAGATTACAATACAAAGAAAATATACAATGAAGATCCTGTGGAAGTGGCTAAAGAATTTGAAAGCTTTGGTATTCAGTTTCTTCATTTGGTAGATCTTGATGGGGCGAAATCAAAGCATATTGTCAATCAAAAAGTTCTTGAAAACATTGCGGCATCTACTTCCTTACACATTGACTTTGGTGGTGGATTAAAAACTCAGGAAGATATTGAAACAGCTTTTAATTCCGGGGCGAAGCAGATTACTTTAGGAAGTATAGCGGTTCAGAATCCTGAGTTCTGTTTTGAAATGATCAGGAAATATGGCCCTGAGAAAATTATTTTGGGAGCAGATTGTGAAAACCGGAAAATTAAAACCTCCGGCTGGCTTGAGGAAAGTGATAATGACATCATAGACTTTATCCTTCAGTATCAGGAAAAAGGAATACAAAATACGATTTGTACGGATATTTCGAAAGACGGAATGCTGGAAGGTCCATCAACAGGGCTGTATATTGAAATTTTATATAAAACATCGGTTCAGCTGGTAGCAAGCGGAGGGATTTCAGGGATTGCTGATGTCTATAAAATGAAAGATATAGGGTGTTCAGGAACAATCATCGGAAAGGCAATTTATGAGGGAAAAATAAGCTTACAACAACTTCAAAATTTTATTGAAAATGCTTAAGAAAAGAATTATTCCATGTTTGGATATTAAAGATGGGGCTACGGTAAAAGGAATCAACTTTGAAGATCTTAAAAATGCAGGAGATCCTGTAGAGCTTGCTAAAAAATATGAGAAAGAAGGAGCTGATGAACTTGTTTTTCTGGATATTACCGCCACTATTGAGAACAGAAAGACGTTTATAGAACTGGTAAAAGATATTGCAAAAGAACTCAGTATTCCCTTTACGGTGGGAGGCGGAATTTCTTCGGTAGAAGATGTGAGAAAGCTTTTGGAAGCAGGGGCAGATAAAATCAGTATCAATTCTTCAGCAGTGAAAAATCCTACTCTTATTTCCGATTTGGCCAAAGAATTTGGAAGTCAGTGCATTGTGGTAGCTATTGACACAAGACAACTTGGAGATCTGGATCTTGTCCATATTAAAGGTGGAAGAGAAGCAACTGAACTTCTTACCGTAGAATGGGCAAAGCAAGCAGAGTCTCTGGGCGCAGGAGAAATTCTGCTGACTTCCATGGATGGTGATGGCACAAAAAACGGTTTTGATCTCCGTATTACAAAGCTGGTTTCAGAAAATATAAGTATTCCGGTCATTGCTTCCGGAGGTGCTGGTAAGGTAGATGACTTTGTTAAAGTATTTAATGAAACAAAAGCTACAGGAGGATTGGCAGCCAGTATTTTCCATTTTAATGAAATAGGAATTCAGGATCTAAAAAAACAATTAAAAACTCAAAAAATAGAAGTACGATGAAAATAGATTTTAATAAAGATAATGGACTTGTTCCCGTGGTGATTCAGGATAACAGAACACTGCAGGTGTTGATGTTAGGCTATATGAATGAAGAAGCTTTTGAAAAAACAGAAAAGGAGGGAATCGTTACTTTTTTCAGTCGTTCCAAAAACAGACTCTGGACAAAAGGTGAAGAATCTGGTAATTTTTTAACGGTAAAAAGCATTAATATAGACTGTGATCAGGATACGCTATTAATTAATGTTATTCCTAAAAATGTGGTCTGCCACACAGGAAGTTTCAGCTGTTTCGGAGAAAAGAACGCCAAGGGATTTTTATATGAACTGGAAGAGAAAATAGCTCAGAGAATAGATAACAAAACAGAGGATTCTTATACGTATTCGCTCTACCAAAGAGGAATTAATAAAATGGCCCAAAAAGTAGGAGAGGAAGCTGTAGAACTGGTGATAGAAGCAAAAGACAATAACGAAGAACTTTTTAAAAATGAAGCTGCAGACCTGCTGTACCACTTTTTGATTTTATTAAAAGCAAAAGGATTTACGCTGGAAGAGATTGAAGAAATTCTTAAAAACAGGAATAAATAAAACCTTTGAAATAATTCAGAGGTTTTCAGATATGACGATTATCATTTAGCGTGAATAAAATAAATAATAAAAACCATGTTTGTTGATTATTTTATTTAAAAATGACTAATTGAAGCATTTAAAACCATATCAAATCCATAGCAGTTAAAATACCTATAATTAGAAAATTGTCAAAAATCGTACTTTTGTTTTTAATTATTCTAAATAACACTAAAGTATGAATAAATCTATTTTTTTGATAGGGAGCCTTATGACATTTTCTCAATTTGCTGCCCAGAAAAAAGATTCATTAGACCAAAACAGACTTGATGAAGTGATTGTTACCGCATCAAGATCTCCGGAAATTGTAAAGAAAACAGCTTCTACTGTCAATATCATCAATAAAAAAGAAATTGCAGAGCAATCAATGATTTCTGCTGATCTCAGTAATATTTTGGCTTACAAAGTACCTGGATTAGCATTTGGAAATAATCTTGTGAGCAACAGAGGGCAGACATTAAGAGGAAGGAATGTGCTGATCATGATCGATGGAATTCCCCAATCAAGCCCGTTGCGTAACAACGACAGAGAAATCAGAAGTATTGATCCTTCCGTATTAGAACGAATTGAAGTTGTAAAAGGAGCAACTTCCATCTATGGGAACGGTGCAGAAGGCGGAATCATTAATTATATTACACAGAAAAGTACTTCTGGTAAGCCTTTTTCGGGGAAAACTGTATTAGGATTTACCAGTCATGATTTGTTTAATAATAAAATGTTCAAATCAGATGGTGGTGCAGGATACAGAGTTTCTCAAAGCTTCTTTGGAAAAGTAGGAAAGTTCGATTATCTTGTAAATGGAACTTTGACTCAAAATGGAGTAAAAATAGATGGTGAAGGATTAGTTCAAAATCCAAGATACGGATTGGGAGAAACTGCTGTCAATAATATTTTTGCTAAAATAGGATATGACCTTAATGAAAACAACAGGTTTGAAGTGATGTATAATTACTATTCGAGCTTGCAGGATTCCAAATATATTTTGGATCAGGGAAAATATGGAGAGCAGCCCTCTACCGGAAAATTGGGTGATAGAGAAGGTGTAAAAGAAGGAACAAGATATAATCACAACGGATACCTGAAATATATTAACAAGAATATTTTCCGTAACACAAGCCTTAATACGACATTGTATTTTCAGGACTTCTATACCATTTATGACTACAGAAATGCTCCAAGATGGAAAACAGGAGGACAGTCAGCTATTTTAGAAAAAAAATACGGGTTCAGAGCTGATTTCAATACGGAATTTGGCAAGGATAAAGGATTAAAAGGTTCATTAACTTATGGTTTGGATCTTTTAAATGAAAAAACAAGCCAGCCTTTGGTAGATGGAAGGATGTGGGTTCCTGAAATGAATATGCTGGCTGCAGCACCTTTTGTACAGGGAAAATTATTCCTTACGGATGATCTGACAGTAAAAGCAGGAGTACGATGGGATAAAATGTCGGTGAAAGTGCCGGATTATACAACTTTACCATCCAATAAAGATGTTCCGTTCAATGTAGAGGGAGGAAGATTAAATTATTCAAACCTGTCTTACAATGTGGGAGTAAGCTATGTCACATTTGATTTCTTTCAGCCTTTTACCTCTTATTCCAGAGGGTTTAATATTTATGATTTAGGCCGTGTACTTAGAGATGCAAAAAGTAATGTCTTAAGTGAAATTAATACAGATCCTGTTGTTATTGACAACTATGAAATTGGTTTTAACAGTAAAATCGGACAGTATGTAGATTTTTCAGCCAGTTATTTCTATAATTATTCTAAGTTGGGAGCTGATTTGGTTTCTGTTAATGGGTTCTGGACGCCGCTTAGGGCTCCTCAGTACATCAACGGAGTTGAACTGGCAGTGAATTTCTATCCAACTCAAGGATTAACTATCGGAACCAATTATACTTATCAGGAAGGGAAAGTAGATGTGAAAAACGACAACAGCTACGAAAAATACTTGAGTGGTTTAAGAATTGCCCCGGCAAGATTGAATTCTTACATCAAATGGAATGATAAAGCTCAAAAATTACAGTTGGGAGTCTATCATATGTACTCATTTAAAAGAGATAAGTTTGAGCCTGCAGCTTCAGGAAAGTATGATGAAGGAGAAGGTCCTGTACAAAGCTTTAACATTTTCAATGCTCAGGGAAGCTATAAAATTAATAAACTTTTAACCGTAGGACTTGGAATAGAGAATGTATTCAATACCTCTTATTTCACACCTACCTCAATGTATACCGCACGTGATGCAGAATATGTACGTGGAAACGGAAGGTATTATACGGTTTCTCTTAATTTTAATTATTGATCTAAATTCTTTTTATAAAAAAAATCAGCCCTTCTCGTAATAGAGAAGGGCTGTGTTTTTAAATGAAATTATCTTTTATCTTTCAATCATAATATTCTTCACAAGTGTCTCTTCACCCACTTTCAAAACTCCAATATACACTCCGTTCTGAAGCCCTGAAACATTAATTTTCCTTTCATTATTCACTTTCAGCATGGATCTTCCCATAGTATTGCTGATTTCAAAACTGAAATTCAGCTCTTTAGACTCTGGTAAATCAATATTGAGAATATTATTGGCTGGGTTAGGGTATATTTTTACGGCTTCCATTGCGTTTTTAGAAGCAGGCTTGCTCATGGTAGTAGAAGCGGTTGCAAAATGCTGTAATGCTCCCACAGTTGCTTTTCCAATCTTGTATACATATACAGGATCCATATTGGTGAAAGTATCCTTAGAGCTGTGAGGATAGCTGCTTCTTATCCTTTCAAAAAAACCGGTAATCACTTCACCTTTCTGTTCAAAAGGGATATAATCCGTATCTGCAGCAGGATCTACGGCAGTCAGAAGAGGAGAGTAGAGTGCTGTACAATTTCTCAACTGCTGGGTAACCGCTGCGGACGCTGCATTATTGCTGGAAACTCCTCCCTGATCTTCATCACAATATACGGTTGTGTTGTTATTTCCTTTCACACCACCCACCTGATCCAGATTGAAGACCAGTTTGATATCCAATTTACGGACACCTCCTTGGTACACTACATTATTTACATAATGGCTGCTTCCTTTTAATCCCTGTTCTTCCCCGGAAAAATGGATGAATTTTATAGAGTATTCAGTGGGAACATTTCTCAGTATTCTCGCTGCTTCAAGAATAATGGAAGTTCCGCTGCCATTATCATTCACACCCGGACCATAGATGGTGTCGAAATGCCCGCAAATAATGACAAATTTGTTAGGATAAAGGGTTCCTGTTTTGGTAATGATTAAATTTTTGGAACTGGTACTTCCGAAAGTAAAAGGGCTTTCTTCTATCTGACTGGCCGTATAGCCGTAAGAAAGATATTTGTTCTTAATCCAGTTCAGTGTATTGGTATTGGCTACTGAACCAGTAGTTTTTACTCCCAGATTACTAAACTCTTGAAGATTTGTTGTGATATTGGTTTGAGTAACCATATCCGCTCTGTCTTTGTAAGCCTGAATAAAAGTTTGAGCTCCAATGGACTGCATCATAAAGGCAGCACATAAAAGTGTTGTGATTTTTTTCATATTAAAATATTATTTTGGTAACACGAATGTAGTAAATAAATCACAATAATGTGTTTAATATTTCAAAACAAATGTAAATTTATTATGAATATCATATCAATATACTACAGGGCTTTGTAAATGTTATAATTCTTTTAATGCTATGAAAAATAAAACCTTTGAACTGCTTCAAAGGTTTTTATATCAATAAGGTTTTATGACAATGCAAATTATTTTTCAATCATAACTTTTCTTACGACCTTTTGGTCTCCAACTTTTAAAATTCCAATATAAGCTCCGTTTTCAAGCCCGGAAACATTGATTTTTGTTTCATTGGTTCTCTTGAATAGAGAACGCCCCTGAAAATCCGTAATTTCAAAAGTGAAATTTTTAATTCCGGAATCAGGAAGCTCAATATTGAGGATGTCTTTTGCTGGGTTAGGATAGATTTTTACCGTTTCCAAAGTGTTTTTTACATCAGTTTCATGCGTTCCCAATGTACCGGTAGCAACCGCAAAATGCTGCAGCGCTCCAACAGATGCTTTTCCTATCTTGTAAATATATACAGGATCTGTATTGGCAAAAGTATCATTAACGGTATGCGGATAGGTACTTCTGATTCTTTCAAAGAAACCTGTGATCACTTCACCTTTCTGTTCAAAAGGAATATAATCTGTATCTGCAGCCGGATCTACAGCGGTTAAAAGAGGAGAGTAAAGTGCTGTACAGTTTCTCAGTTCCTGGGTTACAGCAGCGGAAGCCGCATTATTTGAAGAAAGTCCACCTTGATCTTCATCACAGTAAACCGTATTATTATTGTTTCCCATTACACCACCTACCTGATCCAGATTAAAGACCAGTTTAATATCCAGAACACGGGTTCCACTCTGATAAGCTACATTGTTTACATAATGTTTGCTTCCCAAAAGCCCTTGTTCTTCCCCGGAAAAATGGATGAATTTTATAGAATATTCTGTAGGGACATCTTTCAGAATCCTCGCTGCTTCAAGGATAATAGATGTTCCGCTCCCGTTATCATTGATTCCCAGGCCGGTAATACTATCGAAGTGCCCACAGATGATTACATATTTATTAGGATATACTGTCCCGGTTTTGGTAATTACCAGATTTTTAGAATTATAACTGCCTGCTGTAAAAGGATCTTCTACAATTTGAGTGGCTGTATATCCATAGGAAATGTATTTATTTTTAAGCCAGGTCAGCGCATTGGCATTAGCAGGTGAGCCTGTAGTTTTTACTCCTAAATTGGCAAATTCCTGAAGGTAGGTTGTAATATTGGTCTGGTTCACCATATTCGCCCTGTCCTGATAAGCTTGAATAAAACTTTGGGCTCCAATATTTTGAATGATAACAGAGGTAAATAAAAAAGTAGCGATTTTCTTCATTTTATAGTAGTAATATCGGATATCCTTTGAATGCAAACCTAGTTCAGAATATCCAGCCTGACATTATTTATTAATGATTATTTTTTTGGTTGTATTTCCTTTGTCAGTTTTAATCGTAAAGGTATAGATTCCGTTTACTAACGCCGAGGTATTTATTTTTTCCTGATTTTCAAGACTTAAAACAGTGTTTCCCGCCATATCGTTTACTTCAACTTTGAATTCTTTTACTTTTTGCTGAAATTCCACTGTTACAAGGTCTTTTGCCGGATTGGGATAAATTCTGATGGCTTCACCGGATTTTTGTAAAGAAGTATCGTTTGTGCTTAACAGGTTACTGGCTGTAGAGGCAACAGCAAAATGTTGTAAAGCTCCCACAGCTGCTTTTCCTACATTGAAAATATATACAGGATCCAGATTGGCAAAAGTGTCATTTACCGTATGTTCGTTTTCACTTCTCAAATACTCATAGAAACCGGTAATGGTATATCCTTTGGCTTCAAAAGGCATATAATCTGAGCTGTAGGCGTAAGAAAGATGAGTCTGAAGAGGAGAATAAAGAGTCGTACAGTTCATCAGTTCCTGTGTTACAGCGTTAGAGGCTGTATTATTGGATGATACACCGCCTGTATCTCTTTCGCAGGTAATGGTATTGTTATTGTTTCCAAGAAGTCCACCCACCTGGTCAATATTTAAAACCAGTTTTATATCCAGAACCTGGCTGCCATTCTGATAAGCTACATTATTTACATAATGGCTGCTTCCCACAAGGCCTTGTTCTTCACCGGAAAAATGAATAAACTTGATGGAGTATTCTGTCGGAATATTTTTCAATATCCTTGCTGCTTCCAGAATAATGGAAGTTCCGCTGCCATTGTCACTTACTCCGGGGCCTACAATGGTATCATAATGTCCGCAGATGATAACATATTTGTTGGGGTATACCGTTCCTGTCTTGGTAATGATTAAATTTTTTGAAGTGCTGCTCCCATAAGTGAAAGTATCTTCAGACATATTACTTGCAGTATATCCATAGGACAGGTATTTGTTTTTAAGCCAGTCTAATGCATTGGTGTTTGCTGTTGTACCTGTTTTTTTTACCCCAAACCCTGCAAATTCCTGAAGGTTGGTGGTAATATTGGCTTGGGTAACCATATCTGCCCGGTCTTTATACGCTTGAATAAAACTCTGTGCACCCATATTCTGCAGGGCAATGGAAGTGAGCAATAAAGCTGCAACTTTTTTCATTTTGATACTTTCTTTAGAGATTGCTAATATAATAATAAATCATCATTTATTGTTAATAATCATAAGTATCAATGTTTATTTGCTTAATTTTTTGATAAAAATATGTCTTTTTATATAATTTATCATCATGTTATATTAAAATTCATTTAATGAATGAGATGTGTTTATATTTTTCGTTTGTTTCATATATTTTGATTTAAATATTTTACACATTGAGAATTTCTATCCGGCAAGTAGGGCTGTTGATATGGTAATTACCCTGAAATGTTTATGCTGCCAGCTGGATTTTAAACAGCAATCAAAAAAATGAAAAGTATATAACAAAAAAATCCCGGGAAATCCCGGGACTATATTGATAACAAAATCTATTCTACATTATTTTACTTGATCTACAACAGCTTTGAAAGCTTCAGGGTGATTCATTGCTAAATCTGCTAAAACTTTTCTGTTAAGTTCGATGTTGTTCTTTTTAAGAGCTCCCATAAATTGAGAGTAAGACATTCCGTGCTCTCTAGTTCCCGCGTTGATACGAGTGATCCAAAGTGCTCTGAAATTTCTCTTTTTCTCTTTTCTACCACGGTAAGCATATTGCATTGCTTTTTCTACCGCGTTTTTAGCTACCGTCCAAACGTTCTTTCTTCTTCCGAAGAAACCTTTAGCTTGCTTAAAAATTTTCTTTCTGCGAGCTCTTGAAGCTACGGCATTTACTGATCTTGGCATAATTTAAATTGTTTTTTTGAAAAGGGCGGCAACGGATGTTACTCTTATTTGCACCGTTTCAGGGTTAAATTGTTGAATTTGTTTTGAATTCTTATAAACCGAATATAGATTTATAAAAACTACTTAATTGCTAATTGACGTTGAACGCTTTTCTCGTCCACTTTAGCTACGTAAGAAGTAGTAGTAAGATTTCTCTTCTGCTTAGTTTCTTTCTTAGTTAAGATGTGGCTTTTGTAAGCATTTTTTCTTTTGATCTTACCAGAACCGGTAAGAGCAAAACGCTTTTTAGCACCTGATTTCGTTTTTAATTTTGGCATTGTTTTGCTTTTTTATTGTTTTTGTTATCAATATCTGTTTTGGTTATCCCTAAGGACATTAGGAATAATAGTCTGCAAAATTAAGAAAAAAAAGTGAGACATGAAAGGATTTTTTAATATGCTTAAACGGGAAGAACAATGATCTGTAAATTGAAAAGACAGACCTGTATTGAAACAGGTCTGCCTTTTATAGGTAAGCGCTTTACAATAAGCCTGATCTGTTAAGATTTGAAGAATGCCAAAAGATCTCTGTTGATTGTTTCTGCTTCTGTTGTCGGCATACCATGAGGAAAACCTGGATAAGAGATGAGTTGCCCGTTTTTAAGCAGGGTAGCAGCCACTTTACCAGTGGTTTCAAAAGGAACAATCTGATCATCTTCACCATGCATTACCAATACCGGTACATCCACGCTTTTAAGATCTTCTGTAAAATCTGTTTCAGAGAAAGCCTTTACACAATCATAATGAGCTTTAATAGAACCACTCATTCCCTGTCTCCACCAGTTTCTCTGGATTCCTTCAGATACTTTAGCACCTTCTCTGTTGTAGCCGTAAAAAGGGAAGGTGATATCAATGAAGAATTGTTGTCTGTGTTTGGCTGTATTATTTCGGATATCATCAAAAACAGAAATGGGAACTCCATTCGGATTGTTCTCATTTTGTACCATAATAGGAGTTACAGCACTTACCAGAACAGCTTTTGCTACTCTTCCGTTACCATGTTTCGCTACATATCGGATCACTTCGCCACCTCCTGTAGAATGTCCTACATGGATGACATCTTTTAAATCCAATGCTGAAACAATTTCCGCAACATCAGAAGCGTAAGTGTCCATATCGTGTCCGTAAGGAGTCTGTTCTGATCTTCCGTGTCCTCTTCTGTCATGAGCAATTACTCTGTAGCCTTGTTCTAAAAAGAAGAACATTTGGGCATCCCAGTCGTCACTTGATAATGGCCATCCGTGGTGAAAGAAAATTGGTTGGCCTTTTCCCCAGTCTTTGTAATAAATTTCTGTTCCGTCTTTTAATGTAAGTGTGCTCATTGTTTCTTTTTTAATGATTAATAATTAGTGAATTTGTCTTTTTTGTATTCACAAATGTAGATAGAAAATCTTTATTATATATTGATATAAGATAATATTTGATTAATAATTTTTAAATAATAATAAGATATAAATAACATTAATTAAAATACAAATGAGCTGGAAATCTTTATCTTATGACGAGCTGCTTGTAAAAAAGGCTCAGCATTACTTTTAAACAGTCTCTGAATGATGACGTAAATGATGAAATATAGCTGATAACGGGGATTGCAGTATTGTTCAATTCTCTCTACTATTGATGGATGATTTTTTTAATTTCTTTTTTATAGAATCTCCACTTAATGTATTCACACTTAAAGTTTTAATTTAAAATATGCTTTCATCTGCAGATTTACATATAGAACGAGCCTTGTTTCTTGCTGTTTTGATTTTATTTTTCGGAGCAGGATTTTTAGTTACGCTCATTACTTTTATAATTAACTCATTGTTAAAGAAAAATAAAAAAGTACGGTATTATTTTTTTGTATTTCTGATTTCGGGAATCATCGGAGTGGCTTTGGCAGTGTTCTATTGTTATATGATATTTTTATAACAGGTTGAATACAATATTCCCTAACTATAAATAATTTAAAAAACCGCCGATATCAGGGATATTTTTATGGAACCTCTTTTATTACCTTCGTTCCGGAATTCATTAAAAATAATATTGTGAAAAATTGATGAATTATCAGCAATAGAGAACAATAGTTAATGATAATGACTGACACACATTTCTCTTAGATACATATTGATTTTATGACTTTTATAGCTTTCTTTTTCACCCATAATTAAATGATAAATTCTTATTTCGAACTAAGATTACAATCACAAAGCGTGGGTAAAAACAATAACAAAAATGGAGTGAAGGAGAAGCTGTAAAAGGAATGAATGTCTCAAAATGAAGTATTCCTGAAGCGGAAAAATGGGAAAGACGGAATACAAATAGTAATTTTAAAGAATGGCACACCGGATTTATTTATATAATTACGATCAGAAAACGAATCAATCATTTAATACTCATCTGGGAGAGTGGAACTATGAAATACCATTATTACTGTATCCTCTCATTGCAGAAAATAGTAAAGTGGAAGGCGTTGAGTTTATTTCTGATAAAGAACAGGGAATCGTCCAGCTGCGTTATTTTTTCAATTTACTGGCAGACACTTATCAGCTGCATTACAAAAAAGCTTACTACGAACCAGTCAACACAATGTTTGAGTTCCTGGAAGCATTGCCCTACGATTCTTTCGTATTGAACGCTACAGATGTTTTCAATATGAACGAAGAAAAGCACAAAGTTCAGGCAAAAGAATGGTTAGTTGAGATTCAGCAGAAAAGAAAGTTATACAAGAAGGCTGTTGAAACCCAAAATCTCTCTTTGCTGGATTCTTTATTTTCACACACAGGTTACTCCTCATTTCTTGAGATTTTACAAACCGACTGGATTAATTACGGACTGGGATATTTTGAAGAACTTGCCTATAAAAAGGTAGCATCTTCAATATTTGAAAAGGACGGGAAATTTGGACTGAAGGATGCAAAGGGTGTTATTTTGGCGCCACCTGTTTATGACGAGATTTTTGAAGCGGACTATCATCACAATATATCAGTGATTCAAAAAGAGGGATTGTTCGGTTACCTGCAAAGTGATGGGAAAGAACTGATTCCTCCCGTTTATGAAGATGCCTTTGAGGTGTTTGACTTTGCTCTGGAGCCATTTGGTGAAGTAAAAGTGAATGGAAAGTCGGGTATTTTAAAAATTTACTCAAATACCTGGTTGGTTCCTGCTGATTATGATGCCGTTGAAAGGCTAGTGTATGGATTTTTAGGTGTAGAAATCGCCGGAAGATTTGGCGTTTACAGCGATGAAAACGGACTGGTTATTCCTGTGGAAAGCGAAAATACCTATGAATATGATTATTTTCCGGAGCTGTTTTTTAGCAGACAGAAAGGAACCGGTAAGCGTAGATATTATACAAAAGAAGGGAAGTATCTGGGCGATTTTGTAGAAGACAGCCTTTTAAAAACCAGCACCTGTTTCTGGGTGAAACCCAATAAATTCAATAAAAAAGGAAAGCTGATAGATGAAAATGGTAATACTATAATAGACGAAGCAGATCAGTTGATTTTAATAGATAATTTTGATACACTGGCAGTTCGTAAAGATAAAAGCTGGAAGCTCTATGACACTTCAAAACATCAGTTCTTATTAGAAAATGAAAGGATTACTAAAGTGAAAGCAATATCCAATGTCGGATATAAAAACAATGTCTTTACTCTGGAAACCCAAAATGGATCAGGACTTTTCGATGCTGAGCATGATATCTGGCTCATTGCTCCTCAATTTGAAATTAAGCAGATTCATTATTTGGAAAATGGATTTTTATCGGTTCAAAAAAATAATGGCTATCAATTGTATGATTTTGAAAAGGGTTTATCAGCTGAAAAGTATGAATATATCTCTAATCCTTTGAATTATAGAACGGAAGAAGGTCTTTTGTTTTTGTATAAAGGAGAAAGTATGTTGAGAATGAATGAAGATAAATCTATTCAGCAGGTAGAAACTTCCGGGTATGGGACGATTTATTTGGATAGATATTCCTTTAGAGGAAAAGATATGGAACACTTTATTTCCTTTTATAATCGATGGAAAAATCAGGCAGGTAGCAATTCTGAACAATTTCTGGAGACAGAAGTCATTAAAAAACTGGCTTTTGATGCAAAGGAAAATCAAAATTATCAGGAGGCAATGCGTCTGTTTCAGCTTTCTGCTCAAAAAAATGATGTGGATAGTTGGGTAGAATTGGGCATATTACATACTGATCCTGACATTGAAATGCTGTTTGATCCGCAAAAAGGCATTATGTATTATGAAAAAGCTGCCCAGTACAACCATCCTGTGGCATGGAACAATATCGGAACCTTATATCATAATGGAATAGGTTATTCTTTTAATATTAAAAAAGCCATTCAGGCATATGAAAAAGGCGCTGAACTAGGGGATGGAATGGCTCTTACCAATTTAGGTGATTTGTATAATTTTGGAGAACATGTAATACAGGATTCTGATAAAGCTTTGGCTTTTTATCAGAAGGCAGAGAAAAAGTATTACTACAATTACGATAAAATTTCAGAAATCTATTATCAGTTAAGAGATTATAAAAATCTTTTAGAGTATTTAAAGAAGGACTATGATCAATCTTATTCAGGCATCTATTATGGGATTATCTATGAACATGGGATGGGAGTAAAAATTGATTTGAAGAAAGCGGTTAAATACTACGAACAGGCCAATGCTTACAATGCCTACGAATACGCTACCCAACGTTTGCTGCATTACTATGGTAACGATTCCACCTTTAAAAATGAAAAGAAATTCCAGAAATGGAAATCTTTTGCGGAAGAAAATGGCTTTGAAACCAATTAACCGTATTTACCTATATTTGCGTTCTTTAGAATATGACAACTTAATAAAGATAAGGGTTTGATGTACAGGTTATTATTGATATTTGCTTTACTTGTTTTTCCGTTTTTTGTTCAGGCACAGGATGTTTTAAGCAAGTTAGAAAGGGAATACAGCCATGCCTCAAACAATACGGTTGAACAGCTTAATCTGGCTCCCAAATATGCGACCGCCTTATTTTTTCATAACCTCAAACCTAAGTCTTACCAGATTTTAGCCACCAACATTTCCCTTGCTGCAAAGCAGGCAGATGGAAAGTATGCTACTATATTATACGCAGTGCAAGCCATGAATTATCGGCTGGATAATAAAACAGCAGAGTCTTCAAAAAGTCTTGACATGGCAAAGGCATATAGTTTAAAAACGAATAATAATGAGGCTAAAGGCTATTTTAATTACGCTAAAGGCTGGATTCTGATCCGCAATAATAAAACCACTGATGCCGTTGCTGCTTATTTAAAAGCGATCGAATATTATGAAAATGCTCCAACAACCTCTACATTGTATGGACGATTTGGTAATGTAGCGAAAGAATTGTCCACTATTTATTCCAACCTTAATGAGTACCAGCTGGAAGAGAAATACAGCAAACAATTTCTGCTGTTAGCATCGAAACAAAATGATCCCAATCTTATCTTTGATGCCTATATGAGAATGGGCTATGTGTATGAACAAAAATATACGCAAACACCATCCAATACGGAGCTGAGAGATAAAACAGAACAATATTATTTGCAGGCTATCACAACTTTCAATAAAAATAAAGACAGGATGCTTAACAGGAGCAGTCTTTCCTATGCAGCGATCAATTTAGCCAATCTGTATACTGGTTTTGACAGTGATAAGGCAATGCATTATGCCCAGTTAGCTAATAAAGTGAGTCTGGAAACTGGGGACGCCATTCATATTGCTTCTTCATTCGGGATTCTGGCAGAGCTGGCCATACAGGATAAAAATTATGATTTAGCGAAGTCTTATTTTCTAAAAGCCTCTATGGAAATTGGGAAAAGTCCGGTGCGTGATCATAATATTGAATTATCTATTCTTGAATCATTATCCAGAATTAGCGAAGAACAGGGGAATTACCAGGAAGCACTCACTTATTATAAAAGTTATGTGGATAAATACAAAAGCGTTTATGACCAGGAAAAACTGGATATTACCAAAAGATTAGAATCCCAGTTTGATAAAGAACGTCAGGAACAGAAATATATCAAGTTACAGCTGGAAAGTGATAAAAAAGCACAGGAAATTAAGTTGATCAACATCCTTCGGGCACAGCGGGAGCAGGTATATAACAACTTAAAACTGGTGGAAGAAAACCAACGTGAACGACTGAAGTTTTCAGAACTTGAATCCGAGAAAAAAGAACAGCAGCTTCGGTTGGCAAAACTGGAAACCCAACAGAAGAACAACGATATTAATACCTTTAAAAAGTTACTGGCATTCAAAGAGAAGATCAATACTTATTACATCTTCTTTATCATCTTCTTTATTGTTTTGATCTTCTTATTGCTTTACGCTTATCAACAACGTGCAAAGTCTATTAAGAGAAGAGATGAACTGCATGCTTTAGCTATGGAACAAGAGAAGCAAAACTCAAAAATATCTACGCTTACCGCATTGCTTGAAGGGCAGGAACAGGAGCGTGGCCGTCTTGCCCGTGATCTTCATGACGGATTAGGAGGTCTGCTTTCAGGAACGAAACATCAACTGTCTTATTTAAATCCTCATCAGTCCGAAAATATAGAGGAGGGAATTTCAAAATCAATTGATCAGATTGATGGCGCTGTAGAAGAGCTAAGAAGGGTTGCCCATAATTTAATGCCCGATTTATTAATGAAATATGGTTTGGAAGTTGCGATTAAGGAATTTGCTTCCCGTATATCCAATAATGCATTAGACATTCACACTGAGTTTATTAATTACAGTAATTCCTTATCGAAGGAAAAGCAATTGATTATTTACAGGATCATTCAGGAATTGGTCAACAATGCTATAAAACATGCCAATACATCGGAAATTATTATTCAGATCAGCGAAGAAGAAAATCTATTAAACCTTACCGTAGAAGACAATGGTAAAGGTTTTGATCCCACAGGATTAAATGCCAGAAAAACAGCTGGTTTTCATAATATAGAACTAAGAGTCCAATTTCTAAAAGGAACCATGAATATCACTTCTGAATTGAATATTGGTACCAGCATAGAACTTCAAATCCCTATTTATTAAACATGATAAAAGTAGCCATAACAGATGATCATCCACTTCTATTAGAAGGGTTGAAGAATATTTTAGGAAATAGTGATACGATAGATGTAGTAGATTGCTTCAGAAATGTTTCTGAGATGAATGCAGGTCTTACAAAACAAGAGGTCGACATTTTATTGCTGGACATCAATCTGGTAGATACCAACAGCATTGAACTGATTAAACCCTTAAAGAAAAAGTACGGCAACCTCCAGATTATTATCCTGAGTGTTCACAATGAACTGCCCGTAATCAACAGTACCCTGGCTGAAGGGGCTTTGGGATATATTCAAAAGAATGCCTCAGTTTCCGAAATTCTGGAAGGCATTACTGCTGTATATGCCGGGAACAGGTTTTTATGCTCTCAAACGAAGTCTGTTTTGGAGAAAAAATCAACGAATGGATTAAACCATGTTCCGAAATTAACGCGAAGAGAAAAAGAAATTCTGGCTGAAGCCTCAAAGGGGTTGACAACCAATCAAATGGCGGAAAAGCTTTTCATCAGTCCGCATACTGTAGAAAGTCACAGAAAGAATCTTATTGAAAAATTTCAGACTTCCAATCTGAGTTCGGCCATAAAATTAGCCATAGAATACGGTTTAATTATCGAATAAATATTCAACCAGCAAAAAGGTCTGCTTACATCGCAAAGCAGACCTTTTTTATATAAATTTAAAATTGGTGTAATCATTAATCTTTGAATTTGAGTGCAGCCTGGAACAGGTTTTTCTTTCCTATTAAATCATACTCATCATTATATTCGGGCTGATACATTAATAGGAAAACCCTGCCGTCAAAATCCTTCAGATTGATAGGCTGATCCACCATAATATCATAAAACCTTGTAATAGTACGGGTAGCCGTCCATTGTTTTGCGCTGCCTTTAGGATTTTTATCAAATCTATGGTCTTTTGCATCTGTAAAATACCAGTAAGAAGGCGCAGAATCCATTAAAAACATTTCTTTGTCCTTATTATACAATTCCTCCGCCATGCCTGTATTCTGAAACCACGGAACCTCAGTGTTCAAAAGTCCCAGTGCTCCGGCATAAATATCTTTATTTGTGGTAGCTCCCACTAAAAAACCTTCCAGATTGTTAGAGGTAATCTCGAATAGGAAAGGGGACTTTTTCAGTTCATAAACATCATTGACAGGCTGAATTACTTTTCCGTCCTGTTTAATCACCACTTTTAACGATTGTGCGAAAGTCATAAAACTCAATAAACTAAAAAGGAGGGTCAAACTTAATTTTTTCATTGTATCTCTTTAAATAATTGCAGCAAAGATATCGGACTTTATTTCCATATGCACTGGCTGATTTCAGGGGTTTTTGATCTTATTCCAAACTTCAGTTACATTCTTGTTCTTCAAAGAATATTTTCTAAAACAGATCAGCTTTCAACTGGATTTTTATATAAGCCGTTTTTTGCTTTTTACCATTGGCTGAAGCGGAATTAAGGGGATAGACTTCCGCATAAAAGGTATCATTAGTTGTCCAGAATGCCTTTTTTTCGTCTGCTATTTTGAAGTTGGTGAAATTCACATATAAAAGATTATCCTGTTTTTTGGTTTGCGGAAAATATTGAGAAATAAGAAAATCACTTCCCACATCATTATTGGAGGAGATAAAGGTAACCCAGCCTTTCGTAGGGAGAATTTGGGGATAGCCATCTGTGCCCAGTTCAAACATAACGGCATTTTTTATTTGGTAAAAAGAGTAGAATGAATCTGCAGCTTCGTCAGAATTTTCTTTGAAAACCTCCAGGTTTAAGTGAGGGGATCGCCCTACATATTCATTAGCAAGCGGTCCGGTTTCTGTAGATATATTCTCATGTTGGGTAATAACTTCTTCTCTGCCATTTTCTTTGTATACCCAGTTGTCATCCTGCAGTGTTATATTCGGATTCTTCACCAATGTTTCATTGATTCTGTTTTTTGAGTTGGCTTTAAATTCCTGTTCTGAAATCTCAGCAATCGTACCGAATTTCTTAAAAGATTTATTCTTAAAATCACTAGACCTTTTAAATGTGCTGCTTCTGATCTCATAAAGATCCACACCATTTAAAGTAAGGGCAAATGCCGGCGTAAATTCTGATTTCAGGACAAAGGCTTCAATGCTGTTCGAAATATTGTTATTAATACTGTAGTGAATAGAATAGAAGTCCTCAAACTCTTCAAATCCATAGTAATTATCGAGTTTATTATAGGCCATTTTCAAATGGGCTGCATCTTTACCGGGAGTTACAAAAAACTGTATAGAATCTAGCTTGGTGAATAATTGAAAGGGTACATCCAGAACATTATCAACTCCTTTTATTTTTTTGAAATCAGCCAGTGTTATTTTTTTTTGCTTAATTTCAGTTATTGTTTTATCTGCGTCCGATGTTTTATTCTGTTGATTACATCCTGCAAGAACTAGCACGGATGATATAAAGATTGGAAAGATTTTCATTTTATATTTTTCCGCAAATGTATCTGTATTCAGGTCTGTAGCCAACAAAACCTTCTGATATAGGCAATAAATGGCTGAAAACAGGGATATATTGAACGGTAGATTTTGGAGAATTTTACAAAAATGATAACCCAGATAGTATTAATTATTTAAAAACAAGATGAAAAACGTAATAACCAGCTTTTCAATGGTGATGATGTTGTTAGTTTCCTGTTCACCTTCAACAGAAAAAAAAGTGAACAAGGCAGATTCTGCAAATGCAAAACTACATCAGATTTCTAGAGTTGATCCGGCAAAGAATAAAGTAGTGGAATCAGAGATCCCCAATGATTTTTCAACATTAGTTCCTATTGATGTATTGAATAGCAAGAGTACAGAGGTGTATGAAAAATTTGGTATAGAGTTCTCGGGGAATTGTTATTCATGTGATTTGGCAAGCCTGTCCATAACAAAGAAGCAGATAATATGGACCAATGTTTGTGATGAAAAGGACACCTTTGAAATTAATGATTTCTCATTCTCCAATGACGGAAATAAAGCCATTTTTAAAACCTCAGAAAGAACTTATATTTTAACCCAAATAGATCAAGCACCCGTTTATGAACTGTCTGTAGAAGGGCAGAAACTGGATTTAAAAAACAAAAGAATATCCAAATATTTTACCACCCAAAAAGCTTTACCTCTTTTTACAGAGCATGATTGTGGTGATTTTGAAGGATAACAAAACTCTGTAAATTTCTTTCTTAAAAATGATTGTTGATCCAGCCAGTAGAGTAGTCCGGATCAACAATCATTAAATATTTTTCCCTAAAAATAAGAACACAAAAAAACCTCAAAGTAATTTGAGGTTTTATATGTAAAATAATGATTTAATTATTTTGCTGGTTTTTTAGGACTCATCATCATAATCATCCTTTTTCCTTCAAGTTTAGGAAGCTGGTCTACTTTACCCACGTGCTCCAATTCCTGAGCAAGTTTTAAAAGCAAAATTTCTCCCTGATCCTTAAAGATAATTGAACGTCCTTTAAAAAATACGTAGGTTTTTAATTTAGAACCTTCTTCAAGGAATTTTTCAGCATGCTTCTTTTTGAATTCGTAATCGTGGTCATCAGTCTGAGGTCCGAAACGGATCTCTTTTACTACCACTTTTACCTGTTTAGCTTTAAGTTCCTTTTGTTTTTTCTTTTGCTCGTATAAGAATTTTTTATATTCTAATACTCTCGCAATAAATGGTTCTGCCTTGTCAGAAATCACTACTAAATCCAATTCTTGTTCCGCAGCAATCTGTCTTGCTTTGTCAATTGGATAGATTCCTGGCTCTACGTTATCGCCCACTAAACGAAGCTCTCTCACACGAATTTTATCGTTGATCAAGTGTAAGTCCTCTTGTACCGGACGTCTCTGTGGGCCCCTGTTGTTAAATCTTTGTGCTATTGTATTATAATTTTATTGGTTAATTACTTAATTTAATTGATTCAAATATTTAAAAATTGAAGGATTCTGTTAATTTTTAAATCCTTCAATCTTTTAATTTTAAATTTATATGGCTGCTTCTTTTTTGAAGTAAGCAACGAAATCCTCCAGCTTCATCACTCCAAGATCTCCTTCTCCACGTCTTCTTACAGAAATCGTGCCTTCATTTTCTTCATTTTCTCCTACTACAAGCATGAAAGGAATTTTATTCAATTCAGCATCACGGATCTTTTTACCTGTCTTCTCGTTTCTGTCATCAATCTGACCGCTAATATCGTGATTTTCCAAAAATTGTGAAACTTTTTTTGAATAATCTACATATTTTTCACTGATCGGTAGAATAATAAACTGATCCGGGCTCAGCCATAACGGGAAATCTCCTGCTGTATTTTCTAACAAAATAGCAATGAAACGTTCCATAGAACCGAAAGGAGCTCTGTGAATCATTACCGGTCTGTGTTTTTCATTATCGTTTCCAATATAATGAAGATCAAATCTTTCCGGTAGGTTATAATCCACCTGGATAGTTCCCAGCTGCCATTTTCTTCCTAAAGCATCTTTCACCATGAAGTCAAGTTTAGGACCGTAGAATGCAGCTTCTCCATATTCTACTACTGTTTTTAAGCCTTTCTTCTGAGCTGCATTGATGATTGCACTTTCTGCTTTCTCCCAGTTTTCATCAGAACCGATATATTTTTGTTTGTTTTCGGGATCTCTCAAGGATACCTGAGTTACAAAATCTTCAAAACCTAAAGATTTGAAAACATAAAGGGTAAGGTCAATTACCTTTTCAAATTCTTCAGAAAGCTGATCCGGAGTACAGAAAAGGTGAGCATCATCCTGAGTAAATCCACGAACTCTGGTTAATCCGTGAAGCTCTCCACTTTGCTCATATCTGTAAACAGTACCGAATTCTGCATATCTCTTAGGCAAATCTCTGTAGCTCCATTGTGAAGTTTTGTAAATTTCACAGTGGTGAGGACAGTTCATTGGCTTCAGCAAGAATTCTTCTCCTTCATTCGGAGTTTTAATCGGCTGGAAGCTGTCTTCTCCATACTTATCCCAGTGTCCTGAAGTTACATATAATTCTTTCGCTCCGATGTGTGGAGACATTACAAATTCATAACCTCCTTTTTTCTGAGCATCAGAAAGGAAATTTTCCAGTTTTCTTCTTAAAGCAGTACCTTTTGGTAACCAAAGTGGTAACCCTGCACCTACTTTTTCAGAGAATGCGAAAATTCCAAGCTCTTTACCTAATTTTCTGTGGTCTCTTCTTTTAGCTTCCTCCAATCTTTCAAGATATTCAGTAAGATCTTTCTGCTTAGGGAAAGAAATACCATATACTCTTGTCAATTGAGGATTCTTTTCATTACCTCTCCAATAAGCTCCTGCTGCATTTAATATCTTAACCGCTTTTACGATTCCGGTGTTTGGAATGTGACCACCACGGCATAAGTCTGTAAAGTTATCATGCGTTACAAAAGTGATTTCTCCGTCATTAAGATTTGAAATCAATTCAACTTTGTAAGGGTTATCAGCATAGGTTTTTAAAGCATCTTCTTTTGAAACCGGATATAAAGAGAATGTAGAACCTTTCTTTGCATTTTCAAGGATCTTTTTCTCAATCTTTTCAAAATCTTTTTCAGATAAGCTTTCATCCCCGAAATCCACATCATAGTAGAATCCGCTTTCAATGGCAGGACCAATCGTCAACTTAGCATTAGGATAAAACTCAAGGATTGCCTGCGCCAAAAGGTGGGCAGAAGAGTGCCAGAAAGCCTTCTTTCCAAGATCATCATTCCAGGTCAAAAGTTGTACCGTAGAATCCGTGGTTATAGGTGTGGTTATTTCTACTTGTTGGTCATTAACGATTGCGGAAATGGTATTTCTAGCCAATCCCTCGCTTATAGATTTTGCCACATCTAGAGCAGTAACTGCTCCTTCGAATTCTTTGACACTATTGTCTGGAAGTGTAATTTTTATCATTGTTTACTAAGAAATTTTAAGAGGCAAAAATACGGAATTTTTAGATAAAATACTATATTAGCATATATTTAGAATGAGAATTAATATTAAAAATGAAAAAGACGAGGGTGGTTTTTGTCTCATTGAATTCCATATTCACTTTATCCCAGAAAAATACTTCAGAATTTCCGGGTATTTATTTTCTTGGTAGTAAAGCTCATTTTCTTTTCGAAAGTATTTAAAAACAAACCAATTACAATTCAATATGAATGCTATAAATGTAGATTTGCACTGCGACTTATTATGTTATTTACTTGAGCTGGGTTCATTAATTGATGATAAAGAACTTGGTTGTTCACTTCCTTATTTAAAAGAAGGAAATGTGAAGCTTCAGGTGATGGCTATATACTCAGCAACAGGTGAAAATAGTACTGTTTATGGAAAAAAACAGAGCGAAATATTTTCAAATCTTCTGCGAAATGAAAATTTTTTCTTGTTTGAAGGGGAGAACTATAAAAATACCGATAATACAGACAAAGTAGGGGTTATTGCTTCTATTGAAAACGCATCTGGCTTTTGTAGTGAAGATGAAACCTTAGAATCTGGCTTTAAAAATCTGGAAGCGATCATTGAAAAAACACAGCGAATTCTTTATCTGGGAATAACCCATCATACTGAAAACCGCTTTGGAGGAGGAAATGATTCTGATGTTGGACTGAAAGAGGACGGAAAAGTTCTGCTTGATTACTTTTCAGAAAAAAATATTGCCATTGATCTGGCCCATACCAGTGATCAGCTTGCCTATGGAATTCTTAATTATATAGACCAAAAGAATTATAAGATCCCTATTATGGCAAGCCATTCTAACTACAGACCTATACATGACAAAAAAAGAAACCTTCCTGATGAACTGGCAAAAGAAGTTATTAAAAGAAAAGGATTAATAGGACTCAATTTTATCCGTAACTGTATTGATGAGAAGAATCCTGAGGTACTATATGAACATATTCAGCATGGCCTTGATTTAGGTGGAGAAGATTTTATTGCCTATGGTGCTGATTTTTTCTTTTGCAAAAACCATCCGGACAAATCCCGTCATCCTTTCTTTTTTGAAGGATATGATGATGCATCTGCTTTTAATTCCATCAACAAAGAAATTGAAAAGCGCTTTTCTTCCGATTTGGTAGAAAAGATCAGCCATAAAAATGCTTTGAATTTTATAGAGAATATGTATAAATAAAACAGAAGTGAGATGATTTTTTGCTCTCCCAGATTTAGCAAATTAATCCGGTTTCTTATATGATCGGTGAAATCAGCTAAATCTGGAAGAGATTATTTTTAAAAGAAATTATATGTTTTTTATACGTTTTATTTTAGATTAAATAAAGTGTTGTAAAACATTGTAATATAGTGTATTATGTGTTTTTATTTAATGTTTTCTTTTGTACTTTACTTTCTGCTTGATAATCTCAATCACGTCAACATTTTGTACTTTAGATTTAATCCATCCATGGATATCAATATAGAATAATGAACGACGATAATATTCATTATTAGAAAATTCTTCCAGCTTTTTATCAAAGCTTTCAAATGCTTTCTGTCTTTGATCCAACACCTGATTATTAAGGTTCTTAAAAAACTGAATGCTTTCAAAATGGAACTCTTCCGGTTTTTTCATTTTCTTGGCGAACTTTAAAGTAGAGGCAATAAATTCATCATAGTCTTCATCATTTCCCGACTCATATTTGGCCATTAAAATCAGAATCCGCGTATGAAATAATAGATCTTCCTGTACATTTCCCTTAGATTCTATAACTCTCATGGAATATTCAATGGATTTGTCAAACATTTTACTGCCGAAGAACATAGCGGCCATTTTCAGATAGAGAATCATGAAATGGTGTTCATCAATTCTTTCCCGGAGCTTTTCCATTTTTAATTCCACTTCAGGAATAAGCTTTGTTCCGGTAAAAAATTCCCCTTTTACAAAATGAATATTCATCAGCGTATTGTAATGCGTAAGGAAAAGAAGAGAGTGAAGATTTTCATTCTGAACAAAATTCTCCGCATGCACCATTGTATTGAAATTCTGAAAATGTTCTTCCAGAATATCAATATTTCCATATAAAAACAAGATTTTCAGCAGATACGTATTCCCTTTAATATACCATACAGGATGGCTGTAGATCATCTCAGGCTTTTTATGAAAAAGATCTACCCATTGATAGGCATATTTCAGTGTGTATTTGTAATCCTGTAAAAGTTGGTTTTTCCAGACATGGGCTTTATAATACCATAGTTTTTCTGTGAAATTCAGTTTCTCAGGGTTTATATTTTTAATCTGGGCATTAAAAACATCCATCACTTCTTGTCGGTCTGCATCATTTTTTACATAACCATGAGTTAGCATTTCACTGTATAATTTCAGCGAAAGATTAGATAGTTTTGTAGTATAGCGGTTCTGTTTGCTGATCTCCTGAGATTGCTTGATTAATTCTTCGGCACGGCCTTCAATACTTCGTGTAATAAATTGTGATTCAATTACTTTTTCAAGATCTATAATTTCAGAAGCAATACTTTTTTCATCCAGTTCCAGTGCGGATTGTTTGGTCTTATCTAATATTTTTAAAGCCTGTTTGTAAAGTCCTTTCTGATAAAGGATATTGGCAAAATCTAATTGCTCCCGAAGCTGGATTCTGTAGTTCTGATGACTCGGGTTCATGCGGAGACTCACCAGAATTTGTTTATAAAGATGGGCTTTAAGGTTGGAAAGCTGCTGTTTTGTGGAAATTTTCTTCTCAATAATCACACTTTCATCGTATTCCTTCATTTTATCCATCTCAGAAAATAATAAAAGAAATTTGGCATCTACATTAATTCCGAGACGGTTTACGTAGAGCTTAAACTGTCTTTTTTCAGAGGTGGTCAATGACTTTACCAATACAAACAAAAAATCTTTCTGCAATTCTGCCATTGTATATTTTTAGAAATTAAATTATTGATTAACAAATAAATACGGCTATTTTTTCAGCTATTGAATATTGTAATTTTCAGAAAAAGTGAAAATGAAAAAATATTGCAAGCTGTAGTTTTGAGCCAAAATTAAGTAAAAAACTTCATTTATGAATTCCGAAAAAATTGAAATTTTTGATACAACACTGAGAGATGGGGAGCAGGTTCCGGGGTGCAAACTGAATACGGAACAAAAGCTGATTATTGCTGAAAGGCTTGATGAATTGGGAATTGATATCATTGAAGCAGGATTTCCAATTTCCAGTCCTGGAGATTTTGAATCTGTTTCAGAAATTTCAAAACTGGTAAGAAATGCTAAGGTTTGCGGACTGACAAGAGCGAATAAAAAGGATATTGATACAGCGGCAGAGGCACTGAAGTTTGCAAAGCGACCAAGAATACATACCGGGATCGGTACTTCTGATTCTCATATTAAATACAAATTCAACTCAACAAGAGAGGATATTATTGAAAGAGCTGCCGAAGCGGTAAGATATGCCAAAACGTATGTGGAAGATGTAGAATTTTATGCGGAAGATGCCGGAAGAACAGACAATGAGTATCTGGCACAGGTTTGTGAGGCTGTTATCAAAGCAGGAGCAACCGTCTTAAATATTCCTGATACAACAGGGTATTGTCTGCCTGAAGAATATGGTCAGAAAATAAAATACCTGAGAGAAAATGTAAAAGGGATTGAAAAAGCAGTACTTTCTTGTCATTGTCATAATGACCTTGGGCTGGCTACTGCCAATTCCATTGCGGGAGCGATTAACGGAGCCCGCCAGATTGAATGTACGATCAATGGATTGGGAGAAAGAGCAGGTAATACGGCTTTGGAAGAAGTGGTTATGATTTTAAAGCAGCATAAAGATTTGCATCTTCATACCGATGTCAATTCCAGAATGCTGAATGAAATGAGTACAATGGTGTCTGATCTTATGGGTATGTCTGTACAGCCAAACAAAGCTATTGTAGGAGCCAATGCCTTTGCTCACAGCTCAGGAATTCATCAGGATGGTGTGATTAAAAACAGAGAAACTTATGAAATCATTGATCCTGCAGAAGTAGGGGTAAATGCTTCTTCAATTATTCTTACTGCCAGAAGCGGCCGTTCAGCCTTGGCTTACCGTTTCAAACATATCGGATATGAGGTTACCAAAAATGAATTGGATTATCTGTATCAGGAGTTTTTAAAAATTGCAGATCTTAAAAAGGAAATAGGAAATGATGATCTGAGCATGATGATGGATTCTTTCAGCAGAAAAATAGGATAGGTTTGATTTAAATCAAGATAAAAGTAAAATGAACAACAATAAAAAGACGCTTTTTGATAAAGTATGGGACGCTCACGTGGTAGAAACCATTCCGGACGGGCCTCAGATCATTTATATAGACAAACATCTTATTCATGAGGTAACCAGCCCTCAGGCTTTTGCAGAACTTGAATCCAGAAATCTGGAAATTTTCAGACCGGAACAGATTGTAGCCACTGCGGATCACAATGTACCTACATTGCATCAGGAACAGCCTATTAAAGATGAACTTTCAAGAAATCAGGTAGAGCAGCTTACAGAAAACTGTAAGAAAAACAATATTGAACTTTTCGGATTGGGACATCAATATCAGGGAATTGTTCATATCATCGCTCCGGAATTAGGGATTACCCAGCCGGGAATGAGTATTGTCTGTGGAGACAGCCATACCTCTACCCATGGAGCATTTGGATCTATTGCTTTTGGAATCGGAACAAGTCAGGTTGCTCAGGTATTTGCAAGCCAGTGTTTGTTGCTTAACAAGCCAAAATCCATGAGAATAACCGTTAATGGTACACTGAATGAAAATGTTCAGCCTAAAGATGTTATTCTTTATATCATTTCAAAAATAGGAACCGATGGCGGAACAGGATATTTCTGTGAATATGCAGGAAATGTGTTCGAAGAAATGTCGATGGAAGGAAGAATGACTGTCTGCAATATGAGTATTGAAATGGGTGCCAGAGGCGGAATGATTGCTCCTGATGAAACAACTTTTGAATATGTAAAAGGCAGAAAATTTGCTCCTGAAGGAGAAGACTGGAATGAAAAAGTAGCCTATTGGAGCACTCTGAAAACAGATGAAGGAGCTGCATTTGATGAGGAACTTAGCTTTGATGCTTCAGATATCTATCCAATGATTACTTACGGAACCAACCCGGGAATGGGTATTTCAATCCGTGAAGTGATTCCGGTACCACAGAATGAATCTGAAGAGAAAGCACTGAAATATATGGGGCTGGAAGCCGGACAGGCTGTGAACAGCATCAAGGTTAATTATGTTTTCATAGGAAGCTGTACCAATGCGAGAATAGAGGATTTCCGTTCTGCGGCTCAATATATCAAAGGAAAAAGCAAATCTGAGGCTGTAAAAGCTCTGATTGTTCCCGGATCTCAGCAGGTTGTTAAACAGATTTATGAAGAAGGATTGGATAAAATATTCAATGAGGCAGGGTTTCAGATTCGTCAGCCGGGATGTTCAGCATGTCTGGCGATGAATGATGATAAAATTCCGGAAGGGGAATATTGTGTTTCCACTTCCAACAGAAACTTTGAAGGCAGACAGGGACAAGGTGCGAGAACGATTCTTGCCAGCCCGCTTACCGCAGCAAAAGCAGCCATAGAAGGTAAAATTTCAGCTTTTGAAAGTGTAAACTAAACAGATTAAAAGTACATGCAAAAATTAGTTGTTTTAAAATCCCGCGCAGTTCCGTTGCCGGCAGAAAATATAGATACAGACCAGATTATTCCGGCTAGATTCCTGAAAAGTATAGACAGAAAAGGTTTCGGAGAAAATCTGTTCAGAGACTGGAGGTTCAATATTCATACAGGAGAACCAAATCCTGATTTTGTGTTGAATAATCCTAAATTCAGTGGAGAAATTTTGGTGGCAGGAAACAATTTCGGATGTGGAAGCAGCCGTGAACATGCAGCATGGTCATTAACTGATTATGGTTTCAAAGTAATTATTTCCAGCTATTTTGCAGATATTTTTAAAGGGAATGCCTTAAATAACGGGCTTCTTCCTGTAAAGGTTTCCGAAGAATTTTTAAAAGAAATCCTGGAAGGAATCAATGAAAATCCAGACAATGAAATTGCCATTGATGTGGAATTGCAGTCTGTAAGCTTTAAAGATACCACTGAAACTTTCGAAATTGATTCTTACAAAAAAATATGCCTGTTAAACGGCTATGACGATATTGATTTTCTAATCAGCAGAAAACAAACCATCACAGAATTTGAATTAAAAACACAAAAAGTAAATGAGCAACAATTATTTTAAAATCGCAGTTCTTCCCGGAGATGGGATTGGCCCGGAAATCATCAGTGAAAGCATTAAAATATTAGATGTTATTGCGGAAGCTTTTCAATGTAAATTCCATTTTGACTATGGATTGATTGGGGCAGAAGCTATTTTTAAGACAGGAAATCCTTTACCTGAGGAGACGTTGAAAATATGTAAGGATTCTGATGCCGTACTTTTCGGAGCTATCGGGGATCCGGTTTTTGATAACAATCCGGAAGCGAAAGTGAGACCGGAACAAGGATTATTAAAACTACGTAAAGAATTGGGGTTGTTTGCTAATATCCGTCCTTTGAAAACGTATGCATCATTAATTGATAAAAGTCCACTTAAAAGAGAAATTATCGAAGGTGCCGATATCCAGATTTTCAGAGAGCTGGTAAGTGGAATTTATTTTGGTGAAAAATTTACAGACCCGGAAGGAGCGTATGCTTATGATATCTGCAAATACAGCCGTGAAGATATTATTCCTATCGCCCATATGGCATTTCAGGAAGCTCAGAAAAGAAAGAAAAAGCTTACCCTTATTGATAAAGCTAATGTTCTGGATACTTCAAGATTGTGGAGAAAAACATGTCAGGAAATTGCCCCTGAATATCCGGATGTACAGCTTGATTATATGTTTGTAGATAATGCAGCCATGCAGTTGATTCTTAATCCTAAACATTTTGATGTTATTTTGACCGAAAATATGTTTGGCGATATTATTTCTGATGAAGCCAGTGTGATTGGCGGTTCTATCGGACTGCTGCCATCTGCTTCAGTAGGAGAGAAGAATGCCCTGTTTGAGCCTATCCATGGATCTTATCCACAGGCAAAAGGAAAAGGAATTGCCAACCCTATTGCTTCTATTTTAAGTGTGGCCATGATGCTGGATCATCTTAATGTAAAGGCAGCAGCAGATAAGTTGAGACAATCTGTAGAACATGCTATTGAAAACAAGTATGTCACCATTGATCTTAATACCAAACAATATTATTCAACGAGTGAAGTGGGAAGCTTTATTGCAGACCATATCAGATATTCCGAGAAATCATATTATAATTTTGAAAATATCAAGATCGGGAAATCTACCATTGTATAGAAACAAAAAGTTCAGTTAGATAGTTAGAAAGAAAAGTTCCGCCTCATATGAGACGGAACTTTTCAATTTTTTAAACCTGTAAGGGATATTATTCTTATTTTTTGGTATTATCCGTTTTTCCTGATTTATTTTTTGAAGACTTTTGAACATCTTCTTTATCAATATCAGGCGGATTGGTCTTTTTTGATGCCGCAGGAATATTGGGGAAATCCTGGTTTTGCTTTTGGGTTTCTGCGGTATTGGCAGATTCATTCTTTTTGGTGTTTCCTTTTGTATTCATGACTTTGAATTTTAAATTTCAACAATATGATAGTATCATTCAAAGGGTTTGCCAAACGGAAATATTTTACCTTAAAGTCCTAAAATACCAATTTTTCCTGTTTTATCTTCTATTTCATAATTTAAAGCCTTAGCTAAAACAAAGATATTATTAAGATTTTCTATCAGCTGTTTACGGCCTTCACTTCTCAGTTGATTCTGATCAATTGATTTTTCGGCTGTTTCTTTAGCTTTCTGGGTAACATTTTTAATATCTTTTTCTGAAATTCTGTTAATAAAAGAATCATCCAAAGACTGAATTTCAACGCTTGGCGTAATTCTTATGTCGGCATCAGGAAGCTCGGTGATAATCAGTTTTTTATTGATAGAATCTACTTCGATCTTCATTTTGTTAAGGTCATAAGAAACCTGTGCATTGGTCTTTGTATAAGTTATAATGCTGTTGCTGGAGACTTCCTTCCCGAATACTTCATAACCCATCTTGGTTTTCTGCATGCTGGAAGTATTCTGCTCCATCACCACCATTTTATTCATCTTGGAAATCTGATTGGTCAGGATATAATAATCAGACTTTTCAGTTTTATTTCCAAGGTTCAGGCAGGACTTCAGTCCAAAAAACAGAAGAACCATGGCACCGGCACCGGCTGCAAAGGATAATATTGTTCTATAATTTCTCAAAATCTATTTAAAAATTTCTTTGATGACAGACGAATCATTCTTTTTAAGAATTTCAACTAAATCCCTCTCGATATATCCTGTAGTAGGCATTTCTATAATTCTTCCCACTTCTTTTCCATATCTTTTCAGGATAATGGTAGGAACTTTTTGAAGATTGTAAAGACTTTCATCTCCGGTAGGAGATTCTTTCTTACGGTTTACTGCTATGATATTCAATTTATTTTCCGGATAGCTTACGGCTTCCAATATTTTCATCAGTCTTGGAAAATCTCTGTGGCTGTCTTCACACCAGGTTCCCATGAATACAATAATATCATAAGTCCCGATTTTCTCTTTTTTTAATTCACTGACGGCTTTTTGGTCAAGAACATACTCATCATGTTCTTTTACATACCAATCTGCATAAGGAGCTTTTAAAAACTGCTCTTTCAGTTGGTTTCCTAAAAGCATTTTGCCATCTTTCTGAGTTTCAACTTCACGGTTTACTACTACTTTTTGAGCATTAAACTGTTGTGCAGCTAAAAATAAACTTGAAAAGGCAATAATATTGGTAATAAATTTTTTCATATGCTATTTTTCAATAATTGATTTTAAATCAGCAGGAGAGTAGTATTTGTTTTTTAATACTTTATGATCTGCCTGTCTGTAAACATTGAATTTTTCTCCGGACTTTTCATAAAAAGATTCTACTTCCTTCTCTTTGTAAAATTCAACAGTTTCCTTTGCCTGTTCTTCATTGTCACATGCTTTCGACATATTGGAGCGCTGAACTTCGTTGAATAGCTCTACAAATTTGTTGCCAAGTCCGAATTCCAGTACAGCTCCACTCAAAACATACTGAAGATCACACAATGCATCTGCAATTTCTACAATATTATTATCTGCAATGGCTTGTTTCAGTTCGTTCAATTCTTCCTGTAAAAGCTCCACTCTAAGATTGCATCTTTCCGGAGAAGGAATTTGTGGGGTATCTAAAATAGGGGCTTTGAAAGTAGTATGGAATTCTGCTACTTGGTTCAGACTATCAATTTTATCCATGAATTTTTTTATTTCCCACAAAGATAGAAAAGGATTTGTAAAATGTGAAATGTACAGGAATAAAATGCAGAGCACAAAAGAACTGCTTTTTGAGAATTTTAATCTAAATCTGCTGATTTGAAATTAAAAGGCATTCTGAATTTTGATTTTATAGATTGTCCTTTAATTTTTCCAGGATTCCATTTTACTTTTATTTTTTTCAAAATAAATTTTATATCCTCAAAAAACTGTTCGCTATTATCTACTTTAGGCTCGATATCTACAGTAGAAATGCTGCCATCTGTATCTATGATGAAGGATATAATAAATTTTCCTTTTGGGTTGTAAGATTCCGAATCTAAATATCCTTCAAGTTTTTTATGTATTTCTTTTCTTAGCTCTTTCACTCCACCGGGTAGCTCAGCAGGCTGATATATTTTTGAAATATCATAATCAGACTTATAATTTTCAAAAAAATCTTCTGTTAAAAAAGGAAAATCAAAATATGCGGTAACTTTTTCTCCCTGTTCTTCTGCAGGCTGCCAGTTTTTTAAGCTCCCTAAAGATTTGACAGCAAGATTGAAAGCACATTTATTTCTTTCTATGGCATTTTCATCACTCTTTTTCTTTACCAAAGAAGGTTTTCCGGTGTTATCAATTTTTAAGGTTACAAAATACATCTCGTTTTTATCACATGGTTTTGCGTCGGTTGTCAGAAAATAGTTCTGCATGTCTGAGAATAATTGGATGGAACCTCCTTGGTATGGAAACTGGCCGTCCGGATATTGTGCCAGTGTTTTTTGTGAAAATGCTGAGCCAAAGTATAGGGTAAATAGGAACAGTGTTATTTTTTTCATTTTTAGATGTGCTTCACGGTTTAAATTAGTTTGTTCGCTAAATTAAGAAAAAGTCTACAACTTTCAGGCTGTAGACTTTTATTGTATGGGTAGAAATGATTTCAGTTATTCATATTTCCAAACGCCGGATATATTTAATATCATCAATCCCGGCTGTTTCTCTCCAAAGCTGAATACACAGATGTATTTTGAATGACAGGAAGTACAGTCTGTGCCAAAATATAATGTTGGTTGGTCATTGACGGTCAATTCTCCAAAGTGAAGCATTCTCTGAGAGGTTTCGTTTACTATTCCGTGTTTTAATAATTCTTCTCTGGAAAGTACTTTATTTTCATTATATACTTGAAAGATAGGAAATCCTGATTCATAGGGAACGATTTCAACTGTATTTTTGTGGCCGCAATGGCAGCAGCTGAAAGTTATTATGGCTGATGGAAGAGCTTCATCATTGATAAAGCTGCTTTTTTCAACAGAAGCTTTTTCGGTAATGTTTATTTTTTCTGATATTGAATACATCTGGGTAGATTTATGGCTGAATAACTGTGCCTACTAAGTTAGGATATTTTCCGCTAGGGCTTTTCTTGATGGTAACTTTTATATAACCTTCTTCTGCCAGCTTATTCCAGGTTTTCTGGTATCCTGTATTGATATCAAGAGGGATTTTCCACATGGTTTGTTTTCCTTTTCCTGCCTGGCCGAACCAAGGAATGATGTCTGCGGTCTGGGTTTTAAACTGCATGGAGTTATTCAATACATCAATTTCATAATAGAAATCGTATTTGTCTTCAGGCTGATTTAACGCTCTTTGAGTAAATGTATAGGTATATCCATTGATGATTGGGCTTGTGAAACTTCCTCCTAATGTAGGAACCCCGGTACCGTTGTAGTTGCCTACAGCGCCGCTGTATCTGTCAAACTTCTGTCCAACCTGTAAAGCAACATCATCCACAATATTATACCCTCCGTTTGCAGGCGGCCAGCTGCCATTTAAATTATTTGCTTTAAAAAGAGATTCCAGTTCACTCCATTTGCCTCTTTTGTAAAGGTCATACGCCTGATTTCTGATTGCCTGGCTTACCGAATTATTGGGGTCATAAGTTACCGCCAGTTCATCAGCGTTTTTGTAGAAGACAGAAGTAACGTCAGGATTGATATCTATTACGTCATCATTGTCCGAACTACAGGCAACCGAGAAAGAAGTGATTGCTAAAAAAAAAATGTACTTAAATAAATGTTTCATATAAAAAATTTTAAATTATTTTTAAATTATTGAGGTATTAGAAGGAGTACCTTTTTGAAACATTATTTTTACAGAAATCTTAAATGGAAATACTGATATGGTAGTATTACTATTTTTCCAGTCAATAACAGAATTTTTGAGTGCCTGAATTTGATTTAATAATATACTTTTCTGGCTATAAATTGCTGGAAATACTAATTTATATCAAAATAGAGTCAAAAGAAGCAACTGCATCAGACGTCAAAAAACGGCTTGTAGCTCCCTTAAATACAATCTGGGTAAACGGCACAATGAAATATTGCTATGTGATAAATTTAAATTAAAAAACTTAAATATTAGTTATTTTGTTTTAAATAAAACATTATTGTAAAATTTAATTAAATAATAAACGTATTTGAATTTATATTTTCATTTTATCAAATAAAAAAAGCTGTCCGAATGAGCAGCTTTCTGATTGAAATATATTTTTGTTACTTTTTAATGAATTGTTTTGCAAATCCTCCCACCTGGATTACATAGATTCCATTGGTTAGTTTATTGACATTCACTGTTCCGCTTTCAAGATTTCCTGCGCTGACAAGTCTTCCGGACATGTCATAGATTTTATATTCTTCATTGCTTGTATTGGTAAGAGTAAGAATATCCTTTACGGGATTAGGATACATTTTGATTTCTGTAGATGATGAATTTGCATCTGTTGATTTGTCGTCAGAAGTTTTTACAGAAATATTGGCATTATTGATATCAAAGAAAATCTGATTGCTTCCTTTGATCATTATTCTTCCAGAACTGGTTAAAATATTAGGGATTGTAATTGTTTCTGATCCGTCATTAGGGGTTGCTGTCAATAATGTTGTCCACGTAATTCCATTATCTGTTGACCATAGAATATCTACATTGGCTGTATTCACTCCATTAGCTGTAGTTCCTGCTACATCCCATGTTACTGTTTGCGAGCTCCCTTTTACGTAGGAAATTGCTGTGTTTTGCGAGGTTATGGCAAATGGCCCTGCTGCTGAATTAACAGTGATCTTAGTGTCATCCGAATTATTTTCACCACCTCCGGCCTTGTTGTCGCGAACAGTGAGTCTGAAATTTAAAGTTCTGGCAACAGCAGGAAGAGCTTCAACATCTATTTCCGTTCCTGTTGTCTTAAGAGCGCCTGCTAAAATAGAAGACATTATTGGAAAATATCTTACAGGAGAACTTGAAGGAGTCCATGATCTGAATATAGGGCCTGCAATTTTTGTTTCTTTTGCTGCAGAATTAGCTCCTGTTTCAGAAGAGGTTCCTTTATCCATTTGTTCCCAGATATAGGTGAGCAGATCTCCGTCCGCATCAGTTCCGGATCCGGTAAGCATAAAAGGCGTGCTTTTAGGAATAATATAATCAAGTCCTGCATTTGCTGTAGGAATTGAGTTTCCTGTATTGGTATTTACAGAACAGGTTTTTGTTTTGATATTATCTGTAATCTGTTCAATACTTAAAGCATGAAAAAACGGATCTGAATTTTTCTGAACATCATAATTGGTGACCCCGGCGTATCCCATGATGGTAGATCCTGAACCTGGTTCTACGGGTTTTAATCCAGATTGTGGTTCGTATGACCATGTGTGGTTTCCTCCGAACTGATGTCCCATTTCATGAGCTACAAAATCAATGTCAAAAGTATCTCCTGAAGGATTGCCGTTTGCCGGAGAGGTGTATCCACTTCCTTTGTAGCTGCTGGGATAGGTTATCCCCTGATCCTGATAAGTGGACATATCATTATCACAAATACATCCGATACAACCTGCATTGCCACCGCCTCCATCTCTTCCGAAAAGATGACCAATATCAAAATTATTATTTCCGATAGAAGTGCTTAAATTGTTCATGAGCTCCAGATTCCAATTCTTCATTTGTGAAGATGGAGAGTAGGGATCTGTGGATACATTTGTATAAATGATATCGTCATTATTGGCAATAAGAACCATTCTTGCTGAAAAATCGTTTTCAAAAATACCATTTACGCGGGTCATTGTATTGTTCATAGCTGCTAAAGCCTGAGCTTTTGTTCCCCCAAAATAAGAGGTATATTCTCCTGTACAAGAAAGAGCAAGCCTGAACGTTCTTAATATGGCATCATCTGCATTTTTATTTGATACGGCTTTGAGATTTTCTTTTTGAGCTCCCTCTAAAACTTTACATTCAAGTTTATTCAGATTGTCTTTACTATCTGATTTTTTGTAAATGATATAAGTTGAAAGATCTTTGGTATAAGGTTGAATAAAAACAGAGGATTTGTCACCATATATTTCCATAGAAGAAAGTCCCAGCGAAGAAATGCTGAAATAAACCTTTGATGCAGGATCTTCCACACCTACACCTATATAAGATTTGATATCTGGATATTTAGCAGCCAGCTCAGGTTCAAAATTAGAATTTTCTGCTACCTTGAAATTTTCCATTTTCCCAGCTGAATTGGGAAAAGAGATAATTGTTTCAGATTTCTGTGTTGATCTTTTTGGGGCTTTAGCCAATGCATTTTTTAATCCGCTTATATTCAGATGATAAAGCTGGGGATTTTCAAAACGAGACATGCTTTCTAAAATCGGTAAAGATACTTTTGAGGAACCCGAGGTCCATAAACGATCTGTCTGTGCGAATGTAATACCCGACAATGCGAGCATCGCCATCATCAATAATTGTTTTTTCACGCAAATGTATTTTTATCAAAAATAGTAAAAAAAATGCCTGAAAATATATTTTATCTGTATACTTTTTGTCAGTATTCCCTTAGACAGAAGGGGGTGTTAAAAATATTTTATAAAATTCAATAAAAAAGAAAAACTGTTCTATACAGAACAGTTTTTCACATCGTTTAATTTTAAAAAGTTTATTAGTTACTAATTTTTAATGAATCTCTTAGCTGATTCTCCGATTTGAATCATATAAGCCCCTTTGATAAGGTTGCTGACATTCACGGATCCTCTTTGGAGTTTTCCTGAGTCAATTAGTTTTCCACCCATATCGAAGATTCTGTAGTCTTCCGAAGTTGTATTTGAAATATAAAGGATATCTCTTACAGGGTTTGGATACAATTTCACATCTGTAATCAGGTCTTTTGTATTCTGAAGATCTCCTTTTCCTGAAGAAACAATATTAAGAGTATAATCTTCAACCTGTCCATAAGTGAATGCTTCACATGAAGAAGTAGGGATTGAGCTATACTTCATCATAACTCTCATTCTTGTAGATCCAACTGTAGCAGTAGCCGGGATGGTAATAGATCCTGTAACCGGGCTGGTTGTAGAACCTGCTTTTGTCCAAGCTAATTCTCCGCTGTCTGTAAAGTCTCCATCGCCGTTGTAATCAATATAAACAGCATATGCTTCGCTATATTTTGTAGAAGTCCAAACCGGAGTAATGGAAATCGTATAAGCACTTCCTCTTGTAACATTTGTAGAAACTGAAGTGAAGTTTTCATACCCTGCAGTTCCTGTAGATGTATTGTTAATTGATCCAAATGTTACGTTTCCAATTCTTTCATCAGCAGTGTTGGAAGCCGAAGAAGAACAATAGGTAACGGTTCCACCGGAAAGAGTAGTAACACTTACGGTATTGCTGGAAACAGAAGCATTTCCTGCAGCATCTTTTGCTTTAACAGAGAAAGAATAAGTTGTTGCTGGAGTAAGCCCTGTTACAGTATAGGTAGCAGAAGCTGTAGAACCGATTAAGGAAGCACCTTGGTATACATCATATCCGGTTACCGCTACATTGTCTGTAGCACCTGACCATGAAAGATTGGTTGTAGTAGCAGTAGTTCCTGAAGCGGCAAGGGTAGGAGCTGTAGGAGCAACCGTGTCAGGAGTTCCGGAACCTGCATTTACAGAGATGTTGGCATTGTTGACATCAAAGAAAATGTGATTTGATCCTTTTACCATAATTCTTCCTGTAGTGGTAGTAGAATTAGGAATCGTTACAGCCTGTGAACCATCATTTGGAGTTCCTGCTAACAGGGTAGTCCAGGTATTTCCGCTGTCTGTTGACCAAAGGATATCTACATTGGCAGCATTCACTCCGTTTGCTGTAGTTCCTGCTACGTTCCATGTAACGGTTTGAGAACTTCCTCCAGCGTAAGTCGTTGCTGAATTTTGTGAAGTGATATTGAATGGTCCTGCAGTTCCGTTAACTGTGATTACCGCATCGTCAGAATTGTTTCCTGAACCTCCAGCTTTATTGTCACGAACGGTAAATCTGAAATTTAATGTTCTGGCAACAGAAGAAAGAGCTTCTACGGTAATTTCAGAACCTGCAGTAGTGGTTGCACCTGTTAAAACAGAAGCCATTCTTGGGAAATATCTTACAGGTGCAGTGGTAGGAGTCCATGATCTGAAGTTAGGACCTGAAGTTTTTGTGGCGCTTGCTGCTGAGCTTGCTCCTGTCTGAGAAGAAGAAGCATTGTCCATTTGTTCCCAGATGTAGGTTAAAGAATCTCCGTCGGCATCTGTTCCTGTTCCTGTAAGAACAAATGGAGTTCCTTTTGGAATGGTATAATCTAAGCCTGCGCTGGCAGTAGGAATTGAATTTCCTGTATTGGTATTAACAGAGCAGGTTTTAGCTTTAATATTATTAGTGATCTGCTGAATGCTTACCGCATGGAAAAAGGCATCAGAATGAGGTTGGATATCCTGGCTGGTAATTCCGGCATATCCCATAATTGTTGATCCAGATCCCGGTTCCATATTTACGCCTGTTCCTTCATTGCTCATAGAGAAAGTATGGTTTCCACCAAACTGATGTCCCATTTCGTGAGCCACATAATCGATATCAAAATTATCTCCTGAAGGAATAGCATCTGCCGGAGAAGTATAACCGCTTCCTTTAGATCCGTTTGTACAGATACAGCCGATACATCCTGCGTTTCCACCACCTCCGGAAGCTCCGAACAAGTGTCCGATGTCATAATTAGCTTCGCCAATTACCGAAGTTAAAGTACTTTGCAATTGAGAATTCCAGCTGCTCATTCCTGAAGCTGCAGAATAAGGATCTGTAGAAGCATTGGTGTAGATAACAGCGTCATTGTTGGCGATCAAAACCATTCTTGCTGCGAAATCTTTTTCAAAAACACCGTTTACACGAGTCATTGTGGTATTCATTGCAGCTAAAGCCTGAGCTTTTGTACCTCCAAAATAAGTGGTGTATTCTCCGGTACAGGATAATGCCAGTCTGAATGTTCTTAGTTTGGCATCGTCAGCGTTAGGTCTTGCCGCAAGAGCAGAGTTGGAAACTCCTTTTTGTGCAGCGTCAACGACTGTACATTCAAACTTATTAAGATCATCTTTTTTGTCGGACTTTCTGTACACTACGTAAGAAGAAAGATCTTTAGTATAAGGTTCGATGAATACTGCAGATTTATCACCGTAAATTTCCATAGATGACAGTCCTAGTGGAGAAACACTGAAATAGACTGTGGAATTAGGATCATCCAGACCTTGCCCTACATAGGATTTGATATCCGGATATTTTGCTGCCAATTCAGGGGCAAAATTGGAATTTTCCCTCACTTTGAAACTTTCCATTCTGCCTTCAGAATTCGGAAAAGAAATAATGAGTTCTGATTTTTCGCCTGCAGCCAGTCTTTTGGGAGCTTTTGCCAGAGCATTCTTTAATCCATCGATGTTCAGGTTGTACACCCTTGGATTGCTGATGCCTGTTTTGTTTTCAAAGATCTCTGATGAAGTTTTTCTGGAACCTTCAGACCAAAGACGGTCAGTCTGTGCGAAAGAAATACCCGAAATAAGGAGCATTCCAATCAGCGTTAATTGTTTTTTCATATTAAATATTAAATTTGATTGTGGAATATCAAAGCTAATGAAAAATATATTATCAAAAACAAAATTTTTTAAGAGAAATTTGGAATATCACCTTAAAATGTTATGCAATACATTAAGTATAATTGAAAAACCTTATTAATAAAAGAAAATTGAAAGCGAAGAAATGGAATTTAATTTCAAAAAAATAAAATAGAGGTATTTTTTTATTAATTTATTAAAATGAGACAATAAAAATTACTAATTATTTAATTATATGTAAATAATATTAGTAAGTTGAATTTTGGCAACTGTTGTTAAATGCTCTACATCATGACTACAAAAAAAGCTGTTTCAAAATGAAACAGCTTCGTATATTTATATAATCCTTACTTACATTTTATCATCAGCAGTAGGACCGTAAAGTCCAGGGACTTTGTTCCCGGTAGATCTTAAATAAACCACCAGTTCACCTCTGTGATGGTACAAATGATTATAAAGAAAGCCTCTTACCACCTGGATTCTTGGAGATGGCGGGAAAAGTACATTTCCGTTCATTTCCATTTTCCACTCATTAAAATAAGTGTTTTCATCCGAGTTTTCCAGAACTTTCTGTGCGTTGGCAACATTTTCTTCAAATTTCGCAAGGATATTTTCCGCTTTGGAAATATCTCCTTTATCATACTTGTACGCTCCCATATCAAAAGTATCCTGATTGAAAGTGGATTCGTACCAATTGTATACTTCGGCAATGTGTGAGGCCAGCTGACCGGTTGTCCAGTTTTTTTCAGAAGGTTTCCAGTCTAATGCGCTGTCAGGGATTGCCTGTAAAATTTTTCTAGTGTTTTCAGCTTCGTGCAGAAACTCACCTAAAAGTGCCTGTTTAATCATTTGTATATGTTTTTAAAATTAAGGTTATTTTGTAATATCTCTTCCAATAACCAGTCTCTGGATTTCAGAAGTACCTTCACCGATTGTACAAAGCTTAGAGTCTCTATAGAACTTTTCAGCTGGGAAATCTTTTGTATAACCGTATCCTCCGAAGATCTGAACAGCATTGTTCGAGATTCTTACACAAGCCTCAGAAGCATATAGTTTTGCCATAGCTCCTTCTTTTGTCATTTTTTGTTTTGCATTTTTAAGAGTAGAAGCTCTTTGGATAAGAAGTTCAGCAGCATCAATTTCTGTAGCCATATCTGCTAGCATAAAGTTGACTGCCTGGAAATCTGCAATAGGTTTTCCAAACTGATGTCTTTCTTTTGCATATTTTAAAGCCGCTTTGTAAGCTCCTCTTGCAGTACCTAAACTTAGAGCTGCGATAGAAATTCTACCACCATCCAATACTTTCATTGCCTGCTTGAAACCTTCACCTACCTCTCCTAAGCGGTGAGAATCCGGTACACGTACATTGTCAAAAATTAATTCTGCTGTTTCAGAAGCACGCATTCCTAATTTATTCTCTTTTTTTCCGGAAGTAAATCCAGGCATTCCTTTTTCTAAAACAAAGGCTGTAGAGTTGTTCTTAGCACCTATTTCTCCAGTTCTTGTCATCACTACGGCAATATCTCCGGAAATAGCATGAGTAATAAAGTTTTTAGCTCCGTTGATAATCCACTCATCACCATCTTTTACAGCGGTAGTAGACATTCCTCCTGAATCAGAACCTGTATTGTGTTCTGTAAGTCCCCAGGCTCCGATTACTTTTCCGGATGCCAGCTGAGGAAGCCATCTGTGTCTTTGTTCTTCATTTCCAAATTCATAAATATGGTTGGTGCAAAGTGAGTTGTGTGCTGCTACAGAAAGACCGATAGATGGGTCAACCTGAGAAATTTCATCCAGAATAGTAACATACTCATGATAACCTAAGCCAGAACCTCCATATTGTTCAGGTACTACAATTCCCATAAAACCCATCTCACCCAATTGGTGGAATAAGTCTTTTGGAAATGTTTGGCTTTCATCCCATTCCATAATGTTCGGTCTAATGTTCTTTTCTGCAAATTCTCTAGCCGTTTCCGCTATCATTTTGATGTTGTCAATAGTCTCTGTATTCATATAATAATAGTTAGTTCCCAAAGATAACCAAATTGATGGAATGCTAAAGAAAAATTATTTTATTGACAACAGTAAGCGGTAATACATTTAATTTTCAAATTTTTATATTTTGAAAATTAATACTTTCTTAAGAAAAGATACAGTCTTTTACGTTTTTTATTTCACTATTTTAGGTTCCAATTTTTAAGGTATGAAAAAAATTCTACTTCCTATTATTTTGATTTCCTCTTATATTTCTGCTCAGGCTCCTGCGGGATATTATAATGGAACAGCTGGGCTTACGGGGTATGCCCTGAAATCAAAACTCCACGATATTATTTCAGAAAAAATGGTCAACTGGCATTATAACGATCTTAAAGTGTTATATGGGCAGACTGATCTTGATAGATATTATGATCACGATGCATCGAATACTCAATATCTGCTGGATATCTATTCCGAAATTCCTTTGGGGCCGGATGCTTATGAATATACAGTTGATCAGATGGTAGCAGGAGTGGGTATGGAAGGTCAGGGATACAACAGGGAACATATGATGCCGCAAAGTACCTTCAGTACAAGTTCTTCAATCAGTGATTATCCTATGTATTCGGATCTTAACTTTATTATTCCTGTTGACGGATTTATCAACCAACGAAGGAGCAATTATCCTTATGGAATAGGAAACAATACGAATCATTATATCTTCAGCAATACTTCAAGGATCTCCAATGCGGCCATTCCGAATTATCCTTATACAGGAAGAGTTTATGAACCTATTAATGAATTCAAAGGTGATATTGCCAGGAGCTTATTATATTTTGCGGTACGATATGAAGGGAAGTTAGGTTCATTCAATACGGCATATACCACATCAGTGAATCTTACTCCTGCTACAGACCAATGTCCGCTGGATGGAACTGAAGAAAGAGCGGTTGATCTTGCTTATATTGCCATGCTGAAACAGTGGAGTACGGCAGATCCGGTTTCACAAAGGGAAATCGACAGAAATAATGCCATCTATACAATACAAAAAAACAGAAACCCATTTATCGATCATCCTGAGTGGATTGATATGATCTGGTCCGAAACACCTGATAGTATTGCTCCTGCAGCTCCGGGAACGCTGGTTTCAACACAGCAGAATGCTTATTTTGTTAATTTAAACTGGACTGCTTCTCCTGATGCTGATATTTTAGGATACAGGATTTATATGAACGGATCCACAACACCTGTTGCGGTTACAAAAGGAACTTCTATAAGTATTGACCATCTGAATCCTTCAACAACTTATACGTTTACAGTGAAAGCTTTTGATAAAGCCTATCTGGAATCACCGTTCAGTAATACAATTACCACATCAACGATTGCTTCTGATTCCTATGCTCCGGATCTTATGATTACAAAATATATTTCCGGAACGAATACGGAATTCATTAAGAATAATGCATTGGAAATCGTTAATAAAACGGGACATGAAGTTAATTTAAATAATTACAGAATCAATATTCAGTTTAAAAACAATAGTTCCGGAGCAATCTATAATGGAGATACTTATGAATTAGAGGGCAAAGTAGGAAACAATGAAACGTTTGTGATTTTGAATCCAAAAGGTACTTTGTCATGTTTTACCAGTAATCAGGCGAAATTTGTAACGGCCTCTGATCCTTTGATGTTTGCAGGAGAAAATTATGTAGAGCTTGCTTATAATAAGACCGTAACTGTGGATGCTATCGGGGTAAAATATACCCTCAATAATAACGGAAATGTATCTTTGTATAGAAAGAGTACCATCAGTCAGCCCACTGATACATTTAGTATAGGTGAATGGGATTCTTATCCGTCCAATTACTGCCAGAACCTGGGCGGCACATTGTCTACCGCAGAATTGATTGCTGAAAACAATGAGTTTACGATTTATCCGAACCCTGTTTCTGATCATCTGTATGTAAATGGAGAAAGGGAAAAAGTAAAAATGGCTCAGATCATAGATCTTTCCGGAAAAGTGATCTATTCGGAGAAAGATCCGTTCAGAAATAAGACAAATATTTCGGTGCAGGGGATTCCTGTGGGTGTATATTTTTTAAAACTTGATGAAAAAGCCCATCAGTTTATTAAAAGATAATACTATTAAAAGAGGAACAAATAGTACCCTTGACAGATCTGCCAGGGGTATTTTTAGGTGTTATAGATCATGAGATTGCTTCGCTTTGCTCGCAATGACTGTTTTAGCCCTGATAGAAGCGGTTACCCCGGAGCATAGGTGGAAGAGTTGGAGGGTTAAAGGGCTGGGATAGCTTGGCGCGAGGAGTATGAGTGGATAGCAGCAATAGCTTCTTGCCTAAAAAAAGGTAAAAAAGTAGAGTTAAACTTAATGTAATAATAAAATTTTCAACTGATTTTTGTTTTTTCTTAATTTTGCCGTTTACTATAAACCCTTCAAAACCTTATGTTTACTGCATAATTGATATAAGCTGATTCGCTAATAATCAATATCTATAAGTGTTTCTGCTTATATTTTTTATATATAAGTAATTATGCTTATATTTGCAGTATGATAGCGGTCATTACCGGTGATATTATAAATTCACAGCATGCGGATACTGAAGTTTGGATTACCAGGCTTAAACATCTTCTCGAAAAATGGGGAAGCGCTCCTGACACATGGGAAATCTACAGAGGAGATGAGTTTCAGTTCAAATGCAAAATTGATGACGTTTTCTGGCGTTTTCTAGCCATAAAATCTCTTATTAAAAGCCTGGAAAATTTAGATGTAAGGATGGCCATAGGTATTGGTGAAGAAAGTTTCTCTTCTGAGAAAATCACTGAATCTAATGGTACAGCTTATGTAAATTCCGGAAGATTGCTTAACGATCTTAAAAATGACGGGCATACCGTTGCCATTAAAACCTCCAGTGAGCCGGTTGACAGAGATCTTAATATTTTGTTGAGATGGTCTTCTAAGGACTTTGATAACTGGACCATGGCTACAGCAGAGATTATTCATGAGATGATCATGAATCAGGATATTACTCAGGAAGATCTTGCTAAGAGATTTGCTATTTCACAGTCTTCGGTAAGCCAGAGACTGAAGCGAGCCAACTATGAGCTCATTGTGGAGACCAATCAGTATTTCAGAAAGAAAATCTCAGAATTGTAAGCATGATCTTTATCAAACTCATATTGGCACATCTACTTGGAGATTTTATACTTCAGCCAAATTCATGGGTTGCAGATAAGGAGAACTATAAACTAAAAAGTAAGTTTTTATACTTTCACATTCTGATTCACACGGGTTTAAGCCTTCTCTTTCTTTGGGATCTTCAGCTTTGGTGGGTCGCCGTTTTAGTAGGAGTTACTCACTTCATTATTGATGCAGCAAAACTTACATTTCAGAATGTAAAGACTAAAAAAAGATGGTTTTTTATTGATCAGCTGCTGCATGTTTTGGTGATTGCCGGAGTCTCTTTTTATTTTCAGGAATTCAGCTTCAGCTTTCTACAGAATCAGGAGTTTTTAAAAATAATTATGGCAGCATTGTTTCTGACAACGCCTGCTTCTATTTTTATTAAAATCTTACTGTCATCCTGGACTCCTGCTCCGGATGGCGCCAACACTATTCAAACCGAATCTTTATCAAGTGCCGGAAAATATATCGGAATTTTAGAACGTCTGCTGGTTTTCACTTTTATTATGGTGAATCACTGGGAAGGCGTAGGTTTCATGGTAGCTGCCAAATCTGTTTTCAGGTTCAGCGACCTTGCACAGGCAAAACAGAGAAAACTTACAGAATATGTATTAATTGGTACACTGCTAAGTTTTGGACTGGCTGTCTTAACAGGAATAATAATAAAATAAATCAATAAATCTAACTACAATTTAGAAAGTAAAATTATGAGTCAAAAGAAAGAAATGTTGTACGAGGGGAAAGCAAAACAGGTATTTGCAACTGATAATCCTGATGAAGTAGTAGTACGTTTCAAAGACGATGCTACAGCATTTAACGCTCAAAAGAAAGGTCAGGTTGATCTGAAGGGTGAAATGAACAACGCGATCACAACCCTTATTTTTGAATACTTAAATGAAAAAGGAATCAAAACTCATTTCATCAAACAATTGGACGAAAGAGAGCAGTTGGTAAGAAAAGTATCTATCATTCCTTTGGAAATGGTAGTAAGAAACTACTCTGCAGGAAGCATGGCACAAAGATTAGGAGTGGAAGAAGGAATTAAATCTCCGGTAACCATCTTCGATATCTGCTATAAAAAAGACGAGTTGGGAGATCCGCTTATCAATGACCACCATGCCGTTTTCTTAGGAGCAGCTACTTATGAAGAGCTTGACGAAATGTATGAGCTGACTTCAGATATCAACGAAATCCTTATCGACCTGTTTGACAAAATCAATATCATCCTGGTAGATTTCAAAATCGAATTGGGTAAAACTTCAGACGGTGAAATTATCCTTGCTGATGAAATCTCTCCTGATACTTGCAGACTTTGGGATAAAGATACCATGAAGAAATTAGACAAAGACAGATTCAGAAGAGACTTAGGAGAAGTTACTGAGGCGTATGTTGAAATCTACAACCGATTGAAGAACTTACTTGCAAAATAATTTCAGAAATTGGAAGTTAGATATTAGAAATTAGTATGAAATCGCACCGGATAGAAGATTTGAAGGTCTGGAATAAATCAATGGCTTTAGTTAAAGAGGTTTATTTGATCTCAGCTGAATTACCCATGGAAGAAAAATTTGGACTACAATCTCAAATCAGAAGATGTGCTGTTTCAATACCGTCTAATATTGCGGAAGGAGCCGGAAGAAATAATAAAAATGAATTTTACCAGTTTCTCGGAATTGCGTTTGGTTCTACCTATGAACTGCAAACCCAACTTCAGTTATTGGTTAATTTGAATTTTATTTCTGAAACTAAAATAGCTCCCTTAAATGAACTTTTATCTGAAATTCAGAAAATGATCTATTCATTAAAAGCAAGTTTAAAATTATAATTGAAGTTAACTTAGACTAATTTCTAACATCTAATATCTAACTTCTAATCATTAGAAAAAATAGAAATGAAAAGTTTAGACATTCATAAAAGTGAATATTTAAAACAGTTTGAGACCCAGACTTACGGAAGGAATCTTTTCAGAACTCAGGAAGAGGAAAGACTGGATGCTCCTAATGAAGAGTGTGGGATCTTCGGATTGTATTCGGATAATGATCTGGATACTTTCTCTCTTTCACAATTCGGGCTTTTTGCTTTACAGCACAGAGGTCAGGAGGCTTGTGGGATTTCCGTTTTAAAAGATGGAAGAATCACAAACATGAAAGATGAAGGACTGGTTTTAGATGTTTATAAAGACATTCAGGAACCTGAAACTTTTATGGGAAATTCTGCAATCGGGCATACCCGTTATACTACTGCAGGAGATAAAAAGAAATATAACTTCCAGCCATTTTTCGCGAAAAACGAATATGACCAGATTATACTTTCTATAGCACACAACGGTAACCTTACCAATGCAAAAGAATTAAAAACAGAATTAGAGGCTGAAGGCGTAGTTTTCAGAGCTACTTCCGATTCTGAGGTGATCCTGAGACTGATCCAGAAAAACCTTGATTTAGGTCTTCGTGGAGCCATCAAAGCTACCATGGAAAAAATTGAAGGAGCTTATTCTGTTGTAGGGATGACAAGAAACAAATTCTTTGCATTCAGAGACTTCAACGGAATCCGTCCATTGGTGTTAGGAGCTATCGACGAAAGATCTTACGTGGTTGCTTCAGAATCTGTGGCACTGGATGCTGTAGGAGCTCAATATGTACGTGATATCCTTCCTGGTGAGATCATTTATACCAATGAAAACGAACCTGGAAAACTTCATTCTTATATGATGGATGAAGCGAAAGGAAAGCAGAGAATCTGTTCTTTTGAATATATTTATTTTGCAAGACCTGACTCTACATTAGAAAATATCAATGTATATGAAATCAGAGAAAAATCGGGTGAGAAAATCTGGGAACAGGCTCCTGTAGATGCTGATTTGGTTATCGGAGTTCCGGATTCCGGAGTTCCTGCTGCCATTGGTTTCTCTAAGGCTTCAGGAATACCTTTCCGTCCTGTTTTAATCAAAAACAGATACATCGGAAGAAGTTTCATCGTTCCTACACAGGAAATGAGAGAAAGGGTAGTGAACCTTAAGCTAAACCCAATTATCTCGGAGATGAAAGATAAGAGAGTGGTAATCATTGATGATTCTATCGTTCGTGGAACTACCTCTAAAAGACTGGTTAAAATTTTAAAAGATGCAGGGGTGAAAGAGATCCACTTCAGAAGTGTTTCTCCACCTATTATTGCACCATGTTATCTGGGGATTGATACGCCGTCTAAAGATGATCTGATCTCTGCAAATATGTCTACAGAACAACTTAAAAACTATCTGGGAGTAGACTCTTTAGAATTTTTAAGTATTGATAATCTGAAAACTATTTTAGGATCTGCTAATCACTGTTTCGGATGCTTTACTGAAGAATATCCTGTTGGAAAAGGAGAAGAGGTAGATTTATTCAATTAATCTCTTTCTTGAAATAGTAAAAATAGAAGACCTGGGTTAATAGCCCGGGTCTTTTGTTTTATAAATGTAGCAAAAGCTTAATATTCCTGTATTATACAGTATATAATGGAATTTTAATTTTGTCAGATTAAAACGTCAGGATATGAAAAACGCATTTTTTACGGGTATTTTTCTGGTATTTGCCCAACTTTATTCTTCACAGTCATTCGATAAACAGGCACATCGGGGAGGAAAATCACTTTACCCGGAAAATACAATTCCGGCCATGAAGAATGCCTTAAAAATGAATGTCACAACCCTTGAAATGGATCTGGCTATAACGAAAGACAAAAAGGTTATTCTTTCTCATGATGCTTTTCTGTCTCCTGAACTCATTACAAAGCCAGATGGAACTTATATCCCCAAAGACTCAGGTTTTTACTACAAAATTTATGAAATGCCTTACGCAAAGATCAAAACATTTGATGCAGGCTTAAAAAAATTGAATAACTATCCGGACCAAAAGAAAATGAAGGTTCAAAAACCTCTTTTTTCGGATGTTATAGATGCTTGTGAAACCTATGCCCGCGAATTGAAGAGACCATTGCCTTTTTATAATATAGAAACAAAAACACGCCCTTTCTCTGACAATATTTTCCATCCGGAACCTAAAGAATTTGTAGATCTGATGATGAAGATCATTATCGAAAAAAAGATTCAGGACAGAGTTATTATCCAGTCTTTTGACCCCAGAACTCTTGAAATTATTCATAAAGAATATCCTAAGGTGATGATTGCTTTACTGGTAGAAAAAGTAGATGATAAAAAGCTGGCTCAGCAACAGGCTTATTTTAAAAATATTCCGGTAGAAAAGTTCAAAATGTATCCCAATCATCTGAGTGGAGTAGCCGGAGATATGAAGTTTCTAAGTTTTACTCCAACCATTTATAGTCCGGATCACACCCTTGTTACGTCCAAATTGGTGCAGGAATGCCACTTATTAGGAATGAAAGTAATCCCATGGACTGTGAATACCAAAGAAAGGCTGAAAGAATTAAAAGATATGGGAATAGACGGCGTTATCAGCGATGATCCGAGAATATTCGAATAAAACCTTTTTTCAATATAAATAGCCGGAAGAAAAACTTCCGGCTATTTTATGCATGCAGATTACTCTGCACTTAGGGTTAAAAAATTGGTCGTTGATTAGAATTTATAATTCAGTCCTAACTGAAATACTCTGTTGTTGTTTTCAGCTGCAGACATGCTTTTATCAATCTTTGTTAAGCTGTTTACATATCTTGCATTGATACCGATGTTGGAAGTGATGTCATATCCTAAACCAAGGCCTAAACCAAAGTTGAATTTGTTGATCATATCTTTGTCGATATCTGTAGAGTGAGAACTTGCAGTGGTAGTTGTAACACCTCCTGTAGTACTTGCTACAGTAGATTCTCCTTTATTTTTTCCGTTGATGAAATAACTGAACTCAGGTCCTGCTTCGATATAAAACTTATCAGTAGGTCTCATCTGAACCATTAACGGAACTGAAATGTAATCCATTTTTACTCTGCTCTGTACCTTAGTTTTTACATTCGTTACACCATTGTCAGTTTCTGTAGAATACATTACATCTTTTGCACCCATTTGGTTATACAATACCTCTGGCTGGAAGCTGAATTGTTTTGAAATTGGAATATTAACAAATACACCCGCGTGGAAACCTAGTTGTTGAGTGTTGATTCCGAACTTTTGCTGACTGAAATAAGCGGAGTTTCCTCCTGCCTTGATCCCAAATCTAACGGGTTGAACATCTTTTTTTAGTGGTGATGCACTTACTGTTTTTGTTTCTGTCTTAGTCTCTGTTTCCTGAGCGAAAGCTAATGCACCAGCAGTTAATGCTAATCCTAAAAATAACTTCTTCATAATTTTATTTTTTAATTTTACTATTTGTGTCGAATGATTTCCCAATCAGACTCGAATTATTTTGCAAATTGCTTGCCAAACTTGAAAAATGCCTATTTATAAAGGTTTTAAAGTGGTTTTGCTAAAGGTTTTTTTTAATCATTTATCCCTTTTTAATGAATAAATGTGTTGCTAATCTCTATATTTTTGAAAAGAGTTTAATGTTAAAAATGCTTTCTTGTTGATAATTAAAATGATGAAAATTTAAAATCAGAAATGAGTTTTTAGGAAAATTTATAAGCTATCTGGGCTATTTTTATGAGTAGAAGTAAAAATACCGGACTTTAAAAAGCCCGGTATCCGTTTTGAAAATAATAAATATCGCTATTTAAACTTATAAGCAACGCCAATCTGAATGGCATTATTTCTTACTTTGTCACCCTCATTGTATTTGTAAACCTCAGTAAGACCCGCAGTAAATCTGGCGGTCACACCAAAACTTTTAGTAAAGTAATATCCGGCGCCAATTCCTAGTCCGAGATTAAAACGATTAAAAAGGCTTGTTGAAATATTCTGCGAAATATGATCTGTATGATCAACAGTAATTGAATTTCCGGTAGTTTCAATAGTCGTTAAATCTCCTTTTGTTCTTCCTCCCAGCAGGTATCCAAATTCAGGACCTGCTTCTACATAAAGCTGAGGAAGGATATTATATTGAACCATCACAGGAAGAGAAAGATAATTTAAGGTTGTACTATAATCATAGTGTTGTGTTCTTCTGTAGTTCCCAGAGCTTGTTCTGTAGTTATAATCTGATTTTGATCCCAGCTGGCTGAAAAGAAGTTCGGGCTGGATGCTGAATTTTTCAGAAACCGGAATATTCGCGAATACTCCTGCATGAAAACCTACTTTCATTTTCTCATTGTTGTCATATTCATAACCGTCTCCTCTGGTAAGGGTAGACCCATTCAATCCGGCTTTAACACCAAAAGTAACAGGAGACGAAGATTTTGACTGATTTTTTTCTTGTGCATTTGCGAAAAGGCTACCCGCAACTGCAAGGACTGCAAAGAGTTTTTTCATGGATTTAAAAGTTTAATTTAATTTTTCTTCATTGTGACAAAATATCTACCATAAAGTGTATAAGTGATAAAAATCATACTAAAATCGAAAAAGTCAGTCCTAAATTAATAAACCTGACTTTTTCTATTGAAATCAAAATGTATCTAAATTATGGAACAAAATACTTTCCGGTATTCTGCAATGCACTCTAAATGCCAGCCAATTTGTTGAAGTTCTCGTTAAAAATTAATGGTAATAGTTAGTTTCAGTCTTGAAAATCAATTGAATGATCAACTGAATCAATACCTATTCATTGTAAAAACAGGAACTGTAAATTGGAAATTCCGGAATAAAGTACAATCAATATTCAGTACGCAAATTTCTTGCCAAAATATCAATAAAATATAAAAGCCGGATTAAATATAATCCGGCTCTGTATTGAATAGAAAATTTACTTAGAATTTATAAGCTAAACCTAACTGGAATACTCCGTTTCTGGCAGCATCACCGTTATTGTTTTTAGGAACATCAGATAATCCTGCTGTATATCTTAGATTCACTCCGATATTTTGTGTGAAATAATATCCTGCTCCAAGACCTAGTCCGAAATCAAAAGTTTTCAAATTGTCTTTAACGTCTACAGAGGCACCATTACCTTTTCCTTTAGCACTGATAAGGAACCCGAACTGAGGACCTGCTTCTACATATAGATTAGGAATCAGGTTGTACTGTAACATTACTGGTACTGCGATATAATCCATATTCAGTTTTATATCACTGTTAGTCTTAGCTTTACCACCCATACCACTATATAATACTTCTGGTTGTACAGAGAAGTCCTGTGCTACTGGAATGTTTGCAAAAACGCCACCATAAAATCCAGCTTTAGAGTTGAATTCACTGTTAGAAAGAGTAGAAATGTTAAGACCTGCTTTTACCCCAAATCTAACTGGAGAAGATGAAGCAGTAGAAGTTGAAGTCTTCTGAGCGAAAGTGAAAGTACCTGCTACTAGCGCAAGGCCTAAAAAAATCTTTTTCATAAGTTTATATTTTAATAGTTTTTAAGTTTTATTTAACATTTCATTAAGAATCAAACGGCGTGCCAAAATTGAAATGTGCTGGAAATCTACTGTTTACTATATATTACGAAGAATAATTTTCGATTGAAACTAAAAAAAGCCGGATTAAAATTAATCCGGCTCCACTTTAATTATAAAAACTTGACAAGAAAGGTGATCGTGCTTTAGAATTTGTAATGTACTCCTACCTGAAATACACTGTTTCTTACAGATCCCGGCCTGCCATACCCATAAAGATATCGCTGTTGTTTTGCATTCACAATATCAGATAGCCCTGTGGTATATCTTACATTCACACCAATATTTTTGGTAATATTATACCCAGCTCCCAGTCCGATTCCGAAATCGAAACTCTTGGTTGCATTTTTAAGTTGCAAACTTCCGACATCATCTTTTAGTTCTGCACCCATAAGAAAATTAAATTGAGGTCCTGCTTCTACATAAAAATTAGGAAGTGCTTTATACTGAAACATTACAGGAACGGAAATGTATTCTAAATTAAGTTTTGCATTACCGTCTCCTTTTTGTTTTGCCCCCACAGCACTATATAATACTTCCGGCTGGATAGCGAAATCTTTTGCCACAGGAATATTTACAAATACACCACCATAGAATCCTGTTTTTGCTTTCATATCCATATGAGAAAGAGCGGATACATTCATACCTGCTTTTAAACCGAATTTGATTTTGGAAGAAGATGTAGATGGAGTAGCTGCATCAGTGGAAGTGGAAGTGCTTTGAGCAAAAGCAAAAGTACCTGCGACAAGTGCCAGGCCTAAAAAAATCTTTTTCATAGATTAGTTTTATTTTACATTGTTTAACGCTGGGTAAGCAACAAACAACATGCCGTCAACCCTCATGAATAAAGACTTTATATGTTTTTAACGAATGAAGAAATCAACTATATGGGATGTATTTATGGTGAATTATTAACTCCATCTTATTTTAACATAAAAAAAGACCAGATTAAAAAATTAATCTGATCTTTTCTATTGAATATAAAATTTGTTAGTGAATGTATAGCTTATTTAAATTTATAAGCTAATCCAACCTGGAATAGGTTGTTTCTTGTAGCATCAGATCCACTAGGTCTGTTTTTCGCTACATCTGTTAAACCTGCAACATATCTTGCAGTAAGTCCTAAGTTTGGAGTGAAATAATATCCAGCACCAAGACCAATACCAAAGTTAAATGTATTCAGATTGTCTTTGTAGTTATCGGTAGTGTTAGAATCTCCGTTAGATTCATTTTTGAACTTGTTTTTAGCACTTACCATGAAACCGAATTCCGGTCCTGCTTCCACATAAAGATTTGGAATCAGGTTGTACTGGAACATTACAGGTACAGTAATATAATCTAATTTAGTAGAAGCTGAAAACTTTGTTCCTCCTAACGTATAATCTGATTTATTACCATATTGTGAATATTGAACCTCCGGCTGAACGCTGAATGATGCAGCCAATGGAATATTAGCAAATACACCTGCGTTAAATCCTATTTTAGATTTCTGGTCATCAAGACCACTGTCTTTTGAAAGTGAAGATACGTTCATTCCCCCTTTTACCCCAAATGTTACTGGATTGGAAGATGTATTTCCTGTCTGTTGAGCGAATGCGAATGTTCCTGCAGTTAACGCTAATCCTAAAATTAACTTTTTCATAACTTTAATTTTTTTAATTTTACTCTTTCTTAATTTTAAATTTTACTACTGTTCAGCATTTTCAGTTGAACGCAGAGTATCTTTCAAATTGCTTGCCAAAAATATTTTTTATGAGTAAAATCAATAAAAAAATCACTTAGTGTTTAAGTGATTTTTGAAATATATAATTGATTTACAATTAATTATGAATTTAAATAAACATTTGTTTAGAAGAAATCTAAATTGACAATTTTGTCAAAAATAGCTTTTAAAGGGAATTTGTTTCTCCAAAAAACGTTAAGCATCATTTAATTTTCTATAAAAAGATAAAGATTCAAGGATATTTTCCTGGCTACACTGATGATCATACGTACAAGAACCTATTCCTGAAAGCAGAGAAAAGTTGATTTTACTGTCTGTATTCTTTTTATCATTTAATAATAGTGCTGTGATATCTTCATCTTTGAAATCGCTGATATCAAGGTATGGATAATATCTCTGGATATTTTCAATGATCATTTTTGCGTCTTCTTCAGAAATAAGATTTTCAAGCCAGGCAAGATGCGCTTCTGCAATCATTCCCATAGCAACTGCTTCACCGTGAAGGATAGGATTTTGCTGTTGTAAGCACAAACTTTCCACAGCATGGCCTATTGTATGCCCGAAATTAAGTGTTTTTCTGATGTTCTGCTCATGGAAGTCCTGATCTACCACATTCTGCTTGATATTCATTGAAGCCTGAATATGTGGGGTTACCGTTTCCACTTCCAGCTTACGGATCTGAATCAGCTGATCCCAATGATTTTTATCAGCAATTAATCCGTGCTTCAGCATTTCAGCAAAGCCACTTCTTAATTCTTTAAAAGGTAATGTTTCTAAGAATTTTGGGAAAATAAAGATCTGTTCAGGAAAAGCAAAAGTTCCCACCATATTTTTAAAGTGCATCAGATCAATCCCTGTTTTTCCTCCTATGGAAGCATCACACATGGATAAAAGGGTAGTAGGAATGTTGATAAACTGTATTCCTCTTTTATAAGTAGATGCAACAAATCCGCCCATATCCGTAATGACACCGCCACCAAGATTGATAACCAATGCTTTTCTATCCGCCTGCATTTCCGTAAGAATTTCCCAAAGGCTGATTGGCTGTCTGGATATTTTTCATTTCTTCTCCGGCATCTAATCTCTAAAATTTCAAAACCAAGATCAGTTTCCATATTTCCTAAAAGAACAGGAAGGCAGTATTCATGGGTGTTTTCATCTACAAGAATGAAAATTTTACTGAAAGATTTTTCGTGAAGAAACTCGTTTAGCTGTGAAAAATTATCGTTTAATATTGTTATCATCTTCAAATTTATGTAAAGTTAAAATGTAAACTATAGTGCAAAGTTATGATTCTTAATTTTTAACTCGTAACTAAATTACTATCTTTGCAGAAATTTTTAGAATGAGCAGAGATAATAATAATTCAGACAGACCAAAGAGACCAAGAATTTCAACCAAGAAAAGTTCTGATGATTCTCGTGCTTCCAGATCTGGAAATTCTTCAGGATCAAAGCCTTTTAAGAAACCGTTCTCTAAAGACGGGGGAAGAAAAGGGGCAGAACATCAGGGATCCACTTCAAGATTTGAAAAGAAACCTTTCAAAAGAAATACAGACAGCTCCGAAGGTTCCAACGATGAGATGGGATCAAAATCTGAAAGAAAACCATACATCACGAACAAAAGTGAGAGTTATGAGAAAAAATCTTTCGGAAAACCAAAGAGAGGAGGAAAGAGCTTTGATGCAAGAGATAAATATGAAAGAGGTAGTCTGAAATATGGCAGAAGACCCTCTAATGGAGATGAAAGAGAAGACAGAGCAAAATCTTTTGTACAAAAAAGAAGGTTAAACAAAATTGACAAAGATGTTCATAAAGACACAATCCGTCTCAATAAGTATATTGCCAATTCAGGGATCTGCAGTAGGAGAGAAGCTGATGAGCTTATTACTCAGGGACTTGTAGAAGTAAACGGAAAGGTAGTCAATGAAATGGGCTATCAGGTACAGAAGACCGACAGAGTAGTTTTTGACGGACAAAGTATTACTCCGGAAAAACCTGTTTATGTACTTTTGAATAAACCAAAAGGCTACATTTCTACAACGAAAGATGACAAAGCTAGAAAAACAGTAATGGATCTTGTAGCGAATGCTTCTCCTTACAGAGTTTTCCCGGTTGGAAGATTAGACCGTTCTACAACGGGTGTTATTTTATTGACGAATGACGGGCACATGACTAAAAAATTAACGCATCCATCTTTTGATGCTAAAAAGATTTATCATGTAACGTTAGATAAAAAACTTACGGGTGAAGATTTACGTCTTATCGCAGAAGGAATCCGTCTTGATGAAGGTGTAGCAGTTGTTGACCAGATTTCGTACATTGAAGGAAAGCCTAAAAATGAGATCGGAATTGAGATTCATATCGGATGGAATCGTGTTATCAGAAGAATATTCCAAAGATTAGGATACGAAGTGGAAGCTTTAGACAGAGTGATGTTTGCCGGATTAACGAAGAAGAATATCAAGAGGGGACACTGGAGAATCCTTACAGAACTGGAAGTGAATAACCTTAAAATGCTTTAGAATAATGATGAATTATGAGTTATAAATGATGAATGACAGATTCAGTTTGTAACTTAATTTCATTCTTTTAAACAGTACATTTAAGTGTAAAGAATAAAAAAGCGCAGAATTGTGTTCTGCGCTTTTTGTTTTATATGGTGATGAAGTCTATTATTAAAGTATTTCTTAATTCATAACTCATCATTTATAATTCATCATTATCCTAACACGGTTACTCCTTTTTCAATCATGTCGTAAATGGCATCTCTTGCATTGTCAGGTTTTACGTTTACAGCACGTGTTCCGTTGAAATGAAGGCAGGTTACATATCCGTTGGCCACAGCATCCTGAGCCGTGAATTTAACGCAGTAATCTAATGCTAATCCTACGATTTCAACCAATTGAATGTCGTGATATTTCAAGAAGTCATCCAATCCGGTTTTCATAAAATGATTATTATCCTGGAATCCGCTATAGCTGTCTATTTCAATATTTTTACCTTTTTGTATAATGTGGGTTACTTTATCTCTGTTCAGATCTTTGTGAAATTCTGCTCCGAAAGTTCCCTGAATACAGTGATCCGGCCACATAAACTGTGGAACACCATTCAAAATAATACTTTCTCCTACCTTTCTGCCATTGCTGCTTGCAAAACTTTTATGACCTGCAGGATGCCAGTCCTGCGTCAAAACCACCTGATCATATTCATTTTCCTCCATCAGAAGATTGATATAAGGAATAATTTCGTTGGCTCCAGGGACTGCAAGTGCTCCGCCTTCACAAAAATCATTCTGTACATCGACTATTATTAACGCTTTTTTCATATTTTGATTTCTCGAATTTTTGATAAATTTAAAAAAACTAAACCACAAAAATTTGTCCAAAACATAATTATCGGACAAATCGGCAATGTAAATTTTCAATACTCCCGAAATGAGTGGTTTACAATTAAAATAATTGTATTTTCTTTGAAAAGTATGGCATTTTTGGGACATACACCAAATATCAATAACGTATCTTTGCAGGAAATAAGTATTTTTTATGTCATTTGAGTCTTTAGGATTATCACACAATATTATTCGTTCTGTTAACAAATTGGGGTATTTAAAACCATTTCCAATTCAGGAGCAGGCCGTTCCCGTAATTTTACAAGGGAAAGATCTGATGGGAATTGCACAGACAGGTTCTGGTAAAACAGCTTGTTTTGTGATGCCGATTTTAGAAAAACTACAGAATTCGGAAGTTAAAAAAGACCGTAATGTTCAGGTTTTAATATTGGTTCCTACCCGTGAACTGGCTATTCAGATTGATGAAGTCTTCAGAGCTTTTACAGAAAATCTGAAAAGAGAAGTCCGAACAATGGCTGTTTATGGAGGAGTTTCTATCAATCCGCAAATGAAAGGAATATTTGGGGTGGAAGTTCTGATTGCAACTCCGGGGCGTTTATTAGACTTAATTGATCATAATGCCCTGAGTATTTCAGGAATTAAACATCTGGTGATTGACGAGGCAGATAAAATGTTTCAGCTTGGCTTTGGTGAAGAGATGAATAAGCTTTTTGCAATGATGCCGGTAGCCAAACAAACCACTTTATTTTCAGCAACTTTAAATGATAAAGTTTCTGAGATGAAAGAACGTCTGTCCATTAATCCTACCATTATTGAAATTAAAAAAGAAGAAGTTGAGATAGATAATATCGAACAGCTGGCCTATCATGTTTCTCCGGAAAATAAAGGTCCTTTTTTAAGGTATTTAATTAAGGAAAAGAAAGTTGAAAAAGCTCTTATTTTTGTCTCGTCCACAAGATCTGCAGACAATTTGGTAGAGAAGCTTAAAAAGAATAAAATTAAAGCTGTGGCGATTCATAGTCAAAAGTCACAGGGTGCCCGTAGAAATAATCTGGAAGAGTTTAAAGTAAATGGAGCTCAGATTCTGGTGGCTACAGATCTGATTGGCCGTGGAATTCATATTGAATCTCTGCCATGTGTTATCAATTACGAATTACCGCGTTCTCCTTTAGATTATATCCACCGCATTGGTAGAACAGGGCGTGCCAACGAAAAAGGAACAGCAATTAGCATTCTAACAGATGACGAATTGCAGCATTTCAGAGTCATTCAAAAGAAAATGGGAAGAAAAGTAACGCTGCAAAGGACAGAAGGTATTGATTTACACGGTTATTAATGCTTGATTTAAAATAAAAAAAAGGCTTCAGTTGATACGCTTGAAGCCTTTTTTAGTGAAAAATTGGTACCACAAAAATCATTATCTGTACAATTAATGCTTTATTCACCTTAGATTCTTGAATTTTTGATAAATTTACATCCAGTGATATTTGAAAAATTGTCTGAAAAGAAAATGATCGGACAAATCGGCAATATTTAAAAATTAAAACCCTTGAACAATGAGTGATTTAGAGAAAAAAAAATTTCCAATAGGACCGTTTGAAGCTCCTGAAAGCATCTGTGACACCACCTTGGATACTTATATCAAAGTGATTAAAGACTTTCCCGGCAGACTAAAAAATCTCATTGAACATTTTACAGACGACGAATTGGATACTCCTTACAGAGAAGGTGGCTGGACGGTAAGACAGCTTGTGAACCATCTTTCAGACAGTCATATGAACAGTTTTATCCGTTTTAAACTAGCTCTTACGGAAGATAATCCTACAATAAAACCCTATGATGAAGCGAAATGGGCAGAACTTCAGGACAGTTTCCATATGCCTGTAAAGCCGGCCATGAGAATGTTGAAAGGAACACACCAAAGATGGGTGGTACTTCTTAAAAGCCTTACCAATAAACAGTTTGAAAGAACTTTTCATCATCCTGAGCACAATAAAAATTATGATTTAAGAGAAAGCCTTGCTTTGTACGCCTGGCATTGTAATCATCATTTTGCTCATATTGAAAATCTGAAGAAAGAAAAAGGTTGGTAAGAAAGCGTCTTGATAATCCCATATACTACAACGAAATTGTAAAGAGAATTTCTTTGTTATCTGAAAACTCCATAGGAAAATGGGGGAAAATGAGCGTATGCCAAATGGTAAAGCATTGTGATCTAGTTCTTCAGGTAGCCCTGCAAAAAATTGAACTTCCCCGTATTAATGTGGTATTCCAGACAATAGGAATCATTACAAAAGTAGAAATGTATGTTTTCAATAATGGAATTCCCAGAAACATGCCTACTTTTCAAAAACTAATCGTTAATTTTGAGTGTGATTTTGATGTATCAAAAACCAATCTGCTGAAAACGCTGGAAGAATTCCGGGAAGCTTGTGAAAAAAACAGGCTGCCGGATCATCACAGATTATTCGGAAATATGACTGAAAAAGACTGGACATTTTTAGAATATAAACATCTTGATCACCATCTAAAACAATTTAATGTATGAGTTTTTTTGATAAAATATTTGGTGGAAAAAGCGAAACCCCTGATCAAAAATCATTCTGGAAAAAGATAGAGTCTGAGGAAGACCTTACAAAGGCTATAGAAGACTCTTTTCAGAATAAAATTGCTATATTCAAGCATTCAACAAGCTGTTTCATCAGTAAGACAGTACTGAAAAACTTTGAAAAAGAAGTGGAGAATTCAGATCAGCCGGTTCATGTTTATTATCTGGATCTTCTGGCTCAGCGTCCTGTTTCTAATAAAATAGCAGCAGATTTTGACATCAGACACGAAAGCCCGCAGCTCATTGTAATTGAGAACGGAAAGTCCATAAACAATGCTTCACACCAGGATATTTCTTTAAGCCAGATTGTATCATGAAGAATATAAATAATTATTTAGCTAAAGTTTTAAATGTTCCGCTTCAAAACGTGAACACCTGCAGCCTGCATTATGAAGTAAAGAAAATTCCTAAGAACCAGTTTCTTCTTCAGTATGGCGAAATATGCCGTCATATATTCTTTGTAGAAAAAGGACTGATAAAAATGTATTCTATTGATAAAAACGGAAAAGAACATATTATACAGTTTGCCCCGGAAAGCTGGCTGATTTCTGACCGAAGCAGTCTTTATTTCAATGAAAAATCCATTTATTATATAGAAGCAGTGGAAGATTCAGAAGTTCTGTTTTTACATCCTGATTTCTTTAATAAATTGGTGGAACAGTTCCCAAACAGTATTGAGAGAAGTGATTTTCTGCTGCAGAAACATATCAGAAGTCTTCAAAACAGGATCAATTCTTTATTGGGAGAGACGGCAGAAGAAAGATACATGAAATTTATTAAAATGTATCCGGATTTACTGTTGAGAGTTCCACAATGGATGATTGCTTCTTACCTGGGGATTACTCCTGAGAGTCTTAGCCGTGTAAGAAAAGAGCTGGCAAGAAAAAACTTCGTTCCGGATAATAAATAAAGAAGGCTGGAAGATGGGAGAGGGAAGCTTGAAGCTCTGGTAAACACAAAAGAACTTGACAGTTATTATTCAAAGATCCTTAATAAGAATCGGCATAATCTATTCTTAAAACCATAATAATTTCCATTTTCCAGCCTCCTTACTTTAAATAAATTTTTCTGGCAAGATTTCCTACCTGTCTGAGCTTTGCCTGTGTATTTTCCGACCAGGGAAGCCCTATACAAAGTCTCATACAGTTTTCAAACTGCTCCTGAAAAGTAAACATTCTTCCGGGAGCTATACTGATGTTTTGCTTGATGGCCAGATCATATAATTCTGTGGTCCGGATTTTTTTATCAAATTCTACCCATAATGATAATCCTCCCTGTGGACGACTGGTTTTAGTGCCTTCAGGGAATGATTCTGCAATAGTCTGAACATAATTCTGATAGTTGAACTGTAAGGTTCTGCGAAGCTGCTGAAGGTGTTTTTCGTATTTCCCAGATTTCAGAAAGTTGGCAACAGCTTCATTCACAATAGAAATAGAAGATGTGGAATGCAGGAGTTTTAATTTCATGATCTTATCTTTATATTTCCCAGGAGCAATCCAGCCAACACGATAGCCGGGAGCCAGTGTTTTTGAAATCGAACTGCAGTACAGTACATTTCCGTCTTTATCGAAAGATTTGCAGCATTTTGGACGGCTGGAACCAAAATAAAGGTCTCCATACACATCATCTTCTATCAGCGGAATATTGTTTTCCGACAATATTTTTACAATTTCTTTTTTATTTTCGTCAGGCATACAGCTTCCCAGCGGAGAATTGAAGTTGGGAATCAACAGACACAGATTTATTTTGGGAATTACTTTTTTTAAGGCTTCAATTTCTATTCCGGTAGTAGGATGGGTGGGAAGTTCCAGTACTTTTAGGCCTAATCCGTTTGCCAGCTGTAAAATACCCGGATAACAGGGACTTTCAATAGCAACGGTGTCTCCTGGTTTTCCCAGAGCCATTAAGCAGAAAGAAAGAGCATTCATTCCGCCATTGGTAGTAATCAAATCATTTTCGCTCAGGTTTCCTCCCCATTGCAAAGAACGTATAGCAATCATTCTTCTGAGCTTCAGATTTCCCTGAAGTTCTTCATAGTCAGTACCTCCGTCTTTTAATTCTCTGGTGGCATTCACTATTTCTTTTTTCAGTTTTGCCTGAGGTAAAAGATCTCCTGACGGAATACCGATAGAGAAAAAAGTAAGATCCTTTTTGCCCATATTTTCATACACTTTACTGATCAGCTCATCCGGTTCATCATTATTGGCAATCAATGACGGACGGCTTACTTCGGGTAAAGGAAGTTTTGCAGAGAGCAGCTGGCTTACAAAATAGCCCGACTGTGGTTTTGATTCTATCAAAGATTGTGATTCCAGTTCGAGGAAAACACGTTTAGCGGTGTTCATACTCACCTGATGTTCCTGACATAGCATTCTTACCGAAGGAAGCTTGTCGCCGGTCTTTAAAATACCATTTCTGATCTGTCCTGCAATTCCGTCTGCAATTTCTGTGTATAAAAATTCTTTGCTCATATTTTCAAACTGTGCTCATGCAAATATACAAAACTGATACTGTGTTTATCAAATTATCCTTTCTAATTTTGAACCATCAATTAAAACCTTTCTTACAATGATGACAAATCAGATAACAAAAGATGAAAATATAAGCGGATGGATCAATGGCTTCATTGGTGTTGTATTATTTAGTGGAGGGCTGCCTGCTACCAAATTAGCGGTAATGGAAATGAGCCCAACTTTTGTAACAGTAGTCCGTGCAGCTGTTGCCGGAGTATTGGCGTTAATCGTATTATGGGTGGGCAAAGAAAAGCGACCGGTGAAAGAACAATTCGTTCCTTTGCTTCTGGTTTCCCTTGGCTGTGTGGTAGGTTTTCCGCTTCTTTCTGCACTGGCTCTTCAGTATCTTACTTCGGCTCACTCCATTGTATTTCTGGGAATGCTGCCTTTGGCAACTGCTATATTTGGAGTTTTCCGTGGGGGTGAGAGGCCTCATCCTATATTTTGGTTTTTTTCAATTGTAGGAAGTCTTTTAGTGATTGGATATGCTGTTTCACAAGGGATATCAGCGTCACCAATTGGCGATATTCTGATGTTGCTGGCAGTTATTTTATGTGGTATGGGCTATGCTGAAGGCGCGAAATTATCTAAAACATTAGGTGGCTGGCAGGTGATTTCCTGGGCTTTGGTACTGGCATTGCCTGTTATGATTCCTTTATTCTTTATTTATTTTCCTGAGGATATTGGCCATGTTAGTTTCCAGGGATGGTTTGGATTGGGCTATATTTCTCTTTTCAGTATGTTTATTGGATTTATATTCTGGTATAAAGGATTGGCACAGGGTGGTATTGCTACTGTGGGACAGCTGCAGCTGCTTCAGCCTTTCTTTGGTCTGGCATTGGCTGCCTGGCTTCTTCATGAGCAGGTGAGTATGGGAATGCTTGGGGTAACGGTAGGAGTGATCTTATGTGTTGCAGGAACTAAGAAATTTGCGAAATAATTAAAATATATTGAGAATAATACCCCAATAATCCTTTGGGAACTCCTTATAGAAAGCCTGGTTTCATACAGAAACCGGGCTTTTGCTTTAATAATCAAAATGTTGCGATGAATATCAGACTTTTTTTAATTGCAAAAAAATGCATATAAAGCGGATTCTTTGATAAGTTTAGAGCAATAAGCTTGAAAGTGATTGGAATTAATAATTTATTTAACTTTATTTAACATTCTGATCAATAATTAAGGTGCGGTTTTTGCATGCAACCTACAATCGATTGCCAATACTATTTTTACTGAGACTAAGAGGATAGGAAGAAGAAAACAATTCCAAAAAAAGGCTATTATGGTTATCGACGAAAACATTTTGATTTCAGCGGGAGCAGAAACAAGATATTATACCCCTTCAGAAATTATATTCTGTGAAGGGGATATTCCTAATTATTATTATCAGATTGTTAAAGGGGAAGTAAAACTCAACAATTACAATGAGGAAGGGAAAGAATTTATTCAGAACATTTTATCTGACGGGGAAAGCTGTGGAGAATCCATTCTATTTATAGAAAAACCTTATCCTATGAATGCAGAAACTATTACAGAATGTAGTGTTCTCAGACTTCATAAATCTTCTTTTTTTAATCTGTTGAATCAATCTCCGGAATTATATATGGAGGTAAACAGCTTTCTTTCAGAACGCCTTTATTATAAATTCATTATGATGCAGAGTCTCTCCTCACAAAACCCTTCCATACGCTTGAGAGGATTGATGGATTATCTTAAAAGTTCTCAAAAGGATCTGAGCCCTTATTCATTTCTGGTTCCGTTAACAAGGCAGCAAATGGCAAGCCTTACAGGTCTTTGTGTGGAAACTGCTATAAGGACCATTAAACATATGGAAAGAGATAAAATTGTAAGAATTGAAAATCGTAAAATTTTGTATTAACTTAGGCATATTATTTGTAATTTTTTTCATTGAAAAACCTAGTAAAGTATGAAAACAATAAGCTGCATGAATATTGATGAAAGCCTTCTGTACTCTTTTGGTGCAGAAAACAGGGATTATAAAAAACGGGAGTCGGTTTTTAGAGAAGAGGATCATGCGCTTTATTATTTTCAGATCAGTGAAGGAAAAGTAAAACTGAATAATTATAATGAAAACGGAAAAGAATTCATTCATAATATTCTTGGCAAAAAACAAAGCTTTGGAGAAGCCATGCTTTTCCTTAATCAGAATTATCCAATCAATGCCATATGTCTTGAAGATTCGCGGATTATCAGACTTCCCAAAAATAATTTCTTTGAAATGATCACGCAGAATCCTGATCTTTCTCTCGAAATGAATGCCTGCCTCTCCCAGGAAATTTTTTATAAATTGAAAATGATGCAGAGTCTGGCATCACAAAACCCTATGCAGAGGCTGAAAGGCTTACTTGATTATCTTAAAAGCTATCACGATGAAGACTGTCATCAGTGTTACCATATTGCATTTACGCGGCAGCAGATTGCCAATCTTACGGGTCTGCGTGTAGAAACAGTGATCAGAAACTTAAAAAAGATGGAAAAAGAAGGAATGCTTTCTTTAAAAGATCGAAAAATTTTATATTAATATTCATTTTGATGACTCAGATCATAAAATAGTGAGTTATTCTGTCGTACATTTGACATTCATTCTTTCCATACAATTCTTAAGACCTTAGTAAAAGGCACGCAAAAAGCATTTTGCTTTTATTATCGTTTAAAATTACCGATACCTAACTGTTGCCGTCTAATACTAGTCACGGGCTGGAATACGTATCACTAATATTAATATAAAAAAATCAGTTATGAACACTAGAAATTCAGGAAACTAAGGACAATAAAGTCTCATTATTTGGAGTGAGACGTAATTCATAATTCTTTTTCAAGGATTGTTTCTTTAATCAAGTATAAAGAGGTAATCCTTTAATAACAAACACCATTCACACCATGCCCAATAAAATATTAGAAACTAATAGTGCAGTTCCTGCCACCAAAAAAGGAAAAGCAGACAAGCCTACATTGAACAGGGATGAAATGAAAAGCTCCCCACTTCACAAGTTCTTTGTGAGTGCGCTTAAAGATATTTATTATGCGGAAAATGCCATTCTTGAAGCCCTGGAAAAAATGCAGGATGCCGCTACTGCAGAGGAATTGAAAGATGCTTTTGAAGATCATCATCTTCAGACCCAAAAACATGTTGAACGACTGGAAAAAGTATTCCAGCTCATTGATGAAAAGCCTGAAAAGAAAGAATGTAAGGCCATCAAAGGGATTATTGAAGAAGGGGAAGAAGTTATCAAAGCTACAGAAGACGGTACTGCAACAAGAGATGTAGCATTAATTATTGCCGCACAGAAAGTAGAACATTACGAAATTGCCACTTATGGCGGATTGGCCCAGCTAGCCATAACCATGGGACATGATAAAGCTGCGGATCTTCTTGAAAGAACCCTTCAGGAAGAAGAAGACACCGATTCTTATCTTACAGATATTGCAGAAACATCCATCAACTTTGATGCAGAACAAGAAGACTAAACTATACAATAAGCCATGTAGCTTTATGGCTTATTTAATCATGAAATCAAAATATATGGACTGTCAGAAAATTATAAAAACACTGAGACACAAAGATTTTGTAAAAGTGTCCCATACAGGAAAGTGCTTCGAGGACGGAGCCGCAATTTATGCAAAAGAGATCAGAGAAAATATCTTTCTTTTATTTATCATTCTGAAAGATATTGATATTGAAAATATACAGGCATTAATTGCTCATTTCGACTGTTTCGGCAGTATCGGATTAAAAGAACCGGAACAGATCATGTTTTATTTATCCATAAAAGATAAAAATGACCTTCATTATTTTGAACAATATTTGAAAGTTTCCAATAACTAATACCATTTTTTGACTATGACATTTGAAAACGACACTTTGCAACATTCCGAATTGAATAACAAAAATAATGCAATAGAAAATGAGTCATTATTTCCGTCTATTATGAATTCTTACGGAGTAACAGCTTTTCTGATTAAGTCTTTAGAAAAGATTAAAAACAATGCTACCTGTGAAGTTCTGAAAGGAGTTATAGATACTTATCTCGAAGAATATATCCTCAATATCCAGGAGTTTCATTCTAACAACACAACGAAAACTACAGATATGGATGCTGAAATAAGATTTGAATCACCTGCATTTACCTTGTATGCTAAAACAGCTTATTATAAAGTCCTGAAGGAGGAAGAATATATCAACAGGCTTCTTGAAATTCTGGGAAATAAGACAGAGTAATTTCTGCGCCCCATTATTTAACTGCTTTTGAAAGAAAATACACCAACTACAAAAAGATTATGAATATGAACACCAACGAACACAACAAGAAAGCAGAACAACTGGATGTACACAGTACTTCTAACGAAAATGAAAAACTGACTACCAATCAGGGCTTAAAGATCAATAACAATCAGGATTCTTTAAAAGCCGGAGAGCGTGGCCCTTCATTGCTGGAAGATTTTATTCTGAGAGAAAAGATTACCCATTTTGATCATGAAAGAATTCCTGAAAGAGTAGTTCATGCACGGGGATCCGGTGCTCATGGCGTTTTCAAACTTAACAAAAGTCTTGCGGAATACACCAAAGCAAAATTTTTAACAGAACTGGGAAAAGAAACTCCGGTATTTGTAAGATTCTCAACCGTTGCAGGAAGTAAAGGAAGTACCGATCTCGCGAGAGATGCCCGTGGATTTGCTGTGAAATTTTATACAGAAGAAGGAAATTATGATCTTGTAGCCAATAATATTCCTGTATTTTTTATTCAGGATGCCATCAAATTTCCGGATCTGATACATGCTGTAAAGCCGGAACCGGATAATGAAATTCCGCAGGCCGCATCTGCTCATGATACATTTTGGGATTTTATTTCACTGATGCCCGAAAGTATGCATATGATTATGTGGGTAATGAGTGACAGAGCCATCCCGAGAAGTCTGAGAATGATGGAAGGCTTTGGGGTACATTCTTTCAAATTCATCAATGAAGAAGGAAAAGTTCATTTTGTAAAATTCCATTTCAAACCCAGATTGGGAGTTCATTCCGTAGCCTGGAATGAAGCACAGATGATTTCCGGAGTAGATTCTGATTTTCATAAAAGAGACCTTTGGGAAGCTATTGAAAATGGGGATTATCCGGAATGGGATTTCGGAGTACAGTTGATTCCTGAAGAAGATGAACACAAATTTGATTTTGACCTTCTTGACCCTACAAAACTGGTTCCCGAAGAAGAAGTTCCGGTAGAGATTGTAGGAACTTTGACATTAAACAGAAATCCGGATAATTTCTTTGCAGAAACTGAGCAGGTTGCCTTTCACCCGGGACATATCATTCCAGGGATTGATTTTACCAATGACCCGTTGCTGCAGGGAAGATTATTTTCCTATACCGATACTCAACTCTCAAGACTGGGATCTCCCAATTTCCATGAAATACCAATCAACAGATCCATCAACACCGTTCATAACAACCAAAGAGATGGTCATATGAGACAGCAGATCGTTAAAGGAAAAAGCAGCTATGAGCCCAATTCCATAGGTGGCGGATGTCCTTTTCAGGCCATGATGTCTGAAGGCGGCTTTACCTCTCAGCAGGAAAGGGTTTCCGGAGAGAAAATAAGAGAAAGAAGTAAAAGTTTTGTAGATCATTATTCACAGGCTAAACTATTTTACAACAGTCAGTCAACACCAGAGAAGACCCACCTTCAAAATGCATTGATTTTTGAATTGTCAAAAGTCACCCGTCCCGGGATCAGAGAAAGACTGGTAGGTCAGCTTGCCTATATTGATACAGATCTTGCCGGAAAAGTAGCAGAAAAATTAGGAGTGGAAGTTAAAAAACTGGAATGGCCCAATCAAAGTCTGCCAGCAGATAGTAATATCATAGACCTTCAAAGCGAAGAAAAAGAGCCTCGTACAAAAACTTCTGATGCTTTAAGCATGAAGAATACCATTAAAAATACCATTAAAACCCGGAAAATAGGTTTTATTCTGGCGAATGGCGCCGATGGCAAAATCGTCAATGATCTTAAAACAAAACTCGAAGCAGAAGGTGCCAGAGTAGAACTGATTGCAAGAAGTGTAGCTCCTGTAAAATTGAATGACGGTTCAGAACTGACTCCCAAACATTCTCTTAACAGTACGGCAAGTGTCTGTTTTGATGCTCTTGTCATCTGTCCGGGAGAAGATTCCGTAAAAGAACTGATGATGGCTGAAAACAAACATCTGGTTCTGCATTTTATCAATGAAGCATATAAACACTGTAAAGCAATTTACTTTGGAAAGGATACAGAGGTACTTTATCATAATTCCAATGTATCAGCGAAACAGCATGAGGATCCTGCAATCATTACATGGGAGGACGGAGATCCAACAGATAAATTCATCAAGGCTATTGCTCAGCACAGAGTCTGGGATCTTGAAAAGGAGAGAAACGCATAATCATAAAACACCCTTCACACCCATCATTTTAAATATTTTAATATGAAAGCAAAGCTGCTGTCTATTCATTCAGCAGCTTTTTTTAGCCTTTTTTTAACCTCACAAAAAATATTATTATGGATTTTCAAAAAAATCTTCTTGAATATATAAGCCAATCCCTGATGACCATCGATGAGAGCATTTCTATTGCAGAAAGTGTTACTTCAGGATGTTTGCAGCTGGCTTTCTCACAGATGCCTAATGCTTCTATGTTCTACAAAGGAGGAATGACAACCTATTCTTTGTCAGAAAAAGTAAAATTACTAAAAGTGGACAGACAGGAAGCCGAAGAATGTGATTGCGTATCCGAAAATATTGCCGAAACAATGGCATTAAATGTTGCAAAATTGTACGACTCCGACTGGTCTATCGCTACAACCGGCTATTGTACACCAATCAGGAATTCCGGCTATAAAATTTTTGCCTATTTCTCATTCTCTTACAAAGGTGAGATTGTTCTGACTAAAAAACTGGAATTGCATCCGAAAACACAAGCCCTGAATGCCCAGCTGTATTATACAGAATTTATTTTGGGATGTTTTAAAAGTGAACTCAACAGGCTTTTAATTTTAAAATAAAATCTATAGAACGCAAGAATCAATATGCCCTTATTACAGGGGCTACAAGCGGTATAGGCTATGAACTGGCAAAACTTTTTGGAAAGAACGGTTATGATCTTGTGATTGTGGCCAGAGATCATGAAGAACTGAAAAGAAAAGCCGGTGAATTCAAAAATTACGGAGTGAATGTGATCAGCATCTCCAAAAATTTATTCCTACAGGAAGAGGTCTATTCTCTTTATTCCGAATTAAAAATGAATGGAATAAGCCCTGAAATATTGGTGAATGATGCCGGACAGGGAGTGTATGGGAAATTTCAGGATACGGATATTCACAGGGAAGTAGACATTGTCCAGTTAAATATCATTTCACTCATCATATTGACCAGACTGTTTTTAAAGGACCGACTGCCCAAGGGATCAGGGAAAATTTTAAATCTGGCTTCGTGAAAAAGGCTCTCCCGAATCAAACCTGTTGATATGCCTCATGACGAAACCCCTTAATTCTTATTCACCTTTGGCTTGGTCTGCATGATGGCAAAATAGGATGACGTGAATGCCGACAGACTTTGGTAACCCACTTTATAAGCTACTTCACTCAAAGTGTATTGTCTGGTATCGATCAGTTCAATACTTTTTAAAATCCTTGTCAGCTGCAGATATTTCTGTAAGGTAATTCCTGTTTCGTTTTTAAAAATTCTCTGCAGGCTTCGTACAGACATTTGTGCTTTTTCCGCCAGAGCATCAATATCCAGATTATATTTAAAATGAGAATTGATCTCATTACATACCGGGATCAGTCTTACATCAGCAGGTACAGGAATTTCCAGACCGCTGCTTTCCTTACAGAAGTTGGGAAGGCTCTTTAAAATGGCTTTAAAAAAGATGTCCTGTTCTTCATTTTCATCCAGAGATTGATTCCATTTTGAGGCATACAAAAGCATTTCCTTTAAAACAGGCGGAACAGCAAATACCTGAACATGCTGGTAAAATTCTTCTTCAAAAACCGATTTGAACAGAAATACCATCAGATTGACTGTTTGGGCTTCCGATGTTATTCTGTGGGCTTTTTCTGAAGGAATCCAGATGACATGATGCTGTGGAACAAGATAAATTTTCCGGTCAATATGGAAATACTGATAGCCTTCCTCTACAAAAGTAAGCTGTGCACGATTGTGCATATGCTCATAATCGTCATGCTTCCAGTTTTTTTCGCACCATACATAGGCTTCTTTCTCGATAGAATCTACAAACTGGCTTTCCGTTTTTTCAATCAGTCCACATTTCATGTTGTCGTTTTGTATGTATATTTTGGCAAATTTAATAAAAACGACAGTAGTAATTTTGTAATATCAAATAATTAATCCAATATAATCTATATCTTATTCAGAATGAAAAAACTATGTCTTTTTTTTATTTTAATTTTATTATCTAATACCACCAACATTATGGCACAAAATAAAGCTAAAATATTAGTTCTCATCCATTCAGATAATGGAGGAACTTACAACCTGGCTAAAGAAATAGCCAAAGGAATTGAAAGTGAAAACATTGCAGTTCCTTATATTAAATTGGTCAAAGCTTCAGAAAATCCCAATCTGAAGAATATACCAGTGGCAACAGTAGATGAACTTACAAATTATGATGGAATCGCCTTTGGATCACCGGTTTATTTCGGGAACATCAGTACCGGGATGAGTGAATTCTTATCGAAAACTGTTCAGTTGTGGACCAGCCATGCTTTGGAAGGAATTCCGGCTACCGTTTTCATGTCTGCAGGAAGTGGAGCAGGAAAAGAACTGGCACTTCAGGCATTCTGGAACAGTCTTGCCGTACACGGAATGGTACTGGTGTCTAATGGAATCCGCGGCACAGAAGAATTGAATAAAGCGATTCCACAGGGGAATACAGTACTGGGAGTTACCAGCATGGCTTCTTTAAAAGATGTGGAAAGGCCTACGAAAGGAGAGCGAAATATTGCCGAACTTCAGGGAAGAAATTTTGCAAAAGTAGTATGGGCACTAAAGGATACGCATCCTAAAAAAACAGTAGCTGCTGTTGAAAATCACCAGAATTTCAGTGAAATACTGAAGAAAAAAAATATTACCCTTCCTCAGGTTCCTAAACCGGCAGGGAATTATCAGCCGTTTGTACGTTCCGGAAATCTGGTATTTATCAATCAGGTTGCTTTGAAAGACGGTAAAATTTTTAATCCCGGAAAGTTAGGAGTGGAAGTTAATGAACAGCAGGTAAAAGAGGCAACAAAAGTAACGATGCTGAATGTTATTTCTGTATTGAATGAAGCGGTAGGAGGAGATTTAAGCAGAGTGAAGCAGTGCGTACAACTTACAGGAATTTTCAATACCAAAGATGATTATACAAAACATGCAGATCTAATGAACGTTGCTTCTGATCTGGCAGTTGAAGTTTTCGGAGAAAAAGGAAAACATGCCAGAGCAACTTTGGGAGCTTCATCTATTCCTGTGGGCTCTTCCGTAGAAATTCAGGCGGTTTTTGAAGTAGAGTAGTTTAAAGTTTATCATCTAAAACATATCCGATTCAGCAGATTACGCAGAGTTTCTAATGCTCTGCGTAATCTGTTTAAAATTTAGAAATAACCTCAGCAATCAAAGGGATACTTTGTGCCAGCTGTTCCTCAGAAAGTGCTCCATAGCTTAATCTGAAACCATTTACATGATTTTGGCTGTATTGTTTCGGATGGATAATCTTAATATTTTTATCCAGTAATAATTGGGTTACCACATCCCAATCCAGGTGTTTTTTAGGAACAATCCAAAAGGCGAGACCCCCTTCAGGCAAAGTAAAATCTGCAATATCGATCATGCATTTTTTTAACAGCTCAAAAACAAAATCTCTTTTATTTTTATAATGAACGGTTGCTTTTCTGATATGCTTTTTCACAGCTCCTTCTTTGATCAGCTGAAGAACAGCCTGTTCCATGATGACATCTCCATGAACGTCAATAATCTTTCTCAGATCACCAATTTTTTTCAGCAATTCCTGGTTTTTAGTGACCAGATAACCAATTCTCAAAGCTGGTGCCACCACTTTGCTCAATGTTCCGATATACACATAATTGTGAAGTTCCGGAAAACTCGAAATGGGTAGAATAGGGCGATATCCAAAATGAAATTCATTATCATAATCATCTTCAATAATCGTCACATTATATTGGTTTGATAATTCAATCAATCTCAATCTTCTTGAAAGACTCAGCGTAACCGTCGTAGGATATTGTCTGTGAGGAGTAATGTATATGGCTTTGACGTTCTGATGCTCTGTCATAAGTCTCTCAATAGCTTCTATATTGATTCCTTCTTTATCCACAGGCACGCGCAAAAGCTGAGCTCCGGCATATTGAAAAGCTTGCCATGCAGGCTGATATCCGGGATCTTCTACAATAACCTGGTCTCCGGAAGTTAAAAGAGTCTGAGCGGTAAGAAACATTCCCATCTGGCTGCCACGGGTAATAGAAATTTCATTTTCATGAATATGCATTCCGCGCTGATGATTAAGCATCTGGGAGATCACTTTCCTGAACTCTATATCGCCATGTTCATCTCCATAACCCATCATCTGCCATTTGGCTTTGATACTGAAGATTTGCCTGTAAGCTCTTGCCAGTTCATTGACAGGCGCAATTTTACTATCAGGATGACCATCATCAAAATTGATCAGAACTCCGTTAGGCATTGCCTGTTGATTTTGAGAATCATGCATTGCATCTGCATTTTTTTCATGTAACAGAGGAAGCTTTTCTGATACAAAAATACCTTTTCTTTCTCTTGAAATTACCCATTCTTCATTAATAAGAACCTGATAGGCTTCCACCACAGTATTTCGGTTAATTTTTAAGGTTTGGGCAAGATTTCTGCTTCCGGGCAGTGCATCTCCTGCTTTTAATCTTCCTGAGCGGATATCCGTGATAATAGTATCTGCAATCTGTAGATAAACGGCTTTATCAAGCTTTTTATCAATTTCTAATTCTAATTTCCAAGGACGTAACATCTGGACTATCTATTTATGTAAAAACTGAATCATTTAAACAGTCCAAATATAGAATAATTTTGTCATGCAATAAAGCACAAAACCATAATAATTTTAAAATCATGGACAAGAAACAATTCAGTTCTAAAGATTTCCACGAAACTTTTGCAAGACCAAAGTATGTAAAACCTAGCCATTTAATTCATAAAAATGTAGAGAATGCGGGTGAGCATAACCAGTTTTCTACTGAGAGAAAGCATCCGGTTTTCTTTGTTGATCTTCCGAGTAAAAATGTAAGCATGACGATTGGAGGATTAACTCCCGGACAGCAAACGAACAGGCACCGTCATACTTATGAAACGGTATTATTTGTAATCAAAGGAAAAGGCTGGACAGAAGTAGAGGATGAAAAAGTACACTGGGAAGCTGGAGATGCCGTTTATATTCCTTCATGGGCTTGGCATAAACACCAAAATTTAAGTGATACGGAACCTGCCAAATATATTGCCTGCGAAAACGCTCCTCAACTGCAAAACTTAGGAGTGGCTTTGAGAGAAGAAGAAGGCAGAGACCTTTAGGATCTCAGAGGTAAACCATTGAGAAACTGTTTTCGTTACTTTTATTGATACTGGATATGATTTTCCTTTTCAAAGGAAAGCACAATTGAATATTCTTAACAACTTACTCTTTTCTTAATGGTTTAAAATAATCTTAAACATTTAAACCGAAAAAAATGAAAAATGTGCCATTTAAAGGGATTATTGCCTATCCCATAACACCTTTTGATGAAAAGGAAAAAGTAGATATTCCTCTTTTCAAACATTTGGTAGAAAGGCTGATCACTTCCGGAAGTCATGGTATAGCTCCATTGGGAAGTACAGGGGTAATGCCTTACCTGTCTGATGAAGAAAAGGAAGAGGTTACAGAAGCTACCTTACAACAGGTAAAGGGAAGAATTCCAACACTGGTAGGGGTTTCCAATCTTACCACAGAGAAAACGATCCACCATGCTCAATTTGCAGAGAAAGCAGGGGCTGATGCCGTGATGATCATTCCGATGAGCTATTGGAAGCTCACAGACGATGAGATTGTTGCCCATTATGATGCCGTTGCCCGTAAAATTTCTATCCCGATTATGGCTTATAATAATCCGGCAACAAGCGGAGTGGATATGTCACCAAACCTGTTGAAAAGGCTGCTTGAAATTCCTAACGTAACCATGATCAAAGAAAGTACGGGAGATATTCAAAGAATGCATCATCTGAGAAGAGAACTGGGAGAAGAGGTTGCTTTCTATAACGGTTCCAATCCCTTGGCTCTGGCCGCATTTTCTGCAGGAGCAAGAGGCTGGTGTACGGCTGCACCCAATCTTATTCCTGAACTTAATATCAGCCTTTACAATGCCGTTGAAGAAGGAAATCTTGAAAAAGCAAAAACAATTTTCTATCAGCAGTTTGACCTTTTAAAATTTATTGTCAATAAAGGATTACCAAGAGCGGTGAAGTCAGGTCTGAATATTCTGGGTGAAGATGGCGGGAACTTGAGAAGTCCTTTAAAACCTTTACATGAAAAAGAAACAGAAGAACTAAAAAATATTATTAAAACCCTTATTAATTAATACAATCTTATGAAAAAATCCATTTTTTATCATGCAGGATGTCCTGTATGTATCAGCGCCGAACATGATATTATCAGCCTTATAGGGTTGGAAAATGTTGAAATTATCCATTTGGGTAATGACAAAAACAAAATTGAAGACGCAGAAAAGGCAGGCGTGATGTCTGTACCTGCTTTAGTAACACCAAACGGGAACGTCCTTCATATTAATTTCGGAGCATCTATAGAAGATGTGAAAAATTAGCATTATTAATCTTGTATAAACGGCTCAATTTCTTGAGCCGTTTTTTTTCTTGTTAGAGAATATATTGCTTATTCAGAATTTTCTAAATCGTTGCATTTCCTTCTACACCATCAGAATTATCGGTTTTATTTCCTGTGATTGCAGCCGCTACAAAACTAAACAGGCTTACCAGTTTTCCCGCTTTGGTATCCCAGTAATAGGTTTCTCTAGGTTCTACACGGATAATTGTAACGTTGGGATCATCTTTCCCATCAAACCATGCTTTAGCCATTGGGGACCATTTATCTTCTATGGTTGCTTTGTCCTTATAAACAGATGCTTCTCCGTACACGGAAAGATATTGGGAATCACTGTTATTCATAAAAAATAACTGCACTCTGCGGTCTTCTTTAATTTCAAAATTTTTATTACTGGTACCACTGCTGATAAACCAAAGATTTCCGCTGTCATCCGTTTCCTGTAAGCTCATGGGTCTTGAATTAACCGGAACGGTTTCCAGTTCTGTACAAAACATGCATATTCTAGCTTTTTCCGAAAGTTCTTTGATTTTTTTGATCGCTTCGAGATGGGTAAGATTTTGTGTTGACATGATATAATATTTTAGTGATTGTTATTCATTAAAATATTCAAATACCTGACCAAAAAGGAATAAAGTGTGGTACCTTCCGTTGATTTCTTTTCAATAAATATGTTTTACGTACATTTGATGGATGCAGATTTCGCCTCCTAAACATTTAGCGCTTTATATCAGGCATTATATCTTTCTGGAAAATCCCGAAAGCGATATAAGGCACCTAAGGCTTTTTACTGATGGGAGTTCCGGACTTATTCTATCCGGGGATATGAATCTGTATTCCGGTATTTCAGAAGACCATATGCCACTTTCCTTTTTTTACGGAGCTTTAAACGGATATAAAGACTTTTCTTCAAAAGGGAGATTTTCTCTGATTGCTGTTGTATTCCAGCCTTATTTTCTGAATATCCTTTTAAAAACTTCTGCTAAGGAAATCAGTAATCAGATTGTTTCTGTGGAAGATGTATTGAAAAATAAGCTGGAAGTATTTCAGGAAAAACTGTTTAATAAAGCAAACCCTTTAGCTTTTATTCATGATCTGAATACATTTTTTACTGATTTTTTATCAGAAAGCATGCATGCTGAACATCATATGATAGCTGCAATACAGCAATATATTCTTCAGAATAAAGGCTCTGTATCCTCCAAAAATTTGCAAAGTTTCACTGGGTATTCTGAACGGCATCTGGAAAGAAAGTTTGAATATCATATGGGAATATCTCCTAAAAAATATGGAAGTATTATCCGTCTTCATTACTTTTTAAGCCTTATGAATAAAGGATTTGATCATGAAAATATGACGATGCTTTCGTATGAAGCGGGATATTCTGACCAGTCACATCTTATCAGAGAATTTAAAAATAATATCGGGCTTACTCCCAAGCAATATCTGAATACAGAAAATAAGATGGCTGTTAATTTCATTGAGCTGTAAACCGGACATGTCGGTTTTATACAATTTTTCAGCGGCGGATCTCTCTAGTTTTGCTTAAAAAAAATCAATGAATATTAAAATTTCAACCGCACAATTTGAAAACAAAGGCGGGGATAAAGCTTATAACCTGTCCATTATCGAGAAATTAGCTGCTGAAGCGGCATCCAAAGGCTCTCATGTGATTGTTTTTCATGAATGTTCAATCACAGGCTATACTTTCGCAAGGAAGCTTTCCAAAGAACAACTCCTCGATGTTGCTGAACGTATTCCGGAAGGGCAGAGCATCCAAAAATTGCAGGAGATTGCCACAAAATATAATATTACTCTATTAGCAGGTCTGTTTGAAAAAGATCAATATGATAATCTTTTCAAAGCATATGTATGTGTTGATAAAACAGGGCTGAAGGCTAAATACCGAAAACTTCATCCTTTTATCAATCCGAATCTTATACCCGGAAATGAGTATTGTGTATTTGATATTATGGGCTGGAAATGTGGAATTTTGATCTGCTATGATAACAACGTCATTGAAAATGTAAGAGCAACAAGACTTCTGGGAGCCGAGATTATTTTTATGCCACACGTTACCATGTGCACCCCTTCTACAAGGCCGGGAGCTGGGTTTGTGGATCCTCAGCTGTGGGAAAAGAGGGTCGCTGATCCTACTTCTTTACGGTTGGAATTTAGAGGAATGAAAGGCAGAGACTGGCTGATGAAATGGCTTCCGTCACGAGCTTATGATAATGGTGCTTATATTGTTTTTTCAAACCCTGTAGGAATGGATGATGATCAGCTGAAAAACGGATGTTCCATGATTATTGATCCTTTCGGAGATATTATTGCAGAATGTCATTCATGGGAAGATAGTTTTGAATCTGCTGTCATCACTCCTGAAAAACTTACTCAGGCAGGAGGGTACAGGTATATTAAAGCCCGAAGACCTGAATTGTACAGAGAGATCATAGGGCAGGAGCATTTACCGGAACAAAAAGTTGTATGGCTTGACGATAAAACCATTTAAAAAATATATCTCTCCTGTAAATAATATGCAGGAGAGATTTATCTTTATTGACTCATTGTTTTCTGAAGGTCTGTCCAGGCACCTCCGTTATGAATATGCCTGAAGCCTCTTTCTTTGAGAATATTTTCAGCTTTTACACTTCGAAGCCCATGAGAGCATACTGTAATGTATGTTTTTTCCGGATCTAATTCTATATACCGCTCTCTGATTGTTCCTAATGAAATATTTACAGAACCTTCTATATGTCTCGTTTCATATTCTTTTTCAGTTCTTACATCGAGAATTATCGCTCCTTTTTTGAGCAGCTCCGGTAATCCGTTATCTAAAGTCTGGAATCGGTAGATTCTGTAGGCAACATAGAGAATAAGGGCAATTCCACAGAATATAAAAAGACTTTTCATAGCTTGCTCAGTATTTTTTTGTCAATATAAAATGTTCCAAACGGAATAAAACAGGCAAGAATTACTTTCCATGTTATTTCTTTGAATTTCCAGTTCTGTTCCACACCCACACTCAATGTACTGAATAGGAAAAGCAGGAATAATGTTCCGTGTACCGGGCCGATGAGTCTTACCAATAAAGGATTTCCCATCCAATACTTCATAGGAACGGCAATGCCTGTCAGGGTCAGTAATGAGATTCCTTCTAGAATAGCCAGAATTCTCAGCCGTCCAATTTTTGTTTTAAATAAATCTATCATAATTATCTGAAATAAGGTCTGTTTGCAAAAGGAGAAAAGGGCCACGGAATGGCAATGAAAATAATAATCAGCGCAATAGAAAACCAGATGCCCATAGTTTTGAATTTTTCCTTATCTGAAGGTTTTCTTTTGGTTAAAGCAGAACCAACCGTGATGATGATAATGGCAGTAATCATCAATGAAATATGAATCAAACCAAAAAACAGATGTTCAAAAGATTCTTTGGCTGCATTCAGATTCTTCCAGAAGTATTGAATTACCGGGCTTTTCAGATAAAATACCATTCCTATGATCAGTTGGATATGAGCGATAATAGCGGTCCAATGCCTTACAGCATTATCAGTTCCTGTAAATTTTCTTTCCGACATAAATCCTTTGAAAGAACGGTAAATAGCATAGAGTAAGCTTATTAAAACGAACCATCGGGTTAATGAATGTAAAAATGTAAGGGTTTGGTACATAGGTTATTTTTTTAGAACAGGACAAAGGTATAATAAAAACATACTAATTAGTATGTTTTTGAATAAAAAAATTATTGAAGAGTTTTGAAGTAAGACTTAAGTCCCTTTAAATAAATAAGATATACTTCTTTTGAATTTTCAACCTTCCCCAAATTTCTGACCCCCCAATACCCGGAAATGATAAAAACACTGACTTCTCTTGCGCTGACTTCCTTTTTAATAATTCCTTCCTTTTTCCCTTTTTCAATACTTTCAGTAAAAGCTTCTTCCCATTCTTTCGAAAGCTCATGTAAAGCCTGGGTAAAGGCAGTGTGCCAAGGTGCCATTTGCTGCACAAAATTCGAAGTAGGGCAGCCATACTCAACTTTTAGAAAATCATTTTCCATCAGGAGATTGTGGATGATCTCATAAATATTGTCCAGAGGATTTCTGTTGTTTTCAAGGGATTCAATAAAGTTACGTCTGAAGTTGGGCTTCATCAGTTCGTTGATAATAGCCAGTCCCATCTCATCTTTAGTTTTAAAATGATAGTAAAAAGCACCTTTTGTCACCTGAGTCGTTGCGATAATTTCATCAATGCTTGTTGTCTGGAAACCTTTTACATAGATTAATTCGAACGCTTTCTGGAGAATAGTAAGTCGGGTTGCTTCTGATTTCTTCATTAAAACTGCTGATTATTGTACAAAGGAACAAATTTTAAACTTAAAATAAAACTATCATTATTCTGATACTTTAATACAATTTAAATAATTTTTATAATACAAATATTCGACGGAAATTTGCCTTATCAATATCAACAAATTATAAGACAATGAATTTTCAAAAAGAAATACAGATCAATACTGCAACGCAGACGGTTAAAAAAGGTCTTCCTGCAGCTTTATGGGCATTAACGATTAGTGCCTTCGGAATAGGAACTACTGAATTTGTAATTGTGGGACTGCTTCCCACTGTAGCATCTGATCTCGGGATTACCATTCCGTCAGCAGGTTTACTGGTGAGTCTTTATGCGATTGGAGTAGCTATCGGAGCTCCTATATTAACGGCATTAACAGGGAAAATTCCACGTAAAATGCTGCTGGTTTCCATTATGCTCCTGTTTGTTATCGGAAATGGCCTGGCATCGATTGCTCCCGGATTTATAACTTTAGTGCTGGCAAGAATTTTAACGGGTTTTGCCCATGGAGTGTATTTTTCCATCGGTTCTACCATTGCTGCTTCATTGGTACCTGAAGAAAAAAGAGCTACAGCAATTTCTATTATGTTTGCCGGACTTACCTTGGCCATTGTAACAGGAGTTCCGCTGGGAACTTTTATAGGGCAGCACTTCGGATGGAGAGCGACTTTTATTGGGGTTTCAATCCTTGGAATCATTGGGTTAGCAGCCAGTTTATTACTGGTTCCCAATACGCTGAAAAATGGCAAAACAGCTTCATTAAAAAGCCAGTTTAAGGTATTGGGAAATAAACGTCTGATCTTTGCTTTTTTAATGACTGCAATGGGGTATGGAGGAACATTTGTTGTTTTTACTTATCTGTCACCTATTTTACAGAAGATCACAGGATTTCAGGAATCTACCGTTACTTTTATCCTTTTGATTTATGGAATTGCCATTGCACTAGGAAACCTGATTGGAGGAAAAGTAGCAAATAAAAACCCTTTGAAAGCTCTTCTATGGATGTTTGCCGCACAGGGACTGGTATTGCTTGCCTTTTATTTTACTGTAAGCAGCCCAGTGTTAAGTATTATTACCCTTTTCCTTTTAGGAGCATTATCATTTGCTTCTGTTCCGGGGCTTCAGCTATTGGTGGTACAAATTGCTGAAAAAGAACTTCCGGGAACGGAAGACGTTGCCTCAGGGATCAATATTGCAGCCTTTAATATGGGTATTGCAATCGGATCTTATGCAGGAGGAATGATTGTGACATCTTCTTTAGGGCTGGAAAGTACACCCTGGATCGGGGCTTTGTTCCTGCTGGTAACCGTATTGATAACGATCTACAGTATCCGTTTAAGCAAGAAAAATTAAGATTTCACAAATAATTTTATCAGACTTATCAATCCTTGTCAAGGTTCAGAACCTTGACAAGGATATAAAACCAAAGTATTAAATCTCATAAATTTCCGCGTCTGTAAACACAAAAAATGTACTTTTCTTAGGCAGATTTTTGGTATCCAATCCTGTGAATTCACTAAAAGCAGGAAGTAACAATTGATTGCTGGTGAGCGCAAAGCAGGGAAGCCTGATATTCTTTACCGCAGAACTCAGCACAATTCCGGGGTGAATATGGCCGGTAATCTGAAATCCGGATCTGGCCGGATCAAAATCATGAGTAAAAGTAATGTCATCAGTTTCAATCCATTCAGCTTTGTAATCAAAACATAATTTTTCCTCTAAAGCTTTTGAAATTCTGTCATGATTTCCTTCAATAAGATAAAACTGTAAGTCGGGATATTGCTTTTTCCATATACAGAATTCATCCACATCAGAATTGTCTCCGGCGTGAAGTAAATCTCCAACCACAATGAATTTTTCAGGCTGAAAATATTCAATCAGTGCTGATAATCTTTTCAGGTCGCTTTTCATAATATGATTGGCCAATGCAATGCCATTTTTGCGGAAATGAGCAGTCTTCCCGATGTGAAGATCGGAAAGGATCAATGCTTTATCTTTTTCCCGGAATGCTGCCCGCTGATTGGTCAGAATAAAAGTTTCATTTTGGATGAAAATTTTTTTTGTTGCTATAAACACTTGATGGATTGAAAATTTAATGCTTAAAGGTAAACTATTTAAATCGGATTAACTGACCCTCCGGCTTACATGAAATTTTTCATCAAAAACATAAGTCAGAGGAACACCGGTAGCAATTTCCCGCTCTAAAATTTCTTCAGGAGAAAGATGCTCCAGATACATAATAAGTGCACGGAGACTATTTCCATGGGCTACAATCAATACATTCTCGCCCTGTTTTAATAAGGGTCTTATCTGACTTTCAAAATAAGGAATTACTCTGCTGTAAGTATCTTTAAGGCTTTCTCCGCCCGGAGGAACCACATCAAATGATCTGCGCCAGATATGAACCTGCTCATCACCATATTTCAGTGCGGTTTCTGCTTTGTTTAATCCTTCCAGATTTCCGTAAGAACGTTCGTTTAATGCTTTATCCTTGATGACCGGAATATTGGGATTTCCAATTTCGTTAAGGATGATGGAGAGGGTATGCTGTGCCCTTACCAAGGCAGAAGTAAATGCAATATCTATTCTTTCTCCTTTTAGCGCAAGACCTGCTTTTTTTGCTTCTTCAATTCCGGCTTCAGTTATATCAATATCTTTCCAGCCTGTAAATCTGTTTTCCAGATTCCAGAGTGACTGTCCGTGACGGACCAGGAATAATTTTTCCATTATTTACATTTTATTTTAAACTTCTAAGAAGGTATACTCTAAGTTACGATGATTATTTAAACTTATCAAGAAAATTAACTTAGAATATTAGGCTAAGAATAAGATTAAAATTGCAGAAGAATTTATCAGAAAAGCCTTATGAAATATCACTTATATTAGATAGTTTCAACATTCTTTTAATCCTTGCATCCAATCCTTCACTTGAAAGAGTTTGTCTCAGACTGTCAACTTTGATGGGGAAGCTGAGCGGGGTAAAAGAACGGGAATGTTTTAGAATAATTTCAGATTTTTCAATCCTTTTAAAGGCTTCTACAAGCCGTTGTTCCTGAAGCTGCATGTTAAAAACTTCTGTATAGGCCTGCTTTATTAAAAAATGATTGGGATCATGGTCTTCCAGAACTTTGAAAATCAATCCGGCAGAGCTTTGTAATGATTTGTTGGAGCGCTGCTGTCCTGCATAATTTTGAATCACCATTCCTGAAATTACAGCAATATCACGAAATTTTCGTCTTGCCATTTCTGCAGAATTAATGCTTGCAATCACATCGTTCATCAGATTGTCCCGGGTAAGAATCTGTTTCAGGTTTTCTTCATTTAACGGGATTTCTTTGTCACTGAACAATTCGAATCCGTAATCATTCATCGCCATAGAAAAGGAAATAGGTGCAAGCTTTGAAATCCTGTAGGCAATCAGGGCTGCCATTACTTCATGGACCAAACGTCCTTCAAAAGGATACATAAACAAGTGATATCCTTCACGGTTTTTAATCATTTCAACAAGAAATTCATTTTCTTTGGGAATATGAGAATTTGCTTCCTGATTGATCAGAAGTGGATGCAGAAATTTGAGTTCTTTTTCTGAAGCTTTTGGATTTAAAGCGTGTGAAAGTTTTTCTCTTAAAAAATGTCCTAAATTAGAGCTTAGTGGCAATCTTCCTCCCAGATAACTGGGTACTAAAGCCCTTCCTTTAGCCGCTCTTACATACACTGTCATATCTTTGATCATTGCAACTTCAAGGGTACGTCCGGCCAAAATGAATTTTTCCTCTTTCTTTAGTTTTGAAATAAAATATTCTTCGATCATTCCGATATAACCTCCGGAAATAAATTTCACCTTCAGCATCGCATCACTTACAATAACACCCATATTCATCCGGTGAAGCATCGCTATTTTTCTTGAAGTGACTTTATAAAGGCCGTCTTCCATAATGACTATTTTATGGAATTCTTCATAGTTTTTCAACACGCTGCCGCCAATGGTAAGAAATTCCAGAATGCTTTGCCACTCTTCATCCAACATTTCCTGAAAAGCATATACTTTTTTGATTCTTTCATAGAGTTCATCAGGATAAAAGCCATCACCAACAGCCAATGTCATCAGAAACTGCACCAATACATCAAAACATAAAACCTGTGGTTCTCTGGGCTCCACTACTTTTTGTTTTACGGCTTCTTTTAAGGCTGAAACTTCAATCAGTTCCAAAGAATGGGTAGGGACACAATAAATTCTGGAAGTTTCAAAAGGGGAGTGACCGCTCCGTCCGGCTCTTTGGAGGAAACGTGCGACACCTTTTGCGGATCCTATCTGAATAACGGTGTCAACTGGTTTAAAGTCAATACCAAGATCGAGGGATGATGTGGATACCACAGCTTTTAATTTACCGGAACTTAGATTTTCCTCAATCCAGATTCTCAAATGGGCATCAATAGAACTGTGATGGATTGCAATTTGTCCTGCAAAATCAGGATGAGCATCCAGCAGAAGCTGATACCACATTTCGCTCTGGCTTCTGGTATTCGTAAATACAATGGTAGATTTTGAATCCAAAATAATAGGGACTACTTTATCTGCAAGCTTATTTCCAAGATGTCCTGCCCAGGGTAATATTTCGATTTCATTAGGAAAAACAGGAAGAATATCTATCTTTTTATGCTCTTTAGCTGTAATTTTTGTCTTTTTAATATCATAAGGGATGAGTACTTCCATAGCTTCATCCAGATTTCCGATGGTAGCGGTAATTCCCCAGATTTTAACTTTCGGGACATATTTTCTAAGCTGTGAAATGCCGAGTTCTACCATTACCCCTCGTTTTGAACCGAGTAACTCATGCCATTCGTCTACAGCGATACATTTCATATCCCTGAAAAAAGTTTCATTATTTTTCTGAGCCAGTAGCAAATGGAGACTTTCGGGGGTTACCACCAGAATTTCAGGCATTTTTTTAACCTGCTGCTGTCTTACTTTTGGATCAGTATCGCCGTTTCTTACTCCTACAGCCCAGTCGAGCCCTATTTCATCAATTGCTTCCTGCATGGCTTTAGCAATATCTTTGGATAGAGAACGAAGCGGTGTTATCCAGATCATTTTCAGTCCTTTTTTATATTGATCGGGATGATTCAGGAAGTTAGAAATTAATGCTAAAAAAACAGAGAACGTTTTTCCAAAACCGGTAGGAGCAACTACCATTCCGCTGTATCCGTTTTCAAATTTCTTCCAGGTTTCCAGCTGAAATTTAAAAGGTTCAATACCTTTACCGGTCATCCATTGCTGAATGATCTTAAATCCGTCGGTATGTTCGAATGCTGCCAAATCTATTTTAATTTAATTTTAACGCAAAAGACGCTAAGGGTTTATATTGGTTTCATTTTTTTGTTCGCAATGGCGTTTCACTCAGCAAAGACAACATTTCATAATAGCTGAACACAGTGCCTTTTCGATCGAAAAAATATTCATAAATAACATGAAAACTTTTGCGGTCGTTGCGCCAAAAATATTATTGTATTAATTTTTTAATTTCTTCCAAATCATCAATTTCATCCACCGTTTTATCTTTCCGCCATCTTACAATTCTTGGAAACCGGAGCGCAACACCACTTTTATGACGGTTGCTGAAACCAATGCCTTCAAATGCAATTTCAAAAACCAGTTCTGCTTTTACGGTTCTCACAGGTCCGAATTTCTCAATGGCATTTTTAGTAACAAACCTGCTCACTTCCATAATTTCTTTATCCGTTAATCCTGAATACGCTTTGGCTATGGTGACCAAAGTATCTCCGTTTTTCACAGCAAAAGTATAATCCGTATAATAAGCGCTTCGTCTGCCACTGCCTTTTTGGGCATAGATGAGGGCTGCATCAATCGTAAACGGATTGATTTTCCACTTCCACCAGTCGCCTTTTTTCCGGCCGGAATGGTAGGGTGAGTTTTTTTGTTTTAACATCAATCCTTCACTGTTTACTGTCCTTGAATTTTCACGAAGCGAATCCAATTCTTCCCACTGTTCAAAGTCCAGACTTTTAGAGAGACTGATATTCTGAGGATTCTCATTCAATAATAATTCTTCAAGCAAAGCTCTTCTTGCAGAGATTGGTTTTTCCCTCAGGTCATTATCTTCAAGTTCCAGTAAGTCATAGGCAAAGACTTCAATCGGGATTTCCGACAACATTTTTTTAGTTAAAGTTTTTCTGTTTAATCTTTTTTGTAATTCATTAAAATTTAAAACCTTACCATCCTTTACCGCAAGTATTTCTCCATCTATAACAAAGTTGCCTTTCATCGCTTTTACGACCTCTGTAATCTCAGGAAACTGCTCGGTAATAAGTTCTTCTCCTCTTGACCAGATGAAGACTTCATCGTTTCTACGGATGATTTGTCCGCGTATTCCGTCCCATTTATATTCTACCAGCCATTCGTCCGGATTTCCCAGTTCCTGAGTTTCTTTTTCCAAAGGATAAGCAAGACAGAAAGGATAAGGTTTTGAATTGTCAGGATTCACATTTTCAGCATCAATAAGTTCTTTGAAAGAAACCTCATCAGGCAGCCATTTTCCCATTAAACTGTGCATGAGCGCACTAGATTCCTGCCCGGAAAATTTTGTCAGCGCATTGATTAATGTTTTATCTGAAACCCCGATTCTGAAGCTTCCACCAATTAATTTGTTGAAAATCAAACGCTCTGTATAATCCAGACCGTTCCATGACTGTAATACAAATTCTTTCTTTTCTGTATCTGTTTTGCCTTTGAGATTGACAATGTCGTTCATCCATTCTGATAAGGAGCGCTCTATTTTTTCTTCCGGAGGTGGAAGAATTAATGATAATGTTTCCCCAAGATCTCCTACAGAAGAATACGATTCCTGAAATAGCCAGTAGGGAAGTTTCGTGATTTCCAGCGCCCATTCTTTCATGTAATTGGTATTAACATTTCTCTTAGGCCTTTTTCCGGTAAATAAGGCGATAAACCATACTTTATCTTCATCGGGAGCGCGTTCCAGATAATCAATGATAGCATCAATTTTAGCATTGGTTTTGTTGGTGGTTTCCAAAGCATTGATAAGGTCTGCAAAATGTCTCATGATTCAGGATTTTCAGTGATTTCTTTTTCAGATTCCTCTTCATCTTCGCCAAATAATGTTTCTACAACATCAGCTTTTACGCCTATTTCATTCAAATATTTTGAGAATACTTCCGTCTGTCCATGGGTAACATGCACAATTTCGGCTTCCGTAGCTTTTACAGTCTGCAATAAACCTTTCCAATCTGCATGATCACTCATCGCGAATCCTGCATCTGCACTCCGCCATCTTCTGGCACCACGAACCTGCATCCAGCCAGAACATATTGCAGTAGCAGGATCAGGGATTTTTTTGATGATATTGCTGTCGAGTAAAGCAGGAGGAACAATTACAATTTCATGTTCCATCTCTTTTGGACGCTCTCTGAAATCTGCAATGGTATAGTCCGGAAGGTCAATTCCTACAGTTTCAAAAGCTTCATTCAGTTTTCCGATGGAGTAGTGTACATATATTTTCCCCAATTCTTCCACTGCTTTCATAATACGCTGGGCTTTCCCTAAAGAATAGCCTATAAAAACAGAGGTTTTATGATTTTCTTTATTCTTCAGTACCCAGTTTTGGAGTTTTTTATTTAAATCCGGAACTTCAAGCCAGTTATAAATAGGCAGGCCAAAGGTACTTTCTGTCACAAATTCATTGCATTTTACCAGCTCAAAAGGAGTACTCAGTCCATCATCCTGAACTTTGTAATCTCCTGAAATTACGGTCACATATCCTTTATATTCGAGTTTTATCTGTGCAGAACCAATGATATGTCCGGCGGGGTGAAGGGAAAGTTTTACTCCATTGATGGTAATAACTTCTCCATATTCTATACTTTGGCATTCGATATCTTTTCCAATTCTTTGATGGAGAATAGGCTTTGTAAAATGATGACAAAGGTATTTTTTCATTCCCCAACGGGCATGATCGGCATGGCCATGGGTGATAACCGCCATATCTACAGGCCGCCAAGGATCAATATAGAATTTTCCTTGCGGACAGTAAATTCCTTTTTTTGTAAATGTGATTAATTTCAATGGTGTGACTGGTTTTATGAGATAAGCTTCAAAAACTTAACCAATTTACAATAAACTGTTTATTTTTTATTATCATTCAAATCTGAAATCTGACTTTCAGGGTTCTATGGTAATAGTTTTTTTGAACTTTTCAGCAATATAAAAATGAACTTTCAGACAATATTATCCTTATGAAAATCTTTGAAATTTGTACCAACATAAAAAAAGAATACAATGAGTAAAACAATTTTAATTACAGGTGCAGCAAGTGGATTCGGAAAGATTGCTGCTTTTGAGCTTGCTAAAAAAGGACATAAGGTAATTGCCACTACACAGGTTTATCCTCAGATGAGTGATGTAATCCGGGAAGCTACAGAACAGGGAATTGATCTTATAGTGGATAAATTGGACGTTACCAGCCAAAGGGATATTGATTATATCTTAAAGAAATATGAAATAGATATTTTAATCAGCAATGCCGGAATTATGGAAGGCGGTCCAATTGCTGAACAACCAGTGGATATCATTCGCTCTATGTTCGAAGTCAATGTATTTGGTGCACTGAATCTTGCCCAGGGTTTCATCAAAAAGTTTGTTGAAAAAAGAAGTGGTAAAATTGTTTTCACTTCATCAATGGGAGGTTTATGGACAGTTCCTTATGTGGCTGCCTACTGTTCTTCCAAGCATGCGTTGGAATCTATTGCTGAAGGGCTGAGGACTGAGCTTGCTCCATTTAATATCAAAATTGCAACTTGCAATCCAGGGGTATTTGGAACAGGATTTAATGACAGGGGAGTAGATTCTATTTTCCATTGGTATGATCCGAAAATCAACTTCACTCCGGAATCTGCTTTTGACGGAGCCGCAGAATCTTTAGCCCATCAACTTGATCCACAGTCTATGGCTGAAATGATTGTAAATGTGGCTTTAGATGAGGACAGTCATTTTAGAAATGTACATCCAAAGGAAACCGAAGATTTTGTGAAACAGCTTCAGGCAGAGGCGTGGACAGCAAAAAGTTAATAGTATGGAACTGAATTATAAAGCTGCAGAAAAGGTTTTAAATGCAGCAAAAGAAAAGGCATTATCCATGAATATTCCCGTGAGCATTGCCGTGGTGGATGCCGGAGGTCATCTTGTTGCACTGGCAAGATTAGATAGTGTGTATGGAGTGATTGATTTTGCTGTTAAAAAAGCAAAAACAGCTGCTATGTTCGGAGTAAATAGTGATGTGATGGGAAGTATTATTTCAGAAGCCGGTTTTCATGGCTATGGAATGCTGAATTCAAATGAAGGACTGCTGACTATTGCGGGCGGTGTTGTTGTTAAGAATGCAGAAGGAAAAATCATTGGTGCTATAGGTTCTTCAGGAGGAACCCCTGAGCAGGATAAAGAAATTGCAGAAGCAGGAGCTCATGCTATTGCTTAAATTTCAGATATTTGTATGATGGAAAATACTTCTGAGATTATATTTGATAAACTGGTTTATTCATGTGCTTTTGAATCTTACAGAGGCCATGAGGAATTTATTCCGGACCATTTTCTGGGATTTCAGATATCCGGGGAAACGCATGCTTTTCATGAACACGGTAAAACGGTGATCAAAGAGAATACGGTGGTTCTGGTTAGGAAAAATCAACTGATCAGAACGATTAAATATCCTTCAGGCAATGAAAAATATCAGTTTGTTTCTATCACCCTTGATGATGAAACCCTGAGACAATATGCCACAGAAAACAAAATAGCTGTACATGCTAATTTTCCGGAAAACCAGCGTTTGTTTTTTGAGCCTGATGATTTTTTTAAGAGCTATTTTGCGTCACTCATTCCTTATATTCATAAAACGAAGGAAGTGCCTCCAACATTGGCTGCTTTAAAGGTAAAAGAAGCCATCGAGCTTATTTTATTGAGTAATCCTGATCTTAAAAATCTTCTTTTTGATTTTTCTGAACCTCATAAGATTGATCTTAAGGGATTTATGAACAAAAATTTTATGTTCAATGTATCGGTGGAGGCGTTTGCAAAGCTTACAGGCCGTAGTCTTTCAGGTTTTAAGCGGGATTTCAACAAAATATTTGAGATGACTCCAAAACAATGGCTGAAAGAAAAAAGATTAAAGGAAGCATATTATTTAATTAAAAACAGGGATAAAAGACCTTCAGATATCTATCTTGATCTGGGTTTCGAGAATTTATCCCATTTTTATTCTTCTTTTAAAAAGAAATTTGGGGTAACCACTACAGAAGTTTAATGGAAGTCATTAAAAAAACACAAATTATACTATAAGCATTGCTTGTTTGTTAAAACCCAAAGACACAGGAAATAAATCTTGTGTCTTTGTATTTTTCTTTTCTACTAAGGAATCATATTTTCTGCTCTAAGTCTTTCAAAAACATTTATAAAAGAATTTTCTGTGCTTACATAAGCTGTGAAACCCAGTTTTCTGCTTTTTGACATATCACACATGACTTCCAGCGGTCTTCCAAGATCAAGATCCGTATGCCATGCTGATGATAAACGGTTAAGATCTTTTTCTTTCAGATTATATTTTTCGGCGATAGCTGTCCAGGTATGGTGATCGTTTTCCAGTTCTTTTTCAAGAGGTTTTATAGTTCCGTCAAAACCTACAGCTTCTATACCGAACCACTCTGCCAGTCTTTTCCACAGCCATTTCCATCTGAAAACATCTCCGTTTGCAATATTGAATGCCTGATTTTTTGCTGATTCTGTAGTAGATGCCCAAACGAGTTGCTGAGCTAATATTCTGGCGTCCGTTACATCCGAAACTCCATTCCATTGTGCTTCAGATCCCGGCCAGATAAATTTTCTTCCGGTTTCTTTACAGATAGTAGCATACACAGCCAGTGTTGCTCCAATATTCATGAGGTTTCCAACTGCATATCCAACCACAGTGTGAGGTCTGTGAATACTCCATGTGAAGCCTTCTCTTTCTGAAGCTTTGTACACTTCGTCTTCCTGTGCATAATAAAAGTTGGGTAGTGGAAGCCTTGGATGTTCTTCTCTGACAGGGGTTTCAGGCAAAATTCCTTCTTTAGCATAGGCCTCAAATGGTCCCAGATAATGTTTAAGACCTGTAACCAGAGCCACATGCTGGACTGATTTTTTAGGAGATAAAACATTCAACAGGTTTCTTACCAGCATACTGTTGACCCGGATATTTTCTTCCTCAGTGTCATTACGCATCCATGTGGTAAAGTAAATATGAGTAGGAGAGATCTCTTCCAGCGCTTCCGCAAGATTCTGTTCATTCGTAAGATCTGCTTTAATGGGAAGAAGACCTGGAATACCGGTATTTGGATTTCTTGATAATCCATATGTTGTCCAGCCCTGCGTGATCAGTTCTTCAGCAAGATTGCTTCCTGTAATTCCGGTAGCACCTACTACCAATGCAATTTTTTTCATAAGTATTGTAAAATTTCTTGTACAAAATTATGGGTGGATAGAGGCTTTTATCCTTGATGTGGATCATGCCTTTGAGTTGATCTGGATCAAGTATTGTTCAAAGAATTCTTTTTACGGATTCTGCTCACGGTTTCAGGGGCAAGACCAAGATAGGAGGCAATAAGATTGTGAGGAACTCTTTTAATCATTTCCGGACTCTTTTGTGCCAGTTGAAGATACTTTTCTTCAGCAGTATAGCTATTGGAAACTATAAGTCTGTAATCTTTTGTAACAAGACTATTCTGGTATAAAATCCTGAAATATCTGTCCATTACAGGAACTTCCAGCATCATTTTTTCATAATTTTCCAAGGTGATCATCAGAACTTCGGTTTCTTCAATAGCATCAATATTCAGAACTGATTTTTCCTGATTGATAAAACTGTTGAAGTCCGAGATCCACCAACCTTCAAAGGCAAACATATTGATGTGTTCATTTCCTTTTTCATCCAGAAAATAAGATTTTAACAACCCTTTACTTACAAAAGACAATGATTTACAGATATCTCCTTCCTGAAGCAGATATTGTTTTTTACGAAGCTTTTTTAAGGTAAAGAAAGATTTAACCTGATTTTTCTGTTCGTTGGTGATATCAACCTTATTCTCGATATGGGAAAGCAGAACCTCAAACATCCAATAAATATTTCATCAAAAATACTACTTTCAACAGCAATCAAGGTTTTATTTCTCAAAATCATAGAGATTGATTCCTATTTCTTCATTTTTAATTTTTACTACTCTGGTATTCAGTGGATAGAAAATAAATTCTGCAGCTCCCTGAATTTTTGCTTCCAAAAGATGCCCCGCCAGCGCAGTGTAATCTTCTCTTCCCAACGTGATGTGAAGATGAAGAGTCGGTTTTCCTTCTATTTCAGAGACATTTCCAGAAATATTGGTAACTTCCATCTGTTCTTTAAAGGTTTTATCCACATATTTTTTTTTTGAAGGATTAAAGAAACGAAGTGTTGCCTCACTCACGGCACCTATTCCTGTCACTTCTCCTGCCTGGATATTTTGATTTTGAATAAAATCCGTTAAAGATTCCACAATATTAGACTGGTTGTCAAGGCTGACGATATAGATATGATCTACCTTTTTTGCTGACCATTGTTTACCGTTATAATTGATAATCTCCATATTATTTTTGTTTTAAATAGTTGATAATTCCTATAACATCATCCTGACCAAAGCCTTTATCATGTGCATTTTGATAGCTTTGAATCAATGCTTCGGATAAAGGAAAGTCAGCGCCTGCATTTTTAGCGAGAAGGATGTCTTTCAACATTAAATCAAGAGCAAATGCCGGAGCATACTGATCTGCAATCAACATCGGTGTTTTTACTTTGGTAGCACCGCTTCCGCTGGCACTTTCATTAATTATCTCAAGCATATCTGATCTTTCAATTCCTAATTTTCCAGCCAATAAAACAGTTTCTGCCAATCCCTGATAAATTGTGGAAAGAAAATAGTTAATCGATAACTTTCCGGCAATGCCTTTTCCGTTTTCACCCAGATGTTTTACGGATTTTCCCATTTTCAACAGATAAGGCATGGCACGCTGGATGTCGTCATCTTCACCTCCAGCCATAATGATTAATGTACCTTCCTGAGCGGGTTGGGTACTGCCTGCTACGGGAGCATCAATAAAGGAAGCTTCTTTTATTTTCAGAGCTGCTGCCGTTTCTTTGGAAACTTCCGGAGAAATTGTACTCATGTCCACAAAGAGTTTCCCTTGAATATCTAAAGGAAGAATTTCCTCATACACTGCTTTTACAGCACTGTCGTTGGTCAACATGGTGAATATGATATCGCTGTTTTGTATCAGGTCTTTAATGTGGGTACAGACAGCAGCTTTTTCTTCGAAATCTCTGGCTTTTTCTGAAGTTCTGTTGTAAACAGATAGCGGAAATCCTGCTTTTTCAAGATTTTTAGCCATAGGATGCCCCATATTTCCCAATCCGATAAATCCGATTCTTTCCATTATGATATTTTTTATATTATTGTTAATTAAATTTTTAACTCCTGAATGAAAAGGAGTTATCTGAAGATCTACAAATAAGATTCTAAAATACGTGTATTTTGCAGCAAAATATCTACCAAATAGCTGCTTCACAAAATTAAGTTTTAATTATATTTTTAATCGTAACCTTTTAAAACCGGAGAAACTTTCAGAAATTTGCAGCAAATAAGAATCAATGAAGATTGTAGATATAGACAACTGGAACAGGAAAGAGCATTTCGAATTTTTCTCTAATATGGCAAGCCCTTATTTTGGATTTACAACAGAGGTAGACTGTACAAAGGCATATGACACAGCGAAAGAAAAAGGATATTCATTTTTTGCCTATTATTTTCACAAGTCTATGGTAGCCATCAATACAGTGGATGAATTAAAACTAAGAATAATTGATGGTCAGGTAATACAGTTTGATACGGTTCATGCCGGCAGTACGATTGGAAGACCTGATGGTACTTTTGGTTTTTCATTTACTCCTTATTCAGAGGATTTTGAAACTTTTAACACTGCCCTGCAGGAGGAAATAAAAGGCGTGCATCAGACTTCAGGATTGAGATTGAGCAATGAGAGACTTGGAAAAGATCATATAAGACATACGACTATTCCATGGAATTCTTTCAGTGCTATATTACATCCTACAGATTTTAATACCACAGAATCGATTCCTAAGATTGCTTTTGGAAAATTTACTATCAGGGAAGGTAGAAAATATCTTCCGGTTTCGATTGAAGCGCATCATGGACTGGCAGACGGAATTCATCTTGCCCAATATCTGGAAGAGTTTCAGAAACAGCTGGATCAGTAACAAAGACCATATTTAAAAAAACAATTGTAACAAAAGCCGGCTTCAATCCGGCTTTTACTTTTAATAATAAATTTTCCCGCGTTCTATTTTCAGAACCTGATCCTTTTCCATATGTTTTATGGTTCTTATAACTGTTTCTACACACAATCCGGTAAGTGAAGCAAGCTGCTGGCGGGTAAGCGGAATCTGGAAAGAATAAGGGGTTTTATCGTCATGATAGCTTTTCAGATAATCCATCAAAAGTTTTAGTTTGGAAACGGGGTTTTGGAATGAAAGATTATAAAGCATGATATATTTATAATACATTCTTTCAGCAAGACATTGATAGACATTTAATGAAATTTCAGGGTTATTCTGGAGCAGCTCCAGAAAGTTCTGTCCCGGCATTACTAAAATACTTGAATCTACCATTGCAACAGCATTCATAGGATAAGGTCTGTTGACAAAAAGTAAGGATTCTCCAAAGCTATGACCATCTGAGAATATATTTTGGATAAACTCTTTCCCGTTTTCTGTATAATTATTCAGTTTAATTTTACCTTTTTGAATCTGGTAATACTGTATTGGTAACTCTTCTTCACGAAAAATAATATCTTCCGCTTTATAGTCTTTAATTTCGGCTCCAAATGAGATAAGCAAATTTTCACTGATCATAGTTTTCATTTAAATTTCATATAAAATTTTAAATACCTCTTTTAGAGACTGCTAATGCTTCAAAATTTTATAATGATAAAGGAACATCCATTTTATTTGTTTCTCCTATAATGTGGTACCATTCATATACCACATATATTGAGTTTTTTGCGATAAATAGGTTGAAAACATTGATCGAGATCATAAAAAGTTAAGGGAATAACACACTACATTTACTTCCTATCAAAACAGGAAGGCAAAGAATGGGAAACAAGCTGATAAAAGCAATTATGATATTTTGACTCATTATATAACGTGGTATCTATGTGGTACACATATTTAATAAAATTTTAATCATTTTTTCTTTCTTTGCCTGTATAAAAATGGAAAGAAATTCATATGTGTAATTTTTTTAACATAATCATTCAATAAATGCGGGTTATACACCACTAATCGTTACATTATATTAATTAAAAGCTGTAGAATTTTGAATACATAAAAATTATTTTGTTCCCGATATTGATTCGGTAAAACACAAATTGAACAGTGAAAAAAAGACTTTGTACAGATTCACAAGAGATGTGGTATCTGAAATAAGAGATGAAAAAGTATTATGAAAAATAGAAAACCTGAAACTAACTTAGAGGATTTAACCCAAAAGATTCTTGTACAAGACGAGATAATGGCATTGGCCAAAACAAATTCCCCTCGTCTCTTAAATAAATTCCGACTGGTTTATCCCGATTTTTTTAAAAAGTTATCTGATATACAGCCTTCCCTTAAAAATTCTGAACTGATCTTTTGTATTTACCTTAAGCTCAATATGACCACAAAGGAAATTGCAACCTGTATTTTTGTTACCCCAAAAGCAATACAAAACAGGAAAAACAGGATCAGAAAAAAACTCAATATTCCTTCTGAATTTGATATCTATAAATGGTTTAATGAAATTTAAACCATTTTTTTATTTATATTTCTACTATGGCTTTATCCAGGTCATGGTACAAAAGAATTTTCCAGTTGTTCTCTCTTGCTTCTTTTTCCCATGTAAGTCTTAATTCCATGGCTTTTCTGCCATCGAAATCACTTTTATAGGCTAAATGATATTTTAAATAAGAAGCCTGTGGAAGATCATCAGCACCATAAAAAACAGTTTCCCCATTTTCTCTGATCCAGAACACCTGCATAAAAGGAGTATGTCCGCCAACCACTTCATAGGAAATCTCATTGGTGATCTGTCCCTGATCATCATTCATCCAGGTAATATTCGGGAGCTGAATCAGTTTTTCCAGCATATCAAAATCAAAAGAAGTATTTCCTTTCTTTTCCATTGCAAAATCCAGTTCGCGTTTCTGAATATAAATCCGGGCATTTGGGAAAGCAGCTTCAAAACCATTCTCTGTAAGCTTTACAGCGCCTTCAATATGATCTTTATGAAGGTGAGACAGTAATAACTTTGTAATTTGATCGGGCCGGATATTTTCCTTTTCCAGAATTTCTGAAACAACAGTGGATCCGGACTCATTTTTCCAGCCAATTCCTGCATCCAGAAGGATATAATCATTTTCAGTAATGATAAGAAATGGTTGGACAGACATTTTTATTCCTCCAACTTTATCAAAATTGTCTTCTGTTAAAAGCGTGAAGTCTTTGGTTTTGCTTGCCGAAAAATTACCTTCTTTAAGTGGAATGATTTTCATGCTGCAAATTTCTTTAATATTTCTAATATTCAAAAGGTTTTTCATCGATATAAGTTATCAATAAAAACAATCATAGAAGCAGAACGCTGGAATCATTCTACTTATCACAGAATCATCCATCATTCATAAAAATGTAAAGAAGAGAGACTGATCATTTCTTTTTTTTATGATTACCTTTGATCTCTTAAAAATCTGACGGACTCTATCATGATCTGCCGTCGGACAGCTTTCAATCCAAATAAAATCTTATACGCAATGCAGGAGAGTTCTTCCCATGGTATTTCCCGGACTGTTATCTGGCTTATGGCCATTATTTCCGGACTTGTGGTCGCTAATAATTATTATAATCAGCCTTTATTGGCGCTTATTTCTGAAGAACTTCAGGTTTCTGAGAGTGCAGCGAGTAAAATATCTGTGCTTACCCAGATTGGTTATGCCTTAGGGCTCTTACTAATTGTTCCGTTAGGAGATAAATTCTTTCGCAAGAAATTGATTTTAATTGATTTGTTTCTGGTTTTCGGGTCGCTCTTATGGATGACTTTTGCCACTCAGTTATGGATGTTGTATGCTGCCAGCTTATTAATTGGTGCTACATCCGTGATTCCGCAATTGTTTGTTCCTATTGCTGCAGAGCTTTCATCCGATAAAGAGAAATCAGCCAATATTGGATTGGTCATGTCCGGATTACTGCTGGGAATCCTTCTTTCCCGTTTTATAGGGGGAGTAGTAGGGGAAGTATGGGGCTGGAGAGCCATGTTTGGTATTGCTGCCGGATTGATGATTCTGGTTTGGCTGGCAGTTTATAAAATGCTGCCTGAGCTATCTCCTAATTTTAAAGGAACTTACAAAGAACTGATGCGTTCTGTTGCTCAGCTTGCCAAAACACAACCTGTGCTTCAGCTGGCATCTTTCCGTGGAGCAATGGCATTTGGATCAATGTGTGCACTGTTTACAACATTGGTTTTTCACATGGAGAAACCGCCTTTTAACGCCGGATCATCTGTAGTAGGAAGTTTTGGATTGGCAGGAGCGGTAGGAGCTTTAGCGGCCGCAAAAGTAGGAAAACTTCAAAAGTATCTGGATCTTAACCGGATTATATTGTATTCTTTATTGATCGTTATTGGAAGCTGGGGTTTTACCTATTTTGCGGGGGAAACCTATTGGGGATTGATTGTAGGAGTAATTCTTGTTGACCTGGGAGTACAGTCAAGTCATATCATGAATCAGACCAATTATTTCCTTATCAAATCTAATGCTGTCAACAGGCTTAATACTGTTTATATGGTATCTTATTTCATTGGAGGATCACTGGGAACATGGCTGGCTTCTATTGCCTGGCAAAAGGCTCAATGGACAGGAGTTTGTTTTGTAGGGACAACATTTGGAATATTGGCACTCATAGCACATGTTCTATTTTGTAAAAAAGTGAATAAAGCATAAATCAGAATTTATTTTACATTTCTGATCCTTTTAAGTTTCGGGGATTTTATCGTAGATAAAATCCCCGAAACTTTTTTATTTATACTCTTCCACATTCTCTTGTACCTGCATCAATTCTCTATGCTTTCCGCCCCATTCATCGAGCTGTTTCCAGATCGGAATCAACTCTCTGGCAATAGCTGTAAGTTCATAATCTACTCTTGGAGGAACTTCCGCATGTACGGTTCTCTTCACCAGGCTTTCTTTCTCCAGTTCTCTTAACTGGAGCGTCAGCATTCTTTCTGTTATCCCTGAGATAGAGTTTCTAAGTTCACTGAAACGTAATTTCCCATCTTTTAATTTATTTAAAATAATCAGTTTCCATCGGCCCCCGATTTTACATACGGCGTAACTCAGATCACAACCCTGTATATACTGTCTGTTGATATTATTCGTTGAATTTTCTTTTATCTTGCCCATTACTTACAAATTTGTTAGTACCATACATTTAGCTGTATACAATGCAAATGTAAGGGTTGAGATTTAATTTTGTTGCTCAAAACAGAAAATATACTGCAATAAAGAACAATAGCGCTCATGTTCGCAGCAGAAACAATAACTTAAATCAAAATAGAAATGCAATTAACTGCTAAAATAACACAGATTTTAAATCATTTAGAAACAATACAACCTTTCAATCCAAAGGATTCTTTAGACGGAGCCCGTAAATATCTTGAGACGATGTCGCTGCAGTTAAGTGGTAAAAAAGAATCAGTAGCGATGATTGAAGAACTCAGTATTCCGCAGGACAATCATCAGATTCCTGTTCGTATTTACCTTCCTCATGGAAAAGAAATACAACAATCATCAGCTATTATTTATATTCATGGAGGATGGTTTATAGCAGGAGGATATGAAACCCATGATGCTGTAGTTCGAAAACTGGCTAATAAAACCGGATCTGTAGTTATTTTTATAGATTATCGCCTTGCTCCGGAGCATCCTTTCCCGGCAGGCTTGAATGACTGTATTGATGGGATAAACTGGGTGTTCAAAAATGCAGAATCTTTAGGGATTGATCCTGATAAAATTGGCATCATAGGTGACAGTGCCGGAGGTGCTCTGGCAACGGCAGTTTCCACTCAGTTAGGAAAACAGTTGAAATTTCAGATTCTGATTTATCCTGCCGCTGACAATCAATTGAACTCAAAATCATGGGAAACGTATGAAAATGGTCCGGTCCTTAACAAGCAGGGAGGCATTGATGCCTGGGCAGGCTATCTTCCCGAAGAAGAGAATGGTAATCCTCTGGCTATTCCTGTTTTGATCAAAGATTTTAAAGAAACTCCGCCTACATTAATCATTCTTGCAGAACATGATCCTTTGCTGGATGATGGGAAACAGCTTTCTCTGAACATGGAAAATGCAGGAGTAATCCTCAAAACAAGCCTTTATAAAGATATGGTTCATGGGTTCATGCATATGGGAGACCTGTTGGAGGAAATGCAACTGGCAGTAAATGAAATGGCAGATTTTGCCCATCAAAATTTAAAATCTGACGAATAAACAGGATCATGAAGAAGTATGCATACATTGGATGTCTGGGATTTATAGCTGTTATTACAACAGAATTCGGAGTTATCGGAATTCTTCCGCAAATTGCAGAACATTATCAGATGAGTATAGACAAAGCAGGGTATCTGTTAAGCGCTTTTGCATTAATTATTGCTCTTACAGGACCTTTTATGACCCTACTTACCTCAGGTTTTGACCGTAAAAAAATAATGCTCACGGCCATTTTTATGTTTCTGGTGACAGGATTTGTGTCTTCTTTTTCACCACCTTTCTGGCTGCTGATGTTGGTAAGAATTTTACCTGCTTTTCTCCAGCCTGTATATATTGCGACTGCATTATCTGTGGCCGTTTCCCAGGCGGATGACCGTAAAAAGAATGAACTCATGGGGATTGTTTTTAATGGAGTAGCCATTGCCATGGTCACTACAGTCCCTTTTGCAACATGGATTGCCGGACTGTGGTCCTGGGAATATTCATTCATGATACAAACTATAGTCAGTTTGATTGCCCTGGTTGTCATTTATTTCCTTCTTCCTCCGATGCCTGTGAAGGAGAAAAAATCCTATGGAAATCAGGTTCGAATATTGAAACAGCCTCCATTCGTTCTGAGTACTCTGACTAATTTTTTCATGATTACAGCCTGGTTTTCTACCTATAGTTATTTTGCAGATTATCTGAACAAAGCCAAAGGAATGGATACTTCAATGGTAAGCTATATGCTCCTGTTATTCGGAATTATAGGAGTGGCAGCCAATGGAGTAGCCGGAAAAATGCTCAATAAAAATGTGGCAGCTACAACGGCTATTTTTCTTTCCGGAACTATTTTAGTACCTGTTCTTTTATATTTTTCTGATGGGAATCTCTTAGCAACAATTGCGGTCATTGGAATCTGGGGATTTTTGTATTCACCAAGCTTTTTGAATGCATCTACCTATATGATTTCTTCCGCACCGGATTCATTGGAGTTTTCCAACAGTCTTGCCACATCATTCGGAAATTTAGGGGTGACGCTGGGAACCACCATTGGAGGATGGGTTATCGTGACAAAAGGAGTAGAGTATATTCCCTGGATAGGCGTGATCTTCGGGCTTCTTGCTTTTCTGATGATGATCTTAAAAGGGATCGTTGAAAAGCGCAGCCAGGTACTTTCCACCTGTCAGAATTAAACTGTAATAATATTTGTTACATTAAATAAAATACAGTACCTTTGTAGTATTAATTTGAAACTTGTTTAAATTTTTATTTTTGAAACATTAAGATTATAGTAAGATGTTGAGAATATTAGGATAGGCGTCGCTTTAAGCTTAAAAATCAGAATGATTCATCTTAGCTACGCTTTATTTCCTAAATTCTCCTTAATGGTTTTAATAAGTTTAAATAGTTTCTTGATTTAAAATTAAATACAATGACAATAGAAATTAGGTCGGCTGTAATATGTCCGTTTTGCTATATTGGAAAGAATAATTTTGAGCAGGCTTTAAGTAAACTTCCTTTTAAAGATGAAGTAGAAGTAGAGTGGAAGAGTTTTCAGTTGGATCCTACTTTAGATCCGAAGGAAACGCAGGACACCATTCAGTATTTTAGAGAAAAAAAGGGGGTTGCAGAAGCTCAGGCAACGCAAATGCTTGGTCAGGTAACGCAAATGGGTAAAGGTGCAGGAATTGATTTTAATTTTGGAAAAACATTGATCACCAATACTTTCAGCGCTCACAAATTGCTTCATTTAGCCAAAAAGCATAATAAAGCTAATGAAATGGAGGAAGCGTTGTTTATCGCTCATTTTATCGATGGTAAAAACGTTGGCGATAGAGATGTTTTAGTAACTCTTGCTGAAAACTTAGGAATTGATAAAAACGTGGCAATCCAGGCGGTTACAACAGATCAGCTGGATTATGAAGTGAATCAGGATATTCAGGAAGCAAGAAATAATGGGGTTTCCGGAGTTCCGTTCTTTGTTCTGAACGGTAAATATGCTGTTTCCGGAGCTCAGCCGGTAGAAGTATTTGAAAATGCACTTCAGCAGACTTATAAAGAAACTGTGAGTCCGTATAAAGATCTCTCAGGAGGCAGCGGTGCTTCCTGTGATGCAGATGGATGCAGTATTTAAGATATCAGAACCCCAAAATAAAACTATTTTGGGGTTTTTATTTTAAAAGATTAGAAGAAAACTCTCGTATCTTTGTAATACAGTGACAACAACTGCATAAATCTAATTTCTCAATGATAAAAATTAACAACGAAACCCATTATTCAATTGATGACACCCTTTTTGTTTTTGCCTTAGATTCCGAAGCAGGAACTGTTTTTGATGATAAAAACAAATTAATTACAGGTATTGGAAAGGTAAATGCAGCGATAGAATTAACCAAAGAAATTCGTACAAGAAAACCTAAACTGATCGTGAATTTAGGTTCTGCAGGAAGTAAAGGATTTCACAAAGGAGAAGTGGTATGCTGTACAAAATTCATCCAAAGAGATATGGATGTAAGAGGATTAGGATTTAAATTATATGAAACCCCTCTATCCGGAGTACCACCTGTATTGGAATATGGCCTTAGAATGGAAACCTTGCAGGAAGGAATCTGCGGAAGTGGCGACAGTTTTGAAATGAACCATTCTGAAACGGATTATAATATTGTAGACATGGAAGCCTATCCACTGGCACTGATTGCCCAACAGGAGAATATCCCGTTTCTATGCCTGAAATATATTTCTGATGATGCCGGAAGTGATGCTGCAGACGATTGGAGTGTACAGGTACACCTGGCTTCTGAAGCATTTAAGAAAATTCTTTTCTCATAACAATTACTCTTATAATCATGAGTTCAATTATTATAAACAAAGCGACCGCTGAAGACTTAGAAGTATTACAAAGCTTAGGAATTCAGACATTTTCAGAAACATTTGCTGAAGATAATACTGAAAAGGCTATGAAAAAGTATCTGGAAGAAAGCTTTAATACTGAAAAGATAACATCTGAGTTGAATAATCCTGACTCCTTTTTCTATATTGCCTGGGAAGAAGACAATCCGGTAGGTTACCTGAAAGTCAATTCCGGAAAAGCGCAGACAGAACTTCAGGACGAAACCAGCCTTGAGATTGAAAGAATCTATGTGAAGAAAAGCCATCACGGTAAAAAAGTAGGGCAGCTTCTTTATAATCAGGCTTTAGATACTGCTCAGCAACTCACTAAATCATACCTGTGGTTGGGTGTATGGGAAGAAAACCTGAGGGCTTTAAGTTTTTACAGAAAAAACGGATTCGTTGAATTTGATAAACACATTTTCAGACTTGGAGAGGAAGAGCAGACCGATCTGATGATGAAGAAAATGTTGGATTAATTTTTTTTGCCCACAGATAGCACAAATTTTCACTGATAATTGTGTAAAATATTCAAAATGAACAATTCAGAATTTGTAAAGCATATCAATCAGTATTACCCTTTATCTGAAGAAACAATTCAAGATTTACTGGATATCTGTATAGAAGAGTACTATCACAAAAATGATCTTCTGCTGGAATCCGGTTCCATGGCAAGGTATTATTATTTTATCAAATCAGGATTGATAGGGTATTATACAGTAGATGAACAAGGAAATAATATTTATAAAATCTTCTTTGAAGAAAACAGTTTTGTAGCATCTACAGCCGCCATTATTAAAAATGAACCCAGCGATTTCAATATTATTGCACTGGAAGACTGTGCAGTCATCCAATATCCTGCAAAACAGTATAGAGAATTGTTGGAAAAGCATCATGATCTGGCTCTTTTTCATATGTATTATCTGGAAAAAAACTGGGTAGTGAAAAAAGAACCTCTGGAAGTATCTCTGAAATATGAAACTGCAAAAAAACGGTATTTACAGTTACTTGAAAATCAATCTTTGTATAACAGATTAAAGCAACATCATATCGCTTCTTTCCTTGGAATTACTCCTACACAGCTAAGCCGGATCAAAAAGGAAATAAACTGATATTCCTACTGAGTGAAATAAACTAATAAAAGCTTCAACATATGTTGAGGTTTTTTTTCTTTTTATGCTGCAATTTTGCTTCATCATACAGTCATTGGTACATTATATGTTTTATAATAAAAACCGGTGATTATTATTAATTAAACATTTTTAAACATGAAGAAGCTTATCAAAATTGTAGTTGTGCTGGCTGCATTTGCCCCATTATCAGCACAAAAAATTATTCATCAGGAAATTTTCAGTCCGAAAATGAATAAAAAGATCAAAACAGTTATTATTACCCCAAACCTTCAGCCTAATACAACCTATCCGTCTGTGTATATTCTTCATGGTTTCAGCGGTAATCCTGACAGAATTATGAAACAGGATATTCCTGATCTCGTTAAAAAAGCACAGGAACTTAAAACAATCTATGTGCTTCCGGATGGAAATTACAGTTCGTGGTATGTAGACAGTCCGGTTGTTAAAGATTCACAATATCAAACCTTTATTGGAAAAGAACTGGTAGAATTTATCGATAAAAATTATCCTGTGAAAGCTGATAAAAAATTCCGCGGTATTATGGGATGGAGTATGGGCGGCTATGGAGCCACTAATATCGGGGTTACTTATAATAAAACGTTTGGTATTGTAGGAAGTTCATGTGGTGCATTGGATTTCAACTCATTTGGAGAAGGATATCAAAAATATATGGTGAATAAAGTTCTTGGACCACTGGAATCCATTAATCCTAATTTTCTTACCGACAGTAAAGTGAAGCTGATGGCCGGAGCAGGACAGCAATATATCTTCGATTGTGGGACAGAAGACACCCAGATGATCAATATGAACAGGAATTTTCATAAAAAACTGACAGAAATGAAGATCCAACATCTCTATACAGAATCTTTGGGTGGGCATGTTCCCGAATACTGGAGCAGATCACTGTCTGAACAATTGTCTTTATTTGACAGATTTTTTAAACAATAACCTGTTTTTTAAGTTTCGGCTAAAGCCGTTGGAATTTATATTTAATTATTAAAACGGGCTAAAGCCCGTTCCTATTGAATCTTGATTAGTTTTTATATTAATAGAAGCGGGCTTTAGCCCGCTTGTTTTTATTGTTGATAGCTTTACCCAATCGATCCGTGTCAAGGTTTTAAACCTTGACACGGATCAATCAAATGAAAATCAAATAAAAAATCCTTTTTAAGCAATGCTTAAAAAGGATTTACGATTGATTGATGTTCAAAATGCTAACTAACCAGCATATTAAAATTGTTGAAAGTTTTTACCCAAATGCTCTTCTATTACAAAGAACGGATCTTCTGTAAGCGTGTGTGCTCTCATATCGATAAGACTCACTTTACTCATCATACGAAGCATAATTCTTCTCTCACAAGGCTGTTCAATACCGTCAATTTTTCTCACTCCTGCACGGAAAGCCGATCTTCCGTGAGCACATAAATGATTATTAACCAGAATGACATCTCCCGCCTGAGGTGTAAACCCTGAATAAATCAAATGTCTGGCTTCTTCCCAGAACTCATGCAGCGTACTTTGAGCTTCCTCAGATTGTCTTATACTCGAATTGAAAAGCTGTTCTGCAGCATCAAACCTCATAAATGGAAGGCTTAAGTTCCCATACAATACAGAATCTAATGTTTCTTCCTCAGTGTCTCCTGTTTCCAGATTCGCATCTTTTGGGATTTTATAAATACGCTCAAAAAGAGGTCTGTAGTTTTCACCGATAGACTCATGAGAACGGATGGAGTAAAGAGTAGAAGGAACCTGTTCTTCATTTCTTACATACATAAAGCTTAAATAATCCGCCTGATGTTTCAGAAAAGCATCTTCGGTATGTACATACAAATCTGTTGAAGATCCTGATCCCGTCTGCGTTTCTTTCATTTTCTCATCAGGAATGATGGCATGAATTAATCCACCTCCTTTACGCTGTGAATAATATTGTACAGGTTTTGATGGCAGCGCTCCATGAATAAGTGCACATGCAAAACCATATAAATTAAATTTTGAATAATCTGCAGCCTGCCAATTGGAAGGGGTAGAGCCTATATTCTCCTGATCTATATCCATTAATCCGGTAAAGATCAGTGCACCATACTGATTTTTTGAAAAGTCACTTGCAAAATCAGCCGCTATATTTAAAATTCTCTCCGGTAAAAAATAAGACGCCAGCTGATGTACATGCTTAATAAAATCACGGTTTTCATAAGTGTCATACTTTTTCTGAAGATGTAGTGCAGCATCTTTTATCATTCTTCTCTCCTGTGAGGTGACCTCTATGACCGTAGGAAGCAGTTTTACCGCTGTAGAACAGTCTTTATCTAAAATTTCTGTAGAATTCATTAAAAAAAAATTTGGTGTTAACTAATAATTTTTATATTTGTTTTTAATTATTCTAAATAACAATAACCGAGTCAAATTTATGAATAATTACTCAACCACCAAACAAAATCTTAAAAAAATGTAAAAAATAAAAACCTGACTATCAGATATATATAATCGTATATCAAAAAAACCACAACAACTCACAGATTTAAAAAATCACATTACAAAACTTTTATGAACAACAATTTAATTTCCCTAGAAGAGCTCGCAAGCACAACTTCACCTCACATTTCGGGGAATTTTGGGAATATTTTTCATCCAGACAATTATGATCATTATCGTAATGCAGTCAATAGTACTTTAGACCTGGTTCAGGAATTTCTTTACAGAAACGACAAACCTTTCAGTGGTATAGAAGCCAAAACAATGAAAGGAATGGTACAACAGATCGATCTTAATCAAAAACTTTCCAATTACAATGAACTTCTTGCGGAAGTAGATGAAATTTATGTAAAACACGCTACAGCTTTTCACCTTCCACAATATGTAGCACACCTTAATTGCCCGGTAGTTATTCCGGCATTGGCAGGAGAAATCCTTGTTAGTGCTATCAATTCTTCACAGGATACTTATGATCAGAGTGCCGGTGGAACTTTTATGGAAAGAAAACTGATCGACTGGACAGCGGGTCAAATCGGATATAATAACAATGAAAGCGATGGCGTTTTCACAGCAGGGGGCTCACAGAGCAATTTAATGGGATTGGTTATGATGCGTGACTGCTTTTCCCAGAAAAGATACAACCACAATATTAAAATGGATGGTCTGCCGGCAGAGGCAAGCCGTTTCAGAATATTTGTTTCAGATAAATCTCACTTCAGCAATTTGAAAAATGCTTCCATTATGGGATTGGGTGAGAAAAGCATTGTTAAAGTTCCTACCGATGACAGATTCCGTATGGACATTTCTCTTTTGAAAAAATACATTAAAAGAGAAGAACAGTTAGGAAATATTCCTATTGGTATTGTTGCAACAGCAGGAACTACAGACTTTGGAAATATTGATCCACTGGAAGATATCGCTAATATTGCAGAGCAGTATAATATATGGATGCACGTAGATGCAGCTTACGGATGTGCTTTACTATTAAGTGACAAATACCGCAATCTGATTAATGGTATTGAAAGAGCAGATTCTGTAACAATTGATTACCATAAGTCATTCTTCCAACCAATCAGCAGCAGTGCCTTTATTGTTAAAAATAAAAAAGAACTGTTGATTCTTAAACATCATGCCGATTATCTGAATCCAAAAGAAATGGACGAAGAAGAAATTCCGGCACAGATCAATAAATCCATTACACAGAGTACCCGAAGATTTGATGCTTTAAAGCTTTGGTTTACCATAAGAATGATGGGTAGAGAGCAGCTGGCAGAATATACAGATACCGTAATTGATCTTACTAAAGATGCAGCGGCAATGATTACTGAAGACGCAGATTTTGAACTGCTTTCAGATTCTGACTTAAGTGTTCTTGTTTTCAGATATGTAAATCCGGAAATCAGTGATCTGAATGCCCTGAATCAACACATTAAGATGAAACTTTTCTACAGCGGAGAAATCCTTGTAGCCAGCACAAAGGTTGATGGAAACTTCTATCTGAAATTTACCTTCCTGAACCCGATTACCACTACTGAAGACATTCATCAAATTCTTACCACAATCAAAAAACATGGAAAAGACTTTAATTCAGAAAAATAAAACAGGAGAACAAGCCAGAGAAATTACCTTCAGAATTCTTCTTAACGGAATGCTGAGAGAACTGGGAAATGGAAAATTCTATCAGGGAGTTCCAAAATATGATCTCCTTACAGCAAAAGCTCTGCAGAACAGCAATTATCCGCTGTATATGAGATTTGAAATGAAGAAAAGCGGATTGTTCCTGTTTGCTCCCGTTTCTTATCGTTCCGAGACTCTTTTTCATGAATACGGACCTGTTTTGTGGGCCGTTGACCATCAAAATCAAGAGGTTTTTGAAGTCAATAATGAAAAACTGACTGAATTGGTTTACAAGGAGTTTTCAGAAACGACAAACGAAACCGGATTCAAACAATTTGTAGAAAGAATTCAAAGCAGTTTAAGAAATCTGGAAAAAACAACGGAAGCATGTCTTCAGGATGATCAGCTTTTAAGCTATTCTTTTCTGGAATCTGAACAAATGCTTCCTGCAGGACATAATCTGCATCCTTTCACCAAATCAAGAATGGGATTTTCTGAGGAAGAACAGCTTTTATACGGTCCGGAATTCGGAAAAGGATTTCAGCTGGATTACTTCCTGATTCATAAAGACTGTATTACAGAAAAATCTCTTCCGGGGATTTCAGCAAAAGAAATCTTTGAAAAATGGACTTCTTTACCGGAAAACTACGATTTTGAAAACATCAATGATTTTTATATAGTTCCATGCCACCCATGGGAGGCACAATATCTTTTATCAACAGCAGAATATCCTGAAATGTTAGGTTCCGGAAAAATTATTCACATCGGACCTTTGGGAGAGGATTTTTATGCAACATCTTCCATAAGAACGGTATACAATCCTGATTTCAGCTGGATGTTGAAATTCTCTCTGCATGTTTTAATGACCGGTTCTGTGAGAACAAACAGTTTAAAAGATCTCAACAGAGGGTATGCTTCTGCAATCTGGTGGCAGCATGAAAAAGCCTCATTTGAAAAAGCCTTTCCCAACTTTAAATTATTGCTGGAACCTTCCACGTTAAGCGTTCATTATGGAGGAAAGAATATGGACAGTCTTAATATACTGCTCCGTGAAAATCCTTTTTCCAATGAAGATAAAGTTATTTTACTGGCAAGGCTTTGTCAGGATGAATCTACAGATGGATTCAATTTTACGACTCATTTCTTTAAGAATGTGGCGAATCAGCTGGGTGTAGATGCTGAAAAAGCAGCTATTATCTGGTTTGAAAAGTATGTGAATCTTTTGCTTTCACCTTTAAACGGATTGTACAATCAATTAGGTATGGCTCCGGAAGTTCATCAGCAAAACCTTCTTGTTCAGCTTGACAATCAGCTTTTACCGCAGTCTATCTACGTAAGAGACGGACAGGGATATCTTATTAAAGACAGTATCAAAGAAAAATATCAAAACCTGATTAAAGATTATCCTGAGGTTGAAGATCTTTTCATTAGAGATGAGCGTCTTTTAGACATTATTTCCCACCATCTTTTGGTAAGCAATCTGAGTGCTTTGATCTCATCAATAGGCAAAACAGGATTGGTTAAAGAAAGAAGATTAATCCATATTCTGTACAGAGAATTTGAAAATCTTCATGAAACTGAACCTTCATCATTAACGGATTATGCATTAAATCAAAGATATTGGGCGGTAAAATCAAACCTTCAGTCGGCGGTAGCTGATGTAGACGGCGGCGTGAATGCAGCATCTATTGCTTATGCGAAAGTTCCGAATCTTCTTCACAAACATTTCTTCTCAGATCAACTGATTCATCCACAAGGAAAAGAAGTTTTCTTTAAAAGATACTTCCAGAAAGAAGATGTAACCATGAGTATGCGTCCTATAGATCTTGAAAATGATCTTGAAATGCTTCATGAATGGTTCAACCGTGAACATGCCGTAAAAATATGGCAGATGAACTGGCCAATTGACGAACTGGAAACGTATTACAGACTGATGCTTCCTAGTGATGAAGCACACAGTTATATTATTGCCGGAAATGATGAGCCTTCCTGTAATATAGAGGTGTACTGGGCATGCAGAGATATCGTAGGAGATTACTATGATGTATTGCCTACAGATTACGGTACACACCAGTTTATTGCACCTATTGATCCTAAAAAGAAATTTGTATCTCCATCCACTCAATCTATGGTTGACTATGTTTTTGCACAGCCACAGGTAGGAAAAATGGTAGGAGAAGGATCTGTAGACTCTCTTGCTTCTATGATGAATAAAGCCCATGTAGGCTTCAAAGTAGATAAAGTAATTGAAATGCCTCATAAAAAAGCCAATCTGAACTTCTGTTACAGAGAATGGTACTGGGAAAAATTCCCGCAAAATAAAGAGGTACAAATCACCACAAACATCACAAAAAATGACTAACGAAGCCGTATACAATGTAATAGGCATAGGTATTGGCCCTTTCAATCTGGGACTTGCCGCATTATCCAATCCGATTTCGGAACTGAAGACCCTTTTTCTGGACCAGAGAGATGGTTTCGACTGGCATCCGGGATTGATGATTGACCATGTAACCCTGCAGACTCCATTTTTGTGTGACTGTGTATCCATGGCTGATCCTACGAATCCTTTAAGCCTTTTGAATTATTTAAAGGAAACCGGAAGACTGTATAAGTTTTTTATCAGAGAAGATTTTTTCATTCCGAGAAAAGAATACAACCGTTATTGCCAATGGGTGATTGAACAGCTTCCTCAGTGTCGCTTTTCAACGCAGGTAGTTGATATTATTTATGAAGATGGATTATATCATGTAACGACAGTTCACACCAAAACCAAAGAAACTACAGTTTTCAAAACAGAAAGACTGATTTTAGGAACAGGAACACAACCTCATATTCCTTCTTTTATTCCCAAAGATGATTCCCGTGTTATTCATACCAGTTCTTATCTGTATAGAAAAGAGGAATTGCTGTCTCAAGGAAAGAAAATTGCCATTATCGGTTCGGGACAAAGTTCTGCAGAAGTATTTTATGACCTTCTTCAAAATAGAAATGAAGAAACACAACTGGGTTGGTATTCCCGTCCGGACAGATTTTTCCCTATGGAATATTCTAAACTGACACTGGAACTTACTTCTCCGGATTATGTTGAATATTTCTACAACAGAAGCGAATCTGCAAGGAAAACCATTTTAAGCAAGCAGCAAGCTCAGTTTAAAGGAATCAATTACGATCTGATCAATGATATCTATGATTTTATTTACGATCTGAATATCGATAATGCTGATCCTAATCTTAAAATTATTCCTAACAGCCAGCTGAATAGAGTAGACAACAGCAATCCGGATTTCATCAATCTTGAGTTTACACAACTGGAACAGGATGTGCCTTATGATCAGGAAGCTGATTATCTGATTCTTGGAACCGGATATCGTTATCATGAGCCTGCATTCTTAAAGAATATTCAGGATAGAATCAAGAGAGATTCCAGCGGATTGTTTGATGTCAACAGGAATTATTCAATAGACCATAACGAAGGGGAAATCTATGTGCTTCACGCTGAAGTGCATACCCACAGCTATATTTCTACCGACTTAGGAATGGCGGCTTACCGTAATTCCTACATCATCAATGATATTCTGGGAAGAGAGCATTATAAAATTGAAAAGAAGATTGCTTTCCAGGACTTTGACGTGGAAAAATACGCTGATTTACCAACTGCCAAAATTTAATTAAAAAATGAACACCAACTTAAAAAATACAGTAAGCCAGGAAAACTGGAATCAGGCTAACAGAAACTTAATGGCCAAAACCATCGCAGAACTGATGCACGAAGAGCTTCTAAAACCTGTGGTAACTTTTGAAGATAAAGACGGATATACAGTTTTTAAACTTGAAACCGGAGTTGAAAATATTACCTACAGCTTCCGCGGGCAGGAGAGAATGATGGATTACTGGCATATTGATAAAGACAGCATTACTAAAACTGAAAACGGTGAAGACCTGTCTTCAGTAGATGTAGCGGCTTTCTTTCTGGAAATGCAGTCTGTATTTGATTTAGATCCTTACACGATTGCAAGATATACGGAAGAGTTGCTGCACACGTTGTATTGTGATGCTTTAATTTTATCAAGAGGAGTAATGTCTTCAAAAGAGCTTGCCAATGCAGATTATCAAACGGTGGAGCACAATATGACCGGACATCCATGGGTTATTGTGAACAAAAGCCGGTTAGGTTTTTCTCCACGTGATCTGAAAACATTTGCCCCTGAAGCTGATGAAAATTTAAAAGTAATCTGGTTGGCTTCCCATAAAAGCAGATCATCATTTCAATCTTTGGAACATATTAACAGAGAAGAATTTTATCGTTCTGAAATAGGAGAAGATTTATATAATAATTTTCAACAAAAACTGATCAGTGAAGGTAAAAATGTTGAAGACTATCATTTCATTCCTGTACATCCATGGCAATGGGAGCATAAACTTCAGATTCATTTCGCAGGAGATATTGCTTCCGGGCTTTTAATCCAATTAGGTGAGGGTAGTGATACGTACAGTCCACAGCAGAGTATCCGTACTTTATTCAATGTAGATCATCCGAAGAAAAGATATTTAAAAACAGCTGTTTCTATTCTGAGTACAGGAAATATCAGAGGACTATCTCCTAAACAGATGAAAATTGCTCCGGCTATTACCGATTGGGTAAAAGGATTAATCAAAGATGATATTTATCTGGAAAACAAAGGAACTATTTTCCTGGGAGAAGAGGCAGCCATTGCCTATCTGCATCCACAATATGGAGCTATTGCCAGCGTACCTTATCAATATAATGAATTCCTTGGAGCATTATGGAGAGAAAGTGCCGAAAATTACCTAAAAGAAGACGAACAAATGGTTACCATGGCTTCTTTACTTTATGTAGACGAAAGCGGAGTTCCACTAGTTCAGGCATTTGCAGAAAAAGCAGGCATGAGTATAAAAGAATGGATTGAAAGCTATCTTGATGCTTATCTTACGCCATTACTGCACATCTATTATACGCATTCATTATGTGTCACTCCTCATGGAGAAAACATTATGGTTGTTTTGAAAAACGGAGTTCCACAGAGAATTGTAATCAAAGATTTTGTGGATGATATTGTACTTACTACAGAAGCCAGAGAAAAGCTTCCTGCACACCTTGCAGACGGTTTGATCCAGTCTTCCAACAAAGAGAATATTCCGTTGTTTATTCTATTAGGCGTTTTTGATGCATTCTTCAGATATCTTTCAAATGCTCTGCATACCTATTCCAACTTTAATGAAGAAACATTCTGGGAATTGGTTCACCACTGTGTAGAAAATTATAAAGCTGAGAATACCCACCTTCAGGAAAGATACGAAAAGTATGACCTGTATGTACCTGCATTCAAAAGATTCTATATCAACAGTCTGCGTCTGAAAAACAATGGTTACAGTGAAAATAAAGCATTTGCGATACCAAGAAAAGATGGAGCGTTGCCAAATCCTCTGTACCAGATTGCTAATAAAAATTCAGTAGCAGCAGTATGAGGAAATTCCTGCATATACTAAAAGAAGGAGCGGTTTTTACGTATGGAGCCATAGCCGGGAAAAAAGTTGAATTGACTTCCGGAAGTATCAACCGTTCCATCTTTAGTCTTGCCATTCCCATGGTGATGGAACTTGTCATGGAATCTGTTTTCGTGAGCGTCAATCTATTGATTATTGCAAAATTAGGAGACAAAGTTCTGGGCCTTGTGGGAATAACAGATAACTACATCAACTTTGCTTATGCCATCGCAGTAGGGTTAGGTATTGCGGCAGCTACTCTCACAGCCAGAAGAGCAGGTGAAAAAGATCAGGAAGGAATGGGCAGAACAGCTCAGTATATCATCCTTCTTGCTTTACTTTTTGCGGTGCTTATTGGTGGGGTTTCCAGCTATTTTGCAACAGAAATTGTAGATTTCCTGGGAGTTAATGCCAAGGCAGTAACTGAAGGCGTTTCTTTTTCAAGACTGGTATTTCTGAGTATAGGGCTTGTCATTCTGCGACTTTCAATAAATGGATTATTCAGAGGAGCGGGTGATGCAGATATTGCGATGAAATCACTTTGGATCTGTCATATTTCCAATATCATATTGGCGGTAATCCTAGTTTTCGGAGTAGGATTTATTCCTGCTTTTGGATTGATGGGATTGGCTTATGCTACCGTTTTATCAAGATTGTTAGGAGTCTTATACCAGGCTTTTATATTTCTGTCCGGTAAAACCAGTATCAGCATCAGAGTTCCTTTACATCTTGATGTACCATTACTGCAGAAGATTCTGAAAATAGCCTTTGGAGGATTGGTTCAATATATCATCCCCACATCCAGCTGGCTGATTATGGTGAAGATCATATCTACCTTCGGAACAACTGCTCTTGCAGGATATATTATAGCTCAGCGTATTGCTTCAGTAGCAACGATGCCTGCCTGGGGAATAGGAAATGCAGCAGGCGTTCTTACAGGACAGAATCTGGGTGCCGGAGAGCCTGAACGCGCAGAAAAAACAGTATGGAGAGCGGGAACCATCAACATGACTTATCTGGTTATTGTAGCCTTATTCTGGCAGCTTGCAGCGGAATATGTGGTGAAATTTTTCACTACAGAACCTGAAGTCGCAAGATATGCAGTTCAGTATATTCATGTGGTATCTATGGCTTATCTGCTGTTAGGATTCACCATGGTAATCAGCCGTGCTTTGAATGCAGCCGGAAACATATTACAGGTAACGTTGTTGTATCTCGTCATGTTTTATGTCATTCAGCTTCCTATGGCTTATCTGTTAGGAGTAAGACTTCATTGGGAACTGAGAGGAATATTTACCGCCATCGTTTCTTCGGAAATTGTATTGGCCGTGTTATTCCTAATGATTTTTAGAAATGGAAAATGGAAAACTATAAAAATTTAAAATGAACACTACAGAAGAATTTTATGAAATTATTGCCTCTGCCATTGCAATCAAGAAAGAATTGGTAGATGAAAAACTAACGTATCAGGAAATCCCGGAATGGGATTCTATGTCTCATCTTCTTATCGTAGAAGCGCTTGAACAGTTTTATCAGATCAAATTTGATTTTAACGATATTCTGGAGATGGGAACCGTCGGAAAGATTCGCGAAAAAATGAAAAAATACGAAGTATTCGTAGAAAACTAAGCATATGAAAATTTTAGAAAATGTAATTGCCAATAAGAACTTGGAGTTTACAGATGCTTCCACCAGTACAACAATACCGGTGGGAACACTGTACCGGTCTTTAGGCTTAAATCCAGTAGAAAAAGGGCTCCTCTTTTTGTACAATGACAATCAGCTGCCCAGCATTGAGGTGCTCCTCAATTTTTATGGAACAGCGCACACGATTGCAGTACTGGGGCAGAAACTGCATGAGGAATTCAAAGCACGTATTGAGGCAGAATACCGTCCAAAATATATCTTTGATCCGCAAAGAGAAACCATTGAAGGATACAGCCTGAAAGAATTCTCGGACAACATCAGAATCTTTGCAAAGGATGATTATAAGAGTGAAATTACCATTCATCCTGACATCAAGATACTTTTGAGTACTTCCGGTACTACAGGTGTTCCGAAGTTGGTGAAATTATCCGATGAAAGCCTTTACCAGAATGCTTTGAGCATCCTTCAGTATATGCCCGTTAAGGAATCCGATGTGGTTCCTTTAAACATTCCTATCAACTTCGTATACGGATTCTCTATTTTTACCACGAACTGTATGCGCGCAGGAAGAATTGTATGTACAGATAAAGACATTATGCAGAAAGCATTCTGGGACGAAATGGAAGAGTACGGCTACAGTACTTTAGGTGGAGTTCCTTTCCTTTATGAGAACCTGAACAGAATAGGGTTTTTCAGAAAAGATTCTCCAAGTCTGAGGTATTTTACCCATACCGGAGGCGTGATTAACGCTGAATTGAGAAAAACAATTTTCACATATTGTCATGAATTTAAAAAAGATTTTTTTGCTCAATACGGTCAGACGGAAGCAGGAGGAAGAATGGCTTACCTTACTACAGAAGGATTACTGGAAGAAGAAACCTCGATTGGAACTCCTGTACACAACGGAAGTTTCAGAATTGATCCTGAAACGGATGAACTTCTCTTCTCACACATCAGTATTTTCGGAGGTTATGCCAATAAACTGGAAGATCTTACAACATATGAACAACCTTCCGTACTGCATACCGGAGATACAGCAAGAAAAAGGGAGAACGGAATTTATTATATCACAGGAAGAATAAAGCGTATCATGAAGCTTTTCGGAATACGTCTGAATCTGGATGAGGTAGAATTTATTCTTAAAAATGAAATGCAGGGCAATACCTTCGTATGTCTGAATGCCAATGATAAAAAAATCGTTGTGCTGTATGACAATCCGGACATTGACCCTCAGATCATCACCGAAACCATCAAAAATAAACTGCGTATCAACCCACAATATGTACGTGTCGAACTTATAGAATCATTTCCATTATCACAAAACGGTAAAATAAACTATCCCCTGTTACAAAACTTACAGCATGAAAACATCTAAAACCCTTATATTACTTCTTGGTCTTGCTTTATCTTCAAACTCGCTTTCTGCACAGCAGGGCGACAGAGTTCATGGCAAGATCATGCTGTCTGAAAAGTCGCCGGTAAAAAATGCAATATTAAGACTTGTCAATACGTCTTATCAGGCAAAAACAAATAATTTAGGAGAATATTACTTTGAAAATGTGCCACCTGGAGAATATACGCTTCAGGTGGTTTTAAATGACATTGAACTGATGAGAGAGCAAATCTACATTCAGAAAGATGTCCACGAAATTCCTGCGATCTACGCCCCGTTACACAATAATGTGATTGAGGGAATTACCGTATACGCAGTAAGCAGAAATAAATTTTTGGATAAAGACAGTACTTCAGTGGGCAAAATGCCTTTGAAAGCTCTTGAAAATCCACAGGCTTATACAAGCATCAACCAACAGATCATGAAAGAGCAGATTACTTACGATATTTCGGAAGTATTGAAAAATGTTCCGGGAATGGTAAAAATGCAGGGAAGTCCGGGAAGAGGTTCAGGAGACGGAAGTTTCTACTACAGCCTTAGAGGTTTTCCTACCAAAGTATCTATGGTTGATGGTGTTCCGGCAACTACCAACGGTGAGATAGATCCTGCCGATCTTGAGCGTCTGGAAGTAATCAAAGGACCTTCCGGAACATTGTACGGAGGTGCTGTAACTTCTTTTGGAGGTTTGATTAATGCGGTCACCAAAAAACCGAAAGATTATTTCGGAGGAGAAGCTTCTTATCTGATGGGAAGCTACAACCTGAACCGTGTAACCGCTGATGTTTATGGCCCGATTACAGAATCCAGAAATATGTTATTCCGTTTGAATGCCGCTTATCAGTATCAGAACGGATTTAGAGATTCTGAATTCAGAAAGTCATTCTTTGTAGCACCTACGATAAGTTATCAGGTGAATGACAGACTTAAGTTCAACCTGGGAGCTCAGATTTACAATTATGAAGGAACAAATACTCCGATTATTTTCCTGACCAGAACAAGGCCTTATGTTGCTCACAACCCTGATGAACTTGGCTTCGACTGGAAAAGATCTTATTCCAACAATGATATGACCTTAAAAGCTCCATCTATCAATGTAAAAGCTGAGGCTGTCTACAAAATTTCAGACAAATGGACTTCGCAAACTTTGCTTTCAAGAAACTTCAGAAAAACGGAAGGATTATATCAATATCAGTTTATCAGAGGGACAACCAGTGATGCTCTGCTGGAACGTAACGTACAGTGGCAGAATTCAGAAGCATCTTCTACAAGTGTTCAGCAGAACTTTAACGGAGAATTTAACATCGGTAAAATTAAAAATAAAGTGCTGATTGGGTTAGATTATCTTAATCAGACCATCAACAACAACCATTCCCCGATTGTGGTATATGATTATATCGATGGGACAAATCCATCAGGGCCAGTGGTAGCACCAGTAACAGGAATATATGGTAACATATCCAAAGATCTGGCGCTGCAAAAAATTCAGGCGGTTACCCAGGCTGCAATCCTGGCGGGTAAATCTCCATTGGTAAGAAATACCACAGCATCCAATCTTTATGGAGCTTATATCTCAAATGTAACCCATATTACCGACCGTTTAACTACCTTGATCAGTTTGCGTATGGACCATTATGAAAGTAAAGGACAACTTAATCTGAATGACAACAAACGCGCTGGAGAATTCAAACAAACAGCATGGTCTCCAAAAGTAGGCGTTGTATACCAAATCCTTAAAGATCAACTATCTGCTTATGGTAACTATATGAATGGTTTCAGCTATACAGCACCTGTTACCCAGCAATTGGCTGATTATAGCGGAGATATGAAACCACAGATGGCCAATCAGTGGGAAGTAGGAATCAAAGGAAACCTTTGGAGAAACAAGGTTAACTTTACCGTTTCATATTATGATATCCTTGTTGACAATATCCAGAGAGGAACCGGAGTGATCCGAGACGGAAAAGAATACAATATTGTGATTCAGGATGGACAACAGAGAAGTAAAGGAATTGAAATAGAAACCATTATGAATCCTGTTCAGGGATTAAATATTATGGCCGGATATGCCTACAACCACAGCAGATATGAAAAAGCAGATCCCGCTGTAGATGGCCGTCGTCCGGAATCTGCAGGTCCGGCGAATGTATTCAATTCATGGATCAGTTATATTCTTCCTATCAGAGGACTTCAGGGACTTGGAGTTGGCTTTGGGGTAAACCGTGTAGGAAAACAGCTTACCGGAAACAAAGTACTTACCGGACAGTTTGCATTCCCAGCCTATACTTTAGTGAATGCTTCCATTTCCCTTGAAAAAGAAAGATACAGATTAGGATTTAAAATGAATAATCTGGGCAATGTGCAATATTTTGCAGGACAGGGAGTGGTAGTAGCTCAGATGCCTCGTAACTTTGTTGCTGAGGTTAGCTTTAAATTTTAAGAATGAAGTTAAAGTTTAGAAAAATTGCATATCAGTTACATCTATGGCTCGGACTAACGTCCGGGCTTATAGTTGTTATCATGGCCGCCACAGGTTGTATCCTGGTTTTTGAAGAAGAATTAAAACATATTGTTCATCCTAACAGATATTTCGTTGAAAATATTGGAAGAAAAAAACTTTCATTATCAGAACTTACGGAAAAAGCAGAAAAAGCACTTCCTGAAGGTTTGAAAGTCAAAAGAGTGGTAATGTCTTCCGATCCCTCAAGAACCTATGTCTTCCGCACGCTGAAAATGGATGAGGAAGCATGGACGTATTGGGGGACTTATCTTTATTATTACCGGATTTATGTAGATCCTTACACAGGAAAAGTACAGGAACTAGAAGATGCCAAAAAAGATTTCTTTGAAATTGTACTGGATCTTCACAGAAGACTTCTGCTGGGAGAAAAAATTGGAAAAACAATTACTGGTTATTCCACATTGATATTGGCTATTATACTTTTCTCGGGGCTTGTGATATGGTATCCCCGAAAAATGAGTAAAGCCATGTTGAAAGGAATGTTTTTCATTAAAACATCCGCCAATTGGAAAAGGATCAACTATGACGCTCATAATGTGCTGGGATTCTATGCTGTGATTCCTTTACTCTTAATCTCTTATTCCGCATTGATATGGAGTTTTGAAGATGTAGACAAATGGGTAAAGAACACGCTGAACGGAGATACTCCAACGGAAAAAAAAGCCAAAAGCACCATTCCTTCTGAAGAATTTTCAAACCGGAATAACATCCTCAATCTGATCGGAAATACCATGGAAAAAGGACTTAAAGATAAGAAATCAGCACTTATCAATTTTCCAAGATCAGAAGAAGGAACATATTATGCTGAACTGACCTATGACGGAAGACAATATAGAAATGAACATTTTAATTTGGATCAATATTCAGGAGAAATTTTAAAATCTCAATCTTATAAAAACAAAAATATCGGATATGGAACCGCATTAAGAGAAAGAAATTATGATCTTCACACCGGAAGTATTTTGGGACTAACTACCAGAATTATTTATTTTCTGGCCGCTGTTATCGCACTATCACTCCCGATTACCGGTTTTATTATCTATTTGAATAAGAAAAAGAAGAAACCAAAACATAAGAAAAACAAAGTGATTTTTCCTTCTCAACATTAATAAAAGCCTCTGTAATAGACTGCCCCCAAAAGTTAGACACTTTTAGGGGCATTTTTGCGGGAAAATCAAAGTATAGTTTAGAATTTAAAACAGATTGTGTTGTTAAGGTTTTACAAAGACATCGTTCGATTTCCGTAGTTGCTAAAGAATTAGTGATCAGTAAATCTTTATTGAAACAATGGGTTAAATACTATAATCAACATGGATTCAGAGGTCTTCTTCGCATCCATAACAGAGTTTATGATGTCAAGTTTAAGCTGAAAGTTTTACAATCCATATCAGAAAGTCATCTTTCCATTAAACAGGCATGCTTACAGTTTAATATAGGAGTGAAATCCAGTATTTTTAAATTGGTAGCATGCTTATGAGAAAAGTGGTATTTTAGGGTTAGAAAATAAACCCAGAGGAAGACCTAAGATAATGAGTAATAATAAAGATAAAAAAAGAAAATCTGATAAAGTTTTGGACACGAGAAGAAGAACTTTTACTTGAAAAAATGGAAAGGCTTCGAGCAGAGATTGATTATCTAAAAAAGTTAGACGCCTTAGCTCTAGCCAGCAAAAAGCAAAAGCCATCGAAGAGTTAAGTGCCAAAGTATAATTTAGCAATATTGCTGAATTGTTCAGGTATGGCAAGAAGCAGTTTTTATTATCATCTGCTCGATTAATATAGGAGATAAATATAATATTAAAGGCTTAATACACTAATTTATCAAAAGCATAAAGGAAGATTTGGATATAGAAGAATCACTCTGGAACTAAAAATCAAGGTGTAATTATCAATCATAAACAGTTTTGCGATTAATGAAAAACTTGGGCTTGAAAAGCCTTAATTCGGATGAAAAAATACAGATCTTACCGTGGAGAACAAGCGAAAAATAGCCCCGAATATTCTGAAAAGAAACTTCAAGACTGATCATCCTAACCAAAAATGGGCTACCGATATTACAGAGTTCAATGTTTCTGAAACAAGCTATATCTGTCTCCTATCATCGACTTATTTAACGGAGAGATTATAAGCTATGAGCTTTCAGAAAAACCCGTTTTTGCACAAATTATTAATATGTTGAAAAGAGTTTTAGAAAAACAAAGAATATACAGAACCTAATTCTTCACTCGATCAGGGTTGGCAATATCAAATGAAGCTATATCAAAATATTTGAAACAAAAAGGAATTATCCAAAGTATGTCTAGAAAGGGAATTGTTTGGATAATGCTATAATAGAGAATTTCTTTGGAACATTAAAATCCGAAATGTTTTATCTGAAAAAGTTTAAATCAATACAAGAATTAAAAGACGAAATTCATCAATATATTGACTATTATAATAATGAAAGAATAAGACTTAATTTAAAAGGAAAGAGCCCGATAGAATATCGAACTCTTTATTATCAAAAGATTATTTAATTTTGTCTAAACTTTTGGGTGCACTCTAGTAAAGGGGTTTTTCCTTTTTTTAAAACCACAAAAGTCACAAAAGATTTTATTTTGAACATTTAACAGTTTAATAAGTTTAAAATGATACTGCAAAATAAGTTCACATAAGAAGAAAATCAAAGATTTTCAAAACTTAGGTGTACTTTATTATGCATGAAATTTAACTTTAAAAAACTTAAGTGGTTAAATCTTTGTGTCTTTTGTGGTTAAAATAATTAATATAAGAGGTTATATTAATTAAATATCCTGAATCAATTTTAATGCAGATAAAATCCTTACGCCTTAAAAACAAGTTATTTTTGATTTTATTTGCGCCTTGCGTGGTAAGTTTGCAATAAATGAGAAAGACTTAATTTTAAGGGATAACCTATTGGAAAAGGAATAGGAAACAGATAGCCTTTGCGGTGATACTTGCGATATCGATTTAAACGCTCCATCCCTATTCTTTGTTTTCTAAAACCGAATAGAACGGTGTTTAGGTAAATTCTCTTACCACGTTGGTTACAAGAAAACATCTTCCACAAATAAAAGAAAAATTCTTATGGCAATTTAGAGAAAAAAGTAATTGGAAAGTAGATGTTAGCTTGAAAATGCTTAATACTCAATTATAAGAACTCAGAAGGATTAATGATAGTATGTAGTATTGCTAATCTGAAAAAGAAATTTTATCTACTCTTTAAATCTTTTGATAAAGAAGAATATAAGATTATAGTAGAAGCTACAGGGGCTTACAGGCAGCAAGATTTTATATTTTTCATATGAATTAGGATTCGAAATAAGTATTAAAATCCTGTGTATAAAAAGATATGGTGAGTTGAAGAATCATATCAGTAAGACCGATGCTGAAGATTCCAGACTGATTAGAGAATATGGTGAACAGGTAGAATTTAAACCTTATACCCCAAAAAGTATGACCCTGGAGTATCTTGATCAGGAATTAAATCTTTGGCATGATCTGAGCAGGAGAAAAAGAAATATAATCTTAAACTTCATGCTCTTCTTGACAAAAAGCATTATGTAACAAGGAAATAATAAAACATTATGAACAAATAATCAGGAATCATGAATGAGATAAAAAAAGTAATGTTGGGTGGATGTCCAAACTTCAAAATGAAGAATTAAAAAGAGATGTAGACCTGTTGAGCAGTATTTCAGAATTGAGAGAAACAGCCTTGCTTTTGCTGGTAGCAACTAATGGGTTTAAAATTTTGTGAGTGCTAAACAAATATCCAAATATTTTGGTGTCGCTCCCCGTCTTTATGAGTCGGGAACTAAAAGAAAAGCCTTGGAAAATGTCGGACCACAAAGAAGTATGTAAGAAGTATTTTATATGTCTGTTCTTGGACAGCCATGAGATTTAACAGCCAATGCAAGGAACTGTATGAAAGAATTTTATTAAAAAAACAAATCAAAAAAAGTGGCATTGATTGCTGTTTGCAATAAATTACTCAGACAGTGTTTTGGGATAATGAAAAGCAAAATACCCTATCAGCAAAACTATTTACAAATAGAAAATTAATTTTCAAAATATTTATTTGCAAGTTAACATAGAACGTCTTAAACTAAAATATTCTTTTGATAAAGTATTTTTTGGAAATCGCAAAGGCGCAAAGTTTTTTAATCTTATAACTTTTTTAGGCGTAAGAAAATCAAAGATTTTCAGCAAGTGATACCTCATAATTTTCCTGCAGATCCATAAAACGGTATAATTATCTATTCTAATCACCCAATCAATCCCTTCACATTTTTTGAAAAAACTTCAATTCCTTTGTTCATCTCTTCAAAATTAAGATCACCAAATCCCAGTCGCATGGCGGTAAGCCCTTTGTTCTGATACAAAAGCGTTTTGGGAATGAAAAGATTATCCTTAGCGCAGTTCCGGCTTAGCTGCATCAGATTCAGTGGGATATTCCATTCCAGCCAAATCGCAAGACCTCCGGAAGGCTTTTGGAAGGAGATCAAATTACCCAGATTTTCTTCCAGCAAAACAGAAAAATGATCACGTCTTTCCTGATATACTTTTAAAGATTTTTTTAGATAACGGTTGATTTCTCCCTCTGCAATCATTTCTCCAAGAGCTCTTTCCATTAGAATATCACCCTGACGGTCGATTATTCCCAGATATTTACGCATTTCGGTCATCAGATTTTCCGGTGCAACAATAAATCCTGTTCTGAATCCCGGAGCCAAAGATTTCCCGAATGAACCAATATAAATTACCATTCCGTTGGTATCGGCGCTGGCTAACGGAAGAATAGGGCTTTTATCATAATGAAATTCATAATCATAATCGTCTTCCAGAATAATAAATCCGTATTCATTAGCGAGTTCCAATAATTCAAAACGTCTCTGGGCACTCAGCGCAACGGTAGTAGGATAGTGGTGATGAGGGGTCAGATATAGCATCCTTATTTTCTGATTTTTACAGGCTTCCCGTACACTTTCAACAATGATTCCCTCTTCATCAATAGGAATCGAAACAATATCAACGCCGGCTTTCATAAAGATCATATTGACGGAAAAATAGCTCAAAGCTCCTACCAACACGGTGTCACCAGCCGAAAGAAGAATTTCCGAAACAATATAGATACTCATTTCTGTACTGCGGGTGATAAGAAGGTTATTCTTAGAAATAGGAAGTCCGCGGGAAAGATTCAGATATTGAGATAAATGTTCTTTAAAAAACTCACTTCCATCATGATTATAATGTCCAAAAGCTTTCTGATTAGATTTACGCTTCAAAATAGAGCTGTAAAACCGGGAATGCTGTCCGATTTGCGTTAAACGGATATCCGGCACGCCATCATTAAAAACATATTCACAGTCAGAATGTTCAAAAGGATTATCTAAAATATTAGAGGTTTTGAATGAAAAACCAGTCGTTATTGGATAGTTTTGAAGGTTATTTTGCTCAAAATCGTTCACTTTTACAGGTTTTTCCTGATCTTTTCCAATGACAAAGGTTCCTTTATTCGGAAAACTCTCTGTCCAGCCCTGAGCCGACAATTCATCGTACACAGACACTGCTGTATTCCTGTGAATTTCCAGCATTTCACTGAACGTTCTTGTCCCGGGAAGCTTAGTTCCGAAGGGAAGAAAACCTCTTTGGATCGCATTGATCAACTGATTGGCAATCTGTAAGTAGATAGATGTCTCTGATTTTCTATCAATCTTAATAAAACTTTCGTAAGGAATCTTAACCGGACTATCCATAATATCAAAACTGGCACCATACAACCATCCGGCAATATACTACTTTTGACATCAAAATAAAAATCTATGGAATTTCATCATCTGTTAAAAAAAATTGTACAGGAAGGAAGTACCCACGCCAAATGGCTGAATACACTTTCTTTTATGGAAAATGCCGGTGCAAGAAAAATATCAAAATGTGAACATCCGACTTTGGTTTCTCAGATCCAGCTGAAACATGCAGCTGAAGAACACCGCCATGCTTATTATTTAAAAAAACAGATCGGGAAAATAGATCCTGAGTTATGCAAAACCTACGAAAGTACAGAACTTCTGGCTCCCATAGCAACAAGCCAATATCTTCACTCATTGGATATTAAAGCCTGCCGTTATCTCCAGAAAGCTTTCAATCTTAATAAAACAGACCTAAAATATGCAGCCTATCTTTTCGTAACCTATGCTATTGAGGTTCGTGCTGATGAACTTTATCCTGTTTACCAGCAGGTTCTTACCGAAGCTTCTTCCAGAATTATGGTAAAATCTATTATTCTTGAGGAAGAAGGACATCTGGAAGAAATGATCAACCAGCTCAATGAATTTTCACCTGACTGGAAGGAACACGCAGATTATGTCTTAACTATAGAAAAAGAACTGCATAAAGAGTGGATTAATGCTATTACACAGGAGGTAGCTCAGTTAAATTATGCTTAGCCAAATCTCCCGTTTTCAGGAATCTCTTGACAAAAGAAAAGAGGAAGGAACTCTAAGGCGTTTACGGCTTCAATCTGATGGAATTGATTTTTATTCTAATGATTACTTGGGGTTTGCAAAAAGTGAAGAACTTCAACATGTACTACTGCAAAAGATTACAGATAACTCTCAATTGCTTTCCGGAAGTACGGGATCAAGGCTCATTAGTGGAAACAGTGATATTGCAGTTTCGGTAGAAAATGATATTGCTCGGAAACATGAGTTTGAGTCAGCATTACTTTTTCCGTCCGGATATAATGCCAATCTTGCCTTGTTTTCTACGCTTCCCAGCCGTCATGATACAATAATTGTAGACGAACAGATTCATCGGTCGGTCCATGATGCCTGCAGATTATCAAATGCAAAAAAACTGAAATTCAAGCACAATGATATTGAAGATCTTGAGAATGTTTTAAAGAAACAAAATGGACACTGTTATATCGCAATAGAAAGTTTGTACTCTATGGAAGGAGATTTTGCTCCTATTCAGAAAATTGCTGAGCTTGCCCATCAATACAAGGCCTCTCTGATTGTTGACGAAGCCCATGCATTTGGAGTCTTTGGATATGGATTGGTTGAAAAATATCAATTACAGAACCTGGTTTCAGCAGCAGTTGTAACCTATGGAAAAGCCCTTGGAGCTCATGGAGCAGCAATCCTCTGTAATGAAACAGTGAAATCTTACCTGGTCAATTTTGCGAGCCCATTCATTTATAGCACATCCGCACAGGATTTTCAGTGGATGAGTATACAAACAGGATATGAATTTTTAGATCAAAATCATGACCTGGCGATAAGACTTCAGGACAATATTAAAATTTTCCGAAGCCAAAATCTACAGTCTCCATCAATGGAAACAAGCCCCATTCAGGCTATTGTAATTCCGGATAATCAAAAACTGAAGCAATTACAGGACAATTTATCTGAGGAAGGATTTTTAACCTACGCAATCTACAGTCCCACCGTAAAAGAAGGAAGTGAACGACTGAGGATTTGCCTTCACAGCTTTAATACAGAAGAGGAAATTGTAAAACTGACAGGAATTATTAGAGAATTTATTTAAAATAAAAAAGGGAAATAAAGCAATTTTCTCGAAAAACGCCCAAACCCGAATCTCGAAACACATGAAATTATTTATAACAGGAATAGGAACCGAAATCGGGAAAACAGTATGCTCAGCAGTTTTGGTTCAACATTTTAAAACAGAATACTGGAAACCCATACAATCTGGTGATCTGCAGTATACAGATAGTAATAAAATTGAAGCATGGACAGATCATGCAATATGCCATCCGGAAACCTATCGTTTACAGCTGGCTGCATCACCACATCAGTCCGCAAGAGAAGAAAACATCACCATAAATCTGAATGATTTTCAACTCCCCAAAACAGAAAAACCATTAATTGTAGAAGGAGCAGGTGGTCTTATGGTTCCCATATCTGACTCTACATTTATGATCGATCTGATAGAAGAATTAAACCTTCCGGCTGCATTGGTAGTAAGAAATTATCTGGGATGTATTAATCACAGTTTATTATCAATCATCGCATTACAACAGAGAGAGATCCCATTGGAATATTTAATTCTCAACGGAGATTTCCCGGAAGATACTGAAAGAGTAATCTGCAGTTTTATTGAAAAAGAAACAAAAATTATAAAGATTCCCGAAATCCAAAGTACTGATAAGGAATCTATACAACATGCTGCAAAGCAATTAACAATAACAAAAATAGGATAATGGATACAAAAACAACATTGAGAAACACCTGGACTAAAGAAGAGATTGAGGAAATTTATCACCTTCCTCTGATGGAACTGATCTACAAGGCAGCCACCGTACACCGCGAATGGCATGATCCTTCTGAAGTACAGATTTCCACTTTATTATCCATCAAAACCGGCGGATGCCCTGAAGACTGTTCATACTGCGGACAGGCAGCCCGTTATCACACGAATATCAAAGTACAGGCTTTGTTGCCTACGGAAACAGTAATTGCACACGCTCAGAAAGCAAAAGATTCCGGATCTTCGAGATTCTGTATGGCAGCAGCATGGCGTGAAGTTCGTAATAACCGTGATTTTGACAGGGTTATTGACATGGTAAAAGGAGTAAATGAACTTGGATTAGAAGTTTGCTGCACTTTGGGAATGCTTACCGAAGAACAGGCTATCAGACTTCAGGAAGCAGGATTATATGCCTACAATCATAATCTTGACACCTCTGAGCAATATTATGAAGAGATCATTTCTACCAGAACATTTGACAACAGGATCAATACCATCAATAATGTAAGAAATGCAGGAATCACCGTGTGCTCCGGAGGAATTATCGGACTGGGTGAAACGCACAGAGACAGAATTTCAATGCTTCTCACGTTGGCAACAATGCCAAAACATCCGGAATCTGTTCCTATCAATGCTTTAGCAAGAGTAGCAGGAACTCCATTAGAAGATAATGAAAAAGTAGATACCTGGGAAATGGTAAGAATGATCGCTACAGCAAGAATTGTAATGCCTTCTTCTATGGTGAGATTAAGTGCCGGCCGTATAGAAATGTCTGAAACAGAACAGGCATGGTGTTTTATGGCAGGTGCCAATTCCATTTTTACAGGAGAAAGAGAAACGCTATTGGTAACCCCTAATCCGGGAGTTTCAGAAGATATGCAGATGCTTCAGACATTAGGACTGAAACCTATGATGAAAAAAGAAACATGCTGCTAGGTAATTATAAATTATGAATGATAAATTATGAGTGATGAGCTGGATTATAGGTATTATAGGGTTTATTGCAAAATTGGTTTTTGAATTTTTATAACCTGTGTTAATCTGATATAGGTTGGAAAACGCAAAGACGCAAATATTTTTAAGGTAAATAATGTTCTAAGGCGCAAGGATTTTATCTCCGATAAAATTGATTATGTACAAATGATATGCGTCAACGACTTAATAAACGTTGAACTTGCTGAAAATCTTTGATTTTCTTGCGTCTTAAAATAATCACTCTCTATGATAAATTTTGCGCCTTTGCGATCAAATCCAACACTTGCTACACCATATCCAACTAAACTATTGTTAAATCCATCTCCATCACTCATTTTCTATTTTTTACATCAATATATGAATACAATAACAAAAGAAATCAGCCTGCAGCAAAGAGACAAAGCCGTCAATTGGCATCCTTACACGCAGATGAAAACAGCTGATGATGCCATTCCCATTGTAAAAGGAAAAGGAATTTACCTGTATGATAACGAAGGAAAAAAATATCTGGATGTTGTTTCATCATGGTGGGTGACGCTGCACGGGCATTCTCATCCTTATATTGCGCAGCGTGTTTTTGAACAGTTAAACACCCTTGAGCAAGTTATTTTTGCAGGATTTACCCATGAACCTGCCATACAACTTTCAGAAAATCTACTGAAAATTCTTCCGGCTGGCCAGGAGAAGGTTTTTTACTCTGATAATGGCTCTACCGCAGTGGAAGTGGCTTTAAAAATGTGTATTCAATATGCATACAATAAGGAAAAAAAGAAAACGAAGATTTTAGCTTTTAAAAATGCCTATCACGGAGATACCTTCGGTGCCATGTCTGTAAGTGAAAAAAGTTTCTGGACAAGGCCTTTTGAAAGCATGCTGTTTGAAGTTGTTTTTATCGATACACCCAATACAGAAAATCTGGAAAGCCTACAGAAACAGATTAAAGAACTGGCTGATGAAGTGGCTTGCTTTATCTACGAACCATTAGTGCAGGGAGCGGCCGGAATGCTGATGTATAAAGCTGAAGACCTTAGCCAGCTGATGAAATTCTGCAGGGAAGAAGGTGTTCTTATGATTCAGGATGAAGTTTTTACAGGATTTGGTAGAACGGGTAAGCTTTTCGCAGCAGATTATCTTACACAGAAACCGGATATCATGTGTTTTTCAAAAGGGCTTACAGGAGGAACAATGCCAATGGGAATTACCACCTGTTCCAATGAAATCTATGATGCTTTCCTTTCTGATGATCGTTATAAAACTTTATTTCACGGACACTCGTTTACGGCCAATCCTTTAGCCTGTACAGCGGCTTTGGCCAGTATGGAACTCCTATTGACAAATGAAACTCAAATGAATATCAACCGCATCACTTATCAGCATTCAGAGTTTGTGAAAGCACTTGCTTTGCATCCTCATGTAGAAAAGGTTCGACAGATCGGAACTATTTTAGCTTTCGATTTCAAAACCGGGAATGGTACTTCTTATTTCAATGAAATAGGGAAGAAACTTTACAATGAATTCTTACAGAGAGGGATTATCATGAGGCCGTTGGGAAATGTAATATATCTGGTTCCGCCATATTGCATTACATCCGAAGAATTGGATTTTGTATATCAGAATATTATGGAAGTTCTGGATCAGTTTAAAGATTAAATTGATCCTGCTCCGGTAATAATTATTTTTAATTTTTTTAAATGTACCTTATAGGTTTTGTACACCTATAAGGTTTTTATGTTTACCTATTGACGACGATTGCAGTTCAGGATTTTTTAAAGTTCCTGTTCAGCTTTCTTCAAAAGAGCAATCAATTCTTTCAGGTCATCTTTATTGAATTCCTGTAAGCTCTGATTAGAATAGTGAGAAGGAAATTTTATATAATTAACCCACGAAGAAAGTTTTTCCCGATAAACACTTCCAAACTCAATATTGCTCATCGTAACAAACTTATATTTGGTTTCCTGGTTTGTCTTTTCATTTTCTTTTTGTTCTACCATCTGAAGAGCCTGAATCAGTTTTCCCAATTCATTTTTATCAATAGTCAATGTCTTTTTTGATATCTCATCAAAGGTTTCATATTCGTACATGATTCCCAGAAAACGATCTGATGAATTATCAGAAACATCTTTCGTTACAATCTTTTGAATATTAAGGTTTTTAAACGTGCCCAGAGTGCTGATTTTCTTCTCAATTAATGTTCCTTTTCTTGAGTTGACGGTAAGTCCCCGGGATGTCGTTGATCTTTGGATAGTAGGTGGCGGCGCTATTTGAGCAGCAGCCCATGTACATGATATACAGGAGATCAAAATAATGATTCTTTTCATTGGTAAAAATTGTTATTAGTTTTTATACCAAAATTACATGGTAACTTTCGCCAATATATAAAATATTAAATAAACAGTGCTATTTGAGCTCATTTCCCCACAGATGTAATTGAGAAAGGATAGGCCCTAGCTTTTTTCCTTTTTCAGTAAGCTTGTAATACACTTCCGGCGGAAAATTATACACTTCAATCCGTTCAATAATAAGATCTTCTTCCAGCTGTTTCAATTGCTCGGCAAGTACTTTCTTGGAAACTCTGGGCATACTTCGCCAAAGTTCCACAAACCGTACCTGATCTTCTTCAAAAAGGTTGTGTAGAATCAGCGGTTTCCATTTACCCGAAAGAATATTCAGGCTTCGTCTTAATCCACAGTTTTTAAATTCTTCAAAATTCATACATCAATTGAATATTTATGGTTAACCTTTTGGTAACCTTCGATTGTTTTACCTTGATCAGGCAATAGCTTTGCTCTACAAACTTAGTCAAAATGAAATTACAATTATGGCGCAATGCAACATTGCTATTGAATATTGATGGAATTTCCATCCTGATTGATCCTATGTTGGGAGAAAAAGGATCTATGGGAAAAATGCCAATGACAGATAGCGAATTACTGAATCCTCTCGTAAATCTGCCTTTCAGTAAGGATGAATTAATAAAAAAATTACAAGGAATAGATGCCGTTGCCGTCACCCATCTTCATCCTGATCATTGGGATGCTGCAGTCATAGAACTTCTTGATAAAAACATTCCGATTATTTGTTCAGGGATTATTTCAGAGCAAATTTCAAAACAGGGATTTACCAACGTTATCGCTGTGAATGATCAGCTTCAATGGAAAAATATTGAGATATCTACCACCAAAGGCCAGCATGGAACCGGAGAAATCGGAGAGAAAATGGGAATTGTAAATGGTTTTGTTTTTAAAACAGAGCATACATCAGTTTACATTGCAGGAGATACTATTTGGTATGATGAAATTGCCCAGGAAATTGATAAACACCAGCCTCAACATATCATTGTGGCAGGAGGAGCCGCCACTTTTTCTGTAGGAGATCCTATTATTATGAACAGTGAAGACATTGTAAAAGTCTGTGAACATGCACCGGAGTCTACGGTTTGGATAACCCATCTGGAAGCGGTGAGCCATTGCAGGGAAGACCGAAAATTTATTCAGGGAAAAATAGCAGAAAAAGGGCTCGAAAACCAATGTTTCATACTGAAAGACGGAGAAAAGGTAAGCCTTAAACAGAAATGAAATAAATAACAGGAGTTATGGCTTATTTTTTGAATATTTCCTGATAAATAATTTGTATGCTGTCAGCTTTTCTCTTAAATCTTGATTGGAAAGAATTATTATTGGGACACGAAGAATGGTCTTTTCTTTTAGAGATCATTCTTCGTACCATGATTATGTTCCTTGCTATTATCATCGGACTTAGAATTTTAGGAAAAAGAGGCGTAAAACAACTCTCAATCTTTGAGTTGGTAGTGATTATTGGCCTGGGGTCGGCCGCAGGAGATCCTATGTTTAATAAGGATGTCGGAATTATTTCATCCCTTATTGTTTTTATTGTTATTATTCTTCTATATTCTATTGTGACCTATTTTATCGGAAAAAGTAAAAAATTTGAAAATCTAGTCGAAGGAAAATCTATCTGCCTGGTAGAAAATGGCGAATTTTCCATTAAAAACTTTCAAAAAGAAAACCTTGGGAGTGACGAATTCTTTGCAGAGTTGAGGCTAAAAGGAGTTTCGCAACTTGGGCAGGTTGAAATGGCTATAGAAGAAATATCAGGAGAGATCAGTGTATTCTTTTTCGAAGATGAATCTGTAAGATACGGGCTTCCTATTATGCCAGGCTCATTACATAATCCGTTACAATATATTCATGAGGAAAGATATTACTCCTGTATATTCTGTGGGTATACAGAGCATAAAAAAGCAGGTAATGCAGGAAGCTGCCCAAAATGCCAAAAAGAAGAATGGATAGCATCCCACAATAAAAGACGTGTTACCTGACCTTGACTATCTTAATCTTCTACAAACTTATTTCTCGCCGCTTTCATTCCAAAATACAACATCAGCAGTACAGCACCACTTAATAAATAAAACGAGCTGTTCCAGGAAATATCCCAGTCATGAAGCTTTCCAAACAACGGAGGTCCGAATGCCGCAATCAGATATCCCACAGACTGTGCCATTCCTGATATTTTAACAGCATTGATACTGCTTTTCGTTCTTGTAGAAAAAAACAGAATCGAAAGACTGAAAGATAATCCATTAGAAATCCCTATGATCACTGCATTCACATAGATCCATTGAGATTTTAGGAAGACAAACATCATGGTACTTCCAAACATCAAAGCACAGATAAAAAGTATCATGAGTCTCTGATCTTTCATTTTACTGGCAATAATCGGGCAACAGAATGTTACAGGAATCATGGTAATCTGAATCACAAAGAAAACCCAGCCGGAACTTTCTCCCTGCATATGAAAATCTGAAAGAAATGAAGGAAGCCACGCTACGAGGCAATAGTAAAACAATGACTGAAGCCCCATAAAAATGCTGATATTCCATGCCTGAGCAGATTTAAACATATTAAAATCTGAAGTACTGAGTGCGGTTTGAGATTGAACCGGATTTCTTTTATTAAATATGAACTCCAATGATAAAACAAGAAAACCCAATGCAGCAATCACCAGCCAGATCCCCAGAGAACCCTTCCATCCAAACCCTGTCAGTTCCCCGATTTTTACACTGAACCCTGAAGCTAAAGCAGCAGTAAGGTTCATAGATACCGCAAAAATTCCGGTCATGAGACCAATCTGTTTCGGGAAATTATTCTTAACATATCCGGGAGTAACCACATTTCCAATGCAGATACCCAATCCAATGAATATAGACCCTACAAACAAAAGCCATAGAGATCCGCTGATTCGTAAAAACAACCCGAAACTCAGAATAATCAGTGAGTACATCAGAAGCTTGCTGATTCCGAACTTATTGGAAAATCTGCTCACCAGCACCGAGCACGCAGCAAACATAAACAATGGAATAGAGGTTAAAAGGCTCACCTGAAAATTGTCCAGCTTCAAAACATCTCTTATCTCTCCCAATACAGGTGCAACCGCCACAATCGGTGAACGGAGGTTACTGGAAATGAGTATAACCACCAGAACATTAATAAGTAATAAAACATACGAAGCATTCTTTTTTACTTCATTCTTCATCATAATAAAAACTTTTGTACAAAATTAGTACAGTAATTTTGTTTAATTTTGCCAAAGTTTTAACCTAAAACGACATGGACATCAACGGCACCATAAAAATAGATGAACTGAAGAAACCTTATTTTGTATGGTTTGAAGAAAACTGGATTCATGATGATGTTCTTCATCACCATCAGAAAGGGCAGCTTGTTTATGTAGAAAGTGGGTTTCAATATATTACTATCGAAGAAAAAATCTATCTTCTTCCTCAGAATCATGCCGTATGGATTCCTCCGAATGCTGTTCACAAAACCAATTCTCATTCTGAAAAGATCAAGCTGATGATCATGTTTGCCGATATCAGTACCCAGGAATCTTTCTATCATGAAGTGAATGTATTTTCTGTTCCTCCTGTATTGAAAGAAATGATAAAATACGCAGAAAAGTGGTCTAAACAGATGACTGTGAATCATAATGAAAATCTATTCCTGAAGGCACTTTTCAACGAACTGCCACAATTTGTAGAGCATTCACTGACCTTTCACATCAGCCTTCCCAAAGATAAACGTCTTGCTAAAGTTATACAGCATCTGCACAATCATTACCGAAATGAAATAAAAATGGAAGATCTTAGTGATACGGCTCATTTATCTTTCCGTACCCTGGAACGTATTTTCAAAAAAGAAACCGGGCTTACTTTAAGCAAATACCAGCAAATGCTTCGTATTATCAAGAGTCTGGAGTATTTGAGTTCGGGTAATCTTACGATTTCAGAAACCGCTTATGAAGTAGGGTATAAGAGTGTTCAGGCATATACCAGAAGCTTTCAGTCTGTAATGCAGTTCAGACCAACAGATTTTATTAAAACAATTCAATAGGCTTATAAACCTGTACAAAAGGGGTTGAAATTTATCAAAAAGGAGAGTTATTGACATCTTAAAACATCATACATTCCTTTATAGAAAAGAAATTGGAAAGATTTAAAAAGGTAATATTTCACATTTCACTCTTTTTTCCACTTCAATAGACAATATTCAATTATGATGCTATTGAAAACAAAAAGGTCTCCACGAATGAAGACCTTAAAAAAACACAAATGATGAAAAAAAATTATTTCGATTCACAAATATAAGCAAAAATCATGGTATGCAAAACATCATAAGCTCATTTTTTTTAAAAATTATTTATTTCAAGTGAAAATAATTATTTACTAAATGTGTTCCATTTTATTCAGGATTCCGAAATTAGGAGTAGAAAATCATATCCAGTTAAATATAATTCGCCATCTGAAGAATTGTACGTATGATTTTCGCCAAAAATAAATAATTGACAAAAAGTGAATTATTATCAAAACAAGGTCTATATCAATCGATATTCAAACAATTGTTTAACTCTTTTGTGACCCCAGTCATAAAATTTTGTAATGTTTTTATCCTATTTTGCTTAAAACAGATTCTATGAGTCTAAAGAAATTCAAGGGAGTTCCTGCACAAAAATTCGGAGGTTCCCATGATACAGAAAGCCGAAAAGCATTTGAGCAGGATTTGATTCCGCTGAAGTATAAAATATTGAAAGAAAGATTTTTTTCAGTTAATAAATGGGAAAGTTATAGTGGTAAGGCATTTGCCGCATTTAAATTGTATGATTTTGATGGAAATCCAGTAGATCGCGAGCCTCAAAAAGGAGATTTCATCAGCATTGATATTCCGGGGCCGGGAGAGCATGAGGCAAAAGGCTACGACTGGGTAGAGATTACAGATATCTGTTTCTATCAGGACAGTTTTTCTGAAAGTATATCGATGACATGCAGGCCGTCAGGAGATCCCCAAAACAAAGAAAGTCGTCATATTGCTCATTTTTACAGTTCTGCAGCAAGTTCAACCTTTATGATTTCCAGAAATATAGCTCATTTAAAAGCAGCAGTATACGGACGAAATGAAAGACCTAACTGGAATGCTCAATTCATTGATGTGATTAGAAATCTTGCAACGGCTGCAGGCGGAATGATGGGAGTTGCTAAAATACAATGGAAACAGCTTACTGATAGTTTCCTGGATTTTGATTAATTCAATGTGCCGTTTTTGATCTAGATCAAAGTTTTTTATTTGTTGTACAGGGACCTTTGCACCCGAATATTTTAAACAAAATTTATGAGTACAACATTAGAAAAAGGACAGACTGTTAATTTCTATCAGGCGACTACTCCGATTATCATTTCGGTATTCGGGGTTTATCTCACAATAGGAATTGCTCTGGGAGTGCTTCCAAGGTTTGTTCAGAACAGTTTAGGTTTTGACAGTATTATTGTAGGACTTGTCATTGGTCTGCAGTCGCTGTCAACCCTTTTAACCCGCGCTTATTCCGGAAAAATCACGGATACAAAAGGAGCCAGGAAAAGCAAAATGTCTGGTGTGATACTGGCAGTGATTGCCGGAATAGTTTATGTATTGGCTGTCGTATTTCAGGCTCATCCATTGCTGGCACTGGTTTTTCTTTTAATCGCAAGAATTATTCATGGAGTTGGTGAAAGTTTCCTGGTTACCGGAGCTTTAACGTGGGGAATAGGTCTCGTAGGGCACTCCAATTCCGGAAAAGTAATGATATGGAACGGTATTGCCATGTATGCAGGTATTGCCATTGGAGCTCCCATCAGTATCTGGTTAAGTAAAGAATACAATATCCTGCCTGCTTTTATGCTGATTGCCTTACTTCCGTTAGTAAGCTGGCTTTCCACTGCAAAACTACCTTCTATTCCGGTAGATAAAGATCATTTGCGAACTCCTTTCTACAAGGTAATTGGTGCAATATCCGGTCAGGGGTTGAGTCTTGCTTTTTCATCAATGGCTTTTGGATGTATCGCTTCTTTTATTGCCTTATTTTTCACACAAAAAAATTGGGGTGACGCCTCACTTGCTTTTATGATTTTTGGAGCCTGCTATGTCCTCACCAGAATTTTATTCGCTTCTTTTCCGGATAAATACGGAGGTTTTAAAATAGCATTGATCTCTCTGATTATCGAAGTGGCGGGGCAGATGCTCATCTGGACATCTCCTTCCAAAACATTAGCCTTACTTGGATGTGGATTAACAGGTGTAGGATTCTCACTGGTTTTTCCGGCGTTGGGAGTTCTTGCCATTCAAAAAGTAAAACCTCAGATGAGAGGAACAGCATTGGGAGCATATGTGGCTTTCGTTGACCTGTCATTAGGATTGGCAGGACCTGTTGCCGGATTGATTGCAGGCTGGTTTGATTATCAGACAGTGTATCTGTTCGGAGGCATCAGCTGTATTTTATCTATGATCATTTTACTATTCAATAAAAAATAAAAAATGGAAAATTCTATAATAGTTCAGGCAGAGAAAACAAAAAAAATACGTTCTGCATTTATTGTTAAAAACAAGCAATATCTTACTCCACATCTTATCCGTGTGATATTTGAAATCGATAACAAACAGACTGAGTTGTTGGCGAATGTCCGTTCCGGTTCTAACAATAAAATTTTTATCCCGACTGAAGAGGACGGCGTTTCTCTCTTCAGAACCTATACCAACAGAAAAATTGATCTTGAAAATAGGGAATTAACTATTGATTTTGTTGCTCATGGTGATAATGGTCCGGCTTCTGCCTGGGCACTAAAGGCCTGTACAGGCGATGTATTAGAAGTAGGAATGAAAGAAAGTACAAGACCATTAGTTCCTGATGCTGATTTTTACCTGCTGGCAGGAGATGCAACAGCGCTTCCTGTTATTTGTGCCATTGCAGAACAGTTTCCGTCTTATGTATCTGCAAAGATCCTATTGGAGGTATCCGGCAAAGAGGACGAGCTTATTCTGTGTTCTGCAGCCGATATTTCGGTTGAATGGCTTCACAATCCTCATCCTGAGAAAGGAAGTAAGCTTGCTGAAACGGTGAAATCGGTTCAGTTTCCATCCGGAGTTTTAAAAGAATATGTTTACATCGCTGCAGAATATAGTACTGTACATGAGCTTCGTACTTATTTCAAAACAACGCTGGACTGGGATCCACATGGGATGTATATCTGTTCATACTGGAAAGCCGGGCAGGCAGAAAATCCATAGACAGTACGGAATAAAAGAGATAAGCAAAGCCATTTATCCCTATTTTTGCTTACATGCAGGAACTTTTAACATCATATATTAAAAATAGAATAGCAGTAACGGATAAAGAATTGGAAACGATTCTCTCTTATTTCAGACCGATCCGGTTAAAAAAGAATGAAATGCTGCTTTCTAACGGGCAAAACAGTCAGAGAACATTCTTTGTAGTGAATGGCTGCCTCCGTATATTTTTCATCAATGAAGAAGGACAGGATTCCACCCGATATTTTGCATTTGAAAACCAGTTTGCCACTGCACTCACCAGTTTCATTACTTCTGAACCCTCTGAGGAATTTATTGAGGCCGTAGAGGATTCAGAAGTATATTATATAAGCCATAAGAATTTTTACCACCTCCTGGAAATTATCCCGCAATGGGAGAAATTTTACAGAATCTATCTGGAAACAGCCTATGTGAATAATACCAAAAGACTGATGTCTTTCCTTGTTCAGGATGCTCTTGAAAAATACCGTCAGCTTCTGGATGAAAATCCGGTTGTTGTAAGAAGGCTTTCCAATAAAATGGTGGCTTCTTATCTTAATATTTCACAGGAAACGCTAAGCCGGCTGAAATCCAGACTTTAATTTTTGTTTGGTAAATCTAACATTATTTTGAATCGCTATTATTTATTTAAACCATTTTTAAACTAGATAAAATTCTCAAAAAATTAATACTGGTGCGCTCTCAGGAAAAATTTAAGCCCTATATTTGCATCCATGTTAAAATGGTTCTCCATATTATGTTCGATGATGTATGTACTGGCTACCACCAATGCGGGGGAAGTATTGAAAGTACCTATGTTTGTTGAGCATTTCATGGAATATCACGGTAGCTTTTCAGAATTTGTAATTGAGCATTATGATAACCATAAACAGGATTCTGACTGGGACACTGATCAGAAACTGCCATTTATCAATCCACCAATTGTACTAACTGTACATGCTCAGCTTCCAGAGTTGACATTCGAATTTAAAAAACCTAAAGAAATTACGGTTTCAAAGAAAGCCACTATCTACAAAGAAAAAGATTTCTCCAATCAATATCTTTCTCAGATTTTTCAGCCTCCGCGGCTTTCTTAATTGATTTTATCCTGAAATTGCTTTATCCTTAAAGCAATCCATTAATTATTCCATATCAATTTAACCTGTTGTGCATTATAACTCTGTTTACGATGTCATTATAACTTTGTTGTTACCCTAAGCAATTTCTGCAATGGAAAAGTCCAACAGTTTTTATAACGCATTCCCGGGTTACTAATTAATCGTTTTTCCATGTTAAATAAAATTATTGAGTTTTCTGTAAAGAATAAACTCATCATTGCTCTGTTTACAGTGGGGCTTGTGCTTTTTGGAGTCTATGAAACCACCAAACTTCCTATTGATGCACAGCCGGATATCACTAATAATCAGGTTCAGATCATTACAACAGCTCCTTCTTACGGTGCAGCAGATATAGAACGTCTTGTTACATTTCCTATTGAACAGGCTACCAGCAATATCAGCGGAATTACAGAGCTGAGAAGCTTCTCCCGTTTCGGGCTTTCATTGGTGACTGTAGTTTTTGATGATAATACCGATGTGTATTGGGCTCGTCAACAGGTTCAGGAACGTTTACAACTCGTTCAGGACAATATCCCTGACGGAATCGGGAAACCGGAATTAGGGCCTATTTCAACCGGATTGGGAGAGATTTTCCAATATGTGGTACGACCCAAAAAAGGATACGAAAATGTGTATGATGAAACTGAACTCAGAACTATTCAGGACTGGGTAGTCAGAAGACAGCTTCTGGGAACAAAAGGTGTGGCTGATGTCAGTAGTTTCGGGGGGAAATTGAAACAATATGAAATTGCCATTAATCCGAATAAACTCCAGGCATTTAATATCAATATCAACGATGTTTTTGCGGCTCTTGAAAAGAATAATCAGAATACAGGAGGTGCTTATATTGAAAAGAAAGAAACGGTCTTATTTATCCGAAGTGAAGGGCTTCTGGGAAGCACAGAAGATATCGGAAGCATCCAGGTAGCGGAAACCAAAGAAGGGATTCCTGTACATATTAAAGATGTGGCTTCTGTAAAGATCGGGTATGCCACAAGATATGGCGCCATGACCTATAATGATACCGGAGAAGTGTCCGGAGCGATTGTGTTGATGCTGAAAGGAGAGAATGCCAATGTGGTGATCGGAAATATCAAAGAAAGACTGGAAAAAATCCAGGAATCATTGCCTGAAGGAGTGGTCATCGAGCCTTTTCTTGACCGTGCTAAAATGGTGAACAATACCATCAGTACGGTAAAAACCAATCTGATGGAAGGCGCATTGATTGTTGTTTTTATCCTTGTTTTATTCTTAGGAAATTTCAGAGCGGGATTATTGGTTGCTTCCGTTATTCCTTTAGCGATGCTTTTCGCGATTATCATGATGAATATTTTCGGGGTGGGAGGAAATCTGATGAGCCTTGGAGCCCTTGATTTTGGGCTTATTGTAGATGGTGCCGTTATCATCGTTGAAGCGGTACTGCACCAGCTCGCTCATAAAAAGCATTTTGGAAAAGACAATATGCTCAGCAAAAAGGAAATGGACGACCAGGTTTCCAGCTCTGCAACCAAAATGGTTAATAGTGCGGTTTTCGGACAGATTATTATTCTGATTGTATATCTTCCCATCTTTACCCTTCAGGGAATTGAAGGAAAAATGTTCAAACCTATGGCTCAGACGGTTGCCTTTGCCCTGATTGGTGCCTTTATTCTTTCTCTGACTTATATTCCTATGATGAGCTCTTTGGTATTAAGCAGAAAGAAAAAGGAAAAAGAAAACATTTCAGATCGTGTGATGGGTAAAGTGGAAACAGGACATCAGAAACTCCTGATGAAGGCTCTTAAATTCAGAAAAACCATTATTGTTGGCGTATTCATCCTGTTTGTTGGTGCTGTTTTTACCCTTTCCAGAATGGGAGGAGAATTTATTCCTTCTTTGGAGGAAGGTGACTTTGCCGTGGAGATGAGAATCCTGCAGGGAAGTAATATCAATGAAACAAAGAAAGCAACCACTCAGGCAGCACATATACTTTTAACACAGTTTCCTGAAGTAGAAAAAGTGGTCATGAAAATTGGTAGTGCAGAAATTCCCACAGAACCTATGCCTATGGATTCCGGAGATATGATCGTCGTTTTAAAGCCTAAAAAGAAATGGACTTCCGCAACAACATTTCCTGAACTTTCAGACAAAATGAGCAAAGCATTAAGCATTATACCAGGCCTCACCACCAGCTTTCAGTTCCCTGTACAAATGCGTTTCAATGAACTGATGACCGGAGCAAGGCAGGATGTGGTATGCAAAATTTATGGTGAAGATCTTGATAGTCTGGCTGCCTATGCGAAAAAGATGGGAAGTGTCATCAATACCGTAAAAGGAGCTCAGGATCTTTATATTGAACCTGTTGTAGGTGCTCCTCAGGTTGTGATTGATTATAACCGTTCCGAACTGTCCCGTTATCATATTTCGGTGGCAGATATCAACAGGGTGATCAACATGGCTTTTGCAGGTCAGACAGCAGGAGCATTATACGAAGGCGAGAAGAAGTTTGACATCGTTGTCCGAATGGAGAATGAACAGAAAAAAGATATTACCAGCATCCAGAATCTTTTGGTTCCTACGGCTTCCGGAGAGCAGATTCCATTGTCACAATTGGCTAAAGTAGAACTTAAAAACAGCCCGAACCAGATTCAGAGAGAAGATACCAAAAGAAGGATTATTGTAGGCTTTAACGTAAGAGGAAGAGATGTTCAGAGTATTGTGGAGGAACTTCAGCAAAAAGCTGGTAAAAACCTCAAGCTGTCACCAGGCTATACTGTTTCTTATGGAGGTGCTTTTGAAAACTTAAATGAAGCTAAAGCCAGACTGGGAATTGCTGTTCCTATTTCGTTGGTGATGATTTTCCTTCTCTTATTTTTTGCTTTCGGTTCTGTAAAACACAGCCTGCTCATCTACACAGCCATTCCGTTGTCTGCAATAGGAGGCGTTTATTTTCTGGCGTTGAGAGGAATGCCTTTCAGTATTAGTGCAGGAGTAGGATTCATTGCTTTGTTTGGAGTAGCTGTACTTAATGGAATTGTTTTGATATCAGAATTTAACCGATTGAAAAACAGCGGCATATCAAACACCAGCAGAATTGTACTCATAGGCACAAAAATCAGGCTCCGTCCGGTTTTGATGACGGCTTTTGTAGCTTCTTTGGGATTCCTTCCCATGGCCATAAGCAACGGGGCAGGAGCTGAAGTACAGAGACCTTTGGCAACTGTGGTAATCGGAGGTCTGATGCTTGCAACCTTTTTAACACTATTTGTACTTCCCATATTATACGTCCTGTTTGAACATATTAATAAAGATAAAATGAAATTCGCAAAAAAAACCAACTATAAAAAACTTTCTGTTTTCTTGTTGTTAATTTCCTTTGGAAGTTTCCAGGCTCAGGAAAATATTACCTATGATCAGGCTTTGGAAAAAGCATACCAACAAAACGGCATTCTTAAAAACTCAAAATTATTATCAGATTATCAGGAAAAGCTAAAAGCCAGCTATCTGGATATTCCCCAGATGGAAGTTACCGGAGGATTTGGGCAGATTCAGGGAGAAGAAACAGATAATTCATTCGGGATTTCCCAGAGATTCAGCTTTCCAACAGTTTATTCAAAAAGGAAGCAGATGCTGGATGCCGAATGGTCTGCAAGTGTCATTAATCAAAACCTTACAAAAACACAGCTTACCAGAGAAGTGACGGATGTTTTCTACAGAATACTCGTGCTTCAGGAGAAGAAAAAAGTCCTGGAATACATCAGTCAGTTGTATAATAACTTTGCAGATAAAGCCGCATTACGGTTAAGAAAGGGTGAAGCCAATATTTTAGAGGAATCCACCGCTGAAATTCAGAAAGAACAGGTAAAAGTACAGTTGAATATTCTTGAAAATGATCTGAACATGGCCAAACTTCAGCTTCAACTATTACTTCAGTCCGAAATTCCTTACCAGCCTATTGCTGAAAAGCCCACCATGAGTATAGGAATGCAGATTTCCGGGGAAATGGTAAAGCAACACCCCGAACTTCAGTACCTGCAGCAACAGATCAAAATAGGAGAGGCCGAAGCACAACTTGAGAAAAGCAGAATGCTTCCGGATCTTCTTATCGGATATACTAATCAGAGTATGAAAAACATCAATAACAACCGCTTCAATTCAGTGCAGGTAGGAGTGGGAATTCCATTGTTTACAAAAGGCCAAAGAGCTTTGGCAAAAGCGGCACAGGCTAAAATTGCAATCTCCGAGAATCAATACCAAAGAAAAGAAATCGAACTTCAAAACAGATTAAATCAGCAGCTGAACAATTATATCAACCAACAGCGGATCATCGAAAATTATGAACAAAAACAGCTCCCAAAATCTGAAACCATTTTAAAAACCGCACAAAAACAGATGGAAGCAGGAGAAATTGATTATCTGGATTGGGTAATACTGGTGAACCAGGCCGTAAAGACCAAAGCAGATTATACTGATCAGCTGGAAAAACTTAATCAGATTGGGGCAGAACTTCAATTCTTAATTTCAAAATAATATCATCATGCATTTCAAGAATATATCTCTATACAGCCTTACTTTAATCCTTACTTTATCTTCATGTTCAGGAAAAAAAGAAGAAGAAAAAACAGTGTATGAAAACACAAAATTTACTGAAAACAATAAAAACTCAGTTCATCTTACAGAAAAGCAGGTTCAGTCTGTAGGGTTAACAACAACCAGTATCCAGAATAGAAATATGGAAAAACTGGTAAGACTGAACGGGAAAGCAGAAATTGCACCATCACATATTAATTCCGTTTCCAGTATTATGGGAGGACATATAAAATCTATTAACGTGATTAATGGAAGCCACTTCAACAAAGGACAAGTGCTCGCTGTAGTAGAAGATCCGCAGTTTATACAGCTGCAACAGGATTATCTGGTGACAAAAGCTCAGCTTGAAGCCGCAAGACTGAATTTCAACCGCCAGAAAGACCTCAATACAAGCAAAGCCAGCAGTGATAAGACGATGCAGACCGCACAGGCTGATTATGCTACACTGAATGCTACGTTGAAAGGACTTGAAGAAAAACTGAGAATCATCGGAATCAATACCAAAGGTTTACATACCGGAAATATCAGAAGCAGGATCAGTATCCATGCTCCGTTTACAGGTTTTGTAAGCAAAATTCTTGTGAATAACGGACAATACATCAATCCGGCAGATACTTTATTTGAACTGATCAATCCTGCAGGATTACTTTTAGAATTAAAGGTTTTTGAAAATGATGTGAATGATATTCAAACAGGACAGGAAATTTTAGTGTATAACAATCAGAATCCGGAGCTGAAATCCAATGCTAAAATTGTCAGCGTAGTTCCAAGTATTGAAAACGGAGGATCTGCCACTGCAATTGCTAAACTGTCTTCGGTAAATGCTGAATTTGTAAAAGGAATGTATATCAATGCTGAAGTCAAAATCAGCAGCCGTTATACACAAGGTCTTCCCAATGAAGCAGTGGTTTCTTATGAAAATAAAAATTACGTTTTTGAAGATCTTGGAAAATCCGGTTATAAAATGATTCCCGTAGTAACCGGAATTTCTGATGAGCAGTTTACAGAGATAATAAAATCAGACTTTTTAAAAGATAAGAAAATTGTACAGAAAGGTGCTTATAGTCTTCTGATGATGCTTAAAAACAAAGCTGAATAACTTTAAAACATACTGGTAAAATAAAAGATCAGCCACAAAAAAAATGACATTTGACATATTTCTTACAAAACAAAATATTATTTACCGCATAATTCATTTTAAAATAATATTTTTAGGCAGTGAATAGTTGTAAAGGATTTTTAGATAAATAATAAAAGAACTTTTATCAAAACTTTATGACAAAAAAACCTTTGCACAATTTCCATATTCCGGTAATGGGTCTGGCTTATACTATAGACAGCCCGATTCGTGTTGCCCAATATGGAATTTCTTCTGTGATCTCCATCATTGATGATGAAATCCTGGAAAAAATGAAGAACTTTTACAACAAAAAGTTCAATCTTGACTATTTCGGAATTTCAGCAAAAACAGAAGACTACAGAGCCAGAAGAGTTACGGCTTATCTGGATATGGTGGATGATATTGTGAATGAAAAATTTGAATCTTTCAAACAGGAAATCAGCAAAAACAAAGAAGCTTTAAAGGACTTTATGGCCATGCTTCCGAATACTTCGGATCTTAAAAACAGCCTTCAAACCCTTATCAATCAAAAAGACAACTGGAGTTCCAATATCAAAAACTTCATAGAATCCAATTTAAGACCGGGAAGTATTGATGTCAATATCATGACAAAAGTAGATAAAGACAACTATCATAGAAATGAGCAGCTTCCTGTAATGTATAACGATGCCCATGCTTCACTGCGGGGTTTTGCCAAAAGTAAACTGTCATCATCAATGGTTCTTTCCGCAGGCATGAATCCCCGTTTGTACAGCTATATGGAAGAGTTTGAAGACTTCTTCCCGGATGAAAACGGAAAAATCAAAAAGAAAATCATTCTTAAAGTAAGTGATTTCCGCTCTGCGATGATCCAGGGGAATTTTCTGGCTAAAAAGGGGTTATGGGTTTCAGAATACAGAATAGAATCCGGATTGAATTGCGGAGGCCATGCATTTGCCACTGAAGGAATGCTTCTTGGACCTATCATGGAAGAGTTTAAGCAGAAAAAAAATGATCTGATACAATCGGCTCACACTTTAATGACTGCTGCTTTAGAACAAAAAGGAAAACCCGCAGTTTCCGAGCCTTTAGAAATGAAGATTACGGTACAAGGTGGAGTAGGTACTTCTGAAGAACATGAGTTTTTATTGGCGAATTATAGTGTAGACAGCGTAGGATGGGGCTCTCCGTTTTTATTGGTGCCCGAAGCAACGTCCGTAGATACTGAAACCAGAAATCTACTTTTACAATCAAAAGAACAGGATTTCTATCTGAGTAATATCTCACCATTGGGTGTTCCTTTCAATACGGTAAAAGGAACCTCAAACGAAACATTGAAGTATGAAAAAGAAGCGAAAGGAAAATATGGAAGTTCGTGCCCTAAAAAACTTCTGGCATTAAGCAAAGAATTTTCTCCGGAAGGAACCTGTACCGCATCTAAAAAATATCAGGATATCAAACTGAAAGCATTATATGCAGAACAGGAAACATTAACAGAGCAGGAATTCAATAAAAGAAAGTCTGAAATTACCGATAAAGCCTGCCTGTGTGTAGGACTTGTAAATGCAGCATATATGGAACAAAACCTTGAAATAAAAGGTGAAAAACAAGGGGTAGTGATATGTCCCGGACCCAATATTGCTTTTTTTGATAAGGAAGTTTCTCTTTCGGAAATGGTAAAACATATCTACGGAAATACCAACATTCTTTCTGACAACCAACGTCCGAACATGTTCATCAATGAATTGAAAATGTATGTGGATTATCTGAGAAAGGAAATTGCAGAATCAACCGTACAGATTACCCATTCCCAGACAAAAAAATGGAATGCTTTCAGGAAAAATATGCTTGAAGGGATCGCATATTATCATGAGCTTTTTACAGCATCTTCATTCTTCAGCAACGGTTTATCGACCATCAACCAGCAATTGCAGGAATACAAACTACAGCTTATTGCTATTGAGATTCCTCAGGTTGAAAAATAATAAAATAGCCCTCGCAAACACGAGGGCTATTTTATTGATAAACATCAAATTTATTTTACGAGTTGTAATCCATACCTATTTCACAATAATTTTTTTTGTTGTTATCCCTTCATCGGTTTGCATGTTACAGAAATAGAGCCCGGAAGGCCAGCCTGATGTAGTGAAAGATTCTTTATAAGTTCCTTTATTCCTGGACTCTTCTTTTATTGTTTTTACCAGTGCTCCGGTAGAACTTGTAATATAGAGTTTTACCTTGGTGGATTTGGGTAAAGTATATTGAACAGTCGCTCTTCCTTTTACAGGATTTGGGTAAACCTGCAGCATTTGAGATTCAGACAGATCGGAAGATTTGCGTGATGCTGTTTTTGTAAAAGGATGTGAACCATCACTGAAATAAATAACATTTATCGACCATAAGTAATTATCAGGTATGATTGGGTTTTCGTCTTCATTAAAAGCATTCTGGACAATAAGTTTAGAATCGTATACATCAGGAACTAATATTTTAGCCCCATAACCATTGTCCGTTCTTATCATATATAAAGGTCTTCCATTAAGGTCATCCTTTACATACACCAGTTGAAATGCAGCATTCCCATGTGACATGAGCCTCTGAGGTTTTCTGTTTTGTGTATCATTTATTCCTCCTTTAGGGATTAGTATCCCTGTTTTTGTCATATTATAAAACTTATAATTTTCATATCCATACTGATAATCGTCAATATTATAGGTTCCAGGTGTCCTTACCAGCCGGAATGGCTCAAAAGCAGTAGGACTTTGATATAATGTATAAAAAACATTAGGTTCTATTGCTAAGCTGTTTCCCGTTCCATAGTTGACAATCCTTACTCCTGCTTCGCTGACGTAAGAGAATTTTTCTCTTATAGACGTGTTAAATGATCCCTGGACAGACCACTCAGTTCTAGGCATGTTTTTCTGCACCCCACGCAAAACTTTATTTTCATCAATTCCCAACTGAAATCCATCTTCCATTCTTATATCAAATTTAAATGCACTTTGTCTAGAATCAAGCAGGTTGGCTGGACGGTTTTCAATATGAACGGCTTCAAGCTGCTCTCTTACAGAATTAGATTCTATATTGTTTTGTTGGTAAAAACTTTGAGAATTGTTAAATGCAGGTCCTATCGGAAGGTTTGTTTTAGCATTGACAAAGCTTACAAATTGATGGTTTTTATATCTCGCTATCGTAGGCATCAACCATCTTTTTGCCCCATAAATACCTTCGGTAGAGGTGTTATCAGTCTTAGCCACTATATCATTACCATCAACACTGTATTCATCATGATATGCAGGAGCTATAGGCCGATGTTGAAAATCTCTTAGTACATAAGACCGTGAAGGATATAAGGGAGATTGAACAAGAAAATTATTGTTAGCTATTTCAGGGCTAAGCATTTCGTTATAAACCATAATATCATCTACAGCATTGAGTATTGTAGTCACATAATTATAAACTGATCCAAAAGTAATAGTATGGAATTCTGAGAGAACATCAGTCAGTCCGAACCAAAAATAATTGGCATAGAGCCTTCCTCCGGGGCGGCTGTAATACAGCCGGGTAGAATATTTATTAGAAGACAGCATAAAATAGATATACCCTTCGCCATATTCACCAGGACCGGGATATATTTCCCGGAAAAATATCTTCTTCACTATCATAGCTTATTTTATAGCGTGCCTGTCCCATTACGACCGGCTTGCTGGCAAAAGAAGAGGTCTTCAGTATTTGGAAGTATCCGTCCACCATTCTCAGCTGGATATTTTCTCTCCTATTATCATGTACGGGATTGATAAAGCTTAAGATACGACAGTATTTTCCATTATCCGGAACTTTAATCCAGGCTGAAATAGAAAATCCCTTATCATTATCAACAATATTCTTAACAACAGCTGATGGGATAATCAGATCATCATATTCATGTTGTCTGAAATATAATGCCTGCGCAGGAATACCAAAACGGTCAGCTACTGCGGTGTAAGCATTTCCTTCTAAATTATTAGCTTCATTTCTCGGATTTTTAAAATCGCCATGCCAATGTGGATTACTAAGATTAAGGGGGTAAAAATTCTTAACCTTGGTATTATTTTCATAATATGTTTTAGCTTCATTATCAAATACTTCCTGAGCAGAAAGTTTTTGAACAGCTATCAATATAACTAGAAAAAAATATAGATTTCATAAAAAAGATTTAAGATGGTTACTATGTATTTGTTTAAGTTTCCTTTTATTGAATAATCCTGTCGGGAAAATATTCGAGAAAAGTTGTTACTTCATCAGTTATAATATAACCATTGATTCCTGCCGTTCTGTTATTGTTGGGAGCAAGAATAAAATCAAAATCACCTCTTCTGTCTTTTTCAGGATTATCATAACAACATTGATTAATATTCACATTTCCAAAATATCTTCCCCGGTAATGTTCCGGCTGTGCAGAAAAAATCCCCAATCTTTTTCCTCTCTTTCTTATTTTCTCTGCCACTGTAAAAAGATCAGTATCTGCAGGAGTTTTAAATACCATTTCATACAAGCCTGCAATGCCAGTACATTCTAGACAGGAATTAACCCGCCAGTCTTCCCATTCCTGATAAAATCCCATCGGATCTGGCCACGTTGCACCATCAGGCTTTGAATCAGCCCTGATAAATGGAGCAAATATGAACTGCAATTTCTCCTCTTCAGTTAATAACTTCAGATACGGCGCCAATCGCTTAGGTGTTTTATCTCCTTTAAACATCACAAATGAAAAGGCACGGGCACGTTGTACAACTTTCAGCGCTTGTTCGAATGTGTAGTCATCATTAATATCAAGCTGGAGTATCACTCTTCTACCACGTACCTCATAAATAATATCATCTAAAAGAGGAATCTTTTCCATGGTATAGGTCTTTTCTTCATTCTTCAATCTTAGTTGTGATAATACTGACCATGGATATTCACTTGCTTTTCCAAAATTATCCTTACCAGCACCGTAGATATTGGGATACATATCTAAAAAGTTAGTTGTCCGCTGAAGATAATTATCATGCATCAGATACACCTTCCCGTCTTCACTGGTCTTCAGATCAATCTCAATGATATCAACGGCTGGATTTCTGAGTGCTCTCTGAACTGCTGCCAGAGAATTTTCAGGCGTCCCATCGACCCACGCTGCCCTATGGAGTGCTAACATTACATAGTCCGTATTTATATAACCGTTGAGAAGTGTTCCTCTCAGTGTTTCCAGATCAGGTCTGGCAGAATTAGGTGCGGGAGTGGTTGTGTAGAAATCCTGTGCACCTGCAAACTGGCTTACTCCACAATAAAGTATCAAAACTAAAGCTCTCTCTAAAGCTTTTTCTCTTAAGTACGATAGTAAATTCATAATTGAAAAATTTAGATTTAATTTCCAAATAAAGATACAATTATATCACAAATAAATGAATTATTTAACGTTAAAATTACCTCTGCTATTGGGGGATTATAGAAGTTGAAAAGGAATAAAATATTAGAAATCATCCAAAAAACAATATATTATAATTGAATGATATATTTATGGTTTAAATACTATCAATTTAAAATAAAAATAAAGATTTTTATTTTTCAGAAATTAAATTAAATCTTGGGGGCTAATCAGTCTGTATAATGTTAATATGATGATCGGAGAACCACTGATAATTCTCTGGATTTTCAAGGGTATAATCATCATTGTGCCCAATACATAATAAATATGTCACTTTTTTAGGGGCAGATTTATCCAGAAGATTTCCTATTTAAGCAATCTTTTCCTGATATTCATTCATCTTCACTATCCTTGTTATTTTCATCTAAAAAGGAAATAAAAGGTAATTGATTTTTATTATAAAAACTGGAGATTTCCTGTTTACTGATTTCAAAAATAATTGCTTCCAAAGATACCTTTGCTGTTTTATCCAGATTTTTCCCAACATGCATGAAAATATTCTGAACAATATATTCAACATCTTCTTCTTTTTGCACATATCTTTTAACAAAGAAGTAAATCCTGTGCTTATATTCATTATATATTATGGTGAAACGATTCATCAGTTAAAACAATCACGGATAAAGCTATTTAAAAAGCTTTTTAAATCAGTTAAATCTGTATTAATTTTAGATCGAAGTATAAAATAATCTTATCATATTTAATAGACATAAAAACTATTCTTCATATAAGTAAAAAAACAAAAATATCAATGCATTTTAATCTGATTCGATTAATTCTAACGATCGGTTATTTATAATACCTATCACTGATATGGGTAATTTGAATCCAGCTCGTATTAAAATTTCCCTAAATTGGAAAACATTAGTAAAATTATTTTTATGGAAAAAAGAAATATCAAAAACACCGATTTAACGATTGCCCCAATCAATTTCGGAGGAAATGTTTTTGGATGGACTCTGGACGAGAAACAGTCTTTCGATATACTGGACCGCTTTACGGAAGCAGGATTCAATTTTATAGATACTGCAGACACCTATTCATGGTGGGTGAACGGAAAAGGCGGACAGTCTGAGGAGATTATCGGAAAGTGGATGAAAAGCAGATCGAACCGCAACGACATCGTTTTAGCAACGAAAGTTGGCTCAGAGACAAAAGAACATGGCTATGACATCAGCAAAAAGCATATTCTAAAATCTGTAGACGAGTCTCTGCAAAGGCTGCAGACCGATCATATTGATCTTTATTATACTCATTTTGATGACAATATCACTCCGGTAGAAGAAACGCTTTCTGCTTATGATGAGATCATTAAGGCAGGAAAAGTACGATATATTGCCGCTTCCAATTTATCACCGGAACGTTTGAAAACTTCATTTGATGCTGCTGAGAAGAATAACCTTCCCAAATATGTTGCATTACAGCCTCATTACAATTTAATGGAAAGAGAAGGTTTTGAAACAAACTATGCTCCTCTGGCAGAGCAGTTTGACTTAAGTGTATTTCCTTATTGGTCTCTGGCAGCTGGTTTTTTAACCGGTAAATATCGTGATGAAGCAGATCTTGCAAAAAGTGCGAGAGGTGAGGGCGTAAGAAAGTATTTAAATCCTAAAGGGCTTGAAGTATTAAAAGCCTTGGATCAGGTAAGTGCAAAGCATAATACCACTCAGGGAACAGTTTCTCTGGCATGGCTGCTATCCAATCCTTTAATCACAGCACCTATCGTAAGTGCCACCAGTGCTTCACAGCTGGAGACCGTATTCAATGCTCCGAAACTTATTCTGGATCAGGAAGATATTGCTCTGCTGAATAGCGCAAGCAACTAATTTTTTCAACTTTCATTATAGACTAAAATTAAATCCGTTCATTGCTGAACGGATTTTTTGTGTACCACCCGTCAAATCTGTTGATTTGATACCCCTTCAGAAGAGAGGAATAGAGTTCTTTAGTTGTTATATTCTACTCTCAATATTAATCAGAATATTCTTTCAGAAGCTGCCTGTAGCTCATCAGTATTGAAGATTTTGAAATAAATCCTATAAAATCATTATTTTCAGTCACTACCGGAAGATTCCATACTCCGGTATCATCAAAGGTCTGGAGAATATCCAATGGTTTATTTTCGCGGTGAAGAACGGCTGGTGGAGTTTTCATGATCTGGGCAACACCCTGGGAGGTTTCAATTTCTTTATTAAAAAGATAAGGTCTTATATCATCCAAAGTAAGAACTCCTTTCAGTTTTCTGCTTTCATCTACAACGGCAAAAATATTTTTATCTCCATTCTTTACCATTTCAAACAGTTCTGTCACAGATGCATTTTCATTTATAGTTTGTGAATATTTATCAATAAAATCTTCGGTTCTTAAAGCAAAAAGGAGGTTTTTATCATGTTTATTCGTGAATATTTTTCCTTCATCTGCTAACGATTTCAGCTCCGGGGAAATCGGGGAGAACCATTTGGCAATGAGATAAGACATGATGGAAACAATCATCAGCGGGATAAACAAATCATATCCGAAACTTGATTCTGCAATCAGAAATATTGCGGTAAGCGGAGCGTACAATACGCCACTCATCGCTCCGGCCATTCCTACCAAAACAAGATTGGTCACCGGAACATCTGTAAAACCTAAATGCTGGCAAACCAAAGCAAATAAATACCCTAAAGTTCCTCCGGCAAAAAGAGAAGGTGCAAAATTCCCTCCGTTTCCGCCACTGAATATGGTAAATGAGGTTGCAAATGCTTTTAAAAGTAATACCAGCACCAAAAATATAATAATCGTCCAGTCTCCGATCTCAAAGTATCTGAAAAAGCTGTTTTCAATAATAGAGTAGGTGTTCCCGTTCGTAAAAGCCTTTACAGTTTCATAACCTTCCCCAAACAGAGGAGGAAAAAGAACACATAACAAGGAAAGTACTGCTCCTCCAAACATCGCTTTACGCATTCTGGAAAGCTGTAGTCCTTTTATAAAATGTTCCATTTTCTGAGAAATAATAACAAAATAACGGGCATATAATCCTGTAACCAATCCTAAAATCAGATAGTATGGAACGTTTTTATAATTAAATGCCTCTCTGGTATAAAATCTGAAAAGGACATCTTCCTGAAGCAAAATTCTTGACAAAAGACTTCCGCAAACTGCAGCAACAACCAAGGGAATGAAATCTGTAAAAACCACTCCGGTTAAAAGAATCTCAAAAGCAAACATAATCCCCGCAATAGGAGCGTTGAATGCTGATGCAATTCCGGCAGTAGCACCCGCAGCAAGCAATAAAGTACGTTCTTTGTAGCTCAGTCTGTAGGTCTGTGCATAATTGGAGCCAATGGCAGCTCCGGTAACGGCAATAGGACTTTCCAATCCTGCAGATCCTCCCAATCCTACGGTAACCGCACTTTGGATTACCTGAGAATACATTTTAACGGAAGCTACAATACTGGAATTCTGTGCAATTTCGTACAAAATAGCTCCGATTCCTTTACGGTCCTGACCTTTGAACAGTGTCAGAACAATCATGGTAGTCAAAACAATTCCTAAAAAAGGAAAAACGATATAGAATAATATCTGATATTCAAAATGAACTTTATTGGTAATGAAATAATGAATATTGTGTACCAGAGTTTTCAGGATAACTCCTGCCAGACCAGCGGTACAGCCTACCAAAATCCCGGAAAGAACAAGAAACTGATTTCTGCTCAGCCTGTTGTTCAGCCAATGCAGAATAAGCTCATAGCTGCGTGCTTTTTCTAATCCGTATTTTTGGAAATCTCTTTTAAATTTAAGGAAACTGAGGTATTTTTTTTTGTTGTGAATTTTCACCGCCGAAACATTTTATGCTGCCATCAGATTTGATACAGCTGCGTAAATTTATGAAATATATCACAAAAAAACATACAAAAGAACCTTTTTCAAAATATATTGATGACTGTTTATTTCTATCAATCTTATCTTATTTCTTTAGATTTTCCTGAAAAAATGAGTCCAAATGCCAATGCTCCAATGATTCCTGCGCCTGCTAAGATTAAGGGTTTCTTTGGAATGGAAAATAATGTTTTCCCGTCAATCCTCATATTTCCTGCAGAGGGATTTTGTACATTTCCTGCGGTATTTTCATCTTTACCGGCTTTTTTCATTAGCATTCTCACTCCTGCGGAAGATACATAGCGGACTACTCCGGGAAACATTTCATATAAATTTTTAAAAACTACTGCTGACCAATCCGGATAAGTAGCTTCCGTTGGATTTTTGGCTGTTTTTACAATAGAAGCTGCCAGTTTACGCGGATCAAACGCTGGAGGCGGTGTACTGAGTTTTATACCTGAATAATTGGCGGCATGTTCAATCCCGGAAGATTTCTGAAACCCTGGGTAAAGCGCACAGATATGAATATCAGGAAAGTCTGAAACCTCACCCTGTAATGTTTCTACCATTCCGCGGACTCCAAATTTTGAGGCTGTATAGGCTGTTCCGTATGGTGCAGGCATCCAGCCTCCAATAGAGATATTATTAAGCAATACGCCTCTTTTCTGCTTTTTAAAGACAGGAAGTACGGCATGTGCCGAATGCATATATCCCAAAAGATTTGTTTTTACAATCTGATCACTGACATCCATCGGAATTTCTTCAAATTTACCAAATGCCAGTACTCCCGCATTATTTACCCAATAATCAATTTTCCCGGTGAATTCAAGGGTTTCCTTTACAAGGTTCTGAACATCTTCAGCTACAGAAGTATCTGTAGGAACAGCAATAACTGTAGCTCCCAGCTTTCTGCATAATTCTACGGTTTCCATAAGCGCTTCTTCACCTCTTGCTGCTAACACAAGGTCTGCTCCCTGTTCTGCAAAAGCTTCTGCCGTGGCCTTACCAATTCCGCTTGAAGCACCTGTGATGACAACTGTTTCCCCAAAAAAAGGAGGCCTTTTTTGATTTTTCATAATATGATAGATTTAAGTGTTCTTATTTTTTTATCATGATCCGTTTTCTGTATTTCTTTTTGGAAAGAGGATAAGCCTGATAGATGGATTATTGGTGATAAATAACCGAAACCAGTCCATGGCAAGCTGAATTTTATTTTTAAATCCTACCAGCGGAATGATGTGGATGAAAAGCCAGGTAAGCCAGGCTATAAATCCGTTAAAAGATTGCTTTGGAAGATCCACTACTGCATTGTACTTGGATATAATGGCCATACTGCCTTTATCATTGTAGCGGAACTGCTCCAGGACTTTCCCGTCTTCTATCCGTTTAAAATTGGCAGCGAGATTCTTTCCCTGCTGAATGGCAACCTGAGCGAGCTGAGGATGTCCTTTAGGATATTTTTCTTCGGAAAGCATCAGGCATATGTCGCCCAATGCATAAATATTGGTTGTACCCTCTGCTTTATTATAATCATCTACAAGTATTCTTCTGCCTTTTCCAATAGTGTCTTCCGGTAATCCGGGGATTTCTCTACCAATGACTCCGGAGGTCCAGATGAGGGTTTCTGTTTCTATTGAACTCCCGTCACTTAAAATGACTTTATTGTCTGTATAATCCTTTACAGAAACATCCAGAATGATTTTCACTCCTAATTCTTTAAGCTTCTCATAAGCTGTTTTCTGAGCGAGTTGGCTCATGGGTGAAAGCAGAGTAGGGAGAGCATCAATGAGATAAAGATTAGAAAGCCCCAGTTTGATTTCAGGGTATTCTTTCTGGGCAATATATTTTCCCATTTCGGCAAGCATCCCCGCCAGTTCTACTCCTGTTGGCCCGCCTCCGGCAATAACGATGTTCTGAAGTTTTTCTGCTTCTTTAATATTTTTATTTCGCGCTGCTTCTTCCAGTGTCAGCAGAATATGATTTCTCAGATAAAGTGCTTCTTCAATATTTTTCATCGGAAGGGCACATTTTTTTACGTTTTCCATTCCGAAGAAATTAGATTCTGTTCCTAATGCAAGTACGAGATAATCATAGCTGAGATTTCCGGTATCAGTTTCTATAGTTTTGTTTTCAGGATTCACCTTAATCAGGCTTCCCATGTGAAATTTCACATTTTTATTTTCCGAAAACAGTTTTCTGAAAGGATAGCTGATATTAGAAGCTTCTATAAAGGAAGTAGCTACCTGATAAATAAGCGGTGGAAAAAAATGATAATTGTTTTTGTCAACAAGAGTTATTCTGAACCTTTTATCATTCTTGAGAGATTTGATAAGATTGATGCCCGCAAATCCTCCTCCTACGATTAGAATATGCTTTTTCATAGTATGTGATTATTTCAAATGGTGTACTATATTTCATTCAATAACAAGACCAAAGAAACTATAATACAAATATTTAACATAGTGTATAAAGTACCCAAACAGCCTTAATATCAGTTCCCATTAAGTATTTAAGGCTTCAACATACATTTTCTTTTTAACGTTTTATCCGGTGCCAGCACGATGTTTGTACTTTACTGATCATCCAACACTTTAAATATTCATATATGAAATCACACATTTTAACAGAAAAGCACCAACTGGGAATAGGAGGTGTAGCTATAGGAACAGCTTTTGAAAATATTACAGATGAGCAGGCTCATGAAATTCTACAGATTGCCTGGGATAATGGAATCCGGTATTATGATACTTCTCCATGGTACGGATTAACCAAAAGTGAACGGCGATTTGGACATTTTCTTAAAGATAAAGACAGGGATGATTTTATTTTCTCCACCAAAGTAGGAAGACTTTTTCATCAGGTTCCTGAATCTGACGTTCCTCCAACCATGTGGAAAAATCCGCTTAACTTTGATTTTTTCCATGATTACACTGCCGATGCTATACAAAGATCTATAGAAGACAGCCTGGAAAGAACGGGCTTGAGTCACATCGATATTGTTTATATTCATGATTTATCTGAAGATCAGGTGGGAGACCGTTATCCCTATTTTTTGAAACAAGCTCAGAAAGGAGCTTTCAAAATTCTTTCTGAACTTCGTGATCAGGGAGTCATAAAAGCATGGGGAATGGGTGTTAATAAAATAGAACCTATTTTAGATTGTATTGAATCTGCTGATCCGGATATCTGTCTTTCGGCAACACAATATTCTATTCTGGAACATGAAGATGCTGTGGACCGTCTTCTTCCTGCGGTTAGAAAAGCAGGTGTAAAACTGGTTTCGGGAGCCGGATATAATTCAGGATATATAGCAGGAAGAGAGCGTTATAATTATAAAGATGTAATTCCAAAAGGAATGCATGAAAAACGGAAAAGAATGACTTCCATTGCAGAAAAATACAATATCAGTCTTATTGATGCTGCCCTTCATTTTGTATTGGCTTCTGATGAATTTGCCTCCATTATCCCCGGAGCCAGCCAGCCTGAACAGGTGAAAGATAATATACAGGCTCTCCATACTGAGATTCCTGCTGAATTCTGGAAGGAATTGAAAAATGAAGGACTGATCTATGAGAAGGCACAGATTCCGGGAAGGTAAATAAGTTTTTCTCTTTTTACTTTAAATTCAAAATTTCTTCTAAATTTAATAATGCTCTTGATGATAAGATTGAAGGCTTAAAATTGGGTGCTGATGATTACCTTACCAAACCTTTTTATCTTTCTGAGCTTATGACAAGGGTGTATTCTATTATCCGGAGGAAACAGTTCAGGAGTTCCAATGTGGTAAAACAAAATGAACTTCAGATCGATTTATTAAGGAAAAAAAATAAAAGTAAAAATGCACTGTCATCTACCATGGTAATGCCATTTTATCAAAATAAAACAGTAGGAATTGGATTGGTTAAGACCTTTTGATACAACCTCATCCGTTTATTTACTAAAAAAGCACTGTTCAATAGGGAATGGTGCTTTTTTATACCACTTTTGCCTTACGGATTATTTTTGCCAGTAAATTCGGAAAGAATCTTTTCAGATAGACGGCCATTACTTCTTTACCTCCTATGGCTTTTTGTTTTTTCTGTTTTTCAATCGCATACAGCATTTTTTTTGCAAAAACATCTGCAGGCATTCCGTTTTTCGTGGCGTCATCCATTGTTCCCTGTAATGAACCGTCTCCGGTAACGGCATTCACAGAAATATCGGTTTGTATAAAGCCCGGACAAATGATCGTAATCAGAATATTCTGATTGAATAATTCTGCCCTCAACGCATCAAAAAATCCGTGTAAGGCATGTTTTGCCCCTGCATATCCGCTTCGCATAGGAGCCCCGAATATTCCCATAAGGCTTGATACCACAGCAATTTGTCCGCCTTTATTCCTTATCATATAAGGCAGAACTGCTTTTGTAAGAGCTACTGTTCCGATATAATCAATATCTATCAGCTGTTTATCCACTTCAATATCTGTTTCCATGGCTAAAGAACGTTGTGAGAGTCCGGCATTATTGATCAGAATATCAATTTTTCCAAACTGTTCAGATGCTTTCGCTGCAATGGCTGGCATTTCTTTATAATTTTTAAGATCTAAAGGAATTATTGAATACCGTTCAGTATTCAAACCTGCTTTTTCTGCAACTTTATGCAGCTGTTCTTCTTTTCTGGATGAAAGAATGACTTTCGCATTGCTGTTCTTTGCAATCTCTTTTACCAGCGCTTCACCAATTCCTGATGATGCTCCTGTAATCCAAATGACTTTATGATCGAAATAATGACTCATCCTACTATTTAATTTTAAAGTCCGGCAATATATTTTCCCGCTTTCATCCCTGAAAAAATACAGCCTCCCAGAAATGTTCCTTCCAGAGCTCTGTAACCGTGCATTCCGCCTCCGCCAAACCCCGCAGCTTCTCCGGCTGCATACAATCCGTCAATGATGCTGTCATCATCTTTTAATACCTGTCCATTTAGATTGGTTTTTATTCCGCCTAAAGTTTTACGGGTTAGAATGTTAAGACGTACAGCAATCAAAGGACCATTTTCAGGAGCTAAAATCTTGTGGGGTGCAGCAACACGTCCCAATTTATCACCCCAATAATTTCGGGTATTCCGGATATAATTAACCTGAGTATCTTTTGAAAACTTATTGTCTAATTCCCTGTCTCTGGCTTCAATCTGCGAGTGTATGTCTTCATAATTCAACAGATTATTTCCAGCCAGTTCATTCATCCTGTTAACCAGATCTTTCAGATTATCCGATACAATAAAATCTTTTCCATGTTCTTTAAAAGCTTCTACGGGTCCGGGAGCTTTTTTACCAAAAATTCTTTTCAGAAAAAGAGAATAGTCTTTATTGGTAATATCCGGATTCTGTTCTGAGCCTGAAAGAGCAAACTCCTTCTTAATAATTTTCTGGGTAAGAATAAACCAGGAATAGGAAAATCCTGTTTCCTGTATATATTGTAAAGTCCCCAACGTATCAAATCCCGGAAGAAAAGGAGCGGGGAGACGTTTACCTTTGGCATCAAACCATAAAGATGATGGACCTGGAAGTATACGGATTCCGTGATTTGGCCAGATAGAATTCCAGTTTTGTAATCCTTCCGTATAATGCCACATTCTGTCCGGATTAATGATATGAGCACCTGTATTTTCTGCAATCCCAATCATTTTGCCATCCACATAGGCTGGAACACCACATACCATATTTTCAGGGGCTTTTCCCAATCTTTCCGGCCAGTTTTTCCTTACCAGCTCATGGTTGGCGCCAATTCCTCCGGAAGCGATGATGATATTCGGAGCTGTATATTCAAATGTTGAGATAACGTTTCTGTTTGTAGCAGCACCTCTTTCCTGTGTATCATTTTCCAGAATATCTCCTTTAACACCTTTTATCTTTCCGTTTTCGGTGATAAGTTCTGTCACCCGATGTCTGAACTTCATCTGAAGCAGTCCTTTTTTCTGAGCTTGATAAGCTTTTTCCACAAACGGTTTTACCACACCTGTTCCCGTTCCCCAGCTGACATGAAAACGGGGCACAGAATTTCCATGACCTGCTGCCGAACCATCACCACGTTCTGCCCAGCCTACCATAAACATCAGTTTGATACCCAGCTTGGAAATGTATTCATATTTTTCCCCGGCAGCAAATTTCAAATAGGCTTCTGCCCATTGACGAGGCCAATAGTCTTCAGGACGGTCAAATCCGGCTGTTCCTTTCCAGTCCTGCAATGCCAGTTCATAAGAATCTTTAATTCCCATTCTCCTTTGCTGAGGGGAATTAATCAAAAATAATCCACCAAATGACCAGAATGCCTGTCCGCCAATATTCTGTTCTGTTTCCTGATCCAAAAGCAGAACTTTTTTCCCGGTATTGGTAATTTCCATGGCAGCAGTAAGCCCTGCCAGTCCGGCTCCTATGATGATTGCATCAGGCTGGAATCTTTCTTCCATCTTCATTTTTTTAGATTGAATGATACTTGATATAAATGTATTAAATATTTAAAATCAAACAGATATTAACCTTTAAAATATCAACATTTACATTAAAATATTTTACTATTTCTGGTTTAAAATATTCTTGATACTTTTATTACTGATAAAAAACAGAAGAATGAACGAAAATCATAAATACCAGACATTTGCTGTCCTAAAAGACGGAACCCGTCAACCCATTGATCCAGAATCTATTATTATACAGCTTGAAGAGGAGGAAATTGAAATTCCGCTGACACCACTTCATCCTGTTTTTCAAGGAAAATTAACTCTGGTTACCGGATCCGCAATTCAGGCTAGGGAAAATGAAAGGGAAGGAGGAACTCAATTGGTCATAGAGCCCGGAGCATCCAATGTGATTCATATTACTCCCAAAAAACTCTGATTGAAGTAAAATATACGAAAACAGCTAATTTTCCTGTCTCCTGAACAGATCCCTCAATAAAACATTTTTATCTTTGTGAAAAATAGAAGTATGAAGTATTTGTTAATCATTGCATGCTTTGTCTGCTCCATTTTCAGCCAGGCACAGCAAAAACAGGATCCATGGAAAGACAGTCAGCTGATGGATCCCGCGTTACTGGCTTCCAGAATTGAAAAGCATAAGACAAAAGACCTTGTAATTATTTCAGTCGGACCGGAAGCCATCATTAAAGGCTCGGTAGACATTGGTCCTACCCATGAGCCTGAAAACCTTGAAAAGCTGAAAAATTATCTCAAAGATATTCCTAAGAACAGAGAGATTGTGATTTACTGCGGATGCTGCCCTTTTGTGAAGTGTCCTAATATTCGCCCTGCTTTTGCATTACTGATGGAAATGGGTTTCAAAAATGCGAAACTTTTAAATCTTCCCAAAAACATTAAAACAGACTGGTTAGATAAAGATTATCCTACAAATGATTAATATGAAGACCGGTTTTACCATAGTATTTTTAATAGTTTTCTCAGGATTTATTGCTGCCCAAAACAAAATAGAAATTGGGAAGAAAGCTCCTGAAATAACAATGACCAAAGCAGACGGAACTTCATTTTCTCTTTCAGCACTGAAGGGAAAACTTGTTCTGATTGATTTCTGGGCAACATGGTGTGCGCCATGTGTTGAAGAACAGCCTCAACTGAAAGCGATGTATGAAACCTACTCAGAACAGGTAAAGAACAATCAGTTTGAAATACTTGGAGTTTCTTTGGACAAGAATAAGGAAAGCTGGCAGAAAACAATTGACAGGTTTAACATCAACTGGATACAGATCAGCGATTTAAAATTCTGGAAAAGCCCTGTCGCAAAGCTTTACGAAGTTGATGAACTGCCTTTTAATGTGATTATTGACGGAGAGGGAACTATTCTAGCTAAAAACCTTCATGGCAAAGAACTGGAAGAGTTTATTAAGAAAAGTATGACACAGAATTAAAACTGACAATTTTTTTGAATTTAATATAAAAAGAGTGGTATTTAACCACTCTTTTTTTGATTGAAAAAGAAGCATTTGTGTTTTAGAATCTTACCCTAATAATTTAAAGAACAAAAACAGATTCATGATCATGAGGGAATTAATCATTGTGTCTGCTCTGTAAGACCTTCCGGATGTTTCCTAAGTTCTCATCCTGATATCCTTCATTTTTTTGTATCATTATTTTATTTTGGTATTCGCGCCTGATTTGAATGTAAATATAATAATTTATTTTATTTAAATCACTATACAATGAAATATGTGAAAGAAAATTATTATTGCCACTATCTTATTAAAATACAGTTCACATACTTTTAAAAAGTAAAATTTTTATATCTATTTCCAAGTTATTGATATACAAAATAAAAGGAGCGTATTCTTCATGTATTACTTTTGGTTACATGAAAAAGAGTTTCTTCCTTCGCTTAGCCTTGTCAACAATATTACTGATGCATAGTGTAATTTCCATTTTCAGTGGAGATGTGAATAATTTCGGACATGTTTATCTGAATAGTATAGGCTTCAGTCCAATAGGAATTTATGTTGCGTGGATGATCAAACTTATCCATTTGTTTTCAGTAGTATTGATCTGGATCGACAGGTGTATTATAACGGTAGCAGTTTTTAATATTCTCATTTTCATTTTCGGAATTTATTATGTACACTGGCAAAATGGCTGGTTTGTAGTAGGAGGCGGAAATAACGGGATTGAATTCAATATTCTGCTGATTTTCAGCTTTTTCAATCTTATGTATCCTGAAGTATCTTTAAAATTCACGAATAAAAAAAGGGCTTAGAACTTCCCAAACCTTCTGTTTTCTCAAATCCTGATGATCCGGAATCGTTCAAAATCAATAGTTTGTAGATCGTTATCTTCATTTGATAGACTTATATTTTTATATTTGAGTGAACAAATGGTACTTTGCACTTTTAATCATCACAAATTTGAAATCAGATCGTTCCTCTAAATGGCGGATTCATTTGCTTTTTTGGATATTGTATTATATTCTGGAAGTTTACCTTGACTTTTACTGGTCCAGATATCAATTCCCGGATTTCAAATGGTCCATAAGACTTCAGAATACACTTATTCTGGAGCTTGGCTATCTTTTTATCAAAATTCCACTAGCCTATGCCTTGCTATATGTCTATGAGAAGGTTCATTTTAAAGGTTTTTCTAAATACTTTATCTCTATTTTCATTGTAATTGCTGCTGTTTTCGGGCATCGGCTTTTGACTCATTTTATCATTTACCCTCACATCTACGGAGTTACAGAAACACTGGATGGGAAAGAGGTTTCTGGTTTTATGAATGGCTATGTAGCATTCAATTCTTTTATGGATCTTATTTTTATGGTGGGCCTTATTTTCGGGGTTGAAATTACCAGGCAGAAGAATCTTCTGAAAGAGCAAATAGCTCAATTAAAATCAGAAAAGCTGGATCAGGAGCTGACGATGTTGAAGGCACAGATCAATCCTCATTTTCTTTTCAATACGCTCAATAACATCTACGGCATGGCTCTGAAAAAAGCAGATGAAACCCCGGATGTAATCCTGCAGCTTTCCAAAATAATGCGCTATAATATCTATGAATCCTCCGAAAAAAGTATTTCTATAGCCAAGGATATTGAAAATATTAAAGACTTTATACAGATCCAGAAAATCCGCCATCACCAGCTTACCATTAATTTTACGGAAGAAATTGATAATCCTTCACAGGAAATTTCACCTCTGATTTTGATACAGTTTGTGGAAAATGCCTTTAAACATGGCGTTTCTGAAAGTCTGGGAAAAGCATTTATTACCGTTGATATCAAGTTAAAGAACGGAATTCTTACTTACCGCATAGAAAATTCCAAACAGGAAAAACCTCATGAACATTCCACAAAAATCGGACTAAAAAATATCCGCCGGCAGCTTGAACTACTTTATCCTCAACATACACTGTCGGTAGAAGACAAGAATAACCATTATACTATAACTTTAACCATCAATTTCCATGATACCATCAGCCTATAAAAAATACAACTGCATTATTGTAGAAGATGAACCCATTGCCGCCGAAATTTTGGAAAATTTCATCTCCAGAGACCCGGAACTGAATCTTATAGGAAAATGTACAGATGCAGTATATGCCAGCAGCCTTTTAAGTATCCATGATGTGGATCTGATGTTTCTTGATCTTCATCTTCCGGTGGTAAAAGGTTTTGATTTTCTCAGAAAGGTAAAAAATCCTCCCTTTGTAATAGTTACCACAGCGTATCATCAGTATGCTGTAGAAGGTTATGAACTTGATATTGCAGACTATCTGATGAAACCTATTCCGTATGAGCGTTTTCAGACTGCTGTTGGCAAATTTAAGCATTTGATGGAAGCAGAAGATGCCTTACTTGAAGTCTCTGAGCGCGATTTTATATTCATCAGCAGTGGTAAAAAGCAGGTGAAAATTATTCTCCACGATATTTTTTACATCGAAAGTTTAAGAGAATACATTCATATTCATACCAAAGCAGGGTGCTTCACTTTTAAAATGCCTATCAGCAAAATAGAAGAGACTTTACATCCTGCAATGTTTTCCCGCATTCATAAATCATATATTATATCCAGGTCAAAAATAGAAGTCAAGTCAGCCAATATGATCCAGATTAATGGGAAAAAACTTCCGGTAGGGAGAACGTATAAGGCGTTGTTGGAGTTATAATATTAGGAATAAAATTGTTTAAAATCATCCGTTAAAAAAGGAAATTTTCAGCTTTTCTATTCAAAAAAGCTAGTGAAATTATAGGTTTTGTAGATCCTGAATCTCTGTTGATAGATATTTTTTCCGCATTTCTATTGGTTTGTTCACATTTGCTTTATAAAAAATATAATACATAAAAGAATATTAAAACCAGGAAAAATGAATGTGGTTAGCTTATTATTCGAATGTTGAATAATGTTTTGGCTTAAGACTTCTGATAGTCTTAAGCCAATTTTTACTTTAAAATAATTTGAGACCAACGATACCTACAACAATCAGTAAAGCAGACAATAGTCTTAAAATGCTTGCAGAATCCTGAAAAAAGAGAATTCCAACCAATAGAGTTCCTACCGCACCGATTCCTGTCCAGACCGCATAAGCCGTTCCAATAGGGATGCTTTTCTGGGCATACCAGAGAAATCCTCCACTAACCGTCATACATAGGACCGAAAAGATGATCCAGTTCCATTTACTATTTTCCGGTTGTTGAGATAGTTTAAGCCCCAAAGGCCATCCGATTTCAAAAATTCCTGCGATAATTAATGCAATCCAGTTCATACCATTTGTTTTTAAGATATTTTGCTATTGATTAAAGAGTACCAATAAAATGAGCTCTTTACCGTAAACAATTTCATCTAATTTACCCGGCAAAATTACCACTATCAGTTCGTATTCGGTATTATAATCTGAGTGACACCGCAAAAGAGCTGGATAAAACGTATTTTAAAGAAGATGAAACGTCCTGTATCTTTAGATAAAATTTATCTTTGAACAATTCAAATATCAATACCTTTAAAGTCTTTTATTATCCATATGCTGACAGATATTATCTCAACCGATCTCAATGTTATTTTTTGCGGAATCAATCCCGGTTTAAAATCATCAAACGATGGTCATCATTTTTCAGGAAAGAGCAATCGTTTTTGGAAAGTACTCCATCAGTCGGGGTTTACACCATATGAAATAGAAGCCGTACATGATACTTCATTACTGGATTTCGGATATGGGCTGACCACTGCTGTGGCCAGAGCAACGTCCCGTGCGGATGAGCTTTCAAAGGAAGAATTTGATGAATCTCTTGAAAGTTTTACATCAAAAATAACCAAATACCGACCGAAATATATTGCTTTTCTGGGTAAAGCAGCCTACAAATCGTTTTCTAAAAAGAAAGAAATTCTTTGGGGAGAACAGTCTGAAGATTTCTGTGAAGCAAAAGTCTGGGTTTTACCCAATACGAGCGGCTTAAACCGTGGCTTTTCTCTTGACAGTCTGGTTATACACTATAAAGAATTTTATGATTCAATCTGTACATCCTGATCTTTATACTTTATTGGGTTTACTCACATATTTGTTTCCCTTGACAAAAAACCGCCAGGGCAGAAGCGCATCTTCCTGAGCGTAAGCTACCCCTATACGAGGTCCCGTGACAATTTCATCAGAAGTATACGAAATACCGTAATCTTCAATCCAAATCTCCTGTCCGTTCAGATCTTTTTTATTAAAAGAGCGGTCAATTCCCAATGCTTTGGAAGCTGATCCCGGACCTGCGGAAATGGCTGGTTTAGAAGCCGGCATATTTCTTCTCAACTCCATGATCTCTTTACCAATCAAAGGTTCAACAGCTCTCACCAACACTGCGTGAGGATCATCTTCCACAGAAGTGACGATATTGAAAAGATGGTGAATTCCATAGCATAAATACACATAAGAAATTCCGCCATGATGATACAGGGTTTCCGTACGGTCTGTACGCCTGCCTCCATAGGCATGGGAAGCTTTATCTTTAACTCCAAAATAGGCTTCCGTTTCTACAATGATTCCGGCTGTAGTTTCACCATTGAGTTCCGTAAAAAGTATTTTTCCCAAAAGATCCTGAGCCAGAAAAAGAACATCCTGATTGGAATAATAGGAGCGTGGTAGTTTCATGAATGATGTTAGAAATGATTCACTCAAATTTAGTGATAATCATGTAAAATAGAAACACTAAGGAAGAAAGGAAACAAAAGGTACCACAAAAAATCACATTTCATAAAATAGTGAGTAATTTGGCACATCCATTGTTGCGTTTAATGTAACATCATTCCACACCACTATAAAAAATTATAGGTTTTGACACTTATTTTTCCCTGGAGCAATCCGGGGAATTTTTGTTTAACGCTGTAATGGTTTTACATAATATAATAAAAGCCCCACATTACTGTGAGGCTTCATTATTTATCTTGCTCCCGGAGGGCAATGTTCTTTCAGGTATTTTGTAAACATAGTGGCAAGATGCAGTGATGTTCCTTCCCCTTCATTAATAGAATGAGTACGGTTAGGATAAGACATCAGCTGAAACTGTTTGTTATATTTTACTAATTCGTTGATGTATACTTCTGTATTCTGGTAATGTACATTGTCATCACCTGTTCCGTGAACCAGCAGAAGATTTCCTTTTAGGTTTTTAGCATAAGCCAGTGGAGAACCATTGACAAAATCTTCCCTGTTCTCCTGTGGAAGCCCCATATAGCGTTCCTGATAAATATTGTCATAGAACAACTGATTGGCAACCGGAGCAATTGCAATTCCTGTCTGGTAAATATCAGGATATTGTCCCAAAAGGTTCAGGGTAGAAGAACCGCCACCGCTCCATCCCCAAACAGCAACTCTTGAAGTATCTGCATAAGGCCATTTTGCGAATAAAGCTTTGGCTCCCATTGCCTGATCGCGGATATTAAGCTGTCCTATTTTACGATAAATGGATTTTCTCCATTCGCGTCCTCTTGGGGATGGAGTTCCACGGTTTTCAAGGGAAACGTATAAATAACCGTCCTCAGCCATATTCCCTGTATATAGATAATTCCAGCCGGTATAGAAATTATCGGTTACGGTTTGTGATCCCGGTTCTCCATAAACGGTAAAAACAATAGGATACTTTTTATTAGGATCAAAATTTTTAGGCTTTACCACCCATCCGTCCAGTGTAACACCATCCTGTGTGGTAATCTGGAAAAACTCTGCTTTAGATTTTGCAGGATCAGCTTTTGCAGATCTTTTGGCTGCAACCAGTTCTTTATGTTCCGGAAGAGAGATTACAGAGCCTATGGAAATTGAATTGATGCTGTTATTGGTAAACATCGCAATCTTTCCGTTAGGGGATATGGTATAGTTATTAGATCCTGTATAAGATGCCGGAGTTACTTTTTGCGCTTTTCCTCCTTTCATACTTACTTTATACAGGTATTTCTGAGTGGCATTATCAGGAGAAGCTAAAAAGTAAATCAGTTGATTAGGAACATCAAAAAACTCAGGTTTTATAACATCAAAATTATCTTTCGTAAGTAATGTTTCTTTACCGTTCATATCTATTTTATAAATATGTCTCCAGCCGTCTTTTTCAGAAAGCCATAAGAATTCTTTACCATTTTCAATCCAATCCCAGCCGCTCGGATCATTATCGTTCCAACGGGATTTGATATCAATCCATGCAGCATCAGTTTCCGTATGAATGGTTTTACTGCTTCCGGAATTGGCATCTGCTATGATGATTTTACTTTGATTCTGTTTTCTGTTCAGCTGTTGCAGGATTACGGATTTAGAATCCTGCACCCATTCCATTCTCGGAATATAGTTTTGTACTTCATCGCCTGCAATATTGGCCTTCTTTGATGCTTTGGAGGCAAGATCATAAAACCAGATACTGCATCCTGAAGGATTTTCTCCTACTTTTGGATATTCTACAGGAACGGTAAAAGAATACAGGCTATCCGTATTATTAATCATCAGAAAATTCTTAGTTCCGCGTGCATCCATTTTCCAGTACGCTATTTTACTTCCATCCGGAGACCATCTGAAACCATCCTGAGTTCCAAATTCTTCTTCATATGCCCAGTCAAAAGTACCATTGATCATTCTGTCTGTACCATCATTTGTAATTTTGCTGAGCTGATTATTTGAAAGGTCTTCAATATAAATATTATGCTTAGAAACATAGGCTACTTTTTTTCCATCCGGTGAATATTTTGCAAACATTAGCGATGAAGCAGGTAAATCTTTTCCAAGCTGGGTAAGCTTTTTGGTATTTTTGTCGAAGATCCAGTAATCTCCACGGGTATTGTCCCTCCATACTTTTTTGGTGTCGGCAAAAAGCAATAAACTTTTACCATCAGGAGATACCTGAAAACTCTGTACCTGCAGAGCATCAGAACTTCCGGCAGGAACCAGCTCACTACTGTTTAAAAGTGTCTGATCTTTCCCTGGATGCAGTACATCAACAATTTCAACCCCTTTTTTAGTAAATGAATAATATGCATTACCATCAGGAGTCCATTGAGTTTTCTGTGCTGCCAATGGGGACAAACACAGGAAATACAATGCAATAGCTGTTAGTTTTTTTATGTTCTTCATAAATATGATTTAAATTAAGCTAAATGTTCAGCTCTGTAATTTTCAATTTCTTCAACCGTTTTGATCAGTCCGTTGCCTAAAAGTTTGTAACCGTTATCTGTTATCAGGAAATCATCTTCCACACGGATTCCTCCGAAATCCCGGTATTCATTTACTTTATCATAATTAATAAAGTCTGCGTTTTTGTTTTCAGACTGCCACATATCAATCAGATCCGGAATCATGTAAATACCAGGTTCCACCGTAACTACAAAACCAGATTCCAGGGCTTTTCCCAAACGTAAAGATTTTAACCCGAATGTTTGGGTATCTTTTGGTTCTTCCTCCGTATAGCCAATATACTGTTCTCCAAGGTCTTCCATATCATGAACATCAAGTCCCATCATATGTCCCAGTCCACACTGGAAAAACAGAGTATGAGCATGGTTTTTAACAGCCTCTTCAGGATTTCCTTTCATCAATCCGAGATCGGTAAGCCCTTCTACCAGATATTGTGCCGCTTTCAGGTGAATATCTTTAAATCGTACTCCCGGTTTCAGAAGATTTTGAGCCTGATTAAAAGCATTCAGAACAACTTCATACATTTCCTTTTGTTGGGTGGTAAAAGTTTTGCCTGCAGGAAAGGTTCTAGTAAGATCCCCTGCATATCCCATCGCTGTTTCTGCTCCGGAATCATTGAGGAAAAGATCTCCTTCTTTTAAGGTATTGAGACGGTAATGATTATGCAGAATCCCTCCATTTATCGTTACAATCGGGGGATAAGACATCTGACATTCTTTGTTGGCCGCAAGATATTGAATTGCATTTGCAATTTCATATTCTTTAATTCCGGGTTTTGCTATTCGCATGGCCAATAAATGCATATCATTAGATACATTCACTGCCTGTTCTATCTGTACAATTTCCTGAGGTTCTTTGATAGAACGCTGTTTTACAATTGCTTTAATCATTTCTGCAGAAGGCTGTAATTCTGCAATTGTAGTCCCAAGAAGATCTCCCAGTAAAATTTTATTCGAAGATTGATAGGGAGGAAGATAATGAACCTTTCTTCCGGAAGCCTGTGCTTTTGCGATGTATTGAGAAAGCTCAGCATAAGGCAGCGTTTCCTGTACTCCGGACTTCTGACATTTTTCTTTCAGGGTTTCCTGTCTGCCCATCCATACGATATCATCTATGCTGAGTTCATCTCCGAAAACAATGGTTTTATTTTCATCGATATCCATGATGGCTGCAATACGGGGTTCCTGAATTCCGAAATAATATAAATAAGTACTGTCCTGACGGAAATAATAAGGATTGTGCTCAAAATTCACGGGATTCTCTATATTTCCTAGAAATAACAGGATTCCCCCAGATACACCTCTTTGTAATACTGCTCTTCTGTCTTGATAAGTTTGTGCTGAAAACATATATTATGAATACTTTTTATTTTAAAAGGTTAAAGTTACGATTTTGTACTATTGATAGCCCTTTATTCGTTAAAATTAAGAATATGTAAAATTTGGATTTTAATATGATAATCAATGTTCATATTTTGCTTACCTTCAGCAATATTTTAACCTTTAAGAAAATGTTATTCTAATAAAGCCATGATATTATGAAGAGTCTGCAATTTTCTGTTCCTGCTGATACCAACAAGAGTCTTCGCATCCAGGAAGATATAATGCCTAATTTCTATCCTTATTTCCACCGTCATACAGAAACACAGATCATGTGGATTCTTAAAGGACATGGAACACTGGCTATAGAACAGAATCTCTTTAATTTTGAAGCGGGAGATATTTTCTATCTGGGAGCCAATCAATCCCACGTCTTCAGGGGTAATTTTGAGAAAAATGAAAAACAGAAGGTTCATTCTATTTCTATTTTTTTTGACCCTCATAAAAAGATCGCTGCATTTTTCGGCTTGCCTGAGTTTGAGGAACTTAAAAATTTTATCAATCATTCAGAAGTAGGTTTCCAGGTATCTTCCAAACTTAAAAAAAATATCGGGGAAAACATTGCGGCATTACAAAAGACAAAAGGAGTAGATCAGATCATTGATTTTATCAGGATTTTAAACCATCTTATGCAAAACAGGCATTTGCATATTCCATTATCTTCAGAAAAGAATCTGCCTGATCTTATTTCTGATACCGACCAAAGAATTATAGATGCCCAGACTTTTATTAAGAAAAATTTCGCCCAGAATAAACTTACGCTAGACCTTATTGCCAAAGAAGCATGTATGACTCCTCAGGCTTTTTGCCGCTCTTTTAAAAAGCGTACCCGCATTACGTATATTGAATATCTGAATGAACTTCGTGTACAGCGGGCATGCAGACTATTGACAGCCAGCAGTATGTACAGTATTTCTTCTGTTGCTTTTAATAGCGGATTCAGCAGCCTTACCAATTTTAACCGCGTTTTCAAGTCCATTATGAAATATTCACCTAAAGAATACCTTAAGCATTATAAAGAGGTCACCATAGACCAATAAAAAGCAACCTGTTAAAATATGGTTAGTATCTATTAAAATATTAACATTTACCGTTTTAAAATTCACCTAGTTTTGAATAAATATTATTTGATATGAGTACAAAACTAAACTGGGAAGGTATTTATCCTGCTGTATTAACTCCTTTTACCAAAGAAGGTGAGATAGACTTTGAAATGTTCACTCTCAATACAGAAGCCCAGATTAAAGCAGGAGTTCACGGAATTATCCTTGCAGGAACATTAGGGGAGGCAAGTGCTTTGGAAACGGAAGAAAAATTTGAGTTGCTGAAATACGCAAAAAAAATAACACAGGGAAGAATTCCTGTCATTCTTAATCTTTCTGAAAATACAACCAAAAATGCGGTGAACTTTGCACAGAAAGCAAAAGAATTCGGAGCAGACGGCCTTATGCTTCTTCCGCCTATGCGTTATAAAGCTGATAACCGTGAAGTTGTTGAGTATTTCAAAGCAGTGGCTTCTGCTACAGATCTTCCTATTCTTATTTACAACAATCCTGTAGATTATGGAATATATGTTACCCTTGAAATGTTTGAGGAGCTTATTGAATATCCAACCATTCAGGCTGTTAAAGAATCAACGAGAGATCTGGCGAATGTAACCCGAATGATTAACCGTTTTGGAAAAAGGATCAAAATTCTTGGAGGTGTAGATACAATTTGCCTGGAAACCCTGATGCTTGGAGCTGATGGTCTTGTAGCAGGTCTTGTAGATGCCTTTCCTAATGAAACCATGGCGATGTATAACTACGCAAAAGCCCATGAATATGACAAAGCTGTAGCCATCTACAGATGGTTTATGCCTTTGCTGGAGCTGGATATTCATCCTAAACTTATCCAGTATATCAAACTGGCGGCGGCATCAGAAGGAATAAGCAATCCTTATGTGAGAGCTCCACGTCTTGAACTCTATGGAGAGGAAGCTGAAAAAGTTCAAAAAATCATTGATGAAGGCAGGGCTAATCGTCCGGTACTCAATTAACATCAGAAAAACAATTATGATTGAAGAAACATCAAAAGAAAATATTGATAAAAGAATTCAGAGGGCAGCTGAAGCCTTTCAGTTCCTGAAGAATACCACCATCAATGAACGGGCAGAATTTATGAATGCTGTTGCTGATCAGATTGAAGCTTTGGGAGAAGAACTGTTGGCAGTTACTCACACTGAAACCTCATTGCCTTTAGCAAGACTTACAGGTGAAAAAGCCAGAACAGTAGGACAATGGAGAAGCTATGCAAAAGCTGTTGCTGCCGGGATATATGCAGAGCCCAGAATTGATCTTGCCCAGCCAGAAAAACAAAAAGGAGATCTCCGAAAATACCATGTAGGCATTGGGCCTGTCGTTGTTTTTGGAGCCAGTAATTTTCCGTTTGCATTTTCTACTGCAGGAGGAGATACAGCAAGTGCTATCGGGGCCGGCTGTCCTGTGATTGTAAAGGCACATCCGGCACACCCACAGACTTCACAAATAATGGCTGATGCTATAAATGCCGTTGTTACAGCTTTTGGATGGCCTGAAGGGATCTTTAGCCATATTACCGGAACATCTTATGAAACCGGGGCTTACCTGACTCAGCATTCGGATATACAGGCAGTTGCATTTACCGGTTCTTTCCAGGGGGGAAAAGCTTTGTTTGATATTGCTAACCGTCGTGAAAATCCTATTCCGGTATTTGCAGAAATGGGAAGTATTAATCCTGTATTTGCTTTTCAAAACTTACTTGAAACTAAAGCTGAAACATTAGCAAAAGAATATATTGCTTCTTTAACGTTAGGAGTAGGTCAGTTTTGTACAAATCCGGGAGTATTTATTGCATTGAAAGGGAATTCTCTTGACCGTTTTATCAATACATTAAAAGATGAAATTCTGAATATTGCTCCTGCGAATATGCTTCACAAAGGAATATCGGAAAGCTTCGAAAAACATAAAAATATTGCGATAGAACAACCGGATGTTGAAATAATTGCTTCGGCAAACCCCGCAACAGAAGATGGTCAAGGACATGCTTCCGTTATAAAAACAAATGCTCAGACCTTCCTGAATAATCCGGTATTGAGTGAAGAAGTTTTTGGTCCATTTGGTATTGTGGTGGTATGTGAAACACTTGATGAAATCACAGAAATCGCCCATCAGCTAAAAGGACAATTGACGATTACAGTAGCCGCTACTGATGAAGACCTACGTGATAATCTTACGTTAGTCAGCCTTCTGAAAGATAAATGCGGAAGACTGTTATTCAACGGAATGCCTACAGGAGTGGAAGTAGTTTATGCCATGCAGCATGGTGGTCCGTTTCCTTCTACTACAGATTCTCGTTTTACTTCTGTAGGACCGGATGCTGTAAAAAGATTTGTTCGTCCTATTTCTTTTCAAAACTGGCCGGATGAATTTTTACCCGAAGAGTTAAAGAATGACAATCCATTGCAGATCAGCAGAATGGTGGATGGAGAAATGAATTCAGGATCATTAAAATTACAGACGACATGAACAGAACATTTTTTTGTATAGATTCACATACCTGTGGCTGTCCTGTACGCCTTGTTGCAGGAGGAGCACCTATTTTAAAAGGAAATTCCATGATGGAGCGCAGGCTTCACTTCATGAAAGAATATGACTGGATAAGAAAGGGATTAATGTTTGAACCCCGAGGTCACGATATGATGAGCGGAAGTATTCTGTATCCTCCTGCTGATGAAAATAATGATATCGGGGTTTTATATATTGAGACCAGCGGGTGTCTTCCCATGTGCGGACACGGAACGATAGGAACAGTAACCATTGCCATAGAAGAAGGTCTTGTTGTACCCAAAATTCCCGGGAAATTGCGTCTTGAAACACCTGCCGGACTTATCCTCATAGATTATGTACAGGAAGGAAAAAAAGTAAAATCGGTAAAACTAACGAATGTAAAGTCTTTTTTGTATGCTGAAAATCTGGAAGTTGAATGCCCGGATCTTGGATTAATCAGTGCCGATGTAGCCTATGGCGGAAACTTTTATGCTATTATAGACCCTCAGGAAAATTATAGAGATATTTCTGATTTTACAGCCAGCCAGCTTATTCATTATGGAAAAATCATCAGAAAATTACTCAATGACAAATATGAATTTATTCATCCTGAAATTGAACACATCACCAGATTAAGCCATATTCAATGGACGGGTATACCTACAGATCCTAAAGCAAGTGGGAGAAATGCGGTATTGGTAGGGGAAAATGCCTTGGACCGCTCACCATGTGGTACAGGAACTTCTGCAAGAATGGCGCAGTGGCATGCTAAAGGAAAACTCAGGGAAGGAGAAGAATTTATCCATGAAAGTTATATTGGTTCTCAGTTTATTGGCAGAATTGAAGAAACTGCTGCTGTAGATGGAAGATCAGCCATTATCCCATCAGTAGAAGGCTGGGCAAGAATTACCGGATATAATCATATTATTATTGATGATGAAGATCCTTATTGGCAGGGTTTTCAGGTAATGTAACACGCATATGACACAGAATAAAGGAAAAGCACTCATCATTGGTGCAGGAATAGCCGGATTAAGCTCAGCCTATTACCTTTTAAAGAAAGGATGGCAGGTGGAAATTCTGGAGCAGAATGATCTTACCAACAACTGTTCTTATGGCAATGCAGGAATGATTGTCCCCAGTCATTTTACCCCATTGGCTGCACCGGGAGTTGTTGCCCAAGGAATACGCTGGATGTTTGACAGTAAAAGTCCGTTTTATGTGAAACCTTCATTCAGCGCTAAACTGATATCCTGGGGATTACAGTTTTTGAAACATTCCAACCAGAAACATGTTGATCATTCAGCAGCAGCCATCCGTGATCTTAATCTCGCAAGCAGCAAACTTTATAATGAAATTGCAGAAACAGATGGTTTTGATTTTGAACTTAATCAAAATGGTATTCTGATGCTTTATAAAACAGAGAAAGTAGCAGAAGAGGAGATAGAGCTTGCCCACAAAGCAATTAATATGGGATTATCAGTTGATATTCTTGATAAGAAAGAAATCCAGGAGCTCGAGCCCAATGCCCGATTGGATGTCATTGGAGGAATCAATTATAAATGTGATGGTCATATGAATCCTATGAAGCTGATGAAGCAAATGATCTCTTATCTTAAAAATAATGGTGTCATTTTTCATACCCATCACAAAGTAGCCGGCTTTGAAACTTCTGGAAATGCTATTAAAACAGTCATTGCCAATGGTAAGGAATTTACTGCAGACCAGTTTATTATGACCGGAGGTTCATTTCTCCCTGAACTGGCTCAGAAGGTAGGAATCAAAATTCAGTTAATGCCCGGAAAAGGATATTCGTTTATGCATACCCCTGATAATCCGGTCAATACCCTGAATCATGCTGCTTTATTACTTGAAGCAAGAGTGGCTGTCACTCCTATGAATGGGCAGATCCGTTTTGGCGGAACCATGGAACTGGCTTCCCATAAGGATAAAATTAATATGAAAAGGGTAGAAGGTATCGTCCGGTCTATTCCTAAGTATTTACCCGATTTCCAGATGGAAATACCCAAAGAATCAGAAATCTGGTTGGGTTACAGACCCTGCGCTCCGGATGGCCTTCCGTATTTAGGTCAATCTTCGAAATTAAAAAATCTAATTATTGCCGGAGGCGGTGGAATGATGGGACTAAGTCTTGGACCCATTTTCGGAAAAACAGTTTCAGAACTTGCCAATGACCAAAAGCCAACGGTTGAGATAAAGATATTCAACCCTGAAAGATTTAATTAAAAAAACATCACATAAAACACACAAAATTATGCCTAAAACCATTTAAGTATTCAAATAATTTATTAACAACCAAATCCAAAAATCATGAAAAAATTTAAATTACTACTACTTGCTTCCCTATTTCCAATAATAGGTTTTGCTCAAGAAAACAGACCTCATGAGTGTAAAGCAGATGAAATGATGAAACAACATTTTGAACTGCATCCTGAATCTAAGGCTGAATATGAAAATTTTGAAAAATTCACCAGAGATTTTGTAAAAAAAATGGAATCAAACAAAACTCCATTGAATAAAAAGGTGAATTCTCCCACCTACATCATCCCTGTGGTTTTTCATGTGTATGGAGAATCTCAGAGTAATGTAAAAGTAAATTACCAAAAAGTAGTTGACTTACTGCAACAAATCAACTTAAATTTCAATGGAATCAACACTGATTCAAACACTATAGATTCTTACTTCCAGCCTATTAGGGGCACATTAAGTATTGAATTCCGCTTAGCTAAAATTGACCCAACCGGAAAAGCAACAAGCGGAGTGGTATTTCATCCTTTCAAAGGTGGATATGGCAACGGTGGCGGATATGATGCACAAATTGGCACAGATGCCTGGGATAATACCAAGTATATGAATGTGTATATACAAAATGATCTGTATGCTAGTAAAGATTTATATCAATCAGGAGTTGCCTGGTATCCGGATTCATACATGACTTCAGTAAATACAGCCAGAGTTGTTTATAATGGCCGTTATATATATGATGCTGCAGGAACTGTGGCTTCAAACGAGTTTTCTGACACATTCACTCACGAATTCGGGCATTGGCTAAATCTTCAACATACATTCAATGTTCTTTGTTCAACTGCAAATCCCAGTAATGATGGTGATGGAGTTGCTGACACCCCTGTAGAAAATAATTCTAATGGATTAGGATGTGCAGCTGGAAACAATTGTCTTGGACAAAAAGTGAACGTTGAAAACTATATGGGATACAACGGCTCTGCAGGTTGTTATAAAATGTTCACCAATGGACAGGTCAACAGAATGTTAGCCGCATTAAATCACCCTTCAAGAATAAATTTATGGCAGCCCGCAAACTTAGCAGCAACCGGTGTTGCCAATACTCCGCCTAGATTAAGTCTTAGCAACAGTACATTTACTGAAAACATAAACAATAATGGTAAAGTATCATTAGATGGAACAGTAGCATCTACTCCAATCTCAGCCATTACCCTAAACGGAGCAACATTTGGTGTACCAAATGGAACAACTCTTATTTCAGGAACACATTTCACTTCTTCATTACCAACAGGATTAACAGCAGCTATAGCAGTTACAAGTCCTACTACTGCTACACTTACTATAAATGGTACAACAACCAGCCATCCTAAAAGCCAGATTCTCAATTCATCAATTACATTCCTAAATCCGGCTATAACAGGAGGTGTAACGTCATTAGGATCCACAACCGCTTTGGCATTAACTTTTTCATATAAAGATCCTTATAAAGTAGTTACCGGAACTCCTCTGGAAAGTTATGCCAATCCAACACCAACAACAGTAACAACCAACTCCGGAGCAACTTGGAAATATTTTATCATTAACCCTGAGCTTAGTGATGATGCCGGTTATGGCGCCTGGTACTATGGGGCAAATCAATTGAAACTGGAAACCTATTGGAAAGGATTAGTATGTGAAGCAGGAACAAGAAATATTAGCCTAATTCCAGCCTGCACCACCATAACGAATGCAAGTAATATAGGTTATCCTACTTATACTCCCGGACAACTTGATGTTTACACTCCTACATACACTACCTGGTCTGGCAAAACCGCTTATGTAGGTTTTAGAAACCAATTTGAAGGCTACAATATTAACGGCTATTTCAAACTGATTGCCGGGGCTAATGGTTCAGGTTATTCTGTAACTGAGTTTGCCTACAACACACAACCATATGGCAGTATTACAACACCTTGTGCATTACCATTATCCATTGCAGACAGTGATACAACAAACTCAGAAACATCCATCTATCCAAATCCAGTTTCTGATGTATTGAATATTAAAACAAAAGGGGAAATTAAATCAATTGCTGTTTACGACATGTTTGGAAGAAAAATGAATGCTAAAGTTATTGGTAATAAGGTTGATGTTAAACACTTCCTAAGCGGAACTTATTTAATTGATATTGAAACCTCTTTAGGAAAATCTTCCCAAAAATTTATTAAAAAATAGAATCAAACTCAAAGCAGTTACAGACTGGTTTAAAGCTTTTTAAACAACAAAACACTTTTCTCAGAAATATGAATAATAGTTTAGTATTCATATGCAGTTAATTGGGCTTCATGGTAAGCCCAATTTTTTATCCTATTTATGAGCCAGTTCTTCATTTATTTATGTAATTTTATTCTTTGATAACAATATTCAGTGCATTATAAAAACGATACCATAACCATTCGCGAATTTACTCCCGAAGAATTCCCTTTATTTTCTACTCTTTTTGAAAATGAAAATGTTACCCGCTATCTGCCTTACAAAACTCCTGAAGAATATAAAGAGATGTTTGACAAAGCACTGGCAGATTATGAAACAGAACCATTCAGCAGATGGGGAATATTTAACACAAAGAATAATGATTTTGTGGGAATGTGTCTCGCAAGAGTCTTCCTTGACCATCCGGAACAACTAGAAATCGGTTATACCTTAGGAGAAGATTATTGGGGTAAAGGACTTGGAACTGAAGTGTGTAAAGCTCTTGTTGATTATTGTTCTTCACTGAATCATCGGAAAGATATTGTGGCTATAACCGATCTTGATAATATAGGATCTCAAAAAGTACTTTTAAAAAGCGGCTTCAGCAGAATTGAAAATCTGGTACGAGAGGATAGAGAACTGGCTTACTTTATATTGCAGAAAGGGTAAACTTATTGAGTATCTTTTTCCCACAGATTGCACAGATTTCCACAGATGTTTGTGCATATTTTTAGACTAAAATAATCTCAGGCAATAAAAAATATTTTAAGTTTAATTGAACTTTTCAACAGTTTATTTCTTACTTAAAAGAAACTTAAGTGTTTTTAAAATCTTTTGTGACTTTTATGGTTAAATGCAAAGTCTTCAACCATAAAAACATTTCATTTATACAATAATTTATCATAACTTGCAGGAATTATGATGTCGAAACGTTGCAAATATGCGCTTAAAGCAATGGTCAGATTAGCAAGGAATTATAACCAGGGCTTTCTGCCAACCTCCGTTATTGCACAAGACGAAAACATCCCCAAGAAATTCCTGGAACAAATTCTTCTCGAACTTAAAAGAGCCAAACTGGTGAACAGTAAACAAGGCAAAGTAGGAGGATATTACTTGTTGAAATCACCCGACGAGGTCTCATTAGCAGATATTTACCGTATTTTCGATGGGCCTATTGCTCTTACGCCATGTGTATCTCTAAATTTTTATGAAGCATGTGATGATTGCGTAGATGAAGCGGTATGTTACTTAAGAAAAGAATTAATGATCGTTCGTGAAAAGACCAGAACAAGCATGATGGAGGCCACTCTGACTAAGTTTATCAATAACAATTAATTTTTTTTATTTAAATTCTACTATTTTGATAGGAGTTATAGAATTTTGTATATATTTGCAAGACTTAAATCTCAATTCAAAATGAAAAACAGTCTGGAAAATGAATACGAAAATCTTGTAAAAGAGGCTAGTGAAGCTTCTTTTCAAACAAATGGACTGCAAATACTGACTGAAAGATTCCCGGGAGAAGTTATCTTTTCAACCAGTTTCAGTTACGAAGATCAGGTTATCACTCATCTGATAAAAGATTTAACTATTGAAATATTCACGCTTGATACCGGAAGACTTTTTGAACAGACCTATGAAACCTGGACCTCCACAAAGGCTTTTTTCAAAAAGAATATCAAAGCCTACTATCCGGATACCGAAGAACTCAGAGAGTTTGTAACCGAAAATGGACCGGATTCATTCTATCAGTCCGTAGAAAAAAGAAAAGCGTGCTGTACCATCCGAAAGGTTCATCCTCTGAGAAAAGCACTGGAAGGCTATAAAGTATGGGTTACAGGTCTGAGGTCAGAACATTCTCCCAACAGGCAAAATATGCCCCAGCTGGAATGGGATCCGGATAATAAAATCATAAAATTTCATCCTATCCTTCACTGGACTACAGAACAGGTGACAGCATATGTAAAAGATCATCATCTGCCCTACAATCATCTTCATAAAAAAGGATTTGTAAGCATAGGATGTGAGCCCTGTACCAGAGCTATCAAAGAAGGAGAAGATTTCAGAGCAGGCCGTTGGTGGTGGGAAGATGCCAACAAAAAAGAATGCGGTCTGCATATTCATCAATAAAAAAAGAAAAAAATGTCAATACATCAGTTCAATTATTTAGATCAGTTAGAAGCTGAATCTATTTATATATTAAGAGAAGTAGCGGGTCAGTTTGAACGTCCTGCCTTATTATTCAGTGGTGGAAAAGACAGTATTGTACTGGCTCATCTGGCAAGAAAAGCATTCTTCCATGGCAAAATACCGTTTACCTTTGTTCATGTAGATACCGGACACAACTTTCCGGAAGTTCTGGATTTTCGTGATCAGCTGGTAAAGCAGTTAGAGGTCAATCTGGCTGTAAGGAAAGTGGAAGACACGATAAAAAGTAAAAAATTAACGGAGGCCAAAGGTAAATTTCCAAGCAGAAACTGGCTGCAAACTTATACACTTCTTGATACGATTGAAGAATTTGAATTTGATGCCTGCATCGGAGGAGCCCGCAGAGATGAGGAAAAAGCCCGCGCCAAGGAAAGAATATTTTCCGTCCGTGATGAATTCGGGCAGTGGGATCCCAAACTTCAGCGTCCTGAGCTATGGAATATCTTCAATGGAAAAATTCACAAAGGAGAAAATGTAAGAGTTTTCCCTATCAGCAACTGGACAGAGCTTGACATCTGGAACTATATCCGAAGAGAAAAAATTGCACTTCCTTCCATTTATTTTTCGCATGAAAGAGAAGTGGTAGATTTTAACGGTCAGTGGCTTGCCAATTCCTCACACGTCTTTTTAGAGCCGGAGGATATTATCACTACCAAAAAAATACGCTACCGTACCGTTGGAGACATGACCTGTACCGCTGCAGTAGAATCCAATGCGGTAACAATAGATGCCGTAATCGAAGAAATTGTAGCGACCAGAATTTCAGAACGTGGCGAAACAAGAATTGACGACAGAGTGACAGAAGCCGCCATGGAAGATAGAAAAAAAGGAGGCTATTTTTAATCAATGATAAAAGATAATTGATCAACGATCACACAGAATATTTTTATCAATTATTATTTATCACTTATCATTTATAACAAAAATCGGATGGATATATTAAGATTTATAACAGCAGGAAGTGTAGATGACGGTAAAAGTACCCTTATCGGTAGACTGCTTTACGATAGCAAAAGTATTTTACAGGATCAATTGGAAGTCCTTGAAAAACATTCTAAAAATAAAAATGAAGACGGGGTAGACCTTGCTCTTCTAACAGACGGATTGCGTGCAGAAAGAGAACAGGGAATCACAATTGATGTTGCCTACCGTTATTTTTCAACGGCAAAAAGAAAATTTATCATTGCTGATGCTCCCGGGCATGTGCAATATACCCGTAATATGATCACCGGAGCGTCCAATTCTGACCTGATGGTCATTCTGATCGATGCCCGAAAAGGTGTGATAGAACAGACCAGAAGACATTCCATCATCGCCTCTTTATTACAGTTGAAGAAAGTTGCGGTAGCCATCAACAAAATGGATATGGTGGATTATGCAGAAGATGTTTTTGAAAATATAAAATCAGAATATGCAAAAATTGCAGAAAATCTGGGATTAAATGACGTAAGCTATTTTCCGATCTCTGCATTAAAGGGCGACAATATTGTTTCAAAATCTTCCAGAACAGATTGGTATGAAGGAAACTCTCTTCTTGAGTATCTTGAAGAAGTAACTTTAAATGAAGAAAAAAACAATGGAAGCCGTTTCCAGGTTCAGTATGTGATTCGTCCTCAAACGGAGGAACTGCATGATTACCGAGGCTATGCAGGGCAGATACTTAGTGGAAAATTCACCAAAGGAGACAAAATTCATATTCTTCCTGCAGATCTTACGACTGAAATTACCAAGATAGAGATCAATGGCGTTGAAAAAGAAGAGGCATTTGAAGGTCAGCCTGCAGTGGTTCACCTTGCTCACGATGTAGATGTCAGCAGAGGAGATATTTTTGCAACGGAAGAACATGTTCCTGTCGTTGAAAAAGACCTTGAAATTCTGTTATGCTGGCTTGATCAGAAGCCTTTGCAGCCAGGGAATAAATATCTGTTGCAACAGAATAGCAGACTTGTCAAAGCCGTTGTGAAAGAAGTAGATTACAAGATCAATGTCAATACCCTTATCCGGGAACAGGCAGATGGCGAAATTAAACTGAACGAAATTGTAAAAGTTACCCTTCGAACGGCACAGCCTTTGGTCTATGACAGCTTTACCAATAATAAAACAACGGGCTCTGCCATTTTGGTAGATGAAACGTCCAATTCAACGGTAGCAGCCTGTATAATTCAATAGAAAAAATGGCAATTTCCGATCAATTAATTGAAAGAATTCATCAGACAAAGCAAAACAGCATTCATGGATTCTTTGATAAAATAAAGACCAAAAAATGGGTTAAGGATTTGTATGAAACACTTTTCCTGCCTCAGACTAACAATACTGAAGAGCAGCTGAAAAGAAATTTTGATGCTCTGCAGGAAACACTTTCTGACTTAATTAATACCGTTGCAGCAGATAAATATATTACGGAAAAACAAGTCAATCAATTTTTTGAAGCCTTGCCGGAGTTATATGATCAGTTGGTTCTGGATGCAAAATCTATTCTGGAATTTGATCCGGCAGCAGATTCTCTGGAAGAGGTATATCTGGCATATCCGGGCTTTTTTGCTACCTATGTCTACCGTATTTCGCACCAGCTTTGGAGTCAGGAAGTGAAGATTCTACCGCGGGTCATTTCAGAATATGCCCACAGTAAAACCGGAATTGATATTCATCCCGGAGCTACCATCGGCAAATCTTTTTTTATTGATCACGGAACAGGAATAGTGATTGGAGAAACAACCATTATTGGAAACAATGTCAAAATCTATCAGGGAGTAACCCTCGGAGCCTTGAATGTTTCCAAAGAAAAAGCCCATCAGAAAAGACATCCCAATATTGAAGATGATGTGATTATCTATTCGGGGGCTACCATTCTGGGAGGTGAAACAACCATAGGCAGAGAAAGTATCATAGGAGGAAATGTCTGGGTAACCCAAGATGTTCCTGCCAACTCTCTGGTCTACCACAAAAGTGAAATAAAAATAAAGGATAATACTTCATTACCGGAATCATTAACCTTTGTGATTTAAAAAAAACAAAAAAGTACATTGATATGAAATTTCAGAACGCATTAGAAACGATTGGAAACACACCCGTCGTAAAAATTAATAAACTCTTCAATTCAGATCATGACATCTGGATCAAACTTGAAAAAAGCAACCCTGGCGGAAGCATTAAAGACAGAATTGGTCTGGCCATGATAGAAGATGCAGAAGCGAAAGGATTATTAAATAAAGACAGTGTCATTATAGAACCCACGAGTGGAAATACAGGGATAGGCCTCGCTTTGGTAGCTGCTGTAAAAGGATACAAACTGATCCTTGTCATGCCTGAAAGCATGAGTATAGAACGCCGTAAAATTATGGAAGCGTATGGAGCAGAATTCGTACTTACCCCAAGAGAAAAAGGGATGAAAGGGGCTATTGAAAAAGCCAACGAGCTTGCTGAAGAAACCCCAAATTCATGGATTCCAAGACAGTTTGATAACCCTGCCAATGTAAAAGTACACGTAGAAACCACCGCACAGGAAATTTTAAAAGATTTCCCGGATGGCCTGGATTATATCATTACAGGAGTAGGAACCGGAGGACACATCACCGGAATTGCAAAAGCAGTAAAGGAAAAGTATCCTAACGTAAAAGTTATTGCTGTAGAGCCGGAATTATCTCCCGTACTCAGTGGAGGAAGCCCCGCACCGCACCCATTACAGGGACTGGGAGCTGGATTTGTTCCTTCCATTCTGGATGTTACCCTTTTAGACGGAGTAATCACAGTAGGAAAGGAAGAAGCTTATGAATACGCACTCAATGCCGCTAAAAAAGAAGGTCTTTTTGTGGGAGTTTCCACAGGAGCCGCTTTAGCAGCCATTGCGAAACATTTACCGGAAATACAACCTAACGCTAAAATTCTCACCATCAATTACGATACTGGAGAAAGGTATCTGTCCGTAGAAGGACTCTTCTAAATCCTTAATTAACACCTACTTCAATGAAAACAAATATAAAATCACCAAAGGTCTTCCTTATCGGTGCAGGGCCCGGCAACCCTGAACTGATCACTGTAAAAGCAGTAAAAGCAATCGCAGAAGCAGATGTCATCTTATGTGACCGCCTTGTAAGTCCGGAGATTCTGGAAACCTACGTCAATGAAAACACTGAAATCATCTATGTAGGGAAAGAATGCAGTAAAAATGCTTCCACACCGCAGTCTCATATCAATACTTTGATGGTGGAATATGCCCTTCAGAACAAAACTATTGTCAGGCTTAAAGGAGGAGATGTTTCCATATTCTCCAATATTCTGGATGAATTGCAGGCTTTAAAACACAATCATATCCCTTACGAAATTATTCCGGGAATTACAGCCGCATTAGGAGCAGCCGCATTTGCCGGGATGCCTTTAACAGCAAGAGGATATTCTACATCAGTGCGTTTTCTGACATATTATAAATCAGAAATTGTGAGTGAAGAATACTGGAAAGAGCTTGCTTTAACCAATGATACCCTTGTTTTCTATATGTCTAAAGGAAATCTTACTCCTCTTGTGGAAAAACTGAAACAGCTTGAGATTTCAGGTGATAAAAAAATTGCAGTCATTGAACAGGCGACAACGCCTTTCCAAAAGGTGTACACCTCATCATTTGATGATTTTAATGAAAAATTCGGAGACAAAAACTTTGCTTCACCTTCATTGGTTGTTGTTGGCAAAATTGTCAACCTTCACGAAGAATTTTCATGGCTGGAAAATGCCGAACAGGAAGGTCTTTACTTTAAATCAGTGGAAAACGGAAGTCTAATCCCTACAACTCATAATTTCTTTGAATATGCTGTCTGAAACTAAATTAAACGTATTAAAACAAATATCCGGAGATCTTTCCAGAGATGAAGCCATTTGGGCAAGCGGATATCTTGCCGGTATTGCCGGAGGATCGTCACTGACCGCCGTACTGCCGCCTCAGGAAACGAATAGTATTACACAGAATGTTGTAAAGAAAATAACCCTGGCTTACGGAACAGAAACCGGAAACAGTAAAAAATTAGCGACAGCTTTGGCAGGTATTGTGAAGAAAAAAGGACTTCAGGTAAAACTGGCCGACCTTTCTCAGTACAAACCCAAAGATCTTGCAAAAGAAGAGTTTTTCTTCGTAGTGATCAGCACTCAGGGAGAAGGCGAACCACCAGCACTGGCCAAAAAGTTCTATGATTATATTTATGAAAATGAAATTAATCTTAGCGGACTTAAATTCGGAGTACTGGCGTTGGGAGACAGCAGTTACCCTCTGTTCTGCAAAACAGGAGAAGATGTAGATTCACGCTTTGAAATATTGGGAGCTCAGCGTGTTATCCCACTAAAGAAATGTGATATTGATTATGAACAGGAAGCTTCACATTGGATAGAACATGTATTCGAGACAGTTAATAAAAATGCTGGTCAGAGTACAAAAAGTATTTCAGCTCCAAAGGTTTCTGCCGGAAGAAAGAAATACCAGGGAAAAGTTTCAGCAATTATTAATCTGAACGATATTACTTCTGAAAAAGAAACATATCACATTGAGATTGAAACAGAAGAACTGGCCTATCAGCCGGGTGCAGCGTTAGGGTTAATTCCTTTCAATTCAAAATCTATAGTAGATGAAATTATTACCCTTACAGGAATTGATCCTCAAAAAAAGGTAGAAACAACAAAAGTTACAGATACCGCTGAAGAACTTTTACACAAACATCTTAACATCAGCTATCTGCTTAAATCTGTTGTTGCTCAATATGCGAAAATAACGGGACATTCCATTCCGGAAGTCAGATTAAGCCTTCTTGATCTGCTTAGGATTTATCCGGTAAAAAATGCAGATGAATTTGAAGAAATTATTCAGGTATTAACCGCTCAGGCACCTCGTCTGTATTCAATTTCTTCCTCTGTAGAAGCGCATGGGGACACGGAAATTCATATTACGGTCGCCAAATCAGAATTCTTTATAGACCATCAGAGACATAATGGATTATGCAGTGGTTTTCTGAGTGAATTCAAAGAAGGAGAAGATATTGAGTTTTATATTCAGGATGCAGGACACTTCAAATTGCCTCAAGCTGATAAAGATATCATTATGATTGGTCCCGGTACAGGAATAGCCCCTTTCAGATCATTCCTCTGGGAGCGTGATGCAACAGGTGCGGAAGGAAGAAACTGGCTGTTTTTCGGGGATAGAAGCTTCGTATCAGACTTCCTTTATCAGGCAGAACTTCAGGATTTTATTAAAACAGGCAGTCTCACTCATTTAGACCTTGCTTTTTCAAGAGATACCGCTGAAAAAATATATGTTCAGCACAGACTGGAACAAAAAGCACAGGAAGTTTTTTACTGGCTGGAAGGCGGAGCATCTGTATACGTATGCGGAGCCAAAGAACCAATGGCTCGGGACGTAGAACAGACACTTCTCACCATCATTCAGAATGAAGGAAAAAGAAGCAAAGAAGATGCAGCCCTTTATCTGGAAGAAATGGAGCTTAGTGGCAGATATGCCAAAGATGTTTATTAAATGAGATAAAAAAGAAGTACTCGTAAAAAATTAAAGGAAACAATTATGAACAATGATAAAGAAAACCTTTCACCGGTAGAAAGGATTAAAACCAGCAGTAACGGGCTTAGGGGATCTTTAAAAGAAAGCCTTGCTGATTCTATTACCGGAGCCATAAGGGAAGATGATCAGACGCTGATCAAATTTCATGGAATGTACCAACAGGACGACAGAGACCGAAGGGAAGAGCGTGTTTCTAAAAAACTGGAATGGCTATATTCCTACATGATCAGATTAAGACTTCCCGGCGGCTTTTTAACTCCGGAACAATGGATAGGATTGAATGAAACAGCAGAAGATCATTCCACCGGAACCATTAAAGTAACCACAAGACAAACGATTCAGCTGCATGGCATTTTAAAATCTCATTTAAGACCTACCATCCAAAGCTTCAATCTTCAGCATCTGGATTCTATTGCCGCTTGTGGGGATGTCAACAGAAATGTAACCTGTACAGCCAATCCCTCAGAATCACCTTTGCACAAGGAAGCTTATGAACTCGCTGGAAAAATCAGTGAGATGTGTCTTCCAAAAACCAAATCTTATTATGATATCTGGATTGATGATGAACTTCTGGTTGATCGTAAAGCAGAAGAAGATCCTCTGTATCAGGACAGGTATCTTCCGAGAAAGCTGAAAATAGGAATAGCTGTTCCTCCTAATAACGATGTGGATGTATTCATCAATGATATTGCCTTAATTGCTATTATCGAAAATGATAAAATCGTTGGTTACAACATTGCTGCCGGAGGAGGACTTGGTGCCACTCATGGAAACGAAGCAACCTATGCACGTCTTGCCTCCATTCTTGGATTTGTAGATACCGAAGAAAAAGTATTGAAGGCTGTCTACGAAATCATCACGGTTCAAAGAGACTTCGGGAACAGAAGCGACCGGAAATTATCAAGATTAAAATATACAATTGATAAATTGGGTATCGACCAGTACAGAGCCGAAGTAGAAAAAAGAACAGGATTCAGCTTTGAAACTGCCAGAGAATTTAAATTTGAACAGAGAAAAGACCGCTATGGATGGATTCAAAATCATGAAGGAAAATGGTTTTATACTGTATTTGTAGAGCATGGAAGAATCCTTAATACGGCAGAATATCCTTTAAAATCAGGATTATTAAAAGTAGCGCAGACTGGCAATGCCAATTTCCGTTTTACCTGTAACCAGAACCTTATTCTTGCTGATATTGCTGATAAAGATAAACCAGAAATTGAACATATTTTAAAAGAACACGGAATTTCAGAATATACAAACGGAGCCAGTGCTCTGCGTAAAAACTCTGTTGCCTGTGTAGCTTTGAATACCTGTTCATTGGCATTGGCTGAAGCTCAGCGTTATCTTCCTTCTTTGGTCACAAAAATAGAACCTATCCTTGAAAAATATGGTCTGCGGGACGAAGATATTACCATTCGTATGACCGGATGTCCTAATGGATGTGGGAGATCTCCTAATGCTGAAATCGGATTTGTGGGTACAGCTTATGGAAAATATAACCTTCACATTGGAGGAGACCGTCTGGGCATGCGATTGAATACAAAATTTAAAGAAAATATTGGCGAAGAAGAAATTCTTACAACCCTTGATGAGCTTTTCGGAATTTATGTACAGAAAAGACTTGCAGAAGAAACATTTGGTGATTTTTCATACCGTTACTTACATACCTTAAATTAATTATATGGCTGATTTTCATTATGATCTGAAAAAAAATATAAAAACTAAACCTCTTCATTTAAGCGGACGAATGTGTATGTGTTGTTGATTCTTCAATAACAATACAATCAAAGCTGTTTGAAGTTTTCAATCCAACCACAAAAGTCACAAAAGTTTTTAAACACTTAAGCTTTTTAAGAGCCCAACTTTGTGCATAATAAGAACACCTAAGTTTTGTGAAAATCTTTGATTTTCATCTTTCATCTAATGTGAGCTTTCTACGGCATCATTTTAAACTTACTTAGGTGAACTAAAGTGTTTTAAAATGAGAACTTTTGTGTCTTTTGCGGTTAAAAATAATCAATGAAAAAGTTCAGACAGCTTCATTCTCAAACCTAAAAAATGAAGCAAAAATGAAAAACAAAAAACAGGGAAATTTTCTGCCTAAAGCAGGTATTATCGCATTTACATTTCTATTTTTTAACCTGGCAGAAGCCCAGCAGCAGCTCATAGAACTTAGCGGAAGCATCAAAAATACAGGGACAAGCAAAGGCCTCGATTCGGTAAAAGTGCACATCGAAAATACACAGGATAATGCTATCACAGACCAACTGGGAAATTTTAAGATCAGAACAAGAGTTACCATTCCATTTCGGGTGGTTATTCAGAAAGACGGCTTCACCAGCCAGACTGTTGAAATTCTTTCTCCTTCCAACAAAATAACGATAGGTCTTAACCCTCAGAATACGATTATTGATGATGTCGTAATTTCAGCCTCCAGAGTTCCCGAAAAAATATTAAGATCACCGATTGCTATAGAAAAAATTGATATTAAAACCATCAGGGAAAGTCCGGCAGCTTCGTTCTATGAAACATTGGAAAATGTAAAAGGGCTGCAGCTTTTAACCTCAAGTCTTACTTTAAAAATCCCTAATTCAAGAGGGTTCAATTCTCCTAATAATTTCCGTTTTATGCAGTTGGTAGACGGAGTAGATGTACAGTCGGCAACGTTGGGAGTTCCATTGGGAAATGCAATAGGGCCTACAGAGCTGGATATTCAGTCTATGGAAGTAACTCCGGGAGCAGCTTCGGCTTTGTACGGAATGAATGCCATCAACGGGCTGGCCAGTTTACAGACCAAAGATCCGTTTACTTCTGAAGGAATAAGCCTTTATTTCCGTGGCGGAGTCAATCATGTAGACCATGTTAATCATAAAATAAGTTCCCTGGGCGAAAGCGCCATTCGCTTTGCAAAGGTGATCAATAAAAATTTTGCCGTTAAAGTCAATGCCTCTTATTTCAGTGGAACCGACTGGATTTCAAATAATCTGACAGATCAGAATCCCGGATCTATGGTCACAGCCAATCCTAATTTTGTTTTGGCCAATAATCCGGCTGAAGATCTTTGGAATAAATACGGTGATGAAAGAAACAACCGTGTTGCTGTAAAAGTAGATTATAACGGAAAGCCCACCACATTTAATGTTTCGAGGACAGGATATCTTGAAAAAGATCTTGTAAGCCCGGATGTAAAAAATATTAAATTCGATGCAGGACTATATTACCGTTTCGGGGATCAGTGGAGAACATCTTATGTATACCGTTATGGCTTGCTGGATGGAACTTTCCAAAGAGGAAATAAAATCCGGTTACAAAATGCCACGGTTCAAAACCATAAAGTAGAACTGACAGGAAAAGAACTGACTTTCAGAGCTTATGTATCGATAGAAAATACGGGAGATTCTTATAATCTGAAACCTTTGGCAGACAATCTGGATTTAACCAATCTCTCCAACAACAACTGGAAAAATATATTTCAAACGGCTCTTCAGAATAACCTGAATGCGGGAGCCAATCTTAATGATGCATTCATTTTAGCCCGTCAGGAAGCAGATAAAAACAGAGCTGTCCCCGGAACTGCTGCTTTTGAACAGTTAAAAAATACCATTATCGGAATCAATAACTGGGATTCAGCCAATGCAGGAATAGCTGGCGCTCCGGCAACCGGTGGTGCCAAACTGGAACAGAAATCCCGTTTCTATCAAGGTGAACTTACCTACGACTTCAGCAAGTTTGTGAAGATATTCAACCTTCTTGCCGGTATAGATTACCGTTTGTACAGCATTACTCCGGATGGAAACAATTTCGTGGATTTTGACCGTCCAGTAAGCGAAAGAAATATTCCTTTGGCTAATGGTACGTTCGGGAAAGATGTTATTTATCAGAAATATGGGGCTTTTGCTCAGATGACCAAGCTTTTCTTTAATGATAAATTAAAAATCAACGCTGCTTTACGTATTGACAGAAATCCTGAGTTTGAATCCAAATTAAATCCGAGAATTAGTGTGGTTTATTCTCCGGTTAAAGAGCATAATTTCAGAGCCTCTTTTCAAAATGGATATCGTTTTCCATCCTTATTTGAAGCACTTTCATTCGTGAATAACGGAAATGTAAGAAGAGTGGGAGGTCTTTCAAAAGTAAATGACGGACTGGGATATCTGGAAAATTCCTATACCCTGGCTTCCATTGACAAATTTACCTCAGCGGTCAATGCAGCTATAGATGCAGGAAAAACTCAGGCTCAGGCCGCTCAGGATAACAAACAGCTTTTAACGGTAGCCAATCTGCAAAAATTACAACCAGAAAAGATCAATTCGTTTGAAGTAGGGTACAAGTCTACTTTCTTCAATAACAAGCTGGTGCTGGATTGGGATTTCTATTACAACATTTACGAAGGATTTCTTGGTCAGGTAGAAGTCGCTGTTCCTAAAAATAGTCAGGTAGGAAGCAATACCGCTGTACTCGCTATGCTGGACCGAAGCAAACAGGACAGATACAGAGTTTATACCAACAGCAACAATACCTACAAAAGCTATGGAACTTCTTTAGGCATCCGTTATAATATCACAGGAAATTATAATGTCAACACCAATGTTTCTTATAATGATCTTGCGTCCAACAATACCTCAGATCTTTTTATTACGGCTTTCAACACCCCGAAATGGATGGTGAATGTAAGTGTAGGAAACAGAGAAATTGTCAAAAACATAGGATTTACCCTTGTCGCAAGATGGCAGAGTGGCTTTATGTGGGAAAGTCCTTTAGCATCTGGAGCAATTCCGGCTTATTATACCATTGATGCTCAGGCTACATGGAAGATTCCTGAAATCCGTGCGAATGTAAAAATTGGGGCAACCAATTTACTGAACAGACGTTATTTTCAGTATGCTGCTGGTCCTGAAATCGGGGGACTGTATTATCTCGCTTTTACTTATGACTTAAAACTGTAATCAGCATGAGCAATTCTTTATATCCCATATTTTTAAAACTTGAAAACCTTTCACTGCTGATCATCGGTGGCGGGAAGGTTGCTCTTGAAAAACTGGAATCCGTACTGGGGAATTCACCTGAAACATCCATCAAACTGGTAGCAAAAGAAATTATCCCTGAAGTCAGAACCTTACAAAATCAGTTCTCCAATATTACTCTTCACGAAAGGTCATACCATGATCATGATTTTAATGATATGGATCTTGCCATCATTGCAGTGAATAATATTGTACTGGCAGGGGAAATCAGAGAAAAAGCCCAGAAAAAAAATGTACTGGTCAATATTGCGGACAAACCGGATTTGTGTGATTTTTATTTAGGTTCTATTGTCAAAAAAGGAAGCCTTAAAATTGCCATTTCCACCAATGGAAAATCTCCGACCATCGCTAAAAGATTAAGAGAAACTTTTTCTGAAATCATCCCTGATGAAATGGATCATGTTCTGGATAATATGCAGAATATCCGAAATCAACTGACGGGAGATTTCAATTACAAAGTGAAAGAACTCAATAAGATCACTACAGAATATCTATCTGACGGAAAAGTTGCTGCAAAATCGGATATGGAAATTGAGAAACTGATCAATATTACCAAAACAGCCCAGAGAAAAGCCAATATTTATCTTGCCATCATAGGTGTTTTATTGCTTTTTGGATTATTTGGGCTCGTGGTGTATCAGTTCAATCTTTCCGGTGATATTCAGTACTTTCTGAATAAAGACGGTCATATTTTTTACTGGATGCTGTTTGCTGGTTTTATGGCAGAAATTGTAGCCGGATCTATGGGAATGGGATATGGAGTAATATGTACCACCATACTTCTGCTGTTGAATGTCCCGCCACCCGTTGTAAGTGCAAGTATTCATTCTGCAGAATCTTTTACGACAGCAGCAGGAAGTTTCAGTCATTATAAACTGGGAAATGTCAATAAGAAAATGGTGTGGGTATTATTCCCGCTGGCTATTGTAGGTTCTGTTATCGGAGCATTGACGCTTTCTCATTACGGGGAACATTATGCTCATATTGTAAAACCTATTATCGCCTGCTATACCTTGTATCTTGGAGTAAACATCTTAAGAAATGCATTCAAAGATAAAAAATCAGGACAAGCTAAGCCTAAACGCAGAACCAATCTCAGAGTATTAGGACTGATAGGTGGTTTTATTGATTCTTTTGCAGGAGGCGGATGGGGACCATTGGTAACCGGAACCCTTATAAAAGAAGGAAGAATTCCACGATATGTAGTGGGAAGCTCCACTGTTGCCAAGTTTTTACTTACCATAACCAGTGCAGTTACCTTCATCTTTACCATTGGTATTCATCACTGGAATATTGTTTTGGGACTTTTGCTGGGTGGTGTTTTTACCGCTCCTTTTTCTGCCATGCTTACCTCAAAACTGCCAACAAAGAAAATGTTTGTCGTGGTAGGAATGGTAGTTATTGTTATGAGCCTTATTACGATAACCAAATCAGTTTTATCATAAAAAAAGGTATAAAATTGAAAGGGAAATAATCTATTTAACGCAAAGGATTTAAATTATTCATTACAAATTTAAGAAGGCAAAGAAAGAAATCAATGCTTTAATTCTTTCTAAGCGAACGCGTAGTCTCGTAGCTTCATCAGCGACTTTGCCGAACCTTTGTTCGCTCTAATAAAAAGGTCTGGGTCTTTAAACTTTGTGTTTTTTATCAGGACTTGTTATAAATATTTTTTAACGCAAAGATTTTAATGTTTTACTTTATCTTGAGGAATCAAAGGGGAAAAATCAATGATACAATCTGTTGACATGATATCATTACTCATTTTTAGTAAAAATCTGAAACCATTAAATCTTTGCGTTTTTTTATTTTTTTGAATGCTTTTATTTGGGAAACGCAAAGGCGCAAAATGATATTAAAAAAGCTTCTGTAAGGCGCAAGGATTTTATCTTCAATAAAATTGAAACACTGTATATTTTAAAACTTTCACAGATGATTTAAGTCAACAGATGTTGATGCAAAAATATGCTAATCACTTTACTCTATTATAAAAACACAATCATCACTTGCTGAAAATCTTCGATTTTCTTGCGTCTTAAAATCATACATAAAATTTAGAAAAACCTTGCGATTTTGCGATTTCCAACAAAAAACAGCTCCAAAGAGAGCTGTTTATAATTATTAGCTGTTTCCAGATTTTGTTTTTCGGAAACGATCAATTCCAAATCCTGTGCACCCCTGAAACAAAAACAGAAGCAAAAACAGGAGATATAACATTTGAGGCAGATATAGAAAATAGCCCAACCATGTAAAAGGATCCATTTTATAAACTCCGGTTTCGGGTTTGATAGGAATAAGTTCCTTAGGAATTGAGCCCAGATCATGGGTAAATAAAGCAACAAGTATAATAACGATTAAAAATACGGAGCTTATTCTCGTCCAAAAACCCAGCATTAAAAATAAACCAAAGATACATTCACAAAAGGCGGTGAAATTGGCCGTAAACTGAGGGAAAGGAAATCCTATGGTACTGATGGTATTGAACATATATCCCTGGAAAACAGGATGGAAAAGTTTGTTAAAGCCTGCTACAAAAAAGAATAATCCAATTAATATTCTGCATATTATATAAATGGTATTCGTATTTTTTTCAAGGTTTGATACTATTGTTTTCATTATTTTTTTAATTCATTGTTTGATTACATCACCGTGACAAAGCCATGAACAGCAGCTGGTCATGTAATTCTGGTTAAGATAATAGGATAGGGTATGGAAAAAAATATTCCATAGCTGAAAAATGTTATTTTACCAATAACTGAAAATTACATTTTTATTTTGGGCGGAATCCAAATAGAATTAAAAAAGGAAGAATAGGGCGGATCATCGTATAAAAAGAAGCCTTTGTTTACTTCCGGATCCATAAATTTTTCAAATCCAAAGGAAGGAAAAGAGGTGGTAAAAAAGAGAGAAGAATTAGAGCAATAGTTATTATTGCATTGTATAGGAGTCTTGTTATTTTCTTCAAGAAAAGTCTTATTACATTTTTTCTGAGGGCTTTCTTCGGAATTGGAATTACTTGTGATTTCTATGGCAGAAAAAGTTGTGTTTTCTGTTTTTGGGATCAGGAAATGGACTAGTATTAAAAATATACTAACGATCTGTATACCATGTAATATTCCATTTTTTCCTGTCATAAATCCCATGCAATTCAGACAAATATAATAAAATATTCATAGCTACCTTTCAAAAGACTGTTTATTTTTCAAGTTCCCGAATAACTGTTCCAGCCATTTCTTTGGAGCTGAAGGGATTTTGTCCTGTGATCAGATTATCATCAACAACCACGTTGGAAGTCATAGGGATAAAGGCTTTTCTGTAATGTACACCCCGTTCTTTAAGCGCTGCTTCAAGATTAAAAGGAACTTCATTTTTTCTTCTGGCCAATGTTTCTTCAAACCAGTCGAATCCGGTTACAGATTTTCCTTTGATCATATATTCTCCATCCGATAATCTTACGTTCAGCAATCCTCCGACTCCATGACAAATCGCGGCAACCATTTTATGGCTTTCATACTGTTTCCTAAGAATAGCCTGTAATGTGGAATTATCCGGAAAATCATACATCGTAGCATGTCCGCCTGTCAGATAAACACAATCGAAAGCGTTGTTTTCAATTTCACTCAGACTTTTTGTATGAGCCAGTATATCCATAAATGCGGGGTTTTCATAATAACTTTTTGAAATACCATCAAGCACAAGCGGCTTCAGACTTTCCGGATCAATAGGAGTGTGTCCGCCTTTTGGAGAAGCAATGGTAATCTGCCATCCTTTTTCTTTTGCAGCATGATAAATATGGGTCAGTTCACTCAGCCACAAGCCTGTTTTAAGCGGACTGTTCGCGTATTGGTCTACATTGGTTACGATTAATAAAATATTTTTCATCATAGTAGTATTAATTAAAAGATTTTCTGAATTCTAAAGGAGAAACAGCAGTTTGATTTTTAAACAAACGATGAAAAGACTGTAGGTGCTCAAATCCCAGATTGTAAGCAATCTCAGAAACAGACATTGTAGTGGTAGACAATAGCTCTTTTGCCTTTTCAATCACTCTGTTCTGAATATGCTGCTGTGTGGTCTGTCCTGTATGCACCCTCAGCATATCACTTAGATAATTGGGACTTATATTCATCTGTCCTGCCACAAACTGTACGGTGGGAATCCCATTGATCAGCAGTTTTTCATTTTTGAAATAATCATCCAGTAAATTTTCAAGCTGAGTCAAAAGATCATGATTTACTTTTTTTCGGGTTAAAAACTGACGGTTGTAGAATCTGTCACAGTATTTCAACAGCAAATCAATATTGGAAACCAATAAATCCTGGGTAAAACCATCCATATTCGCTTCTATCTCTCTGCTGATATTATCCATAATGTCCGTTACAGATTTTTCTTCTTTTTCGGAAAGGTACAGCGCTTCATTGGCCGTGTAAGAGAAATAGCCATAATCTTTTATGACAGAGGCTAACGGATATCCCTGCAGAAAATCAGGATGTATAACCAGTACATTTCCTCGAACTTCAGAAAGCAGAATATCTTCAAACTGCAATACCTGATGGGGAGCAATAAAATACATGATTCCATCCTCAAAATCATAATAATGCTGTCCATATTTACATCTTCCTGCACAATCCTTTTTAATGGAAACCACATAAAAATCTGTAGTCACGGCACTCAGAATAGTTTCCGGATCTATATTCACTTCATTAAAATCAAATACACTGATCAGAGGGTTGGAAGGCCTTTTCAGTTTCAGATAGTTGTGTAATGCAGTGATAGAAGTTACTTTTTCAGGAGCTTTCATTTTTTCGTTTATTTTTTACCACCCCGTCAAAAATTCTTTGAATTTTCGCCACCCCTCCAAAAGAGGGGAATATTTTCCCCTTCGGTTGTGGTATTGGTGTTTCTAAGTTACTTATTTTAACCGTATTATTTTGCTGATAGCTGTTCTTTTTTGATCTGTTCAATTCCCTGTCTGTAGGGAGTTACCTTAAATTCCGGGAACCTTTTTCTGAATTTTGAATCGTCAAAGAGATTATCATATTGATATCTTGGAAGCAGTTCCTTCAATTCTTTTGCATTTTTATTGAAGAAAGATCCTATGGTAAAAGCCAGATTGGGGATTACGGCATACCTGAATTCTTTCCCATAGATCTGAGAAGTCAATGCAATGAATTCTTCGTAGGTTAACTTATTATCGTCTACCGGCAAATGCCAGGTTTGTCCATAAGCATCGGGAGTATTTCCGATTAAAGCGGTAGCACGGCTTGCATCAGGTGTCCAGATCAGACTTCGTAATTTATCATCTCTTAAAGGAACTTTCAGCTTTTTATCTTCTTTGATGACATTGAAAATAAGACTATTGGTAATACTTTGAGTTTTTCCGGGACCATAAAATTCAGGAGCTCTGCAGATGACGGCTTCTATGGTTCCGGCTTTCATCTCTTTCAAAAGCATTTCCGCCATTTCTCTTCTTACATTTCCTTTCCTGCCTACAGGAGCAAATTGAGTCTGTTCCGTTAAAACCTCATTATTTTGAGGGTACATATAGGTATTATCAAAAAATACCAGCTTCGTTCCATTGATTTTACAGGCTTCAATAACATTTTTTAATATTACTGAGAATTGTTTTTCCCAAAGAACGGTATCCATGGGAAGTCCAAGGGTAAAATAAGCAATTTCACTTCCTTTCACGGCTTCTATTGCTTTTTCTCTGTCTGATAAGTCTGCTGAGAAAACACGATCTGTAGCATTTACTTTTTTAGCATTTCTGCTGACAATACGGATATCTGAAGTATAATTTCTTGCCAGTTCTCTTGCCAGTTCTTCGCCAATCTGTCCATTGGCACCTAATATCGTTTGCATCATTTTTTATTTTGAGGGTTAGATATTGCATTGAAAATAAACAGAATATTTTCAGCTGCTTTTATTTCTGATACAAAATTTGGGCATAATGATAAAAATAGAGTAGCTGAATTCATGAAAGTTGTAACATAATCTCTGAAGTCACAAAAAAAACCGGAAAAGTAAAGATCGCAACGATGAATAATTTATTCTTTATTTCTCTTTGTTTCCTTTTCTTTTCCGGCCTTCACTGCTTCATTAGCTTGGTTTAATATTTTCTATCCAGTGCCAGATAATTATCTTCAATTCTGCTGATAAGAATGTAAAATAAACCTGCATAAATCATCTGAATTCCCATGGCTTCCCAATTTTCAACGGTACTGCTTCCAAAAAGCAGCAGGATGATGAGGGAAGCTCCAGCTATGGTGGCAATGCGGGTTTTAAAACCAATCATCAGCAATAATCCGATGAGAAATTCCAAAAAGGGGAGTGTTATCCCAAAGAGCTGTACCAATGGCTGTGGAAGCCAGCTTGTTTCAAAACCTTTCATCATTCCTGAGGCAAAGTCCTGTAATTTTACCAATCGGACCAATCCGTGTCCTAAAAGGTTTATTCCCATCGAAACACGAAGGAAAAAATAGGCTGTTTTTGTATTGTTCATAAACGAATTTTTAGGATGGAAGAGCGAAGATGGAAGATGGAAGTTATACAAGTCATAAAACTACTTTACAGACATCAACAACATCATTCTTCCAGCTTCCCGCTTCCTTACTTATTAAACTTTTCTTCACTATTATCAACCGGAGTATCGGGATCATTCATTACCATTTTGGCGATATCATCTTTTCTCATAAAGATTACGCCTTGTTTTTCTTTGGTGTATTTAATGAATTCTTCCATGGCGTGCACCATTGCTGGAGTTCCACCAATTCTGTCATGAAAACTGATGCTCATCATTCTTCTTTTAGAAGCACCTTCTTCATAGAGACGATCAAACTCAAACTTCAATTGAGCCAGAAACTGATCCGGACTCCAGTGTTTTCCTTCGATATTGACAATATCATTGTTACGCAATGTATAAGGAATCACTACAAAATTTTCACCTTTTACTTTGGTAATGAAGGGCTCATCATGGCTTACATCATCTATGTGATACAAAAAGCCGAGCTCCTGTAATACTTTAAGGGTATTCGGGCTTCTTCTGAGCCAATTAGCGTTATAACCAACAGCTTTCTTCCCTGTGATCTTTTCAACCACATTGACACCTTCTTTGATAAAATTCAATTCATCAGAATAATTCTTATTCCATTGATTGTCCCAGGAAATACCGTGAGCGGCAATTTCATGCCCTCCGTTTGCAATGGCTTTAGCGACTTCGGGATATTTTTCCGCTGCCGTTCCCACTACATGAGACGTTACTTTAATATTGTATTTTTTCCATAAATCCAGCATCCGGTAAATGCCTTCATTCCCACCATAACGGTACCAGCTTTCCGCCGGAAGATCCGGTTGTCCCTTAGGAAGAGGAGTTCCACTGAACGGACTTTCTGCTCCTTCCGGTTGTCCGCCCGTTTCAAACTGCATAGAAACAGAAATGACCAGCTGAGCCCCATTAGGCCAGTGTTTTTTGGTGGAAACCTTTGTTTCACGCGGTTCCTTTTTCTCTCTTTTATCTTTGTCCTGACGATCAGAAAAAGACATCAAAACGATTGTTGAGGCAAGCAACAATACTGATTGTTTTATGTATTTCATATTGAATGTATTGATAGGACAAAATTGAGGAATAGCCCATCAGTTTGTATTGTAAAAATTAATGGTAAATTTGTAAAAATCCATTCTTAGATGAAACGAATCGTTAATTTCAATTCTTTTAATGTTTTCAGTATTGAAAAAGAAATTTGGGATGTTGAATATCACAATCATAATTTCTATGAACTGATTATTATAGAAAACGGGAAAGGGTTTCATCATCTCAACAATATTACTTTTCCCTACAAAAAAGGAGATGTTTTTCTTCTCAGACCCAGTGATGGCCATGAGTTTTCTATTAAAAGTAAAACAAAGTTTATTTATATAAAATTTACGGAACAGTATATCTGGGAAAACCTTTTGTCTAATAAAAAAAATGAGCTTAAAAAGGTTGTTCAGCTTCTGATGGAAGATCATTCTTTCGTTTACGAATCAGTGATTAAAAGCAAAACAGATAGAGTACACCTGTTACAGCTTGCCGGAATTCTCCTGTACGAGTTCAGCCATAAAAACACCTATAATAAAGAGATTACCAGCGATCTTTTTTCAGGGATCATTACCATTCTCATCCGAAATACGATGAATACTGCCTCCACCAAAAACTGGATTACCCAAAATCTAAGCAGAATTGAAAGGATATTGTATTATATCAATGTCAATGCCCTGGATGCCAATAAAATGAAAATTGAGAATCTTGCCAAAGAGTTTATGCTTTCCCCCAATTATATCAGCATCTATATTAAAAAACAGACTGGTTTCTCCATACAACAGCATATTATGCAGCATAAAATAAAAACAGCGGAAAAACTTTTACTCCAAAGCCACTACAACATCAGTGAGATAGCAGATAAGCTAAGTTTTAATGATGCCAGTCATTTCAATAAAATATTCAAAGCATATAAAGAAATGTCTCCTTCTGAGTTCAAAAAAAGATCAATATAAAAGTGATTGATTATCAAACAGATACAGTTTTATCTTTTTATTCCGATTGCTTTTAATGCACTGGATGTTAAAAAGATGTCATCAAAAACAGTAAGGGATTCTACATCGTTAAATCCTGAAGGAATCAGATCATTTTTATTAAAAGATAATTCAATGGAAGGATCATATGAAGCTATAATCCGCACTTTTGAATAGCCGTTATAATCTACTTTAAAACCTTCAAACATGCAGTTCTGCTCAGCCTTCTGATATTCCGCGTATTCTTCAAATCCGGCAACATCTGTTCTTTTCCCGTCATTATGATCCAGAGATTTCCATTCAGAATAGTTTTTAGGCTCTTTCAGAATATCTCCTTTACGGTCTACGGGAACAAACATTCCAAGAGTCAAACGCTTCTTTAAGAAATTGGCATAATTATTCATCAGATTCAAAATCTGAAGATCGGCATATCCTTCGTGAGAATAATATTCAAGCACGAAAGTGGTCATCGGAATCAGCTTATGAGAAGCATCAGTCGGCATAATGAGTCTTTACTTTTTTTGGCCGATAAAAATAGTATTTTTATTGGCGCTACCCAATGGAAACAGGTGAATAGCATGGAATTTATACCCATTCTGAATAACAATAAGAGTAGGAATGTCCTTCATTATTCAGTATTTTTGAAGGAAATAACCTTTTAACAATAGCAAACTCTTTTCCAAAAAAGGGAAATATCAGGTTTGTCCAAATTACAATATGTTGAAAAAGATACTCTTAGGAGCCGGCATTATTCATTGCTGTTTTTATTCTATCATGGCTCAAAAACCTGGTGAGCATCCTGTTTATACATCCGAATGGGGACATCTCTATCGTGAAAATGGGAATAATAAAGATCTTCTGGGAATATTTTCTACCGAAGCTCCTGTTTACCTTCTGGATTCTACCCAAACCCAATATAAAGTACAGGTAAGTAATGGTGATATTGGGTTTATAGATCGTCAGCCTTTAATAAAATCCATGCGTGGCAAGAAATCTGCGGGTGAACCTGTTCAGTATTTTTATAGAGGAACACAGGGATATCAATGTCCACACTATTATGTACAGGTGTCTGAATTACGGGTAAGAAAAGCTCCAGCCACAGAAAGTGCCGCCATCCGAAGAGCTGCTTTAAATGAGCTGGTGTGTATTGATTATGTCCCTTTATATCAGGATGGCTGGGTATATATTGGAGATCATTTCCATGAGAATCCTGAATATATTCAAATGAAATATCTCGGCACTGAGCTTACTTATGAGAAAGTTCTGAAAGAATATCTTGCAGTGAAAGGAAAAAATAAGGAAAAGGAACTTACACAGGTGGGAAGATTGCGTGAAATGGCATGGCTGGAGGACAAAAATCTGAAGCAGGCCTTGAATTACTGGAAAGAATCTTATACCAATGCCGGCGTAGAAAATCCTAAAATAGATATCGACTTTGAACGCCTTCTGGCTGATCAATTGGCAAAAAAACCGGGAACGGAAGCTTATGAAAAAAAACTTAAAGCACTGAACCTGCATTTTACATGGAAAGGCACTCAACTTTTTGACGGAAAAATTACAGAGGCTCAGGTAAAACAGCTGGACATGCAGAAAGTGAAAGATATTCCCAATACCCCTGAATGTGGCTGGGAACCTCAATATTTTTACAGAACCCCAAACACCATTGTTGCCTTTGAAGAATATAAAGGAAAAGTTTCCGGGAGTATCTATAAAATGTCTTTTAGCAATGGTGAAGCTGTAATTCTCGGAAATGAACGTATTGATTCCAATTATAATGAAAAGGATTTTGTTAACCGTTTTGGTGATATGCTGTCTACCCGCTGGATCTCTTCACCCCATGAATATCACATTCAGAATAGTGATGCAGGCCTTTTCATTTTCACCTTTAAAGATGGCAAACTTTTCAGCTATGAATGCATGTTCTATTGCTAAATTATTTTTAAATCTAAAATTAGGAGGTTTTCTCAAAACGATATTTACATTAAACTTTGGATCATCGCAAACCATAAAATAAGCGGGCTAAAGCCCACTTCCATTGATGTACAAATTACAAATATTCAATAGGAACGGGCTTTAGCCCGTTTTAATAAAAAAATATAAAGTCCAATGGCTTTAGCCCAAACCTAAAATATTATCTATTCGTATTTTCTAAAACTCTATCTATATTTTCCTACAAGGGTGATTAAATTTAAAGCTGTATCTTTACCCTACCAAAACAAAATAGTATAATATGTCATTTATCACACCGGAAGGAGCCAGGAAGGCTCAGCTATCCCTAACCGAAAGGGCACCCGTTGCCCACGCTATTCTCTCTGGGGAAGAGAATATTTCGAAATACAACAGTGGAGTATGTCATGATGTGGTAGCCTATGCATTATATATGCGTGGTGCCAGAATAAGCCCTACTCAGCTGGCAGAATCAGCAGGACAAAAATGGTTAACTTTGTTTAATTATCCTGCAGGAGAAAAATGGGATGGATATTCACCCATTCCCGGAGGAAAAGCCATTGGTTTTTACAGACTTATTGATAAAACCTTCTTTCATTCAGCAATTACTACAGGAAACGGAAATGAAATAAGATCTGTAAACGGTTTTTCGTTAGGATCTGCATGGACTGTGCCTGTAGATATGAAATGGGTATTAGGTAAAAAGAATTCTGATGGAACCTTCAATTATGACGGGACCAAAATAGAAGTCTATATCTCTTCCTTATAACAATAACAGCAAACAAAGGTAAAAAGGCAGATGAGCGAATTCGTTTTTCTGCCTTTTTGCTTTTTTAAGCGTCAGCACATTTCGGACAAATCCCGCTGATAATAAAATTATATTCCTGTGCAATAAAATGCTCCGGTAAACTGATTTCCGGAATAGCATTTTCAATGCATGTTACAGAATGACATTCTTTACAGTTAAAATGAACATGATTGTGAAAATGCTGCTCATGACTGCATTTGCCACTGCACTTTGCAAAATTTACCACTCCGTCAATATTGACAATCTTGTGGATAGCACCTTCGTTTTCAAGCCTTTCCAGCACCCTGTAAATGGTTACTCTATTGCACAAATCACCCAGTTTTTTCTGAATATCAGAGTGGGTAAGGGCTACATCTGAACCATTAATAAGGTTTAAAATTTCAGTTTTGGCATGAGTATTTCTGACCTGTTTCATATTTTAATGCAACAAAGTTGCGTTATTTAATTTTTTATTTCTACTTTTGCAACAAAGTTACGATAAGAAAATTAATCCATACTATTATGAAATCAAAAATTCTTGATGCTGTAGGAATCTCCGCTGCTGTTTTATGCCTGATTCATTGTATTGTCTTTCCATTATTACTGATTGTTCCATTGGGAATATCACACAATCCCTATATTGATCTGGCTTTCATTTCTATTGGTGCAGTTGTCGTCTTCAGGGTAACCCAAAAAATGGAGAAGCGCTGGCTGAAATTTTTATTCTGGATATCTATTGCTCTTATCTTCATTTCTGTACTCATTGATTTCTTGTTTGAAGTACATATTCCTCTGATCTACTTAGGAGCAGCAGGTTTGATTACAGGTCATATCATCAATTTTAAAAATCATAAACATTAAAAACATGACTAAAAAACTTCCTGTAACTGTACTCAGTGGCTTCCTGGGAGCGGGAAAAACGACATTATTAAACCATATTCTGCACAACAAACAGGGCTTAAAAGTAGCGGTTATTGTGAATGATATGAGTGAAGTTAATATTGATGCCCGCCTTGTTGAAAATCAAAATACCCTTTCAAGAACAGAAGAAAAACTGGTGGAAATGAGTAATGGATGCATTTGCTGCACACTCCGGGAAGATCTTATGGTAGAAGTAGAACGCCTTGCTCATGAAAACCGTTTCGACTATCTCCTTATTGAAAGTACAGGAATCAGTGAGCCTATTCCGGTTGCCCAGACCTTTACGTATGTGGATGAAGAGAGCGGAATTGATCTGTCCAAGTTCAGTTATGTAGATACAATGGTAACGGTGGTAGATTGTTTCAACTTTATGCATGATTTCGGTTCTAATGAAATGCTGACTGATCGTGACCTTACAGATATGGAAGGGGATTACAGAACCATTGTTAATCTTCTTACCGACCAGATTGAATTTGCCAATGTGATTATTTTAAACAAAACAGATCTTATCAATGCTGAAACCCTTGGCTTTTTAAAAGCTGCCATAAAGAAATTGAATCCGGATGCAGTTATTCTCCATTCTGAATTCGGGAAAATTGACCCTCAAAAGATTTTGAATACACAGCTTTTTGATTTTGATAAAGCACAGTCTTCAGCTGGCTGGCAAAAAGAATTACAGTCTGAACATCATACTCCTGAAACTGAAGAATACGGAATAAGTTCAATGGTTTTCAGGGATAAGAGACCTTTTCACCCTGTAAGATTATGGGAATACCTGAACCAGCAATATCCGCAAGGAGCAATCAGAGCTAAAGGATTGTTCTGGCTGGCTTCAAGACCCAATGATGCTTTGAATTTTTCCCAGGCAGGAGGATCTTTTCGTCTTGAAAAGGCGGGTGTATGGTGGTGCAGCATGCCTTTGAGTCACAGGGTACAATATTCTTCATTTGCAGAAAATCAAAAGTTTATAGAAAGCAGATGGGATAAAAACTGGGGAGACCGAATCAATGAACTGGTGTTTATCGGGCAGAATCTGGATAAAGATCAAATGTTATTACATCTGCAACACTGCCTCATTAATGATAAGGAAAAAGAAATGTTTGATCAGGATATGATGTTTGAAGATCCGTTTCCCAAGAATATTTAAAATTAACCTTTATTTAATGCAACAAAGTTTCAGTAAAACACTAAATACAATAACTTACAGCATTATTTCAAAACAATATGGACAGAAGAAAATTTCTAAAAGGATCTGCAATACTTTCAGGATTATTGACCTTATCACCATCTGATCTCTGGAGCTTCGGGAAAAATAACGAAAAATCCGGGGCAGGTAAAGCAAAGAATATCATTTTTATGATTAGTGACGGAATGAGCCTTGGAACGCTTTCAATGGCAGACCTTTATTCACGGAATATTTTAGGAAAGGGAAGTAACTGGTTCAATTTGTATCATGAGAAGAAAGTGACACGCGCTTTGATGGATACCGCTTCAGCAAGCTCTATTGTTACAGATTCTGCGGCCGCAAGCTCAGCATTCGGTGGAGGAATCAGAGTAAAAAACGGAACACTGAATATGGGAGCTAACGGAGAGAAACATCTTCCCATATGGCAGCAATATAAAAAAGCAGGAAAGAAAGCAGGTTGTGTAACCTCTGTAACCATTACTCATGCTACTCCTGCCGGATTCTGTGTGAATTCTTCCAGAAGAAATGCTGAACCTCAAATTGCTGAAATGTATGCTGATCTGGAACTTGATGTACTGTTGGGAGGAGGAGATGAGTTTTTCAACCCTGCCAAAAGAGAAGACAAAAAAGATCTCTATTCTGTTTATCGCCAAAAAGGATACCGGATCCTAAAAACGCAAAATGATCTGAAAGAAATCAGAAAAGGGGAGAAACTGCTAGGTATTTTCAATACAGGTGCATTACCTTATAGTATTGACAGAGCTCATCTCCAGGAATACAAAAATACACCAACGCTGGCTGAAATGGCTCATGCAGCCATCCATCAGATGAAAGATCATCCCGAAGGTTTTGTCCTTCAGATAGAAGCAGGAAAAGTAGACTGGGCAGCCCATGCCAATGATGTAGCAGCGTTGATACACGATCAGCTGGCGTTTGATGAAGCTGTAAAAACAGTCATAGATTTTGCTGAAAAAGATGGAAATACCCTCGTGATTATTACCACAGACCATGGAAATGCCAACCCCGGAACGATTTATGGAACAGATGCCACCAAGAATTTTAACAGTATTTCAGACTATCAATATACCAATGAATATATTCTGAACAAGATTCAGAAAGAGCATTCGGTAAAAGATATTAAAGACTGGATTTATGAGGGCAACAAAATTGTTCTGAATGATGAGGAGGCCAAGCATATGCTGAGTTTTTACAACAGGCTTGAGAAAGAGGAAGAAGGACTTTATAATTATAAAAAACTGCCCTTTAAACTGTATTCAGAAATTCAGAAAAGCAGAAATTCTGTAGGATGGATCAGTATGGACCATTCCGGAGATTATGTGGAAGTGGCAGCCTATGGCCCTGGAAACGAACTTTTACAGCCTTTCATTAAAAATACAGACCTGCATGATCTGATGCTGAAAGCCTGTTTAATATAGACATTCATATTTTTTTTCATATTCAATTATTTGGGAGATACGAGGCGGATTGATTGTGTCCGCCTTGTTTTTTTGTGCGTAAGAGATTTTAGATTTCTCCCATTACAAACATATTTTCCATGGTAGGAATCGCACTTCCACCTTCTTTTTCAAGAGTAATGGCAAAAGCTTGCGCTTGAGGAATACTGGCCAAAGCAATTCTGCTGTCTTTATCTTCCGTGTACATTCCTGCATTTACCGGTTTTCCGTCTTCTATTGCCCAAAGCTGATACTGCATTCCTTCAGGAGCTTTAGGAAGTTTTTCGGCATTCAGATAAACTTCTTTTGTTTTTTTATCCCAGAAAACCATTGCTTTGGCTTCTGTATGCTTTTCAACTCCTTTCAGCATCACCATCTGCATATCAGGATTAGAGAACATATCAATCTTCAGATTCATTTTTTCCATGGCCTGAGCCTGAGCCTTTTTATCAGCAGCCAGCAAAGCCATTTCCTTTTTATCAGAAGATTGCGTATTCATCATGAACACATTTCCGCCAACACTGATCAGAAACAATAAAGAAGCCGCTATTGCATAGGGTTTCCAATTGGTATTCTTTTGAATATTCACTCTTTCAGTGGTTTCTCTATGATCTTTAATTTCAGGAATATTTGTTGAAAGAGTAGGACTTACTTCTTCAACATTCTGTTCCTGTTGAATCTTATTCCAGATCTTAGATCTCAACTCGCTTGGAGGTGTTACAGCTTGTGCTGTAGCAAGATGTTCCAAAGTCTTTTGTGCTTCTTCAAAAGCCTCCTTTACTTCAGCATTATTCTTCATCACACACTCCAAAATCCCTGCTTCCTCAGGAGAAGCATGGCCAAGAATATAAGATTCTATAATTCCGGATGATATGTATTCTTTAGTGTTCAATTTATTGATAATCTTTTAGCAAATCTTTTAATTTCATCAATGCATTCCGCATTTTCGTTTTTACCGTTCCCAGCGGTATCTTCAGTTTTTCGGATATTTCATGTTGGGTATATCCCTGATAATACGCAAGATCAATAAGCTCCTGCTTGTCTGTTTCCAAACCTTCAAGTACGTTATTAAATCCAATATAATCGGAAGAATTATTCGTTGTTGAAAGCTCTGCAGTATTATATACGAAATCCGGAAGTGATTGGTTTTTAAGTTCGTTCTGGAATGCCTTTGATTTTAAATAATCGATAGCAGTATTCCTGGCAATATTGATCATCCAGGTATAAAACCTTCCTTTTGAAGCATCATATTGATGAATAGAGTTCCAAATTTTAACAAAAACATCCTGTATAATTTCTTCAGTATATTCTTTAGACTGAACAATTCGAAGAATAATTCCGTACAGCGCACCAGAATAGTGGTCATACAGATAATGAAAACCATTTTCGTTTTTTTCTTTTAGTAAAACGATAAGTTCCTCTTCAGAATAGGTTGTTTTAATAGTATTTATTTTTCTATCCAAATGTAATAAAATAAAACATATTCCCAAAAAAATCTATCTCAACTTTTATATCGTACATGATTTTAAGAAAATAATTAAAAAATAGTAAATATGAAAACGTTAGCTTCAAAAACAATATTCACTTTTTGCATGGCGCTATTTTTCGGAACCTGTAATGCACAAAGTACACTTTTAAAAATAAAAATCCTTATTACTCCCACACTGCAGAAAATGTACTGAAAGTAAGCAATATTGAATGGAAAAAGATCTTAAAACCTGAACTCTATCAGGTTGCAAGGGAAGGAGATACAGAAACGGCTTTTACCGGTAAATATTATGAATTTGATGAAAAGGGAACCTATTATTGTGCTGTCTGTGGAAACCCTCTTTTCATTTCAACTTCCAAATTTGCCACTACATGCGGCTGGCCTTCCTTTTATCAACCTATCCGTAAAAACAGTGTTAAATACAGAAAAGATACTTCTTATCATATGGAACGTACAGAAGTATTATGTGGAAGATGTGATTCTCATCTTGGACATGTCTTCGATGATGGTCCAAAACCTACAGGAAAACGATTTTGTATGAATTCTATCTGTCTTGAATTTGTCCCAGATAAAAAATAATTAACTGAAAATCAATTAATTGCAATTTATTTTATTTTTTTTCAATCTAAAATAAAACCAACCTCGTAAATGACATTAAAGACACATATTAAATATAATTAATAAAAAAATCAACACAATGAACACACAGTCAAAAATCACAGTTTTAGCAATGGTAGCTTTATCATTTGCTTTCAGCGGAAAGGTAACTGCACAAACGATGAAAGAAAAAACAGTAATGGTGGGAGGAGCTCCAATGTATCCATCCAAAAATATTATTGAAAATGCTGTTAACTCTAAAGATCACAAAACCCTTGTTGCAGCAGTAAAAGCTGCAGGCTTGGTAGAAACATTACAGGGAGCAGGTCCTTTTACTGTATTGGCACCTACAGATGCCGCCTTTGCAAAACTTCCGAAAGGAACAGTAGAAAATCTTGTAAAACCTGAAAACAAAGCAACACTTACGAGCATCCTTACTTATCACGTTCTACCAGGAAGATACAGTGCAAAAGAAATCTGGGCTGCTGTAAAAGCAGGAAACGGAAAAAGCATGATGAAAACTGTACAGGGAGAGGATCTTACATTCTGGACCAAAGGAAAAGACCTTTACATTAAAGATGCAAAAGGAAACAGTGCCAAAGTGACTATTGCTGATGTGAACCAATCTAACGGAGTAATTCATGTAATAGATACGGTTTTAATGCCATAACAATTTCTAAGATTTCAAACAGCATATTCCAATATGCTGTTTTTATTTCTTTTATATCTAACACTAAAAAATTAATAGTATGAAAAAGACAATTCAGGTTTCTAATCAGGGTGCTACCCTTGATACCAGCAGAAGAAACTTTTTAAAATTAAGTGGAGTGGGATTGGCTGTTGCAGGCCTCACCTTAATAGGTTGTGATGACAATGATGACTTTATGATTATAGAAGAATCCAAGTATGATCTTGGGACAGGAGATGTAGGCATATTGAATTATGCCTATGCACTGGAACAGCTTGAAGCAGATTTTTATACAAAAGTGGTCAACAATTTTTATACGGGAATTTCCAGTATTGAAAAACAGGTCTTTACTGATCTCTACCATCATGAGGTCATCCATCGGGATTTTTTCAAAGCAGCCATTAGCGGAGCTACAGATCATGTGCTTCCAAAACTTGAATTCCAGTATCCGAATGTGAATTTTAATGACAGAAATTCGGTACTGGCTACTGCAAAAGCATTAGAAGATACCGGTGTGGCAGCGTATAATGGTGCCGGAAAATATATTTCCAATCCTGCTTATCTTGTCATTGCCGGAAAAATAGTTTCGGTGGAAGCCAGACATGCTTCTGCCATCAGAAATTTAATCAATCCGGGATCTGCAGATTTTTCAGGAGATGATGTGATAGATGCCAACGGTCTTGACCTTGCCAAAGAACCCAAAGACATAGTAATGGCCGCAGGAGCATTTATCAAAACACCTTTTACCTGGAAAGAAAGAGGTATCAACTAATCATTCATCTTAAAAAACTTACATTATGAATATTCTTAGATTACTGGATAAGCTTTCACATGATAAATTTTTTACCACAGAAGCTTCAAGATTAGAAACCCTTACGAATATATCCTTATTCGGAAAAAAAGCCGCTACAGCAGCCGTTCCTCTTGGACTCGGTGCCTTGATGGCTACTCCTGCCAAAGCAGAAACTACAAAACCCGTTTTAACAGGTACTGCTTTAAAAAGCACATTGACAGATGCTTTACAGCTGGCATTGGTACTGGAATACCTGGAAAATGAGTATTACAGCATAGGACTGTCAACACCAGGACTGATCCCCAATGCAGACAGAACTGTTTTCATGCAGATTTCAAAACATGAATCTGCCCATGTAAGCTTTCTGAAAAGTACGCTGACTTCTTTAGGGACAACTCCTGGAAATAAACCTACTTTTGATTTTACGGCAGGCGGAAACTTTATGCCTTTTACAGATTATAACCAATTTCTTATCCTTGCTCAAGCCTTTGAAGATACCGGAGTAAGAGCGTATAAAGGGCAGGCCGGAAACGTAATGTCCAATAAAGTAGTGCTTCAGGCAGCCTTACAGATTCATTCCGTGGAAGCCAGACATGCTTCACAGGTAAGAAGAATGAGAGCCAATAAAGGATGGATTGAGCTTGCTGATGGAGGAAGTATGCCTTCAGCTACCAATCCTGTTTATGCCGGCGAAGACAATACCAATCAGGCAGGCTACAACACAGCAACTCTGTTTGGCGCTGCAGCAGGTTCTGCAGCTTATGATGAAATTTTAAGTGGCAGCGATGCACAGGCTATTGCTTCACTCTTTATAGTTTAGTTGTGATTTGGATGATGATAAGTGGTGAGTCCATTTCCTGAAAATACGGAAATGGACTTTTATAAACAATCAATCGTCAGGCCTTGAGAAAACACATTATGAACTACTTATATCATCCCGGTTCATCCATTAAGTACCCTATTTTACAGAGGGTACTTTTTATTTTCATAATGCTCATTAATTCCATATAAGTACAGGATTCTTATAAACCAGTTTAAAATAAATATACATATAGCTTTATTAACAAATTTACCACAATAGAATACAAAATTATTTCGTACTTTGGTTTACTTATTAAAATAATAATTTAAAGTGCCTAAAAATATTTAAAATATAAACTTTAAGGCCTTGATTATCATTTTTTAATAATCAAAAAAGAATAGTCTCTAATTGTTGATATAATATATGAAGAAGTATCCAATTCCTGCGAATGAAGAAGGTCGAATGAAAAAACTGGAGTATTTTAATCTTTTAAACCTTGAAAAAGATCCCCAGTTAGACATTTTTGCAGAAACAGCATGCCTTGTGACAGACTGCCCTGCAGCCCTTATTGCTATGATGGAAAGCGAAACCCAAACCATCCAGAGCTGTGTGGGGCTTGCCCTGGATTTTGTAGACAGGAAAAATACTGTATGTCAATATTCTATCGCTAGTGGTGACGTTGTAATTATTAATGATACATTATTGGATGAAAGATCTTCCGATAATCCTCTTATTCTGGCAGGGGGAATCCGGTTTTATGCAGGAGTTCCTTTGATTGATGATGAAGGATTTGTATTAGGAACATTATGTGTTATTGATTATAAACCTAAAACAATCACAGACGATCAGATTTCGACCCTGAAAAAAATAGGAGAGGCCATTACAAAAGTCCTGATGGGAAAAAGGAAAAACATCCAGGCTGAATATTTTCAACAAACTTTTACCATTTCGAATAACCTGATCTGTGTTCTGGATAAAAACTTTCTCCTGAAAGAGAGCAATCCGGCCTTTGAAAAAACCTTTCAAATAGATAAAGGTCAGATTCTCGATCAGAATTTCCTGGACCTGATAGGGAATCATAATTCTCAACTCCAATTACTTTCCAAAAACCTTCCCAATACGGATGAAGAAGTAACATTTACTACTTCAACAAAAATAGATGATACTCAAACCATTATTATTGAATGGTCTTTAAAACTCAATCACAATCATTCAGAGATTTTTTGTTTTGGAATCAATATTACCCAACGTATCGAAGAAAAACTCAAACTGGAAAGCTCCGAACGCCGTTTCAGAAGCTTCTTCGAAAACGCTATTGGATTGATGAGTATGCATGATATGGATGGAAATATCATTGCTGTTAACGAAAAAGGGAGAGAAATCCTGCAATATTCAACAGAAGAAGTAGAAGGCTTGAATTTAAAAGACCTTGTTCCTAAAAAAAACTGGCCTCTTCTTGAGCAATATCTCGAGCGGATTAACAAAAACCAGGAAGATTTCGGAACCATGATTCTGAAAGCAAAAGTAGGTGAAGAAATGATCTGGATGTATCACAATCTTGTGGAGATCAATAAAGAAGGAAATCCTTACGTAGTCAGCACCGCACTGAATGTTACCGAAAGAGTGACTTTGGAAAAAGATCTGGTGCATACCAAAAAGATGCTGGAACAGACCAGTGCTGTTGCCCAGGTGGGAGGATGGGAAGTGAATCTGAAAAACAATACCGTCATTTGGTCACAATCTACCAGAGAAATACATAAAATAGATAAGGATTTTCAGCCTAATTTTGACAATGCTCTGGGTTTCTATACTGAAAAAAGCAGAGAAAGACTGCAATTCTTATTCGAAAAGACTGTAAAAGAAGGCATTCCCTACGATGAAGAATTACAGCTTGTACAAAATGACGGGGTAATGATCTGGGTAAGGGTAAAAGGTATACCTGAAATTGAAGATGGAGTATGCACCAGAGTCTACGGAATCATTCAGAATATTGATACCTTCAAAAAAGTTTATCTTGAACTGGCCAAGAAAGAGGCTATGCTACAGTCTTTCGTAAAATATGTACCTTCTACAGTAGCCATGTTCGACAAAGATCTTAATTATGTTTCTGTAAGCAGAAGCTGGAAAGATGAATTTCAGATGAACGACATCAGGCTTATTGGTGAAAACATGTTTAAAATTTCTCCCAATGTACCTGATGAAAGACTAAAAATATATCAGGAAGCACTGGCAGGAAAGGCCTACAAGAATGAAGACATGGCAATAGAAGTTCCGGGTAAAGGAATTATTCAGCATTACAGCGTAGAGGTTACGCCGTGGTATCTTTCCAATAATGTTATCGGAGGAATTATTGTTTCTGCCCAAAATATTACAGCATCTGTAAAAATCAACAGAGAACTGAAAAATGCTAAGAAAATGGCAGATATTGCCAGCAAAGCAAAATCTGAATTCTTAGCTAACATGAGCCATGAAATCCGAACTCCACTGAATGGGGTTATTGGTTTTTCCGACCTTCTTTTAAAAACGCCTTTGAATGATATACAGACCCAATATCTCAATTATATCAATGAATCAGGAGAGAATTTATTGAATATCATCAACGATATACTTGATTTTTCCAAGGTAGAATCCGGAAAAATGGATCTTATTATTGATAAGTCTAATATTTATGACATGGTAAGCCAGGTAATCAATGTTATCCTTTACCAGTCGCAGAAAAAGAATATAGAATTACTGTTAAATATAGAACAGGGACTTCCTGAAACAATTTGGCTTGATGAATCAAGACTGAAACAAATTTTGATCAACCTCCTTGGAAATGCAGTAAAATTTACAACACAGGGAGAAATAGAACTTAAAGTAGAAAAACTAAATCTGGACAGCCAAAATATCAAACTCAGATTTTCTGTAAGAGATACCGGAATTGGGATTCCTAAGGAAAAACAACAGCATATTTTCAATGCCTTTACCCAGGAAAACAGCTCTATCAGCAAACAGTATGGAGGAACAGGTCTTGGATTGACCATTTCCAATAATATCCTGAATTACATGGGAAGTAAGCTGTCATTGGTAAGCGAACTTCAGAAAGGTTCCGTTTTCTATTTTGACATCGAAGTTCCTTATGAAATGTCTGATCACCGTGAGGATGATGACCTGAAAATAAGCAAGGTACTTATTGTAGATGATAATGAAGCCAACAGGATTATTATCCAGCATATGCTTGCCTATAAAAATGTGGATTCAAAACTTGCGGCCAATGGAATGGAAGCGCTTCAGATACTGCTTGCCGGAGAACGTTTTGATGTCATTCTGATGGATTATCATATGCCGATTATTTCCGGGTTGGAAACCATAGAAAAAATCAAGGAACTGTTTAATACACAAAATGAATCTTCTCCTCTGATTATCCTTCACACGTCTTCTGAAGAACATGATGTCATTAATTCTTTCCGTCAGGAAAGCAATTCATACTTCCTGCTGAAACCTATCAAATCCGAAGAACTTTACAAAACCTTGAGAAGGGCGGTAAAAAATACTGAAAAAGAGATCACCAGCAGTTCACAGCCGGAAACAGAAACGTCAATATTGATGCATTCGCCAGAGGTTTTATTGGTGGATGATAACCCTGTCAATATGGTGCTGAATAATAAAATGATGCGTTCATTAATCCCTGATGCACAGCTTACAGAAGCTACAGACGGCCTTCAGGCATTTCAGCTTTGTAAAGAAAAAACATTCAATATTATTTTAATGGATGTTCAGATGCCGGTAATGGATGGGATTGAAGCGACAAAACAAATCCGATTATTGCCGGAGTATCACAACATTCCGATTATTGGAGTAACCGCAGGAAATGTATTGGGCGAAAAAGAAAAATGTCTGGATTCCGGAATGAATGACTTTCTTCCTAAACCTTTAAGACAGGCAGATTTGCTGGAAATGTTAAAGAAGTACATCCTTAATGAAAACCCTATCAATATACCATCTGAAGATTCGGCCGATAAACCAAATTATCTTGATGTCAATGTCCTGAACGAACAAATAGGTGATGACGACGAGGATTTCAGAAAAATATTCCTGAACCTTGTAGTAGATCAACTTACCCAGGCTGAAGAAAATATCAAAAAAAGCACAGCAGAAAAAGACAGTGCCAATATGAAATTGATTCTTCACAAGCTGAAAGGAACAGCAGGAACAGCAGGATTGGTAAGACTTACAGAACGTACCGCCCACTGGGAAAGCCAAACAGAACCCAACATGGATTTTGCTTCCATGGAAAAAGAAATGATCCGGGAAATAACAACAGGATTACAATTAATAAAAAACCTAATACAATAAAAAACTAAAATTATGCTGATTCTAATCGCCGAAGACGACGAACTGATTCTAAAAACGATTGAACATAAATTATTAAATCATTAAATACGCCTTGCAGGAAAAAGAATTGCTAATAAAAAGGTCGGATATCTTTTCATCGAAGATTATTATTAATGAGCTACATCTGGTATCACAAATATATTGACCTTTTATTTCTCAAAGCAGAGATTATTCATTAAAACTTATTTTTTTGAGATTATTATTCCATAAAATATCAAATAATAGATATTTATGATGGAATAATTATTGTCGTAATTAAAAAGAATTGATTTTCTAAAAAACCTTCATCATGAAAATAGCCACCTATAATGTGAACGGAATCAATGGCCGTCTTCCTATTTTACTGAAATGGCTGAAAGAAACGTCACCGGATATTGTCTGCCTTCAGGAATTAAAAGCCCCACAGGAACGCTTTCCATTACAGGATATCAATAACGCAGGATATCAGGCCATATGGAACGGACAAAAAAGCTGGAACGGAGTAGCCATACTGGCCAAAAACAGAGAAATAACTGAAGTACAAAGATCTTTACCCGGTGATCCAGATGATGTTCAGAGCCGTTATATAGAAGCTATTATTGATCAAATGGTAATCTGCTGCCTGTATCTTCCCAATGGAAATCCTTATCCCGGGCCCAAATTTGATTATAAATTATCCTGGATTAAGCGTTTTAAAAGACGAACCAACCAGCTCATCAAAATGGAACTTCCCGCCATACTGATCGGTGATTTTAATATTATACCCGAACCTATGGATGTTTATAAACCTGAACGTTGGGAAAATGATGCGCTATATAGAACAGAAGTAAGAAAAGCATTTAAGGACCTTCAGAAAAAAGGCTGGCTTGATTCTATACGAAGTCTTTATCCTGATGAGAAAATTTATACCTTTTGGGATTATTTGTATAAAGCTTACGACCGTAATGCAGGAATGAGGCTTGATCATATTTTATTAAGTCCTTATCTACAACCCAGACTGGCATCCGGTGGAGTAGACAGCCATGTAAGGGGTTGGGAAAAAAGCAGTGATCATGCTCCTGTTTGGATTGAACTGTCGGATCATCTGTAATGACAGAAGTTCATATAAAATATACTCCCGCAAAAAATCAGGAGTATATTATATAATAAGTATTTTATAGATTAAGATTGCTTACGGCGACGGCCAGAAACCTTTTTATCAAGATCCCTGATATCCTGCCTCAACTCACGGAACATCTCTTTAAAATTATAGCTTTCATAATCACCCGGCTCAAAATCTTCCGGGAAAATCCCCGAAGCGTACTGCCAGATTTCCACTACTTCTTCAAAAGGAATATCGTAAGGTTCATAAAATGAATTATCAGCACTTACACTGATTGCCGTTTCTTTTCTTTCTTTAAACCTTTTGTAGGTAATTCCGTCATTTAAGGTAACAAAAACATAGGTTTTACCTTCCTTAAGCTCATTAATTCCTTCTACATATTTTCCTACAATATAAGATCCGTTTCTGAACGGAGGCATAGAATCACCATCCGCAGGAAAAGCTCTGTATTTTCCATTGGTAAGAAAAGGAAGAGCAATACGCTGAAGACTTTCAATGTATTCTATATCACTATAGCCTTCCAGATATCCCATTGAGGCTTTCTGCGGGATAATTTCTATCGTATCATTTCCATGCGTATCTACTGCAACCGGAAGAACAATTCTGTTATCAGGAAGTTTCAGCATCTCATCCATAGGATGCTTCTCAATATCTACAGAAAGCATAAGGTCAATACTTACATGAAAATATTTGGAAATTTTTACCAGCAGCTCGATAGGAGGTTCGGATATTCCGTTTTCATATTTTGAATACCGAACTCTTGAAATCAACAATTCGTCGGCTACATTTTGTTGAGAGAGCTTTCTTCTGGCTCTTAAAAAGCGTATATTATTTGAAAAAACTGACATTGATAAAAGTATGTCAGCAAAAATACAAAATTTGACCTCTTTTATCAACGAATGAAACAGGTTTTCCCCTACATTCTACAGAATTTTATTCAACTTATATCCATTTTTCCTGAAATAGGGTAGCCTGAACCGTAAAACACTCAATATTCACCGCTGCAGTAAGCCGTTTTTAAGTCAATGTAAAAACCCTTATAAGCATTGAATAATAACCACAAATAATCAGTATTTAATACAAAAACAATAACTCTACATTTCATAAATTGAGTTATTAGTTTTAACATTTAGTAAATCAATCACATATAAGTGAAATATTATTTTCATTAAAACACACTTATATTAATGAAATATTAAATAATAAAAACATATAATTAATTTATTGAAAATAATTTGCAATAGTGTTATTATTATTCATATATTCGTGATGTAATAATCATATAAAATTATAGTTATGAAAAACTTAAAAAAATTGGACAGAAACGAATTAAAAGCTATTTCAGGTAACGGATTACTAGATCCAATCGGCGGACTTCTAGGTGGACTAGGAGGTGTAGTTGGTGGAGTAGTAGGCGGTGTAGGTACTATCGTTGGTGGCGTAGTTACTGGCGTAGGATCTACAGTAGGTGGAGTAGTTGGCGGTGTAAGCACTGTTGTAACTAACGCGCTATGCCAAACACAATGTGTAGTAAACGGTGTTATCCACATCAAATTACTTGAGTGTGGTTCAACTTGCTAGTCAAAAAGCATTGAATTAAAAAGATTATACCGCTCTGAAAAGAGCGGTTTTTTTAGGTCTCTGAAAAATAATTCAGGGATTTAACCCTTTAGCTTTATAAGGAAAAATTTAACAATTTCAATAAAGCAACAATGTTGCATTAAATAATTTAATTTTCTAGCTTTGCCGGATCATTAAAGTATATGCACATGAAAAGGACCGTCTATTTTTTGGTGGGAAGCTCACTTATGTATTCACCATCTATTCTGAAATCTCAGAAAATTACTCCTGATAAAAAAATGGTAAAGGATATAGAATCTGTCAGGGTACAGGGAAAAACAAATTATAACTCTGTAAATATTTCAAGAAAAAAACTGGATTTTATTCAGTCTAATACACTGGGTGAAACATTGAGTAAAATTCCCGGAATTCAAAATTCGGGATATGGGCCCAACTCCGGAGCTCCCGTTATCAGAAGCCTTAGCGGAAACCGTGTAAAAATATTGGAAAACGGAACTGCAGTTAATGATCTCTCCGGAATAAGTCCTGATTTTAATACGGATATAGAGATGAACAATGTTCAGAATATCACGATTTATAAAAACTCTGCATCGGTTTTATATGGAGGAAAAGCTATTGGAGGCGCCATAGATATTGAAACAGATTATATTGCCAGACAGCTGCCGGATAAAAAGATAAACTTTCGCGGGCTTTTGGAAGGAGGAAGCAATAGTGGGCAGAAACAGGCCTTTTCAGCTAAAGGTACTATTGCCAAAAACTGGGTTTGGACGGTAGGAGCATCCAATCAGAAGCAGGAAATGGTCAGAATTCCGGGAAAATCAAAAGACAGCAGATGTTATGACCCAAATCTGGTAGGTTTCAACAGTATTTTACAGTCACTTTGCCAGATAGATGTGAATTCAAGACGCGTACTCAACAAAAGTCTTTTCCCTTACATCAGCCAGTTTGCCAAAGATCATATGATAGAATATGAACTGTCGGAAGATGATCTTTACACCTTCAGTTCCACGTATTATAATCCTGCTGACGGCAAACATTATCCCAACCCAAAGAATGATCTTTATGTTCCTGGCCAGGATGCTGTGAAAGACCGTTACAAAAGTGAAGTAAACGGAATCAGGGATTATGTGGAAACAAAAGACGGAGTCATTCCCAACAGCCATTCAGAAAGCAATTCATTCTATGTAGGAACCAGTTATATAGGAAAATCGTTTTATGCAGGAGGAGCCTATCAGAATTCTTACTCTTATTTTGGAGTTCCGGGATATGCAATCCCTAAAATTCCCAAACATACTCATGGAAAACCATCGCAAAAAATAGAATATCTTCCGATCAACATCAGAAGTTTATCCCATAAAGCCATGTTTGAATCTGGTTACCGATTTACAAATTCTCCGATTTCAAGCATAAAACTGAATTATATGGGAGTATTCTCAAAAAATGCAGAACTTCTTGATCGTTACCGAGCCAATCAGTTTGCTGTAAATCAACACAATGGACGCATGGAAATTGCACAGCAGAAATTAAAATTTCTTACGGGAACTACTGGCCTTGACATTCAATACAGAGAAATGGAAGGAAATGGTGGTCAGAGATATTTACCTAATAATATAAGCCGTGAAATTGGACTCTTTACCATGCAGCATCTTGATTTTAATAGTATTCAGATAGATCTTGGATACAGAAATGATCATGTACAACGCAGGGCGGAAGCAGATCAAAAATATGTCAGAAGCCGCGGACTTTCCGGTGGAAAACTCAGCGACAGAGACTTTACCCTTCATCAATTCCACAGTTCCGCTCAATGGAATATCTTTAAAAAAGGATATCTGAAAGTACAATACAATCATTCGGAAAGAGCACCGGAAGTGAATGAGCTTTATTCAGGAAATAATCATTTTGCTATTCTGACAGAGGAAAATGGTGATGACAGGCTGGATAAGGAAACGGCAAACACCATTGAAATCGGGACTGGAGTTAACCTGAAGAACCTTCGAATATCTGCCAGTTGGTACAATACTTCTTATAAGAATTATATTTACCTTGCCCACACCGGAATTTCGAGAGAAGTTTTTCTGGTAAAAGAATGGCGCTCCGATGATACAGAAATCAACGGAATTGAAGCTGAAGCCGCTTATAAAGCAGATCTCGGAAAATTAGGAAAGTGGGAGATAGGTGGATATTATGACTTGGTAAGGAATATAAGCGTTGCCGACAGTTCCATAAGAAAATGGAGTGATGGCGATTATATGCCCAATATGCCTACCAGCCGTTTTGGATTCAATCTGGAAGGAACTCTGAAGAACTTCAGCCTGAATCTAAGCTTAGATCATTATTTACAACAAAAATATTTAGGAAAGAATATTAATCCGGAGCTTCCTATGCCTGCATTTTCATTATTGAATGCCCGTTTAGCCTATAAAGACAACAGTTTAGGCTTTGGGGAACTGGAATATTATCTTATTGGAAATAATCTTCTGAACACTGAGGCTCGACTTCAGAATTCTCAGTTAAAATTTCTAAGTCCGCTAACCGGAATTAATATTTCAGCCGGTGTGAAGATCACCATATAAATCAATCTTATTTCTGCAGTTATTATTTATTGATAACTGCAGATTTTTTTAAACTTATCTATTCAAAATCAGTTCTAAAGCCATTGTACTTTAGAACTTTATGGTTTTCCTCATTTTTATATATAAATAACTGTGTTATATTTGTGTAAACTAAGAATAAACCGCTACGAACAAGAATTAAATGCCAGAGAAATTTCCGACAATAAACAGCACACTTTCACCTCATAGACTTGGTCAACTTATTCAAGAAAAATATGGACTAACCGACAAAACAAAATGCAATATATTTCGGCTTGCTATGAACCATTTATACATCGTTCATGCTGGTGAAAACAAATACGTTTTTAGAGTGTACACTCATCATTGGCGAACTCCATTAGAAATTGAAGAAGAATTAAGGCTTCTCAATCATCTGAAAGAAGCAAACCGACAAATTGCTTTTCCTATAGCTGATCAATCAAACCAATTTATCCAGGAAATTGAAGCTCCGGAAGGGACAAGATTTGGTGTTTTATTTTCATATGCTAAAGGTATAAAGACAGCAAAATTTTCCTCCGAAACAAGTTTTCTGATTGGACAAGCATTAGCTAAAATTCATCAATCAACAGAAAATGTCGAACTGATGAGAATGTCTTACAATACTCAAAACCTACTCAAAAATCCTGTTCTAAGAACAAAAGAATTCTATAGTAAAAATACCAGCGAAATTGAATTTTTGGAAAATCTCTCTGATTTTTTAACGCTGAAAATGGAAAATGCAGACAAACAGCACATGAGATATGGAGCAGTTCATCTTGACGTTTGGTTTGACAATTTGCACATTGATGATGAAAAAGAAGTAACCTTTTTTGACTTTGATTTTTGTGGCAACGGTTATTTATGCTTTGATATTTCTTATTTTTTATTTCAGTTATTTACAACCCATCTGAACGAAGAGGAGTATCATACAAAATCAGACAGTTTCATACGAGGTTATGAGACTGTAACTAAAATTACTCCTGAAGAAAAAAAGCTTTTACCTTTCGCATGCCTGGCCATTATGAACTATTATATAAGTGTTCAGTGTGACAGATTTGAATATTGGACCAATATTTTCCTCAATGAAGATCATTTAAAAAGAATGGTGGGCAATTTAAAACGATGGATTGCTTATCATAAAATTGAGATTAAATAATCACAGGAAGCGGTATCTATTTTATTATAATTTTATAAAATCATACAACATGATAAGATGTTTGACAATTATTATATTATCCTTTTTTTCATTAACAACTTATGGACAAACAAAAATGCACTCTATTGAGGAATTAATAAACGATAAAGATCCGGGTTGGACTCTTGTAAAAGAATGGATAGACTCCGCAAAAAATAAAGTAGAAATATTGCCCGTGGATACAAACAGAGCAAAGGATGCCTTATATAAAAGTCAAGTTACAACCAGATCTCCAATGGGTTCCATTGTATATATGACAGGAGGACTTCTGGTTGATAATGGATGGATAAGAATTCTTGGCTCAGGCAGTGATAAATTAAACAGGTCTTTGCCAGAATGGAATAAAGGAAAAACATTTCAGGATTATGGGCAGCCAATACAATATCTTTTAATTGCTGATGATGCAATAGGCGGCATTTTTGTTCTTAATGGTGGCGGACTGGGCAGCGATTTAGGAAAAGTTTATTATTTGGCACCCGATAATCTGGAATATGAACCTCTTGATATTACCTACACTGAATTTTTGAATTTTTGCTTTAATAAAAATCTTGATGAATTTTACAAAGAATACAGATGGTCCAATTGGAAAAAAGATGTAGCGAAACTTAAAGGAGATCAGGTATTTAGTTTTTTTCCTTACCTATGGATGGAACAAGGTAAGGATATCAATAAAGTATCAAAAAAGGAAATTCCAATTGAAGAAAATTACAAGTTAATTCTTGAATTTAGAAATCAGCTTGGATTTGATACAGAGAAATAAATGATAGAAATCAGTTGTAAATCATTAATGAATTCAGACCTTGATACAAATATATCATAAAACAATTGTAATTAAGTTATATCACGATGAACAGCTTTCCGATTATTTTAACAAACGAAAAAGGTAATGAAAAAAAGCCTGAATTTCGTAATGCACTGTTTAATATAGACAAAAATATTATCAGCAATGACAATGTAGAATATCTGATTACTATTTATAGCTCAGCAAAACAATTAGATATTAGAAATAAAATATTGAAATTGCTCTATGATTTTAATTATCCATTACTGAAGGATTTTTTCATGAATGCTTATAAGAAAGAACGCTATCTGGATATGAAAATATATGCTTTACGCGGACTTTCAAATTTTATTGAGGAGAAGGAAATCGCTCAGCTGCTAAAAAAATTTAACCAATCATTGGCTAAAAGACAGCAAACGACACCCTATAACTTTCAGGAGTATGAACTTTTAAAAGGAGGAAACGCTTTGCCGTATTTAGTTGAAAAATTTGGGTATCCCTGTTTTAGCGAAACACTTGAACAAGTAAACAGACAATACGATGCAATGCCTGATGCATTTAAAGGTCATTATAGAATTGATGAAAATGGAGACATCAAAATGCAGAAAAGCCCGGGAGAATCTAAGGCAATTATGGATAGGTTTTGGGAAGAGGAGAGAAGTAAGCTAAAATAATTCATTTAAATTTCATCAGGCTGTTTTAAAAAATTCAGTAAACAAAATATGACAGAAAATTATATTCAATATGCAGATGGCTATCAGAAAGACAATATTGACGAATCAGCTATCATAAAAGCTATATCAGACATTCAATTAATGGATGAAGAGCATGGAGCATTTTGGGTTTCGGTTATAACCGATGATGAAAACGTGATTGAAGTAAATAAAGACCTGTCGCTTTCTGTAATTCTTGAAGAACAAGAAATGAAATACCAAGCTAAAGATTGGTATGAAGTAATAGAACTTTTTAAGCTATTATTGGCTAAAAAATTCGATATAATATCTGAGAGAATAAAAAATGCTTAGCATGAAAAATTATTTGTGATTTCTTAACAAACCCATCATCAAAATAAATTTTATCTTAGCAGCATAATAACCATCAAAAATTCAACAGTTAAATACAGAAAAAAATGAGGAACACTATTTATACTTTCTTACTATTATTTATATTCACAAGCATTAATGCTCAGGAATATTCAAAATTAATAAGTGAAGCTAATAAATTATATGAAGCAAAAGATTATAAAATGTCTGCTGATTTATATGATAAAGCGTTTAAAATTGAAAGCGAAAATCCAAGTCACTTATATAATGGCGCATGTTCATCTTCTTTAGCAGGAGATACAAAAAAAGCATTTAAATGGTTGAACTTATCCATAGAAAAAGGTTGGACCAATCTAAAGCACTTAAACTCTGATACTGATTTAGAAAATTTACATTCAAAAAAAGAGTGGGGGAAAACAATTGAAAAGTTAGAAAAAAATTAGCTTTAATAGAAGCAAATTATGACAAACCATTGCAAGCTGAATTATTGGCAATTCATGAAGAAGACCAAAAATATAGGGTGCAAATGAATGAAACTCAGAAAAAATTCGGTCCCAATTCTAAAGAAATGAATGATCTTTGGAGAATAACCAATCAGAAAGACTCAATTAACCTATTAAAAGTAAAAAAAATACTGGATGAAAAAGGTTGGGTTGGCAAAGACAAAGTAGGCGCGCAAGCTAATAGTGCATTATTCCTGGTTATTCAGCATTCAGATTTGGAAACGCAAAAAAAATATTTACCCATGATGAAAGAAGCGGTAACAAAAGGAAATGCAAGTCCAGGTTCTTTAGCATTGTTAATTGACAGAATAGAAATTCGGGAAGGTAGAAAACAAATATATGGAAGCCAGATAGGAATCATTCAGAGTAATAATACTTTCTATGTTTCGCCTTTAATTGATCCTGACAATGTAGATAAAAGAAGAACAGAAGTTGGCTTAGGTCCAATCTCTGACTATCTTAAAAATTGGAATTTGGTTTGGGACGTTGAAAAGTATAAAAGAGAATTACCCGAATTAGAAAAATTAAATAAATAGAAAAAACATCTGCTCACAGCAGTTTGCAAAAATAACGGATTAAGGCTTAATTGAAGACTCCTTAATCCGTTATTTATTTTGTAGGCTGTAAAGCGTAAGAGATTAATTGAGACACTAACAGCTTTTCCGGATCTAAGAAATGATTTTGAGCAATAATGATAGTCATAGATAATCTGAAAGCTGTTGAGAACAACATGGGATAAATAATGAAATCTGACATATTCTGTGAATTTTGAGAAACTCAAATAATATACAATTTAACATAATATAAATTATAGGATTTTTATTATCCAACTGAAATAGAATATTAACCCCCTCAGAATCCGTTATTTTGAATATTTCCCATCCAAATATTCTGTAACGATTTCTAAGAACTCTTCCTGGGTTATAAAACGATCCAGAAACTCTTCCAGGTTTCCTTCATTCTCAATTTCCTGAAAATACATTTCATGGTCTGTACTGTAGACCGTTGGATTATTTTGGTCAGGATCTGTTGTGCAGACAAAAAAATGATCAGGATATCCGTAAGAATAAAATATACAGATAAAATCCATCTCTTTGCCTTGTACGATTTTTTTTACTTCATATTCCTCTACAAGTCCATCCAGCTCTTCATAATCCTCGGAGCTTTCTTTGAATGGCGTGAAAATCCAATCTTTGAAAAAATATTGACCGTACGGCAATTCATGATCAGAAAAATAATGTTCCAGCAAGTTCTTATAAAAACTTTTCTGATCTTCTATATACAAACCTTTATACTGTTCATAATACTGATCTATCCCATAAACATCCCAATCTTTGTCATAAAGATAATGGCTGAAGCTGAGACTCTGCCAGTTTTCAACAAAACTTTTATCTGCATGTAAGCCCTCTGTATTTCCTCCTAACTGCTTAAGTTTATTTGCAATATTTTTATTCATGTGTTATAATCCACTAATATATTATGTTAAATTGAAACGATTCCAAAGTCTCTATAGTTCTTAAAAATACAAAATCTTGCCACATGACAGTTTTTATTCCATAAAAACAAAATACCTTTATCCTAACCAAAATATCACGCATATGAAACCTAAAATGATCTGGGCCAATCTGGCAGTAGCCAACCTTGAACGCACCCAAAAATTCTATACTGAGCTGGGATTCAAACCCAATAATCCACACAGTTCCAATGAACTGGTAAGCTTTTTTATGGCTGGAAATGAATTCATTATTCACTTTTTCTTAAAAAATGTTATAGAAAACAACCTGAAAAGTATGAAATTCGGAGACCCTCAAAGCTCCAATGAAATTATATTCACCCTTTCTGCAGACAGTAAAAACCAGGTGGATGAATGGGCTGAAGAAGTAAGAAACGCTGGTGGAATCGTTGTTTCAGAACCTGAAAGTTTTGGTGAAAACTACTATGGTTTTGTATTTGCAGATCCGGACGGACACAAGTTTAATGTATTTTTTATGTAAAATTATACAATATTTTTCCCTATATTTGAGTTTCAACGAATAAATATGAACATCACGAGCTGTATCTCCCCACCAAGATTTTAATATTTTCAAATTGTAATCTGAAGTATTGCTGCTGATAAATTTTTATCAGTCTTTTTGGCTATGCTTCCATTTCAGCAAAATAATTTAAAATCTTTTATACAGTTCATTCTCAATGAAAAAATCATATTTATTATTGCATCTGGCCGTAATTCTGGCCGGATTTACAGGTGTATTCGGAAAATTAATCACACTTAATGAAGGGTTGCTGGTATGGTACAGACTCCTCTTCTCCTCTATTATTTTATTCTTTATTTTAAAACTTTTTAGAATTCCAGCAGATATTCCTCTCCGGGGAAAAATTCAAATTTCAAAAGCCGGATTGCTCATTACGCTACACTGGCTTCTGTTTTATGCGAGTATAAAATACGCGAATATATCTATTGGTGTTGTATGCTACTGCCTGACCAGTTTTTTTACAGCGGTATTTAAACCCGTTATTGATAAAGAGAAATTCAAACTTTCAGAATTACTTCTCAGCACACTGACGATTCTTGGAATAAGCTTAATTTTTCATTTTGATACCTCCTATCAGCTTGGAATTATTTTAGGTGTTTTTTCATCTGCATTTGGAGCCCTTTATACCATTTACAATAAACGTCTGGTACACCATTTTGATACTAAAGTCATTAACTATTATCAGATGATTGCCGGTACTTTATGCTGGGGAGCGTTTTTGCCCGTATATCTCCTCTATTTCCCGTCAGATAGCATAGTTCCTGACTTGAAAAACACGGCTTACTTGGGCGTTTTATCTCTTTTTTGTACCGTTGGCTTATATGTGATGTTTGCAGAGGTTTTAAAGAAAATTCCTGCCTTTACCGTTAATCTAACCTATAATTTGGAACCTGTGTACGCTATTATTATGGCATTTTTATTTTTTGGAGAAAGCAAGGAAGTCAATCTGTCTTTTTATATAGGATTGGTTTTTATTATTGCTTCCGTGGTTTTACAGACATTAATTTCACTGAAGAAAGCAAAATAGCAGCTAAAGCTGTTTAAAACAAAACCGGACACTTAAACTAATTTAAGTGTCCGGTTTTTCTGTAATAAGTTTTACATATTACCCATTCAATCCCAAACTATTATACAGCTGCACCTGCCATATTCCCAGCACCTCTTTAAGCATGACAAAGGTAAAGGCAGCATTATAGCTGTTAGGAAACAAAGTGATTTCTGTATCTATAAAGTCTGATGCCTGCGGAACAGGATCTAATCCAAAGGTATGAAACAAAGCAACAGACCTTTTCATATGAAACCCGGAAGTAACCAGATATACATCCGAAGGAGCCATCTGTTTTAATATCTTGCTGGAATATTTTGCATTTTCATAGGTGTTCATACTTTTATCTTCTTTAATGAGATCTGTCTCTGAAACCCCCATTTTTTTAAAATTTTCGCTGAATAATTCTGCTTCACTTTTTTGTCCCCTTCCCCTTCCGGAAATGACTATTTTACAAGGCAGATTATTCTTCTTGTATTCATGATACAGCTGATAAGCGGTTACGAGTCTGGAATAAGACATTGTATGCAGCTTCTCCGTATTGTCAAAGTCTACAACCCCACCGCCCAATACAACGATAACAGGATTCTGAGAAGTCTTATTTTTATTCACAATCGTATTAACATAACTTTTCTGCAGATATCCCGAGGTGAGTTTCCCCAGAAAACCATTTCCTATAAAAATGATCATTATAACGGCAAAAAGGCCAACTCCTATCCTTAGATTTTTACGCTTATTTTTTCTTTTTAGTAATGCGATGATTACTATTGCAAGAAATACTAAGAAATAAGGTTCTGTAAAAAGCTGAATAACACGAAATAAAAAGTCTAGTAAAAATTTCATCTTCAAATAATATTGATTAATGTATAGAAAACATTGGATTTGCAAAGGTAGACATTTCCTGAATATTGCTTTACAGACTACATTTCAACGGCTTAAGGCCATTTCATTTTTTATGGGCAGAAATTTCAGGTATCATGAACAGAAAAATGGCCAGACAACCATTTCCTATGAAGAAGATACAATAGATTATATACTTTTCTGATTATCATAATTGGTTTTTATATTTCTCTAAAATGTATTTACTGTAATAAATTATTAAGTCATTAGAACAATTTCGCCTTATTTTTCTTTTGGTTTATCCAATTATTTTATACATTTGCAAACAACACACTAAAAAGTGTGTTAAAAAAAATACCTACCCCAGTGAAAAAGCAGAACAGTATAGCCGTTTTTATGACCGTACTCCATATATTTTTGGAAAGGCATTTTTGTAAAGGAAGAAATAAAAGTATTTCCTCAAATACAAAGAAATGATTTCTACCTTAAGTCATTGAAAAACAATTTGATATCATTGCTGTGAAAATCAAGGAATACAATCTTTTGTGATGCGGATCTATGCTGCAGATTATCCTATAAAAATCTGTGAAAAACTCTTCACAGCCACTCATTTATCTATGTCTAACTTATTGAAATAATTAATTTTATCATTTAATTGCTTTATTTACATTAAAAAATCTTAAACAGATTTACTCTTAAAGTTAATATTATTTCAATGCAATATGGTTTTAAAAAAAATACATTTGTCTTGTAATTTTAATACCATCAATGAAATGTCAGCAGTTCTCAAAACATTTGTAGCGTATCTTAAAAGACCTGCTCTTTATCCTGAACTGGGCAGAAAAATCATTAAAAATACGGTAAGCAGAAGAAGCCCTTTCAAGGGAAAAGCAAAAACAAATCACTGGGCTGCATCCATAGCCGTTTCACAAAAAGAAGTGATCTCCAGGCTTTTCTCAATGGATACTGACAATTTCAAATCTGCTTATGCTGACATCCTGGAAAAAGCCAATGCCAAAGAAAAAGAATGCCCTGTTAAAATGGGTGGTGCTGGTGCAATGGAGCTTATTTATTACGCCTGCGAATTCACCAAAGCACAAAACGTTCTTGAAACAGGTGTGGCTTATGGATGGTCTTCTTTAGCGATATTGCTTTCGCTTCAAAAAAGAAATGGTACACTCTATAGCTCAGATATGCCTTATCTTGCTCAGGATGGTGATCAGTATGTAGGCTGTGTTGTTCCTGAAAACCTTAAAAAGTACTGGCAGCTATTCCGTTTTGCAGACAGAGAATCTTTACCTAAAATTTTAAAAAAAGTTTCCTCTTTTGATGTTTTCCACTATGATTCTGACAAGAGTTACCACGGAAGAATGTGGGCTTATCATCAGATCTATAAAAGGCTGAGACCTGGTGCCGTGTTTATCAGTGATGATATTGGCGACAATTCCGCGTATCAGGATTTTTGCAACAGAATGAATATCAGCACTTGTGTTGTAGAATACCATGGGAAATACATCGGTATTTTTGTAAAAGAATATGTTCCGCTCATCAGAGCTAAATAACGCAATTGATGAGCTAAAACTATACTTAATTTTAAAAACCATTAAGAATAGATAAGTAATTAAGAATATTAAGAGAATATCTAAAGACATTCTAAAGCACAACGCTTCATCAAATTTATTTGAATCTTAACTTTACTTAAAGCCTTAAATCCTACTTAATAGTTCAAAAAAATAATCTCCCGCAGATCAAACAGATATCGCAAATTATCATTCTAAGAAAAGCTGCGAGAAACTATCATCCGCTTCATCACGCAAGTCCACTTGCCCATCTTTAGCTTCCTTAAAATATAAATCCTTCATTTGAAAACTTTGCGTTAAAGCACAAAAATTAAAATAAAGAATTTGAACCATTAGGAATAGATAAGTAATTAAGAATATTAAGAGAATATCTAAAGACATTCTAAAGCACAACGCTTCATTCAGATTTATTTGAATCTTAACTTTACTTAAAGCCTTAAATCCTACTTAATGGTTCAAAAAAATAATCTCCCGTAGATCAAACAGATTTCGTAAAGTATAACTCTAAAAAAACTGCGAGAAACTATCATCCGCTTCATCACGCAAGTCCACTTGCCCATCCTTAGCTTCCTTAAAATATAAATCTTTCATTTGAAAACTTTGCGTTAAAAGCACATAAATTAAAATAAAGAATTTGAACCATTAAGAATGGATAAGTAATTAAGAATATTAAGAGAATATCTAAAGACATTCTAAAGCACAACGCTTCATTCAAATTTATTTGAATCTTAACTTTACTTAAAGCCTTAAATCTACTTAATGGTTCAAAAAAATAATCTCCCACAGATCAAACAGATATCGCAAATTATAATGCTAAAAAGATCTGCTCAATCTCCTAAATCTGTGAGAGGCTATCAAAAAATTATACTGATCCTTCATAATCCACTTCCCTTTCCAAAATAATCTGGTTTCTGCTTACCGAAACCAATATCTTATCTCCTGCCTGAAAACCACATTGCTGTACCCACTTCCCTGCAATTCTTATTTCGGGGAAGTACACTATTTTGCCATACGCTCTTGAAAACGATTTGAGGAAAACCGTAAGGTTACGATTATGCAGTTCATTATATTTGCTGCTGTTCATTCTTCTTTTTCTTTTCATCTTTGTTTTTTTTTACAAATCAAGGCATAATCAGAAGGATAAACCAGTTGAGGATAGAATATTTTATTCAGAAAGAGGGATATTTTAGAATAGTATTTATTTTAAAACAGAGCTTCATTTTTTTGTTCTAAAGCTTTATATTTGTTATTATGAGTTACACAGATATGCAAAATAAAAAAATACACCAAGGGAGAAATATAAAGCGTTTCCGCGAAATGCTGGGCATCAAACAGGAAGCATTGGCTTTTGAACTGGGCGATGACTGGAACCAGAAAAAAGTTTCTCTTTTAGAGCAAAAAGAAACCGTGGAATCTGATATTCTGGCGCAGGTAGCGCAAATCTTGAAAGTTCCTGCGGAAGCGATTGAGAATTTTGATGAGGAACAGGCAGTGAATATTATTTCTAATACTTTTAATACACACGACCAATCAAATGGTGTGAATGTTCAGCCAACATTTAATTTCAATCCTCTTGATAAAATGGTGGAGCTTTATGAGCGTATGCTTGAGCAGCAGAGGGAGATGATTGAGAGGTTGGAGAAATTATTAAATAAATAGTATCTACAATATCTATGGATAAGCTAAAAAATCATGCAGATAGCAGACTGCTTCAAGGATGTATTTATTGTGCTGGATTGGCTGATACAAAAGATCATGTCCCATCTAAATGTCTTCTTGAAAGTCCTTATCCTAAAGATTTGCCTATAGTTGGGTGTTGTTATTCTTGTAATCAAAACTTTTCAAAGGACGAACAATATTTTGTTTGTTTAATAGAAAGTGTTCTTTGTGGCTCAACGGACCCTGAAAAAATTCAACGGGCATCCATTGCTAAGACTATGCGAAATCTACCTGCACTTCGAAAACGTATTGAAGCTGCCAAAACTGAGATAGATGGGCAAATAGTTTTTGCTCCAGAGCTTCATCGCATTCAAAATGTAATGCTTAAACTTGCTCGAGGTCATGCAGCGTTTGAACTAAGCCAGACATGTCGTGAGAAACCAGATCATATCTGGTTTGGTCCTCTTTTATCGCTTTCTAAAGAAGATCAGGAAACATTTAATTCCGTTCATTTTCAACAGAATTTTGGTGAAGTAGGATCACGTAATATGCAACGACTTTTTGTCACACAAATGACTACAACTTCCGAAAATGGCGAACCACAAAATGTCGATATGATTATAAATGATTGGGTCGATGTTCAGAACAATCAATATAGATACATAGCCATAGATGATATGGGAGCATATATTATCAGAATTGTTATTGCAGAATATTTCGCTTGTGAAGTTGCTTGGGGAATATCAACAACGTAAGATTTTTTTACGTATTTATAATTTAAACTTTAAATGTTACTCCGAAAATATTAAATGAAATTTATAGATTTATTTGCGGGACTTGGGGGCTTTCATAAAGCCCTACATAAACTTGGACACGAATGTGTTTTTGTTAGTGAACTCAATCTTACTCTTCGACAGGTATACACTGAAAATTGGGGAATAGAAGTACATGGTGATATAAAAAGAATTGTTGAAAAAGAAATTGAAACAATACCAGAACACGATATTTTGTGCGGAGGATTTCCCTGTCAACCATTTTCAAAAGCAGGAAAGCAACTAGGTAGAGATGATGACAGAGGAACTTTGTTTGATGAAATTGTGAAAATCCTTGACTATAGAAAGCCTACATTTTTTATCCTTGAAAATGTTCCTTTTATTGCCAAACACGACAACGAAGCTACTTGGGAATATATGAAAAATGAATTAGATAGAATTGGCTATAAAGTTGATCATAATATCTATTCGCCACAAGATTTTGGGATTCCTCAACATCGCAAACGGATTTTTATTGTAGGCTCAAGAATTGGCTTAGACCATTTCAGTTTTGATGAAATCGATAAAAATAAAGCTAGCGAAATTAATATTCATAATTATATAGAAACAGAACCTGTAAATGCAAAAAAACTAGCCAAAGCAAATCAGGATTGTATTGAACTTTGGCAAGAATTCATTTCTAGTATTCCAAAGCATGTTAAACTTCCGGGCTACCCAATTTGGGGAATGGAATTTGGAGCAACCTACCCTTTTGAAGAAGAATTTCCTGACATGTTAACTCGAGAAGAACTTGCAAAATATAAAGGAAACTTTGGTATAAGTCTTAAAGGAAAGACCAAAGATGAACAACTAGCAAACCTACCGAGCTATGCAAGGGTTAAAGAAAAATTTCCTGACTGGAAGCAACAATATATAAAGAAGAACAGACAATTTTATATAGATAACAAAATTTTTATTGAAGAAATAGTAAAGCGAATATCTCAACTGCCATCGCAAAGTTGGCAAAAACTTGAGTGGAATGTTGGTGATGGTAACAGAAAAATAACCGATTATATTTTACAATTTAGAGCATCCGGAATACGTGTAAAAAAAGTAGATTTTTTCCCATCACTGGTTTGTACTAATACCCAAATTCCTATAATTGGGTGGCAAAAAAGATATATTACAAAAAATGAAGGATTAAAACTTCAATCTTTAACAGGGATTAACTTGCCTGAAAATGACAATGCGGCTTTTAAAGCTTTAGGCAATGCAGTAAATTCACATATAGTTGAATTAATTGCACAACAATTAATAATAGACCCCAAAACTTATACTCCACTTAAAAATGTAAATAAAGTAACCCAAACTATGTCGGTATGAGTGAAAACAAAGTAAATATCAGACCCCACGTATCAATGCTTTCAGTTCTAAAGTTTTTAGAATATGAAACTTGGTTTGCCTTAGCCGAATTTGTTGATAATTCTATTGCTAGTTATTTGAATAATGAAAAAGCATTGAAAGAACTCCACGGAGATGATTTTCAATTAGAGGTTGCAATAGAAATTAACGACCCTGAAAATAAAATTATAATTCGTGATAATGCAGCAGGCATTGAACAAGCAAATTATAGCAGAGCATTTAGAGCAGCTGAAATTCCAGCTGATACAACAGGGCTTTCGGAATTTGGAATGGGAATGAAATCTGCTTCATGTTGGTTTTCTGATTATTGGACAGTCCGCACTAAGGCTTTATATGAATCCGAGGAAAAGACTATCAAATTTGATATGAATGAAATAGTTGAGGACAAACTTGAAGAATTAGAATTTACATCAATACCATCAGATAAAACCCATCATTATACTATAATTGAGTTGTTAAACGTGAACAAAATGCCTAGAAAAAAAGGGCTATCTAAAGTAAAGTCACACTTAACAAGTATTTATAGAGAATTTATTCGCAAAGGAATTCTGAAATTAATTGTTGATAACACAGAATTGCAGTTTGCAGAACCAAAAATTCTCATCGCACCGAAATATGATGATCCAAATGGAGAAAAAATTAAGTGGAGAAAGGAAATAGATTTTGGCTTAGAGGATGGATTATTTGTTAAAGGATTTGTTGGAATAAGAGAAACAGGTTCAACCGCTGAAGCAGGTTTTGCTCTATTTAGAAGAGGAAGAGTAATTGAAGGAAGTTTTGATTCTGGTTTTAGACCCGAATTTATTTTTGGTGCACCAAATAGTTTCAAATATCAAAGAGTTTTTGGAGAGTTGCACTTAGAGGGGTTTGATGTTTCGTTTACTAAAAAAGGAATTCAATGGGATGAAAATCTAGATGTGTTTTTACAGTGCTTGAAAGATGAATTATCTCACGAAAGTTTTCCTTTACTTACACAAGCAGAGAAATATAGAGCAAGAGCAAATGATAGCGAGTACAGAACTTCAGGAGTAAAAGCATTAAGCCAAACAGTTTCAGATTTTGAACAAAAAGCACCAACTGCAATAAAAGATACATTTGAAAGTCCAAAAGAGGAAAATGAAGACGAAACAGAATTACCTAAAACAGACAAACGAATTTATAAATCTTTCAAAGTAAATTTCAACAAAATTGATTGGCTCATATCTATTGAATTGTCATTCGATACATCGCTAAATGAATTAATTGAAGTTGGAAACCATTTAATTAAAGAGGCATCTACAGAACCAAACGTAAAGCAAGTAGGAATTCGTCTTTCACTTATACACCCATTTATGGTGCAATATGCAGGAACTGAAAACAGCAAAATTGAACCCATTTTAAAAATGGCAGCTGCAATGGGACTGGCAGAAATTATTGCAAAAGAAAGTGGAGCAAAAGGACAAGGAGAAGTACGAAGGAATTTTAATCAACTAATTACCAAAATTTCACAAAGTTAATTATGGCGGAAATAATCGAAATAACAGGAAGTACAAATCCTAATAATTCAAAATGGCAGCCCTATCAAGGCGAAGAAATTGAAGCTTTATTAAAGTATAAAGGATTTACAGATAATGTTGGTAACATTAATACCACAGGTGAACGTGTTATAGATGAAACTTTCAAGATTCTTGAAATGTGTGGCAACCCTAATGAACAAGAAAATGTTGAAACAGGTTTGGTTATTGGTTATGTTCAAAGTGGTAAAACGCTTTCATTTACATCCGTTGCAGCTTTAGCCAACGATAATCAATATCAAATTGTAATCATAATTGCCGGAACTTCAGTTCCCCTTTCAGAGCAGTCATTTGAAAGAATGAAAAAAGATCTGCAAATTGAAACAAGATTTGACCGTAGATGGACTATAATTAAAAACGCAGGTACATTAGTAGATAGAGACACAATAGAAATAAAATTAGAGCAATGGGCAGACCCAACGCTTCCTAAAGAAAATTGCTCTACTCTATTAATTACTGTGATGAAGAACGGTAACAGATTAAGAAATCTGACCAGCCTTTTAACGGGTCTAAATCTTAATGGTGTCCCTACTCTAATTATAGATGATGAAAGCGACCAAGCAAGTTTAAATACAAGAGCAAGGGCTAATGCAAAAGCAGGAGAAGATGTAAATGAAGGAGATGCATCAACTATTTACAGAAGAATAACTGAATTGAGGGCAGTATTTCCTCATCACACTTTTCTGCAATATACCGCTACCCCACAAGCCAATCTATTTATCAATATTATGGATAGGCTTTCACCTAATTTCATTAAACTTTTAACTCCTGGCAGTGGTTATACTGGTGGAGATGCTTTTTTTGTACAAAATCCACGCCTTGTTAAAAGAATACCAACCAATGAAATACCTTCAAATAATAATCCTGTTCACGAACCACCTGAAAGTTTACTTTTTGCATTAAAAATATTTTTCTTGGGCGTTGTGGTTGGCGAAATAAAAAAAGACCAACGCAATCGTTCAATGATGGTTCATCCGTCAAGACTTACTGATTCTCAAAATACTTTCTTTAACTGGATTAGAAATGCATGTGAAAGTTGGAAAACACTCTTACAAAGCAATTCTCCTTCTGACGAGGATGAAAAAAACGAACTATTGAAAGAGTTTAGAGATGCTTATAAAGACCTACGTTTAACCGTAAGTGATTTACCCTCTTTTGAAGAACTTACAAATACAAGACTTCTACATTCCATAAAGAATACACGAATTATGGAAGTAAACGCTAGCAAAGGAAAAACTCCAGAGGTTCGTTGGAGCGATTTCTATTCTCATATTTTAGTTGGAGGTCAAGCAATGGATAGAGGATTTACTGTTGAAGGGTTGACAGTATCTTATATGCCTAGACCACTAGCAACAGGGCAAGTAGATACTACATTACAAAGAGCACGTTTTTTTGGTTATAAAGGTTCTTATTTAGGATTTTGCAGAGTTTGGTTAGATAATGCTAATATTGAAGCTTTTAGGGCAATTATTGAACACGAAGAAGATGTAAGAAAACGCTTGGAAAATTTTGATGTAAATAACAAACATTTGAATGAATGGGATAGAGAAGCTGTTTTAGACCAAATGTTAAGACTTACAAGACCAAATATTTTGTATAATGATATTGATAGAGATTATTTTGGTCAAGAATGGTTTACCGTTAGAGCTCCACATGACACAGAAAGTCTAATAGAATACAATAAATCAGTTGTTGCAGATTTTTCCGAAAATCATAGTGACAGTTTTACAACAAATCAAGGTCATTCTGAAAGAACTGATTTACAAAAACATTTAGAAGCTGAATTGCCACTTGAAGAAACCTTAAAGCATCTTCTAAATAGATTAAAATTTACAAGAGAAACAGATAGTCAAACCTATTCAAGTTTAAGGGGATTATTAAGTTCTTATTTACAAGACAACCTAAATGAAACTTGTTTAGTTTATCTAATGAGTGCTAAAAAAGTAAATAATTCTGTTGATCAAAATATAAGACAACGTAGATTAAATCGAAATGATAATATCCAGCAACTTTTTCAAGGAGAACAGCCAACTAAAAATGGGAAATTCAAAATAGGTGAAGTTTATATTGGAGACAGAAATATTAAAGACCAAGATAAAGTAACGATTCAAATCCATAGACTTAAACTAACAGACGTAAAAGGTAATGAAATTATAAATGAAAACGGAAATATTGTTTATAATAATCTAATCAGTATTGCAGTATGGTTACCCGAAACAGTTGGAAAAGATATTATTAGACAACCTGATAATATATGAGTAGCTTATTAGATGTTTTTTTAGGATTGGAAATCCCACAAATAGAAAATTCAAAACTATTCAATGCCGTAACATTGAAAGATTTTCCTTTTGCAAAAATTGGGGTAAATTATCTAGGGCTTCCTGTCATTTTAATTTCCTCAAAATTTGACCGAACACATTTAACTCAAAAAAACATTAAGCTAAAGTATATAGAACTTACGCACAACCTTGAATGTAAGGTATCTGAAAATGACAAATCTAAATATGACAACTATTCGGTAATCATTTTTAAAAGCAATCATGAACATTTACAAAACTATTTCTTTGGAATTGTATGTTCCCTATTATGTACACTTTCTCAAAATCCTACTCAAAAAGAAGTTCTTGATACGTTTAAAAATTTTGTTGAAATATTTAGATCTCTAACCGAAACGCCAACCAAAACAGAACAAGGACTTTGGGCTGAACTTTTTTTAATTGAACAAAGTAAAAATCCAGAAACATTAATAGATTATTGGCACAATATACCTGAAGAAAAATTCGACTTTAATGCTGATATTCAAAAAATAGAGGTAAAAAGTAGTAGTAATATGGAGCGGGTTCACATTTTTACAGCTGAACAATTAAATCCAATAAATGGAAGTGAATTAGTAATTGCTTCAATATTCACTAAACAAATTTCAAACGGATTAGACATATTAGATTTGTTAGAAAAGATAGATAATCGTATTACTCAAAATGAGCTAAAAGACAAGGTTTATAAAATAGTCTCAAAAACACTTGGCTGTACATTCGAACAATCAACAAAAATAAAATATGATTATGAGTTGGCTAAAAATTCACTGCGATTTTACAACTATCAAGACATATCGAGAGTTGAAAGAATTAATATTCCTGATAGGGTTTCAGAAGTGAAATTCAAATCAGATTTGACAAACATCTCCCCAGTAGACATCACAAAAATGTTGACAAAAGGAGAATTATTTAAACATGTTTAATAAAAAGTTCTTCTATACAAGATAACTTTAATCTAATAGGTGCTGAAGTGGGACTTATTAGCATTTCCGTATAAATTAACAATTTCCTTCAAAAAAAACTTGCGTAGCTAAATAACTACACATATATTTGTAGTCAAATAACTACACGATGAATTTAAGAAGAGATGTATTTCAGGCGATAGCAGATCCTACAAGACGATCTATATTGATGTTGGTGGCGGCACAATCGATGACAGCGGGAGCCATTGCTTCTAATTTTGATACGGCGAGACCTACCGTTTCAAAGCATCTCCAGATCCTTACAGAATGTGAACTGCTGAGATCTGAACAAAACGGCCGAGAAATAATCTATCACCTAAATCCCAATAAAATGAAAGAAATAGCCGATTTTATAGAACCTTTCCGTAAAATGTGGGATGAGAAATTCAACAAGCTGGAAAGTATGATGAAAGCGTATCAGAACAGTAATGATAAAAAGATGAAGAGATGAGAGACAGTAGACGTCTAAGTTTAAATTGGGAACATCATTGTCAATAGTGAATTTTGCTTTGCAAGTGAATGGTGAATTTTTTAATAGAGTTAGAACGTCTATCTTTAATTTTAAGCATCAACGAAATAAACTTGCAACAAAAGCAACCAGCAACCAGTAACTTAACTAAAAACTTTAAACCTTGAACGCTTGTACTCTCCCACTCTAATACTCTCAAACCCAAGAAACCCTCAAACACCAACATCATGGAACTTAAAACAAAAATCCACGCTGAAGACGGCAAACAGGAAATTTTCATTATCAGAGAATTTGACCTTCCTGTAGAATTGCTTTTCAAAGCGTATACAGAAGCAGAACTTTTCGAGCAATGGATGGGAACTAAGGTGACCAAATTCGAAAATAAACAACACGGCAGTTACCGTTTCGAAACGTTAAATCCTCAGGGCGATGTGGTTTTCAGTGCTAATGGAACCATTCATGACATTGTTCAGAATGAGAAAATTATAAGAACTTTCCAGATGGAAAATACGCCTTTTCCGGTTCAGATTGAGTTTTTAGCATTTGAAAAGTTAACGGATACCACCAGCAAGATTATCATCCAAACCATTTATAAATCTGTAGACTTCAGAGATCAGCATCTGAAAATGCCATTCGCCCAGGGCATCAATATGGCGCATAACCGTTTACAGGAGATGTTAGGTGGCAGGTAGCAGATAAAAGATAATAGAGGAAAAGATGAGGGACATGGATACCATAGTTTAAATTGTGAAAATCAATGTCAATAGTGAATTTTGCTTTGCAAGTGAATCGTCAATGATCAGGGAAAGAATAACAACTTTAAACGTTAAACCTTGAACCCTTATACTCTCCAACCCTCTTACACAAGAAACCCTCAAACCCAAAACATATGAATCCAAAAGTTAATTTTTTCTTCGAAAATGCCGGACAATGGCAGGAAGAATTTGAAAAATTAAGAGCCATTGCTCTAAGCACCGAACTTGCAGAAGATGTAAAATGGGGATGTCCATGTTATACGTATGAAGGGAAAAATATTTTCCTGATCCACGGTTTTAAAGAATATTGTGCTCTTCTTTTCTTTAAAGGGGCGCTGATGAAAGATCCGGACAACATTTTGATTCAGCAGTCCAAAAACGTACAGGCTGCAAGACAGATCCGTTTTACGGATACGGTACAAATCAATGATTTGGAGGAAGTTCTTCGTTCTTATATGTTTGAAGCCGTTGAAATTGAAGAATCAGGTGCTAAAGTGGAAATGAAGAAAACAAAAGAGTTCGAAATGGCTGAAGAATTTCAAGAGAAACTGGATCAAAACCCAGCATTACAGGAAGCTTTCAAAGCATTAACTCCGGGAAGACAAAGAGCTTACCTACTCCACTTTTCTTCTGCCAAACAGTCCAAAACCCGTGAAGCCCGCATTGAAAAAAGTATTCCACAAATCATGGACGGAATAGGATTAAACGATTAACTATAAAAAAACAGATCATGAACACACCACAACCCTCACAAAAAAGAACAAAAATCATCTATTGGATATTCACCCTCTGGATGGCACTGGGAATGGTTTCCACAGCCATTGTCCAACTTATGAAAAACAAAGATGAACTGGCCAATTTTACCAACCTCGGCTACCCTTCTTATTTAATGACCATCATTGGAGTATGGAAAATTCTGGGCGTTATTGCCCTACTGATTCCTAAGCGTCTGATCCTGAAAGAATGGGCCTATGCAGGATTTTTCTTTGTCATGTCGGGAGCTGTAATCTCTCATCTTATCGTGGGTGATACAGTTGGCAGAACATTTCCGGCCGTATTATTACTGGTATTGGTTCTTATTTCATGGTATTTCAGACCTGCAGACAGAAAAATCACCATTACTGATTAATCATTTTAATATTAAAAGTTGTTTAAACTTTATTTTTGAAACAGTAAGATTGTATTAAGTTGTTAAGATTATTAAGATAAGCTATGCTTTAAGCTTAAAAATCAGAATGATTTATCTTAACTATACTTTATTTCTTAAATCCTTCTTAATGGTTCAATAGGTATTATGTATTTTTTGATAAGTTTAAACAATTTTTATAAATCATTTTTAAAAATGAAAAGTCAGAAATTTTATCGAAGATAAAATCTTTGCGCCTTTAAACAAGCCATTATTAATAAAATTTGCGCCTTTGCGATTTCCAACAACACCAATCAACACAACAAAAAAAATTTGACATGAAAAAGAAACTCACCCAGGAACAAATCAACGAACTTTTAAAAACACTAAAAGCCCGTTTTGAAAAAAATATGAACCGTCATAAGGAACTGAAATGGGAAAAAATCCAGCAAAAACTGGAAGCCAGCCCTGAAAAGTTATGGTCTTTATACGAAATGGAAACTACAGAAGGAGAACCAGATGTAGTGGATCATAATAAAAAAACGGATGAATATTCCTTTGTAGACTGCTCTCCGGAAAGCCCAAAACGCAGAAGTTTATGCTATGATTATCAGGCCTGGGATGCCAGAAAAGCCAATAAACCTGAAAGTAATGTCATTGATACCGCTTCCGAAATGGGTATTGAACTTTTGACAGAAGAACAATACCGCCATCTTCAGGAATTAGGAAAGTTTGATCAAAAGACTTCAAGCTGGATCAAGACGCCACCCCAAATACGAGAGCTTGGAGGCGCCCTTTTCTGTGACAGACGATACAACACTGTATTCACCTATCACAATGGTGCAGATTCTTATTATGCAGCAAGAGGATTTAGGGGATTATTAAAAATATAAGGGAGAATTATTAACTGGGATCTCTCAACCAGGGAGATTCCACACTCCAGAAGATAATGTTAACACCAAGATAGTTTTCAGCATATTCTGTAAATTCTTCTTTGGTAAAAGGTTTTTTGGTTTTCGGATTTTTATAAGTAAGAGTCGGTTCCTGAACGGCCATGGCAACAAGAGAAAGCTTTCCTTTGTATTGATTAAAAAAGGGATAAGAGTTTTTCATCTGGCCTTTTTTATTGGGAACAATATCAGGTCCTCCCAACCCTATATTATTTTTATAAGCAAAATCAAACAATCTGGACATATATTGATGATCATTATCCCACTCACAGGGAAAGAAATTGACATATTGCAATACATTGGATTGGCGGAAAGCATTTTTTGCGAACTTCAGATTTTCTAATTCAGCCTGAAAATAGCGATCACAGCTAAAGTCTGTTTTATCTGCTTTCATTTCTATATCTATGGATGTTTCCGGAAGATTAATCCCTTGAATCTTGCCGTCAAACTTCTCTGCCAGCGCTCCTATAAGCTTCTGGAATCTCATTCGGACAGCAGGATTCCATTGTTGGGTAACCCATCCGCTTCCCACAGGTTTATTCTCACCAGGGTTATCATATTGAGGAACCAGTCCTCCCGTATACTCTTTATCATTCAAAAGATAATCAGGAATATATCTTGCCTGTGGCTCAAAAAATCTGTCCTGAAGCTGAATAAATAATTTTCTGTTGAGGGAAGTTAAATATTCCAGATCTTTTTCAATAACAGAAAAATCATACACATCTTTTGAAGTTTCCAAAGCTTTCCAGTTATAAACAATCTGTACTCCTCCAATATCCTGGCGAGTAATCATTTTTTCTATGTTCTTAAGGTCTCCCGAAGATGTATAAATATAATTCTGAGGAGCTTGCCCTGACATCCAATGTAAGCCAAGCATAAATAATCCCAATCCCAGCGCTTTGGTCATCTTTTTCATTACAATCAATTTTGCAAGGTAGATCATTTTCCGTGCCTAAAATATTCCGACTAATGCATTTTAGAAAATTATTCTTATTTATGAACAATATTCTTTATTATATAAATAGTTTATTATTTTTGAGCTTCAAAAATTTGATTTAACAATTAAGGATATGAAAAAATTAATCTTATTGGGCGCTGTATCAGCTTTTTTAATCAATTGCAATAAAAAAACTGAAGCACCGGCTCCCAAAGTGGAAGCAGATACCATTGCTGTAGAAGAACCCGTAATAGATACCCTTGGACCAAAATCGTTCTGTTATATCGGGGTAACAGGAAAAGACAGTGTTTTTGCTTCTATTGATGATAATCTGGGAACCATCACCGGAAAATTATCTTATAAAAACAGTGAAAAAGACAGCTCAAAAGGTGATGTAACTGGTTTCAAATCAGGAGATACTTTGAAACTGACTTACGAATTTACTGCTGAAGGCAAAAAAAGCAAAAGAGATATCTATTTCCTTCAAAAAGATAATGCTTTAACAGAAGGAATTGGTGATCATAAAGAAGAAGACGGACAGTCTAAATATGCTAACGAGAATAAAATAAGCTATAAAGACGGACAGAAGTTGAATACTGCAGATTGTAAAGTAGTGAACAAAGCTGTAAAATAATACTCCGTTATAAACAAAAATTTGTCTCAAAAATCAAACTATTTGACTTTTGAGACAATTTTTTTGTTACTATAATTCTCTTTCTATAATTTCAATAAATTGGTTTACCGCTTCATCTCCTGTACTCCATGAAGTAATAAGACGAATGGCAGAAAGATTCTCATCTACTTTTTTCCAGACATAGAACTCAAAATTCTCGGATAACACTTCAATAAGATGATTATTCAGAATAGGAAAAATCTGATTGGTATAGGTATCGGAAAGAAAAGTAATTCCTTTATTCTGCAACGCATTCTTAATTTTCATGGCCTGCTGATTGGCGTGTCGGGCCAGATCAAAATACAGGTTGTCTTTCATCAGTTCCATAAATTGAATTCCCAGCAGTCTTCCTTTTGCTAATAATGCTCCTTTTTGTTTGATACTAAAAGCGAAATCTTCCTGCAGCACAGGATTATTAATCACAATCGCTTCACCAATCAATGCACCGTTTTTAGTTCCTCCAAGATAGAAAACATCGGTAAGAGCAGCCACTTTCTCCAGGGTAAGATCACTGATTTCCGCTGTGAGACCATGTCCCAGCCTGGCTCCATCCATAAACAGATATAATTTATTCTCCTTACAAAATGCAGAAAGCTCTTCCAGTTCTTTTGCCTGATAGATGGTTCCCAGCTCTGTAGAATTGGAAATATAAACCAACTTGGGCATTACCTGATGGGGAACATTACGATGTCCTTCTAAAATCGGGATAATATCTGATGGTTTTATTTTACCGTCTTCGGTTTCAATGCTCAATATTTTATGACCTGTAGCTTCGATGGCACCGGTTTCATTATTCAGGATATGTCCGGGAGCGGCAGAAATTACACATTGATAAGGTTTCAAGATGGCAGAAATAACAATTAAGTTAGCCTGCGTTCCTCCTGAAACTAAAAAGACTTCCGAATGTGGGTTGTTGATTTTTTCTTTGATTAATGTCTTCGCTTTTAATGAATACTCATCTTCTCCATATCCGGCCTGCTGATCAAGATTATACTGTAAAAGAGCCTGTAAAATATTAGGATGGCATCCTTCAGAATAATCGTTTTTGAATGAAAATTTCATAGAGTAAACGTAAAAAAAGTTAAAATAACAAGAGCTAACTTTTCATTTTATTTTGTTAGATTTGTATTGAAAATCATCTAACATTTTGAAAACAACCCTAACAGAAGAGAATTACCTGAAAGCTTTGTTTCATTTAGTTGACAATGAAGGAAAGGTTACGATTAATGAGCTCAGTAAATTTTTAAATGTAAAAATGCCGAGTGTTAATAACATGATGAAGAAATTTGCCGAGAAAAAATGGGTCATTTATGAGACTTACAAACCACTAATCGTTACAGAAAACGGAAGACGTGAAGCTGCTTTGGTGGTTCGTAAACACAGACTTACCGAAATGTTCCTGGTTAAAAAAATGAATTTCGGCTGGGAAAACGTTCATGAGATTGCAGAACAGCTTGAGCATGTACATTCTCAAATCTTTTTTGATAAAATGGATGAAATTCTGGATCATCCTAAATTCGATCCCCACGGGGAACCTATTCCTGATAAAGACGGTAATATTATCGCTCAGGATCTGCAAAAGCTGAGCCATTGCGAACCTGGTGAAGATGTTACTTTCGCTTCGGTGACGCTTTCTGATGACGCCTTCCTTACTTACCTGAATGACAGGAAACTGCTGCTTAATACCAAAGTAAAAATCATTAAAATTGAAAGTTTTGATAAATCAATGACCATAGAAATTGAGGGTAAAACAGAAATTTTAAGCAAAAAAGCGACTGAAAAAATATTGGTTAAGAAATAAATCCTTACCACTGAAAAAATAAACCTTACAGACTTTAAAAGCCTGTAAGGTATGATATTGATACAGATCTGCATTTAGTCTATTCCTCAAACTGTTAAAAAACGGTTAAACTCCCCTTCTCTGAATACCCAAAAATTAATTTTTAGTTAGGTTTGCAAAACAATCTACAGACTTTGTCTTTTCTGACAAATACAAACATTAATTATTACTCAAAAAATTATGAAAAAAAGCCTTTCTTTTTTTATTATTTCGATGCTATTAAGTCCATTGGCCAATGCTCAAACCACTCAGGTAAGAGATTTTGTGATTGAGCCACAGATTCAACCTAATTTTTATATTTACAAAACTTTCGGAGTATTCGGAGGAAAAGAATATTCTACGAATGCCGTTTATCTGGTGACCAAAAAAGGAGTTGTTTTGTTCGATGTCCCATGGCAGAAAACACAATATCAAAGCCTGCTGGATACCATCCAGAAACGTCATAATCTGCCTGTTATTGCGGTGTTTGCTACTCATTCACATGAAGACAGAGCCGGAGATTTGAGCTTTTATAATAACAAAGGAATCAAAACATACGCAACTGCCAAAACCAACGAATTATTGAAGAAAGAAGGAAAAGCTACTTCTACTGAACTTATAGAAACAGGAAAAACGTACCGTTTTGGCGGAGAGAAATTTGTAGTGGATTTTCTTGGTGAAGGACACACTGTTGACAATGTAGTGGTATGGTTTCCCCAATACAAAATACTGGACGGAGGGTGTCTGGTAAAAAGTAAAGCAGCTGTTGATCTTGGCTACACCGGAGAAGCCAATGTTGCCCAATGGCCAAAAACCATGGAAAAACTGAAATCCAAATACGCTCAGGCCACTCTGATTATTCCGGGACATGATGAATGGAAAGGTGGCGGACATGTAGAGCACACTCTTGATCTTCTGAATAAAAAATAAAATAGTAGAGCCCTGGCGAATGCCAGGGCTCTACTATTTTAAACTACATTTTAAAGGGTTATATTTTCTAAAAGCTGTGACACTTTTTCAATTTCTTCGATCGTATTGAAGTAATGAGGGGACAAACGGATCGCATGGTCTACATTTTTAAAGGTAAAATCAATTAAGGCGTCCTCTCTGCGGTTTTCCTTAAAAAATACCTTATGATCACTCAGAATCTTATGGATCTTTTCAACCTTTCCATCGGCCTGACAAAAAGTAACAATACTGCTTAATCTATTTCCTTTATCCAAAATTCTGAAACCATTATTCTGCAGGTTGATTCTTAAAGTATCTGCCAACGTACGGTTGTAATGCTCAATTTGATCCATTCCAATCGTATTGGCATAGCGTAAAGCCTCTGCAAATCCCAGTAAAGCAGCATAAGGTCTTTCAAAAAGTTCAAATCTTTTGGCTGTATCATTGAGCTGATAATCATCAAACGTTGTCCACTTGGCTCCAATACTATCTAAAAACAGAGGATACATTTTCTGGTCTAAGGCTTTATCAGAAACATACAAAAATCCTGTTCCTCTCGGTCCCCGCATAAATTTCCTTCCGGTTGCCGTCAGAAAATCACAATGGATTTTTTCAACATCCACCACAATCTGTCCCACAGACTGGCAGGCATCCACAAGATAAAGGACATCATATTGTTTACACAACCTTCCTACTCCTTCTATATTCTGAATCAAACCGGAATTGGTAGGAATATGAGTGACCGCTATTAATTTGGGATGATGCTTTTTGATTAAATTTTCAAAATCCTCAAGATCTAGCTCATGATCAGGCAGATTGGCAACCCTGATGATTTCAACATGATATCTTTTCTGCAAAGAAATAAAAGCAATCTGATTGGAGATATAATCATCATTGGTGGTAATAATACAATCTCCTTCTTTAAAAGAAATACTGGATAAAGCTTTTGCGTACCCATCTGTAGAGCTGCCTGCAAATGCGATATTGGAAGGTTTGGTATTAATAAGTTTGGCAGCCTCTTCATAAAACTGGCTGATAAGACCAGAATTTTGTACCGCAGCAGCATAACCTCCAAGCTCCTGTTCTTCATATAAAAACTTAATAGTGGCCTCTACAACAGGCTTCGGCATTAATGATGACCCTGCACTGTTTAAAAATATCTTATCCGAACATCCCGGAGTATCCTGTCTTATAACCTCTAAATTCATTTTATCAATCCTTACAACAAATTTACTTTTATTTTTTTCTATATACGCCTATAAAAAATCCCGAATTTTCATCCGGGACTCTATTTTTACTCAATGATTTTAATCTAAAACACTCCAACCTCTTTTAGGATTCGTGTTGGTAGAAACTTCCTGCTCATTAACGATGATATTTTCTTTTCTCTGACCGATGTAATCAAGCTCACTCAGTTTAGAGAAAATGATTTCAAGGCTTCTCAACATCTGTTGAATGTAAAGCAATGGCTCACCACAGTTATGGTGATCGTAATTGGTTTCTGCAACAATAGAAAGCTGGTTTAATAAGGTATGAGGGGCAATTTCGCTCCACTCAAGGCTGTAGTTCAGCATTTCTTCCAGCTCAGCAGGAACAAGAAGCTGTGTTGAATTGTATAAATGAAGTGCCAGTCTTGCAAAAGATTCGATCAAAAATACAGGCGGTTGCCAAGGGGTAATATTTCTAAACTGGAAATACATATCTCCAAAAGTATTCACCATTGTAGTACACAAAAACTTAACGTTTTGGGCTAAAGCTGTATTTTGGTTTTTATGGGATGCTTTCTGAATAATTTTAAAAGCATACTGCTGAAGGTTTCCGATAGACTTCGCATAGCTGCTGTAGTAATCTACCAAAGCCGGATGACTCTGTACAGAAGTACAAGGCGGAATAAAATTCGAATCAACCTGAGCAATATTTCCTTTTAAATCTACCTTACCAATAATAAGATAATTTCCTCCTGAATAGCTGCTGTTCAAAGACGTTACAGGAAGCAGTTCAATATGGTGATTAGGCTGTGCACTTGGGTGGCGCGGCGGAATTTCCTCAGGATCAATATCCCCAAAAGGAACTTTATCAAAAGGATTTACAGAGATTAAGATATAATAATCTCCATCTGCCTGCTCTTCATTCATTGATTTCGCCAATGATTTTACGCTGATTCTCCTGTCTGTCAGCTCAATACGGTATCCTGCCATCGTAACAGCGCTGCAACGCTTAATGACAAGCTGTACATCGTTGGTTGCCGTGTTATGAACATCAAAAATGGTACGGTCTGTAAATTCATTGGAAATGGGCAAAAGTCCGTAGTTATATGTAGTAATTCCAAGGGAATTGGAATCTCTGATGGTATCAATTAAGAAATTATCCTGATCATTAAGGTGCCTCTGGGAAACCTTCATCCCATCCACCCAATTGATTGCAAAATGTTTAATAGGCTGTATCATGTTTAATACTTTTTAATTTTTGTGTTTATGATTTTCTTGTGACTCCCTCCTCTTCATGCTGAATAACTCTCTTACAAATCACCACTTCATTTTCAGAAATGCTGTTTGTCGTAATGTCGTGGTCGAAATCTATATATTTTCTAAAGCTGAAAAACGATTTTTTAGTATAAAAGATCCAGTAATAAGGCTCGTTTCCTTCGTCTGAAAGATGAATAATTGAACCTGGATTTTTGTGGTTGTAATCATCCACTACTCTGTAGAACCAATCTCCGAAAGTAACTCCTGTCGGAAGTGTCTTCGCTTTAATTCTGAAACGGTTGGTATCTTCTAATTTTTTGCTCAGTTCAACATTCAGTACCATTAATCTGTCAAAATCTGCTCCTTCAAAATCAGGCAGTTTCTGTTCCGGTGAATATCTCCAAGTTTTATAAATATCAAAAGGAATGCTGATAAACTGGATATAGCAGTAGTAAAACACCATGGGAACCACAAAGATCACCATACTTGTTGCTGCCATTACCGCATATCCTGTTCCTTTGCTCATCCAGTTAAAAATCAGGGTAAAAAGATATCCTCCCAAAGCTATGCACGTTAATGAAAGTATAGATTCAAACAGAATACTCATAGCCAGAGAATCGATATGCTTTTTGAAATATTTATGCAGCAGATTCACATGAATAATCCCAAAAATAAGGTAGATGATCTGTGCAATGAGATACCAGTATGGGTTAAAAAGATTTCCGGCGAATCCAAAAACGCCCGGGATAGCCAGGCATAAACTGCACAGCAATACGTATATAATAATGACTTTAATTTTTATCGCAGGTTTATTTCTCCTGATTACACCGAGTATAACCATCATAATAATTGCGATTAAAGGCATTAAGATATACCTTAAAAAAATACCTTTTACTGAAGAAATTTCCATTTGTTTCTTTTCGAATTTATACTTTGTTGGTAGTTGTAAATATAATAAAATAATTTAGAGGAAGGTAGAGTATCCAAGGCGGCTGGCATTTCTTTCCTCATCCTCAAGGCTGAAAGAATAATCCTCCTTTTCTGTGACAAAATTTTCCTCCACATCCACTGTTACGGGAAGAAAATAGTCATACAATGCCTGGAGTACATTTCTGAAAGGACTTCCCGGGATATACTTCTTCATATCTCCGTAAGGAATTGGGCCAATGTTGACCACCCAGTTTCGTTGCCCGTCCATATGAGGTCCACTTGGAATATAGGTTACCCCCAATCGTGAATTTCCTAATAACATGGAATCATCGTTTTTCTCAATCCCGTCAATAATATTAGGTGAAAAAGTGACTTGTACCGGTACCTGTAGAAAAGCAGTCATACATCTTTCAAACCATCTCTTGTCCCCTCTGATCTGATGAAAAAACGGTAAAATATGCATAAAGATATAAGCACTCTGTTTGTCCAGCATTTTTATCATAGGCCACAGCTCACTTACTGTGTCCAGTAAAGCATCTGTACTGCTTGTAATGTCAAATTCTGATTCTTTAAGCAAAGCACTGATTTCCGTAAAAAATACTTCCAGTTCAAAAGGACGGAAAAATTTACGGGCATCATCTTCTACCCTTTTCTGCTTTCGGATTTCCCTTACCACAGTATCTACATTCTTTCTTGAAGCCCCAAGAGAAGGTGGATGGAACAATCCTTCCGGAAGGTAATCGTAAATACCCTCTCTGTAACTCTCTATGGTAAAGACTTCTTCGTCGAATCCTAAATAACTGCTTGAAATACTTTTAATGTCTTTCAGGTAAGCACGGTCGTTTACACCCACCCTCTCTATGAATATATTGCTTACCGCACGGTGGTATTTCAAAAGGTTAACAGCTACAGCTTCAGCCTTAAAGTCTGTCTGCAGCTTATTGTAATGCATATCTACAATATTACTCTCATACATAGTGTTTCCTCTGATTATGACTTGTAAAGATAATATATCTCATAAGTTTGAAAAAGTATTTTAACAACAATTTTATCCTAAAAATAATAATTTATTGACACTAATGGGAATAATTTTCTACAAATTCCGTGAAAATACGGTAAATAGAAAGTTTATTTGCTTTTTTGAATTTAAAATTAACTATTCAGAATCAAGTGTTTAGAATTTGAGATTCAATGTTCAAGGTTCAAGGTTTAAAGTTTAAGGTTGTGATAAGGTTTTACTTTTGCTTTTATGTATTATATGAAGAGTTTTATGTCTTTACGCTCCCTGCTTCTATTTTTTCCAAACCTAACATTATTATCTATTTATTTAAATTAAATTTTATTAACATCATCTTATAGAATAAATTCAGGATAATGTATGCTCATTCCGAAAGCGGGCCGTATCTTTGCAGACTGAAAATTGTTATTTAAAATGAAAAGTATTTATTCTAAAATTCTGATTTTAGCATTCATGGCCTCTTCACTTTATTCTTATGCGTGGGGATTAACGGGACACCGAGTGATTGCAGACATTGCACAAAACCACCTTTCCCGCAAAGCAAGAAGAGAGATTAAAAAGATCATGGGAAAAGAGCGTCTGGCGTATTGGGCTAACTGGCCGGATTTTATCAAATCTGATACCACAGGGGCGTGGAAGCAGGCTTCATCATGGCACTATGTAAACATTGATCCGATGACTGACTTTAAAGCTTTCGAACAAAACCTGAAAGCACAGGCAGGCCCAAGTCTTTATACTCAGGTAAACACATTGTCCAGCCAGATCAAAGACAAAAACACCTCTGAAAAAGACAGAAAAATTGCTTTAATCTTCCTTATCCACATTATGGGAGATCTTGCTCAGCCCCTACACGTAGGAAGAGCAGAAGATTTAGGCGGAAACAAAATCAATGTTACTTATTTCGGAGAAAAAACCAATTTACACTCTGTTTGGGATGGGAAACTAGTAGATTCTCAAAAATACAGCTACACCGAATATTCTAAGCTTTTAGATATCAAATCTAAAGACGAAGTAGCACAGATTCAATCCGGAACACTGGAAGACTGGCTGTATGATTCTCATAAAATTGCCAACAAAATTTACGCACAGACTCCTAACGATTCCAAGTTATCTTATGACTATCAGTATAAGTTCAATGAAACAATGGAAAGACAGCTTCTATATGGAGGATTAAGACTGGCGAAAGTATTAAATGAGCTTTTTTAGTTACGAATTGCGAGTTTATGGGGTTGATAAACCCAAAATAGCTTAAAATAGTACTCTTAGATATAAAAACGGAACTTCGGTTTCGTTTTTTTTTGTTTAGGGTTTAGGGTTTAGGGTTTAGGGTTTAGGGTTTAGGGTTTAGGGTTTAGGGTTTAGGGAAATTACAGAATTCTCAAATAAGGTGTGGTCTTTTTGTTATTACTATATATTTTATTTTCAGTCCGGAGCAAATCACAATCAGCTGAATACCAGTAATATATATTGTTTTAAAGAAAATTATCATTATTTTAACAGGTTTCTTTTCACAAAAAAATAAAAGTTGTGTAACCTTTTTACCTTTTCATACGTATATATTATAGTAACTCTTTTTTGAGGAAAAAATAAATGAGACAATTAAAAATCACTAAGCAGGTTACCAACAGGGAAACTGCTTCATTAGACAAGTATTTGCAGGAAATTGGTAAAGTGGAACTGATTACTGCGGACGAGGAAGTAGAATTGGCACAAAGAATACGTGCAGGCGACAGAGCCGCACTTGAGAAATTAATCAAAGCCAACCTTCGTTTCGTAGTTTCTGTATCTAAACAATACCAAAATCAAGGTCTTTCTTTACCCGATTTGATCAATGAAGGTAACTTAGGATTAATGAAAGCAGCAAAAAGGTACGATGAAACTAGAGGTTTCAAATTTATCTCTTATGCAGTATGGTGGATCCGTCAATCAATTTTACAGGCATTGGCTGAGCAGTCAAGAATTGTAAGATTACCGTTGAACAAAATTGGTTCTATCAACAAAATCAATAAAGCATACGCTCACCTTGAGCAGGAAAATGAAAGACCACCTTCTCCGGAAGAATTGGCTGAAGTTCTTGACATGAGCGAGGAAGATATCAAAGAATCTATGAAAAACTCCGGAAGACACCTGTCTATGGATGCGCCTTTAGTAGAAGGTGAAGATTCTAATCTTTATGATGTATTACGTTCAGGAGAATCACCAAGTCCTGATAAAGATCTAATGCTGGAATCTCTACAAATTGAGATTGAAAGAGCATTGAATACTTTAACTCCGAGAGAGGCTGATCTGGTAAGATTATACTTCGGACTGAACGGAAAACACCCAATGACTTTAGAGGAAATTGGTGAAACTTTCGATCTTACAAGAGAGAGAGTTCGTCAGATCAAAGAAAAAGCAATTAAGAGACTAAAACACAATACCAGAAGCAAGATTCTTAAATCTTATCTGGGTAAATAATTTTAGCGTTAAAAATTTTATAGGCGGAGTCTGGTTTCAGGCTCCGTTTTTTTTATTGTCATTCATCAGTAAACAAATTATTTGTACGCTATAGTATTATGGATGTAACATTTTTCAAAGTTTGTTCAACTAATTAAAATCATAACCTTTCCTCATTTGCATTAAAATCTAAATGAGTAATTTTAGTTGTTGGGATATAATGCTGATTATCAAATCAAACAAAACATACTATGAAAAAAATACTGTTCGCCTCTATTCTGACTTTATCACTACTTTCCTGCAGTGAAAACAAACCACAGCAAGCTCCTACCGTAGAAAATGCAGTTGATAATGCAGAATCTTCAGTTTCAGGAGCTATTAAAAAAAATACAAGATACTCTTCACGTGAAGGAAACCTTGTTCATGAAATCTATCAGGAGTTGATAAAAAATGATAAAGCTTTACAGGATCTTAATAAAAGAATAGCGGTTATTAATCAGGAAACAGAGGATGCAATGACTGAATATGATGACGTAATTCAAAAATCTGAAACCTATTATAATGATGCAACGACGCTATCAAATTCGGTAAGCGATTCTGTTACCAAGAAACAAATTGAAAAAGAGATAAAAGCAAGCTCTGAAAAATATAATATAAAAACACAAACTATCAGAGACCTCATCACCAAAATAAAAGCAAACAGGACAACACTTCATGATCAATACATTGTATTCAAAATCAGAAAAACACTTCCTGAAATTGAAGAGTATCAAAACGCTCATCCTCTGAAAACAGATAGTCTCAATCAATTCATCAATAAGCAGAATGCCTTGCTGGAAGAATTGAAAAAATTAAAATAAACACCATTATTCCTCATGAAATATACCACCCAATGGCTTACTGATAAAGCCCGTATCAAAGAACTCGTAGACTTTTTTATTACCCATAAAACAGATGCTTATATTTCTCATGGCGAAATGATGTCCGGCAGAGCGATAGACTCTCACCACTGGAATCCAGATCTTGAACTGATTCTGACGGAACAGCTGATCACTGATTTTAATTCCGATGGCAGCTCCAAACTGAATATTCTGATTGCTGAAAATGAGAATGGAGAAATTGTGGGAATGATGGTTTTCAATGTAATCAACAGTCCGTTTAAAAAGTATGCGATTCTGGAGGATATGCTTCTGGATCAGTCTGTAAGAGGCCAGTCTCTTGGAAGTAAACTTTTGGAGAAAGCCATCCATGAATCTAAAAACTGGAACATCAGTTTTATTTTACTGGAAAGCGGAGTCAACAATCACGGTGCTCACAATTTTTTCAGCAGATATGGTTTCAAAAAAGTATCAGAGAGTTATATTTTAACAATTTAAATCAGATGATGTAAAGAGATATCTGTTTCAATAGACAATTAACTGAGATTCTTCACTACATTCCATTTCTTTCAGAATGACATATCTAAGGCAAATGTCTCAAACAACAGGCTTCTTTCACAATTTATGTTTTCAAAAATAAACCTTATGAACACCATTTCAATCATCGGAGCAGGAATCGGCGGACTTACCCTCGGAAATGTACTGAAACAGCATCAGTATGATTTTACCATCTACGAATCTGCCCCGGAAATAAAACCTGTAGGCGCAGGAATTATGATGGCTGTCAATGCAATGCAGGTTTTTGACCGTTTGGGTTTAAAAGAAAAAATTGAAAATGCGGGTAATAAAATTCACAGAATTGTTATCGCTGATGAATCTCTGAGAACGATTTCAAAAACAGAAATTTTAGACCTGGAAACTCAGTACAACTCTTGCAATGTTGCTATTCACCGGGCTGAACTTCAGAAAATTCTGGCGGAAAATTTAAGTCCCAATTCGATAAAACTGAACCATTCATTACAAAAAATAAGAAAAGAGGAAAACTATATTTTAGATTTTGAAAATGGAAACCAGATTGAAAGTAAAATTGTTTTTGGGGCGGACGGCATAAAATCTCCTATCCGAAACATGATCTTAAAAACCGGAACAATCCGAAACTCAGGGCAAAAATGCTGGCGTGGTCTGGTGGATTTCCACTTACCTGAGAAACACCATCAGGAAGCTTTTGAGATGTGGGGAAAAGGAAAACGGTTCGGTTTCGTGAAAATTTCTGATAAAAAAGTCTACTGGTACGCCTGCATCAACGAGAAAAGTTTTGGCAGATACCGGGGAATTGCGGAGATTTTTCATGATTTTGATCCTTTGGTTTTACAACTTATTGAGGCTACGGCCAATGAAAATATTATTTGTAATACCATATCAGACCTCGCTCCTATTCCACAATGGCATGCTGAAAACCTCTGCCTGATTGGAGATGCAGCCCACGCAACGACACCTAATATGGGACAGGGTGCCTGTCAGGCGATTGAAGATGCTTATATCATTGGAAAGCTGCTGGAAAAAAATACCGACTTCAATACAATTTTCGGAAAATTTCAAAATATCAGACGAAAGAAAGTAGATTATATTGTCAATACAAGCCGCACTATCGGAAAGGTTTCTCAATGGGAAAGAGGAAATTCCATACGAAATTTTCTGATAGGACTGATTCCTGAAAGCATGAATCAAAAAATGGCAAAAAAAATTATAGAACTGGAAATGTAGAGTTTATAATCATAAGAAAAGATAAAATTGTAAAAATTATATTCGATGTATTAATAACAACTAAAAATTAAAAACATGAAAAAAATCTTTTATGTATTGCTCTTACTGATAGGAGTTCATGCTGCACAAGCACAGGAAGTTCCGTTACTGGACAGGGGTTTATTTTTTGGTAACCCTGAAATTGCCGGAGGACAGTTGAGCCCGGATGGAAAATGGATTTCATTTATGAAAGAATATGGCGGTATCATGAATATATGGGTAAAAAAAATTGATGAGCCCTTTGAAAAAGCCCGCCCATTAACAGACAGCAAACGCCCAATGAGTGGCTACTTCTGGACAGAAGACGGAAAATATATTCTGTACGTAAAAGATAGTAATGGTGATGAAAACATGAATATTTTTGCAGTAGATCCTATGGCTAAAGCAAAGAATGGAGTTCCGGAATCAAGGAATTTAACTCCACTTAAGGAAGTAACTGCAAATATTTATCTGGCAAGCAGAAAAGATCCTGACTTGCTGATGATTGGACTGAATAATCGTGATAAAGCATGGCATGATTTATATTCATTGAAAATTTCTACAGGAGAACTGAAAAAGATCTACGAGAATACAGACCGTATCATAAGCTATAATTTTGACTGGGATGAAAAACTGAGAGTACTGTCGAAAACTGATGATAAAGGAACCACACAGTTCTTTTACAAAGAAGGAGATAAACTGACTCCTATTTACGAAACACTGGTAACGGAAAATGCTTATATCTCTAACTGGAATGAAGATAATTCTAAGTTTTATCTGGTGACCAATAAAGGAGATCTTGACAAGTCTGCATTATTCCTGATGGATCCCAAAACCAAGCAAATCACCAAAGTAGAAAGCGACCCTAAAGATAAAGTAGATTTTGGAGGGCTGTTTCTGGACAGAAATACCAGGAAAATGATCTACACCTCTTACACCGGAGACAAAACAGAATATTACTGGAAAGACAAAACATGGGAGGAAAATTATAAATTTCTGCAAAGTAAGTTTCCTGGAAGAGAAGTTAATTTTTCAAGCTCTACCAATGATTATTCTAAATCCTTAGTTGCCGTTGGAGGAGCTCAATATGCTTCTGAAGCCTATTTCTTTGATGCAAAGACAAAACAGCTGATTTTCCAGTATACCCCAAGAACAGAATTGAAAAAAGTTGAGAAGTATCTGGCTGCAATGACTCCTATCAGCTATAAAAGCAGTGATGGTCTTGAAATTCCGGCTTATCTGACTTTACCTGTAGGTTCATCCGGCAAAAATGTTCCTGTAGTGGTATTGGTTCATGGAGGCCCGAAAGGTCCAAGGGATTACTGGGGATATAACTCAACAGTACAGTTTCTAGCCAACAGAGGATATGCTGTACTGCAACCCAACTTCAGAGCAAGCGGCGGATATGGTAAAAAGTTCCAGAATGGCGGAGATCTTCAGTGGGGAAAACTGATGCAGGATGATATCACGTGGGGCGTTAAATACCTTATTGATCAGGGAATTGCAGACAAAAGCAAAGTGGTGATCATGGGAGGAAGCTACGGTGGATATGCAACACTGGCCGGTTTAGCATTCACTCCGGATGTATATGCTGCAGGAGTAGATATTGTAGGGCCTAGTAACCTATTTACGTTACTGAATTCTGTTCCTGCTTATTGGGAGGCCGCACGTGCTTTCCTGTATGGTATGGTAGGTGATCCTAAAACAGAGGATGGTAAAAAACGTATGCCTGACGCCAGCCCATTGTTCAGTGTAGATAAAATCAATAAACCATTACTGATTGTTCAGGGAGCCAATGATCCTAGAGTAAAGCAGGCAGAAGCCGATCAGATTGTCATTGCGCTTCGCGATAAAGGTAAAAAGGTGAATTATATTTTGGCAGATGATGAAGGTCACGGATTCCGTAAACCTGTAAACAGCATGGCGATGTATGCTGAAACAGAGAAATTCCTTGCCGAAGTAATCGGTGGAAGATATCAGAAAGAGATGCCTGAAAATGTGGCAAAACGTCTGAAAGAAATGACGGTTGATATTTCAAAAGTAACGTATACTCCGGCAAAAGCTGAAAAAGCTGCAGGAGCTTCTAAATAAAAGCATTTGTATCAATTATATAAAGCCATCTCGTGAAAATGAGGTGGCTTTTGTTTTTAAATAAATTGATCATAAATTAAAACTTAAAGATTTTCATTTTCTGCCCATTCTACAAATGTATCTGTTCCATCTATTTTGCCACCAAACGCTCCCTTTGCTTTTACAACAGGTGAATTAGTTTTTAAATAATGGGTAAAGGTTAGTTGATTTTGATAATTCTGTTCTGTTTTTAACCATTCTTCAGTATTGATATCTGATTTCGTCAAAAACTCAAAAGATTGATTTTCTCTGTGCTTAGCATATTCTACAGGATGAGGAATTTTTGTCTGAGAAGAGGTTTCCAGCCAGTACAACCAATAATTCCTGAGCTCAAGACCAAGTCTAAAAATATTCTCAGGAAGTGTTGTTAAAAGATATTCATTAGTCCAGTCATCTTCTGAATCAGAAAAGATATTTGAGTAATAATAAGGCTTTCCTTTAAAATCTGCTATTCCCTCAATAACAGTCATATCCCAATAATTATCTACACTATACACTTTTTCTTTCATTATACGTAGTACTATTTTTTAAGTAAAGCTAAAAATATACTTTTATTAAACAAAAAAACGCCCTCGTAAATGAGACGTTTTTTAATATAATTTAGTTCTATTTAATAAGTTAAGGTAACACCTGCACCCCAGCCCATTTCATTATCATAATTTCCGGAAACGGATAACCATTTTTGAAGAATATACCTCATTCCTGTTGAGAATTCACCATCAGAATTGACACTGAAATTTCCTCTCAGTCTTCTGGAAAGTGGAATATCCTCACGGCTCAGTTCTAACAGTACTTTTCCGTTCTGGTCTACACTTGCATCAGCGGTAATCAACATTGGCAATACGTACTGCATACCCACCATGAAAGCAAATCTGTTTTTGGAAGCTTTCTGCTGCCCGAACCAGGTTTTTTTACCATGAAAATCCATACCCATATCTTCTGCCATCTGCCTTTCCATGATCTCATGATTTTTTTGAACTCTGACTCCCGCGTAAGGAAGCGCCCATTGGAATTTTCCTAAGAATCGTCCTACTTTTGCACTTCCTTCAAAATGATCAAAATTCCAGTTGGAGTGAAACTCGTTAAGGTTTGCCCATCTTGGTCCGAACATCGTCATGGTTTCTGCGTGGATCTTATTGCTTGCTATATCCAGCATTGCCATAGAACTGGTCATTGTATTATCCTGTATAAAGTTTTTCCAGGCCAGTTTTCTGTTCGGAAGCTGAGGATTCGGTTTTGAATTTTCATAACTGAAGATTCTTCCCATTCCTGCCATCATATGATATAAAATATGACAGTGGAAGAACCAGTCACCATCCTGATTGGCTGCAAACTCAATGGTTACCGTTTCCATCGGCATAATATCCACAACATTTTTCAGTGGAGAATACTCTCCTTTTGAATTGATTAATCTGAAATCATGACCATGAAGGTGCATCGGGTGGCGCATCATAGAATTATTATACATTTTAATTCTAAGAATTTCTCCCTTTTTTATCAGGATTTTATCTGTCTCTGTAACAGTTTTGTTGTCCAGCGTCCACAAATAATGGCTCATATTTCCTTCCAGCGTAAATTTCATTTCACGAATGGTGTCTATAGGAAGAATGGTTTTTTCAGGAGATTTTAAAATATTGTAAGACAATCTTTTAATAGTTTTCTCTTCTCCCATATCCATTCCTGAGTGTTGAGAGTGATCCTCTTTTTTATCTTCCTTTGTCTTTACTCCCATCATCTCATTGATATGTTTCGCTGTAGTTTTTCTTTGACTTTCAGATAATTCCGGGTACATCACTTCATTCATATCCATCATCTGATTTCCCATCGTCATATTCATCGGTTTCATATTTCCGCTCATCTCCATCATGCCGTTCATCATTTTCATTCCTTCAAAAAGCATCAGCCTTGGAAGATTGGGAGCTTCTACCTTCTCACCTGAACCCAGCCAAAGGGAAGCATGTCCTATCCTGTCTTCCGAAGTCGCTCTGAATTCAAAGCTTTTATTCTCAGGGATGGTGACTTCTATATCATACGTTTCAGAAACTCCTACAATCAGACGGTCAACCTCTACGGGTACCACATCATTACCGTCATTTCCTACTACTTTTATCTTTCCGCCTCCGTAATTCAGCCAGAAATAGGTAGATGAACCTCCATTGGCCACTCTTAATCTTACTTTGTCTCCAGGCTTTAGATTGGAATAATCCGAACTGGGAGTACCATTAATCAGAAATTTATCATAATAGACATCACTTACATCCATGGCTTCCATCCTTTTCCATTCATTCAAAGCTTTTGTCCCGAAGTTTCCGGACTTGATGGCTTCCCAATAACTCTGTACAGCATTTTTCTTTACCGCATACCAGTCTGTGTTGGCCATATGAAGTCTTCTTGCAATCTGCATCGGGTCATCATCGCTCCAATCGCCCAGCAATACAGGAATTTCAGCGTTGTATTCTGTTTTGGGTTCCCCTTCTCTTTTTTTGAAAACCAGAATACCATTCATTCCTATCTGCTCCTGAAGGGCTTCATGAGAATGGTACCAATAGGTTCCGTTTTGGGAAACTCTGAATTTGTATAAGTGAGTTTCTCCCGGTGTCACAGGTTTTGTAGTAAGATAGGGAACTCCGTCATGCTCATTGGGAAGAATTACTCCATGCCAGTGCAATCCGGTATTTTCCTTAAGCATATTGTGCAGGTAAATCTCGGCAGTATCCCCTTCAGTGAAATATAAAGTAGGAGCCTGAAGTTTCCCGTTGATCGCAATCGCTCTCCTGTTTTTTCCGGTGAAATTGACAATGGTATCTTTTACATACAGATCATAACGAACTGTTTTCCCACCAAAAGTAATTCTTCCGTTTTCGGAGTTACGTTTTAAAACAGATTTTTCTTCTTTGGGATTTTCAGCCTGTACATGAGAATGATCTTCTTTTTCAACCAGATCCATCCCGCATTTAGGACATTTTCCCGGCTTATCTGAAACTACTTCTGGATGCATCAGACAGGTATAAGTAGTTTGAGCTTGAGTTTTAACTGGTGATACAGCTACTTTCTCTGGTTGAACAGAAGGCTTTATTACTTTTGCTTTCTCAACCTTATTGGTTTCCTTTGCTTTATTTGCCTTATTTATTTTCGTTTCTGCAGATTTTGCCTTTGTTTCTGTTTTAGATACAGGTTTCGCTTCAGGCTTTACAAGGACTGTCTTCTTAACCAGAGTCATTCCACATTTCGGGCAGTCTCCAGGTTTTGAGGATACTACTTCAATGTGCATCGGACAGGTATAATACGTTTTTGTAGTTTGTGCGAAAGTAAAAACAGAGAACAAAAGTACCAGAAACATTATCAGCTTTTTCATAATATTTCGAACTTTTTTAGAAGCTGCAAAACTTAAAGTTAATTATAACTTAAGCTATGCAACTTGTTATTTTAAAGAACAGTACGGTAATTATTTGATTTCCGACTTTACACTTCCGCATGAAAGCATAGACTTTCCGTAATATGGATTAACGATCTGTTTTTCATCGCTTAGCCAGCTTCCGTCCGCCATTGGGCAATATTGAACGTACACTGGTTTATCAGAAAGTTTAAACTGCTTGGTTAAAGCAATCATATTGTCAGAAAGATTTAAAAAAGTTTCTCTTTGTGCAGCAACATTTCTTGCATCAGAAATAGCGGAAGCATCTTTTCTAAGAACATTAAGATTTCCTTCAGAAACTACTTTATAGTCAATAGCAGAAGCTGTTTTAATAAATTCTGTTGCAGCTTTTGAAGTTTTATTAGCATCATCTGAAGCTAGTGCTGATTTGATTGCGATATAGTTCTGATACAGCTTAGAAACCTGAGCATCCTTTTTAGATTGTGCTGATAGTGAGATAACTGAGAATATAGATAAGGCTGCTGTGATGATATATTTTTTCATTGTTTTAAATTTTAGAATTAATTTTTAATAAAGAATAATGGTAACGCATCAGGAATATGCGTCAGGACATGTCGCCTGTAACTGTACATGGTAATGATACAGAAAATGACAAACGGATTCTAAATTCTAAAATTACAATGATTGATGTAGATGGGAACCGGCCGATATTCAGGCGGTGCATTGATCTGGATTTGAGTGAATTTGGTTGCTGAAAAAGACTTATCAATAACAGCAAGCTGATGTTCCACAGGAATTTCTGAAATCTGGCCTAAAAAATCAATTTTAAGCAAGTCTGATTTCTGGGAATCATCTACTTTTACTATTTTAATTTCTGTTTTGCAGCATCCTTTTTTGTCTTTAACGCCGCATTTAGCACAGATACCATCTGTTTTCTGGCTTACAGAAACAAATTCCTTCATGCAATAATGAATGCTAAAAGCTGCTCCGGAAGAAAATCCGAAATAGAAAATAGAAAACAATATGGCAAGAATCTTTTTCATTGGTAAGACAAAGGTAAAAATATCTCTGAGACCGTTGTTATAAAATTTGGTAATGTTGTTATAAAATTCGGGTAAATAAAAAAAGCTTCCGAAAATTTCCGAAAGCTTTTATTTATTCTTTGAGAGATTAAAATCAACCTCATCTTTTAATTTTTATAGCTTGAATTCCAGTTTCACATTAAAGAAACGTCCTGTAAGACGTACCGGAACAGGATACATATAATTGGTATTATAATCTGTAATCCATTGATTGGCCACCGTATTATTGATGTTAAAGGCGTTGAAAACCTGAACACCTAATGTCAGCTCCTCAAAGTTACCCCAGAAGCCTGATCTTTTATTTTTTTCTTTCGGATCAATGAATACTTTAGTCAATCCTAAATCTACTCTTTTATAGGCAGGAAGAGTCTGCTGGTAATTATAAGCAGAACCAAAATCCGGCTGTCCGTTGCTATTAAACATTACAGGTGCCCCTGTAGGCAGTCCCATAGCATAGACTAAAGTAAGATTCACACGCATAGACGGAAAACTTGGCATATAATCCTGATAGAACATAGCAAATCTCAATCTCTGATCCGTAGGTCTCGGAATATCTCCTCGTCCATCAATATTTTCATATACTCTAGCATAACTCGCAGATAACCAAGAATCTACACCTGGTACAAATTCTCCGAATAATCTTGTATCAATACCGTAAGCATATCCTTTGGAATTATTCTGCCCTGAATAACGAATCCTTACATTATCCATATAATATGGAATCAGGTTATCCATTTTCTTATAATAAAGTTCTGTAGTCAGCTTAAAGGGTCTGTCATACATCTGGAACTCATAATCGTTGGCAAGAATTACCTGAATAGAACGCTGCGATTTTATATTAGAGTTAAAATTACCGTCTAAATCTTTAATCTCTTTATAGAAAGGAGACTGATAATAGATTCCTCCTGAAATTTTGAATAACATATCGCTGTCCCAATCCGGTTTAATGGCGAACTGAGCTCTTGGAGAGAATATTGTTTCTTTATTAAAACTCCAGTTGGCTACACGCACTCCCGCATTCACGAATACTTTACTGGCTCCCCAGTAGAACTTTTGTGAATACTGTGCATAGGCAGAAAGCCTTGTAGGTTCAATATTATTTTGTCCGGCAATATAGTAAGCAAGTTTAAGATCTCCCGTAGTTCCGGTTCTCGGATCAATCACTTCCGGCCTCGGGATGCTGTATCCTGCAGAATCTACCAATTTCCATTCATTGGTAAGATCTTTCAGATTTTCTTTTTCATATTTAAATCCAAACTCAAAATCAGTATTTACATTAGGAGAAAATTTAGCTCTGAACTGTGTTCCGTATGTTCTTACAAATAAATCGTTTCTTGCATGCTCAATCTGACCTCCAACATCAAAAGATGTCACAGGCTGCTGTGTCACAGGATCAAAGGTCTGAAGCTCATATGCAGACTGTATTGTATAATATTCTCTTTCTCTGTTCTGATAGGCAAAGGCATCCAATGTAAGCTTCCATTTATCTGTTGGCTTATAGTTCATGGAAAATGTACCCATCATATTTTTATACTGGTCATTTTCTTTACCTCCATAGCCTATATTCACCGTAATAGGCTGCTGAAGACTTCCGAACGTAACACTTTTTGCTCTTGGAATCATCTCATAATCATTCTTGGAATAATATCCGATGAATGACATCGTGAATTTATCACTCACATGATAATTCAGATAAGACTGGAAATCCCAATACGTTGGATTAAAATCCGTATCTTCTTTTAAGGTGTTAAGAACAAGATTGGTATTTCTGTATCTACCGGAAAATAGGGCTGTAAATTTTTTATTTTTGGAAGCCAGACCTGTTGTTAATCTACCTCCAATTAAACTGGCCTCTCCCGAAAGTTCAAATTTTTCAGGTTCACGGTAATAAATATTTAAAGCAGAAGACATTTTATCACCATACTTGGCTTCAAATCCACCTGCAGAAAAATTCACTGCAGAAACCATATCCGGATTGATAATACTCATTCCCTCCTGTTGAGAATTTCTGATCAGGAAAGGTCTGTAGATCTCAATATCATTAATGTAGATAAGGTTTTCGTCATAGTTTCCACCACGAACCATATATTGTGAAGACAGCTCGGTATTGGAGTTTACGGAAGGTAGTGTTTTAAGCAATCCTTCAATTCCTCCATTAATAGAAGCTACTGATTTCGCTTCTTTCGCTGAAATTCTTACGTTGGTAAGGTCATTGGTTCTTCCTGTTGCTTTTTTCTGGAAGACAACTTCCTCTATATCGGTTACTTTAGTGGTCACTGTATCCTTTTTTCTTTGTTGGGAGAAAATCAGAAACGGGACCATAAGGCTTAGCGGTAAAACTAGTTTTTTCAAAAGAAATGTTTTAGAATTTCTAAAATTAATGTTTTTTTAACAATTACAAAATCGATTCTCTAATTCTTGTCAATTTTTGTAACAAATCTTCTAATAAATCTAATCTTAACATGTTGGCACCATCAGATAAAGCCGTTTCCGGTGTAGGATGTGTTTCAATGAAAATTCCGTCTGCACCTACTGCAATTCCTGCTTTGGCAACGGTTTCAATAAGATCCGGTCTTCCACCTGTAACTCCTGAGTTCTGATTAGGCTGCTGCAGAGAGTGGGTAACATCTAAAATTACAGGAGCATATTCTCTCATCGTAGGAATTCCTCTGTAATCCACGATAAGGTCTGTATATCCGAAAGAATTACCTCTTTCAATAATGGCTACTTTCTGGTTATCAGAATCGGTCACTTTCTGAACAGCAAACTTCATGGCTTCCGGTGAAAGGAACTGTCCTTTTTTCAGGGTAACACATTTTCCCGTTTTCGCTGCCGCGATTAATAAATCAGTTTGACGTACAAGGAATGCAGGAATCTGCAGAACATCTACATATTGTGCTGCCAGCGCTGCATGTTCATTTTCATGAATGTCTGTTGTTGTAGGAATATTAAACGTCTCTCCTACTTTTTTAAGGATTTCAAGAGATTTCTCTTCACCAATAGTTGTGAAAGAGTCTACACGGCTTCTGTTAGCCTTTTTGAAACTTCCTTTGAAAATATAAGGAATATTATATTTATCTGTGATATTGATTACTTTTTCAGCAATTCTTAATGCCATATCTTCCCCTTCAATAATACAAGGTCCGGCAATAAGGAAAAAGTTCTTTGAATCTTTGTGCGAAATATTATCTAAATACTGAATCATTTTGTTGTAATTAAAAAGTTCAGTAAAAATACTGAGAAAGTTTCACAAATGGAAATTATTTGTAGGGTTTAGGGTTTAGGGTTTAGGGTTTAGGGTTTAGGGTTTAGGGTTTAGGGTTTAGGGTTTAGGGTTTAGGGTTTAGGGTTTAGGGTTTAGGGTTTAGGGTTTAGGGTTTAGGGTTTAGGGAAAGTTAAGATGGAAAACTTGAATACAATGTTTTCTTTAATGAATTGTTCATTAAATTTTTACTATAGAATAGATTCCTACGGAATCACAACCAAGCATTTTATTCATTCCTTATAAAAAAGTCTGTGCAAATCTGTGCAATCTGTGGGCTAACCTATTACATTTAATCCATAAGAATTCAATGAGAACAGGCTTTAGCCCGTTTAATAAAGATAAAATACTCAATTGGCTTTAGCCAAAACCTGAAATAAGCAGAAAATATTTTAATTCATCTTTTTCAAAACCTTCTCAAACGTATTCACATTCCTGCTGGTAAACTGATCTTTAAGGCTTTTTTTACCCAGTACTTTTCCAAAGGTAGAATCTAAAGTATTGCCCTTCGGCACCTGCCAGTAAAATATATCATTGATAATCTCTGCCTTTTCATTTTCTGCCTGTGCAGCTTTCTGAAACTCCTCCATCAGAACTTTTTCCACCCCTGGAATTCCTACAAAACCATAAATATGAAGTTCATCATTCTTTTCAAAAGGAATACTGTTCCAGAACACCTCAGTTTCTTCCTGAGATTTTACAAACAAAAAGGCTTCATAAGAAAAATGTTCTGACATTGCCTTTTCCAGAATCACCTTTAAATCCTGAGTATTTTTATCTGAAGAAAATACAATATTTCCGGAAGCCAGTATTGAACTCACATCTTTCATTCCGGCATCTTTAAAAACCTGGCACACATCAGCCATTTTCATATTGGTTCCTTTTACGTTGACGCCGCGGAGAAAAGCACAGTATTTCATTTTTTTCAGGGATTAGGGATTAGATGATAGGTTGCAGGTTGTAAGTTTGAGGGTTTGAGAGTGAAAAAGTTATAAGAACTCCTTATTTTTTTAATTTTTAAATGCTTAAATTTTTCAATCTTTTAATCAACTCTAATGTACAAATTATAGTCTGTTCCTGAAGGTTTCAGGTGGTAAATTTTTTCTAAAATCTTATTGTCACTTTTCAGATGATCTTTCACTCTGAATTCTTTCAAAAGCCTATAATGAGTTTGATAATACAATGAATTCGCACTGTTCCCTTCGTACAGATTCTGGTAAGAAAGAAGATATTTCGGTTTTCTTGTCTTTACGGTATTGATCCAGTAATTCACTTTATCTTTCTTAATCTCTTCCTGAATCTGTTTATCTACCAATCCAACCTCATCAATTGTTTTTAATCCTGAAAAATACGGTACATAACCAGCCGGCTCCAGTAAGATCCATTGATTTTTGTCTTTTTCATATTGATTTAAATAGGTTCCAATAGTTCTGCGGTAGTTCCACTCTCCGTTTCCTGTTGCAATAGAATGTACAGTCTGAAAAGCCAGCATCGGAAGAATATAAAAAATAATAAGTAACGAAAGCCATAGATTTCTCTTCTCTTTCTGTTCCAACACAAAAATAAGAATGGGAACAAAAAGTAAAAGTTGCGGAACCCAGTAGTACCAGTCAAACAAACTTTTTTGAGAAATAAAAATCAACTGTTTTGTCCATCCAAAAATAAAGATCATCCATAAAAAGTAGTTTCTTTTTTCTCTTTGTCTGATCAGGTAAATAAAACAAAGTAATTCAAAAATCAAAATCACTACCGTCAGAGGATTGAAATCTCCAGGCACTTTTAGCATTCCCCAGAAGTTTCCGAAGCTCTTAAAAAAGTAACCAATATGCTGCTGGATCGTAAAGTTCTCGCTATAAAGAAGTTTTTTGGCTGTAATGGTATTATTAACCAGTTCGCCAAAGTAAAACCAGTTGAAAGCAACCGTAGCTAAGACTCCAAGAGCTCCCCCAAAAATATAATTCCACCTGATCTTTTTATTCCAGAACAGATCTACAAGAAAGACAATTCCCAGGAATATTACCGTATCAATTCTTGTAAACATGATTAAAACGGGAAGAAGTGTCAATACCCATTTTTTTCCTTTATGGAAACCATAATACAACAATGCCATCTCGAGGAAAAACAGAATTCCGTACTCCATTCCGAGAATTGAAATTTTAATAGCTGGAGGCAAAATACCGATCAGAAATATAAAGATGGCTTTATGCCATGGATTTTTAAGAACCAGATGAGAAAGCAATAAAGTTCCTATCGTAAACAGGATGGAATTAAAAATCAAAAGAGGTTCAATAAAGTTTTCTTTTCCAAAAACAAGGTTGAAAATATAAGATACAAAGACATACAGATGGGTTGTAGAAGCAGAAATCTTGGTGTCTCCGTTGAAGCCGATTACTCCATAGTCCAACAGGTTCTGGGCAACCCTCCAGGTAATAAATGCATCTTCCTGAATGTAGTGCGTTAATAAAAAAAGAAGTTTAAAAAGAACCGTAGCAATAACGGCATAGATTGGGAATTTACTATTTTGTGTTTCGGACATTATGTATTTTTACTTTCACAAATATAACCTTAAAATTCAGGATTCCCAATAATAAAAAAACGGAACCGAAGTTCCGTTTTAAAGTATTTTATTTTGTTGCTTTGATAATCGCAGTAGTAATTTGATTTTCCTTTTCTTTTGAATAAGTGGAATCATAAGGCTCCATGACATCAAATAAGTACTGGTAGAATGGCGTGATCTGCTGAACATTTTCAGACTCTTTCATCGCCTTATCTCTGCCCATTTCCTGAAGATCTTTGATAAATACATTGAACTTCTTATCAATCGGCTCTATGGATTTTACCAGATAAGCATACGCTTTTTCTTTCTGTCCGATCTTAGTATAAGCATCTGTTACTGCTGAAACAACAAGAGAATATTCCATAGGTTTTGTTCTCATTTGTCTTCTCAGGTAGCTTTGGTCTGCTTTGGAAAGGCTTAAATAATAATCATACTCTTCAAAGATTCCTTTTTTAAGTACTTCAGCAATCTGAAGACCTTTCTGCTCCTGGCCTGCAATAATGTATCCTGATACAATTGAACTTAACGAACGAGGATCATTATATTTCTCTGCAGGAATTTCTTTTGCTGCAAGATCCAGAATTTCTATTGCTTTAGCTTTCTGTCCGCTTAATGCAAGTGCGGACGCCGCTCTGCTTGCTGACATTCTGTAGCTGATGATATTGGAAGTAGCCGTTTCATCAAAATGGGCATTTAAGTTTTTGAAGTTCCCCCATCTGAAGCTTTTCACTACATTATAAAGAGAATTAGCATCTACTCTTCCCATATCACCATCTGCCGTTGGAGGCGTTTGGATAGGGATTAATCTGTAACTGAATCCGTCAAACTGAAGGTAATCGTTCAGATAGAAAATATTTTCGCTGTCATAAATACCTCCTGATGAGAAGTTGATTGGACGCTTCCAGTCGAAATTCGCCAAAAGATCCATCAGGATAAGGTTGTTCTTATAAAGCGTGTTTCCTTTGTAAGTAATCATGATCTGATTGGCTACTTTTGGAAGATCTTCTTTATTGATGATTCCTGCTTTTAGAGCATTTTCTTTATTAACAGGAAGAATAAATTTGTTTACCGGAAGGATATTATATTTTTCAAATTTCTCTTCCCCGAAGTACATTTTTAATAATTCGTCTTTTTCAGGAGATTTGAATTTAATGAATTCGATCGCTTGTTTCAATGTTAAAGAATCCTGAGTAAGATATTTTCTGAAAGACTGGAATTCTGTTTCCGGAGCTCCCTGTTCTTTCAACATAGAGAAAACACCTTCCCAATCTTCCTTCTTCATCATATAGATCTGGTCATTTACTCCATCTCTGTAATCATCGTGTGTCAACTCGCTAGGAATACCCATAGCGTTGTAAGTTCTTCTTTTTACCTGATCCAGATTCCATGGTGTTGAAGCAAGGGTAAAGTTTACCACCTTCACATCATCCCTGAACTGCTCTGTTTCCTGAATAGCCCAAACCGGATAAGTATCATTATCGCCGTACACGAAAAGGATATCGTTTTTCGGTAATGATTTTAAAACGGAATATGCATAATCATAAGCTGTATATCTATTGCTTCTGTCATGAACATTGTAGTTCTGGAAGCCCATCATGAAAGGAACACCTAATAAAACCACTCCTAAAGCGATGTTCGCTCCGTTTGATTTTATTTTAGACTGTAAGAACCATAAGATTGCTCCGGCTCCCAAACCAATCCAGATGGCAAATGCATAGAATGAACCTACCATTGCATAATCTCTTTCTCTCGGTTCAAAAGGTTTTACCCCTGTATAGAAAACAATTCCTACACTTGTTAAAATAAATAAAGATAATAGTGCATAGAATCTTCCGAAGTCTCTGTTTAACTGGAAAAAGAATCCAATCAAACCTAGGATTAACGGAAGGAAGAAGAATTTCACTGTACTTTCATTCTTGAATTTAGCAGGCATTTTATCCTGATTTCCAACTACAGCATTATCAATGAAAGGAATTCCGGAAATCCAGTTTCCTTTTGTGCTCTCCATATTTCCTTCAAGATCATTCTGTCTTCCTACGAAGTTCCACATCAGATATCTTACAAAGTAGTATCCGTTCTGGAAAGTAATAAAGTAATCCATATTCTGAAGTAATGAAGGCTTCTGAACATTGATTAAGTTATAAGGTTTTACTTTCAGATAATCTGAAGCTGTAATGGATTTGTCTTCATATTTTGCTCTCAGCTCATCAAAGATCTGCTTAGCCTGTGGATTGTCTGCCACATCTTCGTTAGCATAATTGAAGGTAAAATCAGGAGCCCCATACATAGAAATATAGTTCGCCATTACATCCTTATCCTCATTAAACATTCTTGGCATTAAGCTTACCTGAGACTTATTGAATACATAATTGAAGCGGTCTCCGGTTTTTCTGTACGTTCCGGTTTTTTCATCTTTTTCGTAGATCTCTCCGGTTTTTTGTGTTTTAAAACTTCCGTCTTCATTCTTTTCAATTCCGTTAGCATCAAGGAATGCCGTATAGTTTTGCCCGTAGATTGTAGGCCAGTCACCATACTGCTCTCTGTTATAATAATCCAGCATACCAATTGCCGTATCCGGATCATTAAGATTCATTGGTGGATTTGCATTGGCTCTGATAGGAATAACCATCCAGCAAGAGAATCCGATCATCATGAAAACTACAGATAATGCAGCGGTCTGATAAATGTTTCTTTTGGCTTTTCTTGCATACTTAATTAAGAAATAGCAGATGGCTACCATCAGCACAAAAGCTACAATCGTTCCGGAGTGGAAAGGAAGTCCAAGACCATTCACGAAGAAAATTTCAAGTCTTCCGAACATGGTCATAATTAAAGGGAAGATAATTTTGAAAACAATAATCAAAATCCCCAGTGTAATAAGGTTTGCCCAGATAAAGTTTTTCCAGGTAAACTTGTAATTTCTTGCATAGTAAACTAAACACACTGCAGGAATTGCCAGCATACACATCATATGCACTCCCACAGAAAGTCCTAAAACAAAGAAAATAAGAATAATCCATCTTTCACTGTCTCCCGCTTTATACTCATTCTCCCATTTGGTAATCAACCAGACCAAAAGCGCGATAAACATTGAAGCCATAGAGTAAACCTCTCCTTCTACTGCCGAAAACCAGAATGTATCTGAGAACGTAAAGCAAAGTGCTCCTATAGCTCCGGCAAATAAAATAGAGATTTCCTGATGTTTTGTAATTTCTTCAAAATCTTTGTTTAGAAGTCTTCTCACAAAGTGTGTGATCGTCCAGAACAAAAATAAAATAGTCAGCGCACTGAACAATGCAGACATCGCGTTGATCACGATAGAATAGTTTTCGCCTTTCCCTAATGCAAAAATGGCTGCCACGGCACCCACTATCTGGAATAAAGCAGCTCCGGGAGCGTGCGTTACTTCAAGTTTTACTGCAGAAGAAATGTACTCGCCACAATCCCAAAAACTGAAATTGGGTTCTATGGTGGACAAGTACGTGAAAAAAGCAATAACGAAAACCACCCATCCTGAAACGGTGTTCCATTGCCTAAAAGTCCAATTTTTCATAGTATTAAATCAATTATGCGAAAATAAGGCTTTTATCTTATTTTATGCGGGTTTTAACAAAATTTAAAAAATTTGGCGTAGTATTTGCGATTATACTGCTGTCAAAACTGAAAATACTAAAAATTTTTTTTACAAACTATGCCCTAGAAATCAAACAAAAGTTTAGTAATTATTTATTTTTTTGTATTTTTGCAGTCAGATTTTTATTGAAAATAACAAATAATGAGTAATGTTTACGATAATATTCTTGGCCTGATAGGACACACTCCGATGGTGAAGCTAAATACTGTTACAAAAGATATTCCAGCAACCGTTTACGCCAAGTTAGAATCATATAATCCTGGACATTCCACTAAAGACCGAATTGCACTTCATATTATAGAGAACGCAGAAAAGAAAGGCCTTTTAAAAGAAGATTCTGTAGTTGTAGAAACTACTTCCGGTAATACGGGGTTTTCTATTGCGATGGTATGTATCATTAAGGGATATAAATGTATTCTTGCAGTAAGTGATAAAACAAAACCGGAAAAAATTGCTTATCTGAAAGCGTTGGGTGCTGTGGTGTATATATGCCCGGCCAATGTACCGGCAGATGATCCGAGATCATACTATGAAGTAGCTAAAAGAATCGCTCAGGAAACTCCTAATTCTATTTACATCAATCAATATTTTAACGAGCTTAATATTGATGCACACTATCAGACAACAGGTCCTGAGATCTGGGAACAGACGGAAGGTAAGATCACTCACCTTTTTGCCTGCACCGGAACAGGGGGTACGCTGTCTGGTTCTGCCAAGTTTTTAAAAGAAAAGAACCCCGATATCAAAATCATCGGTGTAGATGCAGATGGTTCTATCCTTAAAAGCTATCACGAAACAGGAGAAATCCACAAAGAAGATGTACATCCTTATCAGATTGAAGGAATGGGTAAAAACCTGATCCCTTCTGCCCTGCTTTTTGACAAGGTGGATGAGTTTGTAAGGGTAAATGATGAAATGTCCGCGTACAGAACCCGCGAAATTGCTTTGAAAGAAGCTATTATGGGCGGCTATACTACCGGAGCTGTAACACAGGGATTAATGCAGTATGCCCAGTCTCATGAGCTTACAGAAAATGACGTGGTTGTTTTAATATATCCTGACCATGGTTCCCGATACATCACTAAAGTATACAGTGATAAATGGATGGCCGAACAGGGATTTGTCAACAACTGTGTTCACAACTATGACGAAGTTTTCAAAACTGAGTTTATCAAATAAGAACGAATAAAATCACGATACAAATAAAGCCTTTTGCGTATTCTGACAAAAAAGGCTTTTTTACTTAAAAATTACGATACAATGTTGGATATTTTTGAAAGAATAAAAGAAAATCCAGGACCACTTGGACAATTTGCAGATTATGGTGAAGGCTATTTTATTTTCCCAAGATTAGAGGGACCCATCGGCCCTAGAATGCAGTTTCAGGGTAGAGAAGTAATTTTCTGGAGTGCTAATGACTATTTAGGGCTGTGTAATCATCCTGAAGTTATTGAAGCAGATGCAAAAGCGGCTGCAGAATACGGAATGTTCTATCCAATGGGAGCAAGAGCAATGTCTGGAGAAACAGATCAGCACCTTCAGCTGGAAAGAGAATTGGCAGACTTTGTACAAAAAGAATCAGCATACTTATTGAATTTCGGTTACCAGGGAATGGTTTCTACCATTGATGCGTTGGTAAGCAGAAATGATGTTATTGTTTATGATATGGATTCTCATGCCTGCATCGTAGATGGGGTAAGACTTCATGCCGGTAAAAGATTTACCTACAAGCATAACGATATGGAAAGTCTTGAGAAAAATCTTCAGAGAGCAACTAAGGTAGCTGAAGAAACTGGAGGAGGTATTCTTGTGATTACGGAAGGAGTTTTCGGAATGAGAGGTCAGCAGGGGAAAATCAAAGAAATTTGTGATCTTAAATCAAAATACCAGTTCAGATTATTGGTAGATGATGCTCATGGTTTCGGGACACTTGGTAAAACAGGTGCCGGTGTAGGTGAAGAGCAGGATTGTAACGATCAGATTGATGTATATTTCTCTACTTTTGCTAAATCAATGGCAGGTTTCGGAGCATTCCTTGCGGGTGACAAAGAAATCATCAGATATCTGAAATTCAACCTGAGATCACAAATCTTCGCAAAATCTCTTACAATGCCAATGGTAATCGGAGGATTGAAAAGACTGGAGCTATTGAGAACAAGACCTGAGATCAAAGCTAAACTTTGGGAGAATGTTTACAAACTTCAAAACGGACTTAAAGAAAGAGGATTCAACATTGGAGATACAAATACTTGTGTAACTCCGGTAATGATGCAGGGAACTCCGGTAGAGGCTACTCTATTGGTAAAAGATTTAAGAGAGAATTACGGGATATTCACTTCTGTAGTGGTATATCCGGTCATTCCGAAGGGGATGATTCTTTTAAGACTGATTCCTACCGCTTCCCATACGGATGCAGAGATCAACGAAACTCTGGCAGCGTTTGAAGCAATTCATGATAAATTAGTAGGTGGCTACTACAAAGAGCAGGAACAAAAATTACTGCAGGAACAAGGATTAAGTTTTAAACCAATTTAATCTTAAAAATAAAAAAAAGCCACTGATTGATTCAGTGGCTTTTTTGTTTAATAACTATAAAGCAAATGAAACTTAGAGGTTACACGTTGGGAATTCTGTCGGCTGTTTCTTATGGTCTGATTCCGATTTTTATTCTGCCTGTCAAACAGGCGCACTTTTCTATGGATATAACCTTGTTTTACAGGTTTTTCTTTTCAGCTTTAATGGTGGGTGGTTATCTGATTTATTCCCGACAAAACTTCAGGCTCAATAAAAAGGAAGCCCTTATATTGGCTATTCTGGGAATATGCTATGCGCTTTCTTCAGAGTTTCTGTTTCTGGGTTATGATTTTCTGACTCCAGGGATAGCATCTACCGTACTGTTTATATATCCAGTCATTGTAGCCCTGATTATGTTTTTCTTTTATAAGGAAAGACTTACACGGCTCTCTGTATTTTCATTACTTCTTGCCTTTGCAGGAGTTATTGTTTTATGCTTAAAAGGAAACGGATTAGAAATTAATTTTGCAGGTTTAGGAATTGTAATGCTAAGTTCTCTTTTTTATGCACTTTATATGGTTATTGTGAACAAGTCAAATCTGAAAGTATCAGGATTTAAGCTTACTTTTTTTTCCATGTTTTTCACTTCCATGTTTTTCATGACAAAAGCAATGATCGGGCATGAATCATTTGCTATTCCTTCAATGTCTGTCTTTCTGAGTTTCCTCATTTTTGCATTTCTCACTACGGTTATCTCCAGTCTTTGTCTGGTGTATGCCATTAAATATATAGGTTCTACACCTGTTGCAATTCTGGGTGCTTTGGAACCGGTAGTAGCGGTATTGATCAGTGTCTTGATGTTTCATGAAAAATTCACCAATAACTTATTGATCGGGATAACACTAATCCTGTTGGGAGTGACTTTAAATGTAATTACGGATCGTAAAAACCTGAACCACGCATAAATTAAACTTTGGAATTCTTTAGTACTAGCAATTTTTTACTCGCAGGTAATTTCAAAAATGATATAAATAAGATCATGAAATCTGATTAAAAAGTAACCATTCATATCTATTGGTGTGATTGAAAAAAAATATTCAATAATCCCTTCCGGCCTCTGGTATAACAAAATTTATCTGACTATATTGCAGCTGTCTATTGATAGGTGTTCCCCTTCTATAACAGATATATTCATTTATTATAAAAGCCTATGAAAGAATTACAGAAACTTACTAAAGATCAATTATATAATAGAATTAAAGAGAAATCAGAAACCTTATACCACATCACCCATGAAGCTCTGGAAAACAATTTTTTCAATGAAAGTGCTTTAGATGAAGAAAGTCTTGCCGAATTTCTCGAAATGCTGGATGATGAAACCGCAGAAAAAATAAAAGAAGCTTCTCTCCACATCAATAATGAAGATGACGCTCCTGAAATTATTCTTATAGAAAATGATATCAATACTTCTCTTGAACTGATTACCGGTGAAGGCGAAGGATATAAAATCATTCTTATAGAAGATAACCTTCACTTATCCAAAAAATTATTTGTTGAAGATTACATTGTCCTTATTGTTACAGGGAACATACAGGCAGAAAATATTATTGTGAACGGTTCATTGTACTGTTCCGGAAATGTTACCTCCAAAGTAGTATTCGGAGCATCGGGCAATGATAATGAAACCTATATTGGAGGAAGTATTATGACCTCACTCATTGCAGAAAACGGGCATTATACAGTGGCTGAAGGAAATATATATTCCAGATACTTAATCAGTTTTCATAATGAGATAATCGGAAAGACCGGAAAATTTATCGAAAATATAAGTCTTGAGAAACCCAGTGAAATTGGATTATTAAAAGACGAAATCCTTGATGAAGACGGATATTTTGATGAAGATTCTTTTTTAAATTTTATTGACAGAAATTCTCCGGATGCTTTGTTTAATAAACCGACTTATTTGTTTTAGCAGAAACTCTTTGTCATTGAGAGGGTCATAAAGCAGAATCCTAAAGACTTTTTCTTCACTGTTTATAATCAGGAGAAAAAATTTTTTTCTAAAAAAACTTTAGAATAACTTTGCAAAAAATTTCTGTTGAAAGACCTGCTTCTTATTACTCCGCCTTTTACCCAACTTAATACTCCTTATCCTGCAACGGCTTATATTAAAGGATTTTTAAATACCAAAAATATTTCCAGCTATCAGGCAGATTTGGGGATTGATGTTATTTTGGATTTATTTTCAAAAGAAGGAATTCAGAAGGTTTTTAATAAAGAAATTGATCTTCAGAACACCTCTGAAAATTCTCAGAGAATCTATGCCCTAAGAGAAGAATATTTAAAGACTATTGATCAGGTTATCCCTTTTTTACAAGGAAAAACACCTACACTGGCAAGGCAGATCTGCAGTATGAACTTCCTTCCCGAAGCTTCCCGCTTCAACCAACTGGATGATATGGAGTTTGCTTTTGGAAATATGGGTCTTCAGGATAAAGCCAAACATTTGGCGACTTTGTATTTAGAAGATATTTCCGATTATATTGTAGAAAACATTGATGCTGATTTTGGTTTCAGCAGATATGCAGAACGTCTTGGAAAGAGTGCCAATTCTTTTGATGAATTATATTCAAAATTATCTGGTGAACCTACATTTATTGATGCGTTTACCTTAAAAATTCTTCAAGAAAAAATAGAAACGGTTCAGCCAAAGCTGGTTTGTTTTTCAATACCATTTCCTGGTAATCTGTATTCCGGTTTCAAATGCGCCCAATGGATTAAAAAACATTATCCTCATATTAAAACGGCTATGGGAGGCGGATTTCCCAATACGGAATTAAGAGAAGTTAAAGATCAGAGAGTATTTGAGTTTTTTGACTTTATTACCTTAGACGATGGTGAACTTCCATTGGAACTTCTTTATCAAAATTTAGAAATTTCCGCTGAGAAAGGAGAATTTAAAAGAACTTTTCTTATCGAAAATAATGAAGTTGTTTATAAGAATAATTCTAAAAGGCACGATTTTAAACAATCTGAAATAGGAACGCCTGATTATACAAATTTAAAACTGGATCAATATATTTCCGTTATCGAAATCGCCAATCCCATGCATAGTTTATGGAGTGACGGCAGATGGAATAAACTGACAATGGCGCATGGATGCTATTGGGGAAAATGTACATTCTGTGATATTTCTTTAGACTATATCAAGATCTACGAACCTATTTCTGCTAAAATTCTGGTAGACAGAATTGAAGAATTGATCCGTACCACAGGGGAAACCGGATTCCATTTTGTGGATGAAGCGGCACCACCAGCTTTAATGAGAGAAGTAGCTCTGGAAATTCTCAGAAGAAATCTTGTTGTTACCTGGTGGACTAATATTCGTTTTGAAAAAAGTTTCACCCGTGATTTATGTTATCTTCTGAAGCTTTCGGGATGCGTTGCTGTTTCCGGAGGACTTGAAGTGGCCAGTGACCGATTGCTGAAATTAATTGACAAAGGTGTTTCTGTGGAACAGGTTGCCAACGTAACAAGAAATTTTACAGAAGCCGGTGTTATGGTTCACGCTTATCTGATGTATGGCTACCCTACCCAAACGGTTCAGGAAACTATTGATTCTCTGGAAATGGTTCGGCAGATGTTTGAGATGGGAATTCTTCAAAGTGGTTTCTGGCATCAGTTTGCTATGACAGCCCACTCACCTGTTGGAATAAACCCGGAAGATTTTGGAGTGATTCCGGTAAAGCAGGAAATTTTGTTTGCCAATAACGACATCGACTTTAAAGATAAAACCGGAATTGATCATAACAAATTTAGTTTCGGATTAAAAAAATCTCTGTTCAATTATATGCATGGAGTAAATTTTGAGCTCCCTCTTCAGGAATGGTTTGATTTTAAAATTCCAAGAACATCCATCCATCCGGATTACATTCACGACTGTCTTTTGGAAGATGGGCAGTTTAGTCTGAAAGGAAATTCAAAAGTGGTCTTTTTAACCAAAAATGTAATCGCTGAGAATCGCGTAAAAAATAAAAAGAAATACTCTGGTACATATACGTTACTTACATTCCACTTAAAAACCAATATTGTCAAGGTTGAGCTGGAACAGGAAAAGGCAGAATGGCTTATGAATGTGCTGGAAGAAAATGCTATTGAAAATTCTAAAAAACCTACTATTCAACAACTTAAGAATCAATTTGAGGAAAGTTTTGAAGATTTTGAGTTATTCTGGTTTTCAAAACCGATGCAGCAATTGAAGGAAAATGGAGTCATTTTAAGTTTATAAAAATTTTCATTTTTTTCTCAGGGATTTTTAAAATTGGTGAATTTTCCATGAATTCTTATTTTTCGGAATAAATAAGATGTGTTTTGATTACCCTATAATCTCTCACAGATTTCACAGATTACACAGATCTTAGTTTTGATTTAAGAGAATAAAATCTTCTATTTTTCATACTGAAAGAATCAAATCCATATTTCTAACTACCATATAATGAAATGGCAAAATATTCCCCTCCTCCGGAGGGGTGGCAAAAATTCAAAGAATTTTTGACGGGGTGGTTTGTAAAGACGAACGACATATCTATAAGTTTTGGCTAAAGCCCGTTCCTATTGATAGAAAATTCTTTGATAAATTAATTAGGCGTTTCTTTTGTTACAGTCCCTACAGATACTTTTTCCTGTATTTTAATAAAGTTTGGATCCATAATAGCCATACGTTCCGCCAATGCTTTGTAGGTAGGGAATTTTAGAATAGAAGCTCTTCCTGACATTTCCTTGTAGAGGGTAAAAGATTTTCCTCCAGCTGTTTTCAGCTGTTTTGTAGTCGTGATATATCTTCCGATAAGCTTGCTTTTGGCATCATAGATCTCAATATCTATTGGAGTTTTATCCATGATCGTTTCTTCTGAGCCGAAACTTACAGGTAAATTGGTAAAATATCCTACCGGAACACCATTACTAAGGATCTCTCCCACTTTATTAACCTCAATATTCATCTTATCGATCTTCTTTCGGATAGTATAAGCATCTTTCGTTTTAGAATCCAGTTTTCTCTTGGGTACATTGGAAAAAAGCTCATCAAGGTTTTTGACATTGATTCCTTTATTATCAATGATCTTAAGATCCTTCACTGACGTAAATACCGCAGATCTCTCTTCCCCGGAAAATGCAGAAGGTGATGAATAATCAATTTCGATGGTTTTGTCCCTGTTATATACCCTGTTGACACTGATATAGCTGTCGCGAACAGAATCAACGATACTTTTATCAATGAATTTTATAGTATACATCGGAGTTTCCTTCAGATCCATAAAAGTATATTCACTGGATTTGTTGGAAAGCTTAGCTACCGGAATACCGTCAAGATTAATAATTCCTCTCTTGGTTTTGATATTCTGGGCATGGAGGAAAACACCCAGAACTGTAAATAATATGATTATGCCTTTCTTCATACAATCAGACTTTTACAAATAAAAAAAGTGTAACACAAAGTTACACTTTCTTGAAAATATATTTAGCTTTTCATTTAATTATTCACAAAGGATAATGCCTTTATTATGATTAAATTCTACAACACCGCTTTTGATAGCATAAGCAAAAACAGAGTCTTTTCCAGCTTCTTTAGTGAAATTTTTAGCAAAAGCCTCATCAATAGAATTAGCAAAAAGCTTTACATCACCTCCGATTAAAGAAGAAACAATTCCCGCGTGGTTTTTCATGATGTGAAATTCACCATTTTTTCCAGGCAATAATACTGAGTCTACTTCTCCTTCAAAAACTACGTATTCTGGTGTTAAAATTTTTATATTCATTTAATTTAGATTAAAAGATTAAAAGATTGAAGATTAAAAGATTTTTGACAAACATTATATGTCTCTCATCTCATGTCTAAAAATCTTATGTCTAATTATTAAGCGTTTTCAGCTAACATTTTTTGTCCTGCTTCGATAGCTTCTTCGATGGTTCCTTTCAAGTTGAAAGCTGCTTCTGGTAAGTGATCTAATTCACCATCCATAATCATGTTGAATCCTTTGATAGTATCTTTGATGTCTACCAATGATCCTGGGATACCTGTAAACTGTTCTGCTACGTGGAAAGGCTGAGATAAGAATCTCTGAACTTTTCTTGCACGGTAAACCACTGATTTATCTTCCTCAGAAAGTTCTTCCATACCAAGGATTGCGATGATATCCTGAAGTGCTTTATATCTTTGAAGGATTTCTTTTACTCTTTGAGCACAGTTGTAGTGATCGTGACCGATAACTTCCGGAGCAAGGATTCTTGAAGTAGAAGCTAATGGATCTACCGCTGGATAGATACCTAATGAAGCAATCTTTCTGTCAAGTACCGTAGTTGCATCCAAGTGAGCAAACGTAGTTGCAGGAGCCGGGTCAGTTAAGTCATCCGCAGGTACGTATACCGCTTGTACTGAAGTAATTGAACCATTTTTAGTTGAAGTAATTCTTTCCTGCATCGCACCCATTTCAGAAGCAAGAGTTGGTTGGTAACCTACCGCTGATGGCATACGACCAAGAAGTGCAGATACCTCAGAACCAGCCTGTGTAAAACGGAAGATGTTGTCTACGAAGAAAAGTACATCTCTACCTTGTCCGCTTTCTCCACCATCTCTGTAGTACTCAGCTAATGTAAGACCAGAAAGTGCTACTCTAGCTCTTGCACCTGGCGGCTCGTTCATCTGTCCGAAAACGAATGCAGCTTTTGAATCTTTCATAGCTTCTAAGTCTACTTTAGAAAGATCCCAACCTCCGTTTTCCATAGAGTGCATGAAATCATCACCATACTTGATAATACCTGATTCCAACATCTCTCTCAAAAGGTCATTTCCTTCTCTCGTTCTTTCACCTACTCCGGCGAATACAGAAAGACCTCCGTGTCCTTTTGCAATATTGTTAATCAACTCCTGGATCAATACTGTTTTACCTACTCCAGCACCACCGAACAATCCAATTTTACCTCCTTTTGCGTAAGGCTCAACTAGATCGATTACTTTAATACCTGTAAATAAAACTTCTGCAGAAGTTGAAAGTTGATCAAATTTTGGAGCTGGTCTGTGAATTGGAAGACCACCATCCTTAGAAATATTTTGAAGTCCGTCGATAGCATCACCAACAACGTTGAATAGTCTTCCGTTTACAGCCTCTCCGATTGGCATCATAATAGGATTTCCATATCCAATTACATCTTGACCTCTCTTAAGACCATCAGTAGCGTCCATTGCAATACATCTTACTGTATCTTCGCCAATATGTTGTTCTACCTCTAAAACTACTTTTTCACCGTTTTCTTTTGTAATTTCTAACGCGTCATAGATTGCTGGAACAGCTTCCACATCTGTGAAGACAACGTCGATTACCGGACCAATAATTTGAGAAATTTTACCTTTAATTTGGTTTGCCATTGCTAAATTTTTTCTTGGTGCAAATATAGTGATTCTTCATAAACCCGCAATTGGTAAAAAAAAGATTTTTATCATGCTTTTTAAGAGATGAATGAGTTTACGCTATACGATGTAAAATTCAATATTTATCATTATATTTAACAGCAAATTTGTAATTCAGCCGTTTGTCATTATTATAGTATAATATAATGTAGGATATTTTTCAAAATTTTTCATTTTCAAATTTTCAGATTCCCTCGGTTACATTAAAAATAAAGGTTTTATATTTGCAATCAAAATTTTTCCGTTTTGAAAGTTTTCAAGAATTTTACAGATTACTCCTCACAGAAGCCTCTAGCATTGTCTTTAGGTATGTTTGACGGGGTGCATCTAGGGCACAAGAGTATTATCGATGAACTGACTAAAATAGGTACAGAAAACAATCTGGAAACTGCTATCCTTACTTTTTGGCCGCATCCAAGATTTGTTTTTAATCCAAATGAAGATTTAAAGCTTCTGAATACGCTGGAAGAAAAAAAACAGCTGGTTGAGAAATATGGCATTGATAATTTGTTCCTGAAAGAATTTGATGAAGAATTCAGAAATCTTACCGGAGAAGAATTTGTACGTCAGATTTTAATTGATAAACTCAATGTAAAATACCTTATTATAGGATATGACCATTCTTTTGGAAAAAACAAAAGTGGAAATTTTGAGCTTCTTCAAAAACTGTCGAAAGAACTTGGTTTTGAGGTAGAACAAATGGAGGCAATCAATATTCATGAAAATAATATCAGTTCTACGAAAGTGCGTAATGCGCTTTTAACAGGAAATATTAAAGAGGCCAACGAAATGCTGGGGTACACCTACTCTGTTTCCGGAACTGTGGTTCACGGGAAGAAAATCGGAAGAACCATCGGATATCCAACCGCTAATATTGAAACAGAATCCATCAAGCTTTTACCTAAGAAAGGAGCTTATATTGTAGAAGTATTCGTAAAAGGCAACCAATATAAAGGAATGCTGAGTGTAGGAACCAATCCAACCGTAAACGGAGAAAAACTCACTGTGGAAGTTTATATCCTTGATTTTGATGATGATATCTATGATGAAAAGATTACAGTAAGTTTCAGGGATTTTCTTCATGATGAAATCAAATTCGAAGGTCTTGAAAAGTTGATTGAAAGGCTGGATGAGGATAAAATAATAACAGAGAAATTTAATTTTTAAGATATAAAAAAGGCTATTCAGTGATGAATAGCCTTTTTGCTTATTTTAATACTTTTAAGTAGATTTTCTGGGTCTCATTATTCAGTTTCACATTCGGGAACTGTTTGTCGTAATCAATAAAGATATCTCCTTTTTCATCTGCTTTTCCGTTTCCGTCAGAGTCCCAGCTTATGGTTACATAATATTTTGCAGGACCGGCAGGTTTTGGATTAATCTTGCTTTCAGCATCTTTTGGTACCGGAAGATCAATGGTAAATGGCACTGATTTCTGCTCAAATTCTTTTTCCGTAATTAAGCTGGCAGGTGCGTCAGCCAGTTTTTCATCCATTCCGTATAAACTTACTTTAAGCTTTGGATTTTTAATGGTAAAATTCTCTGTACCGGAAAATTCCAGTTTAATATTTTCGGAAGAAGTTTCAGAAGCTGAGACAGCCGAAGTTGGGTTCTCAGTAGTGCTTTTACTTTGTGGCTTGGTGCAGCTTGACAACATTAATGTCCCTGCTGCGGCGAATAATAAAAGGTAGTTTCTCATTTGTTCTTTATTTTATTACTATTAAATGTATATTTCACTGATAACAGATAACAAATTTCGTACCTCAATCTTTTTTATTTTTTATAAAGAATTCACTTCATTCTGAGCTTTCTTGGTCAGGGATTTAAAAACCAGATCATACGAGTGGTCAATCAGTTTAAAGATCAAATCTCTTTTTAATCCATCAACAGTTACAGAATTCCAGTGGGTCTTATTCATGTGATAAGCACCTGTAATCTGAGGATATTGCTCACGAAGCTCTGCGCTCCACTCCGGATCTGTTTTTACATTAACACCTAACGGCTGTCTTTCAAGCCCCATCAGTAAAAACATTTTGGTGTCTACTTTCATCACAAGAGTTTCATTATCAAACGGAAAACTTTCCGTAACTCCTTTTTTGGCAAGACAGTAATCTAAAATTTCGTTGGCATCCATATTCAATATGAGTAATGAGTGGTAAATAATTAGTAATGATTAAATGATATAATTCTTTAATCTTTAATTCAAATTTAGTAAATTTAAGAAAGAAATAATCTCACAAAATCACAATTATTATGAAAGCTCTGGTAATAGGTGCTACAGGCGCTACAGGAAAAGATCTGGTGAATCAACTATTGAATGACAAAGAGTTTGATGAAGTGGATATTTTTGTCAGAAAACCTATCGATATTCAGAATGATAAGCTTAAAGTTCATGTTGTGAATTTTGAAAAGCCCGAAGAATGGAAAGATATGGTGAAGGGAGATGTGGCGTTTTCGTGTCTGGGAACTACTTTAAAGGATGCCGGAAGTAAGGAAGCTCAGAAGAAAGTAGACTTTGATTACCAGTATGAATTTGCGAAAGCAGCGAAAGAGAATGAAGTAGAAGATTATATTCTGGTATCCGCTTATGGAGCCAATCCACAATCCAAAATTTTCTATTCCAGGATGAAAGGTGAGCTGGAAGAAGCTGTAAAACAACTGCATTTCAATAAGATTACTATTTTTAAACCGGGAATGCTTGAACGAAAAAATTCTGAAAGGACGGGAGAAGTTTTAGGCAGCCGGATTATAAAGTTTGCCAATAAACTGGGATTGTTGGAAAGTCAGCAGCCTCTGCCGACTGATATTCTGGCAAAGGCCATGATTAATTCTTCGAAAATAAAAAGCAATGGTTATTCCAGCATCAAACTGGGAAATATTTTCTGTTTTGCTGAGAAAAGCAATGAATAATATTTTAACTGATTTTCTGTTTTGTTGTATCAATAACCTGCTTAATCCATTGGTAATCCGGTAATTTTTTTAGTTTAGAAATTAATTCATGAGGAATATTTTTAGTTCCAATCAATGTTCCCGCAATTTGTCCGGCAATTGAAGCATTGGTATCTGTATCTCCTCCAGAACTGATAATTTGTTTAAACATTTCTTCCATACCTAAATCAATAATTTTGGTTGAACAGTAAATTGCGAAAGGAACTGAATTAACAACATAACCATTATTGCCCAATTTTGATATTTCTGAAATTGAAGAATTATTTCCTGCTGAATTAATTTCGATTAATCTGTCTTTTATATTTGTATCAGGAATTTCCGGAATAATAATATCAAAAAGATTATTGTTTCCATTCCAATCAGAATTTAGGATCGCTTTTATAGAAAGAAAAACAGCTAAAGCTCCAGAAAAGGCTTCATCATTTCTATGTGTAACCTTACATGCTTCGTAAATATTTTGTCTTGTAATATCTGAGAAAAAAGCAAAAGGAGCAATTCTCATCGCTCCTCCGTTTCCTGCGGCAAATTCTCCAATTCGTCCAGCCTGACTCCAATGAATACCAGCTTCAGTATCTAAAATTGCCTTAAGTGTAGAAGCGCCAATTCCTGTTAATTTACGGCTTCTATAATATTTTATAAATTTATTGATAAGATTTTCAGGGGTAAAGCTATTCTCAGACAAAACTTCACAAGTTGCCAAAGTCATTTGTGTATCATCCGTAATACTCCAGACTCTTTGCTTTATGCTCCTTTTTCCTAAATAATAAACATGTGAATCATCAGTTTCTACTTCATTTTCATAGCTGCTTCCCCATGCATCTCCAATTGCTCCACTAATGATGCAAGCTTCAAACTGATCCAAAGAATCCATTGTAATAATCTATTATTTCAGATACTTTGTAATCGCCACATCAGTAGGCTTTGTAGTACTTACAAAAGAATCAATCAGTTTTCCGTTTTCGTCCACCAGAAATTTAGTGAAGTTCCAAAGGATACTTGTATTCTTTACACCGTTTAATTCCTGTTCTGTTAAATATTTAAAGATAGGTGCAGTATCATCCCCTTTTACAGAAACTTTAGCAGCCATTGGGAATGTTACTCCATAGTTTTTCTGGCAGAAAGTTCCGATTTCGGTGTTGGTTCCAGGCTCCTGTCCTCCGAAGTTATTAGCAGGGAAACCTACCACTACCAGTTTATCTTTATATTCTTCATACACCTTTTCAAGATCTGCATACTGTGGTGTAAATCCACATTCTGAAGCGGTATTGACGATCAGGATTTTCTTTCCTTTAAAATCTGCAAAATTGATCTCTTTACCATCAAGACTTTCTACTTTGAAGTCGTAAATTGTTTTTCCCATAAGTTCGTTGGTTTTGGCTTTTGAAATTTCACTTTTTTGATTGGTGCAGCTTTGCAGGCAAGCCATGAAAGAAAGCAGCATTAAAAAAATATTTTTCATTTTTTATTATTTTGTACCGCGAACTGCAGTTGTATTAAAACTTGAAAATATTAGCCGGAAATACTTTGTTGATGTCTATTCTGTTTAATAACATCACATAATCTCCGTCTTTTTTAGTACTGGAAGATTCTATTCTGAAAGGCATTGTAAGGCTTCCTACTTTTTTAAAATCAGAATAGACAAGCGTTTCATCTTTTTTCACTTCTTTTATCAGCATATAAGTCTTTGTATCAAAGTAATACATATTCTTATTAACATTCTTGGTAAGTTCCACTTTATGGCAGTAGATCTCTCCTACTTTTTCTTTTCCAAGGTATTTGGCATCAAATCCTTTATTTTCCCAGTCTATGAAGTCATTATCAAAACTTTCCGGCACATATTCAGGATATTCCTGAAGTTTGTTGGCGGCATAGTTCATGGCATATCCTTTGGAACCGTCAAAACCTTCAATAGCAGTTTCTTTTCCTCCGGTAGTAATCAATGTTTTAGTAAGATTTGGACGCTGTTGAAAAATTCTTATCGGATATTCATCTTTGATTCCCAATACTACTTTTCCCTGAAGCAATACTGAATTCAATAGTTTCCAATTGGTTAACCCTCCGGATAATTCAATGTTTTTATCTATAATTTCCTTTGCGGTCTGTCCGAATATCACATGTGAAAATATCAGTCCAAATACTAATAGTAACTTCTTCATTAATTTTATTTATAAATTCAAATATAGGGGGATTTATGTAAAATTGCAAAAAAGGCTGATGGGCAAATTTGCTCTGCTGCCTCTGATGGTTTTAGATTAGCTTTCGGGCTTTTTCCAGATCTTCAGGGGTATCAATCCCTACTCCTACGAAATTGGTTTCTATCATTTTGATTTTCATTCCATATTCAAGATAGCGGATACATTCAATCTTTTCGGATATTTCCAAGGGTTTCATAGCCAGTTTTGAAAACTGCAGCAATGCTTCTTTTCTGAAAGCATATACTCCAATATGTTTAAAATAACTTACATCATAAGAAACCTCTCTGTGAAAAGGAATTACGGAGCGGCTGAAATACAAAGCGAAACCATTATTATCTGTAATAACTTTTACATTATTAGGGTTTTCAATTTCTACTTTTTCATGCAGTTGTATTTTTAAAGAAGCTAAGGATATTTCCTGCTGAACATCATGTTTAAAAACTTCAATCAGCTGATGTAAAGGTTCCAGTTTAAGGAAAGGTTCATCTCCCTGAACATTGATCACGATATCACAGTCAATATGCTGTACTGCTTCAGCAATACGATCACTTCCTGTTTCGTGCTGCCCTGTCATTACGGCTTTTCCTCCGTTTTTTACAATTTCATCAAAAATAATTTCGGAGTCTGTTGCCACAAATACCTCATCAAACAGCCCGGTTTCCACTACATTCTGATAAGTTGTGGTGATAACGGTTTTTTCTCCTAAAATCTGCATTAATTTACCCGGAAAACGGCTTGCTTCGTAACGGGCAGGGATAACAGCGATTATTTTCATTCAATACAATATTAAGTAATTCTTTTTAAATCAGCAGGTTTCATTCCGGCATGTACAAAAAGCCTGAATACTCCTTTTATCTTGAGATCAAATGTAGTGAAAAGTATCTTATTTAGGATACAAAACAGAGAGTTCAGCAGTTTAAAAAGAGAGTTTTACCCCTACCATATTGTATTCCCATTGTCGGGATGCGATAAAATTGAGATTATATTTGGTCTTACCTATAGTTCCTTCTGAAGATGTATATCTGCTTTTTGAGATTGTTTTTCCAATAAAATATCCCATTAATAAGGCTAACGGATAGTCTGATGCCCAGTGAACCTTACTTTGCATCATTTGAAAGCATAATGCTCCGGCTAATGTATATCCTACCGGTTTGATCCATTTGGCATCCGGATAATTATCTGCTATCACGGTGATACCAGCCATAAAGGTTGTCAGGTGACCAGATGGCATTGCATCATAATTCGAGGTATTTTTGCTGAACGCTGAAAAGCTGGGAAACGGATTCCATGCTCCTCCTTTATGTCCGTATTCTTCGGCAATAAATGGGCTTTCTCTTCCGGTGATTCTTTTAAGAGTCTGGGTGAACACTCCGGAAAGAATTAAACTTTCCATCAAACCGCTGGCGGTAGCCTGTGCTCTGTAATCATTTTTAATCAATCCATAGGTTCCGAAACCAATGCCCAACAATACTAATGTAGAACCGTTTCCTATAAGGTAGAGGGCAGATCCTACATCTTTTGGAATTTTAAATACTCCACCCACTTTGTTGTAGTTATTATCTTTATCCATTCCCCATTTTTCTGCCAGCTCTCTTGAATTATCAATCAGTTTCTGGTCAAACGGCAGGAGAATAACGGTAGCTGCTACTGCTCCTCCCAGATAATAAGCATGATCTTTGGCAACAAAATCTTTATTGGTATCGATAAAGTTTCTGGGTAATTTGGTTACAAAATCTAATAATTTGGGTTTGGGATAGGTTCTGACAGATCCGTCTTTTAGGGTGTAAGTTTGTACTTTTGGCAATCCGAGTTCCTCTGGGAGTCCTTTTACCTTCAATGTATCAACTTCTTGTGAGCATACCAATATTGAAACTGGTAAGAGTAGAAATCTCAGTTTTTTCATCGTGTAATTTTCGACTTTATTATATTTAGGTGTGTAAAAGCCCCAAAGGTAATTCCTAGTTGAGTGTAGACAAAGTTATTATTTAACTTTTAATATTTATTTAATTTTTTATAAAGCAAGAATCTGTTATCAGTTTAAATATTTGATCAAAAAAATAATTCCGTACATCCAGGAAATATACAGAAAAGAATAAAAAAGTCCGAATCCAAAACTTTTTAATAAAGTCTCTTTACACTTTCCGGAATTTTTAAATATTAGGTAAAATCTTGTTTGATTGGTGAAATATAACTGATAAAAAATAAAGCTGTCTTTTGGGGGACAGCTTAACTTTTAATTTTCGATTGAATTATTATCTTTTTTAAAAGCTTCAATCATTTGATCTCTTCTTTCCTTTGTAAGAGTTTTACTTTGTGGATACGGATTATTTTTAAATTCTTCTCTTTTTTTAATATACTGTTCCTTTGTTACCGGAATTCCTTTCTGTAAAGGTTCAACTTCAACCGCTTTTTTTACAATTCCAACTGCTGTAAACGAATGAAATTTATTTTTATCACTAACTTCTAAAACCAAGCCTGTCAAACCTTTAAATCTATAGGGCCTCTCAGAAATTGGAATATCTTCTGTGTACCAAGCTGTGAAAACTCTATTACCGAATTTTGTGGTAGCTTTATTACACTTATATCCAAGAATGGTTTTTACGTCTTTATAGTTAGTGTTCCAATTCAAATAAGTATTTTCAAATGTAAAGAAATCGCGATTTATATTAGAAGTAAAATAAATTTTAGAATCTTCCCTATATATAGAATATCCAACTTTATATTTTGGTAATTCAGCAGCTTTAATTTCAACGTTACTTGATGTTTGGGCAGCAGCAGTTGCTTTTTTTACCGCCTCTCTCGCAGCTGCATATTGTTGGCTATAAAAAATAGAAGACTTGGAATTAAAATCTAAAAGCATAAGCTCTTTAAACCGATGATTTGGGTCCGTGTCTGTTGTGTCCCTTACAAAAGAATATTCATACTGAACTTCGAGTTCTGAAACAGACTTATTACTTTTTTCCTGGGAAAACAAACAAGTAAAAGAAAGTAGTACTATTATTAAAAAGTATTTACGCATCCTAAAGTTTAAATTATTCTATTACCACATTCCTGCCATAATAGGGTTAGTAAAAGGAGCAGAACATTCATCTTCCATTTGTTGCAAATCGGTCAAGTAACAATCAGGTGCGTCGTTTGCACCGACTTCAATAGTTTGTGTATATCCACAAGATGATGTAAGAGTAATTGAAAAATAATTAAAAAATCGACTTAAAAGTAAAAAAATAAATCAAACGACAAAGGATTTATTTTTTATGTTAAATCGCTAAACATCAATCACTTTCAACAATTATAAATAGTGATTTATTTTCGTTTACGTTAACCCTAAGGTTATAATAAAAGATTTTTTTAAAGTGTTTTCATCTGGGATTAAAACGTCATTACACTTAAAGAAACAGCCTAAGTGGATGCCATTATATGATTGCTTTAAAACTCATTTTTACGACTTTCGATTTTCCTGATCATCATTTAATAAAAAACGCTTCGACTCCGCTCAGCGTGACACCGTTAATACTATTGTTTATTTTAACGATGCCATGCTGAGCAGAGTCGAAGCCTATATTTTTATTTAAAGATTACTTTAAATTATTCAAAGCACTTTCCAGTTTTGGAAGCATTACTTTGATTTCATCTACTGCTAATCCTCCTACAGAAGCACGGAACCAAGGTTCTGATTTCTCTTCTCCGAAGGCTGAGAATGGTACTAAAGCCACTCCTGCATCATTGATTAGGTAGAATACAAGGTCTGAAGAGTTTTCAATAACAGATCCGTCTGGTTTTGTTTTTCCGATATAGTCTAATTTAATAGTAAGATAAAGTGCTCCCATTGGTTCAATGCTGTCAACAGCAAGCCCTTTTGCTTTTAAATCCTGAACTCCGTTGTGAAGAACTTTTAAGCTCTCTTCAAGTTTAGCTTTAAAATCATCAACGAAAACATCTACATTCTCTGGGTTTTCATAGAATTTAGCGGTTGCTTCCTGCTCCGGTTTTGGTGCCCATGCTCCAACGTGGGTAAGAAGCGCCTTCATTTTATCAAGGATATGAGCCGGACCAAATCCCCATCCAACACGTACTCCTGTTGCAGCAAGGCATTTTGAAATACCATCGATATAAATGGTATAGTCTTTCAATTCAGGGAAAAGAGAAACCGGATCTACGTGCTCAGCACCGAAAGTAAGGTTAGAATAGATCTGATCATACATCAGGTACAACGGTTTTTCGTCTGCTCCTCTTTTTTTATTTTCAGCGATTACCAATTCACAGATTTCTGAAAGCTGCTCTTTTGTAAACATTGTTCCTGTAGGATTCAATGGTGAACAAAGTGCCAATAATACTGCTCCATCCAAATGAGGTCTTAAATCATCTGCAGTGGGAAGGAAATTGGTTTCTGGTTTTGTTTTTACTTCTACAGCGTTGGCTGAAGTAAGGTAAGCATAATGGTTATTATTCCATGATGGTGTAGGGTAAACTACTTTATCTCCTTCGTCTACGATGGTTTTGTATACGGCATAGATCAAAGGTCTTGATCCTGCTGTGATCAAAATATCCTCTGGAGAATAATCAAGATTCCATCTTTTTTTAAGGTCTTTGGAAACTTCTTTTCTTAAAGATAAAAGTCCGTTTGCAGGCGGATAGTTCGTCAGATTATTCTGATATGCTTTCTGAATCTCTTCCTTCAGCAATGCCGGAATAGGATAGATATTAGAATTCAGATCACCAATAGTAAGATTGGCAATTTCCGCTCCTTTTGCTTTTAGATCATTTACTTCGTTACCAATTTTTACAATTTCAGAACCGATCAGGTTCGCTGCTAATTTTGAAACTTTCACTTTTTCTTATTTTAAATTTATATTATCGTTCTCCATTGATCTTCTCATCTATCTGATCTACGGGCGTTTGCGCATCAAAAAGAAGGATTATTTCTTTTGCTTTTTTTGCCGTACCGGAATTTGGATATTTTTTGATAATCCTGTTGAATTCCGCTCTGTTTTCATCGTTTAGTTTTCCTGTTCCTTTGTCGTGATCTCTTTCATAAGTAGGAGTATTATCCATTCCTAAAAGGTAATCAGACAGATAGTATTGATAATCCTGTTTTACCGTCTTTATAAGCTTGCTATCAGGATATTTGTTCATAAAATTTTCCCAGAACATCAGTCTGTCGCCCAATTGTTCCCAGGTAATTATCAACCCTGCATCTGCGGCATAATTGGTTTCACTTTCTTTGTCAGTTTGTAAAATATAGGCCTCGTAATCCGGAGTCACTTTATTCTTAAAAAGAGAGGAATAGTATCCGGGAACCGTCCATATTTCGGTCATCCCTTCTCCTACTTCCCTGAATTCAAGATTTGCTTTCTTGAGTTCTGAGGCTATTTTTTTAACGTTATCCGGAAGATTATACTGATCCTTATCGTAGTTATAATAATTCACGTATTTATCTAAAACATCAGTATGCAGGCTCATCAGACATTCTGTATACTTTCCTCTTATTTTTAAATAATCTTCATATACTTTATCGTTCTGTTCCGGACTGTTGCCAGCCATTTCTTTTTCGATTTTTGTCCGGTACCATTGAAGGGATGTGATGTAATCCTCAGTTTTATAAGAGGGAGAACATGCTGTATCTATCGGTTTGTACTGATCTTCTTTGGTTCCTGTTACCGCAATCGAGTCATTTTCCGGCTTTGTATCCGAAACTGCAGTTTCCTTTTTACAGGAAACTACGGCTGCAGACAGTAAGCAAACTGCTATTATTTTTTTGATCATCAGCTGTTTCAGAGAATTAATCCAGTTTCAAATCTGTTTTAACGGCTCCAATTTTAGCTTCCAATGATTGTAATTTGTCTCTGAAATCTGCTTCTGAAGTAATGGAATCTTTCACTGAAACATAGAACTTGATTTTTGGTTCTGTTCCTGAAGGTCTTACGCATACTTTTGTTCCATCCTGTGTGTAATAGATTAATACGTTAGACTTTGGAATATCATTCATTACTTTTTTCTCATTGGTAGAAATGGTAAGGCTTGTCTGCTCTTTAAAGTCCTTAACTTCTTCCACCAGTGAACCTGCCAGTTCTTTTGGAGGGTTTTCACGGAAGTTTTTCATCATATCCTGAATCTCTTCAGCGCCTTCTTTCCCTTTTCTTACAATGTTGATCAATCCTTCATAATACATTCCAAGATCTTCATAAATCTCGATCATGTACTGATACATTGTTTTTCCGTTCGCTTTACACCACGCAGCAATTTCGCAGGCTACAAGAATACTTCCACAAGAGTCTTTGTCACGAACGAAGTCTCCGGTCATAAATCCGAAACTTTCTTCACCACCGCATACAAATTTCTGTGTTCCTTCTGCTTCACGGATCATTTTTCCGATCCATTTGAATCCGGTAAGACCTACTTTACATTCTACTCCAAACTTCTGTGCAATATCAAAGAAGATATCTGAAGTTACAATCGTAGAACCAATAAATTCTTTTCCGGTAATTCTTCCCTGCTTTCTCCATTCATTCAGGATGTAGTAAGTAAGGATGGTATTGGTTTGGTTACCGTTCAGTAATTGCATTTCACCCTCAAGGTTTCTTACTGCAATACCTAATCTATCCCCATCCGGATCTGTTCCGATAACAATATCAGCATTGGTAATTCTTGCCAGATCCATTGCCATTTCCAGTGCAGCAGGCTCTTCCGGGTTTGGAGAATCTACGGTAGGGAAATTTCCGCTTGGGATCATCTGTTCTCTTACAAGATCTATTTTTTTGAATCCTGCTTTTTCTAACGCTTTAGGAATCGTAGTATAGGTAGTTCCGTGGATAGAGGTGAAAACAATATTTAAGTTTTCTTTTCCAACATTCTGATACGTAGAGTTTTCAATACATGCATCGATATACACATCATCCTGCTCCTCTCCGATCCATTCGATCAGATCATCATTTCCGTTGAATTTAATTTCTTCGAATTTTACTGAATAAACTTCGTTGATAATTGCTTCATCATTCGGTGGAACAATCTGTGCTCCGTCATTCCAGTATACCTTGTAACCGTTATATTCCGGCGGGTTGTGAGAAGCTGTCAGTACTATTCCTCCGTTACATTTTTTATCACGAACGGTGAAAGACAATTCCGGAGTAGGTCTGTGATCTTTGAAAAGCAATACTTTAATTCCGTTGGCTGTCAGAACATCTGCTACCAGTTTTCCGAATTCTTTTGAGTTATTACGAACATCATAAGCAATGGCCACTTTAATTTCTTCTCCTTTGAACTGCTGCAACATATAATTTGCCAATCCCTGAGTAGCCTGTCCTAATGTATATTTATTCAAGCGGTTGGTTCCTACTCCCATTATCCCACGCATTCCTCCGGTTCCGAATTCCAGTTCTCTGTAGAAAGAATCTTCCAGATCAGGGGAATTGCTGTCGATTAATGCCTGTACAGCATCTCTCGTTTCTTTATCGAAGGTATCACTTAACCAAAGTTTCGCTTTTTCTAGTGTATTCATAATTTATGTGTAAGTTTTTTAAGCTGGAAGAAGGAAGCTGGAGGCTGGAAGTTATATCCTGCCTAGTTTCAAAATTCCTGCTTTGTTTTATTTATTTTATTTTTTATGTTTAAAACTGGGAAGAAAATGTTCAATCTGGAAAACAAGAAGTATGAAAAACTAACATTACTTCCAGCTTCTCTCTCCCAACCCAATCTATTCTTTTATCTGATTTCTAAAAGCAACAATCTGGTTCATCAAATTATAGCTTTCATTATATAGTTTACTAAATTCTTCTTCTGTAATATATTCTCTATTTTTTGCTTTATATAAACAGGTGACTGTTTCTGCCAAAGACCGAATTGAATATCCTAAAAATTTTTTAAACTCTAATTTTGACTGCAAAATACTTCCCTCAGAAATATTTAATGCAATCGAATCGGAAGCTCTTCTTATTTGTGAAGTTAAATTAAACATTTCATCCTTTGGAAATTTTTGAGATAATTTAAAAATAAGCTCTCCGAAATCCATAGATTTTTGCCAAATTATTAACTTTTCAAATTTAAAGCTCATATTTCTTTTTAGGCTGGAAGAAGGAAGCTGGAGGCTGGAAGTTATATCCTGCCTGGCTTCAAAATTCCTGCTATGTTTTTATTTTTTATGTTTTAAAGATGGGAAGCAATTTCTAATCTGGAAAACAAGAAGTATGAAAAACTAACATTACTTCCAGCTTCCAACCTCCCACTTCCAGCTAAAATTACTCTAATTTCTTATTCTCAACCTTAGTCGTTTTATCAATTTTGAATGCTCTGATTGGGTCATTATAATAGATAAATTTTGCTGTATTCTGAATATGTCCTTTCAACGAATCTTTTACATTTACTTCTGCATAATTTCCGTTTTTAGAATCAATGTTCAGGTTCGTAATTTTCCAGTAAGGAGCAATTAAACTTGCTGTATCTGATATTTTCACAACAGCTTCTTTAGACAACCCTAGGAAATTAGCACGGCTTCTGTTATGCATTTCCACCTCTGCTCTTCTGGTGTTTACAGATCCCATGAAGCTTGCGCTATTTTTCATATTAAGTCTGAAATTGTCAGTTTTGATTTCACTTGAAATATTAACTTCAACAGAATCGGAGATAGCCACTTTTTCCAGATTATATTTTGAATAAATTGTCACATTATAGAAATCAACTCCCTTTGTTCCTCTTTTTTCTTTGATGAAAAGTGTTTTATCTTTTACATCCACATCCAGGTTACTGGCTACATTTGGATAGGTTTCAATTTCTACAAAATTTTTCGGGCCTTTGGCATAAAATACACGGAATTTCCCTTCCAGATCAAGGTTCACGAATTCCGATACATCCACATCTTTCTTTTCAATATTTCCTTTTGGGGAAACTTTTCCACAGGAAACTACTGCCATCAGCATCAATGTGTATACAACTTTTTTCATATTTAATTTTAAATATTCTATATTACAATCGCAACGATCTTTACTGAAAATCTCTAAAAGCTTTTTTCATGTCTCTCACAGGACTTTCAATATTATTTTGAACAAAAATAGGATTAAAATTTCTAAAAAACTTTGTCTTTTGACAATAAAATACCTGATAATTTTCAATTTTTTGCTTTTCAGGAAAAGACTATTTCTTATTCTCTCTTTCTTTTACTTTCTTGTAAAACCATGTTTTAGGACTACCGGCCATTGAAAATAGAAGCAGATTATCTTTACTGACTTTGGAAATTTTCATTAGGGTTACTTTTTCATCACCATTGTACTTCATTTTCAACAGATTTTTTTCGAGCTGATAAGTCCCGCTATTTCCCATGGAACTGAAAGTTTTATTCTGATTAAATGTGAGAATTCCTGTTCCATATCTGGAATTGTTGGTCTTGGTTTTCAATGTATCTGTATTACGGATTTCTCCCTCATAGATATCTATAAATTCCCAGGAACCTGAAAGTTTATTGGATGAGCAGGAGGCTGTAAAAAGTAAAAGAAAATAAAAAAGAATAGGTTTGAGTTTAAGCATATAGGTTAAAAGTTTTTATAAAATTACAAAAAGCACCCTGCTGACAGAGTGCTTTTATTTATTAAGATGAAGTTATTATTAATTGTGGCCTATTATCATTGAGCTTACGAACCACTAATTACACAAATTTTATACACTAATATCACAAATACCCATAGTGTCATTTGTGAAACATTCGTGCCATTAGTGCTTAAACTAAAACCACTAAGTACACTAATTTTATCCACCAATATCACAAGCATACATAGTGCTATTTGTGAAACATTCATGCCATTAGTGTTTAAAAATTATATCACTTCGTCAATATTATAATTCTTGTGTTCGCGGTTTGTTCTGATAATCATTTCTCCCAAGAATCCTGCTACAAACAGAAGACTTCCTAAAATCATCATGGTCAAAGCAATAAAGAACCAAGGATTATTGGTAATTAAATGTCCGTAAATTCCTCTTGCAACATCAATAAGTTTAGAAATTCCTAACCAAAGTGCAGAAAGAAAACCCACAATAAACATTAAAGTACCCACAGCTCCGAAGAAATGCATTGGTCTTCCTCCAAAACGGCTTACAAACCAAAGGGTAATCAAATCCAGAAATCCTCTGACAAATCTTTCGGTTCCGAATTTTGAAGTTCCGTAAGGTCTAGCCTGGTGCTGCACTTCTTTTTCCGTGATTCTTCTGAAACCGGCATTGGCAGCCAGTACCGGAATATAACGGTGCATATCTCCATACACATCAACCGATTTTACCACCTGTTTTTTATACGCTTTCAAACCACAGTTGAAATCGTGAAGATAAACTCCTGAAACTTTTCTCGCTGCTGCATTGAATAGTTTTGACGGAATATTTTTCGTCATTACATTATCAAAACGCTTCTTTTTCCAACCGGAAACGATATCATAATTATCATGAATCACCATATTATAGAGTTCCGGAATTTCTTCAGGGAAATCCTGCAAATCGGCATCCATGGTAATCACTACCTCTCCGTTTGTTCTTTCAAAAGCAGCATGAAGCGCCTGTGATTTTCCATAATTTCTGGAAAATTTAATAGCGTGGATCTGAGGATGCTGTACTTTCATATTCTCAATAATGCTCCACGACAAATCCGTACTTCCATCGTCTACAAACCAGATTTCATAAGATAAACTGCTGGTTGTGCATACTTTATCAATTCTTGAAAAAAGCTCTTCCAGAGAGTCTTCTTCGTTCAGTAACGGAATAACTATAGATAAATTCATTTAATTTTAATAAAAATTAGGCTTGGTTTGTTTCTTCGGGCTGATGTATTGTTCTTGTTCTGAAAAACGCTCCGAAAAACACCGACAAAACTACGTAAAATATAAGAATTGCTGCAAAATATCCTGAAAAATGGCTTGCGGTAAGCATATCTTTTCCTTTAACCGCTTCAGGAGTGAAGCTTTGCAATCTTTCTTTGTACTTCTGATCCAGCTCGTCAATATCTTTCTGATGCTTCATGATTTTTCTTGCAGAAGTATATTCTGTATCCAGTTCTGATTTTTGTCTCTGAACATATTGGTAGTTCAACAGGCTTTTAGCAGCCGGATCTACAAAGGTTAAAAAAGCATAAATACTGAAGATGGAAAGAATTCCTCCGATAAACATCGGAACGAATGCTCTTTTGAAAGCGTCTTTGAATTTTACGACTCTATGGTTGTTCCAAAACGATTTCACAGACCAGAAAGCAGCTCCGGCATACAAAATAGGCAAAACAAAAGCATTGGCTTTCAAAGAGATATCAAAATAATTGATTCCTGAGAAAAAAGTATATACTACAAAGAAAACGATCATTGTAGTGATAAAAAGTATAATTCCTAGTGTTGATGGACTTTTCGTCATATTTAAATTTTTAAAAAAAAGTTGAAAATTTTTCCCTCTAAATGTCAGGCGTTTAGCTTTACCACTGCATTTTTTCAACTAATTTTCTTTGATAAAGTTTTGAAGTTTATAAAATATTCCTACCTTTGCAACGGCAAGTCCTAAACAACCAGCTCCTGAGAATCCTCCAGGGTGGGAACGCAGCAAAGGTAATCGGTCGTAGCGGTGTGATTTAGGTAGCTTGCCATTTTTTTTTGGTTTAAAGTAAGAAGAGAGGTAATTTGATAATTATCTTTTTTTGTTTTTAATACCTTACGCATCATTTTCATTTTTCTAATTTTCAGATTACCTCCGGGTTCGTTATTGATTAAAATTCGAATGTCTCACCTAGTTTCGGTAAAACAAGTTCTACATTTTTATCTGCAAAATGTTGCAATGCACTTTCATGATTGATTTCAATGGCAGGGAAAGTATCAAAGTGACATCCGATTACTTTCGGTGTTTTTAATAGCTCTGCTGCTGCAAAAGAAGCTTTTCTAGGGCACATTGTATAATGGCTTCCGATGGGAAGAATAGATAGATCGATGTTTCCGTATAATCTTGGAAACAGCTCCATATCTGCCATTACTCCTGTATCACCTGCCAAATAGATGTTCTTACCTTCAGGAAGTCTGAAGATATACCCTACCGGAACGCCTCCATAGCTTCCATCCGGGAAAGAACTTGTATGGTGAGCCGGAACCATGGAAATTTTAAGATCGTCGATTTTTGCCGACCCTCCTAAGTTCACATCGTCTTTATTTTTTGCCTGCTGGAAGTAACCGCATACTTCAGGAACTCCAATGATGGTAGCTTCAGGGTAATGCTGTAATACTTCTGCTACATCCGCAATGTGATCACCATGTGCATGGGTCAACAGGATATAATCGATTTTTTGAGCAGCAATCTCAAAACCTGATTCTGCTTTTTTGTAGTTGTAAAAAGGGTCACTCAAAATTGTTATGTCCTTGTAGGTAAACAGGAAACAATTTTGCCCTAAGAATTGTATTTTCATTTTAAATTTAGTTTCAATTATTATTAAACACAAATGACTCAAATACTTTCACAGACATCAAAATGAGATTAGTGACATTCGTGAAAGTATCCGTGTCATCCGTGTTTTTTTAATCTATTATTTCGATGGGAATTTATCTTCGATAAGCCTAAGATTAATCCCATGTTCCAGATACGCTTTACAACCGTCTAAAACTGTTGTAAAACCTCCTGTATTGTCATTAATTACTTTTAACAGATCTTCGCCTCTCTGGCTGAATCCGTAGCTTTTAATCACAACAAGAGTTCCTTTTTCCATGGTCTTGAATTCATAGTCTACATTTGTTGAAGGAACTCCCCACTCTGTTCTGATCAGCTGATTGGGGATGATCTGATGTACATTGACTACGTTTTTCACGCCATACATTTCCCATTCCCAGGTAACAGCCTTACCTTCTTCCAGCTTTCCGGTAGATTTTGTAAACCAGAAATTGGTAGTCACTTCCGGATTGATGAATGCTTCGAAAACATCTTCAACCGGCTTTCTGATGAGCATTTGAGCTTCAACATAGATCGTAGAACTCATGATATAATATTTTGGATTTAGTTAAATAAATTAAGTCCGGCTGCCGTAAGAATTGCCATTACAAACGTCATGATTCCAACCTGCTTTAAATATTGATCTAATTCTTTCGGTTCTTTTACGGATAAAATCTTTCTTCTTAGTTTTGATAGTGGAATCAACAGGATCATTACGATGAAAACGTAATAGTTTTGCTGCTGCATAAATCCGTTTATTCCCAAAAATGCAAGAATAAGCAATAATGGAAGCTGTAACAGCACCATTTCATAGATCATTGCATTTCTGAATCCGATTCTCAATGCAAAGCTGTTTTTCCCTGATAGTCTATCGCTTTCAATATCTCTCATGTTGTTTAGGTTAAGAACTGCCATACTCATCATTCCAACAGCTGTTCCTGGTAATAACATATCCCAGCTGAAAGTTTTTGTAAACAGAAAATAACTTCCACATACGGAAACAAGCCCAAAGAAGATAAAAACAAAAATATCTCCCAGTCCCATATATCCGTAAGGTTTTTTACCTACTGTATATCCAATTGCTGCAAGAATACATGCCACTCCCAATCCTATGAAGATATAAAATTCATTCATATAGTTTGGAATGAAAGCCACGTACAACAAAGCAATGGTAGCAATAAAAGACAATGCAGCGAAAAGTATTACTGCATTTTTCATCTGTTTTGCGGTAATTTTTCCTGATGCCACTGCTCTTGCTTCTGCCTCATTCATTCTTTTGGCATCGGTTCCTTTTACCCCATCTCCATAATCATTGGCATAATTTGATAAAATCTGGTATAAAAGCGTCACCAAAAGAGCAAGGGCAAGGATCTTCCAATCCCAGGTTCCGCCTTCTCCGTAAAGTCTCCATTTTGCAATGAAAGCCCCCATAATAATTCCGCTTAAGGAAAGCGGTAAAGTTCTTAGCCTTGCGGCTTTTATCCAATCAGTCATAATTTGTATAATGTACAGTGTATCATGTACAATGTAAACTGATTAATGGATATCATTAATACATTTTACATTGTACTTTTTACAATTTTAAGATATCCATTGATCTTCTCCGAAGTTGGGTTTTCTTTTTTCAAGGAAAGCATTTCTTCCTTCTTTAGCTTCTTCAGTCATGTAGGCTAAACGAGTTGCTTCTCCTGCAAATACCTGCTGCCCTACCATGCCATCATCTGTAAGATTCATGGCGAATTTCAGCATTCTGATAGACATTGGAGATTTAGCTAATATTTCCTGAGCCCACTCATAAGCTGTATCTTCTAATTCAGCATGAGGAACAACTTTGTTTACCATTCCCATTTCAAAAGCTTCCTGAGCGGAATAATTTCTTCCTAAAAAGAAGATTTCACGGGCTTTTTTCTGTCCTACCATTTTAGCAAGGTAAGCAGAGCCATACCCCCCATCGAAACTTGTAACATCAGCATCAGTCTGTTTGAAAATAGCATGTTCTTCACTTGCTAAAGTCAAATCACATACTACATGAAGTGAGTGTCCTCCACCAACTGCCCATCCCGGAACCACTGCGATCACCACTTTCGGCATGAAACGGATCAAACGCTGAACTTCAAGAATATTTAAACGGTGTCTTCCGTCTTCTCCTACATACCCCTGATCTCCTCTTGCTTTTTGATCTCCTCCACTACAGAAAGCCCAACCTCCGTCTTTAGAACTTGGTCCTTCTCCTGAAAGTAAAACAACACCTATTGAGGGGTCTTCAGAAGCGTCATAAAAAGCATCATATAATTCTGAAGTTGTCTTTGGTCTGAACGCATTACGTACTTCCGGTCTGTTGAAAGCAATTCTTGCTACTCCGTTAGATTTTTTATAGGTAATATCTTCGTATTCCTTGGCGGTTTTCCACTCGATCATCTTATAAAAATTTTTCTCAAAGATACGGAATTACAGAGAATTTATGAGGGTGAAATTTACTGATCATTACTATTGAGAAGAGAAATTTTGAATGATGAATTTCCGGCTATACATATTCAGCAGGAACTGCTTTTAGAATAAGCAATAGAGAATTATTGATTTAAAAACAAAAGCCGGAGCATTTCTGTTCCGGCTTTTTATGATTGTGTTATTTAATGATTACTTTGCAGCTGCACTTAGTTCAACTTCTTTAGCTTTCATTTCTTTAACTTTTTCAATGTTTTTAGTTACGACATAAATTTCTTTTAATGCAGTAACAGCGTCAAGACTCTTTGGATTTGCTTTATACCATCCTTCAGCATATGGCAATGCTTTTCCGAATCTCTCTCTTCTTGCATCAATCAGCTTAGAAGCTTCGTCCGGCTTGTCTTTTCTCAGTGCATTAATCTCTCCTACAACTTTAGCATCATCTCCGATAGTAGTATAAACCAGGTTTTGGTATGCATCAGAGAAGTCTGGCTTAAGTTCAATTGCTTTTTTGAATGCATCTATAGCATCATTAGCAGTAGCAGGGTTTTTAGCCTGCATTACTCCAAGATTATACCAGTTTGTTGCATCGTTAGGATTTTTTGCTAACTGCTCTTTCAATCCGGCAACAAATTTATCCGTGTTTCCTGACTGAAGATATGCTGTAGTCTGAGCTTCTTTAAGTTTTGCACTGTTTGGGAATTTAGCTAATCCTTTTTCAATAACCGCAAGAGCTTCAGGTGCTTTTTTAGCATTAAGAAGTAATGAAGTTAAAGTTTCATATAAATCAGATTCTATACTTTTTGACTGTTCTGTTTTGAAATCAGTATAGTCTGCGTTCTTCTTCATAAGCTCCCAAGTTGCTTTATCAAGATTTACCACCTGACCTGTTTTCTTTTCTTTTGCAGTATAAGTAGTTTCCACACCTGTAAATCCTGAATTTACAAGGTCTGTATATATTTTGATAGACTGGTCACTGTTATTCGCTAACGCGTGGCTAAGTCCGGCATAATACATATATATTTTATTGTCCTGACCACTAGATTTTAACAAGTCATAAACTTCAATAAACTTAGGGGCTGCCGCTGCATAATTTTTTGCATTATATGCATCCATAGCTGCTTTGTTGGCTTCCTGAAGCTTTGCATTCAGGGCATTCGCATCTTTTTGTCCGAAAACAAAAGCAGACGCTACGATAGCCATTCCTAAAATTAGTTTCTTCATAATAACTATTTTATATTTAATTGTACAATTTATTCTTCTGAATCAGAATTCTCATTTTCTGCCTGAGGTTCTGCATTGTCTTCCTGGTTATCAAATAGTGATCCTACTCCTTCTTCTACTTCTCCAATCTCTTCAGTTTCTTCAGAATCTTCTTCTACATCTTTATCCATTGCTACTTTTGCAATGGCTGCAATTTCGTCATTTTTCTTAAGGTTGATCAGTTTTACCCCCTGAGTATTTCTACCCATTACTCTCATTTCATCCATTCCCATTCTGATCGCAACACCGGATTTGTTGATAATCATCAATCCGTCTTCGTCTGTTACGTTTTGAATAGCAATCAGATTTCCTGTTTTTTCAGTAATGTTCAGCGTGATTACTCCTTTTCCTCCTCTGTTGGTAATTCTGTAGTCTTCTACTGCAGTTCTTTTTCCATATCCTTTTTCAGATACTACAAGTACTGTTTCGTTCTCTACATCGTTCACAACAATCATACCAATAGCTTCATCACCATCTTCAAGCAAGATACCTCTTACCCCGATAGATCCTCTACCTACTTCTCTTACTTTTTCTTCAGGGAAACGGATACATTTACCATTTTTAGTAGCAATCATGATCTGAGAAGTTCCGTTCGTCAGATAAGCTCCTAATAACTGGTCATTATCTCTGATCTCAATGGCATTCACCCCATTTACTCTTGGTCTTGAATATGCTTCTAATGATGTTTTCTTGATGGTACCGTTTTTAGTTACCATCACAACGCTCATTTGATTTACATATTCGGAATCTTTAAGGTTATTGGTTCTGATATAAGCTTTGATCTTATCATCCGGTTCGATATTGATAAGGTTTTGTACCGCTCTTCCTTTTGCTGTTTTGGAGCCTTCAGGAATTTCAAATACTCTTAACCAGTAACATCTTCCTTTTTCTGTAAAGAACAGCATATACTGGTGGTTGGTTGCAGAAACAATATACTCAAGGAAATCGGAATCCCTTGTTGTTGCTGCTTTATTTCCTACACCTCCTCTGCTTTGAATTTTATATTCTGAAAGTGAAGTTCTCTTGATATATCCTGCGTGAGAGATGGTAAGAACTACAGATTCGTTCGGGATAATATCTTCGATAGACATTTCTCCTCCAGAATAATCAATTTCAGTTCTTCTTTCGTCTCCGTATTTTTCTTTGATTTCGATCAATTCGTCTTTGATGATCTGGAATCTTCTTGGCTCGTTGGCTAAGATATCTTCCAAATTTTCAATTTCTTTCATGATGGCATCATATTCATCACGGATCTTATCAAGCTCCATTCCTGTAAGACGAGCTAATCTAAGATCAAGAATTGCCTGAGCCTGGATGTCTGAAAGTTCAAACGCCTCGATTAAGCCTTCTTTTGCAGCCTGAGGGTTGGCACTGTGACGGATAATAGAAATTGCTCTGTCTAGAGAATCCTGAGTTCCGATTACTTTCATGAACCCTTCAAGGATATGCGCTCTTTCTTTTGCTTTCTTAAGCTCAAACTGAGTTCTTCTTATGATTACTTCATGTCTGTGCTCTACAAAGTGATGAATGATATCTTTAAGATTCAATTGCTCTGGTCTTCCGTGTACCAATGCGATATTGTTTACACTGAAAGAAGTCTGAAGTGCTGTATATTTATATAATAGGTTAAGAACAACATTCGGAATGGCATCGTTTTTAAGTTCGTACACCACACGAAGTCCTTTTCTATCCGATTCATCTCTGATCTCGTGGATACCAGGAATTTTTTCGTCTTTTACAAGCTCTGCTGTTCTGGCGATCATTTCAGCTTTGTTCACCTGATAAGGGATTTCAGTAACGATAATAGCGTTTCTGTTTCCGATTTCGTCAAAGTTAACTTTAGCTCTTAAAACCACTCTTCCTCTTCCTGTATGGAAAGCATCTCTTACACCGTCATAGCCGTAGATGATCCCTCCTGTAGGGAAATCCGGAGCAATGATGTGCTGCATTAATTCATCGATGGTAATTTCTTTGTTATCGATATAAGCACAGATGGCATCTACAGACTCAGATAAGTTGTGGGGCGCCATATTGGTAGCCATCCCTACTGCAATACCAGAAGTACCGTTTACCAAAAGGTTAGGAACTTTCGTTGGCATTACTGTTGGTTCCTGCAAACTATCATCGAAGTTATTCTGGAAATCAACTGTTTCTTTGTCTAAGTCTGAAAGAACCTCATCAGAGATTTTTTTCAATCTTGCCTCAGTATAACGCATTGCTGCAGGCGGGTCACCATCCATAGAACCAAAGTTACCCTGCCCGTCTACCTGCGGATAACGCAAGCTCCAGTCCTGGGCCATTCTTACCATAGCATCATATACAGAGGAATCTCCGTGCGGGTGATATTTACCCAAAACATCCCCAACAATTCTCGCAGATTTTAAATATTTTCTATTAGAAAACACCCCTAGTCCATACATACCATACAGTACTCTTCTATGAACGGGTTTCAAGCCGTCTCTTACATCCGGTAACGCTCTTGAAACGATAACGGACATCGAATAATCGATATAAGACGACTTCATTTCATCAACAATGTTGATAGGAATCAGTCTTTCTCCTTCTTTTTGCATAAACAAATTTTATTATAATGATAGTCAGACCTTTAGCTATAAGTCTGAAAATTATTTATTTCCAATTTTTATTAACGGGCTAATTTACGAAAAAAATGCCGATTTTTGCTGTAGAATTTATCCAAAAAATCTTAAAAATTCATAAAAAATGAGCGTATTAAGTATAACTTTCCACTGTACGAAAGATAACCTAGAAGAATGGGAAAATTATATTGATGAAACCCTGGTTTTAATGACTGAAAACCTGATGGATGTAGAAAAGTATATTCTTTCTGAGGTACACAGTGATTTTATTGAGGAAGGTAAAAATTATAACCTGCTGTTAATCTTCGATAATGATGGATTACGTGAAGATTTTATAAAAAGCGAACTTTTGAATATTTCTGAAAGAATTGAGAAAAAGTTTGGACAGGAAGTTATGATTTTTAATACTTTCCTAAATCCGAAAAAATCGAGATTATAACTGATCATAAAAAAGCACTGAATTTCTTCAGTGCTTTTCTTTTTTATCTGTGATGTCCATGACCACGGCCTTTGTGATGATGGCCGCGATCGTCATAAATATACACTTTCTTAACCTGACCCGGTGCATAGTATCTTGCGCTTCCGCCATAATACCTTTTTGCATGCCCCGGTGGCATTCTTCTTCCATGTGGCTCGTGTACTATGCAAGAGGACAATAGTAACAGTACAGCGCCTGCCCCAACAATTTTAAACATACTTTTCATTATTTTCACTTTTTCAATTTCGATAGCGAAATATATCAATGTTAATGCCAAAAGAAATTGAAATTAAGCTGATGTATGTTAAAACCGACTGCTAATATTTTTATTTTACGTTGCTATTAATAGCCACTTCTCTTTTTCACCTGTCCCGGAGCATAGTCTTTTGCACTTCCTCCAAACACTTTTTTAGCCTGTCCCGGAGGGATTGTATTTCCTCTGGCTCCATTATCATGCACTACACATGATGACAACATCAGCATCACGATAAGCACACCTGTAATTTTAATCAAATTTTTCATTATTTCTATTTTTTCAACTTGATTTAATATAACAATGGTAATGCCAAAAGTTCAAGGTTCAAGGTTTAAGGTTTAAGGTTTAAGGTTGGAATATAAAGCCTTTTATTGTGAATGGGCAATTTTGCTTCGCAAGTCAATGGTCAATTTGGTTTGGGAGGTTATGTGCTTACTGAACAAATTCATCATTCATCATTCATCATTCATCATTCATCATTCATCATTCATCATTCATCATTCATAACTTATAATTCTCTAAATGATTTCGCTTCTTTTTTCCATCAATACAAGATCTTTCCACTCCCCATTGAGCTTTCCAATTTTTTTACGGACTCCAACCATTCTGAACCCGTTTTTCTGATGAGACTTGATGGCCATTTCATTTTCGGAGAAGAGATTGGTCTGTAATGTCCAGAATCCGTGGTCTTCGCTATCCAAAATTATCTTTTTAAGCAATATAGAACCCAAACCTTTCCCCTGGTATTCTTTATCAAAATAAATGCCCACTTCTGCGACTCCTTTAAAGCTTTCCCTTTTGCTGACAGGTTTTAAAGCACACCATCCTACGACTTCATTGTTTTCATTTTCCAGCACCCAGCGGCAGTCATTGAAATATTCCATGCTCCAGGCTTCAGCGGTAGGAACTTCTGTTTCCAAAGTGGCAATTCCACCCTCTACTCCCTGCCGGAAGATCTCCAGCACACGGTTTTCGTCACTGGGAAGCATTTCTCTTAATTCGTAATTCATTGTATTTAATGGTATTTTCTTTTGAGTTTTCTTTTAATTCTTGAATAGTGGGTTTGTTTGCTTTTTTCGTCCTGAGAAACAACACTGATGTTTCCATCCACTTCCAGAACGGAAAGCTTTACATTGTGTATGTTTTCAATTCCATGTTCTCTTATGGCTTCTTCCAATTCGCTTTCTGTAATCTTAACACGATTCAGAGCGGCCTGATCTGCTACTCCGTCTCTGATAAGAATTACCGGTTCATCTTCCATAAAAGTCTGAAAGGAGCGACTGGAAAACATGATCCTTTTCAAGATAAAATTAGCAACAAACAAAACCAATGCCGCAATAATTCCTCCCTGAAGAGAAGTATCCGGGCCTACCATTGCATTCTGAACGGCATTTGAAATCAATAGCAGCAATACAACATCTCCCGCATTGAGCTGGGAAAGCTGATTTTTACCAAACAAACGGATAGCGATCACCATAAAAAGGTAAACGCAAAGGGAACGAACAGCGACGTTAAGTATAGGATCCACAATTTTTTATCTACTCAAATGTATTGATTTTTGTGATTCGTAAAAAATATTTTATTAACAGATTTTGGTATAAATTTTGACCTTGGGATTCTCATTACACCACAAAAAATAAACTTACATGAAAAAACTATTTCTCTATTTAGGAATCTTTCTGTTCTTCGTATCCTGCAAAAAACAAGAAACTCAACCCACTTTATCTCCTGATGCTGTCATCCATGAAAAAGTAAACGAACTTTATACGCAGTATGGTAAGTCCAATGAGGCCATTTACAACCAGCCGATTTCGGAGGATTTGTTTTCCAAGGATTTAAAAAAAGTATTGGAAGAGGCTATCAATGCTTCAAAAGCGGATATCGAAAAAGTTAAAAAAAGTGATCATCCTGATGAAAAACCTTTAATTTTTGAAGGCGCTATTTTCTCCAGTTTGTATGAAGGATTTACCGGTTATAAAATTAAATCTGTCAAGATACAGGATAAAACTGCTGAAGCACTGGTAGCATTTGAATATAATTCCGCTACTCCTAAAGAAACCTGGATGGATACCGTACATCTGATCAATACGGAGAAAGGTTGGAAAATAGATAATATTACTTTTGATAAGATAGGAAATTCTAAAAATCTTAAAACAAGATTAACCGAATTTGTGCAAAGTGCACAGCAATAGAAAAGCCGCTTATAAAAGCGGCTTTATTTTTTTTACGGACATTGAACGATTGGAATATCACTGCAAATTACTTTATTTGCCCATTCGCAAAATGTACAGTATTTTTTTGGCTCTCCTCCGTACACTGACTTCAAATCTGACTTTGTCAGTTTCTTTAAATTTTTCATATAGTTCTAATTTTATGGTAGCCCAAAATTAAAACCTTGTCCTTTATTTTTTATTACAACTTAATCTGATAAGTTTTCATTATTCACACTTTCATGAATAATATACAATCAATACTATCTGTTGTGAATCTCTACAGTCACAGGCATTACGTAAGTATAAGCAACCATATTTTCAGTCAGTTTTTTACGGTCTACTTTATAATCAAGATCGCTTAATACCATTTCAATTTCTTTGCTTACAGTTTTGCAGTCTCCTGTGGAGTGAACATTTACGATTTTACCATTTTTTGCAATATCAAACTTCACCACTGAGTTTACGGTTCCCTGCTTGTAATCAGGGTTGGTAAGATCAAAGTTGGCTTCTAATTTATTTCTGATATCATTAAATGTTTCACTTCTATTCAACTGAATTTCCTGAATGGTATTATGATCTGTTGTCTGGGCTTTGGCAGTGTTCAAAACAGCAGCAAATCCACAAACGAAAAGTGAAGCCATCAATATTTGAATTCTATTTTTCATAACTAACTGGTTTTAAATGTTATACTAACCTATTTTTGTATCTCTTACCCAAAGTTATTAAAAATAATTCATATTAATTTTACATTTAGTTAACATTGAGTTAACATTAGGATTTAATTAATTGATTATCAGTGTAATAAATTTTAAAAATAATTGAAAATTTAATATTGGAAGGCTATTTTCAAAGACAAATCTTCTCGTTTTATACATTTTAAGCGTGATAAACTCATGAGAAACAAAAAAAAGAATCTGCTTTCGCAAATTCTTTTCTATAATTAAATTGATATGTTATTACTCCAATTCCCTCTTCAAAAACTTCCCTGTCAAGCTCTTCTTAGACTTCACAATTTCCTCAGGAGTTCCTTGTGCTACAATTTGTCCACCATATTTTCCTCCTTCCGGTCCAACATCAATAATATGGTCAGCTAATTTGATGACGTCCATATTATGTTCGATGATGATGAACGAGTTTCCAAGTTCTACCAATTGGTTAATGGCATCCATCAGGATTTTCACATCTTCAAAATGAAGTCCTGTAGTGGGTTCATCAAGGATATAAAGGGTATTTCCGGTTTGTCTTTTTGACAGTTCGGTTGCTAACTTGATACGCTGTGCTTCACCTCCGGAAAGCGTCGTTGATTGCTGTCCCAGGGTAATATATCCTAACCCAACATCTTGTAGTGTTTTCACTTTTGCAAAAATCTTAGGAATCGGCTGGAAGAAATCTACCGCTTCATCAATCGTCATATCCAGAACATCAGAGATTGACTTTCCTTTGTAACGCACTTCCAGCGTTTCTCTGTTGAAACGTTTTCCGTTGCAGGTTTCACAATGAACATATACATCCGGAAGGAAATTCATTTCAATCACTTTCAATCCTCCACCCTGACAGGTTTCGCATCTTCCGCCTTTTACGTTGAAAGAGAATCGGCCTGGTTTATAACCACGAATTTTACTTTCCGGCAGTTCTGCAAAAAGGTTTCTGATATCTGTAAACATTCCGGTATAGGTAGCAGGATTCGAACGTGGTGTCCTTCCAATTGGTGTTTGATCTACATCTACAATTTTATCAATATTATCCAGCCCTTCGATCTTTTTGTAAGGTAAAGGTTCCTGAACCGCTCTGTAGAAATGTTTGTTAAGGATAGGATATAGTGTTCCGTTAATCAAAGAAGATTTTCCACTTCCTGAAATTCCGGTTACTACTACTAACTTCCCAAGAGGAACATCCAGGGTTACATTTTTAAGGTTATTTCCTGTAGCGCCTTTTAATACAATATTTTTACCGCTTCCTGCTCTTCTTTCTTCAGGAATTGCAATCTTTCGTTTTCCATTGATATATTGAGCAGTGATGGTATCTGCTTTCAACAGATCTTTCGGTTTTCCCTGCCAAAGGATCTCTCCACCAAATTTTCCGGCTCTTGGACCAATATCCAATACCTCATCAGCTTCCAGAATCATGTCTTTATCATGCTCTACCACCAATACAGAGTTTCCGATATCTCTAAGGTTTTTCAGAGAATGAATCAGCCTTTCATTATCTCTCTGGTGAAGTCCAATACTTGGTTCATCAAGGATATACAACACATTCACCAATTGAGACCCGATCTGCGTTGCCAGACGAATTCTCTGTGATTCTCCTCCCGAAAGGGTTTTTGAACTTCTGCTCAAGCTTAAGTAATCCAACCCAACATCCAGTAAAAACTGAAGCCTGGTTTCAATCTCTTTTAAGATTTCATGAGCAATGATTTTATTTTTTTCTGAAAATTTATCTTTAACATCAGCTAACCAGTCTTTTAAATCAGCTAAGCTTAATCCATTGACCTCAGCAATATTTTTCCCATCAATTTTAAAACTTAAACTTGAAGGCTGAAGACGCGTACCATGACACTCCGGGCAGGTTTCTTCTGTGGTGAAATGTCTTTCCAGCAAAATGGCTTCATAAGATTCTCTCTCATCGATAATTTCTTCCATGAAAGCAATAAGCCCGTCAAAACCAATTTTTATTTTCTTGGTAATTCCTGCATATTTCAGATCTTTATTAAATTCTTTGTGACAACCGTTGTAGATATAATCCAATGCTTCTTCCGGAATATCCTGAAGCGGAGTTGTTAATCCCAATCCGAAGATTTCAAGAATATTTTTGATCTGCGATAGAATCCATTTGTTGGACTTGATATCTTCCAGCGGTAATAATCCTCCCTGATTGATGGATAATTTTGGATTGTCTATGAAATAATCCGTATTGATCTTTTTGATGGTTCCCAATCCTTTACAGTTCGGGCAGCTTCCTTTGGGTGAATTGAACGAGAATGTATTGGGTTCAGGCAAAGCCAGGGAATGTCCTGTTTCTGCATCCATCAGGTTTTTGGAAAAGTATTCGATGTCTGTACTTCCCAGTTTCTGAATTCCAATAATACCTTCTCCCATTTCCATTGCAGTACGCAATGATTTTTCCATTCTGCTTTCCGAAGCATTTTCCCCAATGATCCAACGGTCGATAACGATGTCAATATCGTGGGTTTTATAACGGTCAAGTTTTAAATCATATTCAATATCCTGTAATTCACCATCAATTCTTGCCTGTCCGTAGCCCTTTTTAGCCATCTGTACAAAAAGTTCATGATAATGTCCTTTTCTGGAACGCACCACTGGCGCCAAAAGCATGATCTTTTCTTTTTTATAGTTTTCTTTGATGGTTTCAAGAATCTGATCTTCGGTATAGCTTACCAATTTTTGTCCGGTAGACAAAGAGTACGCATCTGAAACTCTTGCATACAAAAGACGCAGAAAGTCATACAGCTCGGTAACTGTACCCACAGTAGAACGTGGATTTTTATTGGTCGTTTTCTGCTCAATGGCAATCACCGGAGAAAGTCCTTCAATTTTATCTACATCGGGACGCTCCAGTCCGCCTAAAAACTGACGTGCATAGGCAGAGAATGTTTCAATATAACGGCGCTGGCCTTCTGCAAAAATAGTATCAAAAGCCAATGACGATTTTCCACTTCCGGAAAGGCCTGTAATAACGACCAATTCGTTGCGTGGAATTTTAACATTAATATTTTTAAGGTTGTGTTCACGTGCTCCGTAAACTTCTATATATTCTGTTGATTTGCTCATAATCCGGAATGATTTTGCCTGAAAATCACAACGTGCAAAAATACGGAATTTTATGCAATTTTTTTGAATTTAAAAAGCATAAAAGTTTTATAAAAAAAACCTAATGTATCTTGGGAATGAATATTTTTTTATTCCATATTGAAATTAAAAGGATTGAATTTTTTCCGAAAATGATTTGATATTTCCAGGTAATTATGTTTTGGTTACAACCTATGGGAAATCTTATATAATAAAAAAACGGGCTAAAGCCCGTTCCTATTGATATTATTCAATATTACATTAAAAATGCCGTAGCATATACGGCATTTATATTTTAAATGAATGGTGTCTTCCCAAAAGATTTACATATCCTGGAAATCAACATCTTCATTATTTATTCTTACAATATATTCAATTCCGTCAATGGCTTTGGCAATGATCTGGTTTCTGATAATGTTGGCCATATTTTCCCAATAGGCTCTTCCATAGAAAGAATAGTTCTGCGGAATAATCTCTACCTCTACTGTTCTTACAAAACCTTCTTTAGGCTTGTTGCTGATCATTGTTCCTCTTCTTACTCTTACTTCTCTTACCTCATCTTTCAGAATCATGCGGCAATAGTTTTTAACGTCTTCCAAAGAAATGATTTTATCTCTGGTTGTCAGTGCGTATTTGTAAGCCTGAATACTGTCTGTTCCCTTCTGTTCTTCAGCTCCTCCCAATGTCTCGGTAAGCAGTACAACAGTTTGTGACTTTAATTGGTTGGAAAGTTCAGTTCCCGGACGCATATGATTGGCAAGCGTACAGTGCGTTATCCAAAAAGCAGCATAGGTATGGTCTGTTTTTTCTACAGGCTCCATGATCACATAATTCAGTTCCTGCCTGATATTCCTTTTGGCATTGTTCACTTTCTGAACCATGGTTTTCATTTTGTCAGACATTTCGCTGAGAACTCCTTTTACATTGTCTCTGTTCAAAAGGGAAAATGCAGCAATTTCATCTCTTGTCAATTCCAGAACATTGGCAATCATATCCACTGCATTTCTGCTTGTGAAACGTTCCATGCCTCCTTTTCTTACGGTATACAAACCTTTTTTAAGATCATCAGCCGGAGTAAAAGGAATTTCGGTATACTTTCTTCCGTCACCATCCTGTACCTCATCTACATAAAGAAAATGTTCACCTTCATCGGTTACCAAAGGAATATTATTTCCCATGATATCAAGGCTGTATTCTGTTTTTTTCCAACCTCTGTTGTATACCGGAAAAGCATTCAGAACGAAGGAAAAATTGTCAAGTATTTCTGCCGAAAATTGTGGTGGAAACTCAAAGGTAAGCCACAGATAGCTTTTATTATCCAGGAATTTGGTAATTTCTTCTTTTCCTGCAAGAAAATCAAGATTCTGAGGAAGCTGTCCCGGTTCTGAAAAAAGACTTTGAGAAATTCCTGTTACCTCAATAAACTTATGACGATAGATACTTTTAATATCTTCAATCACTTTATTTCGGATGGATTGCTCTTTGAACATCTGTTCGTAGCCATCATTCTGACTTTCTGTAAGATAACTCAGCCCTTCTCTCACAAATAAAGGATTACCATTGCTTGACACCGTGATATACGGCAATAATTTATAAACAAAATCAAGGTGTTCAAAAGCAGGATTAGAGCAGAAAATGCTCAGATATTTTGGAAAGTTTTCGCTTACGTATTTGCTTACATCCACTCCTATTGTGATTTTTCTGTAATCTTCAGGCCTTCCCTGAAATCTTGCAATAGGAATTTTATTGAATCTGTCATCAATACTGTAGCAGGTATTTCCTACAAACATGATGGACGTGTGAACTTTATTAATTCTTACATTTCCTACCGGAGTAAAAGGAATATTCAGCTGTTTATCTGATTCTGATTTTATCGTAGAAGTCATCTGCTTACGGAAGAAAAACTCCGTGTGTTCCAATAAAACTTCGGAAGACTCATAAGGCTGTGTAAAAGCCACGGAATGAGCCGGAATAGGATGGGTATAAATAGACGGGGTAAGAAGTTTTGCCAGTTTTTCCAATATACGGGCATTTACTGTCTGTATTTCATTATTCGCTTTGAAAACTTCTGTACTGAATGCATCTATCAACAGTTTTACAAAAGGATCTAAAGACTGCGGACTTCTCAATCCCCATACTTTAGTTGCATTCTGCAGCATTCTTGCTTTTACAGATTCTTTGGAATAAATATTCTGATCTAAATTCATAATTTTCTTTCGCTGTTAAAAATATTAATCAATAGACATTGGACTTAGAAACAACTCTGTTGAAAAACTGAAACGTTCCCCTGATTCTTCCATTTTTGCATTGATGGCAATTCTTACTTTCTTTTTAATTTCGGTGTGTTCTTTAGTATCGTAGCTGTGCTCTACAAATTGTATATGAGCATCAATCTGCGGGTTGACGATTCTGGGTTCATATTCCTGAATCTGTCTCCTTAAGCTTTTGATAAAAACGCTTTCCCAGATGGCACTTGTGACTCCATTATCGAATTCAAGGTTCCAAACATCGTTTCCGTAGTTTTCATCATATCTGTTCTCCCCTTTTTTGGTGGTGATCAGCAGCATAATATTGTGGGCAATACTTTCCCCCATATCGCAGGTATCGATACTTCCGCCTTCGGTCATTAAAGTAGACGGTACGAAAGGCATTCTGTAATTTGGTGTATCCATAACTTATTGTTTTTACTTCATGGTCCTGTTTTAAAAACGAAATACCAAAATACACATTTTCGACAAATAATGATGACAATACTTTAAAATATTATTCAAAAAAAGAGCCTTCAAACTGAATTGAAAGCCCTGTAATCTTTTATATTTTTATTTTACTTTAAGCATCCGCTTTTTTCCGGTTGATAAAATAGTATACCGGAAGTCCCAGCAGTACCAAAATAAAACCAGGCCATGTATATTGTTGTTTATAGATTAACAGTAAAATACAGAAACAGGTTCCTATTAAAAGGTAGATAACAGGTGTTACCGGATAAAGCCATGTCTTATAAGGTCTTTCCAGTTCTGGCTGTTTCATTCTTAAATAAATAACTCCAAATACGGTAATCATGTAGAACAGAACAATTACGAAAGAAATCATATCCAATAAATTCCCGTACTGCCCGCTCAGACAAAGAATTGAAGCCCACACACCCTGCATCCAAAGTGCATTTTCCGGAACTTCATTTTTATTATTTTTTTCGGCCGATTTAAAGAACATTCCGTCTTTTGCCATAGTCTGAAAAACTCTTGCACCTGCCAAAATCAATCCGTTATTACATCCAAATGTGGAAATCATTACCAATAGAGCAATGATAATAGTACCAGCACTTCCAAAAATATTCTGTGAGGCCGCTACTGCTACCCTGTCATTCGCTGCAAAAGCAATTCCGTCTCTGTCCAGTGCATTTAAGTATACATAGTTTACCGCTATATAAAGGATCATAACAGCAGAAGTACCATAAATCATTGACTTCACTACATTCTTTTTAGGGTTTTCAATTTCCCCGGAAACAAATGTTACACTTTCCCAGGCAACAGAACTGAAAACAGAACCTACCATTGCGGCTGCAATTCCACCCAGAAGAGTCATTCCACCAATGGGTTCCCAGCCTTCTTTAAGAAAATTACCACTTATATCTTTTTTAAAGTTATTAAAAGAATCTGTACCCCAGCTAAAGTTTTCTGCTAAATGAGAGATATCTACCAATATAAAACCGGCAGCAATCAAACCTATCAATGCAATAATTTTGGAACCTGTAAAAATATTCTGAAGGATTTTACCACTCTCTACTCCTCTGGTATTAATATAGGTAAGCAGAAGAATTACACCAATGGCCAGAATCTGTATCCATGTAATTTTAAATTCACCGCTTTGAAAAATAGGTGCAGCATCGTTAAGTGAAGGAATCAGATACGCTGTAAATTTTCCAAAAGCCATTGCCACTGCAGCAATTGTTCCGGTTTGTATTACCGTAAACAATCCCCATCCGTAAAGGAATCCCATTCTTTTACCAAAAATTTCCTTGAGATAGGTATATTGCCCTCCGGCTTTCGGAAATAATGCGGACAGTTCACCATAGCTTATGGCTGCGGCTACCGTCATTATTCCTGTAATGATCCACACCACAATCAGCCAGTATCCGGATCCCAGATTCCTCATCATGTCAGCACTTACAATAAAGATCCCGCTTCCGATCATGGATCCCATCACAAGCATAATGGCATCCCATAGTTTCAGTTTTTTTTGCATAGTCAAGTATAGGAGTCAAATATAATCAAATCTGTCTTTGATTTTGAATTTTATTGAAAATTCCTTAAAACAGCTGTTTTTTGTCATTTTTTATTCCGTTATGATTCAATTTTAATTAGTATTTTTGGAAAAAATATTAAACATGAAATTTAAAGCGATATTATTTGCAGCAGCTTTAACAGCTTCTTCATTAGCATTTGCCCAATCTGGTCCACCGGAAGGAAAGCCCTGGTAGGTGATACATACGGAGATCAGGTAAATTCTTCTGCTGAATCCAAAGCAATCACAGTAGAAAAACTGAATAAGCAGCTTAAAAAAGATAATAAAAAAGTTGAAAATGTATCTGTTAAAGGAAAAGTAACCGATGTTTGTGATAAAAAAGGATGCTGGCTTACCATCCAGACAGAAGACAATTCTAAGTTTTTTGTAAAAATGAAAGACTATGCTTTCTTTGTACCTACAGCCTTAAAAGGGAAAAACGTTGTGTTAGAAGGAAATGCAGAAAGAAAAGTAACTTCTGTGAATGAGCAGAAACATTATGCAGAAGATGCTAAGAAGCCACAAGCTGAAATTGATGCGATTACACAGCCTAAGGAAGAGATCAGGTTTGTTGCTAATGGAATTAAAGTTGTGAACTAAGCTTGAATCATTGAATAAAATCTAAATTTTATATTTCCAAAGTTAGGTTTTGGCTAAAGCCATATGAATTTTTATTTAAATTAAATGGGCTAAAGCCCATTCCTATTGAATATAAACTTTTAGAAATTAGATAAAAAAATAAAATCGGCTGTCCTTTGGACAGCCGATTTTATTAGTCTTCTATTTTAAAATCCACAACAGCATCCAGTTTCGGATATTTAGTTGCAGAAATAAATTTCTTTCCGGTGCAGTCTATTTCCAGCCAGCCTTTTCTCTGCTTTACATCCCCTGCTTCCATTACGAAAGGAATAAATGAGATTTCACCTTTTCCTTCTTCTTTTATTTCTCTAAACTGAACCGCTATATCCAAAATACATTCATGTTCTGTGTTCAGTTTTACATTTCTGTAAATAATATCATAATGCGTTTCTTTATTCTCAGGAATTTCAAGATAATTTTCCCATCCAGTAACATCAGAATTCAGTTCACTGATTGCTTTCAAAGCATAATAAAGAGCAATTGTATAATACTTTCTTGTACCTGTTCTGGTATAATCATCCACAAAATGTCCGCCTTCAAATAGAATTGTCGGCATTCCGGCTTTTATAAAGTTATCGCCTGTAGAAGTCGGATAGAATTCATCAGAATATCTTCCAATCTGATTAGGGATCATTTCCTTTAAATGGTTGTATACACTTCCTATTACAGCCATACATTTCTTTCTATTTTCTGTAACGGTACGTTCTACATTTTCGGAAGGTGCCAAAAAGGAAAGAGTGGCAGGATGAATACCATCGGTTGTAAAAATGGTTCTCTGCTCATGAAGATTTAATGCATAATCATACTTTTTAGAAGCAGCAGCTTTTTTCAGAAATTTAATCTCCTTACTAGCCTCATTATGAAAATCTCTGTTAAGATCAATATCGGCTGCATTCAGTCTGGTCCATCTCTCTGATCCGTCCGGATTCAGCATGAATATAAAATCCAGTTTTATTTTACCGAATAAATCCTCTTTCATTTCAGGAGCTTTATCAAGACTCACCAAAAGATCAAGCATGGCATGCGTAGCATTGGATTCATTGCCGTGCATTTGTGACCAGGCCAATACATTAATGTTTCCGGTTCCGATGCTTAACTGATAAATAGGCTTATCTAAATAGGATCTTCCGATCTCCTGAATATAATCGCTGAGATTGTTCTGTAGGTAAGAAAATAATTTTTCAGGGGAAATATAGCGATTTGAGAAATCGGGGTTTTGAGAATAGATCTGTTCAAAATTCATTTTGGGAATTGTTTACAAGATTCAAATTTAGCCATTTTTAGGCAAAAACTTAAATTAACATTTGTAAATATTACAAAAATACAAGAATTTACATTTGACACCAGCTTTGAAATTTGTTTACAAGATTTAAATACTACCCTTTTTGAGGTTTAGAGATTAATTAACACCTGTAACATTGTTAAACAACTTCAAAAGACAAATTGTCTGTGGATAAAATTGTGGATTGCGAATAATTTAATATAATATATTTAAATAATTAAAAGTCAGTAAGTTATGAAACTTATCTAAATACTATTTGCAATGGTACTTTAAGGCTTAAAATTGCTGTTTTTTACTCTTTGAGGGGTATTTTATTAAACATAAAAATTGTGGAAAACTTAGCTATTTAACGTTGTATACATTTGTAAAGTGTATAATGAATCAGATTGAATCCCTAATTTTTAATCCATTTGCTTATTTTTGAACCATTTTAGTTCACCATAAAAATAGTTGCTTAACAGAAATACTAATTCTGTACTATTACCCCATTATATTGGCTTAAAAAAGTATATTTACATCAGTAATTTACCTATGTAACATCTTTAAAATAGCCTTTATATGGCTTTAATTTGATATGTATTGAAATAGATTGCTCAGGAAATAGATTGATAGAGGTTAATAATGTAAATAGGGAAAAGGAAGTGGGTTAAGGGACAAAATAAGCTATGAAAAAGCCGAAATTTACATTATTAAACTAATATTCTGGAAAACAGAAGGTCAAATAATAAGGTCTGGATGCCTATTCCTAAATCTTATAACAGCCTCAGATAATTATTAAATACAATTGTAATTTAACTATAATAAACTGATTGATAATATTTTAATACTGTGTTACAAATGTATATTGAAAACATTTGCATTTATTTACATTTGTATTTTGCATTTGTAAATTATATATGTTACATTTGTAAAATAATTAAAGGCTTATTTTATGAGTTTAAATGAAAGAATTTCCAAAATTATTGAGTATTCCAATCTGACCCCTTCTGAGTTTGCTGATGAAATTGATGTACAGCGTTCATCTATTTCGCATATTACTTCAGGAAGAAACAAGCCGTCTCTTGAGTTTATCATAAAAATAAAATCCCGTTTCCCGGAACTTCTTTGGGACTGGCTGGTTACTGGAGAAGGTGAGATGCTGAAATCCCAACTGCCAGAAACCGAAATTAGCGAAGATCATATAGAGGAAGAGAAAATAAAAACAACTCCACTCCCCGACCTTTTCACCATGATGAATGATGATGATGAATTTGGAAGCGATGAAACGGAAATGGAAACTCCAAAACCAAGTCCTGGAGAATCGTTTATACCGACCCAAGATAAAGCGCCTGAAAAAATATCAGATTCTCAGCGATTAGAAAACACCAGCGATCAATTATTAGGACAACTATTTGGTAATCAACAAAGTAAAATAAAGCGTATTGTCTTGTTCTACGAAAACGGAAAATTCGAAAGTTTTGAGCCTTAAAAAAACCTGATCAAAGAAAATGATCAGGTTAAAAAAATATTTGAAGAAGAAAACTAAAGCTATTGCTTTATTTTATTTTTAAAAATTTTGACGGGTATAAGCTGATGCAATTTTATCTTATTATAATCATCTGCTCCCATGCTATATTTTTATAATTTCGGTTATTTATAAGGGTGATATTATTGATTATCGTATTGATGAAGTTCTCTCTTATAGCGGAGTTGTAACAGTAAATGAAAATATTATTATACGTTAGTTTTTATGGCTCTATCAAATATAATTATTTAAAATCAAATCAGCAATAAAAATCAGATTATTTTGACATATGATTAACCCATAATATAATTGTGTTGATTATTGTTAATTTCCCATAAAATTCCCCCCTATTAATTCCAACAAAAAGACCTGCAAAATTGCAGGCCTGATATATTTATTGAAAACAATATTATTATTTCTTTCTTCTTTCAAGTTCTTTTTTAATCAGTCCAAGCTCTCTCCCGGTTTGTCCGGCCACAGAGGTATTTTCCTGAGCTCTTCTTGTCAAATAAGGAACAACATCCTTTACAGGTCCGTATGGAAGATATTTAGCTACGTTATAGCCTTTATCTGACAAATAGAAGGTGATATTATCACTCATTCCGTAAAGCTGTCCGAAATAAACATGCGGATTCCCGTTTTCAAGAGATTTTGCTTTCATTTTATCCATAATTAATTCAGAAGAGATTTCATTATGGGTTCCGAAAAACGCTGAAACCTTATCCAAATGATCCATTACAAAGTCAATTCCTGCATTGTAGTTTTTATCTGAAGCCTCTTTAGTGGGTTGGATAGGATCTGCATATCCTTTTTCCGCAGCTCTGGCTCTTTCTTTCTCCATGTAAGCACCACGCACGATTTTGTAACCGATGAAGTAGTTCTTCTCTCTTGCTCTCTGAAGATTAGCCTCCATATATTCCAGCCTTCCGGTTCTGTACATCTGGATGGTATTCCAAACGATAGGCTTTTGCTGGTTATATTTCTCCATCATCTCTTCGCAAAGGTGGTCTGCTGCATCCTGCATCCAGGTTTCTTCAGCATCTACCATTACTTTTTTATCATGCTCGTGGCAAAGACTGCAAACTTCATCAAATCTTTTCACTACTCTTTCCCATTCTTCTTTCTGGCTTGTAGTAAGCTCTGCACCTTTTCCAACAGCTTCATACAAATCAATTCTTCCGAAGGCAGTAGGTTTAAATACAATAAAAGGGATTGCCGGATTTCCTACTGAGAATCTTACAATATCCTTAATTTCTTTGCAAACAGCATCAAAAGTTTCCTCATCTTCTTTCCCTTCAATAGAATAATCGAAAATACTTCCAACTCCTCTTTTAAACAGCTGCTTCACAACTTTCATACTTTCTTCACGGGTTTCTCCACCACAGAACTGTGCAAATAAGGTATTTTTTACAATTCCGGTAACGAAAGGAAAATTGTTGTGTACTGTGAAATTCAGAACAGATGTTCCAAGGCTTGTAAGAGCGGGATGTTCAATCATTTTAAACATCCAGTAAGCCTTTCTCAATTGTGCATCAGACTTGTCTGCAAATGCAATTTTAGTATCATTAAAAATGGGCATTCCTATTTATTAAATTTAGTTATGCAAAGGTAATAATAACCACAGTTTATTTAAAGAATTTTTTTTACAATTTATGTTCTATCCCGTTTAAAAGCATTGCTATGATTCCAACGAAAACCCAAAACCGTAATATATTCAATGTGAAGAAGTTAGTTCTTCTTGATGCGTTTAAAAGAAGGTAAATACAAACTATCATTACAAAAAGTCCTCCTGCAAAATAATAAGCCATGAACCCAGTAATACCAGTTTTTGTAATGATATTCATAGAAACTGCCATGGTAACAGCTAATAAAGAAGTCAGGATAATTTTCGTATTCCGGCTTTTAAAATAATTGGGAATTGTAGTATATCCAAATGCTTTGTCTACACTTCTGGTAAGGGTATCTTTAACAATATCAATACACAAAAGGATAAGAAATAGAAAAACAGCCATCAGGAAAACCTTTTTTGAAAAGGTTTCATAGTACACCATCATTCCAAAGAACGGATACAGGGTGAGGCTGACAAAAGTAAGGTTATTTAAGATCAGTATTCTGCTCAGTTTATGACTGTAAAACCACATAAAGAACTGATATACAACAAAAAAAACAAATACATTATGAGAAATCATCCAGGCTACTCCTAAAGAAATAACACTGAGTGCCAGATAGGCATATAGAAAATATTTCTGTTTGATGAAGCTCTGAACTCTGGTTCTGAAAGGTTTTACTACATGATCTTTCTCCAGATCATAAAATTGGTTGATAATACCACCTGCCAGAATGGTAAGGACGGTGCAAAAAATAATACCGTGTACTTTGAAATCGAATACGAATTTTCTGAAAGATTCATCCTGATTGAACAGGAAAAAAGTAGAAACATAGAGCGCAAATGTCAACAAAGCAGCTACAAAAAAGCGTGCTCCGAGTAAAAACCCCACGAATTGCGAAAATCTGTAAAATAGAGATTTTGAGATATAGTTTTTAGATTGGAAAGTTTCTTTTTCAGAATTCATTCCAATCTATTTAAAATCTGTAAATCACTTCTTTTTGGAAGCCTTCAAGCATTTTTTCTGCTTTTGCGTAGTCTTTGGTAAATCCTAAGATGTAACCACCTCCACCGCTTCCACACAGTTTCAGATAATAGGCATTAGAATCCAGTCCTTTTTTCCAGATATTAAAAATACTTTCAGGAATCATAGGGCGGAAATGTTCATAAGCCCAGTGAGAAAGCTTTTTAAGATTTCTGAAGAATGGATTCATGTCCTTTTTAAGGAAAGATTCAATACACGCATTATTGTAGCGGATGAATTCTTCCTTCAGGGTTTTACGGAAACCTTCTGTTTTCATTTTCTCAAAGAAAATCTGAATCATGGGCCCGGTTTCACCCGTCATTCCTGAATCAATCAGAAAAATTGCCCCTTTTCCTTCTTCTCCTTCGGGAATATTTACCCTGTCTAGATTTTCTTTATTTTCAATTAAAATTGGCAGATTCATGTAACAGATCAATGGATCCATTCCTGAACTTTTCCCATGGAAATAGCTTTCCATTTCTCCAAAAACAGCTTTTAATTTCTTAAGATTATCTTTTGAGATATTCTCAGGATTAAGTTTACTGACTGAATATTTTTCGAAAATAGCAGCTACCAAAGCACCGGAACTTCCTACTCCATATCCTTGAGGAATATTGGAATCAAAGAAAAGTCCGTTTGAAATATCATTTTTGAAGCTCTCAATATCCAACTTAAAATCATCGGAAAGATCAAGGGCTGTAAGAAAGTCTGAATATTTCTGCAGATGTCTGTTGGAATTACGTTCAAAATCAGAACTTAAATCTGAAAATTTTAAAGTTCCCTTATAGAAACTGTAAGGTACTACAAGTCCCTGGGAATCTTCAATCATTCCATATTCTCCAAACAGAATTATTTTTGCATAAAATAAAGGGTTGGTCATATTGACAATAAATCTTTTTGCAAAGTTAAAAATTATTCCGCTGAATATAAGCAAAACTCAGACCGAAATATGAGTTATTTAGGTTTACAGCATTCTTTTACCGATTAAAAATAAGAAAAAAGCCTGAGAATATCAGGCTTTTATAATAAATTTATTGAGAAATTACTGTTTGATCAATTTTTTGTTGACCGTCTGCTTCTCTGTTTCAATGCTAATGACATAATTTCCTGTTTGTATGGAAGATAGATTGATCTCTGTTTTACTTCCTTTCAGAGAAGAAGCTGATGTTACCAATCTTCCCGCTTCATCAAATATTTTATAGGATTTTAAATTTTCTTTGGATGAAATGATGATCATTGTTTTTGCGGGATTCGGGTAAATTGAAACGGTATTGTTATTTGTTTCAATATCTTCAACTCCTAAAAATTTGCATAAAAATCCTGCATTCCATCCATTTGCTGTACCTGATTCATTGGAGAAAAACTCAACGGTAATAGCTCCGGTAGGATCTGTAGATACAAATGGGCCGGGAACCAAAGAACCCGTAAGGTTATTTCCATTCGGAAACAATGGAGATCCGGCTGTAGGTCCATTATATACATACATATAGTCTTTAAAACTTTCTAAATTAAATTCACTGAAATACAATGTCAGTTTGGAATTGGAAAGTGGATAAAAAGTTTTGGTTAACTTTTCATTATTACTATATCCTCCGGAAAGACCTCCGGAATCTGTAAACCGTACCCCGGAACACCAGTTTCCATCTGTTAAAAATGTTCTGTGTTTCTGAAATGCCAATGGACCTGAGCATTCGCTTCCTACAAATAAATTGTAATAGGTGTTCGCTTCAAGGTTGTTTATTATAAAGCTATTAGAATTAGTAGTTCCTGATTGTACAACTGTGCCGTCAATTTTACAAAGTCTGTATCTCCAGGATGACAGACTTCCATCCATAATAAAAATATCTGCTGAGCTTTGAGTTACGTCAGAAACACTGACATCCAGGACGGTGATCTCACATGAAGAAGTACAGTTTGTTCCAAGACAGGATTTAGAATTAATGGTACTTCTTATAAGTTCTGCAGGTTGTGGACCAAAGCCATTACTAAAATTGACTCCAGTTCCGGAAACCAAATGACAATAGCTCATTATGGTTCCTCCTGAGCTTCCCGGAATTGGTCCGGGGCATGTACTTCCTTGAGATCCGGCCTGAGTTCCACATCCATCAATAGTAGTATTATTACCATTCCACGCACAGGCGTGAGTATGGGGAGATCCTAAGCCATGTCCCATTTCATGGGCAATTATAAAAATATTCCACGAAAACAATGGAAACTGTTCATAATAGGAACGAACGGGAGAAAAACAATATTTCAAATCTGAGCAAAGAGAATTAAGATAGGCTACTCCTCCACTTGAAGGTGAAATTATTAAACTGGCAATATCTCCGTTAAACAGAGGCCTGTTATTGCTAAACATTGCTAAATTCGCGTCAGCTCCTCCTGTATATGGATCAGGGGTTGTCCAGACATAAATTTCACTTAAAGATATCCGGATATCATCATTAAAATATAATGTTTCGACATTATTATGCATAGCAGTCATCCAATTAACAGTGGATGTGATGTTAAAACCATTATTTTCGTAAGGTTTATATCCTACTTCATAATAAGTCCTTACGCAATTATCAGTTATTGTCTTTTGGGTAAGCTGATCAGCCTGAAGAGAGTTTTTTTGCCCTTTGTTTCCCATCATTTCATCTGCCTCGCAAACAAAACTGTTTTGTACTGTTAATTTATTCTCTGAATAACTTACAAAATCTTCGGAGTTTTTAAGCTTTCCTACAACAATATTCCCCAGAGCAGGAGTTGAAATAACTCCGACAACATCATTGTCAAAAAAACTAAAAGCTGCAAGAGATTCATCATTCCCTTTCACAATACCCCGATAATAGATTCCCGGCTTGTAAGGAACCCGTTCATCTTTTTTAGTTTTTACATTAAAGCCTTCGGCAAAGATTGATTTTTTATATAACTGAACTGTTATTTCTTTATTTTCATCAAAGGGAAAAGATACTTCAAGAAACTCGGGGCTCTCAACAATTAGTTTTTTAAGCTGAGTCTGGTCAAGTTTAAAAACAGCTGCATCGGTTGCTATCCTCCTAAGATCAGACAAATCACCCGTATTTTTCAGATTAAATAAGTCATAGGTATGGTTACGAACCTTTAATTTTTCATACTCATGGATTTTCCGGGCTAAGGGTTTTACATTTTGGGCAATACAAAAGATGCCCCATAAAAAGGAGCTGAATAAAAGGAGTTTTCGCATTATTAATTTTTCATTAAAAATACTACAAATACTTTAATTTCCACCAAAACAACCATGAAACATAAAAAAAACCACAACAGAATATCTGCTATGGCTTAAATATGTATTATTTTTTTATTATTAATTACTGTTTGATCAGCTTTTTGTTGATCGTCTGCTTCTCTGTTTCAATGCTAATGACATAATTTCCTGTTTGTATGGAAGATAGATTGATCTCTGTTTTACTTCCTTTCAAAGAAGAAGCTGATGTCACCAATCTCCCTGCTTCATCAAATATTTTATAGGATTTTAAATTTTCTTTTGATGAAATGATGATCATTGTTTTTGCCGGATTCGGGTAAATTGAAACGGTATTGTTATTTGTTTCAATATCTTCAACTCCTAAAAACTTGCATAAAAATCCGGCATTCCATCCATTCCCTGTGCCATATTCATTGGAGAAAAACTCAACAGTAATAGCTCCGGTAGGATCTGTAGAAACAAATGGCCCGGGAAGTAAAGTTCCAGTAAGGTTATTTCCATTTGGAAATAAAGGAGATCCGGCTGAAGGTCCGTTATATACATACATATAGTCTTTAAAATTCTCTAAATTAAATTCACTGAAATATAATGTCAGTTTAGAATTGGAAAGTGGATAAAAAGTTTTGGTTAACTTTTCATTGTTACTATATCCTCCGGAGAGACCTCCGGAATCTGTAAACCGTACTCCTGAACACCAATCTCCATCTGTTAAAAATGTTCGGTATTTTTGATAAGCTAAAGAACCTGAACATTCACTTCCAATAAATAAGTTATAATAAGTGTTTGGATCCAGATTATTTAAACTAAAACTGTTGGTATTCGTTGTTCCTGACTGTACAATTGTTCCATTTATTTTGGAGAGTGTATACTTCCATGCTTGTGAAGCTCCATCTATAATAAAGACACTGGCTGAGTTTTGTGTAATATTATCAATACTGAGATCCATTACCGTTACTTCACAGGAGGAAATACAATTAGTACCCAGACAAGCTTTTGAATTAATGGTTTTTCTAATGAATTCAGCAGGTTGTGGACCAAATCCATTACTGAAATTAATTCCAACTCCGGAAATTAAGTGACAATAACTCATTATAGTACCTCCGCCATTACCAGGAATTGGCCCGCTACATGCATTTCCCTGATTTCCACTTTGGGCACCGCATCCATCAATAGCAGTATTATTACCATTCCACGCACAGGCATGGGTATGCTGAGAGCCTAGATTATGTCCCAATTCATGGGCTGTAACATTGACTGTCCAGGAATACATCGGAAATTGCTGGTAGGTTACCGTAACGGGTGAGTAACAGTATCTCAGATCTGTACACAGTGAGTTAATATTGGAATAACCGGTAGCAGTAGGCGAGATCACTAAGTGGGCAATATCGCCATTAAATATAGGTCTGTTACTACTAAAAACCCCTAAGTCCGGATTATAGTTACCTGTATAAGGATCTGGTGTAGTCCATACATACATTTCACTTAAAGCTATCTTAATATCATCATTAAAATATATTGTTTCAACACTGTTATGGATAGCGGTCATCCAGTTAACAGTAGCAGCCACATTATAACCATTCCCCTGATAGGGTTTATAACCTACTTCATAAAATACCCTTACACAATTTTCAGTCATGGTTTTATTGGTAAGCTGTCCCGGATCAGGTGGTGGTAATTGAGTTTTGTTTTCTTTCAATTCATCTACACTACAAATGAAACTATTTTTTACCGTCAGTTTAGACTCTGAATAACTTATAAAATCACTCGAATTCTTTATTTTTCCAAGTATAATATTTCCCAAAGCTGGTGTTGAAATAATTCCTACCACATCATTATCAAAAAAACTAAATGCTACTATAGACTGATCATCTCCTTTAACAATTCCGCGATAGTAAATCCCGGGATTATAGGATACAACTTCATCTTTTTTCGTTTTTACTTTGAAATCATCAGTGAAAATTTGCTTTTTAAAAAGCTGAACAGTGATTTCTTTATTGCCATCAAAAGGAAAGGATACTTCAAGAAATTCAGGGCTTTCAGCAAGTAATCTCATGAGTTTGGGGATATCCAGATTTAAAGCAGTTGCATCAGTTGCCGTTTTTCTTAAATCAGAGATATTATCCGTGCTTTTCACATCAAATAAATCATACTTAGGAGCACGGTAGTTTAGCTTTTTATATTCATGGATTTTTTGGGCTACAGGTTTTAGATTTTGTCCAAAACAAAAGATGCCCCATATCAATGAGCCAAATAGTAAGAGTTTTCGCATTATTAATTTTTAATAAAAGTAACACAAATACTTTAAGTTTTTACAAAACAATCATAAAATATAAAAAAAACCATAACAGTCTGCTATGGTTTAAATAAATAAATATTATTTTTTTATTATTAATTACTGTTTGATCAGCTTCTTGCTGATGGTCTGCTTTTCTGTTTCTATGGTAATTACGTAGTTTCCTGTCTGAATTGAGGAAAGATTTATTTCCTGTTTATTTCCTTTTAGTCTTTCTTTTGAAGAGAGCATTATCATATTTTTGGCAGGATTCGGATATATATCTATTGAGTTATTTTTTATGTTGATGTCTTCTGCTGCTAAAACATTGCAAGAGAAATTCACATTCCATCCATTCCCTGTAGCAGCTGGATGAAGGTTGGTAAAGTTAACAGACGGATCTTTTCAGTTCTGCAGACTTCAGAGACTTCACCGTGATATCTGTTACAGCCCTTTTATATTCAGCTAATTTACCTGCATTAATCACTAAATGAATGTTTTTAATTCATTAAAATAAAAAAAAGACGTTAAAAATAACGTCTTTTAATTTTTATAAAGTTTCTCTATCGGTTCTCATTTTGACCTTCAGGAATCGTATTAAAACTAATCCTGCAGCAAAAAATATGGTCATTGATAAGGCCGCGATACGCATATTATTGAAATGTTCAATTAATGTTGCAAAGATGAACGTTCCGATGATAATGGCAATTTTCTCCAATACGTCATAGAAACTGAAGTACGTTGTATTTTCCATGGAATTTTCCGGAAGAAGTTTTGAGTAGGTAGATCTTGACATTGCCTGAAGACCTCCCATTACCAAACCAACTACGGCAGCTACTCCATAAAACTGGTATTCTACTGTAGGATTTTCTTTGTTCAGGAAATAAGCCCAAAGACAAGCTACAATCCAAAGGATGATGGCAATTGAAATCACATTTTTGTTACCAATTCTCTTGGATAGTCTCGAGAAAATAACTGCTCCGATGATCGCTTCGATCTGAATCACCAAAAGGGTTCCTATCAGTTTATCCTGAGCAAGATTGATCTCACTCTTTCCGAATAAAGTTGCCATAAGGAAAATTGTCTGCATTCCTACACTGTAAAAGAAGAAACTTGACAGGAAGAATTTTAGATTTTTATCTTTGAAAAGCTCTCCTCCTACTTTAAACAGTTCATGAAAACTTTCTTTTGCAATATCTTTATAGAAGCTCAGATTATCTTTAAACACCTCAAAGAAACCTCCCTGCTCTTCATGTTTTTTGAAGATATTCTTATAATTAAGTAATACTAAGTCTTTAGGAAGTTTATCTTTCACATCCCCAAATTGAGGAAGGTGTTTGAATGTGTATTGAGAGAACCCAAACCACCATGCTCCCGTTAACAGGAAACTGATTCTTGTAAACAATAGCTGCTGGGCTGCTCCTTTGGCAAAAACCTGAATTAAAACCAAACAGATTACCACTAAAACTACGGAACCTATATATCCGTACACATATCCTCTTGCAGAGAGCGCATCCTGCCTGTCCGGTGTGGCAATATCAGGAAGGAAAGAATTATAAAACACCAAACTTCCCCAAAAACCTACACTGGCCGTGATACTGAATAAAAGCCCCAGAAATACGTTATGCATCCCTGTAAACATAGCTAATCCCATACATGATGTTGCACCAAGATAGCAGAAGAACTGAAGGAAAGATTTTTTGTTTCCGATGGTATCAGCCAAAGAAGATAAAAACGGTGACAGTAACACTACAATAAAGAATGATATGGTAAGTGAATATCCATATACAGCATCCGGCTGATATTCTTCCCCGAAAATTTTGATCATATGTCTTACCGGAACATCTATCCATGTTTTTGTTTCCGCCACATATTCTTTTTTCTCGTAAGCTGTGGTTAGGATGGAGTAATAAATGGGAAAAATGGTAGAGGTAATAACCAGGGAATAAACGGAGTTTGCCCAGTCATATACAGCCCAGGCTTTCATAATCTTAGGATTATTCTTTATGTTTTTAGGCTGTCGATTCTCAGTTTCAGACATTTCAAATAAATATTAGTAGCACAAAAATAGAAAAACTACGGAATATTCGACGGTTTTTAATTTTATTTTGAAAATAATAATTGTAAGCCATTGAAATAATTCAGCAAAGATTTCCTCTTATTCCGTTTAATTATACTGAACAAAAACCTCCAATAATAAGATTCTGTATTATTTTTTTTCAATAGACTCTCCTTTTGGGTAACATTCATAATCAGGAAAAGCTTTTCTGCTATTAAGAGATATCTCTGACCGGAAATTTTATATCATCAACCTGAAGACCTCGTTGGAAGACAGCAACGTACTATTTTATAACCAAAAAATCGGGGTCCAAGAACCCCGATTTTTATATCTGAAACCACAAAATATGGCTGTATATGTCAATTATAAGTTTTCAATTACAATTGCAGAAGCTCCACCACCACCGTTACAGATAGCAGCAGCCCCATATTTTGCATTATTTTGCTTCAATACGTTGATTAATGTAACGATGATTCTTGAACCCGAACTTCCCAGTGGGTGTCCTAATGCTACAGCACCTCCGTTTACGTTTACCTTAGCAGCATCTAATCCTAAGATTTTGTTGTTTGCCAATCCTACTACTGAGAAAGCTTCGTTGAATTCGAAGAAATCGATATCAGAAATCTCTAATCCTGCTTTTTTAAGAGCGATAGGTAAAGCTTTTGCCGGAGCCGTTGTAAAGTTTTCAGGCTCATGAGCTGCATCAGCATAAGAAACGATTTTAGCAAGAGGTTTTAATCCCAATTCTTCCATTTTTTCTTTAGAAACAAGGATCAATGCAGAAGCACCATCGTTCAATGTAGAAGCGTTTGCTGCTGTTACTGTACCTTCTTCTTTTTTGAAAACGGTAGGAAGTGTTGAAATTCTGTCAAAGTTTACTGCTTTGTATTCTTCATCTTCAGCAAAGATTACAGGCTCTCCTTTTCTCTGAGGAATAGAAACCGGTACAATCTCTTCACTGAATTTACCTTCGCTCCAAGCTTTTGCTGATCTTTTGTAAGATTCTACAGCGAAGTTATCCTGATCTTCTCTTGTAATGTTATAATCTACGGCACATTTTTCTGCGCATACTCCCATATGTACTTTGTTGTATACGTCTGTAAGACCGTCAAGCACCATACCGTCAAGCATTTTGATGTCACCTAATTTTGTAGCTACTCTTGCATTGTAATAATGAGGAACTAAAGACATATTCTCCATACCTCCTGCTACAATTACTTCTGCATCACCAGCTTTGATTGCCTGAGCCGCCATTGTTACAGCCTTCATTCCTGAAGCACAAACTTTATTTACGGTAGTAGATGGTGTATTGATTGAAAGACCTGCTCCTAAAGCAACCTGACGAGCCGGCGCCTGGCCTTCTCCTGCCTGAAGAACATTTCCCATATAGATTTCCTGAACATTATTAGGATCCATACCGATTTTATCTAATGCACCTTTTACAGCAGTTGCTCCCAATTTTGTAGCCGGAACTGTTGATAAGCTTCCCATAAAACTTCCCATTGGTGTTCTTACTGCGGAAACAATGAATACTTCTTTCATGTATATAATTTTTATTTTAAGCTAAAACGGAACAGATGTTCCCTTTTTATAATTAGAATTTATTTCACTTTTACGTATACTATATCAAATTGGGTTCCTTCAATTTTAGTATTTACCTTCAGAAGATTATCCTGGGTAGCTACTATTTTATTGTTGAAGACATCCCCTATTTGTGCGGGATCATTTTTATCGGATTTCTCCATGACGATTGCTTTATAATTACAATCATCTATAAAAACCAATGTAGATTTGATATAATCTTTTCCATTATTAAAATATTCAGTCTGAACATTATCTTTAATGGTCATATGCCATATTGCTTCCGGGTAATTGGGTCTTACGAACTTCCCTTCTTTTATATTAGCACATTTCGGCGGATTATCCGGTTTTTTCTGTTCTGTTGCCTGAGCATGAACCTGCGTGGCTGCCATCAACAAAATTCCTATTGAAAATATTTTTAAGGAGTTCATTTTTATATTTGTGTTCTATTGTTTATTTTTTTGTTTCCTCCTGCAATTACCATTAGAAAAGCGCCTAAAAACTCTACAGCCCAGCCCCATTTCAATTTGACGATTCCTGCAAAAGTTTCCTGCCATGATTTGAATGGTAAAAAGCTAAAATATTGCAGCGACTGCATTTTCACAGCAACTAAGGTAAATCCGAATAAAAGAATAAGCAGAATACCAAAAAATCTAACGATTCTGACACTGTTATTTACAATTCCAAAAACGGCACATGCTGAAAAAATCCAGCAGGCAATAGCCAGATAATGATCAAGCTTCCAATAGTTCCAGTTCCCGATGACAGGCACATGTACCAAGGGTAAAAAGCTGCCTACAATGACTAACAGCAAACCTAATAACTGAATATTTTTCATATTTACTAAAGTGCCAAAATACAAAAAAAAACACACTTTTAAATAGTGTGTTTTAAAAATAGGAATTCCGCACCCGAACACTTGTTAGCTATAAAAAAGATTCGATATTTTTAATTATTACACAAAGAGAAAAAGGAATTTATTATCAAATTAAAAATGGGTATTTGCTATTTCTATATCGATCTGAAGTCCAAATTTTTCTTCAGTCAACCTTTATTTTATAAAACGATATCTGAAAAATAAAAAATTGCATCTTTTTTCAAAAATGCAATTTAATATCTTAAGAATGTTAGTTTTAATTAATGTTTAACTGATGAAACATCTTCCGGGTTGTGTTTATGTTTAAACAAAACAGCAAAGAAAATCGCCAGTATTAATGAATAGATTGCAAAAGAAAGCCATATCTGCTGCCAGTCTTTCACCATCACTATAGAGGAAAGGGTTCCGTCTGAGTTCACCGCTGCATTGAAACTATTCTTTAAAATGCCCAGGAAAGTAGGATTATCAGGTGTTGTTTGCAGATAAGCAGACAGATCTGAAACCGTTGAAAACTTATGGGTAAAGAATTTATCAATAGCCCATCCTGCGGCATAACTTCCGAAAACTGCCCCAAACCCGTTAGTCATCATCATGAATAATCCCTGAGCCGAAGAACGTATCTTTTTATCGGTAGTCGTTTCTACGAAAAGTGATCCTGATATATTAAAGAAATCGAAAGCCATTCCGTATACGATACATGAAAGAATGATTAATGAAAGTCCGAATCCGTCCGGAACACCATACGCAAAGAATCCGAATCTTAAAACCCATGCTAACATAGACATCAGCATTACTTTTTTAATTCCAAATTTCTTAAGGAAAAAAGGAATTGCCAAAATAAAAAGGGTTTCTGAAACCTGAGAAATTGACATAATAATGGTAGATCTCTGTACTACAAACGAGTCTGCATATTTAGGAAAATGCGCAAATTCACTTAAGAAAACATCTCCGTATGCATTGGTAAGCTGAAGTGCAGCTCCCAAAAGCATTGAGAATAGAAAGAACAATGCCATTTTATAGTTTCCAAACAGTTTGAATGCATTCAAACCTAATTGCTCGGATAATGGTGAGTCTTTATCAATTAATTTTTGAGGCGGACATTTAGGTAATGTAAGCGCATAAATTCCTAAGAAAATCGCTACAGCACCTCCAATATAAAACTGTCCTTCTGTTGCTTTGTTTCCACTAAGATTTGTGATCCACATGGCAACAATAAAACCAATAGTTCCCCATACACGAATCGGTGGAAAGTCTTTCACCACATCCAGATTATTATTTTTCAGGATTGTATAAGAAATTGAATTAGCAAGTGCAATAGTAGGCATGTAGAAACACATGGCCACAAGCATTACCGAAAAGAAGGAATTTGGATCTGCAGAATGAGGCAATATGAAAAGAATAACCCCATAAAGAATGTGTAATACTGAAAATATACGTTCCGCATTTACCCAGCGGTCAGCAATAATTCCAGTAATGGTTGGCATAAAGATAGAAGCAATTCCCATTGTTCCGAACACAGCTCCAAACTGAGTTCCTTCCCAATGTTTTGTGCCAAACCAGAAGTTTGCCATCGTAATCAGCCATGCACCCCAAACAAAAAACTGGAGAAAACTGAGGATGGTCAGTCGTAATTTTAAATTCATAGTTTATATAAAAAGTATCTCTTTAATCAATTTTCTTTTTCCTCCTCTTGATTTCTTCCTGGATTTCAAGGGCGGTATCATAGTCTTCTTCTTTAACAGCTTCATCTAATAATTTCTGAAGCTCTTCCATAGAAAGAGATTTCAAGTTATCTTCTGTCTGTACAGTTTCTGAGAAAGATTGATCTTCTTTGGCAACATCTTCCAGTTCCAATAAAATCCCGGCTTCATTCAAAACCTGTTGGGTTGTAAATATAGGCGCGTCAAATCTTACGGCCATTGCAACAGCATCGGAAGTTCTGGCATCAAGGATCAGTTCTTCTTCCGTTACTTTATTTTTAAAGTTGATATTTGAAAAGAAAACTCCGTCTACAATCTGATAGATAATGACAGAAATTAGCTCATAATTGGCAGAAACTATAAACTTAGTAAATAAATCATGAGTAAGAGGACGCGGTGGATGAATATCTTTTTCAAGCCCAAGAGAGATAGACTGGGCTTCGAAATTTCCTATAACAACAGGTAATTTTATGTGTGTTTCTTCATGCTCCAGTAACAATGCGTACGCCCCTGATTGAGTCTGGCTGTACGATATTCCGCGAATAATTAGCTGTTTATAATCCATAGCTACAAATATAGATTAATTTTTTATTGTGTTTTCACTTTTTTACGCAAAAATAAAAGCCCGGAAAGCCGAGCTTTTATCTGTATTGTTGATGATTGTCAAACGTCAATAGTGAATTTTGCTTCGCAAGTGAATTATTTACTTAAAAATTGACGAGCAAAGCGAATTGACTATTCACAATTCACTTTCTTATCCTTTTATTGCTTTAATTTTCTCTGTTAATGCAGGAATAATCTGGAAAGCATCTCCTACTACTCCGTAATCAGCAGACTTGAAGAATGGTGCTTCAGGATCACTGTTGATAACAACAATCGTTTTTGAAGAGTTTACTCCAGCAAGGTGCTGAATTGCTCCTGAAATTCCTACAGCTATGTAAAGGTTGGGTGCAATTGCTTTACCAGTTTGTCCTACGTGCTCTGTGTGAGGTCTCCATCCGATATCAGAAACCGGCTTAGAACATGCTGTAGCAGCTCCTAAAACGTTTGCTAAATCTTCGATCATTCCCCAGTTTTCAGGACCTTTCATCCCTCTACCAGCAGAAACAACAACTTCAGCTTCTTTAAGGTCTAGTTTACCTGAACTTTGCTCGTGAGAAATCACTTTAGTATCTTCATTCGCAACCGATAAATTTTTCACTTCTTCTGAACCTGATACTGCATTTTCTTTAACACCAAAAGCGTTTTGAGAAACCGTAACAATTACTCCGTTTCCTTCAGCTTTTGCATGCATGAAACCTTTTCCTGAGAATGCTCTTCTCTTTACCTGGAAAGGAGAAAGGCTTTCAGGCGCCTCCAATGCGTTTGTAATTAAAGAGTAATTCTTCATTACAGCAAGCATAGGAGCAATTGAAGAAGCATCAGTAGTGTGAGGGAAAACAATAGTATTTCCGTCTGCTACTTCATTTACAGCCTGAGCAAATGCTTTTGCAGAGAAGTTTTTAAGACCTTCGTCTTTGATATTGATAACGTTTGATGCTCCATATTTGTATAATAAATCTGAAGAATCTGTTGGGTTTACAGAGATTGCCGTAACGGTATCTCCCGCTTTATCAGCGATAGCTTTAGCGTAAGAAACTGCTTCAAAAGCTGCTTTTTTGTAAACTCCGTTTATATTTTCTGCGTATACGAATACTGCCATTGTTTTAAATTTAAAAATTAAAAGATTGAAAAATTTAAAGATTAGATTACTTTAGCTTCTTCATGAAGTAATCTTACCAATTCATCCAGGTTGTCAGGAGAAACCATTTTCACAGCAGCTCTTGGAGGAACGCTGTCATAAGATACTCCCTGAACTTTTACTTCTGAAGAAGAAGGCTCTACTACCTGCAGAGGTTTTGTTCTTGCAGACATAATTCCTCTCATATTCGGGATGATAAGGTCTTTTTCATCTACTAATCCTTTCTGACCTGCAATAACTGCCGGTAATTTTACAGAAATAGTTTCTTTACCTCCTTCAATTTCTCTTACTGCAGTAGCTTCGCTTCCGCTTACGTCTAATCCTACTGAAGCATTTACGAAAGGCTGGTTCAATAACTGAGCCACCATTCCCGGAACTGAACCTCCGTTATAATCAATAGATTCTTTTCCACAAAGGATAAGATCATATCCTCCGTTTTGCGCTACTGCTGCAATTTCTTTTGCTGTAGCATAGCTATCTTTCGGATCAAGATTTACTCTTACTGCATCGTTAGCACCAATAGCTAAAGCTTTTCTGATTACAGGTTCTGTAGCAGCATCACCTACGTTGATTACTGTAACTGTTGCTCCCTGAGATTCCTGAAGTTTAACCGCTTTTGTCAACGCAAATTCATCTAGAGGGTTGATTACCCACTGAATTCCGTTCTTGTCGAAAGCAGATTTATCTGCTGTAAAGTTAATTTTGGAAGTAGTATCCGGAACACTACTAATACAAACTAATATTTTCATGTGTACTATTTTATTTTTTCCCTTTTAATGCATAAAATCATGACGGTTTATGCAGAGATTTTGTTTGAATTAATTTTTGCTAATATAAATAAAAAATATATTATGCATGCATAATACTTATTAAATTATTATTCAATACATTAGATGTAGTTACTTAGCTGGTTTGGTTGCCCTAAACTCTATTTTACTTGGTAAAACTCTTCGATTCATCTTTAAAATATCCAATATAAGATTCCCCATATCTTCCGGCTGAATCTTCCAGCTGTCTTTTTCGGATGGAATATTTCCATTAAAATGAGTGGCCACCGATCCAGGCATAATCACCGTAGATTTAATATTGTATTTTCTTAAATCAATCATGGCAGCCTGTGTGAAACCTACCACTCCAAATTTGGAAGCGTTGTAACCTGTTCCGTTTTCAAAGAAATTAGCTCCTGCCAGGCTGGAAATTGTAATATAGTAACCTTCCGTCTTTTTCAGTTCTTCTACGGAGGCTTTTAACGTATAAAAAACACCTGTCAGATTTGTTTCTATCATATCATTCCATTCTTCAGCAGTAAGTTCATCTACAGGCTTAAAAATCCCTAATCCTGCATTCGCAATGATATAATCTAATCTTCCGAATTTTTCAACGGTACATTTTATCGCTTCCTGCTCGCTTTCAAGGTTTCTTACATCGGAAACAATTCCCAATACGTTTTCTGAATATTGTTTAAGCTCTGCTTCTGCCTTCATGACATCTTCTCTTTTTCTTCCAGAAAATGCTACAGAAATCCCATTCTCTAGTAAAATTTTCGCAATTCCGAAACCTATCCCTTTGGTTCCTCCTGTGATATAAGCGGTTTTATGATCTGACATATGATTGAAATTTTAATGCTCTAAAATAACAAAAACGCTCCAATTGGAGCGTTTTGCTGATCCTAAGATTTATCAGGATTTATTTTTTTATAAATTTCTCTGTAAAGTTTCTTCCTTCCGTTTCCACATTCAGTAAATAAGCTCCGGAAGATAGGTTTCTTACATTTACCTGATCTCCGTTCAGGGTTACATCTACTCTTTTTCCTGACATATCATATACTTCGACGTGCTTGATTTTGTTAGGCGTTGTGATTTTTATCACTTCGGTAGCCGGGTTTGGATAAATAGATAGTTTCACATCATTCTTTACCGCATCTTTTGTAGACAATGCCGCTTCATTATTGATTTTGATATTATCGATATAGGCAGAGCCTCCATAATTATCATGCACAAAATCCATCCTGTTGATATTATTGTTACTGAACGGCTGTCCGGTGTAGATCAGAGCATCATTTAGGAAATACTGAATTCCTGTAGCCGTAGAAACTATTTTTACTCTGTACCACGTATTGGCATTCCAGGTTTGATTGGTATTTACTAAATTATTTGAACCGGCTGTTGCAAGTAAAATTGTACCATCGTAAGAAAAATCAATATAAGTAACGATTCCTCCCGCTCCTGTTGTACTCACTGTTCTAAAAACGAAATCTGAGCTTGATGTACTTTTTTGCGTAAGTCTTACATCGAATGACTGTGTGAAGCTATTATATGTTAGCGGTGTTGCAAAAGTATAAAACCCACCCATAACAGGGCTTTGCTGCGGCCCATAAGGCACATCTGGTGTTATTTTAAGACTGTTTGAACCTTGAGTTGCCATTTCAGCTGAAACCAATTGAGTGGTCAAATATACTGGCGGCGTAGCCCCATTACTTGTAGAAATCCAACCCTGCTGGCCATTAATATTTCCTGTTGTAAATCCTTCACTGGCTTCAAAAGAGATGGTCTGCTGAGCGAAAGATGATAAGGAAATCAACGAAATTGCGAAAATGTAAAGTTTCTTCATGATATTTTTTTAGTTTGAGCAAATATATACGTTTTAAACCTAAAAAGCAAAATGAGTTAATATTTTACACATATTAACTAATTAACATAATATATTTTAACCAAATTAAATAAAGATATTAAATCTAAAGAAAAGCAGTATTCCCAAAAATTCATCCTTACCTACAGCAGCAGACTAAAAAAAACACAAGTTTTACAATGAATAAAATAATTTATCTGATGATCACTTTTTCAGTAAAATTTCTAGCTTCCGTTTTTATATTGACCATATATACTCCTGCAGGTAACCCTTTTACCTCTATTTTATTATTGTTTACTTCTGTCTTTATGAGCTTTCCTGTCTCGTCATAGAGCTGTATATTTTTCACTTTGGCAGCAGAATTAACAGTAATAAAATCAGTAGCAGGATTAGGATAAAGCGATATTTCTTTAGAAGTTGCTTTGGAGTCTTTAACACTCATTACCCATAGCTCGCTATTAATTTTAATATTATCGATGTAAGCTGATCCCAATGAATTATTATGTACGAAACGAAGCTGATTTATATTCAGAGAGCTTGCAGCTGTTCCTGTATAGATCAGCACATTATTGAGGTAATATCTGATCTCTGTGGCGCTTCCTACTACTTTTAACCGATACCAGGTATTGGGCAGCCAGGTGGAAGGTGTAGAAATAAGTTCCTGTATACCAGAGGCTAAATTAAGAATCTTCACTAATCCGGTTTTTTCAAAATCCAGTCTCACAACAAACTGATCATCAATACTGTTTATTGCCTGAAAACCAAAATCAGAGCCGTTGAGCTGTGATATATTGATGTCGAATGATACAGAGAAATTAGTGTTGGCCAGCGGTGCTGACAGGTTATAAAATCCTCCGATAACAGGGTCAGTCTGGGTTCCGTAAGTATTTTCTTTTACAATTTTCAGGGCACTGCTTCCATCACTGGCTTTATCTGTACTGATCATCTGATGGGTTACATTTTCAGGAAATCCACCTGTAGGCGTACTGATCCACCCCGCTTGTCCATTGATATCTCCAACACTGAATCCTTCGGTGGATTCAAAGGAGATGGCTTGCTGGGCAAAAACACACATTGATAATAGTAAAAATGCAATTGAGTAGTATTTTTTCATGGTAAATCAAGTTTTGTATTAAAAATATAAACTTTCCATGAATGGTGAAATAATTTATTGCAAATAAAAAATAACACTTTTATTTTCAGTGAATTTAATTTTAAAATTGTTTAAAAAGCCTTCTGAAAAATGACAATGGTACGATATAAAACAAAAAAATAAGGTATCTCTTTTGCAGAAATACCTTATCGTCTATTATTTTCGTTGAATTATTTTGAATAATTTTCAAAGAACATCGGGATACTCTCAATTCCTTTATAGAAATTGAATAATCCGTAATGCTCGTTTGGAGAGTGGATTGCATCAGAATCCAACCCGAAGCCCATTAATACGGACTTAGCTCCTAAAACCTGCTCAAACATAGCTGTAATAGGAATACTTCCTCCTCCTCTGTATGGAAGAACTTCTTTTCCGAATGCTGATTCCATTGCCTGTTTTGCTGCAGCAAATTCTTTTGTATCTGTTGGTAAAACATAAGGCATACCTCCGTGGTGAGGGGTAACTTTAATTTTTACTGTATCCGGAGCAATCTTTTCGAAATATTTCGTGAATTTTTCTGTGATCTCCTGAGGAGTCTGGTAAGGAACCAGACGCATTGAAATTTTAGCAAAAGCTTTTGAAGGAATTACCGTTTTAGCCCCTTCTCCTGTATAACCACCCCAGATTCCGTTGCAGTCTAATGTAGGACGAATAGAGGTTCTTTCTAAAGTTGTATATCCTTTTTCACCTTCGATATTGCTTAATCCGATTGATTTTTTGAATTCTTCAGGATTGTCTTTCAATTTGTTCATGTCTGCTCTTTCTGCATCAGAAACGGTTTCTACATTATCATAGAATCCGTCAATGGTAATATGACCGTTTTCGTCAATCAGATTTGCGATCATTCTTGAAAGAACGTGAATAGGGTTCGGCACAGCTCCACCATAAAGTCCTGAGTGTAGGTCTCTGTTTGGACCTTCCACCTCTACTTCCACATAGCTTAAACCTCTTAATCCTGTTGTAACAGTAGGTTGTTCGTTACTGTAGATATGAGTATCGGAAATTAAGATACAATCACAAGCTAATTTCTCTTTATTTTCATTTACCCAGTCTCCTAAGCTTACAGATCCTACTTCTTCTTCTCCTTCTAAGATAAATTTAACATTGCAAGGAAGAGCATTGGTTTTCATCATAGCCTCAAAAGCCTTCAGGTGCATGAAAAACTGTCCTTTATCATCAGCAGACCCTCTTGCGAAGATTGCTCCTTCAGGATGAAGTTCCGTTTTCTCAATATAAGGCTCAAAAGGCGGCTTTGTCCATAATTCCAACGGATCTGCCGGCTGAACATCATAGTGTCCATATACCAATACTGTAGGTAAGTTTTTATCTAAAATTTTCTCCCCGAAAACAATTGGATATCCTTTGGTCTGGCAAACTTCAACATTATCAGCGCCTGCATTTTTAAGGTGTGCTGCCACTACATCTGCACATTTCAAAACGTCTTCTTTATACGCGGGATCTGCAGAAATAGAAGGAATTCTCAATAACTCAAATAATTCATCCACGAAACGCTGTTTGTTTTCGTTAATGTAATTTAATGTCTCTTGCATTGTAAAAATTTATTTTGTTAAAATTAAAAAAAATGCCTGGCAGGGGCAAACAAAAAGAAAGGATTTTCCCAATGTTATGCTAATGAGCTCTATAGCGATCTTTTTTAATAAAAAATGCCCTGCAGAAACAGGGCACTTATATATTTTGTACTTCTAATTAGTGTTCAGCTTTTGGAGCCTTTTCAGCTTCAGCAGGTTTTGCCGCCGCAGTACTGTCTGTTTTTGGAGCAGCAGCTTCTGGTTTTGCGTGAGCTTCTTCCTTGTGCTCTGTAGCAGCAGCTTCATGTCCGTGAGCTTCTCCCTGAGAATCATCAGAATATCTTTCTACTCCTTCTTCAAGTTTCAAAGTACCTTTGTTTCCTCCTTGCGGAACTTTCTTACAGCTTACCGCAACCGTTGCAATCGCTAAACATATAACTAATTTTTTCATATGTAAAATTATTTTTTTTAAAAGGTAATATGAAGCCGCCCTATTTTTAGTCTATTCCGATCATCCAAACAGTAAGCGATTTCATGCTTAAATTTTTGATTGCCCAAAAGTAAGAAATCCTGCTTTTTTCGGCAACATTTTTATACTGATTTTAATATTATTTTCCCTTTTTTGGATTGGGTAAAAATAAGATACTGGTCGCCTCCGTCTTTTAAACCATATTTCTTTTTGATTTCTTCAGGTTTTAGAGGGTAATTTTTTGAAATGATATTATACTGTTCTTTTTTCTTAATATTTTTAGAGTCAACGAGTTCCACTTCCAGAATTCTCCCGGGAAAGTCTCCTTTATTTTCATTGGAGGTATAAAAATGACTGTTAGGATGAAGCTTTTTTAAACCGAATTTCTGTGAAATCAAATTAAAAACTCCTGCTTTCAAAATAGAGTTATTGGGAATGTAAATGTATTTTTCAGGCTCAGAATATTCAGACTCGGCATTTTCTTCTTCCCCAAATCTGAAAGCAAAGGCAGATTCGCCACTCTCAAGGTTCACACAGCTGCAGATAATCTCATCCGTATTTTCGTTGGATAAAAAAATAACAACTTCTTTAACATCATTTTTCAGGGCAATAATATCAATCCTTGAAATCCCATCTAATACTGAAACCAGATATTTAAGATCAATAAGCGGAGATAGCTTAATCACTACCTGATCGGAAATAGACCTTAATTTCGTCTGAATCTCAAGAATGTCCGGAGACAAATCTTCTAACAGAAATACTTTATTTTTTTGCTGGTCTCTTCTTGCCGGATCCAGATAGATAACATCAAAATGTTCCTTATTTTCCTCCAGAAAATCTTCGAGTTTTTTATTAACGAATCTTGCCTGGCGACCCAAAGTATTCCAATTATGGGTGACAATCTCCAGGAGCTCTGTATTTTGCTCTATTAATGTAACATCGTTAAAGTTTTGAGATAGATAATAGGCATCAATACCAAAACCGCTCGTCAGGTCAATGAATGTATTACCTTTTAAAATTCCGGATTTATAAAGGGCTGTTTTTTCAGATGACGACTGCTCCAGATTAAGCTGTGGCGGAAAAAGAATACCTTCTTTTAAGAGAAATGGAAATTTTCTTTCTGCAACCTGTTTTCCTTTGATCTGCTGTACAATTTCATGCATGGAAACCTCCGGAAATGGAGATTTTTTCAACAGTAATGTATGTAAATCTGTATTCAGATTTGCATTGATGTAGTTTTGGATTTCTTTATTTGATAGTTTATTTCCCACAGATTTCACAAATTGCACGGATTATAATGCTTATTAAATGTTTCCGTTTATTTTTCGAATAATACTTTTATCAATATAATCAGTATTGAAATTAACTAGTATTCCTAATTTCAGTTTGGTTAATTTTAAATAAGTTAACAGTTGCTTGTGATGAACATTAATTATTTCAGGAATTGATTTTATTTCGATGATCACTTTGTCTTCAACAATGATATCCGCAATAAAGCTTGAGTCAATACAAATTCCTTTAAATGTTATGGGAATTGGAACTTGGGTTTTAACGCATAAACCGTTATTTTTTAATTCTAGTGCCAAGACTTTCTCATAAACTTTTTCCAATAAACCTGGTCCCAACTCATTATATACAGAAAAAATAGATTTTCTGATATAAAAACTTATCTCATTTTCATTCATTTGTGTATAATTTAGTTTCTACAGTTCACCTGTAAAAATCTGTGTCATCTGAGAAATCTGAGGGAACAATACAGTTTATTCAAACATTTCAGCCCAACGAACCGCTTTTATCTCTTTTTCGTTGTACAGATCTGCAATAGACTTTTTAACGTCTAATTTAGGGTATAAATTGACTCCAATCAGCTTTATTTTTCCTTCTTCAATCCATTGCTGCTCTTCAATGGCGTGATCATAAATCTTTTTCTGAACAACTCCCTGTTTCAACAGCTCAAGATAGCCTCCTGCTTCTTCTATTTCAACAAATAAAGCCCATGCTTTTTCAGCAAACTGCCGGGTAATATCTTCAACATAATAACTTCCATTAGAAGCGTCTTCAAATACATTGATAATACTTTCATAAGCTAAAACAATCTGTTGCTTGAAAGAGATTTCCTCCGAGTTATCCGTACTTCTGGCTACAAGATAATTATTGGAGAAAACAGCATCTGCCCCACCGATCATTGCAGAAGCAAGCTCCAGTGTAGAGCGGATCAGGTTATTTTCATTATCAGAAACGGCTTTATTTCTCAGCGAAGTCTCCGCGAAGATGTAAGGAACTTCATCCAGTCCGTACTCTTTTGAAAACTGATTAAAAATGATTTTAAAAGCTCTCAGTTTGGCCATTTCAAAGAAATAGCTTCCTCCTACTGCTATTCTGAAGATCAGTTTATTTAAAATTTCAGCTCCGTAAGCTTCCACTAATTCCTTAGCTTTTGCCAGGGCAATACCAAGCTGCTGATAGATAGCAGCTCCGGCATTCTGATGCAGGGAAATATCAACACAGATGTTTCTTTTAAAGTCTTTTGACAGTAATTCTTTAACCAGCTGATCATCAATACTTCCTTCTTTTTCATTAAAAACATCAATCAATGAAAAATACTGATCTTCTTCTTTAGGACTGATGTGTCCTGCAAGATCTTTATTATTAACAAAAAGAGTCTTCTGATCAAGGTTTTCTACATTCTGATCGAGAATAAATGCAAATACTTCATCTTCTAAACTTTCATGGTATTTTGCTACCAAATGGGTACTTTCTTCCACTCTGGGCAGGTTTACCAAAGGCTTCTGAACCTCCGTATAAAAAGGCTTTACCTCTACTCCTTCCAGATTCTGTTTTTCTAAAACAAGGTAAATATCCTCTGTTTTAAGCTGTTTTTTCACTAGATTTTCCCAGTTTGAAAGTATATCTGTATTTGACATTAGTTTTAGTTTAAATTGTGAATTGTCAATGGTGAATTTTGTTTCACAAGTGAATAGTACTATCAAAACAAGCTGAATTACCTATTCATTATTGACGCTTAGCATGCTCTTATTTCTTAGCAACTTTTGTGCTGTCTACTACCAGAATAAAGATCTCTTCATTTGGTTTTTTCATAAAATAATTTTCTCTTGCGTACTTTTCTTTTTCTGATTTGTTGTTCATCAGTTTTTTATAAAAAGCATCATTTTTCTCATATTCTTTTTTATAATAGTCCAGCTGGTCTTCATATTTATGAATCTCACCATTCAGTTCATTAATTACAAGAAATGAGGTTTTATCGAAAAAAATCATCCATACCAAAAACAGACAGATCGTAATGGTATACTTATTCAAAACATATTTCTGGATAAGTTTGAATGTTTCAGATTTCGGCTGAATGTCTTTGATAAGGTTGTTTTCTTCCATTTTTTTAATGTTTTTTCAACGAATTTTTAATAACAGTAGTTAAAAAATCAATCGCTACGGAATTCTGCTTCATGTTGGGAATAATAAGATCCGCATCATTTTTAGAAGGTTCAATGAATTCCTGGTGCATTGGTTTCAATGTGGTCTGGTAACGGTGTAATACTTCGCTCAGATCTCTTCCTCTTTCCTGAGTATCTCTTCTGATCCTCCTGATCAGTCTTTCGTCAGAATCTGCATGAACAAATACTTTCAGATCAAATTCTTTCAGTAATTCTTTGTTGGTAAGAACAAGAATTCCTTCTACTACCAATACATTTTTAGGTTCTACAGTGACATGATCTCCTGTTCTGGAATGTGTAACAAAGCTATAAATCGGCTGTTCAATAGACTCATTGTTTTTTAAAGCTTTTACATGTTTTATCAGTAAGTCAAAGTCTATAGATTTCGGATGGTCATAGTTTAGAGCTTCTCTTTCCGTCAATGTAAGACCCTGGTTGTCGTGATAATAATTATCCTGAGAGAGGATATTCATTCCCTCAATATCAAGCTGCTGAAGTATCTTATCAACAACTGTAGTTTTGCCGGATCCTGTACCACCGGCAATTCCTATTACAAGCATTGTTTTTTTGTTTCTTTATAGTTGGTACAAATATACTATTTTAGATAAAATATGACAATGTAAGAATATTGAGAAATTAAAAGATTAAAGCATTTAAAGATTAAAAGATTTCCCGGAATGCGACGGTTCTTTGTGATCTATTGTTATTCCTCGATTTTCGCCTCCGGATTTAATAAAAAAATCCGACAATAATTTGTCGGATTTTATTTTATAAGATTTCGCTTGTTAATTCGCGCGAAATTAATTTTTCATGCATAGGCTTCAACACATCCATTGAGCCTGTTTTTACGGTACATTTGCCTTTGTAGTGAACAAGTATTGTACATTGCTCTGCCTGTTCAAGGCTATGTTTACAGATTTCGATCAGGCAGTCTATTACATAATCAAATGTATGAATATCATCATTATGCAGTACCAGTTTATATACATCATCCGTATCATCCAGAACGAGGACTTCTTCCTCATACTGACGTTTTGGATTTTCATAGTCTTTTATGCTGTTGTAAAAATTCATTCTAACTCTTTTAAACTTCTCCGATTTTATCTGCTAAATGATCAATTGCATTAGGTTCCTGATAAACCAGTTCTACCAATTCTACACTTTTATTATTCATTTTCAGAATTTTAAAGTGATAGTCCTCAAGAACAAACTCCTGGTTTTCTTCAGGAATTTCTTCCAGTTCATAAAGGATAAATCCGGCTAATGAGTTGTACTCACTTTCTTCGGAAAGAGGAAGTTTTTTAGGTAAGAACTCATTGATTTCGTCCAGTGGCTGTGTAGCCTGTACCCAATAGGTATTATCTGCTATTTTATCAACGATTTTCTCTTCATCATCTTCTTCATCCTGAATTTCTCCTACCAGTTCTTCCAGAATATCTTCCAGGGTAATAATTCCTTCTGTCCCTCCAAATTCGTCAATAACGATGGCGATATGTTGTTTTTTCAACTGGAACGTTTTCAGTAAGTCTGAAACTTTTTTACTTTCTACTACGAAAAAGGCATCACGCATTAGATCTTTAAGGTCTTCATGATCCAGATCTCCTTTTCTCTTCACAAATTCTCTTATAATTTCCTTTGTGTAGAAAATTCCGATTATGTTGTCAATAGAATCAATATAAACAGGAATACGGGAATAACCGCTGTCCATAATTTTATTGATGATATCGTTAACATCTTCTTCAAAGTCTATGGAAGTAATATTTTGTCTTGGAACCATGATCTGCTTGGCAGAGTGATCGGTAAAATCAAATGCATTTTTGATGATCTCATAGTTTTCCTCCTCAATTTCTCCACTATCAGCACTTTGTTTTACCAAAAGCTGAAGTTCTTCCGTAGAGTGAATTTCCTGCTCGGAAGCCGGGTGAATTTTAACCAATCTAAGGAATCCGTTTGACATTGAGTTCATCAACCAGATAAACGGTTTGAAAACCGTGTAAAAAACTCTCAACGGAACTGCTGTTGCCATTGTAGTTGCTTCAGATTTTCTGATTGCGATTGATTTTGGAATAAGCTCACCAAATACAATATGCATAATGGTAATCAGCACAAAGCTTGTAACCACAGAAATTGTGGTAATTGTGGTCTGAGTCAAATCAATGCTCAAAGAGGTGAAAATATTTTCAACAATATGATGCAGGGCACTTTCTCCTACCCAACCAAGGGCAAGGGATGCCAATGTAATACCTAACTGTGTAGCGGAAAGATATTCATCAAGATGTTTGATGATATGTTCTGCCTGTTTAGCCATAGAGTTCCCTTCTGCGGCTTTTAACTGAATTTGTGAGTAACGAACTTTAACAATTGAAAATTCTGCGGCTACGAAAAAGCCATTTAGTAAAACAAGAAATAAGGCCAGCAAAAGCCTGACTATGTCCGAGTCCATTTAGAAGTTGTAAATTTTATTAGCTACAAAGATATGCAAAATAAAAATAACCTGAATCGGGATAGATTATTTCAATGGAGGATTTTTTCAAAGAAAAAAATGAAGGGATAAGACATGGCTATTTTTGAATAAAAAAAATAACCGAAGGGTATTCTCAAATTTCTATACAAAAGAGAATTTTGGGCAACGAACAGCGGTTTTACCCTTGTATAAATAAAAAGCACCGATAAATTCGGTGCTTTAATGGTATGTTAAAATAATTCTTTATGAATTTTTCAAAGCTTCTGCTCCAGAAACAATTTCCAGGATTTCGTTGGTAATTGCTGCCTGTCTTGCTTTGTTATAGAAAATCTTAAGATCATTTCTCAAAGCTTCTGCATTATCTGTTGCTTTGTGCATTGCTGTCATTCTCGCTCCGTGCTCAGATGCTACTGAATCAAGGATTGATTTGAAAACCTGCGTTTTGATAGACTTTGGAATCAAGTTATCCAAAATCTCAGCTCTGTTCGGTTCAAAGATATAATCTGTTTCTACCTGTGGCTCTGTATTCTCAGGCATTGAGATGGGAAGAAGTTGTTCTGTTGTTACTTCCTGAGTCGCTGCATTAACGAATTTATTATAAATAACATATACTTCGTCAAATTTACCTTCTCTGAAACTTGTCATTACACCTTCAGTGATATGAGCAACAGCATCAAAGTTCAGGTTATCATAAACAGAGCTTCCATTAGCATATACTGAACGGTTTCTTCTTACAGCATCAAATGCTTTTTTACCTACAGGAAGAACTTCGATCTCATATTGAGACTTGTTCTGGAACTGAAGATTAAGCTCTTTTACAATTGAAGAGTTAAAAGCTCCCGCAAGACCTCTGTTTGAAGTAACAGCGATGAAAAGTATTCTTTTAACCTCTCTTTTCTGAGCATATACAGAAATCTGATCAGGATCTGAACTAGAATTTACATTCTGGATAAGTTCCTGTAATTTTTCAGAATATGGTCTTAGCATTACAATTGCATCCTGTGCTTTTTTAAGTTTCGCAGCGGAAACCATTTTCATAGCACGGGTAATCTGCATCGTAGATGAAATTGACGTAATTCTGCCTCGTATTTCTTTTAAGTTTGCCATTAATTTGGGTTCAAAGTTTAAGGTCTAAAGTTTAAGGCTTAAAACATTATATTTTAAACCTTAAACATTGAATTTTTTAGTTGTATTTAGAAGCTAAATCATTAGCAGCCTGCTTAAGAACACTTGTAATATCGTTATCGATTTTTCCAGCCTTAATAGCAGCCATTGTATCAGGGTGCTTAGATCTTAGGAACTCGATATATTCGTTTTGGAATTCTTTGATTTTTCTGATAGGAACGTTTCTCATTAAGTTTTCTGTTCCAGCATATACGATTGCTACCTGACTGTCTACAGGAAGTGGTGCATTTACCGGCTGCTTAAGGATTTCTACGTTTCTTTCTCCTTTAGAGATCACTGCTAAAGTAGAAGCATCAAGGTCAGAACCGAATTTAGCAAACGCTTCTAGTTCTTTATATTGAGCCTGGTCTAATTTAAGAGTACCAGAAACTTTTTTCATTGATTTGATCTGAGCATTACCTCCTACTCTCGATACAGAGATACCTACGTTGATTGCAGGACGAACCCCTGAGTTGAATAGATCAGACTCCAAGAAGATCTGTCCGTCTGTAATAGAGATTACGTTTGTAGGGATATATGCAGAAACGTCACCCGCCTGAGTTTCAATGATTGGAAGGGCAGTTAATGAACCACCTCCTTTCACGATTGGTCTAAGAGACTCTGGCAAATCGTTCATTTGCTTAGCAATGTTATCATCAGCGATTACTTTTGCTGCTCTTTCCAATAGTCTTGAGTGAAGATAGAAAACGTCTCCAGGGTAAGCTTCACGGCCCGGTGGTCTTCTCAATAATAGAGAAAGCTCACGGTAAGCAACAGCTTGTTTAGATAAATCATCATAAACGATAAGCGCTGGTCTACCAGTGTCTCTGAAGAACTCACCGATAGAAGCTCCTGCCATTGCAGAATATACCTGCATTGGAACTGGATCTGATGCGTTAGCTGCAACGATTACCGTATAAGCTAAAGCTCCTTTATCAGAAAGTGTTTTAACGATTTGTGCAACGGTAGATGCTTTCTGACCGATTGCAACATATATACAATATACAGGGTTACCTGCATCAAAAAATTCTCTTTGGTTGATGATCGTATCAATCGCAACAGTAGTTTTACCTGTTTGTCTGTCACCAATGATAAGCTCTCTCTGACCTCTTCCTACAGGAATCATCGCATCAATTGCAACGATACCAGATTGTAAAGGCTCAGTTACAGGCTGTCTGAAGATAACTCCAGGAGCTTTTCTTTCCAATGGCATTTCGTATAAATCCCCAGTAATAGGACCTTTACCATCGATAGGGTTACCAAGAGTATCAACTACTCTTCCTAACATTCCTTCTCCTACTTTGATAGAAGAGATTCTGTTTGTTCTTCTTACTGTATCACCTTCTTTTACTAATTTACTTTCACCAAGTAGAGCAACACCCACGTTGTCTTCTTCAAGGTTAAGTACAATACCTTCTACATCACTAGAAAATTTCACCAACTCTCCGTATTGTACGTTTTCTAACCCGTATACACGAGCAATACCATCACCGATGGTTAAAACTGTACCTACTTCCTCAACGTTTGATTGAGTATCGAAGTTGGCCAATTGCTGTTTTAAGATCGCAGATACTTCTGCCGGATTTATTTCTGCCATTGTATGGTTGTTTTTCTTAATTTAATTGGAAATCTTTTTTAACTTGGTTCAATTTTGTCTTCACAGACGCGTCTACCTGCTGGTCACCTACTCTTAGAACATATCCTCCAAGAATTTCAGGCTTCACATTTACTTTCAGATCAAAGTTTGAATCAGCATTTACAAGATTTGTAGATCTTAAAATCTGGTCAAGGTTCTCTTTTGAAAGCGGAGTTGCTGTAGTAAGTGTTACTCTCTGTACACCACTAAGGTCTTCAACTTTGTTGATGAATTCCTGAGCGATATTTTTCAATTGGGTTTCACGTCCGTGTTTAATCACCAATCTGATCAGATTTTGAGAAGAAACAGATAAACCTTTGAAAATTTCGTTTGCTACTTCTATTTTCTTTTTTGAATCAATGTAAGGAGTCATGAAAAATTTATTTAAGTCCGCAGACTCTTTCATGATCTTCACTACATCTTTCATTTCAGAAAATACAGTAGCCGTTTGACCTGATTCATTGGTAAAATCAAGTAAACCTTGTGCGTATCTTTTAGCTACTTTAGATGTAAGCATTCTTAGTTAAGGTTTGATTTGTTTAAATAATTTTGAACTAATTCGTTTTGAGCTTCGCTGTTGTCTAATTTTTGTTTCAAAATAGACTCAGCAATGTTTACAGATAAAGTACCGATTTGAGTTTTGATGTCTGCCATAGCAGCATTCTTCTCAGCATTGATAGTCTGTTTAGCAGCTTCGATCATTTTGTCTCCTTCAGCTTTAGCAACATCTTTAGCTTCTCCTACGATTCTGTCTTTAATTTCTCTAGCTTCTTTAAGGATAGCATCTCTTTCGATTTTAGCTTCACGAATGATTCTTTCGTTATCCTCTTTTAAAGTTTCCATTTCTTTTCTTGCTAATTTAGCTTGATTAAGAGCGTCAACAATAGATGTTTCTCTGTCATTGATAGACTTTAAAATAGGTTTCCAAGCGAATTTACCTAACAAAAATAATAATGCTAGAAAAATAACAGACTGGATAATAAATAATCCTGATGAAAACTGATGAATTAATTCCATTATATAAATGTATAAATAATTATTACTTTTTTAAAGAACCATTATCTGTAACCAACCGTCACAGATAATGGTCTGATTTTAATTAGTTTACTGCGAATAGAGCAGCAAACGCAACACCTTCTACAAGTGCAGCTGCGATAAGCATAGCTGTTTGGATTTTTCCAGATTGCTCAGGTTGTCTAGCGATAGCTTCAAGAGCAGCAGCTCCGATTTTACCAAGACCGATACCTACACCTAGTACTACGATACCAGCACCTACAATTTTAGGGATTTCCATAATATATAATTTTAAAAAATTTGTTTTACTTTAATTTATAATTTCAATTAGTGAGCAGCATGGTGTTCGTGCTCGTGCTCTTCTACTGCCATTCCGATAAACAGAGCTGATAACATCGTAAAGATATAAGCCTGTAGGAACGCTACCAATACTTCCAGTAAATAAATTACCAATGTAAGGAACGGGAATGCAACCCCTGCAATAAAATTCTTAAATACATAGATCAATCCGATCAAACTCATTACTACGATGTGACCTGCCGTCATGTTGGCAAAAAGTCGGATCATCAAAGCGAATGGTTTAGTGATTGTTCCTAACAATTCAATAGGAAGCATAATCAGCTTCATTGGAACTGGTACTCCCGGCATCCAGAAGATATGTTTCCAGTAATCTTTATTTGCTGAGAACGTTGTAATCAAATAAGTAAGGATAGCAAGGAAGAATGTCATGGTAATATTACCTGTAACATTGATTCCGAAAGGCATTAATCCAAGAACGTTAAGGAAAAGAATAAAGAAGAATACAGTTAATAAATAACCCATAAATCTCTTATATTTATGTCCGATGTTCGGAATAGCAACCTCGTCTCTTACAAAGATGATTAGGGGCTCTAAGAATCTTGCAACACCTGTAGGAACTGCTGATTTCTTATAAGATTTAGCCATTCCAACAAATAATACAAACATAAAGATTGACACTAATAAAATGATCAATACACTTTTTGTAATAGAAAGATCTAAAGGCTTTACATTTGTAGGATGACCATCTTCACCAAGTGTTAAAGTTCCGGCAGCATCAGTCTTATAGATTTTCTCATGGTGCAATACATAAAAAGAACCATCTACTTCAGTAGGCTCTCCGTGCATGAACCCTTCTTTGTTACTCATGAAAGAGTGAAAACCGTTATCATAGATAATAACAGGAAGAGGGAAACCAATGTGATGACCTTCTTTATCAACCATCAATGTGAAATCATGTGCATCCAACAAGTGATGATCGATGAACTCTTTGTTTTCTTTGCTTACTTTGTCTTTCTCTGAAAGCTCTTGAGCAGGAGCTGCCCCAGCAGGAGCCTCACCGTGCTGTGCAGACACTAAGTTTAATACAAAAATACTGTAGAATAAAACTGCGAATTTCTTAAACATTGATAGGTTTTTTTCGTTGTGCAAAAATATGATATTTTTTCTAGTTTCAATAAATTATTTTACTGTTTTTTATCATGATTAATCAGCTTGATCGCATAGTATGTAAGCAGTGCTGTCAGGACAAAATAGGGAATAATAAAATGAAATTTATAGCCAGGAATCACTTCAAAGTTCAGTTTTTTTCTGATTAAGTACATTAAACCGAATTTTAAAAGAATCAAACCAATAACAGACAATCCTAAAAATTCCGGTGCTACTCTATTGATTAAGATGATCAGCGTAATCATCATCATAAACATGACACTCAGAAAAAGGTAAAATTTTATGATCACAATTTCATCCAGGTGAAAAACAAATTTCCAAAGAGAAAAATGTACCAGGAATGTCAGAAAGAATAAAATGACAACAAGAATATTGGGATTGATTTTCATTCTATATTTTAATTGATCGCAAAAATAGACTTTTTCTATCGGATTATACTATGATTTGATATTTATCATTTTTCTTGTCTATAATAATATTACGTATATATATAATATTACGTGTTCAAACACTTTGGATATGCTAAAAATTCCTTATTTTTGCAAACCTATAATTTACAATAAATATGTTTAATAGTTTACAGGATAAATTAGACAAGGCATTACATAATATTTCCGGTAGAGGAAAAATTACTGAAATCAATGTAGCGGAAACCGTTAAGGAGATCCGTAGAGCATTGGTGGATGCCGACGTTAACTATAAAGTTGCAAAAGATCTTACAAAAAGAGTTCAGGATAAAGCATTAGGAGAAAACGTTCTTACTTCCCTTACTCCGGGACAATTGATGACAAAAATTGTTCATGATGAATTGGTAGACCTGATGGGAGGTTCTCAGGAAGGAATTAATCTTTCAGGAAAACCTACTGTAATCCTTATTGCGGGTCTTCAGGGTTCTGGTAAGACTACTTTCTCAGGAAAGCTTGCTAATTATTTACAGACAAAAAGAAATAAAAAACCTTTATTGGTAGCATGTGACGTTTACCGTCCTGCAGCAATTGACCAGCTGAAAGTGTTGGGAGGGCAGATCAAAGTTCCTGTTTACACTGAGGAAGGATCTAACAATCCGTCTACCATTGCTGAAAATGCAATCAATTTTGCAAAAGCCAATAACCATGATGTTGTCATCGTGGATACAGCAGGTCGTTTAGCAATTGATGAGCAGATGATGAACGAGATTAAATCTGTTCATTACTTCATTAAGCCGGAGGAAACTCTTTTCGTGGTAGACTCTATGACTGGTCAGGATGCGGTGAATACTGCAAAAGCATTCAACGATGCTTTGAACTTTGACGGAGTTGTTTTAACGAAATTAGATGGTGATACAAGAGGAGGAGCTGCATTGACAATCCGTTCTGTTGTTGAAAAGCCAATCAAATTTATCTCTACAGGAGAAAAAATGGAAGCTTTAGATCTTTTCTACCCGGAAAGGATGGCAGACAGAATCCTGGGAATGGGAGACGTTGTTTCCCTGGTAGAAAGAGCTCAGGAGCAGTTTGACGAAGAGGAAGCTAAAAAACTTCACAAAAAAATCGCTAAAAACGAATTCGGTTTTGATGATTTCCTTAAGCAGATCAACCAGATCAAGAAGATGGGTAATATGAAGGATTTGATGGGAATGATTCCGGGAGTAGGAAAAGCCATCAAAGATGTAGAAATCAGTGATGATGCATTCAAACACATTGAAGCCATCATTTATTCTATGACTCCTGAAGAAAGAAGAAGGCCTTCTATCATCAATACACAGAGAAAAGGCAGAATTGCTAAAGGTGCCGGAAGAAAAGTGGAAGATGTGAATCAACTGATGAAACAATTCGAGCAGATGGGTAAAATGATGAAGATGATGCAGGGACCACAAGGAAAGCAAATGATGCAGATGATGAGCAAAATGCCAAATATGCCTGGCATGGGTGGAATGTTTGGAAAATAAGAAAGAAAAAATCATTCATAAAAAAACTCTCAGGAATTTTGAGAGTTTTTTGTTTTTATGATGATCTGTTTATTTAAACTTATATCCTAATCCAAGCTGGAAGAAATTCATTTTTAAAGTCTCTCCATCTACAGGATTTTTGATCATATTGGTAAGACCAAAACTATAGCGTGCATCTACAAATAATCCTTTATGAATAGTGTAATCAGCACCTAAGAATAAACCGAAATCAGTGGATTTTAAAGTATCATTCAAATATCTTTCTACATAACGTTCTCCCTCTCTGATTCCTGAAGGATCCGCCATTCCTGCATTCGGGCCGCTCATTTCAAACTTCACTTTATTATTCGTCTTAAAACTTACATAGGGACCTGCGTAAATACCGAGTTCCGGAGTTACATAATATCTTGCAGAAACAGGGATTACAATTCTGTTAAGATTCATCTTTTCAGTTACCGTAATACCAGGCATTGAAACCTCTGCTTTTCCTCCAAGATTGGCATATTCAAGCTCTCCCTGAATAGCAAACTTGTTATTGAATTTATGCTCAACCAAGCCCCCAACATAAAACCCGGATTTAGATTTCATACCGCCTTCAATTCCGCCAAACTCAAAGTCTCCTTCACTGGTATTCAGTTTTGATAAAGCATAGCCTGCTTTTAACCCGAATGTAGTTTGCGCGTTTAAACCTGCAAATAAAGCGATTGCAGACGCTAATAAGATTTTTTTCATGATTATTAAATAGTTTTATAATAAAGAAGTCCTAAGACAATTATCTCAGGACTAATGTATATATTTTATCTATTATTTTGCAAATACATATTTAACTCCAAAAGTCACGGAAGTTAAACTGATGCCAAATTTGTAATCATCAGCTCTTCTTGCTCCGTCAATATCTCTTTTGTAAGTATTGTATCCAAACTCTCCTATTGTTGCTTCAATTGACCAGTTTTTCGTCAGGAAATAATCCAGTCCCGGTTTGATATTCACTCCAATGTTCGTATAGTTATTTTTTTGTGCAAATGGAGCGGAAAGTATAGGATCTCCACCATCACCTTCACTGTTAAAATCCACTTTTTCCTTTCCAAACTCCAACGGAACCTGTAATTGTCCAAAGATGTATAATTTATCGGATAAAGTCCAATATTTTCTCACGAATGGAGCAACAACAAATGCATTATCCGTATCTTTAATCTCAACGGTATTAAAGAATCCAGGACTACTTACTTCATATTTTGTAACGGCATTTTTATAGCCTATACCAAGCCCTAATGCTAAGTTGTTATTAACGAAATAACCCACCGTAGGAAGAATTCTGATCACATCATCCTTTCTTTTGGTTGCGAATTCATTTTTCTCACTGTGATAATATCCTACCTGTCCTGAAAGATAAGAAGTTCCTTTTGCAATCTGTGCATTTGATAAACCGAAAAGCGCAACAGCGCCCATCAATACGATTCTTTTCATGATTATATTAGTTTTCTATAAAAAAAAGCCCTAAGAGTTTCTCAGGGCTTTCTTGCTATATGCTTTGTTTATTATTTTGCAAATACATATTTAACTCCGAAAGTTACAGAAGATAAATTCAATCCGAAGTTATAGTTGTTTGTAGCATCACCATCTTTTGGCTTGTAGTTGCTATAACCGAACTCACCGATAGTAGCCTCGATAGACCAGTTTTTGTTTAAGAAATAATCTAAACCTGGCTTCACAGTAACACCGATTTTAGTGTATTTAGCTTCAGTAGAAGTAGAGTTTGTAACAACTGTATTTCCAGAAGTAGCTACAGAGTTAGTTTCAGTTTCAGTTTTTCCAAACTGCATTGGCACTGCTAATTGTCCGAAGAAATATAACTTGTCAGATAAAGTCCAGTATTTTCTTACGAATGGAGCAACAACAAAAGCTGGAGTTTTAACGATGCTTTCGTTTACAACTGTAGTGTTTCCTAAAGTTGCAGTAGTAGTTGCTGTATTTTTTTCAGTTTGGTAACCAATTCCTAATCCAACTGCTAAGTTAGTGTTTACGAAATATCCAACTGTAGGTAATACGTTGAAGTTTTCTTTTTTAAGATTACCGTTGTTAGATTCTTCTTGAGAATAACCAACAGATCCTGATAAATATGTAGTTCCTTTAGCAATCTGAGCATTTGATAAACCGAAAAGTGCAACAGCACCCGCTAATAATATTTTTTTCATTTTAAAAAATTTTAATACTTTCTGAGGGCAAATTTACAGTGGTCCCCACTAATATTAAAATTTGTTAATGTGATTAATATCATTGTTAAAATTTAGAGTTTTGTAAAAATAAATCCTAGTTCAGAGAGGTTGTTAAGTTTTTCACAAGATTATGAATAAAAAAATCACTTTTTTTCAACAGGAGACAAATATATTTGACTTTTTAAATTTTGTGTTTTTTTGCAAAAGCCCATGAATTCTGGAAGAATGCTAAAATAAATTAACCTAAACCATTAATTTTAAAGTTATTAACTCTTAAAATTTAAACAAATGTTTATTATTTAAGGCTATTTTTCCTTATTTCTAATCGTTATAGATCTACTCTATTAAAAATTCCTGATCAGGAATCCATACAGTCTATATATAAGCTATCAAAAAAAACTCCGGCCTTCGGCCGGAGTTTTCATATGCAATTGCTTTTCTTATTTCAAAAAGAAATTATAACCAATGTTAACCGCTCCTACATTCCAGCTATAGCTTCCCCATCCTGGAAGGTCACGCTTGTTGCTGATAGATTGATATCCGATGTACAACTCTCCTTTAGACATTTGATATCCAAATTTAGGCTGTGCATAGAAACCACCATCTACACCATCTTTTGTAGAAATACCGTATCCAAGGTCTAATCCTACAAAGATAGGAGCTCCTTTAAATCTATATTTCCCTGAAACAGCTACAGGAACAAATCCAAAATCATCAAAGTGATCTTTTCCGAAGAAATGAGAATATCCTGTGGTTACCCCAAGATCAAGACCTTTAGCAATATTCCACATATAAGCTGCATCCACTCCTAATGTAAACGAAGATACATCACTTGCATCAGATACAGGAACACCAATGTGTCCACCAATTTTAAAACCTTCCTGCGCTTGAGCAGCACCTCCTAAAAGTGCAAAAGCACCTAGTAATAATAGTTTTTTCATTTTTTTAGTAGCTTTGAATTACCCTGCAAAAATACTAATTATTTTTCATCATAAAGAGAGTTTAAATGAATGAGCTATGGTACAACAAAAATCAGGACAAAAATTGCCCTGATTTTTTTATTATTTCTTTATAAAATTTTCAGAATTAGTTTCCTCCGAATTTGAAACCTACTCCCACCTGAGCAAAACTGTTTTTCACAGAACCTCCGCTATTGTCGTTAGATAGGTTGGATACTCCTAAACTGTATCTTGCATCAAAGAAAAGTCCGTTTTCCAACATATATTCCACTCCTAAGAAAGGAGCAAGGTTAAGGGATTTGATATCTTTTTTAATATCTACATCACCACCTTCGCCTTCCATTTCTACATCAAGGAAGTCTGATCCGATTACCGTCTTTTGCTTCGCAGTAAGGATAAGCCCTACGTTAACACCTGCCGCTAATGAGAAGCCTTCTGTAATGAAATATTTTGCAGAAACAGGAATTAAAAGCGTTCCAAAAGTAATCTTAGTCGACTCACCAAAATACATTCCTCCGGCATTTACTCCATCAATTTTTTCTTTAGCTCCAAGTGGTGAGTATAAAACCTCTCCCTGAACAGCAAAGTTATCATTGAATTTGTACTCAGCCATTCCACCGATATAGAAGGTATATTTAGCAGACATTTTTCTTCCGTCAAGATCGTCTTGCTTATCATCCAGTTTAATGGTTGACATTGCGAAACCAGCTTTTGGACCAAATCGGAATTCCTGTGCATTTGCGGAAATTCCCATAACAGCGACTGCTGCCATAAGTAAAAGTTTTTTCATGTTTAGTTAGTTTTTACATTTAAGGTCTGCAAAACTAATTATTTTTTTCAAATTAACAAATTTTAACTAACCATTTTAAGGTTAATAAAAGGTTAACGGAAACTTTTACTTATTTTCAACTAGTCGTTTCTTAGTCTTTTCTCTTCATCATTATAAGCAAGAATAATTTTTCTTACTACAGGGTGTCTTACTACATCCTCTTCTGTAAGATGCACAAACCCGATCTCCTTCACTCCATGTAAAATCCTCATTGCTTCTTTCAACCCGGATTGCTGTTTTGGTGGTAAATCGACCTGGGTAGGATCTCCTGTGATAATAAATTTAGCATTCATACCCATTCTGGTAAGGAACATTTTCATCTGTGCATGGGTAGTATTCTGCGCTTCATCAAGAATCACAAAAGCATCATCAAGCGTACGTCCTCTCATGAAAGCCAATGGCGCTACCTCAATTACTTTTTTCTCCATGAAACCTTCCAGTTTTTCATGCGGAATCATATCACGAAGTGCATCGTATAATGGCTGTAAATAAGGATCCAGCTTTTCTTTAAGGTCACCCGGCAGAAATCCTAAACTCTCCCCTGCTTCCACAGCTGGTCTTGTCAAGATAATTCTTTTTACTTCCTTATCCCTCAAAGCTCTTGCTGCCAATGCCACACTGGTATATGTTTTTCCGGTTCCGGCAGGACCAATAGCAAAAACCATGTCCTTTTTCTCCGTTTCCTTTACCAGCTTTTTAAGATTGGTCGTCTTGGCCTTAATCACTTTTCCATTGACACCTTTTACAATAATATCCTGGTCAAATACCAGTTGTTTCTCATTTTCGTCTTTAATATTCAATATATTTTCAACGTCTTTTAGTCCTATTGAATTGTTTTTAGAGATAAAACTGACAATATCATCCAGTTTTTGTTTCAGTATGTCTAAAGCTTCCTGATTTCCCATGGCAAAGACGAAATGGTCTCTTCCTGTAATTTTAATGGTGGGAAAGCTTGATTTTATTAAGTTGAAATATTGGTTATTAACTCCATAGAAGATTTTCGCATCGATATCTTCCAAATCATATGTTAATTCAAACATGCAGTATTTTTATTTTTAGATTTTAAAATTAAAGCTTTTTTTCAAATTTATATCAAATTCTTTTCAACAATCTTTCGGGCTTTCTTTTTATTTTAAATAACTTTGCAATACTACACTATTCTATAAATTGCTCATGTCAATTATTACCCTTACTTCGGATTTCGGAAATTTAGATTACAGAGTTGCCGCTGTGAAAGGCAAAATTCTGTCTCTAAACCCTGAGGTTAATATTATTGATATAACCCACGACATCCAGGCATTCAACCTTATACAAACTTCGTATATTGTAAGAAATGCATATAAATATTTTCCTAAAGGAAGCATTCATATTCTTTCCGTAGACAGTTTTTATAACAAATCCAGAAAGAATATCATTTATAAAGCTGACGGATCCTACTTCCTAGCTGCAGACAACGGCCTTTTAAGCCTTATATTTTTTGATATTAAGCCTGAGGCAATCTATGAGCTTACATTGAACAACCGTTTTGATGATATCATCGACTTTACTTCTACAGACATTTTTGTTCCTGCTGCAGTGCATCTTGCCAACGGCGGACTTCCGGAGGTGATAGGACGAAAAATACAATCAGCAAAACAATTGATGTTCCCAAGAGCGGTTTATAACGAATCGGAAGGAATGATCATTGGAGAAGTCACGTATATTGATAATTTCGGAAATATAATATCAAATATCAACAAAGATTTTTTTGAAAATATCAGTAAAGGCTATACCGGTTTTACCATAAAATTCAGAAATCTAAGCCTTTCACGAGTATTTTCCAGCCATACGGAAGTGGTTTCAGACTGGGAAAGGGAGACAGAATTCCATGGACAGTCTGCTGCAATCTTCAATGATAGTCAGTTATTGGAGCTTACCATCTATAAAGGAAGCAAGAAAAACGGTGCTAAAAGCCTGTTTGGATTGAATGTAGGTGAAAATATTTATATCGAATTTAGCTAAGATTATATATTTCTTAAAAAAACCGATTTTTTTTATATATTTGTCAAAATCTAAAAATCAAAAATGGCAGAATACAAATTATTGCTTCCTTCCATGGGAGAAGGTGTTATGGAAGCGACAATTATCACTTGGTTATTCAATGAAGGTGATAACGTAAAGGAGGATGACTCCGTAGTAGAAATTGCAACAGATAAAGTAGATTCAGACGTACCGACACCAGTTTCGGGGAAAATTGTAAAAATTTTAAAGCAAAAAGATGAAGTTGCAAAAGTAGGTGAAGCCATTGCTATTTTAGAAATTGAAGGAGAAGGCACAGCTTCAGAAGAAGTAAAAACTGAAACTCCGGCGGCTACTCCGGATGCTGACACTTTAAAAGCGATTGAAGAGCCTTTACAAACAGTGGCTGCTTCAAACGTAGAATTCTCAGGAGATCTTTATTTATCTCCACTTGTAAAATCTATCGCACAACAGGAAAAAATTTCTGAAACTGAGCTGAAAACTATCAAAGGAAGCGGTTTAGAAGGAAGAATTACCAAAGAAGATATACTAGCTTATGTTGCTAACAGAGGAAGTCAGCCAGCTCAGCAGGCAGCTCCTGTACAAGCAGCTTCTGCACCAAAACCAGCAGTATCTGCACCAGCAGCTACGATTCCGGTAAGTGCAGGTGATGAGATCATTCCAATGGACAGAATGAGAAAGATCATCGCTGAAAACATGGTAAAAGCAAAACAAATTGCTCCACACGTAACATCTTTCATTGAAACAGACGTTACCAACGTTGTAAAATGGAGAAATAAAAACAAAGCGGTATTCGAAAAACGTGAGGGTGAAAAACTGACTTTCATGCCGATTTTCGTAAAAGCTGTAGTGAAAGCAATCCAGGATTTCCCAATGATCAATGTTTCTGTAAATGGTGAAAACATCATCAAAAAGAAAAACATCAACATCGGTATGGCTACTGCCCTTCCGGACGGAAACCTTATTGTTCCTGTAATTAAAAATGCTGATCAGTTATCACTTTCTGGTCTTGCAAAAGCCATCAACGATTTAGCTTACAGAGCAAGAAACAAAAAATTAAGACCTGAAGACACTCAGGGAGCAACTTATACAATTTCTAACGTTGGAAGTTTCGGAAACCTTATGGGTACCCCAATCATTCCTCAGCCTCAGGTAGCTATTTTAGCGATCGGAGCTATCGTTAAGAAGCCTGCAGTTCTTGAAACAGCGGACGGTGATGTAATCGCTATCAGAAACCTAATGTTCATGTCTCACTCTTATGACCACAGAGTGGTAGATGGTTCCCTAGGTGGAATGATGCTGAAACATGTTCACGACTACCTTGAAAACTGGGATCTGAACACAGAAATATAAGTAATGAGCAATCAGCAATAAGTAATTTTGCCGATTTTACATACTAAACCTCCGATTTTCGGAGGTTTTTCTTTTTATATTCTTTAAATTTCACAAAGTTTCAAAAGCACAAACATCATATGAAATAAATTTAAATTAATCAATAAAAACACAAATTAATTATCAAATCCTTAATTAAACAAACCCAATACTTTATTATCAAAACTTTTTTGGAAGTTCTGTTTATTAGCATTATTTTTAAACAAATAATACTCAATAATGGATCCTGACTACAGAAAATATGATATCACCAGATTCTTTGATTTCACAGAGGAAGATGAAAAATTAATTACCAGCGTATATGATCGGCTTTCTGAGTCATATTCTGTTTCAGTGGTGGACATTAAAGATTCTCCCTATGAAACATTCAGTTCTCATGATATGTATCCGTTATTTATCCCACAAATTTGTTATTTAGTACAAGGACAGGATCAAAGCAGTTCTTTCTATCTTTTTATTGTCAGTAAGGTCGGAATAAATTCCAAAGGCGGACGTTTAGAACGTAAATATGACACCCTACAACTTTGGGGACTCAAAAATCTGGAGGATGATTTTGGATATATCTCTATCAATAAAAAGAAACTGATGGATAAAGTTGCGGGAATCTTCAGTAGTTTTACTATCAATTTTACAGATCGTGAGTTTAATGATTTTTATGTAGTGGGAAATGATAAATTTAAAATCATGAATTTTTTAACTCCAAAGAGAAAAGAAACAGTAAAAAACTTTCCGAATGAAGATTTTAAACTTGAAGTCAGAAATTCTATTTTGAGTTTCGGAATCCCGGAATCCCTTACCGTTGAAAACGCGGAAATGATCTCAAAGTTTTTAGAAGAAATATAAAATCTACAAAAAACCCGTATTTTTACCTCTCTAAATTAACAAATGCTGAAAATTTTCATCCTTATTAAAAAATCCATTAAAAATTCCTTCGACAATATCAGGAATGAGCAGCTGAAGCACAATCTCCTTCAGGCCATTCCTTTTTGGATAGGATCTGTGATTACAGGTTTCTTTGCCGTTATGTATGCGCAGGTATTTGCCTGGGGTGAACATTTGATGAATTTTATTTTTGACTGGCATGCATGGATGATTTTCATTATTGCTCCTGTCGGATTTGTACTATCCTGGTGGCTGGTGAAAGAATTTGCACCCAATGCTAAAGGAAGTGGTATTCCACAGGTGATGGCAGCTGTAGAACTTGCTAATCCGAAAGAACACCGTAAAATCAGAAATCTTTTAAGCATCAAAATCATTTTTTTCAAAATCCTTTCCTCTGTCATTCTGGTCATTGGTGGAGGCGCTGTGGGACGTGAAGGACCTACCATTCAGATTGCAGGCTCTGTTTTCAGAAAAGTTAATGAATATCTTCCGGAATGGTGGCCGAAAATTTCCAAAAAAAATATGATTATGACAGGAGCAGCAGCCGGGCTTGCAGCTGCGTTCAACACTCCGCTTGGTGGAATTGTTTTCGCTGTGGAAGAACTGTCAAAAACCCATATCAATTATTTTAAAACAGCTTTATTTACTGCTGTAATTATTGCCGGCCTTACCGCACAAACCTTGGCGGGATCTTATTTATATCTGGGATATCCTAAAACCAATGATGTTTCCTTAATGGTTATGCTTCCCATTATACTTGTTGCAGCCACTGCCGGTATCCTTGCCAGTCAGCTCTCCGTGGTTATGCTTAAACTCAATAGCTGGAAAAAGAAAAAACTGAAAACAGATAAATCGAATGTGATATTTCTGATTATTTGCGCATTGATTATTGCTTCAATCGCTTATTTCATCAACAGGGAAATTTTGGGTTCGGGAAAAGAAATCATGGAACGGGTTCTTTTTACCAAAGACAAGCATGAAGACTGGTACGTGCCTATCTTAAGAATGCTTGGCCCTGCCCTTTCATTCACTTCGGGAGGTGCTGGCGGAATTTTCGCTCCGGCTCTTTCTGCGGGTGCCAGTATAGGTTCTGTTATTTCGGGAGCAATTCATTTAACCCCTAACGAAACGAATGTTGTCGTTCTCGCCGGAATGGTGGCCTTTCTTACCGGAATTACCAGAGCCCCATTTACTTCAGCAATTATTGTTCTGGAAATGACGGACAGGCATTCATTAATTTTCCATCTGATGCTTGCAGGAATGGTCTCTTCTATTGCTTCCATTCTGGTGAGCAGACATTCTCTGTATGATGTATTGAAGGTGAATTTTTTAACAGAATTAAGGGGAAAAGATTCATAATAAGATCGTCAGTCTTAAAAAGCATCCGTATCAATTGTGGAATAAGAATATATTTTCGCTCAATTTTCGCCAGTACTCTTGCATATAAGAAATATATTTTCTACTTTTGCACCTCGAAATAATTAACAAATTCATTTAACATTATGAACAATTACGAAACTGTTTTCATTTTAACTCCCGTTCTATCTGAGTCGCAGGTAGAGGAAGCAGTGAACAAGTATGTAGATCTTATCAAAGAAAAGAACTGCGAAATCGTTGCTAAAGAAAACTGGGGATTGAAAAAATTAGCTTACCCAATCCAATTAAAAAAGAATGGGTTCTATACTTTAATCGAATTTAAAGGAGAAGGTACTGTAGTAGCTGACTTAGAATTAGCATTCAAACGTGACGAGAGAGTAATCCGTTACCTTACTACAAAACTTGACAAGCATGCTATTGAGTACGCTGTAACAAGAAGAGCTAAAGTAAAAGCAGCTAAAGCTTAATTATTAACCCTATTTTTTAAAAAAGACAAGACATGGCAATAGATGAAATGGCTAAACAAGCCTCTGCAGGAGGAGAATCAGAAGTAAAATTCCTTACTCCACTTGATATCAATACAAAATCTGAAAAGAAATATTGTAGATTCAAAAAATACGGAATTAAGCACGTTGACTACAAAGATGCTGATTTCTTATTACAATTTGTAAACGAGCAAGGTAAAATCTTACCAAGAAGATACACTGGAACTTCTTTAAAATACCAAAGAAAAGTTTCTGCTGCTATCAAAAGAGCAAGACACCTTTCTTTACTACCTTACGTAGCTGACTTATTGAAATAAGACAAAAAAATAAATAAAAGAAGAGAGCAATCTCTTCTTTTGTTGCTGAATAAATAATTAATTCTAACTTGATTTTAGAACATTCTAAAATCTTAAAAAAGGACAACAACAATGGATATCATCCTAAAACAAGACGTAGAAAACTTAGGACTTGAGTTTGATACAGTAAGCGTAAAGCCAGGTTATGCTAGAAACTTCTTAATTCCTCAAGGAATTGCTCTTTTAGCTACCCCTAAAAACAAAGCTGCTCTAGAGGCTACTTTAGAAGCTAGAAAAGAAGAAGAAGCTAAATTAATCGCTGCTGCTAACGCTGTAGTTGAGCAATTGAAGAAAACTTCTATCACTATTCCTGCAAAAGTAGGTTCTGGTGACAAATTATTCGGATCTATCAACAATGCAGATCTTTCTGCTGCTCTTGCTAAAGCTGGAGTTTCTGTAGAGAAGAAATATATCAAAATCCCAGGGAACACTATTAAGAGAACTGGTAAAGTAACTGCAAACATCAGACTACACAGAAACGTTGAGTACAATTTCGAATTCGATATCGTATCTGACGCTCCAGTTGTAGCTGCACCAGCTGCTAAAAAAGAAGAAGTAAAATCTGAAGAAGCTTAATTTTAAGCAACTGAGATTTTCTCACAATACAAAACCACTTCATTTATTTGAGGTGGTTTTTTTATTGAACTACCCCGTCTTTTTGCTATGCAAAAATCCACCCCTTCATAGAAGGGGAATGTAGGAAATCTTAACTGATATTACTCGTTAAATTAGCTTTTTAACAACCTTATACGTAAGAACAGGCAAGAATCTTTATCCCGCATTATAAAACCCGTTACCTCGTAACACGCACCCCGAATCTCAAACCCTCAAACGCTCCTACTCACTACTTATCCCCTCTCAGTTTATGCTGATATTCCGTAGGGGCAATACCGATTACTTTTTTGAAAATATTGCTGAAAGAAGACAGGCTGTTGTAGCCTACCATCATGGCAATTTCATACATATTATATTTTCCTTCCAGCATCAGTTCAAGAGAACGGGTAATTCTCAAAGCTCTCAGGAACCGAATGTAATTCATGCCCAGAATTTCTTTAAATTTCCTTGAAAGAGTTCTTGTACTCATTCCGAATTCTTTGGCCGTAGATTCGATGGTAAGAGGCTTTTCTAGGTTAGCATGGATGTATCGTGCAATCTTTAATAATGTTTCATCCTTAGGAAAAGGATGCTGTATGGGAAATGCCAGATGCTTATGTTTTTTTTCTTGTAAAACGCCTTTAAGTGCTTTGAGGAAAAAATATTTAGACGTATCATTTTTTGTGATTTTTCCATCCCATTCTTTAGTATACAAAATCATCTCCCGAAGCAAATTATTCACAGAATAAATGTTGATTTCATCAAAAAAGACACTTTCATTTTCTTCTTTCTTGAAATAAAAATTATACAGATCCACCTTTGGACTGGTAGAAAAAATATAATGAGGTGTTCCTGCGGGAATCCACATAAAGCATCTTGCAGGCAGATACCAGTGCTTCTGATCTGTAAAAACATGTACAATACCACCTTCTGCATATACTAATTGTGCAGAACTGTGATAATGAATCTCCGTAGTTACATTTCCGGTAAGGACATGATAAACGTAAAATTCAGTATCATCTTCTTCTACTTCTTTAAAATGGCTGTTGTTCATCCCATAAAGGTAAGAAGAATTTTCAAAATGGCGTAAATGAGCAAATCTTTTTCTGTTTTCACAAATAGAGTCTGTTCCTACTCATCGTAACTTTGCTGCATCAAAATCATTTTAGCAAAAATCCTTTAATTAATTTATGAATATCATATTTAACGCATGCCGATATCTGTGCATTGCGTTGTGCTTATTATTGAGCAACTTTTCACATTCACAGATGATAGACTACCAACATCTCGGCTTACAGCAGGCTGTAGAGATTGGTCTGAAAAACAACAAAAGCATACAGATAAGTCATCTAAAACAGGAAATGTCCGTTACCAAAGAGAAAGATCTCAAAATGGAAAAACTTCCGGACATTGAGTTTCATACAAGCTACACCCAGGTAACCAACCTGTTTCAACATCAGAACGGGGTATTTAATAAAGCTACAAAGTATGATGCCATCAATGGGATGTATGATTTTACATTATCCGCTTCCATTCCGGTATACATGGGTGGCAAAATAAAAAATACAGAGAAAAAAGCAGCTATTGATACTGAAATTTCAGCTTTAAAGACTCATCTGGATGAGAGACAACTTAAAATGGAAATCATTACCGCTTTTCTGCAGATCCATCATTTAAAAGAGCAGCAAAGTCTTATCAATGATAAGATGAAGGAAGATTCTGTTAATATCAAACAGGTAAAAGCTCTGAAAGCGAATGGTGTTGTAACGGTAAATGAAGTGTTAAGAACTTCACTGCAGCTTTCTAATCACAAAATGAGCTGGACGGAACTGGATAATGATATTCAGATTGCAGAACACAAACTGAAAACAATTCTTTCACTGCCGGAAAATCAGGAAATGCGTGTGAATACGGAGGATCTTATCTCGGATAATGCAGCAATCCCTTATGTAGATGAACTTACGGAAACAGCTTTAAATAAGAATGAATCTGTCGAAATCACCCATAAAAACCTCTCATTGAAGGAACTGGATCAAAAAATTATTAAAGCCAATTATTTACCCAAAATTACAGCGGGTGGAGAATATTTTTTAAAGTATCCGAATATGATGTTTTTTCCACCTGAGCCCTATGCCTACCGATTGGGAATGGTTGGAGTAAACCTTACCTATCCTATTGAAAATCTGTATAAAAACAAATACAAAATGCAGGAAGGAAAGGAAAATATTGATCTGGCAAAGCTTCAGATAGAGGAAAATGAAGAAAAGATCAGACACAATGTATATGAAGCTTACAAAAAGTTTGAGGAAACAGACCAGAAGGTAAAAATTGCTGAAGAGGCCATTAACCAGGCTAAAGAAAACTATCGTATTGTAAGAACAAAATACGCTAATAAGCTAAGTCTTATCACCGAATTAATTGATGCAGACAATACTTATCTGGAAGCTGAATCTAATCTTATTTCCGTAAAAATTAACAGACAACTTAAATATTATCAACTCCAATATACGATTGGAAACTTATAAAAACTATGGCACAGAAACAATTGACACAAAAGGAAAAAAGAATCAACAAATCTATTACTTTACTGGCCTGGATCCTTATTATAAACGGAATCACAGGAATGGTAAGCTTCTATCTTTTTTCGAGAAAAAATGTGACTACGAATGATGCACAGATTGAACAATATATCACGCCTGTATCCAGCAAGGTTTCAGGATTTATCAAAACAATACGATTCAATGAAAATCAGTTTGTACATAAAGGAGATACATTAATTGTCATAGACAACAGGGAGTTTGTAAATCAGGTACACATGGCAGAAGCCAACCTTCATGCCAATACGGCAACAATCAGCACTATCGAAAGTGGAGTCAGTACCAAAGAAAGTGATACCAAGATCATTGATGCTAAAATTGCCTCCGCAAAAATTGACATCTGGAAAACGGAACAGGATTATAAAAGATACAAAAACCTTTTAACAGAAGATGCAGCAACAGAACAGGAGTTTGAGAATGTGAAAGCTTCTTATGAACAATCAAAGGCTAATCTTTTGGCATTGGAGCAGCAAAAAATTGCAGTAAGAGCCGGAGCCAATGAACAACAGACGAAAGTTGCCCCTGTGAAGAGCCAAATCCAGCAGAGCTCTGCAAGTCTTAATAATGCTCAACTTTATCTTTCTTATACGGTAATCACCGCTCCTTATGATGGATGGGTAGGAAAAAAAACCATTCAGGAAGGACAACTGATCAAAGAAGGCCAGGCTCTGGTACAGATGGTCAGCAAAGAAAAATGGATTATTGCCAATTACAAAGAAACGCAACTTGGGCAGATAGATCAGAGCCAGGAAGTAATTATTACTGCAGATGCCTATCCCAATGTTGAGTTTAAAGGAAAAATACTTTCCGTTTCTCCTGCATCAGGATCACAGTTTTCATTAGTAAAGCCAGATAATGCAACCGGAAACTTTGTAAAAATTGAACAGAGATTCCCAGTAAAAATTATTCTTGATCAAAATAAGGATAACGAAAAACTACTTTCCGGAATGAATGTTCTGGTAAGTGCGAAGAAGATATGAGTTTGAGTGTGGGAGGGTATTAGAGTATTAGAGTATTAGAGTATTAGAGTACAAGATTATTCAATTAAAAATTACCTTCCAGTCAACACCTTTCAGACTTTACCATTAAATTATTTTTTTAGCGAAAAGACAAACTGCGAAATAGCGAATCTGCAAATTTTTTCTTACGCATATTTGCCATTTTACCTTTTACTTGTTTAACACCTTTGCCTTTTGTCTTTTCGCTTTTTCATTTTCAAAAAATTATGCAGCACAATACAGTTTATCATAAATGGGTACCACAATGGCTGAAGCTGCCTCTTCTGATATTGGCATTGTTTCCCCACCTGATGTTGTTGTCGCTTTTACATTCGAACAGCGCCTTCACCTCTTCTTTTATGGATGTTGATTCAGACGACATCCAGTATTTAATGATTTTGATGTATGGGACATTTGTGGTTACCCTTTTAGTTTTACAGCGGTTTATGGCTTACTTCAGTGTGAAATATTATGTATTGCTGATGGCCTCTATTTCTGTAATTATTCTTTATGTTTTATCCGTCACCCATGATTATCATGTGATATTGGTCATCCGTTTTTTGGAAGGGATTTTCGGATTACTGGAAGGTGCTATTTTTCTTCCTCTGATTATTGCGGAATTAAAAACAAGACACGCCAAGGTTTTGGCTTATCTCTTTATGTATACCATCATGCTGACCGGAGGAACAATAACCACATCCCTTTTAAAATCCAGTATTGAAGATTACAATTTCCAGCATATGATCCTGATGATGGTGTATTTTCATGTATTTGTACTGATCATTGGTATTGCGTTATTCAACAAAAACAGATTCTTTCCTAAAAAACCTTTGTATCAATTAGATATCACCAGCTGGTTTTTACTCTGGGTATGTCTGCAGGCCGGCGGCTATGCCATCATCTATGGTAAAAGACTGATGTGGTTTGAATCTGATACCATTATCATGTGTCTGTTTATATTCCTTCTTTCAGGAGGTTTATTTATGCTTAAGCAAAGAAATTCAAAAAGACCATTATTTCATTTTGAAGTTTTCAGTTCCAGAAATGTGATTGCAGGAATGATTCTGTTTTTCATTTTTTATCTGATCCGTTCGGGATTGAATAATGTATACAGCATCATGGCTACAGTATGGAAATGGCCATGGGACTATATTGTGAACATCCAGTACTGGAATGTGGCAGGAACTCTTTTGGGAATATTATTATCAGGGATCTGCCTTGTTCGCGGAGTCTCTTCAAGGATTGTTTTCTTTACAGGATTTCTGCTGCTTGCTATTGATTGTGCGTGGTTTACCTATACTTTTTATCCAGACACTACCCTTTCCACAATCTGTCCGCCTTTATTCCTGCAGGGCGTTGCTCAGGGATTATTATTTACTCCCCTTGTATTCTTTTTAATTTCAGGAACTCCGGAAGAATATGTTTCCAATGCAACAGCTTTAGGAACGACAACCCGTTTCTGGACAACCGCTATCGGATATGCTTTGATGCAGAACCTGATGCTTTTTTTAACCCTAAAACATTCTGACACACTCAGTGCGAATCTTACAGACACCAATCCTGTTTTTTACAGTCAGTGGAACCAGCTTTTCGGCAGTACGATGTCCAGACTTTCTGTCAATGATTCTCTCTCTGTTACAGCAGGAGCTTTTAAGGCTAAAATTATGGCACAATCCATCCTTCTTTCCAATATGGAAATTTTCACGGGTCTTTTCTGGTTGGCGTTAATTACTGCCATCTGTTTATTACTTTATCACCCTGTAAAAATAGCGGTAAGGAATATCATGTAAAAGGAAGGAAGCTGGAGGCTGGAAGATCGAAGCGCTTGAAGACACTAATACCAATTAAAGCTCACTTTGATCGTTCCTAAAACAATTAATAACTTTTCTCATAATGGCTCTTTGTATCCAAAAGGCTAAGATTAACTTCTCCTTCCCATCTTCCGGCTCCATCCACTTTGGCCGGTTTATTGTTCGTATTTTTGCTCGCAATATTGCACAGGGCATTACGTTTAATACAAAAGCTTACCCATGGAAATTGAAAGAATTTTACAGAGCCAAAGAGATTTTTTTAAAACACAGCAAACCAAAAGTCTTGCTTTCCGGAAAATGTATCTCGAAAAGCTTAAAAGTCTCATTATTTCTAATGAGGATATGCTCTATGAAGCAATTAACAAAGATTTCGGGAAATCAAAATTTGATACTTTCACCACAGAATTATCCTTTATTCTGAATGATATTAATTATTATATCAAGAATTTAAAAACGCTTTCAAAACCTAAAAAAGTAAGTACTAATCTTGTTAATCAGCTGGGAAACAGTAAAATTTATGCTGATCCACTGGGATGTATACTGGTAATCGGAGCCTGGAATTATCCCTATCAGTTATCCCTTTCCCCTATTATTGCTGCAATGGCAGCCGGAAACTGCTGTATTCTAAAGCCTAGCGAAATAGCTTCAAATACCATGAAAGCTATGGTTTCTATCATCAATGAAAATTTTCCCCCTGAATATCTTTATGGGTATGAAGGCGATATTGATGAAACAACCGCTCTTTTAAGATTAAAATTTGACAAAATATTTTTTACAGGAAGCACAAAAGTGGGAAAGATTGTTTACAAAGCAGCAGCAGAACATCTTACCCCTGTAACCCTTGAGCTGGGAGGAAAATCTCCGGCAATCGTCACCCAACATGCCAATCTTGAAATGGCAGCCAAAAGAATTGTCTGGGGGAAATTCCTCAATGCCGGACAAACCTGTGTAGCTCCCGACTATCTGTTGGTAGAAGAAACCATTCAGGAACAATTCCTGGAAATGCTTAGGAAATACATCAAACAATTCAAATATGAGCTGGATTCTGAGCAGTATACAAGAATTATTAATCAAAGAAATTTCCAGCGCCTTATACGTCTTATAAATCAAGAAAAAATTTATTCCGGTGGACATTTTGATGAAGAAAAGCTATACATTGAGCCTACTATTCTCAACTCTATCGACTGGAATGATGAAATTATGCAGGAAGAAATTTTCGGTCCTCTTCTGCCGGTTATTAGCTTTCAAAATTATAATGCAGCTCTAAACGCCATTATAGAACTTGAAAAACCTTTAGCAGCTTATCTTTTCACCAATGACTCCGAAGAGAAAGAAAACTTTACGCGTAAACTATCTTTTGGAGGAGGTTGTATCAATGATACGGTAATGCATTTAAGCAATGATCATCTTCCGTTTGGAGGTGTTGGCAACTCAGGAATAGGAAATTATCACGGAAAATATGGTTTCGAAGCTTTTTCACACCAGAAAGCAGTTCTTGAAAAAGCAACATGGGGTGAACCTGACATCAAATATCCGCCTTATTCGGAAAAAAAATTAAGCTGGATAAAAAAATTATTATAATTTCTCCCTGATAAGGGATTTTAATTGAAAAAAACAATATATTTATGCCCTAAAACTAAAATCAATACCCATGAAAAATTTGAAAAAATTATCAAGAGAAAAATTAAGTAAGTTAAAAGGAGGAGTATCATGCGCTACATCTTGCTCGGATGGAAGTATGGTATATATCAGTTCTTGCACTTCGTGTATTGAGTATTCAGGTGCCGCAGCTTGCTACGACGCTAATGGAAAAGGCGCAATACGTATGGAGTTCTGTGCTGGTTCTTAAAATATTAAAAAACAAAAAACCCGTTCTTAATGAACGGGTTTTATTTTTAAAGAACCTTTCCTTTTTCCAAAAATTCTTTTACTTTTTCTTTGCTGTAGCCTTTTCCTGATTCTAAGACTTCACTCTGCTGAACATGGATCTTTTTACCATCTTTATCTAAAATGATGAAGAAAGGATAAAATTGCTGTTCCTTAATATTAATATATTGAGCAAAAACTTTCTCATTCTTATTGTCCGGAGAATAGTTCAGGTGATAATACAAATAATTTTTGTCAACAATTTCCTTCAGTTCAGGGGTCGTCTGTACAAAATTATTGAAACGAAGACACCAGATACACCAGTTACCACCAGCCTGGATCATAATATTTTTACCTTCTTTCTTAGCCTGAGCGACTAGTTTATTAATATCAGCCTGAGCATCCGCTTTTGGATCATATGGCTTTGGAAGCTTCGCTTTTTCTTCAGCAGCTTTTTTCTTTGCTTCTAACTCTTTCTGCTCAGTAGGCACGATAAGAGCTGTTTTTTGCTTTCCTTTATCGGGTGAATTCTTTACATCCTGGGCAAAAGCAATTGCACTTAGCCCTAAGAAAGCTAACAATGTCATTTTTTTCATAACATAAAAATAAAAAAATAATATATATCCCCTGCAAAAATAGAACCATAATTTTATTATCACTAAATTTGCGTGTTTTATGAATTTTCTAATCAAAATATTATATCTGATCTCCAAGCTTCCGCTGAAAATATTGTATATTTTTTCGGACGTCATCTTTTTCCTAAACTATTATCTCGTAGGATATAGAAAAGAGGTCATTACTCAGAACCTGAGAAACTCATTTCCCGAGAAATCTGAAGATGAGATTAAAGAGATAAGAAAAAAGTTCTACCTTAATTTTTCAGATTATCTGGTAGAGACTATAAAATCTTTCAGTATTTCGGAGACAGAGGCCCGGGTGAGAATGCAGCATATCAACCAGGATCTTTTTCATGACGCCAAAAAGGAAGGTAAAAATATTATCTTGCTGGCAGGGCATGTGTTTAATTGGGAATGGATCAATGCATTGGCAAAGATTGTTCCCCAGGCTCACTGCCATCCCGTATACAGAAAGGTAAATAACGATTTTTGGGAAAATCAGATGAAGCAGGTCCGAAACAAATTCGGAAATGAAGCATTGGAAGCCAATGAAGTTATTCTGAATATTTTCAGATCTAAAAATAACGGAGATTCTGCTTATATGTTTGTAGCAGACCAAACTCCTCATCACGCCCATGTTACTTACGGATTAGAATTTTTGAATCAGCGCACTCCTGCTTTTATAGGATATGATAAACTGGCAACAAGAATGGATCTTGTCTTTATCTATTGTGAGATGAAAAAGGTGAAACGCGGTTATTATCAGGTTAATTATCATAGAATATATCCGGATAATGAAAAATTCACAGAAAATGAGGTCGTGAGAAAATTTCATAAATTATTGGAAAATACGCTACACAAAAATCCTGACAACTACCTTTGGTCACACAGAAAATGGAAATATCAGAACTCTATCAAAAATTTTGATTCTGAAAAAAAATAGATTGACATGCAGAAAAAACTGGCAGTTGCCATCTTAAACTGGAACGGCAGAAACTGGCTTGAGAAATTTCTTCCGGGTGTGGTTCAATTTTCTCAGAATGCCGATATCTATGTGATAGACAATCTTTCTACAGATGATTCCATTGAGTTTCTAGAAAAGAATTTCCCAACGGTAAACATTATTAAAAATGATGAAAACTATGGGTTTGCAGGGGGTTATAATGAAGGATTAAAATCTGTCAAGAATGAATATTACTGTCTTCTCAACTCTGATGTAGAAGTTACAGAGAACTGGACGGCGCCTGTATTGGAATTATTGGAAAACAACTCTTCCATTTCAGCCGTACAGCCTAAAGTTCTATCTTATCATAACAGAAACTATTTCGAATTTGCGGGCGCTGCCGGCGGATTGATAGACAACCTTGGATATCCATATTGCAGAGGAAGAGTTTTTGATGATCTGGAAGAAGATAAAGGTCAGTATAATGATGAAACAGAGATTTTCTGGGCTTCAGGCTGCTGTTTTTTTATCCGTTCAAAAGATTTTTGGGATCAGAATGGCTTTGATGCAAGATTTTTTGCCCATCAGGAAGAAATTGATCTGTGCTGGAGGCTTATCAACGCTGGCAAGAAGATTTATTATACCGGAAAATCAAGTGTTTATCATGTAGGGGGTGGAACACTCAACAAACAGAGTGCCCAGAAGACTTATCTAAACATCAGAAATAATCTTTCTATGATGCTTAAAAACCTTCCTTTTCCTCAATTGATCTGGCTCATTTTTTTCAGGTTATGCCTGGATGGGGTTGCGGGAATTTATTTTGGATTAAAGCATGGTTTCCCACATCTTTGGGCTGTTGTAAGAGCTCATTTTGGATTTTATGCTCAGCTTCCGGGAACATGGAAACTTCGTCAGAAACACCAGAAGAATGACTTCTACCAATCAAAATGGTTGATTTTTAAACACTTTTTGGGTGGAAGGTGATAGGTGGCAGATGATGGGTAATAGGTTGTAGGGATTAGGGATTAGGGATTAGGGATTAGGGATTAGGGATTAGGGAAAATTACCACTTTCTATACTTATTTTGCACTAAGACTCATTAGAGTAAAATTTTATCACTTCAATTAACCTTAAACTTTTAAACCCAAAACCTTTAGCATCAAATTCTAAACAATAGAACCACTAACCAGCAACAATAACAACCAAGCAACCAACAACTTATAATTAAAAACAATGGATTTCTGTGCAATAGATTTTGAAACGGCCACTCACGAGAAAAGTTCAGCTTGTGAGATGGGAATTTGTGTGGTACAGGATTCAAAAATTGTTGAAACAAAAACCTGGCTGATAAAACCTCCGAGTTTTCCTTATTTCAGTAAATTCAATATTGCAGTGCATGGGATTCATCCTGAGGACGTGAAAGATGCTCCTACTTTTGATGAAATATGGCATGAAGCTCAGGAAATGATGTACGGTAGCCTTATGATTGCTCATAATGCGGGCTTCGATGCTTCTGTTTTAAGAGGATGTCTGGAGCATTACGGGATGTTCACCCCAAAATTAAATTATTTGTGCAGTATTCAGCTTGCTAAGAAATCATGGAATTATCTTCCGAAATATGGACTGAAACCATTAGCTGAATATCATAAGATTGATTTTACCCACCACAGAGCAGGGGCTGATGCTGAAGTATGTGCCAAGATTTCTTTACTGGCATTTGAGAAACTCTTCCTCACCAGTAATGATGAAGTTAACGATTATATGAAAGCAAAAATCAAAAAGCTTTAATAGCAGACTATTGAACCCGGGTTCTTGGTCTGCAATCTATATCAATCATTAATTACTCAACACTTCAGACAGTAGATTGAATTTTGGAATATCAATCTCAAAAGTCTCTTGTGTTTCCATGTTTTTAACCAGGTATTTTCCGCTCATATTTCCTACTCCGGAACGAAGCATTACATTAGAGAAGTAAGCGAAATTTTCGCCTGTTCCTATCTCAGGGGTCAATCCGATTACCCCATCGCCTATAATTTCTGTGTATCCGAATCCGACATCGAAGATCAGCCATTTTCTTTTTAATACTTTGATAGGAAAGCTTCCGTCATTTTCTATCGTAATATTGTATTTAAAAACGTAACGGTTTTCGGATGGATAACTGTTTTTACTATCATATTCAGGTATAACTGAAACTTTGATATTGGAAGTCATTTTTGAAAACATCATTGTAGCATTTTCTTAATAAATACAAAAATCTCGCCTTTTTTGAGGCGAGATTATATATTATGTTATAATTTCATTAAAAACTATAATCCAAGGCCTTTTCTTTCGTCACCTCCCATTAATATTTCAACAGGATTGTCGATACCTTCTTTTACCGCTACAAGGAATCCTACAGATTCTTTACCGTCGATAATTCTGTGGTCATAAGACATTGCTACGTACATCATTGGTCTGATTACTACCTGTCCATCAACAGCTACTGGTCTCTGGATGATGTTGTGCATTCCTAAGATTGCAGATTGTGGAGGGTTGATGATTGGAGTAGACATCATAGATCCGAAAGTACCACCATTGGTAATTGTGAAAGTACCACCAGTCATTTCATCAACAGTAATTTTACCGTCTCTTACTTTTACAGCAAGATCTTTGATGTTGGCTTCAACTCCTGCAAAAGACATATTTTCAGCGTTTCTCAATACCGGAACCATTAATCCTTTAGGACCTGAAACCGCAATTGAGATATCGCAGAAGTCGTAGTTTACTTTGAAGTCTCCGTCAATAGATGCGTTTACATCCGGATACATTTGTAATGCTCTTGTCACTGCTTTTGTAAAGAAAGACATGAAACCAAGTCCTACTCCGTGTTTTTGAGCAAATTCTTCTTTATATTGTTTTCTTAATCTGAAGATTTCAGACATATCCACTTCGTTGAAAGTCGTCAACATTGCCGTTTCATTTTTTACAGAAACCAGTCTTTGAGCGATTTTTCTTCTTAAAACTGAAAGTTTAGTAGTAGTGGTAGTTCTTGCACCTGTAGCTGTCATAGGGCTTCCTCCTAATGCAGGAACCGCTGCTAATTCAGCATCAGTTTTAGTGATTCTTCCATCTCTTCCTGTTCCTGAAACCTGAGCAGCATCCATTCCTTTTTCGTCAAGGATTTTCTTAGCAGCCGGAGATGGAGCTCCTGTTGCATAAGTTTGTGGTGCCGCTACCGGAGCAGCAGCTTTCGGAGCTTCTTGTTTAGCAGGTTCAGCAGCTTTTGGAGCTTCTTCCTGTTTTGGAGCTTCAGCAGCAGGTGCAGCACCTTCTGGTCTTGCAGCATCCATATCAATTAAACAAACTACCTGACCTACTTGTACTACATCACCTTCTTCTGCTTTTAAAGTGATAATACCACTTTGTTCTGCAGGCAATTCAAGAGTTGCTTTATCTGAATCCACTTCGGCGATAGGTTGATCTTTTTCTACATAATCACCATCTTTTACAAGCCAAGTTGCAATTTCAACTTCTGTAATTGATTCGCCCGGTGAAGGAACTTTCATTTCTAAAACTGACATATCGAGTATTTTTTATTTTTTAATTGGATATTATTTAAATTAAGCTGTAACTGGTCTTTTTGCAGGAGCATCATCTCTGTCGAAAACTCTGTTGATCACTGCATTTTGGTTTTTCTCAAACATTTTGTGGCTACCTGGAGCCGGAGCACCACTTGGTACCGGAGCTACTACCTGGATTCCTGTATCTCTGAAATTTCTCAGGATATAAGACCAAGCCCCCATGTTTTCAGGTTCTTCCTGAGCCCATACTAATTGTTTTCTATTTTCGTATTTGTTGAAGATGGCTTCAATAACATCTGCCTGTAGCGGATATAACTGCTCAAATCTTACTAATGCGATATTTTCACAGTTCAATTCTTCTTTCTTCGCTAGTAATTCGAAATACAGTTTACCTGAACAAAGAACTACTTTTTCAACTTTTTTAGGATCTGCTGTTGGATCGTCCAATACTGGCTGGAATGCACCGTTTGCAAAATCTTCAAGCGGAGAAACCACTTTAGGATGTCTCAATAGAGATTTAGGACTCATTACAATCAATGGTTTTCTAAATGCCCATTTCAACTGTCTTCTTAATAAATGGAAGTAGTTGGCAGGTGAAGTAATATTTGCTACCACCATGTTTTCGTTAGCACAAAGGGTAAGGAATCTCTCCAATCTTGCTGAAGAGTGCTCTGCACCCTGTCCTTCTGAACCGTGAGGCAATAACATTACCAATCCGTCCTGGATTTTCCATTTTTCTTCTGCCGCAGCTAAATACTGGTCAACGATAATCTGAGCACCGTTCACGAAATCTCCGAACTGAGCTTCCCAGATTGTCAATGTATTTGGAGAAGCCATTGCATATCCGTAATCGAAACCTAGAACACCATATTCTGAAAGGTGGGAGTTGAATACATCAAATCTGCTTTCAGAAACGTGTCTTAATGGGATATATTCTTCTTCTGTATCTTCAGTTTTTACCACAGCATGTCTGTGAGAGAATGTTCCTCTTTCTACATCTTCCCCTGAGATTCTTACATTGTGACCTTCTACAAGAAGTGTTGCATAAGCTAACCACTCTCCTAGCGCCCAGTCTAATGAGTTACCATCAATAGCTTTGATACGGTTATCGAAAAGTCTTGTAATTTTATTGATGAACTTTTTATCAGCTGGAAGTGTTGACATTTTAAGCGCCAATTCTTTCAGCTTCGCTAAGTCATATTTTGTATCTACCGGTAACTGAACTGCTCCTCTCTTACCAATTGGATAATTTACCCAATCTTCAGCCATGAACACATCCATTACGTTTTTCTCAATCTCTTTAGAAGCATCAAAATCTTTATCTAAGAGCGCTTTGAATTCCGTTTCCATTTTAGCAATTACATCGTTGGAAGTAATGCTGTCTTTAAGCAATTTATCTTTATAAATTTCTCTTGGGTTCGGGTGTTTTGAAATGGTTTTATAAAGGTTAGGCTGAGTGAATCTTGGTTCATCACCTTCGTTGTGACCATATTTTCTATATCCTAAAAGATCGATATACACATCTTTTCCGAATTTTGCTCTGAAATCAGCAGCAAAGTGGATGGCGTGAACAACCGCTTCAGCATCGTCAGCATTTACGTGCATTACAGGAGATTCTGTAACTTTTGCAATGTCTGTACAGTACGTTGAAGATCTTGCATCCATGTAGTTCGTAGTAAATGAAACCTGGTTGTTTACAACGATATGAACGGTACCTCCTGTTCTGTATCCTTCCAATGTCATCATCTGAGCCACTTCATAAGCAATACCTTGTCCAGCAATAGCACCATCACCGTGGATGATGATTGGCAATACTTTAGAGTAATCTTTGTATTTGTCATCTACTTTTGCACGGCAGATACCTTCTACAAGGGCAGCTACTGTTTCAAGGTGAGATGGGTTTGGCGTAAGGTTGATGCAAACTTCTTCTCCTGAAGCCGTTTTGATCTTTTTAGATGATCCTAAGTGATATTTAACATCTCCTGAGAATACATCTTCTTCGAATTCTTTTCCTTCAAATTCTGAGAAGATCTGCTTGTAAGATTTTCCGAAGATATTCGTCAGTACGTTTAGTCTACCTCTGTGAGCCATTCCTAATACCACTTCATCTACTCCTAACTGAGAAGATCTTGAGATCAGCTGATCTAAAGCAGGGATTAATGTTTCACCACCTTCTAATGAGAATCTTTTTTGTCCTACAAATTTTGTGTGAAGATAGTTTTCAAAAGCAACCGCCTGGTTTAATTTTAATAAGATTTCTGTTTTTTCGTTTGCAGAAAGGCTTGGATGGTTTTCATTTACCTGAAGCCATCTTTTAATGAAATCTTTTTCTTCAACATTGTTGATGTACGTATATTCTACTCCGATAGAATCACAGTAGATGCTTTCAAGGTGTTTGATCAAATCTGCTAAAGTAGCAGGTTCTTTCATTCCTGTTTCTACAGCACAGTTGAATTTTGTATTTAAATCTTCTTTAGAAAGACCGAAGTTTTCGATGTCTAAAGTAGGTGTATAGTGTCTTCTTTCTCTAACTGGGTTAGTCTTTGTAAAAAGGTGCCCTCTTGTTCTGTAAGCCTCAATAAGGTTGACTACTTTAAATTCTTTCTTGATATGTTCAGGAACTTCTCCGTTTGATACTGCCTGAGAAATCTGTTGTTGTACTGCCGGAGCAGCATTGGCCGGAGCCTGAATAAACTGAATGTTATCGTCATCTCCGTAGTTCTCCAAAGCAAAATCGAAGCCTTGAAAGAAAGCTTTCCATGATGGTTCTAGAGAGTCCGGGAATTTTAAGTACTGTTGGTATAAATCCTCAATTAACTGAGAATGAGCTGCGTTTAGGAATGAAAATCTGTCCATTATTACAGTTTATCTATTTATTAAAATTTATTTGTAGAATTAATCTTCAAATTTAATAAAAAAAACCGAGTTAGAACAGTCTGAAACCGTTAAAAAAACTTAAGAAAAAATAAATTAAGAAAAAATTACTTATACACTGATAATGAGAGTTTAACATTCACCTCCTGTCCTTCCATCGGACGTTCAATAAAGGTCTGACGGATATCTCCGAAGCGCATCTCATCTTTTTTGGCTTTCTGAATCAGTTGCTGGATTGCCCGAATTCGTCCCTCATAGTTCCCTTTGTAGTACATTACGTAATTTTGAGACGGATTTACGGACCTAAAATTGAAATTATTGTCAGACACTCCAATTTTCTTAGAAAGTGGAATTCCGAGGAAATAAGAAACCTCTTTGTCTTTGTAATTATCTGCGTCTGTAATCAGAATAGGATATCCGAATTCATCATCTCTTTTTCCAAGGTCCATCGTTACGAAATTATATACTTTGTTATAATTCATCACGATATTTTTGTAGAGCGCATCTTTTTTATTCGAAGTACTTACATTGATTCCCAGCAGCAGTTTGTCTTCTTCATTTTCTACCATGAGACTGTCGTACTTAATAGCCGCCATCTGGTTATCTTTTTCTACTTTATTTCCTAAAGAATTTTTAAGATTCGCCATACTTTTGTTGATATTCTCAGCAAAACGATCCTCAGTCCAGAAGTTCTCCACTCTTTTCCAGACAGAAAGTTTCGGGGTGTGTACGTACCAGATGATCTTTGTTTTTTCTGCAGAAACCGGCTTAAATTTAACATCAACTAATGTTGGATTTTCATTTTCATCCTCAAACAGCTGGTATTTCAATGTTTTATTGAGGTTCTCATACCTGATGAACATTTCTCCATCGGTATTATTTTTAGGATCTACATAACTGATGGCGCTTCCCTGCCCTTCATAAGGCGTATAATAATCAATATCTATAGAAGATGAGCTGGTAAAAAAGTTATTCCATCTCGTAAAATTCTGAAGGTTATTAAACTGAACAAAAACCTTCTCCACCGGATAATCGATCTCTTTTTCAATGGTAAAGTTTTTACTTTCATCCACAAAATAATACATGGAAGCAGCATAAGCTCCTCCCAAAAGAATAATAATTACCGCTAAAATTTTAAAAATACGCATCGCACAAAAATAATACAAATAAAAAGAGTGAACAATATACAGATTGTTTTGAAAAAAAATAATGCATTAAAAAAATATTGATTTAATGATTAATATCAAATAATCTGTGGTATGTATGGTATGCATATTGTTTTTTGGAACGCCTTAATTTTATTTTTATGAAGAAGTTATGTACATTTCCATTGGTTTTGTTATCATCAGTTGTATTTTCTCAATACTCAATTTCTGAAATCCCACAGGATGGATACCTGAAAGACTTTGATATCGCAGTTGACATCATTCAGAAACAGCATCCAAATCCTTACAGATTCCACAGCAAGGAAATTATTGACAAAAAAATAGATTCTCTCCGTAATATTGTTAAAAAAGATCCAGGCTATATCAGCCTGCTTATGAACAATCCTGCGAGAATCATTGGGGACGGACACAGTTCCTTCAGTGCAGATTCCAATTATTTTGAAAACATTCTAAGTTCTCTTTATTTTTTTCCTCTGCAGACTTATGTACAGAATGGCCAACTATTTGTGAATGGATCCAATCCTTATTCTATTGAAGTGGGAAGCAAGATTATTGAGATTAATAATACAAGTTCTTCAGAGCTTTTAAAGGCTGTTCCTAAAGCTGCGGATGGAAATATTAAAGTGGAAGATGTAGATATGTCTTTTTACATTCCTTTTGTCTTAAAAAACCAGACCAATGATTTCACCTTGAAATACGAAACACTTAAAGGAGAACAGAAAACTGCAAAAGTGAAAGGTATTAAGTATCCGAGATACTATTATGAAAGCAGGCATTCTGTATTGCCTGTTGATCTGATTTCAGAAAGCTATGGAATTTATGGTTATTCCATTGATTCTGAAACATACTATTTGTCTGTAAAATCTTTTTCTTATGATGAAAGCTTTTTATATGAAAGGCTAAAGAAATTTTTCCAGGAAATGAAGGATCTGAAAGCTAAAAAACTGATTATAGACATCCGTAATAATTCGGGTGGAGCTATCAGCAATGTCCCTTTGCTGTATTCGTTCATTGCTAAAGATAAAACATTCAATAATGAATATCAGTACGGAACTAAGGTTGTTGACATCAATTATAAAGATTATCTGGTAGATCCTCAAACCAGCCGTTATTATTCTGATAAAGATATTGCGGATCAGAATAATTTCATGAGACAGCGATTTGACAAAGCAGAAAAAGGAGATTATTATTTTGGAAACTCAAGGCTTGATAATACGTATGTAAAAAGTTACCCGAGAGACGGAATATTTTTTGACGGGAAAATTATTTTACTGATCAATAACCGTACTTTCTCTGCAGCCACCTATTTTGCATCGTTATTTAAAAGTGAAAAAAGAGGGGAAATTATAGGAAAGGAAACCGGCTCTTGCAGTAATTTCACTACAGCCGCATGGTTTCTTACCTACAGACTACCCAATACCAAGTCTGTTATTTCTATTCCAAGAACGGAAATCTTCTTTAACAGTAATGATAAAGAGAATGTTGCCAAATGTACAGGTGTAATTCCTGATCATGCCGTTAGTACCAGCTTTTTCTTAGAATCGTTAAAAGAGCAAAAAGATCCTGAATTAGAATACTCATTGACTTTGTTTTCCAAATAGAAATACTTAGCAAAAAAAAGAAACCTAAATAGGTTTCTTTTTTTTGCTTTTTGGTTAAAAATTCACCACTTAATCAGAAAATCTTTCTCTGATTCTTTGCTTTTCTTATCCAATATGTGTTCCCGGAGCAATCACAGCTCCTTTCTTTACAACAACAATCCCATCCTGTACGGAATAAGTACCATAATCTCCATCCGGAATATGTTTTCCGCCTATGATTTTGACATTATCGCCAATGTAACAGTTTTTATCAAGGATTGCTTTTTCTATATAACAGTATTTCCCGATTCCCATATTAGGCCGACCACCTCTGTCATTCAGCACTATTTCCGTTGTGTTTTGGTAGAAATCAGCTCCCATGACGTAAGAGTTTACGATGGTACTTCCTTTATCAATTCTTGTTCTGTTTCCGATCACGGAATTTTCAATTTTATCTGCCATGATAATACATCCATCTCCAAAAACAGCCTTACTTACATAGGAACCGTTGATTTTTGATGGCGGAAGCATCCTTGCTCTGGTATAAATAGGAGAAGAAGAAAAAAGGTTAAACTGTGGCAGATCCAGACAAAGATCAAGATTCGCTTCGTAGAATGACTCTATGGTTCCGATATCCGTCCAGTAACCTTCATACTGATAGCTTAATGTCTTATATTTTCCAATAGAACTTGGGATGATATCTTTTCCAAAATCATCGCCAGCTCCCTCATCAAACATTTTTTTAAGGATATTTTTGGTGAAAATATAGATTCCCATGGAAGCCAGAAACTCTTTTCCGGTGTGTTTATTTTCATCTGAAACTTCAGATTTCATACCTTCCAGCATATCATAACCCGGCTTTTCATAGAAAGAGGTAATATTTCCTTCGTCGTCGGATTTTAAGATCCCAAAACCTGTGGCATCTTTTGCATTGACCGGAATGGTAGCAATGGTAAGATCGCCTCCGTTTTCAATGTGAAAGTCGAGCATTTCCCTGAAATCCATTTGATACAGCTGATCTCCTGAAAGAATAAGAATATAGTCATAATCATATTTTTCAAGATGTTTCATCGACTGGCGTACCGCATCTGCAGTTCCCTGGTACCAGCTTTCATTTTCCACGTTCTGTTCGGCTGCGAGAATATCCACGAAACCTTTGCTGAAGATATCAAAATGATAAGAGTTCTTAATATGTGAATTGAGAGAAGCAGAATTAAACTGCGTTAAAACCAGAATTTTATTTAGTCCTGAATTCAGGCAGTTTGAAATAGGAATATCAACCAGTCTGTATTTTCCTGCAATAGGAACAGCCGGTTTTGATCTGGTATACGTTAACGGGAATAGTCTTGTCCCTCTGCCTCCTCCTAAAACAATGGAGATTACATTTCGATTCATAAATATCTTGCGTTTTTTATTTTATTAAGTTTACGGTTCTGTTTTTAGTGTTTACTGCTAATTTAAAGCATTCTTTATTTTCATATTTCAGATTTGAATTGATCACTACCACTTCATACTCTCCCTGATCATTCAGTTCTTTAACCTGTTTATCCACATCATCAATCGGAATGTTATAGTCTCTCAACTTGCTCCTGAATAATTTGTTTACAATCAGAACATCCATTAAATCTGCACTTTTCATGACAAAATTTTCTAAATCCTGATGATATTTTGCTTCCCAGCCTTTACCATATTTCTTTGTGATAGCAGCCAGTGTTTTTTTATTGGCTCTGTTTATCTTTTTTTCCAATTCATCATTAATAATACATCCTCCGGCATGCACTGTTTTTATTTTCCATTTCTCAGAAATACCATAGGCTGCTTCTTCGCCGGACCTATCTTTAAGACCGGATCCGTACAGCCAGAAATAGCCATTACGAAGTCCGTCATCTTCTTTTTTACAGGAAGAAATTAGAATTATGATGAATAGAAAGAAAAAAAACTTTCTCATATTTAGCTATTATATAAAGCTATGTATTTTTCTGCAGATTTCTCCCATGCAAAGTCAAAATTCATGTTGGCATGGATAAGATCTTCCATGACTCCTTTTTGATTATAAATCGCCATTGCCCTGTTCATCGCATGTACAACATCATCTACACCCGGATATGTAAAATTAAGCCCCGCTCCACCTGTTGAAATATCTTCCACAGTATCTCTGAGTCCTCCTGTATATCTTACCACCGGCACAGTTCCATATCTCATGGAATACATTTGATTCAGCCCACAAGGCTCTACTCTGGAAGGCATCAGAAGAAAGTCTGCCGAGGCATATATCTTATGGGAAAGATGTTCTTTATATCCCAGATCCAGGGCAAAATTGGTATACGTATAGTCGTATTCCTTCAGTTTATTTTCAATATATGTATTTCCTGAGCCGAGGATCATTATATTTAAAGCTCCATAGCTTTGTTTTATACTTCGCCATACTACATCAGGCAGCAGGTCTGCTCCTTTTTCTGTGGCAAATCTTCCGATAAAAGCAAATAAAGGAAGTTCGGGTTTCAATCCATATTCCTTACAGAGTTTTTCTTTATTTTTTTTCTTCTGAGCAACAGCATTTTTACTGTTAAAATTAAAATCCAGCATCGGATCGGTTTCCGGATTCCAGACTTCAGTATCAATACCGTTGATGATTCCATATGCTTTTCCGAATTCCTGACGAACCAGACTTTCCAGTCCGCGGAAGCTGATGAAAAGTTCTTCAAGATAGCCTTCGGAAACGGTGGTAAAAGCATCGGCACATTTAATCATACTTGCCAGAGGATTCATGAATCCGTTCCAATCCATCAGTCCCCATTTGTAATGATCAAAAGAAGGCATATAATTGGCCATTCCCCAGCTCATCATTCCCTGATATTCTCCGTTATGAATGGTTCCTATTGTTTTTACGCCTTTTAAGAATCTGAATTCTGAACAGTTTTCTACCATAAAAGGCACTAATCCTGTATGATAATCATGACAGTGCAGTACATCCGGACGAATCTCCATCGCACACAACCAATGGAGCACTCCATGCTGAAAAGCTATAAACTGGAAGCTCTCATCCTGATAGCCGTAAGGATTATCCCGGTCTAATAATCCGGGAACTCTTACCATATACAGTTCAAATCCCAAAACATTGCTCTTTTCTTTCAACACCTGAACCTGCAGCATATTCGTACCCTGATGGATAAATCCATCAAAAACCACATCGAATTCGTGATCATGAACAAAAGGTTTATTGTAATAAGGCATCACTACTTTTGCCTCTATTCCTTTTATTTTATTCTGATACTTTGGTAACGCTCCGACTACATCTGCCAGGCCACCTACTTTTGCTACAGGATAACATTCTGTACTTAAATGATAAACAACCATTCTTTATCTCTTGTGTTTAATTCTATGTAATTTATACTTTTTATCTTTCTTCTGCCGTAAAATAATTCCTGCCAATGGAGGTAACTTCACCGTCATTGTCTTCGGATGCCCTCTCCATTCTTCATATTTTTCTTCCAATATTTCAGGTTTTACTCCGCTTCCGCTAAATATTTCATCGTCGGAACTTAAAACAACTTCCCAGTGTGTGCCTGCAGGAATCCCGATTTTATAATCCAATACTTTTGGGGCAAGGTTTAAGGCAACCATCATCACATCATCTCTCTTTTTACCTTTCCTTAAGTATACATATACTGAGTTTTCGAGATCGTCTGCTTCTACCCATTCAAAACCATGCTTATCAAACTGATTCTCATAAAAGGCAGTTTCTGACCTGTACAGGTGATTAAGTTCTTTAACAATCTCCTGCATTCCTTTATGAACAGGATATTTCAATAAATGCCAGTCGAGGCTTCTGGTAAAATTCCACTCACTGGTCTGCCCGAATTCATCCCCCATAAAAAGCAGCTTGGCTCCGGGATGGGTATACATATATACATACAAGGTCCGCAGATTGGCAAATTTCTGCCATTCATCGCCTTTCATTTTATAGATCAGACTTGCTTTTCCGTGTACGACTTCATCGTGTGACAAAGGCATCATATAATTTTCATTATACATATACATAGAAGCAAATGTCAGTTTATGGTGATGGAATTTACGGTTTGGAAAGTCTTCTTTGAAATAATCCAGGGTATCATGCATCCAGCCCATCATCCATTTCATTCCAAATCCTACACCGCCATCATGAACAGGTTTTGTAAGCATAGGAAAATCTGAACTTTCTTCTGCGATTGTCATGATATTATTTCCAAATTCTTTGTAAACTGCTGTATTGAACTCCTGCAGAAAAGCTTTTGCTTCCAGATTTACATTCGTTCCATATATATTAGGCTCCCATTCGCCTTCATTTCTTGAATAATCTAAATGAAGCATTGAGGTTACCGCATCCACGCGTAATCCATCTGCATGATAACGATCCAGCCAGAACATGGCATTTGAAATCAGAAAAGACTTGACTTCGTTTCTTCCGTAATTGAAAATATGTGACTTCCAATCGGGATGAAATCCTTTTCTCGGATCTTCATGTTCATAGAGGTATGAGCCGTCAAAGCGGTGAAGCCCGTTAGCATCTCCCGGAAAATGGGACGGAACCCAATCCAGAATAACGCCTATTTCATTGTTATGAAGCTCATCAATGAGAAACATGAGATACTGTGGAGAACCAAAGCGCGAAGTTGCTGCATAAAATCCTGTAATCTGATATCCCCAGCTTGGCTCGTAAGGATACTCCATTACGGGCATAAATTCTACATGGGTAAATCCCATTTCTTTTATATAAGGCACCAGCTTTTTAGCAATGTCCCGGTAGTTCAGAAAACGGTCAGGATAATCACCGTCTCTGACCCATGAACCAAGGTGCAGTTCATATACGGATATAGGAGCATCCAGCCTGTTTCTTTCCCAACGGGAGTTCATCCATTCCTGATCCTTCCATTCATACCAAGTGGTGGAAACCAGAGAAGCTGCCTGAATATTTTGTTCCCAGCTCAATGCATAGGGATCACTTTTTTCCAGAATTTCGCCTCCTTCTGTTTCAATAGCATATTTGTATAATGTTCCCCAGGTTAATCCTTCAATAAACCCTTCCCAAATCCCTGATTCATCCCATCGGGGAAACAGAATATGATCTTTATGATTCCAGTTATTAAAATTTCCGATCACGGAAACTTTTTTTGCATTGGGTGCCCAAACTGAAAAATACACTCCCTTTACGCCATCTTTTTCTGCAGAATGTGCTCCAAATTTACCATACAGCTTATAATGCCTACCTTCTTTGAAAAGATATACATCATGATCGGTAAAAAGCGTGTAGGTCTTAACAGAATTCATCAAGATTGGTTGGTATTTATATTTTTCTTGAAACTACGAAAAATACTGACAACAGCGATGAATTATTCATCAAATAATTGTCAATTTCATTTCGTGTTTTGTCTATCTATCAAATATATCATTTTTTACCTCATATTTTTATGATTTCAAAACAATCTTTTTTATAAATTTAACCTCAATATTTTATTAAACACACACGATGAGGTTTGAAATTCATACAGAAGAAAAAGACGACAGACCGGTATTTATCACCGGAAATTTCAACAGCTGGAATCCCAAAGATTACGGTTTTCAGCTTAAAAAAATTGATCAGGCCAATTATTTTATAGAAATTGATGACCAGGCTCTTCCTGATGATATTGAGTACAAATTCACAAAGGGTGGATGGGAGAATGTAGAACTGGATCAATATGGAAATATCACTCCCAACCGGAAAACAAAAAAATCAGAGGGTAAAACTTCTGATTCCGTAGAAAAATGGAGATTAAACTGGGGACCCTTCAAAGAAGAATATTACCCCACTGCAGAAGTAATTTCCGAAAACTTTTATATTCCACAGCTTGACCGTTACCGCAAAGTCTGGGCTCTCCTTCCTTACGATTATCATACAACTGATAAACGATATCCCGTTTTATACCTTCAGGATGCACAAAATTTATTCAATGAAGGAAGTGGTTTCGGAAATTGGGAAATTGACAAAAAACTATCTATCCTTGCAGAATATGGGCGTGGTGACCTTATTATCATCGCCATAGAGCATGGCAGCGAGGAAAGAATTAAAGAATATATTTTTGATAATGACCATGTAGCTAACGGTTCTGAAGGGAAAAAATACATCCGCTTTATTGCAGATACTTTAAAACCATTCGTGGATGAAAATTACAGGACTAAAAAAGACCGTGACAATACGGGAATCGGAGGCAGTTCATTAGGCGCACTGATCAGCATCTATAGTGGTTTTCTATACCCTGAGGTCTATTCTAAGCTATTAATCTTCTCTCCTTCTCTTTGGGTAGAACCGAATAACAACTTCCCTATGATGAATTTCCGGGTTCCTTTTAAGACAAAAATTTATCTTTATGGAGGAGGTCAGGAAGGATCCAAAATGGTCAAAAGGATTCATATTTTTGAAGAGTACCTGAAAAAATGGGAAGAGAAAAAGTTGTTTGATTTTGAATTTAAAACCAATATCAATCCTGAAGGTACCCATAATGAGTTTTACTGGTCGCAGGAGTTTCCAAGGGCTATCGAATGGCTATTCTATGACAATACAGAAAATCCTGTGGAAGTAAAACCACAACAGCAAAGCATTAAAAACTAAACATATTAAAACCGCTGTAGAAAACTTTCTGCCGAACAGGAACACAATGAAGACAGCAGCCTATATGAATTTAGAAAAAATACCATCTATTTATGAAACTAATCAATAAAAAAAACAAAAATTACACTCAGATTTTTCACTTATTTACAGAAGAAGAGTGGACGAAAACGAGTAAAAATTTCAATAAAAATATTTCCACCTTTTTCACAGGAAAGAAGTATGAAGTCTTTGTGAATGCTCATGAAGAAGGAATTACGTATTTCATCGGATTAGGAAAATCTACCTTACAAAATTTCGAAATTCAGCAGGTAGCGGCCAGGTTCTCACAGACTCAGAAAGAAAAACTTCAGACCGTTCCTACGTTAACACTCGCTGATTTCTTGAATGAAAAGCAGTTTGAGGAATTTGTAAAAGGGCTGTTAATAGGAACTTACAACTACCCTTTTGATAAAAAACATGCTTTCTGGAATGCCAAATTTGAATTACACTTTGAAAATTTAAGTCAGAAAAAATTAGATCATATCAGCCATAAAGCAGAAGCATTGGTTAACGGACAGACTGCCTGCCAGGACTGGCTCAACAAACCAGCCAATCTTAAAAAACCGGATATCTTAAGTGCGTACCTTAAAAATCTGGCCAAAAAATATGAATTAAAATACACTGCATTCAACAGAAAAAAATGTGAAGAACTTGGATTAGGTGCTTATCTTTCCGTTAATCAAGGAAGTGCCTATGATGCAGCTTTCACTATTCTGGAATATAAAACTACAGTTAAAAATGCCAAAACTTTCGGTCTGGTAGGAAAATGCATTCTGTTTGATACGGGAGGAATATCAATAAAAAGCTCTGCCAACCTGCATTATATGAAATCCGATATGGGAGGTGCTACAGCCGTTTTGGGAACATTAATTTATGCTGCTGAAATGAAGCTTCCGGTAAACATCATCGCTGTTCTTCCTATTACCGATAATGCTATTTCTGAAAAAGCCCTGCTTCCAAGTGATGTCATCACAGCCTACAACGGAAAAACCATTGAAGTGCTTGATACCGATGCGGAAGGCAGACTGATTCTTGCAGACGGATTGTCTTACCTTTCCAAAAACTACAAAACAGATTTCCTGATTGACCTGGCTACTTTAACGGGAAGCTCTGTAAGAATGTTTGGAGATACCTGTGCCGCAATGTTCTCCAATAATGAAGAGTTAAAAAATACCCTGATCAAAACCGGAGATCAAACCCATCAGAGAGTATGGAATCTTCCTTTATGGGATGTTTGGAAAGACGATATTCAGTCTGATGTAGCTGACATGAAAAACATCTCCCTAAAACCTGTAGGAGATTGTATTATCGCCGCGAAATTCTTAGAGCAATTCATTGAAGATCACCCTAAATGGGCGCATCTGGATATTGCCGGAGTAGCCTTTGGATGTGTAGGATATGCTAACGCAAAAGCAGCAACAGGCTTTGGAGTTCCACTCCTTGTGAATTTCATTGAAAATTATCACTAAAAATTAGTTTTTTACAAAAAAACTCTGTATAATTGATTAGTGGATTTTCAAAACCATACAATATTTCATTTTTTTCTATTAATAAAATAATAAATAAATGCTTTTATTTTTGAAAATTCACTAAATCTTAAAAAACATTATATGGAGAAGAAAACCATTGTGTGTATTTCGTGCTATTACAAAGGCTACGATTTTATGGACGAAATGAAGAAGCTCGGTAATAAAATCATCCTTGTAACCTCCGAAAACCTCAAAGAAAAAAACTGGCCGTGGCATGCTATTGATGAGGTATTCTATATGCCTGAGCTGAAACCTTCCGTATGGAATCTGGACCATCTGATCCAGGGATTTTCCCACCTGATGAAAACCAGAAAAGTAGATGCTGTGGTAGCCTTAGATGATTATGATGTAGAAAAAGCTGCATTGATCAGAGAAACCTTCCGTATTCCCGGAATGGGACAAACGACACACCGTTATTTCAGAGATAAGCTTGCCATGAGACAAAAAGCGAAGGATTCCGGAATCAATGTTCCTGAATTTACAGCCGTATTCAATGATAACGAAGTTCATGAATTTACAGACCGTATTTCGGCACCATGGGTTCTGAAACCCCGTTCAGAAGCCTCTGCATCCGGAATCAAGAAAATAACTTCCAAAGAGCAGCTGTATGAGGCATTGGAAACATTAGGAGAAGAACGTCATCTTTTCTTACTGGAAAGTTTTAAACCCGGAGACGTTTATCATGTAGACAGTCTTACTTTTAATAAAAAAATTGTCTTTACTTCAGCTTCAAAATATCTGGCTCCTCCTATGCAGGTTTCCCATGAAGGCGGAGTATTCCGGTCCAAAACTTTAGGAAGATACTCAGAAGATTTTAAAGCACTGGAAGAAATAAATGCCAGAGTTCTTTCCAATTTCGGACTGATTAACGGGGCCACCCATACAGAATTTATCCGTGGGAAAGAAGATGGAAAATGGTATTTCCTTGAAACCTCATCACGAGTTGGCGGTGCTCATATTCCAGATTTGGTAGAAGCTTCAAGCAGCATTAATATCTGGAGAGAATGGGCCAAAATTGAAGATGCCCTTCTGAGAGGAAATGATTACAGTGTTTCTCCGCCTACAGGATACTACTCCGGACTGATTGTCGCCCTGATCAAAGATAAAGAACCCAACTACAGCAGTTTTGAGTGTGAAGAGGTGGTAAAATTCCTTCCGATAGACTATCATGTAGGAATTGTTTATAAATCCGGAGATGCTTCCGTTGTACAGGACAGATTAGATTCAGCCGCCGAAATAATTCATGCAGATATGCTGAACATTCTTCCCCCCAAAAGCAACAAATTGAGTTCCTAAAAAATAAAGCGTGACATTGATATTCAAAATGTTATTGAATTCATAATATACAATCTGCCTGAAGATTCCATGCTAAAATGTAATTTAGAGAGCATAAGTTCTGGAAAATGGCAAAACATATTATCGGTTCGTAGATAAAGCACAATATTAAAACCAAACAAGGAAAAATGCCTCACATAGAACATACAGAGTATTATTCAAATATATTGGGAACAAGTCTCAAGGTAGAAGTGACCGGGCATTACGGCCATCCTATCATTATGTTTCCAACTTCCCAGGGACAATACACCCAGAATCATGATTTTAATCTTAACGGAAGTATCAACTGGTTTATAGAACAGGGAAAAGTAAAACTTTACAATGTACAGACCATCGACAGCTGGAGCTTTTATGATGATAATATATCTCCTCAGCAAAGGATAAGAAACTATGAACGATATGTACAGTTTCTGATCAAGGAATTCGTTCCTTACATACAGAAGCTTCACAAGACCCATCGCGTAGCTGTTGCAGGAGCTAGTTTTGGAGGGTATCATGCCGCCAATTTTGCTTTCAGGTTTCCTGATGTGGTTTCCCATCTGTTTTGCCTTTCAGGAGCGTTCTCTATAAGAAATTTTATGGAGGGTTATTCTGATGATCTGGTCTACTTCAACTGTCCAAGAGAGTTTATAAGAAATGATGAAGCCTGGAAATACAAACATATGCATATAGTACTCAGCACTTCTGATCAGGATATATGCAAAGATAAAAATATTGAAATGGCTGAAATCCTGAGAGTAAAAGGCATAGAATTCTGGTATGATGAAAGAAAATGGATCGGTCACGACTGGCCGCTGTGGAGAATGGTCTTCCCTACATTTATAGGAGCATTTTTCTCTTAAAAACAATAAAAAAACAAATAGAAAAAATAACACCCACCTTAAAAACAAAAATTATGACAAAAAAAGTAGGAATTCTTTTCGGTATGGAAGACACTTTTCCCTGGGCATTGATAGACAAAGTGAATGAACTGGGAGGTGGAGACATCATAGCTGAGCCCGTTAACATTGATAAACTGGAGCAGGGAGCAGATTATGGCTATGCAGTGATCATCGACAGAATTTCGCAGGACGTTCCCTTTTACAGAGCTTACCTGAAAAATGCAGCTCTTAATGGCACTTATGTAATTAACAATCCTTTTTGGTGGAGTGCTGACGAGAAATTCTTCAACAATGCCCTGATGTCCAAACTTGGCATTCCGCTTCCTAAAACGGTGCTGCTTCCGTCTCATGAAAGACCGGATAATACATCTGAAACTTCATTCAGAAATCTGAAATTTCCTCATGACTGGGAATATATCTTCAATTATGTAGGATTTCCTGCGTATATGAAACCTCATGACGGAGGTGGCTGGAAAAACGTTTACAGAGTAGAAAATCCGGATGATCTTTGGAACAAACTAGGAGAAACAGAACAGCTGGTGATGATGGTACAGGAAGAAATCATCTTTGATGATTATTACAGAGTGTATTGCCTGGGCAGAAAATATGTTCACATCATGCCTTATGAACCCAGAAATGCCCCTCATCTGAGATATGCCACTACGCATCAGACTCAAGGTGAAGAACTTGAAAAGCTATTGAAAACCATTCATGATTACACCATTACTATGAATGAGGCCCTTGGATATGATTTTAATACGGTAGAATTTGCTGTAAGAGACGGTATTCCTTATGCCATTGACTTCTGCAACCCTGCTCCGGATGCAGACCGAAATTCTGTAGGAGAAGAAAATTTTGCCTGGATCATAGAGCACGCCGCAAAACTGGCTATTGAAAAAGCTAAAGAATATGTTCCGGGGAAACCTAATATTACTTGGGGAACCTTTGTGAAAAATTCCATAAAATAACATTGAAAAAGAATTAAAAAACACAAAAAAATGCATCAGTTTACTATTGGAATTGAAGAAGAATATCAGATTATCGATGTGGAAAGCAGAGATCTGGTTTCTCACGTTTCAAAAATCATTGAGGGCGGCAAGGCGGTTTTAAGTGAAAATTTAAAACATGAAATGCATGAATCCATGATTGAAATGGAAACAGGAATCTGTCAGAATATTCAGGAAGCCAGAGCAGAATTAACAAATTTAAGGCGTCATCTCATCAATATCGCCCATGAGCAGGGACTCCGTGTTTCCGGAGGAGGCACACACCCTTTTTCACACTGGTCTGATAACAATATCACTCAGGGAGAAAGATATATAAAAATCGTGGATGATATGGGAGATGTAGCCCGTGAAAATCTTATTTTCGGACTGCATGTCCATATTGGAATTCCCAACCGCGAAGAAGGGGTAAGAATTCAGAATGTCATGCGTTATTTTCTTCCTCACGTATATGCACTTTCCACCAATTCACCCTTCTGGATTGGAAGATATACAGGTTTTAAATCTTACAGACAGGAAATTTTTGTAAAATTCCCGAGAACCGGTATCCCGAGTTATTTTAACTCTCTGGCAGAATTCGACAGTTATGTAGATCTTCTGGTAAAAACAGGAACCATCGACAATGCCAAGAAAATCTGGTGGGATTTGCGTGTACATCCATTCTATCCAACAATCGAATTCAGAATCTGCGATATGCCTTTAAGAATTGATGAAACCGTATGTCTTGCTGCCATCATGCAGAGTCTCGTTGCTAAAATTTATAAACTTCATCAGCAAAACCTAAGTTTCAGAAGCTATAGAAGATTGCTGCTGAACGAAAATAAATGGCGGGCCTCCAAAAGTGGTATCGAAGCTCATCTGATCGATTTCGGAAAAGAAGAATCCGTTCCTTATCCTCATTTATTGAAAGAACTTTTAGAGTTTATTGATGATGTGGTAGACGATTTGGGATGTCGTCATGAAGTGGAATACGCATGGAAAATTCTTGAAAACGGAACCGGTGCAGACAGGCAGCTTCAGATCTTTAAAGAAACAGGCGACCTGACAAAAGTGGTTGATTATATGATCTCTGAAACGGAGTACGGCATTACCCATGGTGAACCCGCTTCATAATTTTTTGGTAACTTTACAAAAAATATGATGTAATGAAAGATATTCGAATTGCTCTGCTGGACATGAACAATAATCATGTGAACCAAGGTTTTAGAAACATTAAAGAAATTTCTGAATCTTTTCAGCAGAACTCTGAAGAAAATGTTGTGATCAAAACATTTGATGTAAGATTTAAAGATGAAATGCCGGAGATCGGAGATTTTGACATTTTCATTTCTTCGGGCGGACCTGGAAATCCACATCGGGAAGGTCTTGCCTGGGAAGACAGATTTGCTTCTTTTTTAGATGCTGTTCTTGAGCATAACAAATACAATGAAGATAAAAAATATCTTTTCCTGATCTGCCATTCATTCCAGCTGGCAAGTATTCACTGGAAGCTGGGCAATATCTGCAAAAGAAAGTCTTATTCTTTCGGTGTAATGCCTGTTCACAAAACCGAGGAAGGCAGAGAAGAGTTTTTATTCAAAAATCTTAAGGATCCTTTTTATGCCGTAGATTCCAGAGCGTATCAGTTTATCGAACCGGATCATCAGCGTTTCGAAGAGCTTGGAATGACCATCATGGCGATTGAAAAATTCAGACCTCATATCAATCTTGAAAGAGCCGTAATGGCCGTTCGTTTTTCGGAGGAGATATTCGGAACACAGTTTCACCCCGAAGCCAATCCTGAATCTTTGATTGAAAACCTGAAGGATGAAAAAAACAGAGAAGCCATGATTGAAAACTTCGGAATGGAAAAATATCTTGAAACCATGGACAGAATAGATGATGAAGACAAAATCATTCTGACCAGACATCAAATTCTTCCGAGATTTCTTCAGTTTGCAAAAAAAAACATTTTGAAAGAAGCTAAGACTTTGGTTTAAAAGCTGGAAGCTGGGAGAAGAATGCCGGAAGTTATTATCAGTTAAGGCTACATATTTTAGAACACCTACTATAGATTATCGGCCTTGTAAACTTCCCTCTCCCAGCTCCCAGCTACCTATAACAATCGGGCAGAAATGTTCGATTTTTTAACATCACAAAGAAAAAAAATATGATTCCAAAATACAGAAAACAGTACAATCAGGCGTTTTCGGATGAAAAATACAATCAACTAAAAGGTATATTGGCTGAAAAAGGCGGAATAGAACCAACGTTCAGAGTTTCAGAAAGTCCTATTTTCCTTACTAAAGAGTTTGAAGCAAAACTTATTGATGCCAGCGAAAGTATCATCAGCCAGATTAAAGCAATGCCCGCAGAATTACTTCAAAAAGCCATTCCTGATAACTGCCGGGTTCCCAATGATACGGATCAGCCTCATTTTTTCACAATAGATTTTGGAGTCTGCAAAAGCGAAAACGGAGCAATAGAACCTCAGCTGATAGAGCTTCAGGCATTTCCCTCTTTGTATGCTTTTCAAAAAGTATATGAAGAGACGTACTGCGAGGTCTATCCTTTCCTTTCAGAAATCAAAAATCCGATGGCTCATGAGACATTTAAGAACTATTTGAAAGAACTGATTGTAGGAGATGAAGATCCTGAAAATGTAATTCTCCTTGAAATCTTTCCGGAAAAACAAAAAACTGCGATTGATTTTGCTCTGACAGAAAAGTTATTAGGAATTAAAACAGTATGTCTGACGAAAGTGAAGAAAGAAGGGCGAAAGCTGTACTACGAAAATAATGGTAAGCTTACTGAAATCAAAAGAATCTATAACCGTGTTATATTTGACGAACTGGACAATATTCCTGATCTTACCCTTGAATTTAATTTCCGTGAGGACGTGGATGTCAAATGGATCACTCACCCGAATTGGTTCTTTAAAATATCAAAGTTCCTTTTACCTTTACTTCAGCATCAGTTTGTTCCAAAGAGTTATTTCCTGCATGAATTCCCGGAAAATGAAAACCTTGAAGATTTTGTATTAAAGCCTTTATTTTCGTTCGCTGGAAGTGGTGTTAATTTAAATCCCACAAAAGAAATTACAGACTCCATTCAGGATAAAGAAAACTATATTTTGCAGAGAAAAGTGTACTATGAGCCTATTTTTGAAGATATCAACGGAGATTTTTCAAAAGCAGAGATCCGTTTGTTGTATATTTGGCGGGAAAATGATGAACGCCCTATCCTATTGGAAAATCTTGGAAGAATGACTAAGGCCGCCATGGTAAATGTAGATTTCAATAAAAAAGATGCCATCTGGATCGGAAGTTCAAATGCTTTTTTTGGATAAAAACTTATAAAACTAATACTACATGGAAGAAAAGCCAACCGCTTTTGCAGAATTTGAAAACCACAGTTTAACACGAAGAAGAAACCTATTACCCACCTGGATTAAAATTTTCTTATGGATCTTTTTAATCGGAGGCGCACTAGCTGCCTTTTTTATGATGGCAGGCTCTCTGATGACTCATATCTCTTTATCGTTATATGGGATGGATGCTAATCATCCCTATTCCATGACAGGGTTTTTGATCTGCGCCCTATTCATTTTCAAAGGTATTGTTGCCTATGGACTTTGGTTTGAACAAGACTGGGCAGCGCAGGCAGCAATCATTGATGCCATTATAGGAATTGCTATCTGTCTCATTATGATGGCCATTATTCCGTTTGTTAATCCAGCAATCAGCTTTACCCTCAGATTAGAACTCATTCCTTTGTATTTCTATCTTGTGAAAATGCAAAAAATAAAGAAAACCTGGGAAAACTTATAGAAACAAACCTCCGAAATTTCGGAGGTTTTATTTTTTATTCATGAAGTCTTCGCAAATCATAAAAAATCCCCCAACAAAGGAGGACATTAAAAAAACTTGACTTGTACTTTTAGTTCATACAAACGGTGTAAATATACGGAGAGACCGTAAGCATACTCTACGGGAAACCGTAAGACCTGACTTTTTGTTTGTATATTATGCTTTCGATAATGTTATTTAAAAATGGTCTTGTAGTACCACAGCTTATTGTGAACTTGCATACTCTTTCTTTGCATCAAAGCTGGGACAAGCTTTATAGACATTGGGAAAATCTCTATGTCCTTGAATTTTAGCTTTAGGAAATTTTGATTTTAATTCTCTTAACAGTTTTACCATAGATCTTTTTTGCTCTTCCGTTCTTGTATCTTTTGGATTACCGCTTTTATCAATGCCTCCGATGTATGATATATTGATAATTTGAGAGTTCCATCCTGCAACTCCGTTTGATATTTGATCGATGGGCAAAGTGTTTACTATTTCGCCATCAGCTTTTATCATATAGTGATACCCTGGGTTTTTCCATTTCAGGTTTTCCTTCCAATACCTTTGAATGCTCTCTATTTTAACATCTGGTTGTGTTGCCGTACAATGTATAACGATGTAATTGATTGTTCTCATGTATTTCATTTTATTTATTTTGAGCAAAATTAAACCTGTAACTCCCAAAATAGTGAAGGAAAAACACCCTATTTTAAATTAACAGGCAGGATGCCTGAATAGCTGATGCCATCATAGGAATTGCTTCTGGTCTTATGATGATGGTCATCATCTTGTTTGTTACTCAAATAATCAGCTTTACAAGCAGATGACTCATTCCCTTGTATTTTACCTTAAAAAAATGCAGCATATAAAGAAAACCTGGGGAAGCTTATAGAAACAAACCTCCAAAGTTTCGGAGGTTTATTTTTTATATTTTCTTATCCTCTTTCACGAATTCATCGGTTTAATACAATTATCTATTTATCAGTTCACTTTCTTTACAATGGGTTACATACACAGTCATCATACAAATCAGGATCCAACACAAAACACCGTCCAATAAAGGCTTTTAAGATCTATAAGCTGTGATTTATTTTATGTTTATTGTATCTTTGCTGCGAAAAAAAATGAGGTGAGCGTCCTGTCCTGTTGGGAAATTCTTAGAGAAATACCAAAATTGTGATGGGTTAATGTGGATTTTAACAAGATGATTCAATAGAATGGGAAGTTCTAAAGTTTTTTTTACAAAAGCTAAAATTTAACTATTAGAATGAACAGAAAAACATTTATTCAAAAATCTTTTCATGGAGTCTTATATGCCGCCTTAGGCACCTCTTTACTCTCCTGCATACAAGATAATTTTAATGATGAGATCAGTAGATTCAACAATGATGATCAATTAAAAAAAAGATTTAAGCCTATCTACATTATTAATGAGGGCTCTGATATCAAAGGAAGAAAGTCAAAATCAGTAAAATTTGACAGAAGAAAATCCATCCTTATGGAATTTGTAAGCCTGGGATATATTACTTTAAACGAGTCTATCAGCGAAACTAATAAAACCAATAAGAATTTAAAAATAATGAAGTTGAATGATGAGTTTTCATGTGTTCTTTTCAGGGAACCCATCCAAATAAGCTTACCGAATACCTTTACAAAACTTAAGTTTCAATATATCCATTACAGTGAGCTTAGTGAAAACTTTACAAAAAAAGAAATAATATTTTAAGATGTCTTTTATTATTGGTGAAAAAATCCTGGTACAGGGTGAACATTGTATAGAATGTACGATGTGCGTTCCGGAGTGTCCGGAACAGGCTATTGATGATACTGAAATGTATTTGGATGTAGGCGGATATGTTTCTCTTAAAGGGGTAACGATATCTATAAATGTAGAAAAATGTATTGGTTGTGGTGACTGTATTCCAGTATGCCCTACTTCGGTATTTTCTTACTTAAATGAGCCTAATCCCGGAGGTAATAATGGTGGCGGTACCATTGGTGGTGGTGGCAATCAACCCGGACAGGATGGTCAGGATAAAGATCCTTGTTTACAAGCTGCCCAGCCTTCTGCCCATGCAACACAGCTGTCTCAAACGGATGCATTTAATAATGCATTCAGCACAATTGGAGGAATTAATGATGGAAAAGAGCACGGCTATGTACTCGGAAGCCAAAATGGAGCTATTATTTCTACCGATATACAACATGGAGGTCCAAACAACATGACTTTGAATCACAATTTTGAAAATCCGGTGGGGAGCATACACATACATCCGGCCAACGATTCTCCACCATCAGTTGGAGACGTATATTCACTTATCAATGCTTACAATGGGCATAATACTTACAGCACCTATTATGTAATGAATCCCGATGGTACAGTTTATGCTCTGGTAGTAACCGACCCTGCTGCTATGAACCAATTCCTACAGAACCATCCTTCTACACAAATTCCGGGATTTGCACCTAATTTTCCACCTCCTTTATTTGACGAATGGAATGATTTTGATGGAAACTGGGAAATGTCATTATCTCATATTCTGGATAAATATGATGCCGGAATGGCTTTATTAAAAAGAGATAATCAGGGGAATTTTAGAAAAATAAAAATTGATACCAAAAAAAATCCTGACGGAACTAGTACAAACACTCAAACCAACTGTCCTTAGATCATGAAAAATACATTTACTTTCATTTTACTGATAACTCTAAGTTTCTTTTATAAAATGAATGCACAAGAAAAAGTATCCTCAAAGCAGACTATCGGAAGATTTGAGGCTAAAAAAAATAATTATATTGGAAAAAAAGTTAAGGATCTATTAAAAGATTTAAAATTGGATATTCAACTGGTTAGTTTTGGAGGAGGTGCACCTGAAGCCAATAACTTTATCACAATAAGGTTTATTGATGATATCAGAAATTCTGATAAAAATGCGAAATCAGCCAAAATAACACTTTTCATTAAGGAACATGACAGTGCTACCAACAAGCTATTCCAAAGCACGTCAGGTCTTAAAAAAAGAATTAAGAGAGACTCTGTAAGATATAAGACCAATGAAGATATGTTAAAAGGATATGAAAATCTTACTATAGTAGAAATTTACGCTAATTCCGATAAAAACTAAGTCGGACTTTTCAATATCTGTAGATAAAAGAATCGGGCTGAACCTTTGGTTCAGCCCGATTCTTAAATTATATATTTTTATCATCTTCCAGTAATTCCTTGGTCTGGTATTCCTGAACCAGATCAATAGCATTGGAAATAACATCACTTAAAGCTGTGATAAATGTTCCTTCTTCTGCCATTCCAATAGCATGTTTCAAGGCTTCAATTTCTTTAGGAATGATTTCGTAGCTGACATCTCTGCCCGCAGCATTAATTCCATCAATAATCAACCCGTTGATTTCCTCTTCGGTTCTTCCGCGAAGATGTTTCTCATTTCGGATGATAATATAATCGAACATTCTTCCGGCAATCTTCCCACACTCTCTGATATCATTATCTCTTCGGTCTCCAACACCGGATATAATACCAATCTTCTTTGTAGATTCCACATTTTTCAGATAATCTTCAATGGCTTCATATCCTGAAGGATTGTGGGCAAAGTCAATCAGTACTTTAAAATTTTTAAATTTAAAAACATTCAGTCTTCCCGGAGTAAGCTGTGCACTTGGAATAAAGGTTCTTAAAGAATTAGAAATATCCTCAATTCCGAATCCGTAAAGATAACTTGCCAAACTAGCGGCCAATACGTTTTCAATCATAAACCGGGCTTTTCCTTCCATCGTAATCGGGAAATCTTTGGCTTTTCCTATTCTGATTTTCCAGTCTCCTTTTTTGATGGTGACAAAACCTTCTTCATACACGCAGGTAATTCTTCCTTCTTTTGCAAATTTTACGATATGAGGATTGTTTTCATCCATACTGAAAATAGCTACACTGGAATCAAGGTCATTCACAATCTTCATCGAATATTCATTATCTGCATTCAACACACTCCATCCGCTCTTTTTAACGCTATCCAGTACGACCCGTTTTACTTTGGTAAGATCTTTTAAGCTGTGAATATCATTCATCCCCAGATGATCTTCCTCAATATTGGTAAGAACTCCAATATCACATTGCGAAAACCCAAGTCCGGAACGTAAGATTCCTCCTCTGGCAGTCTCCAGAACCGCAAATTCTACTGTAGGATCTTTTAGAATAAATTCTGCAGAAAGCGGCCCTGTTGTATCTCCTTTTGACAACATGGTATTCTGAATATAAATTCCATCCGAAGTGGTAAATCCTACCCTGTAGCCATTACTTTTTACGATATGGGAAATAAGTCTCGTTGTTGTTGTTTTTCCATTGGTCCCCGTTACGGCAATAATCGGAATGGTAAAAGGTTTTCCCTGAGGATACAGCATATCCACCACCGGTGCAGCAACGTTTCTTGGCAACCCTTCACTTGGAGCAAGGTGCATTCTGAATCCAGGTGCTGCATTTACTTCAATAATGGCTCCACCACTTTCCTTTAAAGGCTGTGTAAGGTTCTCCGCCATCACATCAATACCACAGACATCCAGTCCGATAATTCTGGAAACTCTTTCCGCCATGGTGATATTTTCCGGATGTATCATATCCGTAACATCAATGGAAGTTCCTCCGGTTGAAAGATTGGCTGTGGATTTTAAATAAACCACTTCTCCTCTCTGAGGAATTGTTTCCAGCGTATACTGAAGCTTTTCAAGAAGTTCTAAAGTATCTTTATCCACCTCAATCTCAGTAAGGACATTTTCATGACCATAGCCTCTTCTTGGATCTTTGTTTTCTTTCTCAATCAGTTGCTGAAGATTGAGTTCTCCATCCCCTACAACATGAGCAGGAACTCTTCTTGCAGCGGCCACCATTTTATTATTGATCACCAGTATACGAAAATCGTAGCCCGTGATATATTTCTCAACAATGACTTTTCTTGAGTATTTCTGAGCATGTTCCAGGCCTATTTTAGCCACATCCCAGTCGTTGACATTAATGGAAGAACCTTTTCCATGGTTTCCATCCAAAGGTTTTAAAACAATGGGATACCCAATTTTTTTGATCACAGCGTTCAACCCTTCTTCATCAACTACCAGATCACCTATTGGAACCGGAATGGCAGCATCGTGAAGCATTCTCTTGGTTAATTCTTTATTACAGGCAATATCTACAGCGATAGAACTTGTATTCCCCGTAATGGTAGCCTGAAATCTTTGCTGATTCACTCCATACCCCAACTGCACCAATGAATTGGTTCCCAATCTTATCCATGGAATTCTTCTGGAAGCTGCTTCCTCCACAATACTTCCGGTAGAAGGACCAAGACGGACGCGCTCCCTGATTTCTTTTAATTTATGGATACATGCATTCAAATCATAATCTTTGCTTTCAATCAGTGCTTCTGCAATCTTTACGGCTTCTTCTGCAGCAAAAATTCCGGCATTTTCTTCAATATAATTAAATACTACATTATATACTCCCGGAGTTTTTGTTTCACGGGTTCTTCCAAACCCTACATCCATTCCTGCCAGAGTCTGTATTTCCAAAGCAATATGCTCAATGACGTGTCCCATCCAGGTTCCCGTTTCCACTCTATGGAAAAAACCTCCTTCCACTCCTTCCGAGCAGCGGTGTGTGATTAATGAGGGTAGTAATTTTTCTATTCTTTCCCGGAATCCCTCAATTTTATTGGTAGGATAACTCTCCATTTCTTCTAAGTCCAACCTCATCTGTATCAGCTTCTTTCTTCTGATGCTCCAGATGTTAGGACCTCTTAGTGCCTGAATCTTTTCGATTTTCATAGTCTATTGGCATTTTAACAGTTAACAATAACTCCTTTCAAAACCAAAGATAATGTAAAACCCTAAACGAAACTATACCACATTTAAAGATTCGTTAAAAAAAAATTAATTTTAATTAACATTTCTAAAACATTAAAAATCAACTAAAGATGGCACGAATTTCGTCAAAGAATGTTAATTATTTTTTAATTTTGCACTATGATGAAACCTGTTGGAAAATTAATCGTTATCGGAGGAGCTGTAAACAAAGGAAGTTTTGCTGAAACCGACTATGATCAGAATATTGAAAAAAACCTTAATTTTTTTGAACGTGGGATCTTAAGAAAGATCATCAACGAATCAAAACTTAAAGAGAACTCTGTGATTGAAATCGTCACCACCGCTTCTCAAATTCCTCAGATCGTAGGCTCTGAATACAAAAAAGCATTTGAGTTTCTGGGGGCAAAAAATGTAAATGTTCTTGACATTCACAACCGTGAGGAAGCTAATTCTGATGCAATGGTAGCAAGAGCCAACGCTGCTGATGTTATGATGTTTACCGGTGGAGACCAGCTGAGATTGACTTCTATTCTTGGAGGAACAAGATTTCACGATACCATTTTATTAAAATACCAGGAACAGGATTTTATTTATTCCGGAACTTCTGCAGGTGCTGCAGCAGCTTCTGAAAACATGATCTACCAGGGAAGCAGTTCTGAAGCCCTTCTAAAAGGAGAAATCAAAACTACTCAGGGATTAGGGTTAATAGATAACGTTATTATTGATACTCACTTTGTACAGCGAGGCAGAATCGGACGTCTTTTCCAGGCTGTAGTGAACAATCCGAGAACATTAGGAATCGGACTGGGGGAAGACACCGGACTTTTCATTCATAATGATGTCATGACAGCTGTAGGTTCCGGCCTTGTTATCTTAGTTGACGGAAGGTTTATCAAAGATACCAACCTTACGAATATCAACCTTGGAGAACCTATTTCTATTGATAACTTAACGGTACATGTGATGTCTATGAATGACCATTATGATCTTACAACAAAGAAACTGACCATTGAAAATTCTCAATTTAATCCAATACCGCAGGATAAATAAATTGATGTAGTCAAAAAACATAGTATTAATCATCATAAAAATGGAACTTCGGTTTCATTTTTTTTGTTTAAAGTTTAAGGTTCAATGTTTAATTAGAATTTATAAATTAACTTCGTAAAAGAATATCATTTATCAATCATCATCTATAATTTATGAAAGTAATTATCCACGGAGGATTTTTCTCTGAAAGCGATCAAAGCCACGAAATAAAAACAGCAAAACAGAATTCTTTAAAAGAAATTGCAAAAAAAGCATTTGGCTACCTTAAAACACATTCGGCTTTTGATACCGTTGCCTATGCCGTTTCATTACTGGAAGATGATCCGTTATACAATGCAGGCATCGGTTCTCAGATCCAGAGTGATGGCGTTATTCGTATGAGTGCTGCCATTATGAACGGAAATACTCAGAGACTAAGTGGTGTGATTAATATTCAAAATGTACAGAACCCTATTTTTGTAGCTAAAGATCTTATCAATGAAGACGACAGGGTTTTAGGAGGAAATGGTGCTAAAATTTATGCTACTGAAAATGGTTTTGAAAATTTTTCTACAGAAATTCCTCAAAGAAGAAAAGAATACGAAGCTAAACTTGCCAATGGTGGCAAAGGAACTGTAGGTTGTGTAGCAATTGATCAGGAAGGAAAACTTGCTGTGGCCACCTCTACGGGAGGAAAAGGTTTTGAAATTTCCGGAAGGATTTCAGACTCTGCCACTGTGGCCGGGAATTATGCCAATGCTGTATGTGCCGTGAGCTGTACAGGCGTTGGTGAAGATATTGTCAGCAATGCTACTGCAGCAAAAATTGTAACAAGAGTTACAGATGGGATGAATCTTCAACAGGCCTTCAGCAAGACATTTGATGAACTTAAAACTATTGATGGATTCGCAGGTGCCATTGCTATTGATAAAGAGGGAAATGTTTATCATCAGGACTCCTATCCTACTATGGTTTTCGCCAGTTTTGACGGTGAAAATTTCGAAGTCTTCTCTTAAATTTAACATTTTTTTATAGGTCAATTTATTTTTTTGGCACGTATTTTACATTATTCATAACAACAAATTTTAATATTAATACATAAAAAAATAGAAATCATGGGAAACAAAGCAAAAGGATTATTAGCTTTATTAGGTTTAGGTGCATTAGCTTATTGGAAATATAAGAATTCAAGCCCTGAAGATCAACAAGCTGTAAAAGATAAAATCAATACTGCAAAAGACAATCTTAATAAATGGGGAAATGACCTTAAAAGCAAAGCCAATGATGTTGCTTCCCAAGTTCAGAATAAAGTGGACGAAGCGAAAACAAAGGCTGAAGATTCTCTTAGCTAACCAACATAGAGCAGTTTTTTTTAACATTCATATATAGGAAAAAGTCATCGTAGTTTTAATTACGATGACTTTTTATTTTAAGTAACGATCAAGATTTTATTTTTTCTCTGCTGCCAGCGCAAATACCAACGGAATTTTATTTCCAAACTGTGGAATTCTCCATTTCCCCTTCTCAAATTCTTCTACATGTCTGAAACAAGCATATGGAGACCAGTCAAATTCTCTGAAAGTATTTAATTGTAGATCTTTTTCAATCAAATTATTGAGAACTTCAGATAAAGAATGGTTCCACATGACATATTCCTGAACAATAGGTGCAGACTGATCCGCATACGTTCCTTCATATGTTTCTACTATAGGTTTTTCATTAAAATAGTTGTAGGCAACTTTTGTAAAGTCATCGTCAAACATCCAGACCACAGGGTGAAACTCTGCCATAATGAACTTTCCTCCCGGCTTTAGAAAATGATCGATAATACCGGCCCACTTTTCTAAGTCAGGAAGCCATCCTATCGTACCATAACTTGTGTAAACGATATCAAATTTCTGATCCAGAATATCAGGCAGATTATACACATCCGAACAGATAAATTCTGTGTCTGTTTCACATTGCTGTGCCAGATCTCTGGCTGTATCAATTGCTTTGTCAGAAAGGTCTATTCCCGTAACCTTAGCTCCCATTCTTGAAAGAGAAATAGAGTCCTGACCGAAATGACATTGAAGGTGTAGAATACTTTTCCCTTTTATGTCTCCAAGAAGATCCAGTTCTATTGAGTTCAGAGAAGTTCTTCCTTTTAAAAACTCTTCTACAAAGTAGAAATCCGATTTCAGATGTGGTTCTACTTTTGCATTCCAAGATTTTTTATTAATTTCTAAGTAATTTTCCATGATTTTAGTTTAAAATAATATAAGTTCAGCCGGCAAATTTTCATTATCCAGCATATCGTTATTATAGCTTCTCCATCAATTTTTTCTTTTGCTCCAGAAATTCTTCTTCACTTAAAACTCCTGTTTCTTTTAATCTTCCAAGCTGTTCGAGTTGGTCTAAAACACTGGGCTCCGACTTGCTTTGAAAGGATTTTTCAGGTTGAGACATGAAATCCCTTACTTTTTCACAAAACAGCTCAGCATGGTACTTTCCTACTCCATCAATCTCTACAATATCATCGGTAACCTGAATATCTATGGAAGCCAGTAAAAATGCAGTTTCATATTGTATAGAGCTTATCTTGCTGTAAGAAAAATCCTCAACTTTCAATCCATACATGAATTCTTTATCTACAAAAATCAGCCTTCTGTCTGTAGCAACTAAAATGATATGATGATTGTTCAGTTTATTTCTGCCTTCTACGAGGTATACAATTCTTTCGTCTGATGAAAGGATATCCGGCAATTCATGAATTTCTTTTCGGGCAAATATAGTAGGACTGATATCCAGGCTTTTAAGTTCATCTCTTATTTCGTCAAGTCTTGATTTTTCGCTCATAGCTTTAGTTTATGGATCTAAATTACTATTTATTAATTTGATTCAATAAAAAATTATTCCTCTGAAGGAATCACAACTGAAGTATGGAGGCAATACATCTTCCAGCCTAAAGTTTCATACAATAGTTTTCCTTCTTCTGTAGCCACTAAAAGGTTATTTGAAAAGCCCTTTGACAAAGCGATCTTCTCCAGTTCTTTCAATAAGAAACTAGCGAGTCCTTTCCTTTGATGATTTTTTTCAGTGATAATCCTGTCATAAACAGCAACATCATCTATAAGAGAAACACGGCCTATAGAAGCCTGCTCACCATTTCCGGCTACAACTCTTACAACAAAAGTAGTATTGTATTCAGAAAATTCTAAATGATAGCCTTCTGCAAGACTAATTTCCGGGAAATTCATTGGCTGAAAACAGGTCATCAGATATCCTTGTGGCTGTAATTTCCATCTTGCAGGTATTTTTCCTGTAAATTCATCGGGAGACGTTGATATTTTCAGATAAACCCACGGCTCATCAATAGAGTTTGCAAGTTCGAAAAAATCATCATTAAGTTCAGGAAATACAAAACGTTCTTTTTGTTTTTCATCTCCTACGAACACTCTAAATCCGGATTTATAGGGAACAGGAAAAGATACTTCTCTTGAAAGACACCATCCTTTAAGCCATTTTTCTACTATTTTTGACAATACTTTATCTTTCATGATTGGGTGTTAAAAGTTTTATTGTAATTGTTTCAGCAATTTCTTTTTTTGCTCTGCAAATTCTGCATCAGTCAAAATTCCGTTTTCTCTCAGTTTTCCTAATTTCTCAAGTTGATTAAAAATGTCTTCTGATGAAACCGGAATATTTTTGTTTACAGAACCAATCTGTTTTGAAGACTGTTCCCGAGGACTATTATAAATATCTTTTATCCTGTCGTAGAATTTCTCAGCATCCTCTTTATCCATGAAACATTCAAACTCTACCATTCTTTCATCAAGATGTAACTTGATAATAGGCGATCTGGAATCTGTTACAAAACTTACAGCCTTAATACTTTCGTTTGGATAATCATTGATTTTTGCAGCACCAAACATTCCTTTTGAAACAGATATCATTCTTTTGGGTGTTGCTACCAATACTCCTGCGGCCAATGTATTAACGAACTGAGCATCCGTGATCGCAATGATCTGTTCTTCTTCGGAGATCAGATAAGGAAGTTCTTTTATTTCTCCTTTGGTGAAGATGGAAAGGTTAGCATTCAACATTTCCAGTTCACTCTTTATTTTCTGATGTCTTCTTTTATAAACCTCTTTTGAGATTTGATGGGAGCCAAAATCCATAGCTGCAGGAAGATTCTGTTCTGCAATTGCCACCGCCGGAACTGTTTCAGTTTTGTCTGTACTCAGCATTTTATTAATATCATCAATGCTGAATTTATTAAGATTGTACAGCAATTCATCATTGATATCACTTACTTTATTTAAACATTTATTGCATAAAACATTGCCGTCTGAAAGTGTATTAGCTCCCAAAAGTGTATCCATAGATGTCAGTTCTGCGTTACACAATGCACAATTATTGTTCATTTCTTTTTATTCAAAAGTATTTAAATCTTCTCATCAATCAAAAAAACAACCACTGAAAATATTTCCAGTGGTTGTTTTTTTGATTGATATACTTTAGAATAAATCTGCTGTATTATTCTCCTAAGAATTCCTCTAAAGAAACAGTTTTCTGTTCTCCTGCCTCAAGGTCTTTATAGGTAACCGTATTATTTTTAATTTCTTCTTCACCCAAGAAGACAAGATTCTTTATGCCTTTCTTTTCTGCATAGGTAAACTGCTTATTAATCTTTGAATTTTCAGGATACAGTTCTGCAGAAATACCTTTTGCTCTTAGTAGTATGATCAGCTTTAAAGCTTCTGTTACTCCTTCTCCACCGAAGTTTGCAAAAAGATATTCTATTTTAGCAGAAGCCTCTTCAGGAAACAGGTTCAATTCTTCCATCACCAGATAAATTCTGTCTAATCCGAATGAAATTCCTATTCCCGGAATGTTTTTCACGCCAAAAACTTCAGTCAGATTATCATATCTGCCACCTCCTCCAATGGAACCCATGGCCACTTCATCTGCCTTCACTTCGAAGATAGCTCCGGTATAATAATCTAATCCTCTCGCCAGAGTAATATTGAATACCAGGTTTTGAATATCAACACCAAGATTCAGAGATTGGGTAAGAACATATTCAAGTTCTTCTACTCCTTTCAGTCCGATTTCGTTTCCTGCAAATTTCTCTTTCAGTTGAAGAAGGTTTTCCAGTGCATCGTCAGACTGGCTGAACAAGAAGTCTAATTTTTCAATAGATTCCGGAGAGATTTCTCTTTCCAGTAGTTCTTTAACAACTCCGTCTTTACCAATTTTATCCAGTTTATCCAATGCTACAGTAAAGTCAATCAGTTTATCTGTTATTCCTGCATATTCTGCCAATCCGGAAAGAATCTTTCTGTTGTTCATATGAATTGTTACAGGAACTTTCAGATCTGCAAATGATTTTAAATACAACTGAACCAATTCTACCTCCTGTAGTAAACTTTCACTTCCTACAACATCGGCATCGCACTGATAAAATTCTCTGAATCTTCCTTTCTGAGGTCTGTCTGCCCTCCAAACCGGCTGAATTTGAGAACGTTTGAATGGAAATGTCAGTTTCCCATGATTCATTGCCACGAATCTTGCAAAAGGTACAGTAAGATCATAACGAAGAGCTTTATCTGTAAGACTTTCCGCACTGAAAGGTTTTTCTAATGCTCTTTGAAAATCATGAAGCATCTGGTTCTTTTTCTCTTCTTTTGCTTCGTTGATACTTGAATTTAAAATTTTAAAAATCAAGCGGTCACCCTCTTCTCCGTATTTTCCTGTCAGTGTAGACAGATTTTCAAAACTTGGAGTTTCCAGTGGCTGAAACCCGAATAATTCGAAATTATTCTGTAAAATATTGATGATATATTTTCTTCTGGAAACTTCCTGTGCCGTAAAATCTCTCGTCCCTTTTGCTAAACTTGGCTTCATTTCTTATATGTCATTTTGATAAATGCAAAAGTACGGAATTACAAGGACTTTACACAGTATAAAAAGCTGAAGAAAATCTTCCCTCAGCTTTTCTGGTTGTGTTATCAATTATTAAAAAAATCATACACTTTCAAGGATTTCAAGAATTTCTTCACCATAATTTTCAATCTTATGCTTTCCAAACCCTTTGATCTCCAGCAATTCTTCTTTTCTGGCAGGCTTATACTTGGCTACAGATAGCAGCTCTTTATTGCTGGCGATGAAATAAGTGGGAAGATTCTGCTCCCGGGCTTTTTCTGATCGCCAGAGTTTCAAAGCATCCAGTATCTTTTCTTCATCTGTATTCAGGAAATCATTCTCTGCAGAATATTTGACTGTCTTTGGTTCTTTTACCGTATTTTTTGCAGGTTTTGCATCTTCAAAATACAATATTACAGACCAATACCGTTCTTCACTTACAAAAGCTGTTTCCACTTTCATAATCTCGTTAACTTCCAGAAAATCATCCAGCATTTTCTGGTCTTTGTAGAGAAACTCTTCAGGAAGCCTGATTTTAAAAACTTTTACTTTCATCATTTGTGTTTTTAGAATTATTTACCGCCTAATAACAGGATCTCGTCTACACGAATTTCTGTGACATACCGCTTCACTCCGTCTTTATCATCATATGATCTGTAGGTAAGCTTTCCTTCGATGGCAATTTCTTTTCCTTTGGGAACATATTTTTCAAAAATCTCTGCTGTTTTCCCAAATGCAATAAGATTGTGCCATTGGGTTTCCTCTACCTTTTCTCCTTTGGCATTCGTGTAATGATCACTGGTAGCTAAGGATACACTGGCTTTTACATTTCCGTTATCGAAGTTTACCATTTCAACTTCTTTTCCTGTGTAACCAATTAAGGTTACTTTGTTTCTTAGTGACATAATTTTTAGATTTTAAAGATTAATAATTCAGATAAGAGACGTTCACTGTTTTCTCAAATCTCTATTGCAAAGATTGTGATGTTACCCAATCACAGTCGGTTATAAACTATTTAAATCCGTTTGTAGTCGTTTGTAAACGGATAAAGAAATAAATAGAATTCTGTGTAAAACAATATTTATAAAGATTTAAAAGCATTAATTATCACTTTTAAAGTAAAAATTAAATAATGAAAAGCCCTATCATAAAATAAAATTCTTCTTTTAAAAAACATTGAAAAATAGGTGTATTACAAGGATTTTTTTTGTCTTTAATTTAATTTTTTTTTGCAAATTTGTAAAAATGTCTGATATGCAAAAAGAAAAACTTCGTACAGTAAGAAAGATGAAAGGTTTCACTCAGCAGCAAATGGCTGAAGTGATCCCTACCGATGTCTCCAACTATAGCAGAAAAGAAAGCGGTGCTGTATCTATAACACAGACAGAATGGGACAAACTTGCCCAGTATTTAGAGGTTCCTGTGGAAGAAATCTACGAAGAAGAGGAAGCTAAAATTGTTATTGAAAATCCTGTTTTTACTGATAGTCCAGGATCTTCTGTAAATGCTAATAATGGGGGTGATAATAGCAATGTTACAAATATTGGTCATGAATTAAGCATAGAAATCATAAAAACGATGCAGGAATATATAGGTCTGCTAAAAGAAGAAATCGAAAGACTTAAAAAATAACAGTATAAAAGTTAATTACTAAAAATTATCAACAGAGTTTTTTTAATCTCTCTTTTTACAGTAAACAAGATAAAAAAGCGCTCAGCAAAATTGCTGAGCGCTTCCTACTTAATCATGCAACTAAAAATAAAAATTGAAACTTATATTTTTTCACATTCAACAATGCTTTTTGCCTCTGTTCCGATATGAATAAGCCGGTTAAACTGAAGGCCTGCTTTTTCGATGATCATTTTAAACTCGCTTAAAGTTCTTTCTTTTCCCGTAAGACAGGCCAGCATAACAATATCCAGAAGTTTGCCCATATGGGGTTTATTTAAAGAATCGTCAGGAATAACTGCATCTATGATTAACAGTTTTGCTCCTTTAGACATGGCATTATAACAGTTTTTCAGAATTTGCACACATTCATCATCACTCCAATCATGAATAATCCATTTCATCGTATATAAATCTGCTCCTTCCGGAACTCTTTCAAAAAAACTACCAATAGCCACGGAACATCTTTCTTTCAGGTTTTCAGGAATCATTTTGATCGTTTTTTCAATCACATTGGCTTCATCAAAAATAATCCCGGAGCTTTCCGGAGCATGATTCAAAATGGTGTGTATCATGACCCCATTGCCACCGCCTATATCAACAATTTTTTTATAAGGTGTAAAATCATAGTTGTCTATAATTCCTGTCAGCTCCATTCCGGACATTCCCGTCATACCTTTTCCAAAGTTTTCTCCTATTTCAGGAAATTCTTTATAAAATCCCCAAAGGTCTTTACCATGGATGTGCTCAAAAGGAATTTTCCCTGTTTGAACTGCATAGGTAAGGTCTCCATAGCCTGGAAAGTGTTCGTTCATAATTGTAAGCACAAAATTTTTTGCTGTTCCGGGAACATCGGTTTGTAAGGCTGCTCCAAAATCATTCAAAGCAAAAGTTTTATTTTCAGATTCTTCAAAAATTCCGGCACCGCTTAATGCTCTCATAACCCGGTATAAGTTTGTTTCATGGGATTCTGTTTCTTCAGCAAGTTTGGATATTGTCTTTGGACCAGAAGCCAGCAAGTCTGCAATATTGAGTTCAGCTGCTGTTTTTACGCATCCGGTTAGCCATAAACCACCTAATATTTCAAACATTTTAAATGTAAATTCTGGTTTAACGGGTTGTTTTTCCATAGTAAGCATTTTAATAGAATAGTATTTGATAAACTTTAGTAGGCATGTACATTATATACACATCATGAAAACAAGAACAAACCCGATAAGTTTGTTCTTGTGTGACATGTGTCAAGTTGAAAATAAGCTTTAGTAATGAGATTAATCTTTGGCTTGGGAAATCCTTGTTACACTATCAATAGTAGCATCCAATGTGGTATCAGACTTTATTTTAATAAGATACCCGCTACCTATAGATAAAGGATCGGCAACACTTACCAGGTAAAAGACCAGATTTCCGGATGTTACCCCATTGGGAGCAACTGCAGTCTGATCAATGGAAAATGTTGAAGGCGGAACAGGATTGGAAAGGTTTACCGTCACAAAGGCCACAGAACCATTATTCTTATTGGAATAACTGACAATAACTCTCCACATATGAACCTGCCCGGCAATAGGGTTTTCCAAAAACCGGCTTGTTACGGGGTCAAATATGTCTCCGGGCACAGGACTGATAATATTTTCCGGCCATGTGGTTGTAGGAGGCGCAGCAAAGTCTGTGACAATATTAATCGGTGTTTGGTAAACAATATTTTGATAAGTCATTAACGGGACACCTCCTGAAGATTTGAATGCAAATGAGGGTTTCACTCCTGCTCCGCTATTCAGCTTAACAACTCCTTCATTAGCTGTTGTTAATGTCTGCGAAGAAATGACGGTACTCCAAAAGGTTCCGTTATAATACCTTAGGGTCTTATTGGTGGAATCATAGATAATCATTCCTGCCGTGGGTGCTGGTACATTGGCTGGCGGGTTGGCATTTCTGGAGAGTACAACGGCTGAATTAGCTGAGGTAACATCTAGAACTCCTTGTGGAGAAGTCGTGTTAATCCCAACCTGTCCAAATGCAAATGAGGAACACAGAATACTGATTAATAAATTGGATTTTTTCATGGTTTGTTTTTTTGAATGTTTCATTTCAAAATTACAAAAAAACACAACATAGTGAAATAAAATTCGTATTTATTTACTGAAAATAAGACAGTTATATAAACAATAAAATTTTATGAATAAAAAAACAATGCAAAATACCGACAAATATTAAATTTTTCAAAACAAAGAGAATTAAACAGAATTTCTTTTATAATATTAATTTTTTAATCAATGAATCTTCTTCTATTGAAAAAAACACAATATTTAAACAAAACTTTCCAGAATGAGTTTATTTCCAGATAATACATGAATAATTTATTATGTTTCAGGGCTAAATAATTATTTCATTCTAAGAATAGATTTATTCCAATAAAATAAACTTCCTCTCTCGCAGCTATCCATTTACAAACGGATAATTCCGTATCTTTGTGAAAATTCATCTATGAAAAGGAACATCAATATTTTTGAGTTTCCTCTCAATTTGGGACTTACAAAGAAAGAACATGAGACAGAACCCGGAGTTCGAAAACTTCCGGATTGGCTCAGAAAATTTGATTTTCATAGTAGAATTAATCCTAGTGCCATTTTTAGACTGGAAGCTCCGGCGTATTCTATGGACTTTGATCAAGAATCAAAAGTCAGAAATGCAGACCAGATTATTGAGTATGCTAAACAACAGGCCGACTGTATTCTCCGAAATTATGAAAAGAATACATTTAATATTATTCTTGGAGGTGACTGCAGTATTCTCATAGGAAATGCTGTAGCTCTGAAAAAGCTGGGAAACTTCGGACTATTTTATCTTGACGGACACACCGATTTTATCCCGCCCGAACTGTCTGAAACCGGAGGCGCAGCAGGAATGGATCTCGCAATCATTACCGGCACCGGACACGAAAAGCTAACCCATATTAATGGTTTAAAACCCTATCTATCTGAAGAAAATATTTTCTGTTGTGGCAATGCGGAAACAGATGATGAAGAATATGTTGCCCAAATTATAAATTCAGGTATTCATTATTTTGATCTTTATCAGCTCAGAGAAAATGGTTTCAGGAAAACCGCTGAAGATTTTCTGAAAATGGTGAATGATAAAGGGTTGGATGGATTTTTCATTCATTTTGATGTTGATATCCTGAAAGACGAGATTATGCCTGCCGTAGACAGCAGAATGGAGGACGGAATCAGTTATGATGATCTCAGGGAAATGTTGAATCCTTTATTGGAAGATCCATTATGCTTTGGAATAGAGATTACCATCTTAGATCCCGATTACGATGAAAACGAAATATACACCCGCCCATTTGTAGACAATTTAATTCAAATTATAAAAAATAAAGAAGAGTAAATGAAGAAGACTATCAAAAGAACATTCAGAGTTTCAAAATATGTGATCTATAAAGAGACTCTTGTTGATTACAAGGAACATTTCTGGTCATTTTTAGGCGCATTTTTTGGGATCGGGATCATTGCATTTATCCAGTCTCACTCACTTACAGAAACGGAGAATATATTCCTGATTGGCTCTTTTGGAGCATCAAGCGTTCTTATTTATGGAGCAATACAAAGTCCTCTGGCCCAACCCAGAAATCTTATCGGTGGACATGTTCTGTCGGCTTTGGTAGGAGTTACTGTATATCAGTTTGTTCCGGATATCATCTGGCTTTCGGCACCTTTGGCAGTAGCATTTTCCATAGTATTGATGCAGTATACAAAAACTTTGCATCCACCGGGCGGAGCTACAGCCCTGATTGCGGTAAGTTCTACAGGAAAAATTCCGGAATTGGGATATTGGTACGTTCTCTCCCCTGTTCTTTCAGGATGCATCATCCTGCTTCTTGTAGCCCTGTTCTTTAATAACATTACCCCAAACAGAAGCTATCCTAACCACAGCATGTTCAAAAAACTGTTGAAAAAAAGACACACCCATCATTTAAAATAAAAATCATGAATTGCCTGGAATGTGGCGAGAAAATCATCGGAAGATCAGATAAAAAATTCTGCAACGATGCCTGCCGGAACGCCTACAATAATAAGCAGAATAAGGATTCTAACAATTTAATGCGGAATGTTAATAACAAACTCCGTAAGAATTACCGCATCCTGATGGAAATCAATACCGATGGTAAAACAAAAGTCTTAAAATCCAAACTGGATGGCTTAGGTTTTGATTTCGATTATTTTACCAATCTGAAAGTTTATAAAAACGGCTCTGAATACAAGTTTATTTATGATTACGGATATAAACTTCTGGAAGATGACTTTATACTGATCGTAAAAAATCAGGCATAACCCACACCCCACAAGTATAATATTATGAAAGAAGTTGTTCTCATCACCGGAGCCAGTGGCATGATCGCTAAAGAGCTGGCAAAAAAAATAGGTAAGGAATATGAGATTAGGTTTCTGACCCGAAAAAAAGTGCATGACTATGAGTATGAATGGGACCTCACAAAAGGAATAATGGATGAAACCGCACTGGAAAATGTTTCTCACATCATTCATCTTGCAGGTGCCAATATTTCAGAAAAACGCTGGACTCCCGAAAGAAAAAAAGAATTGATCTCCAGCCGAATTGATTCCGCAGAATTACTCCGAACGGCTTTAAGAAAGAATAAGATAAAGCTTAAGTCTTTTATTTCAGCTTCAGGAATCAATTTTTATGGTACAGAAACTTCAGAAAAGATTTATTCAGAAAATGATCCTCCAGGTAATGACTTTCTCAGTGAAGTAGTCGTTTTATGGGAAAGAGCAGCTAATGACTTTAAAGAACAGGATCTGGCAGCAAGGGTGGTCAAAATACGAACTGCAGTCGTTCTTTCTGAAAAAGACGGTGCTTTAAAAAAAATGGTTCCTCCTATTCAATACGGTATCGGATCTCCGCTGGGAAGTGGCCACCAATATATGCCATGGGTTCATATTGAAGACATTTGTTCTATTTATGAATTTGCTTTAAAAAATCCTGAAATGAACGGAGCGTATAATGCTGTATCTCCACAACATGCCACCAATAAAGAACTGACAAAAAAAATTGCCCAGGTACTTGAAAAACCTTTGTTCATGCCTAATGTTCCGGGATTTGTCCTGAAATTGTTATTCGGAGAGCTTGCTACTGCTATTCTGGAAGGTTCCAGAGCTTCTTCGAAGAAACTTCAGGATGCAGGTTTCCACTTCAAATTTCCGGATCTGGAGAACGCTTTAAAGGATTTATTAAAGAAGCAGCCGTAGAAAAGATAGAATCTTTTAATTAAAAAATATTTATAATACCCATTGATTATAACACAGAAAATATTCTAATGAAAAACCCCAATATTACCCTATTAAACACAGAAATTCTTTCAGATAACTGGTATATTTTAAACAAAGTCACTTATTCAGTATCGAAAAAAGACGGAACCACAGAAACTCAAAGCAGAGAAGCCTACGACCGAGGAAACGGAGCCGTTATCCTTCTTTATAATACAGCCTTAAACACGGTTATTCTCACCAGACAATTCAGATTACCCACATACATCAATGGAAATTCTACAGGCATGCTTATTGAAGCCTGCGCCGGACTGCTGGATAATGATAACCCGGAAGATTGTATAAAACGGGAAACTGAAGAAGAAACCGGATATAAAATCTCCAAAGTTGAAAAAATATTTGAGGCCTATATGTCACCCGGATCTGTAACGGAAATTCTTTATTTCTTCATTGCAGAATATTCCAATGAAATGAAGATCAATGACGGAGGCGGATTGGAAGAAGAAGGTGAAAATATTGAAGTCCTTGAGTTATCTTTTGAAGAAAGTCTGAAAATGATTGATACAGGAGAAATCAAAGATGCAAAAACAATCATGCTTTTACAGCACTTACGAATCAAAGGGATCATGTAGACATCAATGATGATTGATAAATGATGAGTAAAATATCATTCATAACTTCTAATTTATAATTTATAATTAAATAAAGATGCTTCAAGATCATATTACAGTTCAGAACCGTTATAAAGACTTTATCAGGAAAATCAGCGAAACGGAAGTAGTGTTTGCATTAAAAGATGATAAAGGATATGCAACCTCCTACTCCAACGAAGCAGAATACGAAGATGGTGAAGAAGTACAGATTATCTGTTTCTGGTCTGATGCTGCAAGAGCAAAATCATGCATAGAAAACGAATGGAATCAGTACGAACCTTCTCCTGTTCCTCTTAATGAATTTGTAGAAAACTGGTGCCTGGGTATGAATAGTGACGGATTATTAGTGGGAACTAATTTTGACAGCAATCTGTTGGGTTATGAAGCTGAACCTTTGGAACTTATCCTTGACATTATTGAAGAACTTAAAGCTTCAGAAAAATCATTGGAACTGAGAAAATTTAAAAACATGGAAGATCTGGAAAAACAGATCAGAGAAGTATGGGAAGAGTAATCGTTGATATAAAAGGAAGGTTTTGGGAAAAAAGATCATTAAAATAACCGCTTTATTTTTAGTTCTTCTTTTCAGTATTTTAATGCTGAAAACTATTTCCCAGTACACTTCTCTTGAAAAAAATATCGGGTTTCTTGCCTTTAAGCAACAGGTTGTAAATAATCCGTACTGGATGGCTTTTTTCTATATTCATATCTTTTCCATAACGCTTTGTCTTCTGGCCGGTCTTACGCAGTTTTCAAGTCGGTTTTTGGATGAAAACAGAGATCTTCATAAGATTATTGGGAAAATATATGTTTACAATATTCTGATCATTAATGTTCCGGCATGTTTTGTACTTGGACTTTTTTCCAATGGAGGAATAATCGGAATTACAGGATTTCTGATACAGGATGTGCTCTGGGCATATTTCACCATTGCTGCCGTACTTTTTATCAAAAATGGGAATATCAGTAAGCATAGAACGTATATGGTTTTAAGCTATGCCGTAACCACCACAGCTATTACTTTCAGAATCGTTAAGAATCTGTTTTATAATGAAACCCGCCATGATTACGAGCTTTTTTATGGATTAAATGTCTGGGCAGCCCTTTTTATCAATCTTTTGATGGCTTACTTAATTCTCAGAAAAGATTTACTGCTACCTGGAAAAATCAACAGTGGAAAAGAAAATATACAGGCTAAGAAAAGAAATCAGAAAAAATGAGGCGATAAATATTAAGGTATTAAAAAGTACTGCATATTTATTATTCCTGGTCCATTTACCAAAAAAGCGCATAATCAGATAAGAAATCCCTCCAAAAAGAGCGATAATAAAAAGAAGGAAAAAATAATATATCATGGTTTCGTGTTAATTCATGTAAATCTATCATTTTAAATCTAAAAAAACAATCCATAACAGGATCACAGCTTTATAAACAGCCTTAATTCTGATGAAAATTATTGTTAATCATTAATTTATGAAAATAAAGAACCTTGACCACCTTGTCTTAACAGTGGCAGATATTGATAAAACTATAGAATTTTATACGCATGTTATGGGATTTGAAGTGGTTGTTTTTGGGAAAGACAGAAAAGCACTCCTCTTTGGAAATCAAAAAATTAATCTGCATCAGAAAGGTCATGAATTTGAGCCTAAAGCAGAGCTGCCAACCTGTGGTTCTGCTGATCTTTGCTTTATTGCAGAGACCGATATTCATGAGGTGATGGAAGAGCTAAAGCAGAAAAATGCAAACATCATTGAAGGGATTGTATACAGAACCGGAGCTGCAGGCAAAATCAAATCGGTTTATTTCCGTGATCCGGATCAGAATCTTATTGAAGTAAGCAATTATTATTAGGAAAAACACCTCTATATCAGCTTTTTACTATTCAATTTTCAGGATTTAACGGACTGGGATTTTTAAAATACAAAGACAGCAGTATAAAATCCATATAAAATTTGCAAAAACCATTGAGAAAATCTATTTAATCCTTTATATTTTGAATTTAAAGCCTTAATTTTGCATAGAAATTCAGAAAATTCGGATTCTTTCAATAATTTATGTGCATGAAAAAAATGATGATTGGGCTTGCTTTGGCCTTATCCATTACCATCTGGGGGCAAAAAACTCCTGCAAAAGCAAATAACCTGACTCCTTACAGCTATCAGACTTTTAATTGTGACAATAAGGGGTATTTTGATTCGGCTAAATATAAAAAAGAAGAAATAGACGGAATTAATAAACTTTTGTATCAGTTCAATGGCGTTGTATTTGACACCCAGCCTGTTTTTAAAATTGCCCAGCTTGAAGAAATCCGTAAAAACAGAGAAACTTATCTACAGGAGCTTGAAAAGCAGTATGAAGAAAAGAAAAAGGAATTATACAGCCTTAAAGTAATTGATCTTCCCAAATGGAAAAAATTAATGGAAGAAACCATTGATTCTTTTGAGAATGAATACCAGCTTAATAAAGAAGAAATCCTTGCTTATTCTGATCCTTCTACGCTAAGAAACAGTAAATATTATACTACCTGCAGAGAACAGATTGATGCAATATCCTCTCCCGACAGAGAAAAAATGTTTGCTGCATGGAGAAATTATACGGAGCTTAAAAGCAGAAATAATGCAGATCCAAAAGGAGTAATGGCAAGATTTGATGCCAAAATGAATGATCCCCAAAAAGAAGATTATGCATTAATTGATATGATTGGTCTTGGTTTTCACAACTGTGCCAACAGCAGTTTCAGACAGAAACGTAATGATGAAGGTACCTCTTACAAAGATTTTGATAAGATCTTTACAAAACTGAAGAGAACTTGTGATGAACCCTAGGGTGATTAAAAAATTGAAAGATTTAATTATTGAAAAATACAATAGCAGCACTCGGATTGGGTGCTGTTTTTTTTTATTTTAGATTGAATAAAAAATTGCACAGAGGGCTTAATGAGCTGTAAAAGTGAATTTTACATATTCAATGATTTTCATCTTTACTAATTTCTCTACTTCTTAAACCCAAATAAATTAAAAATGAATAAGTTATGATTTTATGGATTTAATTTCTTAATTTTGCACCCCGAAAATAAGGATTAGAGATATGAAAAAAATTGGTGAGCACAGAACACTTCTTGGAGTAGATAAAAATGTTACTTTAAAAGAATTAAAGACGATTTACAGAAATGTGATGAAAGATACGCATCCTGATAAATTTATTAATGATGAAGCCGGAAAACTGGAAGCTGAAGAAAAAAGTAAATCTGTGATTGAAGCCTATCACTTTTTGGTAAGTATTAATTCTGAAACACAGGAAAAGTACAAAGAAGAATATACTGAAACCATTACAAAATCTAATATTCAGGATTTTTATCTTGAAAAATCAATTTTAACGGTTCAGCACCTGAACGGAAATATGTATGAGTATATGGGAGTTCCAAAAAACACTTACATTAAAATGATCAACGCTGATTCACCAAGCCGTTTTGCAAGAAGACACATCTACGGAAACTTCGTGTACAGAAAGTCCGGAGAAGCGATGGCAGATTAATTTTTTACATTACAATATATAAGAGCTTTCAGTTTTTGCTGGAAGCTTTTTTATTGCCAAAAAATGGATGTTATGTTTTGGCTAAAGCCAATATTGGCTGTTATAAATTTAAGCGGGCTAAAGCCCGCTCCTATTGAATATTTTCTTAATGCGCAATAATCATCATCAATAGAAATGGGCTTTAGTCCATTTACAATAACAAATAGTATCCAACGGCTTTAACCAAAACCCGTATAACCCAATTTTAAATCATCAAATATCAACAAAAAAGCGCCTCAGAAAATCTGAGGCGCTTTCGGTTAATTAAAGGTTTAATTTTATTTATCTACATGTTTCGAAGTAAATCCATCTTCACTTAGCTCTCTATGTACATATTCAGCTTTCATTTCAGCTTCATAATCCACTTTTTCATGTTTACCCATTCTTCTTAAGATAGAGTCAAATATTGAATAAACTACCGGTACAATAATTAGGGTCAGGAATAATGACGATGTCAAACCACCGATAATTACCCAAGCTAATCCATTGTTCATTTCTGCTCCGGCACCTTTTGCAATTGCAATCGGGATCATACCGAAGATCATCGCGATAGTAGTCATCAAGATCGGACGAAGACGTGCGTGGTTTGCCTGAATTAAAGCATCATGCGTACTTGCACCAGCCGCTTTCCTCATATTCGCAAAGTCGACAATCATAATTGCGTTCTTCGCTACCAAACCAATCAACATGATCATCCCCAGCATCGTAAATATGTTCAATGAATTTCTTGTGATGGCAAGAATAACCATTACCCCGATCAATGCCAGAGGAATAGAAAATAATACCACGAAAGGATATACAAATGAGTCATATAATGAAACCATTACCAGATAAACCAATACAATAGCAGCCATTAATGCAATTCCTAAAGTACCGAAACCTTCAGTCTGGTTTTCCATATCACCACTCCAGATGTAGCTTACTCCGGCCGGTTTGGTCTTTTCGTTATCCATAAATTTAGCAGCCCATTCATTGGCTACATCCCCTACAGGACGGCCTACTACTTTAGATTTTACCTTTACAGAAGGCGCTTTATCTCTACGCTCCAACAAACTTGGTCCTGAACCCATTTTTACTTCTGCAAACTGGCTCAGTCTTACCTGTTCTCCTTTAGGATTGGTAAACATAAGATTTCTTACATCTTCAATAGACTTTCTGTTTGCATCACCAAAACGGATATTAATATCATATTCATATTCTCCGGCTCTGAATTTCCCATCTGTATTTCCGTTAAATGCAGTTTGCATTGTTTGTCCTACACTAGAAAGATTTAAGCCTAAAGAAGCCATTTTATCTCTGTCAATATTCACCTGTACTTCAGGACTTCCAGAGTCAGTTGATAATTCTGCATCTACAGCACCAGGAACTTTTTTAAGCAACTCAAGAATTCTGTTTGCTTCTTTATTGGCTGTTTCGTTATCCTGAGCTGTCACTACCATTTCAATTGGTGCATTGTCTGCTCCCATTAATCCAATTGGTGCTGTTTTAAATTCAACTCCAGTGAATTTTTCTTCTAAAGCCCTCTTGATTCTTGCGGACTTGATATCTGTGCTCTCATTACGTTCAGATTTATCTACCAAAATCACCTGAATCTCTGACTGATACAATGTAGCCTGCGCTCCACCAAAACCTGATGACTGCTGACCAACTGTTGTGATCATATCTACAACATCTTTGTCTTCTCTCAGATATTTTTCAACAGCAAGAGTAATCTGGTTGGTTTTTTCTACAGATGCATCTTTTGGTAACTCCATCTGAACAAGGAATTGTCCTCTATCCATTTTAGGGAAGAATTCACCTCCAATAAATCCAAATGCAACCAACATAAATGAAGAGATCAAAATGATAAATGTTACAATAACCGTCATTACTCTTCTTAATGTCGTTTTCAAACACCATTCTAAAATTCCTGTGATCCAGTGTGTGAATTTTTCCAATTGCTTTTCGAACCAAAGAATAAATTTCTCAAAAGGATTTTTACCGGAAAGGTGTACCAATTTACCATATCTTGAAGATAGCCAAGGAATAATAGTAAATGAGGCCAATAATGAAAGCATTGTCGCAATAACTACGGTAACGCAGAACTGTGCCAGGATATCAGCAACCAATCCTGAGCTCATTGCAATCGGTAAGAATACCACCACAATTACCAATGTAATCGCCGTTACGGTAAATCCAATTTCCGATGCACCATCGTATGCCGCACGAATTCTGCTTTTCCCCATCTCCATGTGACGATAAACGTTCTCCAAAACTACAATTGCATCATCCACAAGAATACCAACAACTAATGAAAGTCCAAGTAAACTCATCAGGTTTAAGGTATATCCCATAAGATACATTCCAATCACCGTTGCAATCAATGACATCGGAATAGAAACCATAACGATAAACGCGTTTCTGATGTTATGAAGGAACAGTAACATTACTACTGCTACCAGGATAATCGCTAAGAATAAATCGAAAATTACATGGTCTGCAGCTTCAAGCGTAAAGTCTGTTGTATCATCTACAATATTTATTTTAATCCCCTGAGTTTTGTAATTATTCTGAACATCAGCGATTGTTTTCTTAACTAAGTCTGAAACGGAAACCGCATTGGCATCAGATTGCTTTTTAACCTGAAGTAAAATCGTTGAATTCTGGTTATATCTTGCCACTTTCTCCACATCTTTCTGTGTATCAAAAACGGTTGCAATATCAGATAAACGCACCTGAGCTCCATCTTTATTGGAAACTACAAGATTATTCATTTCAGCAACATTTTTATACTTTCCAGAAAGTCTGATCGTAGATCTGGAAGTTCTCGTTTTCAAAGCTCCCGTTGGGAAATCCAAGTTTGAAGAAAGAATTGCCTGTTGTACGTCTGCAATGGCAAGACCGTATCCCTGCATCTTCTTTTCATCTAAACTTACCTGAATTTCTCTTTCCTGTCCACCTACAAGGTCTACCTGGGCAACACCGTTTACACGGGAAAAAATAGGCTCGATTTTTTTATCTAAAAGATCATAAAGATCTTTATTATTCAGTTTATCACTGGCAATACTCAAAGTCATGATCGGAAGATCATCCAATGAGAACTTTTGCAAAGAAGGAGGATCTGCATCGTCGGGAAGATCTGCCAAAATAGCATTTACTTTTCTCTGTGCATCATTCAAAGCATAGTTTACATCGGCACCGGTATTCAGCTGCACCATAATAACCGATAAACTTTCGTAAGATGAAGATTCTACTTTTTTCACGTTTTCCAAAGAACCAACAGCATCTTCAATTTTTCGGGTTACCGAAGTTTCCACCTCAGCAGGCGAAGCTCCCGGATATACCGTAGAAATGGTTACCATATTGGTTTCAAACTTTGGAATCAACTCATACCCCATCATGGAGTAACTTAATAAGCCACCCAGCGTAAGTATCGTAAATAATACGATAACCAGCGATGGCCTTTTAATGGATATTTCTGCTAACTTCATCTTCTGCTTACTTTACGATATTGATTTTCGAACCGTTATCAAGATTAATCTGTCCGCTGGTAATTACCTGTTCGCCTCCATTCAGTCCGCTTAAGATCTGAACTTTGTCGCCGTATACTTTACCAGTCTGAACTTTAATTAATTTAGCAGTACCATTATTTACAATAAATAACTGTCCTGAACTTACTCCGTTTACAAAAGCTTCTGCAGGAACAGTCAGCATATTTTGGGTTTCAGCACCGTGATTTGTTTTAAATGTAGCAGTGGCATACATCCCTGCTTTTAAGTTTCCTTTATTCTGAACTTCAATTTCAACCGGGAAATTTAAAGTAGCATCACTTTTAGGAGCAATGAATGTAATTCTACCGCTGAAAGAGTCTTCAGGTAAAACATTAACATTAATTGAAACTTCCTGACCGAGCGCGATTCTGCCAACCTGGCTTTCGTCTACCAATACAGAAAGTTTAAGACTGTTGATATTAACAATTTCAAACATGGAAGTCCCTACAGAAACCACCGTTCCCGGCTCAACCATTTTCTTATTGATGGTACCACTGATACCTGCACGAATGCTGGTGTCATTCACTCTTACTCCCTGAGCTTTTACAGCGGCCTGTGCATTTTTCAGCTGAAGTCTTGAGTTATCAACCTGCTGTTTTGTAACACCTCCTGTTTTAAAAGCATTTTCGTAACGCTGATTATCGATAATCGCATTTTGCAAATTATTCTGAGCCTGTGTAACATCCACTTCGATGGCATCTCTCTTGATCGTTGCCAGCACCTGTCCTGCACTCACTCTTGAACCTTCTTTTACCAAAACGCTTACAATACGTCCTGAGATCTCAGAAGACTGGTTCATTTCCTGCTTAGGAATGAAAGTCCCGTTGGCAGAGTAATCTGTATCAATATTTTCTCTTGTAACGGTTACAATATTAACGTTGATTTTATCTACCTGCTTGGCAACTTCTTTTACTTCCTGCGTCTGCTTTTCTTTGTTCCCGGCAATCTTGTAAGCGGCTAAACCTATCAGTACTGCTGCTACGATGATATATATTAAAGTTTTTTTCATTTTAGTTTATTATAAGTTTTGTAGTGTGTTTAGTTCACCCTTAGCTTTTATCAGCTTGATCTCGGCCTGTTTGTAGTCCAGCAATGCATTAGAATAGTTCTGTTTCGCCTGTGTCAATGCATTTTCAGAATCCAGCACCTCAGTAAGGGTTGCTAACCCGTATTGATAATTTGACTGGGTATTTTTCTGAACTCTTTCTGCCAATCCTACATTATCTTTCATGCTTTCGATATTAATCAATGCATTTTCCATGTTGGTGACTGCATTTTTATAATCTAAACTTAAGCTCAACTGAGTATTTTCAATGTCAACATCAAGATCCTGAATATCAATTTCTGCCTGATTGATCTTTGCTTTTGTAGCTCCTCCTGTGAAAATAGGAATATTTACATTCAAACCAATTGCTGAATAATCACTCCAAAGAACCCCTTTACTAAGACCGTTTGTCAACGGGAATTTTGCTCCGTTTGCTCCCCATCCGTAGTTCGCAGTAAGATTTACTGATGGATAAAGATAAGCTTCGGTTGCTTTTTTATTGAAAACCAAAAGTTCCCTGTTTTTATTCAAAACTTTGATCTCTGTACGGTCATTAAGATTGACATTGCTTGCAATCAGCTCAGGTTTTGGTTGAATCTCTTTTTCTTCAAGCTCAATGTCTGTAGAAATCGGGATTCCCATATAAAACTTCAGAGCATTTTTTGAAAGTTCAACAGAGTTGATTAAAGTCTGCTTATTGGAACCAATATTCGTAAGCTGAACATTTGTCCTGTCTAAATCGATGGACTTTGCCAAACCATTATCAACAAGGCTTTTAATAACATTTCTTACTTTTTCAGTATTGGCATAGCTGGCTGTTACCGTTTTAAGATTTTCCTCCTGTACAAACACCTGATAATAAGCGGTTGCTACATTTTCAATAATCTGTTCATTGGTTAACTGAGCATTCAGTACATAAAACTCTCTTGTAGATTTTGCCGCTTTAAGTCCTGTAAATACTCTTTGGTCAAAAATCGCCTGCTGAAGTTGTACAGAAGCTGTTGAACCCCAAGGCTGGCCAAACTGAGCCCTAATTTTTTCTCCTCCAAATTCCAGCAAAGATTCCTGAATAATCGGGTTATAGGTTAAACCTGCCGTAGCAGTGACCTGTGGCAAAGCACCGGCTCTGGCTTCATCAATCTTATATTCGGCTTTTTTGACCTGTAAAGCAGCTTTTTTAGCTTCTGCCTTATTTTGAAGTGCCTGTTTTATAGCTTCCTGCAGGGAAACCTGCTGCTGGGCAGACATCAATGTTGAGCCGAAAATCATAAATGCTGAAGCTATCCCAATTTTTAGCTTTGTAGCAGTTATACGTTTTCTATTCATAATTTTATACTTCGTTTATTTTTTATTTAATTTTCAGTCATTATTTACTTCTAATTGACGAATCATTTTCAGAAATACTTTAGTTTTTTTTAGTTTTTGAACAACATATTGATAATAATCTCTTTTCGTTCAGAAATAATCTTATCATATTCTTCATCATTAATTAATAAATTCTCCATAAACAATGGCCTTATGGCGCTTGGAAATACTAATAGAGCAACCATATTAAGAATAAACTGAACAGGTGCCATTTTCTCAATATTTCCCAATTCCATTTCTTTTTCAATATCCTTGTACATATCATTCAGGATATCTTCTTCAATTTCTCTTTGATGGCAGGTTCCTTTATTAATCTGTGATACGATATACGTTTCCAGATACGGATACTGAAGACTGGTAGAAAGGCTGCTTTCTATGAATTGGCTGATCTTTTCTTTAAAAGGCAGATCAGAATTCTGAATGATCTTCGATTTTTCCTGTTCTACTCTTTGCGCTTCATCAAAGATGATCTGGATCAGCTTATCCCTTGAACGGAAATAGTAATTAATAAGGGTTCTGTTCACTCCAGCTTCATCTGCAATCTCCTGCGTAGTAGCATCAAATTTTCCTTTCACAAAGAACAAATTCTTCGCTGTCTCCTTGATCAATTCCTGTGTTTGGTCTTTTTTTGCTTGATTTGACATTTTTGTTAAACAAATTTGTGCAAATTTATAGCAAAATTTATTTTTGACAAAATTGTTAAACAAAAAAATTAAACAAAAATGTCATGACATCCATCATGTTTGTTGATTGAAGTTTGCAATTATTTACCATTTAACAAGAGGCCTATTTTTATATCTTTGCCGCAAAAATTAATAACCGATGAAGAAAATTCTTTCGCTGTTCATGGTTTTGAACGCGGTACTTCTATTTTCACAGAAAAAGATTTCTGAGGAAAACTCTTATCATTTTTATGAAAATAAAGGTCAAATTATTGATCAAGACGGAAAAGAAAATAATGATGTAAAATATCTTTTTCTCTCTAATGGTCTTAATGTACAGCTGCGTTCTAATGGATTCTCTTATGATGTATATCAGGTAGAAAAAATAAGTGAACCTGTTAATCATAAAAACCCAAAATCTTATGATCAAAAACAGGAAAAGGTTAAATACAAATATCATAGAATAGATATAGATTTGGTTAACTCTAATATCAATTCTGTAATAATTCCCGAAGAAAAATCTCCTGATTATGATAACTTTTATAATGTTCCCGGAAACCCAGCTGGGATCTTAAATGTTTATCGCTTTAAAAAGATTACCTATAAGAATATCTACAATAATATTGATCTTGTTTTCTTTAAACCAAAAGATACTCTGAAGCCTGTTGAATACAACTTTATTGTAAGACCCGGTGGAAAAATATCAGATATCAAAATGAAATTCAACGGAGCAGAGACATCATTAAAAAATAAAAAAATTGTGATGAAACTTCGTTTTGGAGATATGTATGAAAACATTCCTCTTTCCTGGATTACAGATGGAAAATCTAAGAATGAAACCACTGTCAATTATAAATATATTGATGAAAATACTTATGGTTTTGCCGGAACACAGGATTCATTCACCAAAACTTTAGTTATTGATCCTGTACCTACTCCCATATGGATTAAAAATCATCCAAACTGGGTATGGCAATCCAATACATATTATAGAGTATTAGCCAATTCCAATCAGGAGGTTTATACTGGATTTACTACTATTGCGAGATATAATATTGCTACCAGCACCTATACAATAATGGACTCCAACTCTCAGAATTATGGTTATATCTGTAAATTTGATCCTGCTGGAAATAAAATATGGGGTGTATTTTTAGGAAATCATCAATTCAATTATGGAGGGGATGAAACCAATTTACTGAAGGATATTACCATTAATAATAACAATGAAATATATGCTATTGGCCAGGCAAGAGATTCCCAGGGAGGTACAAATAATATAACAACTCCCGGTGCTCATAAAGAACATACGAATTACCAGGGACAATGGATGGGATATGACATTGATTCTTTCATCATGAAATTTAATGATAATGGTGTAAGAATATGGGGAACGTATTTTGGAGGAGATCAATTTGACACAGCCAATTCTATTGTATTAGATACAAACCAGAACTTAATTATTGGAGGACTCTCCACCGGAAACAACGGAATTGTAACACCTAATGGAAATATCCAAAATAATCCTAATATTTACAATGGAGTTTCTTTCATTGCAAAGTTTTCTCCGAATGGACAACAAATGTATGGCTCCTATTTTTTTTTAAAAGAATCGGGAATTAAAAAAATTGACAGAGATAGTAATAATAATATCTATTTAGCCGGTGATGTTTATCAAGGGTATAATATTACCGGGAATGGAACAGCAGGTACTCATCAGCAAACTTTGATAGGAGAAGGCAACGCATTTCTAGCCAAGCTAGATAGTAATTTTCAATTTTTGTGGGGAACTTATTATGGGGGTAGAAACGCGTATGGTATTCAGCACAATTATAATGAAGGGAGAACAATAGTTAGAGATTTAAAAGTTGATAAAGATAACAATGTAGTTTTATTAGGAAATACGGATGCTAATGAAAGAATATCAACTTCAGGAACACATCAGCCAATACGCACATCTAATCTTGGTGATGATATCTTTTTAACAAAATTCAATCCTGCAGGAAATCAAATTTGGGGAACTTATTTCGGAGCAACAACAAGCAATGCTGTAAATGATGATCAGGCCTTCGGACTTTCCGTAGATGATAATAATAATCTTATATTTTCAGGGCAGACATCAAATGCAGTTCAGATAGCAACTCCAAATGGTTATATGCCAGATAATAACAATGGTTATCGTTCAGGTTTTTTTACTAAATTTAATCCGACAGGTAGTCAGGTTTGGGGAACTTATTTTTATTCATCCGTTCATTCCATCTATGCAAAAAGTAATAATATATATACCTTAGGAGGAGCCCAGGTTAATAATAATTTCGCTAAATTTTATGATTGTGCTGCAGGAATATCTGTCACATCAAACTCTCCGGTTTGTATCAATTCAACTGTTCAGCTTAACGCTACAGGAGGAACAACCTATCACTGGACTGGGCCTAATGGCTTTACATCAAACCAGCAGAATCCAACAATACCTAATGCAACAACAGCCCATTCCGGTACATATACCTGCCTCGTTTCAGGGTCGGGGGGCTGTGATGGAACTTTTACCGTAAACGTTGTTGTAGGTGACAATATGGCTCCGGTTCCGAACACTACCTCTCTTGCAGATATTACAGGAGACTGTCATACAACAGTAACAAACATGCCTACCGCTACAGATAACTGTGCGGGTACCATTACTGCAACCACTACAGACCCTTTATCTTATTCGATCCCTGGAACTTACGTTATTCATTGGAATTATAATGATGGAAATGGAAATACAGTTACTCAAAATCAAAATGTAATAATATCATCTCCTGCTCTTCCAACAACTACAAATTCCCAACAAACCTTCTGTGCCACCAGCAACCCAAAAATTTCTGATATTCAGGTTACAGGACAGAATATAAAATGGTATGATGCTGCAGGAAATATTTTACCTGCAACAACAGCTCTTGCCAATGGGCAAACCTATTATGCTACTCAAACCATTAATGGATGTGAGAGTAATAAAATAGCGATTCAGGTGACCGTAAATACGACACCTAAACCCACAGCCAATGCTAATCAGGATTTCTGTGCGTCTGCCAATCCTACGTTAGAAAAAATTGTTGTAACAGGTACATCGCTTACGTTTTATAATGCTGCAGGAAATGTTATCCCAATGACAACTCCGCTTGTAAACGGACAAACATATTTTGTAACCCAGACATTAAACAATTGTGAATCTGAAAAACTGGCAATTACTGTAACGCTGTCTACAGATAACGTGCCTGCAAAGGATATTACACAGGTACAATGTAATACAACTACGGCAAACTCAATGGTTGTGAATCTTCACTCTTATGAAGCCAGCATTATTAATAATCCAGGAAATTATATCTTCACATATACTGATACTGCAGGAAATCCTATTTCCAATCCCTCGGGTTATGTTTTAAATGTGGGAACAACACTTATCCATGTAAGAGTTTCAACTCCGGATGGGTGTTTTAAAGTGGTAAGATTAAACCTTACACTGAATCCTAAACCTATTGTTCAGCTTCCTGATACACTTGATTTCTGTGAAGGAAAATCCGTTATACTGGATGCAGGATCTGGATTTAAATCTTACGAATGGAATACCGGAGCAACCACGCAAACCATTACAGTAGCCACTCCGGGAACTTATACAGTGAAAGTAACCAACATTTTCGGATGCGAAAGTACAAGTTCTACTCAGGTGAGTTATTCTGTTTTAGCTCATATTGTTTCTGTGAATATTACCAACAATACAGCTACAGTTATTCTTTCTCAGAGCGGGAATTATGAGTTTTCTTTAGACAATTTCACATGGCAGGATTCCAATATATTCACCCACTTACAAATGGGAGAATATACCGTATATGTGAGAACAAAATCCGGATGTACGATCGGAAAGAAAAACTTCTCTATATTCAATATTCCTAATGCCATTAGTCCTAACGGTGATGGAATCAATGATACCTGGAGAATTGCAGGCTTGGAAAACTATCCGGGTACTGAAGTCAGCTTATATGACAGAAGAGGTGCTATGGTGTATAAAGAAATTATTAAAAACCGACCTTTCCAATGGGATGGAAGATATGAATCACATGCTGTCTCTACAGGAAATTACTGGTATACCATAAAAGTTTCTGACGGAAGAATCTATAACGGATGGCTTCTGATCAAGAACAGAGAGTAACAAAAAACGAGCAGAAATTTCTGCTCGTTTTTTATGTTATAATAATTTGATTTTATCCTCTGTGATATCGATGATTTTATCTTTATAAAGTCCTCCGATTGCCTTTTTAAAGTTCTTCTTACTCATCTGAAGCTCATTCTTGATCTCTTCAGGAGAAGACTTATCTGATACATACAGAAGTCCGTAATTTTCCTCCAGCTTGTCCAGAATCTTCTGCTTGAACTCATCAATATTTTCAAAACCTTCCGGTTGTAAAGAAATATCTATCTTCCCATCTTCACGTATTGTTTTGATGTATCCACTTTCTTCTGACAGCGGATATAGCTTTTTGAAAACATCGGAAACATAGATCAGTCCAATATATTGTTTGTTGATAATCACGTTCCAACCCAGCTCACTTTCATTCATCATGATCAGATCTACTTTATCTCCTTTTTTGAACGGAAGCTCATCATACTGCGGATTTCTCTTAAACTTTGTAGTCCCTGTAATCAGTTCCATATCTTCATCTACATACAAATAAACCAGATATCTTTTTCCTTCGATGATTTTGGTTTTCTGCTGCTTGTAAGGGATAAATAAATCTTTAATAATTCCCCAATCCATAAAAGCTCCACTTGGAAGACTTTGTACACAGCTCATCACCGCAAATTCACCTACTTCAGCCAATGGAATTTCAGTAGTAGCTTTCAATTTATCATCATCCTGATAGACAAAAACTTCAACCTCCTCACCTATTTCTTTTTCATCCTGAATAAAGATTTTAGGCAGAAAAGCCTTTTCACCGGATTCATCTACGAGGATCCATCCTGAATTAATTTTTTCTGAAATTGTTAAAGTTTGAGTTTTTCCGAGTTGCATTGATGATAAAATTAGCTGACAAAGGTACGGAAATTTGAAGATGCCATCCTAGTCAATACTGTTATAATTCTTTTGAAGACTTATTTTAGCCTTTCATAAAGACTTTAAAACGCTTACATTTGAATAAAAAAACAATTATGAAAAAGTATTTTATCCTACCTTTTTTCCTTTCGGTTATCTTTTCAAATGCTCAACTGCTGGAGAAAACAGCGGTGAATATTTCATATCGATATACCGGAAGAAATGTTCTGCAGGCCGGATTAGAATACAGATTTGGAGAAAGCTACGAAGGTTCTATTATTGCGGGGCTCTCTTTGTTTTATACCCGTGTTAATGAAACAGATAAATTGATTCCTGAGATGAATATAAATTTTCTCCGTGCCGGATTGTTGATTGGAGTTTCCGCCAACCCCTATTCAGTAGAACCAAGAATAGGGATTTCATTATTTAATGCTGTATTTCTCAATACCGGATATGCTTTTCCTATTTACAGAGATAAATATTTTAAAGGAATAACCTTTGGAATACAGCTTAATATCGCTCCGAAACATTCTAAGTTTTATGATAACCTGAAAATAATGTAATCAAAAACATAGGTTTTGGCTGAAGCCAATGGAAATCCTATAAAAAATAAAAACGAGCTAAAGCCCGTTCCTATTGAATATTATAAATTTGAAATATAATCCATCAGTTCCCGTTTGCTGCTTTCAAAATCAAAGGCATTATATACCATGAAATATCTGTCTTTATCGGCACAATTTCGGTACATAGACTTCGCCAATGCCAATTTTTTATTATCAAAACTAAGGGCTTTTACCAGATCTCTTATTTGTGCAGAAGTAAACATAGAGGTACGCATCTGCTGATTGATCATGGCTACTTTCCCGTCATCAAACTTTTCATTTCTCATCATCATATCAAAAAACTGGCGGAAAGAATTGTTATCCATCACACTTCCTTGGTTATACCAGTCATCTGATTGATTTCCGTAAGGATTATTCCAGATGTCATTCCAATCATTAAATCCATATTGATTCTGAACAGGGTAAGAATCCAATAAATAGAGACCTTCATTGGTAAAAAAATCAAGTACCACTCTATTGTTATTACGAAGCATCAACGTTGTTCTGTACACCAGGAAACCATTTTCATAAATTGAAATGGGCATTCTCCCTGATGACAAATCAAAGAATCTGTATTTTCCGGAACCGTTGGCCATCATCTGATCTCCTACCTCAACGGTAAAAAAGCCCTGCTCAGGAATTCTGAGAAAAACTTCTGCATATCCGTAGTTTCTGTTCCACTGATAATTTGGATTGTTATTTCTGTTTCTCTGAGGAATCGTATTATTTCCAGGTCTCATCCCATCAGGGGTTTTGTTTCTTTCATTTAAGATTTTGGGAGATCTCATTTCTGTAGCTGAAGCTTCATTTTTTAATAATTCTCCTGCCTTCCCTGCTTCCTGAGCAAATGAACTCATTCCTGCCAAAAGCATCCCACTGATAAAAATTTTTTTCATACATGAAATTTTCAAAAACCATCTCCATTTTTATGCCAAACCCATATAAAAAAGGCTGTCTCAAAAAGAAACAGCCTTTAATTTTTAAATATTTAAATGATTAAATCTTTTAATCAAATATTACATATGAATTGGTCTTTTTGCCGTAGCATCCAACGCAGCTTCTTTAATCGCTTCTGCATAAGTTGGGTGAGCGTGAGAACTTCTTGCGATATCTTCAGCGCTTGCACGGAATTCCATAGCAATTACTCCTTCTGCAATAAGGTCAGCAGCTCTTGCTCCTATGATGTGCATTCCTAAAACCTCATCTGTTTTTTCGTCTGCAATAATCTTAACAAGACCATCGATATCACCACTTGCACGGCTTCTACCTAATGCTCTCATTGGGAAAGATCCAACTTTGTAAGCTACTCCTTCCTCTTTCAGCTGCTCTTCAGTTTTACCAACTCCTGCAACTTCCGGCCATGTATAAACAACACCAGGAATAAGGTTATAGTTGATGTGAGGTTTTTGCCCAGCTAATGTTTCAGCTACAAAAACACCTTCTTCTTCAGCTTTGTGAGCCAGCATTGCCCCTTTGATAACGTCACCAATAGCATAGATATTCGCAACATTCGTTTGTAGGTGATCGTTTACTTTTACTCTTCCTCTTTCGTCAAGTTCTACTCCTGCTTTCTCAAGGCCAAGACCATCTGTGTAAGGTTTTCTTCCCACAGAAACTAAACAGTAATCTCCTTCTACTACTACTTCTTCTCCTTTTTTATCTTTAGCCGTGATCTTTACTGTATCTCCGTTTCTTTCAACCGCTGAAACCGCAGTAGAAAGCATAAACTTCATTCCTTGTTTTTTAAGAACTTTAGTCAATTCTTTGCTTAAAGCACCATCCATTCCAGGGATGATTTTATCCATAAATTCAACAACCGTTACCTGAGCTCCCAATCTTAGGTATACAGAACCTAGTTCAAGACCGATAACTCCACCTCCGATTACTACCAGATGCTTAGGAATTTCTTTAAGGTTTAAAGCTTCCGTAGAAGTAATCACTCTTTCTTTGTCTAAAGAGATGAAAGGCAGTGCAGATGGCTTAGAACCCGTTGCAATGATTGTATATTTAGATTCGATGGTTTCAGAAGAACCGTCGTTTTTCGTCACTTTAATCTGAGTAGCAGATTCGAAGCTTCCTACTCCTTCAAAAACAGTAATCTGGTTTTTGTTCATCAGGTAGCTGATTCCGTCAGTGTTTTGTTTGATCACTTCGTTCTTACGCTCGATCATTCTTGCGATATCTGCCTGAGGCTCGTTAATGATAATTCCGTGACCTGCAAAATTGTGTTTTGCATTTTCGAAATGTTCAGAGCTGTCAAGAAGCGCTTTTGACGGAATACATCCAACGTTAAGACAAGTTCCGCCTAAAGTTGAATATTTTTCAATAATTGCTGTTTTGAAACCTAATTGTGCTGCACGAATAGCAGCCACATAACCACCGGGACCAGAACCTATTACGGTAACATCGAATTGACTCATGTTATTGTATGAATTTGTTTATTATTATCTATCTTAATTCTCACAAATTTACATATAAATTACCAAGCACCAAAGTGAGTTTTATCAATTTTAAAAATGATAATTATATGCTTTAGTTTTATGAAAAGTGTTATTTTATGAACTTTATATTTTCTTCATTCCCTTCCTTCAGGTAAATTGCGGTGAAGACCAGGGGTTTTTCAGCTGATGCATTATCAAAATGAAAAATTTTCACGTTTTTAGGTTCGTAAAAAGCATCTCCTGCATGAAGCACCACTTTTTGTTGTCCTTCAATCTGAAAAACAGCTTCGCCAGAATTTATAATTCCTAAAACGGGACAGGGATGCAAATGTTCGGGAGCTCCTTGTCCTGCAGCCATTGTTATTTCCTGAATTTCTGTAGATTTAACATTCTGATCAAGAGCAGTTTTTAATAATTCTTTTCTGGAAATGGCCTTCTGCTGAGCTGCTAAAACAACGGAGTTCAGCATCAAAATAACAATTATAAATGGCTTCATTGATTAAATATTTAATGTATTGAATCAGTATATAATATTAGATATTCAGCTTTCCTTGTCCAAATGTACCTGTGCTCTCAAAAAAAGAACCACCATATACATACCAGTCAAGGCTTTCCAGATATTCCACTGCATTTTCCGGAGTAATCTGGGAACGCTCTTTTTTCGAAACAATTCCTTTGTACCATCTTCCTGATTTGGAAAAACTTTCATATTCAACAAAATAATGAATCCATATTCTTTGGCACAGTTTGCACTGTTGAATCGTTACTTCTCCATATCTTCCGTCTGTATGATCTATACCTAATTCCGAACTTCTGAATTCAGTATAATTGAAGTCAGGTTTTTCACAGGCACATCCTAATTTTTGGATTTTATTCATTGATATTGATTTAATAAAGCCCCAAATCTAAGAAAATAAAACTCCATAAGGCAAATAATATGATGATACTACTTCATTAAATCCAGCAAAACTTTCTCATATTTATCCAAAATAATATTCTTAGAAAAACGTGATTTAATCGAGTTTTTTATAGCATCTCTGTTGTAATTGTTCTGCAATACGGTTACAATCTGCTGGGCAAAACCATCATAATTTTCAATGTTGGCAATTTCACCATTTATATTGTGCTGGATAATTTCATTGATTCCCCCGGGGCAGTTGTTGGCTAAAGAATAGGTTCCGCAGGCTCCTGCTTCCAGAAGAACATTCGGAAAACCTTCATATCTTGAAGAAAGAACGAATAGGTCAGCATATTTCAAGTACTGATAGGGATTCTCCTGTCTGCCATGGAAGATCACTTTTTTCAGTCCTAAAAGTTCTTTTGTCTGAAGCAGAATGTCTTTATCTTTTCCATCTCCCAAAATATGAAGCATAATATTCTGATTTTTCAGTCTTGAAAAAACCTTCAGTAAGTTGTCAAATCCTTTTCTGGATGATAAGTTGCCAATGGCAACCACATTTTTATAATTGTATTTGAAGCATTCTGGTTTTAAAGATATTGCCATTTTATCTTCAATGAAATCAAAGTCTACAGGATTATTGATCTTGATAATTTTCTTCTTTTTAATATTAAAATTATCCACCAGATCTTTCATCATATCATCACTCTGCGCAATGATTCTCTGATAGTTATTGTAGAAATTATAGAAAAACTTAATCTCCTTACGGGTTACATGTTGGGTAACCACATTGGTTTCCCTGGCAATGAACTTCGTTCTTGGAAAGAGTTTTATAAATAGAGATAAATAGGCATTTACCTCACCAAAACCTGAGAAAACAATATCCGGTTTTCTTCTGTAGATTTCCCCTAAAATAGGTCTTAATGAGTGTCTTATTCTTTCGGTATTGATATCGATAATTTCGACATCTTTTTTCAGAAAATTCAAATATCCGCCTTGTTTACGTAACAGCAAAATCTTGGGTTCAAACCGATCCCTGGAAAGATGATTCGCTATAGTAGTAACAATCCTTTCTGCTCCCCCGGTTTCTAAGTCCGGCAGAATAAATATGACAGATATCTTTTTCATCAGTGTAAAGTTACTAAAAAGTTTGATTAAAAGTCAAATATAGGAAGGGTGAAGATTGTTGTTTTGATGGTAATTAACAGAAATTAACTAAGCTTTAAAATCTGATTTGATTTTACTATTTACTGTAGACGTAACACGCTATAAAAATAAAGTAAGCCTTTCCGAGGAAAAGCTTACTTTATTTAATTAATATTCTAAAAAATATTGATTTTTTTTTAATTCGCTACGTCACTGATAAATTTAATCCTCAGCATTCTCACTTCTTCATCAGACAATTCATCCCCGAATTCATCCAATAGTACCTTCATACTGTCACTTTCAGATTCGTTCATAAATTCCATGAAACCGTCTACAATATCTTCATCAAAATTATCTTCAATATAATAGTCGATATTCAGCTTTGTTCCCTGATATACAATCCTTTCCATTTCTTTCAGGAGTTCATCCATAGAAAGGTTCTTGGCTCTTGCTATATCTTCAAGATCAATCTTTTTATCCGTACTCTGGATAATGAAAACTTTGTGGCTGGATTTATTGGCTACCTGTTTCAATACCATATCCTGGGTACGTTCTATATTATTCTCTTCAACGTACGTTTTAATATAGTCTGCGAATTCTTTACCATACTTTTTGGCTTTTCCTTCACCTACTCCATAGATTTTGGTAATTTCATCAACTGTGATGGGATACTGAACCGTCATATCCTCCAAACTCGGATCCATAAATACGGTATAAGGTGGAATTCCGTGTTTTTTGGCCACTTTCTTTCTCAGTTCTTTCAACAGGTTGAAAAGGTTCTGATCCAGGCCTCCACCCGCCTGCTGCTGTACCTGGTCGCTTTCTGCTTTTGCCTGATTAAGATCAAATTCCCTGTCTTCAGCAATCAAAAAGATGTTTTTAGATTTACCATTCAGGACATTTTTCCCTTTTTCTGTAATTTTTAAAACCCCATAGGTTTCAATATCCTTCTGTAAAAAATTCTGAACAGTAGCCTGTCTTAGAATCGTTTTCCAGTAGTTATCTTTTTCTTCTTTTCCAAAACCAAAATGAGAATTTTGTTCAAGTTTATAAGATTTCGTCACGGCATTTTCTTTTCCTACGATGACAGAAATCAAATCTTTAGACTTGAATTTTTCTCCAGTGTTACTGATCAGTTCAAGCGATTTTTCCAAGTCTGCAGTGGCATCCTTTAATTTTGGCGGATCGGATGAATTATCACACATCATTGCTCCGTCTCCGTTTACCGGATCGAAACTTTCTCCAAAATAATAGAGTATGTACTGTCTTCTGCTCATTGAAGTTTCAGCATAGCCTACCACTTCATTTAAGAGCTGCAGCCCGATTTCTCTTTCAGAGACAGGTTTCTGTGCCAGGAATTTCTCCAGTTTTTCAATATCTTTTGGATCATAGAATGCCAGACAGTGACCTTCACCTCCGTCTCTTCCTGCTCTGCCGGTTTCCTGATAATAGCTTTCCAGTGATTTCGGAAAGTCGTAATGGATGACAAAGCGGACATCCGGTTTATCAATTCCCATCCCGAAGGCGATCGTGGCTACGATCACATCCACTTCTTCCATCAGGAATTTATCCTGATTCGCTACTCTCACCTTCTGATCAAGACCTGCGTGGTAAGGAAGTGCATTGATTCCGTTGACCTGCAGAAGCTGGGCAAATTCTTCAACTTTTCTTCGGCTCAGGCAATATACAATTCCTGATTTCCCTTTTCGCTGATTGATAAATTTAACGATTTCCTTATCTACATTAATTTTAGGACATACTTCATAGTATAGATTAGGACGGTTGAAACTTTCTTTGAACACCAATGCATTCGTCATTCCTAAAGTTTTCTGGATATCATCCTGAACCTTAGGAGTAGCAGTAGCCGTCAAAGCAATCACCGGTACATTGGCGATTTTGTCTATAATCTGTTTCAGATTCCTGTATTCCGGTCTGAAATCATGTCCCCACTCTGAAATACAGTGAGCCTCGTCGATAGCAAAGAAAGAAATTTTCACTTCTTTCAAAAAATCCAGGTAATCATCTTTAATTAATGATTCAGGAGCTACATACAGAAGTTTGGTTTTGCCGCTTTTGATATCGTCAAAAACCTGCTTGGTCTGCGTTTTGTTTAATGATGAATTCAGTACGTGGGCTACCCCATCTTCAGAAGAAAGACCGTTCACGGCATCTACCTGATTTTTCATCAACGCTATTAAGGGCGAAACTACTATTGCTGTTCCTTCCGAAATAAGAGCCGGAAGCTGATAACATAATGATTTTCCGCCACCTGTAGGCATTAAAACAAATATATCCTTCCCATTCAATAGGTTATCTATAATTTGTTCCTGCTGGCCCTTAAATGTAGAAAACCCAAAATACTTTTTCAATTCGCCTGATAAATTGGCTTTTTTTGCGCTCATCTAATTTTCTATTGCTAAATTTGCATCTCACCCAAAGTTATAAAAATTCTGCTTAAAATAAAAGCGAACGAATTTATAAAAAATAAAATTTATATTAAATATTCTTTTTAAAATATAACGTTTTTTAGGAACTTTTTTGTATACCTTATCATCATAAAATGGATAGAACCAACATTATATCAATTGCAAAAAGCACTTTAGAAATAGAAATTTCTGAACTCGAAAAATTAAAAAACAGAATTGATGACCAATTTGCCCATGCCGTAGAGATCATTCACTCAGCAAAAGGGAAGCTCATTGTGGTAGGAATAGGGAAATCTGCCCATGTTGGTAATAAAATTGTGGCTACATTAAATTCTACTGGTACTCCTTCTCAGTTTTTACATGCTTCGGAAGCTATTCACGGTGACCTTGGAGTTATTCAGAAGCAGGATGTTGTTTTATGCATCTCGAATTCCGGAAATTCTCCAGAAATAGCCAATCTGGTTCCTTATTTAAAGGATTATTCTTCTGCTCTTATCGGAATGACGGGAAATAAGACGAGTAAACTTGCTGAGTTTTCTGAGGTTATTTTAGATACTCATGTGGACGTTGAAGCCTGCCCTAATAAATTGGCTCCTACCAGTTCTACCACCATTCAGATGGCATTGGGAGATGCTTTGGCTGTGGCATTAATGGAATTGAATGATTTCAAGGCTAATGATTTTGCAAAATTCCATCCGGGAGGAAGCTTAGGGAAAAACCTGACTTCTAAAGTAGAGCAGTTCCTTTCTTCACAAAAGCCTCAGGTCTCTGAAGAAGCATCCATAAGAGATGTAATTATCTCAATCAGTGGTTCAAGCCACGGAATTACAGTGGTAACGAATGAAGACCAGATTATTGGTGTTATCACAGATGGAGATCTGAGAAGAATGCTGATGAAAGGAGAAGATATCAGTAAAGTATCAGCTAAAGATATTATGTCTGCCCATCCGAGAACCATTGAAAAAGATGCTTTGGCCAAAGAAGCTATGAAAATTCTGAAAGGAAATAATATCGGCCAGCTTGTTGTAACGGAAAACGGAAAATATTTCGGGATTATAGACCTGCATAAACTGCTGGACGAGGGAATTAATTAGAAGGTAAAAATTCAGAAGTTGGAGGTTAATAAATAAAAGATAATTGGCAGATTAAAAGTAAAATTTAACTAATAACCTGCAGACTCTTACTTCTATCATTTTTTTCATAAATTTGCGCTTTAAAAATTGTATTCTGTGAGTGATGGTAAAGACATGTCCTTCCTTGGACATATAGGAGAGTTAAGAGGGCATCTGATCCGTTCGATTATTGCTATCATAATTGCGGCTTTTGTGGTTGGTTTTAATATCAACTGGATTATGGACCATATCTTTTTTGGGCCCACCAGGAATGATTTCCCAACCTTCAGAGTTGTTAATCATTTTTCCAGAATGATTTTGGGAGAAGACAGTATTCATCTTCCAAAAGACTTCCCTGTTCGTGTACAGAGATTGTATCAGCAGTTCAATGTGATGATGGCTGTTTCTGTTTTTGGAGGAATGGTAGCTGCATTTCCTTATATTGTATGGGAATTATGGCGTTTTATCGGTCCTGCTTTGCATCCAAGAGAGAGAAAGAATTCTATCTATATTATTAATGCGGTATGGATACTTTTCATGACCGGAGTATTATGCGGGTACTTCTTAATCCTTCCGTTTGCGGTTAATTTTGGGGTTATCTTTAAGATTTCAGACATTATTGTTCCGCTTTATGACTTAAGTGATTATACCACTTTATTTTTACAGGTAGTTTTGGGTATGGGTGTTATTTTCTTATTCCCTATTCTTATCTATTTCCTTACGAGCATCGGAATTCTTACGCCTATGTTTATGAAAACGTACCGTCGTCACGCTATTGTTTTGATTATGGTAGTCGCTGCAATTATTACTCCTGCAGACGTTTTAAGTATGCTGATGGCTGCATTCCCGCTGCTTATCTTATATGAATTCAGTATTATGATGTGTACATTCACTTATAAAAAAGTACAGAAGAGTAACGGAAATCTTCCGGCAGTACAGAAATAAACAGTATTTTTTACTAATAAAAGCTTAAGCGCTACGATTCAATTGAATCGTATCGCTTATTTTATTTGAAAAAATTAACATTAATTATATTTATTCTTAATATAATTAAAAACAACAATGAAATTCAACTAAAATTATAAAGTTATGAGCAATTAACAATGTATCACTAACAAAAGATTTAAAAAAATAAACTATCTTTAAAACTTTAATAACAATCAATAAAAAAATATGAAAAAGAAAATTATTTTCGTCTGTGCATTGGCATTAAGTCTGAGCGGTTTACAGGCACAACGCTGGGAACCGGTCTCGGAGAAGATCACGCCAGTAAGAAAAGAAGTAAAAGTAGAATACGCCTACAAATTTGATCTTTCTGCATTGAGAAATCAACTCAAGAATGCTCCTGAAGCAGGAAAAGGAGGAAACCCGGTAATTGTTTCTCTCCCTACAGCAGACGGAAGAGTTGAAAGATTCTCCGTGTACAGCTCTCCGGTAGTAGAAAAAGCGATGGCGGAAAGGTATGAATTAGGTGCCTATTCAGGTGTAGGACTGGATAATCCTCATAAACAAATCAGATTCAGTACTGCTCCGAACGACTTCCAATCTATGGTATTCAATGCCGATACCGGAAAATACGAATTTATAGAACCCATCAACAAAGAAAAGGATGTATATGGAGTCTTTTTCAAATCTAACAAATCTCACGAAGATCCTTTCGAATGCCGAACTTCTGAACCTGAGAAGGTAAAAAAGGAGATGAATAAGCTGCTTAAAACAAAAAATGTTTTGAAAGGGCTAGGCAACTCTAATAAAAGTAATGAGCAAAAATACAGAACCTATAGAATTGCCATCTCCGTAAACGGTGAATATACCCAACTTGCCGGAGGCGTTCCTCAGGCTGCAGCCCGTATTAATGCCACAATGAACCGTGTAAATGGTGTTTTTGAAAAGGATTTTGGAATCCATATGATTGTACAGGATCTTCCACAGCTTATATTTGCAGATCCCACGACGGATCCTTATTCGAATGTAGTAGTAAATCCAAACGGTACATATAGCGCTCCCGGTGCATGGAACCTCCAGCTTCAGCAAACCCTTACCAACACTGCCGGTGTAGGTAACGCTGCCTATGATATTGGACATTTCTTTGGTCACAGAGGCGGCGGCGGAAGTGCAGGAGATGTAGGAAATGTCTGCAGAAATCCTGCAAGTAACAATGATGCTACTTCTAAAGGGGCAGGAATTACTTCACCTTCTACTCCGGATCAGCCGTTCGGAGATAATTATGACATCGATTTCGTAGCTCATGAAATTGGCCACCAGTTCGGTGCAGCACATACCATGTCTATTGCTTTGCATGGCGCTCATATGGAGCCGGGATCCGGATCTACGATTATGGGATATGCCGGAATTACCAGCTATAATGTTCAGATGCACTCTGATGCCTATTTTCATACCAAAAATATTGAAGAAGTAGGAGCTTATGTCAATTCTCAAGACTGTGGAACGATTACAGCGGTAGCCAATACCCCTCCTTCAATACAGCCAATGGCTAATAAAATAATCCCTAAAGGAACAGCTTTTGTGTTAACAGCTTCAGCAGCAGATACACAAAATGACCCGATGACTTATACCTGGGAGCAATATGACCTGACTACTTCTGCTTTTGGCCCGGTAAGTGCAACCAGAAATAATGGGGCAAATTTCAGATCTATAATGCCTACAAATTCTCCTACACGTTATTTCCCTAAATTGTCAAATGTTCTTAATGGAACCCTTACCAGTGCTGTAGACTGGGAAACGGTATCCAATATTCCAAGAACAATGAATTTCAAGGTAACGGTAAGAGACAATAATCCGGATGCTGCACAACAGCAGACACAGAGCGGTCTGATGAAAGTAGATATAGGAAATGAAGGCCCTTTCAAAGTAACTTCAACTACAGTTTACAATAATACACCAGGAGCTGTTACCTGGGATGTGGTAAACACGAATAATGCTCCATATAATGTACAAAACGTTAAAATAGATTATACTACAGACAATGGAAGCACATGGACGGTTATTACTCCATCTACCGCCAATGACGGATCTGAACCATTTTCATTCTCTTCTCTGGCAACAGGTGCCAGCGTAAAAATAAGAGTAAGTGCCATTGATAATGTATTCTATGCCGTTGGAAATGCTACTGTTTCCGCATCTGCAAGTGCCTGTACAACATCTGCTCCGGCAGGTATTACGGTAACCGGTATTACAAGAACTTCAGCATCTGTAAACTGGACAGCGTTAGTAGGAGCAACGTATTCTGTGATGTATAGAAAAGTAGGAACAGCTACATGGACTACTGTTCCTGTTTCAACAAATTCTTATAATATTTCAGGACTTACTGAAGCTACTCAATATGAAGTACAGATAGCGAATGTTTGCGGTGCATCCGTTGGAACATATTCAGCATCTACAAACTTTACGACATCTTCATTTGCTAAATGTTCAATAACCGGAACAAATGCAGCTGACGAATATATTTCCAATGTTACAGTAACCGGTGCAGGAATGGGCCCTGTTTCAAACAGTAGTAGTAATACTCCTTACACAGACTATACTACAGATCCTTCGAAACTAATTACGCTTATGTCCGGATCTACAGGAAATAATGTAAGTATAACCAAAGGATGGACAGGTGCTCAGTATAATGACGGAGTAACAGCCTGGATAGACTTCAACAGAGACGGAGTATTCTCCTCTTCTGAAGTAATTTACACCAGCGCAGCTAGTACCATATCACCTGTTTCCGGAACATTCTCCGTACCGGCAGATGCTTATACCGGAGGAAACGTAATTATGAGAGTTGTATTAGGATATGAAAGCCAGCCAAACAGTGGATGCAGCAACCAGCAGTATGGCGAAGTTGAGGATTATCCGGTATTGATTCAGCAACAGCTTTCTACCAGTGAGACTGTGAAAGATAAGAGTTCAATCCAGATCTACCCTAACCCGGCAAGTGATGTATTGAATGTAACTCAGATTTCATCAAAAGCTCAGTTTATCATTACCAATATGGCAGGTCAGAAAGTAATGAATGGCCAGATTAATGATAATAAAATCTCTGTTTCAAAATTAAATACAGGAGCTTATATTATTTCAATTGAAGATAAAGGAACGACTACAAATCTGAAATTTATCAAAAAATAAAACCACACACATTTTTTTACAGCACGGCAATGACCGGGCTTTTTTTATACTTTTTTTAAATCTTGAATTTAATTTGATTTCCGGCATCGGGCTATTAATTTAATTTTATACTTTTGAAAAGATTTAATAATAAAAGTTTAAATGAAAAAATTGTCATATACACTCTTATTTGCATCAGGGCTGGTTTTCGGACAGTTCTTTGAGAAGGGTAAGGTTTTCACCAAACAGGATACATTAAAGGGTTCCAATACCGAATTCAGAAATTTTTGGGATGTCAAAAAATATGATCTTTCCGTAGAGCCTGATTTTGAACAGAAAAGCATTAAAGGAAATAATAAAATCAGCTTTGAGATCATCAAAGATGTTACTAATCCTGTTTTCCAGATTGACCTTCAGCAACCGATGAAAGCTGATAAAGTTGAAGGAAACTTTCCTATTGCCAATTATAAGCAGGATGGAGACTTTATTTTCATTACCACCAATAAAAAATTCAAAAAAGGCGAAAAATACACCATTAATGTCACCTATTCAGGGAATCCTACCATCGCTAAAAAAGCACCCTGGGATGGCGGATGGGTTTTCACTAAAGATGAAAAAGGAAATCCATGGATGACTGCTGCTGACGAGGGAATAGGAGCTTCTATATGGCTTCCTACCAAAGATATCTGGAGCGATGAACCTGATAACGGAATCATTATGAAAATTGTAACGCCTAATGATCTGGTAGGTGTGGGTAACGGCAGGCTAACTGATAAAAAAACAACGGGCAGTAAAACTACTTATACCTGGGAGGTTAAGAATCCCATCAATGCCTACTCCATTATTCCGAGTATAGGAAAATATGTGAATTTTAAAGATGTATTTGAGGGTGAAAAAGGAAAACTGGACCTGGATTATTGGGTAATTGACTATAATCTGGACAAGGCAAAAAAACAATTTCAACAGGTAAAACCTATGCTCTCAGCATTTGAATACTGGTTTGGTCCGTATCCGTTTTATGAAGATTCATACAAACTTGTAGAGTCTCCTCATCTTGGGATGGAACATCAGAGTAATGTAGCCTATGGAAACAAATATCAGAACGGCTATCTTGGAAGAGATCTTTCAGGGACAGGAGTTGGATTAAACTGGGATTTCATTATTATTCATGAAAGCGGTCACGAATGGTTCGCCAATAATATTACCGCAAAAGATCAGGCGGATATGTGGATCCATGAAAGTTTCACCAACTATTCTGAGACTCTTTTCACGGAAAAATATATGGACAAAAAATCTGCTGAAATCTATGTTCAGGGTATCAGGAAAGGGATAGACAACGACGTTCCTATTATTGGCCAGTATGGCGTAAGAAATGAAGGCAGCGGAGATATGTATCCGAAAGGAGCCAACATGATTCATACGATAAGACAGGTAATCAATAATGATGACAAATTCAGACAGATTTTAAGAGGTTTGAATAAAGATTTTTATCATCAGACCGTTACTACCCAGCAGATTGAAAATTATATCTCCTCAAAATCGGGAATTGATTTCTCAACTGTTTTTGATCAGTATCTGAGAACGATAAAAATCCCAACTCTTGAGTATGCTCAAAATGGGGATACTTTAAAGTTCCGTTATACTGATGTGGTAAAAAATCTGAAATTACCTATCATCATCAATGGTGATCAGACCATAAATCCAACAGAAGAATGGCAGACCGTAAAGCTTAAGAAAAGTACTCCGGTGGAGCTAAACCCTAACTATTATATTAATTATTCTAATACTAAATAAATAAAAAAGGCAAATTTGCACCCGCAAATTTGCCTTTTCGCTTTTGCACAGTAAAAATTTAAGAAAAGTTTAATACTTTCTCCGTAACAAAACGACAAAAAAAGCAACTATTTAACTATTAATGTAAACCTAATGAGAAAAACAGTACTTAGCCTTGGTATTTTTGCTGCTTTTTTAGCAAATGCTCAGTCTATAAAAACAACTATTGACCTTGTCAATGTAAAAGATGATAAAGTAGCCGTTACCATGGAATTCCCGAAAATGAAATCCGGGGATATTAAATTTCACTTCCCAAAAACAGTTCCGGGTACTTATTCTGTAGACGACTATGGAAGATTCATCGAAGGAATCAAATTTTACGATAATAAAGGAAAAGAGCTTACTTATACCAAAGTAAATGACAATACGTATTCACTGAAAAATGCTCAGGCACTTTCCAAAATCTCTTATCTTGTGAATGACAGTTTTGATGATGAATTGGATACTTCAAAGCATAAAGCCGTATTTTCACCTTCAGGAACAGATATTGAAGCAGGAAAAGTATATATGATCAATACCCACGGGTTTATCGGATATATTGAGAATATGCAGGATGTTCCTTATCAGCTTGTCGTTCAGAAACCTACTGATTTCTACGGAACAACAGCGTTGGTAGATCAGGACAAATCTGAATCTACAGATACTTATACTCTTGCCAATTATGCTAAGGTGACAGATTCTCCGCTGATGTACACAAAGCCTGATTATATTACCTTCAATGCCGGAGGAATGGACCTTGTATTAGGCGTATATTCTCCAACAGGAAAATATAAAGCAGCAGATTTTAAAGATAATCTCGAAAAGATGGTTGTTGCCCAGAAGAAATTCCTTGGGGATATGAATACCAATAAGAAATATGCCATCATGCTTTATCTTTCCGGTGGTGACGGACCTAAAGTGAAGGGATTCGGAGCATTGGAACACCACGAATCTACAAGTGTAGTGCTTCCGGAGGCAATGCCGAAAGATGCTATTGACAACACCATTACAGATGTGGTTTCCCACGAATTTTTCCATACCGTAAATCCTCTGAAGACGCATTCTGAAGAAATTCACTATTTCGATTATGCAGATCCGAAAATGTCTCAGCACTTATGGATGTACGAAGGCGGAACGGAATATTTTGCCAATCTTTTCCAGATTCAGGAAGGTCTGATCAATAAAGATCAGTTCATTGAAAGAATGGGAGAGAAAATTGCCAACTCCAAGAGCTATGATGATACCATGCCATTTACGGTAATGAGTAAAAATGTATTGGTAGAGCCTTACAAAGATCAATACCGAAATGTTTACGAAAAAGGAGCTCTTCTGGCAATGTGTCTGGATATTGAGCTTAGAAAACTTTCCAACGGAGAAATGGGATATCGTGATATGATCAGAAAACTGTCTCAGAGATTTGGTGAAAACAAACCGTTCAAAGATGATAAACTGATTGATGAACTGGTAACGGTAACCGGATATCCACAGGTAAAAGAATTCTACAACAAATATATTGCAGGAAACCAGCCGACCCCTTATGCACAATACCTGAGCATGGTAGGCGTAGATATTAAAAAACAGGAAAGCCAGCCTCTGTTCTGGTTTATCAAAGATCCGAATCAGACAGGTTTTGATGAAAAGACCAATGCTTTTGCTTTTGATGATCATTCTGCATTGTCTCCATTTGCAAAAAGTATCGGATTTAAAATCACCGATCAGGTACTTGCTCTGGATGGAAGAACGGTAGATATCAAAAAAGTACAGGATTTTATCGGCTATACAAGAACCATCAAAGACGGACAGGAAGTTACGGTAACTATTCTAAGAGATAATGCCGGTAAGAAAGAGAAAATGACATTGAAAGGAAAAGCTATTCTGGATAAAATGACTATGGAAACGCTTACATTCAAGGCTAATCCAACTCCGGAAGAACTAAAATTACAAACACAGTGGCTCACTGGTAAAAAATAAAGAGAAAAGCGGGGAAATTTCCCCGCTTTTTATTTTCATAGTTGATAAGTTTAAACTTGTCATTCTTTTTTAATCGTTATTCTAAAGGTACTCCCTTTTCCTACCTCAGTCTGGGAAATTTTAATATCTCCGTTGTGGTATTCATGAATGACTCTTCTTGCTAGTGACAACCCTAGTCCCCAACCCCTTTTTTTGGTAGAATAACCGGGATTAAAGGCATTTCTTGCCTGTTGTTTTGTCATGCCGCTTCCATTGTCTTTTACCTCAACCAGAATATTTTTGTTTCTTTCAAAAACTGACATGGTAATAGCACCCTCGCCTTTCATGGCATCCACAGCATTCTTCACCAGATTCTCAATCACCCAGCTCATCAGAATTTTATTATGAGGTACCAAAACCGTGTAAGTAGGAAGATTCAACGTAAAATTAATTTTTCTGGAAATCCTGGTCTTTAAATAATCATAATTCTCCTGAATGGTTTCATTGAAATTTCTGTCGTTCAGTTCGGGAATAGAACCTATTTTTGAGAATCGTTCTGAAATTGTTCTGAGTCTTTCAATATCTCTTTCTATCTCATGTACGCCTTCTGATTCAGGATTATCCAGCTTCATAATTTCTATCCACCCAATCATGGAAGATAAAGGTGTTCCGATCTGATGAGCCGTTTCTTTAGCCAGACCTGCCCAAAGGTAACCTTCATCTGTCTTTTTAATGGTCCTGAAAAACCAGAAAGAAAAACCGAAATACAACAGAATAAACAATCCTAAAATATAAGGGGAATACCGGAGATTATTAAGCAGACGCGAGTTGTCGTAGTATACAAACTGATTGTTTCCATCCGGTACTTTGATCTCAATAGGAGCATAATTTTTCTCCATATTCCGGATCAGATCCTGAAGTTCTTCAGGATTCTTTATGGTAGTTTCAGGGATATTCCTGTAATATCCAAGATCAAGAATAGGGTTTTTGTATTTATCTGTTACAATAAACGGAATGGTATTGTTGATATTAAGGATATCCGGTAGCAGATCCAGAACATCCGTATCAGGCGTTTTTACTTCCTGTTGTATTCTTATCGCTTTGGAAAGAAGGCTGATCCTTTTAATCTCCTCTTTTCTGAGAAAATTAATAAGCGATGTGGAAGCCACTACAATGGCAATCACCAAAGTAGTCATCACCACAAAAATGATCCAGTTATTCAGCCTTGTAAGTATGGATTTTCTCAAAGGTATTTTATTTTAAAACATTCAGAATTTTCTGCAGCTCTGCATTCCCACTTCCCTGATAGTTGTTGATAATAATCGAAAATACATATTTTTTCCCATCTTTTGCCGTGTGATATCCAGCAAAAGATTTGGTATCTCTCATGGTTCCGCTCTTCATCTTCATTCCATTATCCTGAACCGGAAATCCATCGTAATAGGCTTCAAACCAATTTTGTTTTTTCGCATATAAAAGAGCCTGTACTTCTGCTTTGGCAGCCACATAATTCTGTGGTGAAAGCCCGCTTCCGTCAGCAAAATTGATCATATTAGGATTGATTCCTTTTGATTTCCAGAATTCTTTCAGATAAGAAATTCCGCTTTTGAAACTTGGATTTCCTTTTTTCTCTTTTCCTAAAGTTTTAATCAATGTTTCTCCATACAGATTGATGCTTTTTCTTAGAAACCAGTAAACGATTTTATCAAGAGTCGGCGATTGATAAGTCAGAAGAATATTATTTTTCGGAGCTGTCAAAACTTTTTTTCCCTCTATTTCAAGCTGTGAATTCGTTACTGCTTTTCCTGAAAGTTCAATTCCTGATTCTTTCAGCCACTGTTGTACTTCTACTGCCAGCTGTAAAGGTGGATTAGGTGTAGAACCGGAAACGGTTACTGTCTTTCCTGACGGAAGCATTCCATTAATCAGAGCTACATCAGAATGAGGAGCTGTAAAGATCAGACTTTGATCTGAACTTCCTCCTGTTTTCAAATCATTCAGCCATTTTACACCTTCCAGCGGATAAGAAAAGCTTTTAAAATCAGTTCCGTTAATATTGATATCAAACTGGTTTTCTTTCCAGTTTATCCCCCACACTCCTGCTCCATAGTAATTGCCAAGATCATCCCACGGCCATCCGCCCGGAATCGTCTGATGATCAAAATAAGAATCATCAATGACAAGATCACCTGATATTTTCGTTATTCCTGAAGTTTTAATGGCATCTATCAGTTTCTTTTTAAAATTTTCAGGTTTATAGGCATCGTATCTCCAGCTTCCTAATGTAGGATCACCGTTGGAACTGATGAAAAGATTTCCGTTCAATGTTCCTCCGGATATGTTTCCGGAATAGCTAGAAGTCGTTGTAAAAGTATAATTTTTCCCTAAAGTTTCCAATGCTGCAGCTGCAGTAAAAATCTTTTGTGTAGAAGCAGTAGAAAGTCCCTTGCTGCCCTGGTATTCGTAGATAAAATTACCGTTTTCATCTGAAACATAAAATGATAAACTGGAAGAAACGGTTCCCGAAGAATCCATCAAATCCTTCGTTACTTTATCTAATTTCTGGGCAATATTCTGTGCGGTCACTACCTGTACGGAAAGTGTGAGAACAGCAAGTGTTTTTTTCATTGCATTGTTGTTTGGGGTCTAAACAAATAGGGCTCAAAACAGCTCACTCACAGTAATGATGTTTGATGTACTGAACCTTTTTCGTATCTCTAAATTCTAATCAAATATAGTTAAAATAAAAACTTTTCATACTCCCTGAGATCATCGGAGGTGAAAAGAATCTGATGATCAGGAGATTTTTCAAACGACTGGTCATATTTAAAATATTTCTCATAATCATCTTCATCTATGAAAATATCCATCTGACATTCTTTTATATAGTTTGATTTTTCGCCATAATCCTGAATAAAATATCCGGAAGGATTCCAGGATTCATGATGACAGCGCAGGCAATTTCTTTGGTGTACAGCTTTATATCCACATATTTCACAATCATTTAAGCTTTGGAACAGCAAGGAAATTTCATTTTGTCTGTCTTTCGGAAAAAGTGAACGTGGAATCATTTTTAAAAGCAGATAATAATTGGGTTCCTGCCATGAGAAATATTTTCTCTCTTCAAAATCATCATATTCTTTTGTGTAAAGCCATAATTTCTGAAGATCATATTCTACTTCGGCTTTCACAATATTTTTAATATTCAGAACAGTCTTATTATTTCTTCTGACATTCTGTTTGTCGTCAATTTCAATAACCGGCTGCTGCTCCAGAAAATGATTCAGACATAAGGTGGTCTGCCATGAATCGATTGTTCTGATTTTTCCTTCCCCGCCACAGATCTCACAGGTTTTAACAGATAATTCTGAATATTTATCTTTGATTTTTTTAAGTTTATTATTGAGTGTTTCGTCTTCAGAATACGTATAACATCTCAATTCGCCAAACTTTTCCTTACCAAAGACACGGTGTTCCCTATTCCAGCCTGCCATGGCAAATTCATACAGCAAGCCCCGGATCAGATCATTCCATCCGGTACTGTTCACTGAAAAATTAGTGAGGTTACGTTCTATGAAAAGAGTAATTTCTTCTGTATTCATTAAAGTTTACTGCCAGCCTCAATTTCGTAAGGTTCTTTATCTTTTTCAAAAATCCTTGTCAGTTCACTTCCTTCTACGGTTATTAGGTCACCCTTTCTTCTGATCCAGTTTCCTTCTCTAAGGCCCACCACTTTGATATCGTTTTGGGTAAGAAACTCTTTGATACGGGTTTCTCTGGTTTCTCCGTTATGTTTTAAATCCGGGTTAGGATCCAGATAATGTGGATTGAGATTGAAGGGAACCAATCCCATACAGTCAAAACTTGGCGGATACACAATCGGCATATCATTGGTAGTTTTCATGTTCTGTCCCCCAATATTACTTCCTGCACTACATCCAAGGTAAGCTTTTCCACCTGATACATTTTCTTTCAGGACAGACATCAAACCTTCCTCGTGTAATGTTTTCACCAATAAGAAAGTATTTCCTCCTCCGGTAAAATATCCTTTTGCCTGGTTCAGGGCTTCTGTTTTATTTTCAAACTCATGAAGTCCTTTCACTTTTACATTGATTGTTTCAAAGAAAGAACGTGCTTTTGCGGTATAGTCGTCATGAGAAATTCCGCCTGGTCTTGCGAAAGGAATAAACACAATTTCGTCAATTCCTTTATATAATTGGATTAATTCTTCTCTTAAATATTCCAGATAGTCTGCCCCAAAAAGGGTGGATGTAGAAGCTAATATAATGTTCATCTGATGTAAATTATAGATATTAATAAAAAAATGAATGACAAAGATAGCCTTCAAACATGAACGAATCAAAAATTAAATTAAAAAAAACCTCAATCCCGTTAATATTTTCTAAAAAAACTTAAATCCTCTAAAATTTTAGATTTTGTGGAATTATTATTGAATTTTAGATTTCGAATTTAAAATATAAGATTATGAAAATGAGTAAAATTAATAGTAGAAACCTTTTTTTAGGGTTAATACTGGCAGGAAGTGTAAGTCTTGTAAACGCACAAACGACTCAGCCTGAAACTTCAGCAGCAACGAGTCAAACTACGAATCCAACAATTGAAGGTCTTAAAAAACAGATCGCAGCCAATCCCAAGGATACAGAATCATTAGCGAAACTGGCTGGTGCTTATCAGGAAGCTTCAGACTGGCCAAACGCCATTGATACCTGGAAAAAAATATCTGTTTTATTACCGGACTGGGCTCCGTCTTATTACAGCCAGGCTTATGCCTATCAGTCTGCAAAAGATGATGCCAATGCAAAAATTGCTTATGAAAAGTATATTGCAACAGTAAAACCTGAAGAAGTAGAGCAAAATAAGAAGAATCTGGCATACGCCTATTTCTATCTTGCCTTTACAGAACAGCAAACTGATCCTAATAAAGCAAAGGAACACATCGCAAAGTCTATACAGTATGACCCAACCAATGAGGATGCTGTAAAGCTTAGTAAAACATTAAATTCTTAGTAAAGAAAATGCCGGAAAGTTTTTCCGGCATTTTTATTATTTATTCTTTAAATGATAAATTCTTTTCTCTTCAAAATTTCTTTATTCATTCTTAAAAGTAAAAGTTCATCATTCCACATCTTGGTTCCTGACTCTTGATTCTTGATTCTTGATTCTCTTACATCTACTCAATCATCTTTCCATAAAAATCTGTTTCACCGTGCAAGTGCCGGATGATCTTCTCAATATTCCGCTGGATGCTGGCTTCCGTTTTTAAATTGTTGATATAACGGATCAGCTCATTTCTTCTTGAAGGAATCAGATTATCAAAATTTTCTGTGGCCAGAGCACTTTCTTTGATTGCTTTTTCTAATTGCGGATGAATGGAAATACTTCTGTCTGAATCATCATATTCCAGAGCAACTTCAATAACTTCGCCAATTCTTTTCGGGGAATTTTTCAGCATCGTCAGATTGATATACAGCCTCCACTCACCCAGATATTTCATCAGGTTTTGCTTAAATTCCTTCCCATTTACCGTTCCTTTTACAGCAATAGGACTTTTATTTCTTTTCGACGCAGTAAAAATTTCTTCCAAAATCTCTTCCGGAATAAAAACAAAAGGATTAATACCTATGATTTCTAATGGAGCTGTGAAACTGTTGTTTTTCATGGATACAAATTTAAATTAGGCTAGAAACTAGAAACTAGAAACTAGAAACTAGAAACTAGAAACTAGAAACTAGAAACTAGAAACTAGAAACTAGAAACAAAAATAACAGTTTGATGAATAGGTATGGAGTTTCTTTTTTATTATTTCAAAAACAATTACTTTCATACACTCCCGCATGCAAACCCTCAAACCCTCTCACTCTCCCACCCGCAAACCCGAATCTCGTAACTCAAAATTCATATCTCAGAACCCAATTAATTCCCTATCTTTGTATCAATAAATCTATTTATCAAAATGAAATTTTTTATTGACACAGCTAATTTAGAGCAAATCAAAGAAGCCAGAGATCTTGGAATTTTAGATGGGGTAACCACTAACCCATCATTAATGGCTAAGGAAGGTATTCAGGGAGCTGAAGCGATCAGAAACCACTATAAAACGATCTGCGAGCTTGTAGACGGAGATATTTCTGCAGAAGTTCTTTCTACAACGTATGAAGAAATGATTAAGGAAGGAGACGAATTGGCTGCTATTCACCCTAATATCGTTGTAAAAATTCCGATGATCAAAGACGGAATCAAAGCTTTAAAATATTTTTCTGACAAAGGAATCAGAACAAACTGTACTTTGATCTTCTCTCCGGGGCAGGCTCTTTTGGCAGCAAAAGCAGGAGCAACTTATGTATCTCCATTCCTGGGAAGATTAGATGATATTTCTACAGACGGACTGAACCTTATTCAGGAAATCAGATTAATTTTTGATAACTACATGTTCGAAACTGAAATTTTAGCGGCTTCTATCCGTCACTCAATGCACATTATTGACTGTGCTAAAATCGGAGCTGATGTTATTACATCACCACTTCCTCCGATCTTGAGCTTATTGAAGCACCCATTAACAGACAGCGGATTGGCTCAGTTTATTGCAGATTCTCAGAAATTAGCATAATCACTGATCCTTATTCAGATATAATAAAACCCGGAAATATTGTTCCGGGTTTTTATTTTTTAATGTATAAACTTATTTCAATGATCTTTGATTCCGGGCACTGGTTAATGCAGCCAATATAAGGCTGAATAGAATGAACATTTTTTTCATGGTTAGTTTAGTATCGTTTTTAATTTTCTGCAGAAATATTTTTTACAATCCTACAAGGATTTCCTGCTGCTACTACATGATCCGGAATATCTTTTGTGACAACACTTCCTGCTCCAATCACCGAGTTACTTCCAATAGAAACTCCCGGGAGAACAACAACATTACCTCCCAGCCATACGTTATCCCCCACTTTGATGGGATGAGCATACTCCAGGCCTTCATTCTTTTGTTTTGCATCAAGTGGATGACCTGCTGTATAAAAACTGCAGTTGGGACCGATGAATACGTTATCACCAAGCTCTACTTTGGCGCAATCTAAAATAACAAGATTATGATTGGCATAGAAATTCTCTCCAACGGTTATATTGTATCCGTAATCACACCAGAAGTTGGGTTCTATGCAGATATTTTCTTTGATACTGCCGATTATTCTTTTGAGGAGTTGGTATCTGTTTTCTGAATCAGAATTTTTCAATCCGTTATATTCCTGACACAAATCTTTACATCTTATCCGCTCCTGAATTAATTCCTGGTCATAGTTGGCATTGTATAAAAGCCCGGCTGCACATTTTTCCTTTTCTGTCATGAGATATAATGTTGATTGTTATTACTTATTGTTCCTTGAAGATAATAAATATATCATAACATAATGAATTGATATTTGTCACTTTTCCCTTGATTTCTTTTCCCAAAATAAAAAACAGGATGACAAAAAATGCCATCCTGCAGATATTAGAAAATATATAATTTTTAATTTACCAGATCCGGTTCTATCGGATTGTTATCTTTTTTAAGAGCCTCTTTGGTATTTTTCTCTATCTCTCTGAATACCTGATTAGGGTCTGAAATTTCTTTTCCATCTCCTGTTCTGACCTTAAAGCTTACCTTCGTACCATCTCCGCTTTTCATCATCATTTCTCTCATATTCTTGGCAGGATCATTTACATAAGCTTTCCATACTTTTCTGAACTGATCTTTTGTTACTTCAAGTTCTTTTCCGCCTATTCCCAAAACTCTTACATTATCCGGAAGCTGCATTTCGGTTTCATCAGCCGAAGCACCAATTGTTTTATTCCCTATCATCGTCATGATATGAGAACCTGTAGCGTCTTCAAGCTTTACGATTAATCCCGGAAGTCCGTAGAATACGTAAGGGCCATCCTGGAAAGGAAGATCTGTTGTAAACCATGCAGTCCATTCTCTACCTCCAAAACTGGCAACAGCTTTTTGAGTCTGGTAAGTTCCGATTTTTTGTTTTTCAGGTAATATTTTCCATTCCGGTTTTTGATCTTCTTTTATTTTATACTTATCGGTGGAAACGTTTTTGAAAAGATAGGTTTTAAAATCCGGGTATTGTTTGGTTACCTTATAAGAAACCAGACCGGGTCTTTCTCTTCTGTTCACACTGATATTTCCGCCTCCGGCTTTTAATTGTTTTTCAAGCTCTGCTTTTCCGATAGAATCTGCAACAAATTTATCTCGGCTGTAATAGCTTGATCCATTTTTATCGATATCCAGAAGCATCATTTCCGTCTTTACTTCCTGCTTGTTATTGGAATCCGGAATAAACTTGTATTCATAGAAGAACCTGTTGGCCTGAGCACTGGCAAGTACTCCCAAAAGCATAAAAAATAGGATTTTACTTTTCATAGTGTATGATTAAAAAGGCTTTGCCTATCCTGAAATTGACAAAGCCTGATGAAACTTTTATTTCTTTGTTTCGATTCTAACTTCTCCCCCCTTAAAGTCTCCTTTTTTCTGGGTGTTGACATTCACTCTCGATATATTACTTGTATCTAATGAATTTACATCATCCTTGGAGACTTCTCTCCCGTCAATATAATATTTGTATTTTACGTCGTCATTGCTGTTTATTTTAAACTTTTTGACTCCGTTCATCGCAATATTTCCATTGCCATCTTTTTTAATGAAGTCTGCATTCATTACAAGAACATCCGGTGAACCATTCGTGACTTTGATAAAAGCACCATCTCTGAAACTGAATGATCTTTTCTCGGCTTCTGCGCGGGCTTTTTCAACATCTTTTCTGATTCGGTCTGCATCAATCCTGATTCTTTCAGTCTGTACTCTTATTCTATCTCCTTCAGCTCTTGCTCTGTCACTTTCTACACGTGCTTTTTCTCCTTCTACTCTGGCCTTAGTTGCTTCTTTCATTGCATTTCTGGCTTCTGCCATTGCTTTGCGTACTTCTTCTTTTTCTTTAGCGCTCAGATCCTTATAGTAAACGGTATTGTTATTTTTAAAATAAACTACTTTGGGTTCTTTGGGCTCTGTAGGCGGCGTAGGAGGAACTACTATTTTTCCTATTTTTGCAGCCGCTCTTCCCGCTTTTTTTGCCGCTCTTTTTATTTTTCGAAGCTCTTTTTTATCAAGAGGATCCATATTTTCAAGCGCCTTCATTTGATTCTTCCACTCAACAGAGTTGAAATATTTATCAACTTCAACATTGGCTGTAATCTCTCCTATCTCTGATGCCAGAGTACTTATTTCTTCAATTTTATCACTGAAAGCATCACTTTCAGGTTCCAGACCTTCCAGCTCTTTCTCTTTTTCTTTAAGCTTTTTCTCCAGTCCGGATAATTTTGTATGATCTTCCGGTGATATAGGTTTCAATTCTGCAATTTTTCCCTGACCAGATTTTTCAGGTCTTAGAGTATCTTTCTTGATTTCTGAAACTACTTTTTTCATAGAAAGATTGGTTTCCTCAATTTCTCTGTTCTTTGCATTTACCAGATAAGCAAAAGCTATTGTAAATACAACTGGCAATGCAAGAATTCTTCGCGCATATCCGAACTTGGTTTTAGGTTTTTGTAACATCTTAAGTCTTTTTTTAAGGTTTGAACTTAGAAACGGACTGGCAACAGGCAACTGTGTTCCGGAAAAGTGGCTTGTTAAAAGCATCTGCGCAAATGCTTTGGTGTCCGATTGTTTTACGGCTTTTTTATCAGCCAGGTATTCGTGGATTAGATTAATTTCTTTTTTGATGATATGAAAAAACGGATTGAACCAGAAAACAGAGGTAATAATCTCGATAAAGATCTTATCAAAGGAATGCTTCTGTTCAATATGTACCATCTCGTGCTTTAAAATCTGCTTTCCGATATCAGAATTCAAGGTGATTGTATTCTTCCAGAACAGGTTTTTAAAGTAGGAAAATGGAGCTTCGGTAAGGTCTGTACGGTAAAAGTTGATCCCGTCAAAACTTTCTTTCTGAAATTGGTTTTTAAACTGCTGGATTTTGAAAATCCCATACAACAGCTTTCCTAAAAAATAGAGAGAAACCAGTCCCAGAGTTGAAAAAATAATGTTAAAATAAAGGTTACCATTGTCTATGTTTTTTTCTGTGTTAAAATTCTGAATCTTATTAAGAAGCATGTAAACATCATTATTAACCTCTATCGTAAAATCGTCTACTCTGATAAGTGGCAATAAGAGTGACATCACAATGGCTGCCAACAGATAAAACCTGTTATAATGATGGAATGTCTTGTCCTTTAAAGACAACTGATAGTATAAAAACGTTACACCTGAACATAAAATAATTTTCCCAAAGTATAAAAGCATTGCTTCCATAGGTATTAATCTTTCTTTTTCAGTTCATCTAATAACATTTCCAAATCTTCTACTGTCATTTCATTTTTTTCTACCAGAAACGAAACGGCACTTTTGTAAGAACCTTTAAAATAATTCTTTACAAGACTCTTCATCGTTTTCCCGGAATACTGTTCTTTTGAAACAAGCGGAAAATACTCATGTTGTCTTCCATGTACACGATAATCTACAAATTCTTTATCCTTCAATACTTTTAAAATGGTAGAAACAGTATTGGTATGCGGTTTCGGTTCCGGAAAAAGATCAAGAACATCCTTTAGGAAGCCTTTTTCTATTTTCCATAAATACTGCATTACCTGTTCTTCTGCTTTTGTTAGAGTCTGAATTTTCATATCCTGTTCATTTATCAATTATAATGATATAAAACCTGTCAATTCCATATCACTAATAAATTAGTTATACAAATGTAGAAATAAAATTGACTCAAACAACTATTTTTTTAGTGATAAACTCATCAAAAACATAACACGTTGAAAATCAAATAAATAAAAATAGTTAAAATTTATTAAATTTTAAATGAATAGGACTATCCACTGTCTACTCTGCAGAAAATCATTTAATACAATTGCAATTTTACATTGAAAAAACTCAATTAATATCGAAAGGTTAATTGACTTAAAGAATGCGTAAGTGAAGCTATCCGATTTTAGAGCAGTCATCCTTGTCAAGGTTTAGAACCTTAACAAGGATGAAAAGCCTAGTAAACCTAAATGACTTTATGATCTAAAATAAAATTACAAAGTCTTAAAAAAATTCATACTCACAATTGTCAGATTCAAAGTAAAATTTGTCCGATTGATCAAATTTTCAGAAAACATGTCCCAAAAAGTCCTGAAATTTGAACAAAAAACAAAGAGATATGAACCGTTTTTGGGAAAAAGTAAAAACAAAAAATATTCTGGTTATTGTGCTGGTTATTTTTATTGGAATTCAGTTTTACAGACCTGAAATTAAGCAAAAGCCAATAACAGGTGAGATTCATGTTCCCAGTGATGTAAGAGCGATACTGCAGCGTTCATGTTTCGACTGCCATTCCAATCAGACAGAGTTGAAATGGTTTGACCAGGTTGCTCCGGCATACTGGCTCGTAGCAGATCATATCAAAAAAGGAAAAGAAGGTCTGAACTTTTCTGAATGGGATCAACTGGCACCTCCGGCACAAAATGCAAAACTTTGGGAAGCTTTTAATCAGATTAACCTGAAAGCCATGCCTCTTAAAAGCTACGAATTGCTTCATCCGGAAGCCAGGCTTTCTGAAAATGATATCCGTATCCTGAAAAACTATGTGACTTCTCTTGCTCCAAAGCAAAAACCTGATCCCGCAAAAGTTTCCGCTTACAACAAACAGCTGCAGCAAATTAATACAATCCATACTGCCGCACCCAAACCATCATTACCCATTGCATTGAACGGGATCAGCTATATTCCTGATTATAAAAACTGGAAACCCATAAGTTCTACAGAAAGGCTGGATAACGGGACAATGCGTATCATATTCGGAAATGATATCGCTGTAAAGGCAACCAAAGAACATAAGACCAATCCATGGCCTGACGGAACCATATTCGCGAAAGTAGCATGGGAACAGATCATAGACAGTGACGGCAATGTCACTACCGGAGCTTTTAAACAGGTGGAATATATGATTAAGGATTCTAAAAAATTCGCATCAACAAAAGGATGGGGATGGGCAAGATTTTTATCTCCCAAACTTGAACCTTATGGAAAAACAGCCGATTTTGCCAACGAGTGTATCAGCTGCCACCGTCCCATGAAAGACAATGATTTTGTATTCACCTCTCCTATTAACCATTAAGCTATGAAAAATCTGATCGTTTATTTACTACTATGCCTATTTATTGTGAGCTGTGGTTCCAAAAAAGAATACGAACCCGTGAATGAAAATGCGTCCCTTCCTGCAAGTTTTGATTTTAATGCGATGAACTTAAAGGTGGTAACCTCTTCAATCAATCATAAAAAACAGACCATGATGACTCTTTACGGTAATGATTCCGCTATTGATGAATTGAAAGACCATCCGGAAAATGATAACCATAAAGAAAGGATATTGGCTCTTATTACCTGGTCGCAGAAAGAAGATCCCTATTGGTACGGAGCAAAAATCCCCAATCATTTGCTGTCTGTAGAAATTGTTAAAAGTAAGGAGCCTTTTTCAGAAAACTCAGAGATTTTGTATCAAAAATACGAAGGGAAAGAACTTAGGAAAGTCAACACAGACGGAAGAGACAGAATCCGTACAATACTGAGTATGAAACCTTCCATAATGCCTTAACACAGGATTTTTAAAATCACATATAAAAAAATAATATTCATTAAAACTATTAAAAATGGAAAAATTCACATTCAGTTCAAGCCTGATAACAGGATGTATTTCAACAGCATTACTGCTCTTCACCTCTGTTGCCTGTTCGAAGGATAATCAGGATGAGTCGTCCGATCCGGCCGTTAAAGAAGTTCAATTGAGGAATGATGCAAGTCTTGGCAGTGTTCTTACCGATAAAGAAGGACATACCCTTTATTATTTTGCCAATGATGCTACTGCCACCAACAATTGCACCGGAGGATGTGAACCGGTATGGCCCATCTTCAATATAGATAACCTTTCTTCCGAAAAACTGGGAGCCGGATTAGAGCTTTCTGATTTTACTACAATAACAACAGGTTCAGGGAAAAAACAGGTAACCTACAAAGGAAGACCTCTTTACTATTATGCACCTTTAGTGAACGGAACCAATGTAAAAGAAGATGCAGGGAAAACCGGAGGCGAAAATATAGGAGGCGTTTGGTTCGTTGCCAAACCTGATTATACCATTATGCTTACCAATGCTCAACTTGTAGGACATGACGGGAAAAACTACACTTCCACTTATACGGAAGGTACAGGAAAAACATTATATTTTACAGATGCTAAAGGAGTAACATTGTACACCTTTAAAAATGACAAACAAAATAAGAACAATTTTACAGCTTCTGATTTCTCAAATAACGGAGTATGGCCAATTTATGAAACAGATAAAATTGTTGTTCCTTCCGGACTTGATAAAACACTTTTCGGATCTATTACCGTATTCGGAAGAAAACAGCTTACGTATAAAGGATGGCCTCTTTACCGTTTTGGTCAGGATAATATGATTATGGGATCTAATAAAGGGGTTTCATTTCCTGTTCCCGGCGGTGTATGGCCAGTGCCTGTAAAGAATATGGCAGCAGCTATGCCTTAATCTTGTGTTTTTATAAAAATCTCTATGCTAAATAACGGATGTGCTGCCGTGCCGTTATTTAGCTTTTGTATCTTTGTGACAGCTTAACTGCCTGATTTTTATTTATGATCTATGCAAAATATATAAACACAAACGGAAGAAAGGTATTCAGGATTGATCCGAGAATCATTCTCTTTAGTGCTCTTTTTATGGGGATTCTGGCTTCGGTACCCAAAATACTCCGTATGCATATTACATTGGGAGAGCTGACGATAGATTTCTCCATATCCTTTTTATTCTCGCTGTTTGTATGGTATTTTAATATCTATAGCCTGCCTAAGTTTTCTATTCAGAATATATCAACACGATTTTTCAATAAAAAACTGGTGATCAGCTTATCCATCGGAGTGCTGGTGATGGCAGCAATAGTACTCATTCATCATATCATATTTCCGAAATATGGATTTAACACCATGGTATTGATGTATGAATTCCGGGGAGTACTGATCAATCTGACCATTTATATGTTTCTGTATCTCTTGTATCAGACTTATAATTCTCAGCAGATTAAATTTGAGCTTGAACAGATACGGACAGATAATCTGAATGCTCAATACGAACTGCTGAAACAGCAGATTAATCCTCATTTTTTATTCAACAGTCTCAATACCTTGAAATCTATGATTGATATAAAAGATGAAAGTTCCGGTGATTTTGTGGTCAGACTGGCGGATTTCTACCGTTTTACTTTAGATAACAGAAAAATGGATCTCATTCCCTTAAAAAAGGAACTCTCCATATTGGATGCCTATGTTTTTCTTCTGACCTCAAGATTTGAAGATGGTATAGAATTTAAAATAGATATTCAGGAAGAGATATTAAACTCCTATATTCCTCCTTTTACGCTGCAGCTGCTGTGTGAAAACTGTATCAAGCATAATATTGTATCACTGGCTAATCCGTTAATCATAAAATTATACAGCGATCCTGAATATATTGTCATTGAAAACAATTTTCAGCCTAAGAATATTCCACAGGAATCTGCAGGAATAGGAATTGAAAATATCAGAGAACGTTATAAGCACTTTGCAGAAAAGGAGCTGACTATACTTCAGAATGATTCTAATTTCACCGTCAAATTACCCATAGTACATGAAAGTTTTAGTAATAGAAGATGAGATAAAAACCGCAAAGGCACTGGGGCGAATGATCGTCGCTGTACAGCCGGAGGCTACCATAGTACAGTATATTGAAAGCGTTGCTATGGCCGTTGAATATCTTTCTGGCTCTGAACTTCCGGATGTTATATTTATGGATATTCAGCTGGCAGACGGTAATTGTTTTGAAATATTCAGTCAGATCAGGATAAAAGTTCCTGTCATTTTCTGTACCGCTTTTGATGAATATGCTATAGAGGCCTTCAAAAGTAACGGAGTCGATTATATTTTAAAACCCTTTGAGAAAAAAGATATCCAGTCAGCTTTTGAAAAGATCAACAATCTTAAAAATTTCTTTCAGCATTCTCCTTCTCCCGACCGGAAACTGGAAGATATTCTGAATAACCTGACAACGGGAAGAGGAAAAACCAATTTCCTGGTCTTCTCCAACAATAAATACAGTAATATCCATGTTGACAGAATTGCCTGCTTTTACAGCCAATTTGGAAATACAGTACTGGTGACCCTTGATCAGAAAGAATATTCTATTTCTCAGTCGTTGGATGAGATAGGACAACTGGTTTCAGGAACTCAGTTCTTTAGGATTAACAGGCAATATCTGATTAACTTTGCAGCCATTGTTGAAGTGGAACATTATTTCTCGCGAAAACTTCTGGTTAGTTTAAAAATTACCACTCCCGAAAAACCTCTTGTCACCAAAGACAAAGCTTCCCGTTTTCTTCAATGGCTTGAAGAACGGTAAAATGATCAAGTAAAAAACAGGAAATATGACATTCAATAAATAATCTAAGTTTAATAAATTAATATTAAAATCTTTTTAAATGAAAAAAATACTTTTTATCGGAATGGTGCTTATAGGAATCATAAGCCTTTCATCATTTATTACATCAGATGACACTACAGGTCCAAAACCTGCAAAGTCCATTTATGATTTTAAAATTGAGTCCATAGATGGCGGAAAAATTGATTTTTCCGAGTACAAGGGGAAATACATTCTTATTGTAAATACAGCATCCAAATGTGGCTACACTCCTCAATACAAAGGATTGGAACAGCTGTATAAAGATTATGGTGACAAACTGGTTGTGGTAGGCTTTCCTTCTGATAATTTTGCAGATCAGGAATTCCACGACAATGTTGAAATCAAATCTTTCTGTGAAAAGAACTATGGAGTAACTTTTCCGCTTACCACTTCTGTGGATGTAAAAGGTGCTAAAATCACTCCTGTATTTGATTATCTTACCCACAAATCTCAAAACGGAGTAATGGATGCGAAAATAAGCTGGAATTTCAATAAGTTTCTGATCAGCCCTGAAGGAAAATTATTGGAGTACTTTGATTCTAAAGTAGTTCCTGAAAGTGATAAAATCACCCATTATTTCAAGTAAATAACTAAAAAAAAAACACTACTACCACTATAGTAGTGTTTTTTCATTCTTTTGCTTCATTGCTTTTCTTATTATACTTAGATCATCATCATATAACTCCTCAATAAATTTCTAAACGAAAAGCAACTGAAATACTATACATTAACAATTTAAATTACAAAAATCACTTCGATAAAGACCCTGAGCACATCATTTTTACAACAATGGATACTATACATTATAGATTTGTTAAATTTTATTAAATAAATATTAAAATGTATTTGTTTTAACCGGGAAATTATATTTATTTTAGTGCTTTAAAAATTTCTCATGAAAAGATATAATTTATTGATTGTACTATTACTGCTTATTTTCAATGTTACTACAGCACAAAAGAAGGGTTCTCCGGCTGCTGATCTCAGCATTCTAAAAGATACGAAATCAAAAATCGAAGCTACTGTTCCATTGGTAATTCAACATCTTCAAACTATTGCGACTAAAGAAGGAGATAATAATATTGTCAACAACGGAAAAATAGCTTTAGGTAAAGAATATGGTATTTTAGAATCTGAATGGTTTTTATACAGAAACAATATGAAAAACTGTATCCTGAACAATTCTTCCAAGAAAGCTAAAAAATGTATGGAATATCATAACAATATGATGAGAGGTACCATGATCAATTACAACAATTATATCACCAACCTTACAAGAAAGAACGGATATCTGGGAGTTGAAGGTGATACAAAGTTTGAATTTAAGCCTGCCGATATTGCTACAAAATTAAATGAAGCTTATTTCAATGCAAATGATGCAGCAGGAAGAATGAAAGCTGATCAGAAAAGAGACTTTTTAGGCCAGACAATGTCTGATGACAACAAGCTTACTCCTTACGCTCAACTGGCTCAATAATATCTAAATCATACTTAAAAATAAAAAAGAGAACTGCAGTTTGCAGTTCTCTTTTTTATTCAAAAGCAAAAAATCTCCGCCGGAAAAAGCAGTTTTGTGGTACTAATCATAAAACCCTTGGGGAAAAAGTAGAAAATTTGGCAGAGATTTTTTTGCATGCACTCTACAGATCAACTGTCCTACCCATGATCTGTAAGAGCTTTACAAAAATAGGATTATAGCCATCTGCTGGCTGAAAATACCTGTAGAATTAAATATTCAGAATTGTAGAACTAATACTACTTTTATCTTTGCTTCCACCAGTGGTAGTAGTTATGCAGTCCGTCATACTCAAATCCACAACGCGGGTACAAAGTGTTTCCGATATCATTCGTTTTTTCTGTTTCAAGCATCAGCCCGCATGCACCTGTTTCCTCGCACCACTGCTTACTACGATCAACTAATGCTACAGAAAGTCCTTTCCCTCTGTAATCAGGATGAACAAACAGATCACTTAAAAGCCATTGCTTCTGTAATTGAGTATAATGGAATAATTTGTAAAGCTGTACAAAACCTACTGCTTTTCCATCGGCTACTGCAAGAAAAATATCAGACTCACTGTTTAAAAACCGTTCTTTGAGAAAAGCCTTTCCTTTTTCCACATCTGATTCCTGTCTGTAAAAAACACGATAGAGATTGAACAATTCAGCCGTTTCATCAAGATCCTCAAGACTTGCCTTTTTAATAATGTAATTCATCGTTATATATATTTTTATTAACACGGCAAAAGTAGCCTTAAACAGGACCAGTGATATCATCCAGAATATTATTAAAAGTATAGTCCAGATAAATTTAATATGGGTTTCCCACATTCATATTCCATAAATACCGCACGTTTCGGATTGTATCACGCTGAACAAGTCCAGATTTTTACAGAATAAAATCAAACCAATGAAAGAGATCATTCATAAAATCGAAAACACAGACTGGCAGCACCTTACAGAAACAATGCATCAAAACGGGTATGCCATTATTCCTCATCTACTGTCTGAAGATGAATGCGAAATATTAAAGTCCAACTACGATCACTCTCCTTTTTATCGTAAAACAGTTATTATGGCCAGACATCGTTTCGGCTTGGGAGAATATAAATATTTTAACTATCCATTACCTGAAGTTATTCAAACCATACGTTCAACGATCTATCCCCATCTGGCATCTATTGCCAATTCATGGTTTAAAGCGTTGCATATCGATACTCAGTTTCCCTTAAATCATCAGGAATTTTTACATCAATGTCATATCAATGGCCAACAGAAAGCTACCGTCTTAATTTTAAAATATGGAAATGGTGGATTTAATACGCTGCATCAGGATTTATATGGAGACCTGTATTTTCCTATTCAAATCGTGTTAATGCTCAGTGAACCGGATAAAGATTTTACAGGAGGTGAGTTTGTGCTTACCCAACAGATTCCGAGAGCACAGTCAAAAGCTATTGTTTTAAAGCCTAAAAAAGGAGATGTCCTTATGTTCACAACGCAATTTAAACCAGAAAAAGGAGCCAAAGGATATTACAGGGTTAATATGAAACATGGAGTAAGTGAAATCAGAGAAGGAAGCCGCTATGCTTTGGGAATTATCTTCCATGATGCAATCAGTTAATTATTAAATAGTCAATACATGAGCTATGATTCAACATTCTCAAATATCTCCTGAAAGCCTGAGAAGCAAAATACACTGCAGAGAAATTTGTTTTGGGGGAAATATGAAACTGAAAATCTACGGATTACTCAGTTGCCGGTCAGGAAAAAGAATGAAGAAAGAAAACAGGGTTTTCTTCACAGAGGAAAAAGAAGCTTTACAAAATAACTATCGTCCCTGCGGACATTGTATGAGAGAAGCATATAAGCTGTGGAAAAATCAGTAGTACTGACCATATAATCTTTCTTCCTATTTATTTTTACAAAAATAAAATCTTTGAGTCTTACCCAAAATGTAAATTCAGTTATAAAAGTTTGTCTCTTCACATTATTCCGACCTGAGATTGCTTCACTTTGTTCGCAATGACTGGATAATAAATAAAAAGAGAAGCAATATTATATTGCTTCTCTCGTTTAGTAGCGGGAACCGGACTCGAACCGATGACCTTCGGGTTATGAGCCCGACGAGCTACCTACTGCTCCATCCCGCGATATTGTAGTACAAAGATAGGGCTTTTTCCATAAATTAAAAACATTTGTTCCATATTCATCCTGCATAAAACATAGTGTTCAGACAATCAGTAAGAAAAATTTCTCTTTGTTTGAATATTAATGTTTGCTAAGAGTGAACAAATGTAAAATCGTACTCAGCTACATATTTTATATGACAATATTTTTAACATAATAAAAAACATTTCAAAATTACGGATTCCCATACTAATTGATCAATATAATTTAGTATCATTACAATACAAATGAAATCTATGAAAAATAAATTATTAGCATCATTATTTATTGTTAATCTTTCTTTTTTATCTGCTCAAAATAATAAAGCAATAATGGAAATAAACTATGAAACTAAATTAGTTTCGGATAGTTTAAATAAAGATAAAATGACAATTTTCGCATCAACACTACTATGTAATAATGTAGAATCAATTTACTTTAGTAGAGAAGCAAAGGCATTTTATAATGGTACTTCTAAAGAAACAATCAGTACAACTGCAGGTGCCATTCCAAAATATCCCAAATCTGTTGGAAGTGTATATAAATCTAAAGAAAATCTTCTTGTATCGCTTCCTGTTGGGAAATATATTTTCACCTATGAAGAACCAAAGTTAAAATGGGAAATCTTAAACGATACTAAGGACATTAAAGGCTTTAAATCAAGACTTGCTAAGACCACAACAGATACGGGAAATACATTCTTTGCTTGGTTTACTAATGACGTGACAATTCAAGACGGACCATTCAGGTTTAAAGGATTATCTGGTTTGATTTTGGAAGTTTATAACAAAAATAAAACTATTGAAATCTACGCAACAGATATAAAAAAATCTGATGAAATAATTGAACCTTTGAATTATGGAAATGATGTAAAAACAAAATCTAAGGATCAGTTTTTAGAAGCAAGAAAGAATTATACAGAAAATCCGTCTATGTACAATGGAAACTTAAGGGTTATGGATGCCAATGGTAATGATAAAACTAAAACAATGTCTGATCGTCTTAAAAAGATGAATACTTTTCTTGATTAACAATTTTTCGACAATAAAAAACATTAAATTTAAAAATTTCTACTATGAAAAAATTAATTTTCGTGGGCTTATTAGCTCTATCAACATTTACATTTGCGAATACTAAAAAAGAAGAAGTAAAGCAAGAAATTAAACATGAAAAAACAATTGAAGTTAAGGAATTAACTATTGAACAAAAACAAGCACTAGCTTTAATGTTTCAAACATGGTCTGTTGCTTACACTAATTCTTGTGGAACAACTAATACCGTTTTTTTCCAATCAGATAACGCAGATGGAAGCCCTGCCTTTATCAGAGAATTGGCATATGCTGTAAATTCAACTTATGATATTTGTTAATTAATACCATATCAACGTAAGAAGCACCTTATTAAAGGTGGTTTTTTTCAAAAATATAATGCAATCTTGCAGATTATTAATTGCTGATATAAAAAAATCGGTATAACTGCCGTTATACCGATTTTAGTTTAGTAGCGGGAACCGGACTCGAACCGATGACCTTCGGGTTATGAGCCCGACGAGCTACCTACTGCTCCATCCCGCGGTGTATTTTTAGAGTGCTTACCGAAAGCACTTGCTTAGTAGCGGGAACCGGACTCGAACCGATGACCTTCGGGTTATGAGCCCGACGAGCTACCTACTGCTCCATCCCGCGGTGTATTTTTAGAGTGTTTACCGAAAACACTTACTTAGTAGCGGGAACCGGACTCGAACCGATGACCTTCGGGTTATGAGCCCGACGAGCTACCTACTGCTCCATCCCGCGATATTGGATTGCAAAGGTACGAATATTTTTCACAAATCCTAATTTTTCTTTTAAATAAAGGACTTTTATGAAAACTATTTTATTATTTGTATCTTTGTTTTATGGCAAAAATATTAAAAATTTATCCGGACAACCCACAGGAAAATCTTGTGAATGAGGTTATTAAAACTTTAAAAAATGGCGGGCTGATTATCTATCCTTCTGATACGATTTATGCTTTAGGCTGTAATATTTTTGATATAAAAGCCATGGAAAAACTGGCTCAGCTCAAAAAAATGAAGCTTGAGAAGTCAAAATTCTCAATTATCTGTAATGATCTAAGCCATCTTTCCGACTTTACAAGACCTATTGATACTTCGGTTTTCAGATTTCTGAAAAGTCACCTTCCGGGACCGTTCACTTTCATTCTTGAAGCGAATAAAAGTTTACCTTTAGCCTATAAAGGTCATAAGACCATCGGTATTCGTGTTCCTGACCATCCCATTCCACAGCTTATTGTTGAAAAACTGGGACACCCTATTGCTTCTACTTCCATTAAAGATGATGATGAAATCCTTGAATATTCTACCGATCCTGAACTCATTGCAGAAAAATATGATCATTTGGTAGACATTGTCATTGATTCAGGGTATGGGGATAATGTGGCTTCCACTATTGTAGACCTTACTTCGGGAGAGCCGGAGATTATCCGTCAGGGAAAAGGGATTATTTTATAGAATTTCAGTTTCAAAGTTGACAGTTGACAGGTTAGATTATGCGTTTTAATGGGAAATATTCTATAGGAATTTTACTCACTTTTATTCTTTTAGCTGCAGCAATGCTTTATTCCAATCCGCTGATCACTTTGATAACAGGAATGGGTAAAATTACTGCAGATCATTTTTTTCTCAGCAGAATTCTGTTATGGGTCATTCTCATTATAGTGTTTCTGTACAGCATTTTTGTAGAGAAAGGTCCTTTTTTACTTAAAGAAGAAAAAAAATATTCGGCAGCATTTTATTGTAAAGCAGCGCTGATCTTATATTTTATCTGCATTCTTGGGGGAGCCATTCTGAATACCTTCATGATGTTCGTTATAGAAGAAAAAGTAAGTACCAAGCTTCTTAATCTCATACCCATTTTTAGAAACAATTATTTTTTAATTATTTTTACCTGTCTTACAGCTGCTATTGTAGAAGAATTCCTGATGCGGGGTTACCTACAGCCCAGGATTGAAAAAATGTATAACAATCCGGCAATAGGAATTATTATTTCAGCTGTTTTATTTGGAATATTGCACAGCACTTACGGTACCATAAGCCAGGTTCTCGGGCCTTTCTTTATTGGAATTGTGTTTGCTATATTTTATAAACGCTATTCAAATATTAAAATTCTGATGATCTGTCATTTTATGATTGACTTTATAGCAATGATGATCATGAATTTTATGGATATTAAACACTTATCTGTATTTTAACATTATGAAAATTATAACATCCCCTGCAAAACTCATGAATGTAGAAAATTCAACAGACCTGTTGAGAACCACTACTCCGAAATTCATTGAAGATGCAGCATTCATTCAATCTTATTTAAAAGAAAAATCACCAAAATATCTTTCCGAACTGATGGAAATATCATCCAAGCTGGCTGATGAAAACTGGGAAAGAAACCAAAAATGGAAATCTAAACCTACTGCAAAAGAATCTGCTCCTGCCATGTTTGCTTTTACAGGAGAGGTTTATAGAGGGCTGGATGCCAAAACGCTGGATAAAAATGCTGTAGATTACCTGCAGAAAAACTACAGAATGCTTTCCGGACTTTACGGTTTGCTGAAACCATCTGATAAAGTAATGCTTTACAGACTGGAAATGGGACGCCCATTTAAATTTGAGCAATACAATAATCTGTATGAATTCTGGAGAGAAAAAATTACAGAACAATTAAATTCTGAGATGAAAAAAGGAGAAATACTCCTTCACCTTGCCAGCAATGAGTATGGAAAAGTAATCGACAGAAAGAAGCTGAACCATACTGTAATAGATTTTGATTTTTACGAATTAAAAGAAGGAAAACTGAAAACCATTGTGGTGTATACCAAGCATGCAAGAGGTCTTTTGGTGAGGTTCTGTGCTGAAACCAATGCAAAGACACTGGAGGATGTAAAAGCCTTTAATTATGAAGGATACAGAATTGATGAAGAGAAGTCAACGGATACAAAACTGGTTTTTACAAGATAAATGACAATTTCAGCATTTAAAAAATATTTCAAAACAGAACTTTCCGGCCTTTATACTGAGTCGGAAAGTGTGTTTTTATCGTCTTTGTTCATTCATCAGATTGTAGGTTTTGATAATTTCCAGCAAAGAAGATCTTCCGAACAGGAACTTTTGATGGATGATGAAAAAAAGCTTTGTGATCTCGTTGCAGAACTTAAAACAGGAAGACCTTATCAGCAGATATTGGGTGAAACAGAATTCTATGGGATGAAAATCCTTGTGGATGAAAATGTACTGATTCCCCGTCCTGAAACAGAAGAATTGCTGGAGATCGCGATCAGAGAAATTCAAGGTTTAAAGTTTGACGTTCAAAGTTTAAAGATTTTAGACATAGGAACCGGAAGTGGAATCATTCCGTTGGTGTTAAAGAAGTATTTTCCTGAGGCTCATGTTTCATCCATTGATTTTTCTGAAAAAGCACTGGAAACAGCTCAAAGGAATGCCGAATATCACCAATTAGATATCAATTTCATTCACGCCGATTATCTCAATTTTGAGCTGGCTGAAAGTTATGATATTATTATTTCGAATCCTCCCTATATCGGGATTGAAGAGGAGATTGAAATTGCCGATTCCGTGAAAGAATTTGAACCTAAAATGGCCCTTTTCTCCCCTACTGCAGATGCTTTGATCTTTTACAGGAAGATTGCGGAAGATGCTAAAAAATATCTGAAAGACGAAGGACTGCTGTTTTTAGAAATCAATCAGAAACTGGGGCCTGAAACCCTGGAACTGTATCAATATTTCTCTAACGCTCAATTATTGAAGGATTTATCCGAAAATGACAGGTTTATTTATGGAAGGAAATAAGTAATTTTGCTGCCATACACCTAACCTATGAAAACTTTGATATGGAACTTCTTCATCGCTATTTCACTGATTATACAGTTGATATCCTGCAAACAGCATCCTCAGGATATTGTGAGTGAATATTACCGCAAAGGAGAATTCAACGGTTCTGTTCTGATTATAAAAAACGGCCAGATTGTTTGTGATACGGCTCTGGGATTCCGCAATATTGAAAAAGGACTGAAAGCAGATAAAAATACTTCGTTCTATATTGCATCTCTCAGTAAACCTTTTACGGCTGCTGCTATTCTCATGCTAGAGCAAAAAGGGGCATTGAAACTGGATGACAAAGCTTCCCGGTTCATTACACTTCCTGAATATGCTAAAAACATTACTATCAGACAGCTTTTGCATCATACTTCAGGAATTAGGGATTATGAAAATCTGTTTTCTAAAAAGGAATTAACCAATCAGGAGGTGATTAACTGGCTGTTCAGTGGTAAAAATCTTGATTTTGTTCCCAACAGCAAGTTTAAGTACAGCAATACTGGGTATATAATCCTCTCCTGTATTATTGAAAAGGCTTCCGGAAAGTCTTACAGTACTTTTATCAATGAGCATATTATTACTCCTTTAAAAATGCATCATACCTATGTATATGAAGCTGGTACGGTTATTCAGAATAGAGCCTCAGGATATAATAAAGAGAAGAAACCTGATGACTATTCGATTTTAACAACGGGTGACGGCGGGATCTACTCTACTCCTGAAGATCTTTATCAATTTGATCAGGCTTTACGAAATTATACTTTGATTAATAAAGAAAATACCCAGGCGATGTATTCTACTTTTCCATTATCTGACGGCAAAATATCTGATTATGGATTCGCATGGTTCATAGAGAATAACAATGGGAAAATTTCAGCGATGCATACCGGTGGTTTAAATGGTTTTAAAGCTTTATTATGGAGAGATTTACAGCATAACACCTGTATTATTGCTCTTACCAATCAGGGAGAAGCATTTCCACTAGGTAATTTTTTACATGATATAAAAAAAGCAATACGGTAAACATGACTATTCAATCACACGAAATCAACAATATAAAAATCGCAGAAATAATTTCTGATGATATGATTATCCAATCCGCACAGGATGGGCTGGATCTTATGGGAAATATCTATTACCAGGGTTTTGATAAAGTTATTCTTTATGAAAAAAACATTACCCCTGAATTCTTCGATTTAAAGACCAGAATAGCGGGAGAAATTCTCCAAAAATTCTCAAACTATCGTATAGGTTTGGCTATAGTAGGTGACTTTAGCAAATATGAAAGTAAAAGCATGAGAGATTTCATTTTTGAAAGCAATAAGACCAAACACATCAATTTCGTTGATCAATTAGAAAACGCACTGGAAAATTTTTCAAAATAAGCTCTTTTTCAATTCTTTATCTAAGAAATTTGATGTTTGTAATGTTTTCAAAAATAATAATACTTTTATAAATTTAATTTTTAGAATTCCTTAATAAAACATAAAAATTTACACAATAAAAACAATATTGTTAGTTTATCAATTGTGTAAAAATTTAAATTAAAACTTATTAATTATTAATAGAAAACTAGAATTAATTCTATAAACATAATCTTATCAATATTTCTTTGTACATTTGCATAAAACACGAGGGAATATGAATCTTACTTATTTAATGGCTATTACAGCTACATAATTCAATTTATTTTTCCGACTATTTCAGATTAGACATAGAATGCTCATGGATGGGCATACTTGTAACATCTGCTATTGGCTTTTGGAGCAAAAGTCTCCTCATGCCATGCTACGACATTCTACATTTCATGAGCCAAATGAATTGTTAGAGACACTTATTTTCCTTACGGAATTAAGCCATCAGAAAGGACTTTTCTAAAAACATAACCATCAAAAAAAAACATAAAATACACAGATAAAAATTATTAAGAACATCATGATTAAAAAATTATTTCTACCATTCGTTTTAGTAAGTTCGTTATCATTCGCCCAAGTAGGGATTAACACAGCCATGCCTGACGAAAGTGCAATCCTGGATGTTTACAGTCAAAATAAAGGAATGCTGATCCCAAGACTTACTACAGCAAAAAGAGACGCCATTACCAATCCAGCCAACTCACTTCTTATCTATGATACGGATAGAAAATGCTTAAGCCAGAATATTGGTACTCCTACAAAACCTGATTGGCTTTGCATTAGTAATAATGCTGTAAAAATGTTTTACATGCCTAGTGTTTCTTTTGATACATCAAGTAATGCCACTGGCCGAACGAAAGATTTATATACCCTTTATAAAACCCAGTTCGGATCTCCAAAAGCAAAAAGCACCAGTGCTCCAGCTTCAATCCCGTTTTTCCCATCTAGTAAAGATCTTTACTATTATGTAACTGATGCTGATCCTAATGTGTTCAGTAATATCTCAATTTCTGATGACGGTGTGATGACTTATGATGTAAAAGCTGCAGCCACAGACTGTTCATTTATCAATATTGTTTTTGTTGTTAAATAATTGAGCTATGATAAAAAGTACTTCAATTGTACAGCACAAAAAGTTTTTGTTTATTCTTTCCTTATTTATTTTCTCTCAAAATATTCAGGCACAGAATGAGCAAGGGACAGGCTATCCGTATTTTGTCAATTTTACCCAGGGATTACAACCTCAAGAAGCTTATAAAGTGGCAACAAGCGGTGTTCAGAATGATGCAACCTTTACTACGGACGGGCTAAGGCTTACCCGAAGTGTGAATAATATTTCAGGAGGTGTTATACTTGCCGATAAAATATTCAAAAGTGACCAGGGAATTAAATTCGAATTTGAATTTGCTATTTATGGAGGAAATACCAACGGAGGAGACGGTATTTCCATATTCTTAGTGGATGGATCTATTCCTAAGAGCCAGCTTAATCTGGGATATTTTGGAGGAGGATTAGGATATAGTTTTGTACGTGGAGGCGAGTCTACGGAAGGACTGAGAGGAGCATATCTGGGAATTGGTCTGGATGAATTCGGAAATTTCAAAACAAGCTTTAACCAAGGGGAAAGAGTTAGAAATGGAATATTTGGAGTGGGATTAGCTGATGGACGCAGTAATGTTTCTTTAAGAGGTAAGCGTGGAAATCAATATCTGTCTTCAGCTGAGCCTGCGGGATACAATGGTTATCCACTGCTTTACAGCATAGCAACCAATGCATCACCTTCCAGCACTAACAGATCAGCTTATCTGGATACCACAACTGGGAAATATATTGGTGTTAAAAATACAGCTCTTCAACAATTCAGTATAGAAAGCGGAGGAACTACAATTCCTCTAAATGAAAATGATGTAAGATTCCGTAAGGCATATATCACTCTGGTTCCCAATCCTGCCGGAGGTTACAATATATCCCTGGAAATACAGCACGGAACAGTGAAAGAAAAAGTGATTGATAATTATTATTACCCTACTTCTCTGAAATATACCGAGACGACGATATCCAACAGTACAGTGAGAACGCTGGATACTTCAGCGCCCTCTACTTTCAGAATTGGGTTTGCAGCTTCTACAGGAGCCGCAAAAAATATACATTTACTGAAAAACTTAGGGGTTACAAGACCTTATGCTGCCGAAGTAACAGATGATCTGTTTGCTGGCTGCCCGGGGATAAAATCAATCTATTATCCTTTGCTTAATGATGCAGCTTATTCTTCAGCAGCCGGACAAAATCCGCCAACACTTTCCTATAACAACCTTGATTTTAATTCATTCCGCTTTTTGGATAACAACGGAGCCGTAATTCCGAATATAACAGGAGGTGTCTATACCAGCAGCCAGGGAACATGGACCTATTTCCCAACTACCGGAGCGCTTTCTTTCAAGCCAGCGGCTGGATTCACCGGAGTTGCCCAGGTACAATATGACATTAAAGGAGGTGGAAGCAACGGTACTGAAGCTCCTTACAATAAGGAAGAATACAGATCATTGCCAGCATTGGTACAGGTGAATATTTCTAGTACCAATAACTGCAGTAAAGCCTGTGTTATTTCCAACAAAAATGTAACTCAGAAAATAACAAGATAATTTTGATAAAACCAGCTTTTAAGAGCTGGTTTTTTTATTTTCAATAAAATACTGAACAGCATCTTCTATTGCTTTATCAGTAGACTGGTATTGAAGATTCAGATCTTGTACTGATTTCCGATTAGAATAATAATTACTGATCTGCAGGGCTTTCATATTGGAGGTACTGAGATTTGTTTTTATGCTTAATTTTCTCAAGCCGTCACCTATCAATCCAAGGAAACTCAAAATTCTGTTGGGAATGGCTATCATAACCGGATTTTGATTTGTAATCCGGTTTATTTTCTTAAAAAATTCTTGGTAGCTTAAATTTTCATTGGCTAAAAGGTATTTTTCACCATTCCTTCCTTTTTCAATGGCAGTTACTATTCCGTTGGCGGCATCTTCCGCGTGTACAAAGTTTTTGCCTCCTTTCGGATACAATATTACTTTCTTTTTCCATGCCCAGAAAATAATTTTTCCGGAACTGGGTTTGCTGTCATAAGCTCCCATCATAAAGGTTGGGTTAACAATGACAACCTCTGTATTTTTGCGGTTGTTTAAAAGATAATCTTCTGCTTCCCGCTTACTCTGAGCATAGAATGAATGGGTAAAAGGATATAGCTGCGGTGCATTTTCATTTCCCGGGAAAGCAGTATTTCCAAATCCTATAGTATTTGCTGTACTTACAAACAAAAACGTTTTTACTCTCATCAGTTCTGCATATGTAAAGAGATTCACAACGGTTTCATAGTTCACTTTCCTGTATTCATCATAATTGAAGAGATTTTGGCGTGTTTCTGCCGCTATATGAATGATACAGTCGACATCAGTGAAAAGTGCTGATATATCAGACGAAAGGTCAGCTTCCACCAGTTTCATATTTTCATTTTCTTCGCCCAGCCAGTTGCTTTTCTTGCGCACCAGAGCAATAACAGAATAACCATTTTGTAATAATTTTAAGATAACATTAGTTCCCAGAAGACCTGTTGCTCCGGTTACACAAATTTTTTTCATGCTTCAATCTCTCTTTTTATAGCCTGGGTCATCAAGGGAAGTTTAATCCATATAGGTAATATTTTCATTACCAGCCAGCTGATTGGATTCACCATAATTACGGAATCTTTTTTAAACAGTTGACGAATACAGTATGAGGCTACTTTATCAGGATTTAAAAGCGTTAATCTCCCCATAAAACCTTGCTTTTCTATTCTTTCACATACATCCTGATTCGTTTTCATCGCGCCCGGATTTACAACACTTACAAAAACGTTGGTATCTTTCAGTTCTTCATGAAGTCCTCTTGAAAATGAATGGATAAAGCTTTTGGATGCGGGATATACAGTCTTAAAACCTATGGGTGAAAATGCAGCCATGCTTGAAACATTCAGAATATAGGCTTTGGGTTGCTTTAAAAGATTTGGAAGCAGTTGATGGGTAATTAATGATGTTGCTGCTACATTCACCTGCAATATAGTGTTGATATAATTCGAGGAAGCTTCTGTAAACTTTTTAGTTCCGCCCAGCCCTGCATTATTAATCAGGATATGAATATCAAAAGAGCGGTTAAGCCATTCCGTAAGTTTCATCACATTTTCATGGACAGAAAGATCCGTTTCATAATAATGGACTTTTATTTCATAGTGTTCTTCCAGCTCTCTTGAAAATTCTTTGAGGTTCTGATCCGGAAGGCTTATAAGAATAACATTGATCTTTTTTTTGGCCAACTGTTCTGCGAATGATTTGCCTAATCCCTGGCTTGCTCCTGTGACTACAGCATATGATTCTTTGGTATCCATACGTTTTAAATTTATGGTACAAAGCTATCATGAAAGGCAGGCTTTAATGTTCAGAATTATCTGAGCGAACTCATTTTAAAATTTTCAAAACAAATAACTAATTAATTGAAAGTCAGAAAATTAAACACAAAACAAAGTAAAACTTTATAAACCGGAACTTATTTTTTGAATTCAGAAGGGGTTTGTCCGGTTACTTTTTTAAAAGTTGTATTGAAAGAGGTTTTGGAATTGAATCCGGATTCGTAAGCAATTCCTAAAATGGATAATTTACCGTTCGGTTCTTTCAGAAGCTTTTTAGCATAGTCTACTCTATACTCATTTACATATTGGAAGAAATTTTTTCCAAAACCTGTATTGATCACATACGACAGATGATGGGTAGAAACAGATAGCATTTCAGCCAGTCTGATCAGATTAAGTTCGCTGTCAAGGTAAGGTTTTTGTGTTTCCATAATACCTTCCAATGAGGTTTTAATCTTTATTAATTCTTCATCAGAAATAAGTTTTCTTCTGGTTTCTTCCGGATCAGAATCTTCATCAATAGAGATCAGCTCCTGTCTCTGTTTTTCTTCCAAAGGATAAATTTCCTTCTGCTTCAGAGAGTAGTAACCCACACAGTAAATAACAGATAAAAAGACTGCATTGATAAAGAAATTCAATGATTTTGGATCGTAGAAAAGATTGTAAATTACATAGATAATATTCACAATGAGAAGCACCAGAATAATATATTCCAGCCAGTTCAGGTTGATTCCTTCTGTGTTGGAAGAAAACTGCTGGATCTTCTTTTGATGTTTTCGGATGGTAATATAAGAAAGTGCCGTATAAAACAAAGCCTGAATCAGGATCAAAATAACACTCAGATATTCAAATGGTGCTTCATAACCGAGGTTTACTAAGATAAGACATAGCACAAAAGCTGCAGGAAGTAACAGGAATCTAACATCCCTGATTTTGAAGGTAAAAGAGGGATTGGTAAAGAACAGCACACTAAAGTAAAAAACAATGGGTGTGAAAAACTGAATACATCTCACGAAAAACAGAGAATGAAACTCTATTGTTACGCCCGTAATAAGGAACAGAACTTCATCCAGCCAAAAGGTAGACCACAGAAACAGAAATATCCCAAACCAGAAATTGGCTTTACGGTTTACTTTCAAAGGATTGGCAAGCTTCAGCAGAGAAAGCAAAACCAATGAACCATAGATAAGTATCACGATGAAACTGTTTAACTCTGATGTGTTCATTGGTTTTGATATTTTAATTAAAAATAGTCTTTTATCCTATTCGTTTCCTTACAAAAATTTCATATCCTAAATAAATTAACGGAAGTGACATGATTCCTAAGAAAAGGATATTGCTCATGGCCAGCTGTGGATGCATTACAATAGAGTAAACCAATCCAAAAAAAGCACCTCCCAGGTGAGCAGCATGGCCCAGGTTATCCCACTGCTTCGGGTTCAGCATCATATACACTGAATATCCGAAATATAATGTTCCAAATAACCATCCAGGCAGGAAATTAACGCTGATCTCATTGGGTGCCATGGCAATGGAAGCAAAAATGATTCCCGAAACCGCACCTGATGCTCCTATCGCAGAATACCAAGGCTGATTTTTATAAATCTGTAAACTGAATAAATTCCCAAGAATCATTGATCCGAAATAAAGAATCAAAAATCCTATTTCCCCAAAGAAGCTAATGACTACTCCCTGGAAAAAATACAGGGAAAGCATATTAAAAAATAAGTGCATAAAGTCTGCATGTAAAAACGCAGAACTGATAAGCCTTACATATTCTTTACGGTTTGCAATAGCTCCAACATTGAATTTATATTTTTCAAATAATGCTGTATTATTGAACCCCATGTAGCTAAAAATACATGTGGCTGCAATGATAATGATAACAACTATATCCATTGTATTCTTTTTATGTTATACCTGAACAGATGTGTTCAGTCTATTCATTTTCATTATTTCCATCCCCCTGGAACAAATCACCAATAACTCCTCCGTCTTCATCCCCATCTCCTGTAGGTTCCGGATCTTCATATACTTCAGGCTCTTCTTCTATAGGTTCAGGAATAGTGATATTGATGGCTTTTACTTTGAACTTTGTAAACTGGTTACCAATGGCTTTTATTCCTTTTACCGCGATGAATTCATCGATATTAATTGTTTCCGGATCACGTTCTTTTCCTTTATCTTTTGCAAAAGTAATTTCTGCAGTAACATCGTTGGCAACAATTACATTTTCAATGAATGATTTCGGATGTTCAGAAGGCATAAAAGTCTGTACATTCACCGTGTTTTCCAGTAAGAATCTTTTAATGAAATAAATATCTTTTTCTCCATCGTAATAGATACAGGTAATCGGTTGTGCAGGTCTCCATTTTTCCAACACCAGATATTCATCATCAAAACGATTACCCAGATCAAAAGACACCAGTTTCACCTCGCCGTTTGTATTGATCGTCAGGATTTTGTCATCTCCTTTAAAGCTTCCCAGTAATGTTCCTCTTACATCAGCATTCAGTCTTCTTACCGTATCATCAAACCAGATCTTTCTCGGTGCCAGAGTAGAAACTCCTTCTTCCTTCATATCTACTTTCTTCACGGCATATTTAGTCACAAGATTTCCTTTGGAATCACGTCCTTTAATCGCAAGATCGGAGAAGTTGATCTCCATTTTATTCTTTCTGATTCTGGGATTAGGTTTTAAAAGCACGGTTACCGTTTCTGCTTCCCCATTAGGATTTGCTGAGAAATATAAGGTTTCCGATCCTTTTTTATCAGAAGCTAGCGGATAATCTGTATTTCGGGTAACTCCGGTTACAGAGAATCGTTTCATATAATATGGGCCTTCTCTTCCTTCGCGATAGATCATATTATATACCGTTCTCTTATCATTTTTCTTCCAAATAGCGACATGCAGAATATCTTTACCAACGAATGTTTTGGCCTCTACTTTTACCACTTTCATACTTCCGTCTTTTCTGAAAATGATGATATCATCAATGTCTGAACAATCGAAAAGATACTGGTCTTTTTTCAGAGATGTTCCTATAAAACCTTCTTCGAAATTGGCATAGAACTTTTCATTGGCAACAGCTACTTTTGTAGCATCAATGGTATCAAAGATTCTAAGTTCTGTTTTTCTCTGCTTGTCTTTACCGTATTTTTTCTGAATGTTTAAATAATAATCAATAGCATAAGCAATCAGGTTGGCTAGATGGTATTTTACCTGTTCAATTTTACCTTCAAGTGAGGCTATATTTTCTTTAAATTTATCTAAATCGAATCTTGAAATTCTCTTGATTCTGATTTCTGTCAGTTTTAAAATATCCTCTTCTGTAACCGCTCTTAAAAGATGTTTGGTATGAGGTTTTAATCCTGCATCAATGGTTTTTATTACCTCTTCCCAGGTTTTCACCTCTTCAATATCGTGGTAAATCCTGTTCTCGATGAAAATTCTTTCCAATGAAGAGAAATGCCAGCTTTCCTGAAGTTCATGAAGCTCAATTTCAAGTTCTTTCTTCAGTAAGGATACGGTATGATCTGTATTCGTTTTCAGAATATCAGATACCGTCAAAAACATAGGTTTATCTCCTACAATCACACAGGCATTTGGAGAAATGGTTACCTGACAGTCTGTAAATGCATACAAGGCATCAATAGTTTTGTCCGGCGACACATCATTATGAATATGAATCAGAATTTCTACCTTATCTGAAGTATTGTCTTCAATCTTTTTGATTTTGATCTTTCCTTTCTCATTGGCTTTTAAAATAGAGTCAATAAGATCAGTTGTTGTTTTAGAATAAGGAAGTTCCGAAATTACCAATGTATGCTTATCCGTCTGGGTAATTTTGGCTCTTGCTCTTACCTTTCCTCCTCTGTGACCGTCATTATATTCGGAGACATCAAGATAACCGGCGGTTAAAAAGTCCGGATACAGTTCAAATTTCTTACCTTTTAAATAGGCTACTGAGGCATTGATAAGCTCATTAAAGTTATGAGGAAGTATTTTTGTGGAAAGCCCTACCCCAATACCTTCTACTCCCTGTGCAAGAAGCAGAGGGAATTTCACCGGTAAATCAATGGGTTCATTGTTTCTTCCGTCGTAAGACTTTGTCCAGTCTGTAGTTTTAGGATTAAATACTACTTCCAGGGCAAAAGGAGTCAGTCTTGCTTCAATATATCTTGCTGCCGCTGCAGAGTCTCCTGTATAAATATTCCCCCAGTTTCCCTGAGTATCAATTAATAGCTCTTTCTGCCCAATCTGCACCATGGCATCTGTAATGGAAGCATCACCGTGTGGGTGATATTTCATGGTATTTCCCACGATATTGGCCACTTTATTGTAACGGCCATCTTCCAGTTCACGCATGGAGTGCATAATTCTTCGTTGAACGGGTTTTAAACCGTCATATATTGAAGGGATAGCTCTATCCAGAATTACATAGGAAGCATAATCAAGAAACCAGTCTTTGTACAGCCCGGAAACTTTTTTCAAGCTTTCACCCTCATGCGAATATTCTTCTGTCGTCATCTGTTTTATCTTTTTTCTCTTTATTAGCTTTCACTACTTTGTTTAGAGAGAGTTTTAAATCGTTTACTTGTTTTCTGTTCAAATAAGAAATCTGGTACTTAAGTATTGTAGAACCATTATTCTTACTGGAAACCGTAATGTATAATCTTTTGAAAAAGAGAATACTGACTACATCATATTTTATCAGTTTATATTTTGGAAATTCATCGTGAAGAGGTTTGTTTAAAAAGGGGATAATATTCCTGTTTTTAAAATTCAAAGCTTCTCCATCGCTGTCATATTCAAAAATCTGTCTGCCGCTGATGTAAAAGATAATCAGCAGTAGAAGGGGAACAATAATCAATAAATAACTTTCTTTGCCCATTGCATTAAACCTGTATTCATTAGCGACAAATGCGATTATACAAAACACAGTTGTCATCAAAAGCAATGTACTCAAAGAGTTATAAATTGATGCTTTATTACGGTTACTTAGTCTCATTTTAATTTTTTGGCTGGGTAAGTATTATAATTCTTACTTCATCCAAAATTGTGTTTTTTTCAGTATTTGCAATGGTTTTGCAACCAGTTTTTTTAAGTCCTATTAATTTTCTACTTCATCCAGAATTTGTTTTTTATCAATATCCGTATCATCTTCCACCACAAGGTTTTCAAGAATGAAGGTCTGTCTGTCCGGAGTATTTTTCCCCATGTAAAATTCCAGAAGCTGATCAATCGTCTGGTCTTTTCCCACTACTACAGGTTCTAAGCGGATATCTTTGCCAATGAAATGCTTAAATTCATCTGGAGAAATTTCTCCCAATCCTTTAAATCGGGTGATTTCCGGATTTTTTCCCAGTTCATTTAATGCCTTCACTCTTTCGGCTTCTGAATAGCAGTATCTTGTTTCCTTTTTATTTCTCACTCTGAATAAAGGAGTCTGAAGGATATAAAGGTGTCCGTTTTTAATCAGATCCGGAAAGAACTGCAGGAAGAAAGTAATCATCAGCAGACGGATGTGCATTCCATCCACATCGGCATCGGTAGCAATGATCACCTGATTGTATCTCAGGTCTTCCAGACTTTCCTCAATATTTAAAGCTGCCTGAAGAAGGTTAAACTCTTCATTTTCATATACAACTTTCTTCGTAAGGCCGTAGCAATTCAGGGGTTTACCCTTCAGTGAAAATACAGCCTGCGTTTCTACATCTCTGGATTTTGTGATTGATCCTGATGCAGAATCTCCTTCGGTAATGAAGATCTGAGTATCACCTTTTCTCTCAGCTTTCTGATCGTTATAGTGCTGCCTGCAGTCACGAAGTTTTTTATTATGAAGAGATACTTTTTTTGCTCTTTCTCTGGCCAGTTTCTGGATTCCGGAAAGTTCTTTTCTTTCTCTTTCGGAAATGAGTATTTTTCTCTGGATTGCTTCTGCTATTTCCGGATTTTTGTGTAGGAAATTGTCCAGTTTACTCTTAAGGAAATCAATGATGAATGTTCTTACAGTAGGTCCGTTCGGTCCCATATCATTAGACCCTAATTTTGTTTTGGTCTGGGATTCAAAAACCGGTTCTTCTACATTGATTGAGATTGCCGCAATGATAGACTTTCTGATATCAGAAGCATCAAAACTTTTATTGAAAAACTCACGAATCGTTTTTACATACGCTTCACGGAATGCATTAAGGTGAGTTCCCCCCTGCGTTGTGTTCTGTCCGTTAACAAATGAGAAATAGGTTTCTGTCTGTGATTTGTCAGAATGGGTAATGGCTAACTCAATATCATTATCCTTCAAATGAACAATCGGGTAAAGGATATCGCTTTCCAATTCTTCTTCCAATAAATCTTTAAGACCATTTTCAGAATAAAAAGTTTCTCCGTTGAAAAGTATTTTAAGTCCCGGATTCAGATAGGCATAATTGCGGAGCATTCTTTCGATATACTCTTTTCTGTATTTGAAATGCAGGAAGATTTCTCCATCAGGAATAAAAGAAATTTCAGTACCGTTTCTATCCGAAGTTTCCTTTTCATCAAAGTTTTCCTGGATCATACCGCGGGAGAATTCGGCTACTTTCATTTTTCCGTCTCGGAAAGAGCGAACTCTGAAGTAATCGGAAAGGGCATTTACCGCTTTGGTACCGACCCCGTTCAATCCTACAGATTTTTTGAACGCTTTACTGTCGTATTTACCACCGGTATTCATTTTTGAAACAGCGTCTACCACTTTCCCAAGCGGAATTCCACGGCCAAAGTCACGAATAGTAACTTTGCCGTCATCCAGCTTTATTTCAATTCTTTTCCCTGAACGCATTCTGAACTCATCAATAGAGTTGTCCAGGATTTCTTTTAACAGGATATAAATACCATCATCAGCAGAAGAACCATCACCGAGCTTCCCGATGTACATACCGGGGCGCAGACGGATGTGTTCCTGCCAATCAAGGGTTCTGATATTATCTTCGGAGTAGGTTGGATTTATTTCTTGTGACATATATGATTTCAGCAAACATACAAAAGTACAAAATTGTCTAAAATTATCCGAATTTTTTCAACTTGTTTTTTTCAATATTCCGCTGTAATCATTGTATTATTATTAATCAAATTATATATTTACGAAATTATCAATATCATGTGAAAAATATATTTACTTTCCTCACATTATCTGTAGTTTTATTCTTTTCCACATTATTTTCTTCACAGATCCCCGGGATGGTGAACTATAGTGATGAGGAAGGATTAAACTGCTCCTATACGTATCACCTGAGACAAGATAAAAATGGCTTTATCTGGATAGGCAGTGATAATGGCTTATTCAGATTTGATGGAAAAGAGTTTAAACAATATGGTAAGCAAGAAGGTTTAAAGAATATTGATATTATATCCTGTGAACCTTTGCCCAACGGTGAAGTATTCATTCTTCCCTTTCTGAATGATTTTGCTTACTTAAAAAACGGCCGCGTTATCAATCTGAACATTAATGACTATGTAAAAAATCAGTTTTCAAGCTCAATTCCGAAAGTTACCCGTAACGGAAACCGACTTTATTTTTATGGAAATTTCAATCCTCAGAATATTTTCATCTATGAAAATGGAAAAGTTAAAAAGATCCCCGTCCCGTTAGATTATGAGAAAAAATCTTTTGAAACACTCAGGTTTGAACCCCACACTTCCAATCTCTACTTACATGATCCCCATCAGGGAGAAATACTTGTCTACAATATCATTACCGGAAAAAAACAATATTTGAGAGGGAGTATTGGAAATATGATCTGTGAAAAGGATGATCTATTTGTGTTCTTACATAAAAATACGATTGAAATTTATCAACTCTCTGCTTTCTCAGGCATAAAAAAGATACTGTGTTATAAATGTGGTACACAAGAAAATGTTTTCTACGGACTTATTGATAGAAACAACAAACTGTGGCTGAATTTAAGCAATGGAGGAGTTTTATATTTCAATCAATCCCTGACTGAAAAGAAGAAAACCCTTGCTGCTCCTATCAAAATACTGGATCGGTATGTGATCAATAATGTTCTGGTAGACAAGGATGAAAATGTATGGTTCAATTCGCGGAACAATGGTGTATTTTTCATTTCAAAGTCTCTTTTCGCCAATCATATCAATTTGCCTTTAAAAAGTAATTCTGAATATATAAAAGCCATTGCAAAAGATAACGGAAATATTCTTGTCGGCTATAATCATTCTGCCGGCGCACTTATCAGCAAATACAATAAAATACAAAATATAATTCTTGATAAAGGAGATAAAGATGAAAATATTGCTGTTTATTTAAAAGGTACTATTAGTATTTTCGGTTTATCAGGTAAGGTTATTGTTCATGATATGGCTAATAACACTTCTGAAAAAATATACTGTTCTCTCAAAAATATTGTCTCTTACACACCGGATTCCCTGTTTTTCTGTACTTCAGGCGGTTTATTGACCTACAGTTTAAAAAGTAAAAAAATAAACACTCTTTTTCAGGAACGCGTATACACGGTTTTCCCTTATGACAGGGAGAATCTCTTTATTGGCAGCTTCAGTGATCTTTACAAATATAATATCAGAACCCGGCAGAAGACTTTATTTTTAAAGGGATACTATTTTACGGATATTAAAAAATTAGACGATCATACCTATTTGGGATCTACTAACCTCTATGGGATCATTATTTTTAATACTAAAGGAATTATCAGGAAGATCGGAAAGAATGATGGATTAATCAATGATCAGGTAAAAAAAATAGAGGTAGAAAATAAAAATACGTTCTGGGCAAGCACCAATTCAGGGATATCCAGAATCGAACTGGCAGCAGAAGATCAACACATCAATAACTTCACCCAGACAGACGGACTTCCCTCTGATGCAGTAGCCGGTTGTGTGATAAAAAATGACACCATCTTCATTGGAACCTCTAAAGGACTTGGAATATTTTCCATCAAAAAACTACTGACTCAGGAAAAATTCATTCATAAAAAGGTAGTCATTAACTCAGTATCCATTGAAAATAATGAACATTATGACCTACAGAAAAGCCTGGCTGCCTACACCCATAATACGGTTATTTTCAATCTGAGCTTTCTTGATTATCCCTCATTGGGAAAAATAAGCTATAAATATAAGCTGGAAGGTCTTAATAATTCTTGGCAGATCAATAATTCTTCTAAAATCATCTTCAGCTCTATTCCCCCAGGTAAATATACTTTCCGGGTTTACGGTTTAGGATATAACGGAAAACAATCCTACACCTCTTCCGACATCACCTTTGATATAAAACCTCTGTTCTGGCAGGCCTGGTGGTTCAGGCTGATATTAGCTATCGTCATCATCGGAGCGCTGTTGATGATTACCTTTTCTTATCTTCATAAAAAACGGAATAAGAAGCTAGAAAAAATGGAGTATGAAAAGAAAATTGCTGAACTTGAACTTCAGGCTATTAAAGCTCAGATCAACCCTCATTTTATTTACAACTGCCTGAATTCCATTCAATTTTTATTGTATAAAAAAGATTACCGCGAAACAGAAAACTACCTCGATATTTTCGCCAAAATGATCCGAAAAACACTTTATTATTCAGAAAAGACCTTTATGTCTATTAAAGATGAAGTGGAATATCTCACATTGTATCTTGATATGGAAAAACTTCGTGTAAAAGATCTTTTTGATTACAAAATCATCATTTCTGAACAGGTAGATCAAAACTGGACGATTCCTTCTTTACTGATACAGCCTTTTGTAGAAAATGCGATAAAGCATGGTATTTCAGGATTAAAAGACAGAAAAGGACAAATTATCATCAGCTTTGATTATACGAATGTCTCTTTATGTATTATCATTGAAGATAATGGTGTAGGAATCTCCAATAAGGAATCTTTGAAAAAAGACAACTCTTTTGGGGTAAAACTTTCACATAAGAGGATTGAGACTTTTAAACAGCTTTTTGATACCAATATATTTTTAGAAATCAATACACTTACTGAAAATAGTGGGCAGGGAACACAAATCAAACTTTATATACAACCTTATGAGAAATAAAATACAGGCATGCATTGTTGATGATGAAAAAGATGGAAGAGATTATATTGCATTACTTATGGAAAATGAATTTCCTGAGATCAACATAGAATTCCAGGCTTCCTCCGTTGAAGAAGCGTATATTTACCTTATCAAAAGTTCTCCTGACATTCTGTTTCTGGATGTTCAGTTAGGTGATGGGACCACTTTCGATTTACTATCAAAGTTGAATGAAGTTCATTCTCAGATTATTTTCATTACTGCGTACGAAAATTTTGCTATTCAGGCGATTAAAAATGGGGCTACAGATTATCTTTTAAAGCCTATAAAAAAAATGGATTTCATTATTGCCGTCAATAAAGCGTTGGATCATATCAAAAAAATGCAGCCTTCACAAACTACTCTTTTAAAAGATAACAGAATCATTCTTTCTACTCTTCAGGGATTCAAAATCGTAGATATAGCCTCTATTATCCGATGCGAAGCAGATTCGAGCTACACCACTTTTTATCTTACCAATAAAACTAAAATCATGGTATCCAAAACCCTTCATGAATTTGAACCTATACTTCTTGAACAGAACTTTTTCAGGATACATCATAAGCATCTTATTAATATTGATCATCTGCAGGAATACATTAAAGGGAGAGGCGGACAGGTAGTAATGAGTGATGAATCTGTTCTGGATGTATCTTACCGGAAAAAAAATGATTTTCTCTCTACAATAGGAAAAACGGAATAAAAGCATTTTCCTGCGCACTTGCTTGCTCATCCTCCACACTTATTAATTGTTCCTGTTGTGTATTAAGCCTCTTTTCTATTTTCGTCATGTTAAACAAAAAAAAATCATCATGAAAATCACTAGAAAAGTACTCAAGAGAAATCAAATGAACTCCATTATTGGAGGAACAGCGTTTATTACACCAAGCGGTCCCGGAGCGATTCCTCAGCCCCAGCCTCCCGTTGCTCCGAATCCACAACCCATTGGAGGAATTCCTTTTATCTACACAATGCCATGGAATGGATTGCCATGGATTGAACCTAAATAATAGGTTAAAGATACATTCCAGTCTGCAGATTGGAATGTTATTTTTTAAACAAAAACATCCGGTAGTTCAATTACCGGATCAGAAAACAATACAAAAAACTGAAAAATCAAAAACATGAGAAAAATAACCCTCTATATTGCCATGGCTTGCCTTTTAACGGCATCCTGCTCCGATACGATGGAACAATACAACACTGAAGCTTCCAATTCTGAACTCATGAACAGGAATCTCACTTCAGAAGATGAAACAAAATATGCTGAAGAAGGAGAACCTACAGTATTAGGAGAACAACTTCCTGTTCCTTACACGATTGAAAGCATGATGGCTGCTTACAAATCATTACTGGCTGAACAAAAAGCAGAAGGCAACAGATCACTGACTGCTGTGAACATTCGTCCTACACACAAGTACATTAAATTTAATCCCATAACAGAAGATGAACTGGAAGCACTTCAGCAATCCGATCTTATTCTTTATGATTATCCGCTTGACAGAGAAGTATTGGTAGTCGGTAAATTCTATCATGATCCCGATGTTCCCGCTGATCAGCCTACACCTCAATATGCAACTGTAAGAAACGAAACCCCCTTACCTGCAGGAGTTAGCTATGAAGTTCTTCAGGAAGTGTATCTTCCCGAGGAGGATATCGAACTTTTAGGCACAGGTAATATGAATTATAAATTCGTCTATAGCCTGGTCCACAGAGCAGAAAATCTATCCGGGTTCACACCTTGGGAACCAAGCGACTATAAGCCCTGGGATAACATAGGAGAACCAGGGCAATGGTATCCCAATCCAAACCCGAATCCCGGAGGAGGCGGAGGTGGTGCCCCAATATATGGTACTATCCGAATCTTCGATACAAGATTAAACACACTCATCCCTTTTGAAGGCGCCAAAGTTACTGCCAAAAGGAGCTTGAGAACAAGAGAAGGCATCACCAATGCAAACGGCCAGTACGGATTGAGCGGCACCCCTTTTCCAAACAACAAAAAAGTAGATTTCAAGCTGCATATGGATAGAAAGCATTTTGTCATAAAGGATAATATGGTGAGTCCTTCCAATGTTGTACGAAATAATATTAAAAGCAACCATTGGAGTCATGACATCATGCCTGGATATGAAAATATGCAGGGTCATATGTTCAGAGCAGCCTACCGCTATTTTTATAAAGACATTGGAGGTTTACAAAGACCCGTCAGACCAAGTGGAAACCGTTCACACATTATAGCTAAGAATACAGCTAAAGATTGGCAGGGAATCAATTATGTTGCTTTTCCATACCTGAAAATAGCAAGATTCCGACCTGGTTCAACTACAGAATATAACTCTGATGACTATTTCTCAACCACTGTACATGAACTCGCCCATACATCTCATGTTATCAAAATGAACACCGGTTTAGTTCAGTATTCACAGGTTAATTCTATGCTGCAGGAAAGCTGGCCATGTGCTGTAGAATGGTTTGTAACAGGAATAGAATACAGAGAAAGAGGAATTCCTAATTATGGAACTCCTAATTATAATCCATCCAATCCTCCTGTATTTCCTAACCGTTTCGGGTATCAGTTCTGGAGTTTGAATACAAGTTCTGACTATACAAGCTTATTTATTAATTTAGTTGATAACTTTAACGAATTGGGACAGTCATTCAGCCCTCAACCTATGGGAACGGTAAATGATCAGGTTACCGGCTATACCTTAGCAAATATTGAAAATAATTTCCTAAAATATTGTTATGGATTAAGCAGTTTAAGTGTTCAGCTTAAGGCGAACAGACCCGCTGGAGTAAGCAATACACAGATTGATTTACTATTAAGTTCCTATTAAATTTATTCCTTTTAAAATAATGACCATCCTTTTATGAGGATGGTCATTTTATATCAATTTTACATTGTATACAGTTTCTTCTTTTCCAGCTGCCCAATCATATTTTTCAGTATCGCTGGTACAATCAGTCTATGGAAAGGCCGAACGGGTAAAAAATAGAGAACTCCCAGCCAGTTATGAAATTTTACAGTAGTGGATATCGTAAGGGAATTTTGGGTCTGAAAATCTTTACATGTATCAAATAAAAGAGAAATTCTGAAATCCAGATGCCTGTCATCTTCACCCAGGACAATTTCATTATGGGTTTTATCCAGCACCTGAAAAAGTCCAAGGCGCTCTCCCACTTCACATGTAAAATCTTTTTCCGCCTGATTATTTTCTGTTTCCGCTCCGGTTTTCAACCCGAACAGTCCCACTAACTTATTTCTGAAGGTAAACATTTTCTTTCCCCATTTCGGACTGCTCGTAAAGAAAGCTTTTCCAACTGTCGTGATATCAAGTTCTTTATTTATCAGTTCTCCTTCAAAGCTATCCATATAATCAAAATCTTTTTTTCCCGGAGATAGAATGGATTTTTCAGGAAACTCAGTCTTATTAATCTTCATTGTCATTGTTTTTAATGGTTGTTTGTCTAGCAAATGTAGCTATCTTCCTATAAATTCAAAAGAAAAAATCAAACACATGTTTAAAATCATATTCTGTCTGAAAAACCAACTGTTTATTCTTAAAAATACTCAGCATAAGAGGTAAACTTGTACTTTATATAATTTTTTATCCTGTCAATTTCAAACCGTTGTAAATATTTCAGTAATTTCGGTCAACAAAACTGTTTTTATGATACAACTTCCTTTGTCAAAACTTTCCAATGTAGGAACTACTATTTTCAGTCAAATGACTCAACTTGCCAATGAAAATGAAGCCATCAATCTGTCTCAGGGATTCCCGGATTTTATGCCCGATTCAGAATTGTTAGATCATGTGGACCACTTTATTAAAAAAGGCTTCAACCAATATGCTCCTCTTGGCGGAATGATTGGCCTAAAGGAAGAAATTGCACGAAAAATAGAAAACAGCCATCAGGCCATTTATCATCCGGATTCTGAAATAACAGTTACAGCAGGTGGAACTCAGGCTATTTTCACCGCGATAGCTTCTTTTATTAAAAAAGATGATGAAGTGATTATTTTTGAACCTGCTTATGATTGTTATGAACCTACTGTAGAGCTTTTCGGAGGGATTGTAAAACGTTTTGAAATGAAAGCTCCGGATTATGAAATCGACTGGGCTGCAGTAAAAAATCTTGTCAGCGAAAAAACCAGAATGATTATTCTTAATAATCCCAACAATCCTTCAGGAAAAATACTGAAAGAAAATGATATACAAGAACTTATTGAACTCGTAAAAGGAACTTCCATTCTGATTCTGAGCGATGAAGTGTACGAGAATATTATTTTTGACGGAAAAGAACATTTAAGCATTTGTAAATATCCTGAGTTGAAAGAAAGAAGCCTTCTTGTTGCCTCTTTTGGAAAGCTTTTCCATGTTACAGGCTGGAAAGTGGGTTATTGTGCTGCACCTAAAAGTTTGACAGACGAATTCAGAAAGGTTCATCAGTTCAATGTATTTTGTGTAAACACACCTATTCAGCTTGCACTGGCAGAATACATGAAAAACGATGAACATTACACTTATCTGAATCAATTTTTCCAGGAAAAACGGGAATTTCTGAGAAAAGGTCTTGCAGGCACTTCATTTGAACTATTGGATTGTGAAGGAACTTATTTCCAGGCGGTAAAGTATGATAAAATTTCTGATAAAAATGACTTTGATTTCGCTTCCGAGCTTACCATCCGTCATAAGGTAGCCAGCGTTCCTTTCTCCTCATTTTATAAAAACAAACTGAATGAGAATGTGATCAGGTTATGCTTTGCCAAGAAACAGGAAACCCTGGAAAAAGCACTTGAGAATTTATCAAAGTTATAATAGGAATCTGTACTTTCAAGAAACCTATATCGCTGCAATTTTCGAAGACCAAAAGTATCTGCCCTACCTTTTAATCAGTGAGAATTTTTATTATGATTTGATTATTTTCTGGTACGATTATTTATTTTTGTCATTAATGAGTGATTTATTCAATTTGTTTTCCTATTTTTATAATAATCAATCATTTAAATATAAAAATCATGAAAAAAGTAGTTTTGCTGCAAGGACAAAAATTAAACAAAAAAGAATTAAATATGATCAAAGGAGGTCTGAAGATTTGTATTCTTCCCGGAACTACAGAATGTTCTGAATATGCAAGATATTGCGGAGAACCTCAATGCCAGGTGCCTATCAACTAAAATCAATAACCATTAAAACGATCCCATGAAAATCAAGAATGTAAACAAAGGAAAAAAATTAACCCGAAAAGAACTGCATGCAGTCAATGGAGGTCTGGGCAACGTAAGATGTACCAATTCTTCAGGGTATTGTGTATACATCGGACCTGGATGTATGGAGCAGAAATGCCAGCTTCCGGAACCTCTTGAAGCTGTAGAATAAAATACATTATTCCATATTAAAAATCGGCCGGCTCATTTTGAGCCGGCCGATTTTTAATAATATTGTTTCGTTTGGGTGATAAAACGTTATAAAAACATTCCTCCTGAAACTTCAATTCTTTGTCCATTGATCCATCTTGCATCTTCTGTACACAGGAAGGCTACTACTCCGCCAATATCATCGGGAAGGCCTACTCTTCCAAGCGCTGTTGCTCCAGCTACCATAGCGTTGATCTCTTCATTGTCTCTGACTCTTCCTCCACCGAAATCCGTTTCAATAGCTCCCGGAGCCACCACATTGGCTTTGATTTTCCTTGAACCTAATTCTTTAGCCATGTATTTTGTCAGCATTTCTACTCCTGCTTTAATTGACCCATAAACGGAAGAACCTGGTGTTGCAAATCTGGCCAGTCCTGAAGAGACATTGATAATCCCTCCTCCATCATTCATAAATGGTAATAATTTTTGAGTCAGAAAAAACACCCCTTTAAAGTGAATATCCACTACATCGTCCAGCTGTTCTTCCGTTACTTCCGTAATTGGTGAATACAGGGCCGTTCCTGCATTATTGATAAGAAAATCAATATGAGTACTTCCTGTGTTTTCCTGCAAATGATCTGTTACATTTTTTACAAAGGCATCGAAACTTTTCAGGTCTTTTGTATCCAGTTGAAATGCCACAGCATTCCTTCCCATTGATTTTATCTCATTCACAACAGCTTCTGCTTCTTCTTTGTTGCTTCTGTAAGTAATAATAACGTCTAATCCTTTTTGAGCAATTTTAAGTGCTGAGTTTTTCCCCAATCCACGGCTTCCTCCGGTTACCAGTGCGATATTTGTTTTTGTGTTCATTGTATTTTGATTATTATGATGGTACAAAGTTGGGATATTTTCAGACTGAAGGAGTTGCTTGAATCAATCTGAAATTTGCAAAATTCAAATCAGGAACGAAATTCTAATGGAGTAAAGGTTGTTTTCCTTTTAAAGAAATTAGAAAAATGGGCAATCTCCTCAAATCCCAGCGCGTAAGATATTTCTGAAACATTCCATTTCGTTTGTTTTAAGAGTATTTTGGCTTCCTGAGTAATACGGTCAGAAATAAATTCTGTAGTGGTCTTTCCGGTACTTTCTTTTAATCTTTTATTTAAATAGTTAACATGAACTGCCAGCCTGTCTGCATAATCTTTCGCGGTCTTCAATTGCAGTCTCTGTTCCCAGGATTCAATAGGAAACTGTCTTTCCAACAACTCTATAAACAAAGAAACCACTCTCATGGAAGCATCGTTTGAAGCCGATATTTTGGACGCCGGCTGTAATTTCTGCCCGTAATGGATCAGCTCCAGAACATAGTTTCTGATCAGATCATATTTAAATACATAATCTGAGTCGATTTCTTTTTTTATCTTTTTAAAAAGACTTTCAATCTCTTCTGCAAGTTGATTATCAATTTCAAAGACAGGAACTCCTCCCGGCTGAAAAATAGGGAGATCTTCGAGATTGTAGTAAGATTTATCTTTAATGAAAAAGTCTTCAGTAAAAACACAGAAACTTCCTGACTGATCAGGATCTTCGGGTACCCAATGATATGGAACCTTAGGCGTTGCAAATAGCAGGGCATTCTGTTGTATTGAAATTACTTTATCTGCATATTCTGCTCTGTTCCGTCCCTTAATGAAGCTTATTTTATAGTACTTCCTTCTGTTATAAGGCATTTCAGAAGTAGTTTTTGCCCTTTCTATAGTCTGGGCGATATCAAAAACATTAAAATGACCAATGTCTTTATGAAGACCCTTTGGAAAAATACTTTCAAGATCTTTCCCCAGTTTGGCAGCCATCTCTTTATAAAAATCTTCCAGTGAAGTATGTGCTACTTTTTCCATCGCAGATGATTTGTAAAATTCAAATATACGAACTTATAAAACAGTCTATTTCAAATGGATAACAAATTATCCTCTGAACTTCAAATTCCTATAGGTATTTCCAGTATAAAACACCTTACCGGCACATTAAAAAACTACGCATATTTATTGATTTAACCTAAAATCAATAACTAACATCAAGATATATCATTTAAAAAATTCTTATTTTTTTTCTAAACACAGTGATATAACTCATTTATTTTACTTACTTTCGTCAAAACTAACCCTTTAAAAATCAAACCAATGAAAAATCAAATCAATCAAATTGGAAAAAAATTAAACAAAAAACAATTAAGAACAATTAAGGGAGGCCTTATCAACTGTATGGAACCAGTTCTATGCCCTAGCCTTCCTTGTGAGCCTTCTTCTGATCCGAATGGATGTACGATCATTTCTCCAAAGTGTGCACAAAAAGAGTGCAGACCTCAATTATAAGACCCAATAATTTCATCAACGAAAAAGACTATGAAAAAAATGGAACTTAATAAAGGTAAAAAACTCAACAAAAAAGAATTAAAGAGTATTCAAGGAGGAATGCTTAACTGTATGGAAGCCATTCTATGTACAGAATTTCCTTGCGAAGCCTATCCTCCAGGGGATATTAGAAATTGTACTACAATATCTCCAGGCTGCGCTCAGAAAATTTGCAGACCTTAAAAATCTCCTATCTATTGAATTATAATTATATCAACCATCACGAAAACCAAACATTATGAAAAATCAAGATTTAAATCACGGAAAAAAACTGAACAAAAAACAATTAAGAGTCATTACCGGCGGAAAAGAAATGTGTCTGCTACCAGATCTTACTTGTAAGAAATATTCACTTGCCTGTGCAGAATTACAGTGCCAGCCAATCATCGAGATTGAATAATATCATTAAAAAGTCCTTCTTCTATCTATATGAGGAAGGACTTTTAAAAAACTTCAACAAATTAAACTAACTAATAACAAATTCATTTAAAAACAATAACCATGAAAAAACAAATGTTAGAGAATGGTAAAAAACTCAATAAAAAAGAGTTGAAAACTATTCAAGGAGGTGTAATGATATGTAGCCATCAGGGCATTTGTGCACAAATTCATCCATCATGTTATGAGCCCAAGTGCCGAACAGGTGAGGCAGAATTAAGATGTACAGATATAGTTGGCAACTGCGTTATGATCTCCCTAAGTTGTATGGAAGCAAAATGCCGATTCGAAACAGGTATTCCACTTTAAGGATAAAATAATAGAACTGCTCTCTGATTTCAGGGAGCCGTTTTTTTTAACAGAAGCCTTCGTTTTGAACTTCAGCTAAGAAATATAAATCCAACTTGCAGCAAAAAGCGCTCCCAAATACATGGAAGCGCTTTTTATTATAACTAACTTTAATACTTTTCTTTATACGTTGAATCTAAAGTGCATGATGTCACCATCCTGTACAATATATTCTTTACCTTCTACAGAAAGCTTTCCTGCTTCTTTTATCTTTACTTCAGAACCGTAAGTGATGTAATCGTTATACTTGATTACTTCTGCACGGATAAATCCTTTCTCGAAGTCTGTGTGGATAACACCTGCAGCCTGTGGAGCTGTCCATCCCTGTCCGATAGTCCAGGCTCTTACTTCTTTCACACCCGCAGTAAAATAGGTTTGAAGTTTTAGAAGGTCATACGCCTTTCTGATCAGACGATTCACACCTGGCTCTGTAAGACCTAGTTCATCAAGGAATATTTCTCTTTCTTCAAAAGTTTCAAGCTCATTGATGTCAGCTTCGATCTGTGCAGCTAATACTACTACTTCAGCCCCTTCATTCTTAGCCATTTCTTCAATCTTACCAATCCAGTCATTTCCGTTTTTAATAGAATTTTCATCTACATTACAAACGTAAAGTACCGGTTTGTTGGTTAGTAGCTGAACCTCTGCAATAACTGATTTTGTGAAATCATCAGTCGCAAATTCTCTTGCATTTTTACCATCTTCAAGGAATTTTTGTAAATTCTGAAGGGTTTCGTAGGTAAGAATATCTTCTTTCTTCCCTGACTTGATGAATTTCTTAGCTTTCTCCACTGCTTTCCCTACTGTTTCAAGGTCTTTCAACTGAAGCTCGATATCAATAATTTCTTTATCTCTTAATGGATCTACTGAACCTTCTACGTGAACAATATTTCCGTTATCAAAACATCTTAAAACGTGAATGATTGCCTCACACTCACGGATATTTGCTAAGAACTGGTTCCCCAATCCTTCTCCTTTGCTGGCTCCTTTTACAAGACCTGCAATATCAACAATCTCAACTACAGCAGGTAAAACTCTCTCAGGTTTTACGATTTTCTCTAGTTCAAACAATCTTTGATCCGGTACAGAAACCGTTCCTAAGTTAGGTTCAATAGTACAGAAAGGATAGTTTGCTGATTGAGCTTTTGCATTACTCAAACAGTTAAAAAGAGTTGATTTACCTACATTCGGCAGGCCTACGATTCCACATTTCATATTGTAAAATTCAAAGTTTAAGGTTTAGGGGTAATTCAAAGACGCTTCAACTTTAAACATTGAACTCAGAACCTTGAATTACGAGTGTGCAAAGATAGTGATTTTTGAGGGAGTTTCATAATAAAAAAATCTGCCAGTGTTCTGACAGATTTTTAAAAGGTTCAGGATTCACCTGATAATTTATGGATTGTTTCCTGTGGCATTTTGAGCCAGAGGAACATCATTCGGTGCTTCCTGTAAAGTTTTATCTAAAGTAAATAAAGATTCATCCGTAGCTCTGTCTCCGCCTGCAATTTTCAATTTGTCAATTAAATTCTGAGCTAATGTTTCCTCTTCAATCTGCTCCTGTACAAACCATTGCATAAAATTCCAGGTTGCCCAGTCTTTTTCTTCCATGGAAAGATCTACAATTTTGTAAATAGCGGTTGTATTATCAACTTCATGTTTAAAAACGCCATCAAAACAAGCGGTGAGACTGTCCGGATCTGCCGGAGGAGCTGGAATTGCTGTTACCTGTGGTTTTCCGCCTCTGTTTAAAATGTATTCCATGAATTTGATTGAGTGATTTCGCTCTTCCTGAGCATGGCGGTAAAGAAAATTGGCAATTCCCTGATAACCCTTGTCATCAGCCCAGATTCCATACGATAAAAAAACGTGTGATGCATGAATTTCCTTGTTCATCTGGTCACTAAGTGCTTTTTCCATGTTGGTGGAAAGTCTTTTAGTATTCATAATGTTATATTTTGGTGATTATGGAATAAATAATGCAAAAACAGTTCCGATAAGGTGATTACATTATATACAACATGACAACAAACGAAAATAGATATCTGATTTTCAATATTTTAAATTATTAATTTATAGCTATTCTAAAATACAAAACCAGCTCTTTTTCAAGAACTGGTTTTAAAAGTTATCATTGAGATTGCTTCAACTTATGGTTCGCAATGACTCATAATGGATCAGTATTATTTAATTTTTCTGGCAGTATAATCACTTTCATTTCCTAATCTGTCAATCGCTTTAATAGCAACGGCATTCAGTTTTTTACCGTCTTTAGATTTAGGAATGTCTTTTGAAAGGGTATCCAATGTCAAAATTTCTGTCTGCCAGACCCCGTTATATTGCGTAAAAAGTACCCATAGAAAAACGTCTGCTACATTTTTTGTACTCCAGCTTGTCTGTGCAAAGCTTCCGTTATCAGCAATAAACAATGTAGGCGTCTGAAGCGGAACAGCTTTTATCCATGGAGATTTTGGTACTAATGCTTTTTCATTGTATGGTCCGTTTTTCAGCGTTGGAAGCATATTTGGATTTTTGGTCAGTCCGGCAATACTCCAGTGAATTTCTCCGGCATCATTTTTCAAAATATTTCTCGAAATTACAATTTGATTTTTGATTTCCGTAGGGCGGTCAGACACTTTAATCTCAACAGTATTCAATCCCGGCCATAAGTGACGGTTCATCGTATTTTCAGACTGCCACCAGCTCAACAGGGCTTCAAAGCTCTGTCCTTTGGAATCAATAGGCCAGTAAAGCTGTGGTGAAAAGTAATCTACCCAACCTTTATTGAGCCATAATTTAGCATCTGCATACAGCTCGTCATACTGTGAAGACCCTACAATTCCTGCAGGATATCCAGGTTTCCATATTCCGAACGGGCTGATCCCGAATCTTACATTATTTTTTTCTGCGTGAATTTCTTTATAGATACGTTCTACAAATTTATTAACGTTATCTCTTCTCCAATCTGCTCGGGATAATGTACCGCCATTGCTTACATAGATATTCCAGGTTGCATTATCGGGGAAATCCGCCCCTTTGTTATAAGTTGCATAAGGATAGAAATAATCGTCAAAATGAACAGCATCAATATCATATCTTTTTACAATATCTTTCACCACATTTGATACGTGCCCCTGTGTTTTGGGATTGGCGGGATCAAACCAGTACATTCCATTCTTTAGTCTTACAACAATATCAGACAATTTATTGGCCATTGACAGCTTATTCACAGCGCCACCATTAGTATGATGGGCACGATAAGGATTCAGCCAGACATGCAACTCCAATCCTCTTTTATGAGCTTCTTCAATCCAGAACTGAAGCGGATCATAATTGGGTGATGGAGCCGTTCCAGTTTCTCCGGTAAGAAAGTAAGACCATGGCTCGATATTACTCGTATAAAGTGCGTCTGCAGAAGGTCTGATCTGGAAAATAGCAGCGTTAAAATTATTATCTTTCAGCATATCAAGCATACTGATCGCTTCCGCTTTCTGTTTGTCCACCGTAAGATCATTTCTTGAAGGCCAGTTGATATTCGCTACACTGGCAATCCATGCTCCGCGGAATTCTCTTTTGATTTCCGGAAGGTTGGTTCTGAAATTTTCTTCCGTTGAAGCTGCTGTTCCTGTTGTAGGTTTTGTAGCTACCGGATTTACTTTTGGCGGGTTTGTATTGTTGGTTGGTTTTGTCGGATTCTTTGTGGAAGGTGTTTTTACAACATTGTTCTGAACAGAACATGAGGTAGTGTAAGATGCAAAAACGCCCAATAAAACGATAAGTTTTAATTTATTCATTCTCATAGTCACAAAACTACTTTAAAATTTATTTTTTATTTCTCAGAGATTATTATGCCAAAATAAGCATTTTAATGGGTTGGCATAGAAAAAAAGCCTCGAAAATCGAGGCTTTGATTTTATGTATAAGATTTTTATTATGCTTTTGCAGATCTTTCTAATCTTTTTCTTTCTTCTTCAGAAAGGATTTTCTTTCTCATTCTGATGAAGTTTGGAGTTACCTCAATCGCTTCATCACCCTGGATGTATTCCATACATTCTTCCAGAGAGAATAAGATTTTCGGAGCAACACCAGTATCTTTATCTTTTCCTGAAGCTCTCATGTTGTTCAACTGTTTTGCTTCTACGATGTTTACTACCAAATCTCCAGGTTTGTTTTGTTCACCAATGATCATTCCTGTGTAGATTTCCTCACCCGGATCAACGAAGAACTTACCTCTATCCTGTAGTTTTGCAATAGAATATTCTGTAGCAGGACCTGTAGTTTTGCTGATCAAAACACCATTGTTTCTTCCTGGGATAGTACCTTTGAAAGGCTTGTATTCTGTGAAACGGTGTGCCATGATAGCTTCACCAGCAGTAGCTGTCAACATCTGAGAACGTAGTCCGATCAAACCTCTTGAAGGAATTTCGAACTCCATGTGCTGCATTTCACCTTTAGTTTCCATAATATGAAGGTCACCTTTTCTTTGCGTTGCCAAGTCGATAACTCTTGAAGCAAATTCTTCAGGAACATCTACAACCAAAGATTCATAAGGCTCACATTTCTCACCGTCAATTTCTTTGAAGATAACCTGTGGCTGACCAATTGTCATTTCATATCCTTCTCTTCTCATTGTTTCGATCAAAACAGATAAGTGAAGAATACCTCTACCGAATACCAAGAAAGTGTTTGCATCATCAGTCTGCTGAACTCTTAATGCTAAGTTTTTCTCTAATTCTTTTGTTAATCTTTCTTTCAGGTGGTTAGAAGTAACATATTTACCATCTTTACCGAAGAAAGGTGAATTGTTGATAGAGAACGTCATGTTCAAAGTAGGCTCGTCAATTGCAGTTCTTTCCAATGGCTCTGGATTTTCAAGATCTACAAAAGAATCACCAATCTGGAAAGCATCAAAACCTACTACAGCACAGATATCTCCTGCTTTTACTTCAGTTACTTTTTTCTTTCCTAATCCTTCGAAAACGTAAAGTTCTTTTACTTTTCCTTTTACAATTTTACCTTCTGCCTGAGCAAGACCGATCCATTGGGATTCTTTGATCTCACCTCTTGTCACTTTCCCGATTGCAATTCTTCCTAAGAAAGAAGAGAAGTCAAGAGAAGTAATCTGCATCTGAAGATTTCCTTCTGTTATTTTCGGTTCTGGAACATATTGTAAAATACCATCTAATAGTGGTAAGATATCCTCAGTTGGCTCTAATGAAGTGTTGAACCATCCTTGTTTTGAAGATCCATAGAACGTAGGAAAATCCAATTGCTCTTCTGTAGCTTCAAGGTTGAAGAATAAGTCAAATACTTTATCGTGAACTTCGTCAGGACGGCAGTTTGGTTTATCTACTTTATTGATTACCACTAATGGTCTCAATCCTAACTCCAATGCTTTCTGAAGTACGAATCTTGTTTGTGGCATTGGTCCTTCGAACGCATCCACCAACAAAATAACTCCATCAGCCATTTTCAATACTCTTTCTACTTCTCCACCAAAATCGGCGTGACCAGGAGTATCAATTACGTTAATTTTTGTGTCTTTATAAGTAACAGAAATATTCTTGGATAAGATAGTGATCCCTCTTTCTCTTTCAAGATCGTTGTTATCCATAATTAACTCCCCACTCTCCTGATTTTCTCTGAAAATGTTGGTAGCGTGAATGATCTTGTCAACCAAAGTCGTCTTTCCGTGGTCAACGTGTGCGATAATCGCAATATTTCTAATGTTTTGCATAAAAGATTTTTACGGGTGCAAAAGTAGTGATTTTTAATGAAAAAATATTTAGTTATATAAATATTTAATATTTTGTTTAAAATACTTATTTATAAGACAATGAAAAAGTGTGTCCAAAAAACACTCTTTAAGTCATTTATACGCCAGTTTGTACTTCCCTGATTTCTCACTGCCGGTTCTCCACATATCAGCTCAGATAACCTGCAATTAAAGGGAAACCAGGGTTCATTTCCGGAAATCCATCTAAGATTCCTCTTGGAGTTTGCCTACTCATTATCAGCATGATAAAATTATAAATAAAATACATAGCGGCAAATATTTTTCACAATATTTAACATTTAAGGAAATACTGTAACATTTATTGTATCAATGTCTTATCAATCGGTAAAAAAGAACCAGATCAATTAAAACCACAATGAAAAACTTTACAAGAAAAGATTTTTTGGAAACTTTATGATGGAAAATAATCATTCCTGATGCGGCTCCCAGGATGCCAATCAGAGAAAGTCCTAGCAGAGTATTTTCGGAAATCCTCCATTGATTTTTTTTGGCTTGCCATTTGTCAAAACCGAAGACACCAAATGTAATCAGGTTTGCGATCAGCAGAAAAGGGATCATTTTCAATTAATTTACCGCAAAAATAAAATTTAATTTACAGATAGAAAAGCTGCGGGAATTTAAATCCAGGTTCAGAAAAATATTTTTGATGCTATGAGAACAAGATTTTTTACATTTGCTCTTCTTAAAAACAAATCAATGACGGTACAGGATCTTGCAGGAAGCTATTCAATTGAAGGAAGTAATCAGGAAGAATCTTCCAACCCTACTTATCATGGCATATTAACCTTATCCATTGATGAGAACAACCGTATTATTGCTCAATGGATCATTGGTGATCACCAACAGAATGGCACCGGATTTTATAAAGATCATATTTTAGTCATCAACTTTCATTATGAAGGAGATGATCATAAAATCTATAAAGGAGTTGCCGTATACCGCTGTTTAAGCAAAGATGTACTGGATGGCTTTTGGTCTGAGAAGCATGGTAATCCTTTATATCTTGGAAGTGAATTTTGTGTAAGAATTCAGAACTCCATGATTTTAAACTGATTCCATTTGTAATATTAAAAAGAGCTGCCTTCCATGAAGACAGCTCTCGTAGTTATTGAAATTTAAATAACTTATTTTTTAGCTTTTACGTCGATCGCAATCTCGATATCTTTGCTGATCATCCATTCTGCAGGATCTGCTTCAGAAGTACCGAATTTGATTCCCCAATCTGCTCTGTTTACCGTAAATTTAGCCTGAATAGCTGCTGTATTTTCTGCTACATCTACTTTAGCAGGGAAAGTAACATTCATTGTTTTTCCTGATAACGTAAGGTTTCCGCTTACTGTTTTATTAGCTCCTGCTACAGCATCTTTTGGTGCTTCTTTCAAATCTGTAACACTTGTAATTTTGAAATCAGAAGTAGGGTTTTTCGCTACATCAAAGAAATCAGGGTTTTTCAGGTGAGCTTCAAGATCTGCCGGCTTTTTATCTTTTTCTGTTACTGAAGCCGGATCTACTTTGATTGAGTTCATATCAATCACAAAGTTTCCTGCAGAAACCTGACCTCCATCAACACTGATATCTCCTGATTTTACAGTAAGTGTTCCCCAGCGAGGTGCCATTCCTCCTTTGTGGAAAGCTTTCCAGTTTACGATAGAAGTTACAGTATCTACTGCCAATGTTTCTCCTTTGCTCTCTGCTACAGTTTGTTCCTGAGCCGTAGCTGCAGTTTCTGCTGTTTTTCCTTTATCACATGATGCTAAAAGCAATCCTACTCCTACTAACGCAATTACGCTAATTTTTTTCATATTGAACTGTTTTAAAAAAGTTTATTGAAATTTTGTTGTTTTCGGATACAAAAATAGAAAAACCAGCTTACCTTCATCTTAACATATATCAAGAAATACAAATTCGTATAATTATTTACAATCATACATCCACTGGTGATAGACATCCCATCTATATTGAGAATCATAACTGCTGAAGAATTCCTTACTCTTCTGAGTCCCATTTCTAGAGCATTCAACGGTATTATCTTTCTGTGGATCTCCTTTAGCCACCCATCCCGTATCTGAATAATCGGTATAGGTACCATCGTGATCATTTTTTAAGGTCACAGTCCGTTCATACTCCTGTACCATACAGTTACATTTTTTAGGTTCTTCAGAATCAGCATATATACAGGATTTCATAAAAGAACAACAGATGAATAGGATCAATATTTTCCTCATGTTTATCATAGCGAGCTACTAGTTTTTGAATTCATATAAATAAGTAAATATTTAAATACAAAATCATAACAAACACAGATTTAAAAATTAATTATCAATCAATTAAAACATCGTTAAAATCAGACACAAAAAAATGAGAGGAGAAGAATAATTTAAGATTAAAAAAATAAAGAGATTAATACATTCCGTATTGCTATTTCTCATTCCAAAACCCTATTTTAGCTTTCCGAAAACAGAACAATGACGACCGTAGAATTTATACAGAAGCAGCTCAATATTTCTGAAAAGAGCATCAACAATACTTTACAATTATTAGCAGAAGACTGCACTATTCCTTTTATTTCCCGTTATCGAAAAGATAAAACCGGAAACCTTGATGAAATACAAATCGAACAGATTTCAAAAATCAGCAAGCAATTTGAAGAAATCGTCAAGAGAAAAGAATCTATTGTAAAATCTATAGAAGAGCAGAATGCTTTGACTCCTGAGCTTCGACAGAGAATAGAGGAAAGTTTTGATATCCAGGAACTCGAAGACCTTTATCTGCCTTTCAAAAAACGCAAGAAAACCAAAGCGGATACAGCGAAGGAAAAAGGACTGGAACCTCTCGCCAAAATCATAATGAGCCAGAAAAACAATGATATCTCTTTTCTGGCTTCAAAATATCTTAACAATGAAGTAGCTTCCGAAGAAGAAGCGTTACAAGGCGCAAGAGACATCATGGCAGAGTGGATCAATGAAAACATGTATGTCCGTAAGAATCTCCGCAGACTATTTCAGCGCAAGGCAGTGGTTACCTCTAAGGTTGTAAAAGCTAAAAAAGATGAGGAAGAAGCACAGAAATTCTCCCAATATTTTGAATGGGAAGAAAGCCTTAACAGAACACCGTCTCACAGACTTCTCGCCATGTTAAGAGCAGAAACCGAAGGCTTTGTAAAAACAAATGTAGGAATAGACAAAGAAGAAGCCATTGATTTCATTGAAAAAGCCATTATCAAATCTAATAATGAAAGTTCGGAACAAATTTCACTGGCTATAAAAGATAGTTATAAAAGACTTTTGGAACCAGCAATTTCAAATGAAACCCTACAGGAGGCCAAAGAAAAAGCAGACAAAAAAGCCATTGAAATTTTTTCTGAAAACTTAAGCCAACTCCTTCTGGCTCCACCTTTGGGAGAGAAAAGAATTCTGGCAATAGACCCCGGATACCGAAGCGGATGTAAAGTTGTATGCCTGGATGAAAAGGGAGATTTATTACACAACGAAACCCTTTACCCTCACGCCCCGCAGAATGAAAGCGGTATGGCTATGAAAAAGATCCGCTCTATGGTCAATGCTTATAATATTGAAGCCATTTCTATAGGTAACGGAACAGCAAGCCGTGAAACAGAGTTCTTCATTAAAAAAATTGCCTTTGATAAACCCCTACAAGTTTTTGTAGTTTCAGAAGCCGGAGCATCAGTCTATTCTGCAAGTAAAATTGCAAGAGATGAGTTCCCTTCATATGATGTAACGGTGCGTGGAGCGGTTTCTATCGGAAGAAGACTTTCTGACCCACTGGCAGAATTGGTAAAGATTGACGCCAAATCAATTGGTGTTGGGCAATATCAACATGACGTAGATCAGACTCAGCTGAAAAATGAACTGGATTCCACAGTGATGAAATGTGTAAATTCTGTAGGAATTAATTTAAATACGGCGAGTAAGTCCCTTTTAAGTTATGTTTCGGGAATCGGGGATAAAATGGCGGAAAACATTGTTAATTACCGCACTGAAAACGGTGCATTTGAAGACAGAAAACAGCTTAAAAAAGTACCAAGACTGGGAGAAAAAGCTTTTCAGCAGGCTGCCGCTTTTGTAAGAATTGCGAATGCTAAAAATCCGTTAGACAATTCTGCTGTACATCCTGAAGCGTATGGAATTGTAGAGAAAATGTCAAAAGATTTAGGAATTAAAACCAATGAACTGATTGCTAATAAAGAAAAAATAGCGCTGATAAAACCTGAAAACTACCTCACAGGTGAAATCGGAATCTTAGGAATAAAAGATATTTTAAAAGAACTTGAAAAACCAGGACTGGATCCAAGAAAAGCCGCAAAAGTGTTTGAATTCGATCCCAATGTTAAAAGCATTAAAGATTTAAAAGCAGGCATGATCCTTCCGGGAATTGTCAATAATATTACAGCTTTTGGATGTTTCGTAGACCTTGGCATCAAAGAAAGTGGACTTGTTCATATTTCCCAGCTGAAAGACGGATTTGTATCCGATGTCAATGAAGTCGTAAAACTTCATCAGCATGTTCGTGTAAAGGTAACAGAAGTAGATGAAGCAAGAAAAAGGGTGCAGCTGAGTATGATTTTATAATTTTCAACTGTTTACTTATTTAAATTAAAGCAGAAACCACAAAACAGTCATTTTGAACACAAAAAATTTAATTTTCGACCTCGACGGCACATTATGGGATTCCAGAGCCACCATCATCAAAATATGGAATGAGGTATTGGGTAGAAGTCAGTGGCTCAAGCAGGAGCTGAAACCCGAAGATATGGATCAGTATATGGGATTATTAGCTCATGATATTGTAAAAGACATCCTTCCCGGTATTTCAGATGTACAAGCCCAGGAACTTCTTTCTGAAATTGTAGCCGAAGAAAATAAAATACTACACCTACAGGGCGGAATTTTATATGATGGTGTTGAAGAAACTTTAAAGAGTTTAGCCAACACCCATTCTCTTTTCATTGTAAGCAACTGCCAGGAGGGTTATATCGAATCATTCTTAGACTACTATCAATTCAATGGTCTGTTCGTTGATTTTGAGTCTCACGGACGAACCCAAAAACCAAAATCTGAAAACATACAGCTTCTGATGGAAAGAAACCAACTGTCCGTTGAAGATTCCGTATACATCGGCGACACCCAAACCGACTATGAATCAGCCAATTCCAATGGATTACCGTTCATTTTCTGTCAATACGGATTTGGAAAGTTAATTGATCCCTTTTATGAACCGACAATTCTGACCTTTTCACATCTGAGAGATCACATTTCCGGTACTTCAAAATAAAAGGCTTCCTCTGGTGAGGAAACCTTTTATTTTCGCACAATATTTACCAACTCAATAAGCATCCTCAGGCGGTTTTACTGAATTTAAGCTTTGTAAAAAAAAGTAAATATCCACATCAGAGGGAATATCCAATTTTTTCCGTAATCTATTTTTCTTTGTTTGTACTGACCTGTGCTGCATAAAACCATACTGCGCAATTTCTTTAGAAGAAAAACCTAATTGTATCATTGCACAGAAGGAAAGTTCATTAGTGGAGAGCTTTGGATTAATATCAAGAAGCTTTTCCACTAACTCCGGATAAGCGCTTTGATATTCATTAAAAAATAAAGGATCATTTTTCTTGGCTAAAAAGATCAGTCTTTCATCATTAATCGACATTTTTTTTATTAAAAATTCGGTCTCTAATTCTCTAGCCTTTATAATTTTACGTTTTCGGATAATTCTTTTATTATAACTATAATACACGAATATAATAATGGCAATTAATAAAAAAACAAGTCCATTATAAATAATAGCGGAACTTCGTCGCTCGCTATCTACTTTCTCTTTTTCCTGAGTCATTTTATCAATAGAAGTATTGATTGACTTATCCCATGCACGCCCCAGGCTATCATTTAATTTACTATATTTCTCCAGATACTCTCTCTCTTTTGAGCCATCATTTAATTTTTTATAAGTATCGACAATAACTTGGTATACCCTCGGGATTTGATAAATTCTTCGAGTCTTTTTAAGAATTTCTACTGACTTCATATAGTAATCCAATGCTGAAGTATAATTCTTCTTTGCAAATAAAAAATCCCCATAATAAAGATAAGTGATTGCCCTTTGAGAATCCCAGTAATCTCTTTTTCCTAAAAGAGCAAAAGCTCTATTAAAATACACCTTTGATGAATCTTCATTTTTACCATAAAGCAAATAGTGATTAGCTATTGTGGAAGTAATAACCGGCGTAGGTTTTACATCTAAGGCCTTATGTAAATAAATTAGTGAAGAATCAATTGAGCCGGTTTCCCTTAAAAAATCAGCTCTGTTGGCATACACCAAAGATAAAATTTCCTGATTGCGTTTATCTTCTATGAGTTTTCCGTAGTAAATTGAGTTTGAATTATACTTAAGCGCTTTTTTATAAAGACCTATTACATAATTAGCCTGACCATATTCCTGATATAATTTAGTATACAGATAGTAATCTTCTCCCCCTTCAAGATTATCTTCAGCAATCTGAAGATACTGGAATGCATTATCATACATTCCAACTGTTGCATAAATATTACCTAAATTAATATAAGAAAGAACTTCACCTCTCTTATAATCCTGCTTTTTACTAATATCACAAAATTTCTTATTAAGATCAATCAGTTCTTTCCTTCTGCCGCTTATCCTCAAATCCTCATTAACCTTTAACAGCATACTATCAATATATTGAGGAGTATACGTCTGAGAATATAGTAAATCAGAAAATAACAGACAGATTAGGGTGCTAATCAATATTTTCGAAAATTGATTAAGCTTAGGCATTCGCATAGTAAATTCAATAATAATTAATTTCAAAAAGATAAAAAAGATGTTAATCCCTCATGTATAAAATATTACTTAACAGGATCTTTATAACACTTTTTCACAAACCCATCACACACTGCAATTTGTTTGCCATAAAATTAAAAAAAATAAAAATATTTACAATATTTTTACTAATTTTAGTTAAAATTGGTAAAAATATAAACATTATTATCACTATGCATTGATTAATTATAACAGTTCAAAAAACATTGATACTGAGAAAAATAAAATCAAAAAAAGCATCATAAATTGATGGATAGAAAATTTATTTTTTTTAAGCAATTATCATCATTTTATGAATTTTAAATTCATTTACACATTCTATTTTAAAATTTCATCAAAAAAAAACAATTAATCTGCCCCTAAATCCTGCTGACATACCTAAAAAAACAAATGATGTACTTTTGATGTATCTAAAATTTTGCTTGGTTTAATGATCAAATCTAAATTTGCAAGAGATAATTCTTTTGGTAAATCTATATTACTGATTTAAGAACTTCGTTAAAAGTAGGAAAGATTTGTTTTAAAGTTTCCAGTCCATACCCTACCAATAAAAAATCTATTGTATTTAAACTTTAATAACACAAACAGTTTTCATTTTGACTTTTATAAGTCTTTATACTGATCAAAGTTGCTACTCCCGTTTTTTACGGGAGTTTTTTTAATTTCATACATAAAGTTCATTACAAAACTATCCATTCTAAATCAGGGAGTTTCAAAATGGTGTACTTATGATGTATATCTATTTAGTTAGAACAAAATAATCAGTACTAAATTTGAACAAAAATTATAACCAAGCTTTTACTTAATTATTTTCACTTCTTTTCAAGTAGAAATTAATATTGAAGATCTATTAGTATGGTGAAAATATACACTATACATTATAAATCCTCACTCCAGCTTGGTAAAAAAACCTTAGACCTTTACTATAGTTTGAAAAATAAATTTTAATTATATAATCCCGTTTATTTTGAACTTTAAAAAAATACATATTGGCAGCACAATCAAAGCTAAATTTATGGAAGAAGCACTCGATATGCAGAGAGCTTGCAGTTTTATGAAATGTACCGAATCCGAAATTGAACAAATGTTCCTTGAAAAAGATCTGACAACAGATAAATTATTGAGATGGAGCAAACTGTTAGAATATGATTTTTTCCGGACCTACTCACAACACCTGATACTCTTCTCTCCTCCTAAAAAAGAAATTTCAAACAAAACTCCCCATAAAAAACCATCTTCTTTACCTGAATTCAGGAAGAACATATACACTAAAGAAATCATAGAGTTCATCCTGGAACAAATTGAAACAGGAAAAAAGACAAAATTAGAAATTATAAATGACTACAAAATCCCAAAAACTACACTGTATAAGTGGATTGCCAAGTATTCAGAAAAAAAATAACTTGATTACAGGAATTCATCAGAAAATAAGAGAACAGAAAAAGCATCAACCACTGTTGAAGCTACAAAATTAAATAACCTTTCAAAGCAGAATACCGAAAGCGGAAAGGCCCTTAACAAAAAATAGACTTAAGAATAAGCCTGTTTTTTTGTTATTTGAGTTCCTAATCCTTTTGAATATGAGCTATATAGACCTAACCGTTTTCAAAGTAAGAATTGATACAATCTTAGCTTATTCTTCTGAAACCTAATGTTCAGAAAGATTTTTAAAGAACAAATACAGGTCAACATCAGAAGAAATATTCAGTTTTTTTCTAAGCCTGTGCTTTTTATTCTGTACAGATCGGTGCTCCACAAAAGTATATTGTGCAATTTCTTTTGATGATAATCCCAGCCATATCATTGCACAAAAAATCAAATCAGATTTTGACAGATTAGAATTTATCGCAAGTAACTTTTTAATAAAATTAGGATACGCTTCCTGAAATTTATTAAGTAAATCAGGATCATTTTTCCTCGCCAATTCAATCATACAATCGTAAGAATTATTGAGTTTTTCCTTTAAGATATTCGTTTCAGATTCTTTTTGCCTTAGTATACCTTTGTTCTTACGACAACGGATATAGGCAAAAAGTAAAACAACAATAAGGCACAAAACCAAGATATTGTAAATAAAAAACATATTTTTCTTTGAAATATTTTCAGATTCTTTTTCTTTCTCCTCATCATTTAACACCCTTTAAGTATTGGCATTACTTTGTCAATTGAGGAAAACTATAGACCTTCTTTGTCTTTTTTCAGAATAGCCACTACTATCCCTGATAACAAATTCTGATTTAATTTTCGGGACAATGATTCTACTTAGAACAATCAACTGTGTTGGCTTTACACCTCCGCCTAAAGTAATTTCAGGAACAGAAGAATCAATTCCGACTTGGGAATACACATGCAATAAGTATAATATTAATAAGGTTAATACAATTTTTATCTCCACGCTATTTTTTTGTTTCGCCGTAAAAGTATAAAATAAGCATTATGATGTATTAAATAACACGTACATCATAGATACAGCATGGCGAAATGTGCGTAATTTCAAACAAATAACCCTATTTTATTGAGGAAGGCAAGTTGCTTTTTGTTGTAGCAAATTTTTGCATTTTTTAGCATTAAACAAAAGCTGTATACATGATGTATATGAAATATTGCAACATATAGAATGGAAAGCTAATTTTACATGAAAACACAAACTATATACTTTTTATCAGCTTTCAAATTGTTTAGTTGATATAAAGACTAGGTACTAGGGCCGTAAATGAAATTAAAGAAGTAAAAACACTATTTAAAGTTTAAAAGCAGTTTCCGCATTATTATTTTTTAAATATTGAAATCATTCTTATAATTGGTTGGGGATCTTTCTTTAATTAATTTATGAACTCTAGTATCTATTTTTATCAATATGGCTCATTCAAAAAAGTTTATAAAATAATTAAACCACATCATTATATATGGATCATCATAAACAATCTCACTCAACGACTCCTGATTACAAAAAAATTTACAGCGATCTTGTTGACCTGAAATATCCGGAGAAAAAGCATGAATGTGAAAAAATTTTATCGAAGAAAAATCTTTCTGCGTTTGATGTAATAGAAATTAACAGGATCATATTTAGTTATAATCAGAACATTAAGGAAAACCAGTCTCACCGTTCTTATAACAAGGAAACGATATACAAAATTCTTGAATATCAAAAAAAGAATTATCTTAATAACACTCAGCTTGCTTTACATTTTAAACTAAGTCGTAACACCGTTGCAAAATGGAAGACTTTATTCAGTATTTAATCAATTCACACTCCTATACATTTATTATAAAATTCATCTGTAGTTAAAATATTTTACTTTTTATTTAGAATATATTTTATACAGAGGGTAAAAGAATATTATCTCTTTCTTATTTAGATAGTAAGGAATATTCTATTTCTTAGGAAATTCATAATAAAAAATGCCATCATTGGCTAAAACATATATTATTCAACTAGATAAATAAATGCATTAGCCAATAACGGCAAAAAAGAATAGGATAAATTAAAAGGCTTTACTGTTATATTCAGAGAAATTTTAAATTATACTGAATTAATATATCTGCTCCACCCATATATCTAATCTTTTATCTGTTTCAAATAAAGAATACCTATTTGTAATCTTTAGAACTTCTTCTAGGTTCTTTTACTTCCGGCCATTTTACGACCTCTCCTTTTTCATCCTGAGGCATTACTCTTTTTTCTCTGTTGCTGAATTCAGGATCTTCGGAAGCCATATAAGCTAAGGCTGCCGTTAAAATCACATTATTTTTAACTTCATCAAAAACGATCTTATCGTAAGTATCTTTCGTAGTATGCCACGTATATCCGAAATACCCCCAGTTCAGAGAACCTAAAGAAATTCCGGGTACTCCTGCTGCCACGAACGAAGCATGGTCAGAACCTCCACCTCCAGGCATCCCTGGGAAATCAGTCTTAATATGGCTTCTTACTGCTTTGGGAACGCCATCAAGCCATCTTCCAACATAATCATAAGCTTTTACAAATCCCTGACCGCTGATATTCACAACACGTCCGGTTCCGTTATCCTGATTAAAAGCAGCCTGTACTCCTTTAATAATCTGTGGATTATCTGCTACAAAACCTCTAGACCCATTTAATCCCTGCTCTTCACTTCCCCAAAGTCCGATTACAATAGTTCTCTTGTTATTAGGATAATATTTTTTCAGAATTCTCATTGTTTCCAGCATGGTGATCGTTCCTGTTCCATTATCTGTAGCTCCCTGAGCTCCGTCCCATGAATCAAGGTGGGCAGAAAGGATCACGTACTCATCAGGTTTTTCTTTACCTTTGATCATACCGATTGTATTAAAGCTTTTTGCTTCAGGAAGTATTTTGGATTGAGCATCAATTTTGATTTTAGGCTGCGTTCCTTTTTCTGCCATTCTGTACAGCATTCCATAGTCTTCCACATCGATATCAATCATTGGAATTTTGGATGTTTTCGCTCCGAATATTCTGTTGGCTCCCATGATACCAGTCCAGTTTGAAATGGCAATACCTGCCGCTCCGGCCTTCTCTAAAGCTTCAGGAAGACTATTGTTATCATAACCGACATTCTTTATATAAGCAGCAAAATCTTTGGCAGCCTGTTCTTTTTCTGCTTTAAGCTTTTCATACAATTCAGGTGTTGCAAATTCTTTGATTTGTTCATCAGAACGACCGATTTTCTGGTACTGTGCCATCAGCACAATTTTTCCTTTCACGGAAGGAAGCCATTGATCAAATTCAGCTTTAGAAGATACTTTCGGAAGAATAATTACTTCTGCCTCTACAGCCTTTTTAGTAGCCGGGCTCCATGCAAGCTGTGTTGCAGAAAGAGATTTTACACGCGGATACGTCATATCAACATGAGTAACACCTCGCTGCCAGCCTTTCCAGGTTCCGAATTGCTGAAGATTGGCATCTACTCCCCAGGAACGGAGTTTATTGGCACTCCATTCATTGGCAGCAAGCATTTCCGGAGTTCCTACAAGACGAGGTCCGATTCCATCCAACAGCTCAGAGGCCAGATTTTCCAGCTGGGAATTATTATTTACTTCATCTACAAAACTTTTTACGATAGGGTTTAACCTTTCTTTTGGGTCAACCTTTACCTGAGCCCAGGAAAACTGAGCAGCCAGCACTACTGCAGGCACTGCAAAAAATCTATTTATCCTCATAATATTTATTGATTGCTTTAAAGATAAAAGAAATTAGGGAGATGATGAAAGATTAACCCTAAAAAAGAGGCATTCCCATGATAATATCCATTTTTTAATCTAAAAATAATAACAAAAATCTACTATGGGAATAATTCACAAAAAAAGACTATCAACATGACAGCCTTTGGTATTTATAAAATGACATTTTATTTTCTATTGAGAAATACCTGATAAGCAGATATATTAGAAATAAAAAAGCCGGCTTCAAAAGCCGGCTGAAGGTAAATTATTTCTTAGCTTCTTCTACAGAAACTTTTCTGAAGTCTTTGAACAATTTGCTTAGTTCTAAAGCTGCTTTACGAGCTCTTGTACCAGCTGCTTTGTTTCCTTTTTCCGCTTGTTGGTTTGCCTCAGTTGTGAACGCTTCAAATTCTGCGTTGATTTTTTCAATTAGTTCTTTCATTTATTTAAAAATTTAGGCTGCAAATATAGGTTTTATGGTGATTCCAGCCTAATTGTGTTGAAAAAAATAGTGGATTTAATCATTTTTCCTAAGTCTTCCTTAAATTCAATTTAATTTTTAAAATAAAATCAATTTATTGTAGAAAATCAGCCTTATATCCGGATATTATCTAGAGTCGAAGTAAATTTTTAAATAAACTATTCAAAATCAATAAGAATCAAAAAAAGTAAACGAAGATTCTCTTAAAAAATTTCATTTAGAAAGACATTTTACTTTCTCTATTTTACTTAATTGCTCTTAAAGTTTTAAAACTGCAGCTCTTTTGCTTTCTTGCCTGCATCTTTCAGTAAAACAATGCTTTCAGAGGTAATTCTTTCACTAAAAATAATCCTGAAATGAAAATGATATTTATCCGTGAAAGAAAAGGTATTTCCGGGAGTAAACAAAATCTGATGTTCCTCACAATACTGGTAAAACCTTTCCATATCAGTATTCTGAGGAAGTTGCCCCCAAATACTGTAACCTCCTCTCGGCCTGTGGAAATAAGAGCCTTCAGGAAAGGAATTTCTTAACACCTCCAATACCTGAACAGCCTGCTGACTGAGTTTTTTCCGGAATAACCGGAGATGCCTTTCATAACCGCTTCCCTGTAGCAGTTTCAGAACCAATTCCTGGTAAATAGGCGAAACGGTGCGCCCTAAAGCAAACCTTACTCTTTCGGATTTTGCATAAAAACTTCCGGCATATAACCAGCCTAAACGAATTCCCGGAGCTAACGTCTTTGAAAACGATGAATACATCATGACTATCCCTTTTTTATCAAAGCTTTTTATACTTTGCGGCCTTTGTTCTTCAAAATAAAGATCGGAGTACATATCATTCTCAATAATACAGAACTGATGCGTTTCTGCCATGCTCAGAATTTCTTTTTTTGTTTCATCTTTCATTACAACACCTGTGGGATTGTGAAAATTGGGAGTCGTGACAAGAGCACAGATCTTATTTTCCTCACAGATCGTTTTGAAATATTCAGTATCAAAACCTGTTTTATAATGTACAGGAATCTCAATGACTTTTAACTCAAGGTGAGCAAGTACTTCCAGTACAGAAAACACACATGGACTCTCAACAGCCACTACATCTCCTGCTTTTGTAACCGATTTTAAAGCAATTGTAAGGGCCTGCAACGCACCATCCGTGATAATTATTTCGTCTGGATTTAATATACAGCAATAAGCTCCCATTTGTTTTGCAATCTGTTTCCTTAATAGCTCCAATCCGTTTGGGGGATAATACCTGAGCAGTGATGCCCCTTTCTCACGAATAACTTCCTGCATTGTTCTGAGGATAAGTTTTTGGGGAATCAGAAGATCTCCGGGTACAGCCGTATTGAAAGAACTGAATTCTGAAGTTCTTTTGGAAGTAAGCATCATATTTTTCATAAATACTTCATCCCTCACTACGGCCGGAAGCTTTGTTTTTACTTCCGGAATATTTTCCTCCTGAATTCCTGTAACGAAATAGCCAGACCGTGGATTACTCCTGATCAGCCCTTTAATCATAAGATATTCAAATCCACTTTGCACAGAGCTTGTGCTCAGTTTGTATTTTTCCTTAATGTAACGAACGGAAGGAAGCTTGTCATTTTCCTGTAAAATTCCATTGTAGATCTGCCTCTCTATTTCGGCCGTAAAAATTTCGTACTTATAAGGTTTCATCATAATACATCAACTGTACTGAACAAATTTACAAAAATACCTTCTGTACCGATGATATTTTAGCGAACTGTATCCTTTTTGAATAGATTAATCTTATAATTTTGAATAAAAAAATCCCATGGATATCATTTCAAAATTTACAGTAGGTTCTGAAGAGGGAATTTCTGATCTTATAACCATTATTGATTCTTCCATTTATTCATTACACAGAGAGCTTGTCAGTGAGGAAGACATAAAAAAATATATTCACCACGAAATAGATCCGAGAAAGATGATCAATGATCTGAATGATCTTTCCAATCAACTAATCATTATGTATGCAGATCAGAAGCCCATTGGATACAGTATTATCAAAAGCGGCACTCTCCATCCCGGAATTCCTGAGGGAAAAAGGGCTACAGAAATCAGTTTTGTAATTCTTTCAGAGTTTGACACTCCGGAAACAAGACAATCCCTTTGGAAAAAATGCAGATCCGCAGTGAGTTTTACAGATGTTATATGGATCAATATCCTGGATCACGATCCGCTTGCAGACTTTTTAAAAGAATATGGTTTTGTAGTGGCGGATAGTTCAAAGACGGGTCCTTTTCAGTTCCCATCGCATATTTTAGAATTGGAGGTTAATAAAAGTTAGTTTAAATTCATTTTTTAACCACAGATTTCTCAGATTGTATAGATGCTTTTCTATATTTTATCACTGCAGGTCTTTTTTAAGACAAATATCGAGAGAGACTATCATTCTTATTTTTATTATCTCACTTAAAATCATGCTGAGTGAACAACCATTTACTTATCTTTGATTTTTATAATTTTTACTTATGAGCGATCAGCTGGAAACCATAGAAGATTATTACAGACGCATTCGTAAAGACCAGATCAAAATATTTGATTCTGAAGATTTTGAGACAGGAAAATCTCATTTCAATATTTCTATGCGGAGATATTGCAGCTTTAAGAGTCCCTACAACCGCCGTGATTATTATAAAATAAGCTTTATCATAGGAAAAGGTACCATTCATTATGGTACCCATCAGCTGTTTATTGATGGGCCTGCATTATTTTTCCCTTCTCCAAGCATTCCGTATTCATGGGAGTGTGAAAGTGATGTACAGGAGGGATATTTCTGCTTGTTCAATCAGGAATTTTTTAATGGAAATTCAGAATTTAATCTGTTTAAAAAAACATCAATGTTCAAAGAATGGAGTAAACCAGTGGTATTTCTGACGGAAGAACAGGCTCAGCTGGCAACTCTTTATTTTGATCAGATTTACAGGATGAATAATTCTGCATATCCTTTCCGTTGCAGCAGTATCAAAAGCAATCTTGCCTCTGTAATGCATCTGGCACTGGAAAACCGTGTGGAAGATATCAATCCTAATGAGCTCCCTGCGAATGTACGTCTGTACAAGCTATTCGATGAATTGCTCACCAAACAGTTTCCTCTGGACTCTCCTGCTTATCCATTGGCATTAAAAACACCTTCCGACTTTGCGGAGCATCTCAATGTACATGTCAATCATTTGAATTCTTCTGTAAAATCTGTAACCAACCTTACTACTACTCAGATTATCAAAGAAAAAATGTTTGAAGAGTCTAAAAACCTGCTGAAGTATACGAATTGGGATATTGCCCAGATAGGCTATACTTTAGGGTTTGATCAGCCTGCTCATTTTAATAACTTTTTTAAAAAGCATGCCCAGACTTCACCATTAAAATTTAAGAATTTATCTTAATATTTGATTTTCGTAATTTTTGCTTTGTCTTTTAAAATCCAGTTTCCCATTTCTTGACTTATTTTTGCATGGTAAAAACGAATGAATATGTTGAGAGAAGCATCTGAGCAACGAATCAGATTAATTACCATTATGGCCTTCGTGTCTATCCCGCTTTCCGGGTTTGTCACGGATATTTATTTACCATCGTTTCCTTCTATGGCCAAAGAAATGATGGTTTCGGAAAAAGATATTCAGATCACGCTGACCTCATATCTATTGAGCTACGGAGTTTCCCAGTTGTTTGTAGGAGGAATTCTGGATAGTATCGGACGTTACCGTCCTAAATTGATCGCCTTGTTCCTCCTGATCCTGACCAGTATCCTGATTACGATGACCAACAGCATTTTACTGATCTGTCTGCTTCGTATCCTTCAGGGAGCAGCTGTTTCGGTTCTTGTAGTGGCTACGCGTGCTATTTTCGTAGATATTTATGATTCGGAAAGAGTAAAGCATTATTTGAGCTATTTTACCATTGTATGGTCGTGCGGCCCTATTCTGGCTCCTTTCCTGGGAGGATATCTTGAGAAAATCTTTAACTGGCATGCTAATTTTTATTTTCTAGCCGGATATGCCGGATTTCTATTCCTTTTTGAGTGGTTTTTTAGCGGCGAAAGTCTTCCCCAGAAAAAGAAACTGGATCTGTCAGAGAATATCAGTCTTTACAAAATGATGCTTAAAAACAGGATTTTCATGTTAGGGATTTTTATTTTAGGATTGAGCTACTCTATTGTTATGCTCTTTAATATTACCGGACCTTTTATTATTGAAAATACTTTTCATTTTACGCCGGTAGTTATTGGATACTGTACATTGATCCTGGGCTTCTCCTGGATGATAGGAGGTTTTATCGGAAAACGAAGACTGACTCTTGATTTTAAACCAAGAATTCTACAACCTATTTTGCTTCAGCTGATCCTGATTGCCGGGCTGATCATCACCAGTTATTTTGCAGAAAGTCTTTTCATTATGATTCCTTTTGCCTTTTTTATTCACATCTGTTCCGGAATTTTATTTACCTCCTTTTTTACAACAAGTATGCTTTACTTTCCTAAAAATGCAGGTACTGCCGGAGGGCTTATGGGTGGATTGGTATATGTAATCACTTCTGTAACGAGCTTTATCATTTCTGTAAGCGGAACGGTAACGGATCAAAAAGATCTTTCGTGGCGTTATCTGATCATCGCATTTTTCCTTTTGGGAATTATCCTTATTATGCATCAGGCCGTTAAAAAAGAAAAAGCAGAGAACTAATCTCTGCTTTTTCTTTTATTTTATACTTTCAAGATACTTTTTTACAATGATGGCATGACAGTGGGCTTCATCTTTAGCAGCATATAACAATGTAATTTTTTCCTGATTCTCATGACGTTTCAGAAAGTCTTTCCCGAGATTACTTTCATGAAGTTCTTTCATATATTTTTCTGAAAATTCTTGCCATAACGCAGGATCGTGATGAAACCACAGTCTTAATTCTGTTGATGGCGCAATGTCTTTATCCCATTCATCAAGATCAGCATTTTCTTTTGAAAGCCCTCTTGGCCAGAGACGATCTATCAGAATACGGCAGCCATCGTCTGAGGACGGCGTTTCGTAAATCCTTTTTAACACAATTACAGACATATCCTTTTTTAATTAATAGTTATCTGACTACAAAATTTGTTCCTGAAGATTTATTTTTTCATTTTTTATCTCTTGTTATAGAATACTTTACCTTCAATTAGTTTTAATTAAAACTAATTTTTCGTATATTTGTTAGGATAAGTCATGCTAAAATCCTTTTGGATATCGATTTTATACTGCTGTATCATTATTAATTATAAAGTATGCTTGCAAAACAAAATAATAGATCAGAACTGGCTCTGGAACTTGGTCTGGCGATGAGTGAAATGAAAAGCCGTCTCCGGCAGAAAATCCAGAACAGTATTAATGAATATGATCCGGATCTGTCTTTTGAACTGATTGAAATTCTGGGACTTCTTTCACGCAACAATGGCATCAATCAGCAGGAAATCGGGAATAAAGTAAGTAAAGACAAATCAAGCATTACCTACCTCATCAATAGCCTTGTAAAAAGGGATTTAGTGGAAAGGATAGCTGATAAAAACGACAGGAGAAATAAACAGATCTTTTTGACTCAGAAAGGGAAACAGATTGTAGAAACCGTTTATCCCTGGGCATTGGATCTTTATAAAAAGGCAGCAGGTACTATAGACGAAGAAGAGATTAACAAAGCACTGCTTTTAGTAAAAAAAATGACCGCAAACCTGGAAGAACCGGGATCAAAACATGATAGCATATGAGAACAATCCTTGTACCCATTGATTTTACATCAACTACGGAAAATGCAGTAAGAATTGCCGCAGATTGGGCAAAAACCTACGAATATCAAAACATTATCCTACTAAAAACAGCAGGTGAATCTGAGTTTGACTACCTGCATATTGCAGAAGGGCATTCCTTTGTGAATGAAGAAAGTGTAAATAATTTACTGCAGAGAACGGAATCATTATTTGACCACTTAAGCAATATTATTACCGAAAAGTCCCCTGATATAAAAGTTTCCAGGATTTTAAGTGACTGGGTCATTACCAGAAGTATTAATGAGCTTTTAAAAAATCAGCCGTCTGTGGAATTGATTATTTTGGGAAGTGATGATCAGACTTCCAGTACTGAGAGTTTTGTTTCTGATAATATTATAAGTATTGCAAGAACAAGCCCTGTGAAGACCTTAATTGTTCCTAACAGCTATCATTACACTCCTATTAAGAATATCTTTATTCCTTGTGATATTAAAGGAATTAAAAGATTAGAAAGATTATTTCATCACAAATCTGTTATTCATAAGCAGGATGTACGATTGTCATTTTTAAATATCAACAACAATGAAAAAGAGAATGAAGACTATAAAAAAGAACTGGAAGACTATATCCGTGAACATTTAACAGAAATCCCAAGCAGCATTCATTATTCTCATGATGAAAACGTCATTAATGGAATCCTGTCTTTTGCCGCATCAAATGAGGCAGATCTCATCATTGCGTTACCTGGTAAGCACAGCTTCCTGTATTATCTGGCAAGCAGAAGTATTTCTGAAGGAATTTACCAAAATACGCATCAGCCTGTTTTAATTTTAAAATAATAAAGAACTTCGTTTGAATTACTGAAAGCTAATAATAAATTTTAGTACTTTCAATTTTAACCATTTTCTGTTCCTCCATTTTTTTGACATATCTGATCACCGTTTCCACCCGAAGACCGGTTAAGGTTGCTATTTGCTGTCTCGTATAGGGAATCAGAAATGAATACGCTTCTACGAATCCGAAATACTTTTTAATATGATCAAAAAGCTTTGTGAGCTTTACAATGGGATCCGAAATGGCCAGAAAACTGGAAATCATAAATCTGAAATGCATTCTGTCTGCCATGTATTTATTAATTTCAAGTAGCAATTCTGGATTTTCCAGCAGGATTTCAAGAATTTTTGTTTTGGAAATTTTAATGATTTCACATTGGGTAACGGCAATGGCATTAATAGCATAGTGATGATCAGTAAATAAATAGCTTTCACCAATGCAATGCCCATCAAAAGGCAGCCCGTGAACAAATTCTTTTCCGTCTTCTAAAAACGTATTCAGCTTCACAGTGCCGTATCTGATCTGAAAATAATATTTTGCTACGGTACCTTCCTGAAAAACAGCATCTCCGGCTTCATAATTTTCCAGAGTGGCTCCGTAGGAAAATAATAAGTCTTCACCTATGACCATCTTGTTATTATTAATTTGAGTAAAAATACTTAAAGTATAAGCAATGCTGCAACTTAACAAATACCACAAAATACAGTATTCTCTAACCTCAACACTACTCTTCTATTTTATTATCAGGCAGTAATTTTCTTTTTATGTTTTGCTCCCCAATCTGCCAGAGCAGCAATAACATCTTTCAGTGATTCGCTATATTCTGTGGGAACATATTCTACCAATACCGGTTTCTGATCTGTAATAACCGTTCTTTCAACCAGATGATTTACCTCCAGTTTTTTTAATTCGCTGGATAATACCCTTGCTGAAATTCCTTTGATGGTTCTCTGCAGCTCATTGAAACGCGTATGTCCACCTAAAATAGCAATCATTACGCGGATGGTCCATCTGCCTCCTAAAACATACAAAGCATCCTCTGTAGCAGACAGATGAGTACTGCATTGCGGCCTTGAATACACTATTTTTTCTTCTTCCATTGTTTCTGTTTTAGCTTATTACTAACCTAAATGTTATTACTAACCTTTTGGTAACTACTATCTTTTTATTAGTAAATATAAATAATTTTGAAACATCAATTTTAAAAAAAATAAAAAATGAAACGAGTACTTCATATTGTCTCAAGCCCAAGAAGCGAATCATCAATCAGTAAAAAACTGGGAAATGCCGTTGTGGAAAAAATTACAACAAAATATCCTGACAGTGTTTTTAAAAAACGTGATTTGGCGAATCCTCTTTTTCCTCATTTAGAAGAAGCACATATCAATGCATTTTTCACTCCTGCTGAAAACCGTACTTCTGAACAATGGGAAACGGTAAAACTTTCAGATACAGTCATTGACGAACTGCATGAAGCCGATATTATTATTATCGAAGCTCCATTGTACAATTTCAGCATCACTTCTACCCTGAAATCATGGTTAGATCATATTGCCAGAGCAGGAAAAACTTTCAGCTACAGTGAAAACGGTCCTGAAGGTTTGGTAAAAAACAAAAAAGTATATCTGGCTTTTTCCAGTGGCGGAGTATATTCGGAAGGGGAAAGACAGGCTTATGATTTTGTTGTTCCTTACTTAAAACAAACTCTTGGATTTATGGGAATGACGGATATTTCTGTAGTACGCGCAGAAGGTCTTTCTGTTCCTGTCATTCAGGAAACGGCTTTGCAAAAAGGGATTGAAAGTATTGTTGTAGAGTAAAAAATTTAATAAGGCTGTCTCAAAAATGAAATTCTTCATTACATTTCCGGGTTGTGTTCACAGACTTCCGGCCTATTCAGAATGAAACTTTTGAGACAGCATTTTTTATTTGAATTCCATTTTAATTGAAAGGGAACTTTACCCAAATAAAAGAATATTTTTCTCAACATATGTAAAGAGTTTTTCAATTTTTATCTCTCATCTTTACCTCATTAAATGAAAGATTATGGAAAGCAATAAACAAGCTGTATTGATTAATCCTGCTGAATTATTTAATCCTGGCCCTTATGGTTTCTCACACAGCATTTCTATAGAATCTCCTTCTCAGATGTGCTTTATTTCCGGGCAGAGCGGAGGTGTCGGGGAAAATCATGAATTGGCGGATGACTTTAAAACCCAGGTTCAGGATGCTTTGAAAAACCTGAAAATTGTGCTAAAAAGCCATGACATGACATTCGAGAATATTGTCAAAATTACCTTACTCATTGTGGATCACAATCAGGAAAAACTTGAAATATGGGCGGATGAAGCGAAGAAAGTATGGAATCATTCATTCTTGCCTACCAGTACACTTATTCCGGTAAGTCAGCTCGCTTTACCCGGAATGTTGTTTGAGATAGATGCGATTGCTGTCAAGAATTAGTTTCTGTTAAGGCGTTCTATCAATAATGATGAAAAACTTTTCACTCCGGTTCTGATGCTCTCCTCATCCACTTGGAAATTAGGAGAATGATTCATCGCTATTACTCCTTTTTCAAAATTGGATCCTCCAAGGAAAAAGTAAACTCCAGGTATTTTTTGTTGAAAATAAGCAAAATCATCATTAAAAAACGGAACTTGACCATAATCTGATGCAACAGCATTTTTTCCATAAAGATTCTGAAGAGTTTCTATTGCCGATTTTGTCAGTTTTTCATTATTGATAACCGTTGGGTTTTCCTGAACAAATGAAACGGAAAGCAGCTGATTTTTATATCCACTATCTTCAACAATCTTCTGAACTTCAGGAATTATTTTATCTACATTGGAAGCATTCGTCTCATACAGGTAGGCTTCAAGAAAAGATTCATTATTCTTAGAATAAGTATTGAATTTTCCATCTGTGAAAAGATAATCTTTGAAAATAGTATCAGGATTGGTCAACCCTATTTTAGGATCAACAATAGACTGTATTTCCCAGGGTTTGCTTCCGGAAGAAGCCCGAAATAAAGAATTACTGATCTTTTTTGTTAAACCATTGAGTTCCTCTTCAGATAGTCCTTTTTTTAACTGAATCCTTATTTTCTTCTGATAGGCAAACATTTCACTGGGTTTCACCATGATCTGGCCAACAGGAGTAGCCGTCACATGAAGCCCATAGATTTCATCAGGGTTTATTTTAGAAAGCAATCCATTATTAAGCAGTTCCTTCGCGCCTTTAAAGCTTTCCTCTTCAGGTTGAAATATAAAATATACTGTTCCCTTTAAAGATTTTCTATTTTTGGAAAGAACCTCAGCAATTCCTAACCCGATTGCCATGTGAATATCATGACCACACCCATGCTGAACTCCCTTTACTTTTGATTTGAAAACCTCCGGATCCGGATAATCATTCGGTAGTGCATCCATGTCTGATCTCCAGGCTATTTTTTTGCCTTTTTTATCTCCTTTCAAAATCCCTACAACGCTATACCCGTAATGGTCTGTTTGAACTTCCAGTCCCAGATCCAGCAGATACTGTTTAATTTTTTCCTGAGTTTGCTTTTCCTTACCGGCCAATTCAGGATTTTCATGGAATGTTCTTCTTAGGTTCACTAATTTATTGAATACTTTATCTGTCTCCAGCTGAACAGATTGATGTACCGGCTGCTCATTTATATTTTTGGACAAATTCGTACCTGTTTCTTTCTGGCTGTTCAATCCCTGTGCAGAAAAAAGAGAGGAAGCAAAGCACAATAAAGTAAGTGAAAATCTTTTCATGGTCAATAGTAATTGGTTTTATCTGGGATAACTGTTTAGCAAAAAGTTAACTCATATTGATTAGACTACCATAGCTTCACTTTCGTTACATCCTGATCGTCAATTTATTATTATTTTTTAAATTCAATTGAATCGATTCCCTTTAATATCGTACTCTGTTTCAATACCACATTATTTAAATTAATTCTAAACTAGGTGAAAACAAAACCCCTTGAAACCCTTTGCTACAAAGGGTTATTTTATAATTTTTCAAATTACCGTTAACATAAATTACGTAGAAATACTGAATCTTATCTGCCGGGATCTGATTAATTTCGGATAAACAAAAACTGGTTACTATGGATCGCTTGAAATACATTCAATCATTTCGGAAAAAGGGATGGTATCTGAAAAATCTTGCAGCTGTAGATCAATCGGCTTGATGCCCTCCTGTTGAAGGGAATTGAAGATATCTAACCCAAATTTTTAACGAAATGAATATTATTAACAAAATTCTCAACGTCGACGATTATTATTTCGACGTGTTTATGTCTATCTCGGAAGCGCTCGCGGGATTTACGGTAAACGAACTACAATCCACAGGTCTTGCGGAAACCTATTACACTTATGTTTTAAAAAGTTTAGAAGCCGCCACTTTTGTAGAATTCCTTACCGTATCTAAAAATATTCTTGAAAATTCTTCCGGTGAAGAGGAATTAAAAAAGGCCATTCAATCCGAAATTATTGGTAATGCAGGAATGAATGAGATCGCCGGAAAAGTAATCACCATGTGGTATTTGGGAACCTGGGAAGGCAGTTACATCAATGATCTTTCTTACCAAGAAGGTCTTGTCTGGAATCTGATGCACTCTCATCCGCCAGGAGCAAAACAACCTGGCTACAAATCATGGAATATTAAACCTGTAAACAGCAACTCATGAACCAGACCCATAACAAAAAAGATGTGATCATCGTAGGAACGGGGATCGCAGGATCATTGATCGCAAAACTACTGTCTGATCATGTATTTGATGCAGCAAAAGGAAAAATGATTCACCGTGCAGATGCCGGAAAATCGGATACCATCAAGGAAATATCAATACTCATGTATGAGGCAGGACTGGAAGCTGGGCTGGAACTGGATTCCGTATCCTCAATGACCACTTACAATGAATATATACGTACTTTTTATCGGGAGGAAGCCAAGGTTCCCAATTCACCTTATCCAAATTTAAAACAAGCTCCTTCTCCCAATGTTCTGGATATGGAACATATTGTTCAGCCGTTTCCTGATAAAAAAGGATATCTGGTTCAGTTTGGGCCCATGCCTTTTGCAAGTGATGCCATAAGAGTGGGAGGCGGAACTACCCTTCACTGGCTGGGAACTACACCAAGAATGCTTCCAAACGATTTCAAACTCACCGAGAAATATGGAATTACAATACACAAGCCGGATTCTCAAGAAAAAACGCCTATCAACTGGCCTATTGACTATGAGGAATTAAGGCCTTATTATGAAATGGCGGAATTTGAAATCGGAGTTTCCGGAGATGTTTCAAGACAGGAATATCCTATTGATGAGAATATGGAAAAATATTATGGAAATTATGTATTCCCGATGGAGGAAATTCCTCAGAGTTATATGGATCATAAGATTATTGAAGGACTTAAAGGGACAAGTGTGAAACTAAGTTCTGGAGAGATTCCTTTAATGATGGTACCTTCTCCACAGGGAAGAAACTCTATCCCCAATCCAAAATACGGAAAAACAAAGATCATCAAAGCCGAACCAAAAGAATCAGGATATAAACTGGTTTTAGACAGTTCTGAAAAAGAAGAATATAAAGCATTAGGTTCCGTATGGAATCCTTATATGGGAGAACGTTGTGAAGGGAATGCTTCCTGTGTTCCCATCTGTCCTGTTCAGGCTAAATACAATGCGCTAAAGACTTTGAAAAAAGCTTTATATAAACTTAATGATCACGAAAACCTTAAGCGTAATCCATACATGCAGATTCAGGCTCAGAGTGTGGTTTACAGATTGAGCGTTGACCAGAATGATAAGGATAAAATTTCCAAAGTTCATCTGAGAAGATATACCTCAAAAGAGAAAACAGATTTCATTGAAGAATCTATAGACACTTCAGATGCTATCGTAATTCTTGCTGCTAATGCTTTTGAAAACCCAAAGATTTTGCTGAATTCCCCATATACTACTCAAAACGGTGTAAAAACCGCGGCCAACAGCAGTGATCAGGTGGGAAGAAACCTGATGGATCATATGGTAATGCTGACCTGGGGGCTTTTCCCTGAACCGGTTTATCCATACAGAGGGCCTGGTTCTACAACAAACATTTCGTCTTTCCGTGACGGGAACTTCAGAGGTGAATTTTCAGCGTGGATCTCTCCTCTTGACAACTGGGGATGGGGATGGCCGGCATTTTCTCCGGGATCTGATGTTGCCTATTTTATCAGCGAGGAGAATCTTTTCGGAGCTGAATTGAGAGAGGCTCTTACCAACAGACTTTCAAAACAGGTATTATTCCATTTTGAAATCGAACAATTGCCGAATCCCAATAACAGGGTTACGATTAATGATCAATACATGGATGTTCTGGGAATTCCTCGGCCTGTCATTCATTATGAGCTGACAGAATATGAAATGAAAGCCATGGAACAGGCAAAACATGCTTCGGATCAGATGTTTAAAAGATTAGGCATTAAAGATTTCACCAAATATACTGCAGCAGATATGAACTCCGTGATGTACAATGGGGTAAGGTATTCTTACAATGGAGCAGGTCACATCGTGGGTACTCACAGAATGGGTTCTACAGCAGAAGATTCTGTTACCAACAGCTATTGTAAAGCCTGGGATCACCCTAACTTATACATTGTAGGAGCTGGAAATATGACCACTCTGGGAACTTCAAACCCTACTTTAACATTATCAGCATTTACGATCCGTTCAGTAGAGTCTATTCTTGCTGATCTTGAAATTCAACTTAAAAAATAACAACATGAGACAAAAACTTATCAATAAAACCGCTCAACCACAGGAAACGTTATTAACAGCAGGAAGAATGGCAGCCAGAAGTGCTGTTGTTACTGAGGCCGTTTCATTGCCTTCTTTGCTGTTTGATTCAACGCTTAGCAAGGAAGACTGGATGGAAGGATTAAAGCATCACAGTAAAACATTAACTAATCTTCTGCTAACCAATCAGATCAAAGAATTTAATGCTTACCTTCAATCACAGTTCGGATCCGGAGTTTCAGAATTAAAAAAGGGATTAATCGAAATTGATTATAAACCGATTTTACAGGATCTTTTACAGACGGCAATTCTTATCGAACATTCCACCATTCCACCTTACCTTACTGCTTTGTATTCAATCAAGGATGGTACTAACGCCCTGGCTTCACAAATTATCAGAAGTGTTGCTGTGGAAGAAATGCTTCACCTGATTATGGTTTGTAATGTTCTGAATGCTATTGACATACAGCCTTCTGTCAACAAACAGGAAAACTATCCTACTTACCCGATGAAACTACCAATGAATGTTGATTTCTATGTTGGCCTTGAAACATTCTCAAGCAACAGTATTGCAACATTTATTGCAATTGAAAGTCCAGGCAAGCCTTTGGTAAAAGCCCCCAAATATGATCACGACACTGACACTTCAGCATTATATACTCAAAGAGCCTCAGTACAGGAAAACAACTTCTGGACTCTTGAAAACATGAAGGGCTTCATTATGGAAAATGTACACACCATTGGGGAGTATTATGATGTTTTATTCTTCTATATCGTTATTTTCCAAATCATTGCATACTACAAAGAACACGGACAACTTCCTGCGAATTTTGAAGAATTAAATACCGGAGGAATTTTCACAGGAAATCCTGCCAAACAAATCCGTCCTGAACAATATTACGGAAGTGGTGGGAAATTACATTCTGTAGAGGCTTTAGCCGGAGTAATTGCTGTTTTTGAGGAAATTAAAGGACAGGGAGAAGGTGCTGATGATTCTATTTTTGATGTTGATCCTTCTCAGTTTGAAGAAGGGGCGGAACTGGCGCATTATTTCAGATTTAAAGAAGTTTTCCATGAGCATTTCTATCTGGGAGGAAATTATGAACCTTTTATGGATGAAAACGGAATGATGCCTGTAACAACGCCACCTACTGGAAAAGATCTTCCGGTAGACTGGAATGAGGCATATCCGATGAAACCTAATCCTAAACTGGAAGATTATATCAAAAATAAAGAATTATATGCTCAAGGTGCTGAGTTTAATAAAACCTACAAGCGTTTATTGGATGCTATACAAAGTGCTGTAGAAGGAAATCAGAGAGAGCTTGAAAAGTCCATTATGTATATGTATGCCTTGAAAGAACAGGCCGTTAATCTGATGAAACAACCATTGGACGCTCAGAATAATGCAGGCCCAACTTTCGAATACATCAATCTATAACCATAAAAACGATATATCATGCTTAAAAGAAAAAAAGAGAGTCCCGAAGCGGGAGGCGAACAGTTATTCCGTAAAATGCCTGGCCAAAATGAGGTTAATCTGGCTGAGGTAATGGATGGATATTCAAAACTTCTTATTGATGATCCGGTAAGACCTTTTAGAGAAGACAACCTGCAGTCCATAGAAAATAGTGTAGATTATGGAGTTCTGGCAGCATTGGATGGAACCTGGGTAAGCTACAATGTTAATTACAATAAAGACATTACCAAGCCTTCATTAGCAAGCGGAGTACATACTACGATTATGCCTTCTCCGGGAACTAATTCAGGAACAATTCCCGGAAAATTCGCTTTTGACAGTGAAGAATATATTGAAAAGTTAACCTTTTCCATTGTTCCGGGTGGAGTTCGTAACCGTGGTGGAGCCAGTGAACTTTTCTGTGGGGCTGTTAAATATGAACAGAGCATTAAAAGTGTTAATACCGTACAGGGACAGGACGCTTTAAAATACACTCCCATCCATGAAGAAAACGGAATGTATCTTTGGCTGAGTGACGTTTACAATCATGCAGCAACCAAAGAATCTATTGAAAGAGACCGCGGTATTCATGCTATTTCAACAGAAGATGCAAAGTATGGCTATACAGGGGAATACAGAGATGAACCTTTGGTAAGGATTACTCCAGACGGAGAGGCCAACCCTAAATATATTCTTTTAAGTCAGCTACAACCAGGGCAGCCTTATTATGAAATCATTCCGGCTCAGGAAATAAAACCGGGAGCAGGAATTGACGGGCCTTATTTTATTCCGGACTACTCTATCTCGAGAAGCGGCGTTATTCCTCATGGAAGCACCATTACTTTACTTGGAGATATCATTCCTCAAAATAAGGACAACCAAACGTTCTATTTAATCGAAGGCTCACCTCAATTCCCTTATGGTAAAGAGGCATGGGATACGAATCATCTTTCCATTTCACGTACAATGGGAAATGCAGGAGTAACACCGGATAATATCATTGATCTGGACAAACCTGCACCTGCCTGGGTTCATGAAACACTTAATGACGTTAATGATCAGGGTTCAAACAAGATTTATACCCAGCGAATACTGGCAGACGATTTATATCCTTATTCTGTACGTCCTGATCTTAGGCTTAGGGATACATTAAGAGGTCAGAAGGTCAGCAATTATGTTCATGTAAGAATGTCTTCCAAGATGAAAACCGGAGCACAGGGAGGCGTTTTGAATGTTCCTTTTGTCAATCGTTTTGTTCCGACTGTTGAGGTGGATATGGACATGTGGATTGAAACAGTGATTGAAGATGGAAAAGAGATTCTTCAGCTGCAATATGAGCAAATCGTATTCTTTGAATTTGATTTCGGGAATGACGGCGGTACTACCAGCTGGCCTCATATCCAGGTCAATACCCTTCGTAAAATACAGGATATTCCTGAGGATCAGAGAAAAGTGATTGAAGAGCAGTTCTTCAATATTTCCGGGAATTCTGATGCAGCATCAGGGTGTCCTTATCATAAAGGATAATATTGTTAAAAATAGGTGGTATTTAATTTCATGACTACCCCCAATCAAGTAGGAGGCCTTTATGAGGTCTCCTATTGATGTAAAATGTCAGGTACTCGCCTATTATTTATCTTCACTCACAGTCTGTTTTCCAGAACAAAAAAAGTTTTAAACACTTATTTACATGACTGTTACTTCAAATGATTTAGAGCATCAGTATGGGAGCCAGAACATCTTTTTAAAAAAATATATTATTTCAATCTAATGTCTATATTTGCACAGTTTCATTTTGAATTTCAAGCCTCACTTTAGCTTCACGAAATTCAATTGCAAACCAGAAAGACTATTGAACTATGAACAAAAAAATAAAAAATGGATAAGAGTAATTTATTAATTATTGTAACAATAATCTCTTTGTTCGTTTCATTTTTTCTTGCATTTTTTCTCATTACCGTTAAAACAAAGCATAAAACAAGTAATTCTCTTTTTGCTTTGTTCCTCATCATCACTGCAGTAGACATTAGCGAACCCTTATTGAGTCTGATCACTAATGGTCCTTCAAATTTTGGAATGCTCAGAAACACTCTTGCCTTTCTGCAGATTCCAACCTTTTACCTGTATGTACTATCGGTTTGTTATTCTGATTTTAAATTTAAACCTAAATATCTCATACACCTGCTTCCTTTCTTAGCAGCCAATATCGCTTTGATCCCCCGTTTTTATTCAGTGGATACTGCTTCTAAAATTGATTTCATTATGGATCGTCAAAATATGATAGAGATCCAGTTCAATCATATTCTTTTTCATATTCAGACATTTATCTATTTTACGGCTGTTTTTATCCTATTGAGAAAAGCAAAAAAATTATATCTCGAGAACTATTCCGGTACCAACATCAATTCTTACCACTGGCTGTTCCAATTCACCAGTGTGCTTGCTGTTGTGTATTTAACCGCACTTTTAAAAAATATTTTTAAATTCTCAGATTATCCCTACATCTCGGAGTGGATAAAAATCGGAATCCTGGTTTCTCAATTGTTTATTGTGTGCTGGTATTTGTTTAAAGCACTCAACAATCCCGGTCTATTCAGAAACATCGATTCAAAATTAAAGCTTGTTTCTGATATTGTTTCAGAAGAAAAAAAGAATGAGCCTGAAGCTGTGCCTGAAAAAGAGTACAATGAGGAGCTTCTGAAATTAAAGCATTTTATGACCGCAGAAAAACCATTCCTGAATCCTTCGATAACCATTCAGAATATTTCTGATCATATTGGAATTCCTACCCGTGAATTATCTGTGTTAATCAATCATCAGCTAGGGCAGCATTTTTATGATTTCGTAAATACCTATCGGATAGAATATGCTATGGATATTTTAAAAGATGCTACAAAAACGAAGGTAACGATTCTTGAAATCTTGTATGAAGTAGGTTTTAATTCAAAATCTTCGTTTAATACTGCTTTTAAAAAACATACAGGAAATACACCAACAGAATACCGTAAGTCAATACAAAACAATACATTGTAATTACCCGTACTTCGAATCTAAAGTATTCGTACGTATTTTTTTAATCAAATCCGTCCAATTACATGTACTCGGTCGCATAGGATCAGCTGCTTTCTCACATTTGTATCATAATAATGTTTAACCATAAATAACGATACAATGAAAACCTCATTCAATCTTTTAGCAGTACTATTACTAATAAGCACTTTTACTTTTGGGCAGAATATTTCCAGAAAGAAAGACTATAACTTTCTTACAGATAGTTTAAATATTGAGTCACAACTGGGAAAATATAAGCTCTCCGGATTTAGCCTTGTTGTCTTTGAAAATTATAAGATTGTATATTCAAAACAGTTTGGATTAAAATCTATAAATTCTAAAGAAAAGATAGATGAAAATACCGCTTTTTCCACGGCATCTATTGCCAAACCAATTACCTCGCTTCTTTGCCATATTCTTGAAGAAAAAGGGTTAATCAATTTAGATGAACCTATAGACAAATACCTGAAACGATGGCACTTGCCAAAAAGTAAGCTGACTGAAAATAACAGTCCAACCTGGAGACAATTTCTGAACCATACCGCAGGTACAAGCCAGAGTGGATTTGAGGATCATTATGAAGGTGAAAAGATCCCTACTCTACAGCAAAGTCTTTTAGGGCAAATACCCAGATATGATAAAGAAATTGAATTTCTGTTTACTCCGGGAACTGACTGGCAGTACAGCGGAGGTGGTTATGTAATTGTTCAGATGGCACTGGAAGACACTCTACATCAATCTATTGCAGAACTTGCCCATACCTATATTTTCTCGCCTCTTGGTCTGAAAAATACAACGATGATTCAGCCCAACGAAAATGGATTTCCCACCAATGTGGCTCTTGTTCATGATAAAGATGGTAATGTGATTAAAACCGGTTTGCCTATCACTCCACAAGTGGCAGCATCAGGACTTTGGTCTACCCCTTCAGATCTTGCTAAACTTTCGATTGAGATTCAGAATGCATTGCGCAATAAAAACAACAAAGTGATCTCTCATCAGGTAGCAAAAAAAATAACGGAAGTCTCTGCTTTAAAAAATGCAGTAGGCGGTTGGGGATATGGATGGCAGAAATCTTTTGGATACAATAATTATGAATGGTTTTCTTGTAATGGATCCAATACAGGAGTGGGCGGCAATACTTTTGCGACAATGAAAGACGGAAATGGTTTTGCATTCCTAGCCAATGGGGAAAAACCTAATCGTATTCCTGTGATGATTCAAACGCAAAGAAAAATTCTGAGCCTGATGAACTGGAACGGAGAATCAGATCATGAAAACATTCAGGAAATACCTTTAGAGCTAAAAGAGAAACTGGTAGGGACTTATGATGATTTTCTCTATTCACAAAAAATGGTAACTAAAATAGTAGAAAAAAATAACCGCCTGTATGTTGAATCTCCAATTTTAGAAATGTTTAAAGGCAAAAATGATAATGAACTGGTGTATTTGAAAAATGGGCTGTTTAAAATTGTTGATTATCCTAATTTGCTGAAGTTTGATTTTACCAACGGGAAACCAAGTTCAGTCACTTTAATAAGAGGTAATCTGAATACTAAAGTAGCACTTGATAAAGAAAAAATAGCACAGGACTAAGCAAAGCTGCGAATTGGTTCAATAAGCAATTGCCGGCCAATTCCATTATTCGTCAATTCCACCATTTAAGGGGCAGACTACTGCCTCTTTTTATTATGTTCTTTACAATAGATTAAAGGTTTTCATAGGTCTGATCAACCATAAAGGATATTGCTTTTTTGATTTTCTCGCGTCCTTCTGGAGTGTTCGTATCTATTCCGCAGAAAAGGCTGCCATTTAGGGAGGCAAACATATTAAGATAATAAAGTCCGGAAACCATGATCGCCATAATGGAACGATAGGTATCCATTTTATCTTTGAAACGGGATTCCATTAATAATTTGAAGATATACTCTCCGTTTTCTTCCTGAGTATCAATCAGTTTTTTCAATGATTTTCTAGGTTCGGAAATCGTCCACAACAGTAATTTTTGAGCTTCTTTATTGGTGTATACATAATCGAACTGTGACTGAAGCATATGCTGAATAAATTCTTTTCCTCCGTCTTCAAGGTTGGGTTTCATTTTTTCAACTTCTTCGCTGGTTGCTTTCACCCAGAAGTCTTGTGTACGGACATATTCGTCCATCAGGCCATCCATTCCGCCAAAATACGTGTAGATCATTTTTTTATCTACCCCGGCAGTAGCAGCGATATCATTAATCTTCAACCCTGCATGTCCCTTCGTTTTGAGAATTTTCCCCACTGCATCCAAAAACTTTTTTTTGCTGCGCTCCTTGTTTCTAATACTCCCTGATGCTGACTTTCTTTCCATGACTAAACATTCAATATACAAGTTTAAGAAATTTTTTTATCATTTTAGACACCAACCAGTGTCTAATATCAACTATTTGTATATATTTGCACAAACTAATACCATTCTCTATATAAAAACACGATCGAGATCAAAAAATTAAAAACTATTCAGATTGTATCGTTAGTTCCCTCAGTTTAAAATATTTCGAACATTCACGACTGAGGTAAAAACACAACCAACAGCATCATTTTTTCCATAGTGGTGCTGTTTTTATTTCTTAAAAAATGGTTTCATATTAAATAAAATACTTTTCTATAGATATTTTTTATGACCCATTCTTTCTAGTAAACATTTTGTTGCTTTATAGAAATATCTTCCTCTATATTTTATAGATTAAACTGAACTTTCAGTATCTATTCAGAGAAGCATTTACATCTATTACAAAAAATAATATATTGAAATTCAGCTAATTAAATAAAATTAAGAAAAATTTCAACATTTTACACACTTCACAGTGTCTTATTTTATATATTTGTACAAACTAAAACCAACTATATATTTTAAAACACTATTAGGTTGAAAAATAAAACAATCCAAATTGTATTATTGAGTTCCCTTACTTTAAGACAATTTCGAACCCGAAACAACTAAGGTAGAAACACAACTTATAGACAGACCATTAGATTTCTAATGGTTTTGTTTTTTTATAAGGTTTTTTATTCTTAAAAAATTACACACTTACAGATTTTCATAAGTATGATGTAACATGAAAGAAACGGCTTTCTTGATCTTATCCCTTCCCTCAGGAGTATTAACATCGATGCCACAGAAAATACTCCCATTTATTGCCGCATACATATTCAGATAATAAAGTCCGGAAACCATAATCGCCATGATGGAGCGTACACCTTCAGTATTATCTTTAAAATAAGGATCCATCAGCAGCTTAAAGATGTATTCTCCGTTTTCTTCCTGGGTATCGGTAAGTTTTTTTAAGGCTTTACGGGGTTCAGACAGACGCCATAGGAGTAGTTTTTGTGCTTCTTTGTTGGTGTATACATAATCAAATTGAGACAAAAGCATTTCTTCCATAAAGGATTTCCCTCCGTCATCTAATTTGGGCTTTATTTTCACAATTTCTTCAGTGGTTACCCTGCTCCAGTAATCCTGTGACTGGATGTACTCATCGATCAGTCCGTCTATACCTCCAAAATAAGAATAGATCATTTTCTTATCTACCCCGGCTGTAGCAGCAATACTATTCACTTTCAAGGCAGTATATCCTTTGGTTCTCAGTATTTTTCCAACCGCGTCCAAAAACTTTTTTTTACTGCGTTCCTTGTTCCGGATACTTCCTGCTGCAGACTTTCTTTCCATGGTAAACTTTCAATCGTGCAAGTTTAAGAAATTTTTTTCATTTTAGACACTTTTTAGTGTCTAAATGTATATATTTGCAAAAACTAATAACCACTTTTTTAAGCAAATGATCTAAATTATGAGATTAAGAGAGATCAGATTGTATCGTTAGTTCACTCAGTTTAAATATTTTACTATTCAATCACTGAGAGAAATATAACTCATACGGCATCACTACATTCTAGTGTTGCTGTTTTTATTTATGAACATTCCGTATTCATCATTACCCAATAGATCATATTTCAGTTTTTTTCAATTAATCCAATTTTCAGGATGGCATTATTCACAATAACACACTATTTTACAATGTCTTATATTTATTAATTAAAAATTAACATATTTTTTTCATTATTAGACACTACGAAGTGTCTTATTTTGTATATTTGCTCCAAACTAATAACCATTTTATATAGAAACACTATGTGAGTTGAAGGAAATGACAGGTTTCGAAAACAAGCAACTAAGGTAAAAACACTAAATGCAACAGTATCATTACTTCTCTAGTGATACTGTTTTTAAATTTGAAGTAATGAACTTTGAATTTATAAAGAAGATTGTATATGCCGATATCGGTATTATAATAGTTGATATGAAAAGAGACTGTCTCAGGACAGTCTCTTGTATTTTATTACGGTTAAAAAAATCAGCTTTTCGCTTTTTCATCTGTGAAAAATTGAAACCCTTCTTTTCTTTCAATAAGCTGCATTGGATATAATTCAGGATTATATTCACCATTCAGTACTTCATTCAAAGCATGTTTTTTAGATTCTCCAAAGGCTACTACAAGAATATTTTCAGCTTTGTTAATCAATGGTGCGGTCAGTGTGATCCGGAACATTTCCTGAGGCTTCAGATAATAGGCAGATACCCATTTTTCTTTTTCATGCAACACCTCTTCACCTGGAAATAATGAGGCTGTATGACCATCATCTCCCATTCCTAAAAGAATAAAATCAAAAATACCTTCATCACCAAGAACATTTCTGATCTCTTGTTCATAGGTTTTTGCATATTCTTCAGGAAGTTTTCCGTCACTATACATAGGGAAAACATGGCTTTTATCAACAGGAACCTGGCTTAAAAGGGCTTCATCCGTCATCCGGAAGTTACTTTTATCATCGTTTAAAGGAACCCATCTTTCATCCACCCAAAAAAAGTAGACTTTATTCCACTCTATCTGTTCTTTATATTCCGGTGCTGCCAATAACTTAAAAATAGCTTTCGGTGAAGAACCTCCACTCAAAGCCACTACAAAACGGCCATTTTTCTGAATAGATTTTTTTGAAAGGTCAACAAATGCATCCGCTGCCTTTACGTACAGTTTTTCCAGATCGTCAAATACTGTAATATTCATTTTTCTTTGTTTAAATTTTATATTGTTTTATACCCAGCTGTGTCCTTGTCTTTCAACCAAAGCATTAACATCTTCCGGCCCCCAGCTTCCCGCTTTATAATTCGGGAAAGACAGGTCTTTGTTATTTTCCCATGCTTCCTGTATTGTGGTGACAACATCCCACGCTTCTTCCACCTGATCAGAACGCATAAATAAGGTAAGATCTCCTAAAAGAGCATCCTGTAAAAGAGTTTCATAAGCTTCCGGAGTATCATCCTGACAGGCAAAATTATCAAAGATCATTTCGGCAGGTTTCAAATCCAGGGTAAGTCCTGGTTTCTTCGTCATAAACTGCAGTCTGATATCCATCATCGGCTGAATATTAATAATCAGTCTGTTGGCTGATAAATGATGAGGACTGTCTGAGAATGTGGAATGAGGAAGCGGTTTAAACTGAATGGTAATATAAGAGTGCTTTTCTTTCATTTTCTTTCCGGTACGAACATAGAAAGGAACATCCTGCCATCTTTCGTTATCCAGGTAGAATTTGATCGCAGCAAAAGTTTCAGTATTGGAATCTGAAGCAATTCCATCTTCCTGACGATATCCTTTCACTTCCATTCCATTCACAATACCTTTTCCATATTGTCCCCTTACGGCATAATGATCTACCTGATCTGAAGAAATTCTGCGGATAGATTTCAGAACATCTACTTTACGATCTCTGATTTCCCCTGACTGCAATGAAGCAGGCGGTTCCATAGCTACCATGCACAGGATTTGCAACAGGTGATTCTGAATCATATCTCTCAAAGCTCCGGTCTGTTCATAAAAGGCTCCTCTGGTCTCAACTCCTACTTCTTCTGCCACCGTAATCTGTACGGACTCTATATATTTATGATCCCATAAAGGTTCAAAAATAGAGTTCCCAAACCGGAATGCCAATATATTTTGTACTGTTTCTTTTCCCAGATAGTGATCAATACGGTAGATCTGTTCTTCCTCAAAGGTTTTTGCCAGAAGGCTATTAAGTTCGATTGCAGACTGTTTATTGTGGCCAAAAGGTTTTTCAATAATAATACGGTCTTTTTTCGGATCGGAAGCTAATGACGTAGTTTTGATATGATTGGATATCGTAGAAATGAAATTAGGGCCAATTGACAGGTAAAACAACCTGTTGCCTCTCATTCCGTAAACGGTATCAAAATTCTGTAACTTCTGTTGTAGATTTTCATAAGAACTTTCTTCATCCAGCTGATGCTGAAAATAAGTTATATGAGCCTGAAAACCTGCCCAGTCTTCAGATGTTACTTTTTTTCTGGAGAAACTTTCGAGATTTTCTTTGATGTAATTTCTGAAATTTTCATCGGTATTTTCTGCCCTTCCCAGCGCTACAATATTGAAGCCTTTGGGCATTCTGCCATCGATATATAAGTTGTAAAATGCCGGAAAAAGTTTTCTTTTTGCCAGATCTCCTGTAGCACCAAAAATAACGATAGTTGTTGGCTGCAAGATTCTATTTTGATTCATTTTTCCGAATTTTAATTGTTTGCACTTTGCCAAGAGGTATGGAAAACTCCTTCCCTGTCGATACGCTGATACGTATGAGCCCCGAAATAATCACGCTGAGCCTGGATCAGATTCACAGGAAGAGATTCTGTAGTATAAGCATCAAAATATCCCAACGCCGTCTGAATTCCTAAGCTTGAGATTCCGTTTGTAACAGCATATCCGGCAGTTTTTCTTAACGCTTTGATTTTTGATTTTACCAGTTCAGAAATATCATGATCAAGCAGGATATTGGAAAGATTAGGATTTTGGGTATATGCTGAATAGAATTTTTCCAGCAGAACGGAACGGATGATACATCCTCCTCGCCAGATTTTCACAACATCTTTCAATGGGATTTCAAAACCATATTCTTCAGAAGCTTTTACCAGTAATGATAATCCCTGGGCATAACTGATTAATGTGGAAAGAAAAAGAGCATCGCCTACTTCCTGAATAAACAATTCTGTGTTTTCCGGTGTTGTGATTTCCTTTTCAGTATATATTTTTGAAGCCTGAATTCTCTCGTTTTTATAAGCAGACAGAATTCTTGACGTTACCGCAATATCAATTGTAGGAATAGAAACCCCGATTTCCATAGCTTGCTCAGAGGTCCACTTTCCGGTTCCTTTCGCTCCGGCCTTATCTAAAATCACATCAACAAGGTAGCTGTCTGTCAAATCATCTTTCTGGGTAAAAATATCTCTGGTAATTTCAATAAGGAATGAGTTCATTTCACCATTATTCCATTCTCTGAATACTTGGTATAGCTGGTCATTATTTAAGCCTGCTCCTCTTTTCAGAAGGTCATAAGCTTCACTGATAAGCTGCATGATAGCATATTCAATACCGTTGTGTACCATTTTCACATAGTTTCCGGCAGATCCTTTCCCCATATAAGCTGTACATGCTTCATTGTCTACTTTTGCAGCAATGGCTTCAAGCATTGGTTTCAGAAGTTTGAATGCTTCCAGATCTCCTCCAGGCATTATACTTGGGCCTGTTCTGGCTCCTTTTTCACCACCTGACACACCCATTCCCATAAAATGCAGTTTTTTGGATGCCAGGTCAGCAACGCGCCTGTTGGTGTCTTCAAAATAAGAATTTCCTGCATCAATTACGATATCACCTTCGTTTAAAAGCGGGGTAATGTTTTCCAGCACAGCATCTACAGGTTTTCCTGCAGGCACCATAAGAATAATTTTTCTTGGGACTTCCAGTGCAGATACAAAATCTTCCAGAGAGCCTGTACCTTTTACTTTCATTTCGGAAGCAGCTCCGCCTTCTAATTCTTTAACTTTCTCCTGATCAAGGTCGAATCCTGCGATTGAAAAACCATTGTCAGCGATATTATAAAGCAGATTCCGCCCCATTACTCCAAGGCCAACCATTCCATAACTATATCTTTCCATTATATTGGTATTAATATGAATTTTTGTTATACAGAGAATAAAATTACGTAAATGCCTATAATGAAAAAAATAAAAGGAAAGAAAAAGTTTACACCTCCTTTGTTTTGCACTGATTTATAAGCCCCTAATATTCACATTTTCATATGATTTTGTGTTTACAGAATAAAATTCAATCATTAATATGGGAATGATCTATTAAAACAGTCTGTTTTTTGGCATAATTAAACTTATATTTGCCAAAATTTATAAAGTAATGAACTATAAACTTGAACTCAACACTCAGGAGCCTAATTCTAAAATCGTTTTTAATAACATCATATTTGATTCGTTCAAGATTAATATAGTTGAAAGATATATCGGTTCTATGAAGGCTCGTCCTACATTATGCGAAGTTTTATTTAAAGTAAGGACTTTGGATAATGTACTTATTAACAGAAAAGATGGTAATATAAGAGTAAAGGTGAAAGGTGACGATTTTGAAACGTATCAGAAATTATCCAGAGACCTGAATTCTTATGAATACAAAAACAAACTGATTAACAGAAAAGAGGTAGAAGAGAACTACGTTCATTTCATCCTGAGTTTAGTAATTACGAATTATCAGCTTAACTAAGCTGTTCCGGACATTCTCCTTCTATATAGTATTTGTAGAGGGAGAATTTTCAGGAGAACAAGGTATAGGAAGCAACCCGTTTTAAATTAAAAACAGTTAAGGTATACGGAGAAAAGCAAGGTGTTTCTCAGTGCTTTTCGATCTGGAAACATGTAAAAAGTATAGTTTAAATCAAATTATTCGTTATTACGTAGGATATGGCTTCAATTATATTTTTCACTCCAATTCTTTCAAACAATTTGCTCCTGTGAAACTTTATTGTACTGGGTGACACAAACAGCTGTTCTGCAATTTCTTCTATTTTCAAGCCCTGAAGGTACAATCGTATGATTTCGATTTCCCTTAATTTTAAGGCTACTTTAGATTCCTCCGTCCATTTTCCTGTAAAGAGATTATACTTCCAAAAGCTTTCTGAAGTATTGGATATGATCCTGATATTTCCGGCAGTCCGGTTCAGGGAATAGGACACTATACAGACTATTTTAGAGATTTCTCCGTCATCACAGAGCTCTATGGGTGTAATCCTGTGATTCACCAGCACATCTACACTATTGGTATATTTAAGATGAAAATCATAGGTGATGGTGTGTATTTTTTTCTCTTCGGGTGAAAGACACTCAAAAAACTTAAGTCCATACGTACTTACTTTCTTTAATATTTCAAGATCTTCCTTCTTAGTGTATTTACGAAAAAAGCTATAGCCCATTTTTTCAACTTCAGCAGACCCAAAACCGGAAAAAAGAAGAGGGTTTTCCGAAATAAATTCTAATTTCTTTGTTTTAAGATCTGCAATATAAACACTACCCAAGCTGGTTTCCGACACTGCTTTAAGCACATTAAAATATTTGTCTGATGCGTTCTTTTTTCAGAAATGGATATGCCCGACGCATTCCTGGCATACATTGAATTTATTTTATCACTCATATTTTTGACATGATAACAAGAGATACAAAACTATTTTATTAGACTACTTTTTATAAACATATTTATAATTAATTAAAATAAAAAAATCTATTAAAACTTAATTATAATTAAATTTAAAACTACAAATATTTATTTTAATATCAAAAAAATCTACACTTTGTTATTTTTATTAAACTTTTAATATTTGTAATGAATATTTTCTGTCTTGTAGGGCTGTAGAAACGACATTAAAAGACGAAAAGCGAAAACTCTATGTCAAAAAAATCATTCCATTATAAAAGTAAAACTTACCCATTGTCTTCTCCAAAAGCATTCTGTGAGGAATCACCTCAACTTAATTCATCAGTATTTGATTTAAAACTATACGAAAGTATAGTCATATTAAGGTTTTATTAAATTATTTTTACCCAGGTCATCATTATAAAAACTAATCTAAGAAAACTATATAAAAATGAAAGGAAACCCAACACGTTAAAAACTGCAACAAGTTATACGCAGTACAGTGAACAAATATCAAATTGTAACTGATCTGCAACTTCCCCCATTCCCACTTACTTAGTACCTACTATTTTTTCTGTTTATCCATTAATCACTTTTTTTAAAAGAGGTGATAAGGAAACGCAGTGATATATTTTAACAGCTTACTCTATCTGTGATTGAAAACAGAGTTTTTCCATGAATTTATCAAACAAATTCTATGGAAGAACTCCGCATATCTTTCACAGGAGTAAGCAAGCAAATTGAATAACAGACTCTAACTAAAAATGAAACTATATGAGAAAAATTCTACCGATTATCCTATTTTTATTGATTTTTGGCCATGCCCGGGGACAAACCTGCGCTCCGGTTCCAGTGCCTTTTTTACAGTCATTCAGTACCGGTGCACTTCCTGCATGCTGGATCAGCCAGAACCCTTCTTCAGCATCCACAAATGCTAACGTCAAATGGAAGTTTTCCGGATCAGCAGGCTACGGAGCTACCGGAAACGGAGGAAAACCTGCCGGAACTTTTGCATGGGTTGATGCCTCTTCACCTTATGCAGATGAACACACTGTAGAACTGGTGAGCCCACAGATCAACTTAGCGGGATTAACGAATCCTTATATCAAATTTGAATGGTTTAAAGATCATTTGACCGGACTTAACGGTACCGTACCTGCTGCCGACAACAATCAGTTAAAACTTGCCGTAAATAACGGTTCAGGATGGGTGCAGGTATGGTCGGGTGACACCAATTCCCCAGAATGGAGAACAGTTGGTGTTCCTTTGGCAGCAAATTATGTCGGGAATACCATACAGCTAAAGTTTACCGTAGATAAAGATGCTGCAGGAAATGGAAATTTTTATGATGATGTATTACTGGATGAGGTTCAGGTAATTCAGGCTCCCACCTGTTTTGAGCCCGTGACTTTACCGGCCTCCAATATTGCACCTGCTTCTGCAACGCTGAACTGGACTGCTCCACTTGCCCCAGCTCCGGCGCCAGCCAATGGTTATGAATATTATTATAGTACAAATAATACTCCTCCTGCAGCTGCAACAGCGGGTACACCCAATCCGGGAACAAGTGCTAATATCAGTTCACTTACTTCCGGAGCTGCCTACTACTGGTGGGTAAGATCCGTTTGTTCCGCCACTGACAAATCACCATGGATTGCAGGTATTCCTTTTACTCCAGGGCAGATTGGCGGAGGTTCGGCTACCCATGCTTTTCTACCTGTATATTCTTGTTCCGGATTTAATTATTCCCAGCAGATTTATATGGCTTCAGAGATTGGAGCAGCTGTAGGAACGAATAATTATATAACAGCCATCAGATTTTTTGTTTCCACTACTGCTGCTGCCCAGGCTAATTATAATCAGTGGGTGGTCTATATGGGAAACACCACGCAAATAGATTTTGCAACCACTTCAAGCTGGGTGCCTTCAACTTCTTTAACACAGGTGTATTCCGGTACTTTACCGACAATGGCAGCCGGTACATGGGTTGAAATTCCATTAAGTACTCCATTCTTATGGGATGGTGTCAGCAATGTGGTGATAGGTGTTGATGAAAATTCAACAGGGACCTCATGTACCGCAAACTGGGGAAGTTATTCTGCGGGAAATAACCGTGGAATGATTTATTATAATTCAACAACCAATCCGGATCCGGCGAACCTTCCTACGGCAACAAGCCGGTATGCTGTACTTCCAAGAGTACAATTAACAGGTACAACGTTACCAAGCTGCACCAATACGCCTCCGGCCAATATTGCTGTGAGTAATATTACCGCTACCTCAGCCAATGTTACCTGGAATGCAACAGCCAATGCAACGTATGTGGTAAGATACAGAATCCCTCCTTCCCTTACATGGCAAACCATTACTATAACAACTCCTTTTACCAATAGTGTAACGCTTACTTCCTTAACTGAACAAACACAATATGAGGTAGAGATCGCAACAATCTGTGGAACTCAGGGCGTATTTTCTGCGCCTGCCAGTTTTACAACTCCGGCTCTGACTTATTGTAATGCAGCCACGGCAACCGTTACAAACGGTTATATCAATAATGTAACTATGATCGGTACTAATGTCCCTTTAACCAGTAATAATTCCGGGCCAACAACGTATACAGATTACTCTACAGATCCTGCAAAGACAGTTACGCTGCTTAGAAATTCAGTGAATAATACGTTGTCTGTAGGAAGATCAATTATATTAGGAACTTATTCTACCAATGCATGGATCGATTTTAACGGTGACGGTATTTTTGATAATAATCCGGTAACAAGTCCTGGTGGGGAAAGAATTATGAATCTGGGCTATTCAAACACGACTCCTGTTACGGCTACTTTTGATGTTCCCGCAAATGCGTATTTAGGAACGAGTAAGGTAAAAATGCGTGTCATCGTATATTCTCTTACTCCAGCCAACGCCTGCGGACCTTTAACCAGCAATGGAGAAGTTGAAGATTATTATGTGAAATTTATTGATCTTCAGCCTTGTACTACTGCTGCTCCTGCTAATATTGCAGTGAACAACCTTACTCATAATACCGCTTATGTATCATGGATGCCTGCTGCTAATGCTACTTATGTTATCAGATGGAGACAAGGAAGTATAGGAACATGGCTTCCGAGTCCTACAGGGCAGACTCTTCCTGCAGGACAAAGCTTTTATACCATAACAGGACTTGCCGAGCAGACCGGATATCAGGTACAAATTGCAACGATATGCAACGGAAACCAGGGAGCATTCTCTCCCAGCATAAGTTTTACGACTCCGCCACTGACCTATTGCAGCATGACCGGAACAGGAACTAACGATTATATTTCAAATGTAAAAGTGACCCCTGTCAACTTCCCGCTAATGGATAATACTTCTGTTCAGACGAATTATATCAGTTATACATCGGCAGCCACACTTATTAATCTTGAAATCGGTTCTCAGGGAAATCAACTGTCGGTTTCTAAAGGCTGGGTAGGAACTCAATATGCTGATGCTGTAAATGCATGGATCGATTGGGACAGAGATGGAATTTTCACCGATAGTGAAAAGATATTGACTTCTGCAGCCAGCACAACAACTCCAGTAACAGCCACTTTTGATGTTCCCGCAACAGGAGTTTATACAGGACCTTTAACAACTACCATGAGAGTGGTAATGAAACGAACCAGCGCTCCGGTAATGTGTACAGATCCAGCCAATGGTGAAGTAGAAGATTATAGTGTAAGATTAAGACCATGCAGTAATGCAACCCCTGGAAATCCTGTATTTACCAATATTACCCATAATTCAGTGAATATAAACTGGACTGCAGCCACTAACAATAATGCTTTTGTCCTGGAATACAGACATGTTACAACACCTGCTTCTGCTTGGACAACTTTGAACCTTTCTGTTTTAGGAGGAAATCCGCCCATAACAATCAATACTTTAACTCCGGCTACGGCTTATGAGGTAAGAATTGCAGCAGTTTGTGGTAGTGGCGGAATCGGAGTTTACACTCCTATAAAAACATTTACAACAAGATGTGATCCTACTCCACCATTTGTAACCATAAGCAATGTAACCTCCAACTCAGCAATGATTACCTGGAATCCTATTGTTCCGAGTGCATCCTATATTTTAAGATGGAGAGAAGTGGGCACTACTCCATGGAATATGCCAGCAATCCCTCAGCCACCGGCAAATTCATACACGATTCCAAACCTTGATTCATTCAAAACGTATGAAGTGCAGGTAGCCAATATCTGTAATGGAGAACCAACGGCCAATCCGTGGTCTAACCCGAAGGTATTTACTACAGAAAGAACTTGTGAAATTCCTCCTCCGGGACTTATGATCACTCAGATTACTCCAACAACGGCAGAAGTGGTATGGGATTCATTCCCGGGAGCCACTTACCTGCTGAAATACAGAAAGGTAGGGATTCCAAGCTGGACTGATGTTCCTGTGATTACCAATACTTACACCATTACAGGTTTGCTGGAACTTACCAAATACGAAATGCAGGTGGCCAATATCTGTAACGGAGTACCGGGAAATTTTACCAAACTATACTATTTCACTACTCCTACCGTAATCTATTGCCAGATGTCAGCCGTCAATTCCACAACAGAATTTATTTCAAAGGTTACTGTAAAACCTAATGGTAATAAAGAAATGATCAATGAGTCGCCCGCATCACCCTATTCGGATTATACAGGAAATCCTTTACAATTTATTGATTTGATTCAAGGATCAAAAGGAAACCAGATTACGATTGATAAGACTTTAAGTTCAGGAACTAACGCAGGTATTGCTGTCTGGATCGACTTCAACAGAAACGGAGAATTTGATATCAACGAAAGAATTCTGGCGGACGGCCCTAACGGAAATCCAACGGCCAGTACTGTTTTCTCAGTTCCGACAGAAGCTTTCATCAGTATGACCGATCATAAATATGTAGTGATGAGAGTCGCTTTACAAAAAAAAGGTATTCCTGTGAACTGTACCAAATTCAAAGATGGTGAAGTGGAAGATTATACCGTCAGAATTTCGAAGCAGCCAGTACCAAATTCGCTTAACCAATCGGAGATCCACATTTATCCCAATCCGGTAAGTTCTGTATTGTATGTAAAAAATATAAGTGCAAAGGCTCAGTATAAAATTTACAGTGCTGTTGGAAGACTCCTATCAACCGGAATTATTCTTAACAATGCTATTGATGTCAGCAATCTCATCCACGGAATGTATATGATAGAGATTGAGGATGGAGGCATTATCGTTCAGAAGAAATTTATAAAGGAATCATAATCTCTTTTGTAGATGAAAATTCAATTTTTTAGAATCAAAATTCTGTAATTCATGAAAAATATTATATTCAGTTTATTATTCATTCTTTTGGGCATTCATATTTCGGCTCAAAGAGACACCGATCACTGGTTTGCTCCTTATTATGCCTCCACAAGTTATACACAGGCACTATATCTTTCTACTGATTCTGCAACTCCTTTTGTTGTGACGATAAACAACAACAATACTCCGATCGGAAATGTTACCATCAGTAAAGGGGCTTCTCAGATATTTGTTGTACCCATTGCTGTTATCGCTGCAAATGTAACGTCAGACGCTTATAGTGTTATCAACAAAGGACTGCATGTGCAGGGAACAAAACCATTTTATTGTTCATTAAGAATGGTAAGCAATACTACACACGCTGAAATTATAACAAGTAAAGGAAAAGCAGGGATTGGTAAGGAATTCTATGTCGCAGGAACTCCTACTACCTCATCACTTAGCGGATATAATTTTACAGCAGGGATACTGGCCACTGAAAACAATACGGTAGTAACTGCCACATGGAGCGGAACTGTAACATTCTTTGGAGCTGCACCTGTAACCAACACGCAGACTATTACCCTTAATAAAGGACAGTCTTTTATTTTTGCAGGGGGTCCCGGAACAGGTGGCCAAAACCAGTCTGCTTTTATCGGAGCTAAAATTGTTTCTGATAAACCCATTACCCTTACCAACGGAAATGTCAACGGAAATTTTGGAAATAATACCGGATCAGGATCCGATGCCATTCTCGATCAGTCTGTTCCTACAGAAAGACTTGGAAGTACTTTTGCCATGGTAAGAACAAGATCTACCAATGATGATCTGGAAGGAGGTATCATCGTTGGAACGGAAGATCATACCCAAATATTTATTAATGGTTCCAACACTCCTATTGCCACCATCAACAGTGGTGATTTTTACAGAATTTCAGGAAACAATTATGTTCAGCAGGGAACTTCCGGGCATTTTAATATGTTTATTACCACTTCAAAAAATGTCTATTTATACCAATTGGTTTCTGTGAATAACAGCAGTGCAACATGTGGATTCAACTATATTCCGCCGTTAAACTGCTTTTTACCCAGAAAAATTGATGAAATCGGGAAGATCAATGAAATGCCCACCGGAACAGGAACAACAAGTACTGTTCCTAACGGAACTATTGTAAAACTGAATATCTTAACAGAAGCAGGAGCTACAGTCACCGTCAATGGAAATCCTCCATTGGCAACAGAAGGTCCTTTTCCTTTAACGGGAAATAACAGCTGGGTAACTTATGCCATCCCATCAATTACCGGAAATGTAACTGTTATTTCTAACAAAGCTGTAACCGCAGGGATTAATGGAGGCTACAGCACATCCGGATATGGAGGTTATTTTGCAGGTTTCTCATCCATCCCGCTGATCGCTAAACAGACAGGAGAATGTATTCCTGGTATTGTACTTGAAGTGGATGACAGCTATGATACTTACCAATGGTTCTTGAATGGAAACCCTATCACAGGAGCCAATAGCAACTCTTATACTCCATTGGTTTCCGGAAATTATACGGTAAGAATCGCTGTAGGTTCATGTACTCCGGCAATCACTCCGGTTTATAAGGTGTATACCTGTCTTGAAGAGTCTACCAAAGCAATGACTGTCTGCGAAGGCTATCAGGCTATCGTCCCTCAGTTTACCAATTCTACTCAAAGCTATGTTCCGAGTACAGTAACTATTTTAACACCTCCGGCAAACGGTACCGCTACTATTGATCCGGCAGGAGTGATTACCTATGTCCCGAATTTCGGGTATATGGGTACAGACACTATTGTTTATAAGTTTTGTGGAAACAATCCTGACTTTACAGATTGTGAACAGATAACTTTAACGCTAACGGTTTCCGAAAGCCCAATTGTTAAAGATGCTGCCTTAAGATCATGTTTTGAGCCTTCCAATCCGGTATTGGGCCTGTTTAATTTAACCTCAGCAGGAGTGAATGTACAGCCGGGAACAATCAAACAATATTATCCTTCTCCCGCCGATGCGCACAGCGGAACCAATGAAATCCTGACCCCAGCCAGTTATATTGCTCCTGACGGAGTAGTTTATATTAAAGTAAGCAATGCCAACGGATGTTACAGAATTGCAGAGGTTACCCTTACGGTTATTCCTCCTTCTTACTCGGATGTATTAAAAGATAAAATTATCTGTATGGAAAATACCACCACTCTGGATGCCGGCCCCGGATTTACCTCTTACCTATGGAGTACTGGAGCAACAACACCATCCATCAACAATGTCGGAGTGGGAACGTATTGGGTAGATCTTAAAAACAGAGAATGTACCACCAGACAGACTGTAAAGGTTTATCCTTCTGAGCATCCTGTTATTTCGGATGTTAACATCAGCAATAATTCGGTTACACTCACTGTAATCGGAGGAACAGCGCCGTATCAGTATTCCATGGATAATATCAACTGGCAGAATGAAAATGTGTTTACCAATGTTCCGCGCGGAACCCACACGTTTTATGTAAAAGACTCTTATAACTGTACTCCTGTAGAGGTAGAAATTACAGTACCTAACCTTATTAATATCATCACTCCTAATGGCGACGGAATAAATGATGTGCTTGATTATTCTGCTCTCGCTGGAAAACCTAATTTCAAATTCAGTATTTACGACCGTTATGGAAGCAAGATTCATGAAGGAAGTAAATTAAACGGATATCAATGGGACGGCGGCATTGGCGGTAAGAAAGTATCTACCGGAAACTATTGGTTTGATATGGGATGGAATGAAAATAACAAAAAACAGACCCCGATAAAATATACGGGATGGATTATGGTAAAAAACAGAAATTAATCAAACCCTCAAAAAATTTATTTTAATTATGAAAAAGCTATTATATCTATTGCTTGTATTCTTTTCAGGAGTACTTCTGGCGCAAAAAAATACCAATGTAAAATTTGCGGTTTATAATAATGCCATTGGAACGGACACTATGTTTGATCTTTACAAAAGCAGTATTGAAAAGGTAACCGTTTTTAAAACCAAAGCCAGCCTGCCTTCCCATTTAAAGAAATTTGATTATCTGGCAGACCATGGTTTAATAGAAATCAGGTTTAAAAAAAATGCAGGATTTCCTGACAGCTTATCACTGGAAATGCTGAATGAACAGAATAATCTTCCTAAAGACAGACCTGTGTTTATTGAAGGGTATCTGTTGAATGACACCACATGTCTGGTCTATAATGATATGATTGGTAACATTGAGCTTAAAGATACCAACGGGCAACAATACATTCATATTTCCACCATAAGAAATTAATGACCGCATCGGATATTAATTTAAAAGCAGAGGCTATTTCACTTTGAAATAGCCTCTCTTATTTTGAGGAATGATTCCAGACTTTATTTCAATAATTTAGAAAACCATACATAAATATCCATATCACCGGGAATATTCAGCTTTTTCCTTAGATTATACTTTTTGGTCTGCACCGTTCGTACTGAAGTAAATGTATATTCGGCGATTTCTTTTGTAGAAAAATTAAGGTAGATATAGGCACAGAATCTTATTTCCGAAATTTTTAAAGGAGAAACTTTCAGCAGCTCCTCTGAAAAATGTGGGCAATACTCATTGAAACGGGTTAAAAACTCAGGATTATTTTCTTTGGCGAGCTGTATAACTTCCTTAAAAATACTCTCCTGTACCGGCATCTGATGAGGGATATCAATCTTATCCAGATTTTTACTCTTGTGTTTTCTATAGTAATACAGAAAAAGAAATATAAAGAGAAGACATGCGGCAATGCTCAATGAAAGGATGAAGAAAAGGTTTTTTGTTTCCTTCTTTCTCTCGGCATTTTCTAATTCATTCTGTTGATCTACAGTATCATTCAGGGTTTGGTATTGCTCGCTGCTTAAAGACTCTATATCCAACAACCAGTTAGAATAATAACCGATACTGTCTTTTTGCCCAAGGCTTTCGTATAAAGCTTTAAGTTCTCCTGCTACAGCAATCTGATAATTTTCACTTTTATAATAATTTTTAGCAATATTTTTACATATCCATAAATAATACTGAGCCTGTTCAACATTTTTAACAGCCCTAAAATATCTTCCAGCATAGAAAGCAGTAATATATTTTATCCCAATATCATTGACCTTTTTTCATTGTGAATGGCTTCTTCAATATATATTTTTGCAGAATCTAATTGATTGAGGTCAGTATAAATTCCTCCAAGATAAGCTGAAGTTTTATAGCTGTTACTCAATCTGTTTTTATCTATCCTGTAGCGGTTGCCTTTATTTTCTCTGTAAATCTTTGAATATTTGTATGCTGTTTTATTATACTTCAGTGACAATTCCTTTTTATTGATTTCATCATATTTACTGGCATATTGCCGGTTAATCAGATAAATAAAATATGCATTGTCTGTTTTCATTGCCTTATCATAGATTTCCTCCAATTGTTTAAAGGATGCAACCCTTTCCCCCAGCTTCTGATATAAAAAAGACTTTTGCATATGGAGGTAAAAAATGACTTCAAAGTCAGTATCTGAATTGATGAGGTTTTCTTTTTCTACTTTATTGATATAATAAAAGGATTTCTTTGTATCATTCATTTTATCGTAGATATTGGCAATTTTGAGGTATCCTAATGCGGCACAATCATTATAGGAATCTTTTTTACAAACCTTAATAAGGCTGTCAATCTTTTCTATTTCTCTAGGTCCGGCAGCAGAAAAATCTATGTCAAACAGCACATTCTTTAGCTCCTTTTCTGTATGCTGTGAATAGAAAAAGGAAGAAATCAATAAGAAGAAAACAGTTAGCTTTTTTACCATAATTCCGACAAAATATAAATGTAATATTAATACTACACTACTACTAATTTACATACAATACATACGTATTACATACTCTATATAACAAAACAACAACAAAACATTATTTGCATTACAAAATTAGCAATTACTTTTGAATACCCGAATATTATATTCATTCTTCGCAATATCACTATTTAAATACCTAATTTTTAAAATGAGAAAAACTCTATTATCATTATTTTTGATTTCAGGCTTCTGTCTTTCCAATGCACAAAGATGGGAATCCTCTTCACAGAAAGTATCTGAAATCAGAAGGGAGGTTAAAATCCAGCATGCTTACAAAACTGATATTAATATTTTAATTCAGTTATTGAAGAACGCAGAGGAAACGGGTGTAAATGCAAAAGCAGTCACAATCCAGCTGCCCACCGCAGAAGGAACTATAGAAAAGTTTGCCGTATACAGCAATCCTGTAATGGAAAAGTCACTGGCTGAAAAATATGGATTGGGATCTTACGTAGGGATAGGAATTGATGATCCTTCCAAGTATATAAGATTCAGTACATCCCCTAACGAAATACAGTCCATGATTATCAAAGATGGTGTATTTCAGTTCATTGAACCTATTACAGCAGATAAAAAGACTTATGGAGTGTTTTATAAGACGCAAAGAACAGACTCCGAACATGGCTTTACCTGTAATATGGAAGGAAGCAAAGGGCTGGATATTAAATCTTTAAAACACACCGGAAGAAATAAACTTCCCGGTATTGATATTACAGGAAGACCTGCCGCATCAAGATATAGAACCTATAGACTGGCTCTGTCTGCAACAGGTGAATACACACAGCTTTTTGGAGGGGTTGCAGGCGCTCTTGCACAGATGAATAATACCATGACCCGTGTGAATGGTGTTTTTGAAAAAGAATTTGCTATTCATTTAACGATACAAAACTTTCCTAATATCATTTTTGCTAACGCCGCTAATGATCCATATACAAATGATTTGAATGGTCAGTTACAGCAGGTCTTAACCGCTGGAGTCGGAAATGCCAATTATGATATCGGGCATGTTTTTAATGCCGCAGGAGGAAATGGAAATGCAGGGTGTATAGGCTGCATATGTACTGATCCAACAGCAGCAGAGCCGCTAGGAAAAGGTTCTGCATTTACACAAAATGGCAACCCTGTGGGAGATACCTTTGATATTGATTATGTAGCCCATGAGATGGGGCATCAGCTTGGAGGAAACCATACATTTTCTACTGTTACTGAAGGTTCAGGAGTCAATATAGAACCTGGAGGAGGTACAACGATTATGGCCTATGCAGGAATCACAGCTAATAATGTCCAGATGAATAGTGATGCCTATTTCCATTATTCATCAATAAACCAGATTTTAACCAACCTTGAAGGTAAACCAGATTGTGGAGTTGCCGAAAATATTGTAAACAATAATGCACCCGCTATTACTCCACTTATTTCCTATAATATTCCTAAAGGGACAGCATACTACCTGGATGCTAATGCTGTAGACGCAGATGGTAATCAGTTTACCTACAACTGGGAGCAATATGACAGCGTGGGCAATACCAGTTCCATCTCAGGAGACAGCGGTTGGGGTTTTAATCCTGAAGGATCACTTACACGTTCTTATCCAGCAGTGGCATCAGGGAGAAGATATTTCCCAAGTCTTCCTGTCGTAATGAGTGGTAAATTAACCGACAAAGATCGATGGGAATCTGTATCCTATATTCCAAGAGTTTTGCATTATGCTGTATCTGTAAGGGACAATAACCCGAACAGACCATTGACTATTTCAGCAGAAAATACCGTGACAGTAGGAAACGATGGCCCATTCAAATTCAAAGGTCTGAGTACTTCCTCTGTTCTGTATAATAACGCATCCAATACTATTTCATGGGATGTTGCCAATACAAACCTTGCTCCTTACAACGCTGCCAACGTAAAAATAGAATATACTACTGATGTCAATAATGGAGCAGCCTGGACAGAACTTACGGCATCAACGCCTAATGACGGAAGTTTTGAAATACAAATGCCTGCTTCCTTACAAGGGAATATCAAACTGAGAATTTCAGCCGTTGGAAATATATTCTATGCTGTTTCTCCTACAATAACTGTAGGAAGTGCACCCGCTTCTGTAAATAATGCTCCAACAGGAATCGCAGCATTTGATAATGACCTATTAAAAACATCTGCAACCGTTTCCTGGAATCATGTCCCGGGAGCCACCTATTCTGTCAATTATAGAAAAGTGGGAGCAGCCAACTGGTCTAATGCTGTCAGCCCGGTTAATTCAGTATTATTGAATAACCTTGAGGATGAAACGTCTTATGAAGTCAGCATTGCATCCGTTATTAATAATGTTGCCGGAGCATTCTCTCCTACGTATAAGTTTAAAACCAAAGGTTTACGCACAGGATATGATTACTGTCTGATGACTACAGGAGGAAACACTACAAACAGTCCCTATTTCAGCGGGATATTAAGGGTAACTTTAGCCAATGTGGATTTAGCAGGAAACGGAATTACCGTTCAGCATGCCTATAAAGACTATTCGGAAGATCCTTCAAAATTGATTCAGCTTACTCAGGGCGCTCAGTATAATCTGAACTACATTGTTTATGCCAACCGTGCGGGAGGAAATTATCAGGATTGGATACAGGTATGGATTGATTACAACAGAAACGGAGTATTTGAGGCTTCAGAAAGAATTGGTATTAACGGAGCAGCTCCGGATGCCAATAAAAGACACCAGGGAAGTTTTGCGTTTGCAGTTCCGGCCAATGCCTACAACGGAGATAAGACGTTAAGAATGAGAGTAGCAAGTGGGTTTTTCAATGCATCAGTTGATGCATGCACAAGCCCTTCTTTAGATGATAATGGTGATCTTTTCTCAAGGGGTTCGGTGTGGGATTTCTCTGTAAAGATCAGTGCTGCCCTTGGAACGAAGGAATCTGTACAGCCAACATCTGATATTGGGCTCTATCCTAACCCTGCAGATACCTTTGTAGAGGTAAAAAATATAAAAGGCAAAGCTGATTACAAAATCTACAGTGCAGACGGAAGACTTGTTCAGGAAGGGAAATTGGATGGACAAAGAATCAATGTTGCTTCACTGATCAAAGGAATGTATGTAATCACCATAAAGGATGATAAGACGACTTATAATACAAAATTAATCAAGAAATAGTTGTAATAATTAGTGTACCGTGTACCTGCTGGTCATTTGCAATACCTGCAGGTACTTTTATAAGCCACTTTTAAAATAATACAGCCCAATCAATACCTCATAATAAATCAAAAAAATCTCTAACAAAGTAAATTGACATTTTTAAAACACCTTTTAATGTTGTACCTGCAGTATAGATTGGGTTTCCTGCAGGTGCTTTTAAAAGATTTATAATAAAAAAACATTTTTAATCATCGTTTGTATTGTGTACCTGCGCTAGAAGTGGTTTTTCGCAGGTACCTTTTTTAAATAAGAATCTAAAAAACATATGATATGATAAAAAAACTACTCTTTCTGATATGTACTGGTTTTTCAGTCTTATCTTTCTGTCAGACCGATGACGTTCTGTTCATAGGAAACAGTGTTACGTATTTTAATGACATGCCTGAAATTTTCAAAAATATAGCTGCTTCTAAAGGAAAGAATGTTTCCATAACAACCCATACTCCGGGAGGAACCGGATTTGTTAATCATGTAGACGATCCTGCACTGTACCAAAAAATAAAATCAAAAAACTACAAGTATGTTATCATGCAGCCCGGTACTGGTGAATCTGCAGGTCATTCTTATCCTGTTTCCGTGACCGCAGAACGTGGCCGCAAAATCAGGGATTCCATCCGAAAATACAGCCCATGTTCCAAAATATTCTTATATGAAATTCCCTATGGAGTACCATCCGCTAATGAATATAATGTCTATTTTACTTTTCAGCAGAAAATAAAGGATTCCATTACTAAGATGTCTAACCTGATGCAGGTGGAAATGGTTCCTGCCGGAGAATCAGCAAGGCAGTATTACACTTCATCGCAGGATCTGGCTCTTCATGGATCGTATAATGATATTCATCCGGGGCCGAAAGGAAGTTACCTCGTAGCAGCTTCTATGTATTCTGCGGTTTTCCAGGATCATGTTTTCCCTTCTGCATTTTATAACGGACTGCCTCAAAACACGGCTGAAAATTTTCAGGAGATTGCTGATCAGGTCTTTTTTAATAATCCTGCACAATGGAACAGCAATGCGTTTCATCTTCATTCGGATTTTACTGCTGCAATCAATGGAACGAATGTGAATTTCACCAATCACTCCACCAATTACACTTCACTGTTATGGAACTTTGGTGATGGTACTACAAATTCCTCATCAGATCCGGCTCATCAGTATGCTTCTCCCGGAAGTTATACCGTCACCCTGACAGTTAATAAAAACACCTGTTCAGAAACATTGAGTAAGGTTATTACTATCGGTTCTCTGGGAACTGCAGATCCTGCCATTGAGTCCGGGCTTACCTTTTACCCTAATCCGGTCACCGATTTTTGTTATCTTAAAAGTAAAGGAAAAATAAAAAACATCATCATTTATGATAGGGCTCAAAGGAAGCTTGCCGACTGGAAAAACCTCTATGTTTATGATCTGAAAATAGATTTTTCAACGTATGAAAAAGGTGCTTATATGATGAGTATTCTATATGAAAATGATCGTAGGGAAAACATTAAAATCATGGTCAAATAATTAAATAACTGAAGAAAGAGAACCCAATCTGAGTTCTCTTTCTTTTTACCATACAAATAGTATGTTTATAGATATCAACACATTGAAGTGTTTTCAAATCTTATCCTGCAACAACTTCCTCTGCATATACAGCACCTTCATAACAGGCATTGTAAATTGCTTTCAGTTCCTCTAAAACAGGCACTCTCGGGTTGAAACCTGTACAAGGATCTGCTAAAGCGTTGGCTGAAATATAGTCAAGGTTTTTCTCCCAATCTTCTTTTGAAATTCCGAAATCTTTGATCGCCGAAGGATTGTTAACTTCAGAACGCAACGTCTCAATAGCCTGAGCCAGTTCTTCCGTCGTTTCTTTCCCGATAACCTTTGCAAGTTCAGGATAACGTTCTGTAGCCAGCGCATTATAACGGATCACATTCGGAAGGAAAATAGCATTGGAAGCTCCGTGAGGAATTCCGTACAACGCTCCTACCTGATGAGAAAGAGAGTGAACAATACCCAGCCATGCATTGTTGAAGGCTAAACCAGCCATAAATGATGCATCATGCATATTCTGACGAGCCTGGATATTATTAGGATTTTCCACTGCTTCTTTTAGATTGTCAAAAACAATTTCTAACCCGCCTTTAGACAAAGCATCTGCAATATTATTATCAATATTTGAAACATAAGCCTCCACGCAATGCGTCAATGCATCAAGACCTGTATTGGATGTCACATGTGCCGGCATTGAAGCGCAGATTTCCCCATCAATTATAGCAATATCCGGAGTCAATTCGTAAGAAACAACAGGATATTTTACGCCTTTTTCTCTATCTGTAATCACCGCAAGCCCCGTAGTTTCCGTTCCTGTACCACTGGTAGAAGGAATGGCAATAAACTTAGCTTTATTTCTCAAAACAGGAACTGTAAAAGGTTTGATTAAAGCATCAAATTCTACCTCAGGATATTCGTAAAATACCCACATAATTTTTGCAGCATCAATGGCGGAGCATCCTCCTAAACCGATAATCCAGTCGGGTTGGAAAGTATTCATCACCTCTGCACCTTTCAGACATGTTGCTGAAGAAGGATCCTCTTCTACTCCTTCAAAAATCTGTGTTTCGATGCCTGCCTCATGAAGGTAAGCCACTGCTTTATCAAGGGTTCCGCTTTTTCTCATGGAACTTCCTCCTGTTACAATAACTGCTTTTTTTCCTTTGATATTTTTTAATTCATCAAGACTTCCCGCACCATGGAAGACTTCACCTGCAATAAATAGTTTGCTCATTTTCTTATCTGATTTTAATGATACAAAATTAGACAAGCCTTCATAAGCCCTGTTATACAAACAGGACTACGCGTTATACATTTGCGCCAGTTCCTGCTGAAGTTCGGTGGGAGTTTCTTTGAGTTTTGCTTTTACAAATTTATTGAGAGCAGAAGGGGAATTAAAACCCAGATCAAAAGCAATTTCTTTATGGGAAAGGTCTGAAAACATCAGCTGCCGTTTAATTTCCGTTAAAATACGGTTATGTATAGCCTGAATAGCAGTCTCTCCACAATGTTTTTTGGTAATAGAGTTTAATTTTTTGGAAGTAATGGCCAGTTCTTCTGCATAATACTGAACCGTTCTGTGTAGTTTATAATGTTCATTCAACAGTTTTTTAAACCTTACGTACATAGGCTGGTCTGCTGTTTTTTCATGCAGAACCGGATGCAGTCCGTGAATCGATTCAATAAGTCCAAGAAGGACAATTTTAATGTAAAATCTGGCCTGTTCTTTTTTTATAAGAGTTGGCTGTTCGTAAATTTCTTTGATGATTGAAGTGTTGCGTAAGGTTTGTTCAAAGTCTTCCCGTGAAAGTATCGTACAGTTGAGCTGTGTAGAAAGATTAACATTATAAGTACTCAATTCATTTTTCAAAATGTCAGAACAAAAGAGTATTTCCTCAAACAGGATAATCTTCCCCATCAGATCTTCACTTGAATCCCCTACAAAATGCACCTGTTCCGGAAATATCACAGAGATTTTTCCCGCTTTTATCCAATGAATTTTATCTTCAATATACACCTGAAGTTTTCCCTGTTCTACAATAAAAATACAGAAATGATCTTTTTTGTGAGGCTTTGCATATTGATCCATGTGATCTTTAGTCAAATCAAAAACCCTGAAAGACAAGTTTTTATCTTCCTGCTTCTGAATGTTTTTTTTAATCTCCAGTTTCTTCATAGTTCCTTTTACCACAGCAAAGTTAGGATTAAAAAAGTTATACGTCTATCTGCCCTAAATAAAAAGCCCCTAAAAAGTGTCTAACTTTTTGGGGCACTTTAAATAGGAACTTTTTGTAAATTTAGAGTTAAAACGTTCTCTTATATTAATCCAGCTTATCAGCTAATGATTTGCATGGACAAATTAATCATTCTGTTTTCTTCATGAATTCATCCAGGCTGTATATCCCAGGACCGGTAAAAAACAGGAGTAAAGAGCTGCTAAAAAATAAGAGGGCAATTTTTCCTCTGAAGGTGGTTACATCTGCATGCTGAACCAAAATAAAAGCAGCCAAAGTATTGAACGCAATGACAAAAGAAGCTATTTTCGTTTTGAAACCTAATAATAAAAGTAACGCACAAAAAACATCGGAAAAAGCAGCAAACAAAAGCCCCGGTAATTTTCCTATATGCAAAGGGTCAGCAATTCTCGAGAGCATTTCAGAGAAGTGAAACAGTTTTTCATGCCCGTGATTTATATAAAGAATCATACTGATCATCATCCTGAAGAAGAATAAGCCCTTGTCTCTGTTAAAAAAAATCGTGATTTTTTTCATAGTTCATTCCATACAAACAGAAACTCCCAAACAATGTATTGAGAGAGAGTTTCTCATGAGTTTTTAATTATCTGCCTGCCCTATTTCAAGCTTGTTTATTTTCCCTTCTTTATTAAAATGGAATTTAAAATAGGCTTTAAAATCTCCGTATTTATCACTGTGGAATGCTCCATACACTGAATTCCCATTATCCTCCACTTTATCAATGCTTACGAAATTTTCAATAAGAATGGCATGGGTTGAAAATTCTTTCAGATCTCTTGGGCTACCGTCATCAAGCAACACTGCATCTTTAGCAAAAAGAGATATCCATTTTTCTATATCACTTTCCTGGAAAGCTTCAATAGCCTGTTTTACTTTTATATTTTTAATTTTCGAAGTATCCATACTCTTTATTTTTTTGTGTTGATGGTTTTGATACCGCTGTCCACAAGCATTCAGACTGCAAGCCATCATTAATACCATACTTAATAATTTAAAAATATTCATAGTAGTATTTTACTGATTAGCTCCGCCATTGACTAATAAATGCTGCCCGTTCACAAATGAAGAAAGATCACTGGCAAAGAATTCTGCAATATTGGCTACATCTTCTACTTCCGCCAGTCTTCCCATCGGACAGCTGTCAATCAGGGATTTTCTCAATTCAGGATAGCTTCCTTCTTCCGCAAAAATTCCCGAATGATCTACCGCAAAAGGAATAATTGTATTCACCGTTACCCCACGATGGCCAATTTCTTTGGACAATACATCTACCAAATATCTTGGTGTTGTTTTACTTCCGCCATACACTGCCATCCCGGGAACAGGAAAAGCTGTAGTACTTGACGCAACATAAATGATACGTCCATGGTCTTCCACATTCAGAGCTGCCTGCTGCATCGTAAAATAAGCCCCCTTGGTATTGATGGAAAAAAGTCTGTCAAACTGCTCTTCCGTGAACTGCGTTACAGGAGTTTCCACCATTTCAATTCCGGCATTGGCAACAACAATATCTATTTTCCCGAATGCTTTTTTAGCTTCATCAAAAAGATATTTTATCTCAGACACTTTGCTCACATCTGCCTGAACGGAAATAACCTTTCTTCCCATAGCCTTGATATTGCTTTCTACCTCATCTGTGGAAGCTTTATCACGGGAATAATTTAATATGATATCTGCCCCCAGCGCAGCATAACGTTCTGCAATAGCTTTTCCCAAACCTCTTCCTGAGCCGGTAATAACGGCTACTTTATTTTGTAATGAATTCATTTTTTTAAATTTTAATAATGATTTTGTGTAATAATTGTTATTGAACAGTTGATTTTGATGTCTGTCTTTCATGAATCATATCAACTACCTTATTGTTCAGCCAGGCAAATAGAAATCCTGCTAAAATGGGTATTAATAAGTTGAATACAGGCAATGGTTCCAGTGGAGGGTGAGCTCCAAACAGGATGATTAAACCAAGAAACCAGGCAGGAATATTATTCAGCTTTTTTGTTCCTGCAAAGTAGGCTAATGATCCTATGTACAGGAAAACTGCCACGGGAAAACCTAACCCTCCGATCAGCTGCTGCAATCCGCCTGCAGTAACCTGTATCAGAATCGCCATCATCATTCCCAGTACAATCTGTAAAAGTGCCCAAAGTGAGGTTTCTATCTTTTTACCGAAAATATAGAAACTGACCCAGGCTACAAACATCACCCATGTTGGCCACTGCAAAGAAAAAGAAACAGTGACAGCAACCGCTCCGAAAAATCCGAAAGCAATAGCAATTGGTAAAGTCTTCATAATGTAATAGTATTGGTGTATGATATTAAGCCATAGCCCCATTGGCTCCAATCGTTTGTCCGCTGATCCATTTGGCATCATCACCAGCCAGAAAGACCACAATTTTGGCGATATCAGCAGGTTCTCCCAAACGGTTAAAGGCATTTAAAGAAGCCAGTCTGTCTATTACTTCCTGAGGTTTTCCTTCTGTAAATAATGCAGTGTTAGTAGGTCCCGGAAGGATTGCATTCACATTGATGCCTCTGCTTCCCACTTCTTTAGCGAAAACACGGGTTAATTGTTCCACAGCTCCTTTAGTCGCTACATAGGTTCCATACGCTGGCATCATCACTCTGGTAGTTGTTGAAGAGAAATTGATAATACTTCCGTTATCAGCAAGCTTAGTGGCAGCTTCTCTCAGGGTATTGAACGTTCCTCTTACATTGATGTCAAACTGACGGGAAAAGTCTTCATCAGTAGTGTCTTTGATCAGTTTTGTAATCATAATTCCGGCATTATTTACCAATACATCAATCTTACCATAATGACTGATTGCCTGATCGAATAACTGTTTTACAGCCTCAGCATTGCTCACATCTGCCTGTATGGCAATTGCATTCCCTCCATTATCCTGTATTGATGCAACTACTTTTTCTGCAGCCTCTTTTCCGCCAGCGTAGTTAACAATAATTTTTGCTCCGGCTGAAGCCAATTGTTGTGCTATTTCAGCACCGATACCTCTTGACGCTCCGGTCACAAGGATTACTTTGTTGTTTAATGTACTCATATTACTTTGTTTTTATCAATGTTAATTTGATAGGACAAAGTTGGCACTTTACACCTCCGGAGAACGTACAAGAATTATAGCAGATGTTGCAAATTTCTAAGATTCCTTTCTGAAGTATTGTTTTCTGTACTCAACAGGGCTGATGGAAGTATGTTTTTTGAAATAATTACTGAAATGAGAGGTTTCCAGAAAGCCCAGGCGGGCAGCGATTTCTTTGATGCTGAGTCCTTCATCCTGCAGCATTACTTTTGCTTCGGTAGTCGCTTTATCTGCAATCCATGAGCTGATTGTTTTTCCGGTTTTACTGCTGATCACACTTGACAGATAGTTAACATGGAGTGACTGCAGATCTGCATAATCCTGAACTCTGAACTGGGTATTGGTTTTTCCGTTAATCAGATCCCTGAAATGCCGTTCAATATTCTGTTTAAAGTTTTTTACAATCTGAGAACTGCGGTTTCCTTCATAAATAGGATTATATTCCTGGAAGAAATATTCTTTAATTTTCAACAGTAACGCAATCACAAGAGCTCCGATAATTTTATTTTTATAGAGTGAACTTCCTCTATATTCCTTATGAATCAACGTGTATAGTTCTTCTATCTGACTAAACTGATCGGAAGTTAAAACACGCGGTGAAACCACTTCGGACAAAAGAAACGAGAAGTCATTATAGACATCATCATGTACATATTCTTTCAAAAATCCTTCTCCAAAGGTTATCAGGCAGGTATGCTCCAGTTTTTCCCATTCGAAAATCCGGTAATTGCCGGGATTGGTGAAATAAACGGTGTCTGAAGTCACTTCAAATCTCTGATCATCAATGGTATAATATCCGAATGCACTTTTAATAAATAAGAAGCTGAAATAATTAGGACGAAAAGGTTCTGAACGAAAAGGCAAATCATGGAAAGTTTCTTCCAGGTAATGAATGGTAAAGCCGGATTCTTCTTCCAGATCATCTACAGGAAGTCCCAGTTGCTGATAAAGCTCGCGCAAAGTGCGTACATTCAGATTACCGTTTGCCATTGCATTAATTTTCGGGTAAATTTAGAAATTTAATTAAAGTATAGCCATTGTAAACCCTAAAAATTATTTTCCAACATTTTCCTTCTATCAGGGGATTGAAGCGGATATTCCATCATTTTTCATAAAAAACATCAAATAAAGTTTGTTTTTATGACCAATCGGTCATATATTTGCATCATTATTGAGTCTTATCATGGCAAAAGGGGAAGAAACCAGACAGTTCATTATAGAAAAAGCAGCACCTATTTTTAATACAAAAGGGATTGCAGCTACTTCTATGAGTGATATTATGGAGGCAACCAAATTGTCTAAAGGCAGTATGTACGTCCATTTCGAGAATAAAGAGGTACTGGCCTGTGCCGCTGTGGAACATAATATGAAAATGCTAAGCGACAGACTTCAAAGAGCTTTAACACAGCATAAAACTTCTAAAGAGCAGTTATTTGCTTACATTGATTTTTTTAGTGATCCTAATCATCCTCCGGTGGTGGGAGGCTGTCCTTTATTAAATTTCGGGACGGAAGCTGATGATACCAATCCCATTGTAAAAGAAAAGGTAAACCGTTCTATTAAGCAGGGTCAGGATTTACTTTCCGGCATCATTGAGAGAGGAATTGCCAATAAAGAATTCAGAGCAGACTGGAATCCGGCAGAATTTGCAACGGTTTTATTTGCCATGCTGGAAGGTGGGCACCTGATGTCACGAATGTCCGGTACTAATGATAGAATGGAAGTTATTGGCAACAGTCTTAAAAAAATGATAGAGGAAAATGGACTATAATTTTTTTTGTCACAAATATGACCGATCGGTCATTTAATATAAAAACAACTTTTAGAAAAAGTATAATCATAACAATCAATTAAAAAACAGAACAATGTCAAAAACAGTTTTAATTACAGGTGCATCAAAAGGTTTCGGAAAAGCATGGGCAGAAGCTTTTTTAGCAAAAGGATACAAAGTAGCGGCAACAGCCAGAAATGTAGAAACCCTTCATGATTTAAAAGAAAAATATGGAGATTCTGTATTGCCTTTAACGTTAGATGTAGATAAAAGGGAAGAATCTTTAGCAGTGGTTCAGAAAGTTCATCAGCATTTTGGCAGCATCGATATTCTGATTAATAATGCAGGATATGCCTTAACGGGAGCAGTTGAAGAAACAAACGAACAGGAAGCCAGATCACAGTTCGAAACGAATTTCTTTGGAACATTATGGCTTACACAGGCCGTACTTCCTATTATGAGAGAGCAGAAGAGCGGTCATATCATTCAGGTTTCTTCAATTTTAGGATTGGCAACTTTACCTACTATGGGACTTTATAATGCTTCTAAGTTTGCATTGGAAGGATTAAGCGAAACCTTAGCTACAGAAGTGAAAAGCTTCGGTATTCATGTAACTTTGGTAGAACCTAACGGCTATGCCTCCAATATCTGGCATACAGGAATCAATACCCAAAGTAATCCGGCTTACGATGATGTGAAAAAGGCTTTCTCTGAATCTGAAACCTCATTTGGAAATGTAGAAGCAACAGCTCCTGCCCTGATAAAGTTAGCAGAAACTGAAAATCCGCCATTGCGTTTATTGCTTGGGAAAGTAGCGCTGCCATTTGTAAAACACAATTATGAGCAAAGATTAAAAGTATGGGAAGAATGGAATGATTTATCTGTAGAGGCCCACGGGTAATTTCCCCAAAATGTACTCACAAAATAAGCTCCGTTTATCAAAAACGGAGCTTATTTTTATTCTTTTTCGAGATCAGCAACTGCACACTTTTCCAGCCTTTCTTTTCATCTGTTTCATGCTTATATCGTTTTCCTGTTCACCTCTGGTAATGTCTATTTCACTAATGAATATGACTACTTGAACAAATTACCCGTTTATCAGCTGTTTTTCAGCGCATAATTTTGTCCCATCAAAAAGAAAAACAGATCTAAAATCTAATACAACAAAGCAATGAAAACAACAATTTCAACCATTATGTTAGCAGCAACTTTTATCCTAAGTACACCTGCTATTTCAAAAGCACAGATTAACAAGGCTACTACATCTTCATCAAAACCGGATACCAGTATACGTCCTTTTCACATCAGTATCCCGCAATCCCAATTGGATGATCTTAAAAAAAGAATCTCCGAAACCCGTTTTCCGGATAAAGAGACTGTGAAAGATGCATCTCAGGGAATTCAGCTCGAGCAGTTAAAAGAACTGATTACCTATTGGGGCAATGGATACGACTGGAGAAAGGTGGAAAACAAACTAAACGCTCTTCCGCAGTTTGTAACCAATATTGACGGACTTGATATTCAGTTTATCCATGTACGTTCAAAGGAAGCTAATGCAATGCCTCTGATACTCACTCATGGCTGGCCGGGCTCTCCGCTGGAATTTATCAATACAATAGGTCCTTTGACTGATCCTGTAAAGTATGGAGGAAAAGCGAGTGATGCATTTGATGTGATTATACCAGCAATTCCGGGTTATGGTTTCTCAGAAATTCCTACCGAACTGGGATGGAATCCTGACCGTGTTGCCCTTGCCTGGGATGTACTGATGAAAAGACTCGGCTATAAAAAGTATGTTTCTGAAGGTGGTGACCACGGCTCTGTAATCTCTGATGCGCTGGCAAAACAGGCTCCTTCAGGTCTTTTAGGAATTCATCTTACAATGCCCGCAACTATTCCTGCTGAATTTGTAAAACCGATCAATGCAGGTGATCCTGCTCCTGCCGGACTTTCTGCTTCAGAAGCACAGGCTTATAATGCTATGAGTACTTTCTTTGGAAGAAATGCAGCGTATGGAGGAATGATGGTTACGCGACCACAAACTACGGGCTATTTACTTTCCGATTCTCCAAGTGCTTTAGCCGCTTTTCTCTATGAAAAAATTGCAGAATGGAGTGAAAGTGATCTTCATCCTGAAAATGTAATTGGCCGTGATGCTATCCTCGACGATATTACATTGTACTGGTTGACCAATACAGGAGCATCTTCTTCTCGTTTCTACTGGGAAAACAATAAAAATAATTTCAGTGCAGAAGCACAGAAGACAAAAGACATAAAAGTTCCTGTAGCGATTTCGGTATTCCCTCACGAGATTTATCAGGCTCCGGAAAGCTGGTCAAAACGTGCCTACCATACTTTGTATTACTATCATAAAGCTTCAAAAGGTGGACATTTTGCAGCCTGGGAACAGCCACAAGTCTTTACAGAAGAGCTTCGGTCAGCTTTCAAAGATCTAAGAAAAAAACTTTAAAACAATATTGTTTAATCTAAATAATAAAAATATGGAATTAAATACCATTCAGGAAGTAGAAAATACAACCGTAGTCAATATCAGTAAAGTGTTGTATTCCGGTAATGTCATCGTAACCGGAGGTCGTAACGGAGCAGCAAAAAGCAGTGATGGAAAACTGGATATTGAACTGACATCACCCGGCACAAAAGGAAACGGAACAAATCCGGAACAGCTATTAGCAGCAGGATGGTCGGCCTGTTTTATCGGAGCCATGCATTTGGGTGCTGCTACAATGAGAATTACTCTTCCTTCAGACCTGTCTGTCAATACCTCAGTAGATCTGGCAACCCATGATGACGGATTTTTTCTGCAGGTCCATTTACAGGTCATTTTACCGGGAATGCCGGTAGATGAAGCAAAAAAAGTTGTGGAAACAGCCCATGCAACCTGCCCTTATTCCAAAGCTACCCGTGGGAATATTAATGTAAAGATAGATGTAGTAGTCTAATTTGAGAATGTTTTTACCATTCTGATTAAAGCCTTCCTTGCCACAAACAAGGAAGGTTTTTGTTTAATTATGATTGAAATAAGTAATTTTGATTTAAGATATAACTATTTAGCGGCAGTAGTAACTTTATTAAATGCATAAGGCACTACTCCAATTCCCAATGTAAGTAAAACGCCAACAAGGTCATTAAGATTGGGAAAGACATTAACATCAAAATAATTCCAGATGGCAAAAGTGGTCAGAACACATGCCAGACCTACAGATACCAGCCCACTTATAAAGGCAAGAAAACGGCTAACACTTGTATTAGGTTTCTGAGCATTGGATTCTGTAGTGGTATTCAATGTTGTTGCTGCTTCATTCATTGCCTGCTGGCTGGCCAGAGGAGCAGCTAAAAAAGCCTCCATCTGTTTTGTTTTTTCCTCCTCCATCTGAACATTCGCATCTTTATCTAAAAGCAGGTCTTTTAAAGATACCTTATCTTTTTTCAGCTTAAAAAATACCAGGCATGTAATTAAAATAAAGAGTAAAATAGGAGAAAATGCGATCCACTTTTCAGCATCAGTTATAGGAATTACCTGTGGTACAGGTGGTTTCGGAGCAGATGTTTGTGCCAAAAGACCGGCAGATGTAAAAAATGCGGTCAACGATAGGAAAAGAGTCAATGGTTTCATAGGTATTAGTTTTCAGGTTATTATTATTTACTTTGAATGGCATGGAATGCATTTTACAGCACACCACTTATTTCATCACAAATTTTGTCATTATATAATAACCTGTCAATTACCCATTTGGGTAATATCATTTCCTAAAATGAGAAAATATATAAACTGAAAATCGATCTTTTTTCAGTTTTTAAAATACCGAATTGACTTTCCACTATCAGTTCCCAAAATTGACAAAATGAGGAATATCCGTAGCAAAACTGTTCATCGGTAAAAGATTATTCCTGTTGCTGTTAAAATCAAAAACAGAATTATTATCAAAAGGAACACGGGGATAATACATGAAAGAAATCTGAATCCTGTTGAAAACCAGATAGGGATTATTAATTAAAACACCTATTCCGATTTTTGTATTTACTTTTGTTTTAAACAGTTTATCATCAGGCATTCCCAGCCAGCCGACTGCTGTTGTCAAATAAGGGCTGAAGTGGAAATTCTTCCAGGTTTTATTAATAAATAGTTGAAGCTGGTATCGTAGAACCAGTTTTTTAGTTCCGATATAATCCGTATTGTAAACAGGAAATTCATCTGCGGAAGAAAGATTTATTCTATCTTTATAAGAGTAGTTATGCTGTGGATTTCCCAAGGCTAACGTGGGAGAAAAGAAATGTCTTGCTTTGGCAAATTTCCAGTCCATAAGATGGGTAAAATAGGTTGCATCAAAACGGAAAGATTCCCTGTTCTGGCTGTCTTCATTAAAAAACCTTCCAAACTGGCCTTTCACTGTAAAGTATCCCAACTTTGTAAAACGGCCGTAAGATGCAGAAATTCCTACATACGGATTCACTTCTTTATTTCTGGATAAGCCTCCTGCAATAATGTTCACAGAATTACCATAGGCAACATCCTCAGGCAAATCATATTGAAATATATTCTTCTGGACCGAAAAGTTTCTGTGGATAAACCCTACAGACATCAGGAAGCTGTTGTAAGAGCTGAAATACTGGTACTGGTCAATTCCGGGGCTGTCTTTGTACCTGTAATTCTGAAATCTTCCTATAATGGCAATATTACTGGATATTTTTTCATTGGGATCCGCTGAAACCGGAATCTGATAACCTCCCCATAAATCCTGACTGTATACTTTGATCTGAACTTCGGGAAAAGTGGTATCTGTTTGTATCGGAAGTAACACTTTCCGCATAAAATATTCAAAGGTAAAACCTCCTGCCCATTTCGTTAAAGGAGAGAAAAAGTCCCTTCTAAGGCTGAAATTGATTCTTTCATTTCTCGAAAAATCCCTTTCCCCAAGAAGCTGGGCGTTAATATAAGTACCAAAAAGATTATAGGTTGTGTAGCTTCCTAAAAGATAATCCTGCTTCTCTTTGGAATCATTTCTGTAAAGGAAATCCAATGTGTGTCCCAGTCCCAGTACATTTTCTTCCATAACTCCCAGACCAATCTTGCTTCCGGAATAACTAATTCTCGGTTTCAGACTCCAGGAATCAAGAACCCTTACAACAACATCTATGGAATCTTTACTGGAAATACTGTCAGAAACACTGATATTCACCCTGTTTATAAAAGGCATTGTTCTCAGCAAACGTTCAGATTCGTAGAGTTTCTGGGCATTGTATTCTTCTCCTTCTTTAAAAAGCAAAAAATTATTGACGGTTGATTTTTTAGTACTGGCATGAAGATGATCTGCCACCCAGTCATACCATTTCGTTCTTTCTTTACTGTCCTGCGAGCCGTATCCGAAAGGGTCAATGGTTTCAATCCTGACCTTTCTGATAATTTTTTTATTATACGTCTCCTGGGAAAGCTTTTCAGTATTGGACTTCACGGAAGTAGAATCCGGTTCTCTACGAAATATAAAACGGTGAATGAATTTGGTAACTTTTCTTTGATCCGAAAATTCTTCTATTTTGTAATAAAGCGAATCTTTCTTCTCTTGTGCATTTAAAAAGAAAAAACCACTTAAAAAGAAAATCAGAGTTACAGTCGTTCTAGTCATTAGTCATCAAAATTCAATTCAATTTGTAGTATCAATTTGCAAGCCAATAAGGCTTAAAATATATAAAAGAAGCAACTTTATGGGAAATAATGATTAAAGTTGCTTTCTATACAAGTTACTTCTTACAATTTAAGACGCTCTTTTTAATTTTCTCAATTAAAATAAAATGAATACAATTTATTTTTTACATTAATTGTTTCAGCGCTTATTCATATCAAAGGAAGATGTCAATCGTGCTGATAGATGTATTCTCATTGTAAATATGAGTGTCTTTCTTTATATTTGATTTATAATTTTATGTTGCCATGAAAGCCACCATCGTGCCTGAAGAGCTCATTGGAGCACCCTATTACCGAAATTTTTTATCGATAGATTCCGTTAATCTGGTAGAATCCTGCTCTCACAGTATTGATGATCAGAAAGGAGGCATGTTTCTCAAAGATCATATGCTGCTGTTTGTACTGCAGGGAAAAAATCTTATCACCCACGGCAGAAAAACCTATCTGGTAAAAAAGAATGAAATGGTGATTTTGAAGAAAAACATCAGTATTACTTACGACAAAACAGGGTCTGCAGAAACCGGTGAAATGTACGATAGTATCATGTTTTTTCTGAAAGATGAATTTATTTCCGACTTCATTAAGATGGCTGGTATTACCAACAGCAAAACAGAGAAACTGGCAGATGTTAATGTAAAACCTGTAGAAGAGCCACTATTGTCCTTTATCACTTCTATTAAGGGACACTTTAATGCTCCTGATAAAATTGATAAACGGCTTCTCAGAATGAAAATCATGGAACTTTTATTTGATTTAACTCAGGTTGATCATAACTTACTTTTACAGCTGCTCCAACTGAAAAAACAGTTTGTGACGGATATATCAACAGTCGTAGACGAAAATTTCATGAATCCCCTAAAACTTGAAGATCTGGCCTATCTGTCTGGAAGAAGCCTGGCGAGTTTCAAAAGGGATTTTAATACCATTTATAAAGTTCCGCCTGGTCAGTTTATAAAGGAAAAACGGCTTACTAAAGCAAAAGATTTACTAACGGCCACGGATTGGCCTGTCAATGAAATAGGATATGCCGTAGGTTTTGAAAGTATTTCTCATTTTTCCCGGGCATTTAAAACATTGTATGGAATATCTCCTACTGTTTTCAGGAATGAAAATTTGTAAAACAACCTGTTCTTTTAAACCTTCCCTGCTAAAAAAATCTATCCCCGGCAGATTAATACTTCCGGGGGCACAATTTACTATTTTGAATGGTAGTAAACAGCAATAGATTTTCTGCTGTAATTTTATCTGAATTTTTTGAATACCTTCCACATTTCAGCAGCAAAGATTTCCGGTTCCTCAAACGCCGCAAAATGACCTCCTTTTTCTACCTCATTCCAGTAAAAGATATCTGACCACGCTGCTTCTGCCCATTTTTTGGGTGGAGTAAAAGTTTCTGCGGGAAATAATGTTGCTGCCATTGGTGTTGTAATAACCCCTGATGCAGCTCTGCTTGCGGAGAAAAAAGCATGAGTTCTGATGGTACTGCCTACCCCTTCCCAGTACAGACGTGAGGCGGATGTGCCTGTTTCTGTAAACCAGTACAGGGAAATATCATTGAGCATTTGCTCCATGCTTAAAGCATCTTCAGGTTTGCCATTGTTATCGGTCCATTCCCAGAACTTTTCATATATAAAGACAGCCAGTGCTAACGGTGAATCGTTTAGAGCGTAGCCTATCGTCTGAGGCCTTGTATTCATGATATCTGCATATCCTGATTTTTTATTGATATAGGTTTCAATACCGTCAATAGCTCGCTTTTCCTCCTCTGTGGGATTCGCCGGATATTCGTCCGGCACTACAAAAAGTAAGTTGACGTGTGCTGCAGCCAATCCGTCAGGCTTCATGTCTGCCAGAGCATGGGTAACGGCAGAACCGAAGTCACCACCCTGTACTACCCATTTTTTATACCCTAATTTTGTATTCATCAGGTAAGCATAGGCTTTTGCAATTCGGCCGGGATTCCATCCCTGTTCTTTAGGTTTATCTGAAAAGCCAAAACCTGGCATTGCAGGAATAATTACATGAAAAGAGTCTTCAGCATTTCCTCCAAACTTCGTGGGATCAGTCAGACGGTCGATGACATCGATAAATTCAATAATTGAACCCGGCCAGCCATGAGTTAACAATAAAGGTATAGCATTGGGATGAGGAGATTTTGCATGAATAAAATAAATTCCTACTCCATCAATCAATGTACGGTATTGAGGATATTGATTGATTCGGTTTTCAAATTTTTTCCAGTCGTAATCATTTTTCCAGTACTCTATGAGTTTCTTTGCAGCATGGAGAGGAACGCCCTGTGACCAGTCGTCTACGATTTCTTCATCAGGCCAGCGAATCTGGTGTAAGCGCTGTTTCAGATCCATAATAGCTTCTTCGGATATATTTACAGTAAAGGATTCGATCTCTTCGGTTGCTTCCGGCAACACAAAATATGAATGAGGTTGTTGTGACATGTTTTTAAGTTTAATTGAGTATTTGTCTTGAGCATTTTTTACTATGCTGAAATAATTTTACATAGGAAGATCTAGCCAGCTACCCGAACCATTTTACGATTGATAAATTCACCGATTCCCAGTTCTGAAAGTTCTCTGCCAAAACCGGAATTTTTAACACCACCAAAAGGTAAATGCGGGGCATCGGAGAAACAGGAATTGATATAGACCATACCGGATTCGATTTTTGATGCCACTTGCTTAGCATGCTCAACATCTTCATCAAATATATATCCGCCCAATCCGTAATCGATATCATTCGCAAGATGGATGGCCTGTTCTTCCGTATCTACAATATAAAAGGATAATACAGGGCCAAATGCTTCCTGTTTATAAAGGGGATTGTCTTTGGATATATTGGTTAAAATTGTAGGCTCAAGATAAAACCCGGGACGATCTACCTGCTTACCGCCAACCATTATATCCGCGCCGGCAGACTGAGCGTCTTCTATTTGTTTTAATAATCCATCGAGTGCTCTTTTACTCGCTAACGGACCAAGACTTGTTGATTCATCATTTGGATCACCAATTTTAATGGCAGCAAAGCGTTCTTTCAAAAGTTCCAGCATTTTTTGCCCCCGTTCCTGTCCTACTACAATCACCCGTTTTATATTTACACAACCTTGTCCGGAATTATAGGTTCTGCCCATAACAATTTGTTCTGCAGCATAATCCAGAGATGCTCCTTTTAAAACCAGCGCCGGATCACTTCCTCCCAGTTCCAGAATTACTTTTTTAAGATTTCTGCCTGCACGTTCACCTACGGATGCTCCGGCACGTTCGCTGCCTGTAAGAGCTACTCCTCTCACTCTGAAATCATCAATGAGATGGCCTGTCTGTTCGATACTGCAAAATAAATTGGTATAAACACCATCAGGAATTCCTGCTTCTCTGAACAATTCTGCGAAAGCAAGAGCACATTGAGGAACATTTTCAGCATGCTTCATTAAGACAACATTTCCTGCTATTAACTGAGGAACAGCTACCCTGACCAGCTGATAGTAAGGAAAATTCCAGGGTTCAATGGCCAGTATGACACCCAATGGCTCAGAAAAGATCACTGCATCTTTTTCTTCTTCAATAACTCTGGGAGCCAGCATTTTTTCAGCATTCGCGGCATAATAATCAAAGATACCTATGACCAGATCCACCTCGAGATCACTGAATCTGGAGATCTTGCCCATTTCCAGAGTCGCAAGTTTTGCAAAATATTCTCTTTTTTGCTTCAAAATCTCTCCGGCTTTTTTCACCAGTGAAATTCGCTCAGAAACCGGACGCCATTTCCAGTCTTCCTGAAACCTTAGTTGTGCAGTACTAAGCAGTTCATTTACTTCCGCATCTGTATGATAAGGAAATTCTTTTATGAATTCGCCTGTAGCGGGATTAATCGTATGATATTTCATTTTTATAATTTTATGAATCGTTGGAATTTTGGGGTTGTTTACGGGAAAAAGTTTAACCTTGTGCCGCTACCGCGATATCATTCCAGTCTTCCCAGACCTGAAGTTTCGAAGCATATTCTTTCTTTGTTTTTTGAAGACCTATTTTTCCTAAAAAAAGACGCAATGGTGGATTTTCTGAATCGATAAGCTGTAAAATGGCAGGAACGGTGGCTTCCGGATTTCCATAATCCTGCGGAGGAACGCCTTCAATCTCATGCAGTCTCGATTTAACATCATTGTACGCTGAGATTTCATTTCCAATAACGGCAGATGATCCACCAAACTCAGTAGTATACCCATTAGGCTCTATCATCGTGACATGAACTCCTAATTCTTTCACTTCACCAGCCAGCGCTTCACTGAAACCTTCAACGGCAAATTTTGTAGCGTTATAAATTCCTAACGTAGGTATGCTATAAATCCCGAGGACACTTGATAATTGGATAATATGCCCGTGACCCTGTTCTCTTAATATTGGAAGTACAGCCTGCGTTACCCACAGTGTTCCAAAAACGTTGACATCAAATACATCTTTAATGGTGTGTTCATCTAACTCTTCAACGGCTCCAAAAACACCATAACCTGCATTGTTGATAACGACATCGATACTTCCAAAGTGTTGTTTTGCCTGCTGAACGGCCTGAAAAACAGAATTTCTGTTTGTTATATCCAGTGTAATAACCAATAACTGTTCTTTGTATTGCTGTGCAAGATCATTCAAGCTTTCTGCATCTCTTGAAGTTGCCACTACACGATCTCCTCTTTTAAGAAAAGCTTCAGTCCATAGTCTTCCAAAACCTTTGGAAATTCCTGTTATAAATATTGTTTTGCTCATTTTTATTTGTCTTTTTTAGCAGTACAAATTTAGAGCAAGCCCTTATTTTCAGTTTTCTCAATCGGCTCATTTATGTTGATAAATCAGCTCAATTTGTAGGCTTGTTTAATTTATTTGAGACATTTGAACAGGAAATTAATTTTCCGGATAACATTCATGCCATTAAAAGCTAACTTAAATCATAAAGTAATACCATCGGGGCAATCTTTTTTTGATTATTTTTACTCATTATAAATAAAAATAATACATGAAAAAATTCGTACTTACGGGAATAGCAGTTATAGGAGGATTTCTGACAGCCAATGCACAGTGTAAACCTGTATCCACTCTTTCGGAAAACTTTGATACCTGGAAAGATATCAATAAATGCTGGACTGCTCAAGCCGGGAAAGCCATGCTGTATGCCAGTGACAAAAGAATTGTATTTTATTCAATGACTAATCCTGGAGAAAATATGTATCTGGTAACACCGGAAATCAAAGCCGGAACCTATACGCTTTCTCTTGATCTTTCGGATAATGGAGGAGAAACAACATTAGAACTGTTCTCAGTAGACAATCCTTCCGAAGTAAAAACGTATGTTTCAATTACTAAACCTTCCAAGATAACAGGAGAGAAAAAAATATTTACTGTTTCTTTGAAAAAAGATTCACATTTAGGGTTGAAAGTCTTACTGAATGGAGTACATCAGGCTGTTTATATGGATAACCTGTCTCTGCAGGCGAAGAAATAAATCCTTAGGATAAAGAGGCCTAAGAACTATATTTGATCATAAAGTCAGACAAATAGTTATAGTGGTTACCAATAAAAAGCATCTGTTTTTACAGATGCTTTTTATATAGATTACCTACAACAATTGTTCAAAAAACTAGTTCATACGCCATGTTCTTTAAAACTAAAAGTTTGATTAACCCTGCTTTAAAGGTATATCCTCTGGTAAAACTCAGAGAGAAAATCCCTCTCTGAATATTTCATTTTTAGTTTTTAAAACTTCATTAATTACTATATAATATCTAATCATTAATCATATTCGAATTTCTCATAATTATTCTCCGGAAGCAAAAATAGCATGTAGAGATAAAGGGTCTGAGATGTACAATAAAAACTACTGCTTGTAGATAAAATATGACATACTGTGATAATTAATTATAAAAAAGAGTATATCCAACAGATATACTCTTTAATAACTTAGAAAAAAAAAAAGAAGTATAATATACACTTTTTACTTTAAAGATGAAAAGTAGAAGATTATACCAAAAACATACGTTTCCATTTTGTAACGGTATTTCTACTTAATTTAAAATGCTTAGCTAGCTGACTATTATTTAATTTATGCTTTTTCTGGTAATCAAGCATTTCGAAAATAGCCTGTTTATCATAGGATTTGAATTTTTGACTTTTAGATAATTCATCAAAAAATATAATATTATTAATCTTTAAAACATCGGACAAAGACATTGTATCTTTTGACAGATATTTTTTTACATATTCCCGTTTATCCGGGCATTTAGACTCTATGAAATCATGATAAATCCGTTTGTAATTAGGACCAGTATTTATTGTCTGTACTTGCTTATCCATCTATTCAATGTTGATTTTGGGATTCTGTATTGATTAATGATTTCTATCGGAGTCTTCTTTTTATTTTTCAAGAGCTCCAATATATAGTCTATAATTTCCTTTGTATATAAACTTTTCCGGAATTGAAGGCAGTTTTGATTTCACTCCATTTTTATTTTGGTTGGCAATGGGAGCGTATAATATTAAATGATTGGAATAGAGGCGAAAAAAGTCATATCTCAATAATTTTGACCATTTTAGAAGTATATCCACGTCTAATGATTTCTTAGAATACATTTCCAGAATCTCATTTTCTGTTGAATGCAGGAATCTGCAGATTCTGCCCATACCAATATCCTGTTCATTAACACATTCATATACCAAAGCACCAATATGAATGTCTTTCAAATTTTCCATCTTAAATTAATTTATATCTGTATTCAAAAAGTAATATTTTTACAAGAAGTAAGTTCCTGATCCATCCTTTAGTAAATTATTGGATATATCTCCTAAAAGCTTATGGGTTTCATTCTCACTACAAAATGTGATATCAATATTTTTCTTAACACCCTCCCTTGAAGAAATTTAAAAAAAGAAGGATTAAGTATTTTCTAAAGGTCTGTTCTTTTACTTCTATCCTTATAATTTTTTTTTGCGGCATTTCAAAGACCGGATTTTTTCTCCCCACTGAAAGCCAATGATAATTTTTAATGGAAATCACCTGTCCGGAATTTTCATATTCAAATACAAACTGTATTTTTAACAGTTTATATACAAGTATCAATAAAGTGATTAAGGAAAAAATCCCTAAAACAAAAATATACCCCAAATACATGAGAATACTAATCGCTAAAAAAGCAGCGCTAAAACTACCAGCTGAAAAGTCATAAAATAACCTACTCTCTTCTTATTATTTATTTTCATTACCCTTCAATTATTAAAATTGCCTATTCTTATTTATTTTCTTTGTATTTATTTTGATTTCAGACGGAATATTGTTATCCTATTCATCCTGCAAGTTTGTAAAAAACACCGGTTGAACTCCCTAAAAAGCAATGATGTCAAAAATGTAATTTTTATAATTTTAATCATACTCAGTTTTTCTATTTGCATTTATTCACTTATTGCCTATCTTTTGTTTTTTAAGACCAATAAACTTCATTCATAATTTAATCAAGCAAAACAATTATTACTTAAAAAAACAAATACAAATAATCCCAATAAAGTGAAATAAATACAAGATTTCATTTAAAAAATTTGAGAATTTATTTAACTTTTAAGGATTAAATAAAGCATTAAAATTACTGGCACAAATGTCTACTAATACAGACAAAAGGTAAAATAATTACTGTAAAAATAGATTAGTAATATTGTAGTTTTTAATTGTGAATTATGTAGTTTATAAATGACATTTAATTCTTTGAACAATGATTTATTTTTACTACATTTATGTTCATTCAATTGATTAAAACACAAATGTATCACCACTCCTAATGTATCATAAAGCATTCATATTGCTATTACTATTCTGGGTACAACTTTGTTATAGCCAGCAAGAAGCTTCTGTATGGTATGACACAGATAATGGCGTTCCACAGAATAGTGTAAAAGATATCTTTAAAGATAAATATGGATTTATATGGCTCAGCACAGAAAACGGACTAGTGCGTTATGACGGGTTTAATTTTGTAACGTATAATCATCTTCATCTTAAAAACAACAGATTTACTTCTTTTTTTGGAAGTGTTGAAAAAGACTCTATTTATAATTTTACAGCGTATACTGAAAATGTTGTTTTGGTATCCAAAAGAAACGTAAGTGTTTTAGATCACCAGAACAATTGTATAAGAAAAGCATTGCATGAAAACAAGCACTATGGATTATTTGTAAAAAATGAAACTCCGGAAAAAGCAGATCATAAAGATTTCTTCGTTTATTTTGATCAAAAGAATTCCTATCACCTGTTTAATAATGGAACTATACACTATAATGATAAAAAAATAGCACCTGTAAAAGGGCTTCATGAGAACTATATAACCCAAACTTTTTGTTTGGGACAAAATATTTTTATCATTTCCAGGAAGTCAAAAAAAATCATCAGAATATCTTCAGGGCAAATTAGTTATTTAAATGCCTCCGGGATTTTCTTCCAGAATAATGTCAAAGTATACTGGAACCAGATAAACAATCAATGTTTTATCTTCCATCATAAGTCATTGTATAAGGTGTCCTATCACAACAATATCATTGGATTAAAAAAAATGATAGATTATAATCTTAATGAAAACTCTTTAGCCTCTGTTTATCATGATGAGATTAATAATAAATTGTATCTGGGAACATTATCAGACGGATTGAATGTAGTGAAGTTTAATAATTTTCATGTGGCCAACCGATCCAATAAATCTTATGAAAATATTTTTTATTCCATACTCCCTTTTGACAATGATAAAGTAATTACTTCTTCAGGAGATGTTTACAATGAAAACGGACTGGTAAAACAATATCATTTTACTACCACAAGCAAATATTTTTTATTTTATGACAGCAAAAAAAATATTCTTGTTCAAAATGGTACTTCATTACTCCGTTTTTTCAGAGATTCCAATTACTCAACAAATGAATCTCTGTATTTCACAAAAACAACACCTTATGTTTTAAATATCAACCACAACTATGTTATCGTGTTTCATCTGCCCTCGTTACAGTCTAAACTCATCTTCTATGAGGATTCTACCTTTAAAAATCCTTTTTTACAGTTTTCCATTCCCAATATCGCTACATCAGTTCAGGAGGTGAGCAAAAATAAATGGCTGATAGCTACCAGAGACGCTTTATATTCAATAGAAGCACCTTCTTTCCGCCCTAAAAAAATATCTGGTGCTTCATTACATGTAAGAGAAATTACAAAAACAAAGGATGGAAATGTTTGGATCATGACTCAGGGAAATGGTTTCTTTCTATATAAAGAAGGAGAACTCATTAAAATGCCCGAAGACAAAAACGGATATCTTTTATTTTCACATACGATTCTGGAAGATAAAAACGGTTTTCTCTGGATCAGCACCAATAATGGCTTGTTTAAGGTTTTGAAAAACAATCTGCTGCAATATTCTAAAGACAAAAAAACTTTACCAAGCTACTACCGGTACAGTAAGGAAGACGGTTTTAATACCAATGAGTTCAATGGAGGATCTTCTCCAAGCTCGGCAGTTCTCCAGAATGGAAATTTTGTATTTCCTTCTATCAAAGGACTGGTATTTTTTGATCCTGAAAAAATAAGAAGTTATTATCCTAAAAACGTCTTTCTGGAAAGGGTTATATTTTATGATTCCAAAAGCAGTATCAAAGAACAGAAAATTCATCTGGAAAACAATTTTTATAAAGCAGTCATTTTAATAGATGTCCCTTATTATGCTAACAGAGCTAATCTGGTTATCGAAGGAAAGCTGAAAGGTTCCAAGAATGAAAAATGGGAAAGAGTAAGCAGTGATGGTAAATATTATATCTCAAACCTGGAGCCAGGCCAATATCAGCTAATAGTGAGGGTATTGACTTCTCCGAAAGGAAAATACATCTATAAAACAATTAATATCAGTGTAAAATACTTATTTCACCAAACACTTATTTTTAAATTCTTTATCATTTTACTATTGGTCTTTATTGTATTTACATTCTTTAAAATAAGAATAAAAAGACAGGAACAGAAAAAACGAGAACTTGAAAAAATTATTGCCATAAGAACCCGTAAACTATCAAAAGCAGTTTCAAAACTGGAAGATACCAAGGAACAGCTCCGAAAAGAGAGTGTACAGCAGAAAAAACTTTTGGAAACGATAAGTCATGACATTATTACGCCCGTAAAATATTTATCCATTACCGCCCAAAAGTTGTATGAGACAGACGAACATGACCGTTACATACAAAAGAAATATTTCGAAAGTTTCTACACATCTTCTGTAGAGTTTTACAATTTCGTGAAAACCTTAAAGGAGTATGCAGAGATTTATAACATTTCTGAAAAAAATGAAATTTATAATATTTATGAGGTAGTAGAAGCCAAAAAAGCTCTTTTTGAAGGTGCAGCTAAAGAGCAAAACACGCTTATCATCAATAATATTAAAGATCCCACTTACTCAAAAAACAATCAGAATGTGATTGCTGTTATCATTCATAATCTCATAGACAATGCCGTTAAAAATACCACCAATGGAGTTATAGAGCTTTCTACCACTGAAGACAGCAGGACTTTTTTCCTGGAGGTAAAAGATACAGGTAAAGGAATGAGCGAGGAACAAATGATGTATTATGAAAAACTTCAGGATAATATTGAAAATGAAAAGCTGGTTTTACAAAAATACAGTTTAGGATTACATCTTATTCTTCAGCTGCTCATGATGATCAATGGTAAAATTGAATTTAAAAATAATACTCCTAACGGAACGATAATATCCATTAAAATAAAAAAACAAAAAGATGACTAGAAAAATTATTATTGCAGATGATCACTTCGTAGTAAGATTAGGCACTACCCTGATTCTGGAATCTCACTACAAAGATGTAAAAATTTCCTGTGCAGAATCTTACATGGAGCTCACAGAAAAATTATATGCAGAGTCGTTTGACCTGCTAATTTTAGATATTAATATGCCGGAAAGCAAATATTTAAGTATGATGGGTGAAATAAAAACAATACAGCCCGATCTTAAAATCCTTGTTTTTTCGGTATACGACAATGATATTGCCATACAATATATCATTGAAGGAGCGGATGGTTACATAAATAAATTATCGGATGAAAATAATATCCTGGAAGCAGTCCAGCAAATATTGGAAACCGGAAACTACTACTCCCCCGAAATTGTAAAAAAACTTGTTTCTTCTGCTAAAAAAGACACTCCCATCAATCCACTTGAAACATTATCCGAGAGAGAAAAAGAGATATTTGATCTTTTAGTAAAAGGGTATGGGAATATTGAAGTATCGAATGAACTCAACCTTCACCTTTCCACGGTGAGTACTTATAAAGCAAGAATTTATAAAAAACTCAATATTAAGAATACTGTGGATCTTGTGAGGCTGGGCGATAGAAACCAAACACACAAACATAAATAAATGCACAAAAAACCTAGTATTATGAAAAATAGTTAAAGCTCACAGAATGTATGTAAAAGAAAAAAACGGAATAAATATTCCGTTTTTTTAATCGTATTTTATCATAATAGTAAATTATTATGATGATTGTATTAATGTTTTTTTGATTTACTTTTCTTTTGTAATTTTTGGGTTAAATGAAGGAGTTCATTAATTTGTTCTTTTTGAGCGTCAATCTGCGTTTGCTGCTTTATAACATGCAGGTACAGCTCTTCTACCTTTTCTAATGTCTGGGTTGAAAGTTCAGATAAATTAAACGAATAGAGTCCATTTTCCGTTTTTACCAAATCATTAACAGAAGTTACGCCAGGTAAATGATTGTTATTCTTAATAAATTTTTCTGTATCATAAAGATTCAAAAATTTATATTGAGAATTCAGTAAAGATTTGCCGGTGTAATATTCTTCAAATACATAATCAGGATAGGTGGCGGTTGCTGTAGTAATGCTCCCGCTTATTTTTAATTTCTCACCTGGGGCAAACGTTGTGCTGGCATATCCAATACCAACATTTGCTGCAAAAAATGAATTTCCATCCGGTGCAATACGGAGTTGTTCAGCACCAAGAGATCCACTGGTAGGTGTTGTAGTAAATAAAATACCACTGGGCGCTGAAGTATTACCTGTCCCTATTGATAAACTTGTACTGTTTCCTGCAGCCTTGATTTGTGCTGCGGCGTTGGTATCTGTAAAAATATGCAAACTGGGATCGCCTCCATTTGTTAAGGATATTGTTGATCTTGTTCCTGTCCCTGAATCCTGTACAATACCAAGACCTACACTATTATTAATAGTTGTGGTTTGCTGGTTCACGAATTTCAGATCCTTTCCATTTTGGGTAACCGTTCTGGTATTGGTAAGGGTACCATCGGCGTTATAAATATTATTACTAATTACTTTCTGCCATAGTGCACCATCAAAATAATAATATCCAATCGCATCAATATTCACTCTTGGTCCGGTATTATCACCCGACGAGATATCTGTAATATAGATCAATGCTCCTTTTTGATCAGCTCCATAAAGGGTATCTCCTTTAGCAGAAAGCTGTGTCCGGGTAAGCCGTGGTGCCTGAAATCCGTCCGGATCAGCGGTTCCCAGTTTTCCATTGACATCCAATGTGGAATTGGGAGTTGCGGTATTAATACCTACACCTGCCCTCTGCGCAAAAACTCCGGCAGAAGCTGCCAACAGGACTACTGTTAATAAAGTTGTTACATTTTTTTTCATTGTTTTTATATTTGTGTTTACACTTTTTCTGAAGTGGAGAATACGAGATAAGTCGGTACATATAATTCTTATATCAACTTGTGCATTATGAGTAGAAAAAAGACCTTTTGTTTAAGGATAAACAAAGAATATTTTTTTTACAGAGGCTTTATAAGCTAAGATAAATGTACTGTTCTACAGATGTTTTTTTCTACTTTTTGAAGTTTAAATATCTTGTATTATTCTTTCATTTGCATTTTTATCATTACTGAATTAATAGTTCTATTAATTTCAGAAATGGAACTCATTCATTTTAATAGTACAAATTTAAACCTCAGAATACAAAAAACTTAAGCATACTGTGTAAAAATACATCACTACGAATGTAGTATTACATCCCACTTAAGTAGTTTTAAAACTACGCAACTCTGTAGATCATGAAAATATAAATAAGAAGACAGTTAATATTATATCGTGTGATCTTAATACTCCTTTTATTTTTCAGGAATGAAACTGATGCATTTTGATAGTATCAATTTAAAATCTGGAATGTGAAAAATGCAAATTTATTTTGTAAAAACAAATTGCCATGCTTATAGTGATATATCCTGCTTATGTAGTTTTATAACTACAGGTTATAAAAGCGTATATAAAAGCATTTATGTACTTTTGCGGCTAATATGTATTGATGTTATATTGATGAAAATGGTAGAGCGTCACTATGAATTTTTAACAGGATTCAAGTATCATTGACCTCGTAGCAATTTTCAGGATCATTCTTTACAAGGATGCTCAGTTAACGATTATAGTTAACAGCTTTACATAACCATATAAATATCAAAAACTATTTAGCAGAATACCATAAAAATAAGCTGCAGATCATCACTGAATGCAATACTCCCAGCTTACTCTAAAAGCCTTAGAAATTGATACAGCTATCATTTTAAAATGACATTCGATACTTCATCCAGCTTTTAAAATTTGGTGTTTTTTATAATTCTATACCATGAATACTTTATCATTACAAGTATTAAAAATGCGTTATAAACAACTTATAGTTTTATTTTTCATCAATATACAACTGTATTACAGCCAGCAGGCAGCTTCGGTATGGTATGATACAGATAAAGGACTTCCTCAGAACAGCGTAAAGGACATTACCAAAGACAAGTACGGATTTATCTGGATCAGCACAGAAAATGGATTGGTACGTTATGACGGAAATAATTTTGTCACCTATAATCACCTTAACTTTAAAAATAACAGATTCACCTCTTTTTTTGGAAATGCAAAGAAAGATACTATTTTTATTACAACAGCTTTTGAAGAAAATATTGCATTAATATCCAAAAGAAATGTAAGTATTCTGAGTCATCGACTGGGCTGCCTGCAAAGAGTATTACGTGAAAGCAGATCGAACCTTATTTTTACTAAGAATACAATAGAAGATAAGTTTGAAGATACAGATTTCTTTATTTACTTGGGTAAGAATAACTATTATCATTTGCTGCATGACGGAACAATCCAATACAGGAATAAGAAAATCACAACGCTGAAAAATCTGCGTAAAAGTTATATTTCTGATACATTTTGTTTTGACAAGACTATTTTTATTATTTGCAGAGCATCAAAAAAAATAATTAAAATTTCTCCAACCCGGATTACTTACCTGGATGCACCTGAAGTATTTTTTAGGAATGATGCAAAAATATACTGGAGCCAGATAAACAATCAATCTTTTATTATCCAGAATCATATATTGTATAGAATACAGTACGAGTGCAATAGCTTTACTATAAAAAAATTAGCTGATTATGACCTTAATAAAAATTCCTTATCTTCCATCTATCATGATGAAGCGAACAATAAGCTCTACCTGGGTACATTATCTGACGGATTGAATGTCATAAAATTCAACAATTTCCATGTTTCCAACAAATCGGATAAATCATATGAAAATATTTTTTATTCCATACTTCCTTTTGGAAATGATAAGGTGATTAATTCCTTAGGCGATGTATACAACGAAACCGGACTGGTAAAACAATATCATTTTAACACAACCAATCATTTTTTTTTACTGTATGATAATCAACAGAATATTCTTGTTCAGCAGAGATCAGGTTTACGACGTTTTTTTAAACAGTCTGATTATTCTAAAAAAGAAAATCTTGTTTTTAAAAATGAGCCCTCCCGTGCATGGAAACTGAAAAATTATTTTATTGTAACCTTTCATAAACCTATTTTAAAATCTACTCTTACGTTTTATAGAGATTCCGGTTTTACAAATCCTTTTTTACAGTTTTCCATCCCTAATATTGTAACTACTGTTCATGAATATGACCATGATAAATGGCTTGTAGGTACCAGAGATGCTTTGTATTCAATAGAAGGCCCCTCTTTTTCTCCTAAAAAAATCTCTGCCAAGCCATTACATATAAGGGAAATGACAAAAACAAAGGATGGAAATGTTTGGATCATGACTCAGGGAAATGGTTTTTTTCTGTATAAAAAAGGGGAACTCATTAAAATGCCCGAAGATAAAAACGGATATCTTTTATTTTCACATGCTATTCTGGAAGATAAAAACGGTTTTCTCTGGATCAGCACCAACAATGGCTTGTTTAAGGTTTTGAAAAACAACCTGCTGCGATATTCTAAAGACAAAAAAACTTTACCCAGCTACTACCGGTACAGCAAAGAGGATGGCTTTAATACCAATGAGTTCAATGGAGGGTGTTCTCCGGGTGCCGCGGCTCTCCCCAATGGAAACTTCGTATTTCCTTCTATCAAAGGACTGGTATTTTTTGATCCTGAAAAAATAAGAAGCTATTATCCTAACAACTTCTTTCTGGAAAGGGTTGTATTTTATGATTCCAAAAGCAGCATAAAAGGACAGCATATTCATCTGGAAAACAATTTTTATAAAGCGGTCATTTTAATAGATGTTCCTTATTATGCCAACAGAGCTAATCTGGTTGTTGAAGGAAAACTGAAAGGCTGTAAGAATGAAAAATGGGAAAGAGTAAGCAGTGATGGCAAATATTATGTCGCCAACCTGGAGCCAGGCCAATATCAGCTTATGGTAAGGGTATTGACCTCTCCGAAAGGAAAATACATCTATAAAACAATTAATATTAATGTAAAACATTTGTTTTATCAGACATTTATTTTTAAAATGCTTATTGTCCTGGTTTTAGCACTTATTGTGTTTACCATCATTAAAATAAGAATAAAAAGGCAGGAACAGAACAAAAGAGAACTTGAAGAAATTATTGACATCAGAACCCGGAAACTCTCAAAAGCAGTCTCCAAACTGGAGGATACCAAGGAACAGCTCCGAAAAGAGAGTGTACAGCAGAAAAAACTTTTGGAAACGATAAGCCATGATATTATTACTCCCATAAAGTTTTTATCCATTACCGCCCAAAAACTCTATGAAACAGACGAACACGACCGTTACATACAAAAGAAACATTTTGAAAGTTTCTATAAATCTTCTGTGGAGTTTTACAATTTCGTAAAAACCTTAAAGGAATATGCGGAGATCTATAACGTTTCTGAAAAAAATGAGCAGTATAATGTCTACGAAGTTGTGGAAGCTAAAAAAGCTCTTTTCGAAGGTGCTGCCAAAGAACAAAACACGCTAATTATCAATAATATTAAAGATCCCACTTATTCAAAAAGCAATCAGAATGTGATCGCTGTTATCATTCATAATCTCATAGACAATGCCATTAAAAATACTACCAATGGAGTCATCGAACTTTCTACCAGTGAAAATAGCAGCACCTTTTTCCTGGAGGTAAAAGATACAGGCAAAGGAATGAGCAGGGAACAAATGAACTATTATGAAAAACTTCAGAATAATATTGAAAATGAAAAGCTGGTTTTACAAAAATACAGTTTGGGATTACATCTCATTCTTCAGCTGCTCATGATGATCAATGGTAAAATTGAGTTCAAAAACAATACTCCAAAAGGAACTGTTGTATCCATTAAAATTAAAAAAAAATATGACTAAAAAAATTATTATTGCAGATGATCACTTCGTTGTAAGATTAGGGACTACCCTGATTTTGGAATCACACTACAAAGAGGTGAAAATTTCATATGCTGAATCCTATACGGAACTTACGGATAAGTTATACGCTGAACAATTTGAACTGTTAATTCTGGATATCAATATGCCGGAGAGCAAGTATTTAAGTATGATCGGTGAAATAAAAACAATACAGCCCAATCTTAAAATCCTGGTTTTTTCGGTATATGACAATGATATTGCCGTACAATATATCATTGAAGGAGCAGATGGATACATAAATAAATTATCGGATGAAAATAATATCCTGGAAGCCGTTCAGCAAATTTTTGAAACCGGAACTTATTATTCTCCGGATATTGTAAAAAAACTTGTTTCTTCAGTTAAAAAAGACACTCCTATCAATCCACTGGAAACATTATCCGAAAGAGAAAAGGAAATATTTGACCTGCTGGTAAAAGGGTATGGGAATATTGAAGTATCAAACGAACTCAACCTTCACCTTTCCACAGTGAGTACTTATAAGGCAAGAATTTATAAAAAACTCAATATTAAGAACACCGTTGATCTTGTCCGGTTGGGAGACCGCAATCAGGCCTATAAAAAATAGCTAAAATCCCCGGACCTATTAAAAGCAGGGCTTCTTACCACTTCAAATCTCTAATAATCACGATAAAAACTGTCGTACCTGTCATTAAATAACTACAGATCCGATACCCTTTTAAGCTATGTAATTGTATAGTTTTGCTTCATAAAAATAATATTATAAGTTATTTGCTTATATCTATTTCTATTGACAAGCCTTAAATAAGCATTCATTAAACATTCATTCTATTTTACCTGTATTTTTACGATGGTACAGGATTAAGGTGAGCTCAGTGAGCTCATCTTTTTGTTGATCTTCCATACAATTAAAAACTATACCTCATGACAATTTATAACTTCACTGATATAGTTTAATATCTACAACTTATATTTCTTATTACTTAAGCTATTCAATAGTTTTGTCAAACATTAAATTGTTTATGTATGCTTTACTATTAATACTGAAAATCAATAAAAGTTAGAAGGGCTTCTTTGAGTACAAAAACTATATCTACATGGTTAATTTCCGGTTTTTAGCACTACAACATTATTCATAATATTAAATTTCATCATTTTAAGCTTATAGTATAAGTCGGATATGAACCAAAAACTTTTTTAAGGATATAGCAAATTATCAGTATTTAAGTGTACAATGAAAGATGGGCGTTTTGCCCATCTTTCTTTTTTTTCCCTATACCTTTATCATAGCCTTTTTAAGATCAATTATACTATTTTCACCATTGTAGCCCAACAAATACACTTTAAATTCTTATTATACCTATTACATCCTTAATGTAATTACTACAAAATTGAATATGAGAAAGTAATTATCTGTTAGTATTTGCAATACATAATTCTCTTCATCGGATATTACCAGCTTATTTACTGTATAAAAAAGACACTGTCCAGGAAAAATTAAATATCGTTTTTGTGGTAAGAAAAACCTCGTAGAAAATGATAAGCATTCTTACTCATTATAATATGCCACCCCTATACTCATCCACTAAAAAACATGACAAAACCTGCCCCTTAATATCTTCATTCATGTAGTTTAATCTTTACGTTTACCTTTTTACAATATCACAATTAAGTGATTAAATTTGCACTAATAAATAATTCTATTATGAAAAAGATTATTCTTTCAATGGCCCTTGCAGCCACTTTGTTTGTTTCATGTCGCAATGAAAACCTTGAAGCCGGTTCTTCTGCCAATACCGGTATTGTAACCCATAAAGGCAGTATGTATAAAATTTCAGAACTTCCGTTACTTCCAGAGTTTGCAAAGCCTATTGAAAAAGAAGGAGAAGTAAGAAAGTTCACCCTTATCAAAAATGATGGTACAAAACTCAATTTTGAACTTATAAGCAACAAAGCAACTCTTTTTGGAAAAATGAGAACGTTCATAGGAACAATGAACACCAATAGCCAAAATAAAGAAAAGGCTGTTATGATTGTTGGTGAAAACGGTTTTGATTTATTTTACACAGATCGCAATCAGGATTACAGACTGAAAGGGAATCAGGATCTGAATATCGGTTTACAAAAGAGAAATCTGGGGATCAATCCAAATCACAGAACTCAGTTCCTGGCTCTGGCTAAGAAAAAAGGATTAGATGGTAACCATCTTTTACAGGAAGCGAATAAAAAACCTGTTGATGCTGATAAACACTTTGAGGTAGCAGTAGAACAATCAAACAACTATTCCTTAATTAATGTAACGGCAACCCAACTGAAAAAAGGTTCCGCTGTGGGCAGAGGAAACTGTAAGACAGAATCCCTTCCTTTTTCAGATTCCGGAAAATCATATGCCAAAAATTCAGGGTCTCTGCGTGCATACAATATTGAGGTAGTCTATACCGACAGTACTTTTGATTTTACCTCATTATATGCAGCTCTTGTAACCTCCCTTAATTCTGTGGATTCGGGATTTCAAGCGATCTCACCTAATGTTACTCAATATCCGGGCCGTCCCAACAACCCTGATTTTCCAATATCTGTAGAAGATGAACTGCGCTATAACAATGCATTTTCTAAGGTAGATGATTCATCTGAGCAATTAAATAAAGTTCGAAATTGGATTGCAGATTCAAACTCTTATAGTACTGGAAGAGTCGTTTGCGTGGCTCTATATGAAAACAAGTGGTCATCGGATGTCCTTGGATTGGCAAATGTCGACATATACAGAAATAGTGATCTCCGTGGTAATAAAAAATGGTCATCATTGATAGCTTGTGATGATTTTAATAGTCTCTTGGCGCATGAATGTGGTCATAACTTAGGAGCAGTACATGTCGACAATACCTCAGATGTTATGTATAGATCTGCAGGTAGTATTTGGGGTGGTTATAATGCTTACAATCACCATGACGCTACCAATATTTCTAAAATAAAAAGATCATTAACCTATTAATATATATAAAACAGCCCGGATCGTAGATTCCGTACATTGAAAAAGGATGAGCATTGGCTCATCCTTTTAATTTAACACCAATGAGAATGTATTCATCATAAAGCAATAAATAACTTCCTGTTCGTAGTATTATATTTACAATGTTAATTCCTTGTGATTTTGATTATTTCAATAGGTTTGCAGCAATGAAAATCATTTACAAAGAATCAATAAAAATGGTTGACAAATTCACCGTCATAGAAATATTTGTCCTGACTTATTGCGGATTTTCATTTAAGAATAATAACCTGCGTTCAATTTTAATACCCGAGTTTAGAAGATAAGCTCCAGATATAACCTAGTTTTTTTAAGTGTTTTTGGAAGATGGGCATTTTGTCCATCTTTCTTTTTTTCCCTATCCAAAGGAGTTTAATTTTTCAGACCTGACTTTTCCGTTTTCCGTACCCGAATTCTTAGTATTATTATAATTTTTGAATGGACATAAACTGGCACAGTAAGGAAACAATTTTGTTGTCTCACCACCCTATTAGCTTCGTCATTCTCTATAATTTATATCTACAGACATGTAGGTTTAAATGGACAGAAAATATATTAACCTGTTCACTCAAAAAAATAAATTTGTGTATCAATAAACACATAGGATAAAATATTTATCCGATAATTTAATTTTTTTAATTATGATAGATCGAATAGTAATTTTAGGAGACAGTATGTCTGACTTTGGTATTAAAAAGAATACAATTATGGGCATGGTAGCAAGAGCTGCCGGTGCGATGCGTGTAAATGCTGTGGGACGCTTCAGTGACACAAAAAACTGGGCCGACTACATGTGGGAATGGTCTGGTGGTGAGAGTTTAATAGATGGTAAGGATAAGAAACAAACGGATGCTTTAACGACGAAGCATATGTCTCTGAAAGAATCAGCTCATGGAAGTCCGGATAACCAATTATCTTTCGTAAACTATGCGGTAGGCGGTGCAGTAGTCAATGAAAGGGATAAGCTGGCACATAAATTAGCCCTGACCACTATACTGGAGCAGAAAGAAAAATATTTCAAGGAATTAGACAATGATCCGTCTAAGGCTAAAAATACTATGCATATTGTCTGGATTGGTCTGAACGATACTGTTACCGATGGTAAAGATGCTTCAAAAATGAAAGCAATCGTTGATCAGGTTAAAGGTATGACTGATGAGATTCGTGCCCGTGTTGCCAGGGATGGAGGAAAAGCCTATTTTATGGTGGTCAATAATCCAGCTCCGGAAGAAGCTGTACGTTACACCCATGCAGATAAAGACACGAAATTACGTGCAACAGTAGATAAGGCACAGGAAGCTACTTTGGAGTTTAACAGGCATCTCAAAGAAGCATTTCCCAATAAATATGACGATACGATGGTGGTTGATATGTATGAAGCACTTAAAACCAACTTGTATAATTTACGTCTTATAAAAGCAGCACAGCACCGCGGAAGAAAAGTACAATTCAACAACCCGGAGGATAATATGGATACTTCACTTGCGAATACCCTGAAAGAATTTAAAGAAATATATAAGGATAAAGGAGGTAATGAAATATTTGATGAAATCCAGCCGCTTCTGGATAAAGCAAATAAAAGTGATAATGAGATTACACTTCACAGGGAAGTTGGTGATTTAATCATTAAAAAAATGGCTGAAGGTCACAAATCTGCTGAAAAGCTTGAAAGCATAAAGGCTGTTAAAAATGCATTAATGGCTACCGGAACATATCCGAGTCAGATTGAATTTGTAACAAAGTATTATCAACAGATAAGACCCGAAAAACATCAGGCAGATATTGCGAGACTTCAGGGAGAACTTAATGAAGTATTTTCACAAAATCTTGTAAAACAGCTGGATGATAATTTAAACATTTCAAACACCGGATTATATGATACGGTTGGTTCTATATTAAATGACGGACTCAATAAAGGGGGACAGAATAGGGATACCAGTACTTTTAGAAAATTATTAGATAATGTAACCGCTAATAACCTGGGATTTGTAGCGACATCAGATGGAGCACACCCTACTCAGGCAGCTTACAAAGCGATTGCTTTAACGATGGCTTCCCATCTTAATCAAGGCTTTTCTGTTTTGCCAGGTCCTGATTTTATAAAGAATGCACAGGATGCACTCGTTGAGGCTGAAATTTTTGAAAAAAAGGTAAATATTCCGCTAAAAGATATATCAGCGTATACCACTCCTACTGTAAAGGCAGATCCAAAGGCTGTTCTCGCTTCTGAAGCCCTGAAACAGCAGCAGCCCAAAGAAATAAAACAAGACAAGCCTAAAACGGTGTCTTTTCAAAAGTAAACCGAAGGGATCCTGGATATTAATTAACTCTTAGTTAAAGTTTACAACACTGTTATGCTACAAGTATACTTATCATTTAAGTCTTATAGGTCATTAATAATGTTGTAAACTTTTACAGTTATTACCTAAAACAAAACTTGTTCTTTACAACTTTAATATAAATATAATATGCCTCAAACAGAAACAGAAACCGAAGAATTACACGAACGTCCTGATAAAGCAAAAAAAACTCATTCTCACACCCAACAGACAGATGAGCATGAGAATAACGCAAAAACCGGTACCTCCCAGGGAGAAAACCCCAAAAAAGAAAGAACTGATTCCCCCGATTCTATCATGGCAAAAGGTTCTTCCATTAAAAAAACGTTAAAAATTACTGCGATCGGACTGGCTGCGGGATTTGCGCTTGGAATGCTTTTCCCTCCATTGGGGCTAGCTGTCATGGCCATTTCTGCAATTGCCGGGGCTATCGCTATAGGTGCGAAAGTAAAGCAGATTTATGATAAAACAAAAGCGTATAATAGAACAAGACCGGAAAACAGTTATAATGAAGAAAATACTGAAGCAAAGTCTGCAATCCTTCGTGAAATTGTCCGGGAATTAATGAAAGAAAAAGTATCACAAGATAAAGAGGAGCGTAAGCAACAGGATAAAAAGAATGGCGTTGAAGAGGATTTTCAACACAATATGGAAACATTAGCAGGAAGCACAAGAAAAAAAGCAGAGCATATTCCTGAAAACGGGATAAAAAAGGGAGTGGATAATGACCCCAAATTATCTTTTAATTCGAGAACAAAGAATGCAGGGACTGATCATAACAGAAAACCGGCAACCCCTACGAATGAATCCAGAATGGCTATGTTTACCCAACCATTAAACAGTCCTCATCCTAATATAAAAAGAGGAAATACCGCTTCAAAATCCAAAGCTCAGCAGGAAACACAAAGTGTCCATAAAAATATGGGAATGAGACGCAATACATTATAATGTCTGTGATCATTTATTATTGTCTTCTTGTAGCTGAAATAATGGCAAAAATGATAATGTAAAGACAGTATTTTACAAACTGTATACATTGAAAAGTTATTCCGGAAAAATCTTAAGTTTTGAAAACCCCAAATTTTTCCGCAATAACTTTTTACTATTTTTTACATCATTATTGGATGCATGTTTATATTTCTTTACATTATTGGCCGATTAAATTAAAGCATAATTAACAGATTGCTTCTCCGTAGCTATAATTTTAAAACAAATACATCCTATTAACAGTGAGCTCCCATTGGAGCCGGATTAGATCCCATCGGGATCTACTATTAATAGAAAAAAATGAGGTCTCCTGACAAATAAAGCTCCGGAGGAGCGACCTGTTAATTCATGCCGTAAATATTGATATTTGCAATGTATTTATACTTTTTTATCAGATTGTAATGATTTCTTCATTCCGGATATCATATTGTTCTCCGATATAGTTCCATAAAGTAGTATTTATAGGTCTTAATATATTGTTGCACGTGTTGGAAGCACTTTCTCTGAGTACGATGATGGCTGCGTGCCTTGACAATGGATCACCAGATTCAATAACTTTCAACAGATCTGTGGTAATCTCTTTATTGACAAATCCGTCCATCAATCGCCAGATCTCCGGAGATACTGTTTTTCCCGAAGACCATCTTTCGTGAATATAATCGGTGGCGATGAAAGCCAGCATTTCATTTTTACGCAGATCAAGATTAATGATCTGATAAAGCGGGCGACCCATACACAATGTTTTCAGAACCAACTGATTCCAGGAATTCTGAGTCAGATATTGGGCGGCAAAAGGATTGAAAAGAGCGATAGAATCAAAAACAGAAGTGATATTCGTTTTGATGCCCTCTTCAACAACAGGAACAAACTCACAGGCATTTTCAAGAAAGAAAATTCCTTTGTAGATACTGATCAGTTCATTGATATCTGCTGACTGCGCAAGCTTTTTCACCACGGTTACATTCTGATCTTCGGGAATATAAATCATCAACAGACATCGGCAGAACTGCTGAAGGTTCCATTGACCGGAGGTAAGACCTGGATAAAGCTGTTCAAGGATGATTTTTTCAGATGAACTCCAGTCTGGTGAAACGGATGGAATCATTTCGGAAATACTTCCGAAGTTCTGAAAGAAAAGGGTCTCATTTTCAAACAGCATAACCGTTTTCATCCAATCCATCCGGTCTTTTGAAAGCCTGGTCTGAATGAGTGAGTATATTATTTCGCTGGAATTATTTTTAAAAGTGTGATCTGTCATCTCAGTGGTGTTTTTGAATTGTATAGAATGGGAGATGCATTGACCTCTCAATTAAAACTAAATACTTCTTTTGCTGGCTTATTTTTTTGATTTTAAAGCATTAAAAGCTTTTCCGGGTAAGCCTCTCAGAACAGAACCTGCCCTGTTACTAAATTTATTACCTGATTCAGGATCTACCAGAAGATTCGCAAATTGCGGAACTTTTAATATCATAAATATCATGACAAGCTGAAGCGCAACAGAAAGGAGAACATTCGTCCATTCTGTAGTTCCGATAGGTAAAAGAACAATAATCACTTTTAAAAGCGTTAATATAGGTTCCCATAGCAGAATAGACAGGAAACCAAAGAACCATGTCTTCAGTATTCTTTCATTAGACACAATAAGTGAAAACGGCAGAACAAATATTCCCAAAGCATAATACACAAATATCATCAGCAATTGTCTCAATAATATATAGGCTCCCACACAAGATGCAACAAGATAAACAAGGATATGGAAAAATTCTAAAAAAGGATTGACCTGCAGTATATCATATACTCCGTTTCCATCTGCCCCTTTTGACTGCACATGTGATATCCCTTTCTGAAAGAAATTTTCAAACTCGGCAGGACTTTTGTTGGTCACTTTATAAGCCCCATGTTTTACGATATCTGATAAAATATCTACGGTATCAAATAATAATAATTTGACCAAAGGAATATATAATGTGATCACCATAAGAGTGAGAATAGGCCTTAAAAGTGTCTCCCTTCCAATCTTTTCATCCGGATCCGACATGGCTTTCATTACTTTATACCCAACATAAACAAAGGTAAATGTAACGGCTATGAGCAGAACATACGGTCTCAGCTCAGTAATAAACAGGTCAAAGTTAGTTTTAAGAATTGTCCGGTATTGATTTAGAACTTCATTTACTGTCATTTACTTTATATTTTTAGTCGTGATTGATTTTTGCATTTCGATCATCTTGCTGTACATTATTTTATTAAGACTTTATTGATGACCGACAGGGATTGGAGGTCTTTCTTTATAGACAAAACAGTGGCTCTGATTTTCAAAATCCTTGTTAAAAGCTTTCCAAAAACAGTATAAAACTGGCCCAAACCTCCAGAAAAAATTCCCGCTACTATATATCTTTTATAGTCACTTTCTGCTTCCTCTAAATATCTGTTTTCAACGGCCAGTTCCTCGGATTTCTTTCCCAGGGAATGTTTAAGAAATAACGGATTGTATCTGATGATACTGATCACGTTTCTGAGATTTTTTATATCTGTTTTAGTAGTTTCAATCGTAGCGATAGCCGCAGCAGCAAGTGCAAGGCTTTGTACGCTTTTAATGCTTTTTTTGTCATCAATCTCTTTTTCCAGCCTGATCAGCTTTTCAAACAACTCATTTTGTTTATCTTTTAAAACAATTTCTGCTGCTAATCCTCCAATAATTCCAGTTTTGGTTGCAGCAACAGTATAATCATTAATATCAAAAGACCAGGTCTGTGTATAAAAAAAACTAAAGCTAAAAAGAAGCAGGAATGCGGATATTGGTTTAATATGTTTCATCTTCCAGTGTTACTCGTATTACTTTATCTAAGGCCTGCTGAATGAAACGCAGCCTTTCTCCTTCAGGAATATAGTTGGCAGTATTCAGGTAATTGGTAATATTTTCTTTCTCAGCATCAAATTTCTTCTTGAATCTTCTTCTTACCAAAACATTTGAAACTTTACCGCTTGAAAGCGGAGAAACAGCTACGATCTGATATTTATCCTTTACATAATCATAACTTGTTCCGGATAGAAATCTCAGTATATCGTCTTTTTTTGAAGCTAAACCAGGTGATATCCGGGTAAGTTCCTGGTTAGGTTCTATATAAATATCTTTTGTTCTTTTCATAATACCTGTTTTTGCTAAAGCGTACCCATTCAGCTTTCTATGGGCTGAGGCCATATCTTTGTAATATGACTTTGACAGGAGATCATTAGCTGACCAGTTCCATGTCCAATTAATTACAATCTGAGCTTTGAAGATTACAGACAACAATAGCAGTCCGACGAAAAATATCTTAATACCAAATGACTTGAGATATAATTTATTCATGACTTTAAAAATTTTAGATTAACTATTTAGTAAACTGCCGGACTATTTTCCTCTTGAGCGTACTTTCTTTGATATTATCTTCTACCCTATCCAGTTGCCGGTTAATCGCAGACAACGACGTTCTCAGGTCTTCATACAGATTAAATTTTTCTCCCAAAATGACCACTTTTTCACCGTTTAAGAAATGGGAAGACATATTCTCAATCTGGCTCTCTGCTGACTGCAAATACACTCTGTTTTCTTTCTTTTTTGAATAATACAGGAAAGAAAGATTTTCATTATCCTGCCTGAGTTTCCGCGATCTGTCTTTCACATTATTGATGATATTATTTACCGTAAATAGCCATGCAGCACCAGTATAGTATGGAAGTCTTTTTCTATACTCTTTCAAAAAATCTTTAGTCCTTTTCTCTGTTGTTCCTTCTTTGCTCTTCAAAGCATATTTTTCTCCAATAATCAAACCTGATCCAAGATTCGACGGGACGTCTGAAATAGGACCAAAAGGGTTATTGGCAAACGGTTGAGAATAAGCTCTTAATGAAGTAAGAACGAATAACATTATCAGAAACCTGTACATATGAGAATAAAATTTAAAGATGAATGAAAAACTAAAATATAATTTCAAGATTCTTGATCAATTGGATAAGTTCCGGATGGCTTTGTACCAGCAGTGCTAAAGCAGGTAAAGTCATCACCCCAATAACTTCCTTGTCATTTTTAGAATATACCCTTACCAGCTGTTCGCGGATTCTGTAAATTTCCTGTCTTTCGGCTGCCTTTATTTTTGAGGCATCCACATTCTGAATGGAAAGAAGCGCAGCTTTATTTAACGCTAACGATTGTAAGTACTCCTTCTTAACGTTGGTTATATAAGGAAGTGTTTTAAACTGATTCAATAGTACAGGTCCTATCCCTAAAATCCCGGTCTTTACAGACTTAATCGTACTATTTTGCTTATCAAATTGAGCTGACTTTTTATAGTTTCTTTCTAAAAATTCTTCATTATTCTTAATCATTTCTTCCAGGTAATCATTCTGGAATTTTAGCTGTGCAGCTCTTGTACCGGTATGTAAAAGAATTTCAGCAAGCTTTTTCCTTGTATCTGAATCGGTATTATTCAAATGGATAGCAACATGTACAAACTGAGCTGAAAACAGCTGAAATGTCAAAAAAAACAAAAATGGTAATGCTCTCATAATACTGTATTATTAAAACTTATTATATATTGAGGTTGTTTAAACTTTTATATTCATTATTTTAATCACAAAAGGCACAAAAGTTTTAAACACTTAAGTTTTTTTGAGAACCAAGCCTTATGCGTCATAAGTACACCTAAGTCTTATAAAAATCTTTGCCTATTGAGCGAAGTCGAAATGTTCCTCTTATGTAAACTTTTCTGCGGTATCATATTAAACTTACTTAAGTGAACTCAAGTGTTTTAAAATGAAACCTTTTATGACTTTTGTGGTTTTGTAAAGTGTAAACAACTTTATTGATCAATATTGATGTTACTTGGGTATGAGGCCTAATTTGTAGAATAGATTGCTTTGTTCCGCCTCATATTTCATTTCATCCAGTTCCTGAATCAGAAAATTTAAAGTACTCATAAATCCTGCATCCAGCTTTTCTCTGTTTCCGCGGTTAACCTTTATCCCTACGCCAGCTATAAACGTATCTTCCAATATGCTGTTCGCTGCTTTAATATATTCCAGTTTCTTTCTGCACTTCCTTTTTTTAACAGGATTAAAATAAGGGGTGCATACCTTGGAGTACGTGGAAAAGTTGATAAGGTCTTTTTTAGAAATGGTAGTTCTGGCTGCATTTTCAACTTCATTGATAGCCGCAATCTGACCCAGCTCATCCAGGCTTTTTTTGGTCGCTTTTTTATAGTCATTAGTGACATTGTTCTCAAAGTACCTTTCCGCCAGACCTATGGGATCAATGTATGGTAACTGCCCCTTATACTGCAGTGAAAAAAACAGCAATAGCAGAATCAGATATTTCATAACTACATATGTTAATGATGTTTATATATATTCCGGAAATAAGAGTTTCTTTCTGGGAATGCGGATATTGACACTTCTTCCTCCGGCATGCTCTCCTACTTCCAGGCTCAGTATCTCATCTTCATTCAATGTGAATTTATCAAAGATGAAGGTAAGAACCCTTGTTTCGCCCAGTTTAATATTTCGCTGCTCGCCACAGGATTTTACCGGTGTCAGGATTCTCTCCTGATAGACATAATCTTTTTTGGCAGCATTATGATTCTTAAGCTTTGATCTGAAAAGGATCTGGTCTATATCTAAAGTGATTTTAGAGGTATTATAAATTTCTACGCGTAAGACCATTTTATTCTGAAAGTTCCTGTAATAGATTCCGTTCAAAGTCAGGTTCAATCCGTCATTATTATCTTTGATTTTTACGGTAGAAGGAGCACTTTTAGATAACATACACAATTCCTGAAGATCCTGTGCCGTCCTTTCTTCCTTTTCAATTTTGTAAATATTTTCTTTTGCAAAATAATCGATCGTAGTAAGGGTTTCCACCGCCTTATACGTTGTGATATCAGGGTTTCTGTTATACTCCATATCAATAGAATAATAACTTCCCTTACCATTAATCACGGTAAGATTCGCCTGCTGACTTTTTACATCTTCCAACTCTTCACCTGTATGCTTTAACTTGAGCATATTCCCAATGGTATCGGCAACGAAATAAGTAGATCCCACATCCACATATTTTATTTTTTCATCAAAAATAATGTGTGTGGTTTTCACATCTGAAACTTCAATGGCCTGGCGCTGAGATAAGGGTTCCAATATTTCCTGGGCAAAAGAGACCTGAGAACAGAGAAAAAATAGAATAAATAATACAATGTGTTTTTTCATTTCTTTTGAGAATTTAAATCAATAAAATCATTAATGGCTACAGACATATTTCCTTTGGCTTCGTATATGCCCCGGATTACTTTGTTTTCATCGGCATTGGAAGAGTAACAGGCATATCTTTCCGGGGATACTTTCACTTTATATACATTAGACATACTTCCTACTTTAACATATACCTCTCCTTTGTCTGTAGAGTAAAGTTTTTGAAGATCAGATTCACTGAGTGATAAATATTTAGAAAACTTGTCTTTAGAGGCCATTTTCTTTTTATGGGAAAGCATAATCAACGTATCAGTATTATTCACCATGGCAGGTCCGGCAGCGGTATCTAAGATATCTTCAAGATCCTGGGTGGCAATGGCAACCTCTCCATAAAACTTACGAACGGTTTTGTACAAATACTTGATAAACTCCGCCATCTCTCCTTTGGAAATAGGCTTCCAGCACTCGTCTATAAATATTGATTTCTTTACGCCGGGAATCTTTTGAATCTTAGTCATCACCAGATTAATACACAACATGGTAACCAAAGGAAACAATGTCGGGTGATCTTTAATGTTGTCCATTTCGAATACAATAAAACGCTCATGAATCAGGTTGGCAGGTTCTGCTGCATTAAGTATATCCTTATAATGTCCATCGTAAAAATCTCTGAGAGAGAGTTTAAAGCTGACCTTGTCAAAATAACTAGACTCTTCTTCAACCGCTGTATTTTCTGATATAAACTCATAGAAAGTAGCCATAGAAGGAAAAACATCATTATTAACGACATGCTCGTAATAAAGATCCAGGTAGGTGGACAATATTTGTTTTTCTTCTCTTGAAGCTCCTTCTTCTCCTTTCCATAAGAAAAAGATCAGTGAAAGCAGAAAGGTTTTCTTATCTATATTGATTTCATCTTCATCATAATAATAAAAAGGATTAAATTGTAAAGGTGAATTTAAGTCATAGGTAAAATAAACACCTTCCACCAGTTCACATAACTTTTTATAAGAGTTTCCGATATCAATCATAACGATATGGTGCCCCTGCTCATAATACTGACTGGCAATGTGATTGATCAAAAAAGACTTTCCGGTTCCTGAAGGCCCGAAAATTAATCTGTTTCGGTTCACGATGATTCCCTTTTTCACAGGCTCATCCCATAAGTCAAGACGTAACGGAGATTCATTTTTACGGTCACAGAAAAGAATTCCATCTTTATTGCTCTCATAATAGGACTCAAAATTCAGTAATGAAGAGGTTTGCTCGGATATTCCGATAAATTTATGATTCTCCGAAATATAGGCTGGTGCTCCGGGACAATTATTCATATATAATTCATTGAGTGCATATTTTACCTGATAAGGCGTAATTCCCAGATCTCTGAAAGCATTTTCCAGTAAGTTGACATCATGTTCCAGCTTCCTTTGTGAAACATTCCAGACAATCACACTGAAATGCTGATAAACAAACGTCAGCTCCCTTTCCAGCACATCTTCTACAAGATCTTCCACCTGGGAATACGTAACCTGATTTTCTCTGGAAAGTATCGCCATACTTTTAAACTGATTCATTTTGGTTTTCAGGGAAGAAAAAACTTTTTCTGAATCCTCAATAAAAATCACCTGATTGTAGATATGGTTTACATCCAGCCCTGTAGATACGGGCTGTATAAAAGGAATTCTAAAATCAGTTTTTGGGGTGGAATATTCAATGCTTTTGATGGTGCTATTAATGGTAATAGGAAGCTGATTATTAGAAGAGATGGTATACAATTCTGCAAATTTATTTCCTATCTGTAAGTTTTTATCAAAAAACATATCCCTCAGATTGGTTTCCCCTTCTTTCGAAAGAGATAAATATTTCCCTAACAGAGCGATAATCTGGTTATTATTCAACCTTTCTACTGCGAAAAAACCTTCCTTTGTTAAAAATGAAAGACTGGATTCTACAGCTTTAATAAAATCATCTATTCCATCTAAATATTTATTATACTGGCTGGAATTATTAAGGATACTTACTTTACTTTTGGAGTCCTTTATTATGGTGAGATAACACTCATGACTCATGGTCGGCTTTTCATGGAAAAACCTGTTGTCACTTGCTGATAAAAAATTAGGACTGTCCGATACCTGCTCTTTAATGGAGTCTACAAAAAAGAAATCCTGTTTCTGCAAAATTGTTCCGGCAGGTAAAGATCTGATTACTTTATCAAAAATAACACTGATCTGCTCCATCTGATCGCTATCAAGCGAATATATCTGAGGGAGCATCACCTTATACACCAAGCCAACATCTCCTTTTTTGCTCATTAACAAATCATCGTCTACCGCTAATATGTTAAAAGCTTTTTTGATATCTATATCTTTCATAATCTTAGGAAATAACTATTAAACTATTGTACTTTACTTCTACACGAATGTTCTAATTAAAACCAGAAGCATTATTGGAGGATCTTATATTGATCCATAACTGGTATTTTTTAGGTAAGAACACTCTCCTTTTTTCAAATACTTCTCTGCTTATTTCTTTTCCTGCTGATAAAATGGCCAGGTTTCTCGCCTCTTTTAAATCTATCCCGGTATTGGTACTCCCTCCTAAAACAGAACCACCAGCATTTGTTCCTCTTTGAATAGCATAATCGAAAACATCTTTCGATACTGTTGAAGGGATTTTAAGCCACGAATGATTATTCACCTGAATACCTTCTCTTCCGTCATAGTCGAAAACTTTAAAGTTTAACTGGTAAAGAACATTATCTTTTTTATAACTTTCAATGTCAATATTGATCCGGTCTTCTCCTAAAGATATTCTTCCATACACAATAGAATTCTTAGGAATTACCAGTCCACCCGGCACATCTGTAAGCCTCATATCTTCTTTTATCCGGATCGGAATAATATTTTTATCTAATATTCTCTTCTGCTCTATGGTTTCTGAAGGAATCAGCTGTAAAATCTTCTTATTGTTTCCGGCTGTTGTTCCCTGGAAAAAATTCTTTTGGTCACGAACATCATTTTTAACCAAATCTTTTTTACTTTCCCTGGTCTTTGATGCATCAGCAGAATCCAGTGAATTACGGGAGGCTGCACCTTCTGTTAACCCTGCACGAATCTTATCCTGAAGCGCAAATATTTTGCCCAGACTACTTTCAGAGCCTGACCCATAATCGGAACTATAACCTGAATTTGAACTATAGCCGGAACCGGAAGGGTAACTTCTTCCCTGTGAAGAGATGTTGGATAAAGCCTTCATATAGCGCTCCTGCCTTTTGGCATAATCATTTTCTTCAGTTTTGCCATCAAAATTCTGAAACTGTCCCTGCAATAATTTTTCATCTTCGGGAAGTTCTGTATCTATACCATACTTTCCATCTTTTGAAAAGTATTTCTTTAAATCTCTTTCATCCTGATTATAAATCTCTAATTTTGATTTTTCTTCAAGCTGTTTCTCATCTACATTGGGAGTTAAAATCAACTTATCATCAGATTCCTTTATTTTTGGGAATAATATCATACTCATAATCAAAGCAAGAATTCCTAGAGCGGCCACGAAAACAGCTCCAATAATGATCTTCTTTTTTTTATCCAGATTTGCAAACATATTTTATAAACTATTTTTACACATAATATTCAGAAACAATAAGGGGTCAATTCTTTTCCCTTCAACTATTATTTCATAATGGAGATGAGGACCTGTAGAATGTCCTGTATTTCCACTTAACCCAATCAGCTGGCCGGGCTTTACCAATTCACCTTTTCCAACAAATAAAGACATTAAATGCCCATATCTGGTTCTGAAACCTCCCTCGTTATCAATTAAGATGGTATTTCCGTATCCTCTTTCGTACATTGAACTTAATACGATTCCGTAATAGGTAGAAAATACAGCCGTTCCTGCAGGTACAGAAAAGTCAACACCCTGATGCTTTTTAAATACTCCATCAATAGGATGTTTTCTATATCCGAAATTGGATGAAACAATTTTACTATAGGATTCAACCGGTGGTATCATCTTTTGTGATTTTACTCTCTGATAAGTAAATACGATAAAAAGAATACAACACGCAGGAAAGATCCTACTTCTTTTACTAAGAACTCTATACATAAGAAGTGGTCATCATTTTATGTTTTCTCAATTACAAAAATCAATTCTGTTGAGTCTCCTCATGAGCGGATGGTTCACTGCCCATAGCAGCTTCTTCCTCCTGGGAAATTCTATATAATTCGTTTTCAATAAGAATATCTACTTCTTTTACAATTCTTTCAAAATTTCCATTTAAAACCTCACTGATCATTTCTCCTTCTATAACTGTTGGGATCTCCTTCTTAATCTGATCAGTACGTTTCTCTACTTTTATTTTCCCTCTGAAAATTTTTCTGTTAATTTCTTCTCCGAAATTATCAGCAATAACCCCTACAAATTCTCCCTGGGAAAGCTGAGATATAGCAGATACCGGAATGGCATACTCTAAATTCTCATTGATGGAATATGAGTTATTCGTATCAATGGTTACATTTTTTAATTTTTGCTTTTTCTTTCCAAATATTTCCTGAAGTTTACTGGCCGTCTCACTTCTTACTGAACCACTAAAAATATTACCTACGATATTAAATATGGTTTCGGCTACTTTATCGCCATAATCTCTCTTCAGCTGTTCAAGATCCTGCATTCCAATGGTTGTAGAAACTTTATTGGATCTTGCTGTTGCAATCAGGTTATCTAACCCCATAAAATACATGGTTGGCAGCTCATCCAATATGACAGAGCAAGGCTGTCTTCCCTGTTGATTTATTTCTTTCAGAAGTTGGGTAACTACAAGCCCTAAAGCTGGTGAATTAGTTGTTTGGGTACTTGGTGAGTTGGCAATTATTAATACGCAGGGACTTTCGGGATTATTGATGCTTAATGAAATATTTTCTTCCGGAAAAACATTATTACCCATTACCCAGAATAATTCTTTGGTTGCCAACTGCGACAGCGGTATTCTCGCAGAGGCTGTCTGACCTGAAAGCTGCTCGTAAGCCTGTTTTGCTAAAGCATCTGCAAAAGGAGTCATAAAAAACCTTAGTTCTGAGTATTGACCAAAAACTTTAAATACTTTTTCATCCGGCAAAGAAGCTAGAGAGATGGCATGAGGCAGCGTACAGAACTTCCCGTCTTCATAAATTCTTAAGAAATAAATACAGGCCGCGAAATAAGAAATCGCTGACTGAGCAAAAAAGTCTTTTTCAGTAATCCATTCTTTATTTAAGTTAAATAAAATGGTTTGTGATGCTTCAATGGCATCTGCAGCTTTTCTAATCAATTGAGGATCCAGAGGATTCACAAAATTAGATTTCTCCAGATCATCTAAAGAAACCACACAGAAACGAGGTTCAATGTCGTATTTTTCTTTATAATATTCATAGAAAGCAAATGTTTCTTTTGCCAGTGCAGGAAATTTAAAATCATACACCATCATCGAAAACTGCTTTTGAATATGCTGTCGAATATATTCTTCAACTACAGAATAAGACTTTCCTGATCCCGGAGTTCCTAAAACCATCGTAGCCCTAAAAGGATTCACCACATTAATTACTCCGTTTTCTGTTTTGAAATTCACAGAATACGGATTTTTCTTCACTACTTTTTCCTGTTCAAAAATTTGATTTTTATCATTAAATTCATCCTTCTTATCATAAAAATTGAAGTATTTTCTAAATTTTAAAAAACCAACGATATAAATAATATAAGAAGCAAAAGAGATAACAGTATAAGAGATAATTTCAATCTTCAAAACCGATACGATTAAGAAGGTGATCAGAGATGATCCTACTATGATAATATTCCTCATAAAAGAAGAATTTTCTTCTACTTCTCTCTTAACTTCAAACCCAAAGCAGCAAAAGGAAACAATGGCAAGGCTTATCGTTCGTAATAGCAAAGGATTCTTAATGAGTGGAAAAGTTTTAAATAACTTTATGATGAATATATTGATATATTCGTTACCCAATCCTTTTTCAGCTACATAACTATATTTAGAATAATAAATATCTACTAAAATAAATAGTATACTTACTAAAAAGGAGAATATAATTAAAATATCTAAAGAATATTTATCATTTTTCATTACACATACATTATAATAGAATTCCGTTGTTGAAATTCCGGATTATCATCAATACTTAGCAATCAAAGGATATTACAATACAATAGTGTATCCTTATCCTCGGTCTATTGGGAATCTTCTTCATTAGGAGTGTCCTCTGCCTTTACTCCATTGCCGCCATCGTTAACTGAAGCATTTTCAAACCCTTTACTCTTAAATAAATAATTTTCAATGAGTAAACCATGCGGATTATTTTCAGTTCTTGCTACATTATATAAATCGAAAGAGGAATAAAACAGATTTTTTGCACTCACATTCTGATCGACTCTGGAGACGCTGAGTTTTCCATAAACAGATGCGTGATAAGGATATTCTTTATCGTTAACTTTTATAGAATCTATCTCCAGTTTCTGAACCAGGTTCTGAGATTGTATCCTCGCAAAATGCCCGTTGGCTTTAAGCGATAAATACAATTGTTTTCCAGAGTTTCCAATCAGATAGAGCGCCTCATTGATATTCTTATCATAACTGAACTGATCATATCCAAAAAATAATCTGTGAAACACTTTAATCTGATTCTTGATCTCAGGCAGTCTGTAATTTTCGTAATCCTGATCATTATTCATAGAATTTGCAATGGCAGCCTGTCCTTTTTCAGTGATAATGTATATTTTTTTAGTAAAAACTTTACTTACATAGACAGCCCAGACTGAACTGGAAACAATAGCTATTATTGTAATAGAAAAGCTTAGCAATAATGCTTTTTTAACTAAAGAGTAAGTAGAAGGAATTTCACGTAATTTTTTTAAATCCATTGGTATTTTAATATTGATAAATGATGATACAGATAACAGAAAAGCATTCTATCTGAATATTTTAACTTTAAAAGAAACTTTTCTGCAATTTTCACATAAGGGATATTGATTTTCATCTTTGTTTTCTGATAGAGGAGCAATATTAGCCAGCTTAACATTCTGGTCGCTTTTACACTTCACACATGTCACAACACTACTATTCGAAACATCAAGCTTAGCAACCACTGCGTTTTTACCAGCTTCTGCTAAAGCTAACTTCACGTTTTCTTCTTCCCTATTGGAAGGTTCAACAAAAGATTTAAATTTCATAGTTCAATTAAAGACGTTCTTAATGGGCATACGATTAGGATACATGCCACCAAAAAATTTCAGGAAAAAATTGCAAAAAAGGTGGTATTGAATAATTTATGCTTTAAAGTATTCAGGATTCTTGCAGAGGTAAGTAGTGTTATTTAGATTTAAGCTATATTAAATTGCGTATAGCTTAAATCTAAACTGGTTAAAGAGTTCTTTATTCTAAATGAATACATGGGTAATAACATCAACCAGGCCAAAAATAGCTAACCCTATCACAAAACGGACAAAATTCTTTTGAGCCTGTTCGTTACCCTGCATATACTGAACAAATATCAGGAAAGCGCCCACCACTGCAAAAGCAGCTACTCCTGCATTCAATGAGGTTTTAAGGGTGGTTGTCCATCCATCAATTTTTGCCTTAATATCTTGAGAATATAGTAAACTACTCATGGGTAATAATAATGCGATCAAGCTCCTTCTATTAAATTTCAAATTTTTCATTTTTTCTAATATTTTAAAACTAAAGTTTAATTTTTGTTTGTTTATGTTTATCTGTAACCGGAATATCTGCTGAAAATGGAGTATTCATTTTTTGTCACCAGCATCCTGCAGAACTATATAAGTCTACCAAAACTCTTTTGATAATTGGCCCATCGGATTTAAACCCAACAACTCAACACAAGCCAGTTACGAACCTGAGAATAACCTACTTGCTTTTTTTTAAATTCCCTTGCTATCTTTTGAATTGATGCTAATCAGATTTTCTAATTTTTCATCAAATCTGACGCATTGCACTCCCATCTTAAAATCAAAAAAATATTCTTTAAATTCCCCTTTTCTAGGGTACTTTTTGATGATGTATAAATACAGGGTGGGAACTACTAAAAAGACTAATGATAACAGTACATTTTTAAATACAATAAAAAGAAACAGCATCAGACATATAACAACTATCATAGCGGTGATAACAGGATAACCGAAGATTAAAGGAGTTCTTTCTAACGTTTTTGGGGTTTTATATTCCATATAATTTGTGTTTATTTTAATTGAAAAAAGTCTTACTCATTACAAACAGTCCGCTTAAGGGAAATCTGTTTTGGTAATAAGGAATGGCAGGCCGAGTATAACTCGGATAAAATTTTCTCAGCCTGCTCATACCCAACCTATATTGATGAATACTAAATGTCTTCACAATGGTAAAACTTGCAGATTAAACACCAGCAGATTTACTTTATATTTCTATCATCAGAACTTTTAATGTCCTGCTAATAGTTCTTTGAGTAGATAACAAAATGATTGATCATACAAACAGCTGCAATAGTTTTTCAATCCCTAACTATACTGCTTATAGTATATTTTTATGTATTAAAATTCTAAGGCCTTCTTTGTGCTCTGGCAGGAACCGGAGGAGCTTGCTCAACTTTAGCTCTGGGAGGAAGTGCAGGAGCTTTAGCCTCAGCTTTCAGAGATCGAGGAGGAACCGCAGGAGCTTTAGGAGTATAATCTCTGGCAGGAATTGCAGGAGCAACTTCTTTATCCATTCCTTTCGCCTGCGCCCCATGAGACCTACCACCCTGTTCTCTAATCATTTGTGGCTTATTCTGAGTTTCAGTAAACTTAGACAGGTTTGCTTTCATATCGTTTCTATCATTCAAGACTACATTTTCTTTGTATTTATGTTTACTTGAATGAAGCTCCCCTGCGGCATCACGATAGGCATACAATCCCTCTTCTGTATCCTGATTTTCTGTATGATCATGTGAATTAACCCCTTTAGCAACAGACTCCTGCTTACCGGAAAGCGTTTTTTCCACCGCAGCAGTAAGCTTTTTCAAATCAATCCCATCCGGTGCTAAAATTCCGGTATTATTCGGATTTCTGCTTTCGTTAAATACTTTAATATTTTCCTTACTGTCATCCACAAAAATATTATGAACCGTATGCAACTCTTTATTTCTTAATCTTTGATTTTCTTCATATTTTTGTATTTCTGTATTCTTATCCTGAGCCATTATCGTACGATTACTATTAATTGGAACAGAGATTATTGAAATATCATTTAAGTGAGTTAAGCCATTCATTTCATATACTGCCTTAATCGCATTCGGATACATGGAGGCCGTTAATACAACAACATCAACCCCCTGGCCTTTACTTTTAGCGGCAAATTCATTCAAACCCTTTCCATCAAAAAAATCAAAGGTGTGAGCTTTATGTTTAGGATTCCCCTTAGCTCTTCCTTTATCCAACACTAAAGAAAGCTCTAAAGCCTCCCGTACCGCCTGTTTAGATCCCTCTGAAATAGGACCTGTACCCATAAGCTCCTTCATTAACTGCTTTTTTGTTAATCCAGGAATATCATTATTACTGTAATTACTGATAAAGCTATTCATACTATTATGAAGGTGGCCGTCAAATTGTGTGTTATCGAAGTCTAAAAAGACATTTGTTTTTGTTTTCATTTTTATACTTATTTATTAATACTCATTATTTACATTACTAAAATCTATAAGATTTTAAATCCCGGCGAGACATCACCCGATTAAATACTAATAATCAATATTTTACATTATTTACAACAGAAAAGAAAATATACTTATACAATACAAGTCTGGAGAAACAGCAGAAACCGTATTAAGAAAATCATCCTGTGCATAATAGGTCATTACAATGTGCTTATTGTTTAACTATTAATCATTTGCAAAATTAATTGATTTGATAATTCGCAAAGAAATAATACTGTAAGAATAAACAGGCGGGCGTGTAGTTTTTATTTGTGTTCATTAGCTGAAAAAAAATTACATCACCTGGATGGATTTGCTTAAGTGACAACTATTTTCGCATACCACCATACCATTTTGAACAGTACAAAAATGGTTGATAACAGACCCCAATCAATGTATTTTAAGAAGATCATCCATTGTATTACCTATCATTAAAATGTGTTTATTTTTTAATTATTAATAATTCCAAAACTACCTGATTTAATATTTTATCCAAAAAAAATACTGTAAGAATAAACAGGCAGGTCTATAGTTTTTATTCGTATTAATAACTGGGAAAAAATTACACGATCTTCGGTGTTTAGCTACTGCTGAGAAATACTCCTCACAAAAAATGGATGACCTTAGTAACTCTTCCAATAGTTTAATCTATGCATAAAAACCCAACTTATATTTTCACTCCTGCAGTTTAATATCTACAACTAACAATCAGTTTATCAAGCGTTTAATCAATAATTTCGCTCAGAAAATAATAAGCCAGTCATCTGGAAAATATAATTATTCAAGCCGGCTAAAAAAAGAAAGATATGATGAACGATTTACTTACTATTGCAATTATTACTGCATCTGTTATTACTACCTGTTTTTTGATCATGAGTTTGAAGACCAGCAACCATTCATTTGGAAAGCTATTACTTCAACCCATACAAACGGCGGCAGGCAAAACGAAAGTATTACACATTCTTTTTAAAAGGAATCTCAGGAATGGAAAGATTACTTTCAAAAACCAAAATCACAGAAAATAAATAAAGAGATTTGTTTCTCCTATAATCACAGCCTTATTCATCCTTAAGTATGTAAGCAACAACAGGAAAGACAATAAATAATGTCATCTATGTAGTTTTATAACTACTGATTTTCAACTTACAATGGGAACTATTTTCCTAAATTTACCATTGTAAAAATCACTTATTATAAATATTTTTTCTTCAACCAATAGTGCTTTGGGTTCAAAATAATCTGAAACAATTTTCAAAAAAATCTGTAAATGAAACTAACCTTACCAGAAATGGTATATTTTTCAGATGAAAGTGAACCCAGGGCTTATTAAAACTGATTTTATATTTCTACAAATACCCTTTTTTCAGAGAATTACGAATCAACCAGCCATAGACGATCATAAAAAAGCAAGTGTCAGAACACCTGCTTTTTTCATTTTATGATACTCTAACAAATATTATTTAGAGAATAGGGACTAATCGGTTAGCTTCATTTTTTAACTCTAAAAAATTCTTTGAAATTTTAAGAAGTCCGAAGAAAATAGATTCAGTTTTCAATTCTGTTTAGTTTTAAAAATTGATCCAGGCTGCATTTTCCGGCACCAAAAGATAAAAGAGTAAGGAGCATCAGAATATAATATAATGGGATTTCAAAACCATTATCTCCCGCATCAAAACCATTTCCCCAATGTACAGTAACAATGGCAACAATCATCGTAATGATCAAAGGAATGGAAATCCATCTGTTGAGCAGGCCTAAGGTTAACAGAATTGCTCCCAAAAGCTCTGTTCCTGTTGCTAAATAGGCATTCAATACAGGTAAAGGAATGTTTATCATCTCAAACCATTCCGCAATACTGTCAATATCTTTTAACTTCATTATTGCCGGGTTAAAAAAGCCATATGCCAGCACCAAACGTAAACCTAATAAAACAAAATCTTTTATTCTATAAGACCTGTTCATTATTTCGTGTATTTTTTTCATTTTAATGTAATAATATTAAGAAAAGACCAGGACAATGATCTTTTATAAAAGTAAATTCTACTTATATCCGGTATCCTAAAAAAATAGTATTCTGCAATGCGAACTGTTCAAAATCCTGATATAATTTGATGATTTTTTCCCTGTCGTTATCATATCCGTCAAGTAATTCTATGAAATCTTTTCTGCTGAAACAGCCTTCGTTGGCTTTTAAAATGATTTCCACAAAAGGATACGAAAGATCGTTGAACTGTATTTGTTTTGTATAGAAGTCCCGATGTACAGAAACAAAATACTGACCTTTGTCTTCTTCTGTAATTTCTTTCACATTTTTTAGATGAATCGGATATTCTGTAGATAAAATCTTAATTTCCGGATTAGGGATAATCCCATCTTCCTCTGATTTTTTTTCTCTACTGAATTGATCAATGGGCAAATCCTCCATCATAAAAACTTCAATCTCCAGCCATTCATACTGTAGTAGAGTAACAAGAAAAGGGAAGTTTTTCTTAAAAGGAAAATCATGTTGCTGATAATAGTCTGAAAATTCCTGCGGAAGCTTCCATACCTGAGGAGTTTGACATTGGTGGTGTTCAAAAAAATGCTTTACCATCCTTTTCCATCTTCTCCTACCGATCAGTTTCTTTGCCATAGGAAATGCTCTTTTCAAGGTATCTTTTATCACATTATACACCAGCCTTCTGTAATGAAATGTATGCTCCTGAACACTGGTTGGCGGTTCATACAAACCGGTTCTGCAATACAAAGCAAGATTGGTTTGAAGGGAAAATGTTTTATTGTCCATATTCAGTATCCAATTGAAGTGTTAAGATTTCGTTTTTTAACAATTTCAAAGTATCAATTTCAAATTGTAGATTTTCCAATTCCGGAATATTAAAGTCCCTTTCCAAAAGAACAGGAATATCTTTGCCTATTTTCTCTATAGCCCACGCCAGTAATTTATATACGGGATCAATAATATCTTCTCCATGGGTATCTATAATTAAATAATCATTGACCTTGTAATGGCCTGCTATATGAATATATTTCACTTTATCCAGGGGCATGCTTTGGATAAATTTTTCAGCATCATATTTGAAATTAAAAGCATTAACATACACGTTGTTTACATCCAGCAGCAATTCGCAGCCCGTCCTGTTGACAATTTCGTTAATGAAATCTTCTTCTGACATTTCAGCCTCTAAAACAGTATAATAACTTCCGTTTTCCAAAATTAACGGCCTTTTCAAAATATCCTGAACCTGAAGAATATTTTCAGAAACCCGTTCTATTGCGTCCTGGGTGAAAGGAATAGGCAACAGATCATATAAATGGGCATTATCTACTTTAGAGAAAGTAAGATGTTCGGAATATAATACAGCCTGAGTATCTTCCAAAAACTGCTTTACCTGCTTCACAAAATCCTTATCTATTCCTTCCGGACTCCCTACAGAAAGAGACAATCCATGACAGTAAAGCGGGTATTTTTCCAGTACCTTCTTTAATTCCCTCTTCCAGTATCCTCCAACTCCCAGCCAGTTTTCGGGCGCTACTTCCACAAAATCAGGTTCTAAAACATCCGTATTTAAAAATGTTTTGGAAAATTCTTTTCGATAACCAATTCCTACCATAATCTTCTATTTACCGATGGTACTTAAAAAATCAACAGACCTGTTATACAAGTCTGCCGATTCCAAAAAACTATTTAGTTGATGCTGTTTTTGTCTTTTTAGTTTTTTTAGCTTCATTCTTAGTTTTTTTCCCTCCACATTTTCCTTCACCGCATTTTCCTTCGCCACATTTCCCTTCTTTAGTTTTCGTTTCTGTTTTTTTCCCTCCACATTTTCCTTCCCCACATTTTCCTTCTGAAGTTTTTTTCCCTCCGCACTTAGCTTCACCACTTTTTCCTGTTTTACCTCCACAAGCAGCCTCCGTAGAATGTGTTTCTATTGATTTTACATTGGCGAAAGCAGTGTTGGCTCCTAATGTAAACGCTCCCAGAGTCAGAACTCCTAATAAAATTGATGGTTTTTTCATTATTTAAAATTTTAAAAATTATGTTGTATTATTTGATTCCGGAATGTAATTCTCATTTATATCCAAATCCATGTTCCTGATTTACTTTAAAAGTGGGAACTCATCCGTATTTTTCACCGCCGGTAATCAGTATTTTTTATCCTGGCACAAGAATTAAAGGTGAATTTTCATTTTGTAAAAGTATATCATTCAGCATTTTTCAAAAAAAATATCGTGTAGATATAAGTTGTTGAGCCCACATAATAGTACTACCTGATTGTAGTCAAAAAAGGATTATTGTGTAAATGGTAAACGGTCATAAGAATGAAACTCAAAAAATAAAAATCCGGAGAAAACAGTTTCTCCGGATCTAATATTGTTCAATTTTATGTCAACTGATTTCAGACAACTCAGTATATTGAATAGCATGAATTCGAAACAAATTAGCAGTCTGAATTATTGTACCAACTGTAATGTTCCATCTGCAGGATTATACAATGTCCCAACAATTTTTATCTTTCCATTATCCTCCATTTCCTTAAGGATCGGACTTTTCTTCCGTATATCATTGAGTGCTATTTTAATATTATTTTCGGAAACGAACTTTACAAACTCATTGTTTTTTGAGTTTTTCATTCCTGTAAAACCTAGACTTATATTCACCGCTGGTCTTAGCCTGTAAAGTGTCGCTGCAATATTACCAAACCTGACATTGTCAATAGCTGCTTTTACAGCTTCACAATGTTGATGGCCCATTACCACGACAAGTCTCGCACCCTTAACCACACAAGCAAACTCAATACTTCCCAACACCTCTTCATCTACAAAATTTCCAGCTACTCTTCCCTCAAAAATATCTCCCAAACCCTGATCAAAAATATCCTCCACAGAAACAGCATTATCTGAACAACTTACGACCATAGCTTTAGGAAACTGACCCGTTATAAGCTTTCCTGTATGTTTTGTATACACTCTCTTAGTTACAATTTCATCCTGGAATCTTTTATTTCCTTCCATAAAATCTTTCAGAACCTCTTCACCTGTCAGTTTATCCTGTTGTTCTTTTGTCACTACATGAGAAGAAATCTTTGACTGAGTCTTTCTATTTTCTGCTTTTTTACATGAAACTGCCAATCCAGAGAGTAATAGACTTAATAAAATAATTTTTTTCTTATTCATCATGAGCTGTGCTTGTTAATTTATCTTTAAACCGGGTTACCTTAATAAGTGTATCTTACTCAACAGGATGAGGCGTATATCTTAAATAAGATTTAATTTCCCTAACTCCTTTAGGATATAATTGTCTTGCATCCTCTGTTGAAATAGCGGGAGGAATAATGACATCATCACCAGCTTTCCAATTAACCGGAGTTGCTATCGTATAAGTATCCACTAACTGTAAGGAGTCTAGAACCCGTATTATTTCATCAAAATTCCGGCCTGTAGATGCAGGATAAGTAATCATTAAACGAATAATTTTATTGGGATCAAGAATTAACAAGGAACGAACTGTTGCTGTTGCAGATGCATTAGGATGAATAAAATCGTAAAGCTTTGAAATGGCAAGATCATCATCAGCAATGATTGGAAACTGAACACAAGTCATTTGTGTTTCATTAATGTCTTTGATCCAATTCTGATGATCTTCTACCCTATCAACACTTAATGCAATCACTTTAGTATTGCGGCGATCAAATTCCGATTGCAACTTTGCTGTCATTCCCAACTCCGTAGTACATACAGGGGTATAATCTGCAGGATGAGAAAATAAAATCCCCCATGAATTCCCAAGATAATTATAGAAATCTATTGTACCAACAGACGAATCAGCCTGAAAATTTGGAGCAGTATCACCTAATTTAATTGACATCATTATTTTTATTTTAATTGATCATAATTATTTGCAAAACTATTTATAAACTGATGGATTAAATAATGCAGCCCGTAAACATTACACTATAACAATGTAAATATTAATGGCGGGAAGGAATAAATTTTCTGGAAAGAAAAGGCATAAAAAAAGCTCCTAAAAAGGAGCTTTGTGACCGCAGAAGGATTCGAACCCTCACTGTCGGAGCCGAAATCCGAAGTTCTATCCATTAAACTATGCAGCCTATTCCAGGTAGCAGATTGTAGGATTTAGGTAACAGGCGCCGGGCCTTTTTACATCTATCCTTCTACCTTTAGAAAGTAATTTTCACACCTCCCAGAATCTGTGCACCCAGGACTTTATAGCCTTTGTACGTCTGGTATTTTGAGCTCAGAAGATTATTTCCGAGTGCGAAAATACTGAAATTTTTGTGAATTTTATACTCTGCAGAAAGATTTAAATCAGCATAACCACCAACTTTATCGTTTGTATTTTCTGTAGACTGGAAAATTACATTCGGAGCTCCTACCCCTTCGATTGCATAAGAATTTGTAGTTCTGTCACTTGCAAAGATTCCTTTGAAACCTAACAATAACTTTTTGTCAAGCATAGTATATTTTGCCCCGATGCTCGCATTGAACAGTGGAACGTTATAAATGTTGTCGTAATTCTTAAGATCGTACTTTGTAAATCTTAATTCTCCATCTAAAATAAGGTTAGCCAATGGGAAATACTGCACGCTACCTTTGATATCACTTACATTTCCATCGTCATATACTGCGGAGAATGTATTGGCAAAATTGTAGGCAGAACGGTTAACAGAGGTATTGTCAAAAAGACCGTTGGCTTTAAAGAACATAATATCTCTCATCTTTCCGTACCCTGCAGAGAAGTCGTATTTCAGCGTTTCGTCAATATCACCTCTCAATCCTACATAAAAATGATATTTCGTCTCTGTAGGCTTTAAAAACTGGTCAGAAAGGATGAATGGATTCGTCTGCAGCATATCCCCGTAAGTATTCAGCTTTAAACCTCCGTCTACCCCTCCGTAGAATTTAAATTCTTTGGCAGCCGCAAACTGAAATTCTGCCTGTGGAAACCAATACGTTTTATTGTTTTTCTGCTGTTCCAGCTGATCATTAGAGTTTTTAGCATTCAGGAAAGAGAATGAAGAACCTAAGGTTAAATAAGAATCCCCTTTTCTGAACGTCACTTTCGGAGTCAGGCTGGTATTGAAGAAATTGGAAGAGTTTTTATCCCTGATCGCAAAATCGGTCTTCACAGCATCCAATCCTACTCCAAGATCAGCATTCAGATTGATTCCTGATTTTCCTAATTCTACCGCATGTTTGGAGAAATTGGCAAGTATGGAAACCTGGTTTTCCTGAGCATCAAAATGATCTTTAAGGAAAGAAGATTTTACCCTTACATCATTTAAAATTTCGTTGGAATAAAAATCATAGTAACCGTTTACTTTAAACTGATTGACTTTCTGCTTCAGATCCAGTTCACCCGTTGGCTGCATGGCATAAATACCGTAGTAATTATAGCTGTCTAAACCATATTCCGCATTGATATTGAATTTTCCTTTTTCTCCATAAGAGTTTAAGAAAGCTCCGATATTCGCTGAAGTCTGCCCGGATTTCCAGTCGTAATCTTTTTTAAGACCATTGGTGGAAAGTACATGAACATCTGCTCCTACTTCAAACTTATTTTCAAGGGTTTTTGAAACGTTTCCGTCTACCAGCACCTTCCCGTAATTACCCATTCCGAACTGGAAGTAATTATTCTGAGCCGTTCCGTCAAATTTCGGAGCAACATCTTCCCCCTGAATGGTAGACGTTTTGAAGTCTGAAACAGCAGGAACATCTGTGATGGTATACTTCACAGGGGTTTGCGATTTCTCTTCCGGCGGATAATTTTTTATGGTTTCCACAGAAGTTTTCTTCTTCTCGATCTTCTTCACTTCCGGCTCTCTCTTTTTGTTAAGAACCAGTTTTTCCTCCTTGATCTGGGAAAACGCCACTGACGAAATTCCTAAAAATAATATGGATAATATTTGAATCTTCTTGTTCATATTTTCTTTATTTGAAAAAAATATATAACGGGTTTTATTTATTGGAAGCAATATAATTGCCTAATAAAGCTTTCCCTGACTGTTTTGAAAAAGTTCTCCCTAGTCTGAATATATTAAACAGCCAAAGGCTTTGATAAACTTGTAATTTGTATTGATAATTTTTTGTTGTGCTGTTCTCAGCTACATCATAACTGTAAGAAATATCGTAAGGAAATCCTGAAGGCAGTAATCCCACTGTAAGCATACTTCCAATCATAGGATTTCCGCATGGAGGAGTACGGGTCAGCATGGGATGCAGTGTTATTTTAACTGCATGGGTACTGTCATCTACAATTTCATAAATATCAGAATGTTTTAAAATGTTAAACTCTTTCTCAAGATCCTTATTCACTACAAAAGCCTTTTGCTTAGGAAAATCAGCTTTTGCGTGGTTATACTCTTTAGGATATGCACTGTACGATGGAATGCAGCTCCAAAGAGAAGCAGAAATTAAAAAAGAATATGTGGCAATTTTAAACACCTTCATGTCCTATTTCTTAATCTGTTTTTTAACTTCTTTAGCTTCAGCAACAATTTCAGGGAAATCCTTATAATTGGTAATGATCTGGTCACATGTATAACTTGCCTGATAGTTATCTTTCAGACCGATATAGTTTTTCGCCATCAATACCAGGGCTTTCGCTCCCCAGAATTCTTCTGATGCATAGTTATTGGCAAGCTTAAAGATCGTTTCATTAGAAGATTTGAAAGCCTTTCCTTTATTCTGATAATACGCTTTAGCATACAAAGCTTCCGCAGCTACTGAAGTGTTGGATGATTTCTCAAGAGAAACATAGGCCGCCTGAGCATCTTTATCTTTTCCTGAGTTCATCAGACTTCTTGCTTTGATCACTTTTGCCGTTTCAATTACCGCTGCTGAGTTTTTAGAATTAGCGATTACTGCATTAGCTAATTTTTCAGCTTCAGAGAAGTTATTTTCTTCAGCATACAGTTTCATCAGCTCTACATTTGCATAGTTTTTAATGCTGATATTGGAAGAGTTTTTAATGCCTTCAAGGTACTTTTTCGCTTCCGCAGTATTGCCTTGTGCGATAAAGATTTGAGCTAAACGAGTTTGTGCATCATCCTGGTAATCATTCTGAATTCCAGCAACTTCCTGAAGAACAAGTAAAGCTTTAGTTGAATTATTGGTTTGGTAGTAACTTTCTCCTAATTCATACTTCGCCTGATACAATCCCTCACCTGTTGGATTCTGTGTCAGATACTTTTCGTAGTAAGAAATTGCATTTTTATAATCTTTCTTCGCGAAATATTGTTTACCGGTAGATAGGTTGATTTCATCAATTTCTGCAGCATCTACATTCACCCCAATATTTCTTGCAAAACTTTCATATCCGGAAACATCTCCGTTTTTCGTAAAGATAGGTTTTGCAGCCTGAACAACCTTTTGAGCATAGGCTGTATTTTTATACTGCTCACCCAAAGATTTAAGCTCAGAAAGTGCTTTATCGTTTTGATTCTGATCAATATAATTCTGCGCTCTGTAAATAGAAGCATTGGCGATCAGATCTTTGTCCGAAGATCCTTTAATTACTTTTCCGAAATAATCATTGGAATTGACAAAATCATCCTGAGCAGCATAGGCTGTTCCTATTTCATATTGAGCATCATCATAATATTCGGAATCCGGATATTTTGATAAAAGGTTTTTAAGGTTAGTAATCTTCGCCTGTGTATCTCCTTTAAATCCTAAAGCCATGGCTTTTTGGTATAAAGTATAATCCGTAGCATCTTCATTTTTATCATAGATGGCAATTGCTTCATTCAGGTCATTATTCGCATAATGAATATCTGCAAGACGAAGTTCTGCATCATTTTTAAATTCCGGCTTCGGATTGGTAAGATATTGTTTGAAATACGTTGATGCCTGATCAAATTTCTTAGATTTAAAATAAGCATATCCTAAATCATAAGGCAACTGCTGTTTCTCAGGGAAGTTTTCGGTAAGAAGTTTCTCGTAACGAACAATGGCAGACGGATAATTCCCTTTCTGGTAATACACCTGTGCCAGCCAGTATAAAGCCCGGCTGTTGAATTCCTTATTGATATTGAAACCAAGACTTCTTAAGAAATATTTCTCAGCTTCATCATAGTTTCCTTTGTTGAACTCTTCAGTTCCCAATAAATAAGAAACTTCCTGATCTACTTTGTTGATTTCAGGCGTTGAACTCTGCAACCTGTCAATAGCATTCAGCGTTTCTTTATAGTTTCCGGAATACAGATATGATTTCACCAATAAAGATCTCATTTCTGTGGCATTGGCTCCATTCTGATTATCATTGATATAACTTTGGATTACCGCAGAAGGACTTTCAAACGGGTTTCCGATATCATAACTTAGTTTTGCATACTGCTCATGAGCCAGCTTTTTCACTTTCGCATCATAATCCATCTGATAAGAAGAACGGAATGCTGAAAGAGCTTCCTGCTTTTTATCTACTGCCAGATAAGCATTTCCTAACTGGTAGTAAGCATTCTGTGCTAAAGCCGAATTACTGTTCAGAAGCTGGTTGTAATAGGAAACCGCTTCATCATATTTTTTAAGCTGTGCAGCCACAAATCCCATCTCATACAAATCGTTTTCAGACGGGTTCTGCTGTACGCTGAGATAATCTTTCAAATGCGGATAGGCAGAAGTGTAATCATTCTTCATGAAGTAACTCTCCCCGATGATCTTGTGAACTTCCGCTTTATAAGAATCTGAAATATTTTCGTTTAACAGAGCATTTCCTTCTGTAATCGCCTGATCGTAGTTCTTGTCATTATAATACATCTGTACATAATAAGGACGTACCAGCTTAGAGAATTTATCCTGATCTTTTACAGAGTCAAAATATTGGAAAGCTTTATCATTCTGTCTGTTGCTGTAATATAAATGCCCGAGCATGTAAGCGATATCTCCTTTTTGAGAATGATCTGCTGTTTTATAAGCTTCTTCCAGAGCATCAATGGCGCCTTTAGAATCACCCGTCATGAATTTTGCATAGCCAAGCTTCAGAATATACTGTGTATTCTCTTCTTTTGAAAGCTGATACTGATTCACTTTTTTTAAAGTTTCCAGCGCCTTGTCAAAGTCTTTTTTTGCCAAGTAATAATCCGCCAAAGGAAGATTAGCCTGCGCAAAATAAGCAGAATTCGGATATTCTTTCATGAAAGCGGTTAATCCTTCTTCAGCATGATTTTTCTGAAGAATCACACCAATTACATTATCAAAAAACTGCGCACCTTCCTTTTTCGAGCGGGACAAATTCTGATTATAGAAGTATTGTCTTGCATATTCGTATTGAGAAGCGTTGTATATTTTAGTTTGATAAAGATTTTCGGCTAGATTAAACCTGTAATTTTCTTTCTGGGTAAAATATTGGGACTGTTGAGCATCGGAGATTCCGAAATAGATTACAGCAGCCGCTAAGAGTATTTTTTTTGATTTCATTCTTCTTGATATAAGAAAATTAGTCTAAATAAGTTAACGAAAATATTAAAAACTTATTGTTTAAGCAAGTATTAACAGAGTTAATGGTTGTTAATATTCATTCCATAACAATGAAAATTTTCTCACTACACAATGATAAAATTTACTACTTTCGTCTGATAAAACATAAACAATTTTAATAAATAGTTATCAAAAACCTATTTCGACCGGATACTTTTTTGAACAGCAGCGAAAAACATACCATAAACAAACTATATATGAAATTTAAGATACTTTTAGCATTAATTTTTGTAAACCTCCTGCAGGCGCAAAAATTTCACTTTCCAAAGGCAGCTGTCGCAGACTCTGTTATATTGGAAAAACAGATGCCGGGACTTGCTCAGCAAGTGATACCCCAACTTCAATCCGCCAAATACAAACCGGAAAATACGGTGGATCTTATGGACAATCTTTTCCGTTTACAGATGGTGGCACAGGATTATAAAAATTCGTTAGTTTCTCTTTCCGAAAACCGTAATCTTTTTGCTGATCATAATATGGGAGGCTATAGATATATAGGATTCGAACTGTACAGCATGGCTAAGATGGCCCAAAAAGAAAATAACACTTCTTTTTCCGGTGCACTCCAGAAAGTATTCAATCAAAAATATGAAAGCCTTCCGGAAAAACTGATTCCCAGACTTATCCTTGCCCTTGACGGTGATGTAAGAGAATCCCGAAAACAATTGAACAAACTACTGGATAAACAAAAAGATAAAGACAGCATTGATTACAGAACGGCTCTTGCATTATGCAAAAGCTACCTGAGTTATAAAACCTATTCTGGCATCAAACCTCAGGTGATGCAGCTGCTGGATTCAAAAAATAAAGAAAGATTTATTACTGAAATCAGAGATTTAAAATTAAAAAATGGAAATACCTTAACGATTACCATTGTTCGAAAAAAAGATAATACCTCTCCGCTTCCTGTTATTCTTACTAATAATATCTATGCTGGGCCTATTGATGATTTCTTCGGAAAAAGGGCTGCTACTTATAATTACGTAGGCGCTGTTGTCAATACCCGGGGTAAGAGAAACAGTAATAATGTGAACAATCCTTTTGAGCATGAATCTGAAGACATTTATGAAGTAATAGACTGGGTAAGCAAACAACCGTGGAGCAACGGAAAGGTAGGAATGATTGGAGGAAGTTATTTGGGATTCAGCCAGTGGGCGGCAGTAAAAAAACTGCACCCTGCATTAAAAACTATCGTGCCTCAGGTTGCCGTAGGAATCGGGATCGATTATCCGGCTCAGAATAATATCTTCATGAGCTATATGCTGCAATGGATACAGTATGTAACCAATAACAAATTTACCGATGAAAAGGATTTTGCCAATGCCGTAAAATGGGATTCTATTAATACAAAATGGTACAAAAGCGGGAAATCATTCAGATCTTTAGATACAATAAGCGGTAAGCCAAGCAAAATATTCCAACGATGGCTGGATCATCCGGGATATGATCAGTACTGGCAGAAAATGGTTCCTTATAAAGAGGATTTCTCTAAAATCAATATTCCTATTCTAACGACAACAGGATATTATGATGATGATCAGATAGGGGCACTGTATTATTTCAAGCAACATCATCAGTACAATAAAAATGCAAACCATTATCTTGTCATTGGTCCTTACAATCATGGAGGAGCACAAAGTTTCGGATTTACTTACGTGAATGGCAATCCTATTGATCCGGTAGCCAGAATAAGCATTGATGATCTTGCCTTTTCATGGTTTGATTACATTCTAAAAGGCGGAAAAAAGCCGGAAATATTAAAAGACAGAATCAATTTTCAGGTGATGAATACCAATACCTGGAAGCATGTAGCTGATCTTGACAAAATGCATACTTCTTCTTTGAAATTTTATCTTCAGGACAAGAAAAATACATCTTCGGTATTCAATAAACCTGAGACTCAGAATTTCACTCAACAAACGGTTGATTTTAAAAACAGGGATCAGAAAGAGATCTATTACAAAGTCAGCAAAAAAGACAGCATAAAAGTAACGAATTCTATCACTTTTGAAAGTGAAGTATTGGATAAAGATATGATCATCAGTGGAAATCTGTCAGGGATCTTCAATGTTTCCATCAATAAAAAAGATTTTGATACGGATACTTACCTGTATCAGATTCAACCGGATGGAAAGTCTTCGTTATTGTCCACTCATATCGTGAGAGCCAGCTATGCAAAGAATAATGAGAAACGACAGCTGCTTGAGCCTAATAAAATGGAACAGATCCCGATTAACAACTCTTATGTGATGAGCAAAAAGATAGAAAAGGGAAGCAAACTTCTACTGTTGGTCGGCGTTAATAAAAATCCCAACTGGCAGATCAATTATGGATCTGGTAAAGATGTAAGTGATGAAACGATCAAGGATTCCGGGGAACCTCTGGAGATAAAATGGTATAACGACAGCTACGTGGAAATCCCTGTTTGTAAAGATTAAAGCCTTTTGTTTGAGCATTTTTCCCCAAATGTTCTTAACAACTGTTAACATCAAAATAAAAAATCATTACATTTGCTTTTTTTCAAATCAAATATAGTTATTGAATGAGTCAACTTTTTAGAAGAAAAATCTATTCAGATACAGATACTTCAACGGGACTTTTAAGGGTCTTAGGTGTATGGGACATTGTATTTTTTGGTATAGCGGCCATTATTGGAGCTGGAAGTTTCAGTAGTTTAGGAGAAGCCGTTTTCAGAGGTGGTCCCGGTGTAATCCTGCTATATTTGATTTGCGGCTTTGCCTGTGGATTTACGGCTTTATGCTATGCTGAATTTGCCAGCAGAATTCCTACGGCAGGATCTGCCTACACCTATGCCTATGCCAGTTTTGGAGAGCTGATTGCCTGGGTAATTGGATGGGCCCTGATCATGGAATATTCTTTCGGAAATATTTATGTAGCCTTTTCCTGGTCAGATTATTTTACGAGCTTCTTAGGACGTCTCGGAATGCATATCCCTGATTATCTGACCTGCAGTTATACGGAAGCCAGAAAAGCCGTTCAATATGGTTCAGAAAACAAAGAACTTTTAAGTGCATGGAATACTGCTCCATTGATTGGAAGCTTAAAGTTCATTGTAGATATTCCGGCATTGGTTATCAATGGTTTGATTACATGGCTTTGTTATGTGGGAGTAAAGGAAAGTAAAAACTTCAATAACTCTCTGGTTATCTTAAAACTGGCAGTGATCATACTGGTAATTCTTGTGGGCTGTGCTTATGTCAACACTGAAAACTGGACTCCAATAAGCCCTACAACCGGAACACCATCCTTCATGCCTAATGGTTTTGCAGGAGTAATGAGTGCCGTATCCGGTGTATTCTTCGCTTATATCGGATTCGATGCTTTGAGTGTACTTTCTGAAGAGACCAAAGATCCACAGAAAACCTTACCAAAAGGAATGATCATCTCTCTTGTACTGTGTACGGTGATCTATATTGCATTGACGCTTGTATTAACAGGAATGGTGGATTACAAGAAATTCGATGGTGTGGGAGACCCGCTTTCATTCATATTTGAAAAAACAAATGCTAATGTAGCCTGGATGGAACTTATTGTTTCCTTTGTTGCTATTGTTGCCATTACCACTGTATTATTGGTATTCCAGATGGGACAGCCAAGAATCTGGTACGCAATGAGCCGTGACGGATTGATGCCTCAGAGATTTCAAAAAGTACATCCTAAATATAAAACACCATCCTACGCAACAATCGTTACCGGGGTTGTAGTAGGAATTCCTATTCTGTTTACAGATAAAACATTCATCCTTGATTTTACAAGTATCGGAACTATTTTCGCATTTGTATTGGTGTGTGCCGGGGTACTTCTTCTTCCTGCTAAAGAAAAAATAAAAGGCAGATTTCACCTTCCTTATGTGAATGGTAAAATCATCTTCCCTGTTATTTTTATCGGTGGTTTGCTGGCTTTCTACAAATGGCAGCCGGAGTTTTTTGACAACCTGATGAACTGGTCAGATCCTAATGAAGGAGAATTCAGAGCTTCTATTTTCTTCTTTATCATCATCAACCTGATCTTATGTGTTGTGACTTTTGTAAAGAATTTATCATTAATTCCATTGATTGGATTAAGTTCATGTCTGTACCTTCTTACAGGAATGAGCCATGAGAACTGGTTCTGGTTCGGGATGTGGTTCCTGATTGGTATGGTGATTTACTTCTGCTACGGATACAAAAACAGTAAACTGGGAAAAGAATTAAAGAATAGCTAAATAAACAAGCATAATTGCGAAAAGGCAAAATGGCAAAGAGGTTAAACCTGATGGAGAAACTGATTTGCGATTTTGCCTTTTTCTTTTTTTATCCTCTTTCAAAATCGGCAGAATTATTGCTTTAACTTCAATAGAATCAATAAACTAGATTGCCATGACCGAAAGAATTAAAACATATAGAGAGTTTTACCAGTTTTATCTTACTGAACATAGTAAAACAGGAACCCGTATTTTTCACTTTATCGGAACATTTCTCGTATTTTTCGTTATATGGTATGTTATAAGTTCCGGAAAAGAAAGGTTTCTATGGTATATTCCCATTGTAGGCTATGGATTTGCGTGGTTTAGTCATGCTGTGATTGAGAGAAACAAACCTGCTACTTTCAAATATCCTTTATGGTCTTTAATTTCTGATTTCAGACTGTTTTTTGAACTGCTTATTGGTAAACAGAAATTCTTTACATCCAATAATCAGCCTCAGAATTAAGGGTAACCTTAAACTTTTCTCTTATTTTTTTGCTTAAAATTATTTAGTGTTGGAAAACGCAAAGGCGCAAGAATTCATATTTTGCGTATATTTTAAGGCGCAAGAAAATCCCAGATTTTCAGCAAGTAATATTATCAATTTCCCAAAGATCACATTAGAAGTGAGAGGTTAAGAATATGCAGTATCCAATTTTATCAAAGATAAAATCCTTGCGTCTTACATACACTTGGTTTGTAAAAATCTTAGCGCCTTTGCGTGTTCAAAAAAACTTATACTTAGTATTCCAAATTCTATTTCTCTATTGAGATTGCTTCACCTTCGGTTCGCAATGACTATGCGTCGGTAGAATTCTGTTTGTTCTGATGAAGTTTTTTCCCTATCAGATATCCCAATGAAGGCAGAATGAAAGATAATACTACCGGGAATATCAATGCCAGTCCTGAACCCTCAAGAATAACCGTTAGAGAGAAAAGATATCCGTTATACACAAGCAGTGCCAGTGTAAAGAAAAAACTGTCACTATTACCATTGGAAAGGATATTAAAATGGCTTCCAAACTGATCAAATAAACCAGAACAGATGAATAAAAATACATTCACAAAAAATACCCACAGAACTGTCCTGTAGATCATCTTCTTCTTTGCATTCAGGTATCCTGCAAAGATCAGAAAAAGAGACAGGATTCCGGAAACGGTATAATCCAGGCCGGACATTGCCACCTCACTTCCGGTTCTTCCAAAGAAATATATAGCATAAAGCAGAATATTCAGGAGATAGATTATTGTTACATAATTCATACGTCAAAAAGTTTAGGGTTTACCATCAATATTTTTTTTCAAGTATGTCGTAGTGAACTGTATTTACTATTTTTTCAGCAAGAGCATCTCCATTCACACTTGTACGTTTAGGAATATAACTTGAAAAAGTTATTGTATGATCTTTATTCAATGTCACTTCCACCTCTTCAAGAATATTTTGGTCATCTACATAGAACTGAATTCTGTTTTCTACAATCCTCCAAAATGAAAGTCTGGGTTCTGAGGGACTGCAGTCACCTGTTTTTCCTTCCACATAATTATAAATGGCAAAACCATCTTCCCGGATCGCATAATTCCTCATCAAACGGCAGTTATCAAATTGTTTTATCACCTTCCTGTTATCTTCATAAAATCCGGATTCCTTCAGTTTCCAGAATCCTGTAACATTTTCTTTAGTTAATTTTTGCGCCTTCACCAATGGAGAAACCGCCATAAAAAACGCAAGAACAAATATCTTGTGCATGGGTTAATTTTATAATTGTATGATTTTAAACGAATATATCCTTAGAATAAAAGTTTCAGCGGCGGCTTCGCCGCCCGCTGAAACTTTAAACTTTGAACCTTAAATTTTGAACTTTGAATTTAAAGTTTTATTTAAATTTCTTCTTAAAGCTGAATTTAAGCATATTCATCAGTCCTGGCTCAATAATGTCTATTCCCAGTCCGAAATTACTGTCTGCAACAGTATGATGGTCAGTTCTGAACTGTTCAAACTCATTTTGCGGAATCTCAAGATTGACCAGAGGGTGGTATTCTATAGATACACTTGCCCCGTTTTTATGTACTTTTTTACGGCTTTTATAGTCAAAATATGGATTTGTAATGGTACTTTCCTGAATGGTATATTTTTCTTCCGTATCAATTTTCTGATCTGTATGCAGATTGATTTCATATTTCTCACTATCGAAATTATGCCAGAATGGTAAATCTTTGTGCATAAAGTCTCTTGCGCCTGCCTTCACTACATTTCGATCAAAGTACATCAGAAAACGGTTTTTCTGAGGATCTACAAAATATGGATTCTCAACAACAGCTGTATATTGAATCTTAACTTCATTCAGCCTTTTATCATCACTTACCACATCAATTGCAGCATCTTTGAATACATTTCTGACATCAGTACCATTTCTGTCTCCTGAATAATTAAGCGCATAGAAAAGGAAACTGTTCCAGGTATCTATAATTTCTCTTTTATTGGTACTTTTAAAATACCTTCTCATCGCATTGGCTCTGCTTCCTTTGTAAGTAGTTGACAACGTAAGATTTCCGGTATTTCCCTGTGCATTCAGATCTACTTTTTCATCAATACAGAAATAAGGGAATTTATAAGATTTCCTTACCTGCAGTTCCTGATCTTTTTTCACTTCCAGATAATGCATAAAATACATAAATCCTCTGTTTTCAATCAGTCCGAATTCATCACGGATAGTAGCATCAATAAAATACTCTTCGCCTTTATAGTTCACTTTTACGACAACATGGTTAAAGTTTAGCAATGATGGCAGATAATATTTAATATAATAATCGGTATTAAAATTCACCAGTACAACAGAGGCATCTACTCCTATATAATCAAGGATTACTTTTAACAGAACGGATTTTGCTTTACAGTCACCCTGTTTATTTTCATAGGTTACTGACGGCTCCTGCGGCTTATGCCCATTCATTTCATCAGCATTGAAAATATAATAGATGTGGTTCTGCACATATTCTATCGCAAACTGCAGTTTTTCATCCTGATCAGCTATGGCGTCCAGTTTTTCAACCAGATTCGGTGCAAAATCCTGTAAAGAAGATGCATTGAAAATCTCCTCATAGATGGGTACAATATAGTTGGAAAGATCTTTCCAGTTACTGTCTGTAGCGAAATCTATATAAGGAAAAATTTCACGTCCAGAATCTACAGGATTGATATAATTCTGTTCTTCAATAACAAACCTTTCTCCTTTTTTCAGGAAGCTCGTTTCCGGCTCAAGAACATGGCCCTGTTCGTCTCTGAAAAATGTTTTTTTGTAGGCAATAGTCTGTTCACGTTCGTTGATAAAAGTGAATGTAAAGCGGCCATAAGCCCAGTAATTATCAGGACTTACCCAAACGTATTTTGAGAATTCCTTTCTTAGAAAATCACGGTCTGTGAATTCTTTAATTCTTGAATCTTCCAGAATCAGTACATCATACAGTCTGAGATCTTTGATGGTAATATTGATCTTTTTATTGCTGCTCAAAACTCCTCCACTACTTTGATTCTCACTGTCAAGAACTTTAATTTTAGTATCCGGAATCTTATCAATCAATACTCCGTCTCTCAACACACTGATTCTGTGAATCTGATACACTTCATTCTCTTCCACAATGACATCAGAAACCGAGGCTCTTTCAAGGTTTCCAGGTTCGTTCAGGGTATATGCCATACAGACATATTCACTGTTTTCTTTATTGCTTGTATAGTATTTTTTGTCTAAAAAATAGCAGTAATCACGACCTTCATCAATTTGTCTCTTGGCAAATTCGGAGTCTTTGATTCGGTTTTTTATTTCCTCATCCCCGATATTTCCTGCCCACATTTCAGGTTTTTGAATCCTGTAATTTTCAACTTGCATTTGATTTTCCATATTTATTATAAGAATTATGTTTTGTGGTTAGTGTTTAAGAAATTCAAATTAAACGATTAAAAAAATAAAAAGCAATAGCAGAAGTACTACAATTTCGGCATAGTAATTGCGAGGTATGGGGAAAAAATCAAGTTTATGAAAAGTATAGCAACAATTCTAAAGGGGACTGTACCCGCATTAGCATTATTTGCAATGACGCAATGTACAACCACAGCCAATGCATCCGCAGGTGATGAAAAAACATTCATCGTAGGACCACAGACGGCAGATTGTACAGGCGTAGCTCCTATGAAATGTCTGCAGGTAAAAGAAAACGCTTCCTCAAGCTGGACCAATTTCTACAGCAATATCGAAGGATTTACTTATGAACCGGGATATGAATATGTTTTAAAAGTAAAAACAGAAAAAATTGCCAATCCGCCAGCTGATGGATCTTCCATAAAATACACATTGGTAAAACAGGTTTCTAAAACAAAAAAGAAAGAACTGGCAGCTAATGAAAAAACAATTATCGTAGGGCCACAAACCGTAGACTGTTCTGCAGGAGCAGGCCGTATGAAATGTATGCAGGTAAAAGAAAATGCTTCTGAAAACTGGACTAATTTCTACAGCAGTATTGAAGGATTTACTTATGAACCGGGTTACGAATATGTTTTAAAAGTAAAAACAGAAAAAGTCGAAAACCCTCCGGCAGACGCCTCTTCAATTAAATATACATTGGTAGAACAAGTTTCTAAAACGAAGAAATAATTAATAAAAAAAGTTCCTGAAAATTTCAGGAACTTTTTTTTATGTTGGAAGCTGGAAGAATGAAGTCAGAAGTTACTTTTGGTCAATCCGGAAAAGTTAACAATTATATATTTCCTTTCTATCTTAAAATCCGGTTTCTTTCTGAGGTGGATCAGGATATTTTCCTTTGGTAGTCTCTCCTACTGTATTGGCGGTTGTCATGGCTACAACCAGATCATTCAGCATTCCGCTGGCTGCAGTAGGCGAATTGGGAAGAAGTACAAGACTACTTCTGTTGCTTGCTCCCACCGAGTGCAACGTATCATAGTGCTGTGTTACCACGATAAGCGCTGATGCTTCATGAGAATTGATATCCACATTATTCAGCATTCTTACAGACTCTTCAAGTCCTTTTGCAATTTCTCTTCTTTGGTCTGCAATCCCTTGTCCCTGAAGTTTTTTAGATTCTGCTTCTGCTTTTGCAACGGCTACAATTCGGATTCTCTGTGCTTCTGATTCATATTCTGCAGCTGTTTTTTCTCTTTCTGCCGCATTAATTCTGTTCATGGCATGTTTTACCTGCTCATCAGGATCAATATCTGTTACCAGCGCTTTGATAATATCATACCCGTAGCTGTTCATCGCTTCCTGAAGTTCACTTTTCACCGCAATTGCTACATCGTCTTTTCTTACAAAAACATCGTCCAGTTTCAGTTTCGGAACCTCAGCACGCACTACATCGAATACAAATGAAGTAATTTGATTTTCCGGATTTTCCAAACGATAATAAGCATCTCCTACCTGGCTTCGGATCACCTGGTACTGAACAGAAATTTTCATTTTGATGAAAACGTTATCCAGTGTTTTCGTATCAATCATTACGTCCAGCTGCTGAATTCTCAAATTCAGTCTTTTCGCAATCTGATCTATGATGGGCAGTTTAAGATGAAGCCCTGAATGTTTTACACCCCGAAATTTTCCGAAACGTTCAATAATAGCTGCAGTTTCCTGTTTAACAACAAAAAACGAAGCAAATAAAATGATAAGCCCGAAGAAAATAACGGGCGCTAAATATATACCCATAGTTTTAAGTTTTTCTAATGTGTCGCAATAAATCCTGTTTTGTTAAAAACATTTTTACTGGTGTTTGTTTAAATATATGAAAAATAAATTTAAAACTTAGGGGATCATCTTCAGGAAATCAAACATCGGAAGTATCGCATTATTTAAATTAAAATTATTCTGAAAAAGACTTACTTTTGAATATTCATTCCTCATCATGGTTAATTCTAAAGAAATATTAAAAGATCACATTTCAAAATTTACGACGCTCACAGACGAGCAGCTGGATTATGTTTTTGGCCATTTTAATCTGATTACTTTAAAGAAAGGACAAAGCCTGATCCTGGAGGGTGACTTTGTAAACCATGAATATTTTGTGCTTGAAGGCTGTTTAAAAGCTTTTTATCTTAATGACAGCATGAAAATGTTTATTCTCCAGTTTGCTATGCCGACCTGGTGGGTTACCGATTTTGATGCACTTTATAACAAAACAAGGGCTACTATCAATGTAGATTGTATCACCAACGCAACAATACTCTCTATTTCCAATGAAGACAGAGAAAAAATCTGCAATGAAATTCACGAGGTTGAACATTTTTTCCGATGGAGAACCAACAAAGGATATGTTGCTGTACAGAAACGTCTGCTTTCTTTTATGAATAACGATGCCAAATTCCGGTATCAGGAGCTTTTATCCATGTATCCTCAATTGTACAATCTGGTACCAAAGCATCTGATTGCTTCTTATCTTGGGGTAACCAGAGAAACTTTGAGCAGACTGCACCAATAATTCACATCTTTACAATGATTGATCTCCTCCTCTATTTTGTGAGGTACATCACGTAACTTTTTCTTTCGATCGACTGAACTTTGTGTCAATATTTAAACCCCATAAAAATGGACACAAAAAATTTTAAAGTCAATGCCGGAAACAGTACCATCAACTGGATCGGAAGAAAAGTAACCGGAGCTCACAACGGTACAATCAATGTAAAAGAAGGAAACTTTACATTAGGAGAGGAAAAATCTTTATCAGGAAAATTCACAATAGATACCCGAAGCATCAAAATCCTTGATATCGAGGATGCTGAAACCAATACTCAATTTGCCAATCATCTGGCTTCTGATGATTTTTTTAATTCTGAAATGTTTCCTGAAGCCTACTTCGAAATCACTCACGCTGAACCTGGTGATGAAAACCTTTATTATGTAAAAGGAGATCTTACCATAAAAGGGATTACCCATCCTATCGAGACCAGCCTGCATATTATAACAACAAACGATACGACTGTTTTAAAAACCAAAATCATAGTCGACAGAACGAAATTCAATATCAAATTCAGATCCTCTAATTTCTTCACCAATCTTGGAGACACTTTGATCTACAACAATTTTGATTTAAACATTCATCTTGTTGCAGAAGCTTATTAATTCTATTCAACTTAAAAAATTACCATTATGCCATTTATAAAAGTAGAGGTGCTTCGCGAAGATCTTACCCGCGAAACCAAACAACAATTAATCAGAAAAATCAGTGAAGCAGTCACTTCGGTTTTGAATAAGGATCCTCATTTAACCCATATCGTGATTAACGAAATTGAAGATGATAACTGGGGATATGCCGGAGAACAGGTTTCAGTGTTAAAAGAACAGGGATTTTCAACAGTAAAAAAATAAGCGTAAAAATGAAAAAGCAAACCATAATTATAACAGGAGCCTCTTCAGGAATAGGGCTAGAAACAGCACGTTATTTTCTGGACAGAGGTGATAATTTAATCATCAATTCACAAACAGCATCCAAATTAGAAGAAGTCTATCATGAACTGGGAGCCGGAGACCATCTGGCCATGGTGGCCGGAAATGTTTCAGAAAAGTCAACGGGAGAAGTATTGGTGCAGACAGCCCTTGAAAGGTTTGGTTCCATTGACGTTCTTATCAATAATGCAGGAATTTATGAGAACAAACCCTTTCTGGAAGTCACTGAAGATTATCTGGACCGATTTTTAACAACAAATTTAAAGGGAACGTTCTTCACAACGCAGGCTGTCATTCCTCAGATGATCAGGCAAAAAGACGGAGTGGTTATCAATGTAGGAACGCCATTGGTATATCATGCGATTGCAGAATCTCCTTCTACAGCACCTATTTCAAGCAAAGGAGCGATTCATGCTCTTACTTTACAGCTGGCGGCAGAGTTTGGAAAAGATAATATCAGAGTTAATACGGTTGCTCCGGGATTAATAAGAACTCCGATGCATGGTGCGGATCTTGACAATAATGCAGGAATACACCTGATTAACCGCATTGGTGAGCCTGAAGAAGTCGCTCAGATGATTCATGCTATCGCCAAAAACAAATTAATTTCCGGTGCCATCATCAATGTTGATGGAGGAATGGGTGCCGGACATCATTTATCATGAAACTATCATTAATTATAGCATGGCTGTTCAGCTTTCCGTTGAGCGGCCATGCACAAAATGTAAAGGATATGAAAACCTACCCAACCCCAGAAACCGAAATAAGAAATGTCATAGAGAATTATTATTTCAAAGGAATTTATGAAGGGAATACTGAACTTCTTAAAAAAGCATTCTATAAAGGCGCTTTGCTTTTCGGAGATGTTGATGGAGTTCCGTATTTCAAAACTGCAGAACAATATATTGAAGGAGTCGGAAACCGTGTAAGCCCACAGAAATCCGGAAAAGATTTTAAAGCAATAATTCTTTCTATTGAGGTCATTAATTCGATTGCTGTTGCAAAATTACAGGTCAGAATGTATGATTTTAATTATTATAATTTCATAACTTTCAATCACATAGACGGAAAGTGGTTCATCATTAACAAGACATTAACCAACGTACATCTTTAATTCAAATTTTTAACTAAAAATAACAGAAACGCTAAATATCGCTTATAATTAGCGGTTTATGAGAAAGGCAATCGTTGGAGGTAACGATTTAGTAATGGTGCTTACTGCATTCATCTTCACTTGATTTCCTTGTAAATCAGTAGCAAATATAAAAAAAATACAGGTCAGTTGGGCGATTTTATCGCCCTTTTTTCATACCTGTATTTTGTGTGGTGTAGCAAAAAATCTTCCCGAAGTTCGGGTTATATCAGGGAAAATATTCATTACTAAGGTTAACCTTTGTATGAGAATAGTTATGGTGTAATTAAAATCGTCGGCTATGAAACAACCATTACACACTATTATAGCAGAAATCCAAAAACAGGAAAGAAAGCTATCTGCCGAGGCTCCTAATTTTATTGATGAGGCATACAGAATGACTGTTTATCTCCAAGAGCTTCTGCATAATGTCAAAGAGGACATTATCAAAGAGGGCTTTGCCAATAAAGCAGAAGAAATCCGTTTTTTCAAGCAGATTAAGCCAAATATTCTCGGTAAACTCATTTACTACAATAAGGTCTATCGGATTGAAACAGCCTGCCCTGCGGAAAACGGACACTTCTACCAAAATTACTTTGCCCTGCAATTACGGGGATTGCAGCAGGAATACAAGGAACATATCTGCAACTCGGACTTTTACAGATACTACCGCTCCGGTAGAACCGACCGTGACGAACATTATTATTCGCTGGGAAATATCAATTATTACGATGGACTGAACAGCTTCGTTTTTGAGATTGACCCCAAATTCTCTACCTACTTCGACTACAAAGTCGCCAAAATTATCGCCAACGAACTTATCTACAATTACCTCACGACGAAACTGAACCCTGAACAAACACCCGATGTACTATTGCAGAATGCCGATGCAAAAGATATTTTTTGGACACAGACAAAGAACGCACTTATCGAACTCATTTATGCGCTCCATGCTGCCGATGCCCTTTCACATGGCAAATTAGGTATCCGCAAAATCAGTATGGTGTTCCAAATCCTTTTCCGTATTTCGCTCACGGACATCCACAACAGTTTCCATCGGATGAAAACCCGTGCAGGTTCACGGACATTGTTCTTAGACCAACTGAAATACAGTTTGGAAGAATATATGGACAAAGAAGACAACGGTTAATAGTTGTCTTTTTTCGTTTAGCAGAACAGCATCTTTATCGGTGCTGTTCTTTTTTTGCCCCTTTGCCTATATGTGTATATAGACACATCGCCTGTATCGGAAGCCTAATTTTCTACCCAAAATCCTTAAACCCTTATAAAACAAGGCTTTTAGCCAATTGCAAAAAATATAAAAAAAGTGCCTTTTTGATAGACACGTATCGGAAGACAGCCTGCGCCAAACGCTCCAATTTTGTACCGTAAACATTTAAAATCTTGTACAATGAAAATCATAACGATACCTGAAGAAGATTGGAAGTTGCTGAACGAACGCATCAAATCCATCAACGAGTACATCCAAAAACTGGATGATACCAGCTACGACAGCCTTTGGCTCAACAACCATGAAGTATGCCAGTACCTGCACATCAGCGAAAAGACCCTTTGGCGTATGCGCACCAAAGGAGAAATCGCCTATTCCAGAATTTATGGGCAATACTACTACACCATCGGAGCCATCAAGGATATGCTAAACGCCAATGCCATTCAGAGCAACGATGCCTTTGTGGAGGAACTCATGGAGAAAGGCAAAAGCTATATCCAAAAGGCACGGAAACTAAATAAAGGAAACGAATAAAACGTACTGCTATGAATATCGACAAAATAGAATTTATCGCATGGATGGAGCGTATCATGCAGCGTTTCGACATTCTGAAAGAGCATCTTAGGGACATACAGAAACAGCGCAATACCATTGACGGCGAAGAACTGCTGGACAACCAAGACCTGCTATTGATGCTCAAAATCAGCCACCGTTCGCTGCAACGCTACCGTTCATCGGGCAAGCTGCCCTATTATACCATCAGCGGAAAACTGTACTACAAATTATCGGACGTACATCAGTTCGTTCGGGAGAGTTTCAACGTTCCCCTGCAACGTACCAAGGACAACAAGTGACAAACAACGCCACGCAAGGACAGATACGGTTCTGCCATATCTGCTTCTATTACATTCGGGCGATAACATTTAAAATATAATTACAATGGACGAACAGACAACAGAACAAGCGCAACAAAATCCGCAGACCTATCCCGAACAGCTTTCGGATGTGCTGCTGGTCATGGACAAGGAGAAAAAGAAAATCCAAGCCGTTACAGGTGTCGATGAAAACGGCAACCTGAAAACCGTTGATGCCAACAAAAAGAACCAAAGCCAATTCATGCGAGTGGACAAGAGCGGCGATTTATTCTCCAACTTCTTCTCCAACTTTTGGCGGCAGCTAAAAGACCCGACCCGTTTTTCCTTCTTCAAAGTTGCTGCACCGGATGCGGTGGAAACCGCCAAAGAAATGCAGAAACAGGTGGATGCTCCTACCAAAGAGGGCGAAGCGGTCATGGCAAAACATGAGGTAAAAGAACCAAAGGAGCAACAACAGGAAAACAAAAAAGATATGGAAACTTCACAGGAAACACAGGCGAAGCCCGAAACATCACAGGCTACAGCCCCAGCAAACGATAATCGTTTCAAAGCTGAAGACATCGACTGGAAAACGTTGAACGATTTGGGATTGAGCAAGGAGCGGCTCGAAAAAGCTGGCGTAATGGATACGCTTTTGAAAGGCTACAAAACCAATATCCTTATGCCCATCAGCGTAAACTTTGGTACAGCCGTTATCCGTTCGGAAGCACGGCTTGGACTGCAATCGGATGCTAACGGGAATACCGTGCTTGCCATCCACGGGGTACGCAAGGAACCGAACCTCAACACCGCTTTTTTCGGTCACGAGTTTAGTAAAGAGGACAAGGAAAATCTACTTGCCAGCGGAAACATGGGGCGTGTGGTAGATTTGACCAATCCGAAAACAGGCGAAAAAATCCCGTCCATTATCAGTATAGACAAGCTGACCAATGAGGTTATCGCCCTACGAACAGACTGGATAAAAATACCCGATGAGATTAAAGGCGTAAAACTGAACGAAGAACAAAAGCAAACTTTGTTGGAGGGAAAACCGCTCTATTTGGAGGATATGATTTCCAAAAAGGGGGAAGCCTTTGCCACTAATGTCCAATATAATGCGGACAAACGCTATATCGAGTATCTTTTTGACCGAGGCAATAACAACAAACAGTCCCAAAACCAGCAGACCACGGCGCAGGGTCAATCGCAGGATGTGCCGAGAACATTCAGGGGCAAAGAACTAACCGACCAGCAATACAACAAATTCAAAGAGGGACAGACGGTTTACGTGGATGGCTTGATTGACAAGAAAGGCGAAAAATATCAGGGATATATCACGCTCAACAAGGAAACGGGCAAAGCCGCTTTTTCTTTTACTAATCCCGACAAGCTGAAAGACAAAATCCAGCCTGCAGAAGCCAATAAAACACAGGTCGCCGTCAATTCCGAGGGAAAGACCAACGAAGCAACCAAACATATCAACGAGCCTTTGAAACCGAAGCAGCAAGCACCCGACAACAAAAAACAGCAACAACAGGAGGATGCGCCCAAAGCTCCGGCTAAATCAAGAGGCAGAAAAATATAATTTATTATGAAAGCAGTTATCGCAGAAAAACCAAGCGTAGCCCGTGAGATAGCAGCCCTGTTGGGAGCCACCGAGAAAAAGGACGGCTACCTGACAGGCAACGGCTATCAGGTTACATGGGCGTTCGGGCATCTTGTCGGACTGGCAATGCCCGAAGATTATGGGATTAACGGTTTCCAACGGGAAGCCCTGCCCATTTTACCCAATCCTTTTGTGCTTACCGTGCGAAAGGTAAAAAAGGAAAAATCCTACGTTCCCGACAGCGGAGCGGTCAAACAGTTGAAAACCATTGAGCAGGTCATCGGTCGCTGCGATAGCATTATCGTGGCCACCGATGCCGGACGTGAGGGCGAACTCATCTTTCGCTACATTTACGAGTATCTGAAATGCAGTAAACCTTTCCAGCGTTTGTGGATTAGTTCACTGACGGAGAAAGCCATCAAACAGGGCTTTGAGAACCTCAAAGCAGGCAGCTATTTTGACGGTCTGTACCAAGCCGGACAAGGACGTAGCCAAGCCGACTGGCTGGTGGGCATCAACGCCTCGCAGGCGTTGAGCATTGCAGGTCGTGGCGTGTATTCGCTGGGGCGGGTGCAAACGCCAACGCTCGCCCTTATCTGCAAGCGGTATTTGGAAAACAGAAACTTTAGCGTGCAGAAGTATTGGCAGATACAATTGCAGCACCGCAAAGAATTTGTGGACTTCAAGAGCCTTTCCAAAACCAAATGGGACGACAAGAAACGGGCAGACGAAATCCTTAAATCCGTTCAGCGTGCCGGAACCGCCAGCGTTACGGCGGTAGAAACCAAAAACGTTTTGGAACAACCACCGTTGCTGTTCGATTTAACGGGATTGCAGAAAGAAGCCAACAAGAAATTAGGTTTTTCCGCAGAAGAAACCTTGAACATTGCCCAAAGCCTGTACGAGCAGAAATTCATTACTTATCCACGAACCGGAAGCAAATATATTCCCGAAGATATTTGGGCGGAGATACCTGCTTTGGTAAGGTCGTTGGAAGCAAAGCCCTCCTGCAAGGAAGCGGTCGGCAAACTGAAATGGGGTCGTTTTAACAAGCGTATCGTGAACGATGTAAAAGTAACCGACCACCACGGTCTGCTGATTACCGAAAAAATCCCGTCAGCGTTACCAGCAAAAGAAGAAGCGATTTACGATATGGTTGCTTTGCGTTTACTGGAAGCCCTTTCGCAAGCTTGCTCCAAAGAGATAACCGATGTTAATTTGGAGGTTTTACATTATGAATTTTCTTTGAAAGGCTGCAAAATCCTCGAAGCTGGCTGGCGTGATATCAAAGGTAACTTTACCGAAGAAGATAGCGAACCTGTACAGGAATTGCCCGAACTGAAAGTCGGCGATGAACTGAAAATCAAGGAAGCCACTGTATTGGAAAAGAAAACCAAACCGCCCGTGCTTTACACGGAAGCTGGTCTGCTGTCGGCAATGGAAAATGCCGGAAAAGAAGTGGAAAACGAGGACGAACGGAAAGCCCTGCAAGGCATCGGCATCGGTACACCAGCCACAAGAGCCGCCATTATCGAAACCCTTTTTAAACGGGATTATATCAAACGGGAAAAGAAGTCGCTTATCCCGACCGATAAGGGATTGCAGGTTTATGAAGCGGTAAAGGACAAACGGATTGCCGATGTTGCCATGACTGCCGAATGGGAAATGGCGTTGCAGAAAATTGAGAGCAACGAAGCATCTGCTTCGGACTTCCACCATTCCATGCAAGCCTACGCTTCGTCCGTTACGCAGGAACTGCTGGCTATCCATATTGCAAACGAAAGCCAGCCCGAACTGACCTGCCCCAAATGCAAAGCCCAAAAGCTGCTCATTCGGGACAAGGTTGCCAAATGCCCCGATGAGGTTTGTGGCTGGTTGCAGTTCCGAAATATCTGCGGTGTACAGTTGAGCGTTGCCGAAATCACAAGCCTTGTGAACAAAGGAAAGACCAGCCTAATCAAAGGCATGAAAAGCAAGGCTGGTAAAACGTTCGATGCCTACATTATGATGAAAGACAACGGCGATACTGCCTTTGAATTTGAGAAAAGCAAAAACTTTAAGAAGTGATGGAAAATAAGTCAACGATAATACCGCAGGAAATCCAAAGCCTGATATACACGATACGGGGCAGACAAGTGATGCTGGACAGCGACCTTGCCACTTTGTATGGCGTGGAAACCAAAAACCTCAACAGAGCGGTAAAAAGAAATATTGAGCGTTTTCCTCTATCGTTCTGTTTCCAATTGACGGAAGAAGAAGCAGAAAACTTGAGGTGCCAAATTGGAACCTCAAGTTTGAACTACGGCGGACGGCGTTATCTGCCCTATGCTTTCGGCGAACAGGGCATTGCCATGTTGTCCGCTGTCCTGCGTTCGGAAGTCGCCGTAAAAGTGAGTATTGAGATTATGGATGCCTTTGTAGAAATGCGCCGAATGCTCATCAGTAACGCTTCGCTGTTCCATCGGCTCGATAAAGTCGAAGTGAAGCAGTTGGAAACCGACCAAAAGATTGAGGAAATCTTTAAGGCATTGGAAAGCGATAAACTCCACAGCGAAAAAGGGATTTTCTATGACGGGCAGATATTCGATGCCTACACCTTTGTTGCCGATATTATCCGAAGTGCGGAGCGGTCAATTATTCTTATCGATAATTATGTGGACGATACGGTGCTTACGCTGCTCGGCAAGCGTGGACAGTCCGTATCTGCCACTATATACACCAAAAGTATCAGCAACCAGTTACAACTGGATTTGCAACGCTACAACAGCCAATATCCGGCTATCCATATCCACACATTCGCCCATGCCCACGACCGTTTCCTGATAATTGACGGCACGGAACTTTACCACATCGGCGCATCCTTAAAGGACTTGGGCAAGAAATGGTTTGCTTTTTCAAAAATGAGCGCAGAAACAGGCAAAATGCTAAGTTTTCTGAACGCCGTTTAACCCACCGAAAACACCCCTTACTCGGTCATAGACTGCCACCCAAAGCCAATCCAAACCGCTTTTGGGATGGCTTTCTGCTACCGTAATATTTTAGCAGCAACATAAAATTTCTAAACAAAATCAATATGAGTACACAGCAAAAAGAGCTCTCTTATTTCTCGTTACGGTTACAGGAACTGCTGAACACCAGCTTTCCCGAACTGGCACACGACCACAAATTTGTCGAGCAGCGTTCCAAGTGGGCTGCCAATGCCTATGAGGGTGCATTCCTTGCAGGAAACCCCATCGAGCAATGCGAACATTACGCCGATTATATCCTGTTTGAGAACCTGTACTTTTCCAAGTTCGACACAATTTTCCAAGTGGTCTGCAACGAGTTCGACACCATCATGGCGGACGAGGAACTGCGCCCGTTCGCCCTTAAAATGTTCGCCGTGTGCGAACCTGTTTTTACACAATATGAACTAACCGATGATTTCGCCTACGGGTATGAATATGACCAGCTCTATACCGAACTGACCGGAACCATTGCCATATGGATAGAGGAAAATGGGCTTCAATAAACGCCAGCACCTCCAACAGAACATTGATGCCCTGCGGATTGCCTTTAAGCTGGAAAAGGAGAAACGACAAGCCACCGTGGGCGAAAGGCTGCTAATGATGCAATACAGCGGATTTGGCGGTCTGAAGTTCGTACTGAACCCCGTTGAAAATCCCATCGACATCAACAATTGGCGCAAAACGGAACACGACCTGTTTCCTATCACACAGGAACTGCACCGATTACTAAGGGAAAACGCCACGGACGAAAGGCAGTACCGTCAGTACGTGGACAGTATGCGCAGTTCGGTACTTACGGCATTCTATACACCGCCAAAGGTTATTGATGCTATTTCCTCCACGCTTCGGGACAAAGGGCTGAACATCGGCAAATTTTTGGAACCCTCGGCAGGTATCGGCTCGTTCGTGCAGTCGTTTTCGGCGAACCAACAGGCAAATGTTACCGCCTTTGAAAAGGATTTGCTGACCGGAAAGGTATTGAAGCAACTCTATCCCGACAGCAATATCCGTATCGGTGGTTTTGAGGAAATCCACGAAAGGGAACAAAATTCGTATGACGTGGTAGCCAGCAACATTCCGTTTGGCGATACGTCCGTATTTGACCTTTCCTATTCACGGGGTAAAGACCCTGCCAAAATACAGGCTGCCCGAAGCATCCACAACTACTTTTTCCTGAAAGGCACCGATATGCTCCGTGAGGGCGGTGTATTGGCTTTTATCACTTCGCAGGGCATCCTCAACAGCCCGAAGAACGAACCGATACGCAGGGCTTTGATGGAAAACAACAGTCTGGTGTCGGCAATCCGTTTGCCCAACAATCTCTTTACCGACTACGCAGGTACGGAAGTGGGCAGCGACCTGATTATCCTACAAAAGAACACGGCAAAACAAGGTTTTACCGAAGCGGAAGACCTGTTTTGCCAAAGCAGTCCGACCGAGTATAACACATCGGGCAATGCGCTTTTTCGGGACAGTGAGAGGATTGTGCATACCGACAGCAAACTGGACACCGACCCCTACGGGCAACCTGCTTTGATTTATACCCACAAATACGGTGTTGAGGGCATCGCAAAGGATTTAAAACAGATGCTTTCCGATGATTTTGGCAGAAACCTGAATTTAGATTTGTACAGAGGCGAACGGAACGATGAACCTACGGTGCAAATTCCGTTTGTACCAACGCCCGCACCTCCGGTCATTGAGCCTGTGATTGTCCAATCCGAACGTCCAAGTTTTGCAGCAGCAACCATTGTAAAGGGACCTCCACAGGAACTAAAGCAGCTAAGTATTTTCGACCTTTTTGAAAGTGTAGACGAACCCGTGGCGGTGCTTGCCCCACCAAAGAAAGTGGTAAGTCCCCAAAGGCAGACCACTAAAAGGAGACGTGGCACGGTCAGCCGCCAGCCCGACCTGTTCAGCTCGGCGATGCGGCAACCCTATACGCCTCCTGTTACCAACCGAAGCGTTACCGAAAATACGGGGATAGACAAAACACCGAAAATTATCGGCGACCTCTTTTCGGGACTGAACGAAAACACGCAGCCTGCCGCTCCAGCGGTGTCCAACAGCCTGCCCGAACCTGCTTTGTACGGCAAAGTTTTACAGGCGTTCCACCGTGAGGACTGCCTTGCCGTGGACAACGGTTTTGTCGGCTACCTACGGGAAGTGGACGAAGCAGGACAACGGGCAATGTTCCATCCCTTACAATTACCGCCTAACCAAAAAGCAAGAACCGCAGCCTATATCGGGTTGAGGGATGCCTACCAGTTTCTTTATACCAAAGAAGCAGAACTGCACAGCGAACACAAGCCCGAACGGGAAACGCTGAACCGACTGTATGACGACTTCGTAAAAAGATACGGCAACCTGAACAGTGCCGACAATATCAAAATCATCAAGACGGACAGCGCAGGAAAGGAAATGCCCTTTTTGGAACGTGTGGTAGGCGGTGTTGTCCATAAGGCGGATATATTCCACCAGCCCGTAAGTTTTTCGACCACAACGCTGGCAACGGACAATCCCGATGAAGCGTTGGCGGCATCGCTCAACAAGTACGGAACCGTTGACCTCGGCTATATGTCGGAAATCAGCGGAATGTCGGGCGAGGATTTAAAAGATGCGCTGCATGGCCGTATCTTTTACAATCCTGTACAAAAGGAATACGAGATTGCCGAAAGATGGATTTCAGGGAACGTAGTGGAAAAGGCTTCGGAAGTACGGGCTTACCTTGCCGAACAAGCGGAGGACAAGGAGACTGCCGAAAGCCTGAAAGCACTCGAAGCCGCCAAGCCCCGCAGGATTGAATTTGACGAACTGGATTTTAACCTCGGCGAACGCTGGATACCTACGGGTATCTACAACCGTTTTGCCTCCAACCTGTTCGATGCCGAAGTCCGCATCCACTATGCCGAAAGTTCCGATGATTTCTCCATCCACTGCGACCGCAAGAATATCCATATCACGGAAAAATATGCCGTTAAGTCCGAAAGCCGGACGTTTGACGGCATCAACCTGCTGAAACACGCCCTTATCAATACCACGCCCGACATTACCAAAAAGGTTGTGATTGATGATAAAGAGGTCAAGGTTCGGGACATGGAAGCCATTCAGATGGCGAACAGCAAGATTGACGAGATACGCAAGGAATTTTCGGACTGGCTCTTTGCGCAGAACGATGAGTTCAAACAAAGGCTGACCGACCGCTACAACAATACCTTTAACTGTTTTGTCCGTCCGCAGTATGACGGCAGTCATCAGGACTTTCCGGGGCTTGACCGGAAAGCATTAGGCATCGAAGACCTCTACGCCAGCCAAAAGGATGCCGTTTGGATGATTAAGATGAACGGCGGTGCTATCTGCGACCACGAAGTGGGGGTTGGAAAAACGCTCATCATGTGTACCGCAGCGCAGGAAATGAAACGTTTGGGGCTGGCGCACAAACCGATAATCATGGGGCTGAAAGCCAACGTGCATGAGATAGCCGAAACCTACCGCAAAGCCTATCCCCATGCCAAGATTTTATATCCGGGCAAGGAAGACTTTACCCCAAGTAAACGTCTGCGCATCTTCGGGGATATAAAAAACAACGATTGGGACTGTATTATTCTGACCCATGACCAGTTCGGGATGATACCGCAGTCGCCCGAAATGCAGAAACAGATTTTGCAGTCGGAACTGGACAGCGTGGAAGACAACCTTGCCGCTTTACAGGCGCAGGGCAAGGAAGTTTCAAGGGGAATGCTCAAAGGGGTCATTGTCCGTAAGCAGAATTTGGAGGTTCGTTTAAAAACACTGGAGCATGACATCGAAACCCGTAAGGACGATGTAGTGGACTTCAAGATGATGGGTATCGACCATATTTTCGTGGACGAAAGCCACCGCTTTAAAAACCTCATGTTCAACACAAGGCATGAGCGTGTTGCCGGATTGGGCAATATGGCAGGGAGCCAAAAGGCGATGAACCTGCTGTTTGCCATTCGCACCATACAGGAACGCACAGGCAAAGACCTGGGCGCAACGTTCCTTTCGGGGACAACCATCAGCAATTCGCTGACCGAACTGTACCTGCTCTTTAAATACCTGCGCCCACAGGCTATGGAAAAACAGGGCATCAACTGTTTTGATGCGTGGGCAGCTATTTATGCCCGTAAGACCACCGATTACGAATTTTCGGTGGCGAACAATATCGTATCAAAAGAGCGTTTCCGCTTCTTCATCAAAGTACCGGAACTGGCGCAGTTCTATTCGGAAATTACAGACTACCGCACGGCAAAGGATATTGGTATAGACCGCCCCGAAAAGAACGAGATACTGTACAATATACCACCCACGCCGGAGCAGGAAGTCTTTATCGGCAAGTTGATGGAGTTTGCCAAAACGGGCAATGCCGAACTTTTGGGCAGACCGCCGCTGAGCGAAAGCGAAGAAAAGGCGAAGATGCTGATTGCTACGGATTATGCCCGTAAGATGTCGCTGGATATGCGGATGATTAGCCGTGCCTACGAAGACCATCCCGACAACAAAGCCTCGCACGCTGCCGCCAACCTTGCCAAATATTACAACAGGTACGATGCGCAGAAAGGTACGCAGTTCGTGTTTTCTGACCTCGGCACGTTCAAGCCTGCCGAATGGAACATTTACTCGGAAATCAAACGCAAGCTGGTGGAAGACTACGGCATCCCTGCACATGAAATCCGCTTTATACAGGAAGCCAAAAACGTAAACCAGCGCAAGCAACTGATAAAGGACGTAAACGAGGGAAAAGTACGGGTGCTGTTCGGTTCTACTGAAATGCTGGGTACGGGTGTGAATGCCCAAAAGCGTGCGGTAGCCGTACACCACTTGGATATACCGTGGAGACCGAGCGACCTTGCCCAACGGGATGGCAGGGCTATCCGCAAGGGCAACGAGATTGCCAAATTCTTTGCCGACAACAAAGTGGATATTTTCATCTACGCCGTTGAAAAATCGCTGGACAGCTACAAGTTCAATACGCTATACAATAAGCAGGTTTTTATCGAACAGTTAAAGAGCAACAGCCTCGGTAAGCGAACCATTGACGAGGGTGGCATGGACGAAAAAACGGGCATGAACTTTTCGGAATACGTGGCAATATTGTCGGGCAATACCGACCTTTTGGAAAAGGCGAAACTGGAAAAACAGATTGCAGGACTGGAAAGCGAACGGCAGGCGCATAACCGTTCTAAACTCACTTCTAAATACAGGCTGGAAGACAGTTTGGCAACATTAGAAAGCACGCAGTCCCGTTTTGACCGCATGAGCCTCGACCTCGGGAATCTGCAAAAACGCCTACAGAAAAACAAGGACGGCGATATACTCAATCCTGTGCAGCTTATTGGGCTGCCGCCCAATGCGGATGTAAAACAGGTTGGGGCAAAGCTGAACCGGCTTGCCGACAAAGCCCGTACCGAGGGACAGTACGAAGAAATCGGCACGCTGTACGGCTTTACGTTGTTAGTGAAAACGGAAGTGATACAAAAAGACAGCAGCAGCCTTATGGAACGGGACAACCGTTTCTTTATTCAGGGCGAGGGCAATATCAAGTACACGCACAACAACGGTAAAATGGCAACCGACCCCAAAATTGCATCGCTTAATTTTTTGAATGCCCTGCAAAAGATACCCGTTATTTTGGAGCAGGAACAAAAGAAGATTGCGGATTTGCAGAAAGATTTGCCCGTGCTTCAGGAAGTGGTTAATGGAACATGGAAAAAAGAGCAGACTTTGAGCGACCTTAAAACCGAACTCGCTGCCGTTGAAAGGAAAATACAATTGTCCATCAAGCCCGAAGGCGATACCGAAGTGCAACAACCGGAAAAAGAGCAAAAGCCTGTACAGGATAATTCCGAGGCAATTGTCCGTATCAAAGGAGTTCATTTCCCCCGTGGGGTACTGTAAAATCAAAAGGCGCAAAAAAAGCACCAGCGGATCTGCAAGTCCGTTGGTGCTTTTCTATTTTTATGATGGTTACTTTTCGTCCTGTTCATCCATCTTTTTGATAAGTCCCTCCCGAAGTGAATCAAGGAATTTGGTTCGGTTCATTTTACGGGTGCGCAGTTCTAAAAAGGTTTGATAGAAATTGCCTAATTCGGTATTAAAGATGCTTTCAAAATATTTGGCGATTTCCCGAATATCGCGTTTGCCGTTATCAAAAACGCCCTGTTGGTACAGTGCGTAAATCAGCTCCGTAAGAGCGGTTTTGCTGCCTGTCCATTGTAGCTTTTGCAGGTCAATTGATTTTATATTGGTGGTATTATAAAGTTGGTCTTCTATATAAACCTGTATTAAATCATTAGCGATTATCTTGGCAACCTTATAATCGTGGGAGGTCGAAAAATTATGGTCAGACTGGAAATAGTAGGTATCCAAGCACAACTTGATATCGTGGTTGGCTCTTAGGAATAACCTGTCGTCCAAAGAGGAATTGCCTGTTCGGTAATATTTATAAAAATCAAGGTTATTGTTGAAGAACCTTTTCAGTTTTTTAAGTTCTACTTTAAGGTATTTCTTTATTGCCTTTGCCTCGGTCGGTTTCTTGGTTTCGATTTTGTAGATGGCATTGTAATAAACTAATTTGGCTACAATGGCAGGTTTTAGGTGCTTGAAAAAATGGATTTCTTCTTCCATATTTTTGAAACCTCTTGTAAACACAAATTCTTTTACTTTGGACAAGTATTCTATAATAGTGGTTATAATAGTCTCCACCCGTTTTGTAGGGCAATCGACTTCTATTTCCAAGTCTCCAATTGCCGTTTCCAAGTCCTGTAGTGTCTCTTTGTAAAATTTATCCATCGTGTCATTCTGCGTTAAGACTTTTGGTAACTGTAATTTTTACTTTCCTCTATCCAGCGCAAAAGCATTTTCTAATTTTCTTAACCCAACTTTCGGGTAATACGATAGAGCTGTTGGTGCAGCGAGTAATAAAAGCATGCAATCTTCGCCTGATTGCTTCTTAGTTTCATTGATAAGCGCACGACCAATGCCTTTATGCTGATAATCGGAGCGAACAGCCAAATCGGCTAAATAACACCAATAACCATCGGTCATGGTTCTTGATATACCGATAAGGACATCGTTATCCCAAGCTGTTACAATCAGGTTGGAGAGCGCAAACATCTGTTCCATTTTGTCCAGATCTTCAACGGGTCTGCTTAGACCAGCATCAACATATAAATCTATAATAAGTGCTATACCGGGAACAATACCTGTTTTGTACGTAATACTTTCTGTCATAGTAAATCGTTTAAATATTAGCTACGGATGCAGCGATAACCCCACCTCGGAATGATGCTACATGGACCTGTGATTTTTAGTCCGCTTTCTTAAATTCTCAAAATTATCAGCAGCGAATTGGTCGATTTTTTCAGGTTCCAAAAAATTCAATTTTACCTTTTCTTCCATTTCCTTACCACCTAAAATTACATTGATTTGTTTCTCAATTATGCCTGAAACAGTTGCCTGCGCTACCTTTTCAGGGTTATCCATTTGCGTTACCACTGCTGTTTTCATCATGCCCGTATCGGTAGCCGAAGGATAGACGGTCATCACGTGAATGGGATATTGATATAACTCCCTTCTCATGGCATCAGAGAATTGTGCTACCGCTGCTTTGGTCGCAGCATAAACACTGTAAAATGGCATAGCAATGTAGCCGTATCCGGACGAAACATTTATAATTGCACCCTCCTTACTTTTTTGCAGATAAGGCAAGGTCTTTTTGGTTAATAATATAAGCCCCGTGACATTAATATCTATTTGACCAACAACATCCTCATCGCTTTGCTCGGCTAACAAGCCGGCACTCACAACACCCGCACTATTAATCAATATGTCAACCATTCCCCACTCCCGTGAAATAACTGATACCACTTTATTTAAGTCTTCAATAACGGAAATATCAGCTTGTATGTCTATGATATTGACCGCATTCAATTCTGATTTAAGCAGGGTTAGTGGCTCCTGCTTTCTGGCCACAACGGCGATATCCTTTACACCGTGTTTTATAAGTTCCTTGATGATTGCCTTGCCTATGCCAGCACTACCACCTGTAATTAATACTTTTTTATCTTTCAGTTCCATAATAGCTTGTTTTCAGTTCCAATTTGTTTTCCGACCTGACGAGGCCACACTTTTTTAGATAGAAAAAGGGCTTCTTATAAGTTATCGATGTATCCCCCTAATGCGATGGCCAGTTTTTCAAAAACTTCATCGTCTACCTGTCCATCTTGCTGTTCCCACGCATCGGTTCCTTTCCCGTTTTTTACCATCGTAATGAAGTGTTCATTGTTTGAAACGACGAAAAAAACATTATTGCAGGGAATGAGTAACAGGTTATAATGGTCGCCGGTATCAAAGAGGTCTAACTCCAGATGAAATGCCTCCTGAGGCATCTGAGGTTCGTAAAGGTCGAAATCGTCTTCATCAGTCATTATATAAATCGCGTGTTTGTTTATGTGTATTAAATTAAAATTGTTTCGGTTCTTTCGGCTAAGGGTGCATGGTCAGCGAAACCGCCATACGGTTCAAGGCATTGATATTAATAGCTGCTGCAATTAATTTAGCGGTCATTTCTTCCCCAAAAAGAGCAATAGCCTCTTCGTAGGTTTGGTCACTTAAACCATGATTTGAGATGAGCGTGATTTCTTCCGTCAATTTTAAAACAACTTGGTCTTTCTCACTGAACCAATTCTTTGCTTCACGCCACGTAGCTATTACGTATAACCTATCAGGATGTTCGCCGTGGTTGAGGGCATCTTTGCTGTGCTTGTGCAGGCAATAAGCACAACCATTGATTTGAGAAGCCCTGATTTTAATTAGTTCCTGATGTAGTATATCGACCCCTGAATTGGCAACAGCCTGTGACAACTGCATAAAAATCTTATGTGTATCGGGAAGTGTTTCCCGAAAATTTAATCTATTTGACATTTAATTTAGTGTGTTATTTTTAACGTGAAAATTTATCCATCGTGCCATTCTGCGTTAAGACTTTAGGTAACTGTAATTTTTACTTTCCTCTATCCGGCGTAAAGACATTGTCTAATTTTCTTAGCCGCACTTTCGGAACAACGATTGCTGTTCGCAACTATCCTTAAAATTCATCAAGAACTCTGTAACGTTTAATAGTGATGTCTTGTCAATTACACTATTATAAAGTTGAATAGCACCAAGAAATGTGAAGTACTCTTGAACTCCACATTTCTATAACTTGTGTGCTTTATAAAACCTTTTTATATGAGTTATATTAAAAGCTCGTCATAAACAAGCTTTTACAACTATTGAAATCTTGCGCTTAAATTACAGCTGTAATTTTAATTTCAACAAGCTGTCCGGTTAATGCTAAACTGTTCACGCCGACCATTGTACTGGCAACAGTTTTCGGATTAGTATAGACTTCATTTTTTAAGTTCTTTCTGGCGTCAAAACCCGCCGCTGAGTCCGCTACATAAATAACTTCTTCTACGACATTATCAAGGTTCATGTTATATCTGGATAACAACTCTTTAATATTGGAATACGTCTGTCTCATTTGTGCTTCCATACCCTCAACAAGCTCCCCCTGCTGATTATGACCAAGCTGACCGGAAATCCAAACAGTGTTACCTTTTTTCACTGCCTGCGCATACCCGTATAAATCTTCCCAAGGCATTCCTAATCCTTGCGCTACTTTTGATTCTTTTGACATTTTCTTAATTTTTAAATTGTGTAATTATTTTCTCTGTAATCTTTTTACTCGGTTATTCGAGTTATTATTGAACTTCCCTTACTATTTCTTATTCAATCATTCTTCTTTCAATTTATCTTGGTACAGATGCTTGAATTTTTTCAATTTTGGATTGATTACCGCCTGACAATATCCGCCATCAGGATTGGTGTTGTAATAATTCTGATGATAATCTTCCGCTTTATAAAATTGTTCGAACTTTTCCAATTGCGTAACAATCATTTCGTCATACCCTTTTTGTACTTCGTCAATGACCGTCATCGCCGATTGTTTTTCTTCTTCGGTTCTGTAAAAGACAATACTGCGGTATTGTGAACCTTTGTCTGCTCCCTGTCTGTTTACCGTAGTAGGACTATGCGTTGTCAGATGAATTTTTAATAAATCTTCAAAGGAAATTTCATTCGGATTGTATGTAATTTCAATCATTTCTGCGTGTCCGGTAGTGCCGCTGCAAACTTCTCTATAGGTTGGATTAACAAGCGTTCCGCCGCTATAACCGCTTTCAACTTTTATCACACCTTTCAATCTTTGAAAAATTGCTTCGGTACACCAAAAGCAACCGCCTCCAAAATCAACTTTTTTATCATTGGATGCTACCTTTATCAACGAAATAGCATTCATGCAATAGCGTAATCCGCTTGGCTTTGGACCGTCATGAAATACGTGTCCGAGATGCGCATCGCAAGTATTGCAAAGGGCTTCAACACGTATCATACCGAAAGATTTATCTTTATGGTACGCTACTGCATTCTCTTTTATCGGTTGTGTAAAAGAAGGCCAGCCGGTTCCGCTTTCAAACTTTGTATCGGCATCAAAAAGTACGGTTCCACAACAAACGCAGGCATATCTGCCCGCTTCAAAATAGGAGCATACATCGGAGCTGAATGCGCGTTCTGTACCTTTGAGACGGGTAATGTTAAATTGTTCTTTGGTAAGAATTTCCTTCCATTCTTCTTCTGTCTTTTCTACTCTTTTGTCGGGAGTAGGGTTGCCATTGTTGACGAATTTTATTACATCAAGCCATTTTAGTATCATGATAATTTGTTGAATTAATTATTTCCCCATTAGTGGCTTATAATCAAGAAGGCTTTGATAAGCTGAAAAAAAATTTCTTTTCGGTTTCCGTCCTGAATTTAAATTGTACCTGCGGCTTCAACATGAGGGAAGTCCCTGTCCGGATTACTCACATTATTAATAAAGTTGGTCATCGCATACATCGCTACCAAGCTGACAATTTCGATGATATTTGCATCCGAATAACCAGCCTCCCGTACACGTGCAAGGTCACTATCACTCACTTGACCTCGGGTTTCGGTCACTCTTCTTGCAAACTGTACTGCCGCATCACGCTTGGGGTCGTTTGCATTGCCTTTTCGGGCAAGGATAATATCATCTGGGGAGAGCTTTGCCATGTGCTGGGCAGTATAACTATGTACTGTGAGGCAATAATTACAGCCATTGACTTCTGAAACGGCAAGCCCTATGCTATCCCTTGTTTTAACGTCCAACGCTTTACTCATCCCTCCAAAAAAGGCTGCCCATGTATTGAATGCAATGGGACTTGCAGCAAAGGTTGCCATCATGTTAGGTGTAAATCCAATATTCTTAGTAAAGATATCAAGTGTATCTTTAGAACCTGCCGGAACCTCTTCCGGTTTAAGTGCTTCAATTCTTGGCATACTATTCTTTTTTTGTTATGTTATTCAAATAATCTAACGGTTTTCTATACAAAATCCAGCACCTCTTCCAACGGACGGCGGGGTTTCTGTTTCCAGTTACCCTCGCGTTCGGGGCCAACGGTCAAAAGCATTGCGGGTATCTCATCCTCTTTAAGTCCAAATTCCTTTGCAACGGCATCGAAATCAAAGCCTATCATTGGGGTTGCACCATATCCAAGGGAACGGGCGGCGTAGATAATCGCAGCAGCACCAAAAGTTGCTGTGCGTATTGCTTCGTCACGTCTGCGTTCAGGATAAGGCATATATAGATTACGTGCCGGAATTTCCCATTCAGGAACCATACTTTCGGGCATAACGCCAGCCTTTACCAAAGGTTCGAGACGGCTTGGTATCACGCTGGTATCGACCAATTGGCCAATAACGATAAAGGTTACGGCAGCATCCAGTATTGCAGGCTGCTGCCATGCTATCGGGTGGAGCCTCGCTTTAGCTTCCGGTGTACGTACGGCGATAAAGCGCCAGTTTTGTAAGTGAAAAGATGTCGGAGCTGTTGTGCCTATCTTTATCAGTTCACTGATTTCCTCGTCGCTCAATTTAGCATTTTTGTCATAGTATTTTGCTGCACTACGGCTTAGCATGGTTTCAATGACAGGGTTCATCATAATTTTACCATTGTTCATTTTAAAATTGTTATGGAGTTATTTTTTGACTTGGATAATTGTTTTTCCTTTAATTCTTTTGTTTGGATTGAAAGCCGCAACAGCTTCATCAAGACTGGCAACCTGCCCGATATGGTTTTTTAGTTTACCTGTTCGAAATAGCTGGACAACTTCTTTAAGCTGCGCTGGAATGGCTTCTACCACAAAATCTATGGTCGTTCCGTTGGTAGGTCGGGCATCTGTTGGCCCCGCAATGGTTACTAATTTTCCACCATCCCGAATGATACTTGCGGATTGGCTGACAATATCTCCACCGAAAATATCAAACACCAAATCCACTCCGCCGAGGTCTTCCAGTTTTTCATTTTCTAAGTCCACAAATTGATGTACCCCAAAATCCAACGCTGTGTCCCTGTCAGCAGCACGTCCCGTACCGATAACATAAGCTCCGGCATGACGAGCCAATTGAACCGCCATTGAACTGACCACACCTGCTGCACCGTGAATGAGGACAGTCTGACCTGCCTGAAGGTTTCCGTGTACAAAAAGCCCCTGCCAAGCGGTAAGCCCGGGCATAACCAGCGCAGCACCCTCTTCAAAATCTACATCGGCAGGAAGCGGTGCTAAATTTCTCGCTTCAACAGCAACATATTCTGCCAACGTACCGTTACGTGTCCAGTCGGTAAGACCAAATACCCGTTGCCCTACTGAAAGTCCCGTTGTACCATAACCCAACTCCACAACAATACCTGCCAATTCATGGCCGGGAATGGTCGGCGTACGGTCTTTTCCGGTTCGGTCAGCCCAAGTTGACGGCCACGTAAGTTCTCCCGAAGTAAAGCCCGAGGCATAAACCTGAACAATTACATCGTTTAAATCGGCTACCGCCATAGGTCTTTCTGTCAAAGCCATTCCGGTCGTATCCTTTTCGGGGTCAGTGACCACAATCGCTTTCATCTTTTTTTCCAATGCATCCATCTCTTTATATTTTTATTGTTAATATTTATTATTTTATTTCCTCTTTTCAAGAAGACTGTCCAAACTCCATTTATAAGCCGGAATACAGGCCAATAGAAATGCCGCCGTACAGTCCACAAACACGCTATAATCAAAGGGGCTTTTTATGCCGAACGAATACGCCATTGATAACGCGAACAGTAAGGTAAGTGCGGCTGCTCCCAAAGAGACCAGTCTTGTTTTGTAACCGACAATCAGCAATATTCCAAAAACCGTTTCCAGCAGAGTGGCAACAACCGCCAAAAAAGGAATAGTACTTTTGGGTGCAAACGAATTGACCGATGCCGTATATTCCAAAAATGAGTTCCAGTTTCCCCAAGTATCTACCTTTTCACTCCACATACCGAACCTGCCCGCAACGGCAGATAAAAATGTTAATCCAAGTCCACATCTCAATAACAGCGATGCCAGTGGCAATTTTGCTTCCATAAAATTCAAATTTTGAGATAAATGTATAACTTTACTGGATGAACCCAGTAATCCAGTTTTAATATAATAGATAATCCAGATGGAATATTTTAAGGGTTTAATCCCAATAGACAAATCATCAAAAGTTCCGGTTTACTTACAAATAACCAATGCATTCATCCACCAGATACGCAATGGACGGTTACGTAAAGGATTGAAGTTGCCGGGTTCCCGAAAATTGGGAAGCCTGCTGAACATTAACAGGATGACGGTTGTGGCTGCTTACGATGAATTACAGGCACAGGGTTGGATTGACCAAAAGGCCAAAACAGGAAGTTTTGTGCGTGACGAATTGCCGGAATTAATGCCAAAGCCGATTACGGAAACGGATGAACTATTAATGTTGCCAAATGAAATACCGTTTGCCGTCAACAATAATTTAATCCAATTCCCTTATTTTACATCTACCCAAAATAAGCTGTTAACGATAGACGATGGTTTTCCTGACCTACGTTTAACACCGATTGAAGAACTAAGCAGGAATTTACGAGGACTTTCTAAGGTTTCCGGTTACAAAAAGCATTTATTTTATGGAGATACGAAAGGGAACTTGGCTTTACGGGAGATATTGGCGGAATTTTTAAACGACACGAGGGGGTTGCCCGTTACTACTAACAATTTGCTGATAATACGAGGCGCTACGATGGGGCTGTATTTAACTGCCCGTGTGATAACCCAAGCTGGTGATAATGTGATTATGAGCGAGCCGGGATTTATATTTGTTCGTGAATTGATGGAACAATTACAGCTCAATATCCATTACGTTCCTGTTGATGAAAATGGATTAGATGTTGATGCAGTTGAGCGCATTTGTAAGACAAAGCAGATTAAGTTTATTTATACCGTTCCCCACCACCACTATCCGACCACGGTTACCTTACCGCCCGAACGCCGCATTCAACTATTAGAGTTGGCAAATACCTACAACTTTGCCATTATCGAAGATGATTACGATTATGATTTTCACTATGCCAGTACACCTATGATGCCGATGGCCAGTATTGACCAGCACGGTAGTGTGGTGTATATTGGCACGTTGACCAAAACCTTAGCCCCATCCATTCGGATTGGATTTTTGACCGCTACGGAAAAGTTCGTTGATTTGGTTACCTCGTACAGAAAATCCATTGATTTTCAAGGAGACACCTTTATGGAATTAGCGATTGCATCTCTTTATCAGGACAGGACAATTGAGAAGCATATAAAGAAGTCGGTGAAAATTTATAGAAGCCGGAGAGATTATTTCTGTGAATTGCTGAAAGACCAACTCGGGGATAAAATCAGTTTTGACATTCCAGATGGCGGAATGTCGGTATGGACGAAATTCCATGATATTGATTTAAAAAAATTGAATGAAAGAACAATAAAAAAAGACTTGAAAATTAATTTTGGTAAATATTATGGTGCAACAGAGCTTGTTCCAAACAATACCCGAATGGGCTTTGCCAGTTTAAATTTCGAGGAACAGGAAAAGATTGTTGAAATCTTAAAATCCTGTATATAGAAGATGTTAGATATTTTTGAAAAGGAAGACCGCTATGAATTGTCTTCCTTTTTAATCTTACGTTACCCTTGCTGTACCAAGTGCTGCAAATCAGGGTCATTCTTAATCCGCTCCATTTCGCTTTCCACAATATGCAGAATGTCCGTTTTTATCTGACGATAATTATTTTCAATTTCCTGCTTCATATTGTCGGTTCCGCTTTCATCCACAAAAGATAATATCTGCGGTATCTTTTTGTAGGCTTTGGTTTCGGCGGCTACCTTGTCATTATCCACCACAATTTCAGCGTGAAAAATCTTTTGCTCGATACGCTCCTCAAAGTTGTCGGACACCGAACCTACGAAGATACCTTGTGTAAGCGTTGAGATTTTGGAAGCAGGTATCAGACTATCCAGTTGGGTGGAAATGGAGGTCGATTTATCATTCCGGTTGATGGTCATGCTTTGACGTTTCTGCAATACTTTTCCGAAGCGTTCACTTAGACTTTTTGCCGTTTCGCCGACAACTTGACCAGAGAAGATATTACCCACGGTATTTTGGATAACCTTACTTTCCTTGTCGCCATAATCACGGGTCAATTGACTAAAATCCTGAAAGCCCAAGCACACTGCCACCTTATTACTTCTCGCCGTTGCGATGAGATTGTCCAGTCCCCGAAAATAAATCGTGGGCAACTCGTCAATGATAACCGAACTCTTTAATTGTCCTTTTTTGTTGATGAGTTTGACAATGCGTGAATTGTACAAACCCAATGCAGCCGAATAGATATTTTGGCGATCGGGATTATTGCCTACACATAAAATCTTTGGCTCTTTCGGATTGTTGATGTCCAGCGAAAAATCATCGCCTGTCATAACCCAATACAGTTGTGGCGAAATCATTCTTGACAACGGAATTTTAGCCGATGCGATTTGTCCCTGTAACTGGTCTTGTGCGCCTCCTTGCCAAGCATCCATGAACGGCGACAAATAGTTTTCAAGTTCAGGATATGAAGTAAGGATGGTAAACACATCCGCATACCGTTTATTCAGTAATTCTATGGCGTGCGGAAACGTGCAATATTTACCGCTATCGTAGATTTTCAAAAACCAAATGATAGCTGCCAAAAGAATAATCGGGCTTTCCACAAAGAAGTCGCCCTGCTTCTGTATCCAGCTACGGTTGAGGTTCAGCATAATAGTATAGGCAGCTTCGTAGGCATCGGAAATGTCCGTCATAAAATCGGGATTGAGTGGGTTGCAACGGTGGCTCCGTCTCGGGTCATCAAAGTTGATGATAAAAAATTGTGGCTTTACCTTATACTTATCGGAATGGTTCAGCAGATGGTTATAAGCAATGGTCGAAAGGTCGTCAAATTTAAAATCGTAGATGTACATACTGAAACCTTTCTCAATCTGCTGTTTGATATAATTGTTTACGATTGCGTAGGATTTACCGGAGCCGGGCGTGCCTAAAACAATGGTTGCCCTAAATGGGTTCACGATGTTTATCCAGCCATTGTTCCACTTGCCTTTGTAATAAAATTTGGATGGCAGGTTTACCGAATATTCATTCTCCATCAATTTGGTTTCCTGTTGGAAACTCTCGTTTTCATTATTGAAAACATCGTCCATCAGGTTATTACGGAGCAGTCTGCTCATCCACACCCCAGCCATGAGCAGGGCGATATAGCCCATACCTGTTGTAAGGATATAGAGAGTTGTAGCAATTCCAGCCGATAATTTCAGCAACGGAAAGTTGAGAAAGAACAACACGAAGCCTACGGCTAAGGCAATGTAGATCTTCGTCCATGTTATCTTTTCGTTCTTCACACCTTTGGTTCCCAAACAGCTTAACGCCAGCAATACCAGCGCAAAAATTTTGGTGTAAAGTGTATTGCCGAACAGCCCTGCCGTCCGGTCAAAATTGGTCAGTATCTTTGCGATAACTTCCAGTGTCCAGCCACGTTGCTGAAAGAACCCGTAACAGAACCAATAAAAGTGCATCAGCACCAAAAGGATGCTCACTGCACGCATAAAAGCCATGATTTTGGCTAAACCTCTTAAATCGTCTTCTCCTTGCATATCATTTAATTTTTTAGTGATGCAGGGAATTTAGAGGCTATTTAAAAGGGCTGGTTCAGATAGTTATCGGATGGCTTGTGGAGGCTGTGTTTGGCAGCATTCGTCTAAAACTGCAAAGACCAAGATGCTAATCCTGGTCTTTGTGGTTTCAATGAAAATTATTGCTTTCTGCCCCGTTTTTTCTTTTTCTTCATGCGGTTGGCAAACGCCTGTTCCTCATAATCTTCGCCCTGTGCTTCGGGCAGCAACCCACCCAAACCGTCAATCCATCCGAAATCATCGGCAGGCTGCACTGCATGATTAAGGAAATCAAAAAGCCTGTGGGTTTCTTCCTTTTCATCCGCACTGTTTTTGGATGCTGCTGCCTCATACTTGGTGCTGCTCTGTTCCATCGTTTGGCGTTGCTCAACCGCCTGTGCCGACCACCAGTCGTTAAACACATTTGCAGACAGGTTCTTGCCCAAAGCCGAACCGTTCCAAACACTGCGGCTCTCGTGGTCGATAAAGGTCATGCCATAAATACGCCCCTCATCATTACGGCGTACCACGGTATTGATGCCCTGTTCCATCAACTGCTTTTTAAAATCGGTTTCGTTGGTTGCCGTGTGCATCGCCGCTTCAATGGTATTTTTTAGGACGGCTCTTGCTGGGGAGGCTTTCATCTGTTCTTTGGACTTTTCAAAATGGTTTTGCAATTCGGCAAGTCCAGCCTTTTTGCCGAACAAAGAAGCCTTAAAGGGATTGCTGGCTTTTTCTCCACGCTCGTTCAGTGCAAAATAGACCAGCCCGTTTTTAGGTTGTCCGTTCAGTTCGCCCTTTACTTCCTCTACTGTAATGTTGAAAAGCGAAAGTAAGGCATTGTAAGCACCAAGACTTTGGTAGCTGTAATATTTTGGCAGGTATCTGACCACCGATGCGATTTGGCTCTTAATATCTCCGGCTCGGTAATCCACCGGATGGAAAACCTGCTCTTTGCCAGTGTGCTGTTTTTCGATGGCTGGTATCAGATTGAACCGTTGCTCCAAAGCCCTGCAAGCATCCATCGACCGTAGTTTTTCGTAGGTATCGGGTATCTTTTTGCCGTGGCGGTCAACGTTGGTCGATACGATATGGATATGGCTTCGCTCAATATCGGTATGCTTGAAAACGATATAAGGCTGCTCGCCGTAACCCATGCGCTGCATATATTCTTCCGCCATTTTAATGAACTGCAAATCGCTGACCTTATCCGCAGGATCAGGGTTCAGCGAAATGTGCAGCACGGGCTTTTCCGTCCGTTTGTTTGCCATGAAATAAGGTTCGAAAGAACGGTGCAACTGTGCCACGGTATAGTTGCCGTCCGGTGTTTCCATTATCCGGTTTGTGGCTAATATCTGCCCGTTTTCCTTGTCCACTTTAAGCTGGTTGTAGGAAAGTGCGCCAATCATATTGGCTCCGTGACCAATCTTCGCTATCATTTTTCTCCGCTTTTGGTAAGGTGTTTCGTTTCAAACTCCGCTGTCAGTTCCATAATTTCACGACATAGTTTTGCCATTTCCGCCGTCTGTTTTTCCAGTTTAAAGAGATAGGCTGCCGCTTTCTTCTCGGAAAAATTGCGGTACAATATCTTCACGACCTGATTGTAATTGACCCCGACCGCTCTAAATTGGGCGAACAAACTCGTGAGCCTTGTGTAATAATCCATTGCCGCCATATCCACTTTTACACTTTTAATCGGCTTCTGAAAGAGAACGGAAGTCACAAACTGTGCTTTGTTGTCCGCTCCCGATGCTTCATAAAGTGTAAGGAATTTGGCATTTTCCTCGTCTGTAAGACGAAAAACATAACGGTGGACGGCTGGGTTTACCTTGGGGCTACGTCCACCTTTGTTCAGTTTCTTTTTCTCTTGTCCATTCATCACTCATCCATTTTAAGTTCAACAAAACCCCGACTTCGGAGGGTGTTTTCCGGCTCCCTGCAAGGGCAAGTTGTTTTGAGGCACGCAGGAGGTTCCGAGTGCCTCAAAACACAACTTGCCGTGTTCCGTTGAACACAAAAATCCGCCCTTCGGGACGGATTAAATGTAACAGGGAAAACGGCTCGATGCCGTTCCCGTTACCCTCCATTTTGTCAAAAGACTTTTGCATAAATCCGTTAATAATAATCATTGTACAAAGTAAAGCCCTACCTGTAAGAGTATTGCAATGCGATACCCGGACAAAGACTGCCTTTGAGTGCCAAACACTGCCACACCTCAATCAGCGGATAAATCAATCGCTTTATTTGCCGTATAATTTTAGTGCAGGTAGTAAAAAATGTATTTCGACAAAGAAGAAAATCAGGTTTGCAAACAGGCAGTTTGGAATAAAAGCATAAGGTTTTAAAAGCATAAAACAATAAAAGTGTAAAAGCATAAAAGCGGTAAAGCAATTTACCTATTGTAAGGTTTGCCACTTGCTAAAGAATGTGCCTGACAAGGCAAAAATGAAAGCAAATACCTGTGCAGGAAAGTACGCAAAAGGGAATGCAGGAATATAGGAATGAGGTAATAATCAGATAAACCAATATTCAATCCTGCAAAACAAATAAAGTGTGTAACAATAAATTTTTAAATAATGGAAACAACAAAGAAAACTTTAAAAATCAGCTTCTCCACCCAAAAAGGCGGTGTGGGAAAATCTACAATGACCACCTTGCTGGCAAGTGTGCTTCACTACCGTTTAGGTTTTAATGTGCTGGTGATGGACTGCGACTTTCCGCAACACAGCCTGACCAATATGCGTGAACGGGATAAGAGAACCATAATGCAGAACGACTACCATAAAAAGGCGGCAATGAAGCAGTTTCAAGCCATCAACAAAAAAGCGTACCCGATTATCAAATGCAAGGCTGAAACAGCTCTGGAGAAAGCATCGGAATACAGAAGCCAGTCGGCGGTTGTGCCGGATGTTATTTTCTTCGACCTGCCGGGAACAGCCAATACCAAAGGTGTACTGACAACCTTAAAAAAAATGGACTTCATCTTTTCGCCCATTACTGCCGACCGTTTGGTAGTGGAAAGTACATTGGGCTTTACCAAAGCCTTTCTCGGACTTCCCCAAACGGACGAGGGCAATCCCGAACAAGAGATGTGGCTGTTCTGGAACCAAGTGGATGGCAGGGAAAAAACAGGTTTGTATGATGCGTATCAAAGTGTCATCAAAGAACTCAACCTGCCCATAATGGAAACAAGGATAATGGACAGCAAGCGTTTCCGAAAGGAAACAGACGACACAGGCAGTTATGTATTCAGGTCAAGTTTGCTGCCTGCCGAACCACAGTTAATGAAAGCAACTAAAATGGATTTGTTTGTCGAGGAATTTTTAAAAATCACTCATCTATAAAAATAGTAAAGTATGGCTTCAGATAACAAAAACAACGATTTTGAAAAGCCCAATGTTGATGAGGAATACCTTATGAACGTCATAAGCGGCGATGAGCCTGTTGCTCCACCGACCATTAACAAAAAGCAGGATGTACCAAAGGAAAACAAGCCCAGGGAAAAAGCCCGTAACAGTTCATCAAAGAAAGCGGACTACGAGGAAACGTTTTTGGTCAATCGTTTTCCATCGGGGCGTAATGGCAAGGTCGTTTACATACGCCCTGAATACCACGAAAGATTGCTCCGCATCGTTCAACTGACAAGGGAAGAAAGAACAACGCTCTACTCTTACATTGACAATATTCTTGAACATCATTTCAGGGAGTACGGGGACGATATTACCGATTATTTCAATGAACATTTTAAACCCATTCTATAATGAAGAAAGATAAAAAGAACAGGAATACTGTTGCAGCCGGCAGCAACTCCGATACAGTTAGCAATACAGCTAAAACAACCTATGAAAACGCATTTATGCAAATGAATAAAATGCAGAAAAGAGGCAATAAAAGCATATACCTAAGTCCTGAACATCACGAGCGTTTAACCCGCATAGTCCAGATTATAGGCGATGATAAAATACCCTTGTTTGCCTATCTCAATAATATTCTTGAACATCATTTTAAAGTATTTGAAGATATGATTACAAAAGAGTTCAACGAAAAGTACAAAGGCTTGTTTTAAAAAACCTACGTTATGGAAATAGTAATTGTGATATGCCTGCTGATAGTCATTGTCCTGCTTTTACAGGATAAGATTGTCATTAAGAAAAGGACAAAACAAGAACCTCCGCAGAAGAAAGTCAATCCGAACCTGCCCGATATTATGGGGCAGCCAAAATCCGTAGAACGCCTTTCAATGCCAAACGCTGCCAATGAACGCCAAATTGAGGAACCGGAGATAAACCCCGCTAATTTAGACATTGAATACGACGAAAATGAAAACGTCGGCATTCAAATCCGCAAGGAAGAGCTGGACGAAGTTTTCAGTAATATACCTGATTTGGAGGAAGAGGAAGAAGATTGGAACAGGTACGGAATATCCGGTGGCGATGACGGTTTTGCCCAAGGGGTTACCTTTGAAGAACTAAGCTCCGTGGGGGTGTTGCTCCAAAAAGAAGAATTGGAACCAGCCCAAAAGGAAACAGCGATAGCCATAGTTCAAAAAATACAGGGAACCGAATTATTCAGCCTATTGGAGAATTCTATGGAAGATGCTTCCCGAAGAATAGCCGAGCTTTTGGATAGCACCCTTTCATCTGAAACGGAAGACAGTTCTTCCACTTTGCGGAAAAGTGATTTGAGTGATTTTGACATTGGGGAGTTTGTTTAGGCAAGCTCCCTTTTGTATGTTAGACACAAATTAAAAATTGTTCAAACGCTATAAAACTAAGTGCCCGCTATTTTTACAAATTTTGGAGTATCGAACTTCGGTGTAATTGTTGGCATATCTACTTTGACTGATATTGGCATTGGAAAATCAACTCCCATAATAATTGCTTCTCCTGACCCTAAAGATGGTAAAAAAGAAAGAGTTTCTTTATTGGCAGTCGAGCAAGCACTCGCGATTGCTTCCTTATCTTGATAATTTATCAGCCTATGAGTAATGAATGTTCCCATTTGACTTAGCGTACCAACAGGAATATCTCTTGGCATTTGTGTTGATAAACATAGAAATAATCCATATTTACGACTTTCTTTAGCAATGTTATCAAAAGCATTTAATTCTGTGCTTTCAAAATATTCATCCTTAATTTTCTTGTTTAAAAACTGATGGGCTTCATCTACAAAGAGAATTAGAGGATTTTCTCTGAAAATATTAGTTCGAGCTTTATTCAATAAGTATCTTCCCAATGAATTTGCCAAGATTTCTCTTGCCTGAAAATTATAAGGTACATTTTCAAAACCAATTCTTAAAATATTTAATTCTGGATTATTCAAAAACTCGTCTATCTTGGTTATTAGGTTATTTGTGGTTGGAGCATTAAATCCAAACATACCGGAATAATCATTGTCCGATATTACATTGTTAACACGCATTATTAAACTCGTTGCATTTCCATAATTTCTTTCATCTCTATTGTTTGCCCAACGGTCGTTGAATATTTGAAAACATTCATTCCCTATTTGCCTGTGGAGTAGATTTATACTGAAATTATTTATTGTGAAATCTTCTATAATAGATTTATAAGTAAAGTAGGCATTATTATATGCCGCAGTAATATTATTTTGTTTTACAACTAATCCATTATTTATAACTACTTGCTGACCCCTGAATGTAAAAGTATCGTTAGTTCCATCATTATTATGTCCATTATTAGGAATATTCCCTAATAAGCAATGTGCAACTTTTAACGACTTAATAGCTTCCAATAAAACGGGTTGCTGTACTTGTCCTGATGGTCTGAACAGAACGAATAAATCATTAATGGTTAAATTCTGATATGGAAAATAGCTTTCTGAAATCAGTGTTGAATGGTCAACTTTTGGATGAGCATCAAATGTAGAGTATTCTCCCGTTGGGTCTAAGATTATAGCTTTTGCTCCGGTTTCTATAACTCCCTCAATAAATTTGCTGATGGTATAACTTTTCCCTCCTCCAGTTGTACCAACAACCGCACAATGACGACTAAATATCGCTTGCAAAGAAATATCTACGGGAACATTTTTATCGTATATCAAATTCCCCATTCTAAAAGTAGGAGAATGTTCGATATTTTCGGGTTTTATGCCAAAGGTTTTGAAATGTGTAGAAAGAAATTCCGACGAACAAATGAATACCTTAGAACCAATGAGTGGGAGGCTATTTATCCCTTTTTCTATTCTACTCGGGTCAAACAAATCAAATGATAAAAGAATTTCTATTCTTCCTACTGGATGAAATGCTTTAGTTGAAAAAGTTCTTTCACTTAATTCCAACCGTTCTTTTTCAGGTAACGATATTTCCAACATTTTTCCCAGAAAACCTTTTTCCTCTCCCTCAACAACAATATAGTTTCCTACAAGTCCACCTCTCAACACTTCTGCGTGGTGAACAAATGTTTTCATCAAAACAGAAGACGGGAAATGCACTTTCACAAATGCAGGGGATACAAAATTTACATACCCAAGAAAATGACTGTGATTAAAGGGGCTATTGCTCATATCTAACTATTAGGGATATTAATTACTATTTGTCGTGTATCTTCCTGATTGTAAGATTTTAAGTCAGGATAATTCTTAGCGAAATCCTCAAAGGTTTCTGAAACAATAGATATATTGGAATATTTGTTTGCAGCATCAATAAAGGGTTTCATATTTTCGTTGGTTTCATCTATCCCTTTATTTACAATCATCAATTGAAAGCCTGGATTTTGTTCCAAGGCTTCGATGATTGCGGTTACGATATGTTTATCCCCGAAACTAAAGCCTATTGTAATAAGGAAAACATTCTCCTTTCTCAAATTGGACTGGAACCTCGACATCATTTCAAAATACGGCTGTTCATAAGAGCTTTCATATTTTGATTGATGTGGATATATCATCAATGGTTCGTCAGGTTCTTCTTTTTGTATAATCTTGTTGTCTTGCTTTTCCCAATTTACAGAACCGTGTAATTTGTACAAATGGAAAACTTTTTGAATAAAATTGTCTTCTTCTTTTACTCTACTTTGATTGCGGGAAACAATATCGTAATCATAATTACGCCCACTAAATATTCTTGGTTGAGAAAATGAAAACCCGTCTATAACAACAAAATTGCTTTCACAAGCTGATTGTTCAAACATTAGGTCATAATTCAATGTAAACAGCTTAAATCTTGGTAAAGTAACTTTGCGTTTCGTTATTTTATTTAATAAGAGCGTATGTGGCGAATTATCTGGCAAACTCAATTGACAGGCTTCTTTGATAAAATCTTTAATTTTGTTTACACAATCCTCAATATCTATATCCTCTTTGGGTATATATGGTATAGCAGGTGTTGCCATAGAAAGAACCTTTTCTAAATTCTTTACTATAGAGCCATCATCCCATTTTTCATCGTAGCCAATAGTTTCAAGTAACTTTCCAAAAACATCGGCTGTTAAAAGAGCTTCCGCATCATCCCATAAATTTGCCATCGACTTACCCAACTTCCCATCTTTTCCCCAACCAATAGATGACCCTGCACCAGTTAGAAGTAATAAATTCTCAAACTGATTATTTAGAGTTTGGGAGTATTTATTCCTATTTGTTGCAATTGCATAATCAATTCTATTTTCGGTACTTTCTTTGAAATCGTGAAGTTTGCCGTCGATATATACTTTTATATCAGTAGCATCACTATCATCATAAGCAACAGAACTGTTATTGTTGAGTAAAATGTATTTCATATTCGCATATTTTATTTGTTAACCTTTTTATTGCCAAAGAAGAGTTGTTAAAAACCTAATCTGCATTATTCTTGATTGCATTTAATTCTTTTAAAACAATTTTTAAAGCCTGCTTTCCTATTTCTTTATCGTCAATAAGTCCCTTTATTTTATCTGAAAACCATAAAACCAATAGCTCATCAATTGGGGTATTCAAAAATTCTGCAAGCTTTTCGATGTGTTTTCTTGGCAATGGTCTTTCTTCATTTTCGACTTTACTGATAAAAGCACTATCCAGTTCCAATGCAGCCCCAACTTCCCGTAGGAACAATCCTTTACTTTCTCTTAGTCTTTTTATGTGTTTTCCAAATGCCATTTTGCTTTTTTAAGACTTGTCTAAATATGTCAAATTTAAGCAAAATAGTTTAATAAATACGGATTTAGACTTTCTATAAAGCCACTCACTGCCAAATCATTCCTTTGACTGCCACTTTATTATAACGCCCTGATTTCTGAAACACCTTTGTTCCGAAAGTCCGCAAGGTGCGGGATAACAATAACAAATTAATGTGTTTCAATTATGGAAAAACAGAGAAAAAAAGTTTTGCTGGCAGCCGTGGCTATGCTGTCAGGAATTGGTGCGTTCGCACAGGGAAACGGCTCGGCAGGTATCAACGAGGCTACCCAAATGGTAACTTCCTATTTCGACCCCGCAACCCAATTAATCTACGCCATCGGTGCGGTCGTGGGCTTGATAGGGGGCGTTAAAGTTTACAATAAGTTCAGTTCGGGCGACCCCGACACATCGAAGACTGCGGCAAGCTGGTTCGGTGCGTGTATCTTCTTAATCGTAGCGGCTACCATCCTGCGTTCATTCTTCCTTTAATCCTTTGCTTTATGAACAATTACAACATAAACAAAGGCATTGGCAGGACAGTGGAATTTAAGGGACTGAAAGCACAATACCTGTTCATTTTCGCTGGCGGACTGCTCGGTACGCTCATCCTCGTGATGATACTGTATATGGCAGGCGTAAACTCTTACATCTGCCTGTTCCTCGGAGCAGGCGGTGCTTCGCTCATTGTGTGGCAGACCTTTTCACTAAACAGGAAGTACGGCGAACACGGGCTAATGAAAATCGGAGCAGGAAAAAGACATCCCCGATACATCATTTGTCGCAAGCCTGTACACCGCTATCTGAAATTCACTCCTAAATCGAATGCCCTATGAGAAACGTTGCAAAGACAACAACGCTGGAAAACAAATTTCCTTTGTTGGCAGTAGAAAACAACTGCATCCTTTCCAAAGATGCGGACATTACCGCCTGCTTTGAGGTTCGTTTGCCGGAACTGTTTACGGTAGCATCGGCGGAATACGAAGCTATTCACTCCGCCTGGCATAAGGCTATCAAGACCTTGCCGGATTTTACGGTCATCCACAAACAGGATTGGTACATCAAAGAAAGCTATGCTCCCGATTTGGCAAAGGAAGACCAAAGTTTTTTGGCTAAATCCTACCAACGCCATTTTAATGAGCGACCATTTCTGAACCATTATTGTTACCTGTTCCTGACCAAGACCACTAAGGAAAGAATGCGTATGCAAAGCAACTTCAGTTCGCTTTGCAAAGGTACGCTCATACCAAAGGAAATCAGGAACAAGGAAACGATACACCGCTTTATGGAAGCGGTGGCACAGTTTGAGCGTATCGTGAACGATAGCGGTTTCATAACCCTGCAACGCCTTACCGAAGATGAAATCATCGGAACGGACGAAAAGCAGGGATTGTTGGAACAGTACCTAACCCTGTCAAGGGAAAGCGGAACACCGATGCAGGACATCGCACTCGGAACGGAAGAAGTCCGTATCGGAAACAAAAGGTTGAGCCTGCACACCTTGTCCGATACAGACGATTTGCCCGGAACGGTATCGGCTGATACCCGTTTTGAAAAGCTATCCACCGACCGGAGCGACTGCCGTTTGTCGTTCGCTGCTCCCGTGGGATTACTCCTTAGCTGTAACCATATCTACAACCAATATTTGTTTTTGGATAACAGCGAAGACAACCTGCAAAAGTTTGAAAAGTCCGCCCGCAATATGCACTCTTTGGCAAGGTATAGCAGGGCAAACCAAATCAACAAAGAGTGGATAGAAAAATACCTGAACGAAGCCCACAGCTTCGGTCTGTCGTCTATCAGGGCACACTTCAACATTATGGCGTGGTCGGAAGACCCTGCGGAGCTGAAACAGTTAAAGAACGATTGCGGTAGTGCATTGGCATTGATGGAGTGTAAGCCTCGCCACAACACTACGGACGTAGCCACTTTGTTTTGGGCTGGAATGCCCGGCAATGCAGGCGATTTTCCGAGTGAGGAAAGTTTTTACACTTTTATCGAACCTGCCTTGTGCTTCTTCACAGAAGAAACCAACTATCACAATTCGCCCTCGCCGTTCGGTATCAAGATGGCTGACAGGCTTACAGGAAAACCTATCCATTTGGATATTTCCGACCTGCCTATGAAGTGTGGCATTATCACGAACCGGAACAAGTTTATACTTGGTCCGTCAGGTTCGGGAAAATCGTTCTTCACAAACCATATGGTAAGGCAATACTACGAACAGGGCGCACACGTATTGTTGGTAGATACGGGTAATTCTTATCAGGGCTTATGCGAACTCATCAAAGGAAAGACCAAAGGTGAAGACGGTGTTTATTTTACGTACACCGAAGACAACCCGATTGCATTCAATCCATTTTACACGGATGATGGGGTTTTCGACATCGAAAAGAGAGAAAGTGTTAAGACCTTAATATTGACACTATGGAAACGTGATGATGAACCGCCAACCCGTTCGGAAGAAGTGGCATTATCCAATGCCGTATCAGGTTATATTGAACGTATCAAAACAGATGATGTTTACCCATCATTCAACGGTTTCTACGAGTATGTCAAAGGTGATTACCGCAAGGTACTCGAAGAAAAACAGGTAAGGGAAAAAGACTTTGACATTGCAAATTTCCTGAACGTCCTCGAACCCTACTACAAGGGTGGCGAATACGATTATCTGTTGAACTCCGACAAGCAGTTAGACCTGCTTTCCAAACGCTTTATCGTGTTTGAAATTGATGCGATTAAAGACCACAAAATCCTCTTTCCCATAGTCACAATTATCATTATGGAAGTTTTTATCAACAAGATGCGGAGGCTGAAAGGTATCCGAAAACTCATCCTGATTGAAGAAGCGTGGAAAGCGATTGCCAAAGAAGGAATGGCGGAATATATAAAATATTTATTTAAAACCGTCCGCAAATTCTTCGGAGAGGCGATTGTCGTTACGCAAGAGGTAGATGATATTATCCAGTCGCCCATTGTAAAAGAAAGTATCATCAACAATTCCGACTGTAAAATCCTCTTAGACCAGCGTAAGTATATGAATAAATTCGATGACATACAGGCAATGTTGGGGCTTACAGATAAGGAAAAAGGTCAGGTACTTTCTATCAATATGAACAACGATGCAAGCCGACTGTACAAAGAGGTTTGGATTGGCTTAGGTGGTACGAACTCGGCAGTCTATGCCACCGAAGTTAGTTTGGAGGAATACCTCGCATACACCACCGAAGAAACCGAAAAAATGGAGGTAATGCAATTAGCTTCCGAATTGGACGGTAACGTAGAACTCGCCATTAAGCATATCGCAATGCAAAGGCGTGACAAAGCAAATCAATAGTCATTAACATTTTAAAATTCATAAAAATGAAAAAGTTCCTTTTTATGGTGTGTACGGCACTAATGCTCGCCGTAGCACCGTCCGCAAAAGCACAATGGGTAGTAACCGACCCCACAAATCTGGCATCGGGTATTCTCAACAGTGCGAATGAAATCGTACAGACTTCTTCCACGGTATCCAATGTAATTAAAAATTTCAAGGAAGTGGAAAAGGTGTATAAACAGGGTAAGGAGTATTACGACAAGCTACAAGCTGTAAATAATCTTGTAAAAGATGCACGTAAGGTACAGCAGACTGTATTGCTTGTCGGTGACGTATCCGAAATGTATGTTACCAACTTCGGTAAGATGATGAACGACCCGAATTTTTCTGCACAGGAATTGGCAGCTATCAGCAATGGTTATTCGGCATTGCTGAATGAAAGTACCGAACTGCTGAAAGAACTCAAACAGATTGTAACCTCATCAAGCCTTTCGCTGAACGACAAAGAGCGTATGGATATTATTGATAGAGTGTACAAAGAAGTAAAGGAATACCACAGCTTGGTACGCTACTATACCAATAAGAATATCTCTGTAAGTATTCTAAGAGCAAAAAAGCAGAACAATACCAAAAGAGTGCTTGACCTCTATGGAACTCCTAACCAAAAATACTGGTAGTTATGGAATTTCAAAATCTTCACGAAGTCCTACGCTCATTATATGATGAGATGCTCCCACTGTCCGCCGATATGGCGGCAGTGGCTAAAGGGATAGCCGGATTGGGGGCTTTGTTCTATGTTGCCATAAAAGTATGGCAGGCTTTGAGCAGGGCTGAACCCATTGATATGTACCCTTTGCTTCGTCCTTTCGCTTTGGGGCTTTGCATTATGTTTTTCCCAACTATCGTATTGGGAACAATCAATGCCGTGTTAAGTCCGGTGGTACAGGGTACTCACACAATCCTCGAAAATCAGGTGCTTGACCTCAACAATTTGCAGGCGAAAAAAGACCTGCTCGAACGGGAAGCTATGCTACGAAATCCTGAAACAGCCTATCTCGTATCAAATGAGGAATTTGATAAAAAGCTCGAAGAATTGGGCTGGTCGCCCGGCGATTTGATTACGATGTCGGGAATGTATATGGATAGGTTTGCCTACCAAACCGAACAAGCTATTAAGAATTGGTTTCGCAATCTGTTAGAGGTACTGTTTCAGGCGGCAGCTTTGGTTATTGATACCATAAGGACGTTCTTTCTCATTGTCCTGTCCATACTCGGGCCGATAGCCTTTGCGATAAGCGTGTGGGACGGTTTTCAGTCCACGCTCACGCAATGGCTGACCCGATACGTCAGCGTTTACCTGTGGTTGCCTGTGGCAGACCTGTTCAGCTCTATGCTTGCCAAAATACAATCCCTCATTATCGAAAAGGATATAGCAATGCTTGCCGACCCGACTTACATTCCTGATACCTCAAATACCGTGTACATCATCTTTATGATAATCGGTATCGTGGGCTACTTCACTATCCCAACGGTAACAGGCTGGATTATTCAGGCAGGCGGTGCAGGGAACTTTACCCGTAACGTAAACCAAGCCGCAATGAAAACCGGAAATATCGCCGGAGCAGGAACAGGTTCGGCAGTTGGAAATATCGGTGGCAAGTTAATGGGGAAATAAAAACAATCAAATCATTTAAAAATGGAATTTAAAACATTAAGAAATATCGAAAACAGTTTTAGGCAAATACGGCTGTATGCCATTGTATTTGCCGTTCTCTGCCTAAGCGTGGTAGGATTTTCACTTTGGAAATCTTACAGCTTTGCAGACGAACAACGCCAAAAAATCTATGTGCTGGATAATGGAAAATCGTTGATGCTTGCCTTATCGCAAGATGCAAGTATCAACCGACCTGTGGAAGCAAGGGAACACGTCAGGCGTTTTCACGAACTCTTTTTTACGCTTGCTCCCGACAAGAACGCTATCGAAAGCAATATGAGCAGGGCATTCAACCTTGCCGATAAATCAGCTTTTGATTATTACAAAGACCTGTCGGAAAAGGGCTATTACAGCAGGATTATTTCGGGGAATGTACAGCAACGCATTGAGGTGGATAGTGTCGTGTGCAATTTCGACACCTATCCTTATGCGGTGCGTACCTACGCCAAACAATTCATTATCCGTTCGAGCAACGTGACCAGGCGTAACCTGATTACTTCCTGTTATCTCGTGAACTCTGTCCGTTCGGACAACAACCCGCAAGGCTTCAACATCGAAAAGTTTGCAGTGATAGAAAACAGGGATATAGAAGTTATCGAACGCTAAAAAAACAATCTTATGGAAGCATTATCAGATTTAAGCACGTTTGCAAAAATCCTTACCGATAAAGGATATAACGGCTATTTCCATACGCAGGGAGCGTATGCTGGAAAGTTGAAGGAAAGTATCGGCGAATACCTCGAAAACTGCCAAAAAGGTACAGATAGTTTGCCTAAACAGGACTTGTTGCTGACGGGCTACCTGCAATGGTCGGGCGAAGACAAGCCAAGTGTAGAATGCAGTATGTGGGTAAAATACCTGAACGGCAAATTCTCGCTTAACAGAATGGAGGTTGCAAGGAAAGACCAATTTGGGCAACTGCTGAAAAAATCGGAACTGACAAACCTGTCAGTCATATCCGCACCCAAAGCGGTTGAGGCAGTCGCTTTGGTCAATGAAGAACCGAAGCAAAAGGCAGGTCAAAGTCCTAAGCGTTTCAAGCTATAACAACAGAAATAGTAAGGTTATGAAAAAACTAAGAGCAAATATGGACAGGTACTTTGACAAGCTGGACGAACGCTGGCGGGCATTGCCCTTGCGGAAACAGCACCAATACACACTTTACTTTTTTGTGGGGTATCTACTGCTTACGGCAGGTGTCATTTGCAAAGTATGGTACGATACCTCAAAGTCGGGTAACGATATGGTCATTGAGCATATCGAAAACCCTGTCCTCAAAAAAAGTGAAAGTCCTGCAAGATTGCAGGACACATTATCAACAATTCTAAAAAACAAGATTTATGAAAGAAAATGAGAACAAAAAGTCGGTTGTTCGGGTAACGGAAGGGAACCAGGCAGCAACCACTGATGTACTGCAAGACGGTACACAGAACAAAGCCGAAAAGCTCAAAAAGCCACTCATATTTGGCTTAATGGGAATTGTCTTCGTAGGTTGTATGTACCTCATATTTAAACCATCCGCAGACAAAAAGGAAATTGAGAACATCGGGCTGAACGATGCAGTACCGGAGGCTACCGGAGCAGGAATGCCTGCCGACAAAGGCAAGGCTTACGAGTTGGAAATGCTGGAACGCAAAGAGCAAGAAAAACGCAATGCACTTACCACGCTTTCTGACTATTGGAATACTGAAGACAAAAAAGAGCCTAATGATGAATTTCCCGAAGAAGACGAAAACAGCAGCTATGGCGTTGGCAGAGGTTCGGGAAGAAACGGCAATCCTGCATTGAGCAGTTACCGCAATGCACAAAGCACATTGGGTTCATTTTATCAGGATAACAACTCTGAAACAACAGAACTCCGCAGGCAATTGGACGAACTAAAAGAACAATTAGCCGAGAAAGATGTACCTAAATCTGTAACCGTTGATGACCAGCTTGCCATAATGGAGAAATCCTACCAGATGGCGGCAAAGTATCTGCCAACAGGTACAAATTCGACAGAAGCCCCACCTGCTAAGGATGCAGGTACGGCTACCGCAGGTTCAACTCAAAAGGAGCATTTTGTGGCATTCACACCTACAAGAAAGAACACCGTTTCCGCTTTGTATCGTGAGCCTACGGACAGTGCCTTTTTAGCCGATTGGAGCGAAACAAGAAACCGGGGCTTTTATACCGCAGGTTCTATTGAGCAAACGGCACAACCGAAAAACAGTATCAAAGCCTGTGTACACGATGCGCAAACGGTTATTGGCGAAACAGGGGTACGATTGCGATTGTTAGAGCCAGCCCAAACGCCTCAACGTACCATTCCGAAAGGAACGATTGTAACAGCTAATGCCAAATTTCAGGGAGGTCGATTGCAGCTAAAGATTACCTCCGTAGAATTAGAGGGCAACATCATTCCGGTTGATATTACTATTTACGATTTGGACGGACAGCAAGGCTTGTACGTTCCGTATTCGCCCGAAATGAACGCCCTTACCGAAATGGCGGGCAATATGAGCCAGACTTCGGGAACAAGCATAATGCTCACGCAGAATGCAGGACAACAGGTTGCTGCTGATTTAAGCCGTGGCGTGGTACAGGGTGTTTCGGGCTATTTCGCCAAAAAGGTAAGAACCCCAAAGGTTACGCTAAAAGCAGGGCATCAGGTCTTCCTTGTATCTAAAAAATAATGTTGAACTCAAATAATTTAAACAATGAAAAATCATTTAAAAACCTTTTGGGCATTTGCCCTGATACTCGGCTTTGCCGTACAATCTTACGCACAGGATAGTGCAAAAACTCCGCTTGCATTAGGCAAGATAGAACCGTATAGAATGGAAGTTACCTACGATAAAACTTCACATCTTATTTTTCCGACCGCCATCCGTTATGTGGATTTGGGAAGCGAATACCTGATTGCTGGAAAAGCGGAAGATGCGGAAAATGTATTGCGTGTAAAAGCATCGGTGAGGGAATTTGAAGCGGAAACCAATTTTTCAGTTATCACAAATGACGGGCGTTTTTACAGTTTCAATGTGTATTACAGTCCCTATCCCGAAGCGTTGAGCTATGACCTCTTGACAATGCAAAAGGCGGTTGATAAAGCCAACGGAAACGATGTGCTTTTTGAAGAATTGGGCAACAATTCGCCATCATTGGCAGGCTTGCTTTTGGAAACCATTTACAAAAAGGACAAACGTATTGTAAAGCATATCGGGGCTAAGAGTTTCGGTATTCAGTTTATCCTCAAAGGTATCTACATACACAACGGCAAATACTATTTCCATACGGAATTGAGAAACCGTACCAATGTGCCGTTTCAGATTGATTTTGTGAATTTCAAAGTGGTGGATAAAAAGGTAGCCAAACGTACCGTAGTGCAGGAACGCCCGATGATACCGCTTAGGACTTACAAACCATTGGATGAGATTGGCGGAAAAACGACCGAGCAAAACGTGTTCCTGTTAGACCAATTTACCATTGCCGATGACAAGGTACTACTTATTGAGATTTTCGAGAAAAACGGTGGCAGGCATCAGACACTCCAGATAGAAAATTCCGACTTAATCAAAGCTCGTTTGATTAACGATATGCACCTGAAATTTTAATAACCTTTTAAAGTAAATAATATGAAAAAGTATATCTATACCGTGATGCTCATCTTTATGGCCATCACGGTCACACAGGCACAAAGAATGTTACCTAAACAGAAAGGATTGGAAGTGAGTACGGGTGTGCTGTCCGATGATAAAATCGGTAACGATTATTACATCAATGTAGCAATGACCGTAAACGGCAAAAATGGTAACTACCAGCTTTGGGCGTTGGAATATACACACCAATACCACGATTATAAAGACCTCCGCATACCGCAGGAAACTTATACCGCAGAGGGCGGTTACAGTTTCTTCCTGTTGGGCGATGTTCGTAAGAACATCACGCTGAACTTTGGAATAACAGGCGTAGTCGGTTACGAAAGCATCAACCGTGGCGAAGCAATGTTGTATGACGGAGCGAAGATACTGAGCGAAGACAATTTTGTTTACGGAGCAGGCGGACGGCTCACATTTGAAACGTACCTGTCCGACCGTTTTGTGTTAGTCCTGCAAGGGCGTACAAAGGTTTTGTGGGGTACAGACTTGGAACAATTCCGACCGTCCGCAGGCGTGGGATTAAGGTTTAATTTTTAAAATGTAAAATGATGATAGCAATATTCAATAAATTCAGGATAGGATTAAGCTCAATATATATACTCTTGGCAATCCTCACGGCTTCGGTTACGTTGGTATCTTGTAGCAAAGACGATGAACTCGAAATACAGAACGATTTCCCTTTTGAGGTCAAAGTAATGCCTGTACCCAAAGATATTGCCAGTGGGCAGACCGTAGAGATACGGATTACCATACAGCGAACAGGCAATTACAGCAACACGCAATATTTTCTCCGCTACTTTCAATTTGACGGTCAAGGCACATTGCGGTATTATGACGAACCACCGTATTTGCCAAACGATTTGTATTCGTTGCCAACGGAGCAGTTCCGGTTGTATTACACTTCGGCATCTACCGTATCACAATCCTTTGAGGTTTGGATTTCCGATAACTTCGGTAACGAAAAGCAGTTGAGCTTTCAGTTCAACAGTAGTGATTAATACTACTTATATAAAAGCAAAACCGACTGTTACAGGTCGGTTTTTTGCTTTTCAGCTTTCGGTGTACGTTGTTTTTTGTTTAAATTTACTTGAATTATAATCTTAACGGGTATGGATACAGTTACGGCTCAATTGGTGTTTGGTATTATTGTTATCGTTATTGCGATAGTGCTTATTTATTGGATAAACCGCAGGAAATTTTATAGGCGTAATGGTATGGGTGCAGAGGGATTTTCGAGTTTTGAAGCATCTGTATTTACCCGTTTTATAGAACGTGTCGGCAAATGGATTGCATACGCTTTGATAATTCTCGGTATTGTCTGTATATGGACTTATAGCCAAATGAAAAAGGACAAAGAGAAGCAACAAGTGGAGATACCTAACTCGAAATAAGTATTTTTATGGAAATTTAGATTATATGATTTAGTATTCATAATAAAGAGGAAAATTATAAAATGACAAAATCCTTTGATGACATAACCCTACGAAATATATCTGATATTATATCAAATATACTGACACATACGAAAATTACAGAACATTTATCAGGTGCTGGTATTTCTCAATCTCAATATGGCACAAATAAAACAGACAGATTGTTTTATGCTTTAAAAGAAAGACAAGCACAAGACAGATGTGGAAATAATGTATTGGCATTTGTTGTTAGATTATTAAATCCTAAAAGATATAATTCCGAAGATGAATTTGAAAAAGATAGAACAACTATCAATGAGAAACTTGTTTATGAAGGGATAGAAATTGATAAAAGTGGACAGCCCCGACAAGTTGATAAGGCGAAAACTATTTCGGAAGCAAAAAGCAGGTCACTAAAAATCAAAGAAAAAGTACACGGAATTGGAGTTCATTCAGAAATTTTGCCTTATTGTGAAGCTGAATGGTTAAAGGAAAATTATTTTCACGCTATACTTGAAATTACGAAAAGTGTAGCAGAGAGGCTTAGGCAAAAAAGTGGCTATACTTCAGACGGAGCAGATTTAGTTGATGATTGTTTTGCGTTGGGAAAGGACAAAAGACCTATGCTTGCTTTCAATACTCTGAAAAATCAAAGCGAAGAAAGTGAACACAAAGGTTTTGGAAATTTCTGCAAAGGATTTTTTTCTATGTACAGAAATCCAAAAGCACACAACCCCAAAATATTGGAAGATACCCAACTTTCACAAATGACAGAAGTTTTGGTTGTAGCAACAATTATTCACAACAAACTTGATAACACTTATAAAACGGGGCTTAAATAAAAAAAATCGGATAGCTCAAAAGGTTATCCGATTTTTCGTTTATGGCAAAAGTAAAAAGCCAAACACTGCCTTTCAACGCCAATCAATGCAACCTTTCCCAATCCTGCAATAAGCCTTTATAAATTCGACTTCCACAGAAAAAATGAGCAAACAATGGAAGTTATTGCAATACAAAAAACCGCATTGGACGGAATGAAGAATGACCTAAGGGAACTTTTGGAAATGACCGAAAATGCCACACGAAAATATACCCCGATTTTCAAAGAGGAGCAATGGCTCGATAACCAGGAAGTGTGTTTGATGATGAACATTACCAAACGGACTTTGCAGACCTACAAGGACAAAGGCTTATTACCATATTCCAAACTGAACCGCAAGAATTATTATAAACGCTCGGACGTACAGGCTTTACTCGAAGCCGGACAGCCGTACAATACCAACGACAATGGATTTACTGACGAATGAAACGGAAGAAATCATCGCCCATCAGGAAATGATAATGCAGTTGAGAAACCGTATTGAAGAAATATTAAAAAATTACCGTCCTGTAATGAACGGAGAAATATACTTGTCGGGCGAAGATGTGTGTAGGCTGTTACATATCAGTAAACGGACTTTACAGCAATACCGTGACGATAATATCCTGCCGTATATACAAATTGGGGGTAAGATTATTTATAAGGAAACGGATATTCTGACCGTCTTAGAACAGAACTATATAACCAATGACAGACATTGCTTCTAATTAATTTGGTTCTGACTATGTTTCAACGGAAGGACTTTAGTATATTTGCTATGTAAAATATAACAATACTTAAAGTGTTTTTGCTTTAGGTCTTGGTACTGAAAACTGGTAATTTTTTGTATCCCCAAGACAATAAGTAAGAACGCTCACGTCATAGGCGTGGGCGCTCGCTTATTCGGGGATTAAGGCGTACCAGTGCCTCAGTATCGGTAAGTGTGGTTGCCTGCGCTTCTTTTTTTTGTGCAGGGCTACATCAACTCAAAAAAGTAATGATATGGAAACTGGTACAGCACAACAAAAAATTGCCCTCGCCTTTATCAATGATAAAAGCCCGATTTTGGATTTGACCTGCAACGACCTCGTTGCTTCAGGAATTGAAGTATTGTTCCGTTCTGAAAACATTGAAGACGGACTATCTCAATTACCAGCATTAAAAACACTTCCCAACATTTGTATTATTGACCTTGATTTTTACAATAAGAATGTGCTGGCACAGCTTCAAGAATTGAGAACACAATATCCAACCATTAACCTGATTGCACATAATGATATTGATGCAGAAAAAGCCGTAAAACCTCTTTTGGAAATTGGTTTTACAGGTTATTTGCTCATTGGTAGCGATACGGACGATTTTAAAAAAGCTATTGATGTTGTTACCAATGGCGGTAGATATTTTAGTGTGGGAGTAGCGGAAATTGCACAGGAATATTTCAGTAATAAGTAACGTTCCGATTATAATAGTATAAAATATCTGTTCTAATCAAGCGGCGTTCTTTTGCTTCTTTTCTTTGGTCGCTTATGTGAAAAGAAAAGAAGTCATTGCATACCTAATCATTGGGATAATGAATATCCCACACAATAATGTCGCAACCTGTTTGGTAAAAGGTAGAGAAAGGAAATTGTGTAGCGGTGCATTTTGACAAAGGGGTTGCACCGATTTGATGCAAAAAGACTGTCCCGACCATCGGGAGGATCTGTCTTTTTGCCGCCCGACTTTTCGGGTCAGGCGACTTTTATCGGGTGGGTGCGGAAATCTTTCAGATTGTGAAAAAATCCTTTGTATTCAGTCATTCCCCTGCGAAATAAGTTCCACAGCAAAGAACAACCCATTTGGGTTAATGAGGAATTGATAAACAAGTCCTGGTGTTCCAACGCTTCGGCAAGTGAGCAACTTGGCGTGTTATCCTCTTGTTCGGATTGCTTCAGCAATTCGCCAAATTCATCGGTAACAAATGGCAGGCTTGCCACCGTTTGGTATTTCTCTGAATTGGGTTGCTTTATCTCTCCGATAGTAGATAGTAGCACTTGTCCTGTATCTTGGCTGTTGCCAAAATCCAACCAATATTTCGGCTCATCTTGGTAGTGTCTGCGGTAACTTATTTCTTTAAGAATTTCAGCAACGCCAAACCTCGCCTGTACATTGTCCACACAAGTAATAGTAATGATTGCCCTTGCTTTTTCGGGTATTCTGCCAAACTTGTCCTTTTCAAATTTTACCGTTTCGGCTTTCCAATTTGTACCGATGCAACGATTGATACGGTTTATCAATGCAACCGATTTGTACAATCCTGTTTCACTTTCAAAAAAACGCTGTCTGCCTAAATTGGCACTCGTGATAACATCATCATCCCAAAGGCGGACTTGCAACCCTGCGTGTCCCAACGCTATCAAGCTCTCGTTTATTTCCATTAAAGCGGTCAATACTTTTGAGCCTGTGCCACCTGCCCCGATAAGGTTTACCGAAATTGGGTTTGTCGGATTGAGCAGATAATTGTCCGTAAAATGGATTGCTGTTTTTGCTGTATTCATCACAATAGATTTTTAAGGGTTTTGTTATTCTTTTTTAATACTTCTTTCGGAAAAGGTTTATCAGTATTGATAAGGTCTTTCCAAAGGTTTACAATGTTTTTTTTCGTGAGGTTCTCGCATAATGAATGGCTGAAATAGGAATTGAAAAAATAATGTTCCCACGCCTGTATAAATTCCTCAACCGAAGTCGAATTTTTAATGTCAATACTAACAGTACCCATACATACATTGCCCTTTTCATAGATATTGAAGAAAGGAACGTAATGCAATGGCGTTTTCTCGGTGGGTCTTCTGTCGTTTGCCAAAGCAAATACAGTAAGACTGCTTTTGCTCGCTAACCAAAGCATTGGCGGTACTTGTGCCTTTCCGTTGGGTATGCCCAAACTATCTACAAAATACAGTTGCCTTTGCTTTGATTTGGTGTACCAAAGTACCGCACCATTTTCTGCACTCTGATTGATATGCAAAATGTTTGTCGGCAAAATTCCCTTTGGCTTTAAAAAGGCTTTATTCTTTTCTTCATCGGTCTGTAAAGCCATTGATAATACGTTGGCTTCTTTTACTGTCAATGGGTGGGCATTGGTAGGCGTTCCGTTGCTATCCATATCGAAATGCTCCACGTACATTGCTGTATCTGTTCCTTTGGTTTCATAGAAAACCAAAGCGGATTTTGGATAGTACAATGTGCCGAAATCTTTGGTTATGTTGTTTATGGTGTTCATTTTTCTGTTGTTTTATAGTCATACAATAGAGTGCATAGGTCGTCCAATAAGGTAAACAGGCGGTTTTCAAAATCAAGGTTGTTTGTCTTTATTTTGCTTCCGTCAAAGGCTTTGCAAATGGTCGGTTCTTCCAATACTCCGCACTCGTTAAACTCGTTGTTGATGCTTTCTTTAAGGCTTTCATATAACCAACCTTTGGTATCGGAAATAAAAGAGATATACTTTTCCATTCCGATTGCTTCATTTTCGTAATCATCATTATAGGGGTCTTCTTCGGGCAATGGTGCATTTCTGAAAATGGTTACGTTCGGATATTCCGTATAAAGGACAAAAGCATTACAAGCTATCTGCCAACATTCCCTGTCGAATGTATCAAGGCTTTTAAATCGGCTCAAACGCTGTTCAAATACCTTTAGATTGATACGGTTAAATAGCTTTTGTTCTATATTGTCGCCAATATATTCGGCATTTCTCAACTCACTTTTATACGTTTCGGTTTCGTCTGTTTCATCATCCTGTTCTACCCAATCTTTATGCGTTTCATACAACCAATACAAATAGCTGTCTTCCTGCCTGTAATACGGTACATCGGCAATATGGTACAGATAACTGCATACCGATAAAAGTACCTGTGCGGTCTTTTTACGTTTCGGGTCTTTGAGCATTTTAAAGAGTGGTGCAATAGGAATATAATACAAGGTTGTACCTACATTATACCTTTCCTCGCTCACAAAAAAGGTTTTCTTACTATCCTGTACCAATTTGAAACTATCCCAATTTATGTTGGTACGTTTTACTTTGGTTTCCATATCCCACATAGACAATGTTATATTGTATGGAAAATCAAAATCTTTGGTCTGCATTGGCTCAATGCTGTAATGTTCAGCAAGTCGGGAAAGGGACTTGTAAAAATCCCTCTCCGTTTTCTGACAAGCCTGTACGGATTGTGCTATTTTCAGTTTAGGCAAAAACGTACACTTTAGAATACCATTGGTAGCATTGCTATTGGTACGGATTTCTGTTTGTCTTTCTGCACTTGGTTTGCGTCCTTTGGTCGTTGTAGCCAATTTGCGAACTCGCCCAACTGTCGGTGTAACTGCTGTTGTCGTTTCTGTTCGGGTATGCTGATTGTTCCCGATATGATATTGCGTTGCATAATTCATCGTTTTATAATTTTTGTTTAACCTTTCGTACCCATTACGCTTTCAAATTTGTACTCTACCGCATCATCTTTGATTTGCGGTGCGGATGCTTTTGCTGTTGTCAAAATCGGGTACATATTGGCGTAAAAATTCATTACGGCTTCCACGCTCCAACGTGGTTCTGGGTCGGTCAGTCTGATGTCCTGTCCTTTATCATTGAGGATAAATACTCGCTCTAATTGGGTTGCTAATAACATAATGGTCGTTTTTAAGTGTTAATACTGTTCTTCTTCGTCCGCTTCATCAATAGGATAATCGGCAGTAACTTCTTCCTCTTTTTGCGGTTCGGGTTTTGCTTCTTCCATTGCCCCGAAAAGGCTTGGTGTGGCAAACTTGTCGGACAATGATGTTTTACGCTTGCGTATCTCGTCCGCTTTTTCGGAGAACTCCGTTATATCGGGTACTTTCATCCACGCATCACGGAACTTGCCCTCTTTCTCCAACTCGTCAGCCTTTGCCATAGCATCTTTAAACTTCTTGTCTTTGGCTTCTTTTTCCTTTTTCTCCTTTTCGGCTTTTTCTTTCTCGATTGCCGATTGCTTTTTAACTTCTTCCAATTGCTTTAAGAATTTCTCCATATCCACCATTAAGCCCGATACCTTTTGTATAGGTGTGGTTATCTGCTCAAAAAATCCCTCGTCAAACTCTTGGGGCGTGGCGTTAAATGTCAATGGGGGAATACCGTTTTTGGCACTATCTCCGCATTGTTCGTTGTTGAGCAATACTGTTACGATTAAGTTGCTTTCTATTCCTTTTGAAATGTTCAGTTGTAAAACTCCTGTAAAGTCCAACTGCTGTATCTGATTGAAAAAATTTGTGTTCATTGTTCTAAAATTTTAAAGTTTCGTCTAATCGTTTTTTGATTGTTGTCAGTTTCTCAAACATATCCGTCCAATAGGCTTTTAGCTTTTTGTCGAACTCTGAAAAACTTTTGTCCTCGTGTCGGTACTCTTTATATTGCCTTGCCATTTTAATGGCTTCTTTAAGGTTCGTTATCTCAATGGGGCAACCGTTCAAATCTGTTACTTGCATAGCTTTATGAGTGTGGTTTTTCAGCGGTATAAACTCCATTTTCATAATAGCCAAATAGCTGTTCCCAAAGTCGTATTAGGCTATTGGTATCTACATAGAAATACTCGGTTCTACTGCAATAGATGATGTAAATAGCTTCGTCTTTGTATTGTGTTTCAAGGCTCTTGTCTTTAGCCATACTTTTTGCTTCCTCTATTGTTTTTGCTTTCATATCCGTTGTTTTATAAGGCTACCACCGATTAAGGCGGTAGCCTGTTGTTATTTAATTAAGGTTTAGGATTTCCGCACCATCTAAGGCAAAATCACTACACAATTCAAATGCTTTTTGTGATTTGAGTTGGGCAGTACCACCCAATACAATACTTTGCAACTTGGCTTCATCGTTCTTATAATTTCTTACGTTCTGATAGTAGCCTGTAACAGCGTTGTACGCTCCGAACAATGTGCCTTTGGTAGTGTCCATTTGCTGTGTATCGCTTATCATTGCATACGCAAAAGCATCCTCAACGACATTTTTGAACACGGTGGAAATTTCATCTTCCGCACCTTTTTTGATGAGGTCAAGCGTTTCCTTGTTTGGGCAAAGTGCCAACTGTATTAGCTTTCTTACCTCTCGGTCTGATACCTTTACTTTTGCCCATTCATTGAAAATGCCCTCTAATTGGTTGCTCAATGTGTTGGCAAGTCCCATAATCTTGTGAGCGTTCTCGATACGTTGTTTTGCCCCCGAAGTGTGCTTGATACGGACAACATTGGTCATACTGCGTAACGAAGCGTTTAAGGTATTTTGACAAACAATTCTGATAGGTGTAAATGCGGCTGTGATACTTCCGCTACCATCGTGCGAAGTGGTTAGGAAAATGTACTTTTCCGTAACGTCATCCCCTTTACCTACTCGGATATAGTCGGGCAATTTGGCTGTGATAAAAATGCGTTCTCCGTTGCCTAACGCTCCTGCGGTTTCATAGAGAATGCCCTCGCCACCGCCTACAATAGCATCAAAGAAATTAAAGGCTTCACGGTTCTGTACAATGTGGTAATCCTTACCAACTACGCCCAATACTGCATTGTTATCGGTGCGTATGTTGGCGAAATAGTTAGGTACTTCCAATTCGCTACTGCCTATCTCTATGCCGTTGGCAGTTTCGATAATGCCCGAACCTTTTGTAAATAGTGGGGATTTTACGACTTCGTAATCTAACCCTGCGTATTTGATAGCTTCCTCGCTTGTCGGGTATTGCTCCACGATTTGCCCTAAACCGTGCCACGCTTTTTGCTGAACGCTGAAAAATGAATAACGTCCTGTTCTCTCGTTGAAATTGATATTATGTGCCATAATGTTTAAAATTTTGATGTTAAAAAATGATTGAATACTCGTTGTTAAAATGGGAGGTCGTCATCTACTCCCTGCGTTGTAAATCCGTTACTTTCAGATTGTGCAGTAGCCTGTACGATTTCGGCTCTCCTGCCTCCTGCAAGCGGTTTGAAGTCAGAGGTATGAAAGTTCAAACCTGCCTTTGCTTCTCCGTCTTTACCTACCCACGCTCTTGTGCTTACCCTGCCAGTCAGTTCTACCAATAGACCTTTAGTGAGTATCTTCACTGCGTTCGGGGTTCTCCAATATGAGCAGTCGAAATAGGCGGTTTGCTCCACTCGTTCGCCCTGTTTGGTTTTGTAGCTGTCGTTTACCGCTACTGAAAAGTTTACTACTTGTTTTCCGTTTGACGTTGTGCGTACTTCCGCATCCCTTGTCAGTCTTCCTGTGATGTTCATAATCGTCCTGTTTTAAAAGTTTTACATTTTGTTACGTTCGCTTTTCTCGTTTCCTGCTTCCTGTTGTGGTTTGCTCCGCTTCGCTTCGCATAATTTTTTCCAAAAGAAAAACCGGAAAAAAGAAAGCAGATAATCCAGGCGGGCAATAGCGAAAACCAAGAAAAAAAATGATTTAATGGGGGTTCCTTTAGGGGGAAACCGTTCATTCATTTTTTTTATTGGTGGGTGTGTGCGGTGGCTGCCCGCTATAACTTAGCTGCCTTTTTACCGGTTGATTGTGGAAATATTCTGTTCTAATTTTTATGGAATAAATGACCAGGCTATGAGAGCCTGAAATAGAGGTTGGAATAATCGAAAAGTAAGGGCATAAAAAAAGCAGGATAGTTAAATCCTGCTTCAATCTGATAAGTAAAGAATGCACTAATTTTTAAACCATAATTTCTTCGGTATTGTAAATTTTATCTGCGTTTGTATGTTCATTCAATAATGCTATTTCTTCCCGTTCCATTTTAATAATAAACGCATCTTCCATTGCCTTAAATTTAGGCGAAACCAAATCCATATCCTTACTGATTTTTTGGCTGGTAATCTTAGCATAAATCTGTGTAGTGGAAATATTCTTATGACCCATCATTTTGCTAAGGCTTTCAAGCGGAACACCCTCGGTCAAAAACATTGTGGCGAATGTATGACGGGCGGTGTGGAATGTAACTTTCTGTTCTGTAACAATACCCGCTTCCTCAATAAGTTTACCTATATGCGTGTTGCAAGTCGCATTGGATGGCATTGGGAATACAAAATCATTTCTTGTAGCTCCACGATATTTCTCAATGATGCGTTTGGGGATTTCCAAAAGACGGACGTTGGAGGCAACATCTGATTTCTTTCTCCTGCTGATTATCCATTGGTGTCCATCAAAGAAAGACTGGATATTGCTCCATTTCAGTTTCTTAATGTCTATGTAAGAAAGCCCTGTGAAGCAACTGAAAATAAAAAGGTCTTTTACAAGTTCATATCGAGGCTTAGATGGTTTCAGGAGCATTAAGGTTTCTACATCCTCTTTTAAAAGGTAGCTGCGGTCGGTTTCTTCCATACTGATTTCATAATCCTCAAAAGGATTATCCCGTATCAAGCCTTTTTTAATAGCCAATTCTGCCAAAGCAATAACTGGCATTGTGTAAACCCAAACCGTATTATGGGTACATTCCTTATCAATGCGAAGAAAGAAATCAAACTCACGAATAAAATCAGAAGTGAGTTCCCGGAAAGCCATATCGTCCCGATGGTAACGCTCCCTTATAAATTCGCTAAGATGGTTGTAAACAGTGTTGTATTTGCTATACGTGCTTTGAGAGCGTTTTCCCTTAGCGACCATTTTTTCAAAGTCTTCATTTTGGTCTTTAAAGACTTTTAGTACGGCATCGTCCATTACACCAACACCCAAAAACGAGAGCTTTACTTTCTGTGCGGTCGCAAAACCCTCGTGCTTCAGCATATCTTCGTAAATCTTGTCGATACGACCCCGTACGTTATCCAGCTTTTGGTTAATGTTCAAAGCGGTGGCACTCTTGCCCTCAACTCTTCCGTATTTTAAATCCCAATTTTTCGGGTTAATTTCTAACTTTGTTCCCAAAGTTTTAGCTGTTCCATCAATGGTAATACGTGCCATAATCGGTGCATTACCGTTCTTTTTCAGTTCGTTCTTTTTCAGGTAGAAAAGCAGTTTGAACGTGGACTTTTTTGTCTGTTCCATAACTCAAATGTTTAATGTTTAAAATTAAATTACATTGAGTTACAAGGGAATGTAAAAAAGGGTGCAAAAGACTGAAATATAAACAGTTAAGCTATGTAGTTACCTTTATCAATCGGTAACGAATTAGTAACCTAACCTTGTGTTTTCAAGCCCAAAACCTATCAGACACCGAGTTCCAAACTAAGACTACTGTTTTATAAAGCATTGTATAGCAACGGGTTTAATCGTTTTGCTTATTTTTGCTTTTTACTAATCTTTTTTTCATAAAAAGAGTAAAGTCATGTGGAATAAAAATAGAATTACAGAATTATTGGGTATTGAATACCCTATTCTGCAAGGTCCTTTTGGAGGAGGTCTTTCTACCGTTGCGCTGACAACAACGGTGAGTAATCTTGGCGGATTGGGAGGTTTTGGAGCTTACACATTGTCACCACAGGAAATCTATGACATTCACAAAGCCATACAATCCAAAACAGATCAACCTTACAACCTTAATCTCTGGGTAAATGATCATGATATTATTGACGAAGAACACACGAAAGAGCAATATCAAAAGGCCGTTGAAACCTTCAAACCGTATTTTGATCTTTTAAATATAGATATTCCTGAAGCACCACCCTCTTTTGAATCAAGGTTTCAGAATCAGTTGGAGGTTGTTCTTGATATTAAGCCCAAGGTGTTCAGCTTTATGTTTGGTTTACTGGATGAGAATATCATTGAGGAACTTCATCGTCAGGGAACAGTGGTATTGGGAAATGCAACAACGCTGGATGAAGCGATTGCCCTGGAAAAAACGGGTGTGGATGCTATTGTGGCTTCCGGTTTCGAGAGTGGCGGTCACAGACCTTCGTTTCTGGATCAGGCTGAACTTTCTACAACGGGAACTTTCGCTTTGATTCAATTAATTAAGGATAAAGTAAAAATTCCTGTAGTGGCTGCCGGAGGAATTGCCAACGGCCGTGGCATTGCGGGAGCTTTTAAGCTGGGAGCTGATGCTGTACAGATTGGAACCGCTTTTCTGGCAACTGAAGAATCCGGAGCCCTGCCAATCCATAAAGAATTTATATTTTCTGATGCTGCTAAATCCACCACGCTTTCCAGGGCTTATACCGGAAGATTGGGACGTGGAATTACTACAAAAATCACAAGAGATGTATTGACTGCAACGGATAAAACCCTGCCCTTTCCTTTACAAACTATTTTCATGGGAGCCTTGAGGAAAGCAGCTTTGGAACAGCAAAAGAACGATCTGGTATTTTTCTGGTCAGGTCAGATTGCGCCGCTTTTAAAACATAAAAAAGCCTCCACTTTAATGCTGTCATTAATTGAAGAGGCTTCTGAATTATTACAATAAATAGAATTTACACCGTCATTCCGATGTCTATTCCTTTAATTTTTCGATACAAATCGGTCGCATAGTTATCCGTCATCCCTGAAACGAAATCAATCACACCCAGCACTTTCTGGTAATCGGTGCCGTCATTGTAAATAAATTGCTTTGGAATGAGTTTCAAAGCTTTTTCATCATAAGATTTTCTGTGGTCATCAGGTTTCAGAATGGAAGGAATAAAATGATCCAGCAATTCATACATTACATTATAACCGGCATTTTCAATTTCAACAACCGCTTTGTGATTGTAGATTTTTTCTACGGAGAAACTGGCAATATCCTGTAATGCTTTATTTTCTTTTTTGTAGATATCGAGTAAACCATTGCTGAGATTTCCTTCAAGGATCGTTTCAAAGTTATATTTGTACATCTCAATCGACTTATTGATCAAAGCATTGATTACTTTTGCCCTCAAATAGGAAATCTGCTCGTTTTCGTTGGAGATAGAGCTTAACTTGGTCTCAATTCTCTGAACATCATCTGTTTCAGATTTTACCAGTTCGAAAAATAAGTTTTTACAGTCTGCTGTGGAAACAATTCCCAATCTGTGAGCATCTTCCATATCGATGATGTTGTAGCAGATATCATCAGCCGCTTCTACCAGCCAGACAAAAGGATGTCTCTTGAAAATATGCGGTTCTTCGCTTTCAGAAATAAGCTGAGTTCCTTTTGCAATTTCCAGGAATATATCTTTTTCATTCTGGAAAAAACCGAATTTCTTCCTGTGAATGATTCCTTTTTTCTTTGCTACGGCTTCGCACGGATATTTTACGATACTTGCCAGTGTTGAGAACGTAAGCTGAATACCTCCGGCATCTTTTCCTTGCTGTTGCTGCGCCAACACTCTGATTGCATTGGCATTTCCTTCAAAATTAACCAGATCCGCCCACTCCTTTTCATTGAACTTTGATTTCAGGTCTTTTTCGTTCCTTTCAAAATAGCTTGCAATGGCATCTTCTCCGGAATGTCCGAATGCCGGATTTCCTACGTCATGACACAAACATGCGGCTGCAATTACATTTCCTAAGTTATAGAGATAAAAATTCTTTGAATCTTCAGTCAGTTCATTTTTAAAATCATCCGCAATAAATTCACCGATAATACTTCCTAGACTTCTTCCTACAGACGATACTTCTAAAGAATGCGTCAGTCTGTTGTGTACAAAAACACTTCCGGGAAGAGGAAAAACCTGAGTTTTATTCTGCAGTCTTCTGAAGGCAGAAGAGAAGATAATTCTGTCAAAATCCCTTTGAAAATCAGTTCGAGAAGCTTTAGTCTGTGGATTGTTTCCTGTACGTTGATTGGTGAAAATCTGGTTTAAATTCATCATTTTTCAAAATTACTCCAAATTTTAATTGTACGGAATAGTATTTAGATTTTTATTAGAGAGATCTGTCATTCAAAAAATCTATTATAATAAACGTTTTTTCGGGATCAGAAAGCTTGAAGAAATATTCTACATTTGATACAACTAATAAAACTGAAGAATATATCATTTTTCTTCATCCAATTTTAAATTCTTTTTTACAATGACGGACAATACATGGCTCAACAGATGGGACGAAAGGTACAGCAGCGAAGAGTTTGCGTATGGAACAGAACCCAATAATTACCTGAGAGAACAGCTCACCAGATTAACTCCCGGCAAAATACTCTTCCCTGCAGAAGGTGAAGGCAGGAATGCTGTTTTTGCAGCAACGCAGGGATGGCAGGTTTCAGCTTTTGATATCAGTGCAAATGGCAGGAATAAAGCGTTACAACTGGCTGAACAACAAAAAACCAGCATTGATTATCAGGTGGGAGAGCTTTCCACTTTGAATTATCAACAAGAACAGTTTGATGCTATTGCCCTTATCTATGCTCACTTTCCGGGAAATATAAAATCTTCCATCCATCAATTGCTGAATCATTATCTGCGAAAAGGCGGTTTTATTATTTTTGAAGCTTTCAGTAAAAGCCATCTTGAATACATTGCAAAGAACGAAAAGGTAGGTGGGCCAAAGGATATTGAATCCTTATTTTCTATTGAAGAGATCAAAGCTGATTTTCCGGATTATGATATTATTGAATTAGAAGAAACAGAAATTGAGCTCAACGAGGGATTGTTTCATAATGGGACGGGCTCTGTGATTCGTTTTGTAGGACAAAAACTGGTCTAAGGATATTTTAAACAGGCTTGTTTTGGGATAAAGCTCAGATTTTATTGGGTTATGGAATATTATTTGAATCTTTATCTCAAAACAAACGTATGCCTGAAGGTCCATCCATCATATTAATGAAAGAAAACCTGCAGCCATTTGCAGGTCAGCAAGTGACAGAAGTTTCAGGAAATGCCAAATTCGAGAAAGAAATTTTCATTGGCCAATCCCTTCTGGAAATCCGAACTTTTGGAAAACAAACTTATCTCGTTTTTGAAAAAGCAGCGATCCGGATTCATTTATTAATGTTTGGTTCTTACAGCATTGATGAACAAACCAAACCGGATAAAAGCTTGCGTTTAGCATTGTTTTTCTCTACGGGAAGCATCTATTTTCACACCTGTTCTATAAAGTCTGTAGACCTTGAATTTCTCTCAACAATTGATTGGGAAGCCGATGTAATGAGCGATCAGTGGAATCCTAAGAAAGCTGAAGAGAAATTAAAATCGAATCCGAAAATGATGGTTTGTGATGCACTGATGAATCAGGATATTTTCTCTGGCGTCGGCAACATCATTAAAAACGAAGTACTTTTCAGAATTGGAGTACAACCGGAAAGTTTGTTGGGAAATCTACCTGCCAAAAAAAGGAAAGAACTTATAGCGGAAGCCAGGAATTACAGTTTTGATTTTCTGAAATGGAAAAGAGAATTTGTGTTGAAAAAACATTGGCTTGCTCATACTAAATCTGTGTGTCCCCTATGTGGACAGAAATTAATCAAAAAACAAACCGGTAAAGGAAAAAGAAGGAGTTTCTATTGTGAAAAGGATCAGAAGCTGTATTAGATCAATACTTAAGTTTTGTAAGCCGTTGAAGGGTTTATTTATCTGAACAGGCTAAAGCCCGTTTTCTATTGAATAGTTTTTCCCGCAGATTACGCAGATTTCCACAGATAATAATGCATATTTTTGATTGGTAATAGAAGGTCTCAATGATTTTATTACTCATTGCTTATTATTCATTACTGATGAAAAGCTAGTCTGAGTTGAGAAGTCCTCCGGCAAATCTTGTAAAGAATTCAGCGCGATAGACTTCTCCGAGAGGTATCTCGGAATCTTCGATGTATATATTATGATTATCAAATGAATCAATATAATTCATATTCACAACGTATGATTTGCTGACTCTGATGAACGTTTCCCCTGAGATTTTCTGATGAATGGTTTTTAAATTCATTGCGGTGATCAGCTTTTGCTGTCGGGTATGAATAACTACATAATCTTTAAGTCCTTCTATAAATTTAATGTCTGAAAAACTGATTTTATAGAACCTTCGCTCAGCTTTGATGAATAAAAAATCTGCGGTATTGGATTCTACCGTATTTTTCACGGTATCTTTAGACAAAAGTTCGGTATACAGTATGGCTTTATCAATGGCCTTTTCCAGCCTTTGGGGATCAATGGGCTTCAGAAGATAATCAACGGCTTCCAGTTCATAGCTCTTCAATGCATATTGGGAATAGGCTGTAGTAAAAATGATCAGGGATTTTTTTGGGAGCATTTCCGCAAACTCAAGACCTGTCACCATCGGCATTTCTATATCGAGGAAAATAAGATCTACATCATTATCTTTAAGAAATTCAAGAGCAGAAGGCGCATTGGGAAATTCACCAAGGATATCAATACTGGAGATTTCAGCAATCAGCGATCTCATTTCAGATCTTGCCAGCGGTTCATCATCAACTATAATACAATTCATCACACGGGAATTTTTAAATTTACAATATATTCTTTGTCTCCAGACTCTATCTGCAGGTCAAAAGTATCACTATAGAGAAGTTCCAGTCTTCTGGTAATATTGGCAAGGCCTAGCCCACTGTTTTTCTTATCCGAAACAGCATAGTCCGAACTTCTTGAATTCACACACCTGAAATAAAGCTGCTTATTCTCGATATTGATTTCTATTTTCACATACGATTCTCCCCCACTGATATCCACACTGTGTTTCACCGCATTTTCCACGAATGTGGTAAATAAATTAGGGGGAATAAAAGTACTGTTGAGAACTCTTTTATCCACATCTGCATGAATATCAAATAAGAAATTGTCACGCCTGATTTTTTCAAGGTTTAAAAAGTTAGACAGAAAATCAATCTCTGAGGTCAGTAACGTTTTCTCTTCACTGTTTTCATAGAGCTGATACCGTAGAAATTCAGAAAGCTTGACAATCACTACCGAAGCTTTTGCAGGATCTGTTCTGATGAGTGCTTTTACATTATTCAGCATATTAAAAAGAAAATGAGGATTGATCTGGTTTCTCAGTTCATTCAGTTCCATATTCAGCGTAAGATTGCTCAGTTCATTAATCCTTTTGTTGTCACTGATCCATTTTTGTAAAAGTTTTACTGTAGTGGTGGTCATGATAATCGGAATACACATCAGAACGCCTTCATAAATTCCTCCTTTCTCATTTTCCCTAAGAATATTTTTAATTCTGAATTCCTCGAAGAAAAGCTTAAAACCATATCCGATAAAGTTGAGTCCCAGTACTCCCATCAAAACAAGCAGGACAAGATAAGTGACATATTTTGTTTTAAAGAAAAACCGCGGAACCAATACATATATATTTATGTAAACCATAGTGATCAGAACAGTATACACAAAGAATAAAACATAATATTGATAGATTCCCGAATACCAGTGCCAAAATCGTGCACTGTAGATCAACAGGAAAAAGAAGATCAGAAACAGCAGATGTCTTCGAAATCGGTACTTCCCTTCCACCAGAAAATCCATGACAAAGGTTTCTTCAAATTTCCAAGGGCTGTATTTCATGTGATAGGCTCATTTTATGAGTAACAAAAATAGACAATAACGGAAATTATTACTACTTTATTATACAAAACCTGTATTTTATTATACCAACTTTTGCTTTCCCGGATTTTGTATAAAATACCTGCCATTTCGTATAAAAACACAATCACGATGTACTTTTCTCTATTCCTTTGTACCGTAAAATGACACTTATGGAATTAACAGCTTTTCACGAACTGACTCAGGAAATATCACTAGAATGCTTTTTTATGACAGAATCTCAACAGGAAGAAAAAGTAATACAGCTTATTGATTTACATCATTTTGTAGAATGTTTTGACCCAAAAATGAATATTCTAAGCTACCTCCATCATCCTATTAATATTGTGGAACATGGGGGAAACAAAAAAGGAATTTTATTCTGTGATCTCAAGCATTCTGCCGTTCCTGACAGCAATGCTTCTGAAGAGTTTAGAAGAAGATACGGACTCTCAGAACTCTGGTTTGTTTTTGTGGAGGAAACATTTGTTCCGGATACTTCCGGATATGCTGATGCGATTATTGAAAACAGTCTGGATATTTTCTATGACAGGATTTTTACATTCAATTTTTTCCAATCTATAATCCAACCCTTAAAATAAACTCACCATGAAAACATTGAGAAGAATGCTGGTTCCCCTTGCCATACTTCCTTTAAAAAACAGTATTTACGCCCAGAAAAAGGATAGTATTCCATTGAAAGTCCGTGCTTTTTTTGCTGATAAAATTCCACAATCCCGAAATTTCAACCTTGAATACACTTTGGTTACTCCCTCCTCTTTCTCTTCACAACTTCAGGGAAAAGATCTGCCGGATAACAAAGTGAAAAGCTTTCAACAGGTAAAAGCGGATGCCAATATTTATTTCATCAAAAACAGAAGCTGGCTTCTGAGCACTGCTTTAAGTTACCGTTTTACTTCGATAAGCAATGAAAATCCGGTAATCCCCGGAATTGAAGGGGAAGAAAACTTTCATTATCATTCGGAAGCGGTTAATCTTAGTTATTTCTCAAGGTTGTTCAAAAAAACGGCAATCTATTCCGCCAGTATTTCTACAGATGGAAGTGATCAGCATTTTGAACGTATCAGAGGATTGGTTACTGCTTCATTGATTTTAAAAGCCACTCCTAAAACAAAAATGTCTCTCGGGCTGGCGGGTATTATTGATCCCAGCACTCAAATTCCCGTTCTCCCTATTTTCACTTTAGAAAACAGATTTAATAACGGATGGGTACTGGATGTCCTGCTCCCAAAAAAAGTATTGGTAAGAAAAAACATTTCTTCAAGCGGAAGGCTCTCTCTGGGAACAGAGATGGATAATACCTCTTTTTATACCTACCGCAATAATAACACGTATGAATTCCGGCAGGCTGCCCTCAATTCAGGAGTTATTTATGAACACAACCTTGGAGGAAATTTTATAGGAACATTTAAAACCGGGCTTAGAGCGAATATTAATTCAAGAGCATTTAATAAGCAGGATTCCTTTAATGATTATATATGGAAAGGAACTTATAAGCCTTCCTTCTATTTCAATGCCGGAATTTCATATAATCCTTTTGAAAGACGAAAAGTAAAATAATATCCAACTGCAATTGGATTTTACAAGTTCCGAACTTATTATAAATTTTCTCAGCCAAAATATTAAAAAAAAATTAAAATTTCCCTCCTTCAAGATTTAACTATTCTCCTAAAACAGAATCAAAAGTTCAGCTAAGCATAAGCTGTTTCAAATATAGAAACCTTTCTCTTTCTTGAAAAATCTTATTACTGCTACACTTTGCTGATGAAAATAATTTCGGGATTTTATATAAGAATAGACTTTAAAAAATAGAAAATGGCAGTACCCAAACAAATATTTCAGACTTTTAAAACTAAAAAACTTCCTTTGATTACACGGTATCACATCTGGAATATGAAAAGGAAAAATCCGGAATACAGCTATTTCTTTTATGATGACCATGATATAGAGCAATTTCTCACGGAAGAATTTCCTCCTGAATATATTGAAAGCTATCGAAAACTGAGAATTGGAGCTTCAAAAGCTGATTTCTTCAGATACGCTGTTTTATATAAAAAAGGCGGAATATACCTGGATATAGACAGCAGTATTATAAAACCGTTTAAAAAACTTATTCAGGAGGATGATGAAGCTGTGATCAGTGCAGAAAGACACGAAAATCTGTATGTTCAATGGGCTCTTATTTTCAATAAAAACCATCCTTTTCTAGAGAAAACATTAGAACTGATGATTGATAATATAAACCATCACCGCTATCCGCATGATATCCATGCCACTACTGGCCCTACTGTATTCAGTAAAGGAATCAGGAAATCATTAGAGGAAAATCCGGCAATTCCCTTTAGATTATTTCACGGCATTGAGTTCCGTGGATATTTAAGGTTTAAATATAAACTGGGAAAGTTCTTTTTATACAAATCAAGGTCCCAACATTGGAAACAGATGGAAAAGCGTCAGGAAATTATTTTTTAGTGAGTTCCCATTTTTGAAAATACATTAATAATAATTACTCCAATAACAATCAAAGCAATTCCAATAATGGCAGGCAGATCCGGAACCTGTTTGAATGCTATAATTCCGATCATCGTTATAAAGACAATACCTACTCCGGACCAGATGGCGTAGGTAATGCCTACCGGTATATGACGAAGAGTAAGACTCAGAAAGTAAAAAGCACAGGCATATCCTATGACTGTTACCACCGATGGCCATAGCTTCGAGAATTCCTCAGATTTTTTCAAAAAAGTGGTAGCAATGATCTCAAATATAATAGCCAAAGCGAGAAAAATATAACTGCGTCCCATAAATTCATTCTTTGTACAAAAGTAACAAAAGCACTCCGGTAATTCAAAAAGGGATAATGGGAAAATTCTCTGCTGATCAAGAGACAGCAAATGCTTATCTTTCTTTAACGCTTTGAAAACCCTCAGTTTTTTTAACCACTAATCCTACAATTATAGTTCTTTCAGCACTTAATTCATCTTAAGTGCTTTATTTTTAGCTTCATTCAATATTTTAAAGATTTTGACAAAGTATGCCATTGTGCAAACTTATTTTTCCGATCTGGCATAAAAAAATTATTTCTCTATGTCATGAAGTGTGACAGCTGACAAAAATTCCGAAGGAAAAACGAGACCAAAAATAAATTTTCTTAACATGGAAATCCTTTTCGCGTGAAAAATTTACATTCAAAAATAGTGGTTTAAAACAATATTATGCTAAGCATTATTTATTATTTGTTTTATCAACTCCAATATAGAAGTCGATAAACGATTAACATTTTCACATAATTTTACAGATAGAATAATAAAAGTATTAATAAATTCTCAATAACACATTAATTTAATGTAAACAAAAATTCACTAATAAATGAACCAACAACTCCGTAATACACTGATATACATCATAACTATTTACTTTGGCACGTGATTTGAAAGTAGTAATATTGCAATTGAAAGATTGATAAAAAAAGTCAAATAATTAAAAATAATACAAAATGGTAACTTATATCGGTATCGTAACAGGTTTAGTAGTAATCACTTCATATTTCATGACAGTAAGAAGAGAAAGAAACTAATCTTAAAATAAAATAAGCCTATAGAAAATCTATACTAATTATATTGTTTTATGTTTTTAGTCTGAGAGATCGGATTGCTCTTTTACCATCGGGTAAAAGGGCCCAAAAACATAAACAGAAAGATCTTAGTTTCATAACAAATTTTAATATCCAAATGAGAAAAGCCGGTCGCAAGTCTGGCTTTTCTTTTTTTATTGAGTCTTTTCCCCACAGATCTCACAGATTGTTTTCTAATACCAGCATCCATTCATCATTTATAATTTATAATTCATGTTACGCTGGACCACATACTTATTATGATTCAGGATTTCTTCCGACATTTAATAAAGCTTTATCTTTGCTTATTCAATAATCCTTAAACGTCATTATGAATCTGTACAACCTCATTATTCAAGATAAAGAACAAGTTACCCTAAACGAAGTATTTCTAGGAAAAACCAACAGAGATGAGCTTGTACAGCTCATCAAGGAACATACCTATATTAAAGAACTACAGGAATACGGACTTCCGGTTAACAATAAAATCTTACTTCAGGGAAGTTCAGGGTGCGGGAAAACAATGACTGCAAAGGCTATCGCTAATGCCTTAGGGAAAAATATTATCATCCTGAATCTTAGCAATATTGTCTCCTCACGAATCGGAGAAACTTCTCAGAATATCAAAATGATATTTGATAAAGCAGCAAGGGAAAGATCAGTACTTTTTCTTGATGAACTGGATCAGATCGGGAAAGCAAGAGGCAGCGATGATAAAGATGTAGGCGAAATGAGAAGGCTGGTTAATACCTTGATTCAATTGATTGATTATTATCCTGAGAATGCCCTTTTAATCTGTGCTACCAACCACCCTGAGATCATTGATACAGCACTGTTAAGACGTTTTCAACTGAAGATTAATTATGAAATGCCTTCTGCCGAAGTTTTAGATGTGTTCTACGATCAGTTGCTGGCACAGTTTCCTGAGGAAATGAGAAAAGTTGAAAGACAGTATTCTATTTCTTTTGCTGAAGCGAAAGATTATGCCTTAACCGCTGTTAAAGCAGCTTTAATAAAAAAACTAGAAGCAAAAATAGTTGAGAATTGAGATCACTAAATTAATTGCCAAAATTATACGGATCCGTTTTCCTGGAAACGAATTTTTTCTTTGCTGAAAAATGTCAATTGAGTAAGTACTGAATTAAACCCATTTTGAATTTGAAAATTGATTAATTTTAAAACACTAGAATGAATACCAATGGACGATATTTTTTTACTCAATCAGCTAACCACATCATTTTTTAATTTGTTTACTAATACTAATGGAAAAAAGCCGGACTTTGAAAGTATTGATGATATTTGTTTAAATGAAACAATAATAATCAAAAAGGATAAAGGCAACGAAGAAATTTATACCCTTGACAGCTTTATTACTCCAAGAAAAAGAATTTTAACAGACGGAACACTTACTGAATTTGAGGAATATGAAGTCAATGGGGAAACAAAAATAGTTAACAATATTGCTCAACGTTTTTCTAAATACCAAAAGCGTGGATACCTTAATGGTAATTATTTTGAAGGAAATGGCACTAAATTTTTTCAGTATGTTAAGACTGCAAAAGGCTGGAAAATAAATTCAGTTATTTGGGAAGACGAAAATATTTAAACATCCATCATGAAAGAAGACATTCTCCACAATCTAACCATCATCAATAACCGGATAAAAACCGCCTGTAAACAATCCGGAAGAAACATTGATGAAGTTAAATTATTACTGGCTACCAAAACAGTTTCCGCAGAGCGTATCAAAATTGCTTTGGAAAACGGACAAACCTTAATTGCAGAAAACAAAGTCCAGGAATTGAAGGAAAAATATGAAAATCTGAAAGATATCCCTCATGACAATCACTTTATAGGACATCTTCAGACCAATAAAATCAAAGATATTCTAAAATATAATGTCACCTGTATTCAGTCTCTGGATCGTCTTGAACTGGCCGAAAAGCTACATCAGAGGCTTCTGGTGGAAAACAAAACGATGGATGTCTTTATTCAGGTAAATACCTCCAATGAAGAAAGCAAATTTGGAGTTGACCCTGCTGAAGCGATTGAGCTCACCAGAAAGATTTCTGAATTTTCTACTTTAAAAATAAAAGGCTTAATGACCATTGGTCTGTTCAGTGCAGAAACTGAAAAAGTAAGATCATGCTTTAAAATCCTCAAAAAACTCCAACAGGATATTATCCTTGAAAATATTCCCGGTGTGGAAATGAAAGAACTTTCCATGGGAATGAGCGGAGATCTGGAAACAGCTATTGAAGAAGGAGCCACCATTGTACGGGTGGGAACCGCTGTTTTTGGAGCCAGGATTTATCCGGACAGCTATTATTGGGATGAGGGTAAAGCGAATAAAAAAGCATAAAATCACATGTTTCCATTTACTTATACTTTTGAAAGAGAAATCATCGGAGATAAAACATCTGATCAGGTTATTTATGCAGTACACGATCTATTAAAAGAAAAAAACATTCAAAATATTCTTTGGGGGCCTGAGTCTATTTCTTTCAGTGAAGGTCTTTTCACAGAAAGATCCAACTGGCATTATTTATCTTTAATTGATAATGGGAAATTCACTTATCATGAAAACAACAAAACGCTTACTTACGAAGTAAAGCTATGGAAGTTAAACCTCTTTTCGCTTATTTTTTTCATTATTACCATGGCTAGTTTTAAAAATTTCTTCGGTAATCCGTTTCCTTTTTCAGCACTTTTGATCAATCATTTACTTTGCTATTTTGGAAACCGGGGATTGATAAAAAAAATTGTCCATAAGATTAACTATTTGTCCTAATTCTTTACGTTAAATTATTTATTCCCAGCCAATCAATGTGTTCAAAACCCTTTAAACAAAGGCTTTTTTAGTCTACAAATCCGGTATACTTTTTGCTGTAAATCTTTCATAACCAAATAAATGCATTTATGAATAAAAAATTACTATCGGTATGTCTGTTCATGACATTATTATTCTTTTTTTCATGTGAAAAAGAAAACACACAGATGAAAAGTGGAATTTCAATTGAAACCATTTCAATTATAACCTGCGTTACTATGGGCGTAGCCATTTTGCTTGCTTATAGCTTTAAAAGAAGGTAAAAAAACCGGAACTTAAACACTAAGACACCTCTCATTTTTGGGAGGTGATTTTTGTTTTAAAATAGTAATTAAATAACTGACATACGCTCCGCAAAGTCTCCTGACTTTGAGGTATAAAAAAAGTTCTGTAAAAACATCTAATTTAAAGCTCCATTAATTATATTTGATAAAAACCAAATATGAAAGAAGGATATGTTATCAGAGATCAGGACAGACCTCACTTTTTAACCTGTACTATTATTGAATGGATAGATATTTTTACCCGAAAAATATATCGAGATACCATTATAGAATGCTTTGAATTCTGTATCAAAAACAAAGGAATGATTCTGTATGGTTATGTCATTATGAGCAACCATATTCATTTTATTGTACAGTCAAGAGATGGAAAACTTTCAGATCTAATCAGAGATTTTAAAAAATTTACAGCGAAACAAATATTAGAAAAAATACAGACAGAATCGGAAAGCCGAAAAGATTGGATTCTGGAACGATTGGCTAAAGCTACTGAAACTCATTCAAGAAATAAAAATTTTCAGGTTTGGCAATATGGAAATCATTCTGAGGAAATTTTCAGTTTAAAGTTCCTCTGGGATAAATTAAACTATATACATCTGAACCCAGTTCGTGCCGGAATCGTATCAAAAGCAAATCATTACATTTATTCCTCAGCAACTAATTATTCTAATGGTTCAGGAATAATCAATTCAATTGAAATCGCAGAAAATCCAGTGATTAAAGGAAATGGAAATTCTGAATTTTGGAAATATAACAATTATGATGATGAATAATATACTCAAAGTCAGGAGACTTTGCGTAGCTGGCGATCAAATATCTAAGAAAATCCCTACTTTCATCATATTTTTTTATCTTTACTAATATATAATTTAAAGTTTTAAAAACCACAAATGGAACAAAAGATACATCAAGGAAGAAACGTTAAAAGATTCAGAGAAATGCTAGGCATAAAACAAGAAGCTTTAGCGCTGGATTTAGGTGATGACTGGAATCAGAAGAAAATCTCATTATTAGAACAAAAAGAAACCATTGAGAATCCACTACTTCAAAAGATCTCCGAGGTATTAAAAATTCCTGTGGAAGCATTTCAAAATTTTGATGAAGAACAGGCTATCAATATTATTGCAAGCAACTTCCATGATAACGCGACAGGTGTAATTGTCAATAATTACAATCCTATTGATAAAATCATCCAGCTTCACGAAGAAAAAATTGCTCTTTATGAAAGAATGCTGAAAGAAAAGGATGATATGATGACCAGGCTTGAAGAATTAATCAAAACGAAATAGAAAAATCATTGCATCTTTGAGATTGCTTCACTTTGCTCGCAATGACTATAAAAACAAAAATCCCTCTCATTACTGAAAGGGATTTTTTATAGTTAAAAAACTGAGATTACATATAAGCTTCAATCGGCTCACAAGTACATACTAAGTTTCTGTCTCCGTAAGCTTCATCTACTCTTGATACAGAAGCGAAGAATTTGTGGTCTCTTACCCACTCTAATGGATAAGCTGCCTTTTCTCTGCTGTATGGTTTATCCCAAGAATCAGAGATTACCAATTGTTCTGTGTGAGGAGCATTTTTCAATACATTGTTTGCAGCATCTGCTTCACCGTTGGCGATTTCATCAATTTCTTTTTTGATAGAGATTAATGCTTCTGCAAAACGGTCAATTTCAGACTTGCTTTCAGATTCTGTAGGCTCAATCATCAAGGTACCAGCAACCGGGAAAGAAACGGTAGGAGCATGGAATCCATAATCCATCAATCTCTTCGCCACATCCGCTACTTCAATTCCTAAAGATTTGAACTGACGGAAATCTACGATACATTCGTGAGCTACTCTTCCGTTTTCGTTTGAATATAAGATTGGGAAATGCTCTGCTAAAATTTCTTTCAGGTAGTTAGCATTCATGATTGCATGTCCTGTAGCCTTTTTAAGACCTTCAGTTCCTAACATTTTGATATAAGAATAAGAAATGTTAAGGATCAATCCTGAACCGTAAGGAGCAGCCGAAATACCTTCGATAGCTTCTTTAGAACCAATTCTGATATTTGCGTTAGAAGGAAGGAAAGGCACTAAGTGTTTAGCAACACAGATTGGACCTACTCCAGGACCTCCACCTCCGTGAGGAATGGCAAAAGTTTTATGAAGGTTAAGGTGGCAAACGTCAGCTCCGATGTTTCCAGGACTTGTAAATCCTACCTGAGCGTTCATGTTGGCACCATCCATATATACTTGTCCTCCATGCTCATGGATAAGGTTGGTAATTTCTTTAATGTTAGCATCAAAGAATCCATAAGTTGAAGGATAAGTAATCATTACAGCAGATAAGTTTGCTGAATGAAGTTCTGTTTTAGCTTTAAGATCTTCGAAGTCGATTTCCCCGTTTTCAAGGTTTTTCACAACAACGATTTTCATTCCTGCCATAGCCGCAGAAGCCGGGTTTGTTCCGTGTGCAGACTGAGGGATTAATACTACATTTCTGTGGTGGTCTCCTCTTGAAATGTGATATTCTCTGATCACCATTAATCCTGCATATTCTCCCTGAGCTCCAGAGTTTGGCTGAAGAGAAGTTCCTGCAAAACCTGTAATTTCTGCTAAGTCTTTCTCCAGTTCACGGATCATTTCCTGGTATCCTTCAGCTTGGTTCACTGGTACAAATGGGTGAACTGCACCCCAGTTTTCCCATGAAAGCGGTAACATTTGAGTCGCTGCATTCAGTTTCATGGTACAAGATCCTAAAGAAATCATTGAATGAGTCAATGATAAATCTTTTCTCTCAAGACGCTTGATGTAACGCATCAATTCTGTTTCCGTATGGTATTTGTTGAATACTGATTCCGTAAGAATTTCGTCTTTTCTTAAGTTTTCTTCAGGAATGCTGTATCCTTCTTTTATTTCTAATTTGAAAGTCTGCTTGTCTTTAAACTGAGCAAAAGAAGCCATCAGATAGTTTAATTTCTCTAATGTAGTACTTTCGTTGATCGCAATACTTACTACTCCTTCTGTGAAATAGTTAAGGTTTAATCTGTGATCAAGCATCAGTCTTACTAATCTTGCTTTCTCATCTTCAGCCATTGTCATTTTCACTGTATCGAAGATGGGCTCTTCTACTACCTGATATCCTAATGCCTTAAGACCGTTTTTCAAAGCGTTTGCCTTAAAGTGGATCTGATCTGCGATATAGTTTAATCCTTTCGGACCGTGATATACAGCATACATCCCTGCCATTACTGCCAAAAGAACCTGCGCTGTACAGATATTCGAAGTCGCTTTTTCTCTTTTGATATGCTGCTCTCTTGTCTGTAACGCCATTCTTAAAGCACGTCTTCCGTACATATCCTGGGAAACCCCAATGATTCTTCCCGGAATGTCTCTCTTATAATCTTCTTTACAAGCAAAGAAAGCGGCGTGAGGACCTCCGTATCCTAATGGAATACCGAATCTCTGTGTAGTTCCTACTGCACAGTCAGCACCCATTTCTGCCGGAGACTTTAGTTTTACCAAAGCCATCGGATCACAAGCAACTGCTACCTGAAGGTCAAGTTTTTTATATTCTACGATATCTTCTGTATAGTCTAAAACGATTCCGTTTTTACCAGGATATTGTAATAAAACTCCATAATAAGAACCATCAAACTGATGTGTTTTATGATCTCCTACTACCACTTCGATTTCTAATCCTTCAGCTTTTGTTTTTAATACAGAAACTGTTTGAGGAAGAACAAGATCAGAAATGAAGAATTTATTAGCACCTGCTTTTTTCTGGTCTTTAGATCTGTTGTTGAAGAACATATGCATTGCTTCAGCAGCAGCAGTAGATTCATCCAACAAAGATGCATTAGCTAATGCAAAACCTGTAAGATCGCATACTACAGTCTGGAAATTAAGAAGAGCTTCAAGTCTTCCCTGTGCAATTTCTGCCTGATATGGAGTATACGCTGTATACCAGCTAGGGTTTTCAAAAATATTTCTCTGGATTGCTGAAGGTAAAAGGGTGTTGTGGTATCCAAATCCGATATAACTTGTATAATCTGTATTTTTAGATGCCAATTCTTTTGAGTGGTTCAACATTTCGTATTCAGAAAGTGGTTCCGAGATCTCAAGATCTTTCTCTAAACGGATAGAAGAAGGGATGGTTTGAGAAATTAACTCTTCAATACTAGAAACGCCAAGTTTTTCCAACATCGCCTGTTTATCGGCTTCATTAAGGGAAATGTGACGGCTCACAAACTGTTCTGTATTCATTTTTATTTATTAGATTTTGTTTGTAAAAAGATTCGTAAAATTACAATTTTTTGGACGATTGTACAAGAGCATTTCCAGGGTGCTCATTCACAAAAATATTTGTGATTTTTATCACATTCTATTTTAAATAAACTTTTAACAGGGTTTACATAAATCCCAACAAGCACACTCCCTATTCTATGCATAATACACAATAATAACATCATTTTCCACACAATTAAACACTTTCCACTTTATTAAAAACAATGTGAATTTTTCAACAGTCTCTTTCTATTGATTAAGTCTACCTTCAAAATAATCCCTACAGCTTAATTGTATTCAAAGTATAAATTAGAGCATTATTTATGTGAATAAAAGAAGCTATCAGGTATAAAAAGTGAGACCCTGAATACCTTTGAAAGCAGGTTCCTTCTGCTATACATCAGGTTTTAAGAATTTTATGAAAATTTATTAATTATATTTATTCTAAATTAATATATTTGCAGCATGAATATGATTGTCCCATTTAAAGTTTCGCCTTTGGCACCTTACTCATTCAATAACGAAGAGATATTTTGTGAAAAGAAATCGTGTTGTAAAAAATTCAAGAAAGGGAAAAGATGTAAAAAATGCCCTGGAAGAAAGAAAATGGCATAAACTAGCTGAAGTTTCTGATCAGCATATAAACAGCAATTGCTAGGATAATAATTCCCCAAATCAGCATCATAATCTTAGGCTGACCCGATTTGTTCATTCTTGTTCTGGGTTGTGGCTTAAACATTTCTTCCACCGAGTTTTTGAACTTTTCAGAATCATTTTCAAAAACTTCCGTGATGGTAATTCCCTGAACAACCGTTTTATGCAAAAGAGAATTCGTTGCATGAAGCAAAAGCTGGAATTTTCCATCTTTAAATTCTGTGATCTTAAAGATCCTCTCTCCATACGGCTTTTCTAATCCGAAAGGCAATACCTTTACCACATCAGCATTGCTCGTCTGCCAGTTGATGATAATCTCCTCCCCTTTTTTCGCATGAATTTTATTCGCTGTAAAAGTTTTGATAGCAGGCGGAATATTATATCTGAAACTTCGCTGATGACTTTCTAAATTCTGGTCATAAGCACGTCTTCTGACAGGATCACTCAATGTCTCATAAGCCTCCTGAATTTCGCGGAACCGGTCTGCAAAAAAATCGTCATTGTCATTTTTATCGGGATGATATTTTAAAGACAGTTTTCGATACGCTTTTTTGACGTCTTCTTCCGAAGCATCCTGTGATATACCGAGAAAATAGTAGTAATCTTTCATTGAGAAATACAAAAATAAGGATTTATTTTTCTTTGTGTTTGATATTTATTACAAAAATTAGTTGAAAAACGGATGTAAAAGTCATTGCGAACCGAAGGTGAAGCAATCTCAATACAGCTCGTAATCTATGGGTTGAAAAACGCAAGGGCGCCAGGTTTTTTTTCAGCTACCTGAATATTTTTAAGACGCAAAGATTTTATCTCCGATAAAATTGTACTTTTCTAAAAGTTCACGGCTATTTCTACGGTGTACTTATCATTCTGAGTGAAGCAAGGCATCTCAATAAAAAATTTCGGCGCGGGAAGCAGAGCTTCCCGCGCCGGAATTAAACAATTTCAATTTAGTTCTTAGGATATTATGCTTCGCAGGTATTATCCTTTTTGCAACATCTTGAACTGAATTCTTTTTTAAATTTTCCTTTCAGTTCCTGATAGTCTTCGTCATTCATTTCTCTGATCTTATCTGCCAGTCCGAAAGGTGATTTTTCTTTGATTCCGTACTCATCAAAAATACCTTTGATGAATCTTTTTCTTTGGGCTGCTTTTTTGGCAATTAAGGCTACACCTACAACGGCTAATGCTCCAAGAGCTCCTTTTAATGCTGAATTTTTCATTTTTTCAAAATTTTAAATTTTACTACTTCTTGTTTTTTATAGAGACGAATGAATTCTAATTTTACTTTACTACTTCTTTAAAAATTTCAAATTATTCGTTGTTTCTGTTGAAGAATCCACCTGAGCATTTATTTCTCCATACTTCTTTGAATTTCTCTCTTTCCTCAGGCGACCAGCTTTCCATTTTTTCTCTCATTTTTCTTTCCTTAAAATCTCTCATTCCTTTACCGAAATGGAAACCACCGAAAAGAATTTTGCTTAGGATCAGTATCCCCATTGCCTGCCAGAAATTAATGGTTTTCACTCCTAAAATCTCCGGGAGAAGACAATTCCAAAGCAGCATTACAATCCATGTAACCGCGGCTAAAATTAATGGTGGACATAACAATAAAAAAATCCAGCCCTTTTTGTGTTTATGATTCATAATTTCTTTTTCTAACTTTTTAAATCTTCGTATAGCTTTCTCAGCCTGTTTCTCAAGTGCTTCACAGCATAGTTTTTTCTACTGATGATGGTTTTGATATTTTCTCCCTGTTCATCGGCAATCTCCTGGAGGGTTTTGTCGTTCAGTTCATTTTCTACGTAAACCAGCCTTTGTTTTTCAGGAAGTTCGTCAAGTGCTTCAAACAGTTTCTTCCAGATCTCATCCTGAAACATCTTCACTTCAGGGCCTGCGCTTTCATCCATCAAAAGAATATCCTTGATAGAAAAACTGCCGTCTTCATCTTCATAGACGAAATCTTCAAGATTTTCTGTTTTCTTTTTACGGTAACGGTCTGTAATTTTATTCGCTGTTACCCTGTACAACCACCCACCAACATTTACGATCTCCGAAATATTCGTAAGGCTACTGAACTGATACCACACTTCCTGCAGGATATCTTCCGCATCCTCCGTATTTTTCACTTTCGGACGAATATAAGACATCAGCTTCCCTCCGTAGCTCGAAACGGTCTGTGAGATGATACTTTCTTTATCCTTCTGTGGCATTGTTATTTTTTCGACAACCTCCATACTGATATGACGGCTATCCTTTTTGTTTTACTTTAATAAATTTAAAATATTTTTCTTACAATTCAAGTTTTCTTTTATTCATCAGCCTTTTCTCTTCTCAATTATTCCCGGATTACTCATTACTCATTACTCATTACTTATGTTTAAGGGAGCTTTTTCCCGCTATCCGCTCATACTCCTCACGCCATGCCATCCCACCAACCTTACCCTCCGACGCTCCTACTCATGTTCCGGGGTAACCGCTGCTATCGGGGCTAAGTTGATAATTGGTAATTGATAAATGATGAATGATAAAGCATATATAAAATGATTTTTGTGGGAGAGTCGCAAAGGCGCAAAGTTTTTATCATTATTATATTATATAGTTGTAAGACGCAAGAAAATCAAAGATTTTCGGCAAGTGAGATTTTTTTATTTTCTATTAAATAATTATTATCAGTATTTGCATAATTACTAAGAGGGATTATTGCCCAAACGGAGTCGGGATTCCTCGCTTCGCCCGCAATGACAAATGCGCCGTTAAAATATCCGTAAATCTTTAGAACTGTACAATTTTATCGGAGATAAAATCTTTGCGCCTTAAAGCATACCACTTGTAAAACCTTGGCGCTTTTCCAACTCCATTTATTAGACTTATACATTATATTGAGATTGCTTCGCTTTGCTCGCAATGACTTTGTCATAAAAAAACGGAAGGCTTTTGCCTTCCGTTTCCATTATTATAAAATTAATAGTTTATTTATTAAAGTTCTCTGCAAAGAATCCCAGCATCGACTTATAAAGCTCAATTCTGTTCTGCTCTTTTCCAAATCCGTGTCCTTCATCATATTTTACCAGATAAGGAACTTCAAAACCTTTGGCACGCATTGCTTTTACAATTTGATCAGATTCATTGATATTCACCCTTGGATCGTTAGCTCCCTGTACCACAAATAAAGGCTTCTTGATCTTATCAATCTGGAAAACAGGCGAAACTTCTTTAGCAATTTTAGCCTCTTCAGGGTTGTCAAGATCATACCAGATTTGTTTTACCATTTCTTTGTATGGTTTCCAGTATTCCGGGAAAGAAGCAAAGAAGGTAAAAATATTGGATACTCCTACATAATCTACTCCACAGGTATACAGATCCGGAGTTTTGATTAATCCCATTAAGGTTGCATATCCACCATGGCTTCCTCCGTAAATGGCTACTTTATCTTTATCTACCCATCCTTGTTCAATGGCATATTTTACTCCATCTTCCACATCATCCATTGCTTTTCTTCCAATCTGTTTGTAACCAGCTTTCTGGAATGATTTCCCATAGCCTCCGGAAATCCTGAAGTTGACCTGAAGTGTAGCATAGCCTCTGCTTGCAAACAACTGTGTTTCCGGGTTGAATCCCCATCGGTCTCTGATTCCCTGAGGGCCACCGTGAGGGTTAACGATTAAAGGAACTTTTTTCCCTTCCAATACGGCTTTAGGCAGTGTAATATATCCTCGGATAGTCAATCCGTCTCTGCTTTTAAATTCGATAGGTCTCATTTCAGCCATATCTTCTTCCTTCAGCTGAGGCATCAGGTTGTAAAGAAGCTTGGTCTGTTTGGTTTTTGTGTCATATTCGTAATAGGTTCCATACAGTTTATCACTTCCTACAACCACTAAAAGTTTATCATTATTATCATCAGAAGAAACGATTCCAAATTCCTTGTCTCCAAATTGAGATTTTAATTTGTCGTCTATTTCTTTATAAAATTTACTTACCGGAACTGTTTCTCCTTTGATTCCTTCATAGCTGATAAAATCCAGTTCATAGTTTCTGTTTTTACCGGCTGTACTTATTGAGCTTACATCATATACAGGATTGGAATAGATTTCTTTAATCACTGCATTTTTCTTTAGATCATACAATACGATTCTGGCTTTATCGCTATCCAGGTTCGTTACGACATAGGCTTCATCTTTATTTTTAGAATTTTCATTAAACTCAATAATTCCAAAGGTATCAGACCAGTCAGCAGATTTAATCAGATTGAATTTTCCTGTCTGCAAATCTTTATAATATGTCTTTGTAGTCAGTCCGTTTTCAAGAATGTTGTATCCTCTTAAAGTTCCGTCTTTATCAAAAATATAGCCGTCAATAGGACTGTTGACGTCTTTATTTTCATACAGCTGAGTTATTTCTCCGGTAACGAAATTGATTTTAAAAGGTTCAAAGATCTGCTTATTGTTTTTATTCATGGTAACCACAACAAAGTCTGTATCTTTTATAGGAATAATTGACTGTACTTTCGCTCCGTCAAATGGCGTTAAATCCTTCTGATTTCCTCCATCGATATCTGTGGCATACAAATGAATATTTTCATTCCCTCCTCTATCCTGAGTGTAGTAAAGACGTTGCTTGTTCAGCCAGCCATATCCTCTTACCAGGTCATCTTTTTCTACAATAGCTTTGGTAATTTTTCCTGTTTTCAGGTCTTTTACATAGACATGATTCTTTTTATCCTGATCTTTTTCTTTATAGGAAAGGTACTTCCCGTCAGGAGAGATTTTAAATGCTGAGGCTTTTGGTCTCGCAAAGTAGTCTTCCACTTTGTATTTAAAATTGCCTTTGTCATAAGAAATAAGTTTCTCAAGATTGGCTTTGGAAGATGGTAAAGTAGGATCTCCCGGCAGTGCGGCAGTAGAGCTCTGTGCATTGGTCATGATGGTAGATAGTACAATAAATGCTGTACCGAAAATGTTGTGATTTAGTTTCATAACTTCTGTTTTTAAGGTTAAAGTTATATAGGCACTTATTTTCAAAACAATAAAAAATAAATGCATTTATATAATAAGACACGCCATCCCTATAAAACGTTACACTATTTTAACAATTAATTTTAAAAAAACATCAATTATATGAAAAAGACAGCCTCAATGACTGTCTTTATTATTTAGTGTAAGTATATCCCGAAATACCATGTCCAGATGATTAAGATAATCTGCATGGGAATTCTTTGAGTATAAAGGTATTTCATTCCCGGGCCTGTGTAATCGGCTTTAAAAATATTAATCTTTTTCCTGGAAGAATTGATATTGGCCATAAAAACCAATACATAAAAAATGATCAGTAAAATAGCAGTGATTTCACGAATAGCCGGAATCATCAATCCAATTCCTGCTGCAATTTCCAGTACTCCTGTAAAATATACCCAAAACATTCTGGCAGGAATAACATCCGGAATCATCATCGCCATTCCTTTCTGAAATTTAAAATGGGAAAAACCTGTAAATATGATGAAAACAGCCATTCCAAGATTGCCTGAAAATATGAAATCTGGCTTTCCCTGAACCAAAAAAGTTCCCAGCAAAGCCAGAATAAATGTGATGAAAAGTATTACGAGTAGTTTCATTCTTTAGGGTATAGATGATGGGTTATAGGTAGTAGGTAGCAGGGATTGGGGATTAGGGATTAGTATTTAGGATCAAAACTCAACTTTAAACTTTAAACTTTAAACCTTGAACTTTGAATTTCATTATACTGAGCCAAGGCTAACGCCTTCTGCAAGGCTTTTTACAACCATTAATCCTTTTGTAAATCCTGTATTCATGTGGTCCTGCCATTGTTTTTCTACCTGAACTTCGGCATGAAGTTTTGTTTTTCCGCCAAAGTCGATCAGAAAGTATTTTTCAAAGCTTCCGTTCCATTCCATTACTTCTTTGCTTTGTGTATCCTCATTACCTTCTTTATCTACCATTCCCAGATGTTTAAAAACAATCTGATTAGGTTCATCCAGGCTGTCTATGGTTGAAACCATTCCTTCTCCATGAGCATTCAGAAAATAGGTTTTCCCTCCTACCTTCCAGTCTGATTTCATGACAGATCCTGCGCCGAAATATTTTGTCCATTCACTATAGGTTTCCGGATTCCAGAGGATGTCCCATACTTTTTGTAAAGGAGCATCAATTACTGTTTCGTATGATAAGGTTTCCATTTGTTTCATTTTTTTAGATTGGTCATTGCGAGCCAGGCGAAGCAATCTCAAAGCTCAATGATTTTTTCTTTCGATCTAACGAAATTATTTACAGCTGATTTTCTGAAAGATGCTTAACAATCATCATCGCTTTTGGAAATTTTTCTTCAAAAAAATCTTTAAATTCTGCGGGAGTCTGAATTTCTGTTTTCAGTAACGTTCCCTCGTCATTTTCCTCAAGAAAATAAGCTTCTGTTGCTTCTCCCCAATCTTTCGCAACTTCAATACCTTCATAAATTTCTCCCAGATGCAGAAGTTTTATCTCTTCATTAGGAATGACTTTTAGTACTTTGCTGTACATTCCGTTATTTTTGGGATCAAGAAATTTAACGATATTGTTTTCTTCTAAAGTTCCTTCATAAAAAGAACCATCTGTAAATGCCGTTGTCCATTGCCTATAGGTAATATCTCCCCAAAGGACACTCCACACTTTTTCAGGTTCGGCATTGATTTCTATTTCATATGATAATCGTTCCATATATTTTTAAGTTTTAGATAGTAGATAATAGGTTGCAGGTGGTTGGTGAGTTGGAGGGTAAGAGAGTTATTTTATGGACACATCTAAGATCTAACTTCTAAATTCTAGCCTCTAACTTCTAATCATCCTCCGACAAAATCACCTCCATTAATATGAATAATTTCTCCCGTAATATAACTTGCGTCTTTGGAAGCAAGAAAAACATAGGCCGGTGCTACTTCTGATGGCTGCCCCGCTCGTTTCAGCGGAGTATCTTTTCCAAATTGGGAAAGATCATCAAAAGCTTCTTTTACAAGAGGAGTCCAAATAGGCCCCGGTGCAATTCCGTTGACCAGGATTTCCTTTTCTGCAAGGTTATCAGCCAATGAACGGATAAAAGATAGAACAGCTCCTTTTGTAGCTGCATAATCAATCAAGTGATCGCTTCCACGATATGCTGTGACAGAAGTTGTACAAATAATCCGTCCTCCTTTTCCGATCATCGGAAGAAAATTTCTGGTGAATGAAATCATGGAAATGATATTGGTATCAAATGTTTCCTGAATCTGTTCATCAGAGATTTTCTCCAGACTGCTTTTGGAAGTATGAATTCCGGCATTATTCACAAGAATATCAATACTTTTCCATTGGGTTTTGATCCTGTCTGCACATTTTTCCCTGAAAACTTTCCGGGTAAGGTCACCTTTGATCAAAAGGCACTTCTGCCCTTCTTTTTCCACCAGTTTTTTTGTTTCTTTGGCATCGTCATCACTTTCTTTATAGATAATAGCGACATCAGCTCCTTCTCTGGCAAAATGAACAGCTACAGCCTGTCCTATGCCGCTGTCTCCCCCGGAAATAACTGCTTTTTTCCCAAGCAGCTTCCGGCTTCCCCGATAATCGTTCCGGATAATTTCCGGAAACAGCCCTTCTTTAGGGACTTTTGACTTAGATTGTGATTTGTTCTGTGTTTTCATAAGCAAATCTTTTCTCTAAATAACATCAAACAATACGCCGAAAATATTTATGACTGATAAGCATCTTCCAGATCCTGGATGATAATTTTCTGCATTTTCATCATTGCCTGAACTACTTTATAAGCTTTTTCCTGATTAGAATCGTACATTAACTGAATGAGTCTTTTAGGAACAATCTGCCAACTCAATCCATATTTATCTTTCAGCCAGCCACACATACTTTCTCTGCCTCCGTCTGCTGTAAAGGTATTCCAATATCTGTCGGTTTGTTCCTGGTCATCGGTCATCACGACCAATGATATTCCTTCATTAAAATCAAATGGGTGATCATAGGAATTATCCATACAGAATAAGCTGTACCCGTCAATCACAAAATGAGCATGCTGAACATTTTCTGCCGGTTCCGGAATATCATGTCCCTCACTTCCTGCTCCATAGGTTAATATGTTTCCTATGCTGGAATTTGGAAAAGTTCTGGTATAAAGCTCCATTGCTTCTTTTGCTTTCCCATTATTCTGATGGATAAACATCAGCGTAGGAACTATTTTCTGATCACTTGCTTTTTCACCCAGAAACAACTGCCATGTTACCCCATATTTATCCTGAACCCATCCGTATTTTGGGCTCCATGAGTAAGATCCCAGTTCCATTAGCGCTATACCGCCATCCAGTAACTGATCCCAGTATTTTTGAACTTCCTCTTCTGTTTCACAGATCACCATGAAAGATATGGAAGGATTTTTTTTGAATTGAGGACCTCCGTTCAGAAGCATCAATCTTTGCCCGAACACATCAATGTTCATTACCACAGGAGTATCTGCCGTAATTTCGCCTCCAAAAACTTTACAATAAAATTCGGCAGATTGCTTGGCGTCTCCATCATACCAGAGACATGGGAAAATATCTTTATTCATAATTTTACATTTTAATAAGGGGTGTATTTATACTTCTAGCTTACTCATGAAGCAACCGCAAAAGATATCTTATGTCCTTGCATTTGAACGAAGCGATTCCGTTTTATGGCAAGACATTCCAACAAGCTTTCAGTTACTTACTATTATACTTCTTTAAAAGAGACCTGATTTTCCTGCATGTAATTCTTCAGTTTCATCATTGCATTTTTACCAAAACCATGAAGCTGCATAATTTCTTTTTCGGAATAATCTGAAAGTTTTTCCAAAGAATTTATCTTTTCTTTTTCTAAGGCTCTTCTTGCCGGTATTGCAATAACCCCGTGAAGAAATTCTTCTTCAGAGTCATAATTAAAAGTATAAATGGAATTTAAACTCTTTGACATGATAACTAGATTGATCATGGCTACAAAAAATATTGTTAATGATTCTCAACATACTTATGGAAATTGTTCAAAATAGCATACCAGCCATCTCGCTGCATTTCCACAGAATTTTGTTTTTCCGGATCGAAAATTTCAATCACTTTCGTTGTATTTTCATCTATTTTATCGAAAACAACTTCTACTTTCCTTCCGTCTTCCATGTGGTATTTGATAACTTCATGGGGGATAATTTCATCATATACACCTTCAAAATCAAATCCGAAACTTTTGTCTTTAGCTTCCATTCTGTTTTTGAATTTGCCGCCTACTGTAAGGTTGTTTTCAGAACTAGGACACTGCCAGCTTTCGTGGGCGAAATTCCATTTTGTGATGTGTTTGGGTTCATTGAAATAATTCCAAACCTTTTCCACCGGTGCTAATATTGTAATGTCTATTTTAATTGGATCCATAGTTCTATTTTTTTTTACGTTTGAATAAAGAGCTGCCCAAAAATGAGCACCTCTTTATTATTTTTAGTTAAATATAAGATTATTTTGCATATTCTTCATTATAGTTCACCATCCAATGAACACCATACTTATCCTGAAAGCAACCGAAATAATCTCCCCAAAATTGGTCTTCAATCGGCATTTCTACATTTCCGCCGTCAGAAAGCTCTTTAAAGATTCTGTCTGCTTCATTTCTGGAGTCTGGGAAAACAGATACATAATTATTATTTCCTACGGTAAGAGTCTGTCCAAATCCGGGTACAATATCCGATGCCATTAACAGGTCACCTCCGATAGGCAAAGCAATATGCATAACTCTGTTTTTTTCTTCTTCAGAAAGGTTTTCAGTACCGGGAGCATTTCCCATTTTATGAATTCCTCCGACGAATTCACCACCGAAAACAGTTTTGTAAAAATTGAACGCTTCTTCAGCTGTTCCATCAAAATTTAGATACGGATTTAATTTAGCCATGATTTTTAATTTTAAAGTTATTATTATAAAATATAGGTTCTACTGCTGGTTCATTAAGAATTAATTAAGTTAATATGAATCGTCAAGACGGTTTCCATTCCCGGAATTCAGCTTGCTATTCTTAAAGTCTTAATGGTTTAAAAATTTTTCTACTTCGTTGACGGTAAAATCTATTAAGTTTGTATCAATACTTCCGTCAAAGTCTGGCATCATATAAATACCATGAGTAGCGGGAAGTATTATAAGCCGGGAATCTTTCACCAGACGCCACATTGCTGCGGTATGTTCCGGTTTCATGACATCCTGGTCCCCACTGATGAACAATGTGGGAGATTGTATGGAAGTCAGTACTTCATCATCCCAGTCTTCAAAAGTCTGCATCCTTTTGCAGTCTTTCTCAAAAAGGTTTTCCAGTTTTGAAAAATCCGGATTGAGATTTAAAAAATTGATTTTAAAAGGTTCCGGCATTGATTCGAAAGTGGCGTCCTGCATTCCTTCAAAAAAGCCGTCTATCATTCCGTTTCTTTTATAAAATGCTGAGGCAACGACCAGTTTTTCTACAATTCCGGGATGGCGGTGGCCAATTTGCATTACGGTACTTCCTCCATTGCTGAATCCCCAGAAGGAAGCTTTTCTTATGTTTAATTCTGCTAAAAGTCCGGCAACATCGTCAGCATCCTGTTCAAATGTTTCAGGAATATCGCGGTGTTCGCTACGTCCGTGGTTTTGCAGATCGATTCCTATGAGTTGGAATTTATCTTGCAATCTTACAATCACCTCTTTAAAATCGTACAGAATGGACGAGCCTCCGCCATGAATCAAAACCAAAGGTTTTCCTGATCCGTAGATTTCGTAATACAGCTGGATTCCATTGACTTTTTTATAGCCTTTTTCTACTGGATTCATTGTTAATAGGTAAGTTTTTCGTCTACATCATACTTCATTCCCGGGTAGTTCAAAATTCTACGCATCAGGCCAATCTGCCCGCATAAATAGTCTTCACGGCCGATACACATTCCGGCAAAATTGAGTTTTGTTTCTTTGATGAAGGGGATATTCATTCCTATTTCAAATATCTCATCCAGTTCTTCATCTGTTACTTCATGAAGTTTTTGGTATACTTTAGCGGAAATTTTATGAAAGTTTTCCTTCAGTTCAGTTAAAGTGGGATACTTAAAACTTTCATCCAAAGCTTTTCCCTGAAAAAACAAGTCGCTGTAAGGATCTTCTTCCTGTATTCCAAGCACCCAGCCTAAGCCGTAGCGCATGTTGACAAAGTTTCCTGCCATCCATACAATGTGATTGGTTTTATTTTCAATTCTTTTCAATGCATCTTCTTCCGAAATGCCGTCCAAAACATTCATAAAGCTTTGGGAATGCATTCTGTAAGCCGGAATAATGACTTCCATTTTTTTTGATTTTGGTGTGTCCATTTTAATTAGAGATTAGAGATTAGAGATTAGAAGTTAGAAATTAGAAATTAGAGGTTAGGAGGTTGGAGAAACGCAAAGGCGCAAAGTGTTTTATCAACTGTATGTTTTAAGGCGCGAGGATTTTATCTTCGATAAAATTGTACTGTTCTAAAAATGTAATACTAATATGTCAGCGATGTACTTGTCATTCCGAGCCAAGCAAGGAATCTAAAAATAGCATGCTATTTTATTGCTCCAGGCTTTCCTAAAATTCTGCGGAGACAGCCCAGCTGCCCGCTGTGGTAAATTTCATGAAGGCTTAAAGTGGATATATCTTTAACTGTTTCGGGCTGAAAACTTTCAATAGTGTTGAGTTTTGCTTCCAGTTTGTCCTGAGATTGTTTCAAATAGGATTGCAAATCTTCAAAGCTTACCAGTTCATCTTTCCGGTTCAAGGCAATTTCACCTCTGTTATAGAAGGAAAATTTTTCGCTGTCCCAGACAGATTCTTCTCCTAAAATATTCAGTAAGGGATTTCTGATGTAGATTAAATGTCCCAGAACCCAGTTCATACAGTTGGCTTCACCATTCGGAAAAATCATAGACTCTTCGTGGGAGATGCCGTCAATATTCATAGTAATCACATAATAGTTGCTGACTACCTGATTTTTTATGATTTCTATATCGTTTGATTGTGTTTCCATGTGATTGGTATTTAAAGAACAATAAAGAATTATTCTGTAGGAATTTGAGAGGCATCTCCATGCATCACTTCCCACTGATGGCCATTGATATCTGCAAAACTGCTCTGATACATCCATCCGTAATCCACTGGTTCACTATATTTTGAACCTCCGTTTTCGATAGCTGTTTTTACCATATCATCTACCTCATCACGGCTGCTGACTCCAATAGCCAAAAGCACCTGTGTTGTATCTCCTTTCGCAAAAGGTCTGTTGGTAAAGGTTTGGAAAAACTCTTCTTTAAGAAACATCGTATAGATATGATTTTCTTTCATTGCAACACATATTGCTTTATCATCTGAAAACTGTTCATTGATAGAAAAGCCAAGCTTTGTCCAGAATTCTCTGGTTTTTTGAACGTCTTTTACGGGTAAATTGACGTAAATATCGGTAATGTTCATTTTGTAAATTTTAGTGGTGAATTGTACTCAAAATTACCAAGGTCTGATAAGAATGAGCTTGCCATAAGACAAGATTTATTTGTTAAACTTCAGAAAAGTCTTGTTATCTGAAATGAAAACTATTCTGTTGGCATTTGCGATAGATCTGCAAAAGTAATATTCCAGCCATGTCCGTCCAGATCCCAGAAAGAATTCTGATACATCCATCCGTAATCCTGAGGTTCTTCATGCTGCCACGCCCCATTTTCTACCGCAGTGTTCACTATTTTGTCTACTTCTTCACGGCTGTTTAGTCCTACCGCCACAAGAACCTGACTGGTATTCTCTTTAGCCACAGGCTTATTGGTGAAGGTCATAAAATAATCTTCCTGCAAAAACATCGCATAGATGGTATCATTCAAAACAACACAGACTGCTTTATCATCAGAAAACTGTTCATTAATCGGGAAACCTACCCTGGTCCAGAAATCTTTTGTTTTCTGTACATCTTTTACCGGAAGGTTTACATAAATTTGATTGACTTTCATTTTTTGTAATTTTAGTGTTAAACTGTTATCCAAAATTACCAAGGTGCAATGAAAATCAACTTGTCATAAGGCAAGATTTAAATTTTCTTAGGATGGGAAACGATTTCTTTACGGATACGGCTCAAAGAAGTGTCCGTAACTCCCAGATAGGAAGCAATCTGTTTCAAGGGTGCAAATTGTATGACTTTAGGCTTCTGCTCCAGCAGATTAAGATATCTTTTGGTGGCTGAAAGGGTAAACATTTCTACCGACCTTTGTTTATAGGCAAAAAGTTCCTGAGACATCCATGATCTTCCCCATTCTCTGAGATTCGGGATTTTATGGAATAGCTCCTGAAAAGTATCATAATCCAGCCTCAAGCATTCGCAATCTGTAATACAAACGATATTTTCCTGGGAAGGTATTCTCTGAAACATTGATAAAACCTCAATAATCACTTCATTCTCCGTGAAAAAATGGGTGGTTACTTCATTTCCATTAAAATCATTCACATACGAACGTGCCAGCCCACTTTCCAGAATATAGTATTCATTGGCTGTTTTACCTTCTTCAAGAATGAAATCACCTTTTTGGAAGGATCTTTTTTCGTGAGCCTGAAATATCTCTTCAAGCTCTTCCTTGAAAAAAAATGGAAAGTCATAGCAGATTTCTAAGGCTTTACTGGTCATTGGTGTCAATTTTTTAAGACTTTAAAAATAAAATTTTTAATTGAATTAAGAGCAAAAAAAACATTAAACAGTGAATTGAATACTTTCACAGACAATCACATATACTATTGAAATAAAACAAATTTTAAAACTATTAATTTTTTAAACAGTTATTTAAAACCACCCCGTCAAAAATTCTTTGAATTTTCGCCACCCCTCCAAAGGATGGGAATGACTATTTGTTGATGATTGTGATCTTAGACTTTTAAAGGGAAAGAAATTTTTAAAATAGAGTTAAAACAGAGAAAGCTGTATAGGTTTTGGAGGACTGGGTTTCTGAGCATCTCCAAATACAGTTTTCCCACCAAAACGCCATGAGTTTTGTCTTTCTTCTTCAATGACCTGCTGAATATCAAAATCCGGAGTGAAATCTTTTTCTGCCTCGGTTATGATCTGATGAAGTTTATTTAAAGAGCTTAATTTATCAGAATTTCCCAGTTTGGACTTTTCTATTCCTTTTCTGAGAATGCTGATACTTTCATCGTAGGTATTGATGGGAACAGGGAAAGGATGTCCGTCTTTACCTCCATGAGCAAAGGAAAACCTTGCAGGATCTGCAAATCTTGAGGGTGCTCCATGAATCACTTCACTTACCAAAGCCAAGGACTGCATGGTTCTGGGGCCTACTCCTTCCAGCATCAGCAAATCTTCAAAATTCTGAGGCTGCTGTTCCCGGGTTACATACAGAAGTGCTCCCAGACGTTTTAAATCTACATCTGAAGCCTGAACATCATGGTGGGCAGGAAGAATCAGTCTGGCAAAATCTTTCATCACTTCTGCTGAATCGGTATGGGAAATATCTAAAATTCCTTTTCTGTTTTCTGAAGCTTTGGTATCCGTAAGATTCAGAATTTTCCCTCTTGAAATTCCATTAATTCCTGTGTGAGGTTCTTCTACAAATGATGTGATATTTTCAGAATGCCAGTGATAGCGTCTTGCTGTTCCGTCCGACTCATGCATTCCCTGCTGAATGACACTCCAGTTTCCGTTATCTGACAGAATAAAATTATGCAGATATAGCTGATAGCCATCCTGAATAGCCGTATTATCCACTTTTGCGGAAAGCTTGCTGGCTCTTACCAGCTCTGTTCCGTTGAGTCCTGTTTTATCGGCAATTCTGATCAGTTCTGACGGAGTTTCACGGGAAAATTTTCCTTTTCCGCCACAGATATAAAGTCCCAACGATTGTGAATTCGGATTAATGGAACGTTTCAATGCTCCCATAACGGAAGTGGTAATTCCTGAAGAATGCCAGTCCATTCCCATTACCGCTCCAAAGCTCTGAAACCAAAACGGATCTGCCAATCTGCGTAATACCTCATCTTTACCGTAATCCATGAGAATTACTTCGATAATAGAAAGCCCCAGAACAGACATACGCTCATACAGCCATGGCGGTACTTTGCCATAGTGAAGAGGTAAATCTGCTGTTCCTGAACGTTTCATTCTATTATTCTATTATTAAAATGTAAAGGTAAGTTTTATTCATCTTACTATTTAATGATCCGGATCATTAATTGTGCTATTAAATCAGCAACTAGTGGATAAGGCTTGTAAAAGAGAAATTGATATCGCGCATCTCCAACTCATTTTTGGAGGATTCCAGCTGTGCTTCTCCGGCATAGATCAACATTTTTTGTTCGTAAGCTTCAATGGCTTCGGATATAGTTTGATAGGCTCCTTCCGTTAAATTTTCTGATAAAATTAAAGCATCCATCAGTCCGCTGTTCACTCCCTGTCCTGCAAAAGGAGGCATAAGATGAGCGGCATCCCCAATCAATGTTACAGGTAAAGGGCGATTATTTTTCCAGGGTTTATCTAATGGAATTTTCCTTGTCGGCAATCCTACAAAAAAGGAAGTTGAGTTAAATAGCTGCTGATAAAGCCCACTCCATGAAGAAACCCTTTCGGCAAGAAACTGACGGACCTGTTCTGTATTTTTAAAGTCCAAATTATAGCCATCTTTCCATTCCTCAGGCTTTTTGAATATGACTCCATACGTCAAAGCTCCGTTATTAAATGGATTAGCCACCAATAAATTCCCTTCAAACGCAGCCATTGGTCTTTTCCTATCACACCATTTAAAAAATTCAGGGCATGCCTTCTCAGGCTGAGGAATATCTCCCTGAATAATAAACGTTCCGGTTTCTTCCACTTCAGCATCTGTCACGTATTTTCTTACTCGGGACATTCCACCATTAGCACCAATAACAAGATCTGCAGCCACATCAGGTTTATCTTTAAAATGAAGCAGCCATTTCCCGTCATGTTCTTCCATTCCGGTAAAGTTCATATCCCAGATTACGGTATGATCTACGAGACTGTTTAATAGCATTTCTCTTAAATGATTTCTGTTGATTTCCGGGTTGTCATATTGATTTTCTGGGGTAATTTCTTTTGTAAAGAGTATGTTGCCCTGCTCATCAGTAATGTTGATTCCCATAGGCAAGGCAATCTCGTAATATTTATCCAACAATCCCGCCTTTTCCATCGCTTTCTGCCCTGAGTCCTGATGAAGATCCAATGTACCGCCCCAGACTCTGGTCTGTGCATTCACGTCTCTTTCATAAACATTGACTTCAACGCCTTTTTGCTGTAATAAGACGGCCATGGTTAAACCCACAGGGCCAGCGCCAATGATGGCTACTTTTTTATGATTCAGTACCATAATTTTGTGATGTATTTATTATGCCACAAAATTCAGGAATGCAGTTGTATCATGCTTGTACAAATGCGACAAAATCATTGCTTATCGCCTGCTTTCTTTTTCTTGCTTCTCTTGCAAAAGCTGCGGGTGTAGAACCGCTGTATCGTTTAAATTCTCTGCTTAAGTGAGATTGATCGGTGTATCCGAATTCCTGTGCGAGTGCCGCAATAGAAGTCTCAGGAGCATGCCATAAACGGTTTCTTATCTGTTCAAAACGCATAATTCCGGATACATCTTTTACGGTGTGTCCCGAAGACTGCTTGAATTTTCTTTCTAATGTCCGAACTGTTGTATGGGCAGAATCAGCAACCTGGTTTACTGGAATAGCTCCGTAATTTTTTCTCATAGCCGCACCGGCTTTGAAAAGCAGACTGTCTATCGTAATCTGTGAGTGTAATTTCAGAAAATATTGTTCTACCTGAAAGATAGCATCCTCTATTTTTCCCTGAGTAATAAGTTCATTCAAGGCAGATTGAAGCTGTGCAACGGGATGTTCAAACCTATGAACTCCGTTTTCTGTTTTTTCTGATGAAAGTCCCAATAAATCAAAAACAGCCCATGGAAAACACCTGATCCCGATGATTTCCAGTTGATTTTGAGCATAAAAAAGAGCTGGCTGGTTGAGTAACCCCATGATAAACGGAGAAGGTAAAGCCTGCAAAATTCCCTGATGAGAAATACTGCATCCGCTGCCAAAGTGAAAGATGATTTCGGCATAACCATCCGGTAGTACTGTAAAATCCGATAGTTCTTCGCCATAATCTCTTCTGTTATACCAAAAGCATTTTATGGTATCCCGAAGTTCTTCCGGGACTTCAAATTCCTGATGTATATTTGAAAACATAATTTACTAAAAATCAGTTATGTTGTTTGAGCGAAATCAATCATGAGAATACAATTGCAGGTGTTTGTGTTTTGCCTCATCATATTCTTCTTCGAAAGTGATTGTATTCCCAAAAGGATCAATTACCGTAAAGGAGACAGCTCCATAAAACGTTTTTTCAAGTCCTGGGCGGTTGTATTTATATTTTTTTTCAATCAGTTCCTTATGATATTCCGGAACGCCTTCACCCCAGATCGACACCTTTGTTCCAGGTGTTCCATCACCATGATGCTCACTTAAATGGAAAATGATATTCTCTTTTTTCACTTCCATATAAACGGGTGTATTTTCTTCGAAATAATGTTCCCATACAATCTCAAATCCCAGCCAGTCTACATAAAATTCTTTTGTTTTCTGATAATCGAAAATTCTTAGTACAGGAATAATCTTTTCTGCTTTCATTGGGAATAATATTTATTGGTGAGACAGTATATTAATCAGTTTTTCAAATGGATCTTTAACAAAAAAACGGCGAACGCCCCATTCCTCATTGGTCAGTTCATAAGCGATTTCAAAACCAGCATCTTTCATTTTACCATAGATTTCATCTACGTTATCCACTTCAATGGAGAAATCAGGAACTTCTGTATCGTTTCCTCCCTGTTCGGCAAAGCTGATCTGAACTTTTGCCTCTTCGTTATTCCCCAATGTTTTGATCCATCCATGATCCATCAAAACATCCAGTTCCAGAATATCCTGATAAAACCGATTGGCTCTGGAAAGATCATTTGTTTTGATATTGGCTACGATTCTTTTTACCATTCTGACTTATTTTTCATTAAAAAAAGCCTTGTGAAATTACATAAAATTTCACAAGGCTTTATAAATTATTGTAGTATATATTCTGTTAAATTGAAGAAGCTGCGTCTAAAATCAGCTGAGTAACTTCTTCGGGATGCGAAGCCAATGAAGCATGTCCTGCATCCAGAGAGATTATTTTCTTAGGCTCAAGACGCTCTGCCATTTCTTTTTCTGTTTCTGCAGGGATCATACGGTCCTGCAATGAAATTTGATACCAACTTGGACGTATCTTCCATGCAGGTTCACCCGCTACATCACCGAAACATTGTCCGTGAATAGGTTTTTGTGATAATGACATAACCAATGCTTTTTCATCATCTAAATCCTGGCAGAAAGCAGATTTAAATTCGTCGTATTTAATCCATAAAAAACCTTTACTGTCAGGATAAATACTTGCGCCACCCGGCGACTCTCTTCTCCCTAAAAGAGACCCAAGACTATCTCCCGCATCCGGTGCAAAAGCAGCAATATAAACCAGCCCTGCTACTTTATCATGATGTCCCGCTCCTGAAATAACAGCACCTCCATAAGAATGTCCTACTAAAAGCACTTTCCCTTCCTGGGCATCAATAAGGTCTTTGGTCTTATTAATATCTTCCTGAAGCGAAGTTAATGGGTTCTGGACACTTCTTACTTTATACCCAGCCTTTGTCAGTGAAGGGATAATGTACTGCCAGTGTGAACCGTCTCCCCATGCTCCGTGTACCAAAATAATGGTTAAATCTTTTTGTTCCATAATGATTGTGTTAAAATTTGATGATGATAAAGCTACGGTATAAAACATGAGTGGACGTTACCTTAAGTTAATTAACAATCCGGCTTCTTATACGGCTGAGTGACTGTTCTGTTACACCAAGATAACTGGCAATATGTTTCTGGGCTATTTTCTGAAAGAGTGCAGGCTGTTTTTTGACCAGATTAAGGTATCTGTTTTCGGGAGAAAAGCACAACAGATCATCAATCCGTTTCTTGGCATCCAGATAGATCTTTTCACTCATCATTCTCCCGAATTGCTGCCAATACGCTTCTTTTTTATATAAATCCTGCAGACTATCTTTACTCAGCAGTAAAATTTCACAGTTTTCCAGCGCCTGAATATTCATATTAGATACAGTATCGCAGAGAATACTTTCATAATCCGTAAAAAATTCATTCTCAAAATAGAATCCGAAATTGATTTCGCGTCCCTGATCATTGATATAGAAACTTCTGATGGTTCCTTTTTTAATAAAGCCCAGGTACTTGCATTTTTCCCCTTGTTTCAGAAAAAAATCAGATTTTAAAAGTTTTGTATCGTGAAGTAAAGCGTAGAATTCTTCAAAGTGCTCTGAATCTACATTAAAAAGTTCTCCATATTTCTTATAATTATTAGACGTCATTTGGTGTTGTTTTTTAAGTTTTATATTCAAAAAAAGCCTTGCAAAATTATTCACAAGGCTTTTCTACAAAAATTATTTTATTATTTCAATGCTGCAAGAGCGGCATCGTAATTAGGCTCGTTTGCTATTTCAGGAACCTGCTCAGTATAAATTACTTTGTTGTTTTCGTCTGTAACGATCACGGCACGGCTCAATAGACCTTTCATAGGAGAATCTGCGATTGTCACTTCGTAATCGTCTCCAAAGCTGCTTCTGAAATCTGAAAGTGTTTCCACATTATTCAAGCCTTCAGCGGCACAGAATCTTCCTAAAGCGAACGGAAGGTCTTTTGAAACATTGATGATTACTGTATTGTCAAGTTTTGAAGCCTCTTCATTGAATTTTCTGGAAGAAGCGGCACAAGTAGGCGTATCAATACTTGGGAAGATATTGAATACTTTTTTCTTTCCTGCAAAAGTTTCAAGCGTTTTTACCGCTAATCCTGAGTCTACCAATGCAAAATCTTTTACAGTGGTTCCTACTGATGGTAATGTTCCTATTGTGTGTACTTCGTTTCCTTTTAAAGTGATTGTCGTTGACATAATATTTATTTTTTTAGTTTTTCAAATTTAGTCAAAAAAGAAAATTTTCTCCGTTTTATTATGGTTAAATTAATCTTAAAGTGAAAATAAAACTCATTCGTCTGATCCTCAGTTTTCACATAGAATTACTTATATGCCGATGCTCTTAAAAAAACTAAGCTTGAGACGGCAAAAGTTCAATCGTTTAAAGTCTACCATTATTTTTAGAATTAATGACAGCACATCCGGAAGCAATACAATGAGACAGATATAAAATTAAAGACAGAAAAGCCTCTTTTTTTTATGGAAATATCCCAAATAAAACAATGATATTTACTAAATTTGTGGGACTTAAAATTTCAAATAAAAAATAACAGTATAATGTCAGAAAAATCAAAAATCTATTACACACTTACTGATGAAGCTCCAATGCTGGCTACTCACTCGTTTTTACCTATCGTAAAAGCTTTCACAAAATCAGCAGATATCGAAATCGCAGTTCCGGATATTTCTTTGGCAGGAAGAATTTTAGCCAACTTCCCTGAGTTTTTAAAAGACGAACAGAAAATTGGTGATGCGTTGGCAGAACTAGGAGAATTGGCAACACAACCTGATGCTAATATCATTAAGTTACCTAACATTTCGGCTTCTGTACCTCAACTGGATGCAGCAATTGCTGAACTACAAGGGAAAGGTTTTGCCGTTCCAAATTATCCTGCAGAGCCTAAAAATGATGAAGAAAAAGCCATCAAAGCTAAATATGCTAAAGTATTAGGAAGTGCTGTAAACCCTGTATTAAGAGAAGGAAACTCTGACAGACGTGCTCCAAAAGCTGTTAAAAACTATGCAAAGGCAAACCCTCACAGAATGGGCGACTGGGCATCTGACAGCAAAACTGACGTAGCTCACATGAACAATGGTGATTTCTACGGTACAGAAACTTCTACAACATTAGAAAACGCTACAAAATACAGAATCGTATTCAAAGGAAATGACGGTTCTGAATCTGTATTAAAAGATTTCGCAGGTCTTCAGGCTGGTGAAGTAATTGATTCTTCTGTAATGAACTTAAATGCATTAAGAGTATTTGTTCAGGAGGCAATTGAGGAGGCTAAGAAAAGAAATGTACTTCTTTCTGCTCACCTTAAAGCGACAATGATGAAAATCTCTGACCCAATCATTTTCGGGGCTATCGTGGAGACTTTCTTCAAAGAAGTATTTACTAAATATGCTGAGACTTTCAAGTCTTTAGATATCAATCCAAACAACGGTCTTGCTGATCTTTTTGACAAAATCAAAGGAAATGCTCAGGAAGCTGACATCAAAGCTGATATTGAAAAAGCTTTAGCTGAAGGACCTAGAGTGGCAATGGTAAATTCTGACAAAGGAATTACTAACTTCCACGTACCTTCTGATATTATCGTTGACGCATCTATGGCTGCTCTTGTAAGAGGCGGAGGTAAAATGTGGAACAAAGAAGGAAATGAGGAAGATACCGTTTGTATCATTCCAGACCGTTCTTATGCAGGTTTCTACCAGTCTGTAATTGATGATATGAAAGCGCACGGAAAATTAGACCCTACAACAATGGGATCTGTTCCAAACGTAGGTTTAATGGCTCAGAAAGCCGAAGAATATGGTTCTCACGACAAAACTTTCCAGTTAGCAGCTGACGGAACTGTAGAAGTTCAGGATGAAGCTGGAAACGTTCTTCTTTCTCAGAAAGTAGAAAAAGATGATATCTTCAGAATGTGTCAGACTAAAGATGCTCCTATCCAGGACTGGGTAAAACTAGCGGTAAACAGATCAAGATTATCTGATACGCCTGCTATCTTCTGGTTAGATAAAGGAAGAGCTCACGACAGAGAGATCATCAAAAAGGTAGAAAAATATCTTGCTGATCACGATACAGCAGGTCTTGACATCAGAATCCTTGATGTAAAAGATGCTATGACTGAAACATTGAAGAGAGCAAGAGAAGGTAAAGACACCATCTCTGTTTCAGGAAACGTATTGAGAGATTACTTAACAGACCTTTTCCCAATTCTTGAGCTTGGTACTTCTGCAAAAATGCTTTCTATCGTTCCATTAATGAATGGTGGTGGTTTATTTGAAACAGGTGCCGGAGGTTCTGCTCCAAAACACGTTGAGCAATTCCTGGAAGAAGGATACCTAAGATGGGATTCTCTAGGTGAATTCTTAGCACTCCAGGCTTCTTTAGAGCACTTGGCACAGACTCAGGGAAATACAAAATCTCAGGTTTTAGCTGATGCATTGGATGAAGCAAATGCTAAGTTCTTGGCAACAGATAAATCTCCTGCAAGAAAAGTAGGCCAGATTGACAACAGAGGTTCTCACTTCTATTTGGCAATGTATTGGGCTGAAGCACTGGCTAACCAGACAGCTGATGCTGAATTAGCGGCTCAGTTTGCTCCGGTTGCACAGGCAATGCAGGAAAATGAAGAAGTAATCAATGCTGAATTAATTGGTGCTCAGGGTAAACCTCAGAATATTGAAGGATACTACAAAACTGATACGTATAAAACGTATGCAGCTATGAGACCTAGCACAGTTTTAAATGAAATCATTGACGGAATCTAATTTTCGTTCTGATATACCATTAAAAGCTCCTTTTTTAAAGGGGCTTTTTTTATTCCTAACTACTCTGTCAAAAATATACCGATAAGACCACCCCGTCAAAAATTCAAAGAATTTTTGACACCCCTCCGGAGGAGGGGAATATTGAGCACGTACTTATTAATTAAGGTAAACATCGGCAACTCCCTAATCCCTAATCCCTAATCCCTAATCCCTAATCCCTACAACCTACTACCTAACATCTGCTACCTCTCACTACCTATCCTCCACAATCACTCTCCTATGCTCTCTCCCCCAGTTGATCATTTCCTGAATGATATTTCCGAAGGTGCGGCAATATTCTGTGGGCTCATATTCTATCAGAACAGGCGTTTCCGGGTAAACGGTGCGTTTTACCAGCTTATTCAGTTCCATATCTTTCAGTTCTTTTGAAAGCATTCTGGTGGTAATTCCGGGAATACTGCGTTCAATTTCCCTGAACCGTCTGTTTCCGTTACAAAGTGAATTGATCACAGGAATTCGCCATTTCCCTCCGATAAAATAAAGGGTATCCTGTAAGGCTCTAAGTTCTTCGTTTTGATCTCTTTCCATAGTTGCAAAGTTAAGTGATATCACCAATGATACTGGTATACTCTGTGATACTGATTACAAAAGTATACCATTTTGAAATAATTTTGTCAAAAATTTTACAATGAAAAAATTCAGTAATAAAGTAGCTCTTGTAACAGGAGGAAACAGCGGAATCGGATTTGCTGCAGCAAAAGAACTTATTTCAGAAGGAGCAACGGTTCTCATCACCGGAAGACGGAAAGAAGCTGTAGAAAAAGCGGCTCAGGAACTTGGAGCCATTCCATTCATTGCAGATCAGGCCAACCTTGATGATATTGATCTGCTGAAAAGAGAAGTAGAGAAACAGTTTGGGAAAATAGACATTCTGTTTATCAACGCAGGCATTACCGGAAGTCTGACTCCTATTGAAAACATGGATGTCGAAAATTTTGATCAGGTAATGAATATTAATTTCAGAGGCGCTTATTTTACGTTAAGCAAATTCATTCCTTTATTGAATAACGGCGCTTCTGTCATATTCTTATCATCTATTGTGGCTTCTACTTATAAACCGAACAGTTCAGCGTATCAGGCAAGCAAAGCCGCATTGAATTCGATTGCAAAAACGGCAGCAGCAGAATTAGCACCGAGAAAAATCAGAGTGAATATGATAAGCCCCGGGCCTATAAAAACCGAGATCATGAGCAAAGCCGGTCTTGATGAAGAAACGTTAAAAAATATTCAAAATCATCTCGTTGATCAGATTCCATTGAAGAAAATGGGAGCAGTTGAAGAAGTTGCCAAACTGGTTACCTATTTGTCAGATGATCAGATTTCAAGTTATGTCACCGGAACCGAAATTGTGATAGACGGCGGTATTACTTTATAAACTATAGATTAGATTTATCAAATCCCGGTAACACAATGACCGGGATTTTTCTTGTGTATTTTTCGGAGCCCAAAATTCCTCATTCACCTTTTGATTTGTCCGGATCAGCCTGTTTTCCGTTTCACAGGATGTGCTGTCCACCTACTTTTGAACCAGAAAATAAAAACAATACTCATTATGGATACCGTAAAGAAAAAAAGAAATCCCATTGCCATAGTATTTCTGGCTATATTAGGAATCTTCGGAGGATTGCAACTATTCAGCAAACCTTTGGAGGGGAAACCGGTTACTGGAAAAATTGAAGCACCAAGGGAAGTGATCAGTATTCTTGAAAACTCATGCTTTAGCTGCCATTCCAATCAGCAAAATTTAAGTTGGTATGATAAAATTGCTCCCGTTTCCTGGGCTGTCAATAAAGACATCAAAAGAGCCAGAGAAGTTCTGAACTTTTCAGAATGGGAAAAACTCTCTCCTGCTGAGCATAAGGGAAATATGTATGCCATTCTCAATATGATGCAGAGCGGGAAAATGCCTCTTCATGAATATACCCTTCTTCACCCTTCGGCTAAAATCACTCAAAAAGATATTGAAACCATTAAAAAATATACCCTTTCATTATCCTCAGTAAGTCCATCGGCTCAAAAAAGTACTGAAACCCCTCAAACCTCATCCATTGTACCCATGCCGGCATCAACAAAATTTCCGGTTTCTCCCAATGGAGTTCAATACACTCCTGATTTTAAAAACTGGAAAGTGATCAGTATGAGTACACTCTTTGACCATTCTATCCGTGTCATTTATGGAAATGATATTGCTGTAAAAGCTGTGGAAACAGAAAATTTTCACCCATGGCCTGACGGAAGTATTGTCGTAAAATCTGTATGGATGCAACAGGAAATGTCTGATGGAGAAATCAGACCCGGAAAATTTGTCAATGCACAGTTTATGGTAAAAGATTCCAGACAGTATAAAGATACTGAGGGTTGGGGATTTGCAAAATTCTCCGGAAATGATCTCCATCCAACCGGAAAGACAGCTTCTTTCGCTAAAGAATCCTGTATTGCCTGCCACAGACAATTAGCAGAACAAACAGGCTATCTTTTTGATGTTCCGATGAAAGTAAATACCCAAAGATTAATCCAAAATTTACAGAAAAAATGAAAAATACAATCCTTATTTTACTGGTAAGCCTTATTTCACTTACCGCCTGCAGCAAAGAAAATAGTGATACAAATAATGGATTTTCAAGGGTTGTTTTTGACCCGGGAAATTTAAAATTCATTTCCAATTCTTTAAATCCTAAGAAAGAAACAATGTCTGCTTTATACGGAAATGAAAAAGCACTGGAATCTTTATCAAAGGAAACTCAGAAACCGGAAGCGGGTACCGTTATGAAACTGGTTACCTGGAAATATCATGAAAATCCTCAATATATTGGCGGAACAATCACCGGAGAATTATTAAGTATTGAAACTGTTCAGGCTGATCATCTTGGAAATATTTCTTATGAAATTAAAAACGATCCGGCAAAAAGTACTTCTCCCGATAAAGAAGGAAGAATACAGTATTTTATGAGCTACCGACCAGTCATCAGACCTTAATAAAAGTAACCATAGGGTAATTTTTTGTGAATCCTGAATTTTGCCTTTTAATAATGATTGTACTCTGTAAATGGATAAAAGTTTACGTTTCACTATTTATCATAATATTTTCAAGAAAAAGCATTAATTTAACCCTTTCAAATCAGCAGATTTCATGCAACAGCAAAAAATAAAAATCTCACAGGCCATTATCTGGATAAGCTCTATTTTTCTGGGCATTTTATCTTCTGTACCTCAGCTTGCATCCCATCAGTTCAACTGGAAAGAAGCCGTTGTCAACTCCGGAATTACGGCTGCATTTTCTGTCATCATGTGGTACATCAATATTTACATGCTGAACCGCACAAAAAAACGAAGACAGCATATTTCCTATTCAAGATTGATGGTGATCCTGGGTTTTGGGATGGTGATTATGTTTGGGCTGGCCTGGATTCAGCAGCTGATTCTTTCCCACATTAATTTCGGGCCGGTGATGCTGATGATTGAAGTAAGAGGAATTTTAATCAATCTGGTATGCTATATGTTCCTGAATCTTCTTCAGAACAATTATACAGGACAACAGGTGCAGCTGGAACTGGAAAAAGTAAAAAGTGACAATCTTGGAGCTCAGTATGAACTTTTAAAACAGCAAATCAATCCTCATTTTCTCTTCAACAGCCTGAATACGTTAAAACTGATGGCAGAAACCCGTGATGAAGAAACAGTGGACTTTATTGTGAAGCTTTCCGATTTTTACAGATTTACCCTCGAAAGCCGAAAATTAGACCTGATCAGTGTTCAGGAAGAAATGAAAATAGTAAATGCTTATCTTTTTCTTCAGAAAGCACGTTTTGGTGACGGCATTATGTTTACCAATGAACTTGGAAAAGAAACCGGCTCTACTCTTATTCCTCCTTTTACGCTTCAGCTTCTGGTGGAAAATTGTATCAAGCATAATATTGTTTCACAAAGTAAACCTTTACATATTAAAATCTATACTGCTGACGGTAATATTGTGATTGAAAATCCGATACAGCGAAAAGTAAATACAGAAGATTCTTTAGGGGTTGGACTTGACAATATTAAAATGCGTTACAAACACTTGCTGGAAAAGGATATTACTATTCATTCAGACGAAAAAACATTTCAGATAAAACTACCATTAATCCATGAATATAATCATTATTGAAGACGAATTCAGGGCAGCAAAATCCCTTCAGAATTTAATTTCAGAGTTAAAACCGGACTCAAAGATACTGGGTGTTTACGACAGTATTGAAGCAAGTATTGAAGGCTTAAAGGAGATCAAACCCGATCTTATTTTTATGGATATCCATCTTTCGGACGGACTTTCATTTGAAATTTTCAAATCGGTGGACATCACCTGTCCTGTAGTTTTTTGTACCGCTTTTGACCAGTACATGCTGGATGCCTTTAAAAGCAAGGGAGTGGATTATGTTTTAAAACCATTTTCCAGGGAAGATATTGCTGAAGCTTTGAGAAAAGTTGATGAACTGAAAAAATTCTTCCAGAAGAATGATCTTCCTGATCTGGAATTGCTGATACAAAAAATCAACCAGCCTGCTCCTACCGGTAAGAGTAGTTTTCTGGTTTTTAAAAATCAAAAATACACTACAGTTCTTACTGAAGATATTGCGTATTTTTATATCCATAATGAGATCACTCATCTTGTTACATTTGCAAAAGAACAGTTTCCCCTCACCCAGCCTTTGGGACAAGTGGCGGAACAGGTCTCTGGCAAACAATTTTTCAGAGTCAACAGGCAGTATATTATTAATTTTAAAGCAATTAAGGAGATGGAACATTATTTTCAGCGCAAAATATTGGTAAAACTCACCATTGAAACACCTGAAAAGCTTCTTATTAATAAAGAAAAGACCCACAGTTTCTTTACTTGGCTGGAGGATAGGTGAAGCTAGAAGCTGGGTGCTGGAAGTACTTGAAAGTACTATGATCTATAAAAGTCTTATTTAAATACATTATACCCCTGATTGAGATGATCAGGGTTTTCTTTTGCTTTAATTTTTTAAGCTTCATTGCTCATATTTTTACTATCAAAAAATATAAACATCAATTCCTCTTTGCACTCCAAAAACTTCCAACCTCCCACTTCCAGCTTCCAGCCTTAAAATCCTTCCCCTCAAAATTTCCGAATTCACCCTCTGATTTGTCCGGTTAACCCTTTTTTCCATTTTTCTGCCTTTCCAGAGTATCTACTTTTGAATCAAATTAAAAGACATGATACTAAAAAACTTAATCACAGTAAGTGCTTTCACCACATTATTATTTGCTACGTCAGCATTTATTTATCAAAATAAAGATCAAAAGACAACATTACAGCAAGCTTCAGAAAACAATGGTTTCGCTGTTTTGGAACTCTTTACTTCGGAAGGGTGTTCAAGCTGTCCTCCGGCAGATGAACTTATGGGAAAAATTCAAAAAGAATATAAGGATGAACCTGTTTACCTTCTCTCCTACCATGTGGATTACTGGAACCGCCTTGGATGGAAGGATAGATTCAGTACCTCCGAAAACTCCCAGAGACAGCAGCAATACAGCCGTATCTTACATTCACAGGTGTATACGCCACAGATGGTAGTCAACGGACAAAAGGAATTTGTAGGTTCTGATGAGGGCAATATCAAAAATGCTATTCAGGAAGCTTTATTTGCCGCTAAAAAAACAAATGTAGAATTATCTGCAAATATTTCTCAAAATAAAATTGATGTGCAGTATAAAACTTCTTCCCTTGATTCTCAGAGTATGCTTCTGGTTAATCTGGTTGAAAAACATTCTTCCACTCAGGTAGGAAAAGGTGAAAATGAAGGGCGTCATCTGCATCACTGGCAAATCGTACACCAGCAAAACCAGATCTCACTGAATAAGCAACAGGGAGGAACAACAACATTCAAACTTCCGGAAGGTTTTTCACCACAGAACTGGGAAGTTATAGCCTTTATTCAGAATGTTAAAACCGGAAAAATCTCAGGATCAGCAAAAACAACTTTTCAATAATTTTTTACATCATCAACAATTAAAATTACTACAACAATGAAAACAAAAACAACAAAAATCATCTATTGGGCAGGAGCTATTTTTATGTCACTTTGGTTTGGAGCCAGTGGTTTCTTTGAACTTACAAAAAATCCGGTTGTATGGGACATTACCCAACAGCTTGGCTATCCTCCTCATTTTATTTATATATTGGGTGTTTTTAAAATTGCAGGCGTTCTTGTCCTTCTCCTTCCCAATAGATTGTTAAGACTGAAAGAATGGGTATTTGCAGGAATGTTCTTTGATATTCTCTTTGCTTTCTTTTCAAAAATAGCGGTACTTGGTTTTCCGTCTACAATAGATGCTATAGTCGCTTTTTCTGTCCTCACAATGACTTATCTGATGTTCAGAAAACTATATTCTCCTGAATTGATATTCGGAGAGGCTTAATGATAATAAACTCTAATCTTTTCTTATGTTAAAACAGATCCTCTCGTTGCCCGGGAGGATTTGTTGTGTAAAGGTAATAATCAATAAGTTTTGGCTAAAGCCGAATGAATAATATTTATTAAAAAAGCGGACTAAAGTACACTTCTATTGATTGGATTATTGGTATGCTTGATTATTCTGTTTAGTTAACCACCCCGTCAAAAATTCTTTGAATTTTTGCCACCCCTCCGGAGGATGGGAATGTGACCACTTAATTACTATTAATTAAGATAACTTATTTCTGTTTCTCCCTAATCCCTAATCCCTAATCCCTATTACCTATTACCTAATTCATAAAACTTTCCGGGAACCATTCAAATGCGCCGGATTTTGTTTTTGTAAATCCTAGTCCAGGCCAAGGTAAATGACTGGCAAATGCTCTGGTCTTAGTTTCTGCCAAGTGCTGAAGATTTTTTCTTCTTGAAGTGGTTGCAATATCGAGATCAGTGTCTCCGGAAAATCCCCAATCAGGATGTGGAAAAAGAATGATATCAGAATGGATAAGGTCAGCAATATACAATAGCTTTTCATTCCCCGAAGATATTGCGGTAATAGTTAAACCTGGGGTATGACCGGGAGCCAGCTGAAAACTGAAATACTTATACAGCGGATTCTCAAAATCATAGAACTTCAATTTAGTCCGAATGGTCTTTAATATGTTTTGAAGAGCAGGAATAATCTGATTGAGGACTTCAGGGTGATTTTTCAAAGCACTGTTATTAAAATCTTTAAGGGAAGCTTTCATCCAGAAATCATGTTCAATTTTTGAAATGAAAATATTGGCATTCGGAAAAACCAGATTCTGTTTTTTATCGATAACGCCTCCAATATGATCAGGGTGTGCGTGAGAAATAAAAATATCGGTGATGTCTTTTGGAGAGAACCCTGCTTTTTGAAGGCTTTTTAGTAAAAATCCGGTTCTTTCATCAGCAAAATTCCCCATTCCGGCATCCATCATAATAAGCTTATCCTTTGTTTTAATCAATAGGATATTCATTGCCAGATCAATATAATGATCCGGTCTGAAATGATCTGTAAGAATTGATTTCAGTTCCGAAACATTGGCTCTCGGAGCAAAGGTGTTCACATTTTCTTCACGGATATACCCATCGGTAAGTACAAATAACTCAAGTTCTCCAAGCTTTAATTTTTTAAAACCGGAAAGATCATCTTCAGTTTTTTCAGTAACGGATTTGTTTTCTGCCATTAAACCGGAAAAAGGGATCATACTTAATGTTCCCGCTAATAATCCGTTCTTTAATAATTCTCTTCTGTTCATAGCTTAGCTCTGTTCATTTTAACTATCAAAACAAAAAACTGAGCTCCTTTCATGATCGGGAACTCAGTTTTTGTGTCATAGTCTTTTAGTTATTGACCAATTTCATTGAACCTTCGGTATATCTTTCCCCTACATTCGGGTATTTTTTCAGAATAGCATCAATGGTATCCAGATCTGATTGGGAAAGCTCTATATTGACGGCGGCAATATTTTCTTCCAGATATTTAATTCGCTTAGTGCCTGGAATTGGGATAATATCGTCTCCCTGGTTCAATACCCAAGCTAATGCGAGCTGAGTTCCTTTCACGCCTTTGGAAGCGGCAAGCTCATTAATTTCGTTAGCCAGTTTGGTATTATTTTCAAGATATTCCTGCTGATAACGTGGTAATGATTTTCTGAAATCGTCATCACCAAGGTTCTGCACATCGTAAATATTGGTAAAAAGTCCTCTCGCCAACGGTGAGTAAGGAACTAAAGAAATTCCCAGCTCTCTGATGGTTGGTAAAATCTCTTTTTCAACATCTTTGGTCAAAATAGAATATTCTGATTGTAAAGCTGCGATCGGGTGAATTTTGTTGGCTTTTCTGATAGACTCTGCCGAAGCTTCAGATAATCCGATATATTTCACTTTTCCTGCTTTCACCAGCTCAGCCATTGCTCCTACGGTTTCTTCTACCGGAATATTCGGGTCTACTCTGTGGGCATAGTAAAGGTCAATAGTATCGATCTTTAATCTTTGAAGGCTTAAATCTACTGCCTGTCTGATCCATTCCGGAGAACCATCAAAATAAGTTCCGGGAGCTCCACTGTGGCTGGCTTTTCCATCTTTAAACCTGAATCCAAATTTGGTTGCAATAAAAATCTTATCTCTGTTTGGGACTAAAACTTTAGAGATCAGTTTTTCATTTTCCCCATTGGCATACATATCTGCTGTATCCCAGAAATTAACGCCTAAATCTAATGCCCTGTGCAGGGTATTGATACTTTCCTGCTCATCGGTAGGACCATAAGCAAAACTCATTCCCATGCATCCTAGTCCGACTGCTGATAACTGTTCTTCTGTGTTTCCTAATTTTTTAAATTTCATGATAGGTATGATTTAATTTTACAAGACAAAATTAGAACAAGTAACGGCCAACCACGATATAGAATTCAAACTAAGAATTATAAAATTCAAACAACATCCATTCTTAAGGCATTAGGAGTAATTCCGGTTTGTTTTTTAAAGTAATTGGTAAAATAGGCGGGTTCTTCGAAACCTAATCCATACGCGATCTCAGAAATATTCCAGTCTGTATGTTTCAATAAAGCATTGGCTTCCTGAATAATCCTTCCGGTAATCTGCTGACTGGTTGTTTTCCCTGTAATCTCTTTTACGGAACGATTTAAAGAATTCACATGAATGGAAAGACTCTGAGCATAATCATTAGGCGTTTTTAATTTTAAAAAGGCTTCAGGACTGTCGATAGGAAACTGTCTTTCCAGGAGCTCCATGAATAAAGAAGCCACTCTTTGTGAAGCATTCTGATAAGGTTCAAAGCTGTCTGCCGGCTGCATCCTCATTGTTTCATGAATCATCAGGTGAAGATAAGCTCTCAGCATATCATATTTATGAATATAATCCGACTGGATTTCTGTCATCATTTTCGTATACATCTCAGAAAGTATTTTCTGCTGTTCTTCATTGACAAAGAAAACCGGAGTTCCTCCAATCTTAAAAAGCGGAGAATCCTGAAGATTTCCCATACGGCTTCCATTATGCAGAAACTGGTCTGTAAACAGGCAAAACCAGCCTTTCTGATCTTCATCATCAGCTTCCCAGGAATAAGGAATAATAGGGTTTGAAAACAATAAGGCAGGACGGTCTACTTTAATCCATTTATCGGCATAATGAAGCTTTCCTTTTCCTATGATCAGTGAAATTTTATAATAATCTCTTCTGCTGTAAGGGGTAAGAGGAGAACAGTATTCTCTTGAAAAGACATTAAAATGTCCCATCTTATTCACCCCAATACACTGTGATGCAAGATTGGGAGCGTTTCTTTCATAAAAACCTTTGAGTGACTCGTGTGATTCCATAGATCAAAGTTATAAAAATCAAACAAATTAAATCACAATAATAAATAATCCTTGGATTGAAAAAATAAAATGGCTGACAAAAACATGCCAGCCATTTAAAGTGATATAGAGTTGATAATGGGTTAATCCCAATCGTCATCATGTCCATGACCACGATGTTTATTTTGTTTTTTGTAGTATTTCTCCTGATTTTTATAATACTTTTCCTGTTGTTTACGGTATTTTTTATAATCGTTTTTACTTCTGCCGTAAACAATTACAGGATTCTGACCTCTATAATATTTCTTTTTAAAAATGATATACTTTTCTCTTCCCAGAATTCTTTCCAGCTCCGAATAACGGTCGTTTCTCCATCTTCCCGGCTCCACCACATAAACTCTGTTCCATGTATCATAATCATGGTATCTGTCATTCAGCACATAGATTTGATTGGCCTGCGTTGTTGAAAGCACAAGATCCGTAATTACTCTTTGCCAATTGATATCTGAGATACTCCTTCTGTAATCATTATAATAATCTGACTGGGCATAACTCAAACTGAATGACCCAACCAATAATGCTGTTAATATTAATTTTTTCATTTCACTCCACTTTAAAATTAAACATGAAGAGATAGTCAATTAAAGTGCCAATCCTTCATTACAAATGCTAATATTTGTTAAGAAAAACCACAAACAACTGATTATCTTTAAAATATTTTACACATTTTTCAGGAAATTATTACAGATTAGTCATATTAAAATTACACTCAGAAAACATTTAATTTTATTAAACAGAGATTTTTGATAAGCAAATAATAATCAGTAAGCTGGGATTAAATTTAGTCTTTTAAAGAGTAAGTACTCTAAGTTTGGGCTAAAGCCAATGGATATTTTTTAATGTCTGGCTGGGCTGAAGCCCACCCCTATTGAATTTTAACAACAACATCTTTTATCTTTTATCTTTTATCTTTTATCTTTTATCTTTTATCTTTTATCTTTTATCTTTTATCTTTTATCTTTTTACATTTATGTTATAAAATTCGTTAAGATTCCTGAAAACTATTATTTCATATGATTTAATTTCGTAATTTTAATGAAGAGAATGTTTTTAAGAAGAGCTTCTCAAATTATTTTTAATCATCCAAATCTTACATTATTATGGAAAATATAAAGTTTCAGGTATCTCAATATCAGGATGAGTTGCAGCTACTTATAGATGGGAAAAAGGCAGGCTATATGTCCATAGAGGTTGATGGAAGACTGCTTATCGTATATTACACGAAACTTGAAGAAGAGCGTGAGGGAAAAGGATATGCCAAATTATTACTGGATGAGCTGGTACGCTACGCAGAAGAGAAGGATTTGCTTGTAGATCCGGAATGTGATTTTGTAAGACAGCAGTTTGAAAATCACCCTGCAAGATATAAAGAAATCTGGCATGCCTGATCAGCTTTCCCACCATGGTGGAAATTGTTGTTCTGACTGATTCAGATCTACTACCTCGCCGATCATCGGAGTGAGGATATTCAGTTTTTTTTCTTTTCCAAGAGCCGTTATCTTTTGAAAAGGTTCATTCCATGGATGAAGTGCCAATGCAAATTTTGCCGCATGCACCGGAATAATACGTTCTGCTTTAAGATCCGTTCCAGCCTGAATAACATCCTCCGGCAATGTATGGATATACCTCCACGCCTCTCCATACTGCCCGTTCTCAAGAATAGCATAATCAAAAGGTCCATATTGCTCACCAATTGTTTTAAAATGAGAATCATAGCCACTGTCTCCTCCTAAGAAAATTCTTTTTGTAGGCGTTATCAGAACATAGGAACTCCAAAGTGTATCATTCTGCCTTACCCTTCTACCGGAAAAGTGTCTGGCAGGAGTAAAAACAATTTTTACATCATTTTTCAAAACAACTTCTGTTCCCCATTCTTCTTCGATAAGTTTGTTTTCAGCATAGCCCCATCTTTCCAAATGTGCACCTACTCCCAAAGGTATAATGGCCATTTCCGTCCTTCCTTCAATAGATTTTACAGTGGGGTAATCCAAATGATCAAAATGATCGTGGGTTATTACCAGATAGTCGAGATTGGGGATGTCTTCGGGTTGAAAGATCTCTGAGCCTTTAAATGCTTTATTAAAGTATTTGAAAGGTGAACCATACAGACTCAAGACGGGATCAATTAAAAAAGAGACACCATCGGTCTGCAGATAATAGGAGGAATGTCCCAGCCAGACAAAAACATCTTGATTCTTATCAATACTTTTTAAATCAGTATGAAGCGATGGAATAGTTTTCAAAGGTTTCAACAGCGGATCTTTCTTTCCTAAAAAGAAATCATATGTCACTTTCCACATTTTGTAGCCTTCTGTAATGGAAGGGGTATGGTTTATATTCTGAAACTGTCTCTTTTTATAAAGTTTCGAATTCCTGATGCGTTTCAGCCTGTTTCCTTTGGGTACTCCGCCAAACGCTTTCATATTAATCACGATAAAAAAGGTAACTGTCAAAACAGCTACAGTCGTAATAATCCAATAAATCATCTGTATAAAATAAACTTCAAATGTATTGACTTTTACTTTTACATGAAAACATATTCCATTTTACTGCATTTTTTAACTAAATTTATCATGTATTTTAAAAAATTTATTATGCTTTTAGGTCATCATTAATTTTAAACTTTCTATTTTAGCACCTTAAAAAAACTCAGATACATTGAAAAATTATTCGGTAATATTTCTTCTCGCTATCCTTTCGTCATGTGCCTCTATAAAAAAACATAACGAACAGCGGGCTTCATGTATTCCACCGGAGCAACTTAAGGAGGATGTAGATTTTGCCTATTCAAAATTACAGCAAATGCACCCTCAACTATACTGGTATATTCCTAAGAAGGAATTGGAATATAAATTTGACAGTCTTAAACAGACGATCACCGAACCTCTTACTCCTCTACAGTTTTATTTTAAGCTCCAGCCTGTCATTGCTGGAATTCGCGAAGGCCATCTTTCATTAAGAATTCCCAGAAAGAAATTTACCAAAACAGAAATCAAAAGACTGGAACATCAGAAAGGGATGTTCAGCCGTTTTGAATATTACATTTCTGGAGACAGGATGTATATCATTCAAAACAGAGATTCTATTGAGCATATACAACCGGGAACTGAGATTTTATCTATCAACAATGTTCCTGTATCTGATTATATAAAGAAGTACAGAGGCCTGATCAGCAGTGATGGTGACAATACCACTTTCCAGCCGTATTTTTTAAAAGACCTGTTCTTTAATTTCTATACTGCCGAAAATGGATTTGGGACTAAAGCTACTCTTGAAACCCTTTACGAGGGAGAAAAGCGAACATATACCTTAACCCGAGAAACGAAATCCGATTCTGATCTTGAAAAGGATAAGGAAATGCAGAAAAAAACTCCGGAAAAGAAACTGAATGACTATGTAGCTTCTAGTAATTCATATAACAGGAGTTTCAGATTTCTGGATAAAGACAGTACCATTGCTTATATCAAGGTGAAAAGCTTTTCAAGAGATTATTCGGATGAATTTTATAAAAAAACTTTTGCCAAGATCAGTCATGCAAAGTCTTCCTACCTTATCATAGATGTCCGAAATAACTATGGTGGATCATTGTATGAAATCAATAATCTGTATTCTTATCTGGCCGATGAACCATTTACCCTGATCAAACCGTCTCAGCTAACTTCCAGGAATGTTCCTCTGCGTACAAATTATTTCAGAAAAAGTACTCCCTTAGAATATGCTCTTAAAAGCATTGCCTATCCGAGCTACTTTTTTGCACAGACTTTCAGTACGTATAAAAAGGATGGAAAAGTATTCTACAAGATGAAGGCTGACAAACCTACAAAACCCAAAAAGGAATCTTTTCACGGAAAAGTTTTTGTATTGATCAACGGAGGAAGCTTCTCCGCATCTTCTATTATTACCGCTAAGCTTAAAAACGACAAAAGAGCAACGCTGGTAGGAGAAGAAACCGGAGGTGCCAATGACGGAACTGTTGCAGGTTTTTATTCGTATCAGAAACTTCCGAATTCTGAAATAAGATTCCCTATCGGATTACTTTTAGTACAGCCTAATATTAATTTTTCAGACTCACGGAAAGGGGTTGTCCCTGATGTAACTATTACTGAAAATATGCAGGATATTCTTGATAAAAAAGATCCTCAGCTGGATTGGATAAAAAAGGAAATAGCAAAAGAAAAGCAAAATAAAGGACAATAAGTATAGAGTTTCGGCGGGCTTTCAGCCCGCCGAAATTTTTTTTATCTTTTCAACTCTTCCAGAAGATTTTCAATATGCTGAATGTATCTTCCGTAATAGCGGTGAAACCAGAATTTCCCAGCCAGATACAGTAAAAACAATCCTACAATCACCGATCCGATTAAAATGACTGCAATCTTCAGTTCACTCAATGGTTTTGGCCAGGGAATAAATTCCAGGACAATAAGGATTTCACACACCAGAAATGGGGCAAAACTGATGTAGTATGAGAGATAATACTGTTTATTAAGGTTCAGCTGCATCACCAGATCTTTCAGAGAATCATAGGTTTTGGGTGCAGGATTACTGATTTCATTATACAATGTAAAGAACTTACTGAAAAAGAAAACGGTGACAATAAGCATGGATGCAATCAAAACCGTTATGTACAATTGAAGTTTGAATGGTCTGCATACAGAACACACCAGAAAGGCGAAAACAAAGATTCCTATTACCCACCAGAATTCCACACGCATGTTCTTACGTATTTTTTCAAGGGGAAGATTCAGTTTATTTCTTTGCTCTATACTGATTTCAGGAGTTTCTTCCACAATATCTTCATTCCAGGTATTTTTCAATTCATCTATATTCATAGGATTACTGATTTTAATGTTTGTTGGTTTTTATTTGGCTTAAGATATCTTTAAGTTTATTTTTTGCCCGGTTCATTTTCACTCTTGCATTACCTTCAGAAATACCCATCTGCTCTGCAATCTGCTTTCCTGAAAAGTCTTCGAGATAATAGAATATAAAGGCTTTATCAATGGGATTGAGCTGATGAATAGCTTTATACATTTCTGTCAGTCTTTCTTCTTTATGGTAATCATAATCTTCCTGAACAATGATTTGATTAGAAAAATCTTCACGGGCAATAAAGCTTCTTCTCTTTTCTGTTTTAAGGAAAATAATCGCTGTATTCAAAGAGATTCTGTACAGCCATGTAGAAAATTCACTTTCCCCTCTGAAACCGGGAAATGCTTTCCAGAGCTGATAGGTAATCTCCTGAAAAAGATCATCACGATCATCCTTTTCAGTCATGTACATTTTAGAAATCTTAAATAGGATTCCTTTATGCTGTTCAATTTTACGTATAAACTCTTGTTCTAATGAGGTCATAGCTTGTTACTCTATAGAGTTAGTTTTCATTTAAAAAAATTGTTACAGATTTTCACAAAAGAAATAAAAAAACCTGACAGAAAAATACTGTCAGGTCTCATTTTGTGTGTTTTTTAAACTTTTTCACTATTTTCTCTGAATAGCATGACTCGAAATAATTTTTGTTGGATTTTATCTTTAAAAGCCTACCAGGCCAATATTTTATTGATTTGAACAGTTAGTAGAAAAAAGGTAAAAATGTTACATATAATAAAACCCTGATATAAAAAATATCAAGGTTTTGTATCAATATTCAGTTCTGATTTATTTAAAATCTAAGAAATCATCTTTTTCAATATAGTAATTCAGCGCAGTGATAAGCTGAGAAGAAGACACCTCAGCATACTGCCTGAAGGCAAGATCCACCACATCCTGAATATTCTCATCAGAACACATATACTTAAGTTTATTATGATATACAAAATCAGGTAAGATTTCGTTATCGTTTCCTCCTATATCCAAAGGATCTCCGATAAAAACTTTCATTTCCGGTTCAAATTCATCTTTTGAAGAATAGACCGCATAATTGTATTCCGGATCATAAGACTCCTTCCTGTCCTGCTTACGCTTCACAAGCTCCAGAAATTCTTCTATACAATACATCTGATTTTTAATCTCATCCATCTGATATTTTTTAACAACTCAACTTTTTAAAGATAGAAAATTTATAGAAGATAAAGCATTTCTAATTCAGTTTATTTAAAGCTCTCTGTAATGATCCGATATCAAGGAAATTAAGTTTTGCCCCCACGATTATGATGATCAAAAGAACAATTGTCAAAAATAAAATGATAAAAATATACATCGATACAAACCATAAGACCGTATTCAGGATGTTCCCTTTGATCCCCATCTTATTGATAAAAAATTTCTGTGAGCGTTCAAACCATGTTTTTCTCCTTTCCTTTTTAGGAGTTACTTCTATTCCATTAAGTTCATCTACCAACCGTACCACATCATCAATATATCTTCCATACATATAGTAGATCCAGTATCTGATAATAAAAGCAATCAACAGAAGAGTGATCAGAACGCTGATCCCGAAGATCGCCAGATTATATTCCATATCAAAATGGAAATTAATTTTAATCAGAGACAAAAGAAATCCAAGAGGGATATAAGAAATATAATAGGAAATATAAATCTCTTTTGAGATAAGAAGCTGGGTTTTAAGGCTGAACAGATCATAATTGGTATTGATACTGTTCTTCTGAAGCATCTTGTATAATTTCAGAAAGCGGGAATAAAAATAGATGATAATAGCAACCGTCAGAACAGTGACAAATGCTGATATAGTTCTAATATTAGAATCTGCAGATGCAAACGGAAAATTGGTCAGAAGTAAAGGCAGTGTAACAATCATCAGCCAAAACTCTGTCTGCATATTCACTTTCAGCATTTCTAACGGAGAATGTATTTCTCTCTGTTTTTCCAGAGAAATTTCAGGAGATTCCTTTCCTGTATCTTTATCCCAAAGTTCTTTAAAGTTTTCTAAATCCATTGTGTTATCTTTTAATGGGAATCGGCATCTTGCCCACTAATAATCTCTTTCAGTTTTTCTTTAGCTCTTTTCAGCTTTACCCGTGTATTCACTTCGGTAATTCCCAGCTGAAGAGCAATCTCTTTTCCCGAAAACCCTTCTAAAAAGAAAAAGATAAGGGCTTTATCTATGGGGCTCAACTGATGGATGGCTTCATACATCCGCTTCATATTCACATCATCCGTATCATTATAAGGTTCCTGCCGGGCACTCATCCCATCTACATTCTGATTCTGTATAAAACTACGTTTTTTTTCACTTCGCAGGAAAACAATTGCTGTGTTAAGCGCAGTTCTGTAAAGCCATGTAGAGAAATCACTTCTCTTTTGAAAATCAGCGTATGATTTCCAGGCCTGGTAAATGATCTCCTGATAGAGGTCATTCTGATCGTCCTTATTATCCATATACATTTTAGAGATCTTGAAAACAACCCCTTTGTGTTTTTCAATTTTCTCTAAAAATTCTTTTTCCGGTGAAGACATGATTTACCCACTGATCCTTAGATGATATTTCTAAAAACATCACCTTATTATAACACAAAACTCTAATTTCCGGCATTAAGTTAAAAAAATCCCCAATAAAGTAAGATATTTATTGAGGATTTTTATTTTATGTTAAATCAATTGCAATCAGAAAATATAATCGGTACTTAAAAAGTTAGAATCATGTTCTCTGACAATAGTATTCAGTAACTCTTTGTTAGAATCTGTAAGTTTTGCCGCTACCAAAGATCTGATAGAGAACGAACGAAGTGCATCAAAAACAGAAAGTGTTCCTTCCGCACTGTCTTTTCTTCCGGTAAAAGGAAAAACATCCGGACCTCGCTGTGCCTGACAGTTGATGTTGACACGGCTTACAAGATTAACAAACGGATCAATCAGTCTTGCTACTTCATGGGGATCTTCACTGAAAATACTCACCTGCATCCCATGGGAAGCATTCACCTGATAGTCTATAGGTTCTTCTATATCATCAAAGGGAACAACAGGAATCACAGGGCCAAACTGCTCCTCATGATACAGTTTCATATCACTGTTTACGGGATATACTACTGCCGGAAAAACAAAAGATTCATCTGTATAACCTCCATCTTTATTCAGAACTGCAGCTCCTTTTTGTAAAGCATCATCAATACATTCTTTTAAATATGAAGGTTTGTTCACTTCCGGAAGTGGTGTTACTTTGACGTCTTTTTCCCACGGCAGCCCAGCCTTCAACGCAGAAACGGCGGCAGTTAATTTCTCAGTAAATTCCAAGGCCACTTCTTTCTGAACAAATATTAGCTTTAATGCCGTACAACGCTGTCCATTGAAAGAAAGCGCTCCTAAAATGCACTCGCTCACCGCTACATCCAGATTAGCATTTTTGGTCACGATAGCTGCATTTTTCGCATCCAAACTTAAAATAGCTCTTAAACGGTTCACTTTCGGATGGAGTTTTTTCAGTCCGTTAGCCACTTTACTTGAACCGATAAAAGCCAAAACGTTCACTTTTCCGCTTTCCATGATCGGTGTGATAATTTCTGATCCTTTTCCGTATAAGGTGTTCACCGTTCCTTTCGGGAATGCTTCTTTGAAAGCATTTAATAAAGGATAATGAGCCAATACTCCATGTTTTGGAAGTTTAAAAAGAATGGTATTTCCCATGATCAGAGCCGGAATCAATGTGGTAAAAATTTCATTCAGAGGATAATTAAATGGTCCCATACTTAAAACCACTCCAAGAGGTGCTCTTCTGATCTGTGCGATAGTCCCTTCAGCCTGTTGAAAACGGGATGATTCCCTGTCGAGATCTTTTAGTGCATCAATGGTCTGATTGATATAATCTACAGTACGGTCAAATTCCTTGGTAGAATCTGCCAGCGTTTTTCCGATCTCCCACATCAGCAGCTTAATGATCAAATCTCTCTGCTGAATCATCAGGTATACGAATTTCTGCATGCATTTGATACGTCCTTCCACAGACATTGTCGGCCATTCGCCAAGTCCATTATCATAGGCTTTTACACAGGCTTCAAGAACTTCCATAGCCTCGTTTGGACCAATATTCGGAATACTTCCAAGAAGCTTTCTTTCCAATCCGTTTTCTGTGGGGATGCATACCGGAGAATAGATTTCGGTAACATCGCCGTTCCACTCTACCAGTTCGCCATTCAAAAGATAAGTTCTCTGATGAATGACCGGAACTTTATATTCTTCCGGAATTTCGTTTTCTGCTTTAAAAATGTGATGAAATGATGCTGTATTTTCTGAACTCATAAATCTTTCTATTTTTTTTATGTGATAAGATTGAAATTGTCTCAAAATTTAAATAATTTGACTCATGTCATTCTGACGAAGGAAGAATCTTTATTGATTTTTATATGAGATTCTTCATTACATTTTATTTCATTCAGAATGACACCTTGAAACTACTACATTTTATAATATAAAGGTAGAGGTAAAATATTTTGTAAAAAATAATCTGACAATAGATTCGATCTATTTGAATTAAAATTAATCTTAGCTCCTGAAAAAAGAATAATTTAGCTAAAAATAAAATTTCATGTTTTCAAAATTAGTTTGCGGTACACTGCTATTCTTTTCTGCAGTGGGCTTTGCTCAAAAATCTAAAGCGATCAATACTGTTTTAATGGGAGGAAAGGAAGTTCATACCTACGCTAAATTGCCGGCTCTGAATAAGCCCGCTCCTAAATTTACCCTTACAGATGTCAATATGAATGATCAGACGCTGGATTCCTACAAAGGAAGGTATGTTATTCTGAATATCTTCCCAAGTGTAGATACCGGAGTATGCTCTGCATCTGTACATCATTTCAATGAAGAGGCTGGAAACCTTCCCAATACAGTAGTACTTTGTATTTCTAAAGATTTACCGTTTGCACAGAAAAGATTTTGTGGTGCTGAAGGGATTAAAAATGTGGTCATGCTTTCAGACTTCCGTTCAGATTTTGGATGGAACTATGGAGTGGAACTGGTAGATTCTGCGATGAAAGGACTTCTAAGCAGAGCTGTTGTGGTAATAGATCCTTCAGGAAAAGTCATTTATGAAGAGCAAGTGGCTGATATTTCACAAGAACCCAATTATGAAGCAGCTATTGCCGCTGTAAAATAGTAAGCTTTTGCTTTAAAATAATAGGCTCCGGCGATCTTCGATCGCCGGAGCCTCTGTTTATAATAACCTTCTGTATGCATCACAAAAGTACCCAAACGGGTAATTTCAATTTAATCCAATGCACTGTACTTTTAATCTATTAAAAAACACTTACTATGGCAACAACAGAATTTTCAAAAAAGTTATCAAACATTGCCTTAGGGCAATACAAAGAGTACAGAAATATGGATGAAGGGGATGCAAAATTAAGCGTACAGATCAAAAAATACTGGACGGATCTGAGTGAGACTTTTGAAAGCGTAGAAGTACCATGGTCTGCCGTATTTGTTTCCTGGTGTGTAAAAAAAGCGGGTGCTACCAAAACCGAGTTCCGGTTTGCAGTGTCCCACTCAAAATTTGTTCACTTTGCTATTCAGAATACAATAAGTAGCAAAGGAGTATTCCGGGCGAGAAAAATTACAGAATACCGACCTAAGATCGGCGATATTGTTCACAATAACAGAAGTGGCAACAAATTCGATTATGCGTATGCCCAAGCTCATAATTCTTATGAATCGCATTCTGCAATTGTAATAGAAACGGGAGAAGATGATGAGGGTCATTATCTTATTACCGTTGGCGGAAATGAGGGAGACTCTATCAGACAGAAAGAAGTAAGACTTGACCATAATGGTCTTATTATACAAAGATCTTCCAATCCTTTCATCTCCATCATTGAAAATTTAAAATAGACCATTAAAAACAAAAACCATGGAATTTAAAAATTTACCTTCAGGGATCAGCCAGCCTGCCGCCAATAAAATTGCAGAAGTCATCAGTACTTTTGAAAACGGAAAACGTTCCGGAGGCTATGATGCCTATGTCGCTTACAGAGATAAAAGATTAAACGATAATTACTACAGACAGATCACCTATGGAAGGTTTCAGACCACGGAGTTTGGAAATCTTAAAAAGCTGATCGAAATGTATATAGAAGCAAACGGGACTTATGCAGACTTTTTCAAAAGCTATGTCAATGAAATAGGTAAAATAGAAGGAGGTATTCCCGTATCCCTTTATCAGAATGAGGAATTTGTAGAAACGTTGAAAAAAGCAGGTCAAAACGACCCGATCATGCACACGGTACAGGAAGCTTTTTTTGATTTGAGATATTTCCAGCCAGCCTTAAACTGGTTCAAGTCAAATGGTTTCACTCTTCCCTTATCTCTGCTGGTCTTCTTTGACAGTTATATCCATAGTGGAAGCATCCGAGAATCTCTTCGTAAAAAGTTTCCGGAATATCCGCCCAATATGGGAGGTGATGAAAAACGATGGATCACCCAATACACTGCTGCAAGACATGCCTGGCTTTCTAATTATGAAACCAAAGAAGTAAGAGCGTCTGCCTACAGAACCCAAACTTTTAAGAACTTAATTGTTGATGACAACTGGAAACTTGAAAAGCCCTTTAAAACCCAGGGAGTTCAGTTTTAAAAATAAAATTAATAACCACAAAACCTGCTTATTGCAGGTTTTTATATGACTGCTTTTTAAGCTTCTACTTATTTTTGGTAGTAATCAGAACTACTCCATCTTTAGCCTTTTTACCATACCGATCTACAGCGGCTTCCCCAGAAAGAGTACTGAAGCTTTTAATATCTTTCGGGTTCAATGCTTTCATTTTCTCAAATGAACTTGTTTTACCATTGATTACAATCAAAGGTTTAGCTGCAGGTTGTGATAATGGAGCTCCCATTCTGACAGGTTTTTCATAAACCACAGACTTCCCTATCACAGCTACTCCGCCCTTTATCGTCTGAGATTTTGTATCCTGTCCATGGACTGTATTCACGATACTGCCTGCCATTAAAAGTCCCAATGCTAATGTTCCGGCTATTGAAAAGTTCAGATTTTTTCCCAACTGATCTTCCCGAAATCTTCCACATATATTTTCCTCCAAATTGAAACGGGCTACTAATTCTTCATCTGAAAAACCGGTAAAATCATGGACAGTCTTTGAACAGACCGCACAAAATTTACCTTTTTCTTCAGGCGTCATTGCATTCCAGTTTTCATGACAGGGCTTGGGTATGGTAATTTTCATAATGCTCTTTTCTTATAAAGATGCAGTGATGGTAAAAAAGGTTGGAAAGAGTTCTGAAATTTTCTAACATTTTAAATTTTGTTGAAAAATTGTGTACATAGTCTTCCTACGCGCTCCCCTTGTCATTCCGCAGGAATCTAAACTCTTATTTTTTTCATCAATCCAAAAGCTTTCACTGCATAGATTCCTACGGAATGACAACCTGCATGGATAATCCAATCGAATAGTTTGTATTAAAGTCTGGGCAAATAAATGTCTATATATACTTCCTACGCGCTCACCTTGTCATTCCGAAGGAATCTAAATTCTTATTTTTTTCATCAATCTAAAAGCTTTCACTGCATAGATTTCTATGGAATAACAATAAAAACGTAAAAAGCTCGCCAATGGCTAAGAAATCGTACTTTCTCACAATTTCTGATAAAAAGAAATATTTTTTTTCGGGTAAAATTTTGCATATTTGTAGAAAATACGGGTAATGCAAAAAGAAAAACTACGCAACGTAAGAAAGAGAAAAGGCATCACACAACAGCAGGTTGCTGACATCATCGCCACAGATGTATCCAACTACAGCAGAAAAGAAAGTGGAGATGTAGCCATAAGAAAGGAAGAATGGGAAAAAATTGCCCGTTACCTGGAAGTTCCTGTAGAGGAAATCTATGAAGAAGAGGAAGCAAAACAGATCAATAATTTTGAAAATAATACCAATAGTAATAACATTGGGACGGTAAGTGGAAATTATTATTGTAACATACCCGAATTTCTTTTGGAAAACCAAAGGGACTATATAGAACACCTGAAGAAGGAAAATGAAAGGTTGCAGGAAGAAATAAAGGCTCTTAAAAATAAATAAACCATTAAGAAGATTGAAAGTATTAAGAATATTAAGCATCACGCTTTATAAAACATCTCTGATGTTTCCCCTTAACTAAACTTCAAAACTTAAAAATCCTTAATGGTTCAAAAAAATAAAACTCAGCTGTATGCTGAGTTTTTTTATGTTGCAGTTAGAAAACGCCAAGATTAAACTAAATTTTCACCCTCGCGTTTTTCCAACAAAACACTTATTTCTGTGGTGTGGTATCATCACCTTCTTTCTTCCCGAACGAAGAGTTTTTGGCAGCCTTCACCAACTCATTGGTATCACTGTACAGCAATTCCCAGCCTGGAACCGACTTCATTGCTGTGAGAAGATTCATATAAGTTTTCAATGTTTTCTCCAGGTCTTTACGGATGGCACTCGCACTCGTCATCTGACGAAGATCTGCATTGGCCCCTGCCTGCTCTGCAAACACTATTTCAAAAGCATCCTGCTTAGCTTTTATCTCTGCAAATGCTGCGTCCAGAGAAAGAAGTGTAATCTTCTGTTTGTTATCTGTCGTTTCTAGTTCTTCTATAAGCTTTTTCATCTGAGCCGTTTGTGAAGAGTAACTCAGCCTATCCAGGTTCAGTCCAAAAGTTTTGAATACTCCGTAGAGATCCTCTGCCAGCTGATAGTTGGCTGCAGAAGGTAGTTTACGATAGCCGTTCAGGAAAGATTTCAGATTGGTATAGGCAATATCTCTTTCGTGATCAGCGGTAGCCACATCTTTTCCTTTTCCACTGTAGATCTGCTTTGTATAGACCTTATCGTATTCCGTATAGGAAGACACCAAAGCTCCTACAAGAGGATGATTGTCGATAACAGGATATTTTCCGGATTGGGCATTAGAAAGAATTCTCTGAGCTAAAGTCGCAAGATCTTTAGTGCTCAGCTGTGTGAGGGCAATTTTCATTTTTTTGTGTTTTTTGGGATTAATAAATTAATAATCAAATATAGAAAAAAGTTGTTGGGTTACAAATATACTTGCAACAAACCTCCAAAAGCGTTAGAAGGTTTCCCCCGACTTGCTGGAGACTTCTAAAGTTCTTGGGAGGTTTCAAACATACTTGTTTTTAATAAGCGGAGGGCTTGGGAGGGGTGTTTTAGTATTGTTTTAGACTTTCGGAGAGATTGGGGAGGTTGTAAACAATATACCTAGGATTACGGATTTCCGTAAGTTTGAATAAATTTGTTTTTTTATATTTGGAAATTGCGAGATTAGACTAAAACAATATATCTAATTTAAGTTTATTGAATATAATAATTAGCCAGACCTTAAACATTCATATGAAAGAAGTCTACAAAAGGATTTCAAGATAAAAAATTGAATTTTCAAAGAGATTAATACAAAAATTAATCAATAGAAGAATAGCCTAAATTAATAAAAATATCCATAAAGTGATTATATAAAGTCTACCAGAAATTATAACTAAAATCTGGCTCGCAAACAAATTTAAACAAAATTAAAATCAAATGTATAGAGGATTTAATCTCGAAATTAAAGGAGAAGTGAACAGTGGATATTATTTCGAACTAGGAAAAAAAATATTTGAAAATCAAAAAAGGGATATCAAACTAAATTTCGAAAAATATTCTATTACTAATGATGTTTTGAGTGCAAAACTAATTATGGAAGATTGGTTTCCTTTGATAAGATCACATATATTTTTATCCCATTCACACAACGATTTTAATTTAGCTATAACTATTGCAGGAGCTTTAAAAGATAAATTTAATATTGATACATTTATAGATTCTACAATTTGGGGGAACTCAAATGAATTACTAAGGAAAATAGATGATAAATATTGCTACAATGAAAACTCATCTACTTATGTATATGAAAAAAGAAATTATAGTACAACCCATGTTCATCTAATGCTTATGTCTGCTTTAAATAATATGATAAATCAAAGTGAGTGTCTAATCTTTCTTAATACTCCAAAATCCACATCAATCTTGAATGAGATAAATAATACAACTAATTCTCCATGGATTTTTGCAGAGCTAAACACCTCAAAAATAATTAATAAAATTACACCTGAAAGGTTATTAAGATTTAAGAGAACATATTCAGACACATTAACTAAAGCTGAAAATTTAAATGAATCAGATTACAAAAATTTTGAAATATCTTATGAATTAGAACTATCACATTTAGAAACAATATCAGAAGATTTTTTTTAATGATTGGTTAAAGCAGTATTATTCTATGGATCCAGAGAAGGCTCTCGATGATTTGTATAGAAAACTTCCCATTAATAAAAAATTTACAAAATTATTTTAATGAATGATAATAAATTAAAACATTTAGAATTTATTCAAAATACGATAAACAGAATGAGTACAAATTCCTTTGTTATTAAAGGATGGTGCATCACAATTTTTGCGGCTGTTTATACTTTATCAAATAAAGAATCAGACAAAAGTTATAATATTATAAACTATTTAATTATACCTTTATTTTGGTATTTAAATGCTTATTTTTTACAATTAGAAAGAAAATACAGAATTCTATATAATAAAGTTCGCATATTAGATGAAATTCACATTGATTTTTCAATGGAAATATCAAAAAATGATTTTAAAAATTTAGAAACTAATATATTTTCATGTTGTTTTTCTAAGTCTTTATGGTACTCTTTATATAATTTTACTTTTAGTGAATATTATACTAATCTGTAAAATTTAAAAACTACTACAATTAATAGGAACTAAGTAAATGTAAATGAATGTTTAATCCATTTAGTGTATTTTTGCAATCTATAATTTGCTATGTAAGTCTTTTCATCTAAAAAATATATTTACAAACAATGAAATGTTTTGAACTTGAATATGATGTTGTGCTATCTTTTGCAGGAGAGGATAGAAAATATGTCGAACAAGTCGCTAAACATCTTAAAAATAAAGGAGTAAAGGTATTTTACGATAGTTATGAAACTGTTAATTTGTGGGGTAAAGATTTATACCAACATCTTGATAATATCTATCAAAGAAAAGCAAAATATGCTGTTATTTTTATTTCTGGAGAGCATATTCAAAGAAAATATGGACGAATCATGAATTAAAAAGTGCGCAAGCTAGAGCTTTTGCTGAAAATGAAGAATATATACTACCAGTTCGATTTGATGACACCGAAATATCAGGAATTAGAAATACTGTTGGTTATTTATCATTAAAAGATTTAAGACCCGCCCAACTAGCAAAAAATAATTGAAAAATTAGGTGAAATTGAACCTGAAGAGTTTCTTCCTCAAAAGAAAAATTATATTATCTCCGCTCTAACTTCCATATATGAAGATTTTTTTGATGAAGACGCAGAAGAATCTGTTATATGTGTATTTGAAACTTTAAAAAAAACTAATGCAAGAGAAAGAAAACTTCTTACAGCTATAGTTATTAATTCATGTAAACACGATATAGAGACTGATTTACATGAAGATATAAGATTAATCCAAAGAACTACAAATTACACAAGAGAAGAAATTATAGAATTATTGGACGACTTAAGTAGTTTAGGGTTTGAATACAAAATTGAAGAATCAAGTTCTGAATGCGAAATTTTAGGTAAAAAGAAAAATTCTGAAATGCTAAGGTTTTCTTTAATTTCAAGATACCCCTCTTTAAAATTAGAAAATTTAACAATTGTACTTTCAATAATGTATTTTGCCGTTTTAAATACAAGATGTTGCAAATGTTCAGATAAAGCTTTGAATAGATTAGACTTTAGCGATATTGAAGATAATTTAAGTGATTCGGATCTTGAAATTATCCTTTCATTTCTTGATTTTGGTGATACTGAAAATGACTAGATAATAGCTAGTCCTAAGATTATTAACCTATAGAAATAGCTAACGAAAACTAAATAAATAGGCATTTTAAAGATAAATTTATAAAAGCATTTATTCTAATTAAATTTTAATTCGTAAGGCATACTTCTTTATACACTCTATTTACAATATCTAAATTAAGTCTTGATGGAAAGAGATATGAAAAAACCTACCTCATGGTAGGTTTTCATATTATCTATAAAAACGGAGCTTACCTCATATACTCTCAGGATAATAGCCCGTTCCTATTGATGTTGAGATTTTAATAACACTGCTCCGCCTTTCAAAATCATATACTCCTGTCCTACTTCCTCTGAAATAGACTTCATATCATTGTCATCAAATACTTGAGGAATATAGCATTTCTCGTGTGCAAATAACCCGTAATGAATGGGAATCAGTTTTTTAGCATGTAAAAGATGGGCTGCCGCAAAGGCTTCTTTCAGATTGAGGGAAGCAGGAACCGGACTGTATTCCAAACCGATGATTTCAAAGTTCACTACAACTCCGTTTACTGGTAAAAAAGCATAGTCTATGTTTGGGTTTTCCTTTCCAAGCTTCCAGAACTGGTTGTGCCAGATGGTATCTCCGCCATGAAAGATCTTTGTGGTTCCATCATCAATAATCCATGAAGACTGTATTTCTCCTACTCCATCCATGGCAAATACAGGTTTAAAGGTGATAGTATTTTCTGTAAAGGTTTCGTCAAGATCCAGAGTAATGATTTCAACATCTTCTACCAGCTTTTTTACAATGGTTTCCAGTCCTGCATAGACAATCAGTTTTCCATCTTTCTTTAGGCATTTTTGGATGATCTCTTTATCAAAATGATCAAGGTGCAAATGCGTAAACAGGATATAATCTGCCTGTACATGATCTGAAAACGCTAAAAGATTTTCTACAGCATCACCCAAAACAGGTTTATAGTAAGAGAAATCTTCTACGGCATCTATTAAGATCGTTTTGTTGTGAGAAGTGAGGCGGATGCCTGCCCAGTTTAGTTTTTGTATTTCCATATTCTTTTTTAGCAAAGGAAAAGACTTACGGAAGGCCAGACAATAAACAAAAGATAATTAATGAGGATGTTTTGAGGAGAGAAGTTTGAAGATGGAGGATGGAAGTTGATTATTTCTCTACACTTTCTATTGTCTTTTCTTTGAATTAACAATAAGGATTTTATAATCGCAAAGTTTTTATTTATTAACTGCAGATTCTAAGGGGGCAAAGAAGGCGGCAAAGCCGTTGTCTAAGCTAATGGTATGAGCACGCTTCATCAAATCGATTGAAAATCGATTCATCCTTTGCTCACTTATAATGTGGATTTAAAATTGAAACTTTGCGTTAAAAAAACTCAGCAAGATAATATAGTATTAGTAGGTTCTTTTATGATCTTCAAATTTCCAGCTTACATCATTCTTTTTCTGATTCGGCTTAAAGAGATGGGGGTAATCCCGATATAAGAGGCGAGATATTTTAAAGGAATATTCTGTATGTAATGAGGTTTGTTTTTCAGCAGGTATTCATAGAGATCCTGAGGAGTATTTTTCAACAGCAACATTTCTCTTTTCATAGCAGCATTGAGCTTTCTGCTCAGATAGTAGTTCTGAACAAAACGACAGTGTGGGTTTATAGCAAACAGACCTTTTACCTCATCCAGAGTGATTTCCCAGGCCAGGCCACTGTTGAGAGATTCGTAAACTGTATCAGGGGCTTTTTCCTCCACTGTAAAAATATCACCGGGAAAGTAAAATTCTGCACAGATTTCGGTATCAATATCTGAGGTACTGTTGATGTAATATTTCCGAACAAGCCCGTCTTCTACAAGATAGGCTCTATTGTCCGGAAATTGAGTTTTCTTTATAAATTCAACCTCAGCAAACTTTTCCCATACAGGATCACTATCCTCTACGTTCAGGTGTGAAAACATTTGTTTGTTGATGGTTGCCAATGTTGAATTTTATGTATTACAATAAGTTTTCGTCTACAAGGTTCGGAAGGGTCACTTTCAGATTCGGTTCTACTTCCATTGCTCTTTTAATCGCAAAAATAGCGCCTTCATTTCTTGCCCAGCTTCTTCTAGAAATTCCGTTGTTTACATCCCAGAAAAGCATAGATTTCAGTCTTCTGTCGGCATCATCGCTTCCGTCAAGCAGCATTCCGAAACCTCCGTTGATCACTTCACCCCAACCTACTCCTCCACCATTGTGTATGGAAACCCAGGTAGCCCCACGGAAACTATCACCAATCACATTATGAATGGCCATATCCGCAGTAAATCTTGATCCGTCATAGATATTTGAAGTTTCTCTGTAAGGAGAATCTGTTCCTGAAACATCATGGTGATCTCTTCCTAATACGACAGGACCTATTTCTCCATTTTTAATGGCTTTGTTGAAGGCTTCCGCAATTTTCATCCTTCCTTCAGCATCTGCATAAAGAATTCTTGCCTGTGAACCTACCACCAGTTTATTTTCCTGTGCTCCCTTGATCCACTGGATATTATCTTTCATCTGCTGCTGAATCTCTTCAGGAGAGTTTTTAACCATTTCTTCTAATACTGCACATGCAATATCATCTGTTTTCTGCAGATCTTCAGGATTTCCGCTGGAACATACCCAACGGAACGGTCCAAAACCATAATCGAAACACATAGGTCCCATAATGTCCTGAACATAACTCGGATATTTAAATTCTCTGCCCAATGTCGGATTTTCTGCCATTACATCGGCTCCGGCTCTGGAAGCTTCTAATAGAAAGGCATTTCCGTAGTCGAAGAAATACGTTCCTTTTTCTGTATGTTTATTGATGGCTGCGGCGTGTCTTCTCAATGTTTCCTGAACTTTTTCTTTAAATAATTCAGGGTTTTCTGCCATCATTGTATTAGATTCTTCAAAGCTTTGTCCTGCAGGATAGTAACCACCAGCCCAAGGATTGTGAAGGGATGTCTGATCTGATCCGATGTCGATTCTTAAATCTTCCTGATCGAATTTTTCCCAAACCTCAACAATGTTTCCAAGGTAAGCCAAAGAAACGGTTTCTTTATTCGCCTGTGCTTCTCTTACTCTTTTTACCAAAGCATCAAGGTCTTCATGGATTTCATTCACCCATTTCTGATCATGACGGATCTTTGTAATCTTCGGATTTACTTCGGCACATACGGTAACACAGCCTGCAATGTTACCTGCTTTTGGCTGAGCTCCACTCATTCCGCCTAATCCTGAAGTTACAAAAAGACCTCCTTTCGACTCTTTTTTAATTTTTCTGAATGCATTTAACACCGTAATCGTTGTTCCATGAACAATTCCCTGCGGACCAATATACATATAACTTCCCGCAGTCATCTGCCCGTATTGGGTAACGCCCAGCGCGTTGAACTTCTCCCAGTCATCCGGCTTTGAATAGTTCGGGATCATCATTCCATTGGTTACAACTACTCTAGGAGCATCTTTATGAGACGGGAATAATCCCATCGGATGCCCTGAATACATCACCAACGTCTGTTCATTACTCATTTCCGACAGATACTTCATGGTCAGCAGATACTGAGCCCAGTTTGAGAATACAGCTCCATTTCCACCATAGGTAATCAATTCATGAGGATGTTGTGCTACGGCATAATCCAGGTTATTCTGAATCATCAGCATAATTGCCTTTGCCTGCTCAGATTTTCCGGGATAGTCTGTGATAGGCCTTGCTTTCATTTCATAATCCGGACGGAAACGATACATATAAATCCTTCCGTAATCTTCCAGTTCCTGCTTAAATTCAGGAATCAGTTCTGCATGAAACTGAGGATCAAAATAACGTAATGCATTCTTCAATGCCAGTTTTTTCTCTTCTTCTCCTAAAATTTCTTTACGCTTCGGAGCATGGTTGATATTGGTTTCGTATGGTTTTGGTTGTGGCAGCTGATTAGGAATCCCCTGCTGTATCTGTTCTTGGAATGTCATATTGCTATTTAAAGATCTATGTTTTAAACAATGTTTGAAGTTTTAAAGATATTCAAAATAGGAAATATAGGCAAGAGGGGAAGGGAAGAATGGTTTAAAGTTTAGGGTTTAGGGTTTAGGGAAAGTTATGAAAGCTGTAAACCAGCCTCCATTTGATATTAAATACTATATTTGAATAAATGCACCTGAATTCCCCTCCGTTGGAGGGGTGGATTTCAAAGTTAACAACTTTGAAAGACGGGGTGGTTAATAACACAACAATGAAAGAAACCCTCACCATCATCAACGGAATTCCGATCCGCAGGAATTTTGTTGAGAATCTACCCTACAACCGCTATTTAAAAGTATTATTAAAAGAAAAACGTAAAGCCCGGATCTTAGGTGAAGTACTATTTTGGAAGAAAGTCCGTGCAAAAAAATTTCATACCATTGATTTTGACCGACAAAGAATTATTGGCAATTATATCGTTGATTTTTATGTGAAAACTTTAGGACTCATTATAGAAATAGATGGTTCAAGTCATGATGAAAAGCAGGTTTATGACGGGATAAGAGAAGAATATCTCGAATCTTTGGGGTTGTTGGTCTTCAGAATTACTGATTTTGATGTGAGGAATAATTTGGATGTGGTGATGAAGGAGTTGGAAGAATTTATCATTCTGCACTATGGAACCACCCCGTCTTCAAAAATTCTTTAAATTTTTGAATCCACCCCTCCAAGGGAGGGGAATTGCCCTTACCCATATTAGTTGTTATTTCACATAAAAAAACCTTACTGAAATTCAGTAAGGTTGTATGTACAGTATTGGGTAACAATACTTTTAATTTTATTTTTTTATAAATTTTTCAACAACATTTTCTTTTTTTCCTTTTAAATGTATATAATATACACCTGCAGGAAGATGAGATACATCAATTGTTGATTTTAATTCGGCTGAACTGATAATTACTCTACCTAAATTATCTATAATTTGATATTGATTCAATCCTTCTGTTTTTATATTCAGAATACCTGTTGTCGGATTAGGATAGATAGAGTTTTTCTTACCGGTTTTCTCTTCTCGGGTATTCAAAGTTGTTTGAGGAATAAGTCTGACAAGTCCTCTCACGGGTTGACCATCAAATTCCCTGAACTCACCGCCTACAAGAAAACCATTTCCCTGTCTCTTAATTGAAGATACGTCATCTGAATAATTATTAGGATATGGCGTTACAAAACCGGTTCCGATATCAAAAGTATTATCTATGGTTCCATTGGGATTATGTCTTACAAGTCCTTTAAAATTGAAAAGCTCAGTAAAAGCAGTAAAAAATTTCCCATTATTTTCAAATTCAAATGGTTGTTCACGGGTAGTCATTCCATCATCATAAGATTGTATAGTAAATGAATTATCCAATGTTCCATCTTCATTAAAGCGCATCAGTTTATGGCCAAAAATCAGATTAGAAATAGCATAGATTTTTCCATCCGGTGCAGGATACATGTCATTAATATTTGGCTGAGATGTTATTGTTGTAAAGGTTCCGTCTATTTGTCCATTGGGTAATAGTCTGGCCATTACATTTTTAGACAAACTACTGTCATACCCCGTTAATAAAATCTTGTCATTAGGCAGCAATTTAAGTCTGCCAAGCAAACTGTAAGGCTCTGCATAATCTATAGTGGTATCTATATTTCCGGCCTGATCCAGAACTACGAATTTATTATCAATAGGAACCGATACATTATTTTTAACATAATAAAACATTCCGGGAACTAGTATTTTACCATCATTAAACAGAATAAAGTTCTTAAATTTTAATGATCCATATAATCCCCGATCATTGCCTACCAAACTAAAAAATGTAGGATCTAAACTTCCGTCATAATTCAACCTTACAACTCCTCCTCCATTTTCACCTCCGTTTATCGTTCCTTCTGTTCCCAGTAATATTTTACCATTGGATAAAAATTTAATATCAGCGGGTTCTTGAGACGAATGAAATAATAAGGGTGATGGCACTTTAAAATCGTTATCAACACTTCCGTCAGGATTTAGACGCACAATTCTATCACTTGGCTTTCCGTTGTAAGCATAAAAATTACCCGTCACAATAATCTTCCCGTCCGGCTGCATAAATATTTTATTGGGAGCAGTGTCAAAACCTTTACAAATATTTTGAAAAGTAGAAATTCTATCTCCGCCTAAAGAAGAAAACATCACAATATTCCCGGCCACGTCTTCATTATAATATTTCATAGAACCGGTAGCAATAACATTTCCGCTTGAATGAAAACTAAGATTATTAACATAGTCTGAAAATGAATATCCATTCACCAGACGTGTTACTTTTCCCTGAAAAGTAGGATCCAGTGAGCCATCATCATTTAAACGCATAATTCCCGGCGCAGACTGCCCGCCATACGATTTAAAACTTCCGCCTACCAGTGCTTTTCCATCGGGCTGTAAAAGGATTGAATAAACCCCGTCAGCACCAGTTCCTGAAGGATAATTCTGATAAAAGCTTTTAACTACAAACCCCAGATCTCTTGTTCCATCTGCATTCAGCCTCATTAAAAACTGGTTATTTCCGCCAAAAATAAATTTCCCACCAATATAAATTTTACCATCATTTCTCACAGCAACCGTTTTAATTCCCACTCCACTAAAATTGGAATAATCAGGTTGTGTAAATGAAGGATCAGCAGATCCGTTTACATTATGTCTTAAAATACGATTGAAATAGTACGTTGTAATAATTTTACCATCTGGCTGAAGTTCAAAATTACTGACATCAGAATCATATCCTGTAAAATCAAAATCAAATGATGAATCTACAGATCCGTTTGTATTCAATTTTAAAATATATTTCTTGGTTGCTCCATTATAAGTTATGAAATTCCCACCAAGCAGAATCTTATCTCCGGCAAGCACTGCTACTTTGTTTACAGAAGGATTATCGGTAAATTGAGGAAATGAAAAGTTTCCAATATTGAAAGCAGAATCTTTAGTTCCATTCGCATTAAGCCTTACAATAAATTTGGAAGCTATATTGTTATGTAAAGTAAACCCTCCCGCTACAAGAATTTTACCGTCACTCTGCAACGCTACACTTTTCACAAACCTGTTAAAAACAGCTGTGGTAAAAGTGGGATCTATAGAATTATCAGGATTGATCCTTACCATATTGTAAATATCACCTCCCGGAACAGGTATGAATGTTTTGTATACAACAAGAATTTTCCCGTCTGGCTGGGAAATACTAAATTCGATTTGCCCTTTGCCATCAACAAAATACTTATTGGTTTGAAAAGCCGCATTAAAATCAGGGTCTTTTATATACTTATTCTGAGAATAAAGATTAGAAAAAATAACACTTAGAAAAGAAACCAGTAGTACTCTGGTGTAGAAACTCATCATCATAAAGTTTAATATTAGTTTTCGGCAAAAATACTCATATTAATTGACATGATTCACCCCAGCAATTCAAACATTTACCCAAGGACAAGTTTCCGATTAACAAAAAACCTCACTGAAATTCAGCAAGGCTTAGTCTGTTATTATCAAATGTTAGGTTAAAACATCATCGTTTTCTTCTTCATGGTCATCTTCATTATCACTGAGACTCCAATAATTATTTTCTTCATCTTCCTCTCCTATTTCTTCCATTTTATCATCATCTTCTGCTCCGGGAATATCTAATCCTTTATCAATTTTATCATCGTCAAAATCTTCATCCAAAATAGGATTTCCGTCTCCATCGAGCGAAATGTGTTTTTCTCTCTTAAATATATCTTCATTCGGGTTATAATCCATGTGTTCTAACCTTTTATTCTGTTCATTAATATTTTTCTCTGGTGCCATACTATTTAAGATTTTAGGTTTATATATTCAGAACAAAAATAATTCCAAGTTATGATAAATGATCAGAATAAACGTCAGGATTTGCACAATGTGGCATTTTTTCATTTTTCGAAAACGCGATTATATTTCCTGCAGCAAGTCTTGCCATCCCATTTCGGGCTTCAACCGTAGCAGATCCGATGTGCGGAAGAATACACACACTGGAAAGTCCAAGAATAGGATCATCTGCTGACATAGGTTCCGGATTGGTAACATCCAGGCCTGCTCCCCAGATTTTCTTATCAACAAGCGCCTGATACAGATCTTTTTGGTTGTGAAACCCTCCTCTGGCTGTGTTGATAAAGATCGCATTCTGTTTCATCTGTTCAAATATGGACTCATTGAATAGCTCTTTATGCTCAGGGGTAAAGTTGGCATGAACACTCAGCACATCTGATTTCTGAATCAGTTCATCAAAAGAGACATAGGTTGCGCCTAATTCCCTTTCTGCTTCTTTATTGGAGTGGCGGTTGTGATAAATAATGTTCATTCCAAAAGCTTTTTTTGACTTTTCGGCCATTTCATAACCAATACGCCCCAAACCAAAAATCCCCAGTGTTTTTCCGTACAATTCCTGTCCTAAAGCATGTAAAGGATCAAATGCTCCCCAGTTATCCTCTTTCACTTTCTGGAAATTGTAGCTTGCCCTTCTTGCCACAGCCTGCATCAGTAAAAATGCAACATCTGAAGTTGCTCTGCTCAAAACATCCGGAGTATTTCCTATCGGAATATTCCTTTGAGTAGCTTCCTTAATGTCTACATGGTCAAATCCTACAGAATACAGAGCGATGGCTTTGATATTGGGACAGGCATCAAAAAAATTCTTATCATATCTGAAGTCTCCGCCTACATTTAGGAGGGCATCTGCATTTTTACAGTAGCTCATCCATTCTTCGTAAGAAAGATTTTCTTTTTCAGGAAATAGTATTTCCAGTCCTGCTTCTTCCAGCATTTTAATTCCTGTTTCCGGAATTCTTTTATTGATAAAAACTTTCATTGTACTATTGTTTAATGATTTTTAAATAAAAAAACCTCACTCGCAAAAAGTAAGGTTATTGAACTTTAATATTAAAAAAAATTATTTCTTTTCATCTGAATGTTCTATTCAAGATCTAGTGTATTTTCTGTAATGGTGATTTTATACTGAGGATTTTAATTCCATCAATTTTCATTCCGAATTGGAGTTAAAAGATTTTAATTTTGATTAAATCCAAAAGAATTTTATTTTTGAAAAGAAGTTCTCTAAAAGTCAAACTATCTGGATTTTGCCGCTCTGACTGAGAAAGAATCTTATTGACTAAACTGTATGAGATTCTTCATTACATTGCATTTCATTCAGAATGACACACTCTTTAGAAATAGGTTGCTATTGATTGGTATTACCCAGCATCGGAACAAATTTATACGCCCCAAATTCTTCTTTTTCAAATTCTGTAGGACCTACTTTAGTAAATCGGTATAAAACCTGTTCATTTGTCGGGCCTAATGGAATGACCATGATTCCTCCCACGTTCAGTTGTTTTAAAAGTTCCGTAGGTAATGTGGAAGCACCACAGGTTACGATAATTTTATCAAAGGGAGCGAAAGTAGGAAGTCCGGCAAAGCCATCTCCAAAGCTCTGGAATTTTGGAAACAGATGAAGTTCTCTGAGTTTCTTTTTAGAAAAATCAAAAAGGTCTTTCTGTCTTTCTACTGTGTAAACATGAGCTTTCATCGTCATTAGAATGGCAGTCTGGTATCCGCATCCTGTTCCGATTTCCAATACTTTTTCGCCTGGTTTTACCTTCAGCAGTTCAGACTGTTCCGCTACCGTGGAGGGATGGGAAATTGTTTGATGCGCCAGAATCGGGAAAGCCCGGTCTTCATAGGCAAAATCTTCAAAAATACTTTCGATAAAAAGGTGTCTCGGAACTTCACTCATTGCCGAAAGTACATTTTCATCCGAAATTCCAATTCTGTTTCGAAGATAATCGACTAAAATCTTTCTTTTTCCTTTATGTACAAACGAATCCTGCATTTGACAAAAGTAAGAAATTAGAAATTAGATTTCAGAAATTGAAGCAAAGAATTATCCACAAAAATAAAGCAATCAAAAAATGACTGCTTTATTTTTATCTCTTAATTCCACTTTATCGGATAAGGTCCGTAAAAATCGCTGAAAGTATTATCAGCACATCTTTTTCTCACAAAAAAGTTATAGTTCACTGTTTTACTTAATCCTACATAAATGGCTTTTTGACCTGCAATCACTAATTCTCCACTTGCCGGTGGCACATAACTGGTCGTTAAAACCGTTTCATAGGCAGAAACCCCATCATTTTCCCAGGATACTGTAGCTTCAAAAATAGAAGAATTCAAAGAAGAGGTTGTTTTTGAGTACGTTGCATACGCTGGTTTTATACAAGTTGTGGTATTGCTGGCCAAAATGGTAACAGGTCCTGCCCAGTTGCTTTGTCCATTGCCTATCCCACAATTTTTTCTCACATAAAGGTCATATTTATTATCTTTATAAAGAGGGAGGTTATAGGAATTCTTATAGGTGACAACTGTGGTTCCCTTTCCTAAAGAAAAACCATGTTCCCCGTACTGTATTTCATAATATCCTTCGCCCTGGCTGATAAAGCTCCAGGAAAGCAGGTTATTTCCTTTTTCAAATATCAGATTTGTTGGAGTTCCACATTTAGCCTGCGGATCATATGGACTATCTCCTATACATCCTGCAGTACATAATCCAAAGAAGAGTAAAATCGAAATTATTCTTTTCATCGTTATTTTCTGACCGTGAATTTACTGTAATTTCCTTAATGAATAAACGTGTTCCATCTTGAATATCTCTAAGTGAAAAGTCATGTATTTTATAAATGTACATTCACTATCTTTACAAAAATTTAATACAGCTATGTTAAAAGCAGGTTTGGTAGGTGCCGGACACTTGGGAAAAATACATTTAAAACTTCTTAATCAGTCTGATAGATATGAATTTGTAGGTTTCCATGATAAAGATGTTGAAAACGGAAAGAAATTAGAAGCCGAATTCGGGTATACATATTTTGAAAATTTTGATGATTTGTTGGAGCAGATTGACATGCTTGACATTGTGACGCCAACAGTTTATCATTATGATTATGCTTTAAAAGCCATCGAAAAAGGGCTGCATTTTTTTATTGAAAAACCGGTAACCCAGACTCTTGAGCAGGCGGAAGAAATCCTTCGTCTGTGCCAGGAAAAAGGAATCAAAGCACAGGTAGGACACGTTGAAAGATACAATCCTGCTTTTATTGCCAATAAGGAATATATCAGCAATCCGATGTTTATTGAAATCCACAGGCTGGCAGAGTTTAATCCACGTGGGACGGATGTTTCTGTAGTATTGGACCTTATGATTCACGATCTTGATATTTTATTAAGTATTGCGAAATCTAAAGTGAAAAATATTCATGCTAGCGGTGTTTGTGTAGTAAGTAAAACTCCGGATATTGCCAATGCAAGAATAGAGTTTGAAAACGGATGTGTGGCGAACCTTACCACTTCCAGAATTTCTATGAAGGCGATGAGAAAAAGCAGATTCTTCCAGAAGGATGCTTATATTTCTGTTGATTTCCTTGAAAAAAAGGCTGAAGTAATCAGAATGAAGGATGCTCCTGAAAGCCCTACTCCATTTGATATGATTATTGAAAATGCAGAGGGAGAAAAGAACCAGATTCTGTTTGAATACCCGAACATCCAGCCTAACAATGCGATTCTGGATGAATTAAATTCTTTCGCTGATGCGATTACGGGCGACAAAAATGTAGAAGTTTCTCTTGAAGACGGAACTGAAGCTTTGAAAGTGGCTTTAGAAATTATGAAACTGATCAGTTAAAAATATACTGTTTTCTTGAACAGTAGCAGAGATAATGCTATCTTATTAATCAGAAAAAATTGGTTATGAGATAGCATTTTTAATTTCTAATCTTATCATTGTAACGCAAAGATTCCATCTTAACTATGTATTATTTTAAGCAAGCGAAGGTTGAATCGATTAATAATCGATTTAGTGAAACTGTATTACTCATTCTGTTAATTTCTGCTTGTTCTTTAAAACTTGTAATGAAATAAAAACTTTTCATCAATAATTACTGATTTATTAATAAAAAATCCTTTTCAAAATAAAAAAACAATATATTTGAGGAATAATTCAATAAAGTATTGAAAGATTTTGTTTTACATATATGGATATCGGGCAACCTCAATGAACTGAATACAGGTTCAGTTTGTGCTGCCATCATTCATTATAATTTCTAATATTTCCCTATTATTTTAAACCATTGAAACTACTATGAAAAGAGCCATTCTATTATCCGCACTTTTATTGTCTCAATTTGGGACATCACAATTACTGAAGACTTCAGGACAAAAAATCGTTAATGATAAAGGTGAAAATATTCAATTGAAAGGTCTTGGGCTTGGCGGTTGGATGCTTCAGGAAGGATATATGCTGAAAACTGCTGATTTTGCAGGACCTCAGTATAAGATTAAAGAGAAAATTGCTGAATTAATTGGCGAAGATGGAATGAATGAGTTCTACAAAGCTTATCTTAAAAATGGAATCACCAAGCAGGATATTGACTTTTTAGCCAAAGCAGGATTCAATTCTATCCGACTTCCGATGCATTACAATCTTTATACGCTGCCTATTGAAAAAGAACCTGCAAAAGGAAAAGATACATGGCTGGAGGAAGGTTTCAAAATGACTGATGACCTGCTTCAATGGTGTGCTGATAATAAAATTTATCTGATTTTAGATCTTCATGCTGCTCCGGGCGGACAGGGAAACGATGCCAATATTTCTGATAACGATAAGTCAAAACCATCGCTTTGGGCTAATGAGGAGAATCAGAGAAAAACGGTTGCTCTATGGAAAAGGCTGGCTGAACGATATAAGAACAGTCCCTGGATTGGCGGTTATGATCTTATTAATGAACCTAATATCAATTTCACAGGGAAAAATCCGAATGGCACTGATGAAATGTCTAATGCTCCGCTCTGGAAACTTCAGAAGGATATTACGGCAGCCATCAGACAGGTTGATAAAAAGCATCTTATTTTCATTGAAGGAAACGGATGGGGAAATAACTATAACGGATTGCCAGCTCTATGGGACGATAATATGGCGTTCAGTTTCCATAAATACTGGAACTATAATGATGATCAGACGCTGAAATTTGCTCTGGAGCTTAGGGAGAAATACAATATTCCTATCTGGCTTGGAGAAACAGGTGAGAATTCCAATGTCTGGTTTACGGAGCTGATCCAGCTTTTGGGTAAACACAACATCGGGTATGCTTTCTGGCCTATGAAAAAGATTGACAATATTGCAGGAATTACCAATGTAAAAACTACTCCTGAATATGAAAAGCTATTGGATTACTGGAAAAACGGTGGTGAAAAACCATCTCAAGAGTATGCTAAAAAAGCTTTACTCCAGATTGCCGACAATTATAAGCTGAACAACACGGAAATTAAAAGAGATGTAATTGATGCGATGTTCAGACAGATCACGGATGCATCCACAAAGCCTTTCAGAAATCATCAGGCTCCGGGAAGAATTTTCGCTTCGGAATATGATTTGGGAAGAATGAGTGCTGCCTATCTTGATAAGGATTTCATTAATCTTTGGGTAAGTGATCCGGCTAAAAGATCAGAATGGAATTCCGGACAACAGATGAGAAATGATGGGGTGGATATTTATCAGTGTAACGACAAGGTTACCAATCAATATTACGTAGGAAAAACAGAATCCGGAGAATGGCTTCAATATACTGTTCAATCAAAAGGAGACAGAACTTATACATTGGATATCCGATATGCAGCAGCCAATGACTCTAAAATAAGAATTGAAACGGCTTCCGGAAAAGTCTTAGCTACAGTATCAATGGCATCCACCGGAGGAAATGAGAACTGGAAAACAGTTTCTGCAAGAAATATCAGCCTTCAGAAAGGAGAAAACAAAATCAGAATTTTCTTTGAAAATGATGGCGCCAATCTGAATTATTTTGAACTAAAATAGTAATAATTATCTTAAATTGCAGCTCTCTTCCGGTCTTTGGAAGAGAGCTTTTTTAATTACATTATTATGAAAAAAACATCCCTTCTTTTCCTTCTGATTTCAGCATTCACTTTTGCTCAGACATCATTATTGGAACAAAAAATAAATTCAATTCTTAAGAACAAAAAAGCCACTGTAGCAGTTTCTGTTTTAGGTTTTGAAAACGGTTTCAAATATGATAAAAACGCAGACAAAAAGCTTCCGATGCAAAGTGTATTTAAATTTCACATAGCAGCAGCAGTTCTGAATTTTGTAGATCAGGGAAAACTTTCTCTGGATCAGAAAGTTCTACTGGACAAGTCCAATTTATTAGAAAATACATGGTCGCCGCTTCGTGATCAATATCCTGGAGGAAATGTTGAAATTCCACTAAGTGAAGTGATTGAATATACAGTTGCCAGAAGTGATAATAACGGCTGTGATATTCTTCTCAAATTATTGGGAGGAACCCAGACTGTTCAGAAGTTTATGGATTCAAAAGGAGTAAAAGGATTTCAGATCAAATATAATGAAGAAGCCATGCATAAGGACTGGAATGTTCAGTATGAGAATTACAGCACTACAAAATCTGCAGTTGATGCCCTGAAAAAACTGTATGACGGGAAATTATTATCAAAAAAATCTACGGATTATCTGATGAAAGTTCTGTGGTCTACTTCAACGGGATTAAATAAAATGGTGGAACAACTTCCGAAAAACACTCCTGTCGCAAGAAAAACGGGAGCTTCCGGGAAGAATAAAGCAGGTTTAACGGGGGCAGAAAATGAAATAGGAATTGTTACTTTACCTAATGGCAAACATTATGCATTAGCTGTATTTGTCAGTAATTCAATGGAAACCGATGCGGTGAACTGCAGGATGATTTCGGATATTTCCAGGGAGGTTTGGGAATATTTTAATAAGTAAAATTTTAAGCTTATTTTTAAAGCGATTTAACATGAAAAAAATAATAATAACAACAGCTCTATTTGCTTTCACATTCTTTTATTCGCAGAAGAATCAGAATTATTTAGAGATCAGCTACGGAAGTGTATGCTGTGGTCCTGCATCTGATAAACCTGTCATGAGCTTTCTGAAAGAATTTAAGAATAAAAGCCAGATAAAAAGCATGGAAATCCTGATCCAAAAAGGAAGAGGCAGAGAGGGCGAATATACATTATATGTAGGCACTGATTTCCTTACCAAGAATCAAAAAAAACGACTGGTAAGGGGATTAACAGCTGCTGTTTCCAACCAGAACAACAATAAGAAAAGTCAAAGTGTGGGAAATGTTTTCTTTGATTCCACAGCTGTTGTTACACAATCTGAACTTGCAGACGTAAAAAATTTAACTATCTATAAAAAATAAAGGAAAAATGATCAAAAACATTGTAGTTATCGGAGCGGGAACCATGGGAAATGGTATTGCACATACTTTCGCACAAAGCGGTTTTAAAGTAAATCTTGTAGACGTATCCCAGGACGCTTTGGACAGAGGTTTAAAAACCATTACTACCAATCTTGACAGAATCATTGCAAAAGGAAACCTTACAGAGGAGCAAAAAGCTGAAACACTAGGTAACATCACTACTTTTACAGCATTGAATGATGCCGCAGGTTCTGCTGATCTTATTGTAGAAGCTGCTACTGAAAATCTTGATCTTAAACTGAAGATTTTTGGTCAGATGGATGAGCTGGCTCCTGCCAACTGTATTCTTGCAACCAACACCTCATCTATATCTATTACAAAAATTGCTGCAGCTACCAAAAGAGCTGATAAAGTAATTGGTATGCACTTCATGAACCCGGTTCCTATTATGAAACTGGTAGAAATTATCAAAGGGTATTCTACTTCCAAAGAGACTTTTGATTCTATCTATGAAATGAGCAAAACATTGGGTAAAGTTCCTGTAGAAGTGAATGATTATCCTGGTTTTGTAGCCAACAGAATTTTAATGCCTATGATCAATGAGTCTATCGAAACACTTTATAACGGTGTGGCTGGTGTAGAAGAAATTGATACGGTTATGAAATTGGGAATGGCTCATCCGATGGGTCCTCTTCAGCTTGCAGACTTTATTGGTCTTGATGTATGTCTTGCGATTCTGAATGTGATGTATGACGGTTTCAAAAATCCTAAATACGCTCCGAACCCATTGCTTGTAAATATGGTGACAGCCGGAAAATTGGGTGTAAAATCAGGAGAAGGGTTCTACGATTATTCTGAAAGCAAAAAAGCTGAAAAAGTTTCAAAAATGTTTTTGAAGTAATCTTAAATCAATAATTTTAATTATCTTTGAGAAAGTTAAAACATTAAAAAAATGAAATTACCAAAGTTTTTATTAGCAGATAATTCGGAATTTCCAGAGGATCTATTCGTGGTTCATACAGAATATCCAAGATTTATCTTAAACGTTGAGGAAGAAGAAGTTGAGTGGTTAGATGATCTTGAAGGTGATGATGAAGAAACGATGGCAGACGAGGCTACTAAAGTAGTAGAAGCAGCGTTCAAATGGTGCGACGAAGAATTGGCTAAGTACGACGAAGAAGAGGAAGATTAATAACACTCTAAACATAAAAAAGGAACTCAATTGAGTTCCTTTTGTTTTTTTATTCTGATTTTGTGAATTTCAATAGTAAAAGATTGTCTTTATACAATTCTAAAGTATTCCCGGAAATCACATATTTGTTTGCTTTTCCCATCATATCCATAAAGTTCTGCTCTACTCCGATGTTGTTGCACATCATTTTTGTAGATCCCATTTGTCCTGCAGTAAAACTTCCAGTAGACGGATCTATTGTAGCCGCTCCGAAATAGTTATTACATCCTGCATTTCCTGTGATCTTCTCTCCTTCAATGTTCAATGTTGGAACTTTACCTTTTACCGTTTCAGCCAAAGTCCATTTGGTATTGGTAAGAGCAGGCTGAGCTTTCCCTACTTTAGACGCAGACGGACTTGTCATTGATCCACAAGAAGCCAATACTGCAGCGGTACATATACTTAAAAAAAGATTTTTCATTTTTTTCTTTTTGAATTAACCCAAATTTACGGAAATTATATTATTTAAACGGGTTGCCATGAATTTTATTATTCTTTAACAGTTGATATTTTGAATATTTTTCCGGGATTAATTTCAGTTATAAATGCCTTTTTTTGTTTTAAAATGCTATTTTCTTTTAAACACGAATAACACTAATATTTCCACTAATATCACTAATACGATTCAATAGGAATGGGCTTTAGCCCGTTTTTACTTACAACCAATATTCAATTGGCTTTAGCCGAAACTTACTACATGAATATATTTTTTTAAAAGATTAAAAACAAAAAAACGGACCTTTTGTAAGTCCGTTTCTATTTATTAATGAAATATATTTTAAAATATTAAGATCTCAACTCTGCGTTGAATTACTTCTGGAAAGCTTTAATCAGAGAATCCATTACTTCGGTAATCTCTTTTTCTTCCAGTGTTTTTTCTTCGTTTAACAGCTCAAAGCTCATAGCATAAGACTTCTTACCTTCAGGAAGATTTTTCCCTTCATACACGTCGAACAGGTTGATGCTCTTAATGAATGAAGATTTATTCTTTTTAGCAGTCTGATATAAATCCTGATAGTTTACATTTTTATCAATCAATAAAGCAAGGTCTCTTCTGATTTTGTTGAATTTCGGAATGTCTTTAAATTTCAATTCATTTTTAGAACGTAATTCCTGAGCATATTCCAGTTCAATTTCTGCATAGAAACACTCCTGGTCAATATCAAAGTCTTTTAACAAAGCTGGAGCTACTTTTCCGATTCTTACCAACGTTTTACCTTCTGCCTCATATGCCAAAGCATCAGAGAATCTGTCATCAGATAGAGCAACTTCTTTGTAATCTACCGCAAGTCTTTCCAATAAAACTTTTACATACGCTTTAAGGTTATAAAAACTTACAGCAGACTTTGGCTGAAGCCAGTTTTCGGCAACATCTCTTCCGGAAACCAATAATGCCAGTTGTTTTCTTTCTTCGTATTTATCTTTTTTGTGATAAATTTTTCCTAATTCGAAGAATTTGATATCCTGATTCTTTCTGTTGATGTTATAAACTGTATTCTGAAGAAGTCCTTCCAATAAAGACTTTCTCATGAACGCCAAATCACCGCTTAAAGGATTCAATAGTTTTACCGCATCTGTTTCATCTTTTACAGAAGTCAATGAATTGTTCATTACTTCATTGAAGCCAATGCTTTGTAAAGTTCTTGCCCAGTTATTTTCCAGTTCATCCTGATCGTTAGTACTCAGCTTAACCGGCGTAAATGAAAACTTCTGTGGAGCATCAATTTTATTGTATCCGTAGATTCTTAAAATCTCTTCAATCACATCAATTTCTCTTGTCACATCTGCTCTGTAAGCAGGAACGGAGATTTCAAAACCATTAGGAATTTCATTTAATACCTGAATTTCCAACGCTTTTAAAATTTCCTTTACTTTTTCTCTGTGAATTTTTGTTCCTAAAATCTGCTCAATTTTAGAGAATCTGATAATCACATAGTTATCTTCTATTTTTTTAGGATATTCTTCCAGTAACTCTCCTACTAATTTTCCTTCAGCAATTTCCTGAATCATTTTAATAGCATGAGTGATGGCTGTTCTTGTAAGGTTCGGGTCTACTCCTCTTTCAAATCTGAAAGAAGCATCGGTATTCAAGCTGTGCGCTTTAGCTCCTTTTCTTACAGCAATCGGATTGAAGTAAGCACTTTCAAGGAATATTGTTTTTGTTGTTTCAGATACTCCTGAATTCTCACCACCAAATACTCCGGCAATGCACATTGGCTTATCTTTACCGTCTTTGATCATGATTTCAGAACCATTCAATGTTCTTTCAACACCATCTAAAGTAGTGAACTTTGTTCCCGGTTTTACAACCCCTACTTTCACTTTCTTATCTGCAATTTTATCAGCATCAAATGCGTGAAGCGGCTGTCCGTACCCGTGAAGAATATAGTTGGTAATATCTACAACATTATTGATTGGGCTAAGTCCAATGGCTTTCAGTCTGTCTTTTAACCAAGATGGAGATTCTGCAACTTTTACATTTTCAATAACAGCTCCGATGTATCTTGGGCACAATTCAGCATCTTCAATTTCCAGTTTGAAATTATGAGTTCCCTCATTATTCAAAACTTCAGAAGCTACTTTATTGAATTGAGATTTCAATTGATTGGTAGAAAGATAGGCATGTAAATCTCTGGCAACACCATAGTGAGACATAGCATCTGTTCTGTTTGGTGTTAATCCGATTTCAAAAACCTCATCATTGGTAAGCTCAAAATAGTCAGCAAAGTTTTTCCCCACTTCATATTTGGTTTCATCCAGCACCATGATTCCTCCGTGATCTTCGCTAAGACCTAATTCATCTTCTGCACAGATCATTCCCTGAGAAACCTCTCCTCTGATTTTTGCTTCTTTAATTTCAAAAAAGTTTCCGGTTTTGTCATAGATTTTAGTTCCGACAACGGCTACAGGAACAGTTTGTCCTGCATCTACATTAGGAGCTCCACAAACAATGTTCAACACTTTTCCGTTTCCTACGTCTACTGTTGTCTTCTTCAGTTTGTCAGCATTAGGATGTTTTTCGCAAGTCAGTACTTTACCTACAACGATTCCTTCCAGGCTGCCTCTTACACTTTCAAATTTATCTATCCCTTCAACCTCAAGACCAATATCTGTAAGGAATTCACCGATTCTTTCAGTTTTTGATTCCGTTTTTACAAAGTCCTTCAGCCAGTTGTTTGATATTTTCATTTGTTAATCTATCTACTTATTTAATTCGTCAGATGAGTTCTAAGAGTTCACCTGCTCTATTTTGAAACTTTTATTTGAAATTCCACACCTTATTCCGGTATGATTTTTCGAGCTACAAATGTCGTGTTTTTTTGAGAAATAGAGAAATTTAGAAGCGATTTTAAGATAATAAATTTTCGTTAATCCTTCTGTTACGGATTCGGGAATCTATTGGGCCAACGGTCTTACGATCTTCTTCAGGCTGTCAGAAAATAATACCAGCCCTCCGGCCATCATGATAATATCTTTCAAAACCAAACGTCCTGCTCCTGACAAATAGGGAAAGCCATACTGAGGAGTCGTATAATCTCCGCCCAGATTGGGTACATATACTTCCGGCGTTGTTATCAGGAATGATAGCGTGACGAATGACATTAAAAATGTTAAAACACCTCCAACGGCTCCTATTTTAGGAAACCAGATTCCTAACAGCACCAAAAATCCGATTATAACAATCATTGATCCCAAACCATAGGAGAAAGTATACGTTCTGTTTTCCTTATGCCAGTCGATGTTTTTCCGGATTACTTTCCCTTCAGGATTTTTATACAGAGTATATTCTGCAACAAGCTTTTTATCTTCATTGAAAACTTTATGAGCTGCATTTTTGTAAAAGAAACTCATCAAAGGGCTGTTGGCAACGAAAGGGACAATCCCATCCGCTTCATAATGAAATGCCTTTAAGCCTCCAATCCAGGCCATAACAATGAAAATTGAAATTCTTAGAAAATTGAAAAAGTAAGTATCCAATTGTAATAAACGGCGGTAAATACTGTTGTTCTGCATGTGATTTATTTTTTATCAAAGGTATTCACATGCTTACCGCGCCAACATAGATATTTGAGGACATTACATGGACATTTTCGCCACTACCGAGATTCCCACTTTTTCTCTGTATTTCTTTGGGGAACATCCTACCGATTTTTTGAAATACCTGCTGAAGTAAAACTCATCTGCAAAGCCAAGTTCCGAAGCAATTTCTTTGACAGACCTGTAGGTTAAATGCAACAGTTTTTTAGATTCAAGAATAATTCTTTCATTAATAAGCTGAGTAGGTGTTTTGGCAAACTCCTTCTTTACCGCTTTACTTAATGTATTATTGGTAATGCTCAGTTTGTCACTGTAAAAGGAAAGTTCTTTTTCATTTTTAAAATGGGTTTCCAACAGTTTCTGAAATTCTGCAGCATTTTTATTAGGCAGCTTATCATGAGAAACCGCAGTGTTTTCCATACTGCTTTTCTGTTTACTTCCAATCGCAAGAATAAGCTGAATATAGGTTTTGATAATGGATTCAGAGAACGGATGTTTTTCAGATTCTTCTTTTTCAATATGATTAAATAGCTCAAGAATATAATGATAGCTTTTCTCTGACAATTCAATTCCCGGGTTCAGATAAATATTATTGAAAAGCAATCCGTTGCATGCCACCTCTTCTTTATGATATTCTATGCAGTAATAATCACCATGAAAGAAAAGCATATGAACAGTCTCATCAGATTCCGAAACCAGTTTAACCTTCTGGTAAGGGGAAAGAAACAGAATATTATATCCACTGTAAGAATAGTTGATATCATCTACAGAAAAAACACCAGCTCCTCTCCACAGAATGACACTGTAGTTTTCCGTAGTCAATTCCGAGGGAAAATCTGAGGTATGATAAGACTGTATTTTTATTTCCATGATGAAAAAGTTTATGCCACAATATAAAAAAACAAGAGCACATAGATTATTTATCCTGATGCTCTTATTTAATATTTAATACTCTTTGGAATATGTTTTTTTCTCTGTCAAATATTCACTTTTGATACCGTCACCAGTTCTGAAAAGGGTTTTAAGGGTTTCTCTATATTTGTCATTCTCTACTCTGGGAAGGTAACATACAAAATGTAAATGTGGACCTTTACTCCATCCTGTATTTCCACTTAATCCAATGACGTCTCCTTTTTTCACCTGATCACCAATATTCACCTTGACTCCGTTTTGCTTTAAATGATAATATTGGGCAAAAGTTCCATCCGGATGTAAAATAGTAATGTAATTTGCTTTATCTACACAACTTCTTGTTGGACAACCTATATTACTGGTGCTTATCAAATCTGTTACCAACCCTTCTCTTGCAGCAATGACTTCACTTCCTTCCGGCATTGTAAAGTCTAAAGAATTTTCATTCTGATGAGAAAAAGTTCCGTTATATCCCTGATAGATATTAACCGATTTTCCTTTTTTAAAAGGCAAATCATAATGATAATCTCTGTCATAGTTCTTTAAAGTAACATCTCCAATGTACATCATGTAGCCTGGGATATTCTTTACCTTCCAGCTTTTCATTTTGTCTGCAACAACAAAATAACTAACTTTATTTCTTACCGAGTTGGCAGGAATTACCTGTGTTGTTTTAAAAGGTTGGGGAATTCTCATGTTTTCTACTTCCGGAGACCCTGAAAACACTAAAGACATTGGATAAATGCCCTTGTTATCTGCATAAAGGCTTAAAGTATCTCCTTTTTTTTCATGATAAACCTTAATATTATTTTGTGAAAATAAAGCGATAGATGGTAATAGTAAAATAAGAGTTGTTATTTTCTTCATGTTTATTAATGCTTTTTCTTACTACTACTAAGAACTAAGAGCAGAAAGGTGGATTACAAAAAAGCCGGAAAATTCCGGCTTTCTATTATTTGTTATCTTAAGATTACAATCCGATTACCGGCATTGATAACATTAAGATATTTTCATTTTCTTCAAGACCGTCAAGAGGTTCGATGATCCCAGGTCTGTTAGGTTGAGACATTTTCATGGTAATATCATCAGATCCTAAGATCGTCAGCATTTCAGTTAAGAATTTAGAGCTGAACCCGATATTGATATCTTCTCCGTTGTAGTCGCAAGGAATCTGCATGTCTGCTTTGTTTGCATATTCAGTATCTTCTGCATGAAGGTGAAGAATATTTCCGGAAAGCTTGAATCTTACCTGGTTGGTAGATTTATTAGACATGATAGATGCTCTTTTGATCGCTCCCAGTAATAAGTTTCTGTTGATTGTCAATACATTTGGATTTTCTTTTGGAATTACCGCTGTATAGTTAGGATATTTTCCGTCAATCAGTCTACAGATCCAGATATGCTTACCAAAAGTAAACTTAGCCATATTCTCATTGAAGTCGATGGTAACGTCTTCATTGGAACTAGCCAGGATATTTTTGAAAATGTTAAGAGGCTTTTTAGGCATGATAAACTCCATTGGTTCGGCATTCATCAGATCTGCTCTTTTGTACACCACCAATCTGTGGGAGTCTGTAGAAACGAAATTGGTTTCGTTTTCTCCAAACTGGAAAAGAACTCCTGTCATTACCGGACGAAGAGAGTCGTTACTTGTAGCGAATAGTGTGTTTGTCAAAGCTTCAGACAACACTCCTGCCGGCATCGTTACGCTTTGTGAAGCGTCAAATTCTGGCAATTCAGGATAGTCATCAGCATTGTCTAATGCTACTGCGAAATTATCTTTTTCATCTAAAATCTCAAGCTGGCTTCCCGTTCCTTCCGCATTGTCTTTTACAACAAATGTCAAAGGCTGTTCACCATATGTCTTGATAAAATCCTGAAAAATTTTAGCAGGAACAGCAAATTTACCTGTATCATCAGACTTTACTTCCAGAGAAGTAACAAGAGTTGTCTCGCCGTCAGATGCTGTAATGGTAACATTATTTCCGTCTAATTCAAAAAGATAGTTTTCTAAAATCGGTCTCGATTGAGAGCTTGATATTACGCCACTTACAGTTTGCAACGCCTTCTGCAGTTCACCACTTGAAATAATAAATTTCATAGATTTATAAAATAAGTTTCTACAAATATAATAAATAGATACAACAAAGAAAAGAATAATATAGAGGAGTTTTTCACAAAGATCCTTAATTTGTTTTGAGCCTTGACATTATGCTTGTATTTCTTGGGAGATTCATTTTTTAATCAAAATACAAAGACTATCTTTGTCTGAAAAGTTCAAAATCATGCAAAAACCTCCTATCCATAAAAGTTTTATCAATGCTTTCAGGGGTATTTTTCTGATGATTAAAACGGAAAGAAATTTCCAGATTGAGCTTTTGGCATTTTTTGTGAATCTCTTTTTTATTTTTTATTTCAGACTGAGTAATACAGATGCTGCATTGGTTTTCATCGCTTCATTTGCTGTTTTAAGTGCCGAAATTTTCAATACAGCCATTGAAAAGATCTGTGATATCATTCAGCCTGATTTCGACAAAAGAATCGGTTTTATTAAAGATATTTCCGCTGGAGCTGTAATGCTGACAGCCATTGCATCCGTGATTGTCGGAGTTTTGGTGTACTGGAAATATGTTTTTAAATAAAGAAATCTGAAACATTGCTTGCAAATACTTAGGTTACGTGTTTGACCACCCCGTCAAAAATTCTTTGAATTTTTGCCACCCCTCCAAGGGATGGGAATGTCAGATCTTCAGTTCAAGCAATTGTAAAGGCAAGAGATTTTTCCAAGTTTTATTTCACAGCAATTAAAATATCAACTTCTGCATCTGAAGGATTTTGTGCTTTTTCTCCATAGATTTCAAAATCGGCTGTAAATATTCTTCCTAAATCCATTTGCCAGATTTTCAACCATTCATTGATAACAAGATCTTTTGACAGATCTCCTTTTGCTGTAAATTTCACATATGCTCCACCATCAAAAGAATAGCCTACCATTCCTTCCGGAATAGTGTCAAGATTTTCTACTTTACACCCAAGAACTGTGGTATAAGGCCTTGTATGGTCTTTTTCGTAATCCGTATAGATAGAGTAAATAGTATGGTCTATTTTATTCGGAATTGCATTGAGAATATCCTCGCTTATCATTTTTTCCCATAATACCGGAATATCTTTTCCTGCCTGTCCATTCTCATTAGTGGTTCTTACTGAAATACCGATTACCTTAAAAGGTTCTACTTTCACGTTATTCATTTCTTGATTTTTTGTTATAAGACAAAGATAAGAACAGTTTGTGACAAGGGTATGTCAGGAGTATTGGTGTATTTTAAGTTTTGGCTAAAGCCAATGGATTTATGCTTTTTTAGAATGAGTGGGCTAAAGCCCACCCCTATTGAATGCAATTTGTCCTGTAAATTTGAATAGTAACGTTTGTTGAGTTTGTTTCACCTTGCTCGCGATGATTATTTTCCAACATAGATAAATCCACTCTTCCCGGATTTAAAAACAGTTTCTATCCTTTTATAATCATCCACTTCGTATTCATCTGCCTGAAGAATTTCTCCTTCTGTTACTTCAAAAAGTACTCCTTCTACCTGATCGCTGTCATTTCCTGAAAACTTCAGAACCGGATGGTATTTCTGACCGCTTTTTCGCAGTACTTCCGGATCTGTAATTTCAAGCATATTTAATCTGTAGCCGGATAAAATATCTTTTTCACCTTGTAAAAGTCTTCCAAAGGTTTCCATTTGAACCTGCTCTTTCTGCAGGGTTCCGTAAGAAAATAAATGGGGCATTATAAATGTTTTTCAATGATTGGGATTGCGATTTCGGCCATCATTCCATAGCCTTTTTCATTAGGATGTACACCGTCTGATGAAAGCAGGATCTCTTTATCATCCAGAAAAGCAGAATAAAAATCAATATAAGTCAAAGAGTCTTCGGCTGCAATATTTTTCAGAATCTGATTATAAGCAACGACATCTTCATTGATTCTTTTTTTACCAGAACTCACCATAACTCCATCTATCTTTTGAGAGAAAGGAAGAATGCTTACAAGATAAATCTCATTGGAGAATCGTCTGGCATGTTCAACAGCTTTTTTAATATTGCTTCTAAATTTTTCAGGATTTACCATCTGTATTCCCTCCTTCACAGCCAGATCATTGGCTCCGTAGCTTAGAAAAACAACATTTCCATCAGGGGAATTTCTTGCGTCTAATTCGTGAGGAATCCTTTTCAGTAAGCCTTCCGTAGTTTCTCCTCCTATTCCGAGATTGAACAGGATCAGTTCATCTCCATTTCCTTCGTGAAATTGCTGTAAGGCATATCTTTTCAAAATATCTACCCAACCTCCAAAAACACCATCATATTCCCCATAGGTAATGCTGTCACCGAAGAACAGCCCGTAAATAATTTTCTTCATTCCACTTTTATTGTTTCCTGTTTTGTTGAAGTAAAAGTATTAAGAAAAAATTATTTAATGATTATCAACCGTTGAATTTATAGGAATCTATGCTGAATTTTTATTTGAACCATTAAGATTTTGTAAGGAGTGAAGAATAGTTAAGGGAACAGCTGAAGCTATTATTAAGCATACTGCTTTATTCATCGTTGATGAATCTTAACTTGTCTTAAAATCTTTACTGTTCTTAATGGTTTAAGATTCTCATTACTCATCATTCCAACCTCAACGTAATATTGGTATGTGATTCTATAATCTCAATTAGAATATCAAAAAGAGTCTGTCCTTTTCCTTCAATCAAATCATCTAATTTCTGCTGAATCAATTCTATGTTGAAAGGTTTTCCCTGTCTGATTTTATTTTCGTAGAATTCACGGGTGGCAGTAAAACCTAAATCTTCTTTTGATTTCTGTGATTCTTTCCAGATAATTTCAATTTCTTCTTTATTTTCAAATACTCCGAAACCACCGTATAGAATATCATCGAAGCCATCCAGTGTTCCTACTTTCCAATCCACATCTTTCATCAGAACATTGGAAACTTCTTCATAGAAACCTCCTAAAGATGAAAAATGACCGCCATGGATGACGATCATTTTTCTTGTATTATTATTTGAAGTATTCAACTCCATTTTTGAATATGTTGTGATAATTCGCGGTAGGTATATTTTTCATAAGGCCTTCTGCAAATCGTTCCGGGTGACCCATTCTTCCGTAGATTTTTCCACATGGGCTGGTAACTCCTTCAATTCCGAATAATGAGTTATTCGGGTTGAACGGCATCCCGTGGGCGATGTTTCCATCAAAGTCTATATATTGGGTTGCAATCTGCCCATTTTCATATAGCTTTTTGATCTCTTCTTCTGAAGCCATGAAACGTCCTTCTCCGTGAGAAATCGGAATAGTGAAAGTTTGACCTTTCATACCTTTTAACCAAGGGCTTTCATCATTCACTACCTGTACAGTTACCATCTGAGAGATGTGTCTTCTGATCGCATTGTGAGCTAATGTTGGAGAGTTTTCATCCAGATCTTTGATTCTTCCGTAAGGCAACAATCCTGACTTCACAAGCGCCTGGAATCCGTTACAGATTCCGATGATCATCCCATCTCTGTCTAATAATTCATGAACTGCATTTTTCATTTTCTCGTTTTTCAGAACGTTTACAATGAATTTTGCAGAACCATCCGGCTCGTCACCTGCAGAGAAACCTCCTGAGAATGCCAGAATCTGAGAAGTTCTGATCTCTTCAACCCAAGCATCAATGCTTTCGTCCAGTAACTGGTGGTTGATATTGATCAAAGGTAGGCTGCTTACTACGGCACCTTCTTTCTGGAATGCATTCAGCGTATCATACTCACAGTTCGTTCCCGGGAATACCGGAGCAAAAACTTTAGGCTGTGCAATTCCGTGTTTTTTAATGATAATATTTCTTGGGTGGATTGAATTTGATTTTTCATCAATTTCAACCGTGATCTTTTCTTTTTCTACTGTCGGGAAAAGGTTCTCGAATGTATTGTTGTTAGCAGATACAAGATCTACGATATTGGATTCAAGACCGTTGATTTTTACCATACCAGAATCTTTTACTTCTCCAATCAACTGAAGAGCAGCAAAACTTAATTCTTCTTTTGCTTCAATGATTAAGCTACCGATATTTTTAGCTAATACTACATTTTCATCAGCATTAACCTCAGCACCTAATCTGTTTCCGAAGCTCATTTTTGCCAGTGCTACCGCAAGACCTCCTTCTTTTACTGTTTTTACAGAAACGATTTTTCCTGCTTTGATGTTTTCGAAAATGAATTCAAAAACGTCTTTTAAAGCATTATAGTTTGGAAGTCCGCTTTCCTGAGCAACATGATTGAAGAAATACAGTTTGTTTCCTGCGTTTTTCAGTTCAGGAGAGATGATATTTTCTTTATCTCCGTTGGCACATGCAAAAGAAATCAGGGTTGGTGGTACATTCAGATCCTGGTATGTTCCACTCATGGAATCTTTACCTCCGATCGCTGCAAGTCCTAAATTGATCTGAGCGTCATAAGCTCCTAAAAGTGAAGCCAAAGGTTTCCCCCATTTCTCAGGATTCTGTCCTAATTTCTCGAAGTATTCCTGGAAGCTTAGTCTGATGTTTTTGTAATCACCTCCCATGGCAACAATCTTCGCAACACTTTCTACTACGGCATATGATGACCCTAATAGTGAGTTTTGTTTTGAAATTTCTGCATCAAATCCCCAGCTTGCCAAAGAAACAGTTTTAATATCTTTTGCTCCTAAAATCGGTAGTGTCTGTACACTTCCTTCCATCAGGGTTTGTTGGTATTTTCCACCTAAAGGCATGGCTACTGTAGTCGCTCCAATGGAAGAATCAAACATTTCCAATAACCCTTTTTGGGAAGCTACATTTTTATCTTTTAAGATGTTCAGGAAGTTTTCTGCGGTGAAAGCTTTCGTTTCTTCTTTTACGTCTTCAAGGTGAGTGATTTTCACTTCCTGAGATTTTGAACATCCGTTGGTATCTAAGAAAGCTCTTGAAAGGTCTACAATTTTGTCTCCTTTCCAGAACATCTGCATTCTTCCGGAATCTGTCACTTTTGCCACTTCTACTGCAACAATGTTTTCAGCTTCACAGAATTTGATGAATTTTTCTTTATCCTGAGGATCTACAACTACCGCCATTCTTTCCTGAGATTCAGAAATAGCCAGTTCGGTACCGTTTAATCCTTCATATTTCAATGGTAATACATCAAGGTTCACTTCTAAAGAGTCTGCAATCTCACCGATCGCTACAGAAACACCTCCAGCTCCGAAGTCGTTTGACTTTTTAATCAGCTTCGTTACTTCAGGATTTCTGAACAGTCTCTGAATTTTACGCTCTTCTACCGCATTTCCTTTCTGAACTTCGGAACTCATTGTGTGGATTGAAGTCTCGTCCTGCTCTTTTGAGCTTCCGCTTGCTCCTCCTACTCCGTCACGACCTGTTGCTCCTCCTAAGATAATGATAGAGTCACCGTTTTCAGGCTTCTCACGTCTTACCCAGTCTACAGGAACAGCTCCGGTAACGAAACCTACTTCCATTCTTTTCGCCTTATAACCTTCGTCATAGATTTCAGAAACCATTGTGGTAGCAAGACCAATCTGGTTACCATAAGATGAATATCCGTTGGCTGCCTGTTTTGTAATCGTTTTCTGAGGTAATTTCCCTGGTAATGTTTGGTCTACTGATTCTAAAACGTCTGCAGCCCCTGTTAATCTCATCGCCTGGAAAACGAAAGATCTTCCGGATAATGGATCTCTGATGGCTCCTCCCAAACACGTTGATGCTCCACCAAACGGTTCAATTTCTGTAGGGTGATTGTGCGTTTCGTTTTTGAATAATAAATACCAAGGTTCTTTTTTACCATCATATTCAGCTTCGATCTGGATGGTACATGCATTGATCTCATCAGAAATGACAAGGTTATCCAGATTCCCTGTTTTATGGAAATATTTACCGCATACTGTTGCCAGATCCATTAGGGAAATTGGCTTCAGCTCACGGCCTAAGAATTTTCTTTTTTCGATATAGTCATTGAAGATCGTTTCCAATGTGTGTTTGAACTGACCATCAAACTGTATGTCTGACAATTCTGTTTCAAAAGTTGTGTGACGACAGTGGTCACTCCAATAGGTGTCTAATACTTTAAGTTCTGTTTCCGTAGGATTTCTCTCTTCGGTCTTGAAATATTCCTGAATGAATTTCAGGTCATCCAATCCTAATGCAAAACCATGATTGTTATAGAAACTTTCAAGTTCAGCATCATTGAAATTGATGAAATTTTCGTGGATGATCACTTTTGATGGGGTTTCATCTGCAGGAATATCCAAAATAGATAAGTCTTTTTCCTGAGATTCTACTTTGTTGATCAAAAGATCCTTGATTTTAACCAAATCAGCTTCAGAAACTCCTTCAAATTCGATTAATTTTCCACTTCTTACTTTTGATTTTTCATTTTCTGTCAGCAAAGCGATACACTGCTGTGCAGAATCTGCTCTCTGATCATACTGTCCTGGCAAAAACTCCATTCCGAAATGAATAGCTTTTGCAGGGTTTTCTGTATGTAAAATATCAGTAACAGGGTCTACAAAAGTGTTGTTTACTACTTTTTCAAATTCTCCGTCATTCAAATTGAAAATATCATATACATTGTATACTTTCACGCTTTGAACAGCCGGAACCACCGCTTTTACTTCATCAAAAATTTTTGGACTTTCAACATCGAAAATTCCTCTTTTTTCTACGAAAATTCTTTTGTTATTAGACATTAGATGTCAGATTTTTAATATTAGATTTATTTTTTATTTTCAAATTTATTTCTTGCTATCTCTATTGAACGATGCAATTTTTCAAGCAAAACTTTTTCAGAAGGTAAGATAAGTAAATATTCTGCAACTTTTATATTATCCCCTTCCAGATTCATAAGTTCAATATGTTCGGAATTTTTTCCTGAACAAAGAATTAAGCCGATTGGCGGATTCTCCCCTTCTATTTTTTCATATTTATTAAGATATGAAAGATAGAGTTCCATTTGCCCTTTATGAGCCGCCTCAAATTCTCCTAATTTGAGTTCAATAACCACTAAAGATTTTAATTTCCTATGATAGAAAAGTAAATCCAGATAGTAATCTCTATTATCTATTGTGATTCTTTTTTGTCTTGAAAGAAAGGCAAAATCAGTTCCTAACTCAGAAATGAATTTTTGCAGTTCTACAATAATGGCTTCTTCCAAATCTTTTTCAGAAAAGGTATCTTTCAATTCTAAAAAATCAAGAAAATAGGGGTCTTTAAAAACCAAATCAGGATTAAGTATATTATTTTCAGACCAATTTTTAAGTTCTCTATCTATTATCTCTTCAGGTTTTTTACTGATGGCAGTTCGCTCAAAAAGCAAAGAATTAATCTTGTCTCTTAAAACCCTCACGCTCCAGTTTTCAATCTTACAGACTTCAAGATAAAAGTTTCGCTTAGTATCTTCAGAAATAGGAATAAGAAGTAAAAAATGGGTCCATGATAATTGTCGCATCGCTGATGCGACAATATTAAAATCACTGAAAACAGACGCAAACTGCATCATTTTCCGGATATTTTTTTCAGAAAATGAATTTCCAAATTCTAACGTAAGTTGCTGAGAGATTTGTACAATAACTTCTTTGCCATACTCTGCTCTCTTATTATCTAAAACATCTTCATTTATTCTTTTTCCTATTTCCCAGTACAAAACCACCATTGCCGAGTTTACCTGAGCTGCAACCTGACTTCTTGTCTTGTCTACCAGCTCCTTAAGATCGGTCATTAATTGTTGATGATTTTGATTCTGTAACATTATTAAAAATTAGATGTCAGATTTTTAATATTAGATTTATTTTTCTTTTTACTTTTTCTGAGCTAAAGTTTTTTTCTTTAAACCCATCTATATTGGAAATTTTTGAGAGAAATATTTCCCTCTAACCATTATTCTGTACAAATTTAAAGGAATAAGTCGTATTTTCTTCAAATTTGACCTATGGAATTTCCAAATTTATTTTATTTGTTTATAAACTTATTAGGATTGTCCTTATGTTCTTTCTGAAAGTTCTCTGCATTTTTTATTTCTTCTTTCAACCAGTTTTCAAAAGGAATTTTCTTTTCATTAAAATCCTCAATCGCATAAAATGTTTTTCCATCTTCTGAAACCAGGAATTTGAAACGGTACAGCATATCCAAATCCTTTTTTCTCCAATTATAAGTATTCACCTGATAATACGGAAAGTTTTCTTTTGTCCTTTCTACAATTTCAAAAAACAGATTCTTTTCTTTTTCAGACAGTTTATTGTAAAAATTTACATAATAAAGATCTGAAAGCTTTTTCTTCTGTTTTTCAAAGAACTGAAGGACATTCTTCTCTTTTTCATTGTATTGAAACGGATTCGGGTAGTATTTCCCGTCTATTTCAACATCCTGTTCTGTTGGTTTCGCCAATGGCTGAATGGTTTGTCCTTTGACGTTCATCACACCCCATTTTCCACCTACGATGGATCTGTGCTCGTCATTTGTTTTTTCCCAGTCACAGCCGTCACAAAAGGTAGCGTATCCGTAATTAAAAGGAAATGCAAAGTCATGCTCAGCTCCAATAACAGTATTCCCGTTTCGGTCTGCAAATCCTACTTTACCATCTTTAACCAATCTTCTTAGTCCTTCAGAGAAATAATCTGCTCCATTGTCATAAAGGAATGGCTGATACAGAAATTTACCTTTTCTGTCGTACACATATCCCCATGCATTTTTCTCCGGTTTCTCACCTTCTTTACTGCCATCAAAAAGAATGGTTTCTCCTTCTACAGGATCTCCATCTTTTAGGAATGAAAAGATTTTGAACTGTGCCGGAACAATTATTTTTCCGGCCTTATCTTTTACTCCAACTAAAGAATCTTTGGATTTAAAATAATGTAAATCCCCTTTAGTCTGAGAAAAAGAAATGATTGGTGTTAATAGAATGGTTAATAGTAGTTTTTTCATATTATTTGGAGTGGGAAATAAAATATGCAGCCCAAAAGACTGCATATTGTTTTATACTTTAAGATCAGCTTCCAATCCTATTAAGTCTTTGTTTTGGTCTATAATCGGCTGCACTTCATTTTTGATGAATTCCTCCGTCTGGATTGGCGCGAAACCAATAAAGTTTTTAGGATCTAAAACTTCTTTCAGTTTTGATTTGTCTAGTTTTAAAGAATCATCTTTTAAGATTCTTTCGATAAGATCATTCTCTTTTCCTTCTTCTTTCACTTTCTTGGAAGCTTCCATCGAGTGAACTCTGATCACTTCGTGAATCTCCTGGCGGTCACCACCAGCTTTCACTTCTTCCATGATGATATATTCAGTCGCCATGAAAGGAAGCTCTTCCATAATGTGTTTGTTGATTCTGTTTGGATATACAACAATTCCGTTCATGATGTTATTCCAGATTAATAGGATTGCATCCACCGCTAAAAATGCCTGAGGAATTGTTAATCTCTTATTTGCAGAGTCATCCAATGTTCTTTCAAACCATTGTGTGGAAGCTACCATTGCAGAACTTGTTGTCAAAGACATTACGTATTTTGCCAACGCCCCGATTCTTTCGCTTCTCATTGGGTTACGTTTGTATGCCATTGCAGATGAACCGATCTGGTTTTTCTCGAATGGTTCTTCAATTTCCTTAAGGTTTTGAAGTAAACGTAAATCATTTGTGAACTTGTGCGCAGATTGTGCAATATTCCCTAATAAAGCAACTACTTTCGCATCAATTTTTCTATCGTAAGTCTGTCCGGAAACTCCGAAAACTTTTTCGAAACCGAATCTTTTTGAAAGTTCTTTATCTAAATGTTTTACTTTAGAATAATCACCGTTGAAAAGTTCAAGGAAACTTGCAGCAGTTCCTGTAGTTCCTTTTACTCCTCTGAAACGAAGAGTTTCAAGGAAGAAATCCAGTTCTTCGATGTCAAGAACCAAACTCTGTAACCAAAGTGTAGCTCTTTTCCCAACTGTTGTCAACTGAGCCGGCTGGAAGTGAGTAAATCCTAAAGTAGGAAGATCTTTATACTGAATTGCAAAATCCGAAAGATTCTTCATCACGTTCACCAACTTTTTCTTTAGGATTAAAAGTCCGTCACGGATCTGAATTAAATCTGTATTGTCTCCTACAAAAGCTGAAGTTGCTCCAAGGTGGATAATTCCTTTTGCTGAAGGCGCCACATCACCATAGGCATGAACGTGAGCCATTACATCATGACGGAATTTTTTTTCGTACTCTGCTGCTTTTACGTAATCGATATTTTCAGCATTAGCTTTCAATTCTGCAATCTGCTCATCTGTGATATCAAGACCAAGGTCTTTTTCGATCTCAGCAAGAGCTATCCAAAGCTTTCTCCAATTCTGGAATTTGTTATTGTGCGAGAAGTTAAATAACATTTCTTCACTGGAGTAGCGTTCTTCCAATGGATTTTTGTAGGAATTCATTCGTTCTTTTACTTTTTAGATGTACAAAAATACGGTTTTTCGGTGAGAGATAAAAATCTTGCTTTTATGATTTTTCAACCATATCCTGAATCAAATAAAGAGTTTTCATTTATACTTTTACCTTGAAGCAAAAGTATACAAAAGTTCAAGACGGGAATCATCCGCTAAAAATAGGCTGCCTCATTTCTGAAGCAGCCTGTTCTTTACATTATTGTCATCAATCAGATTAATCAATAAGTCCGCATGGTGATCCCACAGAAATGCATTTTTTCACAAATGAACACCAGAAATATCCTGGCAGACACATTGGTATTCCTCCCTGAACTGTTTTTAATTCTCTTTTTGAAAGTTTTCTTAGGTTTTTCATAATACTAATTTTTTGATTTTTTTCCTACTCTATATGCTTTTCGGATTACGCTTTAATTTGGTAACACCAATATACATTTTTTTCAGATATAAAAATATAACCTATTCATTTTATACTACTTATATCATCCCATAACCTTCTACCCCTTTCACCAACCCCCTCTACCCCCTTAGGTAAGGGGGTATACCCTGTTAAACAAGTGGGTAAAGGGAGTTCATTAAGGGGCTAAAGCCTCTTTGAGAAGGGATAGAGTCCGTTAACCAAGGGGTTGAGACCGTTGAGGAAGTGGCTGGAGAGGCTTCTGAAGTAGGTAGAGACGGTTTATAGAATAGTTCCCGGCACTTGGTGAAGTGGCTCGAGGTACTTACCATAGTGCCTACAGGCAGTTTCGAAGGGGCTGGAGACGGTTTATAAAGTAGTTCGTGGTACTTTACGACCTTTTAAATTACTGTAGTTTTTATTGTATACAAGGACACAAATAAGATACTCACGCCGGCTGGGGATTTTTATCATATTCTAAAGGTTGAAGCAAAGCCGGTTAGAGTGCACCCAAAAGTTTAGACAAAATTAAATAATCTTTTGATAATAAAGAGTTCGATATTCTATCGGGCTCTTTCCTTTTAAATTAAGTCTTATTCTCTCATTATTATAATAGTCAATATATTGATGAATTTCGTCTTTTAATTGCTGTATTGATTTAAACTTTTTCAGATAAAACATTTCGGATTTTAATGTTCCAAAGAAATTCTCTATTATAGCATTATCCAAACAATTCCCTTTTCTAGACATACTTTGGATAATTCCTTTTTGTTTCAAAATATTTTGATACAGCTTCATTTGATATTGCCAACCCTGGTCTGAGTGAAGAATTAGGTTCTGTATATTCTTTGTTCTTCTAAAACTCTTTTTCAACATATTAATAATTTGTGCAAAAACTGGCTTTTCTGAAAGCTCATAGCTTATAATTTCTCCGTTAAATAAGTCGATGATAGGAGACAGATATAGCTTGTTTCCAGAAACATTGAACTCTGTAATATCGGTAGCCCATTTTTGGTTAGGATGATCAGTCTTGAAGTTTCTTTTCAGAATATTCGGGGCTATTTTTCCTTGTTCTCCACGGTAAGATCTGTATTTTTTCACCCGAATTAAGCTTTTCAAGCACAAGTCTTTCATTAATCGTAAAACTGTTTTATGATTGATAATTACACCCTGATTTTTTAGTTCCAGAGTGATTCTTCTATATCCAAATCTTCCTTTATGCTTTTGATAAATTAATTGTATTAAACTTTTAATATGAGCATATTTATCTCCGGCATTACCCCGAGCCTGATGATAATAAAAACTGCTTCTTGCCATACCTGAACAATTCAGCAATATTGCTAAATTATACTTTGGCCTTAACTCTTCGATGGCTTTTGCTTTTTGCTGGCTAGAGCTAAGGCGTCTAACTTTTTTAGATAATCAATCTCTGCTCGAAGCCTTTCATTTTCAAGTAAAAGTTCTTCTTCTCGTGTCAAAACTTTATCAGATTTTCTTTTTTTATCTTTATTATCACTCATTATCTTAGGTCTTCCTCTGGGTTTATTTTCTAACCCTAAAATACCACTTTTCTCATAATTATGCTGCCAATTTAAAATACTGGACTCCGCACCTATATTAAACTTTAAGCATGCCTGTTTAATGGAAAGGTGACTTTCTGATATGGATTGTAAAACTTTCAGCTTAAAATTGACATCATAAACTCTGTTATGGATGCGAAGAAGACCTCTAGATCCATGTTGATTATAGTATTTAACCCATTGTTTCAATAAAGATTTACTGATCCCTAATTCTTTAGCAACTACGGAAATCGAACGATGTCTTTGTAAAACCTTAACAACACAATCTGTTTTAAATTCTAAACTATAATTTGATTTTCCCATAAAAAATGCCCCTAAAAAGTGTCTAACTTTTTGGGGGCAGTCTATATAATCTTTTAGTTGTGTTGACAACCATGGTGCAGTATTCAAACTACCTGTAATAGGATTTTGAAAATCTATAACAATATTATTTGTTTTCTTATTGTCAGTGTAAAGATATTTCCCAAATTGATTAAAATGATCATCGGGCGGCTTCTGACTTTGTAATTGTCTTACTCTATCCTGCGCAGCTTGCCCTGTATAAGTCGTAGCTTCTCTTCCATCCGGATCGATAAACATAATCGGATTATTTAAAGCATAGGTATAAGTAGAAAATCTTCTGCTGGTTTCCGCCAGCGGATCCACAACTCCCCATCTACCAATATCCGGCATATAGAATCTTGCTCCATAATCATACATACCCGTCTCTTGAAGCTCCTTCCCATTGTACTTGTAACTATAATACCCTCCAAAATTAGAAGTACTAAGCATTCCTTCAATATGGTTTAAACCAAATGGATAATAGTTGTTGGTGTCTGTAATCTCAAGAGCGCCTTCGCTGTTTTTTGCAAAGCTTACTCTGGCATTGCCAAGGTGATCTCTGTACTGGTAAATATAGCGGTTTTGCAGGATAAAAAACAAAAACCACCGCAATTGCAGTGGTTTTGTTTTTATTTGGCCAGCTCAAAGTCGGGAGACTTTGCGCAGCAGGGGAGTTATAATCTTTTTATATAATTTATGTTAGTAACGATCCAACGATTATTCTCAAACTCTAAATGATAAATAATACTCTTTATTTTAGAAGAAGGAATTTTAGATAAAAATTCTACATTAGACGAATTTACATTAATACTTTCCTTAATATCATAATCATAGTATTTAAAAGAATTAGTAATTTTTTTATCCTTACCTAAGTTACGATTAAAAGCAACAAATTCTTCCCAAATATTTTTTCTTTTATTTTTTGGAATATCTTGATAAACTTTATTTATATCAATATAATTTAGAGCAATATCAAAGTCAGCTTGTTCTTCTGCTGAAATTAGCTTTATAACAATAGTTAAAGGGCTTTCTTAGCTTTTATAATTATTTGTAAAAGCGAAAAAAATAAGAATGCATATAATATTGTTTTCATAATTAGGGTTTATTTGATTTTCCAAAATATTCCAAATATGGTTTGGCTTTTACTACCTCGTCGTATTCATAAACAAAATCATTAAGTTTATATATAGCTATTCTGAAAATTCAATTATAGATTAAGATTCTACAGATTGAAGCAAAGCTGGTTATCATCCAAAGTTTAAAAGTAGTAAAACTTATAGTATAAACAAACCCCTGCAAGAGTGCAAGGGTTGTTATTTATTTAACTTTGGGCACGAGCGAGACGCTCGCGACAGCGGAGAGAATTATTATTTCTTTCCGAAATAATATATTGTCAATCCTATTATAATAGCTATAGGTATTAAAAGAAGTCCTGCTAAATTATTCTTTATTCCTTCTTGTGTTGTATTAGAATTATAAAACTCCGCCATCTTTTTTGAATTACATTTATAGACAAAAATCCATCTAATAAATGCTCCAAAGAAACCAAACAATAAATCTATCATTTTTTATCTTTTTTAGGTGCTAACTGATATATTCCTTTTTTTACAGCAGTTTTAGCGGCTGTATTTGTTCCCCAATTACCAAACGCATTTGTTATAGCTCCCAATTTTGTAAATGGTTTAAATCCAAATGCTACACCAGCAGTCATTGCTTCAACACCTGGTTTAGCAAAAGCTTCAAATTGCTCAGCTTCAGTCATAGGATCACCATCTTTATAGGTCACTCTCTGAAGATTTCCATTCTTAAATTTAAGAACATTTACATCCATTTCTACATGTAGACCATAAACCTTTTCCTTTTCAATAGCTTGCTGTGGAAAAGCAACAAAACTACCATAAAGAATATGTCCGACAGCTGAAATACCTTCCATTGGTGGGGAAATTAAATTATCCGCAACAAAATTCCAACCTTTTCTAGCTGTAGATGGCTTATATGTGATTACAACTTCTTCAATTTCATTCATTCTCCCATTTTCAATAGCTTTTCCTCCTCCTTCTTTAGAGTCATCATATATGTACCCATCTGCTGCATAATTCATATTCCCCATCATGTTGCTTGCAAAAGCATATTTGGCACCTTTAATATTATTGTCTTTGAAAAATTGAGAGGCATTATCCCGATTTAAATCCTTATTGTAAAGATATTCCATAATCATACATTCCTGTTTCCTGAAGCTCCTTCCCATTGTACTTGTAACTATAATACCCTCCAAAATTAGAAGTACTAAGCATTCCTTCAATATGGTTTAAACCAAATGGATAATAGTTGTTGGTGTCTGTAATCTCAAGAGCGCCTTCGCTGTTTTTTGCAAAGCTTACTCTGGCATTGCCAAGGTGATCTCTGTACTGGTAAATATAGCGGTTTTCTGTGAAACTGTAAAATCCTTCAGCGGTGGGTACAAAATCAAGCTTCCATTCCGGTGTTATAACAATACCGGAAAGGGTATTGATATTTTTATAGGCCTGTTCTTCAAAAGCTGTTTCCGTTCGGCATGTAAGGCAGATTCCCTCACCTTCACGATAGGTATACTGGAAGCCATCCAGATAATCGGTCATCGTAATATTCGTCAGCCCACGTGGCGGAGCACTGGAATAGGTTTTGCGAAGTTTTACCCCATCTGCACGATACAGATAATCCAGATTACTATTTGAAGTCTGTCCATTTCCTAACAAATCTGGTTGAGTAATTAAAAAACTCTTGGGTAGATTAAGGTAATTGTAAACGATGCTTTGAATTCCTTTATCCTTCATATTAACCATATTCCCGTTCAGGTCATAATCAATGGTATTATTTCCTCCTTCATAACCTGTATCATTTAATGAGCTTTCAATAATCTGGTTCAGGCGGTTGCCAGTATATTTATAGGCAAGATCATCTACCAGCGTAGAGGTGGCCCCAAAAACAGGAATCGCATTTCTTTTTAAAAATGTAATATTTCCGTTGACATCATAGGTCAAACGTTCATCAAAATTCTTGTTATGGGGATTGGTTGTCTCCGGTTCTGCATATTCGGCATCAGTTAATCTATTCAGTTTATCGTAGGTATAATTGTACCTTTTCAGAATATCCTGTGAAGAATTTTTCCAATCTATTTCTGCAATATTTCCATTGTATTTCCCTGTAGAAACTGTAGAATACACAGGATTATTGTATTTTATCTCATACCCAAAAAGTTTCCCATTAAGATTCGCAGGATTATTGATCCTGGTCATCCACCCCCGGATATTGTATTGATAATCTATAGTCTGTAATGGGGTTGCAGCAGCTGTTCCTCCTACTTTCTTGGATTCCAGCTGGGAAATTTCATTGTATTTATTCTGAGCCAGATATTCAACAGGATTGCTGCCCACCTGATGGGTATGGGAAAGAAGCCTGTTCTGGGAGTCATAAGTGAACTTTTCTACAATAGCCTTTTCAGGATCTGCAGCAAGTCTTTTATGATAGGTATTGGTCTGAAGGACAACTCCTGTAAAGTCAAGTTTATTGTTGACTACCGTATAACCACCCAAATGGTTATTGCTTCTCGAACCGATATTTCTTCCTTGGGTATCATACCAGATAAAGTTACGCGTCCATTGGTCATCTTCTATATTTTTGATATAGGAAGCGGTAAGCAATCCCTTGGTGGTTCTTTCCTGAGCCGGATTATCCGTAAGAAGAGGCTGGGAAAATACATTGGTAACCGCTGAAGAGCCTGGTGGATAGGTATCATAATAATTAACTGTTAAAACCTGCGCCAGACTTCCCGGAAGTGCCCTGTTCGTGTAATAAATTGGCATTCCGCTTACGGTAAAGGAGCTGGCACTTCTGATCTCAAAAGTATAGGCAGCTCCTGCAATAGTTGTCTGCAGAGATTCTCTGGTAGCCGCATTGTTGGTAATAGCCGTAAACACCACTCTTCCAAACTGGTCATATTTGGTGACAAGCCATTTACCCTGAGCCTTAAGATTGGTATCCTGGTTCATCACCAATTGATCAGCGTTGTTGTAGATCATATATTCCCAGCCTTTCCCGGGTAGTTTCTTTTCTACCAGACGATTTCTCCCGTCATATTTATACTGGTAACATAAATCGTTAAGCACCGTATTGGGATCTGATTCTAAAGCCGCTTTGGGAGGGATGACAAAAGCCAACTGGTTATAGTCATTATAAACATAATAGGTATCGGCATTTTCTGTGGCATTGATGACTTTTCTGACCAGCAAAACCTGTCCTTGTCCATTTTTAAATTCAATAGTTAGGTTGCCGTCTTCATCGGTCACCGTATTTTTATACAACTCTCCTGTTCCATAGGAGCCTGGTGCGAGTAATTTGGATTCAAAATTGGTATAGTTAAAAGTAGCCGTATATTTTTTAACGTCTCCAGTGGCATTAGTCTGATATCCAAATTGTACAGGTTTGTTATCCCATGCATTCCCCACCTGTTTTTGTCCTAAAACACGGTTTAACGGAGAGCTTTCCAGAATTTTCTCTGAATAAATTTTCTCCGTACTATATGGTGTACTGTTTACATTGGCTAAGGGATTGGCAACAATGCCACCACTGAGCGTTCCTCCCTGAGGACAGGCAAATAATCAAGAACCTGTCTCCCGAAACCATCATATACAATAGGGGTTACAACATCTTTTCCTAATGGAGAGGCTTTAACATTGACAATTTGTTTGGGTCTTCCCAATCCGTCAAAATACTGAACGGTTTCTGAGCTTTTAACATTCGCAAGCGTAGGATCTGACAAATACGTCTTTGAGTACACATAGTTTTCTGTATTGGTAAGCTGCGCATGGACAGTTCCCATAATGAGTATTCCTATGGGAATTAATATCTTTTTCATCGGTTTTAGTTTTTATAGTTGTATTTCATCTCCTTCAACACTTTTCCGTCTGCATTCATCACTTTTTCAAGTCGGCCTGCTAAATCATAGATATAGTTTTCTCTGATTCCTGAAGAAGGAGTAATGCTTCTTACGCCAATCAAGGGATCGTAGGTATAGGTGGTCACCTGATAAGCAGATAATGAAGCGTTCATTCTGAAGGTATTCAATGCAGATAAAAATGTGGTTTCATCATTATTAGCTCCCGCCGCAGCATCTGTGTTGGAAGCCGCAACAATAGCATCAATTAAGGACTGCTGGATATCTGTTAATTTCGCGCCGTCTATTTTAGCAATAGGCTGAGTTTGATTGTAACCCCAGACAATTACTGTTGAGATCCCATTTTTTGCAGTATATTGTTGTAAATTCCCTTTCAAGTCATATTGATCGTAAGTAACCTCTGTAGAAATAGCACCCTCTAGATCAGTAGATACTACTGAGCTTGGAAATAGGTTCAATGGATTTTCATATTTGGTTTCTGTATTTGATACCACTACATTGTCTTTTTTTGTAATTGACTGTAATGGAACACCTATTATATTGGCACTGATAAGCCTCTGATTATTTTTCTCATGGGCATAGCTGGAAGTAGTTTCCGAGGTTGTATTATCGGCAAAAGTAGCTTTTTGTTTTATCGGATAATCTCTGTTATTATATGTAATATCTTCATTGGTCTTTAATGTTTTCCCATTAAAATATTCTATAGTCTCAGAATGAATAAGATTTGCTTTTCCAATAATCTCCTGCACCGGGAGAATCCGCATCATGCTGCTAACATTGCTGCGGTTGTCACAAAATACATTTAATCCCTGATCTTGTATGCAGCCTGCATAATAATTTTCATAAGAGTTAAAATGACCTGCATATACATACTCTGAATAAGGTGAATTTATATAGCTTATATTGAGCCCTGTAAGAATTTTTGAATCATAGATATTATATTCAGTATCCTTTTTATACAGACTTATATTCATATTATCCTTTTTTTCATCCTTCGTCAGCAATCCTCTTTTGTAATCATAATTATCTACAGGAAGAAATGGAGGCAATTCAAAGTTGATATAGTGTGAATTCGGGTTAGGTTTATCAATAGGTGAAGTGTAAGAATATTCTGTTCTACCTTTATCCGTTTCCGAAATCGTTATATTCTGATATCCCACATCAGAGCCCTGTGTTTTCTGAACAGGAAGAAAACTCTGAGAGGAATAAATTGCAAATTCATTGGCATAAGGGTATTGACAGTATCCTACCGACATCCCTCCACAAGTCGAAACAAATTTATTACTATATCCATACTTATAAGTCAGCAAAGGTTTGGGAAATACCAAGGCTCCACCGCTTTTTCCTGAATCTGTAAATTTATTATAAGAAAATGTAACTTTCTTTTGAGGAGTAGCATCATTGGGATTGTCATAATAACTGATATTATTAATTCTTATCCCTCCTCCATTAAGACACTGCTTTTGTGTAGGATTTTTTGCCTTAAATGAATATTTAACGAGAGCAGTTCCCTGATCATTTGAATTGGTCCAGGTAAATTTAAATCTATAAAAATGTCCGCCTTCTAAATTGATTTCTTTATCTGTAGTATTGATACCATATGACTGTACCAACTCTTGACTCAAGTTTAATTTTTCTAAGAATAAAAATCCGATATTATCGTCATTGTTTAAAATTTGACCGCTTTCCAGCACCAATATTTTATTCTGAAGAACCTTTCCTAAACTATAAGTGGCAGAATTGAAAAAAGTACTTTGCAGTGTAATATCCTTCACATCACTGTAAGTCCAGTTTTCAATATTATCATCAAAATTGGTAATAGGTAGTCCAAGGTGATCAGATGAATAAGTATTTGTCCCAAAATCAAAAGTTCTGATTCCTCCCGAAGGAAGTTTCATGCTTTTGAGGATATTCATATTGATACAATCTGGTGAAACGTATTTTGCCAAAAGATAATTAGCATTAGGACGAGGACAGTTAAACCATCCCCATAAATCTGTTCCTAAAGTACGATTCTGTGGATTGGATGTATAATCAAATACATAATCAAATTCCTTATTGGAAGAAGAATCAAACTTTGTTATTTTTGACAGCGATAATGTTTTGCTAGGTAAATTTCCTCCCGCTAAATTATACGTAAAATAACTGTAAGATAACTGGTGTGTTTCAAGTAATTTTCCAGATGAATCAAAAACTCTAACCTTATCTAATCTTTGCAACTGCTGAGGCAGACTATAGTTGGTATCTTCTCTTCCCTGCAGATAGGTAAAATTAATTTTCCCTTTTCCCGGTATTTCTATCTCTTTTAAACTTCGAACAAATGTATTATTCGTTATCATGTTTGTTTCGTAAGAAGCCGGAATCTGGCTATCGAAAGTCGTTGCTACAGGTAAAGTGTTCGCATCTTCACTTGCAAACTTATTTCTGGTTATATTGGAATTATCTGTATATTGAATTTCAGAAGGAGGGTAATACTCCAGCTTTACCAATTCTGTATTAGATGTGTTTGCAATTTTGCTCAAGTGAAAAGCAGTAGTACTTTCACCAGAATCTTTAGAATTGGTTTGAAATGAATCATAATACCCTATTTTATTAGAGATACTTGATCTTTGGGTTCGTTCTAATACATCAAAAGTAAAACGATTCCCATACTCATCATAAATTACAAAAGACGCCACCTCTAATGCATTACTAGAGTTATTGGAGCCTATTGTAATTTTTAAATTATTTTTATCTAACTTTTCAACATATAAATTATTGTCAGAAGATTTTTTAATGATAAATCGCCCGGTATAGCCCATAAAATTATATTGATAAAGGTCATACTCAGTATCATATCGGTTAAAAAAAGGGCCCTCAAATAAAAGTTTTTTATATTGATCGGTATGCTGAACACCACCTACAGCCAACTCATCTAAATATTTTCTTGTATAATTAGTATGGGCTCCTGCATAGTTATATTCATCATAAAGAATTCCCACTCTTTGTTCTACACCCTCATAATTGCGGTCATCTGCACTACCTCTTATGGTTTTGGTGATGGTTCCTCCTGCAAAAAGGCTCCATCCTAATCCTTCTTCTCCAGATTTATCAAGAGGCTTTGCATTAAGTGGATGATAATTTAATGAAACGTTCATAGAAATTTTAGAATCATTTGTTGGGATACCCGCAAGTGGAATCTTAATATCCGGAATTCCCGTATAGTAGCTTACAGGAACTTCTTCAAATTTCATTAAATTATTTGCAGTGGGAGCAGCCGGATAAATTTGTTTTATATTATCCATAGGGCTGCTTGCGGAAGCAGGCTGTTGGTTTGTAATCTGTCATTGTAAATACTGCATAAAAAACAATGGCAGTATTAAGTATTTTTTCTCATGGTGTTTTATTTCTTAATCAATTTAGCATTCGCCGTTTTGTTGGTATCCGTTTTTATCGTCACCAGATAGGCTCCCTGAATTAAAGCCTGGGTATTAATCTTCGTTACTCTGTTCTTAGTTTTTATACTCTGAAGTTGTCTTCCACTCATGTCATATAAAAGAATATCAGCTTCCTTGAAATCAAAACCAATTTCTACATAAGCATAATCAGAAACAGGATTCGGATAGATTTTGATGTCGTATTTTTCAATGAGCTGATCCACCTGTTTATCGCCCAGTTTTACGATCTTCCAGTTTTCTTTCCCCAGTTCTTCTGCACTGGTTCCGGCCAAAATAATAGAGCCATCTCGGTTCAGTTTTAAGTCGGAAAGCCTTTCTTCTTTTTGTCTGGATTCTCCTTTCACGTGTTTTCTCCACTGTTCATTTCCGTTCTGATCCAGATAGAGCATCCAGAAGGTTTCGTCATCAGCCTGTATTCTTCCTTCAGCCTGGGTATAGCCTCCCAACAGAATGCCCTTAGACTTCTCGCTTCCATCTTCGTGCTTCCCGCTTACCACACTCATCCCCATCAGAATATCTCGGTTCTTGAAATTGTAGGATTTCTGCCACTGTTCATCCCCTCTTTCATTTAGGGAAATCAGCCAAAGGTCTGTTCCTTCTTCCAGTCCTACCGTTTTATTGCCTGATCTTTCTGATCTGGATTCTCCACCAATGATAAAGCCAGTTGAAGCCAGCGCCAGGGTTCTGATGTGGTCATCACCTTTGCCTCCAAAGTTCTTTTCCCATTCTACTTTTCCATTTTTGTCTAACTTAACAATCCAGTAATCGCCTTCACCGAAGTTGTCGCTTTGCTTTGAGGTTGCAGATAGTAGGTTATGGGTTGCAGTTCTGTCAGACGGAATATTAGTGTTAGTCGTTGATTGCTGATTATTTGTTTTAACAGATGTGCTTCTTGAATAAATTCCAAGCAATGCGCCGCCGTCTTTCGTGGGAATCATCTTTTCGACTTCATCTAAACCTTTTCCGCCTAAGATTAATTGAGAAAGTTCTTTTCCGTTTTTATCCAATTTTGTGATCCAGACATCTTTGGAGCCGTAGCCTTTTGATGAGCTCTGTACATTCCCGGCTACAAAGAATCCTAGGTCTGTAGTTTGAATGACTGCTCTGGCTTCTTCATCGGAAGAGCTCCCCAAAGTTTTCTGCCATAATTCATCGCCAAATTCATTGATTCTGATTAACCAGATATCGGAGCCTCCTTTGGAATCTTCTTTTTTATCGAGTCCTTTTCCTGAATAAGATGTTCCGGCCAGTAAAAATCCGCCATCCTGAGTGGTAACGGTTGCGGATAAATAATCATGGTTGGATCCCGAAAAATATTTCTCCCAGACTTCCTGTCCCTGCTGATTGAGTTTTACCAGATGGAAATCGTAACCGTTGTTCTGTTTACTTCCAGCCTCCAGCTTCCCGCTTCCTGACTGTATAGAACTTCCGGTGATCAGATATTGCTGGTCGATAGTGGTGGTGACCTGGCTTAGGAAATCCTGGGTAGAGGATTGGATGTCTTTCTGCCACACCACTTCCTGAGCGGATACGCCCAAGATTGTGCATAGAGTGAATGCACCGAGATAAAGTTTTCTCATTCCCGTGTTGTCGTTTTTTGAGTTAGTAATTAGTTTCTTAAAACTTCGCGAATTTAATACTTTTCAAGACACAAAATCACTTTAATGTGGTATCCAGTAAATCATACTATTTATTATTTACTTTTCTTTATTTATAGTAAATTCAGTCTTATTCTGATGTAAAACTATCTCCTTGAAGCGACAAAACTTGTCGTATTAAATTTCTATATGAATTGATATAGACATTTCGTTAATTTATGTCCACAAAAAAACCACTCTTCCGAGTGGCTTCGTATTTTTTAATTTAATCTTACTGATAAATTACTTCATCATTCTTCTTGATTTGGTAGCTTTTTTTATATGGAGTTAAAACATAGCTGTCTTTAATATGAGAACCGCTTTTCCAGACCTTTCCTTTTCCCTCTTTATTCAGGATAATGCTTTTTGCAGCTCCATCCGGAATAAAAACTTCAGCTTTTTTCATGTCTTTTGAGAAAATTATTGCTGTCATTGAAGTATAGCTTTTATCCGAATTTACTTCTTTGAGTTTTATTTTCTGCCTGAAAGTTTGTATACAATCATTTTTTAACTGTGAATAGGTATATCCCGCGGAACCAATACAACCATGAACATCTCTGTCACCTCCCAGAACAGGAGTACTTTTTTGCGCAAAAACAAATGAACCAAGGAACATGGCACTGAGTAAAATTATTTTTTTCATATATAAAATTTTTGTTTTCTGATGGATTAAAAATATCCCAAAAATGTGATATTAATTAATTTCTCCCTAAGGTACAAAAAAAACCACTCTTGCGAGTGGTTTTTATTTTTTGAAATCTGATCTTACTGATAGATCACGATATTATCTTTTTTAAGCTGATAACCGTTCTTTTTGTAAGGAACCAATACGTAACCATCCTTTTTCCATGCTTTGGCTTTACCTCCTGCTCTGGTAAGGATAATACTTCTTTCACCGGCATCTTTTACAAAAACCTCAGCTTTTTTCATGTCTTTACTGAAAATAACTGCAGCTATTGAAGTATAGCTTTCTTTCGGAGCTACTTCTGTTAACTTAATCTTCTGTTCAAAAGTTCTTACACAGTCTTTCTTAATTTGAGAGTAAGTATACCCTGCAGAACCAATACATCCGTGCGCATCTTTGTCACCACCTTTTATTACTCCTTTCTGTGCAAATGCTAAAGAACCCAGGAACATTGTGCTTAATAAAATTGTTTTTTTCATGTCAATTTGTATATAATAATTACACGAGGTATTATTAAAAATCATGCCAAAAAAGACATAATACACAATTCTGTGAGCAACTTTTCTTCTATTACTTGGTCCAGTTAATTTTTGAATGTTGAACCTGATCAGAGCTGGTTCCGATCATGATATCAAATTCACCTGATTCCCAGTCGTATTTCAAATCTCCGTTATAGAATTTAAGCGTTTCAGGAGTGATATCGAAAGTAACTTTTTTGGATTCTCCTTTTTTCAAAAATATTTTTTGGAAACCTTTCAATTCTTTTACCGGTCTTGTAATAGTTCCCACCATATCTCTGATATAAAGCTGAACAACCTCAGCTCCGTCATAGTTACCGGTATTGGTTACCGTAACAGATGCCTGAACGGTTTGATTTCCTTTTGGATTCGCACTGGAAACTGCCATATCAGAGTAATTGAATTTCGTATAACTCAATCCATATCCGAAGGCATACAATGGAGTATTACATTCGTCCATATAGTTTGAACGGAATCTTTGGTATTCACATTTATCCGTCAATTCCTGACTTAATGGGCGACCTGTATTTTTAGCATTATAATAGATTGGCACTTGTCCCAGGCTTCTTGGGAAAGTCATTGGAAGTTTCCCGGACGGATTTACTTTTCCAAATAAAACGTCTGCAATTGCATTTCCTGCTTCAGATCCTGCAAACCATGCGTTCAAAATAGAATCAGGAGTATCTTTTACATTGGTTAAAGCCAATGGGCGACCTGTAAAAAGAACCATGGCAATTGGTTTTCCGGTTTTCTTTAGTTCATTTAATAAGTCAACCTGAGACTGAGGGATGGTAATTTCAGTTCTAGAAGATGATTCACCACTCATTTCTGCAGATTCTCCTATGGCGAGAACAATAACATCTGCTTTGTTGGCAACATCCACAGCTTCTTTTAACAATTCTTCTTTCGAACGGTTGTCTCTGTCTGTTTTTTTACCGTGAGCAGCATAGATGTCTTCTAATTTAGCATCATAATCAATATTGGCACCTTTAGCAGAAAGGAATTTCACCTCTTTACCATAGTTTGCCTGAAGACCCTGCATCAGGTTTACAGCTTTATCATGTTTTGCAGCAACACTCCAGGTTCCGGCCATATTGAGTGAATTGTTTACCAATGGTCCAATGACCGCAACCGTTCCTGATTTTTTCAAAGGAAGTACCTGATTTTCATTTTTCATTAAAACCATAGACTGAGCAGCAACATTTCTTGCAACATTTCTGTTTTCCATGTTGTAAACTTCTTTTGCCGCCAGTTTTGCATCCCCATATTTGTATGGATCTGTAAATAATCCCAGGTCATATTTTGCTTCAAGAACTCTTTTGGCTGCCAGATCAATTTCAGCTTGTGTTACTTTTCCTTCAGATAAAGATTTTTTTAATGTTGTTAAAAAACCTTCTCCTACCATATCCATATCAACACCTGCTTTCAGAGCCAGTGCAGAAACCTGCTGAAGATCTCCCATACCATGATCAACCATTTCATTGATCCCTGTGTAATCCGTCACCACAAAGCCTTTAAACTTCCACTGATTTCTTAAAACTTCAGTTTGAAGCCATCTGCTTCCGGTTGCAGGAACACCGTCTACTTCATTGAAAGAAGCCATCACAGAAGCTACTCCTGCATCAACAGCGGCTTTATAAGGCGGGAAATATTCATTGAACATTCTCACGTGGCTCATATCAACCGTATTGTAATCTCTCCCCGATTCTCCTGCTCCATATAATGCAAAATGCTTCACACAGGCCAGAATGGTGTTTCCAACAGATAAATCTTTACCCTGATAACCATACACCATGTTTTTTGCAATTTCACTTCCTAAATACGGATCTTCACCGGAACCTTCGGAAACTCTTCCCCATCTTGGTTCGCGGGAAATGTCTACCATGGGAGAGAATGTCCAGTTGATTCCATCAGAAGATGCTTCTTTTGCTGCTACTCTTGCTGACTGCTGAATCAGATTCATGTCCCATGAAGCGGCTAAACCTAATGGAATCGGGAATGTGGTTTCATAACCGTGAATTACATCCATCCCAAAAATCAAAGGAATTTTCAAACGGCTGTTTTCTACTGCTACTTTTTGAACGGCTCTGATTTTTTCCGCTCCTTTTATATTAAATAATCCTCCTACTAAACCCTGTTCAACTTTTTTACCGATATCTGAACTTTTAGCCAGACCTGTGGTAAAGTCACCTGAACTTGGTAAGTTAAGCTGGCCGATCTTTTCATCCAAAGTCATTTTAGATAAAAGATTATCTACAAAAGCTTTCTTTTTAGCCTGATATTGAGCTGTCTGATAAGACTGAACGGGCTTCGTTACCATTTCCTGTGCAGAAAATACAGGAGCTAATGCTAAAGTGGCAATTACAATTAACTTTTTCATAAATCTATCTTCTTAAATTATTGTTTTTATATTTTTAGTTTTAATTCGATGGGTTTATCTTTCAATCATTGTCTGTGTGTCAGGCTATTTTCCTTTCTTTTTTGACAGCATCCATTCATACAGCGCAGGGTTTGAATAGGCTGAATCCCATGAATTATGATTGTCATTCGGGAAGATAACCAATTCTGCTGTGGGATTTACAGGATGCAGCTTTTGATAAAAATTAAAAGCATTAGCAGGCAAAACAATATCATCCATGCCGCCATGAAATATTTTCATATTCAAATCCTTAAATTGATGAATATTAGCAGTCATTACCTGATCTGTAGGGGCACAAACTGAAGCCACAGCGGCAAACATTTCCGGATGCTCCATGGCCAGCTTTAAAGTTCCCCATCCTCCCATGGAAAGTCCTGTAAGGTAAATGCGGGATGCATCAATTTTATACTTCTTCTGAATTTCTTTGATCAGATTGTAGACGGTAACGGTATCCCACCATGTTCCTTCCGGACATTGAGGTGCCAGAACAGCCACCGGTTCTTTGATCAGATTTTTATAGGTGAACGGGCTGTGAGCTTTTACCAAATCCAGATTAGTTCCACGTTCTCCTGAACCGTGTAGAAAAACAATCAAAGGTACATTCCCTTTTGTATTCTGTGGGTAATCCAGAATATAAGATATTTTTTCCTGTCTTTTAATTTCTTTATTGAGTTCCCCTTTTATCTCCTGCGCATTCATTTGTTGTAATGAGAATGGCAATAGTAAAAGAGGAATATATTTCAGTTTTAGTTTCATATTGTTATTTAGGTTTTGGCTAAAGCCAGCGGATTTGACCTTTTTTATTTAAACGAGCTAAAGCCCGTTCCTATTGAATTATTTTATTCCATATTTGGTTGACTGGAAGCTTAGTTTTTTTAATCCCTGCTGAATTTCCGGGGCATTCATAAACAACTTCCAAAGGAATCCAGATCTGTAGTTTTCAACCATTGGAGCAATGGTTCCCTGGTCTATTGCAAGATATCTTGGGGTAAACCAATTGTTATAATTAACAGAAGTGGCATCATAAGGTCCTGCAGATCCTATAAATTCGGGTTTCTGGGTATACATGAATCTCAGGAACGCCATTGATTCTTTCGGCGTATATGGAAAGCTGCTTAAGGCTGCTGTAGGAGTGATCACTCCATTATCATTATTGCCAGGCATATGAGCGGTGTATCCTGTGCTTCCATCCTCATTTCTGGTATAACCGGCTGTAAGTCCCCAATAGCTAGGTCCATAACCTTTCCATTGTTTTGGATTTTCAACGCAATATTTATAGTCGATGAGGGTTTGATTTTTATTGACGTCAAAGTAGTTTTTGACAAGCTTATCGGATAATCCTGTTGGATCAAGTCCGATATACGAATATTGCGCCCAGAAAAGCGGTCCGCCATATTCTTCAGCATAATTGTGTTTTACATACAGGGGTAACCCGTATTTTGTTTTGTCTGTAAGGTAGGTTCCATTTCTGGTCCAGCCTTTATAATAGGTTTCCGCATCAATGGAATAGGTAGGTGAAGATGCTGCTAAAATATAAGTGATCAGACATTCATTATATCCTTCAAGAGGAAAATTCATTTCCCATTGGTAATCCGGTGACCAGTGCCAGTAAAGAACTTTCTGACCTCCTTTTGTATACCAGTTCCATTGGATTCCTTTCCATAGCTCATCACATTTTGCGGCAAGGGCTTTTTCTTCGGCACTTCCATTTTTAAAATATTCACGAACCATCAGTATTCCTGAAGTAAGGAATGCCGTTTCCACCAAATCACCACCATTATCTTTTTTTCCGAAAGGAACGGTCTTTCCAGTTTCCCCGTTGATCCAATGTGACCATGCTCCTTTATGACGGTCTGCCTTTGCAAGAAAATCCATGATGTGGGTAAGTCTTTTCACGGCTTCTTTTCTTGGAACAAATCCTCTTTCTACCCCTACCAGAATGGTTGCCAGTCCAAATCCTGAGCCTCCTGTAGTAATCACGTGCTTATCATTATCCGGATAGACATTGTCTTCATGATAACGCTCTCTCCCAAGCATTGAATTGGGCTCTGCATAGTCCCAGAAATACTTCAAAGCATCTTTCTGTACTCTATCCATCAGTTGTTCATCTGTGATATTGCTTTTTACTGCTTCAACTTTTCCTGCTTCCTGTTTGGCAACGGGAGCATTTTTACAGGAATACACAAAGAATAAAGAGGTAATAGCCATTGATAATACGTTCCTTTTCATGAGATCTCTTTTTATAGGGTTTCTAACTAAAAGAAGAGGAGAACTTTCATTCTCCTCTAATGTTTATGATTTATTTTTAATATCCAGGGTTTTGAGCCGACAATCCACCTGATTCCATAATAAAATCTTGTGGAAGTGGGAATAATTCGTGCTTTCCAACCTTGAAAACTTTTCCTCCGTCGGCAGCCATTGCAGCCTGAGCCTGACCTGTTCTTACTAAGTCAAACCATCGGTCATGTTCAAAAGCCAATTCCAGCCTTCTTTGCTTCCAGATATCTGATCTTACATCTGCCTGAGAAGAAGCAGGAGTATTACCAATGTTAGCTCTGTTTCTTACCTGATTCAGGAAAGGAATAGCTGCAGATGTTTGTCCCAATTCGTTCATTGCTTCAGCTCTTATTAATAATACTTCTGCATATCTTAGATAACGAATGTTTACGTCTGTTGATGCCTGATCTCTATAATTTGAAGAATAAGCTTTATAATTATAAAATTTATTTTCAGTATTTGGACCTACATAATAACCGTCATATAATGTCATATCTCTGTGGATAATAGTAACATCTCTTCTTGAATCTGTTGCAGAGTAAGCATCATACAAACCTTGGGTAGGTGTAGCAAACCCCCAGCCCCAGCCTGTAGTACCTCTGGCTCCCTGAACCTGGCTATACTGTTGGATTGCTCTTCCTGCTGTTCCTCCACTCCCATTAATTTCAAAGATAGATTCAGCATTATTCTCTCCTGAAACTTTATAAATATCCTGGAAAACCGGGGTTAATGAGTAACCTGTAACCTGATTGGTTTCATCTACAGCCAACTGCCATTTTTTTTGATATAAATACACCTTAGCTAAAAGTGCATGAGCAGCACCTTTAGTAGCTCTTTGTCCTCCAGTTCCAGAAGGCAAAACTGCCGCAGCGTCTTTAAGGTCTTTTTCTATAAATGTATAAATTTCTTCTTTACTTTTTCTTGTAAGCGTCATTAATTTATCTGCTTCAACTCCTGTTACAGGAACATGGTCTACTAATGGAACTCCTCCAAAAGATCTCACTAAAGTAAAATACATGAATGCTCTTAGAAATTTAGCTTCCCCCGTTAATCTTTCACGTAATTGAGGATCTGCTTTATCTAATTGTGGAAGATATTTCAATGCTTGATTACATCTATTAATACCCTGATAGTTAGAAGCAAACAACTCTTTAAATGATGGAGTTGAAGGTGTAAACGTTAAAGCGTCTAAAATATCTTTGTCTGAACCTGAATCACTCGCACTTGAACCTTTATCTGCATCATCAGAAACAATTGATGTAACCCCGATCCACGCAAATGTACTCATATTCCAGTCTAAAAACTTAGCGTAAATAGCCGTAACTAAACTATTTGCTCCTGCATCATTATTGTATATTTCACCCAATGCACCCTCAGGAATTGCTTCCGTAGGTGACACATCGATAAAGTCATTACTACAACTTTGGTTAACAGCTCCTAAAATTAAAAATGCAGCTGCTATGATATATTTCTTGTTCATTTTTTAAAAATTAAGGTTAACACCAAATACAAAAGATCTCAACGTAGGGTAAGCATCTAATTCTACCCCTGCACGTTTATATGGATCTCCTTCTGCAGTAGGATCCGCAGGATTATATCCGGATAATTCTGAAGAATATCCTGAGTATTTCTGGAACACAAAAGGATTAATTGCACTCACATAAAGCTTAATTGATTTTACGTAATCAGTTAAATTCTTAAATGTATAACCTACCGAAATGTTATTGATTCTGAAATAATCTCCGCTTTCTAAATAGAACGTTGATGCAATTGGAATATTTGCAGGATTTACAGGATTGGCAGCATTAGTGTTTGTAGGTGTCCAGAAATCATTTGCTACAGAAGCTTCAACATTTTCTCCCCCATTTCTTTGGGCTTTTTTACCATTGTATACTTTAAATCCAAAAGCTCCGTACCCACTAAGGGCAAAATCCCAGTCTTTATAAGACATTGAGATATTCACTCCTAACGTTGACTTTGGTATGTAAGAATCAAAGAAACGTCTGTCTCCCGGATCTGCACTTCCCGTAACACCGTTACCATTTAAGTCTTTAAACTTCAGATTACCGTTTGCATCATAACCATCTGCTTCCCATAAATAGAAACTTCCTAATGCATATCCCACTGCATTAGCATTGAAAAGTTTTGTATCCTGTCCGTTTCCAAGATTTCCTCCCACAATTTGAGAAACAGGCTTAGAAAGATCAATGCTGGCAAGTTTGTTTTTATTATAAGAATAATTGGCACCAATTGAATAGGTAAAATCTTCACCTACTTTATCAGCCCAATTCAGACTTACCTCAGCTCCTTTATTGACAACACTTCCCATGTGTGAATAATTCAAATCAGAAATTCCGGTTGCCATATATGGAACCACCCCCAAAATAAGATTTTTGGTTTTTCTGTTATAGATATCGAAAGTACCTGTTAATCTTTTATCCAGGATACCAAAATCCAATCCTAAAGAAGATTCTTCTGTAACTTCCCATCCTAAACCTGGATCGTAACCTTTATTGACAGTTACTCCATTACTTACTGGTGAGCTTCCAAATGCATAATTGTAAGTTGCTCCCATTGATAGTGGTAAATAATTCAAAGGAACATTCTGGTTACCAATTTTACCCCATCCACCTCTAAGCTTCAACAGATCAAAGAAACCATCTTTCATGAAGCTTTCTTCAGAGATAACCCAACCTGCACCAAATGATGGGAATGTACCCCACTTATTACCAGCCGCAAACTGAGAAGAGCCATCTCTTCTGATCGTTCCGCTTAATAAGTAACGGTTCATGAATTTATACTGGAATCTTCCGAAATAAGAAATTGTAGTATTTCTGTTTCCTTTTATTGATTCAAGAGCTTTTGTATCACTATCACTATACAGGTTACCATAGTAATCAACTCCGCTAAGGTTCCAGTAATCTTTTGAAACAGGAACATCTTTTCTGTTGATAATTAAAGTCTCCAGACCATTCTTTACCGAAGCTTCTGTACCTACAACAACTTCAATATCATGGTTTTCAATTTTCTTTGTATATGTTAAATAATTATTGAGCAACCAGTTGAAATAGTTCTGACTTTTATTGGTTAACCTTGTTAGTGGTGATGTAGCCGAGTATTGGTTTTCCGTTCTCATCGGATCACTATCTAACCAGAAAGATTTTGAATTTACAAAATTATAGTATTTATAATTACCATACTCTCCACTAAACTGAGAAGTAAATTTTAAATCTTTATAGATATCTATATCCAGTTTTAATCCACCTTGTAATAAGAAATTTCTACCTCTTTGATTATCGTAAGCAAGCTGCATCACAGGGTTACCTACGTTATTAAATCTTCCTCCTTCATAATCAATATTTCCGGTAGTCTTATTGTAAATAGGCTGACCATATTTTCCATTAGGGTAATATACAGGAACTAATGGTGATTGTTTATAAGCATTAGTAAAAGCTCCATACGATTTAGGAGTATCATTGGTAAAGGTAGCACTTAAAGTCTGAGCTAATCTGATACCTTTGGTAATTCTGAACTCGTTATTTGTTCTTACTGTAGTCCTGTTATAGTTTGTTCCTTTAAGGATAGATTGTTCATCGTAATTGCTTAAACTTAAAAAGTATTTTGCAACTTCTGAAGATCCGGAAATAGATAAGTTATGTTGGTTGTAAATCCCTGTTCTTGTAATTTCTTTAAACCAATCAGTATCGTATGGCTGATTAGGATTCAAATAATTACTGGCTTTACCCGCATTATTATAATTGGCAAATTCAGATCCGTTAGCCATTTTGATGGTTTTTAAAGGAGTTCTAAATCCAACCAATCCATCATAAGAAACGCTTAGCTTTCCTCTACCAGATTTTGTAGTAATAATGATTACCCCGTTAGCGGCTCTGTTACCATATATAGCCAATGCTGCAGCATCTTTCAATATGTCATATGTCAGAATATCATTAGAGTTGATATTGTTGATGTTATCAGTAAACATTCCATCAACTACATACAAAGGTGTTCTTCCTCCTAGTACAGTACCAAGTCCTCTGATCATCACTGTAGGAGTAGATCCTGGTGCGTCAGAAGCAATTACCTGTACTCCGGCTGCTTTACCCTGAATGGCCTGTGATGCATTCAATACTTTAGTTTTAGTTACTTCGTCTGCACTGATAGAACTAATAGAAGTAGTGTTATCTACTTTTTTACGACTACCATATCCAATCATCACGACTTCGTCGATCTTCTGGACTTTAGCAGAATCCTGTGTAACCTGTGCATTCACATTCATACCGAAGTACAAAACGGCAATGAGACATGGATACTTTAAATTACTTTGTTTCATATAGTTTCAATTTTATTCAAATAAATCAAATTCAATTTTGTCTTTAAATAGTGGAGTTATTTAAAATCTCAAAAAAAGACATTAGCCAAAAATATAAAAAATATTGAACAATGTTAAATTATCTTAAATATTTAAAAATCATCCTTTTTTATTAAATCAAAAATGATAAATATTCAAGTTTTATAATTTTATACTCAATATAACTATCAATTTTTCATTATTTCATCAATGTTAAATTACTATTTTAGGCAAAAAAATTCACCAAATCACGCACTCACTTTAATATTTTGTTAAATAGAGAATAGTAATTACCTTTGGTGCAGTTTTTGACAAAAGCATCTTAGAAATACATAATAAAAAGATCAATGAAAAAATATATCATGGCAGCCGCTCTTATCATCGGGACCGGTGCTGTTATTACTACCAGTGTACAATCATGCACGTCACTGGCTACATCAGACATGGGGCTTTCTATTATTAAAAGAATCCTGCTCAATGGTATTGATAAAGGAATGGGTATTTACGGAAATAAAGAAGCGTTTTTACAGAATAATATGGTAGACAAAGCGCTTCCTAAAGAGCTGAGAGATATCAATTCTACATTGGAAAAAATTGCGCCTTCCCTGGTAGCCAAAGAAAGAGATTATATAGCACAGGCAGCAGCTTACACTGTGAATACTTCAAAACCTATTTTACAGGATGCTGTAAACAGCCTGAACGCTCAGGATGTTACAAGAATTATGGAGGGAACCACCGCTACACAGATTCTAAAGGAAAAAACATCTCAACAGCTTATTGCTGCTATTGCTCCCAAAGTAGATGAAAAACTGAATGAATATGGAATTGTAAAAACCATTAATACTGCATTATCAGGAAGTAATTTTCTGGGCAGTCTTTTAGGAGGCAATAACAATACAGTCAATTCAGGAGGATTGAGTAAACTTGCTTCTGAACAGCTGGTGAATGGATTATTCAACATTATCGAAGATTATGAACACCAGAACTCCAAGTCTCTGCTGGGACCATTTGGAAAATAGGAAAAATTTCGTTATATTTATATTATATTAACAATTGCAGATGGATATATTACAAGGAAATCAACACGCAAGTCCTGAAGATTTTTATCAGTCTTTAAAGGAGAAACTGGAGGATCATCACGATTTTCCGGAAGATTATTTATTTAAATTTATTATTCCTACAGACAAGGCGAAACTTACTGAAATTTACAAAGTTTTTGATGGTATTAAATTTACCCTGGGAAACCGCGAAAGCAAAAATGGAAAATACACAGCCTGCAATATTAATGCATTTGTTCTGGATGCCAATCAGGTAGTGAATATTTATAAAGAAGTAGCCAAAATAGAAGGCGTTATTCTATTGTAAAAACACCAACCGTTTCATAGTAATGAGGCGGTTTTTTATTATATGAAATAAACAAAAACAGAATGAACATCCCACTGATCTTATTGAGCACTACCCTGGCGGTCACTTCCACAAGCTGTATTCATAAAAACAACAGCGAAAATACCTCATCGAATATCACCACTGCAGTTCAACAACAAAAGATTGAACAGGTTCAATTAATAGAAAGAACAAGAGGATTCAGCAGAAGCATTGTTGTTACTCCTTCCTCAAAAGCATCCAATATCAACGAAGAGATCACGAATACCAAGCTATCTCCTGCAGAATGGCAGGCAGTTTCCCAACTGGCAGGAAATATTGATTTATCCAAGATATCAGATCTTAAAGCTCCTACTACAGGCAGACATTCTGACCGGGCAATGATAGCCTCTATGATCATTATCTCTGGCGGAAAGGAGTATACATCTTCAGATTTTGATTCCGGGAATCCTCCAAAAGAGCTGGAAGCTTTATATAATGTGATCAACGGACCTAAGAAAACAGAAACCCAATAACATAAAAAAATCCGCTCTTACACAGAACGGATTTTTTACTTATTTTTCAATAAAGAATTTTACATTTTCAATAGGCCTTCCCAGCATTGCTACCGAGCCTTTCACCAGAATTGGTCTTTGTATCAAAGAAGGATTTTCAGAAAGAATTTTTATCCATTCTTCTTCTGAATAGTTTTTATCTGCATAGTTTTCTATATACAGCTTATCTGCTTTACGGATAATATGGAAGACACTCTGGTTCAACTTCTTAAGCACCGTTCTGATCTCAAGAGGGCTTAACGGATCTTCAACAATATTGATGATTTCGAAAGGCACTCCGTTTTCGTCAAGATACTCCAGCACAGCATTTGACTTTGAACAGTTTCCGTTATGTAATACTTTAACTACCATGATATAATTATTCAATAATTAAACTTGATCTAAACAAATTTAAAAAGAATTACCCTGAGTATGTCTTAATATTCTGATAAAAATATGTTAAAACAAACCATGCAATTCTGCCTCAATTTTCTCCAGAATAAATCCGAAATCTTCCGGTTTTTCTACAAAATCGAGATCATCCACTTCAACAATCAAAAGTTTTCCTTCCGTGTAATTGGAAATCCATTTTTCATATTTCTGATTCAGTTTTGAAAGATATTCAATACTGATAGATGCTTCATATTCACGACCTCTCTTATAGATTTTTTTAACCAGATTGGGTACATCTGATTTTAAATAGATCAGCAAATCAGGAGCAGATACAAAAGATTTCATCAAATCAAAAACTGATGAATAGTTATTGAAATCCCTGTCTGAAAGAAGATTCATATCATTCAGGTTCTCTGCAAAAATATGAGCATCTTCATAAATCGTTCGATCCTGAATAATGTTTTTACCACTTTCCCTGATCTCCTTTACCTGACGGAATCTGCTTCCCAGGAAATACACCTGCAATGCAAAACTCCATTTGCTCATATCTGAATAAAAATCTTCCAGATAAGGATTATGATCTACATCTTCAAATTGTGCATCCCATCCGTAATGCTTGGAAAGCATCGTTGTCAAAGTTGTTTTTCCTGCTCCGATGTTTCCTGTAACCGCAATATGCATAATATTCTTTTTCCTTGTATTTACTGATTAGTTGATAAGTTTTTCGATGGCTTCAGTCTGAACTTTAGAAGTATCTTCAATCAATTTCTGTAAGGTATTGTCTGAAGGTTTCTCTACCGTATTCTCATTCGATTTTTCCTCAGTTGTTTCTACTGGTTTATCTGTAGACTGCTGCAGAGGTTCCGGCTGAGCTTCGAGCTGTTTTTGCTGTTTGGCTTTCTTTACTTTTTCAAGGCTGTAAAGATAGAGTTTGTTCCCTTTGATTGCAAAATAAGAGAGGATGTTTTTATCCACAATTTGCGCTTCCTGATCTTCAAAAACAGTCTCCATTCCTTTTTCCGGAACGTATTGTGAAATGAAATTAGTGGCTACAACCAGAATAACATCATTTTCTCTTCGAAACCGTTTTCCGTTTTCCAATGGGGCTTCAAACAGTTTTTCAAATTTCAGGCTGTAAATCCTGATATGTTTTCTTGTTAAGACATACACCTTATTTTCATAAACCAGCATATCCATTAAATCTTCAAAACTGATGTCAAATGGATAGGAATTAATGGTTGTATCATTCCTGAAATTGTACTGTATCAAACGTTTTGTACTGTCATCCAAAAGCCATAGCTGCTGCAGGTCTTCGGCATAAGCCATTCTGATAAAACCAAATTTCTGTTTAAAATCCAACCTTTGAATTTCATTCATATTCTGGTCTACAAATTTCATTTCCTGGGCATTTTCAGAAAACAAAGGTACATTCAGAGGATTTTGTACGTTCTGCACTTTGTATGGAACGGTAAGCATCATTTTTCCAATCTGCTTTCCTAAAGAATCGTATTTGGTAAAACTAAAATCTTTGTTTTTATAGATATACAGATTTCCATAGTCATCGGCTAGCATATCTTTCGCTTCCTTTAGTTTCAAAGTATCTAAAGGAAGAATATTCTGCGCTGAAGCTGTACAGAAAAGGAAAAAAAATATTAAGTTTAAAAACTTCACTCTGTTTTTTTAATGGGGACAATTTACTGAAAAATAATTTCATCGAAAAGATGATAAAATCTGGTAGAATCTTCTTTGAACTTAATCAAAATCGAGACCATCTTCTGGATAAAAAGAAGTGTTTTAAAGAAAAATACAATAAATTTTATTTAAAAGCCACTTCGTATATTTTGGACCAGTTTTTTCCTGTTACGAGCATATTATCTCCTTTAAAAGCAATTCCGTTTAATACATCATCACTTCCTTTGGTATTCTGTTTTGCAATTTCTGTGAAATCAAAAGTTCCCACGACTTCTCCATTGGCGGGATTAATCTTTAGAAACACCGGCTTAAGCCAAACATTGGAATATATAAAACCGTTGTGATATTCAAGTTCATTTAGATGGTCATAAATTTTGGTATTTCCCCCAACCAAAACGGGTTTTACTACTTTTTACGGATCATTTACATCCAGAAAATAAAAATTTTTTGAACCATCGGTTGCAATCAGGTTTTTCCCATCATATGTCAGTCCCCAGCCTTCTCCAATGACGTTGGGAAGTGGAAATTGGGATATTTTTTTCAAGGTATTTTTATCGTAAATAAAACCAATTTTATTTTGATAAGTCAGCTGATATATTTTATCTCCAACAATCGCACATCCTTCAGAGAAAATTTCAGCGGGCTGCTTTGCCATGATTTTGGGCACAGATGATCCTAACGTATATTTTATAAGCTGTGAGGCTCCTTTCATTCCGTCACTTTCATATACTGTATTTCCTTCCACAACAAAACCTTCGATAAAGTTTTTAGGATCGTGAGGATAATCAGCAACTATTTTATAGGGAATATTCTGCTCCGGAGTTTTGGTAAATACATTAATGGTAGCATCCTGGTTCAGGACTTCACCTTTTTTTGTTTTGATGATAAAGATGACCTTGTTATCTCCCAGTGTGAAAAATTTAGGATCAATCGTTAAATCTGTCGTTTCCTTACCTCTGAAACTGACGGCTATACTTTCTGTATTTGCTGTAATTTCTTCCGGCAATTCAATTTTATCTCCGAAATGATAGCCTTTTTCTTCTTTTGAGTTGTTATAATCCGCAAGAGAATCAAGCATTTTTTCCTTGTTACTGCAAGAGACGAGTAATAGAACTGCTGCAAAACCAATGTTAATGTTTCGCTTCATAAAGGTATTAATCATTTGCCAAAAATACTAAATTTTAATCCTCAAAACGAAAATAACGCCCCCAAGGGAGCGCTACTTCTTCTTTTTATCAATAGCATCAGATTATTTGATCTGAACTTCGTAAATCTTTGGCCAGTTCTTTCCTGTAACCAGCATATTATCTCCTTTGAAAGCAATTCCGTTGAGTACATCATCACTTCCTTTAGTGTTCTGTTTGGCAATGTCTGTGAAGTCAAAAGTTCCTACTACTTCTCCATTGGCAGGATTAATCTTCAAAATGATCGGCTTCTGCCATACGTTGGCATAGATAAATCCGTTGTGGTATTCCAGTTCGTTCAGTTGGTCATACGCCTGAGAACTTCCGGCAACAGCAATATATTTAATCAGTTTCGAAGGATCATTTACATCAAGGAAATACAAAAGCTTACTTCCATCAGAAGCAATCAGACTTTTCCCGTCATAGGTCAATCCCCAGCCTTCGCCTAATACATTTGGATAAGCAAATTCTGAAAGCAGTTTTAAAGAGCTTTTATCATAGATATATCCTTTTTTGCTCTGCCATGTCAACTGATAAACTTTATCGCCAACAATAGTGCTCCCTTCAGAAAAATCTTCCTGAGCCTGTTTGGTAGACGCAAGCGGAGTTGTTGTACCCAATGTGTACTTTAAAATCTGTGAAGATCCGTTCTGCCCGTCACTTTCATAGATGGTATTTCCTTCCACCTGGAATCCCTGTACAAAGTTTTTAGGATCGTGCGGATATTCTGCTACAATCTGATAAGCAATATTTTTTTCCGGATTTTTTGCAAATACATTGATCGTTGCATCCTGATTCAGGACTTCACCTCCTTTTGTTTTGACATTGAATGTAACCGCATTATCACCCAATGTAAAAAATTTAGGATCAATTGTTAAATCTGTTGTTTCTTTATCTCCAAAGCTGATGGTTACGCTTTCTGCATTTTCTGTTACCTCTTTCGGAAGCTCAAGCTTATCTCCGAAATGATATCCTTTCGCCTCCATTGAAGTATTATAGGTGTTCAGTGTATTAAGAATTTCTTTATCCTTATTACAAGACGCCAGTAATAAAATCGCTGCTAAACCCGCTATTATATTTTTTTTCATTGAATTTCTAAATATTTCTCCAAAAATAGCAAATTTTATTCCGTAGTGCCAATATTATCTACAGGTTCACCAAATTGTAATATATAGCCATTGTTGTCATAGATGGCAAATTCTCTCATTCCCCACTCAAAAGTTTCAATCTCATAGCATATTTTGGCTGTTGTTTTAAGATCTTCCCAAAGGTCGTCCACTTTATTTACATTGAAATAAAACGAACCGGAAAAACCGATGGATGTATTCGCTTCATGTTGATTAGGCTGAGACAGCATAATGTATATTTCATCTTTACGAAGTGAAGCCCATTGCCATTCATCATTCCTGCCCATCAAAGTAAACCCCAGAACATGACTATAGAATCCTATGGTTTCATCAAGATTTTCTGTCCATAGAACGGGACGAAATGTGGTAAACTGTATCATGATTCCTGCAGTTTAAAAGTATTTTTATTGATTTTCATGTTTAGAGAAACCCATGTTTCCTTATCAATCCTGGCTTCGCTTTTAACCTCCGGATCAAAATCAAAGCCTACTTTCCTGTAACATTCAATAGCTCCGGTATTCCAGTCGTAGACGTTCAGTTCTGCGGTTTCTTTATCAAAATGACTGAAACCATATTTCAGGAGTTCCAGCATTACTTTTTTGCCATATCCTTTTCCTCTGTTGTTTTCATCCCAGATCAGAATTCTTCCCAGCAGGAATGTCTTTTCTTTTAAAAAAATCTGAGCATGCCCGATTGTATTTCCGTCATCATCTGAAATTTTAAACAGGGTTCTTTTTTCATCATTCAAATCGGCCTCCAGCTGTTCTTCTGTGAGAGGAAAGCGGTATACAGGTCCGGCAAACTGAAGAAGCATTCTTTCGTCTTTTATCTTTGAAATCAACTGAGGAGCATCCTGAATGGTAAATGGAAGTAGGGTGATCATCATTTATTTTTCTAAATATTCTTTTAAACTCTGTCCTAAAATAGTATTCCAGCCTTCTGTAAAATTTTCTCTTGAAAAGCCTTCTCCCAAGTCTTTGAAGTTTTCAATGTCTTCATGAGTCAGCTTTATTAAAGTTGATCCATCTTCAGGCAGTAATTCCCAGGTTACAATGGTCTTCAATGCTGAAAAATCAGGATAAGACCAAGTATGTTTCAATTTCTGATTAGGAATTACTTCTAAGATTTGCCCCTGATGGTGATATTTATTGGCTCCTCCGGGTTCATAGAAATTAAATTCCGTGCCTGTTTCCAATACAAAATCCTGGATATCAAAATACCAGGATTTCATTTCATTTTTATCGGTTAATGCTTTCCAGACTTTTTCTATCGGAGCATTTATTGTGAACTGAACAATGATTGGTGTACTCATATTATAGGTTTACTATGTTTAAATGTACACATTTTGTCCGTAATATTTAACCACAAAAGTCACAAAAGTTTCATCTCTTAATGGTTTAAAGCTTAAGTTTATACTCATGAAGAGCACACTTAAGTCATTAAAATCTAACGATTTTCATTTTGTGATCTTTTCACCATTCGGGCTTCTTCAGTCAATATTCTTTTGTGACTTTTGTGGCTTATTTTTTAATTATCCATGTGAAAAACCAGTGATCTTTGCTTCATCAAAATCCAGCTGCATTTCAATGGTTCTCATGACGTGATCATCAAATATCTTTTCTCTTTTCATTCTGTGCAGTTCGTTTCTCTGTGCCTGAATGATCTGTCGTAAGACATCTTTGTTTTCATTAATGGCCGTTACATAATCTCCAGTAGAGGCCATACATTGGGCTTTATCTGCCATCAGCATCATTTCATTTTCCAGCTTATGTTTTTGATGGCGAACCAGACTGTTTGTGACTGCCAGCTCAGAGAAGTCATTATCCAGTTTATGCAATGCTGTTTCTTTCAGTTTACGCATAAGAATAACTTCCTGTTTTTCTTCCGGTAATTCGCTTCCGGCATCCTGGATATTTAATAATTTCAGAATTGGGCTTAGCAATAAACCTTGCCCTACCAGGGTAATCAATATGATAACAAAAGTTACAAATAAAATAATATTTCTGTGTGGAAATGCCTCTCCGTTTGGTAAAAAAGCAGGAATCGATAAGGCCGCTGCCAGTGAAACGACTCCTCTCATGGCTGCAAAACTGATGATAAATGGTTCCCGCCAGTCCGGTTTTGGAACTTTTAACCGCAATTCTTTGGAGCAGACTCTGGGGAAATACATCAATGCATAACTGTACAGAATTCTTGTTCCGATAATCGCTCCACCAATGACAACACTGTAGAAAATACCTTCTGAAATAGTGTATTCTTTCATCCCTTCCACTACAATCGGAAGTTCTAAACCAATCAGAATGAAAATGATGGTATTCATCAGGAATATCAGAACACTCCATACATTCCCTGACTGTATCCTTGAGGTATGACTCAAATAACAATGAGAATTATATGACATCAACAGTCCTCCCGCAACCACTGCCAGTACTCCTGAAAAATGGAAATGCTCTGCCCCCACATACATAATGTAAGGTACAATAAGGGTAATAATGGTATCTATATTAGAGTTGGTTGGAATAATCCTTAGTAAAGCTCCAAACAGAAAACCTACTGCCACTCCTACTGCAATCCCTCCGATAGCCATGGTAAAGAAATCCTGAACAGCATCTCTCCAAATGAACTGTCCTGAAATAACGGCAGCCAGAGCAAATTTAAACACAATTAAACTGGAAGCATCATTGATCAGACTTTCCCCTTCCAGAATATTAGTAATCTTTTTGGGAATTTTCATATGCTTTAATACTGAAGTAGCCGCCACTGCATCTGGCGGGGAGTTTACACCACCCAATAAAAACCCCATTGCCACAGTAAGCCCAGGAATAATAGAAGATGAAAGGTAAGCTACAACGATGGATGTTAAAAACACCAATCCGAAAGCCATTGAAAAAATCTGCTTTCTCCATTTATGAAAGTCCTGCCATGAAGTAAACCAAGCGGCTTCAAACAAGATAGGCGGCAGGAAAATAAGGAAAACAAGATCTGGTTCTATTTCAATACGTGGCATTCCCGGCACAAAGCTGATCAGCAATCCTGCAATAACGAGGAAAATTGGGTAAGCAACTTTTAATTTCTGGCCGATCATTACCAATATCATCACAGACAGCAGTACTGCAATAGATATTATAACATAGCTGTGAATCATTTTAAGTAAGTTTTTTAAGTATTTTTTTAATTTAATTAAATAATGTATTCCGTTGGATTGATTGATATCAGCGGAAATCTTTTAATTCTCTATTTAATTACAGAACAATATTATTCTTCGGTGTGATTGCCGGCGGAAGATCAGATTCATCCAGCATATCTCTCATATCAATTTCTATAGTACGGCTGATCTGGGTAATCGGCACATCATTGGGACTTCCTTCGAATGGATTAACAGAGGCCTCTCCTACGCTGTCTAATGTATGAAAGCACCATGTAACCAATAAAGAAAACGGAATATTAAACCATAAAGTCCATCCTTCTACTACTGTTCCGTCTCCTAATTTATCAAGTTCTTTCAGTAATCCGAAAGGCACAAAAACAATGAATAAAAGCAAAAGGTATGTGGTGATGGAAGAGAAATTTCTCGGGTATGGAAAATTTTTAATTCTTTCCGCTTTTCCCTGGTCATCGGTAAACTTTATCAGTTGCTGATTGATCCGTGTCCATTGAAAATCATTCAGTTCTCCTTTTTCATAGGCTTCAGACAACGCTTTACTCTGCTTCGCCATCAGTTGGGTAGCCCTGTTCTTTTTGCTTAAAATATACTGAAGTTCAGGTTCGGAAAGGTATTTTTTCAATTCTTCATCCAGTTTGGACAACCTCTCCGGAATGTCATACTTTCTGGCATATTCATCAAACTGATCTGTCCCCATATTTTCCCATGCTCTCGGCTCCCGAAGCTGAAATCTCAAGGCGGTAAGCCATGCATAATGACGAAGAAACATCTCTTTTACTTTACCCGGATCTTTAGAAATCAGCGCATCTCTCAGGATATATCCAAAACTACGGCTGTCATTAATAATCGCTCCATAGATCTGTCTTGCTTCCCAGAGCCTGCTGTAGCTGGCATTGTTTTTAAATCCGACAATAAAGGCAACAGCTGTTCCCATAATGGCAATCGGCTGCCATGGAACGGAAAGAAACTTCCAGCCTAAAAAATACAGGACGGTAGGAATGGCTGATAATACAACCAAGGCGTAAATGCTCCGTCTTGTCCAGATAATGAACTCTCTGGCTCCGAATCTTTTTCCTGAATGCATAAGTGTTTATTTTTTGTGTTTATTATTTTTTATTTTCAAATAAAGGGGTTCCTCAGAGCATTCAGAAACAGTTTTTATCATCAGTTTTTAGTAAATGGAATATTGTTATAAAAACCAATCTGAATCTGCCCGCGATTTCTATTTTCCTGAATCTGGTTCATATAACCTGCTTCAATCCTCATATTTTTGTTGATAACATATCCTAAAGCTCCGTAGACTCTGTTTCTATCGAAAACCGGACTGTTGAAATGCAGGAAAATTTCATTATACACAGATGCGTAAAGGGTCTTTGGCAGCATTTCTTTTTGCGTAATCGGAATATTCACGCCCAGCATATAACGGAACCTCATCCTGAAATCATCCTGAAGAAAACGTTCTTCCAGGCGATAACGGTGCTGAAGATAGAAACGTCCAAATTTCTGTTTGGTAATATACTGCTGGAAAATTCGGTGTTCTATATTCTCTTTTTTCTCCCCGTTTACATAAGGCTGGCTCAGAATAAACCCATATCCTAATAAAACATTGTTGTTATTTTCTGTAAGATCATATCCTATCCCGGTACGGATCAGCAACTGTTCCAGATCTCCAAGGGCATCGAAATTACGGTACTGAATTTCATTATGCCAGTTCAGCTTTTTGCTGATTTTGTTATTTCCAAAATACATATACCATGCTCCCAGATCATTTTTCTGAGCAAATGTCAATATGGATCCCAAACTTAATACTGTGAATGCCAACTTCGTAAAAACCTTTCTCATGTTTACCAATTACTATTATCTATCGTTTTTAACAAAATTAATATTTTAAATCAATAATAGCAAACAATATTTACACTCGGGTATAAAGAAGTCCGGATGCAATTATCTGCACCCGGTTTTATATAAAAGATTATTCTGGAATCTGTTCTGTCAGAACATTCGTTTCATGCTGGTCAAAATAAGTACAGGTCATCCCGTGAAGATCCATTGTCCATCCGTTGATTCCGTTTTCGGCACAGTCTTTACAGAAAGTCATGTAATCCGTTCCTCCCTGTTGATGAAGTTTCAGCCTTATTTTAAAATTTTCAAGGTTTAAAGTATCGGAAACAGGAAGTGAATCATACTTACTTCCGGTCTGCACAGATTGATTTTCATGATTAAAATATTCAGTATTTCCGTCTGAAACATATGCCTTATAATGGGAAACACCAAGCCTTTTTATCGCCTGAATATATTGAGGAAAATCGGCTCCGGTTTTTACTTTTTGGTGTTCTTCTTTAATGTTTTCGATCGTAAATTTCATTCTTTTGTATTTTTCTGACTGTTATTATTTAAGAATATAAAAGTATTATTTTTTCATAAACAAATCATGTGTATCAGCTTATAAAACAAAAACTAATTTAATCAGAAAATATAAATTTCATTTACTTTTTAATGAAAACAACGGCATGAATATTTACTCGAACCTGTCTTTTAAATAGTTCATATCTGCAATTTTACTTTCAATGGCATATACCACTAAACCTGCCGTATTTTTGGCTCCGGTTTTCAGCAGAAGACTGTTACGGTGGCCTTCAACGGTTCTTGAACTTATAAAAAGCTGATCTGCGATTTCAGATGTGTTGTATTGTTTACAGATTAATTCCAATACCTCTTTTTCTCTTTTGGAAATATGGTTGGCATCAAAAATACTTGAAACTTTCTTTTTAGGCTCTGTAAGGTTTTGATGTAATGCTTCCATTACTTCGTTATTGTAAAAGAAACCTTTGCTATATACTTCCCGGATTGCAGTAAGTAATTCAGCTGGGCTTGAGTTTTTTTTAAGGAAGGAACACGCTCCGGACTGTATCATATTGACAATAAACGCTTTTGTATTATAGCTGGTCAATGCAATAATCCTGATCTGAGGATATTTGATATGGATTTGTTTGGTAGCTTCTACTCCGTTAATTTCCGGCATATTGAGATCCATCAGGATAATATCAGGCAGCTCTTCCAGGGTTATAAGCTCATCAAGCAGCTCTTTCCCGTTACTGAAATCACTTACCAGTTCAATATCTTTTTCTCTCTGTATCAACAATGAAATTCCCTGACGAAAGAGTGCTTCATCGTCTACGGTTATTACACGAATTATATCCTTTTCCATCTTATAACTATTTAAAATGTAAATTCTACGGTGATTCCCTTATTGTTTTCACTTTCAATTTTCAGTGTTCCATTAATCAGTTCTACCCGGCTTCTGATGTTTCGCAAGCCTAATCCTCCTTTCAAAGTATTTTCATCAAGATTAAATCCTTTACCATCATCTTTATAGATACAGGTATTTTTTCCTTCTTTTCCTAGAAATTCTATATCAATATGAGTACTTTCACCATGCTTTATGGAATTGTTAATGAGCTCCTGAAGTATTCTAAAGATATGCAAATTTTTTTCTTCTTCTGTCTTTGCAAAGTATAGACTGTTGGAATAAGTAATCTGCAGGGTTTTGGACATGTTAATTTCTGAGCATAGGGCATCTATTGCAGCATGAAGGCCAAATTTTTCTAAAATAGGAGGAAGCAGATCATGAGAGATTTGCCTGGCGCTTTCGGCAGTTTTGTTGACCAGATGTATTATTTTATTTTTCAGATCGGTGTATTCTTCTCTGGCCAAATTATCAAAATCCAACAGGTGGATATTTAAAGAAACCACACTGAGTTTTGAGCTGATGTCATCATGCAGATCCTGAGCAATCCGCAGTTTTTCTTTTTCCTGAGCACTGATAATGGCGTGGGTAAGATCTTTCTCATATCTGATTTCCAGTTCTTTTTTCTGAATAAGATTTCTGGTTATTTTCTCATTAGAAAAATAATAAAATATGATCAGCGTAACGGCCAGTAAAGTAAATGCCAGAAAGGTATAAACGATAGTGGAAATAATTGTATTTTCATTCATTTTGTAAAATCATAACAGTAATTACACATTTTTTCTACGGGAAGAAAGATATTCTGCCAGAATAAAAATCTGGTATACAATAAACATGACGACATTAAAAACCCATATCTCTTTATGCAGTTTTCTGTTCATCACCGTATACAGATTTCCGGACAAAAATATCACAGTACTGCTTATCAGGTAAAGTAAAAGTCCCAGACTTATATAATTGTATTTCTTTTTAGTATCCAGTATATTATACAAATGAAATAATGCCAGAATTATAATGGAATAAGAGGTGACAAAAATTTCAAACAGGTTAAAAACATAATATTTCTCGGGGTATATTATATACTGTATAACGAGAACTACAGGAATGATAATTAAAAATGTACGTGCTGTTTTTTTCTGGTATTTTTCTATTAAAATTTCATGAAAGAACAACCCCAGTAACAAAAACTGACCAATCAGATAATAGTGAGAGAAAAACAGATTGTTTATCTTCTGAGAATTCAATACATAGAAAACAATTTCACATATTAATATCCAGGCCAGATAGCTGATGAAGAATGTATAGGCTTTTCCTGCTCTTGAAAAGCCCATACAGTATACTGCCAGATTGATCAGCAGAATGCCTTTTCCAATTAATGACAATATTTCAATCCAATGATCCAATGATCTCTAGTTTTTCAAATTACAGATTCCACCATTTCGCAGTGGAACATACACTTGGGCAAGGTGTTGTCATGTCATAAACATAGTATCCTTTATCATAATCTACAATATCATTGTTATCAGCATCTACCCCAACCATCAGAAACTTAAATTCTCCTTCATCGGTAATGGCATTATATCCCCGATATCTCTCAAATCCTTTATCTTTAATGAAAATATCATGTACATCCTTCGCTGGGATAAGGTGAGCCCGTATAGACATTCCATCAATTACTTTTGTATTCTGCCAGTTGCTGATCCATGTTTTAGCATCTTCTAATAAGACTGCATGTTTAGGTAGTTCCATAGTTTTCTTGTTTTAAATTATATAATAGGTTTAGAATAAAGTCGTTATAACTACACATTACAAGTTATGAAAAAACTAACCATACTGTGAAATAAATTCATATTAATTAACATAATATTTATTTTTCAAAATTATAATAATAACCTATAGCAAGATTGCGTATTTCTACCCGTTTTTCAATTTGGCATTTAATACGTTGTTATCGCTTTATAATTCACTTTTCATGATAAAACCTCGTGAGAATATAAACAGTACTGGAAATTTATTTCCTTTATCGGCTACTTATCAGGATCACATTGAAAAAGCCGACAGAAATCTGCCGGCTTTTTTACTATTTTAAATACCAATCTAAATCTTATGGATGCTGCTGCATTTTAGCAGGATCGTCATAATTTACCATCCAGTTGATTCCGAATTTGTCACTAAACATTCCGAAATAAGCTCCCCAGAAAGTATCTGCCATTGGCATTGTTATTTGTCCTCCAGCAGAAAGACCACCGAATAATTTGTCGGCTTCTTCTTTAGATTCAGCGTTCACAGAAATTGAGAAATTATTCCCTGTTTTGAAATTGGAAGACCACTCTCCTCCTGTATCGCTTCCCATCAATATTGTTTCTTTAGAGATTGGAAGTGAAACGTGCATAATTTTGTTTTTGTCTTCTTCAGGAGTTTCTTTTCCCTCCATTGGAGGCATTTCTCCAAATGTTCCGATGTAAGGATATTCTCCTCCGAAAACAGATTTATAAAAATCAAATGCTTCTCTGCAGTTTCCATTGAATGTCAAGTAAACATTTACTGTTGCCATAATTGTTTTGTTTTTTTAAGTTGAGTTTGTATTTTTATTACGGTTTTTCAGATAAAGCTTTTAATCTTGAAAGCCCTTTCTGATAATCTTTTCCAATAGCGTCCTCCATATTCATAAACAGCTTCATCAAAGTAAAAGGATAAGGAATCTCTGAGCTAAATCCCCATGTTGCCTTACTTCCGTTTCCTTCCGGAACTACTGTTACATAAGCGTTTGCTTCACTTTCATAAGGAGTAAGGAATTTAATTTCCGTATCTATTCTTTTACCTGCTTCATCCACTTTTTTCAATTCCTGACAACCTTTTCCTGCATTTTTATTTTTACTGTCCCAGCAAACTTTTTCTCCCGGCTGTCCTGTTGCTCCTGTCCAGTCTTTTTTCATACCCGGATCAAGATCATTCCATGGACTCCATTGATCCATTGCTTTGAGGGTATTGGTATTTTGCCATACTTTTTCTACCGGTGCATTGATAGAAACTGACTTCTCATATTTACAGTCTCCTGAAATAAAAGCAGCCCAAACTAATAAAATGATTAGTACTGTGGTTAAAAATAAAATAATTCTTTTAAATGTTCTCATCATAAATGTGTTTTTAATTATTATCTGTGTTGGTCTATAAGAATCATATTTCCATCGGGATCTTTCAGGTAGATATGTTCGGGGCCTGAAGTGGTTTCGTCCGCTTCTTTTCCGATTTCTATTCCGCTTTCTTTTAATCTTTTCTGAATTTCACGTACATCGTCAAAAGATTCAAGATTTTGTGCATTTTCATCCCATCCCGGATTGAAAGTAAGCATATTTCCATCAAACATCGCTTGAAAAAGGCCTATCAAGGTAGAACCGTTTTTCATGATGAGATAGTTTTGTTTTTCCGTTCCTGCCATGGTTGTAAACCCAAGTTTCTCATAAAAGTCTTTGGATTTCTGAAGATCTTTTACGCTTAAGCTAATTGAAAAAGCTCCTAATTTCATATTTTTTTTGTTTTTAAAGCAAGTTTATGTCCAACGAAAACCAATCCCCAAACAAGGATTCCTAAAATCCAGAACCAGATTGGAGTAGGTAAAGACACCATCATGTATACAGTCATTAGCAGGAAAATAATTCCGCAAATCAGTGCCGCTGTATATTTCCCATTATTTGAAATTTTTGTTGCTGTAAATCCGGAAATAACTGCTGCCAGGGCATAAGCCAGAATGATAAAAAACAGAGCCATAAAAGGGGCTTGGCCTACATAAACTTTCAATGCCTCCATATCTCCGGCTCCCGCTTCCACAGGAGGAGGATATAAAGCATGTCCTATTTTCTCCACTACAGTAATACCAATGGATCCTGCAATAAGACCTACCAATACGGCTAATATTCTTCTCAGCATGATTATTGGTTTTTGAGTTGGGTTTTAAGCTCTATGCTTCCGTCATAGCTTTTCCAGTTTCCAATAAGCTCAATATACTGTCCTTCTATTTTCTCTGTTTTTCTGTTCCATTTGAAATTATAAACAAACCTTCCTTTAAAAAGTCCGGAATGTTTTCCTTTATTCTCTTCCGCCAGCTCATATTCTCCGTATACCGTTCCCTGTTTCTTGGAATCTTTATATTTTGAAATGGTAATTTTTCCTTCAAATTTTGTATAATTGGTATCTACAAGAGAGTACCCTGAAACGAAATATTCCTGATCATTTTTTTTATTCTGTTCAGAAATATTGATCTTTACTTTCAGCTCCTGACCTTTATTTCCGATAGTTCCTATATACGGTTTACTATTGTTCAGCCAGGTATTTGAGATATCGGGCATCTGAGCCCATACAAAATTGGCTGCCAGAATGAAGAGTAATAAAAGTTTTTTCATAGTGTGATTTTTTAAACGCCAAATTGGGCAAGATGGTGGTTCAGATGTTTGGCAAACATATTATTCCATTCCTGAGAATTCAGTTTTCCAAAAGAAAAAGATTCTTTACCATCAAACGCATCTGCACCTAACTGTTGGGTCTTCTGAATAAAACCGATCAGTCTTGTTTTTTCTTCATGAAAGTTCTTTCTGGTAGTAATCAAAAACTGTGGAGCGGTAGGAGAATCTCTTGGATATGCTTTTTCTCCCACTACCTTAGGTTTTACGAAAGTTTTCAGTATAAATTTGGCAATAGCTCCCGGCTTTTTGTGTTTTTCCGGTTCATAGATCATTTCATAGGTAATACAGCAGTGTGCCAGCATTTGGTCCACTGTCATTTTCCCCCACAAACCATGAGTATCTTCTACCAGCCTGTTGATCCTATCAATATAGTTTTGAGCATCTTTTGCATCAAATACGTTTTCCATATAATTTCTATTTTACTATGGACAAATATATCAGTTTTTTTGATTGATTTGATAGTTGGTTGAAAAAAGGAGAAATTGTTGGTTGCTGGTTGCTGGTGTGCGATTATGTGTAAGAATAATACGAGGTGCGAGATGCGGGTTTTCGGGTTGCGAATTTGGGATTAAGTGTAGGGATTAAGGCTGAAGGAATATGGAGTGCAGGATTTTTAGTTTGGAAACTGATCATGTCTGACTTATTTTTTGATCATGGTACTTTGAATTATGGCAAGTAAATATCGCCAACAAAATAATTGGTACAATACACCAGCAACTGATAAACGACAACTAGCACCTGGCAACTAAGCAACCAGCAACAAAAAACTACTCAACATCCTCCGAAGAAGCGTTTTCCACTGCAATTTCCTGCGGCGCTGCTTTTCTGAAAATAAACCAAAGCTTAATCTTTAAAGCAATCCAGCCGATGATGGCATACACAACTAAAAGAATACTTAAATGTTTCAGGTAAGGGAAAGTAAGTTCTACCGAACCTTTTTGAATCAATAAGATTTTGAAAGCCTGTAAAAAGGGAGTTAATGGAATAATATTCGCGATAAACTGTACAAAAGCAGGCATTGCACTTAAAGGCCAAGTAAACCCACTGATAATGAACGCTGGTGAAGCAATAACCATAAGGATCTGCGTAGCCTTCAAAGCATCCGGAATCAGAATACTGATAAATACTCCCAGAAATGAAACTGATCCTACAAAAACCGCTGTCAGAAGAATAAAATTAAATATTCCTTCAGGCATCGGAACATGGAAAATCATATGCATAAAGTAATAAATACCTACGATGAGAATAGAAAATACCCAAATCGGGATCACCTTAATAAGCATGGTTGGGAAAGCCCATTTTTTCATTTTCAGGTATTCTTTTACGAAAGAACCTCTTTCAAATTCGGCAGCAAAACTTACAGCCATCGCCAACAGAATTACCTGCTGTAATACTACCGCCAGCATTGCAGGCCACATAAAGATCAGGTAGTTTCCGGTAGTATTGAAGAGAGTGATATAATTAGCTTTGAAAGGCTCATACTGAGTAGCGGCCTTGGCAGCGGGCATTCCTGCTTTCTGAAGAGCTTTGATGGAAGCTCCGGCAGAAAATGTTCCTATGGTCAGCTGAAGAGCTTTGGAAGCAAAATTTGCTGTTAAGACATTTCCTGTATTGATGTAGACATTCAGTTCAGGGTATTTTTTCTGAAGCATATCTCCTTCAAATCTTGATGGAATAATCACCACAGCCGCAGCTTCATGTCTGATCACCTCATCTTTAATACTCAGAGGTTCCTGGAGATATCTGATAATTTTGATGCTTTTATTATCATCCAGCATTTCCGTCAGTTGGTTTGACAAAGGGGTATTATCCCGGTCTACAACCAAAACGGGAGTATTTTCAACTTTTCCGCTTTTGTAAACAAAGCCCAGCAAGGTTGCATAGAAGACTGGTGCCAAAAAGAACACCGTCCTTAAGGTTGAATTGCCGATAAAAAGTTTGAACTCACGTTTTAAAAGACGGAAAAATTCTTTCATCTGTATATTTTTATATGTTGAAGAACGAAATGAAATCCAATAGGAGTTTCATCTGCTCTTTTTCAATTTATTTCAGGATTATATTGGCATTGACCAAAATACTTTTAGCTTTATTCATGTCTTTGGGTTTTACTTTGATCTCATAGATCGCATCCTGCAGTTGATAGTCAGGGTAAGCTGTAGTGATATCCGCATATTTTGTCAGCTGTTTGATGTACACTATATTCCCTGTCAGAGTTTCTTTATTGTAAACGACCTGCATGGTCACTTCCTGTCCTTTTTTGTATTTTGAAATGGTACTTTCCGGGATTGTAAATCTGAAATAAGTGCTTTCCGGAATATATCCGTTGAATAAAGCAAAACCAGCTGTAGCAAGTTCCCCCGTATTCAAGCTGATGGTTTCAATTTCCATATCGTTGGTAGCAATGATATATCTTTCGGAATAGGCTACATTGGCTTCCTGCAAAGCTCCTTTAGCCTGTGAAGCCTGCCCTGCTGCCATTTCTACTTTTTCGAAACGGGTACCTCTTGTTACATCATCCAATTCGGCCACTACCGCATCATACTGTGCTTTTGCTCCCTGTAGTTTTGCATAGATTTCGTCATGAGCCTGTGGAGACATCAAGCTGTCGCGGAACATATTGTTTGCTCTTTTGTAAGATTTCTGGGCAAATTCATATTGCTCTTTGAGTCCTTTATATTTAGCCTGAAGCTGTCTCAACTGATCGGCTGTAGCTCCGTTTTTCGCCATCTGTTCCTGGGCCGTAGCAGCATTTACAGCGCCTTGTGCCTGCGCAATTTTTGCGGAAACTTCAGGAACATCAAGCTGAGCCAGCGTATCTCCCTTTTTCACGGTTTGCCCTTCGGAAACATATATTTTCAGAATCCTTCCGGTAACTTTAGGAGCAAAAGAGATCACATCCTTTTTTGTTTTTCCTTCAGGATCTTTGTTTTTTTCATTTTTTTTGTCACAGCTCCCCAGCAAAAACAGAGCAGCGAAGAGTATAGATATATTTTTATGCATCATTTAAATTTTTAAGGGATTAAATAAAATTTGGTGATATCCAGTTCCTGGGTAGACCTCATCAGTTCTATTCCCGCTCTTCTCTGGTTGAAAATGGCATTCTGATATTCCAGTTCGGAAGCTTCAAGATCATTTTCTGCATCAATAAGCTGTGAAGATTTACTCATTCCGTATCTGAATTCTTTTTCGGCCTGTACCAACGCATTTTTTGCCAGCTCTTTTTCTTTGGCTTTCAAGGTAATCTGTGCGGAAGCAATATTATAATTGGTTTGATTATTAGCCAGATTCAGGGTCAGTTTTTTCAGAGCATCTTCTTTCTGGTTCTGCAGTACTTCTTTTCCTACTTTGGCTGTTTCTTCCGCATGTTTTCCTTCTTTACCATCAAAAATTTCCCATTTAAATCCTACTCCAGCTGTAATCAATGGAAATACGTTAATGTTATTAGGTCTCCAGTCCAGTTTTTTTCCTTCATATCCAAGTATTGGAACTGCCGGAATGACATTTTCTGAGGATTTAATTCTGTTTCCGTACAGTCCGATATAATAGGCTGAAGCCATCAGCTGTACTTTAGGAATCATCCAGGTTTTTTCAGCCTTTATTTTATAGTCTGCAGCGCTGATGCCATGTTCCAGCGCTCTGATTTCAGCTCTCTGCTCTATTCCTTTTTCTGCGGCCAACAATTCTACCGGAGATAATACCGGATCAATCATTTTCAGCCTTTCTCTGTTGATTCCTGTTAAAATATAAAGCTGGGTAAGAAGAAGTTCTTTTTTCCCTTCATATTCTACCATTTTAGCATCTAAAGTCGCCTGAGCCAGTTCAATTTTTTTATGATCATAAGGGGTAATCAGGCCATAGCCAAGAGCTTTATCTGCAGTTTTCCTATTGATATCCAGTCTTTTTTTACTTTCATCCAGTACCTTTTTAGACTGATGAATCAGCGCTAACTGATCGTATGCTCTGGAAATACTGGCAACAACTTCATCTTTTGTTTTTTCCAAAAGAATATCTTCGGACTTTTTCTTTTCTTCAACGGCCTTTTTCATGTATTTAACTTTGCCACCTGAATACAAAAGCATTTTAGCATCTGCTTTGGCAATCCCTGAAAATCCGGACACATTGAAATTATTGTTGAAAGCTCCTTCCGGAATATTGATAAAGGGAGCGAGATTAAATTCCGGTGACGTCAGTCTTGCTGTTCCATTGAGATAACCTGCTTTACCGCTCAATTCCAGAGTTGGAAGAAAGATATCTTTCAGTTTGTGTTCATCAAGATCGGTAAGTTTGTTTTGGGTAATCTGCATTTTAAGGTTCGAGTCCCGAACCATAGCACTATCCAGAAGTTCTTTAAAATCCGGCGCAGACTGTGCCCAGCCAAAAGCGGGGAAAGCAAAAAAACTAAACGTAAAAATCAATAAATTGTTTTTCATGGTTTATGTTTATAACAAATATAATGCAAAAAAAGATAAAATCCTTAAAGATAATTCTACAATACAGTGAATTTAAAGTAAGTTTAAAATATGTTTAAGTTTAAAGCCCTACAAAATAAAGTTTTGCCCGAAGTGTTTAAATGTTAATTAAAACTTAAAAAATTTTGAAAAAATAATTAACTCTACTTTTTCCGCACTCAATTGAGAGCTATTTTATCAATAAATAAAGGGATATGAGAGTATTATATCTGAAAAATATCTATAAATTTTTTATACTGAATTTTGAAATTTGGATTCCAAACTAATCAATTCAATAGGAACGGGCTTTAGCCCGTTTAATAAGAACAAAATTTCCAACGGCTTTAGCCAAAACTTAAAACCATTGAGAAATGAATACATTATCATCTTCTTCTTTTATTTTGATTCTGAATTTTGGAAAATGGATTCCTGTGGAACGAGAAATGGAGTGGATAAACTCTGATAATAAACAATCTGCTTTCTATAAAATTGAGTGTAAGTTTAGGCTAAAGCCAAAGGAATTTAAATTATTTATTAAATGGGCTAAAGCCCATTTCTATTGAATAAAACTGGACTTATTCTCTTTATATTTTAAATTTTGGAGGCTGGATTCCTACGGAATGACAAACTGGATGCTTAGGCTCTGAAATAAAAATCAGTAAAATTTTTGAGAATGAGGATTCAATAGGAATGGGCTTTAGCCAAAATATATTACAACGCAATGTCCGCAAAAGCATTATGGATAGCTTTGAACTCGTGCGCAAAGGCGTTTCACTAAGCAAAGAACATGACGAATTATCTTATTCTGAAAAAACGAAAACTCCCCACATTACTGTGAGGAGCTTTCTGTATAATTATAATAAGCTGATTTACTTTTGAACTGCTTTTTTCATGGCAGCATCAGGACGTAAGATTCTGTAACGTACTTCAATGTCTTTTGGTACATAGAATACCAATGGAAGTTTACTGTTGTATCTTACGATTTCAGGTTTTAAAGTCACAAACTTTTTAGTCTCTTTCTGCCCAGGGCATCCCATAAGAGTTCCTGCTGTTTCTCCTTTAGACTCTACTTCGTAATAGTTGTATCCCCATCCCTGAAGATCCTGAGTTTTCATTTCTCCCATCAGGAAGTAGTTGTTGCAGTCTAACATTTTTTCAGTTCCGACAAAAAGTTCAACTTTTAAATCGTTTTCATTTTTTGCTACGGGAAGCTGAATATATACTTGTTTGTATCCTTCTTTAGCTTTTGGGAACATTTCAATCTGTAGTTTTTCAAACTTTTCTGCTTTCTTTTGTGCAAAAGCATTTACTCCGGCCATCAACACCAATCCTGTAATTAAAGTTTTAGAAAATTTCATCTTTTAATAATTTTTTTAATTGATATTATCTTAATTCCAAAAACTATTCCAAAATTAAACAATTGTTTGGTTTTTCGATTTAATTCTATATTATTTTAAACCTTAAAACAAAAACTGCAGTAAAAATTACTGCAGTTTTTTATATATTACTCTGAAATTGTTACGCCAGTTCCTTTTGTATGCGCATTCATCTGCGGTGCGTAGTAATTCTGCATGGTGGTAATTCCGTTGGAGAATTTACCTGATGCATTGGCTACCACATCATATTCAAAAACATATTTTCCTTTCGGCATATACTGAATATAAAAATTGGTGGAAGCATCTTTGGTTGACTGATAATATCCCAGATTATTCTTCCACTGATATCCGGATAATACATCTACAGGCTCGAATCCTGCAGCACGCATGTCTTTAATATGAATAAACTCCATGGCTCTGTCTGTATTCAAAATCATTCTTACCGTCACTTTATCTCCTACTTTCAGCGGTGTTTCGGATGAGATTTTCTGAAGTTCTTCCCCATTTACCGTTTTTACCTTTTTATAAAGTTCTTTGGTTACAGAAATATAATTTTCAGAAGATTTGATTTTATCAAGGTCTTCATAATACTGCCAGAACAATCCTCCCTGAACAATTCCCGGACCTGGCTTCGTAATCGTTACGGTTGCTAAATTTTTATCTACATCATCTGTTTTCACCGTAGATTTCACATATCCCGTTGCCTGAGTCTGAGGAACTAATTCCTTTCCGCCCCAAACAATGGTTGCTTTATCACTTTCTGTTCCCGTCCATGATTTCCCTGAATTCAAAATCGTGAAGATCACTTCCGCAGTTCCTCTTGAGCTTCCCCATGAGTTAACTTCTTTCTGAGTAACCAGCCAGATTTTCACATCTTCAATAAAGTTCTGATCATTAGATTTCAGCGTATTGAAAGCTTCCAGTGCTCCGGCATGGCTGACTACTTTAGAGCCAAACCATCCCCAGTCGTTCAGGTTTTGTTTCCAGTAAACTCCTTGTGTTTTTGTATCTGTGGAAGTCTCCTTAAGGTAGCTCATCAGTTTAGCAGATACTTCTTTCAGACCATAATCATTCATCAATAATGCAGCACGGTGAAGTCCGAAGAATGTAAAATCAGTAATCTTAGCAGTCTTTGCTTTTTGTTTCACCAGCGTTTTCAGGGTTGCTCCTTTACCTTTCAAAGGATATTGCTGCTCCCAGTAGTTTCTGGTATCAAGATAATCCATTGCCCAGTTGTTCCATACATTTCCTTTTTTCACATCAAAATATTTGCTCACTTCATTGTCTACATACTGAACCAGTTTAGCGACAATAGCTTTCTGTTCTGAGCTCTGATAATCTTTCACATTATCTTTTAACCAGGAATTGATTTTTCCTAAGTTTTTAAGGATATACAATGAGGTACCATAAGAACTTGGATAACCAGGATACCATGAGAATCCACCGTCAGGGTTTTGTAGTTTTTTGAACTCATCCCAATCCTGATTGATAGAATTTTTCATCGTATTGACATCAAATAATAATGCCAGTTTCTGCATCTGTTCGCCTTCATTTTTACTTTCCAATACCCATGGTGTTTCTTCCAGCAACAATTGTTTTAATTCCTGATTCTTTTCAAGATTTGAATTTAATAATCCTTTGTTCTGATATTCCTCAAAAACCGTTTTCATTTTTGGATTTGCTTTGAATATTTCCGAAGCCAGTACGTCTGCAAACCACTTGTTGAATATCACATCCGCAGAGTTATTCTGGTCATTTTTCAGACTTGGAAGGGCAAACATAATTTCCCAGATCGGATTGGTTGTCAGTTCCAGCGTATTGGAAACATTAGAAGCTGTTATAGAGGTAGTATTTTTAAGGTTATCCAGTACAAATGTCTTGGTCTCTCCTTCTTTCACAAAAACAGGAACAGCATCCGTTACCAGCATTCTGTTTGGCAATACCGCAATGGCCTGCTGCTCTCCATCCGAATACGCTCCGGCTTTAGCTACCACTTTGAAAATAACAGAAGAAACATTGTCCGGAACTTTCAATTTCCATGTCAATGCACTGCTTCCGTTTTCAGTTAAGCTAAAGTTTTGTCCTCCTGAGCTCATTCCGAACTTCGAAGAAATATTTTCATTGGTAAAGGCGTCCAGAATCTGTAATTCGGCAGAACCGTTCAGTTTTTTATCGGTAAGGTTAGATAACTTCGACTGTAGATTCAGTTCATCTCCTTCTCTCAGGAATCTTGGATAGTTAGGAGTTACAGAAAATTCTTTCTGCGTTACCACTTCTTTTTCCAAGGTAGCAGCTCTTGCATCTTTTGTATGGGCAAGGAACATCAGTTTCCATTTTGTCAATGCTTCCGGAGAAGTGAATTCGAAGTTTACATTTCCATCAGCATCAGTTTTAAGATCCGGATAGAAGAATGCGGTTTCATTTAGATTCTTACGAACAGCTACCTTGTCCAGATTTTCTTCAGAAGATCCAGGAGGAGAAGTTTCTACCTTCGGAGCTTTTAAAGGTTCAGGAACAACATTCTGCATAACCTCAATTTTATCTTCTGCAACGGATGCTCTGGCACTTTTAAATTTTGCGCCCGCAATAGGTGATGGCGGCGGTGCATAAGCCGGAGCTTTAACTCCTTCCTGATTACTAAATCCTACAATGGTTTCTCTTGAAATTGAATAAAAATCACCATCAAACCAGTTAAACTGAGGAACCGCTATATATCTGTCTTCGAAATAGTTCAGTCTCTTCTGATAATTTTGCTGCTGCAAGTAATTTCTGATTCCATATGAAGTAACAATTACAAATGGGGTATATAATTTTCTCCAGCTATAGCTATTAGCCGCAAACTGATCCAGAGACATATCATACATATTGGCCAACACTTCAGCATTGATCTTTTCATTATCATTTCCGGTTACTTTTACCGTCCATTTTTCCTTAGAATTAGGCTCAAGCTTATCTCTGAAAGTTACCGTTTCTATTTTTAAAGGTTTTTCGGTATCTTTTATTTTTAAAGAAACAGATTCTGTATTCACATCATTGAATGCCACCAGCTGAAACTGAAGGTTCAGATCTGAGACTCTCTTATCTTTAGGAATTTCAGTGGTATATTCCAGTATTCCTTTTTTAAGCTGATGAACTTCTGAAACCGTTTTTCCAGATCCGTCCTGAACAAAAACATTGACCAATGCATCAGGAATTGCTGAGAAAACATATACTTTCACTTTTTCTCCTCTTGATACTTCTTCTTTCGGAGCTATAACGGTAAGGAATGTTTTTTGAGTCGGCTTTAAAGAAACTTTATCCCAGACACTGAAATACTGGGAAGATTTTATGGTGTCTTTTCCTTCGATATTGAAAAGCTCCAGCTGATAATCTCCGGCATCCAGTTTTCCTAAATCAAGATTCGTTGAAGGCTGAGCATTGTCAGCAGATGGCTGTTGTTGTCTTTCTACCAGTACTTTTTCTGTTTTCCAGTTTTTTACCTCATCATTCTTATCAAAAAAATCATGTGGGAATTTGCTGATAAATTCTTCTTTCGAATATTTAGGCAGATTCTGAACATCAGATTTGAAATTATCTCTGAAAATTCTGTCCGGAGCCATTAGTTTTGACAGCTTAACCTGATAAGGCTTCTTAAGATTCTGATCGTTATAGTTCTTGGTTTCTACCTTTACTTTTACATTTTCATCGGCAAAAGTATTGTTGATATTTTCTGCTTGGATATAGTGAGAAACTGAGGCTACCTTCAACTGGGTATTAGCAGTCTGTGTTTCCCCATTGATATCTGTAACCGAAGCATTGATGGCATAGTTATCAATTTGTATCCCTTCCAGTTTTTCATCTTTTTTAAGTTCCAAACGAATCGTAAACTCACCTTTTTCATTGGTCTTCGCCTCACCCAGAATTGAGTTTTCATTATCATTGTCCTGTGGATACCAGCTGAAATATCTCCATCTGATATTCTGCTTTTTGATTTCATAATTCACCACAGTATTGCTGAGTGGAACACCGGAGAACATTATCGCTTTCCCTTTCAGCTCTATGGTTTGCCCATATTTATACTCTTCTTTTACCGGATTAAAGGTTACCTCAAACTTTGGTCTTTTGTATTCTTCTACCCTGAAGTTTTTATATCCCTGGCTTTCCCCTTCAATTCTCAGATAAAAATTACCGTTCAGTTTTCCTTTCGGAAGAATAAAACTTCCATGATAAGAACCAAACTCATTGGTGGTAAATTCCTGAGAAGAAACCTCCTCGTTATTGGTATTTAATAACGTAATTTTTTGTTTTAATCCAGAAAGCACAGCTTCCACTTCTTTATTCTGTCTCGTATTGATCACCTTGAAATAAACAGTCTGTCCGGGACGGTAGATGCCTCTGTCAATGAAAATCTGTGCCGTTGAACGCGTTTGTTTGTTGGGATTATAATCTTCAGCAGATCCTCTGTTTCCATATACCTGCATGATCTGGAAATCATTTGTCTTAGGCTGCTGGATCAGAAAAGTTCTGTAATATTCTTTGCTTTGTGTGGAAGGGAATTTAAATACTCCGTTTGCATTGGTTGTTCCATCAATTTTATTTAATGTTTTATTAGAAACAAATTCATAAAAACGAAGTCCTTCATTCATCACCGGTTTGCCATTTTCGCTATTAACCAGTTTCAACTCGTCAGTAAGAGGATTCCTGTCTGTTTTGGATTGATAAATAATTCTGTTTCCTGACACCAGAAAGTAGAAATTTTGTCGGGAATCAGTGTCTTTCATATCAGCTCCTGCAACTGTAAACTCTGCTACATATATTCCTGACGGAAGAGGCTTAACTTCCAGTGACGTTGTGTGATTCTGATAGTCCTTAGGATCCGGAAGCTGGAATGTTTCCTTCCTTACCAGATTCTTTTTTAGTTTTCCGAAGACATTTGAATAAGAATTATCAATGTATTGAAACAATGAGGTAAAATCATCTTTTACTTCATAAATATTCAGGGTAAATTCAGAAACATTCTGATATTGTGCTACTAAATGAATGGGCAGATTATTCTGGGTCTGAGATTCATATTTGATTGTAAGATATGGATTTACAATCTGTGCCTCTTTACTTTTGATATTTTCAAGGAAAAGAGATTTCGGATATTCACTTTTGGCTTGTGCAGCTAATGCAAGAGCTTCTTTAGGTTTCTTCTTGCCCACAAATTCATCCATGATCTCTCCCATGATCACTACTTTATAATCCCCTTCTACATTAGATTTTAAAAGATTCTGAAGCTGCTGAAGTTTATCCTTACAATGAGTGAAGTTACAGTTTTCCGTAATCTTCTCTTTCATGAAATACAGTTTGGCATTTCCGCTGTTCTGGTCAATCAGCTCATCATAGATTGCACTGATCGTTGTGCGGTTGGCTGTCAGTTCATTTTTTGTAAAAATATTGTTTTCGGATAAAAACTCTATTTTCTTGACCGCATACCAATCCGATAATGCCGGAAAATACGCTATATCTTCAGTTCCTGAAAAAACTTTTTTATACTTTTCCAGAGAGACCTTTTTCATTTCAGGTTTTTCCTGATCAAGCTCCTGAAAACTTTTGGTCAGGTAATTTTTAAAATCAAGCTTACTCCAGGTTTCAATCTGGGAAATATCCTGGGAATTGATATTGGTTCTTCCGTTTATTTTCCATGAGTTTTGGTTGTAATAATCCATAAAAAAACCATTCAGCAGGACTTTGTACACCAATTTCCCTTCTCCGTTCAGTTTTCCTTCCGCATCTTTAAGTTTTTTGAAAAACTGAGAAGCAGAATCATTCTGATCATCATCCACTGTTTGGTTTACAATACTGAATTCCGCTTTCAGGGAACGGACCAGCTCAAAGGCATTATTTTCTTTCATGGCTTGTTTTTGTATGTCTAAAATAATGGGAAGATTAGATTTATAAGCTCCTTTCGTACTGTTTTCAGCAATTTTTTTCCATTGGGTATCGTAATATTTCTGTGCGGATACCGTTGAAAAGCTTAGCATTACAAGCAAAAGCAGAAAAATCTTGGAAAATCTTTTCATATATATTAATTTTGATAAATGAACATCTTAAAAATACTGAAAAAAACCGTCATAGACAGCCAGGTTTATGTCTCTCTTATGGGAACTCTTTTTGCAGTATTTTTCATGAAAGAGCAAAACACATTCCGTTTCCCTACCTTTGCATTAATTTTCATCACTTATTTCAGTGGTTATCTTTATACTAAATACCAATATACCAGACATTTTTTCAAAATAGTTGTTATCAATGCCCTTGCGGGAATTGCCTGTGCTTTTTTAATCATCCACAATCATAATGAAATAAGGCTTTTGAAATGGTTTATTATTGTGGTGCTGGGACTGCTTTACAACAGTTTTTTTCTCGATGTTTATATCCGTAAGATTCCCTTGCTGAAAGTTTTCTATGTAGGTTTGGTATGGGCGCTGGTCAACTGCTGGCTTACACTTCCGGAATTCAGTATACCGATCTTTCTGATCAGCTTTTTCTTTATCACGGCACTTGTTCTTCCTTTTGATATCCGGGATATGAATAGTGATACCGTAAAAACCTTTCCGATGCTGATAGGTGTTCAGAATACTAAATACATTGCCTACGCACTTGTCTTCATCAGTAATATGATTTCAATTTTTTATCTTGATTTATCATATGCCACAGCTTTTTTTATGGCAAGCATTGTAACTTATATCCTCATCTATTTCTCTGATAATAAAAGAGATGACGCTTACTACTCTTTCGGAGTGGAAACTTGTTCTGCACTTCCTTTTTTATTTTTACTAATAATGGAGTATTTTTGACGAATGATTATCAAGAAGCTTTCCCTTTACAATTTCAAAAACCACGCTGAGAAAAAATTTGAATTTTCCCCGCAGATCAACTGTTTTGTGGGTAATAACGGTGTGGGAAAGACCAATATTCTGGATGCCCTGCATTATTTATCAGTAGGAAAAAGCTTTCTAGGAAATACGGATTTTAACAATATAAAAAAAGAGGAAGATTTTTTTACCATTGATGCTGAAATTCAGAATGAGGAAAGTGAAGATATCATCAGAATCACTCAGCCTAAGGAAGCTAAAAAGGTGATCAAAAAAAATGATAAAAGCTACGACAGACTTGCTGATCATATCGGATATCTGCCCAGTGTGATGATCTCCCCCTATGACTCCAATCTTATTTCGGATTCCGGGGAAAGCAGGCGTAAGTTTCTGGATGCAATGATTTCTCAGACAGATTCAGAGTATCTTTTTGACCTTATTCAATATCAGAAGACCATTCAGCAACGAAATGCTTTACTGAAATATTTTGCCAAAAACAGAACGTGGGACAAAGATTCGCTGGAAATCTATGATGATCCCATTACCCGATTCGGAACAAAAATTTTTAATAAAAGAAAAGAATTTGTAGAGCAGCTTAATCCTATTGTTCAGAATTTTTACCAGATCATTTCAGGTGGAAAAGAAACAGTATCTGTTATTTATGAATCTCATTTACTGGAAAATTCTTTTGAAAATCTTTTAAAAGATAGCCTTGAAAGAGACCGTATGCTCACGTATACTTCAAAAGGAATTCATAAAGATGACCTTCTTTTTGAAATGGATCATATTTTAATCAAGAAAATAGGTTCCCAGGGGCAGCAAAAATCTTTCCTGATTTCTTTAAAGCTGGCTCAGATGAGTCTTGTGAAAGAACTTACCAAAAAGACACCTATTCTTTTACTGGATGACATTTTTGATAAGCTTGATGATACGAGAGTTTCACAATTGATTGAACTGGTCAACAAAGAAAGCTTTGGACAGATATTCATTACGGATACTCATCGGGAAAGAACTGAAAGTGTGGTCAAGAAAATTAATGAGGAAAGTATAATTTTTGAGGTTTAGTGCCCGACAATACAGAAATACTTGGTTTTAATTTAAAAACAAAATATTAAATTTATTTATCCATACTGTAGTATTTTTTATCTTAACTTATCATCCAAAACGAATTCCGAAACTCCAAAACACGAATCATGCACCCCGAACCTCAACTATGAAGAAGAAAAAACGTGAATATCAATCCTCCGAACTGGTAAAATCTTTTGCCAGAATCTACGGTTTTGAACATAAACTTGTCGCTTTTGATATTAAAGATTTCCTTGAAGAGTATCTTGATGAAAGTCTTTTCAAGGAAATAAGAAGTGTCAATATTGAAAATGAATGCATCATCATTAAAATTGATTCTCCTTTACTGAAACATGACTTTAAAATGCGAAAAAGCTTTTACCTCAAAAAGTTTCAGGATAAATTCGGGGTGGAAAAATTCAGTGACCTTCAAATATTGTAAGACGTAAACCTATAAAAAATGCTGCCCACGGACAGCATTTTTATCTTATTGTTAATGTTCTTCTGATTTATTAGAATTAGAAATCGTACTGCTCATTAAGTCATCTGCTTTTTTGTCCAGCCCTGAGCGTAATGGCAGGAAGAATTTCAACGGATGCTTGATAAAATATCTGAATATTTCTTTATAGATCTCACTTACCTGTCCAAAGTTCATCTTTCTGGACCTGAATGCCAGGAACATCGACAAACTGAAGCTTACCAGAAAATTGAAGAAACCGATCAAAAATACGGTTACAAAAGACATCCAGAATGTATAGGAATCTACGGAAAAATCTTTTCCATACAATCCCAACGCAAAGTTACCTGCAGCAAAGGTAATGTGTCTTATATCCAGATCAAGACCGAAAAACATCCCCACCGGAGCTGTCGCCCCAAGGAAAACACCAAACCAGAAATTAGAAATAATTCCCGGCCAGTTTTTAGCATAATATTTTGAAAGTCCTTTGGCAAATTTCTTCCCAAAAAAACTTCTGATGGAAAGGTTTTTAGCAATTCTTTCCGGAATCTGATAAAACACAGAATTGTTCCCGATATTCCCGGAAATAATTCCTGAAATAAAAAGATAAAATCCGGCAATACTTGCATGCAGAATTGCTTTTGATTTAAATGGATCAAGATCTTTTAACAGTTTATCGGAACGCTCTACAGCAAGGTTTTGTGAGAAAAAGACATCCAGACCGTAAATAATGGCAAGAGCCACCGGAAAGGCCAGCAATACATTGCCCACAAAGGCAATAAACTGGCTTCTGAATAATTTGGAGACCAGATGGGCAAACTCCGTATTGTTTCTTTGAGCATTCCCTTCTTCTGACAATACTTTTGTCATGGTAGCCGCTGTCATTGCCGGCTGTTTTGTTGCCAGAGTAAATCCCATCAGATAAATCATGATGAATCCCATTGCATAGTTCATCGAGTACAGGAAAGCATGAGAGAAGTCACTCCCGGGAATATATCCATACAGCATTTTCAGAACACAAAGGGCTCCTACAATAATTCCCCCTCCGCTCGCTTTATAGAACATAGTCATATATTCCTTCCGGGTAGACGTAATATAATGGGTACCCGCTTCTGCCGTGTGATTGGTAATAAGGTGTGAAATCAGCCTTGTACTGTCGTTAATAAGATCTGAGATATTATTTTTATGGGATTTATAGCTCAGAATATTAAAGACCAGCTGTTTAGATTTTATCTGAATATCTTCATCGGTATCAATAACCAATAGCTGAACAATCTCATAAATTCTTTTGGTCTGCTGGCGGATTTTTATCAGAGATTGATTAATTTTTCCTGAAATACCATATTTAGCTGAATTTTTAAAGGCAATATTCACAAATTCCTGGCATTGTTCTACATAGATCTTGATCTGCTTATATCTGCTGTCTTTTGAATGCAGCTGTAATTCAGGCTCTTTTATCAGATCATCGGCTAATGCCTCCAGCTCATTCTGCAGAGCAAGGAACGGATTGTCTAGATTTCTGTATTGAGGTGCCATTCTCACTACTTCCACTTCCATTGCCATTCCTGTTACCCTCCAGGAAAGAATATTCATAGAGAAAATGAGTTCTTTTTTCACATTGGGACGGATAATAAAATCCGAAGCTCCCAACATGTTTAAAAATTCATTGATCTCATTTTCGGGAAGATTATGCAGGTATTTCAAATCCTTCTTCGGTCTCATACTGACATTGTCGATCATGTACCATACTGTCTTTTCGTTTTCAACAGGTGGCAGAACTTTGTTCAGTATTCTTTTTTTCAGCTCCGGGAAAAAGGCATTTTCTGAAAGAATATTAGCTTCTGTCAGTGAAAGGTTAAAAGGTCTTCCTTTAAAAATATTGTGAATATAATATTTAAAGTTCTCAGTAAATTGAGGATTGCTTCTGAAAAAATTGAGCACATCTGTGAAGTCTGCCTCTTTTATGGTCTCTAAAAACTCTGCAAAGGGTTCTAAAGAAAGGGTTTCGTTCTTAAAAGAAAAATACTTTTTAAGAACTGACTCAAAATTTGTGCTGGAATTAAAGAATTTCATTAGTACAAAGATACTATTTCAAACTCACATTCCTCATCTGTCTCATAATCCAATTATGTTTCTTTCTTAAATAGGGAGATGGATTTTTAGGATCATACTTCTTTGGATTAGGTAATACAGCGGCAATCCATGCTGCATCTGAGGTACTTAAATCTTTGGAGGATTTCCCAAAATAATATTGAGCAGCAGCTTCCACACCAAATACACCCTGCCCCATTTCTATGGAATTCAGGTATCTTTCAAGGATAATATCTTTAGTCCATACTTTTTCTATAATAAAAGTATAAACGGCTTCCAGGCCTTTTCTCACCCAGCTTCTGCCTTGCCAAAGAAACACATTCTTTGCCGTTTGCTGGGAAATAGTACTTCCTCCTCTTATTTTTTTGCCTTTCTCGTTATTTTTCATGGCTTTTTCGATAGCAGTATAATCGAAACCGTCATGATCAAAGAATTTCTGGTCTTCAGAGGCAATTACTGCCTTCTTCACATTATTTCCCATCTCATCATAGGAAATATAATCTCTGTGCAGTTTTCCGTATTCAAAAAGCCCTCCTATCTGAGTAAGAGTGATTGGCGGATTAAAGAATCTGCCCCAGATGATAAAAACTACATTCAAAACAAGAATGATGAAGATAAGCTGTTTAATTTTTTTCCACATAACTTGATAAAAAGGAAAGGCAAAAATAAGCAAATAGTACGAGTTACTGCAATTCTTTCATATAAGTAAGCTGATAATTGGGTAAAAGTTCAGGATGAAAGATCTTTATATAATCTTTAAGGATCAAATCTGCTCTTACCACACCGCTTTCAAAGAAATCATTGGCTTTCAGTTTTTCTTTTCCTGCAATGGTATATATCTTTCCTTTATTGAATACATCCAGCTTTCCATAGAAAGGATTCATGCCCAGCATTTCTTTTTTTGAGGTATGGCTTCCTGCATTTACCCAGTACTGAACACCTCCTGCTTTAGCATATACTTCTTCAAAACTCATTGTTAATGCTTTTTCATCTTTATTATCCTTCATTATATAATTGGCATTGGCATCGGAAATATAGTGAGCCACAGAAGTATTTCCTCCCGGAAGATACCAAACATCCCCATACATTTCGTTAGCCAGGACAACAGGTTTTTCTTTTGCTTTTGACGCAAGCTGTTTCAGATCGCTGTAGTTTCTCTCAACTTCCTGATATTTAGCTTCTGCTTCTGCTTCTTTTCCTAAAAATTCTCCGAAAAGTTTGATATAAGCCGTTTTTTCCAAAGGCTTCTGCTCCATATATTCATCCAGAAATATCACCTGAATTCCATTGTTTTTTAAAAGCTCATAGGTATTGTCGAAACTGGCAATATGATTGGTAAAAATAGCATCCGGTTTCATAGAGATAATCTTTTCGACATCATATTTCTGTTCACTTCCTACATTCTGGATTTTTCCTTCTTTAATCAGATTCTGGATTTTATCAGAATAAATATACTCCGGACTTGAAACACCTATAATTACATTTTCTGCTCCAAGCTCCGAAATATACCCTGCCATACTTGCATTCAACAGGATTATTTTCTTGAAGGGAGTTTGATTTTGCTTAAAATTATAAGTAAAATTCCCCGATTTTAGTTCCAGGACACCATCATGTTCTTTAAATTGGGTACGGGCGGAGATATTTGTCCAGTCTGAGGACGAAATTTTTGATTCTCTCTTACAAGCAATTAGCGCAAAAACCGTAAATAAAAGTAAAATTCTCTGTTTCATCTTTCAAAGAACGGAAAAAAGTGGTATATTTGCAACCGTTAAACAACAAGATAACAAAAGGCCTCGTGGCGCAACTGAATAGCGCATCTGATTACGGCTCAGAAGGTTACAGGTTTGAATCCTGTCGAGGTCACTTAAGGAGACAACTATTTGATAGTTGTCTCTCTTTTTTTACACATAAAAATCTCTATATCAAGCTTTTACAGCCTGACATTTTATAGTTTGAATTTTTTGATGTGAAATCCCTAGTCCACCTGAAACAGACAGTCTAAAAGTGCTCTATCAGAGATTTCATCGGTATTGAAGCGTAGTTTGAAATCCCATTAAGGTTCTAGTATTTTTTCCTCTTTTGGCTTATTGTAACTTTTTGATACTAAATATAGTAATTCTAATATAATTTTAGCTTCTTTCTCATTTACTTGAACTCCTTTCTTAGCTAAAAGAATAATCGCTTGTTCAACTGAAACATTCTTATCAATAAAATTCATTTTTCTTATTAGTTTTTCGGTTACTTTTTTTTGATAATATTTTTAAAAATGCTTGATTCAAGTCCAAAGAAAGATCTCCTGTTTTATAATCAATATCAACTGGTGGAATAAGACTCACAAGACTTTTTTTATCTGAGGTGTCAAACTCGGAAAATTTTCGAAAAACTTCGACTATTTCTTTATCTTCTATTTGATCCTTTTTATCAATAGCTTTTAATTTAAGAAAAATATCACGCGCTTCCTTCTTAAGATGCCTAATGTTAACTTGATTCTCTTTTTTTAATTCATTGTAGTCATCAATTTTTAATACTCCTGCTAAAAACAACTTTCTGCCTCTAGAAAGAACTTGCCCCTCTTCTTTTATTTTTCTCTCAATTAAATTTTGATTGTACAAATAACTTGCTTTCAGTGTCTTTATATTCTGGTCTTGTAAAATACATTTAAATAAGTCAATTGTATTATTTGATAGTATTAATTGCTGAAGCTTATTTTGATAGCAATCATTCAGTAAAATTGCGTTTATCCTTGTTCTACAGCGATCATGACAATGATAATATGGGTATTTTTTTGAGCTTCCTTGCGCAATACTTCCACTGAGTTTTCGATCGCAAACAGGACAAATCAAAAAACCTCTAAGAAAAAACATTGCTTTTAAATCATCCCTTTTAGCTGTAGTTTTTCTTTTTGTATTAATAACAGACTGAACTTGATAAAATAACGATTCAGATATTAAAGGTTCATGCAAACCTTTTATCATTTGTTCTTCATTAGATTTAAGTTTGACTGATATAAGCCCACAATAAACTGGATTCCGTAAAATTCTGAAAAAGTGTGACCGTGAGCATATCAATCCTTTTTCATTAGCCATTTTCATTATTTCGGAAATCTTATGATCGTTCTGGGCAGCTTGATGAAAAGACCACTTTATAATATCAGCTTCAGGCTCTTTAGGAGCAATAGTTTTTTTACCATCCATTAATGTCAAATTAATAAATCCAATAGGTGCTTTATTAGGATATCTACCCATCAACTTCGCTCGACGAATACCATTTGCTGTATTTTGAGCTCTCCGAGTATTTTCCGCTTCCGGAACCGCTAAATATACAGCCAGCATAACGGTACTTTCCGGCACAGAGAAATCAATTGGTTGATCAATAGCCATTGCTGTCGTTTTATATTTTCGCAGCTTTCCAATCATTTCGTAAGCATATTCAACATTACGACTGAATCTGTCCCATTTTATAAATAGTATGTTTTTATCTTCTCCTGATGATTTCTTTTTAATTTCTGAAAACAATTCTTTCCACTCAGGTCGGTTGAAATTTTTGGCAGAATAGTCTTCACGATAGATTCCTTTGACTTCGATATTGTTATACTTACAATATTTCAATAATCTATCTTCTTGCTCGGGTAGGGAGTAACCTTTTCTTTTTTGTTCATCTGTACTTACGCGGACGTATAAATAGGCTGACTTCATATAATTAATGTATTTATTTGATTTACAAATTAATATTTTTAATCATATGAAATGATAAACAAAAAGCAGTTTATGCTGTATCAAATTAAAAACGGGAAATTCAGTAGAAAACTTTGATAGTAACAGCAGTAATTAATGACATTCTCACATCAATATGACACCTAGATATCAAAAGTATTTTTAAGGAACTGCAAAATTTTCATTACAATAAATACATATCTTCCTGTCATTAAGGATACCGCATCAAAAAGGAAATATTACAGCAATAATGATTTAATAGCATAAAATCTATTTTAATATTTCATACTTAATCCAAAGTAGATATTATTAGCAGAATCACAACACCTATTTTAACACACTCATAATCAAAGTCTATCAAAAATTTTCACCAAAGCAAATACAAGCCTTATCAACTTTTTACTCTCTCCTAGCATAATAATTCCAACCAAATTAAACTACAATTGACATGCCTTGTAATTCGTAGATGTTATATTGTTTGTTTTTAGTTACAAACAACCATTAAGTTTAAATAATAATATTAATGGTCTTCTAAAGCAAAGTTAAAATACCTTCCCGATTTACATAACTAAAAAAATGGTTAATAGATGCAGAAATTAACAAACACTTTACTTTTCATGGCTTCCGCAACACTTTTGCAACGCTGCAAATAGCAGCAGGAACATCAATATATATGGTTTCAAAATTGCTAGGTCATAAAGATATTAAGACCACTGAAATCTATGCAAAAATTGTTGACAGTTTGAAAAAGAAGCGTCTGAAAGAATAAAAATCAATCTGTTCAACATTGGTAAAAACATTATGGATGTTCATGAGAAACCATTTATAGAGTTAAATTAGCAGGTTTTAATATATATTAAGGGGGGGGGACATTTAAAGCCAAACTAAGCTATTAAAGGTTATACAAAAAAATATCAATTATAATAGTCATAAAATTCGAAAAAAGTTATGAATTATACGTTTGATGAGATTCCAAATATTCTTAAAAGGATAGAAAGTCGATTGGATAAAATTGAAGAAATTCTATTAGATCGTATTCAAAAAGAACTGCCTGAAAAAGAATTTATTAGTGCAAGAGAAGCATGCAAAATCCTCAAACTTTCGTTACCAACACTTTACTCAAAAGTTTGCTTGCGTGAACTTCCTTATTATAAAAAGGGAAATAGGCTTTATTTTTCTAAGACAGAACTATTAGAATGGATACAGGAAGGCAAAAAAAATCTTCCTATGAGATAAGTGAAACAGCAAATTTAATGATTAAAAATTTTGGAAAGAGAAAATGCTACTAAGGAAGTCTTGTATTTCAACTTATTAATCATATGTAACATATTAAATGTCAAAAAATTATATCAATATTAATATAAATTGTAAATCATTATTAAATAAATCTTCTACTTATTCTGTACTTTCTCTTACAAAATTCTATATATTTACTAAAACAAATTAACCTCGAATTCATGAATCCAACAACTTTAGCCTGTTTCGATGGTGATACTCGTGTCTACTATTATTGTTTAGCAGAAGAATCATAATTTGATTTTTTGTTCAAAAAGTACAGATATTTGAGCGTTAACACCGAAGAAATAGTCACACACTATAGAACGCTAAGTTTTCAACTGCGTTACCATATTCAACCTGAGAAATCAATCCTGATATTGGTAAACATCTTTCACCAAAAAAGATCTTGATTTATAGCTATGCCAGAAATAATTAAACATGCAATTCTTATTGGGATTAATGAAGTTCCCCATCTCCAATATTTAGACACCCCATCAAACTATGCAATCCAGATGAGGAACTGGGCACGGGATCAAGGATACAATACCTACCTATTTGTTGATCAACCTGAAGGCGAGGAAACAGGTATTTGTAATATAGCAGAAATAAAAAAGGTAATTCGTAAAATAATTGAAGATGGGACAGATCAACTTCTTGTTTATTTTTCAGGACATGGGGTTGAGCATACAGCAGCTAACGATGTATGGCTCCTACCTGACTACCAAAATGATCCGGATGATTGCATTAGTATTTCGCTCAACAAAGCGCTTGCCTATACCTCTGGGATTCCTCACGTAATCTTCATCTCGGATTCATGCCGTGTTCCCTCTGATCACAAAGCACTTAAAGCTGCTTCGGGTTCAGCAATTCTGCCAAATCTGGATAAATTGAATCCTGATACAGAAGTTGATGTACTTTATTCCACATGGCCTGGGCAACCTGCTGTTGACATTAAAAATAACGACGGTACCTACCGAAGCATATATAGCGATCATTTACTGAGTTGCCTCAATGGTAACGTTCCTGAGGTAATAAAGCAGATCCAGAATTTAGCACCTGGTTTTCCAGCCGTGCTTTCTGATGAATTAGGAAGATACTTAAAAAAAATTGTTCCAACTGAAACCGCTGCTGCCGGTGCCAAGCGTCAGTTTCCTATGAGCGATGTGACCTCCCGTGATCCATTGCATTTGTCCAAATTTGATATTGGTACACCAACTGTAGAAAGTGCTCCAGAAGGTAATTTACCTTCCGTATCGCCTCCGGGGGAACATCATGAAATTCAAACGGTTTCAAGCAAACTACAAGAACTTGTGCAGATAAGCGGTGCTAATATTGATGTAAAAACGCGTGAAATCGTTAATAATTTCCGTCGTGCATACAATGATGAGTATGATAATGATTTTTTCACCTCGCCAAATACGTTCAGTAGGGAACAAACAGGATTAATGGTAAGCGGTTTGCTTAACCCGGTCGTTTTTTCTAAAAGACCTTTAAAATTTCGATACCGAAATTTTGCAATTCCGCAGATATTAGATTATGATGAAGCATATAACATCTTGGATAAGGACAATATATTTATAATAGGAAACCCCAGAACAAGGATTTTTTACCCTGTAACTATTTTGGACGGTTTTTTTACACAAGTAGTTTTCGAAAAAGGAAAGCTTTTGACTGTAAACTATTTTCCTACAACAGGATGGCGTAGAGAGCAAGCACACCGCAGATCTGGAGAAATAGCGCGCAGAAAGGCAACGATTATTGCAGCTGCAAAAAATGGTATCTTCCTCGGGGATGAAGAAATAGCTGGCTTTTTACGTAGGTATAAAAATCTTGATCCAACCCTCGGACTATTTGCCGCCTATGCTTATTATCAAAAAGGTAATTTCGAAGGGGTAAGATCCATTTACCATATAATGCAAGATGAGCCGGAGCCTGTATTAGGTGATATTAAAATATTGGGAAAATTATCGGGTGTAAATCTGGAAAATATTGAGCACTTTGACATCCCTATTCCTATGCTAACTGAAGGCTGGTCATATTTAAAGTTACTACCAGAAAATCCATATAGTTATCTTTCAACACAATTAGAACCAGGACTTTGGACAGCGATCAATCGAACCGGACTTGGATATCTACATGACACCCAAAATTATAGAAAATTATAATGCAGATTTTATTTATACATGGCAGGGCTCAGGAAGAGTTCTCGCAAGAGATCTTACTAAGAATTTGGGCGGAAGCACTCAGAGCTTCTTTTGAAAATGCAAACATCCCTTTTCCGGAAAATTTAAATTTGACCCTGCCATATTACGGGAAAGACCTGATCCATCAGCGTGATCTTTATAAGCAGGCTATCAAAGACGGCAAATTTAAAATGCGTTCACCAAATAATGTAAGTGAATTCGATGAAGTATATGAAGACCTTCTGGAAGAACTGCGTAAAAATTCGGGCATAAGCAAGAAAGAAGTAGCTCAAGAATCAGGCGAAACAGAGCAATATAGAGGGCTGACCAACAACAAACATGTTATTGCGTTGGCAAGGCTTGTGGATCGGAGGTTAGATTCGCTTGGCAATTTTTGTGTAAAGTGGAAAACCGACGATGTTGTCACGTATTTGGTGGTAGAAGCTGCAAGACAGGAAATCAATAGTTTCCACACCTCAGCCATAACCAAAGAACCAACAATAATTATTTCGCATTCTTTAGGGACTGTGATCGCATACGATATTTTACATACCCTGGCTGAAAACCAATATGACATAAGAGGGTTAGTTACGCTTGGATCACCATTAGGAGTTCAAGCGGTTCAAAGGCAACTTTATCCCTGCCCTTCCTATCCCAAAATCTTAAATGGTCAGTGGGTCAATATCTATGATCCTAAAGATATAGTGGCTCTTAATCCTTTGAACAATAAGAATTTTAGGGTTACACCACAAATTATAAATCACGAAATTGAAAATAACAGCGATAATCACCATGATATCAAACCGTACTTAAGTAGCCCTGTTGTCGCGGAAACGATTTATACTATTCTTACGAGTGCTTGTAAATAAACCTCGACGGCACTTAAAATTTATTACTGCCCGCGCGCTTTCATAATCTCACGAATATCAAAGCCGGGTGGTAATCCTAAAGTTTTAACCTCTCCATCTTCAAAGGGAGTTATAATGTTCTGCTTTGATTTTGGAATGAGCAGGTATTTAACAATGGATTTACTAAATTCGGACATTGATGTTAAACTACTACCAAATAGTTCGTCCTCCTGCCCGGGCTTAAAAAGTTCACTACCGCCGATTTTCATCGATTGTATCTCAAAATATTTTCTCTTATGCCCCCCAGCAAGGCTAAGTTCATATTCTTTTAAGAGCAAATCAATTGTTATACGGCCATCACCTGGCAGATAAAATAAATAGTTCCGGTGAGGTTTTAGCTGCTCCAGCAAAAACTTGAAAGACTTTTCAAACTTACTATCACTTTCATACTGATAGATCTCATCTAACATTTCACCTTTATAATAATCCTTGCTTAAATGACCTTTTTCATCGAAATATATTTCGAAAAGAATACCATTTAAAAGGTGGTTTTCTCCTTTTTCATCAAACGATATGATCCAATTTCCCAGTGTATTAATAAGATCTCTGGCCTTAAAACCGCCGTAGTTGGCGGCATACAGTACGCCACGACCCAACAAAAATTTTTCACTGGGTGATAACGTTACCTTTGCCAAACTGCGTACTTTCGTTGCGGCATAATTTTGTTCGCTGAACTGCGTGGAGAATAAATCTAAAATTAATTTATCTGCTACACTACCTTTTGGAACAAATTGCTCCCTGATCAAGCTTTGGCTGTCATATGGCAGATCTGTCACATGGACCAATTCTGAGCGATGAAAATAAAAGTCCTCAATCATGGAAGTATGCTCCCACGGGGTTTGCTTACCTTTCGATAAACTATTTACCGAAACCCTAACCCTTTTAAAAAGAACCTCGATCGGTATATCCGGATCTTCCAGGTGCTTGAGCAGGCAGCCAGTATAGATGCTGTGGCCACCCTTCCCAAAATCCTGTGCCTTTTCACCAGGAGAGGTTGAAAAGGCGATCAGAGAACCTTTAGGAGCCTTAACTGGAGCAAGGTCCTCTTTTCCTCCCCTATATCTTTCCTTCAAGGGATTATTTCTGCAAGCATCCAATATTATAATTTTAACATCAGACTTAGCTCTATCCATTTTTTTGATGATTAATTGAAGTGGTATACAGCTTGTTTTTGCAAAATCGCTATCTTCAAAATTCGAATCTGTTGCGGAAAGGTAGTTCTCCCTCTCAATCTGAAAAGCGTGTCCTGAATAGTAAAAAAGACCAACTTCAAACCCTTCCAGTTTTTTCTCAAACTCTTTTATAGCTTTTTCAAACTCGACCTTGGTACAATTTTTTTTTAAGATAACTATAAAACCAAGGTTATGAAGTTTTTTCTCAATAGCAATTGCATCGTTTACGGCATTATCAAGGTTATCATCTGGATCCTCATAGATTCCATTACCTATCACCAGAGCGAGCGCTTTTTTCATAATTTATATTTTGCTTTAAATACTTTAATCGCCTATTAAGAAAATAACTTTCCTTATTCTATAATTTCACCAAATGGTTTTCCTTGAGTCCTATATATGATGTTTTCTTCAATAAAGCGGGTTATCAATGGTGATTTCCTCAGATCAAGAGGTTTCAATGCTTTTTGATTTTCCATAATCCAATATTCTGCATTCTCCCAATTATCTGGGTTTATCTTTGTAATAAATGCCGCACTGACTCTGGTATTTTGTCCTTCGTCTCTTCTACCTGTGAAAAAACCGTCATTGCCCCTGAATTCTTTGAAGGCATCTTCTGATCTTGGTAGATCAGTTGCAATACAGATTAGTATTTCTCCCTTCAAAAAATAAAATAACTCATATTTTAAACAATAGATCAAGCTGTTATTATTTCATAATAACTAAATATCTAATTTGCATATCGAAACTAAAGTGTATTTTAGTTGAGTTGTTCAGATTTTGTAGCTTAATCCATAAGATATTGGAGTTGTGGCAAATTCGTGGCACTTTTGAAAAGTAAATTTTAAATCATTTGATTTTCAATTACTTAAATCATTAGGTTCGAATCCCTCACTTTCCGCAAATGCGCTTTGAAGACGTTTAAACGAAAGGTTTTTATAAAGTGTGGCAAAATCGTGGCAAACATAGCCTCGACCACTGAAAAACCTTATAAATACACCGAAGAAGCGGAAAAGTTCGAATCCCGTATTATTTCGTTTCATTGTATTTAAGTCCCAGAAACCTCTTTTCTTTTGTAAAGGAAGCACGTTTGACAGAATCGATATCAAATACCAATTTTCCTTTCTTGTCAGCAAGTTCTATAAGGTCCCTATTCAAAGTAACGATATACTGAAACTCGTTTGGACTCTTTTCATTATAAGAATAGAGATAATTAAGACTCTTTTCGATGGAATCATCATCTTCAAAGATATTGTCGTGGATCAAAAATCCTGGGTGGTATTTTTTTGTATATTCATTGAACATAAGAGAAACGTCATAAATGAAGATTTTCATACGTTCTGTGGAATGGCTCCCGTCATCATCGGTTCTCATAATGAATTCCACAATACTATTGTTCTTTGTAGTAATGATATCGAAATGTGCTTCCCTATTGCCCATGATCTGTTCGTGGATCTCTAGGATTGTCTCCCTAAAACTTTTGATAACTTCAGTTTTCTGATAGAGCTCTTCATCAAATTTGGCCAACAAGGCGGTCTTTTCAGCTTTTAGAAGTTTTGTTTCCCTCTCTGCGGTGTCATGTCGTTCTATTAAGGACCTAAGACTGCTCAGTTCACTGTTCTTTTCATTAAAAACCTTGATTGAAGTTTTTAGATCTTTCAGAATTTCGCCGTTATCAATTAGACCTACTTTCCTGGAATAATCGTCATCCAATTTCCGTAGGGTTTCGTTCAACAAGCTCAGCTCTTCTTTAAGTGACTGTAGACGGTCATTGACAATAGAAGAACGAAATCCATCAATTTTGTTTTTAAATTCCTTAAGTTCATCCAGTGATTTTTCGACAAGGTCGCCCAGGCCCTGTTTGAACTGGTTAAAAATGATGGCCATTTCCTGTTCATTGATATTTTCAGGTGCCGGCAGAGAATCGATCTGCTTAATTTCATATTTTACAGCCTGCTGCCTCACCCTAAGGGTATGCATCCTCTCCTCCAGTTTAACAAGGTCATCCTGCAGGGCTTCAAAAGAAGCATTACCTTTGAGCGCTTCGATCGCTTTGTTGATTTTATGTACCTCACTATCAAGTTCATTGAGATGCGCTTTAGCATCGGGAATTTTGATCTCGTTGTTGCGAGTTACAATTTTTTTTATTTCTGAAAAATATGCCGATTTTTTCTTGAGATTTTCATTTACCACCTTAAGATCGGAATACTTCTCAAGTCCAAGATTAAGATAAAATAAATGGGGACTATAGTCAGGTGGAATCCTCTTGCTCGTGTCATGGGATTGGATCAGATCTTTAAATTCAGACCTTTCATCCCTAATGATGGGTTGAAGCAGATTTCTGAAACTTAGTCTCTTCAAATTGGCAGGAAAAGAATCAAAATATAGTTTACCCAGATAATCAGAGGCATCTTCAAGACGGTCGAAAATAGTCTCCCTTTGATCCAAGTATAGCGTTATGGTTTCCGGATTTCTTATGGACCTTGCAATGGTCATTTTTTTCCCATTAAAGTCTAGATCCAACTTGATATCACTTTCGATAATATCGATGGAACTTTTGGGTATGAGGCTTAACCTACTGTCAGAAAACCGCTTTAATAAACAAAAATTAATAAATTCGATGCAAATAGATTTTCCGACACCAATTTTTTTATCTGTGCTTTCGGCAGATTCTCCCATGATAATATTGATCCCATAATCGAAAGAGATGGGTTCGAATATTTTAGGTTCACTATATAATCTACTTAACTTAATCATTTCTGTTTATTAACATATATAAATGGGGCATTAAAGTCGATGATCCCTGAGGAGTACAAAAATGCAAGACCGAAGAAAAGATGCCTGTAACGGGTAATATTGTATTTCTTCAGATCTTTCGCAACATCGAAAATAGATATCTTGTCGGCTCTTCGACGCTGAATGGATTTCAGTATCAGCGAGGCGACATATACCGATGATGTTTTTATATTTTCGTCTTTACTTACCAACATGTTCTATTAATTTGGAAATACGTTACAATTAATGAGCTCATCGAGCAAATAAAACCTGATGGCCTGCTTATCGAATGTAAGTCCGTTTACTGACAATTTATTATTAAAGATATCAGCGAGTTGATCAAGAGCTGCTCTGGGATCATTATTTTCCCTAGTTAGCACCATATCACTTTCATATTTAAGATAAGTGGAAATTTTAATCGCTTTCACAGCGTCTACTTCCTTTCTTGCCTCAGCCAAGGGCTGCTGATACAACATACATAATTCCGAATACAAACTTATTAAAAATTTGCTATGATCAGCAAATCTGTTGAAAATTTTAAAGTCCGGATCAACGTTTCCAGGCCTCTCGGAGACTGCCAAATTATCTTCATTACTTAAATACCCTATCAGTGCCATTATGGTTTCAACTTCATTGGATTCCGTCTTATTTCTTTCCGGGACAATGTGCTTGTCTAAGAATTCTGCAATCTTCTTAACCTGATCCAGATCAGAGATATCATTTATCAAGGCAAGAAGTCTTGTGATATCCAAAACATCGTCCTTGTGTTTGAAATCATGTCCGAATTTCGTTCTATAGTCCTTAGCATCTTTGGATATCAGCATCAGCTTTAATTTATAATCTTTATTTTCCGGCTTACTATAAAATCCATCGATAGCTTCCTTAATCTTGACGTTATCATTTTGGGAGGTCACTTGGATTGCTATCTTATCCACATGATCTATCAGGTCAATAAAAGCGTAGTTATTGGATTCAAAATTCGTATTGGTGAAACTATAGCCAATCAGGTTGAAAAGATCCCTATAAAAATTTTCTGCAAAGATGTTAATGTCGGTCAGGTTTAGGGCATTTAAAATCATCACCTCTGTTTTTAGATAGGTAAGTCTCCTGGTGATCAACTTAACATATTTCTCTTTGTTATCCATATAATTTTTAAAAGGCTATAATTTATGCAAAGATATAAATATACCCTTATGAATTTCCGTATTTACATAAAAATAGGAACATAATTAACTGTCTAATTATTCTTTTCTACGGGGCAATATTTAAACATTGGCTTTAATATTGCTATTCCAGCCATTAAGGCTACGACATGTTTCGGATTGTCTTTTTTATGGAGACCGCACTTTTTTCTGCTGTTGGCGCAGTAAAGAAATGTGATTTGGAAAAGAATTAGACCATGCATTCCCGAAACTAGTGGATAAACATCAGAATGGAATGAATCATTCTCCTACATTTTCACTATTAATCTTGATAATTACGGAATGTTATTTTCGGCCTCAAGCTCTGAAATCATCCTGTCGACCTTTTCTTCATTAAAGAGATGCTGATGATTACTTCTGTTCACAAATAAGTAAAAGAGTTTTTTATTATTTTTTTCAATAAAAGTATCATCAAGATGGGGATATGAGAAATCAGAAGTCATTACGAAAGAAGTGACGAAATTTTCTCCTCCGTCTTTCACGATCTCTATACTAAAATTTTGAAATATTTTAAACAGATTGGCATCACTGGTTAAAAAAAACGGATAAATAGCTTTCTGGAGTATTTCTGATATACGAAAGCTGTTTGCTGTAAATTTGGAATGAAACATATCCCACGCAGTTCCTTTAAGCTTTTTTTTGACATCCTTAGGCTTATTGTCCAACCCTATCATTTTCCTAAACTCCGTATTTCCGCCAAAAATATTCATTCCCAACTTATACTCGGCACCGCGAAAGATGTTAAGTTCATTGGTCATCCAGTCTGCCAGTGCATCTATATTATATTCGGCATTACTTTTTGTCAGACCTTTTGTTGCCAGGCTTCTTATTTTAAGTAACGTACAATAAGAATTTTTCAGAATCTGGTTCACAGGCTCCATTGGATCTCCCTTCATGGGAGGTATTCTTCGGAACACAAAAAAGTCACGGTAAAAATCGTAATTAAAGCTTTTAAAAATTTTAATGGGGACTTGAGTAAAGAAATCAATCCGGTGTCTAAAATCCTCGAATTTTTCAAAATCGAAACTTTCTTTTTGTGAGCAGAGCTCTAAAAATGCAAAAAAAGGATCGATCCTGGTTTCGGGATATTTGGTTATATACTCTTTCAATGCTAATATTCTCTGGATATTGACCCCTTGTGCTTTTCTCTTATGTTCTACCACTTTAATGATATGCAAACAGACACAGCTGTCAAGAAAAACAATGGGCTGGAAGCCATCTTCCAAACAGGAGGTCGTAAATACCTTATCGGGTAAACTAACTTCTCCTTTTTCGCTAAAACAATTATAACTAAAATTCACATGTTTCATAAACATTAACTGCAACTTCCACATTACATTTGATAAGCTGAAGCATTGTGCAGCAAAAGAGGCTATTTTTCAGATATTGCCATAATATGCGTAACAGTTTATCGGTAAGGGCTAAAAACAAAGATATTAAATCTCTGGGGTATAAGATTACGATAAACCTTTAAAAACTTTTGCTGATAAAAACTAGCGGTAACATCTTCCTCCTCCTATCCTTAAGGCTAGACCATCCTAGCCTGTTAGAGATACGTTTTAAGCTTTTGCAATAAGTACTGTTTTTTATATTATTTGCGGAAATACTAAGACATAACAGGCCAGCTATAAATATTATCAATTAAATTTATACAATATATGTAAATATAATGTGTAATTTAGATATGTCACTAAATATAGTAATAGTGGAATACCTAACAGAATTCAAACAAAATCAAAATATCTTTAAATGAATCATTATCAATGAGTTAAAACTAAAATATTTTCTATATCTGTAAAAAAAGAGTTTGGATAACATCCTGTCAAGTTCACAAACGACAATATGCGCAAATTTAAACAATTTGCGCATATTTATTTTTATACAATTCATAATCATTTTCATTTGTTATTACTTTCTCACGAAAAAATAATCTTGCTATTCTTTGTTTAGTTGATATATCAGGTACCACATAAATGACTCCTGATTCCTTTGGTTTGTGTCTTATCGTGGTTTATTTTTGTGAATGATTCATATTATTTACATTTTAAATTAGTTATTAAAGAAAGGTTACAAATTCTTCAAATGGTTTGCGAACTTTTTCCAGTTGCAGATTCCAGTCATTTTCCTGGTCTCTGTATCCCAAAGCAAGCAACATTGAGCTTCTTAAACCTTTGGAAGGAAGTTTCAAAAATTCGTCAAGCGCTATCGGGTCAAAACCTTCCATCGGTGTAGAATCTATTCCTTCAGAAGCGGCTTCAACAATGGCTAAACCTAATGCAATATTTGCCTGCTTGGCTGCGTGATGGAAGTTTTCTTCGATACTCATATTTCCGAAAAATCGTTTCGAAAATTCTCTTTGTTTATCATACGCAATAGAATCAACATTGCGTTTTTCTGTCAGATAATCGAAGACTTTATCTATTCTCTCTTTAGAATATTCATCCCAAACTGCAAAAACCAACAGATGTGAAGATTCGACAACCTGAGGCTGATTCATTGCAATGGGTAATATTTTCTTTTTGATTTCAGGATTGCTGATTACGATAATTTCGTAAGGCTGTAATCCAATTCCTGATGGAGCAAGACGAGCTGCTTCCAAAATATTATTGATTTTTTCAGAAGAAATTCTCTCCCCTGTCATTTTTTTTGTGGCGTATCTCCAGTTCAATAATTCTATTATATTTTTCATTTGATGTTAGTTTTGAATCAAGGCAAATGATGAGTCATCACTTACCTTGATTAGTTTAAAGTATTTAGAAAATGCCTAGCTGACCTAAAAGTATCGTTGCGGCAGTGTAACAATGGAATGATTTTATTTTTCCATTCTCGATTGTGAAAACATCACAACAAGGGGTCTGCATTGTTTTATTTGTCGCAGGAATAGTTCCCGAAGGTAACTCGAGTGGACCTTTATGAGTTCCGTTTAAAGATAATTCAACTACTACTGTATTCTCATTTTCCAAAACATAAAGATCATACAATTCCCTGTGCATATCTGGAAAAGCTGTTGCATAAATATCTACTGTTTTGCCGATGTCTTGGCCGTAATACTTAGTTCCTGCAGATACATCCCAGAAATAGCCGTCTTCCGCAAAAAGTTCTACAAAACCTTGTGTATCCTGTTCTTCTGCGATTCTGTACAATTCACGGATTAATGTTTCATTTGCTGAATTTTGATTGATTACTGATGATTTCATACTATTTTATTTTAAATGTTAAAGATTGAGTTTGATTAATTTTTTTGAAAAATGGAGGCAAGAATCATGTTGATGAATTCTCATTCACCGATTTGTTTATTGTTAAATTTTGTTTGAGATTTTAAGAAAGAAACTATTTTTTGGCGTCTACAAAAACATATAATTTGACTGCTTTTCCGTTTTCGAAAACGAAAAGATCCATTCCTGTTACAGCATCCGGTTTTTCGGTAGTTCCGTTCTGCCAGTAGAGTCTTGCAATGTTGTGATTAACGTCTATTGCTTTGATATGGGAAAACTTAGAATTTGGGCTTTTCTGTTGCAATCCATCCACAAAACCATTGATTTCTTTGTGACCGACTGCTATAAAGTGACGGTCTACCATTTCAATCTCATCTGCATAAATTTTTAACATTAACGCTTCACGTTTTTTAAGGTCTCTTTCGTTCCAGATAGCCAGATGCCCTTCTACTAAAGATTCAATCTCATTTTCAGAAAGCGGTTTTGAATCTGGTTTTTCAGTTTGATTTTTCACAGCATCTTTGGGTGACCATAAAATTGTTGTCGGATTTTTTTTCTCATAGCCCTTGCCATTTGGATATGAAACCAATTCCATTTTAGAGCCCCAGGGTGTTAAAAAATACACCCAGGTTTCGCCTTCTGTATCTCCCGATGGCATCAAAAATGGTTCTCCCAAAAATTGTACTCCTTTGCTTTTCAGATAAGCAACACTTTTACTGATATCATTGGTATAAAAAGCAATGTGACTTGCTCCGATATCGTCTCCTCCAGGTTGTTGTGAACTTCCTTTATTGTCTTGATATTCGAATATTTCTATGTTGGCTCCCGTTCCTGCTTTTACCATTTTGAATGATACCGGACCGGTTTTGAGATTTATATGATTATTCTTTTTCCACACATCATCCAAAGGAATCGGGCCTAAACTTGTTACCGCTCTAAACCCTAAAACATCAGTGAAAAAATTTACAGCCTGTTTCATATCCGGAACGTTGATTCCCACATGGTCTATTCCAAGAATTCCTGTTTTTTCTTGCGCCGAGGTGTTTGAAACTGCTGCTGATAATAAAAGTGCACTTGCCACTGCTGTTGCATTGGCTTTGATTTGATTTTTTAAATTGCTCATTATGATAATTTTTGTTGTTATTTATAGAGCAAATTTCCAACATTCAGAGGTCTTCTTCCATTGACAAAAGCTTGAAAATAAAGCAAACAAATGTCAATGAAAAATTGAACCTGTTTAAAATTCAACGGTGATATTGGGATTTAATGTTTAGAAATAAAAAAGGCTGAAGCATAAATTCTTCAACCTTTATCTATTTATTTTGAAATTAATTAATCATTATATTTTGCAAGCCATTTAGCTTTCAATTCGGCTCTGGCATTGATAAATTCGAGGTCTGTTCCCTGAGCCACAGCATCCAATGGAAAACGCAACGGGCGGGCTCCTTCTTTCATTTGTATTAATTCCAATATCCCGTCTGCAATAGTTTGCGGATTCATATTGAATTCCTTCATTTTTCCAAACAATGCAGTACCGATAGCATTAAACTGCTCTGTGGCAACCGGATTATAGGCATCAGAAATTTCAGGTTTATCTGAATTAACACCCGCTTTTTCACCCGTGTTCATTTCAGTTGGATAAACACCCGGCTGGATAGAAACATTATCAATATTGAATTGTTTTAATTCATCCTGCATGCCTTCGGTAATACTTTCCACTCCAAATTTAGAAGCAAAGTAAGGAATCATAAAAGGGGAAGTATGAGCGCTTGCTCCGGAACTTATATTGATAACCAAACCACTTTTATGTTCTCTCATAGAAGGTAATACAGCCTGATAAGTGCGGATGACTCCATAAAAATTCACTTCAAACATTTGTCGTATCCTATCTAAGCTATAGGCTTCCAATAACCCGAAACCTGAAACAGCGGCGTTGTTTACCAATACATCGATTTTACCATACTTTTGAAGTGCTTTTTCGACAGCATTGGTTACCGAAGAATCATCAGTTACATCAATTTCAACGACTTCGATATTCGGGAGTGCTCCCAATTCTTTGGCTACGGTTTCATTTTTTACTGAAATACCTCGCATTCCTGCAATGACGGTGTATCCTGCTTTTGCAAGAGTAGTTGCTGTTAATTTCCCAAAGCCTGTGCTTGTTCCGGTGATAAATACTGTTTTATTCATTTTGTCTTATTTTTAATTGTTATTTTAATAAGGCAAAGATGCTGGAACATTGGACCTTCGTCCATTGACAAAAGCTTGAAAATAAAGCAAACAAATATCAATGAAATGGATTGGGTTTATTTCTTAACCATATTTCTACGCAGTCTGGTAAGGGTTTCGGGAGTAATACCAATATAAGAAGCAATCATATGCTGAGGAATACGGTTAACGATATGAGGATATTTTTCGAGGAAATTCTGATATTTTTCTTCCGCTGTAAAACTAATATTAGCTAAAATTCTTCCCTGCGAAACAATAAAGCTTTTCTGAATAATCTGATTAACCAATTGATCGAGCTGAGGAATTTCTGCGCACAGCTTTTCAAAATCTGACTTTTCAATTAAAATCACTTCTGTAGGTTCGATAGCGTCAATGTTGAGACGTGAAGGATTTCCACTGTGAAGACTTTCTCGATCTCCCGTCCAATAATTTTCCGGGGCAAAGCTGATGATATGTTCGGTTCCATTTTCAGCTATAGAAAAGGTTTTTACCAATCCACGACAGATAAATGCGTTGTAATGCCAAATGTCTCCTTCCTGAGAAAGGAATTGTTTTTTACGAAGTTTTTTGGGTTTACATACGGATTCTATTAATTGTATTTCCTGGTTAGAAAGTTCTATTTTGTCGGTAAGGTATTTTAGAAAGATTTCGAACATTATTCATAGTTATAAAGCAAATTTAGAAATTTAAAATAATTCAGCTATTTAGATTTTATAAATTTAATTTGCTAAAGTTTAGATTCATTAACAATTCAATACTTTTCTGTTAAGATAATCAGACTTGTGATACCAAATGAAAATCAATAGTACACATTTTGTTTAATTTAGCTCAAACGAAACCAATCATCTATAAAAATGTTTGAAGATACGCTCGCCCTGTTTGCAAAAAGCAAAATGGCACCAACTTTAGTCGGCGCCATTTATTTTATTTTTGATTCAACATATTGCGTAATTCCATTGAATCACAATCCAATTTTTTATGGTAAAATATCTACTGATTATATAGCCTAAGAATCTCCACCAATTCGGGTACGGATCGTATTTTCAGCTTCTCAAACAACCTGTTTTTGTAAGTACTGATCGTTGATGAATGAAGATTCAGTTGATTTGAAATTTCTTTGAGGGGAAGACCTTCTGCAATCTTATTGGCAATTTGCAATTCGCGGTCTGATAATGCTTCAAAGGGAGAATTTTTTGTCACACCATTTAATGATTCTAAAAAAATTGCTTCTTTTATGTTGTCACTGACATATCGGCCCTTACTGAGCATCGCCGTTAAAGCAGTCTCAATGACTTCAGTGGAACTTAGCTTGCTGAGATAGCCACCAGCACCCATTTTTAGATAACGCATCCCATACAACTCTTCATCCTGTGAAGAAAATATGAGAACCTTTAATTCAGGTTGGTTAATTTTTATGTAATCTATTGCTTCCTGAACAGAACCATTAGGCATATTAACATCCATAATGGCCAGATCAAATTCTTCTTTCAGAATTAATTTGTACAGCGATTTATAATCTTCTACTTCTGAAATTATGGCATCGGGTATGAATCGTTTGATTGTTTGTATCAAACCCATCCGAACGATACCATGATCATCTGCTACAACAATGCGAGTGTTTGCTTTTAAACCCATTATTCTATAATTTTATGTAAAAAAAGAGAAACCGTAGTACCTTTATTTTCAGCGGAAGTAATTTGGATGTTTCCCTTCAGCAAGGATATAAAATTTTTTACAATTTTCAAACTTAATCCAACTCCTTTCTCACCCTCAGTTCCCAGGAATATGGGGCTACCATAATTGTAGATCGTAGATAAATACTTCTCCTCTATTCCTGTTCCGGAATCAATGACAGAAAGCACAACCTGATCACCTTCTGTAGTTGCCTGTAAATAAATATCTTGCCCCGCAAAGGAGTACTTTACTGCATTGTTAAAAATCTTGTCTAAAACATATTCGAGCAACAGGCGATCGCTTGTAAGAAATGCATCATGGTCTCCTTTAAAATAAAATTTAATATTTTTTTCGTTTAATCTAGCAGCATATTTTTCTTCTAAATAGTGAAAAAGATCCATCACCATGATTTTAACGGGTTTAATCTTAAAATCCCCGTATTGTGTTTTTAACCAGGCATTACTGTCCTGGATCGTTTGCAGATTCTTCTGGGCATCTCGTTTTACCTGTGGCAACAACTTAAAAAAATCTTCCTCACTTAAAGTCTTTTGCTCTAACTCTTCTACAAGCCATAAAAAAGTTCCAAACAGTTCTTTTGGGTCATGAGACAATATCGAGATCAGTCCGTTCTTGAAATTGATTTCGTTTTCCAGTCTTTCGATTTTTAATTGGAGTTCGTTGATAAAATCATTCATAAATTAAGTATCAAAGGTTTTAGAAGCTTTTTGAATTATTTTTTTGGAAAAAGGTAGAAAGAGTTATATTTTTTAATGCGAATAAAACATCCGATTCAAGCCTTTCTCCAGGAACTGGCAAGTTATAAAAAATATCGTATTAGTAAAAAATCAAATGGGATTTACTTGAAATAGTAAACCCCATATTTTATCTTAATAAAATCCAGATGCCCAAAAAGGCAAAGTTGAAATTCATGCAAAGCGCTGAATTGTTGAGAAAATCATCTTATGGACTCTTAATACCAGAAGAATTTCCAAAGATGATGAAAGAAAAGCAGAAAATGCCAATGTTGTTATTGTCATAGCAAACATCAGGAGACTAACTCATAAAATTTAATTCAAACAGCCTCTGAATTTTTCTCATGCAGTTAATTTATCAATATTCTAATGATCCGGAAATTGATTATTGCTATTAAAGTGGTCCATAAGGAAAACCTGTTTCAGAAAGTACTGTTAAATTGCGGTAAAGCTATAATAAACATTGATAGAGTAAGTGGTATTTTCCTTGCCAACCAAACTTTGGGCACCCGCAGGTGGTATAGTGTATCTTACGTTTAGTCCACGGTCCAAAACCGGTGCTCCGTTAAAGAGTATTTTTTGAGGCGTTTTGGATAAGGGAGCACTTACAGAACTTCCATCCACTCCAATTTGTAAAATATTTGAATTGATGTTGGTCTGCAAACCACCTTTCTTGAAATAATTTTCGTCCGATTTTACATAAAGTTCAAAATTTTCATTATTGGACAACATAATTTGGTTGGGAATCATTTGTGACTGACCATCAGTGTAATGGGCAGCGGTATTAAAATTGAAGTTTACGTTGCGCCCGGAACTTGGGATGGTGATCTCCGACAGAGGAAGCACCTTTAGCTGAACAGCCGTATTTTGCAAACTGTTAATTGAGTTATCTGTACTGCTTGCATTGAAGTTCAGTTCAAACGTATAAGTTCCGGCTTCAAAAAAGAAGTTTTTAAAATCTTCCGCAGACACATAAAGTTGCGGAATGAAGCTATTTCTGTTTCCTGCTACCACACTGAAATTAGCAGCGGAAAAATTCTGAAAATCGGCGGATAAGGCTTTGGTCGTGAGTGCAGCTCCATTACTACCCAATTTAATACTTCCTATATTTCTGGTTCCCGGAACACCTTTAGAAGAAGTGAACTGAATGTTTGTGGAAGCAGCTTTCGCCCAAAAATTAAAATCGACCGTATGCGCAATTTCCGTATTCCCCAAATCCCACACCCGCGTACCAGTATTTCGGTAGTCATTCAAAGAAGATATTTCTATGTATTTTGTTAAAGAGTTTGTAATCCATCGTATAGACGAAGGAATAACTAAAATTGTTTTAAAATTACGTGGTGTGAAATCATTATAATTCTGCGTGATATCCATGGAGTAATTCCCGGCCCGGAAGGCATTGGCAGAAAATTGAGAGGCCGGAATTTTAAATGTAAAATTGATATTTCCCCGGTTGAATCCTCCCCCGATACTAATGGATGGCGGTTCAAACCATTTTACAGCGCTTGTACTGAACGACTGAAAACCTGGTAAATAACCTGAAAGTCCGGTATATGGCATCTGTCCGCCCATACTTTCCAACTGCCACAGAAGCGTGGAACCGGGTAAAGTAAGTGAGGAAGAAGAATGAGTAAAATTTGGCCCGGAAACAGAGGTAAATGTAGGAGCTGTTGGGAGTAATCCCAAAAAGGCATAATCCCAGTTGGTCCTGTTGGCGTTCGTCATTACCCTTGTAGGTACTGAAGTAAATTCGCTCCTGTTAAAAATAGTATTGTCAGGAACCGACAGGTACACATCCTGAGCTTTCATGACTGTAGCCCCACAGAACACGGTAAAAATTCCTATTAGAAAAGACCTCATCTTTTTCATACTTTTAAATTTAAAACTTTTTCACCTTAATGGTGGTGTCTTTCTTCTTATATTCAAAAACCACCGTTTTTGAGTACCCTTCTTTTGTCACCTGAATAGTTTGGGTAGGCTGCGTATAGCTGTATTTGTCATTTTCAATATAGAGGTTGTATTTTCCATCTTTCAGGAAAAACTCAAACTCATTTTTTTGGTTAACCACGGCAGTATAGATCATGCCATCTTCACTTTTTGCATACACTACTATTCCGGTTACATCCGTTTCCAAAACATCGTAGGCTTGTCTGATCTCTGTTAATTTCCCACTTACCTTAATATTTTTTACCAAGCCTACTTTACGGTTAATATTGGTATGCACCATAATGACAGGATCCATCATCAATCGGGCACCCGCACTTTCGTTCACTTTCAGTGTGTAAGTACCTTCGGGGACATTCTGAAAAACTACTTTTCCATTCTTATCCGTCATCGCTACATAATTGTCCAGTTTTACAATTTCATTAGCAAGTACCGATTCGCCGGATTCCAGAAGTCCATTGAAATTTTTATCTTCAAAGAACTGGAAGGCCACTTTATGATTTCCGAGAGCTGTAGCTGTGGTAAAATATTTTTTAATCCCCACTCTGTACTGGTAATAACTTCCACTGCTTGCATATTCAGCCGTAGATTTATAACCGGAAAGATTAAAATACCCTGTGGTAGACCATGAAGGCGAAATCTTATATTCCAGATTACCGGTGATATTGCTGTTTAAATTTTTATAAAGTTCCGAATAGAAGGCTCCGGCTGAAAAAGATCCGGTCAGATTATGATTAAACATCTGGAAATTATATGATGCGTATACATTGTAGTTGGCGAAATTACGGTTTACATCATAATAAGGGTTTAAATCAAAAACACTGGTTGCGTTCCATTGAGCTGTTCCGTTGAGGGAGAATGATTTATATCTGTAAGACAAAGTTGTCTTCAAACTGTTGAACCACTCTGGGTTATCATTCTCTTTTGAATAAGAATATTCCGCTGTCAGGTTCAATCCATGCGCACCTAATGTAGTGCTGATGTTGGCTTCCAAACGGTATGAAAAAAGTTCCTGCGATGTGTAAAAATTAGCTGTTTTTTGTTTTTCAACCTTTGGAGACAGTAAAAAATTCCACTTTCTTAAAGAAAACTGATACCCTAATCCCAACGCTTCTGTACTGTTGAAATAATAACGTAAATTAGAGGTATTCCCAGGTTGGTTTGATTCACTCTGGAAACTCAGGAACTCAGGTTCTACCTGCGAATTCTGATATTGTATAAAAGCACGCTGAGCAGCAGAAAATTGACGGCCAATCCTCTGATTTGAGAAAAAAGATCCCCGTTTGATTCCTGCATAACTTTTGGTCGCAAAGGAATTGAAAGATTGTATATCCCATTTCCCTATTTTCCCATCGTAATTGGCTCCCATGGAAGCTCCTGCGTTTTCATCTTTGTTCAAAAGACCTTTTTCGTGACTCAGGCCCACCTCCGTGCGGATGGTGTGTTTATCGTTAATTAACAATGCTGATACCGCGTTCGCTACCTGCGTATCTACATTAAGGCGCGGATCATGGTCGAAAATATAAGACACTTTCCCATTGAAAGATTTAGCATTCCCAAAAGCATATTTTGTACCCAATATGGTAGATCCTTCTGTTTGTTGGAAATAAGTACCGTACAGATTATAATTATTTTCCAGAGCAAGAATTTCAATCTGATTATTTTCACCAAATTTGGTAGAGACTTTTCCTCCTCTTCCGAAAACCGGATAATCGTAATCGCTGCTATTAACATTTCCCAGGCGCAACACCGTATTTTTTCTCTCCAGTTCCAACCAGGTATCATACAGGTTATAACGGCCGTCTTCAAGATAGTAATCTGCCCCGATATTGAAGCGCGATTTCAAATTCTCAGTTACCCGAAATGCTGTGTTTCCCCTCAATTGAAGAAAATTAAGACGTGAACTGTTTTCATTATAGCTCATTTCCGCAAAATTACTTCCGCTCGCCGCTTCGTTTCCACGGGCAATTTGTCTGTTGTGCGATAAAACAACTAAGTAGAGCGTGTTGCTTCCCACAATTTTATTATCAAGCAGGTCTGTGACGATTGCATTAATATTAAATTCCGGATAAAGCGTATTCTGTTTTCTGACCACAATTTTGATCTCAACCGTTTGTTTTTCCAAACCTTCCAGAGATACAGTTTGTTGTTTTGGCAAAATTTCCAAGCCGTCAGGAATAGATTGCAGATCAATTTTAACGGTTCGTTTAGTATACCCTTGGTTTTCTACAGTCAGCAGAATTGAAGATTGCGGCAAAGCAGGGTTAATGAAATTTTCGTAGGTGGCCGTATAAATGGCGATGTTTTTGTTCTCACCTTTAGCAACAAAGAACGAGGCACTTTCAGTTTTGGTGACCGTTGGAGTGGTATACGAAACCTTGAATTGAATCTCATTGGATCTCAGTTTCATAAAATCCACGTTGGCGATCAGTTTCACAGGAAGATTTTTAGACTGCCCCGCACCTAAGGTAAAGTCATTTTTGGGATAAAAAAGCAATCCTGGATAGTTTTCCTGAGGCATGATATTCTGAATGATAATGTCTTCAGAACTTTTATTCTCAATGACCAGGAAATTAGTAAAAGTAGAACCTTTCTCAACAGTGACACTGTCATTTTCAAAATGGATTTGTATATCCTTCTTTTCCTGTGCAAAGGCCCACGAGAAGTTCAGAAGAACAAATACAAAAAATAAGATTGTTCTTCTTAAGACTGATAACGATATTCCATTCTGTGGTTTCAAAGCTTAATTTTAAAATTTAAAGTTTTTTTCGCCTACGCGTAAATCATTGGATTCTGCCATTTTGATAATAACCACGCCAAGGAAGTTCCCTGAAATGTTCTCTGGTAAAGAAAACTGAACAACCTGATGAGTATCCGGAAGCATGGAGATGGAAATTGCAGGTAATTTTATTTCCTTACCACTATCTGTGTTGGTGAGTTCAAAAGCAACGGTGGCATCATTGATGGTGTTTCCATCATTATGGATGCTTACTGCAACTTTTCTATTCCCTGCATTCTCATTACTCGCTTCTGAAATATTGGTAATATCCAAACTTTTCACATGATTTCCCGGTGGAGTATAAAAAATGTGAAGTCCCACTTCAAATAAGGTGATAATACCTATACCATTCTGAACACGTGCCTTATCTGCCTGCTGAGGAAGTTGAGTAAAAAATAACATGCTGTTCGTAACGGCAGATTGTGATGCGTTTGCCGGAATCTGCATGGTTACTACAATCTCCTTTGTACTTTTCGCTGGAACTGTTACAGCATTTTCTAAGGTGGACACCCAGGAAGCATTGGAAGTTTTTGAACTGCCTGCTTCAAGATAAACCTTATTTCCGTCTTCTTCTCTAGCCCAATCTTTATAGTTGAGATTAAAAACATAATCCTTATCCGAGCTGTTTTGAAGCGTGACTGTCTTTGTTACTTTTTCTCCCGGATTACCTGTAAAAAACAAGCGTGTGGGCGACATAGAGATACTTTGTGCCAGAAGTGAAGAAGATCCCGTAACGATTAAGAAAATGAAAAGGTGGATAAACTTGTGCATGGTATAAATAGTTTAATAATAAAGATTCCCAAAACTACTGAAAACGTAGCAAAATGAACCTTTACAAACTAAAAATTTTATTATAAAGCAGTCGCGGTATAAGTTACTGTTTGTGTATAAGTTCCGGCTGGCTTCCCTAAAATATCAGAAGAAGATGATTTCGCTGCTGGAATAGTGTAGTCCAGATTCAGTGTTAATGCACTTCCTAATGGGGCATTTGTAACTAAATTCTGATCCGTTGCAGATAACACTACAGCATTTTTTGTTCCGCCCATTGTTCCGGCAGCCGTAGCTGCTTTAATTGTCAAAACATTTACAGGGATTAAGTTGGTTCCATTCATAAAATTAGGACCTCCTGCTTTTACTTTAACATTAAAGCTCTTCGTGGAAGTAACTTTCAAAGAGTTGGCTTTAGTAATCGTCTGATCAGAGTTATAGTCTGCTGCAGTAACGTAATTAAAATCTACCGTATTACCAATGGCAGTACTTCCTGCGTCGATAGAGATGACATCGTTCAAAGTAATGTTTACAGTTGTCGTTGCTGTAGTATTTTGAGCTTGAACATTGCTAGTTCCTAATATAATGGCTCCAAAAGTTAAGGCTGCGATTACGATTTGTTTTTTCATGATAATACTATTTTATTGTTATTTTTTATTTAATTATTCTCTTTTGTATACTGCAAATCTACAGCGGTGATAAAAGTTTCTTTGTAGTGGAAAAAGGAAGTTCATGTAGTAAAATCACTACAGGGTTTATTCACATAATAAATAGAAAAACCCTCAATACTTTTCAGGTACTGAGGGCATGTATATTGATGTGTTTTTTTTATTATAAAATTGATGTGTTTTTTTATTATAAAGCAGTTGCTGTATAAATTACTGTTTGCGTATAAGTTCCGGCTGGTTTACCTAAAATATCAGAAGATGATGATTTTGCTGCTGGAATAGTGTAGTCCAAATTCAGTGTTAAGGCACTTCCTAATGGGGCATTTGTAACTAAATTCTGATCCGTTGCAGATAATACTACGGCATTTTTTGTTCCGCCCATTGTTCCGGCAGCCGTAGCTGCTTTAATTGTCAAAACATTTACAGGGATTAAGTTGGTTCCATTCATAAAATTAGGACCTCCTGCTTTTACTTTAACATTAAAGTTCTTCGTGGAAGTAACTTTTAAAGAGTTGGCTTTAGTAATGGTCTGATCAGAGTTGTAGTCTGCTGCAGTAACGTAGTTAAAATCTACCGTATTACCAATTGCAGTACTTCCTGCGTCGATAGAGATGACATCGTTCAAAGTAATGTTTACAGTTGTCGTTGCTGTAGTATTTTGAGCTTGAACATTATTAGTTCCAAATAGATTGTCTAAAAAAGTTAAGGCTGCGATTACGACTTGTTTTTCCGCGATGGTAATATTTTATTGTTACTTTTTACTTAATTGTTATCTTTTGTATACTGCAAATTTATAGTGTTAAAAGCCTCTTTGTGTGAAAAATAGTTCGTAGTAGTACCACTACAGAGTTTATTCATTTAACTTAATAGAAGCCTCAACACTTTCTAAGTGTTGAGGCGTATATAAATTGTTATTTCATTTATAAAGCTGTCAATATAAATTCCAGATTCTGAATTTATCTATATGGGTACACACAATAAAATCAAAGGCTTCCTGAGGAAGCCTCTTGAAACACCAACAAAATATTAATATGAAAAATTAATTTGCTAAAAGCCTGTTGCAGCAGGTTACTGCTTCGCGTATACGTTCGGCTGGTTTACCTAAAATATCAGAAGATGATGATTTTGCCGTTGAATGGTGTAATCCAAATTGGTGTTAAGGTACTTCCAAGAGGAGCATTTGGTTACTAAAGTTTGATCCGTTGCAGATAACACTACGCATTTTTTGTTCCGCTCCATTGTTCTGCTGCTGTAGCAGCTTTGATTGTCAAAACATTTACAGGGATTGTCCGTTCCATCTGAAATTAGGACCTCCTGCTTTTACTTTTACATTAAAAGTTCTTTGTAGAAGCAACTTTCAGTAGTTACTTTAGGAATCGTCTGATCAGAGTTATAGTCCGCTGCCGTAACGCAATTGTTCCACTGTGCATACTAATGGCAGTACTTCTGCAACAATAGAGATGACATCGTTCAGTAACGTTTACAGCGAATAAGTGCTTGTATTTGAGCTTGAACATTATTAGTTCCAACATGATTGCTCCAAAAGTTAAGGCCGCGATTACGATTTTGTTTTTTCATGAGGAATATTTGTCATTGTTATTTTTTACTAATTATCTTTTGTATACTGCAAATTTATAGTGGTGTTAAAAGTTTCTTTGTAGTGGAAAAGGAAGTTCACGTAGTAAAATCACTACAGAGTTTATTCATTTAACTTAATAGGAGTTTCTATTATTTTCATAGTACGAGGGCGTATATAAATTGTTATTTCTATTATATGCTTGTTGTAATATAAAATTCCAGGATTTTGAATTTTATCTATATGGCAATAAATACATACAAAATCAAATGTATCTCTTGAGCAGAAGCCTTCGAAACACCAAATCACAAAATATTAATATGAAAAATTAATTTATTAAAACCTGTTGCAGTAGCATTGGTTTGCGTATACGTTCCGGCTGGTTTACCTAAAATATCAGAAGTATTATTTACGATTTTGCTGCCGGAATGGTGTAATCCAAATCAGTGTTAAGGCACTTCAAGAGGAGCATTTGTTACTCGTTTTGATCCGTTGCAGATAACACTACAGTATTTTGTTCCGCCCATTGTTCCCAAGCAGCGCTTTGATTGTCAAACATTTCACAGGATTAAGTTCGTTCCATTCATGAATTAGACCTCCTGTTTACTTTTGCATTAAAAGTTCTTGAAGCAACTTTTAAAGAGTTGCTTTAGTAATCGTCTGATCAGAGTGTAGTCTTGCTGCTGTAACGCAATTAAAATCTACCCATTACTCAATGGCAGTTTCCTTGCATCAATAGAGATGACATCGTTCAAAGTAATGTTTACAGTTGTGGTTGCAGTTGTATTTTTGAGCTGGAATGAGCGAAAATGTTCCTAATATAATGCCAGTTCTAAAAGTTAAGGCTGTGATTACGATTTGTTTTGCCGCGGCAGCATTATTTTATTGTTACTTTATTTAATTGTTATCTTTTGTATACCGCAACTTACAGCGGCGGATAAGTTTCTTTAAATAGGAAAAGGAAGTTCACGTAGTAAAATCACTAAGAAGAGTTTATCTGCTAATTTAATAGAAAGCCCCACATTTTCTATGTTGAAGTGCTAAAATTGTTATTTTGCATATTATAGCGTTGTCAATATAAATCTAGTAGATTGAATTTGATTTATAAATAATACATACAAAATCAAAGGCCCCCGAGGAAGCCTTCGAAACAAATCACAAAATATTAATATGAAAAATTAATTTATAAAAGCTGTTGTAGCAGCTATTGTTTATGCATATTGTTCCGGCTGGTTTACCTAAAATATCAGAAGATATTATTTTAAGCTGCTGGAATGGTGTAATCCAAATTCAGTGTTATGTATAATTTCAAGAGGAGCAATACAATAAAATGATCCGTTAAGATAACATACAGAGCTTGTTCCAACATTGTTCCTGCCAAGGTAGTGCAATGGATTGTCAAAATATTTACAGGGATTAAGTTCGTTCCATTCATGAAATTAGGACCTCCTGTTTTTGTTTGCATGAAAAGTTCTTGTGCTAACTTTAAAGGAGTTGGCTTTATAAATATTGACTGTGAGTTATAGTCTGCTGCTAACAAAATTAAATCACCGACACTAATGGCAGTACTTCCTGCATCAATAGAGATGACATCGTCTTCAGTAATGTTTATAGTTGTGGTTGCAGTTGTGGCTTTGAGTTGAACATGCAATAAATTTCAATATAATGGCTCCAAAAGTTGGCATATGTGATTACGATTTGTTTTGTCATTGGCATAGCATATTTTATTGTTATTTTTTATTTAATTGTTATCTGTATACTGCAAATCTACAGTATGATAAAAGTTTCTTTGCAGGAAAAGGTGTCATTATATTTTAAAGTGCTTTCTTTCTTTTTTTTTTTTTTCTTTTTCTTTTCTTTCTTTCTTTCTTTTCTTCTTTTTAAAATCATAGTAGGTTTATTCATATATATCATAAAGTCTCAATACTTTTAGAGGATTGCCCCCAAACAATTTTCTTAGCATTTTTTAGTATGGTATTCAAAGTGAAGAATAGAATAAAACAGATTGTGTTGTTAAGGTTTTACAAAGACATTTGTCTGATTTGGTTACAAAGAATTAGGGATCAGCACTATATTAAAACAATGGGTTAAATACTATAATCAACATGGATTCTATAAGTCTCTTCATCCATAACAGAGTTTAGATGTCAATTTTAAAGCTGAAAAGTTTACAATCCAAAGACTAGAAAGTCACCTTTCCATTAAATAGGCATGCTTAAAGTTTCATTATAGGTAAGAGTCTAGTATTTTAAATTGGCAGCAGAATTAAGGGAGAAAAGTGGCATTTTAGGGTTAGAAAATAAACTAGAGGAAAGACTCAGATAATATGAGTTAAATAAAAGATAAAAAAAGGAAAATCTGAGGTTAAAGTTTTGACATTTATAAAGAAGAACTTTACTTGAAAATGAAAAGCTAGAGCAGAGATTGATTATCTAAAAAGGACGTCTAGCTCTAGCCAGCAAAAAAGCAAAAAGCCATCGAAGAGCATACAAAGTATACTTAGCAAAGACATGAATTGTTTCATGTTGGCAAGAATATTTTTACACATTTCATTTATAGCTCGTAGGATGCATGAGATAAAGATACTCATATTAAAAGCTGACATAACAATTAATTTATCAAAAGAAGAAGTGAGAAGATTTGGATATAGAAGAATCACTCTGAACTAAAAATCAGGGTGTGAAATTATCAATCATAAACACAAAAGATTGTTGAAAGACTTAAGCTGAAAAGCTTAATCTTTGGGTGAAAAATACAGATCTTACCAGGAGAATGAAGGAAAAATAGCCCTGAATATTCTTAAAAGAAACTTTAGACTGATCTATTATCCTAACTCAAAAATGGGCTACCGATATTGCGAGTTCTTAATAAAAATGTTTTGGAAACAAGCTATATCTGGTCTCCTATCATCGACTTATTTATCGAGAAATTATGTTTTTGTTTTCAGAAAAGCCATAGTTTTTGCACAAATTATTAATATGCGAAAAGAGTTTTGTAGGAAAACAAAGAAATATAGAACCTAATTTTTCCGGGGACTAGGTTGGCAATATCAAATGAAGCTTATCAAAAAATATTTTGAAACAAAAAGGAATTATCCAAAGTGGTACTAGTGAAAAGGGAATTGTTTGGATAATGCGGCAATAGAGAATTTTGGAACATTAAAATCTGAAATGTTTTATCTGAAAAATTCAACCAATATGAATTAAAAGAAGAAATCCATCAATATATTAACTATTAATAATGACAGGATAGACTTAATTTAGAAGGAAAGAGTCCGACAGAATATCGAAACTTTTTCTGTCATCAAAAAGATTATTTAATTTTGTCTAAACCTTTGGGTGCAATTTGGCATTGAGGTTTTCTTCCATTTGAAGAATTGTATTTACTTACAATGCAGTGGCAGTATAAGTTATTTTTTGTGTGTAGGTTCCCTGTGGTTTTCCCAGAAGGACCTTAGAGGCATTTTCTGCCGAAATAGAGTATGCAATATTTAAAGACTGTTTGGTTCCTAAACTTGCATTACTCACCAGCACCTGATCAGTTGTAGATAAAGTGACCTCATTCAGGGTTCCCACCAAACTTCCGCCCGGTATTGCTTTTACCTGTAATACATTTACAGGAATTACGTTGGCACCACTTACAAAGTGGGCGCCTTCAGATTTTACTTTTACATCAAAATTTTTAGAGGAAATAATGACTAAACTGTTGGGAACGGTTACATTTTTTGATGAATTATAGTCTTTAGTGCTCCCATAATTAAAATCTACAGCACCTTCTGAAGCAACAGAGCCAACGTCCATTGCAATAACGTCCGATAAAATAATATTTACTGATGTACTCACCTGCTCTGAATTTTGTGCCCTAACCTGGTTGGTTCCTAAGGCAATTGCTCCCAGAGACAGCGCAATGATAAAGATTTGCTTTTTCATGATTAATAAATTTAGTGAGGTGTAATACTATTGTCATTCAGAATTCAAAATTCAGAACTATTTATAAATTTAATAACATTATCTGACATTACCAAAGACTTTTTCATCATTGATTAAGTATTACCATCATACAGTTCACAGATACTCAATCTGATAGCATTAATTCTTATTACGATCTTTTACTGTTACCAGCAACGTAATACTTAAGAAAATTGTTGACCGCCCGGTAACTGATGTCATTACTCATGGCTGGGCACTATTTTTTTAACTCCTAAAATTTATTCTTAATTCTTAATCGAATATTAAAAAATGAACTTTGCAATTCTTTTTTAATTTGACTTAAACGAACCCAATCAGTGACAAAAGTGTTTGAAGATACGCTCGTCTTGGTCACCAAAAAGTCAAATGGCGCCACTTTAAAGCAAGTGACGCCATTTTTTATATGCTATATATTCTTTTGATTCTGAGCTTTCCAGTTTTAATACATCTTATTTTCTGCATATTTATAAACTGTATTTTCATCCCAGACAAATAATTGGATAGAGCTATACGGTGGTATTTTATAGGAATACCCTGCGCTTTTTATGTCGAATCCTTGCCCATTATCACTAGCATTCAACACCAATATTCTCTGACCTCGGAAAACTTTTCCTAAGTAGAAGTGTTCGCCATAAACACATTTAATGACAAGCATTCTATTATCAGAGTCATAATATTGAGTTCCTGGCTGCTGCTCAATCATGCCATGAGACAATCTCATTCTTGAGTCTTCATTGATAATCTCATCATCAAGGCGTGATAAACTTCCGTCCGGAATAAATAAAGTATTAGATTCTTCATTTTCGGATTTAAAGTTTTGAATAGCCTTTACAGAATCCCCAACATATACTGAACCAGCAACGTCTACTGAATTTGAAACATGTACTGAATTCCCAACATTTACGGAATCTGAAACATTTACTGATCCTGCAACATTTACTTTATGTGAACCATTAGCGGGTGCACCGATACCAATATTTCTACTTCCTCTATTGAAATTAATACCTTCCCAGCCCTTATAACTGCTTGAATATTTATAATATTCATCTTTTAATACAGCTAAATAGAATTTATCTTTTTCATTATATATACCGGATTCTCCACCATTATAATTATCAACAACCATTAATCCATTACCTGTTTGATGGGTAAATTGTTGGTTTACAATGATACCATTATTGGACATATAATTCCAGCTATCAATATTATTTTGTGAGAAATCTGCGTCACTCCATAATTTATACCATGCCTTAGACCACTTATCATCAATACCTTTTCTGATTTTAAGCATTGGTACTCCTTCTCCATTTATACCGGTTTGATTGGCAAAAACCAATTGGTATGAAGAATCCCCAGTGGATGCAGACGTGCCATCCCATGGAGCGTAAGTCATTACACCCGCATAATTTCCGGAGCCTCCAACAGATCCAGCATTAATAAAGTCAAATCTAACTCTACGGGAATTGCCATTTGGGGCAACAACTGTATTCGGATCTCTTGAACCATCTCTGGATGTAATAAAATAATTGGAAGCTAAAACTCCATTTGAATTGGTCAGATTTATCCATTGACCATCTTCTCCTTCAGGTTGAATAGACAGAGTCTGACTCGTAAAATTAGACGATACCCAGGATTGAGTAGCCAGGAATACATAACCATCTGTTCTATGATAGATGTAAGGTGCACCTGCTGACAAACCACTTGAGAATCCTAAAGTTTGAGCATTTTCAGCAGAATTAACTTTAGCATCTGGATTAAAATTATTATTAGTCCAAAGTGCTTCTCCATCTGACAATAAAGGAATATTTCCTTTTTTCGTCATGGTTGTTGTATTGACAGCCTGCCAATATTCTAAGTGATTGCCGAATAAAGGAAAATCTATTCTATGATACCATGTATTATTTCCTGCAATATGTAAAGAGTTACCATAAGTAGTGGGGAATCCGTTACCTGTCGCCCAATCTGTAACACTTAAAGGATAATCAGTTTTTACTGTGGTTGCATCTTGATGTAAGCCTCTTTTCGCTAAATATTCTGCAGGATTTAAATTGTTAGTCGTCCAAGGAATACCCCCTTGAATTTTAACAACACCACTATCTGAACTTAATAATAGGTCACCCCCATTTACAGCTCTCATTGCAAAACTATCTCCTGCTCCACCTCCTGAGGCCGAATCTCCATCAGCTCCAATATAAGCTATATCTTTAGATCCATCATACTTTTGCCAGGTTAAATAATTCCCTGTTTGTGCCGTACTTTTCCATCTACCTAACATAGCTGGAGTCTCTATATTGAAAGCTCCTGTCATAGTACCGCCATCTTTTCTGAGATAGTTTCCTAATTCTGAAGATGATACAAAGTCTGAGGCTAATCTTTGCCCACCACCTGCTGTTAAGATATAGTTATCATTATACCCGATTTTATTAAAACCTTTTGATAAAACCTGACCAGCATCAGTGAATTCTACCCTATTGCCCAAATCCCAATCTTCTGCATTATTGGTAACAGAAGGTGCCAATATTAAATTGTTATTGGTAGGTTTCTGAATTGACCAGGATTTATATGAACTATTTTTTAGTTTGAAAGGTATTCTGTTATAATAGGATTTCGCTGCGGAGATAATTTCATCTGTATTTCTTGTCTGATAATCACCTGGTTTGAAGTTTACATTATCCCAGGCTCTTCTCCATAGCGTCCAATTACCATTATACCCACTTCTATAGACTAATTCTCCTGCGTCTGCATTCGTATCATTATATTTTACCTGCAACTGTGCTGTGGTATCCTGGGCACCCATGTGCAACATAGGACTGTACAAATGCTGAACGCCTCCTGCATTACTGTTCGCTCTATAAACTCCGGAACTGGAATACCCTCCAAGACTATTGAAGTTATCATTAAGCTGAACCGCTTTTGGAATATAGCTGCTGTCTGCAAAATTTGTTAACCAACTTCTTGTAGCCACTACATCAGAAGGTAACACAATGATATTGGAAGGATATAAATCAAAGTTAGGTTCTATTGCATGAGACCATCCTACATTCCAGTCAAGATTATAGTTCCCATATTTAACTTCTACTTTAGCGACTTCAAATGAGAAGTATCCATTCCAGAATGTATTCGATTCTCCTAATAAAATACTAACATATCCATCAGTTCCAATCCCAATTCTTGCGGTCGTAGTAGGGAAATTATCTGTGACTTCCCATAGGGCTTTTGAACCATTAGAAACCAGAGTTCCCGATACATATTTATAGAAAGCTACATTTACTTTTCCTAAGTATTGATTTTCATATCCATAAATATTAATATCAACACTAAACATAGCATGCTCTGTTGAGGCTTGTGGCATTTTAATCGCTAAAATACCTGTGTGTCCTCCCTCACCATAATTCCCTTGATAAACTTTATTAAATATCCTTACATTATTCTGGTGTTTACTTATAGATCCTCCGCCATCAAATTCTAAATCCTTTGCCCCAAGATTTACATCCTGTGTTGCTCCATTATAAGAAACATAATTATTTAGAGCTGATGCATTAACAAAAGTTGACGGATCTAAGTTATGGGCATCCCAAACCACTCCATTTACTCCATTTTTAGAATGTATTATATCACTATTATTAGATTCTACAATAGTATTAATGGTAGGGTTTCCTATATATAATGTAGAAGGTCCACTATAATTTAAAACTTGTTTATTACCTGTAGTAAATGAATTAGAATAAATACCTACGCTAGAATAAATCTGACCTGATCTTCCCAGAAAATGGGTAGGCTGATCCGGATCTCCAAAATGGAAACCTATCCCCTCATTCAGGCTATTGGCACTTCCCTGATAATAAGAAAGTCCATAAGTATCTGCGTTTGCAAATGACCAGATTCTATTTCTTTCATCTACTTTGTAAAACCTGTTTTGAAAACCTTCATCTGTTTGCACAAAACCTCTTGAATGGATACCATATGCAGGAATAAACTGAGAGTCAGTATAAGCAGAAGAGGCCAATAAACCACCAGATAAAATTGTCTGCGCCCCATTTCCATTGAGTCCGGCTATAGGTCTATCGGAATCTAATGCCCAATAGCCGCCTGTGTCTTTCTTCTCCCAAAATGTATTACCAGCAACTAATTCTTCTTTAGTGAGTAAATGTTTAAGATTGATCTGAACTCTTTTTATACCTCCCGGATCCGGATGATCCGACACTGAAGTAACTCTGTTTTTACCTTGGTCTAAACCTCCATATCCAACTGTTACTTTTACATCAAACCCCTGCCAGTAAGATAACTGCGCAAACCAAAAACAAAGTTTACCATTTAAGTTTAAGGCAGTAATCGAATTCCAGTAATGTAATGTAGAATAACCGCTATGAGAAATAATAGTCCCGTTATAGATATAGCCCTGAATCTTACAATCTAAAGGCTGATCTGTGCCGTACATATTCCCTTTAATCTCTAAAAGAAACTGATCTCCATAGTCTACAGAATAATCTACATCAGTTTCAATGAATGTACCCTGCGGGAAATTTCTTCCGGAATGATACCAGGAGTCTTCTTTTCCCCGGGAATCATAATCTCCACCACCTCCCGTAAGGAATCTTCCGTTATCTGACCCGTCTTTATAATACCCGGCAGATCTCACGTTATCAAAAGCATTGCCATTGATATTCATAAAATGATAACCGTTTGATCTATACTGCAATGTACCGGCATAAAGACCTGGCTGATGGAAAGAAATTGCAGGATAAATTGTATCAGATGTACCATTACCTCTTACTTCTAAAGCAACTGCATTATAAGCATTCCCGGTAGCTCCTGAGAATGTTTTTCTTGCCGATATCTCTTGCTCGGTATTAGTTGTTACTAAATTTAAATCAGAAACTATTTCCGCATGGGTTCTTGTGCTGATTTTTTTCGTTACAGAATTCCAAACCATTACAGAACCTGCATCGTTTGGAACACTTTTCACAATTATTTCGCCTTCTACGGCGATATGATTGTTAAAATATTCAGGAGCAATCATTAGTCTAGTCTTGCAGTTAAAGTAATTCTATATTCATTCGGGGTAAGAGGTGCTAAAACATCTATTTGTACATCATTTTCTGATATAACCACACAGCTTACATTTATTTTTCTATTATCAGCATTACGATAACAGATATAATCAACATTCACGGTATTCCAGCCATGGGTAATGGGGAAAGAAACGGACGCTCCATCTCCGATATGCCATGTTTGGGATTTAATTTTTGCATCCAAAACAGCTTTCGTAGATTTTGGAGTCATTGCTTTAGTAATATTGATTCCCTCAATAGCTTCAATATCTGTAGCGATCTGGATCACTCCTTTTACCGTATCTGTAGCGTCTACAATATCAGGAATACCTTTTTCTATAATCTGATAATTTTTAGGGATATTGTAAGCATCATCGGTATTGGCAATAAGATGGTCACCCACAGATACAGGTTCATTGCCCACCCATCCATTTGCTGTAATCACCCATACCATTCCTGTTTTAATTACTGCTGCTGTAGCAGGTGATGGCATCGTCATTGAACCTTCAACAGTAGAAGGGGTATAACCTCCCGGCTGATAGATCAATGCTCCTGTAAGGCTTTGTCCTATGAAATTTTCAACATAAGTTTTAATCTTATAGGATGACCATGTAAAGGTACCTGACTGAATAGCATCATTCACAACAATAGAAACAATATCTGCATTGGTAAGATTTCGGCCTGCTACTTTAATAACATGCCCTGAACTATTGGTCAGGAGCTGACTTAGCAATAGAAGCCCGCTTGTCTGATTGGTCTGAAATGGATTATTAGTCAGCGGATATTCCGGATGTACATAATTTTCAGCCAAATTAATCCATTCGGTTCCATTCCATTGATGCAATTGTCCATTATAATCAATTACCCACCCTGCAGGAACACCATCCGTACTGGGAAATGAAGTAAATTGTTGAAAACGGGTACGTTGTAATTCCCCGAAAAAATTATCCTGATTTGCATTATTACTGATTACTGCGTTATTGTTCATAGTTTTTATTTTTTTATGGTTTAACTTTTAAAATGAGAATGTTAATCGGATTAGCAAGGTCGCCCAACATCTTAATCTCGATGGTTTGATTGGTTGCATAATCGTCAATATTTATTTTTTTTCCGGTAACACTGTCCCGGGCCTGAATGATCACATTTTCCGTTTCAAGGGTATTGGGAAATACTGCACTTCCGGTAACCTGCACTACGGTACTTGTAGCTGTTTGTGAGATCAGCAAAACCTTATCATAGATCTGCTTATTAAATTCCTGTTGATTTTTTGGGCTGTCTAGCCAACCGTAGTCCAATAACAGCTTTACTTTATCTTCACTTGATTCTCCTATGGGAAGAGCTTTTAAAGCTTCAATATCTTCACGGTTTTTTTTAATGAAGTCTACTATTTCCTGAAGCTCATCTAAAGACAAATCATTAGATAATAATATGTTTCTAATATTTTCTATCTCAAGGGCCAGGTCTTTATCAGCACCTTTCAATGCATCCACAAAACTATTTACCTGTATTTTCGTGTATGCATTCCCCAATTGATCAGAGCCGTCAATGGTAGCAACATTGTTGATTCCAAGTTTGCTTTTCCAGCTGTCCACATGCGCTGCAGTCAGGTTACCGGCATTCAATAAAGCCAGATATTCCGAATGAGCCTTTGGGTCTTTTAAGTGTTCCTGAAATGCTTCTGCACTGGCAAATAACTGAAAGATCTCTTCAAATCCTTCAATACCTTTCATAGGGATTAAGTCATCTTTGTGATAAAAAGATAAAAACGTGTCTTTAAACTGGGTTTCTGTTGGAAAATCTCCCGTTTCAAACCAACTGAAAATTGTATGTAATGGTGTACTCATTTGATAATTGATAATTAGTTTTGATAAAATTGATAATTGGGAAAGGCTAAGATTATTTCTATCCGTTACATTTTAAAGGAGCGAAGAAGTCCATATACTTGCAGATGAAGCTATAGGCCTATGCATTCACTTAGAAAGAATCCATGAAGCTGATTCCACTTTTGTGATCTCAAAATATTACAATGATGCTATAACATCTTTGTTTGAAATTTGAACTGTATGAGCAGTTTGAAGCCGGAACAAAGCAGGCCACACCTGACTTTGGAGATTTACCAATGATAATAGATGGTTTAAAGTTCCCACTATTAGGTAGAAATTGTTTATTTAGAAAAGAACAGATCAGCTTCAGCCTTTCTTCTGCGGATGAGCCCGTTTAAGGTTTTTCCGGCAGCCGTAATGTATTTCGTGGTAAACCAATTTCTGATGGCCTGCTCTTCTGCTTTTTTATTAATCAAAGAAAATAGTCCATCTGATCCTCCGGTATTGTAAGTGTGCGATACGAGAGCATCAAATTGATTTTGAGTAAGATTCAGTTTAATTTTACTGTTGACAATTTTTTCATAAGTTGGTAAAACAGATGAAAACAGCTCTATTCCTTTTTCTTTAGTGATTGCGGGATCTTTCATGGTTACTTTTTTTCCTCCCGGATAGTAAGTGTTGCCATATCCTATTGTGGGAATTCCGGCAGAATCCAGATAAGGTTTTGAACTGAAGCCTTCAAATGACACAATCAGATTGATTCCCTTTTGTGATGTTTTCATATCTTAAAATATTTGTAGGTGAAAAAGATGAGTACTAAAGTGATTCCAATAATCGTAATGAAAATCCAGGCCAGGATTTCCAATCCATCTGATTGAATTTCCTTTGTTTCTTCAGAGACATTTGAAGCCACTTCTTTGACTGTTTCTTTTGAACTTGTTTTCTGGGTTACATCCTGAGCAACATGGGTAATTTCTTCTTTTTTAACCTCTGATTTCTCATGGTTGACTTTTGCATAATAGCTGCTGATGGAATATTCTGCATTTCCCACAATGGAAATACGTTGAATGGTATCACGCCCTACCACGTTATGGAAAACAAAGGGATTAGACGCATCAGATTTCCCTTTAATCAATAAATCTCCGGATATTTCATTTCTCTCTTCCTTCAGCAACCCCTCATCTGATCTACTTTGAGTTGATTGTGAGCTTTGAAGGGTTAAAGAATCAGCTTTTATTTTTTCTGTATTTTTTGTATTTTCTTTATAAGTAGCTGTAATTTTGTGTTTACTCCTGCAGCCCAGCATGAGACTGCTCAATATGAGCAATAAAAGAATCTTTGTTTTCATGAGTTTTAGTTTTAAAAATTGAACAGGCTTATCTTGAATTCTTTAATTCCGGGAAATCTCGTTGACATTCAAGTTTTACATAAAGATTTTATCTTCTTTTACATATTCTTTCTTGATGCTATCCAGCAACATATCTAAACTTACTTTGTAGCCAGGTTCTTTTAATGCAATTGTTTTTAAACTTACATCCTGTATGACATTCATAATATTAGAACCGGTTAATTCATATCGCTGGGCAATTTGTTCCAGATCAATATCTTCAAGTTGTAATGGTTCGGGTAAATTTTGCTGCCAGATACGCAGACGCTCTTCATGTTTTGGATTATTGAATTGTATACAGCTGTGAAAGCGTCGTGTAAAGGCTTTATCCATATTATTTTTAAAGTTGGAAGCCAGAATAATAAGCCCTGAAAATGTTTCTATACGTTGCAGCAAATAAGAAACTTCCTGATTGGCATATTTGTCATGGGCATCTTTTACAGAGGTTCTTTTTCCGAAAATAGCATCCGCTTCATCAAAAAATAAAATCCAGTTTTTATTTTCTGCTTTGTTAAACAGCTTCGCTAACTGCTTTTCGGTTTCTCCGATATACTTTGAGACCAGCATAGAAACATCCACTCTGAAAACAGGACGTTGGGTATATTTCCCTAAAAGGCTGGCCGCAAGAGTCTTTCCTGTTCCCGGTTCTCCATGAAACAACACTCTGAACCCTGGTTTAAGTTTGGTCTGCATGTTCCAATCTTCCATAAGAATCCGGCTGCTATTGTACCATGCTTCAATACTTTTAAGCTCCTGCAGCGTAGTTTGAGGAAGTATTAAATCTTCCCATGATCGGCGTGTGAGTATCTGTTCTGCCGGAAAATCATTGCTCATTTTTGGTAATAATTCCGAGCCAAACATGATTTTGTTAAAAGCTTCTTCATGAACATTGATCTGACTGTTTTCATGGGCTGAACCTGCAAAAACGATGAGTTCTTCTTTACTCAAAACTGAATCCGGGCCGAAATAATCCAGAGCTTTCAATCGTTCTGAAATACTGTCTCCTCCCAAAACGTATTGGACTGCCTGAATGGTAGGATAAAAGAGCCTGCCGCTATCGTTGGTTGAACAGAAGTCAAACAGCGCACTCCCCGGAAGCTCCAGGTAAATGCGTTTCAGCAATGCGGGATCCAATCGGGGCAATAAAGCCATTAAAAGAATCACAACTTCCTGATGGGCAAGCTCTTTCCCTGAAATATAACCTCCTAATTGAAAATTTTCATGGTTACTGGTATTAAATTCAGGGGCTCCTCCATTAAAATCCTCTGAAGGATTGTTGATACGCCATGTAATAACCTTTTCTAAATGAGTAAATAATTTTTGTAATTGTTCTGACTCCATGGGTTTTTATCTTTTTTAAGATCCGGTGTAGTGCATCATTTTTACTTTTAAGATGCTTCCCCTTATCTTGTCGTTGATTTCAAGAAACCTCAACCGGAAAGTTGCTCACATTCGAGTATCTCTCCACAGCCGGCACAGCAGCTGTTTTTGGAAAGTAGCTCCTTCATTGGAGTCCTTCTTTTTAAAGAATCAATCTGCGTTTGAAAGAGAACAACAGATCTTAAGACCAGCCATTCTGCTTCCAGGAGGAGATTCTCATGTTTACACATCAGAAAATTCCGGGATTTCACGCGCTAAAAGGTGTCCTGCCAAGGAGAATCTCTCCGATTGAGGTATGTTGTATGTTTTTTTACTATCATGCAGCATCTCAAGGATGATTACATGGTATTTCGTAGTTGATTTCAAGAAATCTCAACCGGAAAGTTGCTCACATTTGAGTGTCTCTCCACAGCCGGCACAGCAGCTGCTTCTGGAAAGTCGCTCCATCATTGGAGTCCTTCTTTTTAAAGAATTAATCTGCGTTTGAAAGAGAACAACAGATCTTAAGACCAGCCATTCTGCTTCCAGGAGGAGATTCTCATGTTTATACATCAGAAAATTCCGGGATTTCATGCGCTAAAAGGTGTCCTGCCAATGAGAATCTCTCCGATTGAGGTATGTTTGTGATTAATCAATAATATAATTAACCAAATCGTTATAGTCCCGTCCCAAAATAATTTTTATATTAACGGGATACGATGTATATTTTTTGCCATTGATCTCAATTTCCAAAAGCATCTGAATAAGAGAAAATGGTTTTCTATGATGAACCGTATGTCTGAATGAACCAGGTCTGGTAAGTGTTCCTGATGGATAAAACTCATTGAACTGTGATCCAGGTCTGAAATAATTAATAGGATTGATATCCAGAATCATTTCTTTAGATGTTACAGGGTATTCGGACATTCTGCCCAGGGAGATTGCATCTAATTGCTGTTCCCTGTAATAACCTGCATCTTTGAATCCATTCCTGACCTTTTTTTTCTGTTTGTAACGTTTTATAATAATCTTAGGCTTGTACTTATCAATATCTAATTCATTTGATAATTTTACCTTTAAATATTTATAACTTACACTTCTGCTGAAAGCATGTACATAATGATCTATTTTCTGTGGCTCACTTCCGGATTCTGCTTCCAGATTGATGTGTCCTCGTCCCGATTTTTCAACGTTTCCGGCCTGATAGAAATGATAGTATTTTGAGGTCCATTCTGCTGATGCCTTTACATCCAGTCCGAAATTAAGTTCATTTAAATGGAGGTAATTATCTATGAATCGGCCAAACTGGCTTTCTGTAGGATATTTACCGGTTTCAAAGTAGGTTTTCAGCTCCTCTCTTGGGGTTAATATATTGTTTTCTTCCATGATATTTTAGTTTTCTTTGTTGGCTTATGTTCTTACTATAACCGCTTTCTGGAGCTGATTCCCGGCTGTGATGTAAAGTTCAAAATTGATACTTTTTTTGTTCTTATAAAAGTTTTCCGCGCTCTTCATCCTGTAGCTGCAGTAACTCACATCTCACTCATAAACAATTTATTACACCTAAAATCAATGACTCTTGTTTTTTAAGTTTATGCAATGCATTTCCACCTTCCGTTTTCACAGAATTTATTATTTACTTTCAAAAAAAATAGATGTGACAACCCTTCATTCCGCCTTCCGGATGTTCCAATGGAAAAAAACTTCCATTGCAGTGTATTTTACCGATTGAGGTTGTATTTTTAGTAATGAGAATATAATGGATTACTTCTCTGCCGTCCTGTGATCTCAAGGTCTTTTATATTGATAGAATACGGCTTATTGTTTTATATAATAGCAATTGCTATGTTTTGTTTACAGTTCAAAATTAATCACTTTATTGTTCTTATCAAAGTTTTTTGCCCCCGTTTGTCTGTAGCTGCAGTAACTCTGTTTTAAAACCATTAGTTGTTATTTAGAAGCATAGTTACACTCGATCCTAATATTTCTGACTTTATCTACCTGGCCACCCCACCAATTTTCCTGACTTTGCCCGGCATACAAATATCCTGAGGCTACAAGAGTGTTAGTATCCGCATCATACAAATCGCACTGTACGTTCTGACTGCTTGTTTGAAGATCGGCATTATAAGCAATGTACAAAAAGTCCCATGCATCATAATGATCGGTAACGGTATCTTTATCTCCATGTTCATTACCCCAGTATTGTGAGTATGCTCTATATTGGATAGGCACTTCAGTTCTGTTGATAAACTTAATACTTGTATTTACAATATTGATTCTTGCATTATTATCCATTTTAGTAATTTCAATGGGTAGTCTGCCATTCTTCAATTCTCCAAAATCAAAACCCTCAGGAATAGTATTCAGATTGTTTCCAAATAATCTACGGATATAATAGCTTTCACTTAACTGATACCCAAAACTATAGTATTCGGTTTCTCCTAAATTACCTTCTGATATTTTTTTTATTTTAATTGTATAAGGTGCGCTTCCCAATAAGTATTGTCTCACTACACCTACTTTTGTAGAATCTCTTAGGGTGATCAGCTGATCTTCTTCATCCGGTGAGGTTACCGCAACCTGGATTTCTAAATCTCCAACACTATTTGCAAAATAGTAAATAAATGCACTATCAATAGTTGCCAGATTATTAGCAAAGATTAGCATTTCTTTTTTGTTTAGAACATCTTCCTTATGTCTTAAAGAATCAATCAGATCCGAGAATTGATTTTGTGTAGGATGTTTACCTGTTTCAAAATAGGTTTTTAACTGGGCTCTTGTGGTCGGTTTATTTTCTTCCATGATTTTTTATTATTCTTTACAGCTTAATTGCCTTTGGGTACAATGATTATTTTGTTATGTTTTTAAAATTCGGAACTCTTGCTTTTTCATGTTTGTAAAACTTTTGGGGCTTTTAGTAACCTTAGTTTTTAGAGTCGGATAATAGGTACATCATTTTAAAATTCACACCTTTATTCTTAGATCATCCTGGCAAATTTGATTATGCCAATATGCTTATTTCAGGAGTATAAATATTCTGTAATATGAATTGCTCAGATTCCCATCTGACTATTTTTCATTAATAGAATAATTACATTCGATCCTTACATTTCTGATTTCACTTATGTCACCACCATACCAGATATCCTGGTTGAGTCCGGCATATAAGTAGTTTGTAGCTAAAAGACTATTGGTATCCTCGTCAAAAATGGTGCATTGTATAGATCGATTCACTTCCGTAAGGTCTGCCTTATAATTAAAGCTTAAATTATCAGCTATATCATAATGATCAGTAACAGAGTCTTCAGCTGTGAATCTCGAACTCCAGTTACTTCCAATTACCCTGTATTGTATAGGTACTTCTGTTTTATTAACAAACTTAATATTTGTATTTATAACGTTTACCTTTCTTCCATAATCCTGTTTATAAATTTGTATGGGCAACCTTTTGCCCTCCAGCACCCCTAAATCAAAACCTTCAGGAATAGTATTCAGCTCATTTCCAAACATTTTTAAAATGGTATAGCTTGGGCTTAATTCATATCTCAAAAGATAATATTCAGTTTCTTTTAAAGTTTCTTCTAATATTTCCTTTACTTTAAACGTATACGGTGCGCTGCCTAATAAGAATTGCTTTTCCACAGCGTTGTCAGTTTGTCTTACGGTTACCACCTGATCTTCTTCATCCTGTGAGCTAACAACAACCCTGAATTTTAAATCTCCAATAATGTTTGTAGAATAGTAAATAAATGCATTCTCAATAAGTGCCAGACTATTGGCAAGGATCGCCTTTTCTTTATTGGTCAGGGTATCTTCCCTGTGTCTTAAAGAATCTATCAGTTCCGAAAATTGGCCTTGCGTTGGATGTTTACCGGTTTCAAAATAGGTTTTTAATTCTTGCCTTGGAGTTAATTCATCTTTTTTCATAATATTTCACTATTCTTTACTATTTATATTATTTGTATGATTGTTTTTAGAGATACCAGTTAGTATCATTGATTTCAAGTCCAAAATTCATCTTTTTTTGATTCCCGTGAAAGCTTTTGGACCTTCCGATTCTGTAGTTGCAGCACCTGTTATTTTTGTAAAACTGAATGGCCTGCTTCTTAAATTTCAAAGCTCAAAATTCATCCTTTTTTTATTCCTGTGAAAGTTTTTTGCCCTTTCGGTTCTGTAGTTGCAGTATCCTTTTTTTCCGAATAATTAAATAACAGTTTCTGCATTTCTGTTTAGTAAACCCGTTCTGTATCTATAATAAAAAAGGCTCGGATTATAAAAATCCAAGCCTTGCTTTTTAATGTATATCCTTAAAAGACGTAATTCCTTTTATGAACAGATTATCAATCCAATTTAAAGAAGAAATATACTACCGCTGCCCATTCTTTTTTGATTCCCCTGGCATACCCGATAGTACTGTGGCTGCTGTTTTCAACCGTTCCATCATCTTTGATGTACCCCATAGTGGAATGACTGCTGTTTTCTACAGTTCCGTCTTTTTTTACATAACCTACCGTAGAACGGCTTTTGTTTTCAATAGTTCCGTCACTTTTAATATAGCCAATTGTGCCGTGACTTTTATTTTCAATCGTACCATCGTTTTTAATATATCCCACCGTGGAATGACTGCTGTTTTCTATGGTTCCGTCACTTTTGATATATCCTGTGGTACTGTGGCTTCCGGATTCTATAGTTTGGGCGCCTACAGAAAGACCGAATAGCAGGGAACAAAAGAATAGTATTTTTTTCATAATCAATATTTTAATGAGTTGTTAACTTTGGTTATTTGATGTATTCAAAAGTATTGATTATTCTTTTATGTTGGATGATTAAAATAAAACTGTAGCTTCCTTTTCGGAGGGAGGAGTTTTTTGAAAGAAAAAGCGAAATTTCTGTTTAGAAATTTCGCTTTCATTTTTAGTTATTGTTCAATAATATTCCTAATATGATTATTGAGGTATAATGAAAGATACTTCATCTTCATCCAAAATATAAAAAATTAAAATATTCTTATCTAAATGAACTAAACATGGAATATTATTTTTTAGATAATTTTCTCCTAATTCAGAATTAATAAATATATCATTTTCATAATCAAAATTTACATACATATTCTCTGAATATTGAAGAAATTGTGGTAATAGTGCATTGTTTTGTAGTTCTACAAAAGTGTTTTGAGATATGGTATTATAAGTTGTTTCACACAAACTCAAATACATAAACTCTTCTTCCACATATAATATTAATTCATCATGTATGACTTTATTTATCAATTCATTGACTATATTAATATCTTGAATACCCGACAAATATTTATTTATTATTTCTTCGTTCTGAGTAATAAAATATTTTGATTTTGGATTGTTTAAATCTATGATTATTTTTCCCATAATATTATTTTTAAGATATCAAATATACTATTTATAAAATGCCCTCCAGTTTCCCGTTAAGTATCCCATTACCTAATGCAATTACAATGTCCCTAGTGGTAGTGTTTTCAATAGGAGTAATTTGATATGCTATCATCGTTTCATCCATTGTATTGAATATTATAATTTTTTCCTTTCCATCATATTTTGTTTGGTTAGGAATATCTTCACCTAAAATGTAACTGGTTTGTGCATAATTAATATGAACCCTATTAGCATTTGCTATCTTATTCATATTTAACACCTTATTATTTAAACCTTTTTTTACTCCATCAATGTTAACACCTAATGTCTCCTGTATGGTGACAAGTTTTATTTTTATATTTAGATATATGTTTAGTATTTTTTCTTCAATCATTTCATTTAAGATACCATGAACTGAACCACCAGAAATAATAGGTTCTACAATTGTAAAGGAGATATCAGCATTTTTATTTTTTTTCATACTTTGGTGAATATGCTTCACTATATCTTCGGGTTGTTGGCTTTTATGATTTTTACCTGTTGCTATATCTCTTGGCATTTTTTGTATCTTTTCATTTTTGATAGAAGTACCTTTGGTTACCGCATCTCCCAAAAAGGATCCACCCGTTTCTGTAGTAATAATATATTCTCCCGTAATTTCCTTACGCATTTCCTGTAATGCCTGCTGATATTCTCCCACAAACGGAGAATAAATAGCTCCCTGATGGATTTCCCATTTACGAATACCTCCTGTATGTGAAATCATATCTCTTCTCAACTTATTATCAATTTGTTTGTTCAATTCTGGTACACTTGCAATAAATTTAAGCATATCTTCTCTGAATTTCTCAGGATATTCTCCTTTGTTTATGTCGTATTTTTCATTTTTTACAAAAGCAATTTTCCGAATACTGTATTTCAGTTCCTTATCATCTAAATCCCTTGTAACATCAACTCCTTTTTCTTTCGGATTTACTTCTCCTTCAATGTGAGAAGTTTCCTTTCCTTCCTTATCTACTTTGGTTGTAACAATTTTAAGCTCCTTCAAATCATAGGTTTCTTCCAATACATCTAATCTTTTTTGGATTTCCTTTTTGTCAAGGCTTTCGTCATTCAGGAGTTTTGTACCCTTCGCAATCCCCTTACGCAAGTCATGTTTCATTTCTTCTTGCGTACGAGTTTCTTTCTCTTTTTTGTCTTTACCTTTCTTATCTTTCTTCCCAACACCCAATTTACTTAACAGTTTACCTGCTTTACTCTTCACAAACGTCCAGAACTTAGTAATTGCCTTCACAATACGCTCACGTATTTTACGTATTACCCCAACAACTTTATCTGCTAAGCCTCCAATTCCCAGTAATGAAGCTAAGAAACCAATCAATACAGGAACAGCTCTGCCTAATGCATTTTCTATCGATTTGGCCACTGCTCCTACATTTCCACTGGCAATTGCTTTTATACTATCAGTAAAGGCTTTTACCAGTTCCATGATTTGTGCAGCCCGCTGGATGAAGAATTTCACCACATCTATAATGGCCATTGCTGCTTTTATAAATGCTCCTACCGGAGTAAGCAATCCCATCACCCATTTAATACCTGCCTGGATGACCTGTGTCTGGATAATGTCCATAATAGCATCCATTACCGTCGCTTTAAGGTCAGCAAACTGATCTTTCAAATGCTCCCAAAGTCCGGCAACACCTTCTTTACGAACAATTTGTACCATTTCAAAACTTGTTTCAAGAACTTTCATTACAGGTTCTCCTATTACTTTGGATCCGATGGCTCTGATACCACTCCATGTTAAACCAAGCACCTGTGTGGTAATGGAGAAAATTCCTTTTAGAGAGAATACATCTTCCGGCATCGTAATAGAAATACCTTTCATCGCTCCGGTCAGCCATCCGAAGAAACCGGTTTTAAGATGAGTCCAGATGTTATTCCCGAAATTGGTAAACCCTTGCGAAACTCCGGCAATAAGATTTTTGAAAAACCCTATCGGATCCATGATAATCGCCTGAATGGCACTCATAACACCGGACAATAAATTGGTAAGCGTATTTTTAATTTCAATAATAATGGCAAACACACTGGTTCTAAGAGCATCAAGAGCCTGATTCACCCATCCGCTATTTTGTGTTTTTAAGTCTGCAATTCTGGCATCAATGCTTGTTATATTGTCTGCGTATTTTTTAGCCAACACATCAATTAATGCATCCTTTTTACTGTTTACGCTGTCTTCCAATGCATTGAATTTGCTTTGGATCTCTGCAATAGCATCTTTTCCAATTTTTCTTAAACTTGGCGATAAACTGTTGACATAAGTCTGTACCTCTTTTTTGCCTTTAGCAATTCTGGTTTTGGCTGCATTAAGCTGCGTGGTAACATGGGTTGCGATTTGGTCAATAAATTTATCCATGACTTTAATGTACAAGTCCTTACCACTGTCAAAAAATTTGTTGACTTCTTTAGGTAAGCCTGTAGCTTTGTCCCATAACCATTTCCCAGCTGCCACTAAAGCTCCGTATTTTGCATAGGCATCCCCATAACGTTTCTTTTTATAAGCCTTCATTTCTTTATCAACATGGGCTTCAAATGCTTTTTTAGCTTCTTTGCTGCCATTATCAAATTTTTCGGCCACCGATTTGTCCAGGTTATTTAAAATACCATCCACATCGGTTTTAGAAGTAAGGTAAATACCATTAATATGATCGGCAATTTCTTTTCGTTTCTGGCTGTCTTTGCCTGAGGTTTGCTTTTGTTCACCATGTACATTGCCTAGTCCGCCTTTTCTCGCACCATGGATGCCACTAATATGATGCTCCGCCTGGGCTTGGGCTTCGTTACGGGTTTTAGACAGCTCTTTATTTTCGTTGGTTCTGAACTGTTGAGTTACTGCAACACTTTGGGTTTTGGCTTTGTTCTTTTGGACCAAAGCATCTGTAAACGTAGGTTCATTAGATTTTGCCAACATCGTATCGGTGACTCCATTGGCTTTCATTTCACTGTCGATACTTGCTGTTTGCTCCTTAATAGGCTGTTCTACGCTTGCTGCATTTCTTTTCACCGGCATCGCTTTCGCTGCATTTGGCGTACCCGGAGCATTCCCTACATTTTGTGTTGGCATTTTTGCAACGGCACGAACAGGTTGTGCAGCTGTATTAGGTTGTGCAGCTGTTGCAGAAGCAATATCATTAGAGGCTACATTCTTCTCTTTTTTAACATCACCTACTGCCTTTTGATTTACTTCCTGTATATTATTATGTTTCTCAAACTCATCTGCCTGCTCTTCATTTTTCGGAAGCTTAATATTATGTATTTTTTCACTTAGCAAAGCTTTAAAATCTTCTTTCTTGAACAGCCCAGGTTTTTGTTCATCCATGGTGTTCACTTGGCTTGCTTGCGCCATACTCTGACGTTCGTTGGCAGGTGATGGTGCTGCAGCTTGTGCATCATTGGTCGCTTTGCCTGATGGTTCGTGTTGTTTCTGTAACTTAGCTGTGGTACTGATCCGTCCGCTCAATTCTATAAATCCGGGATTGTCTGTGGCATTTGCAGAGGTTTTAGTTTCCGCATCAGCCTCCACCGTTTTATCTGCAGTGACTGACTGTGGTTTTTCTACAGCAGCAATTTCCGGTTTCTTGGAAACTGCTTTTCCTGCCGTCTTTGTATCCGGTTTTACTTCCTGAATGCTCTTGCTTTCCTGATACACTACAGCTTGTTCCTGTACTGTTTTGGGAAGATAGGTTCCGGATTTGAGTGTATGATAATCTTGTATTTGATTGTCATTCAAAGTAGACATATAGCCTTTTTCCATTTTCCTGGTGTCGGGATGGTTGATATCTCCGGTTTTCGCCAGACTCTCCTGGAGTTTTCCATAATTTTTTTCTGATCCCTGGCCATAAATGTCTTGTGAATCATGAACCCCCGCAATAGTACCATTGAGGTTGAGCAGGCTATCATTGGGACTTCCTGATCCCGCATTAATGCCCCGATTTCCGGATTTTTGTGTCTGTATACTGGCCCTATCTACCTCAGCCAAAGGTACAACTGCCGGATCTTTCGGCTTTTGCTTTTTGCTCTGGTTTTTATGGGCCTTATTGTCTTTTTCTACAGGTTTTGCTGCTTTCATTGACTTAGTTTTTTAATTTCATATTGTTTTAAAAGACCTATAGGCACAACTAAGATATTGTGCCTTATAGGGTGCCTGCCGGGTTGGAAAAATCATACCGGGTGAGGTAGATTCTTTAAGAATGTAAGTAAATAGAAATGGTATTTGACTTTGAGAAACAGGCAACACTGAACCATTTCCTTGTTTGTTCTCTTGCTTTTAAATTTTCAGGTTTTTTAAGTTTTAAATCCACTCTTTTCCGGGAGAATATCTCTTTTGGAGTGATTGATTCTGTCATTACAGTAAAGACTGTTTCAGAATCTTTTTATGATTTCATATCATCTTTTTTTTCTTCTTCTTCATCAGATGGTCTGTTTGTATTGACACCACATCTGTTTTCAATAAAAAGATTCACTGCTTTATCAATCCAGTTAGGCAGATTATTAGTGATCATTTTCAGGAATTTATCATAACCATATCCCAATACAAACAATACTCCTGTTGAATACCATTTGTCATGCAATTCAGCTCTGTTCATTAAATAACTCATCGTAAAGCCTACGATTACTACGATTACCAATGTGATAAAATGTTCCCATGGCTGTTTTTTCTCTTTATTTTGTATGGAGACCAGTACCCTCAGTAATCCTCCTGAAAATGCTATTGCAGTTCCGATTAACAGGGCTTTTATACTATCCAAATTCATTCTTTTCTTCTCTATTATTTATTAAAAATTTTAATTTTCAAACCACTTTCAGATGTTTAATTATTCCTGAGACAGGATGTACATATCATCTAAAAACTTTCTGATTTTCCGGATATTTTCGCTCTCATCCGCATACGCTAACTCGTCAATAATATCACTGATATCTCTCCCTGGTTTCTTCAGTTTTTCCTTATCTTTTTTCTTTTTTTTCTTTTCTTTTTTTTTCATGGCTACTAGAATTTTATTAAATGAATAATTGCTTTTTAGTTTTTTTTAATTGATTTCTCTTCCAATACACTAAGGCCAAACGGTTTCTTTTTACCATTCTTGTTTCATTAAAACAACAGAACGACCAAGCAAAAACCGTTTTTCACCTTAATATTTTACCTATAATTTAAATTTGAGAAAGATATCAGAGCCGCCTTTTAATCTCATGTTTGGGGCTGTTGAGGATTTAGCAATAACTTTGAATCCTTTTTTATCTTTTTAGAATGAATAATTTCAAGACATGAATTATGAATACACACTATCTACAAACACTATCTTACTGATATTCACATTACAACATTATATTAAATGGTAAGGATTGAGCTTTCTTCCGTGACCATGTCTATGGCTGAAGAATGATGTTATAAATTGTTCTTTCAGACAAAAACAACATTTCCATCAGCTCGTTGACAATCACTTTCATCTGTTTATCCTGATTACGTTTTACATAATCAATGACAAAATCTTTTCTTTTTTCGACTAATTCTTTACTACGTTTCATATTCTATGGTTAAAAGTTTTTTTTGGTTAAATAGTTTTTTCCGAATCAGACAGGCTTCCTCTTCTTACCTGTTGACCGTTTGATAAAGTCATTAGAATCCCTAAAGACGAATATTCCGCCTTCTAAAAGATGTCTAATTCAATTAATTTTGTTTTTTAGAAGCCGGTACCGGGTATTTCCCAATAAAAATCTTACCCTGACTTCTTTATTTTACATTTCATTTGCCCTTTCAGGATGTATTATCAACTTTACTGACAACTATAATTAATCGATATTTTATATGTTGGACAGTAGTGTTATTCTACATTTTGGGTTTGTTTTTTATTTTCAGGAAAAACAAAGAGCAAAATGATTGCTTTATTCAGATATTTATCAAAAATAAACGCATTTTTATCATCAATGAAACAATACAAAAACGAACAAAACTCAAACAAAGCAATATAAAAAAACGCACTTTTTACATTTTACAGACGATTTAAAAATTTCCTAATTCCTACTTGCTCCGGACAAAACAAAAAAAGAAAATATCTGTATTTTAAATATATTATCTATAAAATAAACTTTCAACTCACTTATTTACATTTAATTACAAACAAAAAGTAACATTTTAAAATATTAAAAAAATATTAAATTTTAAATATAATTTTGTACATTTGTACTGTTCCAACTTAATGACTAAACAAATATACGAACATTGTTCGTTTTTCAAAATAAAAACGAACATTTTGTTCATTTTTTTTTACAAATAACTATAAACATATCAAAATGAACTATTTAGAATTCAAAGAAATTAGAAAGAAACTAAACATGAAGCAGGCTGATATAGCAAAATCTATAGGAGTAGGCACCAGAGCCGTGCAATATTGGGAAAAAGGCGAACGAAAAATACCGGAAACAACAGCTTACTTTGTCACCAACTTACTTTTAAAACAACAGGAACTCAATGATGACAGTGCGTCTCCAGTGGTTTTTTCAGATTTAAAGATCATGCACGTTCCATTAGCGAATCAATATGCACAAGCGGGATATCTGAGTAATTTTGCTGATGAAGAATATATAGAAAGCTTACCCACTATTCCTTTTACGGACGATATAGAGCACAGAGGTGAATATATGTGTTTTGAAGTGAAAGGAGACAGTATGGATAACGGCTCATACGAGAGCTATCTGGAAGGCGATATTATCTTATGCAGAAATATCAGACAGGATTACTGGATGAGTAAACTGCATTATGATAAGTGGGATTTTGTAATCGTTCACAAAGAGAAAGGAATTTTAGTAAAGCGAATTGTTAACCATGATGTTGAGAAAGGCATTATCACCCTTCATTCTCTGAATGAATATTATGAGGATTTCGAGATCCATCTTAAGGATGTTGCCAAACTTTTCAATATTATAAGTACAAGACGTAAAAACAACAGAAGATAACTGCCCAGGAAATAAAATCCTCAATTTCTTGAGGATTTTATTGGGGTATTTTGGTGATTTTTTTAACAGGTAAGGCCTGAAATACCTTCTATCCTTGCTGTGTTGGAATTTACTTCATACACCACACTCATATCAAAATCCGGAAATCTTATCCACCTAATCCCATTCTTATTAAATCCAATAAAAGGATCCATATCAAACTCTTCCAGATTTCCCGGAACTGCCAAGGTTATACCATCCTTTAAATAAATTAAACTTCCTATTTTGGGTTCAGGGGTATTCAACATCACATACCTTTTCCAATCATCCTCTCTTTTACAAATAATTTCATTATCTCTACCATAGTTATCTGGTATACAAAAGGCTTGTACAATTTTTTGAATAGTCCATTCTCCAGCTTCAAACACAGACACATCCGACCACTCTGAAACTCCTGTTTCAGACCCAGCTGAACAATATTTTCTTACTCTCATATAATAAATGCCTTTAAGAATCTTTGCCCTATTCATATCTATATATTCAGGAGAGTAGTAATTAACACCCCTTTGTGAATAAATAATATCTGTAAATTCAGCATCTGTTGCTATTTGATATTCTACTGCAACAAAATTTGAATAATTATCCAGTATATATGACATTACTAACTGACCATCATTCTCTGCGGCGACTTTATTAATAGACGGTTTTTCACAAGAAGCACACATGCCTATTTTAAAAAAACTTTTACTTTCGGCACTCACATTCCCTGATAATAATTCTATTCTCAAGTCGTAAGTACCAGGAGCCTGAATGATGGGAAGTTTTACCAATTCACCACTCGCAGGCACTGGATTTAACTCTTGCTTTACATCTTGCTGCCCTGGTCCCTGCTTTTTATAGTACGCAAATGCATAATCTACAGACAAGGAAGATGTATAATCGATATTAAATGAAATTTTGCAATCTTCTGCTGCTTCCATTATTTTATGTTTTAATTGTTATTATTATGTTTTCATTTATATTTAAGAGGGTGGTTTGAGTCTAAAGAACCGCATGAACACCCTCTTATAGTATAGTGTAATACATAAAATCTATATCTTGAACTCTTCGTTTATGATCAGATACAGAAGTCTGATTATTACGCCAGATTTACATTCACGTCTTTGAAATCAAATGCATTACTGTTTGCATCAAAAACCATAAATCGGAATTTATAGTTCCCAGCGGCTAAATTAGTAACCTTCAGGAATGGTTTTTCAATATCATAGGTAAGTATAGCTACAGATGGGCCACTTACCTGAAACCAGGAATAAAGAAGCATTGATAGTTCACCAGCATTTGCGGCTCCTTCCAATATAAAAAATCGATCTTTCACAAGGGCTTTTGTATCGCGTGGTTCAACGATAACAATAGGCTTAATGCTTTCACAGCACTGTACATGTTCTCCTTTTGAGAAATCGATATTGTTTATTACAACAGATGCAGGCTTGTACCAATTGGTTAACCTCATGGTCTGAGTACATTCTCCGTTACTCACCGTCACCATTATGGTGGGATTTCCTTCCGGATTCAGATTATACAATCTATGAATTGTAATTCCATTGATATCCGGTTTAGGAAGCGGGCTACCATCAGCACTGTAGGTATAGTCTCCAAAGTTTGGTCCGGTAACTTCAAGGTATACTTTTGTCTCATTTGAACCACCCGTAGGATAATCAACAGATTTAACAGATATTGCAATATTCGGCTGCTTAATAACCTTGATACTGCAATTGGTTTGTTTTCCGTTCATCGTAAAAGTAATGGTCTGACCATGGAATGCAGGATCCACTAATTGCGGATTGAAGGAACCAGATACAACACCCCCAACAGAAACACTACCAACATACGCCTTTATAGATCCATTCTGAGGGATTACATCAACAAAATCTATAGGTTTGGCTTCAGAGCAAATAACATTTTGCAGCAAACGTAATGAGGTATACCAATCTCTTACAGATATACTTTGAAAACATCCGCCGCCAGTCACTTTCACCCCTATTACCGGAATATTATTTGGATTCAGATTGGTGTATTTATAACTTATCTTACCATTTATAGGTTGTGGTTGAGTATACTGTCCATTCCCCAGGAAATCCCATTCGTACATATAGTCTGTAAAGTAAGGTCCGGAAACGTCAATGTTTATTATGGTTTCTATTGAACCATTTGCTGGATAATCAACAGTATAATTAACGTTCACTTTAGGTGGTGGAATAACCTTAATACGGCAATTAGTTGCTTTATCGTTTACAGTAAATGTAATGTATTGGCCATGTAAGGTAGGGCTTACCAGATTCGGAGCAAAGGAATAGTTCCCATTGCCGGATCCAACAACACTAGACTCAGCACCAAGACTGGCTTTTACAACCCCATTCACAGGAAATAGGTCAATAAAAGGTATAGCGTCGGCTGCAGAACAAATAACATCTGTTGCTAAACTTACCCGAACCGGAACATCATACCAATCTCTTATTGCAGTACTTTGATTACATCCTCCACCTGTAACTTTCACCCCTATCACAGGAATATTTTTTAAATCCAGATTGGTGTATTTATAACTGATCTTACCATTTACAGGATTTTGTGCGGTAAACTGTCCCTGACCCAGGAAATCCCAGCTGTAATTATATTCTGCAAAGTACGGCCCTGAAACTTCAATGTTTATTGTTGTTTCTGTTGAACCACCACTTGGATAATTAACAGTATAAGCAAAATTAACTTTAGGCGGCGGAATAACCTTGATCTTACAGTTAGTAGATTGTCCGTTTACAGTAAAGGTAATTTCCTGACCATACAACGTAGGATTCACTAAATTCGGAACAAAGGAATAGCTCCCACCGCTGGATATAACACTAGCTTCAGCACCAATACTGGCTGCCACAACTCCATTCTCAGGAAATACGTCAAAAGGTAAAGGATCGGCTGCAGAACAAATAACACTTGCTGGCAAGCTTAATCGAACCGGAGCATCGTACCAGCCTCTTATAATAATGACCTGGGTACATCCGTGACCGCTCACCTCCACTTTTATCAATGGAATGTTTTTAGGATCCAGATTATAGAACTCATAGCTTACATTTCCGTTTTCATCCGGTTGCTTGTTAATGACATGTCCATTATTCAGGAAATCCCAATTATAAGTGTAGTCTGCAAAGTCTGGTCCTGAAACTTTAAAGTTTACCTCCGTTATGATAGACTCACCTTCCGGATAGAAGACATCGCCAACCGCTATATTTATTTCCGGCTGTGAAATAACTTTGATACTGCAGTTCGTAGGCTTCCCATTCACTGTAAAAGTAATTTCCTGACCATGGAACTCTTCACCTACTGACTTCGGATCAAAGATATACTGTCCATTGCCGGATTGTTTTACTCCACCGCCAACACTTGCTTTTACAACTCCATTCAAAGGGAATACTGTAAAAGGTATAGGACTGGCTTCAGCACAAATAACAGCAGTAGGCAAACTTAATTTAACAATTGCTTTTGGCGTACAACAGATGTATGGAAGTGAAAAGTCTGCGATAATTTTTGGATTTTTTATGGAATCGTAAACCATTATAAAAGTCCCTCTTCTTTCAACGCCCCGTTTGTGTTCTAACCCTGAGTTCTTTTCTATATATTCATTGAAATAAGCCTTTGACAGATCTTTATTGCCTACCAATTCTTCTAAAGACAAAAGCATAATATCAAATCCCAGCTGCTGCTTATCCCTGATTTCTTTTATCTGTTCAAAAGCAATTCGGTGATCCATCCCCTGATGGCCTTCTATATTATAAAACGAATAGTTATCTATATTGAGGTTTAGAGGGTTTTCTTTTTCAAACAGCCCTACTGGCACCCACTCCGTATCAAATGTCAAATTATTTCCAGATGAACGGTTGCTGGTCTTATCAAAATTCCATGTTTTTAAAAATTCTTCTGTAGCCTGGTAGTAGAAAGGAACCGCCTTATTGCTCAGAGGATTTAATTTTTGCGATGGGGTAATTTTAACCCGCACTTTATTTTTAATAATATTATCAGGATTAAAATTTCCCGCTTGTTGATTAAAACGATTGATTAAGGTTTTAACTTTTTGGGTCGCTTTTTCATCGTCTAAAGCAGGCGAATTATAAAACTGATGTCTTGAGGAATCCAGCTGGACATCTGTTATTAGTTTCCCAAGCATGATGTGTTTAGGAAAAGAGGCAAAATCGGGAAGACATTTGGTAAATGCTTTAGGAAGTAATTCTATGATTTCAGAATAGGTATCCATCAAATCCTTTATCACATCATAAGTATACTGAAAGCCTGTTTCCTGATTAATAACTCTGTCTAGTGATATTTTGAAAGATTCATAGCTGGCACCTGGAATTCTTAAAATTTTAGCAATTGCTGAGATTTTTTCAAAAATACTCTTCCCATAATCAGCTTTATCTACGGCTTTGATATACATCTTTTTTAAATCAGAGACTTCCACCTTGTTTTTTGACACAAAACGTTCTAAAATAATACGGTTTTGTTTTACAGGCTCCATGATATCTTCTATAAACAAAGGATGAGGCTGAAGACGATCTTTTCTTTTGGGTGTAACGACACCTGTTATGGGGTCAGGCAGAGAAAAACCTTCTTCTCCAAGAATATGAGTAATACCGCTTGCTGTAGTAACTAATACCTTAAGGTTTCTGATTTGTTGTATTCCATGATTATCACAGTCAACACCTCTACAAGGTTTAACTTCTTTTTCATAATCCTCCAAATACAGCAGCAGGTATTTGTCTTCTAAATTTGTAAGGTTATTAATAGACTGAAAATCCGTTCTTGCTTCCTGAGCTGTTGCCAATTCCCATAATTCTATCTGCTCGCTTCCTTCATAAAAGGACGGATATTTTACTTTAAAATTATCATATACTTTAAAGTGGGTAAATTTTTTATTTTCCAGATCTACCGTTTTCAGATCACTCATATACAGATCTTCACTCGTCTTGCTGGTAGTATTCAGGGTGAGTAAATCTCCGTCGGTGGTAATTGCCGCTCCCTGTGAAAGCTGTATGCTGTTCAGCAGCCTGTTTTTATAAATAAGTGTTGGTTTGAGACCGCATACAATACCTACTCCCTGCAGCAGTACTCTGGACAAACGGTCCTGATCTTCGAAAAAATCCAGAAACTCATTGAACTGATCCGGATCTTCTATATACTGTCCTTTACTGAATTTTCGATATTGAACTGATATATTACTTAATTGATTCTTCATTGTAATTCATTTTTTATGATTGTATTAAGCTGGTAAATAACTTCTCAGGCAGAAACCCGCCTAAGAAGTTATTGTTATTATTAAGGAATGTTATAACCCAGCTCTTGAAGCGCACCAACAACTTTACTCAAGTAGTTTTCAGGAGTATCTCCATCAGGAATATTATATTTGAATTTTACTTTTCCTGCTACCACTTCGGATTGAAGGTTGAATTGTGAAGGATAAGAAGCATTAGAACCATTTTCTACTGCTTTCATAAGCTCCTGGAATCTGGCATCTCCATCTACCTGGAACACTATTCCTCGATAATAATTAGGATTATTTGTACCAAAATTGTTTGCAATTCTGGTTTTTAAAGCCTGAATATCATTTGAGAAACCATTTGTTCTAGGAGTAATAGACTGATAGCTGTGATAGATAGAGTCTGCTTCATCCTGGAAGACCATAACAATTACATTCCCTACCGCTGCCTGTCCACCTTCCATATTCAGGAAGTCGAATGTTCTTTCTGAACTTCTGGATACCACCTGTACTTTCTCATCGTATGCTACAGAATCATTTCCATATAAAGGCAACAATCTGTTTTTAAGTAAGGTTGCTTTCATCGTTTCCAATGGTCTTAAAGTTGAGTTCATAGAACCTGAAGAATCGAAATAAATAAATATTCTGGTATTTTTGTTAATCACCAGTTTTAACGTAACCGGAGTAATCGTAAATGTTGTGCTACATCCATTCGGATTTTTAACCGTTAAAGTAGGCCTGAAAATATCTTCCTGATTGGCTACTCCTAATGAATAGGTATGCGTAACATTCCCATTGGTATCCGGCACCTGGCTGCCTGATGAATTATCACCAAAATTCCAGTTATAAGAATATCCTGCCTGATGACCGCTCACGTTAAATGTAACGGTTGCTTTTGGATCATTAACATCTTCACCATAGACAACTTCTCCTACAGTAACGTTAATAACAGGTTCTGCATACACTACCATCGTAGATTCTACAGGTTCATCATTAACGGTAAACGTGATTGTCTGCCCAAAATAAGTGGAGCTAACCAAACCTGGATCAAATAATTTCTGACCTCCGGACTGTGTAACGGCAGGAATCTGAGTACCATTTACAAATGCTTTTACCTGAGCGTCTAGCGGAACGAGTGTAAGCGCAACCGGATTATCTCTTTGACATAGCTTGTTCGCTGGCAATACCAAAAATACAGGCTCTTTTTTAGAACAGCACAAGTAAGGTAATGAAAAATCCGCAAGAACCTGGTTATCAGACTCTGAGTTATAAATCAAAGCAAAGGTTCCACCCGGTTCTACACCAGCCATATGTTCAAGACCTGGTTTTCGCTCTACGAACTCGCTTAAAAGCTCGCTTACAACGTCTTTTTTAGGATCTTGTTTTACAACGGTAATTCCTTCAGGTGATCCTTCTTTTGAGAATTCAGCCTGGTTCAGTAATCTTAACTGTTCATCAAGTTTAGAAATGTTCAGTAAAGTATTCTGTGAATTGCCGGCTCTGTTGCTGACATCAGTGGAAATGGATACCAACTGCTTTCTAAGTTCTTCTATAGATACTGTTTTTTCCCTGATTGGCGGCTCGCTGCCAGGTTTTTCACCTTTATCCAAGACCAATGCAATGACATCAAAAGCTAACCCGTATTGTGTTTTAAGGTCATTGATGTTTTGTAATGCTGTCTTATAAGGCATTCCGATGTGACCTTCAATTCTGTAGAAGTCATTATTGTCAATATTATAATTCAGCGGATTCTGAATAAAGTCTTCTCCTGCTAAATTGGCCGTATGATAGCTTAGGTTGTAAGCTGACCTATCGGTTTTTGTTTTTTCAAAGTTCCATTGAGCCAATAAAGATTTATCTACATTATAGTAATACGGGATTGCTTTATGACCCAATCTTACATTCAGATTGGAAGGTGTGATTTTAATACGTCCGATATAGGATTGAAATCCATTAACTTTCTGCACAAAACGATTGGCAAGCATGATGACTCTTTCATAATTCTCATCATCATGGGTAGTAACCGGTGAATTATAAAAACCGTGACGGAAAGGAGTATATGCTCCTAATTCCTGCTTTGCTCCCACATGTCCTAACAAAAGGTGTTTAGGGAATGAAGCAATATCCGGACAGCATTCAACATTCAGATGCAGGATCAAACCTTTTATTTCATTGTAGGTATCCATCAGATCCTTTAGTAAATCATATCGGTATTGATAATCTTCTAAACCTGGAGAAGTGCCTGACAGTAAAGGGTTCAGTTTGTCAAATAATGTCTGACCTCCCAGATTCATATTGATATTAAAAGTTCCTGCAATAGAAGTAAATCCTTCACTTAATTCTGCAACCGTACTGATGGCTCCTTTAAATTTTGTTTTTAGCTGCGGTGCTGTTTTAACAAGCGTATCCAGAATAACTCTTTTGGCTTCAATATTGGGTAAACTGTCAAAAAGCTTTTCATAAACATCATGCTGTTTATAGATGGTATCTTTTGCATCTCCCCTGGCAATAAGTTCTGAAACAGATGCTGAATCTGCCAGAAGCACTTTAAGATCAGACACTTGCTCTGCTCCGTTATTGTCACAATCCGCATCCTTACATGGAGTTTCGTCATTAGAATAACTTTCCAGATACAGAATTACAATTTTATCACTTAATGAACTACGAATATCTACTACCTTTTTAAAATCTCCGGCATTAGCCCCTTCTTTCAATAACTGTTTATACTCTTGTGTTGTAAACAATTCTAAAAGAGGGATTTGCTGTCCTCCGATACGAAAATGCTCATATCCTGCGACATCAACATAATTTCTGTAGTATCTGTAATTTTTAGCCTGAAAGTCTATGACAGCTTCTGATTTTTTGTCTTCTCCCTGACGCAGTGTTATTAAGTCTCCATCCGTAGTTACCCCGGCTCCTTGTGTAATGGCAATGGTATCAAAAGGAATCTCAAGATCTCTGTCTACAGGTCTGGCTGTTTTTTCTGCTAAAGTAGGTAAGATTTCAAGCTCTATGTATTCCGATTGAAAACCACACACTACTCCCACACCACTCAGACGGGTTCTTGATAGTCTGTCCTGATCTTCAAAATAGTCTATAAATTCGTTTAATTGCCCTTCCGTTAACGCCTGATTGTCGTTGAACTTTCTATATTGGGTTGTTACATTGTCTAATTTAGTGTTCATTATTTTTCATTTTTTTTGATAAGTTCGATTGTCCTAATATGATTTTTCCGTCCAGACTGTCGTTATCATTGGCATCGCAGTCTAAAAGCCTTCCTGGTCGATAAATATTGTTTAAATGGCTGAGAGCAGTCAATAAATCCGTAATGCTGTTTCCAAGATTCATAATATTATTCCTCGATTTATCTGAGAGGTATTTTTTAAATGCTACTTCAAATTCAGCCAAATCATTCTGAGCGGTTTGTTTTTCACTCAAACGATCTCCCACCCAGCAAATTTTTGCTAAAATATGAGCAGGAATTTCCTGCCTGATCACGGTTTCCGCATAACGTCTGAAATCCGGATCCTGGAAACGATAAGCAAAGCCGGGAAGAACAACACTCACCCTATAAGAATAAGGGTCAAAAACATCTGCTTCGCAACCTTCTTCACACGAAGACATAAAGGCTTCCGAATATTCTTTCGGATCTGTTGTAGGGTTTTCTTCCTGCAGGTCATACATTATTTTGAAAGTACCTCCGATAGACATACAGCCAATACCTCCCATAAGCTTATAATCTTTAGTGGTTGGCTTTAATAATAAATGCTCAACAAGGAAAATACCCTCTTCTGTAAATTCATATTTGAAATACTTCACCGTATCTTCAATTCCTTTTTTCAATTCTATCAAATCTGAATAAGGATTGGTTTTTTTGTGAACAGCAATGACATTTTTCTGGTCATCCAGAATTTCAAAATAATAATTACCTCCTAATGAAACACGGATTTTTATATTTCCAATTATACAGTAATCCTTTTCACAATTTTTCAGTTTTTCTAATGTAACTTCAGGGTGTTTCTCATCTAATCTGGCTAATGCATTTTCAAGATCTTCCTGATCAATCTGAATGGTTTGATAAATGGCTTCATTCAGGTTTTTTACAGCAATATGCTCTGTTGTATAGCTGTTCACAGAGGATAAGATAATATTGCCGCCGGCATCTTTTATTTTCCAGGTATACGTTTTTTTACCGGCATTGTCTGTTGCTTCAATAATGGATACCGGCGACTGAGATAAGTTTCTCTGGGTATAATCTTTAATCCCCAGCAAGCGGGCAATTCTTTTCTGAACACCGGAAATATTGCTGGTATTCCAAAGATCTGAATCTCCGATTAAGGTATAATTATATCCTAACCCTCTGTCTTTACTTAGTGATGAATATTCTTTTAAGAAATTTTCTTTGTTGTATAAGACAATTTCATCGGTAGATTTCCCATACAATGATTTCATTAAGAAGGTATAATCACTGAATGTTTCCGCAAAACGGGAGATCAAGTGATCCAACACTTCATTTCGGCGTTCCACACTGTTATCCAGCTCTTCATATAACGAATCTGTAAGTTGATCATCACTTTCGGTATCATAGTCAGAAACCAACTCATCAAAGCCTTTAATATTCTTAAGAGCCTGTGTAAAAAAGGTTCTTTTTAACTTACCATTAATGCTTAATACTTCTTTTACTTTTTCAAGATGTTTGAAGTAGCCGGCAAGGATCTGATCAAAAAATAACAAATACCCTTTCATTTGTTTGGCCAGTGCTTCTCTTTCAGGGGATGAATTCCCAATAATTCCAGATTCTCCTACTCCATAGGTATCCGGAAATTCATTCAGAATCGTAGCATAGTCTGCAATATCATATGGAGTTCCCTGAGGCAATACCAACTCTTTATTCTGTCTTGCATCGTCTCTAAGTACTTCTTCTTCCCTTTTAAGAGTTTCTAGGTAATCCTGAACTTTTTTGTTATTGATATTTAACGGAAGAGATCCTTTACTGTAACTGAATGAACTCAGTTCACACAGTTCCGGTTTTCTGCCTTTTTCAATGCAGATCAGCCAATCATTATTTTGTTTGATCACGCTATCACAACCTGCAATAGACACGTCATGAATTTCTTTAACACCCTCAACTTTCATGATTTCACTGATGATATCAGAAAGACGAACTTCTCTTCTTAACTGACTGTTTTTAAGCTCTTCCGTATCAATAAAGCCATTATCCAGAAGCGGACCTTCAAAAATCTGATCTGTAGTCAGACCTTTGTCCAGCATTTGTTTCAGTGAATAAAAATGAACCTCCGGAGACAGATAATTATTGATTGTTCTGATGACTTTAGCATGCACCAGTTCTTCGTCTGCTTTACTGACAAGTCCGATACGGGCACACACTGCAACTTTCTGGATTTCAACTTCTTTAATTTCTGCCAGATCTTCGCAAAGTCCTCTGTTGGCATGGTAACTGTCTAATATTTTGATATTGACATTAGATCTTTCACATCCGATACCATCCACATCAATATCTTCGGCATAATCTACATAAAGGTCATACAATCCTTTTACGTTAAAATGTTCTGTCTTTTCTCCGATCGGTTTAAAGTCTATATCTCCGGTTTTACAATCGACATATAATATTTCATTTTTAGGAACTAGCCAACAGTTGCGGATCGGTCTTTTAAGGCTTCCAGTTGTGTTGATATCTATAAACAACTTTCTGTAGTCCAGTTCATTTAAAGGTCTTGAAGGTAAAATTTCTGCAGCCTTTAAAAACTGGGTATGAATGTCTTTATTTACCTCATCAGATGCTAAGATATCTTCCATATTCAGGTTCATCCTCATCCCAAGATCCGTGATGGCATAGCTTAACACTTCCAGCGTGGTGATCCCAGGATCATGAGAGTTATAATCGGTCCAGAGTTTTCCTCCTAGCTTTTCTATGTATTCAATCCCTGTTTTGCGTAGAAAATGAAAATCTGTCTGATCCCCGGTTTCTATATTTTTTGATATACTAATATGTTTATTTTCTGACATGATTATGTTTCTTCTTGTTTATTATTAAATACATACCTGTTCTGTAATAGTGACATTGTGCTGCTTGGCAGATACCAGAATTGATTTTGGATCTACTTCAATTAAAGATTGCCTTTGCGGGACATTGTTCACCAATATTTTAATATCATCAATGTAGTCTACATAATACAGCTGCTCCAGATAGCTAACCAACTGATTCACATTCAGTTCTACATTAAAATCAATATTTTCAGAGTCTGTAAAAGCCCATGGCGATATATATTTTTTAATATCTTCGTCCAGCTGTTTGGTATAAAATGTTTCATCATACTGTTCAAAGAACTTTACTTTTGTTTCTACTTTTGCTTCTTTATAATTAGGATTGATTACCTGAGCTTTCACGTGCATTGTATTTAATTCATTTACATAATTCTGAATTTTATTCAAAGAGGCTCTGCTTACTCTCGGCTGATAGACATCAAAAGCATTTTTATTTTTAATATTCGGAACTACCATCAGGGTAACGTGTCCAGGATCCATATAGGATTTTTCGGAAGTATGATTTAAACATTTTACTTTAAAAACTTCCGGGAATTCCTGTAATACCAAATGTTCGTAATCCCATTGTGTGATGGCTCTGTGCTTATGTCTTAACCGTTCACTTACACGTCTGTAAAACTCGGTATCTGTTTCTTTGTATTTGCCATCAAACGAGTTATAAGGCTGGCTGACAGATTTTACCTGAGGAACTCTGGAGATCAGTTTAGCAATGGTTTTTGCTTCCAATCCGTTATTGAGATGAGACAGGTCATTATCCTGATTCTGGAATGTTGCTAAAACAGCCTGAGTATAGATTCCCTGGATTTTACATACGGCATCATAGCTTCTTTGTGATTTGGCTCTGATCCAGACTAATCCATCGGTAAATCTTGTGTGGCTTTTGTCGACATCTTTAGGCACTTTAAACTTAACAATCCCTGATTCCAGGAACTTTCTGGTGTCGTTCTGCAGCATATAATCCGACAAACTCATCCATGAATTGTTTGAAAGAATATGCCATTCTATAAATTCTTTTTCCAGGAAAGGATCTGCTAAAGGATTTTCACTTCCTTCCAGCATTTGAATTAATAGTGATACTGTAGTCTGAGGCATTGCTTCCAGGCCAATGTACAATTCACCTCCATTTTGGTGTACCGGTACAATACTGTTGGTTTCGACTTCTTTTTCGTATTGACCGAATACGTCTTCATGATACAGCTGTACTTCTTTATTTTTTGAAATTTCTCCGGCAGATTCTCTTTCCAGGTACGAATACACATTTTCTTTCGCACTGTAATTCAGCTCTATATCTTCAGCAAAAGGAATGTACGGCTCGTTGGGAATAAGCTTTTTAAAGGTCGGATTACTTGATAATGCCAATGTATACAGTTTAGGATACACATCCTGTAATGACGACTGATTCAGTGTTACCCTGATGGTCTCACTTGTTCCGGCCTTATTGCTTGCATTATTTACAGAAAACTGAATGTTATAAGCATCTTTTCCTTTCGTGAATACATCAATATCATTGGCCTTTTCATACCAGATTTCCTTATCCAGCAAGGCAACATCCGCTTTGAAGTAAGCATCAGAACCTACGATTGAAGAATTTTTTAAGCCCTCAAAATCGGTTAAACTTATATTTTGATTAGGCTGAATAACATATCCGCTGTATAAATCTTTTATAGAATCCGGAGCATTCTTCCAGTTGATCGTAATGTCTGCATTCTGCCATTTTTTGGAAAACATTTCAGGACATTTGATATAGAAATTAGATCCTTTAACAGGTTGTGCGGTGAAAGGATAATATGGCTTTTCTGAATTTAAGGCCCCATTGTCATTTTCTATCTGAATTGATTTTACTCCTTTTACATCAACCGCTATTTCGATGTTCTTTATTGATTTTTCTGAAAGAGCTTCATATAGATCATAGTATTTTTCTCCTTCAATCATCAATCTTAACACAGGGAAACTGGTTTGAAATGTTTCTGCCAGCACTTCTTTATTGTATTTTACAACGGCCGGGAACTCTTTTTGTAATGTAATAGAAAGTTCTAATCTTTCTTCTTCGTTTGTAATACATGTTAAAACAGCACCTGACAACCATTCTTTTTCTCCGCTGCAAAGCACTTTGATATTATTTTTAATATCTGTTTTTGAAAGATTTTGTAATTTTTGGGTTGAATTTTTATTAAAATCAATCTTAAGGGTGATGGTACGGTCTCCTTCTTTTAAATCAAATAATGAGGAGGCAATTGAAAAGCCAAGTTTAGCTGTTGGAAGTTCTTTATAAATAGATTTATTTGAATTGGTCTCATCGGAATTATATCCAAACGGCCACCAATAGTTACCGTCTGCCGGCAATTTATCACCCAAACCGTCAGCAGAGTTGGCTACCGGAGCCATTTTCAGTTCTCTTTTTTCAACATCGTTTAAAAAGCTTTTGATCTCCACTACTTTGGCCTGGTTGGCAACAAGTTCATCACCTGTTTTGTAGATTCGTTTTTTGCCATTAGCATCTTTATTCCCATCCAGCAATGTACCGGCTGGAATTCTTTCCTGAATCGCTTTTTTGGCGAGTTCAAAAATCACATAGACTTTGTCTGATTTGGCATCATTTTTCTCAATTTGAAGAATTTCGTTATAATAGAAGTCCAGGTGCCTTTTCGTCAGATTATTGAAGGCTTTTTTTGAGAAATCCAATAATTTTAAAAAGCAAACAAATAATGTCAGGTGAGGCGTCAGGCTGCTATCCTGTTCAAACTGGGACATAAGATCTGTAACCTGTTTTTTCATACTTTTATACTCAACGCTTTCTCTACGAGGGATAGCGTCGGCATCATCACCCAGGAAGAAGTTTCCCCACTTTCCTTTTGGTTTTGTATTATCATCTTTGTCAAAATAGTTTACATGTTGAGCAAAATTGTTTGCGAATAATAGCCAGTCAAACAAATCGAAATCGTGTAACTCAAGATTTCCAGGATCTAGTTCTGCTAAAAAGCGCTGCATTTGTGATTTTCCTTCACGATAATGTGAAAATGTATCTGTTTTTTTCATTTGTTTATATTTATCTTTCTATGGTCAGATGCAATACTTATTGTAGTGTTTGGTAGTATTCAAAATGGCTACAGACATCCCGTAATTCATTATATTTCGGTAGCTTCTCCTTTGTAAAAAGGGAAAACCATATTGCTTCTTGTATTAGTATTTCTTACTTCGTAGTCAACTTGTATTAAAACTTCACCCTGAAGTTCTTCCTGAGTATCAATTTCAATACTTAGAATATTGATTCTGGGCTCATGATATAAAATAGCACGCTCAACGATTCCTTTCATTTGGGTAATCAGCGTTAAGTCCAGAGGTTTGAAGAGCATTTCCTGCAAGTCACACCCATAGTTTGGGAACATGACACGTTCACCAGGGCGTGTTGACAATAAAATCTTAAGGCTGTTATTGATGTCTTCTACATCTGTGGTCATGACCAGTTTTCCTTCAGTCTCGTTAAACTCAGGCGGAAAACTCCAGCCTGTTCCTAAAAAATCTGTATTTATTTTCATACGTTATTTGTTATATTGAATGTTCACATCCTGCATCTGTAGCATAGAGTTTTTGGTTATTCTAACCGTTTTTATTATTGATGTTTTACATTTTTATGTTTAGTCAGATTCTATGTATACGGTAGCTTATGATGGTCTTAAAAGCTGCCTTCCCTATTATCCGCCTATTAAAACATTAGCATCACCTGCGGTTATTACCCCTCCATGAGCGGTAGAATCTCCCATTCTTGCGGCAGGTTTTCCGCCTATCAAAACACTTGAGGATCCTGACGCAATGGTGTCCGGTGGCCCTGTACATACCGCTTTATCTCCTTGTCTTGCTGCAGGCATTCCGCCGATAAGTACCGTGGGTTCTCCTGCCGGAATGATAGGACCTCCTACATGGGGAACTGTTCCCGTTACCATAGGACAGGTATGCATATCTGTAATTCTTGCTGCCGGTTTCATGATTATTAATTAATTTTAACTTGAGATCCTTTTACTACGGTTACCGCTCCTGATTTAAGCTCAGAACCTGAACTTCCTTCTGCTTTGAACTGAGCGCTCGCTTTTACATTGATGTTCGTTCCTTCCATGTTGATATCACCCTTTGCTTTGATCTTGATGTCTTTCCCGCTTTCCATACTAATACCATCTTTGTTAAGGGTAAGAATATTAGAGTGTTCGTCTTCGATTTTAATAACATCTGCATCTTCGTCTACGATCACTTTTTTGCCTTTTGGTGTTTCAAGCGTATAGGAAATTTTATCATCATTAAAGATCATTTTCATTTCGCTCCGGGTCACAAATCCTTTTTCATGGTTATCGTCAGAAGCTACAATAGGAGCTGGTTTTGCACTGCTGTTCAGCATTCCAAGTACCACGGCATCATTGGGATCGTCATTAATGAATCCGATAATGACTTCATCTCCGATTTCCGGTCTGAAGAATGATCCTCTGTTTTCTCCGGCATCAAGGGTGGCTATTCTTGCCCAAATCCCTTCTTCCTCGTTGTTGATGATAGGGATCTGCACTAAAATTCTATCTTCTCCGTCCGGATCTGATTCCAATTGTGATACGACTCCTACATGTAATCCGCTTATGGCAGGAATAATTCCTGAACCTGGCATTTCACTTACATCATAGGTTTCTGAGAACCATGTTGGAGAAAGTCCGAACTGAGCATCTACCAGCCAATTTCCTTCAGCAATTTCATGACGGACACCGGTTACGTATATTTTCCCGTTGAATCGGTTTCCAACGCCTTGAAGCGTCAATGAAACTCCCGGTTTTACCGATGGAATTCCCTGGAATTTTACTCTTCCTCTTGTTTTGGCTAATTGCTGAAAAGTGGCTTTGGCATCTCCCCATTCCTGCAGTTCTCCCTGAGTGAGATTTCCACCGTGTTTAAGCTGCAGGTCTTCAATTCCGAAAACATCTGCTAAATCCCCTGATGAAAGATTTCCGTTGAGGGTAATGGCAGGATCCTGAGCTTCCACTTCAGTGAGTTCCTGATCGGTATAACTCCATGTTTTGGCTGTAATTTTGTTGAATTGGTCTCTGGCGTCAATTTCTCCGTCAAATTCATGTACAGATGATCCGTACACTACTGTTTCTACGGCTTCACCACTAAAATCAGGTTTAGCAATTTTGATGGTTCCGTCTTCAACGGAGCAAAGTTTACCGTTGGCCTGTGCTCTGGTGAGCATAAAATCCCAATCAGAAGCCTGGTATTGAACCAATTCCTTATGTGAATTTGAAGTCGTCTCAACATCGGCAGTAAGTCCGTTATTACCCACCAGTTCTTCAATAACATCACTGTCTGTACTTTCGTAGAAATATTTGCTTTTTCTTCCCAGGGTCATTTTTACAGCCTTATCTCTGCATTCTACAATGAGATAAGAAGAACCGTTTCTGATTTTGATATTGTGCTTTACGACAACTCCTTTAAAAATGGTTTCTTCTTCAGAATGGTAGCCAGCGGTGATTTCAATTTCTTTTCCGGGAATTAACAGATCTTCATTACTGAGCTTGAAATCCTGCTCCGGTACACTTCCGTCTAAAATCACAATGCGGGCATAAGGAATTCTGTTGAATTCTTTTTCCACAATAATGTTTTTCACTCCGTACTTCCCCGGCAGTTCTGTGCCTCCAGACATGACCTTATAGGTAACTAAATCTGGATTTTTTGCTGTTTGTATGTATCCGCTATTATTCATATTATGAAACTTTTTCTAACGGCGGAAAGAATAATTCCTGCCCTGGTTTTAGCTGTCTGAAATTGACAAGATTATTTACTTTAGCTACTTCCAGATAGTATTTGGAATCTCCGTAAATTCTTTCGGTCATTAATGGCAGTGTATCGCCGGCTTGTACTGTCCTTTTGTGGGTAAGATCCGGAGAAGAAGTTTTTACAGTTCTTGCTGCAAGTTCCTTACTCACTGCTCCTGCAAATGTTGCTTTTCCTACAGCTCTCAGAGGAGTTCCATCATTATTAAATAATTTGTAATCTATTGTAAATTCGGTCAAAACCCCTTTAAATTCAAATTCTCCCCAAATAATTATAACATTATACGGTTTATGAATCGAGCCATTATAATTTCCGGTAGCTACATAAAATTCAGCTAATTGATCTTCTACTGCTTTTTTACTGAAAGGATTTCTTTTTCCTAAGCCTTCCTTTATTTTATTGATAAGCTTATTACCGGAATTAGCTTCTGTTACGCCTGTACCGTCAAATAAAAATTCCAGTTGTAAGGATTGAGGAGCTGCATTGATGTATTTTGGGTCTGTAGCACTGGCCCCAGGTTCCTGTGTCGTATTATATTCATTTTTACGTGTAAAAGAGAAACCTGTCGGATTAATAAGAGCCACAAAAGCAGTACTACTAATCATTCTCCCATATGTAGAATCTTCGTACGTTCCTATCTTTATTTTTTTTATTTCGCCTCTCATTATCTTTCTTTTTTACGGTGTTCTATCTTTGCTGCCTGTTCTACACTTTCGCTGATGGCGCGCATGAGCTGTGCTTCATCTACCGATGTGGCAGTTGTAACTACTGCTGCTTTTTCGTCCACATTTATTTTAATGTGAAGCTCTTTTATTTCTATTGGCATTTCGTTTGTTTTTTAATGATCATTAATATTCAAAACACTAATAACCAATGATTTAACATGTTTGTTTGAAAAAATCCAAGCACATGAAGGGTGTGTTCAGTCTCTGTTATAGACCAATCTGTTGTTTTTATGAAAAAAGATTTGGGTAAAATTTATCTTTAAACTAACACACGTTCAAGTGCTTAGATTTGATTTAGAAATTACAAGCCTAAGCTTGCTAACGATGAGGGTATTGTGAAATATCTATATTTCAGTTCTATTGTTTCAATAGCAAGTTTGCTTTCTTCTGCGTTGAATTCGGATACTTCCCATCTTACGGGGTATGCTCCTACTACATTCCAAACCATTAGGGGTGCTGTAGACTGAATCCCGCCTGAAAGAGAAATGATCAGGTCTCTGGGTTCAAACTGGAAGTTTTCCATCGCATTTCTACACCAGCTTATCAATCCGGAACTTACGATTAACCCACGTTTAAGAACTAAATTAGGATATTTGGGTCTCAAAGGAAGTTGGTGTGTAAATCTGTTTTCGCCTCCTTCGGCATATTCTTCAGTTCCAATTTCTGTTGATAAACCAGATATAGATTGAAATCTGGAGTCAATACCCTCTGTTGTTGAAATCCCATTAACAATAAAAGAGAAACTGGTTGGAGGATATAAAACTGCCATGATTAGTTATTTTCAATAGTTAATCCTTCGTGTGCAATTTCCAGGGTTTCAATAGCCACCTCGTTACCTTCAGCTTTCAGATCTGTGGATTGTAATTTAAGAGGAAATGCATTTTTCACTTTCCATGTTACTGCAGGAGCTCCTGTTTCATCTAAAAGGGAGATCGTGATAGATCTGCGTTCTACTGTACTTAGCTGAATGCTTTGGAACCAGTCGAAATATTCGTTATCAGTTTTAAAAGTTCCTCTTTTTAAGGTGATGTTACTGAAACTTTTCATTCCAGGCATTTTAATCTTACTAAAGTCAGGACTTGCGCCATGTCTGTATTCAATTAAAGCTGCTTCAACATTTAAACCGCTGACTTCCTGAAATCCTACTTTTGTTCCGCCCCAATCTACTTCAAAGGCAAACTTTACTAATGGATATGTACTCATAATGTTTTTATATTTAATTGTTATTTAATTGTATTTTATGCTTCCTGTAATTTATGTGAAAAACGTAACACGATAAATTCAGCCGGACGTACTGCAGCCATACCGATCTCAATGTTCATTCTTCCTTCTAAAATATCCTGAGCTGACATTGTTTTGTGCAGACCAACGCTTACGTAATACGCTTCTTCCGGCTTGCTTCCTGCCAATGCTCCATCTCTCCACTGCTGATCAAGGAAATTCTCAATCATAGCCTGTACACGAACCCATGTATTGGCAGTATTCGGTTCAAATACGAAACGCTCTGTAGCTTTCTTCACAGATTCTTCCACCATGTTGAAGAATCTACGTACAGGTACATATTTCCATTCGTTACTGTTTCCGTCTAATGTTCTTGCTCCCCAAACCAGCGTTCCTTTTCCTGTAAACGTTCTGATCGCGTTGATTGATTTTCCTGCTACTGCGTCTACGTTAAGACCGTCTTGCGTTTCATTAGAAATTTTTACAACAGGTGCCAGTACATTGCTGATTGCTAAGTTTGCTGGTGCTTTCCATACTCCGGAAGTACTGTCTACTTTAGCATAAATTCCGGCAATTGATGAAGATGGAGCCAATACTACTCTTTTAGATTCAATTTCTTTTTTAGCCTGGTTATACAGCGCTGAACTTCTTGATTTCAACCATGCTAATGTATTTCCATTTTGAGGCATTACAACATCCACAAGAACTCCAGCATCATTTACTTCTTTGTAGCTCTCGATTTTAACATCTTTGTCATCAAAGCTATAGCTTAAAACAGTCTCCAATTTTGGATAATAGGCAGCTCCATATTTTAAACCTGTAGCATCTACTCCGGCTCTGAAAGCAGCAGCATCTGCAAAAACATCCATAATAACGAACCTGTCTTTCAAATCTTCTGCCTGATCTAAAGCTTTATTGTATAGCATGTAAGCATCTGCTCCTAAAGCTTCAGCATCCGGGAAAACAATAAGTGTAGGTTCGTCTTCTTTTTCTAATGATTTTAATCCGAACCATAAACCGCCGGCAAGTGTTTCTGTTCCTAAGGCAGGAGTTTTTTCATAATCCGCTACAGAAACAATATAGCATGGTCCGCCACCGTTAGCAAAATACATTTGCATAGCATAATGCATTTTATAAGGACTTAGTTTGGCGTTGTCTACTTTTGCCGTTACAACAGTATCTTCAATCGTAACGGAGAACGCTGTTTTTTCATCTTTTGCTCCTCCGAAAATTGTTTCGTATTCCAACATAGAAGAGATCCTTGTCGGTTCATTTCTTGGTCCTTTATCTGTATGTCCGATAAAAGCAGGGATCGCCGTTTCTACTTGTGCTACAGATGGTGGGAATTTCGCAATTTCTTCTACGTAAACTCCAGGTGTTTTGTAATTCATTTGTTAAAAATTTAAAGTTAATATTAGTTATTTTCAATAGTTAATCCTTCGTGTGCAATTTCCAGGGTTTCAATAGCCACCTCGTTACCTTCAGCTTTCAAATCTGTTGATTGTAATTTAAGCGGGAATGCATTTTTCACTTTCCATGTTACTGCAGGAGCTCCTGTTTCATCTAAAAGGGAGATCGTGATAGATCTGCGTTCTACTGTACTTAGCTGAATGCTTTGGAACCAATCGAAATATTCGTTATCAGTTTTGAAAGTTCCTCTTTTTAAGGTGATGTTACTGAAACTTTTCATTCCAGGCATTTTAATCTTACTGAAATCAGGACTTGCACCATGTCTGTATTCAATTAAAGCTGCTTCAACATTTAAACCGCTGACTTCCTGAAATCCTACTTTTGTTCCTCCCCAATCTACTTCAAAGGCAAACTTTACTAATGGATATGTACTCATAATTTATTTTTAATTTTAATTGTTATTTAATTGATTTTATGCTTCCTGTAATTTGTGTGAAAAATTGAGTACGATAAATTCAGCAGGACGAACTGCAGCCATACCGATCTCGATGTTCATTCTTCCTTCTAAAATATCCTGAGCCGACATTGTTTTGTGCAGACCAACGCTTACGTAATACGCTTCTTCCGGCTTGCTTCCTGCCAATGCACCATCTCTCCATTGCTGATCAAGGAAATTCTCGATCATAGCCTGTACACGGGTCCATGTATTGGCAGTATTCGGTTCAAAGACGAAACGTTCTGTAGCTTTCTTCACAGATTCTTCTACCATGTTAAAGAATCTACGTACAGGTACATATTTCCATTCGTTATTGTTTCCGTCCAATGTTCTGGCTCCCCAGACTAATGTTCCTTTTCCAGCAAAAGTTCTGATCGCGTTGATTGATTTTCCTGATGTAGCATCTACATTAAGCAGATCCTGCTCTTTGGTAGAGATTTTTACGGCAGGAACATCTACTAAACTAAGTCCTACATTAGCAGGTGCTTTCCATACTCCGGAAGTACTGTCTACTTTGGCATAAACTCCGGCCATTGCAGATGATGGTGCCAGCACTACTGATGCAGACCCGATTGCTTGTTTCGCCTGATTATACATTTCAGAATTAGCAATCTTCAATGCGGCTAAAGTTGTAATCCCAGATGCACCGGTAACTAAAACATCGGCATCTTTGAAATCATAGCTTAAAACAGTCTTCAATCTTGGATAATAAGCCGCACCATATTTCAGACCTTTAGAAGTTACTTTATCTCTAAAAGCAGCAACGTCTTGAAGAATATCCATAATGACAAACCTGTCTTTTAATAATTCTGCCTGGTCTAAAGCTTTATTGTACAAAGCATAGATTTTCCCAATAGCAACAGGATCACCTGCTCTGGAAGTAACAAGACTGCTGGCAGCAAGAGCATCAGTCTCCATCGTAGAAGCTGTAGTAAAATCTGTTTCAAGAGCAGTAACAACAGCCTGAGCAGCAGCCTTAACAGTAGCCACAGTAGCATTAGCAACCGCAGCAGCAGCCTTAACCGCAACTACAACAGCCTGACCACCCTTAGCACCAGCAACCTGTAAATCGTTTGGATTAGCAACATTAAACTCAGCAGCCTTAGCAACGGCAGCAGCAACAGCAGCATCTACATTAGCCCCTGCAACAGCGTCTGCAACAACGCCTGCAATACTTTTAGCGGCAGAAGCAACATTCTTAGCATATACTGCAGTTGTAACAACAGCAGAAGCAGCAGCAATATCAGCAGCAGAAGGAGCTAAACTTTGAAGGTCCGGAAAAACGATCAGTGTAGGTTCGTCTTCTTTTTTTAATAATTCAAGACCGGATAAAAAAGCTTCCGCCGGTGTAGGAGCACCTACAGCCTCCTGGCTTTTATAATCTCCTGCAGAAACAATATAACAAGGGCCACCACCATTGGCAAAATACATCTGCATGGCATAATACATTTTAAAGTCGCTTACCTTGGTTGGAATTGCTGTTGCAACACCATCTTTGAAAGCCACAGCGAAGATTTCCGGATTTGCTTTTCCAAAAATTTCTTCATACTCCAACATCGAAGCAATTCTTGTTGGTTTATTTTTCGGTCCATCCGCTGTATACCCAATAAAAGCAGGGATAGCCGTTTCAACTTGCGCTACGGAAGGGGGAAATTTTCCTTGCTCCTCCACGTAAACTCCAGGGGTTTTGTAATTCATTTTAAAAAATTTTACGTTAATATTAATTATTCTTCGAAGTAAAACTTCGGATATTTATTCGTGATTGATTTTCTCTTTTTAGAACTGTTGCAATTTGTGCGAAAAATTGAGTACAATAAACTCTGCCGGGCGCACTAATGCTATTTTAAGGTCTACATTCATTGTAGTAGTTCCTTCTACTCCTTTTACGGTTACTTCATAAGCCTCTTTCGGAGTACTTCCCGCTAATGCACCCTCCATCCATTGCTGGTGAAGAAAATTTTCCAACATTGTTTTTGCCCGTAACCATGTGTGAGGGATATTAGGCTCATTCATAAACTTGTTGAGCGCATCATTGATCGATTGCCGGATCATATTATAATAGCGGCGTACATGCACATACTTCCATTCGTTATCTTTCCCCTCATTATTTTTATCTTTCCCTTCAAGGGTTCTGGCTCCCCAGATTAAGGTACCTTTTCCTGTAAAAGTCCTGATCGCATTGATTGATTTCCCTAAAACATCCATATGTAATGCAGCCTGTTCATGATCGGAAATTTTTTCTGTAGGAGTAATGACATGGCTGATATTGATATTGGCCGGAGCTTTCCATACTCCTCTTGTGCTGTCTATTCTGCCATATGCTCCTGCTATTGCTGATGATGGCGGTAAAACAACTTTTAATGACTGCATTTCTTTTTTCACCTGATTGTACAGTGCCGAATTGGATGATTCCAGATTTTTAAGTGTAATCCCGTTAGCATCTCCTTTTTCGTCTTTTACTTCAAGAATTGCAATTTTTAAGGCATCAAACTCTTCACTGAAAGCCGGTGCATTTTCGTCTAAACCATCGGGAATCATAAAATCATCTATTATTCCGTCATATATCGCTTCCAACACAACTTTTGCCTCATCAATTACTTCTGTTAAAGTACTTTTTTGATCGCCTGCATCAGCTGTTTCATTCACTTCTTCTGCTATTGCAATAGCCTGATCTAATAAGTCGGCAAGCACATAAGCATCCGCAGAACCGGTTGAGATTTCGGCATTCGCTAAACTTTTTAATTCATCTAAAGCAGCGATCTCACCCGCATAAAAAAGAGCACTTCCTTGTCCTGCTTTTTGTAAACCGGTATGTACTATAGGGGTCTTAGTCTCATCAAAAGTATAATTCAAAATAGTTTTTAAGTGAGGAAAGTAGGCTGCGGCATGATTAGTAGGGTTTACTTTATTTCTAAAAGATTCAATCGTGGTAAGATTGTTTGATTGGATAACAGAATTTCCGTAATAGGTATCCAGTATAACAAATCTGTTTTTCTTCTCATCTTTAGCTTTATCAATAGCCTGATTATAAATGCTATAAAATTCGGATTCATTGGTAAGCGAAATAGCATCAGGGAAAATAATAAGAATCGGTTCTTTAATGTTTTTATGATCGATTTTAGCCAGTCCTGCTTCCAATGAGGATAATTGTACTTCTGCTGATGTATAATCCCCTACAGAAATGATATAACAAGGTCCGCCGCCATTGGCAAAATACATTTGCAGCGAATAATGCATTAAAAATTGTACCTGAGGGGCTACAATAGTTACTCCTTTGCCTTCTACATCCTGTAGCTGAATATTTTCTTCTTTTGCTTTTCCAAAATATTGCTCATATTCTAAAAGAGAACTGATGATGAAGGGCTCATTATACCCAACAGGAAGTAGTTCGGTATACCCAATAAATGCTGGCATAGCTGTTTCTATGTAGGCAACCGAGTATGGAAGTCTTGTAATTTCTTCAACAGAAACACCTGGTGTTGCTGGATTTAACATGTTTAAAAGTTTAAAGGGTTATTAGTTTTTAGTTTAGTTTTTAGTTTTTATGATTAATCAACTTTAATACTTTGTATATGAATGTCATTAATTAATTTAACAGGAACTACCTCCTTCGCTGAAATCTTGATCACACTGATTTTATATAAAGCAGAAGGCATTATTTTTCCGCCTAATAAACCCCAGACGTAACTTAGCTGTTCAAAGGGAATGGAATGCAGTTCTATTCTGAAACTGAAATTGTTTTGAGGCTCAAGGTCAACATACTCCAATACATTCTTGGCCTGAAATACTTCGATAACTTTTGAAATACTTAGTAAAGATTTGCTGTATGTACTTCTGTTGGCAGCGATCATTACATATAGATTTAAGTAAGCAGGAGTACTTTCTTTATCATATCGTACCGGATTGTTTTCTACCACAACCGGTTGATACCTTGATCTGTTTTTCAATGTTGATTCTTCCTCAATATTGAGCAGGCTAATTACTACTTTGTTACTAAGGCCTTCCGTGTTGTCATCATGTTTTGCGATGTCATCAACAACAGCAATTTCAATTTCGTTAGGAACGTTAGGATCCCATAAACCATCCGGAGCATTTAGCTGATTTTTTAAAACTGTTAATACTTTATTAATCATAATTTCTGTTCTTAATTATTATGGTGCAAACATACAATCACGCCCCCTCAAAAGACAAATATTTTGGGCGCTCAATACAGTCTTTGCAGTAAATCGGATTTTAATTCTCATAGAAGAAAACTAAAAACAGCACCATTAATATACTGAAGATAAATACGTTAAAAACGATAGTGAAAAATCAAATTTTAACCCAAAGATTTTCTTGCTCTCATGAGGCTCAAATTTCAGTCTGTTAGCTGAGTCTTATTCTGCTTAAAAAAAATATTGTATTTCAACAGATGATTATCCCTAAATCAAATAGCTGTTTTTATGATTCCGGCATTTTTTGGATGGTAAATAATCGAATAGGTTGATTGAGTGTCTCAAACAAGTTCTCCAAAAAAACATATGATTTCCTGATGAGAAAGATCAGATTTCTTGCATCCGGCAGTTTCCAGAAAATATGAATCTGCATCATTAGGAAATGATTTTGTCTTTTACTGCAAAGACAGAATAGAGCGGGCTTATCATTCGAAAAATAGTCCCTCTTCTTTCTAATTTTGACCCAATAATTTTAAAAACATTAATCATATGAACATTAAAAATCTTTTCAGTAAGCGCAATGAAATCATTGGCGGCCATTTTAATGAGCTACGGTCAAAATTGGGTGTGGCAGACCAAAATGAAGAAGCTATTTTCTCTTTAAGGGAAGAAATTTGCAATGCATGTCCTTTAAAAAACGGCAACAATTGTAACGCTATGAAATGGCTTAATCCAGAGACTCTGGAAGTGATAGATGGTCCAAAAGACGGATTTGTCAGAGGCTGCGGATGCAGATTGAGTGCCAAGCAGAGATCTAAACTCAGCCTTTGTCCGGCAAGTTTCTGGGGTGGAGAGTTCGACAAAAAATAACGGTCTGGCGATTCCCAATATTGTATCATTTAAACCTCTTAATGTGAAGCAAAATCATATCATTCAGAAAGTTTTTCTTGAAATTACCGTCAACAACAAAGAAAAGGCATTGCGTATAAAAGATGATATTAACAGCTTTTTGTCTATTGATGTTTTTCCGGAAATAGAAAAGCATATCAGGGCTTTAGAATATAAGTTAGCTGGTCATACCTTGCAGATTCCCCGTTTAGAATTAAATGTGGATGTAAAAAGCAGCGCATTAAATACGGAGTTAAAAGATCAGATAGCTGAACTCTTTAAAGATGAACTGTCAGAAATTACTCAACCCACTGAAACTTCTCATCAGGAAACAGAAAGTAATACTAAAGCCTACCTGGTAGACAATCAGGAAAAGATGCTCAAAGCATTGATCTATTTTTTAGAAAAAGGAGCTATGCCCTGGTGGAATTCTGAGAGCAATACTATGGCTATTTTGGAACCAAAAGTTTTTAACCTTCTAATTTCGGCCGATAATTTTCAAAAGAACATAGTATCTGTTTTGTCAAAAGAAAATGTCCGAAACCGGCTTATCAATCAGCTTTCCAATGAACAAATTGCCCAATTATGCCTGGCAATTTTGAAAAATAAGGAGTTGAAGGTCAATCTGGAAACGGATACAATACATCATCTATCGAAACTGAATCCTACGGATAGAATTGCCATCTGGCGTTTGATCTTCAATGTAATATCGGAGTACTTGAATACATCCAATCCTCATCTCCGGGAGTATCTTTTACGGGAAATTTCAACAATAGAACAGATGGGCTTATCACAAACAAAAAGCAATCATCAGAACAGGAAAACAGTAGTTAAGATATTCCCTTTTATTACAGAAAATGAAATTTCTGAAAGCTTCAAAACAGATGTAGCAGATCAACCTGAAAATGTAATAACTTCACAAGAAACCATTCAGAAAAAAAATACTGAAATTCAGGAAGATATCAATCAGAACGAGGGACAATACATTCAAAATGCAGGGCTTATTTTGATCCATCCATTCATCAAAACTCTGTTTGAACATTGTGAGCTTCTTGATCCAAAAACCCAGCAGCTCATTGATCCGGAATTGTGTGCCCATCTCCTGCATTATATCGCCACCGGAAAAATAAATGCTCCTGAATACGACATGATTTTTGAAAAATTCCTGTGTAATATCCCAATGCATCAAACAATTAACAGGCATATTAAACTTTCACGTAAGCATAAAACACAGGCTAAAAATGTAATAGAGAGTGTACAGCACAACTGGGCTCCCATGAAAAAATCATCTGCTGCCTTATTGCAAAACGAGTTTTTCCAGCGACCAGGGAAATTAGTCATCACCGACTCTGATTACACCCTTACCGTAGAACGAAAAACACAGGATATTCTCCTTGAAAAACTTTCGTGGGGAATTGGTCTCGTAAAACTCCCCTGGCAGAAAAAATTCATATTCGTAAACTGGTAATAACAGGTTACATTTTCTAAATACTCTGAAGCTTTACCAATCTCTGAAGTTGCTGATTTTACATCAGCAATACCCTCACTGCAACCCTATTAATTCAAAATAAGATTATGAAATCTCCTATTAACCATGAACCCTCATCATTAATAAAAACACCTATTAATGAAAAAACAGAAATAATCAATCCCTTACTCCATTCCAATACTGTAAATCATAACTCTTTAAATGAAGAAATGAAATGGCTGCAATCACTTATTGAAAAGCGATGCAAAGAATTGTTTCTGGAAGATGATATAAAATTGAATGGGGATTATGAAATACCTGAACCTCCAAAATCGGATGACCAATCTCCTTATTCCATTACGATAAACACCCACCAGCTTACTGTTCTGGACAGAATCATCTTAGCGCTGGGCATTGCATCGGCTCATTATCCGTCTATCCTGAAAACCTTTGTACAGATAGAAGAAAGCAGCAATGCTTTTGCTATTGAAGCAGGTGGCGAATATGATAAAATCAGCCGCAGCTTTAAGCCGACTTTTCAAACCGCACTTTTTTTGCTGGCAGGTAAGGATTTGTCACTGTGGTCACAGTATGGTGCCCAGCTCATCAATGGAAGTGTACTCTTGAAAAATGATCTTATTTACAACCGTTCTTCAACAGAATTTATTCATGGAAAAATTGAACTGGATACCGCTTATCTCAATTATTTTTTATCAGGGCAGAAACCACAGCTGGATCATGGTTCTTACTTTCCCGGCAGGCTTTACAAATCTGATCTTACCATGGAAGATATTATTCTGGAAGATAATGTGCGAGATCAGATAAAACCTATTGGACATTATATAAAAGCATTGGAAAACGGCTTTTTCAAAACCGATGAGCATAGCTTTAAACCAGGCTTCATTGCTTTATTCTACGGTGCACCGGGAACAGGGAAAACGATGCTTGCCGGAATTCTTGCTAATTCGTATGGTATTGATATGTACCATGTAGATCTTTCACAGGTAGTGAGCAAATACATTGGTGAAACTGAGAAAAATCTTGAAGTGTTATTCAACAGGCTGCAGGGAAAAAACTGTATGCTGTTTTTTGATGAAGCTGACGCTTTGTTTGGGAAACGTTCTGATGTAAAAGATGCCCATGACCGCTACGCCAACCAGGAGGTCTCCTATTTATTGCAGCGAATAGAAAAATTTGACGGATTAACAATTCTGGCTTCCAATTTTGAAAACAATATGGATGATGCTTTCAAGCGCCGTATTGATGTATCTGTCAATGTAATACGCCCTACAGAAACAACCAGAAAAGCTCTTTGGGAGCATTATTTGCCTAAAAACATAGCTTTTGAAAGTAATGATCTTTTACAACATTTAACCAAAGAGTATACCTATACCGGTGCTAATATCAGAAACATTATGAAAAATGTAGCAATGGCATTACATGACCGTAATGAAACCCGTATTACCTATTCATTAATAAGCACTTATTTAATGATAGAAAACGAAAAAGCTTTCGGAAAAAACCAGTCCCGCCTCAGCCCGTTTGTACAAAAATCAGAATAAACTCTTAGCACATCATCATAAACTCATCTAATAACCAATACCATGAGCAGACACAAAAAAACATTTGCCCCCAGGGCTGACAGGTCCGATAAGCAAAATACCCATAGTAAAGAGGATAAAGATAAGCACGAGCAAATCACCGATCAGGACAGCAAAATATCCCTTGCAAAAACAGAATCTACCCAAATAACACACGACCCTTTTAAAAACAGAGCATTTAGAAAAGTAGAAAAAAACATATCTGTTATTCAATTATTTGACAAAGGGCAGCATGTTTCAACACTTCATAACGCCCTTAATACATTAGGACATAAAACCTCTGAAAATAAGAATCTTTTCTGGAATGAAACAAAGACCGGGATCATCAATTTTCAACGTAAGAATAATATTAATACTTCCGGCACTCTTAATAGGGAAACCTTGCTGAAAATGAATGAAGCATTGAATTTCTTAAACAGTCGGAAAGAAGTTGGGCTTCCTGTTTCTGAACGTGCGAAAATGCTGTACGAAGCTTTTGAACACAGAACACTAGGGATTTTTGGAGGAACTGATGAAGATAAAGTCTTCAGGGCTTTAGAAAAACTTTCCTATGAAGAAAGATACGAGCTTATTCAATATTATGACGCAACATACAGACCTAAAAGAAAAGTAGGTTTAGTACAGGATTTATATGAAGAATTAGGCAACAAAGACTTATTTAAAGCGATACGGCTATTATATGCAAACTATGAAGAGCCACAACCAGCACTGGAGCCAGAGCCACCACACCCCGAAGGTGAGCTGTTGCAGGAAGTTGTTGTCACAGGTAAAGGATCATGGATCAAGCCAAAGACAAAGTATGCCATAGAAGGGCAACCTATAGAGTTTGATTGTATCTATCAATATGAAACCCCTGTTATTAGCGCCAAAGGAAGCAACCCTAAAATGCCGGAAGTTGTCAGAAAAGTATTGATCCAGAATGATGGCAGAGTATACAACTTGTTTGAATACCCTTTTAGAAAGGATACTAAAACATTCGGACAGGATGGAACTGCAATCAGTCAATTTTCTATTAACACCCATAAATCAGGGAACTATACATTTGTATTCATCATAGAAAATACTATAACAAAGGAATTCAGGGCTTTAACCAAAGAATATCAGGTTAAGACCCTTGAAGAGGCGGCAGCTGGTGATTTAAAAAAGAATAAAATCCAAAATTATTCAGATTTCAGACAGCAGGTAGCCTTTATTGAGTTCAATCTTTCAAAAGGAGCAGCTGAAGAGCAAAAAAGCAATCCAAACTTCTTTATTAAATCCGAATCTAAAAACCCTGAAGAAGTTGGAAATGTTTATCCTAACCATATTCCACATTTGTATTATTCAATTAAAGGGCAACCCATTCCTAAAGATCATCATTATTTCTGGTTTGCAGAAATCAATACTCCAAAAGAAATGGGAGTAGAATATGCTAAAAATGCCAATGTTTTCGGTTATAAAAGAGGAGAATACTTTGGGCGGGATGGCTGGAATATGAATTCGGCGCAGGCAACAGCTACTTTTGTGGGCTCACTTACAGGAGTCTTTATAATCCATTGTCTGGTATTAGACAAAAATAATAATCCAACAGGCCAGGAAGCATCTTACCGACAGGTTATCTTACCAAAAGATGATTATCAGGCTCTAAAAAACGTACAGGAATATAAGAAAAATATTGATAAAAGCTTTAATACCATTGCTCCCAAAACAGCATTAGCTATTAATGCCGTAGCCATCAACGAAGAAACAACAGAAACCTTGTCACTCAATGTATTTATAGGAAAAAGCAAAAAAAATCCAGCCAATTATGTACTCACAGATCTTACTCCAGGCGTACAACATCAGCGTACTTATGAAGGAAATAATTTAAAAGATTTATTTGAAGAATTTGACAGCAAAAACACCTATCCGGATGGTATTCTGGCTTATGAAATTCCGTCTAATACATTCGGTTATCCTACCCTAAAAGGTAATTTCACTACTAATGGAGCATCGCTTTGGGAATCACTTTCCACCGGAGCCGGGTGGGCTTCTTTAGGTTTAGCAGTTGCAGGACTGGTAGCCACATTTACACCGGCAGCACCTATTGCTCCTTACTTATTTATAGCTGCAGGAGCCACAGGTGTCACTTCCGGAGCCTCCAGCATTATTGATAAAGTACAAAAAGGAACATTGACCAACGAAACCCTTACTTTGGATGTCATTATGATAGCTTCCAGCTTTTTAGGGATGGCAGGCTCATTATCCAGCATCGCTAAGGCATCCTCTATTATAAAAATATCATCAACAGGGATGCAGTATATCATTTTAACTGATTTCGCCCTTAATGGTACTGCTGCTGTGATGATTACAGCTGATGGTTTAGAAAGTATACAGGATATCCATGATAATAAAAACTTAACAACAGCAGAAAAAATAGATGCTATCGTTAAAATTTTAGGACAATTGACATTAACTGCAGGATTGGTGGTGCTAAGCAGTAAAAACTTAAAAGGAGCAGAATTAGAGAAACTGCCAAAGGTAAAAAGACAAACATCGAAGCAAACCTCAAAAAAACCTTACAACCCGGAGCAGCATAGCGAATTTATTGATACGCCAGAAAATTTAATGGGCGGAAAATTACCTAAAAACACAGTCAGCAATAAACCAGCAGTACACGCTCTGGAGAATACTTATAAACAACCCGATTTTAATAAGTTCCTAAAATCCGTTGAAACTGGTTTTCCATCTGATGAAATAGCAAAACAGGCTTATGATTTATTTAAGAATAAAAACTGGAAACAATTAGAACAATTGTTTACGGATAAAAATCTCAATGGAAACTGGCCTCCAAACCGTGGAGCAACAAGCACCCTGGAGGTTACCTTAAAAGAAGGAAGCGTTTTTGACAGATATGGCGGGTGGATCGATGAAAACGGAGTTTTCCAGGATAGAGGAACCTTTGCAGGAAAAGATGGTACTCCTTATACAGACAGAGCTTTACCTAAAGGAACAGATAGTAAAACTTATACAAGGTATAAAGTATTGAAAGATATCAATCAAGTCAGTGAAGGAGAAATCATCCCTTGGTTTGGAGAAAAAGGTGGAGGTATTCAGTATGAACTGCCGGCATCCATCAATGATTTAATAAAAGAAGGATATATAAAACCTATCGGTAAAACATCAAAAAATACTAATTTAGCTAAAGCAAGATCCATTAAAGGGAAAAAAATTAGAAATAATAAAAATGAGGAAGAAAATTTAGTAAAAGACGATAAAACTACCATTGTAAGCAAAGCTGCAATAGATGAAATAGATGCCATTATTGAATTAAGAAAAAAACAAGCTATTGAGTTTTATCTTAAACATAATCCTGATATGAAAATGAGAGATATTGAATCTCATATTGCAGGGATTGACTTTAGCAGCCCAATCGAAATCGTTAAACTGTCAAAAGGAACAGAATTAATACAATACACAAAGGTAAATACGGAAGGAACGGTATTAAGAGGAGACTATTATACTGATAATCCGCTCAATACACCGAATGAGCTTGGAGTTTCAGATAAATATAATGTCAGAGATCCTAATAATGGCTGGAAACAAACGCAAGAGCTAAGAAATGTTAATAAAGAAATAACTAAATTACCAAAAGATGCAGAAGGCTTAAGGAGTACTTCAGCTAAAATTGATGACACATGGTCAAGAATTGACTCAGAAGGCAACCCTATCTCAGTTCATACAGAAGGTGGTGGAAGCCAGCTATATATACCAAAAACTCAATTTAATTAAACAAAATAGATAAATGTATACAGATTTAGAAGACAAGTTAACGAAAAATTATTATCGTGAAATAGTTGGAAAAGCCTTATTACAGGCAAAAGAAGAATACGAAAGATCTCCTGATAATCCAATGAATGTTTCTTTTTATAATCAATTACTGGATATAAAAAAAACTGTCATTGACAATAATGAAGTTTATACAAAAGACGAAGCTTATCAAAAATATCCAATGGCAGTAATGATAGCCAGAAATTTTGTTGCAGAAGAAGCCAGTACAGATTATGCCAATATGCTGAAAGATATCGTCTGGGGAATATCACTATATCCGACTATGATTGAAGGGTAAAAAATTGATATAAAAAACTCAAAACATGTTAGATAAGCTTTTTAAAACAAAGTTTATCATTAAGAATGTATTAAACTTATAACTAATCGGATATGATTAAAAAAAACGAAATAACCAGGCAAAAATTATTTGATGGCGATGAACAGGAATGTTTAAAAGAAATTTTTGAAATTGAAAATCAGAAAATCAAACTGATTGATTTTTACAACAGTCCCTTAAGAGACTTAAAAAAAGAAATAGATAATGAAAGTTTTGAAACCATCGTCAGAGAAAGTGAATTGAATGTAAAAAACACTTTCATTGAAAAATATGTATCTGAAGAGGGATTAGAAGTTCATTATCTGAAAAAGAATAATGTGATCTATCTGTTTTCCTATGGAGAATTTCAGCCCGGAAGGTATATGCTATTTTTAGAAGGCATTTATCATTAAACAAAAAAATACAATCAGAGCAGATTATTTCTGCTCTGATTTTTTATCTGAAAACCCCATCAATATTACAATAAATTAGTTTTATCAATCCGCACCAAAGCTTGCTATTTGCACTTTCCTTTGTTTTATTGAATTTATGTTTTTGAAATTGAAGGTACATTTAAGCCCTAGCCTTTGCGTTTTCTGGATTATATTGAGTAGATATTTTTACTGCCCGTTTTCATCTTCCTTTTCTCTTCAAGACTACAAACTCATACAGTCGCCACAATTTTAATTTCGACAAGCTGTTCAGGTAATGCCAGCCCGCTTACTCCAACCATTGTGCTGGCAACAGCTTTAGGGTTATCATAAAATTCTGCTTTGAAATTTTTTCTCGCCTCAAAGGCCGTCGTCATATCCATTGCATAGATAACTTCTTCCACCACATTTTCCATCGTCATATCATATCTTGACAATAGTTCTTTGATATTTGCATACGTTTGTTTCATTTGTGCTTCCATTCCTTTTGCCAATTCGCCTTTCTTGTTGTGACCCAACTGACCGGAAATCCAAACCGTATTTCCTTTTTTTACCGCCTGTGCGTATCCGTAGATATCTTCCCAAGGCATTCCAAAGCCTTCTGCTGTTTTGTTTTCCTGTAACATTGAATATTGTTTAAATTAATAAAGCAAATATAGAACTGATAAAAACCTTAGAAATTAAGCTAGTTTAATAAATGACTTTTTCTTTCATTCTAAATAAAAAGGTGATTTACACATTTTGTATAAACCACCCTAAGAACTCTTCGAATTTTCGCTTTCACTTCAAGAAAGGGAAATTTTCTGCTTATTATTTTTGTTTTTCTTTAATAGCTAAACGTTTTCTGATTGTACTCACAAACTCTATAGAAACTCCAAGATATGATGCAATATAATACTGCGCCACACGCTGCGGGATGGTAGGATAAACCCTGATAAATTCCAGATAACGGTCTGTCGCAGGTTGAGAAATTGTATTAATAAGGCGGTTTTGAAGAGTTACCACATACCGCTGCATCATCAGCCGGAATGCTCTTTCAAACTTGGGAACCTTTTGCAGTAGTTCTTCCTTGGTTTCCGGATTCAAAATATAAATTTCGGTATCTTCCAGGGCTTCTATAAAAATCTTCGAAGGGGTTTTACTATTAAAAGAATCAATATCCGTAATCCACCAATCTTCAACAGCAAACAGAAGGGTCACTTCAAAACCGTTTTCATCAAGATAATAAGTTCGTGTACAACCCTGCTTTATAAAACCTTCAAACTGACAAATTTCTCCTTCGCGCAGAAGGTGTGTTTTCTTCGGGTACTTCTGAAGTGTTAACAAACCTTCATAAATCTTTTCCTCTTCCTGTGTTAAAGTAACAAATCTTGAGATGTTTTTGATAATATTTTGAAACATAAATTTATTTTACCGCTGCAAATTAGAAAAAAGTGTGTAAACTTCAATCTCCGGAAGCCCGCTTCCACAGCTGTAATGAACAATTATCTTTAAATTTTGATTTAGATTTTTACCATTTTTTTAATCTCATTTTCAAATTTCTCATCCCATATTGAACCCAATAAAATAATATCTGCTTCATTTTCTTTAACATATCGAGGAAAACTCTTTCATCATCCTGGATTTCCGCTTTCCAACCTCTATTATTTTCGATGATTTTTTTATAATTTCATGTTTTTTTATAAATCATAAAAAAATTAGGCGCATGGGTGAGTTTGGAAGAGAGAGTAAGATTGAAATAGCTATCAGAATAAAAAAAATCAGCAAAAATGTACGAAATTAAACTAGATTAATTTCTACCTGCTTTATCCACCATACATTTGCTGAAGAAATAAGAAAACAAAAACTTATCAAATAAATTAACCAAACATTAAAAATTCAAAACAATGAGCACATTACAATTAAAAGACGGAACAGAAATTTTTTATAAAGATCAGGGAGAAGGACCTGTATTAATGTTTCACCACGGATGGCCATTATCATCGGACGATTGGGATGCACAAGTAATTTTCTTTCTTCAGAGAGGTTACAGAGTGATTTCTCACGACAGAAGAGGCCATGGGCGTTCCAGCCAGAATATTTACAATCACACCATCGAGCAATATGCTTCTGACGCTGCAGAATTGGTTGAATTCCTTGACTTGAAAGATGTTGTTCACATTGGTCACTCTACAGGTGGTGGTGAAGTGATCCGTTACGTTAACAAATATTCTAACGGAAGAGCAAAAAAAGCAGTTTTAATCAGCGCCGTTCCTCCGGTAATGGTAAAAAGTGAAAACAACCCTGACGGTGTTCCTATGGAGGTTTTTGATGGAATCAGAGAACAGACTTTGAATAACAGAAACCAGTTTTATTTTGATTTGACTTTCCCTTTCTACGGATACAACAGAGAAGGCGCCAATGTAAAAGACGGAGTACAAAGAAACTGGTGGAGACAAGGAATGATGGGTGGAATTGTGGCACATTATGACGGGATCAAAGCATTTTCCGAGACTGACTTTACTGAAGATTTAAAAGCTGTGGATATTCCTGTTCTGGTTCTTCACGGAGAAGATGACCAAATTGTTCCCATTGAAAACTCTGCCATTAAATCTGCAAAACTATTGAAAAACGGAAAACTGATTACGTACCCAGGTTTCCCTCACGGAATGCCTACTACGGAGCACGAAACCATTAATAAAGATCTTTTGGAGTTTATTGAAGCTTAATAAATGAATAATATAAAAAAAAGGGAATCGAAATGATTCCCTTTTTTTATACAAGACAAAATGATTTATTTGATCTCTACAGGAACTGAGATTTTATCCCAATCCATTGTGAATCCATTATTGTTTACTTTATACACTAAAGCTTCCTGTGTTGCTGGTAAAGCTTTTGTTTTTACATCCACACGTAAAGCATCTTTAGCTTGTTCGTATTTATAAGCGCCCCATTGTTTTGGCTCTTTGTTAAAAATTGCAGTCCAGGTTCCGCTTTGTTTAGGGATTAAGAAAAAGCTGTATTTACCTGCAGGCAGTTTTTTACCCTGAACGGTAATGTCTTTATCTGTTTCGAAAGTAGTAGCTTCATTGGCACCCGCACGCCAAACTTTATCATAAGCTTCTAATCCACCCCAGATGGTACGCCCTTTTACAGAAGGACTGCTATAGGCAATTGTAATGTTTGCATCTTTAATTTTTCCCGTAGCAGTAGCCGGAGGACTGGCAGGTTTTTTAGTTTCCTGTGCAAAAGCGTTTACTGAAAGCGTCACTGCTGCAAAAAGTACTGTAGCAGATTTAATCATTGTTTTCATAATATTTTATTTGTTTGTTTTTATTATTATTTGCTTACGAATTTACTGTTTTCTGCTTATAAAACAGCAATCCGATTGCTGAAAATATAATCACCGCTGCTGCCCCGATTACATTAAGCCACAGGAAAGAAACAATATCAAACTGATAAACGGCGATGACCGTAATTTCTGATAAAATGGCAGCAATAAATACATTCGGTCCGTCAATTTTTTTATAGTAAAATGCGACCAGAAAAATCCCCAATATAGGTCCGTAAAAAAGAGAACCCAATACATTAACCGCTTCAATAAGAGAACCCATTTGCGTGGCAAACATGGCTACACCTATAGAAAAAATACCCCAGGCTAAAGTATGCAGTCGGCTGTACTTCAATTCGGTGGCATCATCAGGAATATCTTTTCTGAATATCAGATGAACATCTTTTAATGAGCAGGCAGCAAGGGAATTCAGTGCAGCTGAAATGGAACCCCAGCTGGCCAGAAAAATGACAGCAAACAATAAACCGATCATTCCTACAGGCAAGGTGTTTTTCACGAAATACAGGAAAATGTAATTCGTATCCGTTTTCTCTGCATTATAGTTTGAATGATTGATCGCTTCCTCTACCCTGCCGTGAAGTTCTTTTACCTGGGTTTGAGTATTTTTAAAATCCTGAATCGTTTTTTTGAGTTGGGGAGATTGAGTTTCTTTCAGCTTTAGAATTTCTTTCGATTCTGCATTAAATTTTATTTGTAAATCCTGATGTTCTTTTTCAAAAACGGCAGCCTGTTCAGGTTTTGTTTCCTTTAAATATTGGTAAGAGCGTTCGTTAAAATAAATCGGAGCCGGTTTTAGAGAAAAGAACGCGAAAAGCAAAGCACCAATCAGAAGAATAGCAAATTGCATAGGGATTTTAACCAATCCGTTCAACAGCAAGCCCATTTTTGCGTTGGTATTGTCTTTCGCAGTGATATACCTTCCAACCTGACTCTGATCTGTACCAAAATAAGAAAGTGCCAGAAAGAAACCACCAATAAGCCCGCTCCAGATATTGTATTTATCTTTCCAATCGAATTCTGTAGTGATGACATTGAGCTTTCCGGATTTCCCTGCCAGATAAAGTGCATCTTTAAAACCAATTCCATTCGGCATATTTTGAATAAGCAAATAACCTGCAAAGGCCATTGTTCCCAGAATAATAAGAAACTGTAATTTTTGGGTGTGAGCAATTGCTTTAGCTCCGCCAACATAGGTATAAATCAACAGAATACCACCTGTCAGAACATTGGTTAAATAAATATTCCAGTCTAAAACGCTTGATAAGATGATACTTGGAGCATAAATACTGATTCCTGTGGATAAGCCCCTGGAAAAGAGAAAAAGCAGAGAGGTGAGTACCCTTGTTTTTTTATCAAAACGGTTTTCTAAATATTCGTAGGCAGTGTAAACATTTAAGCGTTGAAAAATCGGGATGAAAGTAATGCAGATCACAATCATCGCCAAAGGCAAACCAAAGTAATACTGCACGAAACGCATACCGTCTGTATACGCCTGACCTGGTGCTGAAAGAAATGTAATGGCACTTGCCTGCGTGGCCATAATCCCTAAAAGGACAATGTACCAGGGCATTTTATTATCTGCTTTCAGGTAGGATGCATTGCTTTTTTGCCCACGACCGATAAATACGCCGTAAACCACCACTGCAACAAGGGTAAAAATAAGAACTGTCCAATCTATATTACTCATGCCCAGAATTTAGTAAACCCATAATAAAATACGATCTGTACTACTAATGCAACGGCTAATAGTATGTACCAGATATTCCAGTTTTTAAGTTGTTTGTTCATCAGTTTTTCTGTGCAGATAAAAAGTTTAAAAATAAACGTGCCGCTCCAACATTTCCCGCAGGCAGCTGTCTGAAAAATGCCAATGGGGTATAAATAAAATTACCCTTTCCGTATTTGGCATATAAAGTTGATCCCTGCAGAGGCTCTTCATCTGTATCGTGCATTTCAAAAAGCGGTTCATACGCGGCATCCCATTGAGCAGGGAAATAAGCACCACGTTCCTGTACCCAGCCTTTAAAATCATCCACCGTAATTTTGTTCGGAAAGTTAAGTAATTTATGATTGGGATTTAACAACGTAACCTTGGCATTTTCTTCAGTAACCCGTTTATTGGCAATACTGAAATTGTACATTCCCAATTTGTCAACCGTGGTATCCTGGTTAGTATTATACTGCATCATCAAATTGCCCCCAGCTTTTACATAAGACCATAAAAAAGGCATCCATCGCCCCAGCTTTTTCTCAGTGTTATTGGCACGAATACCCAGTACGATGGCATCATATTGAGACAGCTTGCTTTGACTACCGTTTTTGCCGGATTCATCTATGTTTCCATAAAAATCTTCATCCTTCAGTACATCTACCTGAATCCCTGCAATGCGTAGGAACTCCGGAATGAAATCGCCCGCACCTTCTATGTAACCCACTTTTTTAACATTTGCCTGAATATCACTTTTCATTACGGTTACAGTGGCAGGTGCAAAATATTGTAAGGAAGGTAAATGCGGGTACTGAATTAATACCTGTTTTTTATTATATGTTACTCCATCTGCAACAAAATTGGCATCCAATGGCAAGCGAGCCGAATGTATTGCGGCAAGCTTAGTTTTTGGAATAACATAATCGATGGTAGTATCTTTTCCATTGAGCGAACTTACCTCAACACTGCCTAAACGCTCTCCGTTATACATCAGGTTGAGAATACCGTTACTGTACTGTCTGCTGGAATTAACCTTAACATTTAAACTCAAGGGTAAATCTTCATTTTCTTTAACCCAATAAAGGGGTTGCGTAAATTTCAGTTCCAATGCGGGAACAATGCGCAAGGCTTCTACCACATCACCACGCACAGGATCTAATTTCTTGAACGATAAAGGAAGTTTAACCTGAAACTTTTCTGAACCGATTTTTACATCAAGCAAAACATTCAGTGGTGATTCTGCCTCTGGCAAACCGATTAAAGTATCGTTGGGAACAGAGAACGTTGCCGCATTCACCGCTGGTTTTGCCAACCAGTAAGGTTCTGTAAGCGCTGCATCTGCAGGAATCTGAATGTCATGCTGAATGGTAATCAAAGAATCTTTTGATAGTTTTCTGTTGAAGCTTTCTGATTGATTTAACCATTTAATATTTTCTAAAACAACAGGGTTTGTAGCTCTTGAGATCAAATTTAACCTGAAGTTGTAATGATCTCCGGCAACTGCTTCAGCCTGGTTGGTAACCACCTCACCCATAAATCCGGAACAGCTTAAAATAATATTGTCGAGAGATTTCATTTTATCCTTTTTCAGGTCTCCATCTTTTAATGCCATCACCTTTTTTCGTAAAGCAAGCAAAGCAGGTAAGCTGAGGTCTGGATTATTGAAATTGAAAGCGGAAATAATTGCATCTAATGATTGGTCAATATCAGCATTTCCTTGCGAAGTCCAGGTTTTCACTACTCCATCGAAAAGTGTTGTTTTTGCCGGTTCACCGATAACATGGGAAAAATATTCTGTTCTGATTCCGGCTACAGACTGTGTTCCTGCACCCTGGCTTTTATGTAAACTTCTGCTTAATCCGGCCAATTCACCATAGCCCATTCCCAGTTGTGCATCATATTGCCCAACGGTAACTTTCAGTTGATTTTCAGCGGTCGTATTCACCCCGCCAAAGCGGAAAGTATTCCATAATACACGTTTTGGCTGCCATGCATTAACATATTTCAGTTGATCCGGGAAAGCGGTTTTATCACCAGCCAACTTAAAAGCTTTTTCCGCCACCACAGCCGAAGCCGCGTGTTGTCCGTGTCCTGCCGCAGCAGTAGGAGGAAAACGACAAATGATAACATCAGGACGGAATTTACGGATTACCCAGACTACATCTGCTGTAATACTGTCGGCATCCCATTGTTTAAAAGTATCGGTCGTATTTTTAGAGAACCCGAAATCAATCGCACGGGTAAAAAACTGTTGGGCACCATCTAACTTTCTTGCCTCTAAAAGCTCATGCGTTCTGATTAAACCCAATGCAGCACCTTGTTCCGTTCCTAATAAATTCTGACCACCATCTCCTCTGGTTAAAGACAAATAACCCGTTTCTACATTCTGGTCGTTGATTAACCAGGAGAGTAATCCTGTATTTTCATCATCGGGATGAGCCGCAAGGTATAAAACTTTAGGAAGATGTTTCAGCGTTTTGATTTCACGGTAAATTTCAGATGATTTTGAAGGCCGAACCTGTTGAGCCGAACAAAAAACCGTATAAAAACCAAGGATACATACAGTGATTACTTTTTTGAACATGTGAATTTGCTTTGCGAGGCAAATATAAGTAAATCATCTTTCTTTCAACATTAAAAGAAAAAGCACATGCAAATTCCAAACATTCTATTATATTTTTCGTAAGACATTTACATAAAGTTGAAAAAATTAAAAACCAACAATATCACTTTAATTGTCTTTAATGCTTAAAATTAAATTGCAATATGCTTGACCTACAAGATAATGATCTGATAAAAATTAAGCTTTGTAAAATAGATTATGTTTAAAATTATTTTTTGATTAAAAAGATAAACGCAAAGTTCATTAATAATTCTGCTTTATTTTAAGTGAACAAAATGATGCAACTTTGTCGCTGATGAAGCAGCACGCTTATACCTACACTTCAGAAAATCAACGAAGTAGATGCAATCCTTTGCTTTCCTAAAATCAACAATTTCAAAAATGAAAGTTTTGCACCAGAAACTCATCATCAACATATTATTTTTTCGATTAAACCCCAATTAAATAATATGATTTGTATAAAAATAGAATTTGATATTAATAATTTTAACCCAGCATATAATGCCAAAATCAAACAAAATATTACCAATTAGTTAATTTTCATTAATTATAAAGCCAATGTTTTTTATTATCCATAAAAAAAGTTATATTTGACATACAACATAAATCACCTTAATATGAAAACAAAATTTACACAATGCTGTGCTATCCTCATTTCAGGATTCTCATTTGCCCAAGTAGGGTTTAATACAACCTCACCCAAAACAACGATGGATGTATCTGCTAAAAGAGATACTTCAGGACTGATTACGGATAACACCCAAACATTCGGATTACAGGCTCCGAGGCTTACAAGAGCTGAGCTTACAGCCAATACGGCTACCTATGGCAGCAATCAGAGTGGAGCATTAATTTATATTACAGATGTTACTGGCGGAGATGCTACAGGACAACGTGTGAACGTTACTGCGATGGGCTATTATTATTTTGATGGATCTGTATGGCAAAGACTTACACAAGCTACCAATGCTGTCGCTCCGGCAATTTCTGCATTACAATGTACTACAGCTTATTTAAATCCTTCTACTTATACTCCCGGTACTCCTTTCAGCGGGAATCTGAGAGTTACCTACAGCCAAGGAAACGGAGGTTCGTATAATTCAGGATCTCCTTTTACCGTAAACGGATTAACCTTCCAGCTAAGACCCGGCACTCTGGAGTTTGGTGATGGCGAATTGGTATTCTCAGTGAGTGGAACTCCTACCACGGCTAATGATATGACTCTTTCCCTAAACAGTACTGCAGTTCCTTTCTTAACAGCAGCACAAAACTGTACCGCTACCGTGGGAAATACCAGCCGTGCAGACATTGCACCTGTTGCTGCAATGGGATATCCTACCCTAACAAGCGATCCCAACGGGAAACAAGCGTATACCTTCCCTCTTACGACCCCGGATGGTAAGTATTCCATAAGGGTAATATTTGATACCACAAGTGGTACAACCGCCGCAATTCCTAACGTACAATTATATAACAATACAGGCGCTACCGTAAATCTATATTGGAATTATAATACCGAATATGGCGGCTATATTGGTTCAGCGGTAACCACAAACAATATTACTTCAGGAGTATGGGGCGGTATGGCAGATTCATCAGCGACCTGGTTTCCTCAGGGCACCGGAGCAACAGGAAACGCTTACTGGGGGAACGTAGGGATTATAGATGGAGCCAGCGGCGGACCTGAGCATAGAAGATATACCTGGATAGACAGTAATTCTTCTTCAAAAACCGCTTATACCGCAACCATTATGGCTGGAGCCCCTACTTCAGGCAGTGCCCAACCCAACCTTACCAAAATTTACATAAAGATAGAGCAGGTAAAAGCTCAATAATATAATGCCCCTGAAAAAAGGGGCATTTTTTATTTATCTACGAAGTTTACAATACATTCATCGATGTAAAATCATAAGGAATCTTTGCATCAATTGCTCTGCGAAGTCTCCTAACCTTTGCGTCAGAAAATAGGTCAGCAGCACATTAATCAATTGTATCAAAAATTCCCAACCTTTTATTTACCAACCAACTTCTTATTCTTAACTGGTTTCAGTGATCTTCTTTTCTCTTTTTCTCTGAAGAATAAGGTGTGCGGCATCCAGAATTCTAACCGTATGAACGTATGGCATCACGATATTTCTTTCCGGTAGATTTTCATAGACACCCATTTACTTTTGATTGTGATGTTTTTGGAGCACTGCAGGCATTTTAATTAAGATTTGTTTTCAAAATTTTAAGTTTTTTTTAAATACACATCTTTGAAGATATTGTCTTTAAGGCACGCCGCTTGCAAAGTTTATAATACCATTTTAAAAATATAAAAATATGAACAACGAGAAAACAGTTTCAGTATTGAATGATTTACTGAACATTACCAACGACAGAATTCAGGGATTTTCAAAGGTTGAAGACAAAGTATGGGATCAGTACCCACAGCTGAGAACAGATTACGATACCATGGTATCCCAATCTCACACCATGAAAAACGAGTTGAGCAATCTGATTACAGAAAGAGGAGGCACACCGGATCAGTCAGGATCAGCTGCAGGAGCTATTCACAGAGCATGGATTGATGTTAAAAATTCTTTTGCCACAGATACTGCCGGCTCTACATTAGGAAATGTAGTGTATGGTGAAAATGCTGCTATTGATGCTTATCAGGATGCTTTAGACAGTGGTGATCTCTGCCCGGAAAGTTCCAGGGTTGTACTGGATCAGCTTCATCAGATCAAAGCTTCTCATGATAAATTTGAAGTTCTTGAAGACTTAAAGAAGTAAGTATCCTTTCTCTACTGAGGTAGAGTTTATTTAATCATCAGACAGTAATCAAACAGGGTCATTGGAGGTCATCACTTCCGATACTTAATACAAAAAAAGTACTATGTCAAAGAAAATCGCAATACTGGCCACACATGGCTTTGAAGAAAGTGAATTAAGCTCGCCTAAAGAATATCTGGAACAACAGGGATGGACCGCACATATTGTAAGTCCTGAATCCGGAAGTATTAAAGCGTGGGCAGAAAAAGACTGGGGTAAGGAATATCCGGTAGATCAAACGTTGGAAAATGCAGCTGCTTCAGATTATGATGCTTTGGTATTGCCGGGAGGCGTTATTAATCCGGATCAGCTGAGAACCCATGAGAAAGCACTCACCTTTGTGAAAGATTTCTTTGCTCAGCATAAACCTGTAGGTGCTATTTGCCATGGACCACAGGTACTGATAAACGCTGGTGTTGTAGAAGGCAGAAATCTGACTTCCGTGAACTCCATCAGCCAGGATTTAAAAAATGCTGGTGCACGCTGGGAAGACAGCGAAGTGGTAGTAGATGCCGGACTCGTTACGAGCAGAACTCCAAAAGATCTTCCTGCCTTTAATGCAAAACTTGTAGAAGAGATCAGGGAAGGAAAACATACAGAACAAACACTGTAAAAACAAAAAAGTCTGGTTCTGCCAGACTTTTTTCTTCTCATCAAAGGAATAAGAGGTACTCCTCTGCTTAAAAAGTACCACATTTCTGTCCTATGGCAAAAAAATTGTAATGATTAACATCAAATCACCATCGTATGAACAATATAGTAAAAATTACATTGGCTCTTGCAGCAGGAAGTTCTTTGCTTTATCTGGGCCTGCGAAAAAAAAGCAAGAAAAACAACATTTATCTTGCTCCTGATGGAAACACTTATAAAGAGAATCAGATTTACCGTACTTACGATAATAAACTTTATAAGAATGGCAAGGCGTTTCATTATTCCCTGCCTCAGTTAGAGAATGATCAGTATTCCAATAAAAATTACAGTACTCACACTGATAATGCTTATTCAAACTATAAAACCGATCATAAAAGCACGCAATATCATCATAAAGGTTTGAGGCATCAATAAAGCGAAGCCTCCGGATATACACTACACCACAACACTAACCACAAAAAATAATATTATGAGAAATTTATTATGGCTTGTTGCAGTAATCTGCATCGCCGTCTGGCTTCTGGGAATGCTTGGTATAATTCCCGGTATGGACACTGGCAGTTTAATGCACACACTTTTGGTTGTTGCCATTATTGTCGTTCTGATTAATATTTTTACGGGCAGAAAACCGCTTAATTAAAACAAAAAAATCAGAGTAGAAAATGATCTACCCTGCTCTCCGAAGTCTCCCGACTTCGGGGCAAGTTCAAAGAAAAAAACCTTATTTCATCAGCTTAAAATCAGGAGGCTTTCCGTTGCAGAATTTAAAACAAAAAAATCCCAACTTTTCGTTGGGATTTTTAAACAAAACAAACTGAAAGTCTCAATTGTTAAAGGATCTACCTTATTTTTTCACCATCTTGACTTTACAATTTTGCGCCTTGCTCAACCGGGGCTTTCTGTAGAATCTGTATGGCTCCGGTAGCCGTATTTCCATAGAGCTGAATATAAATATCATCGCCATTTGTTCTTCTGATGACATATACTTTTACGGGTTCATTCCAATAATCTATAGAACCTTCTTCGCCAAAGTATTTGGCATCTTCTTTTATCCTGTCAAGCTCTGGCTGAGAAACTTTACCATCAAATATTTTTACACCACCTGCTTTTGTAATAGCATCATCATAGCTTTTCAAAAAGTATGGCAATGACCATTCTTCCTTATTACTTTTCCCGTTGATTACATATGTTTTCCATACTTTTCCTTCTATGGGTGTCATTACGCCGTTAAGTGGAAAATACAGCATGTCAAAGCTTCTTTGTACTGGTTTGTTTTGGAATTCCAGTCCTTTGGGAAAACTGAAAAATGGAAAATCCCCCACTTCAGCGGTGGAAACCGGCACAGAGTTGATGTCAAATTGAGTAGTTTCTCCCGGAGATTTTTCTGCGGCTGTAGTATTTCCTATGGCGACAGTATCCTTAGCTGCATCTGTTTTCTGTTCAGTCTTTTTGTTGCAGGCAGCAAGCAAAGCGCCCATTGATAGAATAATCAGTGTCTTCTTCATTGTAATAAATTTAGTTTTTGGGTGTATAATTTTTTTAAAACAGTGAAGAATAAAACAATACGAATCCTTTTTCATCAGAATCGTTCTGTATATTTTTATCCTGTACTATTTTTTGCGGCACTAACTTACAAATATAAATTAGGATGGGAAATCCCTAATTTTAAGGAGTTTAATGAATAAAAAGATAATATACTGATGATATTTTGACACAAAGATTTTTATTTCTGAAACTGATGATTTTCAAGAGCGCAAAGTATAGAATCAACTTTGTTGATTCACTGAAGCGTATGGATAAGCTTATCGCTTATCAGCGACGAAGTCGAAGCCCTTAGATCACTTACAATACCACGAAATTATCAATAAACTTTGCGTTAAAAAGAATTTCAGTGATGATCTGATGAAGATCTAAAAAACTTACGCATTCCTAATTACATTCCGCGTAAGATAAATATAATTAAACATACAAAACGTTGCTATTGCCCCGAACGTATGCCATAAAAAGTGCGTTCCAAAACTCAACCATTCCCATTTATCAACGATACGGAAGGTCAATGCAAAAACAAACGACAAGACAGCAAAACCTACCCATTTACCAGCTTTCCAATGGGTATATATCAAATACCTTATGACCGAGAAAACGACCAATGAGGCCATGATTGCATAATTGACGTTGATAAAGAGAGAAGGGTTATCTACCAAAATCCAGTTTCTCAAAGTAAACATAAGTGCTACATATCCCAGAACCATTACAACAGCATAATACCATCGGGTACTCTGGGCTACAAAATAAAATCCGGCTGACAGGCATAATACCATAATGGGCAGCCAATCCATCATGATAAATACCGACCATTGTCTGAATGAATGATAAACAGTTCCCCCAATAGCGCCAATATATAATAAAACCAGACAGTAGGTTAAAAAAGGATGTTCCTTAAAATGATCCTTTATTTTAAGGGTCCAGAAAATGGCTATGGCTAAAAATAATAGGGCAGTTATTGCATTTAATGGCTCAGGGAAGAACTGAGTCATGTCTGTTTCTTTATATAACATGCCTCCATCCGGAGGTATTAGGTTTATCGGCATTGTCTTTAATATACTTCCTCTAAATATAGAAAAAATATGACATCATACAGCTGGCTGGGTCCGATTCTATTTTATAAAAATGTTAATTCTACTTCTTATACCCATAAACCAGAGATTATTGTAAAACACAGATTACTTATATTCCTTACTTATCAAGACCATTTTGACTATTTACTCCTTCTTACCACTTCTTTCACTCCACCTTTTGTCAGAATTATAGAATTGTAAAGACCTGTGTTGTCCTGAATAAATTCAACTGTTCTGTCATTATTATCTGCTCTGAAAAATTTGGTTTTAGATTCCGGGATGAGTTCCATATCAGCATTGTTAAAATAAAGTTTACCGTCAATTTTCAATATGTCAATTTTATCATACTTACCGGTATATTGATCATATAAATTGGGATCTATTTCAACCCGGTGATGTTTGTAAGGAAGCTCAACCTTTTTTCCCAATGCAATGGCGGAAAGTCCATAACTTATAATATAGGAAAATGATTCATTATTAGAAAGTACGGTCACAAAAATTTTGTCGTCTGTAAAGCGGTTAAAAGAAGTCATTGTCCCAAAAAAGCCACCATCATGAGCTATTAATTGATGCCCGTGATTGTAAAACGGATTGATGATAAAGCCATAGCCCCAGTTTTCATCACCATAGGGCGTAAACATAAGTTTTTTCATCTGAGCAGAAAGAATCTCAGTTCCATATAAAGCCTTATCCCACAAGGCCAGATCTTCAACAGTAGAATAAACACCATCATGGCCTACATTAATCTCCCAGTTGATATGAGGATTATGAATAAGCCCGCTTTCTGTACGATAATAAGCCTTTGCTTTTTTTTCAACGATCGATTCGTTATTACTAACGCCCGTATTCTTCATTCCTGCCTTTTCAAATATATTCTTCCTTAAGAAAACAGCATACTTCTCCCCTGAGACTTTTTCAATGATCTTAGCCAACAAATAATAGCCTATATTACTGTATCCGCTTTGAGTTCCTGGAGAGAACTCATAAGGGATTTTCTTTATTTCGGCATAGGCAGCATCCTTGTCCATCGAGCTTAAGGCTATTTCTTTAAAACCCATAGCCAGCCCTGAGGTATGTGATAACAACATATGGATCGTAACACTATCGGCTTTGGGATAATCCGGTAAAAATGTACTCAGTTTATCATCAAGGGACAGTTTTCCTCTTTCAATCAATAGAAGTATAGCGGTGGCGGTAAATTGTTTTGTTACTGAGGCCAATTGAAATTTAGTATCTATGGTGTTTTTGATATTCCATTCGTAATCAGCCAAACCATAGGCTTTTTTTAGTAAAATACGACCATCTTTCGACACAAGAACAGTTCCGCTAAAATTATTTATTTCAACCTGAGCCTGCATATATTTTGCAAGGTTTTCTGACACATTTTTCTGTCCGAAAATAAGAATTGGGAATAAAAGTAATAGTAGGATTGGCTTCATAAACTATTGAATGACATGATTAAGCTGCAATGTTACTACATAATCAATCATCATCATTGTATTTTTGTAAACCCTGCTAAATAAACATCCATTTTATGAGATCTTTTTCAAGTGTTGTTATTTTTGAAAAAAAAACTTTTGGCGTAAAACCTGTTAATTTTTTAAAATCCCTGATCATGTGTGACTGATCAAAATAATCTACACTATAAGACAGCCCTACTCTATTTTTGTCGTCAAGCTGGCTTTGAATAGCTGCCCTGAATCTGATGATTTTTTTGAACTGCGAAGGTCTTTTACAAATATGCTGATCGAAATGCTTGTTGATCGTTGTTCGTGACCGACCCGTTGTATAAGACAATTTCGTCATAGATTGATTGATGTTACTGGCATCGAACATTTCAGTCAGTACCTCAGCCAGCAAAACATTTTCAAACGGATGAAATTTTGAAAGCCAGTACAATTCTATCGCCCTGATTTTTTCAGTGTGATCTTTTAAGGAAAGAATATTTGCCATGGTTTCTTTATAATCCTCGTACGGACTAAAATCCGGAAAACTTCCCTCGGAATAATCTCTCAAATTATTCGGTATAAAAGCATTGATCCCCAATGGCTTGAAATAGGTCGTGATTTCATTGATTACGCCTTCATAGCTAACCAATACCGGTTCATTAAAATCACTTACCAGATTGGTTTCAATTGGGTTGGACCGGCAGTATCTGGTTGTTATTTTGTTTTTAGTGACCAAAGTTTCCGTGTTCTCACTAGCCGTGACAATGGTATAGATGCTCGGAAAGGTAAAATAAGTAGCTGAGGGTTCTTCAGAGGTTTGCTCAAGGATATAAAAGCATTCAATATATTTTTTGAGTACAGGGTTTTCAGGTCTATAGATTTTTATGGTCATCCTTTTTGGCTTTTAAATTTATGGGAATCCAGCTCAATTAGCCATTATCTTTTTTCATGGATTATAGAAGGAAAGCTACATACTAAAATGCTCAATAGCATTCAAAACAAAACAGATATTGATAAAATATTAATTATGAAACACATATAACTAAAATAGATTCAAAATCTATTAACAATTGGTTAGATACACCAACAAGAAAGTTCACAAAAAGTCAAACAATTCATACGAAAGAGCTATATTTAAACAATAATTACCATGATATGCCAAAGCAAATCTTGAAAACACCTTTTATAAAAAATTGATTTATACAACACTTTTAAACATTGCAGTTTTCCAGGGATTCATCTTAGGCTTAGTTATTTTAAAGTCTTCCCTGTTCAATAGCAATTCCAATAAATATTTAGCCTATTTACTATTTACGCTTTCAATTATTTTACTGAATTATGTTTTTGAGCTTCGTCATGTATTTGCCTCCTATCCTCTTCTACATTTTACAGACAATATCAATTGGGTATTTCTAATGCCTGCTTTCTTATTCCTGTTTATCATAAACCGGATTGATTATACCAGAAAATACAAACAAAAAAAATATTTGTGTTTTATCCCATTTGCCTTTTCTGCTGTCCTTAATATTATCAACGATCTTGATCATGTTGCAGGAGTTTATACCTTGTCTGAGTCAGGCATGGTTATCATCCAAATATTGAGTCTGATTCAATTTTTTTTAGCCATTACATTCATTCCATTCCTTCCCATTTACTCTTATTTTATGATAAAACATTTAAAAGATTCACAGGAAAAAAAATGGATACTTACCTTTTTGACGATTGTTTCTTCTGTGCTGTTTGTTTGGCTTATTACCGCTCTATCCGGCTTATTTTTTGACTATGATATTTCTTCAACGATGCGTGTCATAGCTTTATTTGCTACATTCATCATTCATTGGACAGCGTATATTGGTATTTACAAATATAAACTGGCCAAAAACAAAGATGCCATCTATAATTTACTCAATAATGATACCGCTGTTTTGTATCCCCATCTGCCAGTGGTACATAATAGCACCCCGCAAGAGTATAAGGAATCTATTACAGCAGATAATCTGTATTTTCAAAAACTGGAACTTCTTTGCAAAGAAGAGCACATTTATACCGACAGTACATTAAACAGAGAAAAAGTTGCCGAAAAACTAGGGATAAGCGCAGGGTATCTTTCACAAATTGTAAACACCATAACAGGAGATAACTTTGCCCATTATATCAATCAATATCGGGTGGAAGCTGTGAAGGAAATGATATCAGACCCGGAATATGAAAACTATACTTTGCTGACAATGGGATTAGAAGCCGGGTTTACTTCAAAAACAACTTTCTATAATTCCTTTAAAAAAGTAACCGGTCAAACTCCCAATGAATATAAAAACACCATCAAATAAGTACCATTTTATCCAGTCTTAAGCTTTTGAAACCTGCTTTAATTTTGATTATATGAGTTTTGCACTCAAATAATTCAAATACCTTTTTTATGAAAAAAAAATTTTCACTACTCATCATTTTGTTTGCTTTTTATACTGTCCAAGCTCAAAGTGAAAGTGAAACCACTCCAAATTCTTATCAGAAAAAAAATGAAATTAAACTGAATCTTATCTCTCCGCTATCAGGTGCTGCGGAAGTAGGTTTTGAACGGTACCTCAACAAAAAATCATCACTGGGAATCTCTGCATTTTTCGTCTATGACAATACAAAAGAGAAAGACATGAATTACTTCATCTCCCCCTATTACAGATATTATTTGGGAAAAAAATATGCTTCCGGTTTCTTTGTCGAAGGATTTGGAATGTTCACCTCCATTGATGGAAAAAAAATATACGCAGCAGATAATATTACATTCACTGAAAATAAAGATGTTTATGATCTTGCACTGGGTGCAGGTCTTGGCTGGAAGCTGGTTACCAGAAAAGGATTTGTTTTTGAAGCCAATGCAGCTTATGGAAAACTGATGTTCAATGCCAATAAAACAGACCATGACCAGGTTATAAAACTTGGATTGAGTATTGGCTATCGATTTTAATATCCAATATATTTAAAAAGGATAGCAGAAATTTTGTATGCAGTGGATACATTGCAAGAATGAAGAATACATAAAATCCTGACGAAAGTTGGGATTTGTAGATTATAGAACTGTTCATTCAAGCAATTTATCTCACTGATAATCAAAACACAAAAAAATAAATTATTCTCATTGCTTTCAAAAATAAATCCTATAAGAAATAGGAATTATTATCTTGAAAGCATTTACTTATTTCGTTCACAAAAAATAAATTTATACTCTATTCTTATATTTTTCCCATAAACATTTTGCATATTCACTGAAATATTTATATTTGCCCAGTCAAAAAAACTAATAAATTTATTTAACCATGAAAAGATTCAGAACAAATCTGCGTACGGTTTCTGTGTTACTTACACTTAACGTATTTTTAGCTTCATGCTCAAACAGCATTGATGATGCTTTAGGGAATTCACCCGAAAACTCCAAAACTGAAAAGAACCTTAACGGTATTTCTTCAAAAATGGCCCAAGAATATTCCGGGGAAGAATTATTTGAAGGAATATTCTTTGCGTATGGGGATTTTGCCAAAAACATTGAATCTCACAAAGAGATCGTTGAAAAAGTAAATGCTGCACCTGCTGATCAAAAAGATTTATTTAACAAGAGATTCAGCAATTTCGTTAAAAGTGTAAAAACGAAGGATGCCGATTATTTTGAAAACTTCAAAAAAGAGATATTGAGTGGTGATAACTCAAATATCCAAAATGCGATTAAAAATGGATCTATCCATATTTATGAAAATGTAGCTATTATCTTACCTGAGTTTCAGCCTATAATGGATAAGCTTGAGCAAGATGAGGAATTACAGAATATGGTAGCAGAAGGCGGAGAAATCAGTCAGGAAGATCTTAAAAATTTAAATGTTAAATATCAGAAGTTTTTAGCGCAAAACTATGATGTTGAAGCAATTCCTTGCTCGTGGGCTGTAGCATGTTTTTACTATGCAGCTTTAGCAATTCATAATACAGTTGCAGTTACAGCTAATCTTGCTGTTGCGGGAGCTGTTGCGATTTACTTAGGGGTTACTTGGTGGGGACCTAAACTAACAAGTCCTAGAAAAGGAAAATCAATAAGCGTTATGAATGAGGATTATTTAAAATTTGAATTATTTGTTCAAGAAATTGCTGATGCTTCACAAAATTAAAAACCTGTTTTTAAACCTTAGATACACTGCCTTAGCAGTGTGTCTGGGTTTATTTGCAATAATTTCATTTATTATTGTTCTTATTTCAAGTATTCCTTTTAACCCTATTCAGTATAAATTTAACTATGTAAGCCAAGTTTACACCTATGCTCCTCAAGGTTGGGCATTTTTTACCCGGGAGGCAAAAGAAGATCAGGTTTATATTTATAAAATTGAAAATAATAAACTTGAGAAAATTAGCCAGAAACATGCGAACCTAAGCAACTTTATAGGGTTATCCCGTAAAGTATCAAAAATGACAATGGAAGTGGAAATCATTGCCACTATGCTGGACAAAAAGAAATTCCCTAAAACAACTTGGAATTATGATGAAAATCTTTACGGTAAAATTCCAGATCAGTTTATTACCATTAAGAATCTCATCAAATCACCTATTTTGTGTGGAGATTATTTAATTGTTTACCATAGTATCGTTCCATGGGCATGGAGTAACTCAGCGTATAAAACAAGAATGCCCGCCAAAGTTATTAAAGTAAGAATAACATGTCAAAATTAAACACTATTGAAAATAAACTGAGAGCATTTGCTTTCACCCATGCACCTTATACCAATGTTGTGGGCTTATCAAGAAGCCTGATCGCGCTGGGAACACTATTAACTCTTTTAATTAATCCGGTTGATACCATTTTTGTACGTAAAGTCTCTGGCAGCTTTATGATACCCACCTTGCAAAATGAGTTTGCCAGTAAAATCAACTTTTTTTATTTGCTTGGCAATCAGGATCTGGTCTTCATGAAATGGGGTGCAATTATTATTTTAGCCCTCGTTATCAGTGGTTATTTCCAAAAGATAACCTGCATATTACATTGGTGGATTTCTTTTAGCTTTTTGCATACTGCAGCAGTAATTGACGGAGGTGATCAGATTGCTACCATTCTGACTTTGCTTCTCATTCCTATTTGTATATTGGATAATAGGAAAAATCACTGGGACGCTAAAAAAGAAGAGCATCGTGCAGCAAATCTTATTTCGATTTGCTTTCTGTATATGATCCGTCTGCAGGTGGCCATCATCTACTTCCATGCCTCTGTAGGAAAATTTGCACATCCCGAATGGGCTAATGGAACTGCTATTTATTATTGGCTTCATCATTCCAATTTTGGGATGCCTGATACTTTTAATTTTTTAAATCCATTTTTAGGAAACTCTTTATTTATTACATGTTTAACCTATGGTGTACTGATTTTAGAATTGTTACTTTTTTTAGCGTTATTTGCTAGCAGAAAGTACAGATTATCTATTCTGGTAGTGGCTTTAGTATTCCATTTCTTTATCATTATTTTCCATGGAATATTTTCGTTCTTCTTCTCGATTAGTGCAGCATTAATTCTGTATTTGTATCCAACAAACGAAAATTTCAGATTAAAATGGTTTCAAAAAAAATAAAATTATTATTCTACATTCCGTGCTTTATGGTTTTACTTTATACAGCCTATGTGCTCTATAAGTATGATCGTATCCCCGAAATAATACCCATTCATGGATATGGTGATCATGTGGACGGATATGGAGATAAAATTTATTTATTTTTAACGATTGGATTGAATGTTCTGTTATTATTACTCATTTGGGTTTTGATTAAGATTCCGCAAAAGCTCAATCTGCCCATTGAGATTAATGATGATAACAGAGAATCTGTTTTCCAGAATATACAGATATCTTTAGTTGTGCTCGCTGTTATTATCACGGTAATATTTTGTGTCTTATTTAAAGATACCGTATTTTAATTTTTTAGGAATGAAAAAGTATCTCAATTTATGTCTTCTTACCTTCTCTATTTTTACTTATTCACAAAGTAGAAAGGAAATCGGAAGTAATTTCATACAAGCCTTATTTATTGAAGGAAATGCTGAAAAAACGCATCATTTTTTTGATGAATCTGTTGCCCAGCAAAGTCCAATTGACATTTTAAAATCTCTGCCGGGACAACTGGAAGGACAGTTTGGCAAATTTAAAAATGTTATTGAAGTCAATAATGAACAAGATACTTATTACTATTATTCTGAATTTGAAAAATCAAAACCTGATATTCAAATCACTTTTACTGATCATAATAAGATTATAGGTTTTTATGTATTGCCACATAAAGATTTTATTAAGGAAGATGATAAAACAACTTTAAAAATAAAGAGTGACGGATTAGAACTAAAGGGTACATTATTGCAGCCGACTGAAGACAATAAGAAAAAACTTGTCATTTTTGTTCATGGTTCCGGAGCGAATGACCGAAATGAGACGGTAGGGGAAAACAGTCCTTTTAAAGATATTGCGGAATACCTGTTAAAAAATGGAATTTCGTCATACCGATATGATAAAAGAAACTATTCTTATCCTGCAAGCTTTGATGATCAGTCAACCGTTGAACAGGAAACAATCAACGATGCAGTCAATATTTCCACCTATTTTAAGAAGAATAATGATTTTAAAGGATACCAGATCATTATTTTAGGCCATAGCCTGGGAGCTTATCTGATGCCCAAAATAGCTTCTAAAGCAGAAGTTTCCAAATATATTTTCTTATCCGGAAATGCAAGACCTCTGCAAGATTTATTATTAGACCAGTTCGAATACCTTCATAAAATTGATGCTTCAGCGGTGTCAGATGAAAACATTCAGAATCTGAAGAAAGGGATTTCGGTGTTGAATTCCAGTACATTTAATGCAAATACCCCTAAAGAAGAATTACCAATGGGAATTCCGGCTGCTTACTGGAAATACCTGCAGAATTACCACCCTTTAGAAGAAGTAAAGCACATTAAAGTGCCTATGTTTTTTGCTCAGGGCGACAGAGATTATCAGGTAACTGAAAAAGATTTTATGCTCTGGAAGACTGCATTAAAAAATAATACCTCTGCAGAATTTAAGTTGTACCCGGGATTAAGTCATTTATACATTAAAGGTTCCGGCATCGCTTCTCCAAAAGACTATACCGTAAAAGGGAAAGTGGATGAGGTGTTTTTAACGGATTTGAAAAATTTTATTCTAAAATAACAAGCATGTCGGACAAACTGAAACAGCGACAAAAAATTTGAAAGTAAGTAAAACTAATAACTATTTACCATGAAAAAAAGTACCATTCTCTTTTCTGCAATTTTAGCAGTAATTGTGGGATCTTCATTTACCCATGCTAACTCTAGTAAAGGTCAAAATCTAGATTTAAATGCTATCAAAAAAGGACATATCGTTGATGTTAAAGATTTACGAGGCCATAAGCAAATTGTAAATGTTGTCATAGACGGATCTATTGTAACCAATCAGGTTAATACAACAGATGTTATCGTTACCCAAAATTATGCGGTAGTAGGCACTTCACCAGGTACTGGGACCGGTACAGGAAAAAACACGAAACTCGCTAAACTGATCAATGATTATAAATAACCTTTAAAATTTAATAAACATGAAAAAAAGTACATTCCTATTTTCAGCAGCTTTAGTCGTAATCGTTGCCTCTTCATTTTCACAGGTAAACTCCAGCAGAGTTGAGGATTTAAACAATACAACAGGAAACAAGAACCATTCAATTTCAATAAAAGATCTAAGGGGTTACAAAAACAATATAATAACCGGTACATCCGCTACAGCTATGCCTGGAACATTAGATAATCTAGTTACGACAGATTTAAGTACAGGATATTTTCTATCAGGCCCTGGGACAGGAACAGGAACTGGTTTAGGAACTGGAAAAAACACGAAACTTGAAAACTTAATTAATCATTACAAATAATTTTTAAAACTTAATAAACATGAAAAAAAGTACATTCCTATTTTCAGCAGCTTTAGTCGTAATCGTTGCCTCTTCATTTTCACAGGTAAACTCCAGCAGAGTTGAGGATCTAAACAATACAACAGGAAACAAGAACCATTCAATTTCTATACAGAATTTAAATGGCTACAAAAACAATATCGTTATTGGTTCATCTGCTACAGCTTTTCCTGGAACATTAGATAATCAGGTTACAGCAGATTCAAGTACAGGAATTATTCTATCAGGCCCTGGGACCGGAACTGGAACAGGTTTAGGGACTGGAAAAAATACAAAACTTGAAAATTTAATTAATAACTATAAATAGTAGTTAGCCTGAAGCTTTTGAACCCTATGCTGTTCATCAGTTATCAATAAGGTTTTTTTTACTATTCTCGAATAATAGTTTATTAATTTCCAATAAACTGTTGTTCGGGAATATTCTATATACAATTATGAAGAAACAAGAATTTCCTTTTAGAAAAAAGATTTATTTAACAATTACCTTTACCATAATTTCAATCATCCTGTTATCGTCTGTAAAAACAACAGTAGACAGTGTCTGCAATTATTATCAGTATGACAAGAATACTCCTTTAAACAATTTTCTAACCTCTGTTTATAATATTAAGCCTTTAAGAGTTTTTAATTCTTACACGGGTTTTGAGACCGGCTATGGTTTTTTTGGGACGAATGTATCCAGTGATTTTGTGATCATTTACGACCTGCTGGATAAACAGGGAAACAAGGTTGACAGCAAGAAATTTAAATTGAATACCAAAGAAGCCAGCGTTCGTTTTACTTCTTTAAACAGGTTATTTCTTGATAAACTGACGGGAGACAAAAATGAAATGTTTAATAAATATATTGACATCGTACTGAAAGAAATGTCAAAGCATATTTATAATCAATATAATGGTAAGTATGGGGTTCATCTCAAGGTATATCTTTACAACTACCCAACATTACAGGACTATGTAAAAGGCAAGAATAAGACAGAATTATTTTTAACTAATGAAATGACCTATACTAAATAATGGACAGAATTTATACTTTTTTCTTTACCCAGCAAAATAACAATTTCTGGCTTACCTTTTTCAGAATTGCGGTATCTTTACTCATCATCATTCATTTTGTATCCATATTACCTGATTTCAAAAATCTATATTCAGTAAATGAAGGGGTAATCGGGTATAATGTAACGGATATTTTTGTTCCGGATTACTTAATAAATTTACCCAAAATCATTATTTTTTTTGATACAATGGGGATTGCCCCTGATACGACAATTCTATCATTTAAAATACTTTTTCTGGCTGCTTTAGGTACGTTGTTATTAGGCTACAAACAAAACCTATCAGCACTTGTTGTTCTTCTTTTACAAATTGCTCTCGTAAAGAGTAACTCTTATTATGCTTATGGCGTGGATTTTTTCACCAGCATGTCTCTTTTTTATCTAGCCATCATTCCTCGTGATTTGTCATCAATAGCATTATCTCCTTTTAAACGATTATTTCAAATTCATGTATCAATCGTATACTTTTTTGCAGGTTTTGATAAGATCATTGGCACCAACTGGTGGAATGGAGAAAACATATGGAAGGCCATTAATTTACCTTTCGCTACTAATACATATGACATTACATTTCTAGGACATTTTCCTATCTTATTAACTGTTTTTGGACTGTTAACCGTTATTTTAGAGCTGACTTATCCTTTTTTTGTATGGCAGCCAAAAATTTCAAAATACTGGATATATTTAACGATTTTGATGCATGTGGGAATAGCATTTATATTAAATCTGTATTTTTTCAGTTCCATAATGATCATTTGGAATCTGACTTTACTGTTTTCTTTTAACAATGAAAAACCTACTCAGTCTTAATCTTACTGATTAAAAAAATCCGTTTCAGTGGTGAAACGGATTTTTTATGGTAAAGATGATGTATTGGAATATTTTCAAAACCCATCGAAGGATTAGCCTTCTTTTTTACCTATATTTGGATTTAAATGGAAAATTAGGAGGTCAGCCAATGGAAACTAGAAATCATTCATCAGAAATCCTGAACACAGACTGAAATATGAGAATTGCAATATTCGGTGCTCACCAAGTTGGTAAAACCACATTAGCAGAAGAACTTCTGGAAAACCTTCCCGGATATACATTGGAAACAGAACCTTATTATCAAATGGAATCTTCAGGTTTTGAATTTTCAGAAGAACCTAATGCAGAAGACTTCGTTGAGCAGTTTAATTATTCCGTACAACTTATTTCCCAAAGCGGTAACGATGTACTATTTGACAGATGTTTCATTGATATCTTAGCTTATCTTCATATTCTTGATCCGCACCGAAATATTAAGCCTCTTTTTGAAAAAGCCCAGGCCATGATTTCCGAAATTGATCTTTTTGTATTTGTTCCTATTGAAGAACCGGATCTGATCCATGAGCATGAGATAGACTTTCCCAAACTTAGAAATCAGGTTAATGATGTACTCCACGATTGGATTGATGATTTTGGAATAGAAGCAGTCAAAGTAAGTGGCATATTATCGAAACGGAGAGATCAGGTGCTTGCTAAAATTTCATGATAAATTATGACCTATCAAAAAAATCAGAGCAGAAATAATCTACTCTGATCGGGTATTGATTGCAATTATTTAAATTGTTTTCAGAACAGATTATGAATTATCTGAAAAGAGCATATCTTTTTCAGTTACTGTTTTTGCAGCCTTATCATTCACATATACAGGGATACCGCCTACCCACGTTTCCAATACCGGAATATCTCTCATTTTCATATATTGTAACGATGGGGTATTTAATGAAAGAGGATCCTGATCCAGGATAACAAAGTCTGCAAAGTATCCTTCCTCTAACGACCCTACCCATTTATCCGCATAACACTGCCAGGCAGCATCATAAGTAACCGCAATCAAAGCCTGCTCTGGGGTAAGACGCTCAGCGCTGTTTAACACTTCAATCTCCGTTGGATTTTTTTCCATGATTCTGGTAATCGACTGTTCCATCATTCTTAAAGGACCTAACGGGCTTACCTCATTATCGCTATGAAGGGTAATTCTCATACCAGCGGCAAGCGTTGATCCGCAAAGGTCAAGCATCTGCGCTTTCTCACCAAAGATCACTTCCTTAAAAGCATATCCCCAATAGCCTACATGCCCGATAAGGAAACTTGGAGAAACTCCCATCTGAAGCATATTGGTAATTTGATCGGCTGTCAGCAGCGAACAGTGTTCTATACGGTTACGAAGCTCACGGCCTTTATATTGAGCAAGACTACGCTGATAAGCATTGATAGCAAATGTTACGGCCTGATCTCCATTGGCGTGAACCATTAGCGGCCAGCCTTTTACAGCCACCACCGTATTGATTAATGTATTATAGCTTGGCGGAATTGTATGGGCAGGAATACCTGTCTGCGGAAAATTAAATACCCCTGTATTATTAGCGGGATCACACAGGTACGGAGCGCTCTGATAACCGGTGAGTCCTTGGTTGGAACCATCTGAAACCACTTTAATATGTCCGTAGTATACAGGTTTATAGTGTTCCGGTTCTTGATAAGGGTCAAGATTATCTACATCTGCCTGATTGGAACAAAGATATGCCCCACCTGTTCTTACCCATTCAGGGTGAGTCTCAAAATATTTGGTTAAAAGTACTTCTGAACCCTTATTCAGACCCGCATCATACATAAAAGTAACTCCTCTTGAATTGGCTGTATTGAAAAGATTGGTAAGATACCTGTTAATCTCTATGCTCATCGCAATGATCTGCAGTTTTACCGTTTTCAATGCAGGAGTCATCTGTAAACCTTCCTGCAATTGGCCTTTGGTTTCACTGATATACTTGTCAACAGTTTTATACTCGTCACTGATATCAGAATTATGTTTAAACACATACTCCAGTGCTTTGGTATTCAGATAAAGAGTATGCATAGAAGCACTTAACAGCATCATTGGGGTATCATGATTAATCGTATCGAGTATTACATTATCAATCGTTATTAGCTCTTTTTTACCATTTTTATCTTCAAAAGGCATTAACGAAGGATCTAATCCTCTTCCTAAAATAACAGCTCCGGGAATTTTAGGAATGTGATTGTTGATGATTGTTCCCACAGATGCCAAATCGTATACAGCTTTTAAATTCTGTCCTTCAAAAGGGCTCAGATCCAGCCAGCCATGCATCATTGCCGTAGGAACCATATGAACATGGGGTTCTATCAGACCTGGAAGTAAAGTTTGGGTACCGATCAGTTCTCTTCTTTGAAATTCCTGATACTTCTCTTTCATATATGCTTCTACCTGATCTTTTGTACCGGTTACCACAACTTTTCCATCCGCAATCCCAACAGAAGGAACGGTGTCTGTAGATCCTCCAATCATAGGACGGATGGTTCCTCCGCTGATCATCAGAGTTTGTGGTTTTTCGTGGGTTGCTTTTCCGGAACCCGGATTTATTTTTGTCATATTTTCTGCACTGAAGATTTCTTCTTTAAGAACATCTAGAACAGGATTGTGGCAAGAGCAATGCGTGCAGCCATGCGTGTGTGAGTGTGATTTTTCCATAAGAATAATTGGGTTTAAAAGTGTGTGTAAGTTTAATTCTGTTTGTATCGATTTTTAATTATACTTTATCGTGATGTACATAGAAATATAAGCCCTTCATTGGATGAGGCTTATGATATGATTGAAATAAACAAGGATTGTTTTTAGAATATTATACTCAAGTACATACTGGGATGTGAATAAATTTCATTTGTTTTCATGTTTTAGTTTATTTCATAAAAATAATAAAAATATCCGTTCAAAACTTATTTTATCACGTAATATTGATTAATTATTCATATCTAAATTTTTAATTTACAGTAGGTTGCCACTTAATTCACAATTCCATTCTGAATCCTTGAAATGGTTCACCATGCATGGTATCTCGAAATTTTCACTCTTGAAATAGGATCAATCCTACTTCTTTCTGGTGAAATAACCCATTAAATATCAATTACCGAAGTCTTTAAATGACTACATTAGCAAAGAATTAAAATGCGCTGAGATTTCTTATGAAAAATATATTCCGTGTATTGCTTATTTCAATGGTACAGCCTGTACTGGCACAAACCAAATTAGAAAAGGCAATTACCAATCTTGAGGATAATTACGAGCAGGAGAAAGTATATGTACTTACCGACAAATCCCAATATGCTGCCGGTGACAAAATATGGTTTAAAAGTTTTGTATTTGACGGATATAACCGTTCTCCATTATCTACTACCCTATTTGTTGAGCTGTACAATGCTGATAAAAAATTAATAGACTGGAAAACCATCCTGTTGACTAATGGGGAAGGCAGTGGAGATTTTCAGCTGAAAGAGGATCTTCCCGAACAGGTTTATTTTGTAAGAGCTTATACTCCTTACATGACTAATTTTAATGAAGATTTCCAAATTGTAAAAACCATTCCGGTTTATAATCCAGGCTCTGCAGAATCATTAGTTATTGCAAAAAATTCCGATTGGTCTGCAAAAGCATTTCCCGAAGGCGGAACTTTCATTAGTGGTATGCCTACAAAATTTGCAGTGAGGCTGTCATCCAATTCATCACTGCCGGAAAACTGGTCCGGAAAAATAATAGATTCTCAAAATCCCAATACTCCAATCACCACATTTAAATCTTTTGATAAAAATGTAGCCTCTTTTAAAATAACTCCGGCTTCAGGAAAAAAATACCAGGCCATTATTCAGGACAATACGGGGAAAAGTCAAACCATAGATCTGCCACAGGTTGCAGACAGCGGTCTTAATATTGAAGTTTCCAGTACAAAAGAAGGGATAAAATATGCTCTTAAAGGTGTTAATCTGAAACAACAGCTTCAGGGTTATAAAATTGTCGGAATGATCAATAACCACCTTGCCTATAGAGCGAATATCAATCAATTAACCAGTGAAGCATCAAGTCTTATTCCTACAAAAATAAGTAACGGAGCAAACGGTATTTTACAGTTGGTTATTTTTGATGAACAGGATAACGTTGTAGCAAAAAGGCTTTGCTTTATCAAGCCCGGCAATTTAAAGATTGAGAAAGCAGAAATAATAGGCCAGAGCTTAAAAACAACGCCAAGGGCTTTCAACAGCATTGACCTTTCTCCCGAGTCTTATTTTAAAAATTATACGGTTCTGGTAAGCGAAGATGATGGCACCCAAACTCCGGAAGAAGAAAATATTCTGAGCGGACTTTGGTTGACAGGAGATTTCACCACAAGAATAGACAACCCTGCACAATATTTCTCCAGGAATGCTAACAGTGAGGCTCTTGATGCCCTGCTTATTTCTGAAAACTGGAAAAGATTCGACTGGAATTCTGCACTCAGCGGATCAGCACCCTCTATTAAGACCAAATCTGAGCAATATCTTTCCTACAGGGTAAAACCTATTAAAAACAATACAATGCTGGTGAACACCACTGTCAATTTAATATTGAGATTGGGTAAAAATACGCCTAGCTTTAATCAGTTTAAAACAGATCAAAACGGATATATTTATTTAAATAATCTCAATAATGATGAACCTTTAGACGTATCATTTTTTGTAAATTCAGAAAACAAAGAATCAGGAAAGGATGATTTGTTTGTCACCATAGAGCCGTTAGTTACGCCCACACCATTTAAAGGTAACTTCCCTGCTACCAAATACACATTGGTAAAGACCGATAAAAACAAGACGGTTTCTCCAAAAATCTCCAGAGCCATCAACACCCAAAAAAATATTAAAAAGAAAGAAAGTGCTGAAATACAGATTCAGGAAGTTGCTTTGGTAGGAAAAAAGAAAGATCCCACAGAAGAACTGGATAAACAACTGTCCAGTGGAATGTTCAGTTCTGTCAATACCACCATATTTGACTTTGTGAACGAAAACCAGCATACCGGAGGATCAATGAATGTATTAGACTGGCTGCAAGGAAGAGCTACAGCCGGATTAACCTTTCAAAGAAACAGTTCAGGGATCAATGTTCCCTCTATCCGCGGCCAGCAGGCTAAACTGTATTTGGATGAAATATCTACAGATGCCACCATGATTGCCAACCTTCCTATCAGCAATATAGCGATGGTAAAAATCATTAAAGGATCAGGACTGGTAGGTGATGCCATAGCCGTCTATACCATGAAAGGGAATATGAAATCCAAAAGCAATGAAAAAGAAGCCCCGAAGAACAATGCATCAATCATCAAAGGATATGATAAACCTTCAGAATTCCCTATTGAAATGATCGATGATAATGCTCCGGAAAAAATTGAAAGTGATACCCGCGAAACCCTTTACTGGAACCCGAATTTATTTGACAGCGATTACGTCCCTCCAAGAATTAAATTCTTCAACAACGACAGCGCTAAACAATATAAAGTACTGATCATAAGCTTTGATGAAGACGACAACATTCTTTATGACCAGCAGATTTTGAAATAATAAAAAGCCTTTCAGGAAAACTGAAAGGCTTTTTAGTTTTGAAGAGGGAAGCTGGAAGAAGGAAGTGATGATGGTTATAAAGAATAGATATTTGTCTGTTTTTATAAATGAACGAATTTTATGCTGCAAACATTAATCATTATAAAAAAATCATCTTTTCCTTTCTGGAAGGTAGTTACAATATAAACCCATCCTTGTCAAGGTTTAAAACCTTGACAAGGATATCAAACGAAGTTCTTTTGTATAAGACTTACACTTTAAAGACAAAAACAGTACGCTGCCTTTTTACTTTACTCCTACGTAGCGGTTCCAGAATATTCTTTTGCGGTTCCAGACCCATCCGGAGCAATATAAAACCCTTCCCTTGGGGGTTCACCAACCAGAAATTAGGGATCACAGACCTATAGGCAGAACATAAAGACCTTAAAGGAGCATTTCAGAACCCCAAAATAGTGTTCCAAAACCTCAACTGAAATATCAGTAACCTTAAAGAATGATATCAGGAAACTTTTTGTATTGTAAACAGCAGAAATTTTTCAAAAAAACATCATCTTTTAAAAGAAACTCTCAAATATTCCGTTTAATTCTTAAATTTGGCTTATGCGAAAGAATCTTTATTTCATCATTATATTATGTACGCTTACCAGTTGCTATACTTATCAGGTAAAAAAGCCAGTGGATCCGGCTGCCGGCAATAAGCAGGACTCTAAAAAGAATACAGCGATTGCCAATAATACCGCTCCTCAAATGAACACTACCGCTGCACCTCAAAGTCTGAACATCCAGCAGGCACCTGCTCCGGTTAATATTCAGGAGAAATTAGCTGCGGGTAAAAATGTTAAAATTGAAGTGGATAACAAGAGTTATAAAGTTATCGTTGACCGATGGGAAGGCGACAGTCTGGTAGCACATCCCGTTCGTAATGCTAAAAAAAGTCTGAAATTCCATAAGAACCAGATCAATAGCGAGAGAATTGCAGAAAAACGTTTTTCGCAGCCTATCGCTGATATCCTTACTGTTACGGCTTATGCTGCCATTGGGGTTGGAATCTATCTTCTTGTCAAATAGTTTTTTAAACTTCACTATTCTTCAAAGTCTCTCTATTTCAGACCAGAAAAAGTTTGAACACAGACAGATAAAAGAAGATCTTGATATAGTACCTAACAAAATAGACTGTCTCAAAAGACAGTCTATTTTTATGAGTTATTTTTTGTTGGTTTATGGCCAGATTACCCCGGATTGCTTAGGGCTTGTCCATGGTTTTCCTGCCGGGCTTGTTCCCGGATGGGCAGCAAGACATTCACTTACCCATGTAGCGCCCACAGCGTGAGATTTCACTTTTTTCACAGAGCAATAGGTAGTTCCGAAGTTATCTTTATATAGCTGGTAGTTAGGATAAGCACCTTTCGCTACTAACTCTTCATTATCCAGAAGTTCAACATCATCACCCACTTCAGCCGGATAATCCACAATAGCACCTAAAACCCATGCTATGGAATCTCTATTGTTACCCGCAACCAGACTTGGCGGAGGACTGAGTGTGATCTTAATTGTAGATTTTGATTGATCCACAGAGAAGGAAGAAGAATAGGTAGATTCTTTAACACTCGCCAAAGGAATTCCTAAGAAAGAAAGCGTAGCAGAAGTAGACTGTTCAAAAGTTTTCTGAATACTCTTATAATCTTCACCCGTTACAGTGATCTCTACCGTAGGATAATTGGAAATCGCCACCCCGTTCAGTAAACCGAAAGGTCCTTCGGCATTGAATTTCATACCCGGATCCGGAGAAAATTTATATCCTGAGATATGTTTTTCTTCCTCTTTGTCTCTGCTGTTGATCTGCGCTTTACGGATCGGATCAAACCATGCCCAGTACATATTACTGGCTATATTAAAATCTGTTGGTCCAAAGTTAACAAGAGTAACTCCTGTAAACATCATTGATATTTTGATAGAGTTTTTACTTATCGCAATATCTTCACTGAAATAATTGGCATTGCCACCAATTCCCAACGTAAAGAAATCAAAGATAGGAATAGAAAAACCCGTTTTTCCCTCTACGGAAACCCGGAACTTGCTTTCAGATTCACGGCTGACTTCCATATCAATCTGAGCGGTCTGAGCGGTATTTTTAAGACCATTTAAAATATCGCTAAGCGGTGTTGTCACCTGAAAAGCTGGTAAAATACTGTCGTCATTCAGCAGCAGTCCGCCATTTTCTTTTTTAGGATTCTGTACATTCTTTAATGCTTTGGATAAGTAGCCGTTGTTCATCGTCACATTGTTCTGCAGAGATATCGTAGCACCCAGCGCATCCAGATAATTAGCTAGCACAGGAATAATCGGTTTTCCGCTTGCCGGAGTCTTGTTCAGCAGAGCATCAAGGTTATCACTTTTCTGAATCTGATACAAAGTAGTAGCAGGATTCGCCCATTCTGTAGCAATTTTATCCATAATGATATCAATAGGCTGCATGGTGTCGGTAGCAGGAGGAAGCGTATTATAAGCAGCTACCCACGCATTAAGCAAAGCCATTTGCTGATCTGTAGCTCTTGTATGGGCATCATTCAGTACAGCGGTATCTTCTACGGATAAAGAATAGTTAACTTTTGAGAAAGCATCAATAAAGTAATTGGTAAATACCTGATCCAGCTGCACCGGCTCCGTATTGGCTCTAAGGTTGGAAGAGATCCAGTCGTAAGTTTTCTTATTAAACTTCAGATTAGACGGATCCTGCCAGTAATAAGGGAAATTTCCTTTGCCATTGATAGTGATTGCAGACAGGTCTGTACTTAAAACACTGGAAAGAATATCATTGGCTCTGTCTTTCAGTTCTGTAATAATTTGTGATGCTTCTACAAAGGGAGCAACATTTTCTGGATTTTTCATGATAATAATATTTGGTATGGTTCCTACTCTTTTGTTGGCTTTTCGGATACTGCCGTTGTTCAGGGTTTGGAAGCTTCTTTTGAACATACCAAAGTAACGATGAAAAAAGACCGGATTTTAGGGTATAAATCTCTGATTTTGAAGCCAAGTATTTGTACTGTAGCGCATAGGCATTTTTACGTATAAAAAATAACCTTCTTAAAAATCTTCGCTTTTTCTCTTAAGCATACTCACGCGTTGAAATAAAAAACATATTTAAAATCAACAGGCCTTTCAGATTTGAAAGGCCTGTTGTAAAATGAAGATCGCTAAGAATACAGATTGTTTTGAAAAATAATGTATCATCCAAAAAACCGCTGGCTCATTGTTTCCAATACAGTTTCTATTCCCTCTTTTCTAAGCCATTCATATTCTGTTGTTGCCAGATCACCAGCGATATAATGAAGCTGCTGCTTGTGGTCTGTTGCTGCTTCATACACGATATTGGCAATGGTTTCAGGAGTATCCCGTTTCGCAGTGGAATCTGCTCTCATGGATTTAATATATTGATTGAAAACATTCTGGTAATCCGGATGGGAAACCATTTGGGCATTGCTTCCAAAATGAGTTTGCATATAAGCAGGAACCACTGTTTTGATACTGATCCCCCACTCTTTCAATTCATAACTCATGCCTTCTGACCATTTTTCAAGCGCTGATTTTGTTGCAGCATATACGGAAACAAAAGGATATGGAATGTTGGCTGTGGATGAGGTTACCGTAATTATTGTTCCCTTTTTTCTGGCTCTTAAATAAGGAAGAAATGATTTTGTAACCAGTATCGTTCCTAAAAAATTAGTATTGATCTGTTGGCTCAATTCTTCGTCTGTAGTTCCTTCAAAAGGTCCCATAAGTCCATAGGCGGCGTTATTCAGTACTATATCTACAGGGCTTATCTTTTCTGCTTCTGAAGCAATTCCGGAAATCTGTTTCGGATCGCTGATGTCTAATTTCAGGAGATGGATATTGGGAAACTCTGTAAGCTCAGTTTCTTTTTCCAGATACCGCATAGCAGCAATTACCGTCCAGTTTTTTGATGCAAACAGCTTTGCAACCGCCTTTCCTAATCCTGATGATGTACCTGTAATGAAAATGGTTGGGTTCATTTTTTATTTTTTAAAATTGATATCACAAATGTGCAACGATAAAAAAAGAACCTGTTTACCATTTGGTAAAAAGCAGTTTACCGGATATTTTTTCTGATTCTGCTGAGTGACTGCTGGGTAATTCCAAGATAAGAAGCAATATATGACAAAGGAATACGGTTAACCAGTGTGGGATATTTTTCCATGAATTCCAGATAGCGGGTGGTAGCATCCTGAGCAACTAACGGGCTTACTCTTTCTAATTTCTGAGCGAGTGCTTTATTCGTGATTTTCTGAATGATATTTTCCCAGTCAATAATCGTATCTGAAATATCTTTCCAGTCCTGATTAGAAAACACAAGCAGCTGGCAACGGGTTGCAGCCTGTATATATTCTGTGGAAGGTACATTTTTCAGATTAAAAAGCAGATGGTTCTCTTCCAGAAAAATCTTGGTGATTTCCTCTCCTTTGTTGTTGTAATAACAGATACGAAGAATTCCGTCGAGAATAAAACCTACCTGTCTCAGGACTTTTCCCGCTTCTGCAAAATACTCATCTTTACTCAGCTCAATTTCTTGAGCTTTGCTTATGATAAGGTCTATTTGTTGCTGGTTTAAATGACCAAACTGCAGGATATATTCTATAAACTCTTTCATTATGACAAAGTTAGCAATAGTTATTTTGAACGCTTTACCATTTGGTAAAAATTGCTTTTGAACGGGAATGAAAAAAACAATGAACGGCTTATTCTTTAAAATCCGTGGATGAGGAAAGTTCTTTCCATTGTTTTATCTGTTCTGATAATTCTGAAATTTTATTTTCTGCCCTCTGGGCTGCATCAGTTCCTAAAAATAATAATGCAGGCGGATGAGAATCATCTATAAGCTTCATAAAAACATCGGCTATTTTTTCCGGGTTTCCTAATTGATTTCCGTTTAGTTCATTCATTTTCTGGTGAGCCGTTCGCAGGAAGTCATAATCATCGATTCGGTTTTCGCCAAAAGCGATAGAATCCGGTTGAGCAAAACTGGTACGAAACCATCCCGGCAGAACTGCCGTCACATGAATTCCCAGCGGCTTCAGATCGTGAGTGAGCGCTTCAGATAATCCCGTTACAGCAAATTTTGCAGCAGAATACATACTCCATCCCAATCCCGGAGCAAACCCTGCAATGGATGAGATATTAATAATATGTCCGGAACGCTGATTCCTTAAATAAGGCAATGCTTGTCTGATCACTTTCACTACTGCAAAGAAATTAATCTGAAAGTTTTCTTCAATTTCATCAGCATTGAGTTCTTCTATGGCTCCGCCTAATCCATAACCAGCATTATTGACCACAACATCCAGTCTTCCAAAATGCTTTACCGTTTTCTCCATGGATTGTGCTATAGACTGCTCATCTTTTAAATCCACTTCCAATGGAAGAAAATTTTCAGACTCTGTATTTAATCTTTCAAAGGCTGCAACGGTTCTTGAAGTAGCCGCTACTTTATGCCCTTCTACCAATAGCTTTTTTACTAAGGAAAGCCCCATTCCTTTAGATGCTCCTGTGATATACCAGATTTTTGTATGACTCATTTGATTTGATTTTTATACAAAATTATTGCATCTGACACAGAACGTTTTGTCATATAGAAACCAATATTTGTCAAATTCAAACCCTTCTTATGCTTGTTGGGCTGCTGTCCGTCTGCTTCTTAAAAAAGTTATTAAAATGAGCCTGGTCTTCGAAACCAAGTACATAGCTTATTTCCGAAATATTCCAGTCTGTGTATTTTAAAAGAACTTTGGCTTCAGAAACAAGCCGTTCAAAGATATGTTCAGAAGTAGTTTTCCCCGTTTGTTTTTTTATAGCCCGGTTGAGGGAATTGACATGAATGTTCATCCGGTCAGCAAAAGCTTTTGGAGAACGCAATTCAAAACGCTGAGCAGCTGATTCAATAGGAAACTGGCGGTCCAGCAATTCCATAAATACAGCCGTAATTCTTGAAGCAGCATTGGCATGTTCAGAAATACGATGAATGGGTTGCAATTTCATCCCATAATAGAGTAATTCACTGACATAATTTTTAATCAGCTCATATTTATAGACAAAATCTGAATCAATCTCTCTGATTATTTTTTCAAATAGTGTTTTTATTTCTGATGCTTCCTCATCTTTCAGGCTGAAAACGGGATGTGTACCTGAAATAAATAAAGGCAATTCGAATAAATTTAAACGAAAGTTTCCTTTAAAGAACTCCTCTTTGAAAACACAGAAACAGCCTTTAGTCTCCGGTGCTAAAGTTTCATATGTATAAGGTACATGAGGAGTAAAGAAAAGCAAAGTATTCCCGCTTACTGTAATGCTCCGGTCTCCATAATGAAAGGTATTCTCACCCTGAAACAGCATGATTTTATAAAAGTCTCTTCGGATAAAGGTGGGTGAGGAAGTTCCGGTACTTATTCTATCTTCAATTCTAAAGATATTAAACTGTCCGTCATTCTGTGGAAAATCTCCGGATACTGCCCCATATTTATGTCTGTAAAACTCATCAAGCGATTCGGTAGTTTTGGCCATAACCTTTATTTTTTGCTGTTCAAATTTATACCTCCAAATGCATATCAATAAAACACTGCAGAGCTTTGGATTGTGGTCCGTCTTTTCTGAAAACAAGAATCGTATTCATCGTTCCCAGCTGCTTGTTCAGTCCATACGTCTTAATCCCTCTTCCTGCATAGTATTGAGTAACCACTTCCTCAGGCAATATGCTGACTCCCAGGCCTGCTTCTACAAAGTTAATGACTCCTTCAATAGAATTCAGAACCGTACTTTTATAATTAAGAATTCCTTTATGACTCAGCCAGGATTCTAATCGTTCCCTGAAAATACAGCCTTCATCAAATACCACTATTTTCAGGGGTTCATTGGCGATGAGTGTCTGCAGATTCGGGCCTTTTGAGGAAGCCAGAATCACAAGCTGTTCTTCCTTAATACAGATTTTCTCCAGTCCTTTGGCATTCACAGGGGCAGAAACAAAGGCTGCATCAAGCCTGTACTCCAAAACATCAGACAGTACCGAATCTCTGGTATCTGACTTAAATTCCAGCTCAATACCAGGGTATTTTTCATCAAAAGTATTGAGGATTTCCGGAACTTTTAATGCCATTGTTGTTTCTATACAACCAATTTTCAGACAACCCCGGATGTTGTCACCGCTCAGAATATTGTTTTTTGCTTCTTCCACCAAATGCTGAATCTGTTTAGAATACTGCATCAGGATCATGCCTTCAGATGTAAGCTCTACTTTTCTTGAGGTACGTGAAAAAAGCTTGGTATTAAACTCATCTTCAAGACTTTTTATTCTTGCTGTAACATTGGACTGGACGGTAAACATGACAGAGGCTGCTTTTGTAAAACTTCCCGTTTCTGCTACGGCTTCAAATATTTTTAAATCGTGTATATTCATTTCAATTAATCATTATTAGTGATTTAAATAATTACAATTAATCGTTTTTAATAATCAAATATCCGTATTAATTTTGAACTATCAAAAAAAATAAATGAAAATAATTTCAAGACCATTCATTGCAGGTTTATCTGTTGCCTTATTCACAGGTACGATGACCATGGCACAGTCCAATCAAAAATTACATTCAAACAATCACATTATGGAAAACTATCCTATTCATTATCGCAACATCAAAGTAAATGATCTTAACCTGTTTTACAGAGAGGCCGGCCCAGCCGATGCTCCCACGATCCTTCTTCTCCACGGATATCCTACCTCATCTCATATGTTCAGAAATCTGATCCCGATCTTGAGCAAAAAATACCATGTAATTGCGCCGGATCTTCCGGGATTCGGTTATTCTGATGCTCCGGATCATAACAGGTTCTCTTATACATTCGACAATCTTGCTGGTACGGTACAGGCCTTTGTAGACAAGCTGGAAATGAAACGTTTTGCTGTTTATATCTTTGATTACGGAGCTCCGGTAGGGTTACGTCTGGCGATGAATAATCCTGAGAAAATCACGGGAATCGTTTCACAAAACGGAAATGCGTATGAAGAAGGTTTAAGCGATCAATGGAATCCGATCCAGAAATACTGGAAAGATCCTTCACAGGCCAACCGTCTTGCCTTAAGAAACTTTGTGTCTGAAGAAGTTACCCTGTTTCAGTATCAGCATGGTGTTTCTGATCCTTCATTAATTGCCCCGGAAGCGTATACCCTCGATCAGAAATTCCTTGACAGACCAGGCAATATAGAGATACAGCTGGATTTGGTAAAAGATTACAGAACCAATGTGGCTTTATATCCCAAATTTCATGAATATTTCAGAAAATATCATCCAAAATTATTATTGGTGTGGGGAAACAAAGATCCTTATTTTCTTCCTGCCGGAGCTGAAGCCTATAAAAAAGATGTACCGGATGCGAAATTAAAGTTTTATGATACGGGACATTTTGCCCTGGAAACAAATGCCGCAGAAATAGGTGCTGAAATCTTTGAATTTATGGGAACATTACCCCGATAAAATCTATAATCAGAAAATTATTTTCCTTAAAAAAAGAATAAGAGAAATATCTCACTATGAAAACAATTCTCATTACAAACTATGGCGGACCGGAAGTTCTGCAGCTTACGGAAATGCCCGATCCTGTTATAAAAGATCCGTCTCAGGTACTGGTAAAAGTAAGAGCAACCTCTATTAACCCGCTGGATTATCAGATCAGAAGAGGTGATTATGCATCACTTTTCGATCTGCCTATGATAACAGGGCATGATATTGCCGGTGATATTATAGCGGTAGGTGAATCCGTTAAAAAATGGAAACCTGGTGATAAGGTGTATTATTCCCCCCGTTTTGGAAGTTCGGGGAGCTATGCCGAGTATCATCTTACCGATGAGTCTTCATTATCCAGAATGCCGGATACCATCAGCTATGAGGAAGCTGCTTCTATTCCCCTTATTGGAGGGACAGTTTGGGAAATGCTTGTGGTAAGGGCTCAATTGAAAAAGGGCGACCGCATTCTTATCCTTGGTGGTGCCGGAGGTGTAGGAACATTGGCCATACAGGTTGCTAAATCATTGGGTGCTTTTGTTTATACCACCGGGCAAAGTATTTTACATGAAAAACTAAAAAATCTTGGAGCTGATGTTGTAATTGATCATCATAAGGAAAATTATATTGAGGAAATCAAAACACATACGAATGGAAAGGGTGTTAATGTAATCATCGACACTGTGGGAGGAACTACCCTTTCAGACAGTCCGCTTGCATTAGCAGATTACGGTTCTGTAGTAACACTCGTTGATATTCCACAGCCTCAAAACCTCATCAATGCCTGGGAAAAGAATGCGACGTATCATTTTGTTTTTACCCGACAAAGCAGGGATGAACTTCACCATATCACTGAATTAATTGAAACCGGACATGTAAAACCTGTTATAGACAGCATATATTCACTTGAAGATGTCCAAAAAGCTCATCAAAGAATTGAGGATTCGAAAAGAGACAGACCTTTATTAGGAAAAATTGTATTGACCGTGTAATTATTTATAATAAGGTCATAAAATTTGAAAGCATCATTGAATTCAATAATGCTTTCAAATTTTTATATTCTCTGAAAGGAGATTCATCTTTATAAAAAATGATAAAGGAAAATGACATCACCTATATAAGCGGGCTTTGTACGATCTTTAATTAGCAGTTGAGCTTCTACGATTACTTTAACAGTTCCCCTAAGGTCAATCACAGATTTTACCGTAGCTTTCAGCTTCACAGCACTATTTACCAGCACAGCTTCTCCGAATTTAAGATTTTCTATTCCGTAGTTGATCTCCATTTTTACATTTCTTACATCTGCAATCTGTTTCCAGAGATAAGGGATCAATGATAAAGTTAAATAACCATGAGCAATTGTTGACTTAAATGGCCCTTCTCTTTCCGCTTTTTCCTGATCAGTATGAATCCACTGGTTATCTAATGTAGCATTCGCAAATCTATCGATCTGATCCTGATCTATCAAATGCCAGGCAGAATATCCCAATACCTGCCCTTCAAGAGACTTATATTCATTAAAATTATTAATAATAATCATATCTTTTTCTGAACCTTTTGAGGGATTACAATATGTATAGCTCAATGATTATCACCGTAGCCGAGTGTATATCAACTCTGCATATTTATTTTCCAGGCATCCGGCCTTAGTCTGTCAATATTCAGACCAATTGCTTCCTTATTTTTTTTAAATCTCTAAAAACCTCTTACGTAAAAGTAAGAGGCTAATGAACATAATGAAAATAAAAAGTAATTTACATTACATCAATGTTCTTTCAAACAATATATCCAGATATACTAAGTTCCATGAAATTTTGAACTTATAAAAATATGAGACCTGATATGGCAAAAATATTTTTCTAATATACCTGCAATTAAGATTTTAAATTAAGCTAACTTTACGTTAACAGCATTTAAACCTTTATCACTTTTTTGTATATCAAAAGCTACTTTATCATTCTCGCGGATTACTCTTGTGTTTAATCCTGAAGAATGTACAAATATGTCTTTACTTCCGTCTGCCGGAGTAATAAAACCGAAGCCTTTTGCTTCATTAAAAAATTTTACGGTGCCTTCTTGCATTGTAATTGTTATTAAAAATTGTGTATTATAATCTGTAAACGTTACAGATTTTATTTATGATATACTGACAGGCATTGTGTTTCCTATCAGCGGTTGAATATTTTTAAGATCCGGGAGTTTCACCGTTTGTGGTATTGAAGATGCAGGATCTGCAATAATCTCTACAGGATTGTTCAGGATTGTTTTGGCGAAATATTTTAAACTTCCCGGCATTGTAGCAGAAAAAAGCAGGTTTTGTCTTCTATGAGAAACCAGATTCAATATTTTTTTTATATGATTAGTGAGTCCCATATCAAGCATTTTATCGGTATCATCTAAAACAAACAGCTCAATTTTAGAAAGATCAATATGTCTCTGATTTTCTACATCAAGCAATCCTCCGGGTGTTGCCACAAGAATATCTACTCTTTTTCTTAGTGCTGCAAGATGGCTACCAATGGAAACCCCTTCATAAACAGAAAGCAGAGACAATGGTAAATATTTACTGTAGATTTTAAAATTCTCTTCTATCTGTATGGCCAGTTCCTGAGTTGGTGTAAGTATTAAAGTTCGTATTTCTTTATGATCCGGAGTTTGTCTTTTCAGCAACTGTAAAATAGGCATAGCAAATGCAGCTGTTTTTCCAGCACCTGTCTGTGCAGACACTACAATATCTCTTCCTGTCAAAATATGCGGAATTGCAGAGTACTGTATTTCAGTAGGTCTGGAATATCCGGCTTCTGTCACTGCACGGATAATAGGATTAATTAGATTTAAATTTTTAAAATTCATTATAAATTCCGGCGTTCCCGGTATCTTAAAACAAATCTGTTGATCAGAATTTGAATCGGTGTATTATAATGACAAACAAAAGAGTATTCTTTTCTGTTCATCTTTCTCTTGCCTCAGCTACAATAATATTTTTATCTATATTACGGATGGCCCGGCAATAACGTGTCGCTCTTATCTACAATAGAACTTTATAATCTCTTATTTCCATTATGAAAACAAAGGCTATAAATTGGTAGCTGAAAAAGCAAAACTGAAAGAAAAAAGTGATTTTAAACTATGACAGAATAGCAAAGGCAGTGACCTGTTTTTATAAATGTTCTGCAAACCTACAATAAAAAAAATGAACACCACCTTATATAATTAACTGATTATCAAAAATTTATTCGTACCTTCTGCAAATTAAACGAATTGTTTGCTGACGCGGATGATTTTAAACTCCGGAATATGCAAACTTCTTTTCCCTTACCCAGCCCTTCCCCCAGAACATTAGAGTCCCATACAGGTCTTCATGTAAGAATTGCTTATTTCATTATGATACATCATAAACCTGAAATATTTAAAAATATGTTTCAGAAGATCTATACCAGGGATCAGTTTTATCTTATCCATATTGATAAAAAAGCAAAACAAGAGTTCATTGAAGAAATACAGCTTTATATCGTTCATTTTCCCAATGTTTATATTCTGGACAGTATAAATATAGTTTCGGGAGGTTTCAACATCGTTCAGGCAGAATTGAACGCTATGGAATTCCTCCTGAATGTAAGCAAAGAATGGGATTATTTTATTAATCTGAGCGGTGAAGATTATCCACTGAAATCACAAAATATTATCCGTAAATTTCTTACCACCAATAAAGGCAGGAATTATCTTTTTTATTATGATCAGAAGTTTTACAGACCAGACACGCTGCAAAGAATACAAAATCACTTTACAGAATTGGCTTATGTTATTTCATCTTTCATCTACAAAAGATCTTTTATGAAAAATGTAATACCCTATATAGGTGGCAAATGGTTTATGTTTACAAGAGAAACCTGCTTATTTTTAACAAACAACAAAACTGTAATGGATTTTGAAGACTATTATCTTCATACTTTTTTACCTGCAGATTCATTTTTCCAGACTGTTCTTATGAATACATCATTCAATGATATTATTGTCAATGATGATAAAAGAGCGGTACTTGAAACCTCCTTTTTTCAAAATACCCAGAATACATTCAATTATATTCAATCATTAAAATCCGGCAATCAGCTTTTCATCAGAAAGGTTAACAAAAAAACAGATGAAAGTATCAGAAAATACATTGAAGACAGCTATCTTACTCCCCTTCCTTATGTAAATGAAGTAGAAAGAGAATTGAAAAGAAATAACCGTCAAAACAACTGATTTTTGAACTTCATCCCCAATATACTTAAGACAGATACTCTGTAATGCTTTTCTGCTAAATCATTATATTTGAAAAAACATCATAAAACCTGTTTTCTTGGAATTACAATATGGAAAAGAAGCTGACTCCGGAACATATAAAGCTTGCCACTTTAGACTGTCAGGGATTAATACAAAGTACGCCGTTCGGAACTGGAAAAACTGCAGTTTTGAATGCCGTGGAACATCTTGGATATATTCAGATTGATACTTTATCGATGGTGGAACGAGCCCATCATCATACGCTTTGGACAAGAATCCCAGACTTTCAGACAGATTATCTGGAAGAACTGGTGGAAGACCGTAAAGTATTTGAATATTGGTTCCATGCTGCTTCCTATCTTCCCATGCAGGACTTCCGGTATGTTTTACCCCAAATGCTGACGATCAAAAGAGGAGAATCCCGTTACTACAATGCAGATCCTAAAGTGATGGAATATGTCATGGACACTATCCGCAATGAAGGACCTAAAAGAGCAAGAGATTTTGAAAATGAAAGCCATAAAGCCGGAAGCTGGTGGAATTGGAAGCCTGCCAAATTAGCGCTGGAAAGACTTTTCATGCAGGGAGATCTGATGATCAGCGGACGTTCCGGAATGCAGAAAACATATGATCTCGCTGAAAGGGTTCTGCCTTCTTTTATTGATACCACGGAACCTACTCCACTTGAGTTTGCAGAATATCTGGTAAAAACCAATCTGCGTTCCTATGGATTGACGACGGTAAAACAGATTACTCATCTTCGGAAAGGAAACGACTTAAAAAAGGATGTCAATACCGTTTTAAAAACTATGCTGGATAAAGGGGAAATATCTCAGGTTAAAATAGAAGGACTCTCTTCTGCTTTTATTCAGAATGATGTTTTTGAAAAGACATTTGATCTGAAAGATTCCAATATACATCTGCTGTCTCCATTTGACAATTCTATTATCCATCGGGATAGAATCAGGCAGATTTTTGATTTTGATTTCCGGCTGGAATGTTATACGCCAAAAGAAAAAAGACAATACGGTTATTTCTGTCTGCCCATTCTGTATGGTGACCAGTTCATAGGAAGAGTTGACTGCAAAGCCCACAGAAAAGAAAAAAAACTGGAGCTCATTCATTTACATATTGAAAACAATACTTTGGATATTGAATTGTGGCTAAAACCTTTCGCAGAAACTATAAAACGTTTTGCTGTTTTTAATGGCTGTGAATCTTTGACTTTGACAAAAGTAAGTCCATCAAAACTGAATGCTCCCGTGAAAAAAGAATTGTCCGGATTAAAGTTTAAAAAGTAATAGCTGCTTATCTGAATGTTTCTATTAAAAGACAAATCGCATTATTGAGCTCAATAATGCGATTTTATTTTTACCAGGGTGATCCCGATTAGTTTAATTTCTGATTTGTTTTCTGAACAAAATCATCCCATTGCTGGTTCAGGTACGTGAGTGCTTTCTTTTTCTCACCGTCATTCATAGAAGAATAATTAATGGAATTGAAAACCAGTTTCTTCAAGGCTTTTAAATCCAGATCCCAATATACCTGCGTTACCCAGAAATCGTAGCTGAGCCCTGTATATCCATAAACGGAAGGATCATCACTGCTGATGGAGCATTGTATTCCATTGCTCAGTAAAACCCTTGCAGGATGATTTCTCAGGTCACTTACATATCCTAAGATCTGATTACTGATCGGACTTACTTCAACCAGTTTATTCTGTTTTCTGATTTGTTCCATTGTTTTGGGAAAATAAATCAGATTCAATCCGTGCCCAATTCTTTTATTGTTTAACAGCGCTACATCCAAAACATTTTTATTCAGGATAGAGCTGCTTTCTCCGGCATGAAGGTAGAGAGGAAGCTCTACTCCATACTTTTTATGAAGTTCATCCAGTTTTGTCCAGCTTTTCTCAAAAAAACTGATGTTGTGCCCTGCCGCTTCATCTGCCACAAGATCAAATCCTGAGATCATATCCGGAAATTCTTTCTTCAGTTCAAATGCTGTTTCCAGCTGTTTTCCAATACTTTCATTATCTAAGAATTTAAAACTTGAATAGATCAGTTTAAGGGTGAACTGCGGATCTGACTGGTGTATTTCTTTAAGAATATCCTTCAGATCTGTGATGGAAGTTTTCAAAGTATATTTCCCATGCTGAAAATCATAAAGTTCATCAAAGATATACCTGATTTCTACGTGCTGTACTTTATCTTTTATAAGATCTTTAAATCCTTTCAGATAATATTCTTTAAAGAAAGGACGGTACGGAAGCAGCAGACTGATCCTCTTAAAACGTTTTTCAAATTCAATCCAATAATCTGTATAAGAGCAAAGATTGTCACGTTTCAGTGTAAGAAGATCCTGGAGTTCCTTTTCAAAATCAGGAGTTGAGGTCAACTTTTTATCAAGACTTACAAATCCGTTCGGAACTTTTCCTTTTTCAAAAAAAGCCAGCTGTCCGAAAATGAACTGATCATTATCTTTCTGATCATACACATAACATTCCTGATATTTTCTGGCGGCCGAAATGATCCATTTCACATCTGTTATTCCTCCACTGTGGGTATGCAGCAAACCTCCTTTCGGCATAGTCTGAAGGAGTTCAAACAATTTGCTGCTTTCAATTAACGGCTTAATTTCATTAAAAGAGCTGTTATATAAAGATATTTTTTTCTTTTCCGTATCACTGAGAAACTGTTTGCGGACCTGGAATATTTTCTTATCCAAAGTGATTTCCGTATCCGATAATTTTATATCAGCATCAAAGGCCATCGCCTCATTTTCCTTCTCAGACGATGCCCATTTCTGTTGATAGACAGATTTTTCCGTCACTTTAGTTTGTCCCCAAAATAGAGGTGAGCCTAAAAGTGATATATAAATAAGGTATTTTTTCATCATAATAAATATTGGAGGAGTTTTTTGTACTATCGGTTATATTTTTAACCGTTAAAAAGTAGCTTTTTACAGCAAAAATTGTGCAAAATAAAGCTATTTCAAAAATAATATTAATTTTATTAAAATCCTCAGGTAATTATTATGCTTTAATTGTTTTCTGATCGGCCTCACTTACAGGGTGTGAGGTGCGCCAATTGTGACGGAATTTTTAAGGACAACATTCAATCATGAGAAACAAAGAAACCATCTCCGAATTCTTTACTGAAAAGAAGTTCTGAACTCCAATGGAGAAAGATGGGTTTTATTTTTAAACAATTTGGTAAAAGACTGTGGATGTTCAAAACCGAGCTCATAAGCAATCTCACTTACCGATAAATCTGTGGTAGAAAGCTTTTCTTTTGCTTTTTCAATCAGTTTATCATGAATAAACTGCTGGGTACTCTGACCGGTAAGCGTTCTTAACATACGACTTAAATAATTGGGAGAAATTCCAAGATGATCTGCAACAAACTGCACGGTAGGTAATCTTTTTGACACCAGATCATTATCATTGAAATAATCATCCAGCATAACTTCTAAACGATTCAGAATGGTATGGTTGGTTATTTTTCTGGTGATAAACTGCCGTTCGTAGAACCTTTCGGAATAATTGAGCAATGTTTCAATGTGTGAAATAATAATATTCTGACTGAATTTATCGATCATCGAATGATACTCCTGCTCAATATTTTCTATAATTCCATTGATGGTAAGCTCTTCTTTTTTTGAAAGAAATAAAGCTTCATTCACTGAATAATCAAAAAAATCATACTGCTTTATGATTTTGGCAAGTGAAGTATGCCACAGAAAATCAGGGTGAATTAACAGCATCCAGCCGGATTGTTTTTCTTTCGGACCGGAATCCGCTTCAATCCTGAAAACCTGGTTGGGAGAAATAAAAAACAGGGTTCCTTCATCAAAATCATACTCCTGCTGGCCATATTTCAGTTTGCCATTCATTCCTATTTTTAAAGAAATCTGGTAAAAACCCAGCATCCAATTGACTTCACCAATGTCGGCAGGCCGCTTTACATCCTTATAATCGATGACACTGATCAATGGATGTTCAGGAGGATTCAGCCCTCTTGAACGGTGAAATTCCGTAATGGTTTTTATTCTTTTGATAGCCCGTCTTTCCATATCTATAAAATTACAAATTGTTTTTGCAGTAAACTTTTGTTGTAGAGTTTTTTCCCACAGATGACACAGGTTTTCACAAATATTTACGTTAATACTATTATTTTCAAAACTTATTTGAACTTCTCTACGTCAAAATTTTCTCTTTTTTTTTAATTAAATATTTACTTCTTTTGTGACTTTTGTGGTTCACTATTTACACTTCATCATTTTGATAGACCTCAGCAAATTCTTTTGCAAAGTCGGCCAGTTTTACTTTTCCCAAAACAGGTTGATACTCATCATAATCTTCATACAGAATCCCGCTTCCCTGAGCGGCCTGAGTTTCTACAAAACCTTTAGCCACCTGCTCATTAAAGCCCATATCAAGCCAGCTTTTCAATAATTCCTGATCTGAGATCACCTTCCACTGAAGATCCGGCTTGCCGATTGAGTTCCCCAAAGCTTTCGCAATTTCATTAGGAGAAACTTCATCACTTGCTACGTAACGAACTGTTCTTCCTTCAAATGGTTTTTCAGTTTCTTCTGCAATAACAGCCGCAATATCTAATGGAGAAACCCACGGTTCTTTCTGATCTCCTCCCCAATTGGAAATAATAGTACCTTTGTTTTTAATCGTACTGATGAATGAAAACATATTGAAATAAATGCTTACCGGACGAATAAATTTGATGGCAATTTCATCCGAAAGCTGCTTCAGAATCTGTTCTACATGATGATGAAACACGATAATCCCCGTCCCATTATCCGTGTGAGCTCCAATACTGCTGAGGTGGATAATTTTCTTCACTCCTGAGCGCTCCACAGCTGTTTTGTAATGGTGGCCAATTTCGCAGATCTTTCCAATAAAATCAACATCTTTATCAAAAAAATCTCCTGCTGCTTCCATGGTCTCCATTAAATAAACAATATCTGCCCCTGTAAATGCATCAGTAAGAAAATCAGGATCAAACATACTGCCTATCGCCGCTTTTGCTCCCAATGCTTCTATAGCTGACATTCTTTCTACAGTACTGCTTATCACTGTTACCGAGTGTCCTTTGTGTATAAGCTCTTCTGTAAGGGGTTTTCCGATGTTCCCGATGGAACCTGTTAAAACAATATTCATTTCTATAATTTTTTGTTAGAGCAAAATTCTGAAATACCTGTAAAGATGACTTCACCGGATCTATCTTCTTCTTAGCCAAAAAAGGAAACTTGATAAATAGATGTATCTTTTCGGTAAACAGAACACTTTTTAACACTTTTTTAATCTATAACGGTTGCACCTATTTTGAACTTTACCTACCTTTGCCTCTGGGATGCGGAAAAGATTTCATCAATATTTGTACAGCTTGTTATTTGCATTGCTTACCGTTTTAGGTTGGTACTATGGACAAATCCAGCAGTATATTTCAACAGATATTTCTTCCGAACTTCATTTTACCACTGATCTTCTTGTTCATCAGAATAAAAGCTTCAAAGCATCTTTTGCCTTTCTTAAAAATCATGAGGCCAATGATGCTTACAATGTCAGCCATCCCCGCTACAACAAAATCAGAGCTAATCTTTCTGAAAACGACAACGAAAATGACGACAATGTAGAAACATCCGGTTCTACTGAGCTTCTCGCTCTTTTCAAAGATGGTTTCTGGCATCTGATCTCAGGTTTTGTCACTACATTTCACGACAGACAAATCGCTGTTTCACTCGCTCAATCCGAACACTTAAAGCCTTTAGATGATGATCTGTACATCCAGTACAGGGTCATCAGACTGTGATTTTATAGTAATTTTTTCGAAAACCTTATATGCTTTCAAATCCTATTTGAGAGCAGGTAACTCTATTTTTTCAATTATAAATTATTATAAAAACAAAATTTATCATGGTCAAGAAAAGTCTCATGTATATCAACTTGTGCCTTATTTTCTTGTTTGCAGGCTGTCAATCTGAAAAAAAGGAAAAAGCAGAAGCAGCGTCATTCAACGTTACAAGCCCGCTTATAAAAGATACTTTGGTTAACAAAGATTATGTTGCACAAATCCGTTCTATTAATCATATTGAGCTTCGTGCCCAGGAAAAAGGATATATTCAGTCTATTTATGTAGATGAAGGGCAATTCGTACAAAAAGGGCAGCTGATGTTCAAAATTATGCCTAACCTATATGAATCGGATGTAAACCGCGCCAAAGCAGAGTCTAAATATGCACAGATTGAATATCAGAATACCAAAAACCTTTCTGACAAAGACATCGTTGCTCCTCAGGAAATGGCAATGGCCAAAGCAAAATATGAAAAAGCCCAGGCTGAACTTGCTTCAATGAATACCCATTTGAGATTCACCGAAATCCGCGCTCCTTTTACCGGAATTGTAGGAAAATTACATGTAAGAAAGGGAAGCCTTGTAGACGAAGGTGAACTTGTAACGGAACTTTCCGACAACAGCAAAATGTGGGTATATTTCAATGTACCGGAAGCAGAATATCTTAACCAGATGGATGCTAAAAAGGATAACAACCCAATGCATGTACGTCTGAGAATGGCCAATGGCAAAGAATTCACTCAAGACGGTGTGGTACAAACCATAGAGTCTGATTTTGACAATGAAACAGGGAATATTGCCTACAGAGCTACATTTCCCAACCCTAAAGGGCTGTTAAGATACGGAGAAACCGGGAATATTGTCATTACTTCACCTTATGCCAATGCCATGATGATTCCTCAGAAAGCCACTTTTGAAGAACTGGAAAAGAAATATGTCTATGTGATTGGCAGAGACAACAAAGTGCATGCAAGAGAAATAAAAGTTGCTGCTGAGCTGCCACACATTTATGTAGTTTCTTCCGGGCTTGGAAAGGATGACAGAATCTTGCTGGAAGGGCTTAGAATGGTTCAGGAAAACCAGAAGATTGGTTCAAAATACCAAAAACCTGAAAAAGTAATGTCGAATCTGGATCTGTACGCCGAGTAACCCAAAAACAGCATTATGTTTAAAAAAGTAATACACCGACCGGTTTTCGCTATCGTAATATCGGTTGTTATCCTGTTTATGGGAGGTATCGCCATGAAACAGCTTCCTACAGAGCAGTTTCCTAAAATTGCCCCTACCACAGTAGCCGTTTCCATTGCCTATCCGGGTGCAAGTGCAGATGTATTGGTAAAATCATCTCTGATTACAATTGAAAATGCCATCAATGGAGTTCAGGGAATGCGTTATATCACTACCGACGCTACCAGTGCCGGAGAAGCTACTGTAAATGTTGTCTTTGATCCGGGAACCGATCCCAATGAGGCCGTAGTTCTGGTAAAAACAAGAGTAGATCAGGTAATGCCTCTACTACCGGAGCTTGTACAGAAAGAAGGAGTGGTTGTAAACCCGATTCAGCCAAGTATGCTGATGTACGTGAATCTCTACAGTACGAATAAAAGTATGGATGAAAAATTCCTGTACAACTACTCTATGGTGAATATCATCCCGGAAATCAACCGTATCCACGGGATTGCAAAGTCTCAGATTCTGGGTAGCCGAAGATATGCCATGCGTATCTGGCTGAATCCTGACCGTATGCGTGCGTATTCTATTTCTGTAGATGAGGTGATGAAGGCTATTGGTGAGCAAAGTATCATTGGCCGTCCGGGAAGAATCGGACAGAGTTCCGGTATTGCAGCACAGTCTCTGGAATATGTATTGACCTATAAAGGGCAGTACAACAAACCGGAAGAGTATGAAAATATCATTGTACGTTCCAATGCAGAAGGAGAAAATGTGAAACTGAAAGATATTGCCAAAGTAGAATTGGGAAGTGAATTCTTTGATATTTATTCCAATCTTGACGGGCATCCTTCTGCGTCTATCGTTTTAAAACAAAACTACGGAAGTAATGCCAATGACGTGATCAGAGATGTAAAGGCAAAGCTTGCAGAGATGAAAGGAAACTTTCCTCCGGGTGTTGATTATAAAATCAGTTATGACGTGTCGCAATTCCTGGATGCGTCTATAGAACAGGTAATGCATACCTTGAGAGATGCATTTATCCTTGTAGCTATTGTGGTTTTCATTTTCCTTGGCGACTGGCGTTCTACGCTGATTCCTATTATTGCGGTACCGGTTTCTTTGATTGGAACTTTCTTTGTCATCCAGTTCTTCGGATTAACCATTAACCTTGTTACCCTTTTCGCACTGGTATTGGCAATCGGTATTGTGGTGGATAACGCGATTGTAGTGATAGAAGCCGTTCACGCTAAAATGGAAGACAGTAATATCTCGCCTTATAAAGCCGTAAAAGAAGTAATGGGTGAAATTGCAGGTGCTATTATTGCGATTACAGCCGTAATGGTGGCTGTGTTTATTCCTATTTCCTTTATGACGGGTCCTGTGGGAACTTTCTACCGTCAATTTTCTATTACCATGGCAAGTTCTATTGTGATTTCAGCGGTAGTAGCGCTTACACTGACTCCGGTTTTGGCAGCAATGTTATTGAAAAACCATCATGGAAAGCCTAAAAAAGTAAATATTTTCACCAAAGCGTTAGATTCTTTTAACGGAGCATTTGATAAAGTAACAGGAAAATACGCTTCATTCCTTAGAAAAATCGTAAGCCGAAAGGTAGTCACATGGGGAATCCTGATTGCTTTCTGTGCCGGAATTGTTATGATTAATAAAGTACTTCCGGGTGGATTTATTCCGAATGAAGACCAGGGAACCATCTATGCCATTATCCAGACTCCTCCGGGTTCTACGCTGGAACAAACCAATAAGGTTTCCAGAACATTACAGAAAATCTGTATGGGAGTAGACGGAGTGGAATCTGTATCCTCACTGGCAGGATATGAAATCATGACGGAAGGCCGTGGTTCCAATGCCGGAACCTGTTTGATTAACCTTAAAAGCTGGAACGACCGTGAACATTCTGTAAAGGAAATCATGGAAGAACTGGAAGAAAAATCAAAAGATCTGGGAGCTACCATTGAATTCTTCGAACCACCCGCTGTTCCGGGATTCGGATCTTCGGGAGGTTTCTCTATGAGACTTCTTGACCTGAACAGAACTACAGATTATCAGGAATTTGATAAAGCCAATAAAGACTTCATAGCCCAGCTTAAAAAACGTAAGGAACTTTCAGGAGTGTTCACCTTCTTTGCAGCCAATTATCCCCAGTATGAATTGGTGTTTGATAATAATGCAGCCATGCAGAAGGGTGTTTCTATCGGAAAAGCGATGGACAACCTCAACATTCTGATCGGGAGTACCTATGAACAGGGCTTTATCCGTTTCGGACAATTCTTTAAAGTATATGTACAATCATCTCCGGAATTCAGAAGACTTCCTACAGATATTATGAATCTGTATGTGAAAAACGACCGTGATGAAATGGTTCCTTATTCGGCATTTATGACAATGAAAAAGACTCAGGGGCCAAATGAAATCACCCGTTACAACATGTACAATTCCGCCGCAATCCGTGGACTTCCGGCAGCAGGTTATACAACAGCAGATGCTATCCAGGCTATCAATGAAACGGCAGCAAAAACATTACCTCACGGATATAAAGTGGCATGGGAAGGATTGTCTTATGATGAGGCACAGCGTGGTAATGAAGCCATTTATGTCTTCCTCGTTGTTCTTGTGTTTGTGTATCTGGTTCTGGCGGCTCAGTATGAAAGTTTCCTGATTCCGTTTGCGGTACTTTGTTCACTTCCGGTGGGAGTTTTCGGGTCTTTCTTATTATTAAAAGCGATGGGACTGGAAAATGACATTTATGCACAGGTAGGATTGATTATGATTATCGGACTACTGGGTAAAAATGCGGTACTTATTGTAGAATTTGCCGTGAAAAGACGGCAGGCCGGAGATTCTATTCTTGAAGCCGCTGTAGAAGGTTCTAAAGCGCGTTTCAGACCCATTCTGATGACTTCTTTCGCCTTTATTGCAGGATTGGTTCCGCTTGTTTTTGCAAGAGGTGCCGGAGCCATCGGAAATCACACCATCGGAGCATCCTCATTGGGTGGAATGCTGATAGGTACTCTTTTCGGAGTAATTGTAATTCCGGGGCTCTACTACATATTTGCCAAGTGGTCTGACGGTAAAAAAATGATTAAAGACGAAGATGAATCTCCATTAAGCGAAGACATGATCCATTATGAATAAAAGAAAAATATATCAATATGCAGGTCTGGCAGTCTTCTTATTAAGTCTTACTGCCTGTAAACCTATCGAAATAGAACAGCGTGCTGAAAATAAAACCGTCCCTGAAAAATACGGTTTAGCAGAAAATGATACCCTCAATACAGGAAAAATGAAGTGGAATGAATATTTCAGTGATCCGCATCTTCAGGAACTGATTACTCAGGCTCTTCAGAATAATCAGGAACTGAATATTGTCCTTCAGGAAATTGAAATATCTAAAAATGAAATCAAAGCCAGAAAAGGTGAATATCTTCCGTCTGTAGGTTTAAAAGCAGGTGCAGGAGTAGATAAAGTAAGCCGTTACACCAATATCGGAGCGATGGAAGCCAACACAGAAATAGAACCCGGCAGAGAAATGCCTGAGCCTTTGTTTGACTTTGGAATAGGTGCCCAGGCACAGTGGGAAACGGATATCTGGGGTAAACTTCATAATGCTACAAGAGCACAGGTACAGCGGTATCTTGCCAGCATTGAAGGAAAGAATTTTATGACCACTCATCTTATTTCAGAGATTGCAGATTCTTATTATGAGCTGCTGGCACTGGATAACGAACTGGTCATTTTGAATCAGAATATCAAAATTCAGAATGATGCACTGGAGATTATCAAAGATTTAAAAAAGAATGCCAGATCCAATGAACTGGCTGTACAAAGATTTGAAGCGCAGGTTCTGAAAACCCAGGGAATGCAGTATGACATCCAGCAAAAGATTGTTGAAACTGAAAATAAAATCAATTATCTGGTGGGCAGGTTTCCGCAATCTGTGGAAAGAAGTCAGGATTCTTTTGATTCTGTTGTTCCACAAGCTGTTTACGGAGGAATACCTTCTGAGCTTTTGGAAAACCGTCCGGATATTAAACAGGCTGAGTATGAGCTGGCAGCAGCCAAACTTGATATCAAAGTGGCTAAAGCAAGATTCTACCCTTCTCTTGATCTTTCTGCAGGAGTCGGTTTACAGGCTTTTAATCCGCTGTATATCATCAAGCCTCAGTCGTTTCTGTTTTCTCTTGCCGGAGAGCTTACGGCTCCACTGATCAACAGAAGAGCAATTAAGGCGGCTTATTATAATGCCAACGCAAAGCAAATCCAGGCGGTATATCATTATGAGCAAACTGTTTTGGGAGCTTATATTGAGGTAGCGAATCAGTTGTCTAAAATTCATAATCTGGAGAGCAGTGTGAATATCAAAACAAAGGAAGTGAATGCTTTAACAAAGTCTATTGATATTTCTAACGATCTGTTCAAATATGCCCGGGCCGATTATATGGAAGTCTTGCTGACTCAGCGGGATGCGCTGGAATCCAAGTTTGAGCTGGTAGAGAAGAAAGTCAATCAGCTTAAAGCAAGTGTTGCAGTATACAGAGCACTCGGTGGTGGCTGGGATCAGAATTCTCTGACTGTTCCGGACATTAGTAAACAATAAATTCTTTTCAATCTTGTTTTTATAGGAGTCTGCCGAGAGGCAGGCTTCTTTTTTTAGGTTTTGGCTGAAGCCTGATGAATTTTTTAATCTTCGGTAAACGGGCTAAAGCCCGTTCCTATTGAATATTTTCATTTTTCCCACAGATTACACAGATCAACACAGATGTTTGAGTATATTTCTTCCATTCATAATTCATAATTTATAATTCTATTCTAGCCCTGATAGCAGCGGTTACCCCACAGCAGGAAGTGGTTTCAGCCAGGAGCGAGGAGTATGAGCGGATAGCAGGATCAAGCTCCTGATGCCTGATCTTATGATTAGCAATGCTATAAAACAAATAAAAAGTCTACAAAATAGATAGACTTATAATGTTAATTTTAATTCACTCCCTGGAAATTAACTTTTTTATCATTTTTTAACATTTTAAATAATAATACAAACAATTGAATACCAATAAAATAAATCAAATAATTCTGATTTCATTTTATTAACCTACTAAATTAGTAGACTAATATGATTTATCTCATACCTCCTTTTTATCATGGTTCATGAATTATTAAATAATTTTGACCCAGTTAAAAAAATCATAAACTTTATTCTCATGAATAAGAATACCTTTAATTCTTACGTATGCACCCTTATGGTAACGGATTCTGCACAAAAGTGTTCTGCAGAACCTGCCTATTCACAGCACAACTGTATTTCTAACGACATGTGCTTTGAGATGATGTGCAAGATGATGATGTCATAACTTTCTAAGAGATACATTCATTACTGTAGGAATTAAAGCCTAAGAGTTTAAGGCTTCTTTCATCCGGGTACATCTCCTGTAAATTTTATCATTTTACTTCTTATATCCTCCCTGAAAAAGGAGGCAGGGAATTATTATTTCTTACAGAGAGATCAGCAGTAATACACAATTCAGTTTTAAACCTAGATTAATATAATGAAAAAGAAACAATGCAAACTTGGTGTATTGGCCTTACTCCTATTCGCGGAATATGGTTTTGCACAAAGTAAAGACAGTCTTTCCAAGGAAACCTCCATCAAAGAAGTGGTGGTGGTAGCTTTTGGAAAGCAGAAAAAAGAAGAAATTACAGGATCTGTACAGTCATTGAAGGCTAAAGATCTCTCTAATCTTCAAAACGGAAATATTCTTCAGGGAATTGGAGGAAAAGTAGCGGGAGTACAGGTAATTTCCTCAGGGCAGCCGGGTTCCCAGCCTACCATAAGAATGAGAGGAATAGGCTCTATCAATGCTTCCAGTGATCCGTTAATTGTACTGGATGGTATTCCTTACAGCGGAAACCTGAACAGTATTGCAGCATCGGATATTGAAAGTATTTCTTTTCTTGAAGATGCTTCATCCAATGCCTTATATGGTTCCCGAGGAGCCAACGGAGTGATTATTGTGAATACCAAAAGAGGGAAAAGCAAAGGATTGAGTATTGAAGCTGATGTAAAAACAGGGGTCAATTTCAGATCTATTGAAGATTATTCCGTGTATACGTCTCCACAGGATTATTATACCGCATATTATAACAGAGCCAGAATTGGTGAAATTGCAAGATTGAAACAACCGGGAGCTGTTCCTTCAGGCCCTTCTCCTCATGATGTGGGACTTGCTGCACTGAGCAAACTGGGATATAATGCTTACAGTGTCCCTTTCAGTCAGCTGATTTCCAAGGATGGTTCTTTCAATACCGAGGCAAAATTATTGTATCAGGATAACTGGAAGAAACTGCTCTTCAGACCTTCGTTAAGAAGAGAAGCTACGGTAGGCATCAATGCCAATAGTGACCAGGTAAAATCATATACATCCCTTAACTATCTGGATGATAAAGGATATTTGATTTCTTCAGGTTTTGAAAGATTCGGAATCAGGTCTAATGTAGACTACGCTATCACCTCAAAACTAAAATTGACCAGTGCTTTGTCTTACACTTACAGTAAACAGGATTTTGGGGAGACTGGCGGTTTCTCCAACCCTTTCCAGTTTGCCAGAAATATTGCCCCTTTCTATCCGGTTTTCCTTAGGGATAACAACTACCAGAGACTTTATGACAGCTATGGAAATGCTTTATACGACTATGGTGACGGCCAGGGCCCCAACGGTGCAACAAGATCTTATGCTGTTTTTGAAAACCCGGTTGGAAACCTTCAGAAAGATAAATCACAGATCGTCAGCAATATAACTAACCTCAACCTTGGTTTAAATTATGAAATCATCAAAGGGCTGGATTTTACTTATAACTTTGGGGCCTATCTTGAAAATACAAGAAACCTGCAGTTTGGAAATACGGAAGGTGGAACTTCTTCTTCTGTAGGAGGAACGATTTCACAAGGTTCTAATTTTAAATATACGCTCAACCATCAGCAATTGCTTACTTATCAGAAAAAACTGGGAAATCACAGCTTCAATCTCCTTGTAGGACATGAGCTGAACAAGATTAAAGATGATGGTTTTTCCGGTTCAAAGCAGCAGCTTCTACTGCCTGACTCACAATCATTTGACAATGCCGTAAAAATTACCGATTTGTCAGGAAGCGGTTATGAATATGCTGTAGAAGGCTATTTTACAAGGTTATTGTATAATTATGACGGCAAATATTTCTTTAATGCCAATATACGCAGAGACGGTTCTTCAGTCTTTTCTCCTGAAAGCAGATGGGGAAACTTCTATGGATTAGGACTGGCATGGAATATTGCAAAAGAAGATTTTCTTAAAGATAACAGGGTGATTAATTCCCTGAAATTAAAAGCTTCTTACGGCCAGCAGGGAAATGACAACATTCTATTGAGTGGTTCCAACAGAGATTATTATGCCTACCAGGATATCTATGGAATTAATAACTTCGGGGATGACAAGCCTGTTCTCTCCCTTAAAAAACAAGGAAATAAAGATCTGAAATGGGAAACTTCCAAAAACCTAAATGCCGGTTTTGAAATCTCCCTGTTAAAAAACAGAATAAATTTAAATGCTGATTATTTTGAAAGGAAAGTTTCGGATATGATCTACACGCTTCCTCTCCCACCTTCCAATGCAGGTTCTTATGTGAAGTATGGAAATATCGGAGATATGACCAACAGAGGGGTTCAGGCTAATCTAAGTGTGGATATTCTTCGCGGTGATGAATTCCAATGGAGCTTTTATGCCAATGCCACTCACTATAAAAACAAGATTACCCGATTGCCTGCCGAACAGAGAAATACAGGTTTAGTAACCGGTTTATTTATTCTTACAGAAGGTGGAGACCGTTATACGTATTTCCTTAAAGAATTTGCCGGAGTAAATCCTGAAAATGGAGACGCTTTATGGTATCGTACTGCCATAAACCCAACCACTCAAAAGGAAGAAAGAACGGTTACCAATAATTACAAAGAGGCTACTGATTATAACACAGGGAAATCTGCTATTCCAAAGGTGTATGGTGGATTCGGAACAGATTTTACTTTTAAGAGATTCAATCTGGCAGTGAATTTTGCGTATCAGTTCGGAGGATATGGCTATGATGATATTTACAGAAGCTTATTCCATTCTGACAGCTATGGGTCTAACTATTCAACGGATCTTGATAAAACCTGGACACCGGAAAATCCTACGGCTTCATTACCAAGAGTAGATCTTACGGCTACCAACCAGAATGGAAATTCAACACTTTATCTGATCAAATCAGATTATATCAGCCTTCAGGATGTAACACTTTCTTATCAGCTTCCTGAGGATTTTGCAAAGCAGGCAGGGCTATCAGGTCTGAAAATCTATCTGACAGGAAACAATTTGTATCTGTGGTCAAAGAGAAAAGGATATGACCCAAGAGCTTCACTAACAGGAGTTTCAGATTCCTACAGATATTCTCTGCTGTCAAGTGTTTCTTTAGGCTTTAAACTTAATTTTTAAAAGAACAGAATGAAAATAATAAAATACTTTATATCAGCGGTAACCATAGGTTTTATAGCGACCAGCTGTGCCAATGATCTCAATACGTTGCCGGAAGGAGATATTTCCGGTGAACAGCTGAATAATGACTCTAACAGTCCGGAAAAAATCCTGGGCGGAGTATATCTTGATCTTCGCAGCAACGGTGCCGGCGGTACTACCGTTCACTCAGATTTCGGAATCATGGGGATCAAAGCAGGTGCAGATCTGATGTCCAATGATGTCATCCAGTCTACCAACCAGCATTTGGGAATGTTTTATAATTATGAAGCCACCAATGCCAGCAACATTGCTTCAGAAATTGTATGGACCACTTTTTATGCAAGAATATTTGTGATCAACAAACTTCTTGACAGCCTGGATAAAAATGCCAATGCAAAAAACAGGGCAATTGCAGGGCAGTTACTGGCGTTAAGAGCTTATTCTTACTTTTATCTGGTTCGTTTTTATGCTAATGATTATAATGGTCATCAGTCTGAAGCAGGACTTCCATTGGTTCTTACCGCCAATAATCCAAGCCAGGGACTTCCGAGGTCAACAGTTGCTGAGGTGTATGTACAGATCAAAAAAGATATAGAAGAATCTGTTAGCCTTTTGGATACCTATGCCCGCCCATCCAGAGCTCAGATAGATCAAAGAGCAGCGAAAGCAATTGCAGCTGAGGTATTTTTACAAACAGGAGATTACATAAAAGCCGCTCAATATGCTGAAGAAAGTAAACAGGGCGTTGCTCTTATGACGGAAGACGATTATACCACAACCGGATTTTCAAACATCAATAATCCTGAGGTAATATGGGGTTTCCATAATACGATTTCCACGATGAGTATCGGAAATTATTATGCCTCTTTCTTCTCCATGTTTGATAATACTAATGAAGGATATGCCGGAGCAGCACAGATCCGTAAGCTGATCGACAAAAGACTTTACGAAGCTATTCCCGCAACGGATTATCGTAAGAAAGTGTTTAATGGAAGCCAGAGTGCAGCGTATACTTTTAATGGAAAAACGAAAAATTATCCACCTTATGTAAGCTGGAAGTTTAAAGATCCTACACTTTTTGAAGGAGATTATATTTATATCAGAGCTTCCTCACTGTATTATATACAAGCCGAAGCCCTTGCCAGACAGGGAAGAGAGTCAGAAGCCAGACAGGTATTATTCGAAATAACCTCAAAAAGAGATAAAGCCTATACGCTGTCGGTAAAATCAGGTAGTGCGCTGATTAATGAAATTGTACTGCAAAAGAGAATAGAACTTTGGGGAGAAGGCTATGCCTGGTTTGATATGAAAAGATTAAACACCCCTTTAGAAAGAGTTTACACAGGAACGAATCACACTTTTGGAAGATTTAACCTGACACCGGATAAATTCAGATTCCAGATTCCTAATAAAGAGATTAATAATAACCCACAAATCAAGCAGAATGAGTAGATAAACAAAAAACAATTTTACATTCAAATATATTCAGTGACGAGGCGCCATTAACAAGTAAATGGCGCCTTTTTTATTGACTAAGGTAAGGTTCTGATATTTTTTTGACTGTCACTTGCTAAAAATCTTTGATTTTTTCGCGCCTTAAAATTTTACATTGAATTAAAAAAGCTTTGCGTCTTTGCGTTTTCAAAAAAATACAAATAAGAAAGGTATAATTGGAAAACGCAAAGACGCAAAATTCTATCAAGAAGGTTACTATAAGACGCAAGGATTTTATCTTCGATAAAATTGAATACTGTTTATTTCCAAGTCTCTTGCAAATTATTTATTTTATAATAATATCAGACTTATAATTATCTTTTATCAGCTCACCATTTTTATACAACCGCTGGTTGATGATCTTTCCTTTTTCGTTGAAATAAAGCCATAAAGCATTTTTTCTTCCTAAAGAATCCAGACGTCCCATTTCTTTCGGCATTTTGTTATGGTGAAGAATCTGGATGGGAAACAAACCTTGCAAATCTTTTAAAGAATCCAATTTTTCAGGAATCAGTTCTGCTTCATTCCCTATTTTGAAAGTATACTTTTTTCCTTTATTGCTGTTTAGAATAAGCTCATCTCCTGATATCTCATATTTTCCTTCTGAAAATGGAGCTGTTGAAATCTGATCATAGCTTATATGTTCCGTTTTTAAAAATTCGAAGGTTCCGTCTTTTATATACAAGGAATATACTCCACCTCCGGATTGCAGCTCAACATATTTCGGATATTCTTTGTCTTTTTTACAGGAAATAATAGACAAAAAAATGATAGAAAGGCTAATAGTTTTAATTTTCATGGAAACTAAATTATTAAAATATTTAGAATAAAAGAAAAACAGGAAATACATATATTTGGAATCCTATTTATTTTTTACCCTTTACTTTTTTCCAATAACAAAAAAACAATAATGACCCAAACAAAACTATTCTTCACAGGCTTGTTTTCCACCCTGTTATCTATTACCGCAACAGCTCAGAAAAAAGACACCTATACTCATAAAATCGACAGTATTATCACAGCATCCAGTCCGATACAATTCAACGGCGTTGTCTTAGTTGCTCAGAAAGGAAAAATACAGTATCTGAAATCCAATGGTTATAAAGATTTTGAGAAAAAAACTCCGTTGAAAACGGATGACCAGTTTGAAATCATGTCCAATTCAAAGCAAATCACCGCTGTGTTGATTTTACAGGCTGCTGAACAGGGAAAACTGAACCTTCATACTCCTATTAAAAAATATCTTCCTGCTCTTACCCAAACCTGGGCAGATACAGTTACAATACATCATCTCCTGAATCATACTCATGGAATTACAAATACAGAGAAACCCACAGCTTTTAAGGCAGGTTCCCAGTTCAAATATGGCAACCTTTCCTATATAATGCTGGGAGAAATTCTTAAAAATACAACCGGAAAAAGCTTTGCAGAATTAGCAAATCCTCTCTTTAAAAAGCTTAAAATGGATCAAACTTTTGTGTATAATCCCCAGAATACTCAATCTCATGTTCCCGGTTATATAAACGAAAACAATCAGTTTGAAAAAGTACAACAGTCATTTCTGAACAATGATAATGCTTCTGCAGCAGGGATCATTTCCACTGTACAGGATCTGGCAAAATGGGATCTGGCACTATTTAAAGGAAAACTGCTTTCTCCGGAATTCCAGAAACAGATGATGACCTCATCCACAACTTCTCAGCATAATGTATTTGGAAAAGAAAGCATGGGATTTGGGTATAATGTGAGGTTTATCAAAGAAGGCGGTCTGGATTATTTTGCAGTAACAGGGCTTGGTGATGGGTTTACCTGTCTTAATGTCTATTTTCCTTCCACAGATACTACATTGGTCATTCTGGAAAACCAGATGCCTAAAGACAGTCAATACTGGAGTTTTAAAGAAGCTGCGATAAAAAATACAGTGCTGAAAGCAATAACTTCTAAGTAAGTCAAAAAATTGTTTTATAAAGGATCTGTCAAAGATTTCAAAATACACAGCATTCAATTTTATCGCAGATAAAATCCTTGCGCCTTATAACAATTTTATTAATACCATTTTGCGCCTTTGCGATTTTCCAACTAAACCTTTCCTATTTATGTTTTTTTGGAAAATCGCAAAGGCGCAAAGTTTTTTTAATATTATATTTTTTAAGGCGCAAAAAAAATCAAAGATTTTTAGCAAGGATAATACTTTTTACAATTTTTGACATCTATCCCGAAGATGGTAGATATTATACAATTCTTTTTAAAGCCTTTGTTTTAAGAACAGAGAAAGGTTTTTCTATCATAAATCTGTAGACCAAGCTGCCCAGAAGACAAGCGAAAAGACATACAAGAAGACTTATATTATCTGAAGTTTCAAGTTTAAAATAATCAAAACATTCCTGTACCATATGAATAATTCCTTTATGCGAAAGATAAACAGCATAGGATAAAGCAGCCAGCTGAGCAGTAAGATAAGACTTTGAGCGATACAGAAAAGAGGATGGGGAAACCGCTGCCATAAGAATCAATCCATAACTTACAGCCACCAGTGTAAATCCAAAAACAGAAGCTGTTTGAGAAGCCTGCTCGTTACACACCCAGAATGAAATTCCCAACAGTATGATTCCAAAAAAGAAAAGTCTATTTCCATTGTGTTCCACTATTCTTTTAAACAGGGATGAATGCTGCATGAGATACCCGATCAGGACTCCTACCCCAAGTCCATCCAGCCTTGTATGAGTAGGATAATATATTTTCATATACCATAATTTCCAGAAATCTGTAGAATTTGGATCCATTGCTGCAATCCATTGATTCCACACCATCCATCTTGTCATAAAAGATAATCCAATCACGACTATCATCAGATAAGGCAGATATTTGAACCGTTTTATTAGAAGTAAGATTAAAAGTAATAAAGGAAGAATGAGGTAAAACTGCTCTTCAATACATAAGGACCACGCATGGGAAAATGTTCCGCGATTGATAACATCCAGTCCGTAATTTTGGGTAAAACTTACAAACTTCCACAAAGGCGATAAAGCCTCCCGTTCCCTGAAAAAAGGAAAAGTAAAGTAGAGAAAAAGGGTAAAAAAATAGGCTGGAAAAATCCTGAAAAACCGTTTTGTATAGAATGTTTTCAAACCGATTTCTCCCGTATTTTTTATTTCTTTAAACAGCTGACCGGAGATCAGGAAACCGCTCAAAACAAAAAAGAGATCCACTCCTGTCCATCCGAACTTTCCGATACTGTCGATCCAGTCCGGATGTTTAAATACCCGGTAATGGTACATGAATACAAGTAAAATAGCAGCGGCTCTCAGATGATCCAATCCATAAAGCCTTTCAGAACGTTCCGTCATTATTTTTTTGTACAAATGTTGACAAATTTCAAACTGCTTTGTTATATAGAATCCAGACAGCATAACATTCAGGATCAACAGTAAAATATTCCTTTTGCACCGTAAATGATGTTATCCGTCATTATTTTAAAGCCATTAACATCGTATTTCTCTGAGGTAACTTAAGATTTTATATTTTTGAGGATGATGAAAACCCCATCAGAAAATCTGATCAGACAAAACCTATACTTCCAGCTGTTTTTCTGGACTGCCTTATTTTTGTTTGGAACCGCAAGAATGTATGGAGAATATAACGAAGGAGCTTTTAAAGAAGTGATCATCTACAATTTTTGTCATTGGATTTTCCAGATTGCCGGAGCCAATTTTATTTATTTCATCCTGATCCGTCATTTCTTTGACCGGAAAAAGTACCTGGAATTTGTACTGTCCCTTCTTCTTAGTCTGTATGTTATTTCTGTTATTAACCGGTTTTTTATTGTTTATCTCGCAGAACCTCTTTTCACCAATGAAGTTAAGGACAGTATTTTCAATATTGCCACAGATATTCCTTATCTTTTACTTCACTACACTTTTCCCATTATCAGCGGGGCATTTATCTTTATCTCAATCATGTTTATCATCCGGTATAAAGATGAAAAGGAACGTACCATCAAACTTCAAAAGGAAAAAACAGAGCTGGAACTGCAATCTCTCAAATCTCAGCTCAACCCTCATTTTCTCTTTAATACTTTGAATAATATCTACTCTCTGTCCATCAGCCATTCTGATAAAACATCCCAATCCATCAGCCAGCTTTCGGATATTCTGGATTATATTTTATACAAAGGACAAAAAAAGTGGGTGCAGGTTTCTGATGAACTGGATATTATTAATCATTATATTGCATTGGAAAAACTTCGATATCATGATGAAAGATTAAAAATTAACCTGAACACCGTCTTACAATCGGCGAATACCATTCCGCCACTGCTTTATCTCACTCTGGTAGAAAATGCTTTTAAACATGGAGCAGGAAAAAGTTCAGATACAACGGAAATAACGATTGAAATAGAAACGAATCCTCAGCATTCTGTTTTTAAAATTGAAAATACCTTCTCAGATTCATCCACATCTCATGAGAAAGGGATCGGATTGCAAAATATAAAAAGACAGCTTCACTATCATTATCAGGAACATTTTACTTTTCAGATCTCACAGGAAAATAATATTTTTAAAGTTGAAATAACAACGCCTTCCCATTATGATTAACTGCATTATTGTAGATGACGAGCCTTTAGCCGCATCATTACTGGAAAACCATATCTCCAAGATTGACGATCTGAAACTTACAGGAAAAGCAGAAAATGCTATGCAGGCTTATAAATTACTGCAAAACCAATCTGTTGACCTTATGTTTCTGGACATACAAATGCCTCATCTTAATGGTATCGATTTTTTGAAATCACTGCCTCAAAAGCCTAAAACCATTTTCACCACAGCCTATCGCGATTTTGCTATTGAAGGATTCGAACTCGAAGCTGTAGATTATCTCCTGAAGCCTATTACCTTCGAACGTTTTTTCAAAGCTGTAGAGCGCCTGTTGAGAAATACCGTTGACCATAAAGAAGATTTCATCCTCATTAAAACAGAGGGAATGCACCGTAAACTTTTCCTTTCTGAGATCGTATATTTTGAAAGCCAGGGAAACGATATTAAAATTGTCCTAACGAACCAGGAAAGCTGTATTTCAAAAAGTAAAATTACGGATCTGGAAAAAACTTTATCGGGTAGAGGTTTTGTAAGAATTCACAGATCCTTTATCGTCAATATTGCTTTTGTTACGGCTTTTAATAATAATGAATTGATTGTCAATAAATATCAAATCCCTGTTGGCAGAAGCTATAAACAAGAATTCGATGCCTTTACAGCTGCGGTTTCTAAAAACAAACTGTTGTAGTTTCTTTAATTTTAATTCACAAAACCTCTTTGTTAATAATTATTTAAAATTAATTTTTCATCCAAACATGCTTGGGTAATTTTCAATCTGTTTTTCAACGCATTACATCCCCTCAAGGAGCACAAATCTATCACAAATAGAAATCACCACATTTTCAGAAAACAGGATCAAACCCATGATTAACAATTCTTTGTATAAACAATGAAATCCATAGCATCAGCAGATAATCCCTTATAAATATTAAAAAAAAATGTTACTTTTGCTTTACGAATAAAATTGCTTTTTAGCTTTTTTATGATTAAATTTATGTGCACCAAGTTTATAAAACATTAAAATTCATTCCATGAGAAAAATAATTCTACTTATTACATGTATGTTCGGTATTTCAGTTTTCTCACAGATCAAAGTGTTGAAAAATGAAAGTTTGGTGGAAATTGGTAAAGATAATTCCGTTGGTTTATATAAAAAGGAAGATAAATTTACAGTCAATTACCAGGATCTGAACACTGCTAACCTGAATACAATCCGATCTTTTTCATTCCAAAACCTTAATGGAGATGTTGCCGGATTATATAAACTTATTATGGATGGCTTCATCTCCACTCCTGATGAGAATGTTGTTTTGGAACTTCCTAATGATATTATTGAACTTCATTATGAAAAAAACTATGGCCAACAAACCATGCAATTTATCCAGGTGATCAACAAAAACAGAAAATACATTGGAAAATCTCAGTTTTTAAACCAAAAGCAGGTGGAAAAAATCTTTGGACGAACCAATGGGAAATATACCATGTATGACAAACCTGCCAGTATAAATCCTGCTGCAACTAAAGGAGCTGCCAATACAGCCTCTACAGCAACTCCTGCCTCAGGTGGTGCTAAGAAAAAATCAAGAAAATAATTATATTTTATAAATATTGCGAAACTCATTCTATCGGATGAGTTTTTTTATTTTATTTTTGCAGAAAGATCGTAAAACTTATGCCGCTTCAGATAATCAATTTAACCAAAAAATTTGGTGAACAAACTGCCCTTGACAACATCAACATTTCTATTGATAAAAATGAGATCATCGGTCTACTTGGCCCAAACGGTGCCGGAAAATCTACCCTGATGAAATCTATTGTCGGTGCACTGAAAATTGATCAGGGTGAAATCATTTTCAACGGCTTGAATATTGCTGAACGTGAGATCGAAAGCAAAAAGAAAATAGGTTTCCTTCCTGAAAACAATCCGCTTTATCTGGAGATGTATGTAAAAGAGTACCTTCAGTTTGTTGCCAATATCCACAAAATCCCGGAATCCCGAGTAGATGAGGTGATTGAACTGGTAGGAATTACCCCTGAAAAATCTAAAAAGATTGGCCAGCTGTCTAAAGGATACAAACAACGTGTAGGGCTTGCTCAGGCTATTATTCATCAACCTGATTTACTGATTCTTGATGAACCTACCAATGGTCTGGATCCCAACCAGATTATTGAAATCCGTAATGTGGTAAAAGAAATTGGTCAGGAAAAAACAGTTTTACTTTCTACGCACATCATGCAGGAAGTGGAAGCGCTTTGTTCCAGAGTGATTCTGATTCATAAAGGAAATATTCTTCAGGACTGCCCTATTGATGAATTTAAAGGTAAATTTGAAAGTCTGGAAGAGGCTTTTGCTAGTTATACACAGAATTTTCAGTCTGAACTTAAAGATTAATTAAGAGTATTATTTTGTAATAATGAAGACAAAATTTACTTTTAAAGCATTTTTGATACCTTTATTGTTAATTCCTTTTTTATATCTTATTATATTAGTTATCCCTGGGATCATTATTACAGAAAATTATAATACACCATTATTTCCAAGAATATTTATCCCAAGCATACTTATTTTTTCGTTTCTAATAGTATTTGGAGAACTAAGAACAAAATGTATCAATGTAACAATCAACAAAAATGAAATTGTTGTAAAAAGATTTTTTGGAATTCTAACTAAAATTTATTCAATTTCTGAAATTGAAGGTTGGAAATATAGCCATTTGACAGGTAAAGGAGGAACTTACGAGTATCTTTATCTATATAAAGCAGGAAATAAAATTGTAAAAATATCACAATTCTATCATAAAAATTATTTTAAGATAAAAAATCACATTCAAGGAAATTTTAAGTACTTAGGCTATGAGAAGTTATCTTATATTGATGAATTCAAAGAAATATTTAAATAACTACTGTAATTATTTAAAACAAAAAGCTCCAAAATATTTTGGAGCTTTTTGTTTTACTTTTTGTCTTTAATGTAAAGCAACTCTTACCTTAAAATCATTTAAGCCTTTCTGTTAAGAATTGTTATCTGTTTTTTCTTCCATTACAGCAACTGTTTCAGCATTTTTCTTTTGCACCTGTTCCAGGAGCTGAAGTCCTAAAAGTCCGCTGATTCCTCCATTCGCTGAATCTCCGTTTCCTCCGATTAATACTTCAGGCATAATTCTTACATTCTGACTGGCAATATTTTCCATGATTTTCAATTGGGTAAAATTATTTCCGCCCATTGCTTCTACAGATAATTTGTAGGATTCCGCATTCGATTTACCAATGGCCAGAATCTTCTCTGCTTCAGCATTACCAGTTAATGAAATCTGCTCAGCACTTGCTCTGGCCAGCAGTTCTATCTTTTCTGCTTCGGCTTTTGCAAGAAGTCTTGTTTTTTCCGCTTCCCCGGTTGCCAGAAGCTTCAATCGATCACCTTCGGCATTCGCCTGCAGTCTTACAGAATTAGCATCTCCGGTAGCCTTTTTCACCGATGCATCAGCAATTCTTTCCGCAATTACAACCCCCTGATCTGCTTTTACAATTTCCTTCTGCATATCGGCAACGGCCGTTTCTTTTTCCAGAGCCTGACGTGTTTCCTGCGCCAACATTTCGGTTTCGTAAGTAATTTTCTGTTCTTCCGCCAGTTTTCTGTCTGTTAATGTTTTCATTAAACTTTCCGGAGGAACAATGGCGCCAATTAAAGTATCAACAGCATTTACATTATATTGTTCCAAAACACTGCTGATATGATCTTTGGCCGATTGCTGTCTTTCTTTTCGCGTTCCCAGAAATGCGATCACATCACTGTCTTGCGCTGAATTTCTAAAATAATTTCCAATAGTAGGCTCTAAAACCTGACTTACAAGATTGATCATATTTCCAAAACGGGCAATGACTTTTGGGGCTTCATAAGTCGGAATATGAATAATTTGTGAAACATCCAGATTGAAAGGGAAACCGTCTTTACTACGCACCGTAATGGTGGAAAGGTTTTTATCCAGCTGGTGAGATTCGCTTCTTTCATAAGCCCAGTTCAATACCAAATTGGTGGTAGGAACAAGTTCAACCTTCATAATATAAGGATTGATTGGATATTTTCCTGGACCAATAGGCTCTGCCCAAACTCCTTTATGACCTTTTTCAACGATATTTCCATGTTTAAAATCAACACCGCTTAAATCTTTTCCTTCTTCTCCCACATAGCTGATAATAACCCCAACATGGCCAATCGGAATTTCCGTCATTTTCACCATTTCCACTTTTGTAAACCAGGGATTCAGAAAGTAAGACCCAGCCAGAATTACCTGCTCCTGAAGACCTTTATATCCTCCGCTATTTAAAAAAGTGTCAACATCCTGAAACTTATTATGGTCATTGATAATTTTACCTGCAATCTGCCCTTCTTCTAAAGGACTTCCTTCCATTGTTGTGATAATTCCCACTGCATTGTCGGGAATCTGAGTCATATCCGTTAATTCTATTTCAAATAATAATGTATTAATTCTATAAGATCCTGGAGCAACAATAGCAGTCTGACGGCCTTTTCTTCCACCGTTTTTTAAAAAGGCCTCAGCATCCTGAAAAGAATCACAGTCAACTTTTCTGGCCAGAATCCTTCCGGTTTCCAATTCTACACCATCTTTTGCCAGTAATAATCCTATTTTACCCGTCGGAATCACTGTAAAGGGTTGAAAATCGATAGAATATTGCCATATCCATTTTCTAAAATACACCCCGGGAGCCAATGTCTGAGCCTGAAAGCCCGCTTCTCCGTTGGTTGCTATAATCCTTCCTTCAGGAAGTTCCTGCTCGCCCATTAACACAAATTTTTTGGTAACCAAACCAATTCTGTCCTGAGGAACAATGATTAATCCAAAGAAAATTCTTAAAATAAATTTGTAAAAAAATACGCACAAAAGCGCAATTACAGCCGGAATCATCCAGCCATGAAAAGTTAATTCCATAGTTTGTTGTTTTTGTTTTTTGATTAAATTTTAAAACAGGGATTGTGCTCTGGCTCTTCAGAATACGAATGAGCAGAGTATGAATTAAATGATAATTCTTTCGAAAAAATTAAGAAATTACTGGAGGGGAAGTATTAAAAATCGTGAAGATGATTTCTGATACTTTTAATAGAAAAAACTTAAAGTTAATTAGTTTCATTTTGATAATAAAGGAACGAGATCCTTTGATGGTACAAATGTACAGAAGAAAAGTATTCAGTTGTTTTAAAAATTGGCAATATTTCACATTCAAAATAATAACCTATTGAAAATCAATACAATTATTTCTATAAACAGACCTCTGTCCATCTCAAAAATTTCTTTCCGACATCCTGTATTCTTTTTTTTGATTGAAATATGGCGCTATATTTGATAGACTCTGAAATGTTAACCAATAACCACTCAATATGATAAAGCACATTTTATTAGGGACTTTCTGCCTGGCTCAGTTTTCATTTGTGTATGCCAAAGAGGTTCCGAATCCGAAAACAGACCGTTTTATAACTTCTTCCGTGCTTCAGCAGGTACCGAAGACCGTTATTATCAAAACCAAAAAGTTCAAAATCAGAATAGACAAGCAGCCAAATGGCAAGTACCTTTATCAATCATGGAATGCCAATGCAAAGATTACGGCTAAACCAAGCATGATCATCAGTGATGGCGAACTGATCCCTGACGGTACAGGAGGAAATTATTACATCAACTTCAACAATGAGGGACACAGCTATCAGGTTTGGAGAAATTATCTTACAGATTCTGCGAAAAAAGCACCTTATACTTTGGTTGTAAATGATGCTAACGACCGTGAGATTGTACGTCAGGACGGATACGTGGTAAAAAATTAAAGCTGGAAGATGGAGGTGAGAAGCTGGAAGTTGTTATCGTCCTTCTATAACTTCTCTTTAAGAACTCAAAACCGTTTTCCACTCTTATAAAATAAAAATCCTGTATTGATTGATACAGGATTTTTTTATGTTCCGGATTGTCTCAATTCTGTAAAAAAGGTGCTTTCTTCATAGCTTTCTTTTGCTGCCTGGTAACCGATATTGAAGATCTGCTCCAATCTGTCTTTTCTGCGTTCAAAAGTTCCGTAAGAAGATAATTTTTGAGAGGAAATGAACCAGTCACAGTAATCGAATTTTACTTTTTCAATTCTGTAGGAAAGAAGGTCGTAAGAACGCGAAACGATTGCTTTAATAGAGTTCAGGTCTTTGATCTTCGCTTCGTTAGGTGGAGAAACGAATACACCAATCAGTTTATCACAATCTTCTCTGATGATATCTGCAGGAAAATTATTCAGAACTCCTCCATCACAGTACATTTCCTCACCAATGATGTAAGGGGTCGTAATTCCCGGAATAGAGCATGAAGCAATGACTGCATCAACAATTTCAAAATCTTTATCAAAAATTTTCTGGGTTCCTGCTACTAATTCGGTTGCTACAATTTTCACTTCGATATCAAGATCTCCCAATTTCATTTCGTGGAAGATAGGTTTCAGATAGTTTCTGAAGATCACCGAAGAAACCAGTCCCGGCTGATTGAATGTAAAATGCTTCCAATTGAAAAAATATATGGAATTGAAGAATTCCAGAATTTCTTCCGGAGTTTTTCCGATGGCATGAAGGCAGCCTACAATAGACCCTGCGCTACAGCAGGAAAGGATGTCAACCTCAATTTCTTTTTCCTGTAAGAATTTTAATACTCCTGCATGAGCGATTCCTTTGGTACCGCCGCCTGATAAAACAAGTCCTACTCTCTCAAAATTCATAGAATAAATGTATGAAAACAGCCTGAGATAAATAAGTTAATTTTTATAAATATGCTAATTTTAAAATTATTTTAATAAAATCAATGGTTTTATAGATTTATTTAAACAAAAAAAGCCTGGATTTCTCCGGGCTTTTATATTATAGATTTCTGTTAATTTCAGAATTAAATGTGAATCACTTCACCATACGCAGCAGCAGCAGCTTCCATAATTGCTTCAGAAACTGTTGGGTGCGGGTGAATAGATTTGATGATCTCGTGACCTGTAGTTTCTAATTTTCTGGCAACAACAGCTTCAGCAACCATATCAGTTACGCCTTCACCAATCATGTGGCATCCTAACCACTCACCGTATTTAGCATCGAAAATCACTTTGATAAATCCATCTGTGTTTCCGTTTGCAGTAGCTTTACCACTTGCAGAAAGAGGGAATTTACCTACTTTGATTTCATATCCTTTTTCTTTAGCCTGCTTTTCAGTAAGACCTACAGAAGCTACTTCAGGGTGGCAGTATGTACATCCAGGGATATTGCCATAGTCAATTTTCTCAACGTGCATTCCTTTAATTTTCTCAACACAAGTGATTCCTTCTGCAGAAGCAACGTGAGCCAATGCCTGAGTTGGGATGATATCTCCGATGGCATAGTAACCAGGTACTGAAGTTTCATACCATTCGTTTACCAATACTCTTCCTTTATCTGTCTGGATTCCTACTTCTTCTAATCCGATGTTTTCGATATTAGCAGCAATACCTACAGCAGATAATAAGATATCAGCTTCAAGAGTGATGGTTCCGTTAGCTGTTTTCACAGTAGCTTTCACACCTTCCCCTGTTGTATCAACACTTTCTACAGAAGCGTTTGTCATGATCTCAATTCCTGTCTTTTTCAGAGATTTCTCTAAGTGTTTAGAGATTTCCTCATCTTCTACAGGTACGATGTTTGGCATAAATTCAACAACAGTAACTTTAGTTCCCATTGTGTTATAGAAGTCAGCAAATTCTACCCCGATAGCTCCAGAACCTACAACGATCATAGATTTCGGCTGCTCAGGAAGAGATAATGCCTGTCTGTATCCGATTACTTTTTTACCATCCTGTGGTAAGTTTGGTAATTCTCTTGAACGAGCACCTGTAGCGATAATGATGTGAGTACCTGTATATTCAGTTACTTTTCCTTCTTTATCTGTAACAGAAACTTTTTTACCTTTCTGTACTTTTGCAGTACCAAGAATTACGTCAATCTTATTCTTTTTCATCAAGAATTCGATTCCTTTGCTCATTTTGCTGGCAACACCACGGCTTCTCTGAATTACATTCGGGAATTCAAAGCTTGCCTCCACTTTATTTAAACCATAATCTTCAGCATGGTTGATATAATGAAAAACCTGAGCAGATTTCAATAAAGCTTTAGTGGGAATACATCCCCAGTTAAGGCAGATTCCTCCTAAATTTTCTTTCTCGATAATTGCGGTTTTGAAACCTAATTGCGCTGCTCTGATCGCAGTAACATATCCACCAGGACCACTTCCAATGACAATAATATCGTAATTCATTACTTTAAAAATTTTTATGCGAATTTAAGGAAAAATATTGGATGTTTCATGTTTCTGTAAACTGATCTTAAAATGCATCAATAAAGCTATTTTCATTCAATTTTACACAAAGAAAGAGAACACAAAACGTATTCTCTTTCAATAAATTTTCTTTTACATTGAAAACTTCTCAAAATTTAAAATATAAAAAACGGATTTTCTTATTTTAATAACCGCAAAAATTCTGTATTATTTTGCCTGTCTAAGTAATCGTTTTTCAGCCGCATATCTTTCGTTTAAGGCTTTCATCTGATCTCTCTTCATCTGCTTGGTAGCAAGAGGGTGATTAAGAATGAGTTTTTTCTCTGTATTATATTTTTTGGTAAGTCCTGCATTTTAATATTCACCAATTCACTTTTTGAAGGATGTGGAGGAACTGGCGGATGTTTTTGAGCTGAAACATTCATTGATAAGCCTAGTAACAATACTGTTGAAATTAATAACTTTTTCATAATATTCTTATTTTCGAATGATTTTCAATTAATTAAATTCATTCCGGTTCATGATAAATCTTACATATATCATACCAATATTTTTTTCAAAGAAAAGAAAATGCATATCCAATTGAGGATTGATTTGAAATAAATGACTCTGGTAATGGTCTATTTTTCATACATTTATTTATCTTTTAAACAAGTACTTATAAAAACTATGAAAAAAAATGATCTGACCAAAGACAATATCTGGCTGAAGGAACCGGAAGATCATGATTTTCCTGCAGCACAGGACTATCTTGAACTTCTTTTCCCGCCCGGTGAAGCACAAAAAATGGTTGAAAAATTAAAGGCTGCTCCTACCCTCATCAAAAAATCGAAAGACATTTTAAGAGCCAGTAAACTTTCTCTGCTTCCTGAAACGAATATTCATGTGAAGGAAAACCTGAAAAAAGTAGAAAAAAATAAAAAACTTTCACCGATATTATTGGTGAGAGGGGAAAATGAACTCATCATTGCGGATGGATATCACCGCCTTTGCTCCAGCTATTACCTCACGGAAGATTTGGACGTTCCCTGCAGATTGATTTAGATTTTTTTGTAAAACAACTCCTATCCCTTAAAAGTGAATTAAAATAAAAATATGTAAAATATTCAGTTTCAGTTGATTTTTAGCTATTTTTTTTTATATTTTTGTTTAAACCCAATTTTATACAATATGAAAAAATACATCTCGATTCTTTTATTCGCCGCTGTTCCCTTAACTGCACAAGTAGGTATTAATACAACAACCCCTAACAGTACGCTTGCCGTAAATGGTTCCTTAAGGGCTGGATATAGCGAAGTCACAGCCACTACTTATAGTATTCTGACGACCGATCATTATATTACTTATAATGGAACGGCCGATGCTACATTTACTCTTCCCGTCATCGGAACCGGAACAACAAGTTTTACAGGGAGAATTTATAAGATCAAAAATATTTCGCCAAATGCGATTACGCTACAGGCTTCCAGTGGAAATACCTTAAGAATTGACAACACTCCTGTTGCTTCTTTTATGATTCCTACAGGGGCCTATGCTGAGGTAGTAAACAACAGCAATACAACTGGTGGAACATGGGATTTATCTTTTACCGTTCTTCCAAAACCGAGCAACGTGGAAATTTATGGTACACAAGTTCTCATTCCTCCTCATAGACTAGGAACCGCACCTGTTGCTGACTGGACCGCTCATGGTAATGCAGGTTATGATACAGGAGCAGCAAACGACAGATGGTGGATCATTAGTAAAACATCTGTAGATAATGCTCACACTGCCACGTATGCCAATGCCAGCAGAATGACCTTGGTTTATGAATATCAGGGCACTCCGTTCAACGTTAACAATATGTACCCCATCCTTACTGCAGGAAATAATTCAAGTTTCCCGGATGTATTTACAGCGTCTTTTGTAAGCCTTGCCAATAATGGTACTGCAGGAAGAACAAGACTTACTGTATCTGTGGCCCGTATAGATTTTATCGGAAATAACGGATCTAATAACAGTAACTGGACAGGAACATTCTTACTGAACGTTCTATTGGCTAGAAAATACTAAGCAAATTCTAGAACAGATATATAAAAAGAGCAGAAATTTCTGCTCTTTTTTACTTTATAAAACTTCAATATTCTGCTTTAAAGGAAGGCTTTTGGATGAGTTTCCAACCATGATCCTATAGGTTCCTTTTTCTACAGTCCAATCCATTTTTTCGTTCAGAAACTGTAAGTGTTTTATGGGAACTTCAATGGTAATAGATTTGGATTCTCCGGGCTGCAATGCTACTTTCTGAAATCCTTTGAGCTCAATAACCGGTCTGGAAACAGAAGCCAATACGTCTTTCACATACAGCTGAACCACTTCGCTTCCCGCTTTTGACCCTGTATTTTTCACATTGACTTTAGCCATAATGGTTTCATTTTCTGAATAGTTGGTTTTATCCAGCTGTAACCCGGAAATTTCAAAGGTGGTATAACTTAAACCAAAGCCAAACGGATACAATGGCTCACCACTCAGATCATAATAGTCATTTCCTCTTCCTGTAGGATGGTGATTATAAGTTAAAGGAAGCTGGCCTTCTTCAGTAGGAAATGTTATTGGTAATTTCCCGGATGGATTCTCTGCTCCGAAAAGTGTTTTTGCAACGGCATTTCCACCTTCTTCCCCCGGATACCAGATGTCTAAGATAGCTCCTACTTTATCCTTCCAGGCTGTTGTTTTGATGGCTGATCCACCTAGCAAAACAACTGTGGTGGGTTTATTTAGTTTTGAAACTTCATGAATGAATGTTTCCTGATTTCCGGGAAGACTTAGTGATGAACGATCCTGAAATTCTCCTTCGTGAATTCCGGCAGTAACAATAATGTAATCTGCATTCTGAGCAAGGCTCAAAGCTTCTTTACAATCTTTCTGATAATCATGCAGACCGTAATTCCAGATCAGTTCCAGATTGGCTTCACCACGATTTTCATGGAATTCAATCTTAATGTCATATTTTTTTCCTTTCACAAAATCTACATCAACCGTTTTTGTAGAATAGCTCAACTTTTCCCATTGATCAATAACTAATTTCCCATCCAGATATAGCCTGAAACCATCATTCCCACGCAATCCCAATTGGTATTTCCCTGAATCCGGAGCTTCCAGTTTTCCTGTCCAGCGAACACTATATTCATCAGGCTGGAGTTTTTCAGGATCAGGTGAGTATAAGGTCCATTTGAAATTAACCTGTTCATCCTGTTTTTCGAATGCCGGATTTCCTTTTACATCCGTATTGGAGAAATACATTCCTTTTAATCCTTTCTTGTTTTCAAAAGATAAATATTCATGGGAAACCGTTGCAAAATCTTTTACATTCCAGTCAATCCCTTTTGAATACATGATTTCAATATCCTTAGCTTTAGTATAATTTTTAAGACCATCCAGAATATTAACTTTCTTGTTCCCTGGCCCTGAGTAACCGCCTAACCTTGCATCCACTGCATCTGTACCCACAATCAGAAGCTTTTTTACATTTGCAGGAATTGGAAGTGTGTGGTTATTATTCTGAAGCAGAACAAAGGATTCCGCAGCCGTTTTTTCTGTCAAAGGTTTGTGATTAAGTTTCTTTAATTCTTCAATATCCCTGGATGAAACATAGGGATTTTCAAATAATCCAAGTTCAAATTTGGCTCTCAATACTCTTGAAACAGCATCATCAATTCTTTCTTTTGAGATTCTTCCATCCAGAAAAGGAGGTATAAAGAGTTCGTAATGTTTATATTCTGTCTGAAAAATCACGTCAAGCCCTGCATTTATTGCCTGTGCAGAAGCATCATCATAATCTTTTGCTGTAAAATGTAAGACATTCGCTCCTCCTACTGCACTGGCATCACTAATAACAAAACCTTTGAAATTCCAGTCCTTCTTCAATTTCTCTGTTAGCAGCCAGTGATTGGCCGTTGAAGGTCTCCCATCAAGCAGATTATAGGAAGTCATCACCGAACGGCTTTTTCCTTGTGTAAAGGCATTGTAAAAAGGGATCAAATGGGTTTCTTCCAAATATCTTTTGCTCCAATGGATCGGGTATGAATCTCTTCCTCCTTCTCCTACATTGGCTAAAAAGTGCTTGGGTGTGGTAATAATTCCCTGATTTTCAAATGAACTGACAAAGCTTACTCCCATTACAGAAGTTAAAAAGGGATCTTCACCATAGGTTTCCTCTGTTCTTCCCCATCTTACATCATTGGCCAGGTTGACTACTGGTGTCAGAATTTGACGAATTCCTCTCAGTTTTGATTCTTTTGCAATGGCTGATGAAACCTGAGTCATCAATTCCGGATTGAAAGTGGCCGCTAATCCAATAGCCTGCGGAAACGCTGTAGCTCCTTCCCGAACCAATCCATGTAAAGCTTCGTCAAAAGGAATAATGGGAATTCCCAATCTTGATTCTTCTACGAAATATTTCTGAATGGCATTGATTTTTTTAACCAATCTCTCTGCATCTTCACTGGCATTATATTTCAACAGCTGTCCCGCTGCACCACCGCCCTGATTTCCGGCACTTACCTGTAATCCGAAAATCCCATGGAAATATTGTCCTTTCGGAACATGATCCAGATCTCCGGGAATCATAAAGCACTGCCAGAATTTTTCCTCAGGAGTCATTCTCTTCAGCAGATCCTGAACTCTGGTTTCAATGGGTTGTTTGGGATCTTTATATAACGGTTTCTGAGCAGAGATAAATACTGAGCTCAACAAGAAAATTCCTATAGTTTTACATCGAAGTTTAAAATACATCTCAAGAATAATTTAGTTTAAAATCTGTTCTTTTACCTTGAAGCAAAAGAACCAAAAGTTCAAGACTTGGAACTATAATATAAATATGAGTCATCAATTCAACTATTGCATTATTTGAATTACAGTTGCATATTTCAGATTTTTTCTTTCTTCGGGTAATGTAATTTCAATGGTATTTTCAGGTGTTTTTTTCCATTGAATTTTTGAGGAAATACCTAATATTTTCAAAGATTTTGGTTTAAAATTTTCCGGAAGGGAAAAAGTAAGTATTGAAGGAGCTTTATATTCTGATTGTTCATCCAGATGGAAAACATTTACCGTCTTATGATCTTTACTTTGAGTGTAATAGTAATTTCCTTCGTGATAAGGAGCAATAGTTCTTGTGGCAAAAACAGCAGTCTGGTTTTTCTCCATCCAGCTGGAAATCTGCTGCAATTTTTCATAAACGATGGAATCATAATCACCATTAGGTCCCGGAGCAATATTCATGAGGTAATTTCCACCTCTTGAAATGATTTTCACCAGAGTTTCAATAATCTTTTGAGAGGTTTTATAGTTGTCATTGGGAACATAGGAAAAGGAATCTCCCATTGTGATGCAGCTTTCCCAGGGAATGGAAAGAGCGTGTTCCGGAACAGCCTGCTCAGGGGTAACATAGTTTTCCCATTTTCCGGGAACGGTACGGTCTACAATGATAATTCCAGGTTGATTTTTTCTTGCCATTGTTCCGATCTTATCCATATCAATATCCTGTTCTACTTTGATGGTGCGCTGCCATTCTACTTTTGGATCTATAGTATGAAAAGGACGTACCCAGCCGCCATCCAGCCAAAGAATATCAATTTTACCATAATTGGACGTGATTTCATTGAGCTGATTGAAAGTAAACTTTTTAAAACTCTCCCATCTTTCCGGATATTTCTTCGGATCATAGTTCACATTCCTGTCTTTGGGTGGAAAGTAAGACCACCAGTAATCATCGGAATGCCAGTCCGGTTTTGAAAAGTAAGCCCCTATTTTAAATCCTTCTTTTCTGAAAGTGTTGAAAATCTCTTTCGTTACATCAGATTTTGGATTTTTTGAAAATGGTGTTTTGGAAGAAGTGATCTTATACTCCGACTGTTGGGTATCAAACATGGCAAAACCATCGTGATGTTTGGTGGTAAAAACCACATATTTCATTCCGGCCTTTTTTACTGCATCAGCCCATTTTTGAGGATTGAACTGAGCGGGATTGAAAGTCGTTTGAAGATTTTCATAATTTTTCACATATTCATAGTAAGATTTTCCGTGCTCAGATTTTCTCTGCGTCCATGATTCGTCTTCCGGACATAAGCTCCAGCTTTCAACAATTCCCCACTGGCTGTAGGTTCCCCAATGCATAAACAATCCAAATTTCAGATCCTGCCATTGGTCCAGATTCTGAACAACCAAAGGGTCTGTAGGTTTCTGATAGCCATCGGATACATTGTGGGCCTGCGAAAATACGATTGAACTTATAAAAAAGGATGAAAGGAAAAAAGGTTTTATTTTGGATATAACCAACATATGGAATAGTTTTCCGCTAATTTAATTATCCTTTGGGAAACCTACAAACATTAGGATTCCAATAGATTAAGAAGAGCATTATCAAATTCCGGATATAAAAACTGAAATCCACTTTTTTGGAGTCTCTCCGGGTAAACGTTTCGGCTTTTCAACAGTAATTCGGTTTCTGTATTCAGGAATACAGATGCGATTTCCAATTGCCAGACTGGAGCATTAAGTCCAAAAGGAACGTTCATTTTTTCCCTCAGTTTTCTCATCATATTTTCATTGGAAACCGGAGCCGGAGCCGTTATATTAACAGTTCCTGAAATATTCTCATGCTGAATAATCCAGTCCACAGCTTTGCAAAAATCCTCAATATGAATCCAGCTTACCATTTGATTCCCTCTTCCCTGTTTTCCCCCTAAACCCATCCTGGTAATCATTTTCAGTTTTGGAAAAGCACCACCGCCATTCCCAAGAACAATAGAAGTTCGAAGGGCTACTTTTCGTATTTCTTCATTTTTGACTGTAAAAAACTCTTTTTCCCAGCTTTTGCAGATATTCATGGAAAAGTCATCCCCAATAATTCCGTTTTCTTCTGTATTGAGATGTTTTTCAGAATGAACGTAAATGGTTGCAGAACTGGCATTCAGCCAAATTTTTGGTTGATCAAAACATTGATCTACAGCTTTCTGTAATATCCTTGTACTGTCCATTCTTGAGGAATAGATTTCCTGTTTATTTTTCTCATGATACCGGCAATCTACAGATTTTCCTGTAAGGTTGATCAGAATATCTGCTTTTTCCAGGCTATTTTTCCATTCACCTATTGTTTGTGCATCCCAATAGATTTCATTTTTACGTTGAGGATTACGGGTCAGAATGTATACCTGATCACCCTTTTCTGTAAAATATTTTTCTAAGTTTTCTCCAAGGAATCCGGTGCCTCCGGCTATGATTATTTTCATTGTTTAAAGTTTAAGGTTCAAGGTTTAAAGTTCAAGGTTTAAGGTTTTCCCACAGATTTCGCAGATTTTCACAGATGCTTGTGATGAGATCTATCTTATTTTAAACGCTGTAAACTTTTAAGAAAAAAATCAAAGATTTTTATAAACTTATGTGTACTTCTTCTGCGTAAGATATGTTCTTAATATCACTTAAATGCTTATCTTTTGTGACTTTTGTGGTTCCATATTATATGTTCTCACGGATATTTGTGGATAGGAAGGTTTTGTGTTTTTTGCTTTTTCAGCTGATATATTTTTTGGTTTTGACTTGGATTTCTGAGCCTTCGGCCAACATTACTGAAACAGGCTGTTGATGGTTCAGACATTCAAAATCAGTTCCGTAAATCTTTTGAAAATCAACTTCCAACTGGTATTCTTTTATGGTGTAGCATTTCCATTTTGGATGGCATACTTCGTATTCGGAGGTTGTATTTTCTTTTTTGGTAAATCCAAAATAATGTTCTGTGATAAATTCAAATTCAGAGTTTTCTTCCATAGGTTTTGGCGTGTTCTCCGCCATTATCTGAATAGAATGCCAGTTTTTATCTTTCCATGAATACCGGATCAGCAGTTCATCTTTATTTACATGGATCTGGTTTTTCATGGGCATCGTGTGATAATTCTCTTTGTAAATAGAATTTGCAACCAGGCTCAATGCAGGTTTGGGAACAATTTCTTTGATAAATACCACTCCTCTTTTCCAGATTCTATTTTCTTTTTTTCTGACATAAAATCTTAGGTTCACTTCTTCAAAATTCCGGTGAAAAGGAATGGGAAATCCTAAGAGTTTGGTATTTAAAAACATGAATCCGACCAGACTTACGTAGCATTTGCCTTTATAAAAATCGAGTTCTGTTCCTTTTGGAAGGTAGGGCAATAAAATATCAGGATCAATTTCGTAATTGATGATGGCCAGTTTTCGCCATTCTGCTTTTAAAAAGTTCATAATTCTGTGTTTTAGGGTTAAAAAATGGCTATTCCGTCATAGGTAGAAGATTCTGCAATGGTTTTGATCAGTTCATTTCTTTTGAGCAGGAAATTTTTAAGGTATCCTCTGAGAAAAATGGCATTGAATAATTTTCCTATGATGCCGAGCGGAGATTCAAATTCAAAAATATCGGTCATCAATGTTTTCCCGTTTACGGATTTAAAAATATGCCGATGGCGCATAGACTTGAAAGCTCCTTTCTGCATGATATCTATGAACTGAATAGGTTTTTCCATGCTGATAATTTTTGTGGTAAGGTTTTGATACACTCCCAGATGTTTTGCCCGCCAGGTTACAGTTTCATTTTCTTCAATCAGCCCTGAAGTACGTCCTTCAATTGCTTTTTCATTGGTTTTTGAGGTGGATTGCTGGTGCAGATCAATATTCCTGGCCAGATCAAAAACATAGTGAATATCTGCGTTGATTACTGTATTTAAATAGATTGTTGACATTTTCAGAGGTGTTAAGTTTTTTAAATTTTAAATTCAATGGTGGTCAGAATAATGATGGCCAGTGCCGTTATTCTAAACAATATCCAAGAGATCGTAGGCAGAAAGTTCAGTTTAAGTATTCTGCATCTTCTTATATGTTCCAGAAACATGATCAATACTACAATTCCAAAGTAAATCATGTAAAAAACAGGAGTAAAACTGGTTATCAGAGCAGGAATTAAAAGTAAAGTCCCGATGAAGGAAACAGTCATCATATTTCCGAGATAATCCCAGATTTTACCTTTGAGATAAGTTTTTAAAAAGAGAGTCTGCCAAACAATCTGACCAAGACAAACTGCAAATTCTCTCAGGAAATTCCTTTCTAAATTCAAGTTTAGTTTATCAGAAAACAGGCTTAAGATATAGGCTGAAAAAATAACAACAAAGCTGATGTATGCCATTCTGTATTTCAGGTTAAAATCCGGAATGCAGGATTGTTCTGTATGATCTTTTGGGGAAGGAATAATCTGTTTCCGGTTATAAGAAACAAAGGAGTACAGTTTTCGAAAAAACCAATACAGAGGTTTTATACGAACCATTTTTACCAGCCATGGAAAAGAGTTTCCAATGATGAGAAGCAGGCTGTCTAAACCATACACAACTTCATTTTTGGTGTGGTCTACCAATGCAATTTCATTTTTCGCCCGATTGAAATCGATCAGGCTTTTATTTCTGCCTGAGAGTTCTGTAAATGCTTCTCTTCCATCTTCATCCAGCATTCCACATTTTGTAAAACCTTTGGAATAGAGATTACACATTGGGCATTCATTGTCGTAGATTAATGTGTGATTTTTGAGCGTTTTCATAATTGTGATTTATAAGGTTCATAAGTAGTGTAGCAATCATAAACATATGCCGCGGCCATCACAGGGCTGTATAAAAGAGCGGCCATTAGAACATATCCAAAAAAGTCATTGATATGTTTCTCTGTAAACAAAATGGTTACAATAATCCAGACCGGTGCTATTACAATTCCATACGCGATATACAGTGCTGACTTTTTTGTTTTAAAAAACAGTTTGATCAGGAAACTTATCATTTGCGGAATTCCTACTATAAAATAAAACAGAACAAATCCCGACAAACCACCAAATAAAAAAGCCTGAGGTCCTATTATTATAAAAAACAGCTGAATATAATAATCATATTTTGCAAATGTTTTCATGGTAATAACTGTTTAAAGTGATCCTTTTCTTCTGAAATAAATAATCAGGAACAGGTGGATGATTAAATTTTTCATACTTATTGTTAATTTTATATTTTCAGTAATTTTTGAAAGTTAGTTTGAAATAAAAAAGGATTTTCATCCTCTTTCAGTTTTCTATTTCAACAGATTGGTAATCTTCCCTACCAGCCAGTGGTCATCACTTTTAATTGCCAGATCCATAATATTGTTGATTTTTCCGGTTACAGAACTGAAGTCATTCATCAGCTTAATAAACTCTTTAGCTTCTTCCGAGTCTTTATCCTCAATATTTTTTAATTCTTCCAAAAAAGAAATTACAGGTTCAATTTCTCTCTTTCTGCGTTCTTTGGTAATCTGTTTGAAAAGATACCAGACATCTTTTTCTGCCACGAAATATTCTTTACGGTCTCCTTTCACAAATTCCTTTTTCACAATTCCCCAGTCTATCAGGGCACGAAGATTCATATTGGCATTTCCTCTTGAAATCTCCAGCTGCTCCATTACTTCATCGGTAGAAAGGGGTTTGCCACTAGCCAAAAGCAATGCATGTACCTGCGCCATCGTACGGTTGATTCCCCAATTGGTAGCAAAGGTTCCCCAGGTCTGAATGTATTTTTCTTTTGCTTCTGAAAGTTGCATTGTGTTTCACTTTTAATTTCTGTAACAAATGTAATTATATTTTTTGAATTTTCAATAATTTTTGAAAATTAATTTTAAAAGGTTTGCTTCTTTTCAGTTTTGGTCATCGAATTCTGTTGTATCCAGCTTCCAGAAGTCATTTTAAACTTACCTTCTCTTTTTAAATGTTGCTTTCTTATAGCCAGTTTTTTCTCCTTGTCAAGGTTTTAAACCTTGACAAGGAGAAAAATTATGGTTCAATACTCGTTGTGATTCCTTGATTCCAATATTTTGCTTCCGGCATGTAATAGAGATAAACATTGCTTGATTTTCCTGTGTAGCTTCCTGCAAACTCTACTTTAAGATCAAGATTGATAGTTTTCGTCTCTTCTGCATTGAAATGTTCCCAATACAGCACCAGATAATTATCAAATATTTCATAGTAAGAAACCTGCTTTTTATCTATCAGATCTTTCAATAAAGCATTTTGAAGAGTCAACCCTGCAGGAATACCAATTTTTGCTATGGTCATGGGTAGCTGGCCATTTATTTTATTTTTAATGGTAACAGTCATTCTCCTGGTTTCTCCTACTTTGGATCTTCCGGATTTTAGCTTTGTGTCCATGATAAGAGGGATATCCTTACTTTCAGGTGCCTGTAGTGTATAATATTGATATTCCAGTTTATAAGGCAGTCCATTTTTAGTTGGATAATGAATATTGATTGTATTTTCACCCGCTTTGTATGCTGATGAAAGGCTTATTATGGGTGAAGTATTGGCCTTATTGATAGTGATAACCGGTCTTTCAACCCCAAATAGCTTCTCATTTTTAGAGAAAAATTCGGACAGCGCCTGTACTGCTAATGTTGTTGCCTGAGTAGATCCGAATCCATAATATCCATTGAAACTGATTAATAGATCTGCAGCTTCTGCTATTTTCAACTGGTTGAGTTTTTCATCTTTCTGAAGTGCCATAATATACAGGGAAAGGGTTTCGGCATCGGCTGACATTCCCCATGAGCCCGTAAAAGTGATTTGGGATTTAATTTTCTTTGATTCATATTGCTGATCAAGAATCTTCATCAAATCATCATATTCTGCCTGCTTACCTAAATGAGCCGCTGCATTGGCAAGCAACGCCAGCTGATAAGAGTCTTTTGTGGCTAAAGCTCTTTTCATCATCACTTTAAAGGAATCTTCAATTTCATTTTTGAGGCCCAGTTTGGATAAAGCATAGACCACGTACATATTTCTCGACCAGGAATATTCGGAAAAATCTCTTTTGGATTCATAACCTCTTCTCACCTCAAACAGACCATTTCCGTTTTTCTTTGATAAGATAAATGAGGAAAGCCCATGAATAAGCTTAGCGTCGGGATTTACATACTTTTTTAAATCCGTAAATTCTAATAATGCAAACGCTGAAAGGGATACATCCGATTCTTCGCTGTTGAAATACCCGAATCCTCCATCTTTATTTTTATAACTCAACATTTTCTGGAAGCCTTTTTTCATATTTTTAATGACTTCATTTTCTGTTGCTGTATTTATTTTTTTACTTGATTTCAAATAATCCAGAATAAAAATATTAGGATACACCGTTGAGGAAAGCTGTTCAAAGCATCCGTATGGTTCTTTCTTCAATTGTGCCAGGTTATCAAACAATTGCAAAGCAGTGCTTTCAAATACATAATATGAGGAAAATAAGCTTCCATTGATATATTCCGGAATATTGATTTTTATCTCTTCTGTTTTGTTATTGATAATGGAAAACTGATGGGGAAATCCTTTTTCTTCAACTTTAAACGGAAGGATCATTGTTTCTCTGAAATCTCCGGATCTTATGGTAAACTGAATATAGGAATCTATGATTTCATCGGTCTGTATTTTAACAAATAACCTTCCTGATTCCAGTGGTTTCAGGGTAATCAAACTGTCAGACTGCAGCAGCCTTACATGATTGGGAACAATCACGTCCATGGTCATTTTCCTGATTTCAGAGGAATTATTTTTAATAACAACAGGAATGGTCATCTGATCGGTTCTCGTCAGGTATTGTGGGATTTTGCTGTCTATTGAAATGAGACTCTGAGCAGCATAAGTTGTTTCATCTCTCCCTACAAGTCCTGATGCAGCAATACCTTCTGTTATAATTCTAAAGGTAGAATTGGCATCTGAATTATAAAATTCCACTTTTGCCTTTCCGTTTTTATCGGTTTCTACTACAGGATTCCAGTAAAGAGCTTCTCTATAATCAAAACGGTAAGAGGTATTGGTGGTCTTATATTCAGGATACACAAATTCTCTTGATCCTGCATAAGAAACAAGTCGTTCATAAGGCAGCGCTTCTATGGCAAGATAAGATTTCGGGGTAATATCAAATCTGATTTTTGAGCTGCTGTTTTTATATGAATTCACAATCACCACTCCATTTGCAGCCCTGCTTCCATAAATAGCAGTCGCTGCAGCATCTTTAAGAACAGTGATGCTATTGATATCATTCGGGTTGATGGTAGTATTGAAATTTTCTACAGGAGCACCATCAATAATGAATAATGGACTTTTATTGGTCATAGAGACTGATCCTCTGATATGGATCTGTGCTCCCGTTCCCGGCTGTCCGGTACTGATGACGAGTCCTGCAACTTTCCCATTCAACAAAGAAGCTACATTGGGGTTTTGAATCTCTGTAGTAGATGTTATTGTAGTCGACGACATGGTATTACTCTTCTTCGCCATTGAACTATACCCTAATACAACAACTTCTTCAATGTTTTTATTCGTAACAGTATCTTTTCTGGAATGACCAGAATTACTCAGCGGGCTGGTGTTGTTCTTGTTTTCTTTTAATGCTTTTTCTTTTTTTTCAGCTTCTTTTACAATTTCTTCTACATCTATATGGGAAAGATTTTGCTTTGTTAAAGGATTAATATCCAGGTTATAAGACAAAATCCTGATTTTCACCAGATGCTTAGGCTGAAAAGATTTGGCAATAATTTTATGTTCATTGCCTGCATTAAGATCCGAAAAATAGAACTTTCCATTTTCAGAGACCGTCTGTTTAAGGATTTTTCTACCACTTGTATCCAAGAGAAAAACCTCTGCTTTTACTGGTTTTTTATTCTCATCTTCCACAATTCCATAGATTGAGTTTTTCTTTTCAGGAAGGTATTTGTATTTATTGGTTTTTAAAACCTCCGGGATGAGTTCGAAGTATCTATAGCCATTTGTGAGCATGACAAGATCTAAACTTTTATCGGCTTTTTTTTCTTTTTTATCAAAATAAAACTGGGGTTTTTCAATTTTCCCTCTCAACTCAGAGTCCATCAGAAGCCAGGAAACAATGTGATTCTGTTTATCATCGGAATAGGTCCATAACTTATCATCCACCACACTCAATCCAAGGTTAGCCGGAATCGGGCTGTTGTTTTCATCGGTTGTTTCAATATTCAGGATCACTTTTTCTCTGGGCAGATAATGTTGTTTTACAGGGTTAACCTTTATATTCAGCTGGTTCACTTTATTGGTAAAAACAATACGTTCTGCAATAGGAAGAGTATGGTCAAGAACCGTAAACCTGCAGATTCCCACAGGAAATTTTTTCTCATCAATTTCCAATGAATTGCTTCCATTTTTTAAGGTAAGAGTTTTAGAATATATTTCTTTTCCGCGGAAACTTCCCTGAAGAGTAATCGTTTTTTCCTGAGTTGAAGTGATGGTAAAATTCAGTTTTTTATTTTCATTTTGAATATTTAAAACCAATCCGTCATTCTTTGCTTCAGGAAAATTAAAAATCTGGTTTATATTTTCCGGTTTACTCACTTTTGCATAGTAGGATTCTCCCTTTTTAGGAGTAAAATGGAAACTTCCCATCCCGAAATTGTAGGCTGAAATTTCTTTTAATTTTTCATGATTCTGATTGTAAACAGCCAGGACAGCATCTACAGGTTTTTCAAATTCATCGAGAATTTTAAAGGCTATATTTTGTTCTATTCCATTGATAAAAGTTCCTCCTTCAGGTAAAAATTTCACATCAAGATTATTCAGAACAATCGGAATGTTTCTGGAAATAGATTCTGTAAATCCATCAAAATTCACTTTAATATTCAACAGTGCATCAGAGGATTTCAACACTTCAGGAAGCGTAAAGGTTACTATTTTCTTACCTTCTTTATCGGTAATCAGTTTCCCTTCTGAAACGGTTTCCCCATTGTGCATTACGGTATAATCTGCTTCATAAAAAGGAATGGGAAGGTTACTCAGACTTCTCATTGAGAAATCGGCTGTCACCTCATCACCAGGTCCATATCCTTTTTTAGGAAAATCGAGTTTCATTAAAATCCTGGGAGAAACTATTTTCTGGAGGGTAATTTCTTTTTCAAAGGTATTTTTCCCTACTTCATTCTGCATCCAATTGGTAAAAGCTCTGATTTTATAAATCCCGCCTTTCATATCTTCATCAAAATAGAAATAGCCCTGAGCATAGCCATTGGTAATTTCATATTTCATTTTTTTCAAAATGCTTCCTGCCGGATCAACAATTTCAAAATTAACAACTCTGCTTTCTTCTACCGGACGATTATGAGTTCCTTTTACCACATATATTTTAAAATACATTTCCTCACCAGGTTTATAAAAAACATGATTGGTCTGAATGTAAGTTTTTTCTTTTTCAAAATCCTGAAATGACTGCTGGGCTTTCACAGAAAAAGTTGAGAATAATAAGCTCAGCAAGATGATATAGTTTGATATAAATTTGAAATTCATGGGTTAAAATTTGAGTGAAACAATGCATCCAAATGTTTTAAATGACGGAAGGTTGAAAAAATCCAATCCTCTCCCATTATCCATATCATAAAAATTCTGATTGGGATCTGCACCTTTATTGGCTTGCCAAAGCATTAGATTATTCACGTAAAAAGTCAGCTTAAGATTCTGATTTCCATAGTTAATCGGAAAATTGGAAGACAGTGAAATATTGTTGATTCTTATGTAATCTGCCTTTTGAATATAGCTTTCCGCTACTCCCAGATAGCCATATCTCAACCATCTGTTTTCCTGAACATTCCGGCTGGGATCATAGAAATCAACAGGAATCTGGTTGATGCTTCCATTGGCATGTACACCCTGGAAAATATAATTTTTACTATTTCTCTGGTCTCCGGAATCGGAAGAACGTCCATAATAATCAAGAACAGCCTGGGTTCCGTTCCAGAGCTGACCACCTTTTTTCCACTCCCAGTTGATATCTAAGGATAGATTTTTATAGGTAAAACTATGATTGAATTTCATTACAAAATCCGGTGTAGGATCTGCAATAATTTTCATTCCATTGGCTTTTTTAGGGAACCCAGACTCATCAATAATTAGTTGTCCTGCTGCATTTCTCTCAAAATAACTTCCCATCACTGCTCCCAAAGCCTGGCCTTCTGACAATGTTTTATAAATGTCTTTAAATCCTGAAACAGCCAGATTCTGATATCCTGGAGCGATGCGGTCTACAATGTCCTTATATTTGAAAAATGAAACTTTATGGTTGGTAAAAATATGATAGCCAAGACGTAATCGGTTGTAAGCAAAATTGAATTCATATCCGCTGTACGTATGGTCTGCAATATTCTTTAGCTTCAACTGATTATTTTCAAAAACAGGAAACAGATCATCTGTATTTTTTCTGTTGAAATATTCTCCATCCAAATTTATATGATAACCAATATTCAGCATGGCTCCTACTTTCCATTCTCTGGAATTGATGTTGGATAATCCTTTGAAACTTTCAACTTCCTGTACCGGGAAATATTGATTATAGTTTTCTGCATTCAGCAAAGTTGTAGCATAAGAAGCGTAGGATCTTGTAATTTCCGGTTCTGAGCTCAATTGAGTATAACTTCCCAGTAACTTAAAATTATAATTATACCAATCGAAAATCTCATTAAATTTTAAATAGAAATTCGCTTTTGGCAGCCAATAATTATTTTTAAGAGAGGTATTGGAAATATAAAATGCATTCCCCAGATTAACACCTGCTTCAAAATCATAATTGCGAATCTCCATATTATAATTAAAAATATGGTCCTGTGAAGTTCTCTGATAGAGAGATCGTTGATTGATAAAACTGTTATAAATATCAGATTTTCTATCATTTAAAATAAAATTCAGGCTGAAAATATTTTTAAAATCATAGTCTCCCAATGTATAGGAACCTAATATATTGGAATGATACGCACTGCTGTTTTGAGTTCTTTCATTCAATACTCCATTGCTAAAACCATACGAAGAAGGTTTGTACTGATCAAGATTCCAGATGGTATTTTTTTCGTAGGACTGGCTGATATTCACTTTAAAATGATCCCAGTTTTTTATTACATTAAGACTAAACCATCTTTCACGGTTCTGATAACGGTATTTGCTGTCCTGCTCAAAAAGAAATGAAGGATTGTCTGCATATTGGCTGTAGCTTCTCTGAGAGCCATTGTTCAGAAAAGTATTCTGTTCATTGGAAAAGGAAACCGGTGTTAGCAGTGAATTCTGATAAGCCTTATTGAACAGCCCAATCCTATTGGTATTGGTTGCTTTATCTTCTTCATAATTAAAAGCAAGATTGATAGTATATCCTCCTAATTCTGTATTCAGTTTTGCTTTAAAACTATTCGCGATATCAAACTGATCGATAAAATACATTTGATTTTTCTGCTGCCCCAGATTCAGGGAAAGCCGGATCTTCTCGTTGTACCCATCTTGTATAAAAGCATTTACGTTCAACTGATTATTGTATCCTACTGTAGTTTTAAAAATGTCGTTTTTATATTTCCGTGCATGCTGAAGACCATCAACCCAGGGGATTAATTTTCCGTTCTGATCATATTCATAAGGCAATCCATTAAATCCCAATGTAGAAATATCGGGTCCGAAACTGAACATCTCATGGGTTTCAGGTCCCTTCCAGACAAGGTTTCCGTTTTCTGATCTTCCCTGAACATATCTACTCTGCGTTGCCGGAACCGCATTTCTGTTTTTAATATCAAAAGAGGTCGTAAAGCTCCCGTTAAACATTAACATTCTATTATCAAGCCTTTTAACAGTATAAACACTGTCATTCTTTTGCTTTAATTTTCTTATCAGATTAAAATAAGAGTGTGATTTTTTACTTAATCGGGTCTTTGTTTTTTCAATACTGAAATCATCTTTAATTTCCTTTGAAACCAAAGTATCATAGGCTTTGCTGTAAATATTTTCTACATTTTTCTTTTCTGTCTGACTTTCCAGAATAGCTCTTAATTCTCTGAGTTCATAGGTAGAAATAACGTGAATGTTTTTACCCTGATTCCACACTAAGGTATCATAAGGTTTAGCAGCAATGATTGCAAATCCTTCCTCATCAGTCAGTTCATAAATGCCGCTGTTTTTATTGTGAATCTTTAAAAAGTTCTGTACTCTATCTTTAGGTGTTAAAAATTTTCCGGAATAATACAATTGTGAGTTTTGTGCCTGTAATAAGCTAATGGTAAACGGTAATAACAGCAAATAATTCTTTTTCATCGGTAATTAGTATGTTTAATAGTATAATAAAAGAAATTTCCGGGGAAATTTCTTTTACAAATTATTTTTGAACTGTTTTATAACTTTCTATCATCCTTATAAATTCTGATCGATAGCCTTCTTCATCTTTACTTTTGCCTTGTTTGGCGAGGTTGTCAATATCTGAAAGGTCTTTTTTCGTAATCAGTTCAGAATTCCTTAGTACCAGTCCGAACCATGCCACTGAAGAAGCAAATTTAAAATCAGGGCTTGCCGAAGATTTATTTTCTTTTTTAATCACGTTAGTTATCTCAATGCTTTTGTCTCCATCTGGCTTTTTATATCTGAATTTTATCGTAGCCAGTTCATCTCCAAATTCTTTCGAAGAGGTATTCTGGGTATATTTCAGATCATTGTCCATGGGAATAAAGTGTGATTTTACATCTGCTGGAATCACCTCATACAAAGCAGTTACTGTGTGCCCGCTTCCCAATTCTCCGGCATCTATTTTATCGTTGATAAAGTCTTCATTTCTCAGTTTTCTGTTTTCATATCCTATTAAACGGTAAGATTTTACCAATTTAGGATTGAATTCAATCTGAATCTTTACATCTTTGGCTATGGCATACATACTTCCTGCAAATTCTTTCCCTAAAAATTTATTGGCTTCCTGCATATTATCAATATAGGCATAATTTCCATTGCCTTTATCTGCAAGCGTTTCCAGGGTATTATCTTTATAATTTCCCATTCCAAAACCTAAACATGTTAAAAAGACTCCTGATTTTCTTTTAGCTTCAATCAGCGTTTGAAGATCTGAAGTGGAAGACATTCCTACATTGAAATCTCCGTCTGTAGCAATAATAACACGGTTGTTGCCCTCTTTTACAAAATTTTCCTGTGCTAATTTATAGGCCAGTTCAATACCTTCTCCTCCTGCAGTACTTCCTCCCGCCTGAAGGTGATCTAAAGCTTCAATAATCTTATCTTTTTCTCCGGCTGAGGTAGGTGGCAGCACCATTCCTGCGCTTCCTGCATATACTACAATTCCTACTTTATCTTTAGGTCTGAGCTGATTCAGCAAAACTTTAAAGGAAGACTTCAACAATGGTAATTTGTTTTCTTCATCCATTGACCCTGAAACATCGATAAGGAAAACAAGATTTGATGCAGGCAGATGATCCATCGGGATATTTTTTCCCTGAAGTCCTATTTTAAGCAATTTATGCATTGGATTCCATGGGGAATCGCTGTATTCTGTATTGATCGAGAAAGGTTCTCCGTTTTTAGGCTGAGGATAATCATATCTAAAGTAATTAACCATTTCTTCGATTCTTACAGCATTTTTATCAACTGCCTGTCCATTATTAATCATTCTTCTTACATTGGAATAAGAAGCATTATCAACATCAATAGAGAAAGTAGATAATGGCTGGCTGCGAGTTAGTTCAAAAGGGTTTTCAATAAAAGCATCATAGCTTTCATTATTTTGTGCAACCGGTGTAATCTGCTGTTGACTATTAATTTCATCCTGCAGCTTTTTCAGTTTTTTTCTTTCTCTTCTTGAAAGATCTTTGGTAGTCACTACAATAACTCCATTTGCTGATCTGCTTCCATAAAGTGCTGCAGCTGTGTTTTCTTTTAAAAGATTGACACTTTCAATTTTGTTAGGATCTAATTTTCTGAAAATCTCCTCACTTGTCAATACTCCGTTTACAACAACCAGTGCTTTATTTCCTGCTGTTACAGAAGATGTTCCTCTAATCCGCAGCTGATTGTTATCAATATATCCCTGAGTGATATTACTCCCCAGATTTCCTCCGGATGTACTGATTTGTATCCCTGCTACTTTTCCCTGCAACGATTGATAAACAGTAGCCTGTGGTAAGTTGCTGACAGAGGTGCTTGTAACTGTATTGGATGCTGTCACATAACTTCTTTTAACTTTTTTTGAATATCCCATTACCACAATTTCATCAATCTGTTTTGTTTTCAAGGTGTCGTTGTATATTTTTGGTAAGGATGTTACTATTTTACCGGGAGCTTCTACTTGTGATGTACCATGAGAGGCTCGTAATATATAAGGATCTACGGGTTCAACGGGTGTAGGCTGGTGAACAATAGGACTCGGTAAAGACAACTCTTCTTTTCTGATGTTATCTTTTATTTTCCGATCTATTTTTGCAATATCCGTTTGGGTAATCGGACCTCTTGAAGTTGTATTTTCTGCAATGACAGGTTTTAAAGGCTCTGCAGTTTCTTTTTTATTCATAAAATAAAGGGCACCTAAACCAATCACCAGGCTTGCAGCAATACCATACGGCAGCCAAAGAGGAATCATTCTCTTTTTTTCTTCTTTTTTATCTAATTTTTCTTCAATCTTATCCCATACTTTTTCAAAACCAGGAAAAACGGTTGGTTCTTCAGAAAGCTTAGAGGCTTCATTGAATTGTTGATCTATATGATTATTTTCCATTGTTGTAAAAGTTTAAATGTTTTGATTCACTAAAAGTTCCTGCAGCTTTTTTCGTGCAAAATTGAGCTGGGATTTTGATGTACCCTCGCTGATGGAAAGCATGGTTGCAATTTCCTTATGGGGATATCCTTCAATAGCGAAAAGATTAAAGATGGCTCTGCAGCCTTCCGGGAGAAAATTCAGTAAACTGAGAATATCTTTTTCCAGAGAAAGATTTTCTGTAGTTCCCTCGGAATGATCAATGAAGTTTTCTTCCAGGGAAATAAAGAGTCCTTTATTGGTTCTTAATTTCTGCAGGCATTCGTTTACTGTTATTTTTCTGGCCCATGCTTCAAAGGTTTCGGGGTTCTGAAGCTGAGTAATTTTCGTGAAAATTTTATAGAACGTATCAGCCAATACTTCTTCTATATCTTCATCGTTTTTCAAATAGCGTCTGCAGACTGCGTAAAGCCTGCCCGCCATTTTCTCGTAAACCTTCCGCTGGGCATTGCGGTCGCTACGCTGGCATTCCAATAATAATTCTTGTTCCATAGTCAGGAGTTATACTATTATAGATGCATAAACTTTTCTTGGGGTTGGAAACATGGTCAACTTTTTTGTTAAAATATTGAGAAAGCCAATTTTCAGATCAGCCATTTGATATTTTTTTCATTTCAAATTTAACTTTTCCATCTGTAACAAATCTCTATTATCAACGACTATTAATACAAATAATCTTTTTATAGTAATGAAAAATGCCAAAATTGCATCATTACTTTTTGTTTTGTCTGCAGGAAGTATGATGTTTGCCCAAGATGACTTGATTAACAAGTTAAAAAACAACCAATCTCAAAATGCTAATTTTCAGTTCACAACGTTAAAAGACGTTGGCGCAACTTCTGTAAAAAACCAGGGTTCATCAGGAACTTGCTGGAGCTACTCCGGAAATTCTTTCCTTGAATCTGAAATGCAGAGAATGGGCAAAAAACCTGTAGATCTTGCCGAAATTTTTACAGCAAGAAATTCTTACCATGATAAAGCAAAATTATATGTTTTGAATAATGGCGCAATCAGCTGGGGTGACGGAGGAGAGCTTCACGATGTTATTAATATGTACAAGAAGTACGGAGCAGTTCCTCAGGATGCGTATACAGGATTAAAATCGGGACAGACTACCAACAACTTCAAGGAAATGCAAGGGAAACTGAAGCCGGTTCTTGACAGCCTTGTTCAAGCTTCTTCAAAAGGGAAACTGACCGATAACTGGATGGATTCTGTAGATGCAATTCTTGATGAGTATTTAGGAAAAATACCTGCTAACTTTACGTATGAAGGGAAAAACTATACTCCTAAAACATTTGCTAAAGAAGTAGTAGGAATCAACCCTGAAGATTATGTAGAATTATCTTCTTACAAAGATTATGCATATTATGAGAAATTTGTAGTTCCAATTCCTGATAACTGGAGCCACGATTCTGACTGGAATATTCCGATGAAAGATCTTACAGCGATCATCGACAATGCGGTAACTAAAGGATATTCTGTAGGTTGGGCAACTGACGTTTCCGAGCCTTATTTCTCTTACAAAAACGGGGTAGCTTACGTTCCGGACATGGATCTTGATCAAATTACAGCAGAAAACAAACAGACTTTGTTCACAGAGCCTAAAAAAGATAAAACCATTACTGAAGATATGCGTCAGAAAGCCCTTAACAATCTTTCTACAACGGATGACCACGGTATGCACATTGTAGGTTTGGCAAAAGACCAGACGGGTAAAGAATATTATATGGTGAAAAACTCATGGGGTGTAACCAATGATTTTGCCGGATATCTTTATGTAACAAGACCTTATGTTGAATATAAATCAACGGCAATTCTTGTTCACAAAAATGCAATCCCAAAAAACATTTTAAAGCAACTGAAACCAACGAAGAACATTGGTTTGTAAGAAAAGAAATCATTTCTGCCATTTTTAAAGGGCAGTTTTAGATATTTAAATCTGTTAAAACCCGCTTCCGGAAATTCCGGAGCGGGTTTGTTTTTATTCTGAAGCATTTCTTTCCATGAAGAGGTATTTATAAAAACTCACATTGGAGTATAAACTCTTGTCTGGCTTCCAAAAAATATTATATTTGTATAAATCAACAAATTATTACCTATGAAAAATCTAAGAAGATTATTAAAGTCAGATTTAAAGAGCATCATCGGAGGAAATGCTCCGGAATGTCCGGAAGGAACTACAGCTTGCTATATTCCAGGCAGCAACGGAATTCCTCCCCGCTGGAGATGTGTTCAGGATTCTATAGGCTGTCCATAGACTTATAAAAATCGGCTTTCAGGAAATCCTGAAAGCCGATTCTTTAATAAATAGGTGAAAATTAAATATAAAATAAAGTGAATTATGCTGATTTAATACCAGACAGAATTGTCAATTCAGCTTCGCAAGTCAATAAATTATGCTGTTAAAAAATTGACCACGAAAGCGAATTCACCATTCCTGATTGATATTAAAATAAAACGCCCATACTTTCTGCTGAGAAATCCAGAAGAGCTTCAGTGTTTCCTTCTTTGATCTTCTGTACCCATTGGTGATCCTGTAAAATGGCTCTTCCTACTGCAACAAGATCAAATTCTTCATTATCAAGTCTTCTGATCAGTTCTGTAAGATCTGTTTTTTCTGTTCCCTCAACTGCAAATGCATTAAGGAAATCTCCGTTCAAGCCTACAGAACCTACTGTAATGGTTGGCTGTCCGGTAATTTTTTTAGCCCATCCTGCAAAGTTTAAATCAGAACCTTCAAATTCCGGTTCCCAGAAACGACGCTGTGAACAGTGGAAAATATCTACACCTGCTTCTTTTAAGGGTAATAACCAGTCTTCCATTTCATTAGGAGTAAATGCCAGTCTGGTTTTATAATCCTGCTGTTTCCATTGTGAAAGACGGATAATAATGGTGAAATCCTCTCCTACTGCTGCTCTGATAGCTTTTACAACTTCTACAGCAAATCTGCTTCTCTCTTTTAGTGTTTTACCACCATATTCATCTGTTCTTGTATTGCTTACTTCCCAGAAAAACTGATCGATAAGATAACCATGTGCTCCATGGATTTCAATACAATCGAAACCAAGATCTTTTGCTGATTTTGCAGAAGCTGCAAACTGTGCAATGGTGTCCTGAATATCTTCAATCGTCATTGTTGAAGCTTTTTCCATTTGAACTAACGGATAGTCTTCAGACATTCTTGTATCTCCTACATGCCAGATCTGAGGACCCATTTTACCTCCATTCTGATGTACAGTATCGATTACATTTTTCCAGCCGTTTAAAGCTTCTGTTCCATAGAAATCCGGGATATTCTGCAGGTTTTTTGATCCTGGTCTGTTAATCACAGTTCCTTCAGAAAGAATTAATCCTACTTCTGAAGCAGCTCTCCTTCCGTAATAGTCTGCAATATTCTGAGTGGGAACTCCATTGTCAGATTGTGCTCTGGTCATAGGAGCCATTACTATTCTATTTTTAAGCTGTAGATTCTTGTATTGAAACGGTTTAAATAATGATGATGTGCTCATATTTAAATTTACATTTTATAATTGTTACACAAAGTAACTAATAATAGTTCACTTTTGTATCTTTTATTAAAAAAATAGTGGTAACTTCGCAGTAACTTACATTAGTAACATCAAAGTAACGTATGAAACTTTGGTTTTATATGCTGTTTAAAATAAAGATCTCCTTATGAAAAAGAATGAATTGATGCAATACAGCTGCCCTCTGGGCAAGGCAATGGCCGCTTTGGGAAGCAAATGGAAGCCCATTATTGTTCTGGTTATTAAAGACAGGAAGTTACGTTTCGGGGAACTGGCAGTACGCATTAATGTCATTTCCAGAAAGGTCTTGACTGATCAATTGAGGGAGATGGAAACGGACGGACTGGTTATCCGTGAAGAGTTTAAAGAACTGCCTCCACGAGTGGAATATTCTCTCACAGAAAAAGGATTGGCTTTATTACCTATTTTATATTTACTGGAAGAGTGGGAAGCTAAATATCAGGTGAAAGGACAGCATGAAGATAAAGATTGTGCTTTCTTGAATGAAGATATAAAAAATAAAAAGGCTGTCAATGTTTGATGGCTTTTTTTGCATTTATCCTTATGCTCACTTTCAAAAAGGTAAATATATAACGAAAAGGTAAGCATATAGGTTCAAAGCCATTTCTGATGCAAATTTGCAGAAAATATTTCACTATGAATTACAAAGAAATTGCAAAAGAAACCATTGGAAACCTATACAAAGCCCACAATAGCATCCGAAAATCTGGTATTGATGAAAAACTGATCGCTTTGGTAGAGTTACGCGTCTCACAAATCAATGGCTGTGCCTATTGCTGCAGCTATCATGCTAAAGAACTTTCTAGTTTCGGCTTTGAACAGGACGTTATTAACAGGCTTCCAGGCTGGAAATATACCAATGCCTTCACTGACGAACAAAAGCTTGTTTTAGAATGGGCTGAAGCTATTATTTACAGTAAAGATGATTGGCAACAAATAAAAGCAAAACTGATAGAGCAATTTACAGAGCGGGAAATTGTAGAACTGACAGCAAGTATAACGCTGATGAATACTTTGAATAAACTAAGGATTACTTTGGCTGAAAAGGATTAAAATGTATAACCCAGCAGAAGTAATTTATGAATTATGATTCTAATTTTTCTTCAAAATCAACATATTGGCAAAAGGAGTGATTTTCATATTTTCCATTATTTCCAATTCTGCTGGTGAAATTGATTTTTCCCATTGTTTCTGACTTAAAAAGTGAGAAAAGCTCCGATATTAAAAAATATAAAATTGGTAACATCCCTAAACTGCTCTGATATAATGATCAAACCTCCTTTCTTTAATATTCTTTTAGCTTCTTTAAAAAACAAAACTCTTTTCTGATGATCGAGAATCTCGTGAAGTGCTGTGACTGCCAGAATAATGTCTTGTGATTCGTTTTCAAAAGGTAAAGTATCAGGGGAAATTCTTATTTCTTTAGGATTAGGAGGAAACATTTTCTTTGAAACTTCAATTCCATTTTCATGTTCATGTCTGTTTCCATAAATATCACAAACAGTGAATTTTACATGATCATATTTCTCTTCCAGTTTTCTTGATAAAGGATCAAAGCTTGCATGAATTACAACTGCATTTTCAATTTTCCCCCAATCCAGAAACTCATTTAATCCCTTCAATTCATATAGATCAGAATTATCATAAAGTATATAAGATGCAGCAATTGAAGCTAATATGTTTAAAACAATAAGAATTCCAAAACTTCTTAATAATATGATCCATAAGGATGAATTAATCTGAAAAGACAATATAAAAAGAAATAATGAGATTAAAATTCCAAGTACTATTTTCTTATAATTGAACAGGATAACGAGTTGAGTTATTTTCATGTAAAAGTTTAAAAAGACATTCTCCTATCAAATCTACAAATTTTAGTGCTTACATCATAAAATAAAACCGCTCCCAAAAAGAAGCGGTTTTAAAATGTATCTAAAATCCCAATTAGAATATCGCAGGATATTTCTGAGGATTTGTTTCATTAAACATTGCGTAGATTTTTTCTACCATATCATCTGTAGACGGCTTGCTGAAGTAGTCACCATCACTTGCATAGGCAGGTCTGTGATCATTGGCAGAAATCGTCAACGGATCTGAATCCAGGTATCTGAATGCTTTTTGTTTTTCAAGGATCTGCTGTAAGATAAATCCTGTAGTACCTCCTTCCACATCTTCGTCAATCACTACTAATCTGTTGGTTTTCTTAACACTTTCAGCAATTTCGTGAGATAAATCGAAAGGAATCAATGACTGGATATCAATCACTTCTGCAGAAATTCCCAGTTTTTCCAATTCGTTAGCTGCTTCTGTTACAATTCTCCATGTAGAACCGTAAGTTACCAACGTAACGTCTTTTCCTTCTTTTGTTACTTCAATCTTCCCTACAGGCACAGTGAATTCTCCTAAGTTATCAGGCTGTTTTTCTTTTAATCTGTATCCGTTCAGACATTCTACGATGATCGCAGGTTCGTCCGTCTGAAGCATTGTATTGTAGAATCCAGCAGCTTTCGTAAGGTTTCTAGGGACAAGAACCAAAATACCTTTTGAAAGGTTAAGAATACCCGCCATTGGAGAACCTGAATGCCAGATTCCTTCCAGTCTGTGACCTCTTGTTCTGATGATCAATGGCGCTTTCTGACCACCTTTTGTTCTGTAATGTACGGTTGCAAGATCATCACTCATTCCCTGCAGACAGTAAAGAACATAGTCTAAGTACTGGATTTCTGCGATAGGTCTCAATCCTCTCATTGCCATACCAATCCCCTGTCCAAGGATCGTTGCTTCACGGATTCCTGTATCAGCGATACGTAAAGCACCGTATTTCTCCTGCATTCCTTCCAATCCCTGGTTTACGTCACCGATATTTCCGGTATCCTCTCCAAAGATTAAAGTTTCAGGATATTTTTCAAATATTTTATCAAAGTTGTTTCTGATTACGACTCTTCCGTCTACATCTTCAGAACTGTCAGAATAAACAGGCTTAATTTCCTGAATATTTTCTGCTTTCCACTCAGACTGGGAGTATAAGTGAGAAGAATAGTTGTCTTTTTCAACAGCAGCTACTTCATTGTATTTCTGCATCAGTTGAGTTCTTTCTGCAGAGTCTGTCCCTCTTGTTGCCAGTAATGCTTTTCTTACCAAATGGAAGATATCTTTCTTCGCTTTTGAAACCAACTTATTGAAGTTAGCAATATATGTTTCCACTTCAGCATTCTGACCTTTAAGATTTTCTACTAAAGGTAAGATAGACTGGATAAGTTCAGAAATTGCTTTCTGATAGTTTTCCCAAGCTGCCTTCTGCCCTGTTTTTGCTGCCTTCTTCGCTTCCTCATCAATAGCGTCTAATTCTTCAGCCGTAGCAATCACTTCTTCTTTTCCATCAATATCGATAGAATAGTTCAGAATCCACTCTTTGAATTTTGCCAGACCGTCATATTCAGCTTCCCAAGCCAGACGCTCTTCGTTTTTATATCTTTCGTGAGATCCGGACGTAGAGTGTCCCTGAGGCTGCGTAACATCAATTACATGCACTACTACCGGTACACTTTCTGTTCTTGCGAAATGTTCTGCCTTAGCATAAGCCTCTAATAATGCAGGATAATCCCATGCTTTCACCTGGATAATCTCACATCCCTGATTTTCTCCTTCTTTTCTTTGGAAACCGCTTAGCATTTCACTGATATCAGCTTTTGCTCTCTGGTTTTTTGTAGGTACTGAAATTCCGTATCCGTCATCCCAGATTGAAACAATCATAGGAACCTGAAGAGCACATGCCGCATTCAGCGTTTCCCAGAAGTGTCCTTCTGCTGTAGAGGCATCCCCAATAGTTCCGAAAGCAATTTCGTTACCTTCTCTTGAGAATTTTTCAGAACCTTCAAATTTTACGCTTTTATAAATTGTAGAAGCCTGAGCCAATCCCAATAATCTTGGCATTTGTCCGGCTGTAGGAGAAATATCTGAAGAAATATTTTTCTGAGCTGTTAAGTCTTTCCAGCTACCGTCTTCATTTAAACTTCTTGTTGCAAAATGCCCGTTCATCTGTCTTCCAGCTGAAGCAGGTTCTCTTTCCACACTTGTATCTGCATACATCTGTGCAAAGAAACTTTCTACTGTTAAGGCATCTATTGCCAATGCAAAAGTCTGATCCCTGTAATATCCTGAACGGAAGTCTCCATTTCTGAAAACTTTCGCCATTGCAAGCTGAGGAAGTTCTTTACCATCCCCAAAAATTCCAAATTTAGCTTTTCCCGTAAGAACTTCTCTCCTTCCGAGATAAGACATTTCACGAGAGATCCTTCCTAACCTGTAGTCTTCAAGTATTTGATTTTTAAAATCTTGAAAGGATATTTGCTGTGTTTCAATATAGGTTGTTTGCATAGCTAAGTAAAAAAGTTTTTTAATCTTCAAGTATTTTGCTAATATACACTTTTTAAATTAATTTTAATTTTTAATAATCTTTTTTAAAAATTTGATAATAAAAAAAATTGTGCTTTATTTTGAAAAAAATTGTAAATGATGGAGAAAAAGTCACCTCACATTTTGAATGCTTCAAGCAATCTTTTAGGGTTTTCGCTGATTATTATTACCTCATTGAAAATCTCTAAGATCAGTCAGAGTACGTATTTGGATGAATTTGCAGGATTTGCCTGTATTCTTTTTGCCTGCAGCTGCTTCTTTTCTTTTCTGGCGATCAGAACAAGAAATACAAAGCGGGAATACACGTTTGAGAATATTGCGGATTATTTATTTTTAATCGCTTTATTTTGTATAGTTCTAGCTGTTATTATTGTAACCCTAAAAATTATTTAATTTAAAATTTTCGCTCAATTACATAATCCAGCATAATATGTAACGACTTTCTTGCTTCAGAATCCGGAAATTCATTCAGAATGTTTTTCGCTTTCTGCTGGAAATCTTTCATGACCGTAATGGCATATTCCAACCCACCAGAGCTTTTAACAAATTCTATAAGCTCTTTTACACGTTTGGGATTGTTATTATAACGTTTTATGGTATCGAAATAGTACTTTCTATCCTTTTCGCTGGCTGCCTTCAGGGTATGAATTAAAGGCAGCGTCATTTTCTGTTCTTTAATATCAATTCCTACCGGCTTACCAATCACGTTTGAACTTAAATAATCAAAAAGATCATCTTTGATCTGGAATGCCATTCCTGTAAAGGTTCCGAAATCCATCATCTTTTTGGCAAGGGCTTCGTCTGCATTATTGGAAAGAACACCTATTTCACAGCATGCTGCAATCAGAGTCGCTGTTTTCTGGCGGATAATTTCATAATACACATCTTCAGTGATATCCAGCTTTCTGGCCTTTTCCAGCTGAAGAAGTTCTCCTTCGGACATTTCACGGATCGTTCTGGAAATTACTCCAAGCAGATCATAATCTTTATGGTCTGTAGAAAGTAAAACTGACTTTGACAAAAGGTAATCCCCTACCAAAACCGCAATTTTATTTTTCCACAGTGCATTGATTGAAAAGAAATTACGACGTTTAAAGCTTTCATCCACCACATCATCATGTACCAGAGTGGCGGTGTGGATCAGCTCAATCATAGAAGCACCACGATAGGTTTTTTCCGTCACTTCACCCACCAGTTTGGCACAAAGAAACACAAACATAGGACGCATCTGTTTTCCTTTGGTGGTAACAATAAAACGGGTTACTTTATCTAATAAAGCTACTTTACTCTGCATTGATTCATAAAACTTCTGTTCAAAAAGTTTCATTTCATCATTGATCGGTCGTTTAATCTCTTCTACTGTATTTGCCACAATCTGCGAATGCTGGGTGAATAATTATTAATTCTCACAAAGATAATTTTTTTCGCTCAATTTTAAGATAAAATTAATCTTTGAGTTGATCTTTCGGAATAAAATAAAAAGAGGGTTTTGTAGTTCCCAACGGAGATCTGAACTTTTCTCCGGAGATATACATTCCTGTTTCATCTACACTTATTCCTTCAATCTGTGACAGGGAAAGTGCTGTTCCAAGGTAATAATGTTTGGGTTTTTCTTTAAAAAATATCCCGGGCTCCGTCTCTGTAAAGATATCTAAAAAGACTTCTGTTTTCTTGGTATAGCCTATTAAATAAAGCTTTTTATCAAAATAAGAGGCATCTGTAACCACAAAACCTGTAGTATAGGCTTCTATTTTTTCTGCCTTTTGCAGTTCTGAAATTTCAGGATCTACGATATAGTGTGAGGTTGCTTTTGAAGCCCATTCTTTGGTAAATACATGCAGCTTTCCATTTAGATAGATCATGGCCTCTGCATCGAAGTCATTTCTTGTATTTTTAGAGGTAAAATCAGTCTGTTCCGGATAATAAAAAAGAATTCTTGTTCCATCCAAAGCTCTTTCTGAACCGGGAATTTTAATGGTATTAGCTGTATCAATACGTCCGTAAGGAACTTTATAGATCATCAGATCTTTCCTGGTTCCTGCATTATTTCCGAAATCTCCGATATAAAAATTTCTCCCATCATTGGCCAAAGCCTCCCAGTCCGTATTGATTACATTGGTTTTCAGTGTTCTGATAATTTCGCCACTTTTTTTATCAATTTCAAAAACTTCAGCAGCATTTCCACTATCATTGAATGTGTACAGCTTTCCATTTAAAATATTCAGTCCTGAGGTTTCCTCAATTTTATCATCAAGATAACCTACTCTGTATTTTTTTATTTTCAGAAAGTCGGTCCGCTGTGAAAATGCAGACTGGAAGATAAAAAGAGTAACAATCAGAAGAAATTTTTTCATAGGACAAAAATAGGGTTTTATTGTGAGCTAGTGAATTGGAGAGCTAGAGGGTTTGAGAGTGAGTATGGGTATGAGAGATTTCGGGATGTGATTTTGAGATTTTGAGGATGAAATGGTTCATTTACAAATTACTTGGCTCTTTTACCTTTTATCTGTTACTTTCAACTTTTGCCATCATCTTCCTAAAATAGAAAAGCGGACTAAAATAGCCCGCTTTTCCCTTAGATTTCTATTGATTTTAAATCAAAAGTTAAGCAGATTTCTGCTCTTTCTGATTTAGCTGTTGTTCTTTCTTTTTAGCCTGTTTTGCAAAATACTCTTTCTGGTATTGCTTTACTGTTTTTCCGGTTCCGTCATGTCTCCATCCCGGTGAATTGAAAATATAATTAATTCTGTCCGTGAATTTTAATCCCGGCTGCTTCAGATCTTTCCAGATTTTTCTCCATTCATAAAAAAGAACCGTATCCGGTCTGTTATCGGGCATTTTAGGATAGATTCCGTATTTTACAGGAATATTGGGATCTTCTTTCTGAAAGGTTCCGAATATTTTATCCCAAATAATCAGACACATCCCCATATTTTTATCCAGGTATTTTACATTGCATGCATGATGTACACGATGGTGAGAAGGAGTCACCAGGATATATTCTAAAAATCCCATTTTCTTCACGGTCTGCGTATGCACCCACGTCCCGTACACCTGCCCGATAGCGTATGCTACCATAATATGCCATGGATTAAATCCTAAAAATGCGAGCGGTGAAAAATACAAATATCTGTAAAGCGGCTGTAGTACAGGGCTTCTGAATCCTGTGGTAAGGTTAAAATATTCTGAACTGTGGTGCGTGATATGAACTGCCCAGAATGCTCTGGAACGGTGATCCACATAATGCAGCACATAATAGGCAAAATCTGTGATGATAAAGCATGCCAGCAGATACCATATACTAAGATCCCATGAAAGAAGTCTGTGATTGTAAAAGAAAAACATTACGCCCATGGCAAATGCCTTCATGATAAGGTCAAGACCAAAATTCATCAATGCCAGATAAACATTGGTAGCCAGATCTTTTCCACTATAGAGCTTAGCTTCTGAAACGTGACTGTAAATCATTTCAGCTAAAATAACAGTAGCATGCAATGGAATAGACCAAGCATACACATTTTCCAGCCCATCCTCGCTCATTAAAAAATCCATCATCACAAAATAATTTGTGCAAAGGTAGGGTTTTAGCCCATGTTTTAAGAAAACCTTAGGCTTTTTTTAAGGAAATTTTAATCTGTTGTTTTGTTGGCCAACTGTCCGCAAGCCGCATCAATATCACCTCCACGGCTTCTTCTGACCATCACAGTAACCCCTGCATTTTCAAGCTGTCGGATATAATTTTCTTCTGCCTGTTTGTTGCACTGATCATATTTTCCGTCCCCAATCGGGTTGTATTGAATAAGGTTTACTTTTGAAGGAACCTGTTTGCAATATTTGATTAAAGCTTTGATATCTTCATCCCCATCATTGATTCCTTTCCAGACACAGTATTCAAAAGTAATGACAGAACCTGTCTTTTGATACCAGTACTGAAGCGCCTCCATAATATCCGTTAACGGGAATTTATCAGAGAAAGGCATGATCTCATTACGCTTTGATTCAATAGCAGAGTGAAGAGATAAAGCAAGCTTCACACGCAATTCATCATCTGCAAGCATTTTGATCATTTTAGGTATACCGGATGTAGAAACGGTAATTCTTCTTGGAGACATTCCCAATCCTTCCGGCTGGGTAATTTTTTTGATGGCTTCCACTACGTTTTTGTAATTCATCATCGGCTCTCCCATACCCATAAATACGATATTGGAAAGTGGTCTGTCGAAATACATTCTGCTCTGGCTGTCAATCAGGGCTACCTGATCTACAATCTCAGCTACTTCAAGGTTTCTCATTCTTTTCAGTCTTGCTGTAGCGCAAAATTCACAGTTTAATGAGCATCCTACCTGAGAAGATACACAGGCCGTTGTTCTTGTTTCTGTAGGAATAAGAACAGATTCCACCATCAGCCCATCATGAAGTTTCACTCCGTTTTTGATGGTTCCGTCAGAGCTTTTTTGAAGAAGGTCTACGGAAACAGGATTAATGGTATATTCTTCCGAAATTCTCTCACGCAGTGATTTGGAAAGATTCGTCATTTCGTCAATCGAATGGAGGTTTTTACTCCATAACCAGTCATAGACCTGTTTCGCACGAAACGGTTTCTCTCCTAAAGATACGAAATAGTCTTTAAGCTGGTCTAATGATAATATACGGATATCTTTCATAATATTAAAGAGCCAAGTTAAAAGTAAAAGGTTTAAAGTTTAGTATTGTTAACTATTGCAGCCAAAATGTTTTTCAATTCGTTACTTTCATTCAATAAAGCTTTAAATTCCTCAGAATCATAACCATCCAGTTCTTCTAAAACCCGAAGCCAGAAATGACTTTCTCTAGCTTCTCTTAAAGCAATTTTTACTTTATTTTTAAAATCTGCTTTAGAAGATCCTGCCTGGGATTCTTCATAATTAGCGCCTATTGAAGTAGCTGATTTTCCGAGCTGGAATCTTATTAATTTACTTTCAGAATCATTGGGGAGCGTTCTTAAAAACTTAAGACACTTCACTCCAAATGTAAAAGTTCTGATAAGTAAATCATTTTGTCTCATTTCTACTTGTATTACCTTTAACTTGGCTCTTTTTACTTTTTTTAAAGAATTAACATTGCATCACCGTAAGAATAGAATTTATACTTTTCTTTTACGGCTTCTTCATAAGCATGCATGATGAAATCTCTTCCTGCAAATGCAGCAATCATCATAATCAAAGTAGACTTCGGTGTGTGGAAGTTGGTGATCATTGAGTTCGCAACTCCGAAATCGTGAGGTGGATAAATGAATTTATTAGTCCATCCGTTGAAAGCAGAGATTTTTTTGTTTGAAGAAACAGAAGTTTCCAATGCTCTCATAGTAGTAGTACCTACTGCACAAACTCTTCTGTGAGTTTCTACTGCTTTGTTGATAATCGCAGCATTTTTCTCATCAATGATGATCTCTTCAGACTCCATTTTGTGCTTAGAAAGATCTTCTACCTCAATTGGGTTGAATGTTCCTAATCCTACGTGAAGGGTAACTTCAGCAAAATTGATTCCTTTGATCTCTAATCTCTTCATCAAATGTTTAGAGAAGTGAAGACCAGCTGTAGGTGCAGCCACCGCTCCTTCTACTTTAGCATAGATCGTCTGATATCTTTCTGCATCTTCCGGCTCTACTGCTCTTTTGATATATTTTGGAAGCGGAGTTTCTCCCAATTCTTTTAGTTTCGTTCTGAATTCGTCGTAAGAACCGTCGAATAAGAATCTTAATGTTCTTCCTCTCGAAGTAGTGTTATCAATAACTTCAGCTACCAAAGACTCATCTTCTGTGAAGAATAATTTGTTACCAATTCTGATTTTTCTTGCAGGATCTACCAAAACGTCCCAAACTCTGGTTTCTTTATCAAGTTCTCTTAATAAGAAAACTTCAATTTTAGCACCTGTTTTTTCTTTATTTCCGTAAAGACGTGCAGGGAAAACTTTAGTATTGTTGAAGATGAACAAATCTTCTTCATCAAAATAATCCACTACATCTTTGAATAATTTGTGCTCGATAGTTTGTGTTTTTCTATCAAGTACCATTAATCTAGCTTCGTCTCTGTGCTCTGATGGGTGTTCTGCTAATAATTCCGCAGGAAGATCAAAATTAAAATCTGATGTTTTCATTTTTTAAATTACGGTTTAAAAATTATTGAAATTACAAGGTGTAATTTTCGGAGTGCAAATATACGACATTGAATACCCCTTTGTCAAGTATTATTTACAATCAAATATAAAACCGTGATTTTACGGGGTTTTTAAAGGCTTAAAAATAGTATTTTTGAGAAAATTAAAATTCAATATGGAATCTGTAAGTAAAATATACTTCATTGATAATCCGTATCCTAATGGTCATAAAATTGAAACATTCAGCTGGAGCGGAAGGATTGATGAGTATGGATCTATCTGGTTTGATTTTCATCTAAAAACTGAAAATTATTATGCCGATGATGAGGAAAACAGTGAGGAAGAAAATGAAGATTTGTCTGACTGGGACTCCAAAATAGTGTGGGGAAATTATCACGCCTGCATATTATCGTCAAATTATTGGGGTGAAGAGAAAGGAATCAGAATTGATAAACCCGGTGAAAAACTGGATTTCGATACTGTCATTAAAAATGATCTTTTCAGCAATGATTTGCCGTCTGAAAAACATTTTGATGACGACAATCTTGCCTTCAATATTTATCTGCTGGGACATGACAGCTGTGCAGGTCATCACATCCGGTTCTTAAAAACAGGTGACCATCAATATGATATCACATGGACAGGTAAAATAGCATTGACCTATGCGGGTGATGAGGAGTTTTCCCATGATTTCAAAGCACAAATCTTCAATGCTGAGTTCGAAGGTTTTCATTATCCCAAAACATGGTCATTAGAAAAAGCGGCAGAAATATTTAATGCCAAACTTGCCCGTTTTGAAGACTATGAATTTGTAGATCTGAATCCTAAAAGTAACAAACGGGAGTATAAACTCGACAAACCAAGATAATAACATAGTAAAAACAACACATTAAAAATATTATAATGAGTAAATATTCAATAGAAGCATTTATCAACGAGACAAAAGAGAATCCGCAGCAAAGAGATTATTTTGAACTGGAAACAAAACACCTTCTTGAAATCAACCTTAATAATCAGGCGGTATGGACAAAAAAAGGAAGTATGGTAAGTTATGTAGGTAATATCAATTTTGAAAGACAGGGAATGCTGGCTGGAGGAATTGGAAATCTTTTGAAAAAAGCAATCAGTGGTGAAGGAAGCAAACTTATGAAAGCAGAAGGAACCGGAAAATTATATGTAGCCGATTCCGGAAAGAAAGTCCGTATTCTTTATCTGAATAATGAATCAGTTTGTGTAAACGGAAATGACGTTCTTGCCCACGAACAAAGCGTAAAAAGTGATATCACCATGCTGAAAAGCATTGCAGGAATGATGTCCGGAGGTCTTTTCCAGGTAAAGCTTTCAGGTACAGGACATATTGCCATTACCACTCATGGAGATCCGCTTACTTTATTGGTAACTCCCGATACCCCAGTCTTCACTGATCCTAATGCCACTGTTGCATGGTCCGGAAATCTAAGCCCGGAACTGAAAACCAACGTTTCTCTCAAAAGTCTTATTGGCAGAGGAAGCGGAGAAGAATTCCAGATGAAATTTTCAGGACACGGATGGGTACTGATTCAGCCTTATGAAGAGGTATACTACATGGAAAAATAAAACAGACAATCCTTAGAAGTGATTTAGAATTTTCGTAGTCATTAAAATTACAGCTCATGAATACTCTTATAAAGCTATTTTTCGTGATGATTATATTTCCTAATATAATGATTGCCCAAAAAGCAAAGAAAAATTACGAATACCATATAGATCTGCTTCACCTGTCTAATGATGAAGTCCGGGTTTCATTTTCACCTCCAAAGAATAATCTTAAACAAGGTAAGTTTATTATTCCCAAATTGGTTCCCGGATTTTACCAGGCTATGAATTTCGGACAGTATGTTTCTGATTTCACGGCCACCGATAAAAACGGAAAAAAAATCTTAACCGAGCGTTTGGATAAAAACAGCTGGATGGTTCATGATCTTAAGAATGTAAAGAAAATATCATATCAGGTAGCTGATGGATGGGATTCTTTGGAAAAGAATAAGCAGGAAGCAAAGTCTCCGGGAACGATGTTTAAAAAAGACAGTGTCTTTGTCATCAATTATAATTCTTTGGTGGGATATTTTGAAGAAATGAAAGGTAATCCCTACCAGATTAAGGTTACAAAAAACAAGGGTTTCTATGCTTCTTCTGCTTTGAATTATCAACAGAAAAATAAAAACACCGATATAGTTTGGGCTAAAGATTACCGCCAATTGGTAGATTCCCCTGTTTTATACTGCGTTCCCGATACTACATGGATCAAAATAGGCCATACCGAAGTACTCGTATCATTTTATAACGATAAAGAGCGCCATTATTCAAAAATAATAGCCCGTGAAATAGAGAATATTTTGAAAAATCAGCAAGCCTATCTGGGTGGAACATTACCCGTCAATAAATACGCTTTTCTGATCTATTATGAATCTTCAAATGAAAATGGATATTTGGGAGACGGACTGGAGCATTCTCATTCTACCCTGTGCCTGTACCGTGCCGGAAGTATGAAATTCCTTCCCCATGCTTTAAACAGAGTGGCCTCTCATGAGTTTTTTCATATCGTTACTCCTCTCAATATTCATTCAGAAGAAATTCAGCATTATGACTTTCTGAACCCTGTCATGTCTAAACATTTATGGCTATATGAAGGGATGACAGAATATGCGACCATACACATGCCTATCAAACAAAAAATGATCAGCCTGGAAGATTTTGAAAAAAGTCTGGAAGAAAAAATACAGGGCATGAAGGAGTTTGACAATAAACTGTCCTTTACGGAAATGAGTAAAAACTCTATGGAAAGACAAGACCAGTATATGAATTTCTACCAGAAAGGAGCATTGCTCGGAGCGTGTCTGGATATAAGACTAAGGGAACTTTCTCATGGAAAAATGGGAACTCAGGATCTGATGCAGATGCTTATGAAAAAATATGGTGAAGGTAAATATTTCGATGATAACCATCTTTTTGATGAGATTACCAAAATGACTTATCCTGAAATACGCACTTTCTTCAGAGATTTTGTAGAAGGCACCCAACCCATTCCGTTGAAAGAATATCTGGAAAAAACAGGTTTTAATTATGATGAAGCCACCGGAAAAGTAACCTCTTTCCCCAATCCGGATTCAAAGCAGCTGGCACTAAGAAAAGCCTGGATCAATCAATAGATTTTTAGATAAAATGGCAAAGAGGCAAAAGTTAAATGAAGATACTCTCCTGCTCACAAACCTTTTCATCCCAAAAACTATAAAATTCTTTTCCAAACAATAAATATATAATATCCAGATTCCTACGGAATGACAAAGTGAGCGGATACATAAAGTGCTTAGGTTGTCCATTCCGTAGGAATCTATACTCTTACAATTTCAACGCTCTTACTCTAAAACCTTCTAACTCGCACCCCGCACCCCGTAAGTCATAAACCCTCCCACTTAATATCTCTCACGCCATCGGGATTTACAAAAGTTTTAATATATTTAAGAAAAAAATAGATGGACAATAGCAATTCCCGCAGGAACTTTCTTAAGACAGCAGCTTTAGCAAGCTTTGGGGCACTGGTTTTACCCAATTCTTTATTTGCCTATTCAAATGATTTTAAAACAGATAAAAAAGTCCGTGTCGGGTTTATCGGTGTCGGTCTTCGTGGCCAGGAACATGTAAAATTACTGGCAAAACGTAACGATGTAGAGATTGTAGCCTTTGCAGATCCTGAAAAAAGGATGCTCGCTGCTTCTCAGAAAATCTTAAAAGACAATAATAAACCGGCTGCTCAGGAGTTTTCCAACGGAGAATATGACTATCGAAATCTTTTAAAATTAAAATCAATAGACGCTGTGGTTATTGCGACCCCTTGGGAATGGCATCTTACACAAGGGGTGGAAGCTATGCGCGCTAAAAAAATTGTGGGCATGGAAGTTTCGGGAGCCATAAAACTTCAGGACTGCTGGGAGTTTGTAAAGGTATATGAGGAAACAAAAGTTCCTATCTTCATGATGGAGAATGTATGTTACCGCAGAGATATTATGGCCATTCTGAATATGGTCCGTAAAGGAATGTTTGGGGAATTGGTACATGGAAGAGGCGGCTATCAGCATGATCTGAGAGGTGTTCTTTTCAATGATGGAGTTAATCCATACAATTCCGGTGCTGAATTTGGAGAAAAAGGATTCAGTGAGGCCAAATGGAGAACAGAACATTATGTGAAACGTAACGGAGAACTCTACCCTACCCATGGATTAGGTCCGGTTGCCATGATGATGGATATCAACAGAGGAAACCGTTTAACAAGACTGTCATCATTCTCATCAAAAGCGGTAGGACTTCATAAATATGTTGTTGAACATCCAAAAGGTGGAGAAAACCATCCTAGCGCGAAAGTAAAATTCAATCAGGGAGATGTGGTAACCACACAGATTGCCTGTGCCAACGGAGAAACCATCCTTCTTACGCATGATACAAGTTTACAGAGACCTTATGATCTTGGTTTCAGAGTTCAGGGAACTGAAGGATTGTGGCAGGATTTCGGATGGGGAGATTTCAACCAGGGACATATCTATTTTGAAAAAACAATGAACCATACCCACCGTTGGGACAATACGGAAAAATGGATGAAAGAATATGATCATCCGATGTGGAAGAAGTTTGAAAATGTTGCTGCCGGAGCAGGACATGGCGGAATGGACTTCTTTGTCATGAATACGTTTATTGAATGTATCAAACGAAATATAGAATTCCCGATGGATGTGTATGATCTTGCGTTATGGTATTCAATTACCCCATTGAGTGAAGAGTCTATTGCCAAAGGTGGTCAGGTGGTTGATATTCCTGATTTTACCAATGGAAAATGGAAAACCCGTAAACCTGTATTTGGAATGACCGATGAGTTCTAAGAAAACATTACTCATATTAGCAGGCGGATTAGGCAGCAGATATAAAGGTCTCAAACAGATCGATGGGGTACTCGGTAACGGTTCGCCGATTTTGGAGTACTCTATCTTTGACGCATTGGAAGCTGGTTTCCAGAAGGTAGTCATTATCGTCAACAAGCTTATTCCTCAAAATTATATGGAAAGACTCAATGCCATCTCAAAGAGTAAAAATTTTGAACTGCATTGGGTATATCAGGAAATAGACAGCATTCCCATTTCATTGGAAGGTTTTGATTATCCTGATCGAGAAAAACCATGGGGAACTGCTCATGCCGTTCTTTGTGCCAAATATTCGATACAGGAGCCTTTCGTGATGATCAATGCAGATGATTTTTACGGAAAAGAAGCTTATCAGCTGGCAGCTCATGAAATTAACCATCATCATATTTCAGATACACAGTTGGGAATGATTGCTTATCCTGTAGGTACTACATTGAGTGGAAACGGAGCTGTAGCCAGAGGAATATGTACGCTGGATTCAGAAAATAATCTGATCAAAGTAGTGGAACAAACATCTATTCAAAGAATAAACAACTCCATCGTTTACATTGAAAACGGAGAAAATATAAAATTGGATCCTGACACCTTAGTATCCATGAACTTTTTTATTTTCCATCCTCACATTTTCTGTTATCTGGAAGCTTATTTCTATGATTTCATCGAATCTGATCCTTTACCGAATCAGGAGTTTTATATTCCTTCTGCAGTACAGAGAATGATGGATGAAAACAGAGTAAAAGTAAAGGTAAAAGCCTCTCCTTCTCAATGGATGGGAGTTACCTACGCTGATGATAAAAAGGAAATTATAAATTTTCTGACTTCAGAGATCAACAACAACAGATACCCGGAAGATTTATGGAGCTAAATGATATTGTTATTGAATTTATCGGTACGGATAATTATGAACTCTCTCCTATCACTGATGGATTGATCAATACAACTTACCTTCTGGAAGATAAGGATCAGGGGAAGAAGTTTATCCTGCAAAAAATTAACAATCATGTCTTCAAACAGCCTGATGTGATCGTCAATAATCATTTAATGGTTAATGAGGTTCTCCGATCAAATAATTATCAGTTTCAAATTATTGAGCCTATCCCTTCTCTTACCCACAAACTTCTGGTAGAGGATACAAATGGCCAGCCATGGCGCATGCTAAGCTTCATAGAAAACAGTGTTACTTTTCTTACCGCTCCGTCTTTGCAAACGGCTTTTGAAGCAGCTAAAACCTTCAGTTATTTCCTTACCGTCGTTAATACTGAACAATTACCCGCCCTTGAAGATGCACTTCCTAACTTCCTCAATTTTGAGAAGAGAGTTGCAGATTATAAAAGCTCACTAAAAAATGCGGCCCCTCATTTAAGAGAAAAAGCAAAGGCTGAAATAGAAATCACCAACCAGCTCCTGCCCTTGCCTGATCAATGGATTGAGATGGAAAAAAACAATCAGATCCCCAAAAGAATCATTCATGCAGATGTAAAAATCAGTAATATTCTCTTTGATCAAAATCACAGCCCATTAGCAGTAATTGATCTGGATACCATGATGATTTCTACTATTTTGTATGATTTTGGAACGATGATCCAGTCCTACACCAATACAACACCTGAAGATGACGGAAGTGCCCAAAACAATTTCAATCCTGAAATGTATGAGGCTGTAAAAAAAGGCTTTTTATTCTATCTAAAGGAAAAACTGACTTCCAAAGAATCTGACAATCTTGATTATGCTGCACAAGTCGCTATTTATATTCAGGAGCTTCGTTTTTTAACCGATTATCTGAATGGAAGTGTTTATTATTCTACGAAATACCCTGAGCATAATTTAGACCGGACTAAAAACCAACTGGAGCTGTTGAAAGGATTGAGAGAATATTTGGGAGTTTGAGAGTCGGAGAGTCAGAAAGTTTGAGGGTTTGAGAGTTTGAGGGTTTGAGAATAATAGAGTAAAAACAGGTTCCTGCGGAATGACAAAGTACGCACGTAGATAAAGCGTTCCGTTTGTCATTCCGTAGGAATCTATGCTCTACAACTCAAACTCTCACACTCTCAAACCCGAACCACAGATCCCGAAACTTACCCTAAAATCCAAGATTCGTCACTGAAAAAATATGTACAATGCTGAGATTCCTACGGAATGGCAAGGTGCATGGATAGATAAAGCGTTCTCTTTGTCATTCCGTAGGAATCTATGCTCTATAACTCAAACTCTCCACTCTCAAACCCTCTAACCCGAACCACGAATCCCGAATCCCGCAACTTATCTTAAAAATCCAAGATTTGTCACCGAAAAAAACACATACAATGCTGAGATTCCTACGGAATGACAAAGTACACACGTAGATAAAGCGTTCCGTTTGTCATTCCGTAGGAATCTATGCTCTATAACTCAAACTCTCCCACTCTCAAACCCTCTAACCCGAATCCCGAACCCCGAATCACTAAACTCATCTCAAAAACTCCAGAATTCTTTTCCATTCTTCCAGTTTCTTTTCAAAGGAAACAGTGTGGAGCGGACTTGTAGAGGGCAATAGAAAGATGGGTCGTTTATAATTTTTCCCAAGCACTTTCTGTAAATTTTTGTAGGATTTTCCTCCATTGCAAAAAATAGCTTTAACATTCGGATGTTCTTCCAACAGCTCAGCAATCTGATTCGCTTCTTCATTTTTGATTTCGGAATCCAGACTTCCTTTTCTCTCACAGGAATCAATGACATCCCAAAGGGCAATATGATGTTTCTTTATCGTTTCAATTCTTTGAGTATAATCATGAGTAAATTCTTCGTTCAGCAATTCAAAAATGATTTTCCAGAATTTGTTTTGAGGATGAGCATAATATTGCTGTTTTTCCAATGATTTCACCCCGGGAATTGATCCTAAAATTAGAATGTCAGACTGAGAATCTATGATGGGTGGAAATGAAGAAATACGGTTTTGCATATTCAAATATAGAGATTTTATTTCGCCAGATTATGCTGATTAAACTATTTCCTATCTATAAATTCAGGTTATTGGAAGCTGGAAGAAGGAGGCTGGAAGTTACTATTAGCCATACATTAATTATTACTATTTAAAAATAGGGAAAAAATTGTTGTTTACAACCTCAACAGCTTCCCTCTTCAAGCTCCCAGCTCCCAGCTTCCAACCTAATTACAATAGAAAATTCTTATCTTAAACTCAGGTTGTTTAGACTTTGGCTAAAGCCGTCGGAATTTTTAATCATAAAAAAAACGGGCTTCCTTCGTCTACGCTCAGGATAATAGCCCGCTATTATTTATTGATATTTTATATTATTGATCTTACAAAGTTTCCTTCAGCCAATCAAAGAATTCTCTCTGCCATACCAATCCGTTTTGTGGATGAAGTACCCAGTGGTTTTCATTCGGGAAGTAAACCAGTTTAGATTTTAATCCTCTTAATTTTGCTGCCTGGAAAGCTTCCTGACCCTGCTCGTAAGGAACACGGAAATCAATTCCTCCCTGAACGATCATGATGGGCTTATTCCATTTTTCTACAAAATTACTTGGGTTGAATTCCGTATACGCTTTTGGAAGCGGTTTCTCCCATGGAGAACCAAGATCCCAGTTTGCAAACCAAAGTTCTTCCGTAGTCAGATACCATGACTTCATATCAAATAATCCGTCATGAGCGATGAAGGTCTTGAATCTGTTTTCATGGATTCCTGCCAGCATAAATACACTATATCCTCCATAGCTTGCACCTACAGCCGCTACTCTGTCACCGTCTACATAGGGTAAAGTTTTCGCAAAATCTGTTGCTGCCAGATAGTCTCTCATCGGCTGTCCACCCCAATCTTTTGAAATATCTTCATTCCATTTTGTTCCCCATCCTGGCATTCCTCTTCTGTTTGGTGCTACCACGATATAATCATTGGCTGTCATTAAGGCAAAGTTCCATCTTACGCTGAAATATTGCGTCAGTGCAGATTGTGGTCCTCCCTGGCAATACACCAATGTTGGGTATTTTTTATTAGGATCAAAGTTCGGTGGATAGTGGAACCAAACTCCCATTTCCTTTCCGTCCGAGGTTTTCACCATTTTAAGTTCAGATTTCCCTTGAGCCAGCTTAGCATAAGTATCTTTATTAGCTTCAGTCACCTGCTTCATTTCTCCATTTTTAATGTTTACAGAGAACAATTCTGTGGCGTGGTTTACATCTGTTCTTCCTACTAAAAGTGAAGATTTATTATCTGTAAAGATTTCATTAACGTCAAAATCTCCTTTGGTAATCTGCTGTACTTTTGCTGATTTGGAATCCAGTGAGAAAAGTTGTTTTGTTCCTCTGAATGCAGCCGTAAAGTAGATTGTTTTTGAATCTGCTCCCCAAAGTACATCTCCGGAAACACTTTCGTCCCAGCCAGAAGTAAGATTAGTGGTCTTCCCCGACTTCCAGTCCAGGATTTTCACATCATTTTTATCTGCTTCATATCCATCTCTGGCCATACTCTGCCAGATCAAAGATTTTCCATCCGGGCTGAATTTTGGATTAAGATCGTACCCTTTGTTTGATTCTGTAAGGTTTTTGGTGGTACCTGACGCTAAATCGTAAGCAAAGATATCTGTATTGGTACTTGTAGCGTACTCTTTTCCGCTTTTAGGCTTTGTAACATATAAAAGCTGTGCAGAATCCGGGCTCCAGATAAAATCTTCAGCACCTCCAAAAGGTCTCTGAGGAGAATCCCAGGTTTTTCCTTCCAAAAGATCCTTTGCTCCTTCTACTTTATCAGCAGTATTCACTACAAATACATGGTTATATTTTCCTTCATTGAAATAATCCCAGTGTCTGTGGTTCAGATCTGTGTAAACCTGAGCAGTAGTTTTAGGAGTATCACTGAATTTATCTTTCCCCATCACTTTTTCTACCAATACCTGCTTGCTGAAAGCTATTTTCTTCCCGTCCGGAGAAATTACAACGTTATCAGCTTCACCAATCGTATAAAATTCTGTCCAGGTTTTTCCGGCATCTTTAGAAAGATAGATTTTATCACCTTCCTGCGCATAAATTCCATTTTTATCCCATTGAATAAGGGCTTTTTTACCGAAATCAATTTTAGAAGACTGATGATTAAGAACATTCAGAAAATAGTTCTCGTTTTTCGTTTTCTCTGTTTTCAGATCTACCTGCCCTACTTTATAGATAAGGGAACCCTGATCTAGTGAAACTGCCTGTACCCCAACTTTTTTCAAAGTCCAAAGAATTTCAGGCGTCATTACTTGTTGTGCATTCATTAAAAGCGGAGTTGCCAAAGCCAGCAGACTGTACTTAAGTTTCATATGTTGATATTCATTTTTTAACGGATCTATGAAATCGCAGTGATTTCATAATATCCTTTTATTAAATTCAAAGATTGCCAAAGTTAATATTTAAAATAAAAATGGACGAAAGAATTAACATTAAAATTCTTTTTTCATGGGTAAGTTCTTTTCGGGGAAAACACCTAATTTTTAAATATGGGGATTTTCTCTGTTACCCTGCCTATTTCAAATACTGAAATTTACAATATCAGACGTCCGATATAATCAATAACAACCTAATTAAAATTTTACATTATGAGTACACCAGACACAGGCGATTTTAAAGCAACGCGTGTAGACGCAGGCGCTCCCAATCTTTGGCACGTTCATGAAGGCCATTTCAAATATGGATCCATACAGGAAACAAGAGTCAACTTTGCAGGCAGAACCCTGGAACAGATTATGGCAAAAATTGCAGAAAACGAACCAATTAATGCCCCTTACATGAAAACAGACAACCAGGTACGAACTTATGAAGATTGTATAAAATGGATTAAAAAGAACTGTTAAAAAAGAATAGGCTGTCCAAATGGACAGCCTATTTTATAAGATCATGATGTATATTTTAATCTCCATCTGAGAACATTGAGTTCGCCAGAGAGGTTACAATTGACAATAATATACTGAAGATAAATGCCCACCAGAAGCCATCTACAACCATGCTATCTATAAAATAGTCTGCAATCAGGACAATTGCGGCATTGATTACCAAAGCAAAGAACCCTAAGGTAAGAATGGTCAACGGAAGGCCGAACAGACTTAAAATAGGCTTTACAAATATGTTAAGAACCCCAAGCACAATAGCAAAGATAATGGCTGAAGAAAATCCTTCAAAATGTACTCCCGGTAAAATTTTTGTTAAAAGATAAGCTACAATTGCCGTAATAAATAGTCGGATAATTAAGTTCATTGTGATATTTTTTAATGTTTATGGGGGATATGGAGCAAAAGCCATTCCATTTCAAAAAAAAGAATTCCGTGAAACCCTTTATTTAAGGAATATTTTGTCTTTTATTTCCCGTAACGTCTTATTTTATTTTCATCATGGTGACTAATGAGGTCGCTACATGACTTTCTGAGTCCGAACCTTCACTCTGAACATAAATTTCTGTCCTCACAACAACAATTTTACCTCCACCTTTGATAACATAAGATTTTGAAACCAAAGCATCACCCATGGCAGGACGAAGGTAATTCACTTTCAACTCAACAGTCACTACATAACAATCTTCCGGATAATGGCTTACAGCGGCATATCCTGAAGAAACATCAACCAAAGAAGCGATCATCGCTCCGTTAAACATTCCTGCTTTTCTGGTCATCATTTCCATTTTAGGGATCTTCATGGATATAAAATCGGTTTCTACTCCCAGCAGTTCTGCTTTGTAGAATTTCAAGGTTTCCGAACGGTTGAAGCTGTCTGTGATGAGTTTTCTTTTCTCTGGTGTCATTACTTTTGAATTTGAATGTAAAGGTAGAAATTGATTTAAAGATTAAAGAATTTAAAGATTAAAAATTTCCAGTGGCAGGAAGCTTTGAGGGAACTGATATAAACTTATGCTGCTCTTTGATCTCTATATGAATATTTAAATCTTATAGGTATTGAAAACCTGTAACGTTTTTTTTGTGTCGTTTTGTTCAGCAATAATCAAAATTTTTCAGTTCAAAAGGTTAGATTTGCAGGAAAGCTTTATGATGGGTTTAAAAAGGTTTTTACAACTTTTAGGTTTATTGGCAGGATTCTGTTTTCAGGCACAAACATTACATTTGTATGGCGGTGCAGATCAGGATCAGTATCTGGGATGCCTAAACTGTGATAATTTTGATAAAAATTCGATCTGGAATAAGTTCAGCGATTACGGAAATGTCTTCAGTTCAAAATCCATCTGGAATCCGTATGGAAATTATGGGAGTACCTACAGCGTGTATTCTCCATGGAATTCCTATGCTTCTTATCCTCCGGCAATTCTGGATCAGGACGGAAATTTCTTTGGATTTCTTACTTTGAATCCTTATAAATCGGATAGATCAGAACTGGAACTGGCAGTTATTTTATGTAAGCATCATGAAGAGATTAAAAGTGATGTTGGAGGCTGGTATGAGAGGTTGTTCCGGTAACCTATGAATTCTCACTTCGTCTCTTGGAATATTTATATAAAAAAACTGTGAAAACATAAGGCTGGATTCCTACGGAATGACAAGTATACCGCTTAGTTTATCCACATAGTTTGTCATTCCGTAGAGATCTAAACTGCATAAATTGAGCTTTTCAGAGAATGACTGTGTATATTTGTTGTTGACTCGTTTTTTACAGAGCAAATTGTTTAACTTTTCATAGTATTGAATTCAAAAACGAAACTCCTTCATTATGCTAAATGATTACAAAAAACACGAACTGTTTGGAAAACCTTTATTACAGAAGATTGATCTTAAAGCGCCATTCAGATCTGATTTCCCGGTTTCTGAGCAGGCTTGCTTTCTGTATGTTATTAAAGGAGAATTTCAATATAAAACAGCAGAACAGGAGTTTACTATTTCTACTAATTATTCACTGTTTCTTAATTGTATCAGCTCCGGAAAGTATATTCAAAACTCAGAATCGGAGGAGCATTGTGAAATCGTCATCGTTACTTTCTATCCGGATATTCTTAAAAAAATCTATGACAGGGAACTTCCTGTATTGCTGCAAAAACCAGCAAATATGGTCTCGAACCAATCCAATGAGAAAATAAATAATGATTTTCTGATTCAAAAATATGTAGAAGGACTGCTCTTCTATTTTGAAAATCCTTCCCTCGTTAATGAAGATATATTAATTCTTAAATTAAAAGAAATTATGTTGTTGCTGGCTCAATCCCAGAATGCTAAAGCTATTCAGCTGATCCTGTCACAACTGTTTTCTCCCACAACTTATTCTTTCAAGCAGATCATTGAGGCTAATTTATTTTCACAGCTCACCATTGAACAACTTGCAGAGCAAAGCAATCTGAGCCTATCATCCTTCAAAAGAGAATTCACCAAGTTATATAGTGATACGCCCGCCAACTATATAAGAAACAAAAAGCTGGAAAAAGCGGCCGAACTGCTTTTACTATCAGATGAACGGATTACTGATATCGCATTTGAATGCGGATTCAATGATCTGGCTACTTTTACAAAAAACTTCAGTGATAAATATCGTGTTACTCCTTCAAATTATCGCCAGGAACAAAAGGGGAAATAATTGAGGAGCATTTTTAGGTAATGCCACCGCTATTTCTTATTTCAATAAGAAATGTTTCTTTCTGGACCAAACTCTCAAATTCTTGAACTAAATCACAAAATCATTTCTGTCTATCTATCGCAAATTTGTACCATCAGTTACAGGGAACAGAAATATACCTGTCATTACAACTGAAAATGTATCAATTTAAAATACAATCAATATGAATCTATCAGGTTTAGGAATTTTTCATACCATTATCGGTATAGCTGCCCTTGCAGGGGCCATCACAGGGTTTATTAAATATGGTAAAATCAATCTCGCTCAGCGGTCCGGAAAAATATACTTGTATGCAACCGCCATTACATCACTTTCAGCTTTGGGAATTTCTAAGGCAGGAGGTTTCAATGCAGGGCATGTATTTTCCTTATTTATTATTTTTCTGATATGCATTGCGTATTTCCTTTTCTCCAATAAAAAGCATGTCGGGAAAGCAAGATATTTTGAGAATTTTTTGCTGTCATTCAGTTTTTTCCTATCATTGGTTCCCACAATTAATGAGACCTTTACGAGGGTTCCCATTGGGCATCCTTTGGCTAAGGATATCAAAGATCCGGTAATTGGCCAGACACTTCTTGTTGTTTTCCTGCTTTTTGTGATTGGATCAATCTTTCAGTTTATGAAGCAGAAAAAAGAGAATGTTGAAATTTCACGTCTTCAGTAGGGCATTTCTATTGTGACAAAGATGGTAAAAGTATAGAAGGTAGGGCTGGATTCCTACGGAATGACAAATACAACGCTTAGTTTATCCGTACAGTTTGTCATTCCGTAGGAATCTCTGTATAAATGAAAAGCCGGAAGATTGTTGGATAACGCAAAGGCGCAAGTTGTTTTCCAAATTGTATATTTTTAAGGCGCAAAGATTTTATCTCCGATAAAATGTGGTCGTGTCTAAAATTGTATCATCTATCAGTGTGAAGTCATTAACCAAGTTGCACCTGAAAATCATCACTCAAAGTCAAAACACCTTCTGCAAGATTTTCCGGATGTGTGGTAAAGCCTTTCAATTTTGAGGTTTTTCCCTTTAACACAAGGTCTAAAAGCTGCTTATCAGACAATTTTTTACCGAAAATTTCAAAGGTAATTTTGAAACCGCAGTTTTTAAAATCGGAACATCCTACTGCTGTTTTTCCTTTGATCAGGTTGTGTTCTTTGCATTTCGGGCATTTCGTTTCTTCCCAGGACTGAAGTTCTTTTTTCTGTGCAGGCTCTCTTTTTTTCTTTTCCTTTACTTCTTCTTTTTCTTCTTCCTGAAGGGTAATCACTTTTCCTTTTCCGTACACCACTTTTTCAGTAAGTTCGGTAACCATCTGAATCAATTCTTCTTTGAACAGGTTGGCTTCATACTCTCCTTTTTCAATTTTACGAAGTTTGGATTCCCATTCACCTGTCAGTTCCGGACTTTTTAACAGCTCGTCTTCGATGGTATCAATCAACTGAATTCCGGTTTGGGTAGCGATGAGGTTTTTTCTTTTTTTCTCAATGTATTTTCTTTTGAAAAGGGTTTCAATGATGTTGGCACGGGTGGATGGTCTTCCGATACCGTTGTTCTTCAGCATTTCACGCAACTCTTCATCTTCTACCTGTTTTCCGGCAGTTTCCATGGCTCTCAGCAGTGTTGCTTCGGTATAAGGTTTGGGAGGTGTTGTTTTTCCCTGGTGAATCATAGGATCGTGTGGTCCGGTTTCTCCTACGATAAATTCAGGAATAGTTTGTTCTTCCTCTTTTTCTTTGTCTTTATCGGCAGTTTCTTCTTTAGGTTCTTTGGCATAAACAGCTCTCCATCCTGCTTCAAGTACCTGTCTTCCACTGGTTTTAAAAGGAATCGTTCCTACTTTTCCTTCCACCAATGTATTTGAAATTTTACATTCCGGATAGAAAACGGCAATAAAACGTTTGGCAATCAGATCATAAATCAGTTTTTCTTCCCTGCTCAGATTTTGAGAAGGTGGGATTTCCGTAGGAATGATCGCATGGTGATCGGTTACTTTTGTATCGTCGAAAACAGCCTTTGATTTTGGAATCGGAGCTTCCAGTAACGGAGCAATCAGCTCCTGATAAGGATACATTTTCTGAAGAATACCTGTTATTTTCGGATATAAGCTCTCGGATAGATAAGTGGTATCAACACGCGGATAGGTTACGTGCTTCTTTTCATAAAGACTTTGGATATAATTCAGCGTATTTTCTGCTGAATAACCGTATTTTTTATTGGCTTCTACCTGAAGTCCGGTCAGGTCGAAAAGTCGTGGATTTTTTTCTTTTCCCTCTTTAATTTCGAAAGAAACGATCTCAAATGGGTTGACTTTAAGATATTCCAATCCTTTTTCAGCTCGTTCCAAGGTTTTTAAACGGTCAATCGCTGCATTGAAAAGAACGTCACGATATTTGGTTTTCAGTTCCCAATACTCTTCTGTGGTAAAGGCATCAATTTCTTTCTGACGCTGCACCAGCATGGCCAATGTGGGAGTTTGTACCCTTCCAATGGAAAGAACGGCTTTATTTCCCCCAAACTTCTTGGTAAAAAGTCTGGTCGCATTAATTCCCAACAGCCAGTCTCCGATAGCTCTGGCATTTCCGGCCAGATACAGATTTTTATAATCTTCTGCAGGTTTTAAGCTTGCAAAACCTTCTTTAATAGCATCTTCCGTCAATGAAGATATCCATAAACGCTGGATGGGTTTGTTACATTTTGCTTTCTGCAATACCCAACGCTGGATGAGTTCTCCCTCCTGCCCGGCATCCCCGCAGTTGATGACCTCATCACATTCTTCGACCAATTTTTCAATGACTTTAAACTGATTTTCAACGCCTTTATTCGGGATCAGCTTGATTCCAAAACTGTTGGGAATAATCGGCAGTGAAAATAGGTTCCAGGATTTGAACTGTGGGCCGTAGTCATGAGGTTCTTTCAGGGTACAAAGGTGTCCGAACGTCCATGTCACGCAATAGCCGTTTCCTTCCATATAGCCTTGTTTAGGCGTGGTAGCGCCCAATACTTTGGCGATATCTCTGGCAACACTGGGTTTCTCGGCAATACATAATTTCATGAACTCGGATTTATTGAAGGAGTGCAAAAATCGGGATTTTTTTTGGATTTTGCTAATTTAGCTCTAAGTATTGAAACTCTGACCTATACCCATTAATCTCACTCTTTCCAACCATTCATAAATCATAGAAGAGTTATATTTCAAATCTCCATTCTCATCTTTTTCTTTTTCTAGAGCAATTGCCATCAATGCAAACTCATTTTCTAAAGAGGTAGAAAAAATTCCTTGGTCATCAGTATTTATAGATACTGAAAGTTGTGGACAATTCCTTATTTTTTCGTGATCTAGCTCTAGTCCTAAATTAAAAAATTTAGTAATTGGATGTTTTGCGTATCTTCTAAAAGTTCCAATAAGATAGTTTGATGTAGGATTAGTTTCAATGGCAATATTTTTATTCTTTAATTCATGCATCATTTTAAACTGAACAGCTTCCACCAATTCCATATAAGCATGAGATATTTCAAATTGCTTAATCAGAGCGCCAGCTTTCTTAATTTTTGTATTAAAATGATACTGTTGATAAAGACATTTTATATCTATATTATTTCGAATATTTTTATTCTTGGGATATTCTTCATTGATTCTGCATCTTTCCCAATAAGTCAAATTAGGTTTTATATAAATATCCTCATTTAAATCTGATAAATATAAATAAGGATCATCGCCTCGAAGTTTCCAGGCATCGAAATAAGTAGTATGATGAATGTATTTTTGTTCTAGCAAGCTTCCTTTATCAAAATTAGCTGTATATAATTCATAAAATAAATTCTCATACAGTTTCTCAAGCCGATTCACTTCATTTCGATGAATTCCAATTCCAAATTTTCTAATTTTAGCTAATAACCAAACAATATTATCCAGAACCATTTGTTTGGGCAACATCAACTTAAACTGCTTGAAATCATAATATTCTTTAACATCAATTCCTAATGCTAATGCATGCCCAATTCTATCACCTTGTGTAAGATTTAAAAATCTGATACTTTCATCTATGGCACGCAAACCATCTACCAAATCATAAAAATCTTCTCCTGCGTGATAAGTTGCATATATTTTAGGCTCTTCCAGTTTATCTTTTAAATGGTTGAAATATCCTTTTATCTTGTGATTCTTCAAATAGCGAAACCCTTGTGCAAAAACTTCCGGACTTGCATTGAATTCACTAGATGCAGCATCTATCCCTCTGATCAAATCTGAAATTTCAGAATATCCTTCTCTCAGCTGACTTATGGCTATAGATTGTTTCTTTATTTCTATCCTTAAATCATGATGTCTGCACAATACTTCTTGTGATAAATCGGAATATTTTCTACTATCTCTTGTTTTAATATAATGTATTGTATAAAATATATTATTCTTTTTTAAATCAAATCTATTATTATCAAATAATGAACGGTTTAATTGTTTTGATAATATTGCTTGCTTATCTAAGGCTTTGTTATATCCTTCTAAACTTGATTTTAATTTTAACACACTATCCTTTGGAGCGACTCTTAATTCAAAAGACTTAATTTGGCTATGTGATTTTGTATCATGGACAGCCAAATTCATAAATGCGGTATGATAAATAGAATCATCAGGCAGAAAAAATTCTTTTCTATCCTGATACATTGAAAAATTACCGAAACCTACTTTGTCATTGACTTGAATAATTTCAGCCCTAAATTGGGCCTTAATCAACAAGTAAGCATGAAATAAATAAACATATGATTGAAACTTTATATCACCCGAATAAATCAGTTTAAAACAGTCATACAATAATTTCCGCTCTCCATAAAATACATAAGACTTTTCAAGATTCTGGATATGAATATTTTTAGGAATGGTATAGTCTATTATTTCCACATTACCTCTATATTCAAATTGATGTCCAAGATCATATCTCAATACTTCAATGTTTTTTGAAAGCTCATACATATTCATAAGCAGATCAAAAGATGTGGATGAATTACTTTCTTTAGATATATCAATAACAAATTCTTTACTTTCATCTATTTTATTTACTAACCTAAACAACTCATATCTTATATAAGCTGCTTTGTAAACAAGTATTTTTAATTCCTTTCTTGAACTTTGAGATGCATTAGAAATTTTTGTTAATAAACTTATTTCTTTTTTTAAATCCTCAAATGCTTCTTCAAAAGAGATTGGGTGGTTCATTATATTGATCCAGCTTAAATCAAAAACAGGTCCTGAGCCTTAGATGAAAATGATTTTCTGCTAGTCCTTTTTTTAAAAGTTGATGAAGCCTTTTATTATCAGAAAATGCAGTAGGTCTCCACGCAAAGAAATCTCTTTTGCGTTGAGATCGATTATCCAAGCAAGCATAAAAAGAAGTAGTAAGAATATCTTCCCCAATATAATAGGATAAGTCTCTCCATTTTAACAAATGTTCATATACTACAAATGGTTCTAAATCTTGCTCCACTAAAACTTTAGAAGTAAAATGATTGAGAATATGGAAATAGTTTTTATTTTTTTCTTGTTGAACATCATGAAACCAATCTGACTCAAGTTTATAGTAAACATTTTGAATTTCATCTACAGAATAGCTTGAAAAAGTTCTAAACCCTTTTTCAATAAAATTATTTACATTAATATATTTCTCTGAATCCTTTTTTGATAAAATAAAATCTGAACAGTAATCTGTAAATAATAAACGGATTGATTTACGAAGATTATCCATTAATAAAATTTTTCCAACTCAGATTGAAAATCCATTAGTAATAAGACTTGATCTTCAAAAGCTGTAATAAGTCCAACTTTTTTATAGAAATCTTCTATCAATTTAATTATAGGAGAATTTGGATCAATTTCTACAATTTTCTTCTTAAAATTTGAAAGAGTTCTCTTATTCCATAAATCTTTTTTTGAATAAGTCGTAATTATTTTATTTATATCTAATTCTTCATTCTTTTTCTTATTGTCATTCTCTATTTTTGATACTTCATATATTTTATTTATAGTTTGTTTTATAGAATCAATTGATTTATTTTCGTTTTGTTCATTTTCATCGTTTTCTTCACCTCCATTAATATCATATAATTCATTTAAATCTACTACTGTTTTATTTGAATAAGTTAATTTATTAAAGTATTTTAAAAATATTTTAATAACTGGATAATCAATATAGTCTGTCACCAATCCATTGATGTTATAAATATTTTCAATTTTATCTAATGAATAAATTGTTCCATAAATAAAAAGTAAACATATATCGTCAAAATAATTATTAGGAAGAGAATCCTTTACTTCTTTTAATCTAAACTCATTGATATATTCAAAAAGCTTCAAAGTAAAGGAAGGGTTATAAAGTTGTTTGATAAATATAGAATTATTAAACCATTCTATATTCCTTTTTATAAACTCCGTATCAATATCATAATGAAATATAGAAGATAAAATATCAATATTATAAATATTATGTAAAATTGCAAATGGTGATAAAGTTCCTTTAGTATAACGGTCAACAAAAATATCTTTATCTAATGTTTCTCTATAGGTTTCATACCCCTCACCTAAATATAATACAAAAAGACTCAGCAAAAACTTTTGATCAGAATCAAACTTTTTCAGGTAGGGATTTAAAGATTTATTGAAATCGATAAAATCTCTTGAAAAAATATATTTTTCTTTAGATAGGATATTCAAATATCTATTAACAAACCCATATTTTGTAAACTCTAACTTTGTTAAATCATTTTTAAAACACATAATCCTCAAAGAAAAATACATTTTAAAAAGATCTAAAAACTTAAAATCAGCATAATTATCAATTGAAATAGAACTTTCAAAATCTTCTAAGAAAAAATAAATATCTCCTAATGAGACTGTACTTGCTATATTAGCTTTTGCAAATGTTTTATCATCCTTAAATCGTGTTTTTTCATAATAATCATATCTTAGATAATATAACTTTTTTAATACAATAATCAAAAATAATTCATCAGAAACATCTTCCAATTCTCGGATAATCGCACTTCGTTTTTCATTAATTTTATAAATCTCACTAATTATATATTCTCTTATTTTTTCTATATTATGAGTTGTCAATAAAATATTTATAAAATTCTGAGTTTCTCTAATTGTTTCTGGTAAAATAAAATTTCCACCTAATTGATTATTTACTTGCAGTAAGTTAAGTTTTTCAAAAATTAATTTGATCATCACTTGATTAAAATTAATATCAGAACTGTCAAATATAATTTTCTTTTCCAAAAGAACCTTGAATTTAATATTTTCTAATTTTTGGACGTCTGGTAATGCAATTCTCCGATTAAATGGTATTAATTTATCTATATATCGTTTGGATTTATCCTCAATATCATCTTCAATTTTCAAATTTTTGTATTGAATTTTTATTGCTTCGGTTAATTGTTCCATTTTGCAAGCTATCAATAAAATCACCCTCTGCTGAATAATAAATTGTCTGATATCTTCAAGCATTTTATATGCCCCATCTACATTAATATCAAAATCATCAATTGCAATTAACAATACTTTATTACCCTCAAAATCATCCAAATAACATTCAACCAATTGTTTAAAATGTTCTTTTAAATCGCTACTAACGGCCAATTTACTTAAAGCTTCTATAGATTCTTTCTTATATAACTCTTTACGATCAGAATTTATAATCTGTAAATCTTTAAAAACTTCTTGAAAGTGATTTATTAATTCTCTTCTTTTTTCATTAGATAAATCTTTTTTCAATTTCAATTCCTTTTTGGAATTTTTTAAACATTTTAGCCAAAATTATTTCAAGAAGACTTTCACCACCTCTAAAAAGAGAAGGGTCGATAATATCTATTTCAGCAAATGAAATATCTTTTAGAAACTCTGCATTTCGATTTTCAAAATAATTAAGATGATCATTATGCTTTTTATTTACCAAAGCATCCCTAAATGATATCATCGAAGAGGACTTTCCTTTTCCTCTTTCTCCTGTAAAAGCAATTATATTGTTAAAATCATCATATTTGGAATCTTTATTCTTTACTATTTCTATAACATTATTTAATGCATCATAGTAAACATCTTTGAATATTGAACCTTGAAATTCATTTCCTTTTTCAATTTTTATCTTATACTCTTCATTAAGATTTATTTCCAAAGTTGTTAAAGTATCATCACAGGGAGTAAGAGTTTCATTCATAAATTTTCAATTGATTATTTTTAGTTTTAATCGCCTAATATAATAAAATTCAACACACAAAAATTACGGTTTCCCACAATAAAAAAGCCCCCTTAAAAAAGGAGGCTAAATCAACAATGTAATGAAACTAGGTTCATTATTTCTTTTGAGCTTCTGAAATAGCATCAGCAATTCCTCCGCCTGCAGTTTCAAAGAAGGCAGGACCAGCCAGAAGATATACTTTTTCTAATTTTTTTGTGGTGGACAACTTGTGTTCTTTCAGGTAATTTTCTGAACGGTTGGCGTGTACAATTCCTCTTACTACGTTTCCGGCTACCAAAGCGGTTGGAGAGTCTATTCCGGCATCTTTCAGATCGCTGGCAAAGGCAAAGTTGGTAACACCTAATCTCATCGCTTCACGGGCTGCCACTTCACCTACGGAGGTCATTAAATCTGGAGTGAACTTGTTGCGGTCACCTAAGCCGATCAGTAATAATTTCTTTGCAGACATCGATCCGGCAGGTGGTGTAATTAAAAGGGTTTCCAAAGAATGTCCCTGAAACTGTCCAGCCTTTCTGATATTGGTTAGTTCTCCTTTTAAAGCTTCATCCAGGTGAACTAGTCCGTTCAATTTAGCAGGTAAGGCCTGAGCATTGAAGATGTCTCCTTCTGTATATTCGAAAACACAGGCTACCTGAAGCTGGGCATCTGCTGAGGAAGGTCCCTGTACCAATCCTACCATGGAGATTCCGTCTACGGTCCCCCAGGTTTTGGAGGTTCCGATGGCTGTCGTTTTTGCAGTGGTTGTTTGTGCAAAATTTAATGTTGAGAATGCTAATGTTGCAATTACCAGTGATTGTTTTACTGTATTTTTTAGTGTATTTTTCATGAGATTTTTTTGTTGTTAGTTGCGGGTTGCTAGTGTTTTGTTGGATAACGCAAAGGCGCTAAGTTTTTGCTGTTGTTTTATTTTTTAAGGCGCAAGTCGCTTCGCTCCGGCTATTTTTGTTTTTTCAAAGGTAGTTTCTGTGATGGAAAGGTGCATTGATGTGGGATAATTGTTCACTTAATTTTCAAATTATCTCATTTTCACATTTTCAAATTCCCTATATTTTTTTAAAACTTAAATACAATTCTGGAGTTGATAAAGAGTCCGTCTTTGGGGTTATCGATGACATCATTGATGAAAGCTCCTGTATTAAAATACTGTATTCCTGTATTAAAGGTTAAAAATGAATTGATTTTATAATTAAAGCTTCCTAAGAAAGCCGTTCCGATGTATCTCTTTTTTGAGTTTGAAGATGGTAGGTTTAATGTTCCGCTGGGTCTGTAAATTCCGTCCTGGGTAGAATATCTCCAGTTGAAAACTACGTCTGCCTGAACGGTTATTTTTTTACCTAAATCAATGGTTGCATAGGGATGAATATCAATTAAGTTTACAGGTCCGATCTGAGGATTAAATCCAAAATATCCACCTTTCGGATACAGAGGATTGAATGTCCCTAATGTTCCGTCTCCTTTATTGCTGTCACCTGAGATATAATCATTTCTAAGATTGATGGTTGGTTTTCCTTTTACATTTTCAAACATATATCCGATGTCTGCAGAAGCCGTCCATGCGCTGATATTTCCTTTATTAAAGTTGCCAAACTGATAGGCTGCTTCAAAATTGTAGATAAAGCCACCGCCATATTTCCAGAATCTTCCCCCAAAAGTATGTCTGTTTTCGTCTGAAAGTCCGTCTTCAAAGCGTACATCTTTTCTGTGAATCCCCAGATAATACAGCTCCAGGTTTCCACTTCTGGGAATAATCCATGTGTTGTAACTTCCCCAAAGGTTGACTGATTTCGAAGATTTGTTATCAAATGCTCCCGGGTTGATTTCACTGGCAGCCATCATAAAGGCATCAGATCTGAAATTTCCTCTTTTGTACATGAATTTTAATCCATCAAAATAGAGTCTTAAATTCGGACCTTCTCTTACGGAGATCAGTCTTCCGCTTCCATAGTCCAATTCCTGCCTTCCTGCACGTACGGTCAGTTTTTCTTTATCATTTTTCAGGATATCGACATCAATGAAGAGGTTCTGAATATTCAGATGGTCTTCATCAATCGGTCTTGGTCCATTTTTCCTTCCATTTTCCCATGCACTTCTCACCTGCCCGAAAATTCTTACCCGTGAACCCAGATGCAGATCTCCATGTATCGTGTATCTTTGAATCAGAAAAGGATTGCTTCCAATTCCCATTCTGCCCCAGTCTTCATTATTAAAATCTACAAATTCCAGTCTTGCTTCTCCTCCCAATGACAGATATTTGCTATTGTTTTCTGCAATCGGGATGTATTTTATGGAGTTATAAAAAGTTTTTGCGGAGTCTTTGTATGCCGCATAATCTTCATCAAACCTCATCAGCTTAAACTGAGCTGAGAGCTGAATTGGAATAAAAATCTGCAGTAACAGTACAATGGCAATGAGTTTTTTCATAATTATTTCTTTGTTAAATAATAATCCACTGAATATTTTCCTGAACCCATCCATAATAAAAACAGGTAACACAAACTGTACATAAACGGAGTATCTTTTACCAGTAGTGCATCATTCCAATGGAGAATAAAATATCCTGTAAGGGTTACAGCCAAGATCGGCAATACGGCAATTCTTGTGAAAAATCCAAAGATTACAAATACCGGAAATACGAGATTGGCAGCATCTGCAAAAAGACTGTTGAATGCTTCCGGAAGGTGCAACGGATTCGGAACCTGCTCTGCTTCTGAAACACCTACTCCTATTTTTTTTAATCCGTGGGCTACGATTAATTCTACAGAAAGTAAGACTCTGAAAACTAAAAGTGCAATATTGATTAGTTTTTCTGACGGATTGGTATTGGTGATGATATGGATTAGCTTTTTCATGATTGTTATAACTGTTTTACTATTGAAGACTTTTATAGGTAAGACCACCCCGTCAAAAATTCTTTGAATTTTTGCCACCCCTCCGGAGGAGGGGAATTTTTGTGCTTTTGATTAGGTATTGGTTATTGGGTTTGATAGCCTCCGTAATATTTCACGGGTGACCATTCCGGAATGACAGGAAGCGTTGCTGGTGCGGCTGTTTTGTAGGTTTCATCTCCGTACACTACTTTTCCGTCTACTATGGTTAGTTTTGAAGTAATGTTTTTAATTTCTTCATCCTTAACCTCAAAATAGTCTTTATCCAAAATGGTAAGGTCTGCAAAATATCCCTTTTGTATTTTTCCTTTCTGATAGTCTTTTATTAATTCATAGCCGCCATAAGTAGAAAGAGATAAGGCTGTTTTTCTGTCCAGGGTATTTTCTTTGCCCATCACCTGAGTTCCTCCGATGGTTTTTCCTGTTGTGATCCAGTATAAAGCAACCCATGGATTGTAGCTTGCGACTCTTGTTCCGTCTGTTCCCAATCCTACGGGAATTCCCATTTCAAGCATTTTTTTCACGGGAGGAGAAGCTAAAGCCGGCTTTTTACCATATCTGTGGATGAAACTTTCTCCCTGATAAGCCATTCTGTGCTGTACTGCAATTCCTCCACCCAAAGCTTTTATTCTTTTCATATTGTCTTCTGTAACGGTTTCTGCGTGATCAATAAACCAGACTAATCCGTTCAAAGGAGTTTCTTTGTTGACTTCCTCAATGACATTTAAAAATCTTGTGATACTTTCATTATAGGTAGCATGAATTCTGAAAGGCCATTTATTTTTTACCAGAAGACTTACGACCTCTTTCATATTTTTCTCCATGGTAGCGGGAAGTTCTGGTCTTGGAAAAAGGAAGTTTTCAAAATCGGCACCATCAGAAACCAGGTTTTCACCACCTCCGTTCACATGGTAATCTATTTCATTGAAATCATTGTGGCCATGATCATCAATCTCTACCATTCCTATCCATTTGGTATAATCTGCAAGCTCAGAACCTTTCTTTTGAGCAAATAAATAGTAAGGTAAGCGAACGGTAATTTTTCCTTCTTTGTTCAGCTTATCTGTTGTTCCATAATCGTCAGGAAAATTTTGGAATCCTCCTCCTGCATCCATTACAGACGTTACCCCTAATCTGTTCAGTTCCGTCATATACTGGAGGGTTGAGTTTATTTTTTCTTCTTCTTTCAACTCCGGTAATTTGGCTAATGTTGAATAAAGGATGAATGCATTAGGTTCTGCAACCAACAATCCTGTGGGATCTCCGTTGTTGTCTTTTTCGATGAGTCCTTGTGCTGGATTTGGAGTTTCTCCGTTGATATTCAGTTCTTGTAATCCTGCTTTGTTTAGCCATGCTTTTCCATAAAGATACATGATGAATGTGGGAACATTCCCTGTGGCCTCATTAATTTCAGCCAGTGTGGGAAGTCGTTTTTCTTCAAACTGATATTCATTCCAGCCTCCAATCACTCTTACCCATTGTCCTTTGGGTGTTCTCTGTGCCTGTTCTTTCAACATTTCCAGTGCTCTTTTTAAAGATTTCACCCCATCCCACCGAAGTTCTGTATTATAAAATCTTCCTCCACGGATCACATGCAAATGACTGTCAAATAAACCGGGAATCACTCTGTTTCCTTTGGCATCAATAACTTTTGTATTGCTGCTTTTTAATTTTAAAATCTGGGCATTAGTTCCTGTCTGCAAGATTTTATGATCTTTTATAGCTACAGCCTGTACTTCGGGATTTTTATCATCCATGGTGGTGATCTTCCCATTGGTAATGATCATGTCTGCTTTCTGAGCATGGAGTATTCCTGTTCCTAAAACCGCAGAAAAGATAAGTGTATTCAGTAATTTCATTATTTCAATATTTTAGTTTGAAGGTTTCGGCAGGCTGAAAGCCTGCCGAAAACAGACATCATTAATGTTTTAACATTTCCTGAGCATACTGAATTCCTATACCGTAAGCTCCTCCGTGTTTTTTCATCAGATCATTAACTGGTTTGTACGTTTCTTTTCTTGCCCAATCTCTCTGAAGTTCCAACACATACTGAACAGAAGTAATTGGGTGTGCTCCTGCCTGAACCATACGGGTGATTGACTGATCGTGAGCTTCTTTAGAAATATCCCCTGAAGCATCTGTTACCACATATACATCATACCCTTCATCAATAGCTGATAATACAGGGCCTACGATACATACACTTGTCCATAATCCTGCAAAAACCAGTTTCTTTTTATTTTTTCCTGTGATGGCTTTGTGAGCATTAGTGTCTTCCCAGGTATTCATTGTGGTTCTGTCTACATATCCGCTTGTTGCTTCAGGATATACTTCTGAAATTTCAGGGAAAACAGGTCCGCTGAATGATTTTTCAGCCACCGTTGTTACCACTGTAGGAACATTAAATATTTTTGATCCTCCAGCTACCAGTGCTACATTATTTCTCAGTTCTTCCATGCTGATGCTCTTTGTTGCAAAAGCCATTTGGCCTTCATGATCAATCAATACTACGGCATGGTTGGTAGGGTTTAATAATGATTTTCCAGGGTTTTGAGCTGATGCTGTGAATGATAATAAACCAGCTGCAAATGATAGGATTAATTTTTTCATAATTTTTAAAATTTAAGGGTTGTTATTTCTGTTTAATTTTCTTTTACATGGTCATTGGCACCTCCATTACAAGGATTTCGGTACCTTCTTTAATGGCTTTGATATTAATATTCTGAATATCCCAGACTCCAAATCCATCGCGTTCTTCCAAAATTTCTCCGCCGATTTCTGCACTTCCTTTAAGAATGAAAACATAAATGCCGTTTCCATTTTTTCTGATCTTATAATGCGTTTCTTTATTCTGATCAAAAGTTCCCAAATGAAACCAGGCATCCTGATGAATCCATACTCCTTCATCGTCTGCATTGGGAGAAAGAACCTGTTGAAATGTATTGTGACCTTTTGTTTTATCTAAAGTGATCTGATCATATCTTGGAGTTACATTTCTTTTTTTAGGATAAATCCAGATTTGAAGGAATTTTACCAGCTTATCACTGTTTTTGTTGAATTCACTGTGCATGATTCCCGTTCCTGCGCTCATCACCTGGATGTCTCCACTTCTGATCACTGCCGTATTTCCCATGCTGTCTTTATGTTCAAGATCACCTTCTAAAGGAATACTGATGATTTCCATATTGTCGTGAGGGTGTGTTCCGAAACCTCTGCCTGCTTCCACTTTGTCATCGTTCAGGACTCTCAATACTCCGAAATGCATTCTTTCAGGATTGTGATAATTGGCAAAACTGAAAGTGTGCTGGCTCAGCAGCCATCCGTGGTCAGCTTTCCCTCTTGAGTCTGCTCTGTGGATTACAGAATTTTCCTTTATTTTTGATTCTGTATTAGGAAGGTGATTATATCCGATCGGTTCTAATGGTTCAATTTCATCGATATCATTTTTCATAGCGCTTGCCAGAGAAGCTGATGCGACAAACATTCCTGTTCCCAGTAATCCTTTTTTTAAAAAATCTTTTCTGTCCATATCTCAGTTGTTATTTGTTCGTTTTTGATATGACAAATGTAGAGCGCTGAAAAACCCTGCACATTTAACTAGTTTAATAAATGACTTTGCAGCAAAAAAAAATGCCGGATACTTTTGTATCCGGCAGTATTACTATATTGAATTGTTATTTTTGGTAAAACACAAAGGCGCAATATGTATATTATAATGGTTATTAAGGCGCAAAGATTTTATCTCCGATAAAATTATTTATCACAAGATAGAATCTGTGTAAATCTGTGTAATCCGTTGGTAAAAAAATTATTTCTCTTTTGAGGCAAGTCGTTTTCTGATGGTACTTACAAATTCTTTTGAAACGCCGAGATAAGAAGCGATGTAATATTGTGCTACTCTTTGTGGAATTGAAGGATATACTTTGATAAATTCAAGGTATCTGTCTGAAGCTGTTTTGGAGATCGTATTGACCAGTCTGCTTTGTAATGTGGCGAGATTCCTTTGAACCAGCATTCTGAAAACTCTTTCAAATTTAGGGATCTCCTGAAGTAATTTTTCTTTGGTTGCAGGATTCAGCATATAGATTTCCGAATCTTCCAGCGTCTCAATATAAACTTTAGAGGGCTTCTGCTCCTGAAATGAAGCAATATCACTGATCCACCAGTCTTCAATGGCAAACAGAAGCGTAACTTCGGAGCCGTTATCATCCAAACAGTACATTCTCACACATCCTTTGTGAATATATCCTTCAAACTGACAGATTTCTCCTTCTCTGAGTAAAACCGTTTTCTTGGGAAACGACTGACAGGCAAGCAGATCTGTAAATATTTTTTCTTCTTCGGGAGTAATGGAGATAAATCTTGTAATATTTTTGATGATATTTTCGAACATAATGTAGCATTTACCCCTGCAAATTAGGAAAAAGACTGTAAACTTCATTCTTTAAAAGCCCACTTCCTCCTCCATAATGGTCGATCACTTTAACATCTTTATCTAATCCGGCGCAAAATGCTTTGATATTTTTCTCAAAATCATCCTCCAAACCTGAGCTTAAAAGGACAATATCCAGTTTATTTTCTCTTATATATTCATAGCAGAAATTTTCATCACTTTGTATTTCAGCCGTCCAGCCTTCATTATTTTCTATAATTCTTTTTAAAGTATCCAGAATTTCCTGATTCTTTCCAATAACTAAAAAATGTAATGTTTTCATCTTGTTCAAGGTTTAAAGTTTAAAGTTCAAGGTTCAAGGTTTAAGGTTTAAGGTTGAGTGTTTATATTGTTTGAATAAAGGGTAAAAGATAGATGAAATTACTCTAATCCTCTCAAACCCTCCGACCCTCAAACTCACATCTTCCATCCGGAATCCTTCTACAAATGCTTATTCCCCGTAATTTTCAGTTCATTAAGATCCAGTTGGGATTCTGCTTTTCTGATTTCATCATCACTGAAGAGTTTTTCTCGCTTCATTTTAAACAGTTCCTTTCTCTGCAGGGCAAATATATCCAGCATTACTTTGTGATATTCTGCCATATCATTTTGTCTGTTCGTACACATTTCAATAGAGCTTAAATGATTCTGATGGAGTTTAATATCATTTTCCAATGCTTTTTTAAGATTTTCAAGCAGGTTATTGCTGTTCACTGCATCATTATACTCCTGGTCAAGTTTGTGAACGGCAAGCCTATCCAACCTCATCTGAATTCCTGCCTGCTGTTCGTGGGAAGGAAGAATGGGATCAATCTCTCCGATCTTTGTTAATTTAATTACCAAAGGCAATGTCAGTCCCTGAAATACCAGTGTCACAAAAATGACTACGAATGTGATAAAAATGATCAGGTTTCTCATCGGGAATTCCGCCTGAGTATTCATCATAACCGGAATTGAAAGGGCTGTTGCCAGAGAAACAACTCCTCTCATTCCTGCCCAGCCTATAATTAGAGGGTTTTTCCATCCCGGACTAGGATCACGACGGGCTTTTTCACTGAACCATCTTGGGAGATGAGCCACAGGATAAATCCACAACAAACGTACTACAATGACAATCAAACTGATAATTAAACCATATTTGATTCCTTCCATCAAAGAAATTTCCCCTAATCCATTGATGATATCCGGAAGTTCGAGCCCTATTAATACAAAAACCAGAGCATTCATCACAAAAATAAGGGTGTTCCAGACTCCTGTCATGTTAATTCTTGTGGTTCCTGTTTTAAAAATTTCATGAGCACGGAAAGACATAAACAATCCTCCGCTTACCACCGCCATCACTCCCGAAAAATGAAAATGTTCCGCAGAAAGAAACAAAATATAAGGAGTCATTACGGTAAGAGCCGCATCAATGGCTGGTGTTGTAGGTAAAAAACGGTGAATGGCATAGAAAATATGAGCTCCTGCAATTCCTATGACCACACCCATTCCTGCTACCAGAAAAAATTGTCCTGTTGCTTCATGCATTGAAAAAGCACCTGTCATTACTGCTGCCAGAGCAAATCTGAAAACAATAAGTGAAGAGGCATCATTAATCAAACTTTCTCCTTCCAGTATGGCGATTGTACGTTTTGGAACTTTTACCCCCTTTAAAACTGTAGTGGCGGCAACTGCATCTGGTGGCGAAACAATTCCTCCCAATAAAAAACCTAATGCCAGTGTAAAACCCGGGATCAGCATTTGTGAAGTATAAGCAACGACCAGAGAAGTCAGAAATACCAGTCCAAAAGCCAAAAGGCTGATGGGACGTTTCCATTTCCAGAAATCATTCCATGAGGTATACCAGGCTGCTTCGTATAAAAGAGGAGGTAAAAAAATTAAAAATATAATTTCGGGATCCAGTTTTAAAACAGGTACTCCCGGAATAAGACTGATTCCTAATCCGGCAAGAACCAGAAAAATGGGATAGGCAATTTTAATCCGCTGCGCCAGCATGACCAGCAGCATGACCAGTAATAAAAGGCCTAATATTAAGAGTAGTTGTTCGTGCATGTTTTTTAGAAGTTAGAAATTAGGGGTTAGAGGTTAGTTTTTAGATTCTGGTTATTTAGGTTTTGGCTAAAGCCAGTGGATTGATTATTTATTGTAAGGCGGGCTAAAGCCCACCGCTATTGAATTGTCATTGTTTTAAAATCCCAATTATAAAGATTAACCACAAAAGTCACAAAGTTTTTATTTTAAAATGTTTATAAAGTTTAATAGCATACAATATAAACATCACATGAGATAAAAATCAAAGATTTTTATAAAACTTAAATGTTCTTTTCAGGAGCTCGATATTTACTTATCAAATCTTTTGTGACTTTTGTGGTTAAATTATTTAAATATCACGGAATTAGCTATTTCAATTTCTTCCTCATTAATAGAATGTCCAAAGTTAGCATATACTTTTTCTGTTACCTCCGCATTCATTTCTCTTAAAATATTGGCTGTAGCATATACTCTTTCTACAGGTACATGAAAATCCGGATTGCTGGTTCCCAGAAAAACTGGGGTTCCGGCAAAGTCGCCTTTATAGTTTTCACGATTAATTTTATCTCCTATCACCCCACCGATAATAGCTGCTGCTCCACCGAATTTCTGCGCATTACGGGCTAAAAATTCAAGAGTAAGACAGGCTCCCTGAGAAAATCCGAAAAAGTATATATTTTCAGGTTTAATTCCGGCTTTTACTGCCGCTTTTACTGTTTCATCAACCATTTCAAGAGCTGATGATAACCATGGTTCGTTCTGTTCCACGGGTGCTATAAATGAGAAGGGATACCAGGTGTGATTCAGTGCCTGTGGCGCTAGCAGAGCATAATCTTTTACATTTAAATGCTGTGATAAACTCAGAATATCCTGAGCACTTCCTCCACGGCCATGAATCATAATCAAAACTTTTTCTGCCTGATTCAATGGTATTCCTGCTGTTTTTATATTTAAAATATGACTCATTATTTCTATCTGAATTTTTCTATTGGATAATTAATTACGGGAAGAACTTCTGTCAGACGTTCTCTTCTTTTTTCAAACTGCTGAGGCAACTGCAGATCTTCTCCTAAAAACGCTGCTTCTTCATCTACATCGAAACCAGGGCCGGAAGTGGCAATTTCAAATAACACACCGCCAGGTTCTTTAAAATATACGGATGTAAAATATTTTCTGTCCTTCACTTCTGTATGTTCCAATCCGTATGCATTTAATCTTTTTACCATTTCCAGCTGAGATGCTGCATCAGAAGTAGCGAAAGCCACATGATGAACCGTACCTCTTCCTGCCAATCCTTTCAATGCACTAGGTATAGACAGCAGATCTACATATTTTCCCGGCATATTTTCTGTTCCCAATCTCAGTCTGTCAGGAGTTTCCTTAATCACTTTATGATCCATCTGAGTGGTCAGAAGAGCCGCCGTTCTTTCATAGGCATCCTGCCAGATTTCTACGTGATGAATTCCTTTGATGGCATAATCTTTAGGAATATACCCATTGTAATATCCTTTTCTTTCGTCTTTATCATTAAACACCAACTCCAGTCCTAGCCCGTCAAAATCTTCAAGATAAATAAAAACTTCATCAGAAAATCTTTGCTGCGGTTGTTTGAAAGGAATATTAAACTGCTCGAGACGGTTCATCCAATAATCCAGGGCTTCTAAAGAAACTGAAAAAGCAGTGGTATTGAGCATTCCTTTACCATGTCTTCCATTAATCAAATCTTTGCCATAGGGAAAAGTGGTCATAATGGTTCCCGGTGTTCCGTATTCGTCACCGAAATAAAAATGGTAAACATCTGAGTAATCGAAATTAACCGTTTTTTTAATTAAACGAAGTCCTAAAACTCCCGTGTAAAAGTCTATATTTTCCTGTGCATTTCCGGTAATTGCCGTAACATGATGCAGTCCTGTGATAAGTTTCATTGTGTTGAAATTGTTAATTGGTTATGATGATGGAAGGCGAGATTCGGAATTAGAGTTGATAAGTTAGAGAGTAGTTTTATGCATCGTTTGTCTTTCACTTCTATTTTTTAGCTCAAGACGCTCAAACCCTCTTACCCTCTTACCCACCGACTCTCAAACTCACTACAGTTCTTCCTTCATCCAGACATCGTTATATTCTTCCGGGTGGCGTTTGAACTGAGCGTGAACATACGGACACAACGGTACAATTTTCAAATCATTTTCTCTTGCATAGGAAACCAATCTTTCCAGTAAAATTTTCGCGAAACCTTTCCCTTCGTATTCCTGATTTACTTCGGTATGGTAAACAGCCAGCTTTTTTCCAATGACTGATATATCCATTTTACCTGCTTTATGATCGTCTGAGAAAAGTTGAATTTCTCCTTTTCTTCCTTCTAAAACTATTTCTGTTCTTTCCATTTTATTTGTTTTTAATTCTTAATTCAAAATTAGCATCTTTATCAGTACTGACCGATGATCTATGATAAGTTCGGAAGTACGCCTTCTATTTTGTCACGCATTCCTTCGTATTGAACGGGAAGTTTCAGATTTTTGCCCAATTCATTCAAAGGTTCGTCTACGGTGAATCCCGGATTATCAGTTGCTATTTCAAACAATACACCACCAGGCTCACGGAAATATAATGAATAGAAGTAATCCCTGTTGATCTTCGGAGTAATACTCAAACCACCTGATAAAGCTTTCTCGCGATATTCCATCAGAACAGTATCATCTTTCACTCTGAATGCAATGTGGTGATTGGTTCCGGCAGCATTTCTTCCGGCAGGAATGTTATCATTTTCAATAATATCCACAAGATTGGCAGTATCAATTGCATCCGTTGCCAATCTGTATCTTTCTCCCTCTTGTTTCTGCAAATCGTATCCTAAAATATCTGTCAGAACTTTGATGGTAGGATCTGCTTTTTTTAAGGTTAAAGTAACATTATGGAAACCTTTCAAAGCGTTTTCATCTTTGATATCATCTGTTGTCCATACTTTTCTGTTGTCTTCACTAAGCGGTTCTATCAACTGTAACTGAAGCCCGTCCGGATCTTTAAAAGAAATCATTTTTTCTCCGAAGATTTCGCCCTCTTCTGTAGCTACATGTAAGCTTTGTAAATGATTTTTCCAGAATTCAAGACTTCCTTTGGGTACTGAATATCCAATATGTGTAGCCATTCCGCTTCCATTATTTCCTTTTCCTATTCCTTCCCACGGAAAGAAAGTAAGGATGGTTCCCGGTGTTCCTTCTTCATTTCCGAAATAGAAGTGATACGTTCCCGGATCATCAAAATTTACCGTTTTTTTCACAAGTCTTACTCCTAAAACCTTTGTATAAAAATCTAAATTTCTTTTGGCATTGTCTGCAATTGCAGTAATATGATGCAGACCTAATATTCTATTGTCCATGTCTTTAATTTTGATGCTAAATTACAGTGAACAGAAATCCTGTGCATTTAACTAGTTTAATAAATCAAAAAGGTCCAATAATCTTGTCTCTTTATTTAATTTAAAATTCACAGATTTGTTGGAAATTCAAGCAATACATAAAGTAAGGTTGATAAATAATCTACAAAATAAAAATGCATCCGAATAAATTTCTACCTATTTCACCCATGACAATATAAAAATTATTTAATTCTTATAAATTTCAATTTATATTACATTTTTAATAATTAGAAATAAATGATATTTTCTCTATTTTTTGAAATAAAAGGCATTAAAAACATTTTTCAAATTAAAATAAATGAGTGAATTTAAAATTACAAAATACTAATAAACAGTAATTTAAATCATTAACAATAAATTAATATTTAAAATACCTACTTTTTTAGTAGACTAATAAAAATTAAATTATATATTTGCAAACGTATTCAGGAAATAAAACAAAATGAAGACAAAATCAAACAATAATACAATTAAGAAACATACCATCAAAAATATGATGAAGGATATCTGTATGCCTATACATCAAGAATACTGTGGTTGACCTTACTTTTATATAGATATATTTTCAAAAAGGCTTTACCACGTGGTAGAGCCTTTTTTATTGAACACAACAACATCAAAAAAATAAAAATGAGCAATTCTAAAAACAAATGGTTGATTCCATTGGCTTTTACAAACATCTATGTGATATGGGGAATTACGTTTTTAGCTATTTCATTTGGCCTAAAAGGTTTTCCGCCATTCATTCTTTCAGGATTAAGATTTCTGGTTGCCGGAATTCTGATGATAGGATATCTTCTTTCTAAAGGAGAAAAAGCAAATTCTCTGATCAACTGGAAGAAAAATGCAATTACCGGTATTCTTATTCTTACCGGAGGAACCGGGCTTGTAGCCTGGGGAGAACAATATATAACGGCTTCTGAGGCGGCTATTTCTATTGCCACCGGGCCATTCTGGTTTATTGCTATCGACAGAAAAAACTGGAAATATTATTTTTCGGATAAATTCATTCCTATAGGATTGGCCATTGGATTTGCAGGACTAATTATGTTTTTAAAAGGAAGTGTAAACTCAAATGCTGCTCATGCTATTGCTAATGAAAATCTCCGTATAACTGCGTTTGTCGTATTGGGATTAAGCTCCATCGCATGGGTATTGGGTTCTTTATATTCAAAGAAAAATCCGGCTTCTCAATCTACATTTATGAATATTGCCCAACAGCTTATCGTAGCAGGATTAGCCTCCTTTCTTATTGCTTTTTTCAGAAAAGAATGGACTGATTTTTCAGTTTCTGCTGTTCCGTTATCGGCATGGTTTGGGGTTCTATTTTTGATCTTCTTTGGATCCATAGTCGCTTATTTGTCGTACATTTGGCTTCTGTCCGTAAAACCCGCTGCCTTGGTAAGCACCCATACCTACATCAATCCTATCGTAACAGTGATTGCTGGCTGGATTATTGCCAACCAAAGCATCAATGGAGGTCAGCTGTACGGCTTATTCGTTATATTGCTGGGAGTACTTCTAACGAATGTCACCAAGTATTTCAGACTTTCAAAACGGTCCAAGGTCAAAATCAGAAGAGTAAGGAGATTTTTTAACAGAACAGGCAGACCGTATCAGCCTATTTAAAAAGTATATAAAATCAGAATGATAGAAATCAGAAACATATCAAAAACATTTCATCAGAAAAAACAGTCTTTTAAAGCACTGGATAAGGTAAGTCTTACCATAGATAAAGGAGATATCGTAGGAATTATAGGATTTTCGGGTGCAGGAAAAAGTACCCTGATCCGTACGGTAAATCTATTGGAAAGACCGGATGAAGGACAGATTATCATTAACGGAAAAGATTTTACCCAACTGAGTTCTAAACAACTGGCTGAGGAGCGTAAAAAAATCGGAATGATTTTCCAGCATTTCAATCTTCTTTCTTCGAGAACTGTTTTTGATAATGTAGCGCTTCCTCTTGAACTGGACCATACCAGCAAGGACGAAATCAACAGAAAAGTTAATGAATTACTGAAGATTGTAGGACTTGAAGATAAAGCCAACGATTATCCTAAAAGCCTTTCCGGAGGGCAGAAACAAAGAGTTGCCATTGCAAGGGCTTTGGCCAATGATCCTCACCTTCTGCTTTGTGATGAAGCCACCAGCGCACTGGATCCTGCTACCACGCAGTCTATTCTGCAGCTTTTAAGAGATATCAATCAGAGACTGGGAATTACCATCCTTTTAATTACCCACGAAATGGAAGTGATCAAAGCGGTCTGCAACCACGTAGCCGTGATCGATAAAGGAAAATTATTAACAAAAGGTACATTAAGCGAGATTATTTCGGATAAAGAAAACCCGATAATCCGCCAATTTATAAATTCAGATATCATGACCCTGCCACAGGAATTCATTAGCAGACTGCAGAAAGAACCTAAAGAAGGTTTATTTCCGCTGGTCGAAATAGAACTTAACGAAAACATCAGTGTTGAACAAATTCTTTCAACGCTGTACAACCAATATAAAATCCCTTATAAATTGTTAAAAGCAGATGTAGAGTATTTTGGAGATTCCAATTTTGGGAAACTTCTGCTGCAGCTTCAGGGTGAAACTGAAGAAAACCAACAGGCGATCTATTATTTCAACCAAAATAAAATTCAAAATACAGTAAAAGGATATGCTTAGTGATACGGTAATTGCCCTTTTGGCAAAAGGAACCTGGGAAACGGTTTATATGACATTTTTATCCGGATTTTTTGGATTTGTACTGGGTCTTCCGGTAGGAATTCTGTTATTTTTAACAAGAAAAGGCCAGCTGCTGGAAAATGTAGCCTATCATAGAGGGCTTTCTATTTTGGTTAATATTTTCCGTGCAATTCCTTTCATTATTCTGATTGTATGGATGATTCCTTTTACCAGAATTCTGGCAGGAACTTCCATTGGAGTAAATGCTGCTTTGGTTCCATTAAGTGTGGGTGCAGCTCCTTTTATTGCAAGACTTGTAGAAAACAGCCTTATTGAAGTTCCTCATGGTCTTATAGAAACAGCAAGAGCCTTGGGAGCTTCTCCATTACAGATCATCAGAAAAGTACTGCTTCCTGAAGCACTTCCTTCATTAATCAATAATGCTACCATCACTTTGATTACCCTTGTAGGCTACTCAGCAATGGGTGGTGCTGTAGGAGCAGGTGGACTTGGACAGGTGGGCTACCAGTATGGATATATCGGATATGATATTGTCATTATGAATACGGTATTGATTCTGCTTGTACTTTTGGTTTTCTTCATCCAGTTTATGGGCGACAGGTTGTCAAAAAGATTTGATCACAGGTAATTGGGTGAGAGTGTCGGAGGGTTTGAGATTTGTGATGCGTGATGCGTGATCAGTATATATAAAATTTAACTAGAATGAAAAGAATAAAGATTTTTGGCTTATTGGCTGCTGGAATATTACTGTTCAGCGCGTGTTCGGGAAGAAAAGATGATCCGAACTTTATCCGCGTAGGAATTACTTACGGCCCGGAACAGGAAATTGCCGAAGTGGCCAAAAAAGTAGCTAAAGATAAGTATAACCTGGAAGTGGAGCTTATCCCTTTCAACGATTATGTGGTTCCCAATGAAGCATTGACTAACGGAGATATTGATGCCAATGCCTTTCAGCATATTCCTTATTTAACAGAACAGTCAAAACAGAGAGGTTACAACCTTGTACCTGTAGGCAATACATTTGTTTATCCTATTGTAGCGTATTCAAAAAAGATTAATAATATCAGTCAGTTACAGGAAGGCAATACCATTGTAATTCCCAACGATCCTACCAACGGAGGACGCTCTTTACTGCTTCTGCAGAAAAGTGGTCTGCTGAAATTAAAAGCGGGTGTCGGACTTTTACCTAAAGTGACTGACATTACAGAAAATCCTAAAAATCTGAAAATTATGGAGATTGAAGGTGCACAGATTCCAAGAGTGTTGGAAGACAGAGATGTTGTGGTTGGAATAATCAATAATAATTTTGCTGCTCAGGCAGGTTTGAATCAGGAAAAAGAAGGAATTCTTGTGGAAGATAAAGACTCACCGTATGTGAATGTGGTAGTTGCCAGACCAGATAATAAAAACAGCCAGAAAGTAAAAAACTTTGTAAAAGCTTATCAGTCTCCTGAAGTAGAAAAGAAAGCCAAAGAAATTTTTAAAGGAGGAGCTGTGAAAGGATGGGATTGATGAGTGAGAGGATTTGAGTGTGGGAGAGTTTGAGGGTTTGAGAGTATTAGAGTTGTGAAAGAGGATTCGGGGTACGAGTTTTTGGGATTCAAAGTATTGCTTTTTACTCGTATGCTTCTCTTCAGTTTTTTCACCTTTACAAATACAATATTTAATCATAAGCTGTCTTCAAATTGGTAGACAGTTTTTTATTTGCTAAAATTTTATTTTCTCAATTTGAGATAATAAAAAATTTTCTTTATTTTTGTTTTTAATCAAATAGAAAGGCATTATGTTAAAGAAAACCGTCATTATAAGTTTACTCACCTTTATTTCTGCTTCTTATATGGCTCAGACCAATACTACCATCCCCGTTTATTTAGATGAATCCAAACCTGTAGAACAGCGTATTCAGGATGCATTATCAAGAATGACACTGGAAGAAAAAGTGGCCATGCTGCATGCACAGTCGAAATTCAGTTCACCAGGTGTTCCAAGATTGGGAATTCCTGAATTCTGGACAACAGATGGCCCTCACGGAGTACGTCCTGAGGTAATGTGGGACGAATGGGATCAGGCCGGATGGACGAACGATTCTATTATCGCCTACCCTGCCCTGACAGCTTTATCCGCCACATGGAATAAAAAAATGTCATGGAATTATGGTAAAGCTTTGGGTGAAGAAGCCCGCTACAGAAAAAAAGATATTCTTCTGGGACCTGGAGTTAATATTTACAGAACTCCGTTGAATGGAAGAAATTTTGAATATATGGGTGAAGATCCTTATCTGACTTCAAAGATGGTAGTGCCTTACATTAAAGGGGTACAGTCTAACGGCGTGGCAACTTCTGTGAAACATTTCGCCCTGAACAACCAGGAAATGTTCCGCCATACAAGCAATGTAAATGTAGACGACAGAGCTCTGTATGAAATTTATCTGCCACCTTTCAAAGCAGCCGTAACAGAAGGTGATTCCTGGACAATTATGGGTGCTTATGACATGTACAAAGGTCAATATGCCAGCCAGAATCAGTATCTGTTAAATGATATTTTAAAGAAAGAATGGAATTATAAAGGGGTTGTAGTCTCTGACTGGGGTGCTGTAAACAATACGGAACAGGCTATTCATAACGGTCTTGATCTTGAATTCGGATCGTGGACCAACGGACTTTCCGCAGGAACGAAAAATGCCTATGATAATTATTATCTGGCAAAGCCTTATCTTGATTTGATTAAAGCAGGAAAAGTAGGTACCCAGGAACTTGATGATAAGGTAACAAGACTTCTCCGTCTTGCCTATAAAACTACAATGAACCGCAACAAGCCTTTCGGAAATATTGCTTCTGAAGAACATAAAGCGGTTGCCAAAGAAATTGGAGAAGAAGGAATTGTTTTATTAAAAAATCAAGGGAATGTTCTTCCTATTGATATTAATAAGGCTAAAAAGATTGCCGTTATCGGAGAAAATGCCATCAAAATAATGACCGTAGGCGGAGGTTCTTCATCTTTAAAAGTGAAATATGAAACCCTTCCTTTAGACGGAATCAAATCCAGATTTGGAAAACAGGCAGATGTACAATATGCAAGAGGTTATGTAGGTGACATCGGAGGAGAATACAATGGAGTAAAATCCGGACAGGATTTAAAAGATACCCGTTCTGCCGCTGAATTAATGAATGAAGCTGTGGAATTGGCAAAAAAATCGGATTATGTGATTTTCGTTGGCGGACTGAATAAAGCAGATTTTCAGGATAGTGAAGGGAACGACAGAAAAAGCTATGGCTTGCCTTACAATCAGGATCAAGTGATCTCTTCACTTGCAAAAGCAAATAAAAATCTTGCTGTGGTTCTTGTTTCCGGAAATGCCGTAGCTATGCCATGGATTAAAGAAGTTCCCACAGTTTTACAGTCCTGGTATCTGGGTTCTGAAGCAGGAAACTCTATTGCAGCTGTTTTAGCAGGAGATGCCAACCCATCAGGAAAGCTTCCGTTTACATTCCCAATAAAACTTGATGACAATTCAGCCCATCAGCTTGGAGAGTATCCAGGGCAAAAGGATGAGTTTGCAGCAGGAAAAGGTAAAGATCAGAAAAACCCTATCAATATTACTTACAACGAGAGTATTTTTGTAGGTTACCGCTGGCATGATACTAAGAATATAAAGCCTCTGTTCAGTTTCGGGCATGGGTTGAGCTATACCACGTTTGAATTCGGAAAAGCAAAAGCTGACCAGACAACGATATCGCAGGATGGTACCATTACTTTTACCGTTACGGTTAAAAATACAGGTAAAAAAGCAGGTGCTGAAGTTGCCCAGCTTTATATCAGTGATTTGAAATCATCCGTTCCACGTCCTGCAAAAGAACTGAAAGGTTTTGAAAAAGTATATTTGAATCCTGGAGAACAGAAAGAAGTCACTTTCACCATTGATAAAACGGCTTTAAGTTATTTTGATGCTCAAAAACATGACTGGGTAGCTGAACCGGGAGACTTTGAGGCATTGATTGGAAATTCTTCCGATGCCATTAAGACGAAAGTGAAATTTACCCTTAAATAAAACTGAGAGTTAAGAGTACTAAACTCTATTTAATAATTATTTGATAGAATGCAAACAGATTCCAGATTGGGATCTGTTTTTTTATTCCTCCCTTTTTTATGCGTGCTAAACTTATCAGAGTTTTTCTAACGCAAAGTTTAAATAAAAAAAGTAACATTTTTTAAGGAAGCTAAGAAAGCTACTTTGTTGCTTAAGAAGGATTATGATTGTACGTTCGCTTAGAAAGAATCAATGTACTTGATTCAAAACTTTGCTGTCTTAAAATAATACGAAATTCAGATAAGAGCTTTGCGTTAAAATCTAATTATTTTTCTCCCACAGATTACAGTGATGGCACAGATTTTTTATAAACCATTAAGGAGGTTTAAGTCGTTAAGGAACATGAAGGTTCAAATAAATTTGAATGAAGCAACCTGTATAAAAAATGTCTTTAGACATTCCTTTAATCCTCTTAACAGCTTACTATTTTCTTAATGGTTTTAAAATTTGAGTATAGATATTTTCCCACAGATTACAGTGATTGCACAGAGTTTTTATAAACCATTAAGGAGGTTTAAGTTGTTAAGGAACATGAAGGTTCAAATAAATTTGAATGAAGCAGCCTGCATAAAAAATGTCTTTAGACATTCCCTTAATCCTCTTAACAGCTTACTATTTTCTTAATAGTTTTAAAATTTGAGTATAGATATTTTCCCACAGATTACAGTGATTGCACAGAGTTTTTATAAACCATTAAGGAGGTTTAAGTTTTTAAGGAACATGAAGATTCAAATAAATTTGAATGAAGCAACCTGCATAAAAAATGTCTTTAGACATTCCCTTAATCCTCTTAACAGCTTACTATTTTCTTAATAGTTTTAAAATTTGAGTGTAGATATTTCCCCACAGATTACAGTGATTGCACAGAGTTTTTATAAACCATTAAGGAGGTTTAAGTTTTTAAGGAACATGAAGGTTCAAATAAATTTGAATGAAGCAGCCTGTATAAAAATGTCTTTAGACATTCCCTTAATCCTCTTAACAGCTTACTATTTTCTTAATAGTTTTAAAATTTGAGTGTAGATATTTTCCCACAGATTACAGTGATTGCACAGATTTTTTATGAACCATTAAGGAGGTTTAAGTTTTTAAGGAACATGAAGGTTCAAATAAATTTGAATGAAGCAACCTGTATAAAAATGTCTTTAGACATTCCCTTAATCCTCTTAACAGCTTACTATTTTCTTAATAGTTTTAAAATTTGAGTGTAGATATTTTCCCACAGATTACAGTGATTGCACAGATTTTGTAAGACAAACATAAAGATCATCTCTCACTACTTCCCTCTTCTAGCTTCTAGCTTCTAGCTTCTAGCTTCTAGCTTCTAGCCAAAAATAAAAAGCAGATTCCAAATTGAAACCTGCTTTTATTGTATCTAACAAATCCTGAATTATTTTCCTCCGCCTCCGTTTTTCTCTACGTCGGTTTTTGTATTTTCTTTTACCTTCTGGTTTCCGAAACGTTTTACAAACGTAAGAGAAACACCGTACCAGTCCCATTTTGAATATTCTCTGAAAGTTCCGTCAGGGCTGTAAGTGGTATTATCACCATAAGGTCTCTTAAAAATATTCATCAGCTGCATGCTTAGTTCCATCTGGGTTTTCGGGAATATTTTAGTTACTGAAATATTATGGAAGACATTGGTATTATTCGCATATGAATTTCCGTTATTCTGATTGGCAAGCTCCATCCATGCACTCAGGTTAATGTTTTTATTGAATAAATTAGTATAAGATATATTGGCGGAAGCTCCCCAATAACTGATATAGTCTTTCCCTTTCAGATCATTCTTTTGGTTGAAATCTTTATTATTAATGTAATACCATCCAAATCCTGCATTTACATTCAGTTTATTTTTCAGGAAGTTCTGATTGGTATTCGCAAAAAGATAATATTTCTCAACCTTTCCGTCAAAGTTTCCTGGTAATGAAACCGTTCTTCCGTTTTCTGTGACATAAGTCGTCCAGTAATCCTGATTCGTATGCATATATCTTGCAGAAATAAAGTACTTTTTCAGAATTCCTAATTTCATATAAAGCCGGTCATTAGGATTGGGATTCAGATAAAGATTTCCTCTGGAATACGTTCCGTTAATTTCCGGCATCAGGAAAGGATTAAACTCAGAATACCATGGTCTCCAGATACTTCTGTTATAGGTAAGGCTCAGATCAAACTTCTCTGAAAAGCTGTATTTCAGCAATAAATTGGGAAGAAAAGTACCGTAAGAATCTCTTCTTTCCGTACCTGCCACATCCTGTCTTACTTTATAATCAATATATTCGTATCGGATTCCGATTCTGGTTTCCAGTTTTTCGAAAAATGTTTTGCTATAATTGGCATATAAAGAGCTCAGATTATCCTCATAATGGAACCTGTCATTTTTGGATAAATTAGCAAATTCCGGGGTGGGATTATTCATGCTGAATCCATAAAGGCTGTTGGAAATAATATGATTATTCAATTCCGTTTTCCCTCCCACTTCCATAGTACCGCCTGATTTACCAAAAGGCTGAGTATAATCCACTTTCAGATAATAATTACGCATCTGATTTGAACTCATAACACCCAGCTGTTGAGTTGTTTTTACTCCCTGCTTATCAATGAATTTATCAATTAAATTATCATTATTATCACTGGAATAGTTGGTTCCCAAATTAATATCTAAAATTCTATTTTTCTCTTTATCGTAGTATTTATAGAAAGCATTAGACCCCAGATTACGGCTGAATCCCCAGTTGTTTTGGCTTTGAAGAAAAGATTCACCGGGATCTCCATCTTTTGTGGTCATCCCGTCAGATTCTGCTGAAAGCAAATTCCTGTTCTGTGAATACTCCAATACAAGTCCGAAATTATTTTTGTCATTAATTTCAAACTCCGAAGTAGAAGAAAGAGAAGGACTTTCATTTCTCATTAAGTTTTCCAGATTGAATTGGGTCAACTTATTCTTCTCATAACGGTTATCCCAAGTCTGAGTCTTTTGTACATAATTTCCGTTATTGTAACCACCGATAAAGGTTTGGGTAAACTTTTTCTTATGGTAATTCAGATTGAAATTTGTGTATTGTGAGTTTTTGGTACTTTGTCTGTTGTTGAGAGAGATACTTCCTTTTAGTCCTTCATCATCTCTTTTTTTAAGGACAATATTGATAACAGAACCGGAAGTTTCATAACGGGAAGACGGACTGGTAATCACTTCAATTTTCATAAGATTATCAGCAGGAATTGTTTTAAGATATTCCTTCAATTCTTTCCCTGTAAAAACAGATTTCCTGTCATTGATATATACCGTAACCATTTGTCCCTCGGCTTTTACCTCATCATTGTTATCAATACTTACCAAAGGAGTCATTCTAAGAACATCCCATGTTGTATTTCCTGCCAGAATTGCACTATTTGCTACATTAAATACAGTTCTGTCTACTTTAGATTCTACGGTTGGTTTTCTGGCCACCAGAGTAACCGCTTCTATTTCTTTTGCATTTCCTTTTACAGTATCGTTGGCAGCCGGAGCTGGAGCCTGCTGGGCCATTACTAAGGAGCCTGTTAATATTGCTATGGGAAATAATATTCTCTTCATGTGAAATTATAGTTTTTCTATAAGACCACTATCTTCACAAGTTTGTTACATCAAAAAATAAAAAAAATTAAATAAAGATTTAATTCCCAGCAATATATCAGCATATAATGTAAACATAAATTGAAAATCAATACACATTTTTCAATAAACCAACGAAATAAAAATCACTTCCATAATAAATAATCTTAAAAAAATATTTTATACGTAATTTAAATTTCACTTAAAAAAAATTGCAAAACCAATGCATATTACATAAATATTTTACTACCCCTATAACAAAAACAAATTTTTTACCCGCAGATTTCCTAAAAGCTGACCAATAAAAAAAGCCCGGATCTCACCCGGGCCGCTAGCAATAGCAAATTTACAAGGAATACTATTAAAAAATATAGGCTAGTTTACATTTTCAAAATAATGGATAACCCCCACTTCAGGCAAACGAAGGGGTTCTTTATTAAAATCAGACTCTCTGTTTTTACTGCTTTCCAGAAAAGAATTACTGAAAAGTGCATAAGAAGGCTTTTCTGCCATTCCATTTTTCAAGAGCTGATGGGCTTCCACAATCGTTTTTCCATATAGCTTTCTGAAGTTTCCAATATTGTATTGTGAAAAGGATCCATAATGCACAATAAACTTGAGAGCCAGATCAATGGTGGTGCTTAAACTTTTACTCAACTCCTCTATTTTCCTGTTGAAGGCACTTCTCATCTTCCACAGCATTTTTGAAATACTCTGATAAGACGGATTTTCATCATAACGGTAAAATAAAATGGCATCTCCCTCAATCTCGGAAATTTCAAAGTACTGATCGTTCACATCAATCAGTGTAGACAATAACTGTCTTACAATATACTCGCCTGTATACAATTTTGTATTGAACACAAATTCGGTAAATCCGCTGAAATCCGGAATAAGAATGATCCCCTCTTGTATATTTGTCTTCATAATGATAATGGATTAAAAACCTGCTTCATCCTTACAGACGAAGCAGATTCAATTTTACTTTATTGCCAACCGCCTCCTACAGAACGGTAAAGCGCTGTAATAGCATTCAGCCTCTGGGTTTTCAGAGAAGCCAGTTCCAGTTCTGCCTGAAGTTTGTTCGTTTGTGCCATAATTACTTCCACATAAGTTGCTGAATTGTATTTAAATAACAGATCAGCCTTCTTCACTGCCTCACCCGATTTCACGGCCAGTCCTTCTGCAATTTTCTGCTGTTCTTCCAGTTTTTGGATTTGTATCAGTGCATCAGAAACTTCTCCTACTGCTTTTAAAACAGACTGTTTAAAGTTAATTTCCGCCTGATCAGCAACTACTTTAGATTGTTCATATTGTGTTTTCAGCTGTTTTCCATTCAAAATAGGCTGTGCTACAGCGCCTGCCACCATTCCGAAAAGCGATCCCGGAACACTGAACCATTTGCTGATCTGAAAGGCATTCACGCCTCCCTGTGCCGTAATATTCAGTGAAGGATACATGCTCATTTTCGCCACATGAATGGCTGCTGCACTTTTTCTTACTTCAAGTTCAGCTGTTTTGATATCCGGTCTGTAGCTCAATAATTCTGAAGGAATTCCTGCAGCAATATGGTCCGGAGACTGTACATTATTCAGGCTTGCACTTCTTTCAATTTTCCCCGGCATAGAACCCGTCAGCAGGCTCAAAGCATTTTCCTGGGTTGTTACAGAACTTTCAATAGCCGGAATTGATTTCAGAATCTGATCTTTCACAATTTCCTGCTGTTGTACAGCCAATGCTGTAGTAAGCCCAAGCTCCTGCTGTTTGGTCAGAAACTTCAGCGTATTATCCGCATAAGCAAGATTGGATTTTGTAATTTCCAGCTGAGTATCCAGCATCAAAAGGTTATAATATCCTTGTACTACAGCAGATACAACTTGTGTTTTCACTGCTTTTGCCGCTTCCTGTGTTTTAAGATATTCTGCTAAAGCCTGTTCCTTTCTTCCTTTAATCTTTCCCCAGATATCGGCTTCCCAGGAGAAACTCAAGGAAGTTGTATAATCTTCCATATACCTTTTTCCCATAAACTGTCCGGCCATCATTCCGTTCATACTGTTGTCTGAAGGACGGTTGATATTGGCATTGGCAGAAGCACTAACGGTTGGAATATTTGCCCATTTGCTCTGATTGTAAGCCAATGATGCAAATTCTATCTGTTTTAAAGCGACCTGAAGATCGTTATTTTGCACCATCGCTTTATCTATCAATCCTACAAGAACAGGATCTTTAAAAAAGTCTTTGTAGCTGATCTTCGCAATATTTTCATGAGAATCTGCTGCAATGCTGTCACTTCGGAAAGCTTCAGGCATTTTTACTTCAGGCTGTTCATATTTCTGAACTTTACAGGAGATTGCGGTTCCCGAAATGAATGCGATATATGCTATATTTTTAATTTTCATTGTTAAAATCATTTGAATTAATATTCCCAATCTGCATCGGTTACCACTTTTCCGTTGATTCTTTCATGCAAAGCCTGGAATACCACAAAAAGAACAGGAACTACGAAAATTCCTAAGATCGTTCCGAAAAGCATCCCTGAAATGGCGGCATATCCAATAGAATGGTTACCCATTGCAGAAGGTCCAACCACAAAGATCAATGGGATCAATCCGGTAATAAATGCCAGAGAGGTCATCAAAATAGGACGTAAGCGGGCTTTTGCTCCTTCCACCGCAGAGGCGATAAGACTTTTCCCTGCTCTACGTCTCTGAATCGCAAATTCCACGATCAGAATCCCATTTTTTGCTAACAACCCAATCAGCATCACCAAAGCAATCTGCACATAAATATTATTAGACAATTCCGCGAATGTAATTCCTACAAATACTCCCGAAAGTCCTACCGGAATGGCAATTAATACAGCTAATGGAAGGATATAACTTTCATATTGAGCAGATAAAAGGAAGAATACAAACACGATACATAATCCGAAGATCATAACAGATTGTGAGCTTGAACCCGCTTCTTCACGGCTCATTCCTTTATAATCGTAAGTATATCCCGGAGGAAGTACCTGCTTGCTCACTTCTTCAATGGCAGCCATAGCCTGTCCGGTACTATATCCCGGAGCTGCCATTACTGTTAAATTGGATGAATTAAACAGGTTGAAACGGTCTACCACCTCAGCTCCAGTTACCTGTTTCAGGCTTACCAATGTATTGATAGGAACCATCTGACCTAAATTATTTTTAACGAAAATTCCGTTCAGGGATTCTTTATCTTGTCTTGTCTCTGGTGTAGACTGTACCAGAACTCTGTAATACTTTCCAAATCTGTTGAAATCAGAAGCCTGAATACTTCCATAATATCCCTGCATTACTCCTAACACGTCAGAAACATTAACTCCCAGCTGAGCAGATTTCACTTCATCTACAAGCACTTCAAACTGCGGATACGTCACATCGAAAGTGGTAAATGCTACCGCTACTTCAGGTCTCTGCATCAAAGCTCCCATCATTCCGTAAGAAATATTTCCTAAATTCTGAAGTTCTCCGTTGGTACGGTCCTGAAGCACAAGCTCCATTCCACTCGTATTTCCGAAACCGTCTACCGTAGGTGTGTTGATCACAAGGAAATTGGCTCTTTTATCCTGAGAAAGCATTCCCTGAGTTTGTCCTATGATATCATTGATATTATTGACAGGTCCTCTCTCGCCTCCTTTTTTTAATTTAACGAAAATAGAAGCCGCTGAAGATGACATGGAACCACTGAATAAGTTCAATCCGTCTACCGAAATCACTTTATCTACAGCAGGATTTTTCATCAGAAGGTCTTCTGTGTCAGAGACTACTTTCGAGGTTCTGTCTTTTGATGCTCCTGGTGCAAGGTTCGCGGTTACAATGATAAAACTCTGGTCTTCATCCGGAATAAATCCTTTAGGCGTTGTCATAGACATCCATGCAAACAAACCTCCGAAAGCCACAATCATAACAATTGCCACCCATTTTCTTTTCAAAAGGAACAGCACAGCTTTCCCATAGCGGAATGTCAGTTTATTAAAGCTGGCATTGAAACCTGCAAAGAAACGATCTTTGAAATTCATTTTTTCATGCGTTCCCGGATGGTGTTGCTTTAAAAATAAAGCACATAATGCCGGGCTCAATGTCAAGGCGTTGATTGCTGAAATCACAATCGCGATAGCCAATGTCAAAGCAAACTGCTGGTAAAACAATCCCGTGGAACCACTCATAAAGGCTACCGGAACGAATACGGCAGACATGATTAATGTAATAGAAACAATGGCTCCTGTAATTTCACTCATTGCTGACATCGTAGCAGCTCTCGGATTGAGCTTTTTATGTTCCATTTTAGCATGAACCGCTTCCACCACTACAATAGCGTCATCCACTACAATACCAATGGCGAGCACCAAAGCAAACAACGTAAGAATATTAATAGAGAACCCAAAAACCTTCATAAAGAAGAACGTTCCTACAATAGATACCGGAACTGCAATAGCCGGAATCAACGTGGAGCGGAAATCCTGAAGGAAGATATATACCACTATGAATACCAGAATAAATGCTTCTATCAATGTATGAATAACCTGCTCTATGGATTGATCCAGCGCATCTTTTGTAGCATAGGGAATTTCATAATCCATTCCTGCGGGGAAGGATTTTTCCAGTTCTTTCATTCTTTCCTGAAGCGCAATTTGTACTTCATTCGCATTCGATCCTGCCATCTGGAAGATCGCCATCGTTACGGATGCTTTTTTATTATAATTGGAAGATACCGTATAACTGTAGGCTCCAAATTCTACTTTGGCAATGTCTTTTAACTTTAAGACAGATCCATCATTCAATGCTTTGATGGTAATGTTTTCATACTGCACAGGTTCTGTAAATTTTCCTTTGTAGCGAAGAACATATTCCATCACTTCTTTACTTCTCTCTCCCAATCTTCCGGGTGCCGCTTCAAGGTTTTGGGTCTGAATAGCACGGGAAACATCAGAGGGTGTAAGATTGTAGGAAGTCAGTTTATTCGGATCCAGCCAGATACGCATGGAGTAATCTTTATTTCCATATACCATGGCATCTCCTACTCCTTTTACTCTTTTCAGTTCCGGAACAATGTTGATTTTCGCATAGTTTTCAAGGAAAAGGTCACTCATCGTACCATCTTTACTGGTCAGAGAGACCATCGCAATCATACTGTTCTGTCTTTTCACGGTGGTAATTCCCGCCTGGATTACCTCTGCAGGAAGCTGGTTGGTCACCTGTGCCACTCTGTTCTGAACGTTAATGGCGGCCTGATCCGGATCTGTTCCTAATTTAAAGATAACAGTAATACTCAATGTACCGTCATTACTCGCTGTAGAAGTAATATAGTCCATATTTTCCACTCCATTGATGGCATTTTCCAATGGCGGCGCTACTGACCTGGCAATTGTTTCGGCATTAGCTCCCGGATAAGCAGCTGTTACCATAACGGTAGGAGGTGCGATGTCCGGAAATTTTGTAATCGGAAGGCTTACCATCCCGACGATCCCCAGAATAACAAGCAATACGGAAATAACCGTTGCCAGTACGGGTCTTTTTATAATTTTCTTTAACATGACTTCTTCTTAGGATTTTTTCTGTTGAGCATTTTTCTTTTGTGCCACTACAGGAGTTCCCGGCTGCAATCGGTCAAAACCGCTGGTGATATATTCATCGCCTGCCTTAAGTCCTTTCGCTACAATAAAATTATCGCCTGCTTTTCCGTTTACTTCAATAGGAAACATTGCGGCTTTTCCTCCCTGAATGGTAAATACAAAAACTTTATCCTGAATGGTTCTGGTAGAGGCAATAGGAAGTAAAACAACATTGCCGTAGAACTGATCCAGTATAATTTTGCCTGTATTCCCACTTCTCAAAAGGTTGTTGGGATTGTTGAATTTTGCTCTTAAAGTAATGGATCCTGTTGTTTTATTGAACTGTCCTTCTACAGCATCAATCTTTCCTGTCTCCGCATATTTTTCACCTCCTGAAAGCAATAATGATACTGCCGGAGTATTTTTAATAACCTCATCAATACTGCTTCCTGTGTATTGCTTCTGGAAATTATTAAAATCATTTTCACTCAGGCTAAAGTAAGTGTATACCTGATGAATATCTGATAATAAGGTAATCGGTTCCTGATTACCTGGCGTCATTAAACTTCCCAAACGATAGTTGAACCTTCCGATAAATCCGCTTACCGGAGCTTTAATGGTGGAGAAGTTTAAATTGATTTTAGCCGATTCAATGGTAGAAGTGGATTGGCTTACTGCTCCACGTGCCGCATTATAAGCTGCTTCAGCTTCTTTCACCTGAATATCTGAAACCATTTTGTTTCTAAAGAGTTCTTTTTTTCTGTCCAGATCAATTTTAGAGGTTGAAAGGTTGGCCTGAGCGGTAATCAAAGATGCCTGAGCACTTTTCAGCTGCTCACGGAAAACCTGATCTTCAATTTTGAACAATGGCTGACCTGCTCTCACAAAATCACCTTCATCTACAAAAATTTTGCTTAAATATCCTGTTACCTGAGGTCTTATTTCCACATTGGAAACCCCTTCAATAGATGCTGCATATTCTCTGGAAACAGAAGCGTCTCCCTGTGTTACTTTTGCCACGGGTAATTCCGGCGCCTGCTGCTGATAGCCCTGGTTTTGATTATTCTTCTTACAACCCGCCAACACAATCAGCGAGAGAAAAAGTAGAGTCGATTTTTGAATAAAAAATCTTTGCATAACAATAGTCCTTTTAAATTTTCCGCACAAAAATCGAACGAAAAAAATTCAATAGGATTATTCGAAAAACCCCTTGTTTTGTCAAAAAGACTCCTTATTTTCAAAAACATGAGAAATATCACTTATAGACAATATAAATGATAATATTTAATATTTTAAATCAAAATAGTATTCAATTTTGGCAAAAAGACACCTTAAAACACAACCTACTGACTATCAATACAAATCATCCTTCCTGTATTCCAAAGGAGATCTTCCTGTATGTTTTTTGAAAAACTTACTAAATGAAGCCTGGTCAGAAAAACTTAGCTGTGATGCTACCTCATTGACATTCAGGTTGGGATTTCTCAATAAGAGCCTGGCTTCTACCGCTAACACCTGATGAATAATATCTCTTGGAGATTTAAACACTGTTTTATTAATGACCTTTGTAAGGTATTTACGGCTGATAAAAAGCTTATCGGCATAAAACTGAACATTATGTTCTTCTTTGAAATGCTCCTGAACAAGCTTAAAGAAGCTGGTGGTCAACTCGTCTTCTCTATTGGTTACAACGTGTAGTTTTTCCGTTTTTTTGAAATAATTATCAATTTCGTAGATCACCAGTGAAAAGTGATGCCAGATCATTTCATTGAAATAATAATTGTCTTTTTCCTTATCATTTAAAACCTGAAGTTCATCGAGATGAAAATTCAGTTTCCTGTACACATCGGGTTCATTTCTGATGATATGGGTAGGATCTGATGAAAGACTTTTCAGGACATTATTTGACTTATAATTAAAGCCTGCGTCAGAAATAAAATTCAATGAGAAGAAAATATATTTAGCATTATAATCTTCCGAAATTTCATCCACCCAAAAGGTTTCCAGCATGGGGCAAAAAACAATATCCCCTTTAGAGACTTCATAACTCTTATCATCCAACCTGAACGTAACGTCTCCCTTTTGTATCATAAAAATGCAGAAATAATCTGCACGGTAAGGGATATTCGGTTGTATGATATAGTTCACCTTATCAATTTCCATCACGACAAATTCCTTGATTCTAAGATCAAATTCCACCTGCTGAAGAACTTCATCAAAAGCGAGCTGCGAAACAAAATCAGGTTTTGGCTGGGATTTTTTAGACATTGAAAAGGTATTAGAATACGAAGATAGTGATTAAAGAGAAAGGGGAAAATAGCAATAGGCAGTAGGCAGTAGGCAGTAGGCAGTAGGCAGTAGGCAAAACTACTTTTTTGCTAAATAATAATAATTAGTTCTTTATCATAGCCGTTATATTTTTCATCGATATAGCCATGAGGATTACAGATCACTTCTGTTTTTTCAATTTTATATCTGCATGGCGTATGAATATGCCCATGAATCCAGTACAAAGGTTGATATTCTTTGATTACATCTTCCAGATCAGATGCATAAGCAGAGGTAACGGGATCTTCTTTATAATGCTCCGGCACTGATTGGAGACTGGGAGCATGATGGGTAACCACTATATTTTTAAGTCCTTTTGAATCTTCAAGACTTTCCTGCAGCCATTGTCGTGAAAGCTGATGAATTTTAAAGGTATCTAATGTTCTCATTTTCGAATAGGAAGGATCTCTCCTGATCATTTTATAGTCATTCATTTTAGACTGACAAAGCATTCCGTACTGAACAGGATTTCCGAAGATTGAAAAATCCGTCCATAAGGTAGCTCCATGAAAACGAATTCCGTCAATGTCTACAAATGTATTTTCCAGCACATGAACATTGGAATTCACAGCCGCCTCTCTGATTTTATGGAGTGTTTTCGGATAGGAACCTTTATAGTATTCATGGTTGCCCAAAACATAGATGACAGGTTTGTTGGGGATTGCTTTTTTAATCCATTCAATCCCTTTGGTTCCTAAATTGACATCACCTGCCAGCACAACAATATCCGAATGATCAAAACCTAATTCCGTACTTCCAAATTCCTGATGAAGATCGCTGATGACCAGTATTTTCATGATGTTATAGTAAAGCGCAAAGGTAGTGAAGGGAAACAGAATGGCAAAAGAACAAAAAAAGAACCGACACCTAAGCACCGATTCTTTCCTCATATAGTTTGTGTATTTTTAAACTGCTTATTACGAAACAGCAACTTCTGCCTGTTTCAATTTTAAGCTTTTCAATATAAAATAGAATAACATTCCGAGCGCCAGCAGAGCGTAGCCAATCAATATCATCAGATTCAGGCTTCCTACTGAAAATTCTGAGGGAAAAATCTGGCTCATTAAAGTCATGAATGACAGTCCGATTCCTGCTCCCAGAAAGTAACTTGTAGAGCTCAAACTTGATGCCAATCCATAATTTTCCGGCTCCACATCCTGAATTCCCATTACAGAAAGCGCAGTAAAACAAAACGTCATTCCCACTCCTGAAATACATGCAGCTCCCAGCAAAACCAATGTTAACGGGTGTCCTGCATACACAGAGATCAACAGTGACAATCCTCCTGCCAGCATAAACAACCATCCTAAAACACCCATTTGAGAAGAATTCAGGCGTTTTGATACATGAGGCAGAATAAATTTAGCTGTTAAAGCGGATATGATACTGAATGGAACAAGCATTAATCCTGCAGAGGCAGCGCTATATCCCATATCTTTCTGAAGCATCAGTGAAATAAGGAATAAAAATCCGATAAAAAACGCACCCAAAGTGAAAAACACAGCATTGGAAACGACTAAAGATTGATGTTTAAACAGTTTTAAATCCACCAACGGCTCTGCCACGGACTTTAATCGGTAATAGACCACCACCAGCAGTACTAATGCCAGAACCAAAGATCCTGCTACCAGAAAAGGCTGTTCTTTAATATGAACCAATTCGTGGGTTCCGTATGTAAGGCTTAACAATCCAAGTACCATTAGTATTCCTGAAACCAAATCTGTTTTCTGAGCGGTTTCATTTTTCTCATCTGCAGGCAGATAATAATAAGACAGCACAAGGGTTATTAAAAGAACGGGAACATTGATCAGGAAAACCCAATGCCAGCTCAGGTATGTACTGATAATTCCTCCGACTGAAAGGCCACTTCCCGAACCAATGGCAGCAAATGAACTGAAGATTCCGATGGCCCGGTTTCTCTCCTGTTCTCCCCTGAACGTATTGGTTACAATAGACAGCGCTGATGGCATTACTAAGGCAGCTCCCAGTCCCTGTAAAGCACGGAAGATAGCCAGTACCTCAAAGTTTTGAGACAATCCTGCACCTAATGAAGTCAGCATAAAAATCAGAGCTCCCAGTAAAAACATTTTTTTTCTCCCGATCTGGTCTGAAAGCTTTCCTCCAATGATCAGAAATCCACCAAAAAACAATACATAAAGTGTCTGCAACCATTGAACAGTCTCGGCTCCAATCTGAAACTGCTGCTGAATAGAAGGAATGGTTAAATTAATAATGGCAATATCCAACGCCTCTACAAATGTTCCTACCGATGCTAAAATTAATATTAAATTCTTCCTTGTATCCATGTTTCAAATTTCCTGCAAAATTAAAATTAACAGAACGTATTTAAAAATTTAACCTTAAATTTGGAACAATAATCAATATAAAAAATACCAAAAAGAACAAAACACCTGAAACACCAAGTAAAATCTATAAAAACAGAACAAAATGGCAAGTGAAAATTATATCCCTGATGAAAAAGACTTATCCATTCTCCGACTTCTTCAGAAAGATGCAAAGATGAGTGTCCGAGATATTTCGGCAAGAATCAACCTGAGTCCTACTCCTACGCATGAGCGTATTAAACGTATGGAAAAACAAGGAATCATTAAAGAATATACTGCTGTAGTAGACCGTAAAAAGGTCAATAAAGGAATGATGGTGATCTGTATGATTGCCTTAAATGTTCACAATAAGAAAACAGCGGGAAAATTTATTGAGGAAGTGGGCAAACTGAAGGAAGTTGTAGAGTTTTACAATATCAGCGGAGATTTTGATTTTATGCTGAAAATCCTGGCTCCGAATATGGATGAGTTTCATGAGTTTTTTGTCAATAAATTATCTGAAATCGAAGGAATTGGTCAGACCAAAAGTATTTTTGTCATGAACAGCATCAAGGAAAGCAACCAGATTGTTTAACATGGGAAATAAAAAAGCAACTGCATAAAAATACAGCTGCTTTCTATTATTTTAAGACAGACTACTCTGCCTGTGTTTATTTCCAGTAATTCCAGACCGACCCATCAAATATGGCCAGTGTTTTACTGGCTGTATCATAACAGATCATTCCCGGATAAGGATTTTTCACATTAAGATGGGGTGATGTTATTTTAGGAAGAATCATCGCTTTATTTTGAGATTCCAGCACCAAAACTCCATCAGCAGAGCTTGTTGCCTCTCCCATAATGACTCCTTTCCCTGACTCTGCAGAATTGTTGACAATAACCGCACTTGAATTTCCGGCATCTGACAAGGATTTCCACATATCATTTTCGTAGACTTTTACTTTGCTGTCTGTGACATCGAAGATGAATGTTCCGTTTACCAAAGATCCTGTGGGAAATCCTGAGGTAGCGGGAAGAATTAAGCCTTTTGTATTTCCGGATATGTTATCAAAGTCTAACACCGTACTGCTTCCGTCTATCACCTGTTTACCAATAGCTACCTGAGCAAAAAACGAGTTAAAAATAACCAAAGCTATTGCAATCCCTATATTTTTTATATTTTTCATACGATCTATTTATTGGTTTAATCATTACAGCTTCTTTGTACACATTTCCATTCGGTGCCGTTATAAAGCTTTACACATTTATCCTGAATATCATACAGGAGCATTCCTTCTTTCGGTTCTGCGATGGCATCTCCAGGCTGTGGTGTCTGGCTTACGTGCTGAACTCTGGTAATGACAAAACCTTTGTTTTTTGATTCCATAGCCAAAAATCCATTCGGTACATTTTCCGGCCATGCTTTATTTTTCTGCTGTATGGTAATTCCGAATTTAGTAAATCCATCTGGTGTACCGGAAATTCCGGGTTTTGTACAAAATCCGTCAATCTCATCAATAATCACAGGCGCATTTCCACAACTTGTTTTATCTTCAGACAAACCTTCAGGCCAAAGAGAAGGACACATGGCTTTTGTTGCATTGGGGCCGCAGAAACTGGAATTTCCCATTCCTAATCCTGTTACAGATCCCATCACAATAGCTACGATCTGACTGTCATCGCTGATGATGGAAGCTCCACCTCCACCACTTACGTCTGCTTTTGCAATACAGTACGCTCTTCCGGCAGGAATACCTACATATTCAACGGAAGGATAGGTTGTAGACTGCTGGGTAAATGTTCCACAAATTTCCACCACACTGCTTGTTCCCATTTCAATAACAGAAGTTGTTCCGGGATAAAAGCCTCCAAAAGAAGGATCTTCCTGAATCACTGATCCTACAAGCGATAGAAAAGATTTCGTTCCCAGTTTAATTTTTGAATTTTTCTGAGATCCGAAAGTTCCTACTTTCACAGTTCCTGTAGACTGAACACTAGCTCCGTCAGCAATTTCCAATACTCCATCAACCTGAATACTATTGGAATGCAGCTGCCCGGACTGAATAATAAGTGTCGCTCCGTTCGGGATACTGATATTGGTACTTATATTAAGATTTCCGTTAAGACAATACGTATTTCCACCGGTCATCGCCTGCCCTGTATAAGGAATACACTGAGCATAAGCCACAGCGCTAAAAGCAAGCATTAATAAAAAAATCATTTTTTTATTAATCTTTAAAAAAAATAGGTTATTCATATACATTTATAATACTTTAACAAATTATTACTGTTTTAATAATAAAAATTTAAATTTTCAACATCATCGACCGACTAACAACAATTAACATACCAAACAACTGTTTAATTTTTTCAGATGGATATGATATTTAACCAGCACACTCCATTTCCAGCACTATCAGAAAACACTTATAAATGTTACTTCCAACAAATTGTACGCTTTAAATAGTATTTACATTCAACAGAATTATTTTATATATTTTAAATTTAAAATAGTGTATTCCTTGTATGTTTAATAAGAGGAATTCTTTATTCTTTATTCTTTATTCTTTATTCAAAACACAATACATTTCAAATCTTCCTTTTTTTAAACTGAATAAGACAATAGATAATCTGAATAGCAGACCTCCATGCAAATTCACATTAAAAACCGTAAATTTGCAGCATGAATAACGATACGATATGTGCACTGGCTACTGCCAATGGAATTGGTGCTTTAGGCATCATCCGAGTTTCAGGAAATGAGGCTTTATCTGTAGTTCAGAAAAGTTTTCCGGCAAAACAACTGGAAAAACAGAAATCCCACACCATTCATTACGGTTATTTTATGGATGAGGAGGAAGCTATTGATGAGGTAATGCTGTCAATCTTCCTGGCTCCAAAAAGTTTCACCACTGAAAATTCTGTGGAGATTGCTTTTCACGGCTCCCCGCATATCGGAAAACGTATTCTTGAAACGCTGATCAAAAATGGAGCAAGAATGGCCAAGGCGGGAGAATTTACCCTTCGTGCTTTTATCAATGGAAGAATTGACCTTTCCCAGGCGGAAGCGATTGCTGATGTGATTGCCTCTGAAAATGAAGCTTCCAGAAAAGTGGCCATCAATCAACTGAAAGGAGGAATTACCAACGAAATATCTGTATTAAGAACTGATCTTTTAAATTTCGTTTCCTTAATTGAACTGGAGCTGGATTTTGCTGAAGAAGATGTAGAGTTTGCAGACAGAAGTGCACTGAGTGGATTATTGGATAAAATTGAATTAAAATTAAATTCTCTGATTGAAAGTTTCCAATACGGAAATGCCATTAAAAACGGAACCGCCGTAGCTATCATCGGAAAACCCAATGCCGGAAAATCTACGCTGCTGAACTCTCTTTTGAAGGAAGAAAGAGCAATTGTAAGTAATATTGCAGGAACAACAAGAGATACCATTGAGGAAATTCTTCATATTAAAGGACATGCCTTCCGATTGATTGATACCGCAGGACTTCGTGAAACGATGGATGAAATTGAAGCTATCGGAGTAAAAAAAGCAAAAGAAAAGGTAGAAAACGCCAATATCCTTGTGTATCTGGCCGATGCTGCTACTGAAGATTTCTCGGAAGATATTGAAATGATCCAATCCCTATTGAGAGAAGATCTGAAGCTGATTATCTGCGCAACAAAAATTGATGAAGTAACTCCTACAAAATACGAAACGGTAGAAGATATTTTCAGAAATGCCATTTCCCACGAATTTGATTTCATTAAAATCTCAGCAGTTGAAAATCAAAATATTCAGGATCTGAAGAATGAACTTTCATCGTATGTTGAGCAGTTAAAGTCTGAAGAAAATAATGTTGTTATTACCAACCAGCGTCACTTCGAAGCCTTAAGAAAGTCTCTGGATGCCGTTCATAAGGTAAAAGAAGCTATTTCTTTCCAGATCTCTACAGAATTACTGGCTTATGAGCTTAGAAACGCCCTGGAACATCTTGGAGAAATTTCCGGAGAGGTGACGAATGATGAAGTGCTGGGGAATATTTTTTCTAAGTTTTGTATCGGCAAATAAGTACAACAAATAAAACAAAATAAAACAAACCAAACTATTGATTATCAATAATTTACAAAAATTTTAATTTTGTAGGAGTTTTTCAAAGTTTGGTTAGTTTTGCTCAGTTTTGTCCCCTATTTGTCCCTCAAATCAATAATATTTTATTTTTTTTAACTCGGGAGAGGTAATGTCGCTTAAGGTAACTTATTGCATCTTATTGTATCTAAATGTACCGTAATGCACCTTAAGCCAAATTATTCCTCCCACAAATAAAATATTATGAAAATCAAGAAGATTTGCATGCATTGTAGGCTTGAATTTATTGCACAAACAACAGTAACCAAATACTGTAGCAAAACCTGCAATTCCAGAGCTTACAAGATTAATGTTAGGGAACTTAGAGTAAAATTAACTGAAGCAACTCAGGAAGTCCCCAAAACCCAATCAAAATCTAAAGAAGATCCTAACTCTTATTTTGCACTTAAAACCCTTGATTACTTAACAGTCAAGGAAGCTGCTGCATTGTTGAAATGTGATAAGAGAACAGTCTATCGAATGGTTAAGAGTGGCAGTATTCCAGCAGCTAATTTATCAATCAGAAAGATACGTCTATTAAAGAAAGATATTGATGCACTGTTTGAAATTATGCCAAAGGTAGATCAAAATCCAACTGAAGATTTGGAAAAGATTGAATGGACACCTTTAAAGGATTGCTATACTATGGGTCAAATACAGAAAGAGTACAACATTTCGGCGACTTCCCTAAAAAATCTTATAGCAAGACATAATATCCCAAAATTTCAAAAAGGCAAATTTGTATATGTGCCAAGGATTAAAATTGAACATATTTTAAAAAGAATTGAGTTGGGTATCTATTCGGGATAATACCAATTTATTTGGCATTCTGACGCCAAATATCCCCTAATAGAGCCAGAAAACCTAGCTCAACCCCATCAATTTTTAATATTACTCAAAAATCCAAAATTATGTCAAAAGTAACATTAAGGAAAAAACCAATATCCAAAGGCAGACAATCTTTATTTCTGGACATATGGCCTCCAATATATAATCCAGAAACAGGAAAAATGGAACGAAAACACTATCTAAAATTATACATATATAATCGCCCCAAAAACGATATTGAAAGGAAATTCAATAAAGAAACCTTAGCTCTGGGAGAGTATGTAAGAGCTCAACGGCACATAGAATTACAAAGCAAGAGGTTCGATTTTATTTCCGAGGAAAAGATGAAGTCAAATTTTATTGAGTTCTTTGAATCGGAAGCGAGAAAGAGGGATAACTGTTATAACTGGGTGATGTCTGTTAGATATTTTAAGACTTTTGTAGGCCCTAAAATCCCCTTTAATGAGTTGAATGAAACCCTATGTGAGGAGTACGCTGATTATTTGTTAACGTGTCCCGCTTTAGGGCGTAGAAAAACTATAAAAAAGAATACAGCAGTTGCTTATTTTGGCAGATTTAAGCTAACATTAAAAGAAGCATTTAAAAAACGTTTCCTAACAACAGATCTAGGTTCAATAATTGACGGTATTGCCCCGCAACAAACGCATCGTCCTTTTTTATTTATGGAAGAACTGGAAAGAATGGCAAATGCAGAGTGTCGCAATCCAATAGTAAAAAAGGCCGGACTATTTTCTGCTATGACTGGGTTTAGATATTCGGACGTGGAAAAGTTATTATGGAGCGAGATTCATGGCACGGACGGCAATTATTATATAGTTTATAATCAAGAAAAAACTGAAAACGCAGAATATCATCCAGTATCGGATCAAACCATAAAGTTATTAGGGCCACGAGGGAAGTCCGATTCCAGAGTATTTGAAGGTTTGAATTATCATAATACGGTCGCGGAGTTAAAAAAATGGTTAGTTAATGCAGGTATAGAGAAACATTTCACCTTTCACGGCTTCAGACATACTTTTGCAACCTTACAAATTGCTGCTGGCACTTCTATATATACTGTTTCAAAACTATTAGGTCATAAAGATATCAAAACGACAGAGATATATGCTAAGATAGTTGACAGTCTAAAAAAAGAAGCCTCCGAAAAAATTAAGATTAATTTATTTGATATAGGCAAGAACATAGTAAATACAGATAATTGTGATTATCCAAAAGATATCATAAATATCTAAAAACTTGTGGATTCTAATCAAATATGAATATGTACCCCAATTCCTTTAAAGGACAAATTGTGACAGATAAAGTCACTTTTCAAATAATTTTTCTCTGTTTATCTAACTTGAAAAGAAAAGTATGGAATACACATTTGATCAAATACCAAATATTCTGAAAAGAATTGAAGAAAGATTGGACAGTATAGAAGATCTTTTACTGGAGCGACTCCAAAATGAAGTGCCAGAACTTGAATTTATCGGTGCAAAAGAGGCATGTAAGATTTTGAAATTATCATTACCAACACTATATTCTAAGGTTTGTTTACGTGAGATACCATTTTATAAAAAAGGTAATAGGCTCCATTTTTCAAAGAAAGAATTATTAGAATGGATACAAGAGGGTAAAGAAAAATCCTTAGATGAATTAAATGAAAACGGAAAAGAAATCTTAAAAAAAATGGCAAGGAAAAGGTGGCAATAAAGAATATTCTGGTATTTTAATCCTTCTAAATATTATATTTAGAAGGATTAGTATTTCATATAATTTATGAGATTAAGACAATCAAGATATTTATTTCGGAGAAAAAACCTCTTTGATGGTTATTCTTGTAAGAAGCTTCAAAAATTCGCCTATTTCTTCTGCTTGTTCGTCAGAAACGGGAGTACCTTCTTTTTCCATAATTTTCTTTATATCTTCAAGGTCTACCCCTTCTATTTCAATAAAACATGAATTTGTAAGCATTTGATAATTTTCCCTTACTTTTCTTTTTTTAGTCATAATTGGAAACTAGTTAATTAATAAAGCATTAACACTAAAATTCGATTAATGTTTACATTTCATAAAAGCCAATAAAATTGATTTTGACATAAACGGTAACTGTACAGTAGCCTACGAATATTGGCTTAATACTTTCAAATATTAAATAGCAAATAATTACACAATACATTAATTTAAATTGCTTTTGAATCAAATTATGAATGAATAAAATATTTTAATAGAATTCGAGGAATACAATAAGGTTATTAGCAAAACAATATATAATTAATTGATAAATTAAATAAATCGCTACAAAGGGAAAAATATTATATTTTTAAGACTGCTGATATCACTGGACCTGATAATGAGAACCTTTCTAATATATTTTTACCATGATAAAATCAATTTATGATACTATAGTAAAACGTATTGAAATTCAAGAGTGCAAAATTACATTAAATACCGAAAAGGTAATAGAAGAAGCCCATCAAATGACCAATGTTTTAAAGGAACTTCTAAATGAGACAAAAGATCTTGTTTCTGAAAAAGGCTTTTTGGACAAAAATGAAGAGATAAAATTTTTTAAGGATATAAAGCCTCAGATACTTGGGAAACTTATCTTTTACAATAAAGTTTATAGAATCGAAATATCATGCCCAGCAAAGGGAGGAGAAATCTATACCAGATATTTTGAGCAGGAACAAGAAAAGCTGAACAAAGAATTTAAGGAATATTTTATCGATTCAGACTTCTATAGGTATATCAAATCTGGAAGGACCGACCTAGATGAAAAATACTTTAGATTGGGTCAAATAGATATTATGGATGGACTGAACAGTTATGTTTTTGAAATTGATCCACAATTTTCAACTTATTACGATTATAAAGTGGCTCACATTCATGCCGACGATCTTTTGTATAATTATATACAGCAAAGATTGAATCCTGAAGATAAAAGTTCTTTTATTTTGCAGATTGGTGAGACAAAAGACATTCTTTGGACTCAGACAAAGAATGCACTTATCGAATTAATATATGCCCTCCATGCAGTTGATGCTATTTCTCATGGAAAACTAGGCATACGCAAAATTAGCGGAGTATTTCAAGTTTTATTTCATATTTCTCTTAACGATTTACATAATAGTTTCCACCGAATGAAAACCCGTTCTGGTTCAAGAACGTTATTTATAGACCAGCTGAAATACAGCTTAGAAGAGTATATGGATAAAGAGGATACTTACTAGCTATTATTTACAGCCATTTTAATATACGTTTTATAACAGCACTTCAGTGCTGTTATTTTTTTGTGCATTGGCCTATATGTGTCTATGGGTAAATCTCCCTAAAATATAATCATAGTATTAAACAAATAATCATAACATATTAATAAACAACAATTTAAAATATTTTATAAAAAATATAAAAATATATGTTTCCGATAGACACATATAGGAAATCAAACCCAAACAAACTTTTCAATTTTGTCTAGTAGAAATTATTCAAAGGAAAGGAATCAATTCAAACTTACTTACAAATTCTATTAAATGCGATAGGAAACCAGCGGAAAAATAAGGTATTCAATTCCACCTTTAGGAGTTTCAAAAACTTCACAATGTAGCTTAGTCAATAGAAATAATTAAAACAAAATGTTATGAATATAGACAGATTAGAATTTATTGCCTGGATGGATCGAATCATGGATCGATTCGATTTGCTTTCTCAATGTGTAAGAGAAATGAAAAAAAACAACAATGCAATTGATGGAGAAGAATTGCTTGACAATCAAGATCTACTTCAAATGCTGAAAATTAGTAATCGTTCTTTGCAACGATACAGGTCCGAAGGTAAATTACTCTATTACACTATTAGTGGTAAACTTTATTACAAATTGTCGGATGTACACCAATTTATTCGGGACAGCTTCAATACTCCTACCAAACGTAAAAGGAAAATGACAGACGAATAGTTCCTTCTAATTCCAACTTACTGGTTTGTATCAATATATAAAATACCTTGATCTGAGATTTTATAAAGTATTAATGTTATGAGCGATAATCAATCACCAAAGAAAAAAACAGATCAGGTAAATGATTTAACGGATACTCTACTTGTGCACGATAAGGAGACCAATAAAATTTTGGCCGTAAAGGGTGTCAAGAAAAAACCTGGAGAGAAGGATGAACTAGAAACTGTAGATCCTACAAAAAGAAAGGAAAATTCATTTTTGAAAATTAATAAAAATGAAGATATGCTTTCCAATTTTTTAAGGAATTTCTTTAGCCAGATTAGTAATCCTACACGCTTTAATTTTTTTAAAGTCCCGATTCAGACTGCTGTAATAATAGCAAAAAAAATGCAACAGTTTGTTAATACTGCAAAACTTGAAGGAGCAGATCTTTTGAAAGGTCTCAAAGAAATTTTAAACCCACAAAATAATAAAAATACTATGGCACAACAAGAAAACAAACCTGAAAATAGCCCCCGCTATTCAGTAGACAAAATTGACTGGAAGAGTCTTCAAAATCTTGGTTGGACACAGGAAGATTTCGTAAAAACTGGTCTACTTGACTCTCTATTAAAAGGATTTAAAACAGCCGAAATGCTTCCAATATCAGTAAAAGTCGGAAATCAAAAACTCGATACAGAAGGCAAACTTTGGCTTGAAATGGGCAAAAATGGTAAAGCTGTCTTTAACATGCTTCCTAAGAAGAATGAAATAGAATTGGAGATACCTTTTTTTGGACATCAATTTACAGATGAAGACAAGGCTAATTTGTTGGAAAAAGGAAACATGGGACGAGCAGTTAATCTGACTGAAGACGGTAAAACTCATTTACCCCATTTAATAAGCCTTGATAGGGATACAAAGCAAGTGGTTGCTTATTCAGTAGCAAATATTCAAATTGATGATGTGATCAAGGGAGTGACGGTTTCACCGGAACAAAAAAAAGAGTTGTTGGAAGGAAAATCAATATACCTTGAAGGCATGCTTTCAAAGCGTAATTCTTTGTTTAATGGAGAAATTCAATTTAATGCATTTAAAGGCCATATTGAGTTTCAGTTTGATAAAGGTAATTCTAAAATCCAAAATCAGGAAAATTCTCAAAGTCAATCAACTGAGATACCTAAAGTTTACAGAAGGAAAGAGTTTACATTCGACCAGTATAATAAGATTTCAAACGGCGAAACAGTATATATTACTGATTTTAAAAATGGTTCAGGAAAAGAATATCCGGGATATGTTTGGCTTAATAAAGAGAGTGGAAAGTTAGACTTTAATTTTAAAAATCCGAATAATCTTAAGCAAAAGTCAACCCCTGCAGAAACTCATAAAACGCAAGTTGCAGTTAATTCTGAGGGTAAAACAAATGAAGCTACAAAGAATATCAAGGAGCCATTAAAATCAGGACAAACTGGACCTCGCAATAAAACGCAGCAGAATAAACAAAATGAGGTATCTAATTCTCCTAAAAAAAGAGGTCGCAAAGTATCATAAAAGTCTAAATCATGAAAGCAGTAATAGCAGAAAAACCAAGCGTTGCCCGTGAAATAGCGGCTCTTCTGGGAGCTACAGAAAAGCATGATGGATACCTCAAAGGCAATGGGTATCTTGTAACATGGGCGATAGGTCATTTGATTTCCTTAGCAATGCCATCAGATTATGGTATAACAGGCTTTCTAAAGGAAAGTCTACCAATTTTACCAGATCCATTCATACTAACTGTAAGGAAAGTAAAGAAAGAAAAAGGGTATCTAGATGATCCAGGAGCAATAAAGCAGCTGAAAATTATAGAAACGATTTTTGAAGAATGTGAAAGTATAATCGTTGCTACTGACGCAGGAAGAGAAGGCGAACTTATATTCAGGTATATCTATAATTATTTAAAATGTAAAAAACCATTTGAACGGCTTTGGATTAGTTCATTAACAGAAAAAGCCATCAATCAAGGTTTTGCTGCTTTAAAGCCGGGATACGATTTTGACGGATTATTCTTTGCTGCCCAAGCAAGAAGCCGTGCTGATTGGCTGGTAGGAATAAATTCAACGCAAGCACTTTCATTGCAAGCCGGAAATGGGGTTTATTCTTTAGGGAGAGTCCAAACCCCGACTTTGAGTTTAATTTGCAAGAGATACATTGACAATAAAAATTTTAAAGTTGAAACCTATTGGCAATTAGAACTAAAATATTCAAAAGATGGAATGAACTTTTCTAGCACGTCCAAAGATAAATGGAAAGATAAAGATAAAGCGATGGAGGTCATGAAATCCATTGAGCGTCTCGGAAATTCAGTTGTTAATTCTGTAATTACCCGTAATTCAAACGAGCAGCCCCCTTTACTTTTTGATCTTACTGCTCTTCAAAAAGAAGCTAACAAGAAACTTGACCTTACAGCCGAAGAAACCTTATCCATTGCTCAGACCTTATATGAGAAAAAGTTCATTACATATCCCAGAACTGGTAGCAAGTATATTTCTAACGATATCTGGCCGGAAATACCAGATTTGGTAAGAGCCCTGGAAAATCGAGAAGGATATAAAGAACGGATCAACAATGTCAAATGGGGTCGATTTAATAAAAGGATTGTTAATGATCTAAAGGTTACTGATCATCATGCATTATTGATAACAGAAAAAATTCCTTCTGCTCTTTCAACCAAGGAAAATGCAATTTATGACATGATTGCCCTAAGGCTCCTTGAAGCCATTTGCTATCAATGCACTAAAGAAATTACGGATATAAAACTTGAATCCTTACATTATGAATTCAATTTGAAAGGGTCACGAGTTATAGACCCCGGCTGGCGTGCTATAAAAAATCATTATCAAGATGATGAAAACGAGGAGGAAGTTTTAATGGACATTCCAATTTTAAAAGAAGGTGATTCACTCAATATTAAAGAAGTAGGTATTTTGGAAAAGAAAACTCGACCGCCGGCAATTTATACTGAGGCGAGTCTTTTATCAGCAATGGAAAATGCTGGTAAACAGATTGAGAATGAAGAAGAGCGAAAATCGCTTGATAATATTGGTATTGGTACTCCTGCCACCCGTGCAGCAATAATTGAGGTTTTATTTGATCGGAATTATATTATACGAGATAAAAAAAATCTAGTCCCTACCCAAAAAGGAATTCAAGTATATGGACTTGTAAAGGAAAAGAAAATCGCCGACGTATCAATGACTGCCCAGTGGGAATTAGCTCTTCAAAAAATAGAGAACAATGAATTGGATTCACAGGTGTTCCAAAAGGAAATGGAGGATTACGCTAAAAGTATTACTTCGGAATTATTATCTACCACTATAGTACCCAATACTCCAGCTTTAACATGTCCAAAATGCAAAAATCATAATTTAATTTTTAATGATTATGTTGTTAAATGTCCTGACCAGAATTGCCAATGGATCCAATTTAAATCTGTTTGTGAGGTTATGCTTAGTGATAAAGAAATAGAGAACTTGATTTTAAAAAAGAAAACATCCCTTATACGAGGAATGAAAAGTCGGTCAGGAAACAAGTTTGATGCGTATATTTTACTAGATGAATATGGGAAAACATCATTTGAATTTGCAAAACCGAAAAAAAAGAGAAAATAATACAGGTTAAATGGTGGCTAAAATGTCACCATTTAATTTTTTATTCAAATTTATATAAAAAGTTAAAGGCAATGTTGATCAATGGTAGCGCTATTCTGGCGGTGCTAATTCCTGAATTAGCACCTTAAAGTATTGCTTTCTAACGAAATACAACTTTACATTTGTCTTGTTCACGATATGATTTTTCAATTTAATGGGGCTTGTAAAATAAAGCCGAAAGGAAATTATTAAAATCAAAATCCTTCAAAAACTAACAAATAAACTAAGCCATGCGAAATAAAAGATTAATTATAGACATCGTTGTCCTGCTGTTGGTGATACTATTTCTTTATACCGCAGTGAGCAAATTTGTGGATTTTGACAGTTTTGCTCGTGATCTGAACAGTCAACCTTTTCCAAATTCTCTAACTCCTATTCTAAAGTGGGTCTTACCAATACTGGAAATTGGAATTGCTATAACACTATTTTTTGAGCGAACAAGAATGATTGGATTATATGGGTCTTTCATACTCATGAGTTTATTTACAATATATACAGCTCTTGTACTTTTTAAATTTTTTGATGATGTCCCATGCAGCTGTGGAGGAGTAATAACACATCTATCTTGGACTCAACATCTCATTTTCAATCTATTTTTTGTAGTCATAATTTCTATATCAATTAGATTGAGTCGAGAAAAAAAAGAAATAGATCAATATTTAAATTTCTTGGAAAATTCAAGCGATCAGTAATAAAGTAATATAAATTATTAGGTTCAGAAAAAGGAGTCGCCGAAAACCTTACTAGAGTAGGCAAAACTAATCTTAAAAATAATTAATTATGAAAAATTTTAGATTTTTACTTGCCGCAGCCGTAGTGTTTGCCGTAGGTAGCGCATTTACAAATGCACCAGAAAACAAAAGTTACGATGCGAATTGGTATTTGCCAACAAATCCAAATTTGTCCTATTCTGATCCAGGGATAGCAAATTTCAGCAATTACAACCCATCAACTGCTCATAGTTCGCCTTCGGGTTGTGGAGGTGAATCTAAAGTTTGTGCGGCTCAGTTTACCGACATCACTAAGCCTGCAAATCAGGTATTACCACGAGATTAAACTAAAGGCCCCTAAATTCTTAGGGGCTTTATTTTATTATTTTTCTTTCGAAAGTTTAGTAATTACTACAATATCAGTAAATTCTTTCCTCTGCTCTAAATACATTCCAAATTTTTTAAGTTCTCTATTTAGAGTGAATAAATCTTTAAGGTCGCCATTCAGTTCCACCGTTAATCGCCCATTATAATTCGTCTTATTAATCAAAGGTAGATTTAAAGATTCAACCAATGGTGCAAATTGAGAAATTAAATAATTTATCGACTGATCTCTTATTTTCATGGATAGGTCGGTTGTATAAATATTCGGGTTATTTTCCTCCGTACAAGTCATTTTGAATTTCTCGTTATCAATGATGGTTAATGCTAAAATTTCTGTTTTTCTTTTTTCAAGATGGCCTTCAAGTCCTTTAGAACTAAAAAAACGGTTTAAATCTTGTTGTGCAATTGAAAATAGTGAATCAATTGTATAAGTACTATCGGGCATAACAAGTTCGTAACTATATGCAACATCAGGTTTTATTTGCTTATATAAATCTATTAATCTTTGCGAAGTAAATATCCCCAGTTCGACTGAATCTCGTTCCGTATTTAAACCCTTAACTTCAAGTCTATGATCAGACCAAAAAGCCAAATCAAATTTACCGAAAATCATTTGATAAAGCTTAGATATAGGTGCATTGACACATGTTATAAAATTTTCTCCCCTAAAGTATCCACCACTTAAATCAGGTCTATATTTAGTAACTAATGAATGATACTTAAGTTCATTTCCGACCTGTACTATATTGCTGCCAAAAAGTGGTTTCCCTCCCAAATATTCGATTTGCGGAATTTTCATTTTTACACTTATTACTTCATCATGCAAGAATTCCTTCATGCCAGAAACCAAGCTCTCTTTCTCACCAGTAATTGCCTTAACAAGCCCATCTTTATTAATCCAAACATAATGTGGTATAGTCATATGTGGAAAATACTGTTTAATGAAATTGTTCTTTGTTAAAATTGTCAAACTATATTTTTTATTATCAAATACTCGATCTAAAACTTCTTGTACCAGATCATCATTTTGATCTGTAATTGAAACGATACTTAGTTCCGAGTCATATTGTTTTTGAAGAGAGTCTAGCAATGGAAAAGCCTTTAAGCAAGGAACGCAATATGTTGCCCAAAAATCTAATATTATAGATTTATCTTTACTTACACCATTTTGGGAGTGTAAGTATTCCAACAAGTCAGCAGGACATTTGTCACCAATTTTCAAAGGTTTTACTTGGCCGTGAATATTAGATACTAATATGAATAATAAAGCTATAATACAAAATACTGTTTTATAAATTTTCATTTTTTTTTCGTTTAATAATTATCTTGGGTTCTGTTGCATTCCTGACCGTAGTATGATATCTTCGGGTATTGGTAAAGCAAAGCGTAAATCATTTGGTGGTAAAGTATATACAACGTTGTCTATTATCCTTTTGAGAGAAATTTTTGACCCTTCTTTATTAAGACGCTTAATATCCATCCACCTAATTCCTCTCATTAATAATTCTTTTCTTCTCTCGGCAAGTACTACAGAAAGTACTTGTGATGTATTTGTAATAGGCTTAGATTTATAGGTGCCAGTTCTATATCTGTTCATAAGTAATGCGTTTATATCATTCATAGCATCTATTGGTTTATCCAATCGCGCAAAACATTCCGCTCTTATTAGATAAACCTCATCTGTAGCAATTCCATTAAAATATAAGCTTGAACCATTATAACTGCCTTTAAATGTTTTAGTACCGTCAGGGTTATCTCTAAAAAACACTGATTTCCTAAGGTCATTGTCATCATATAATTTTAATAGTGTAGTGTCAATTTTAGCCCTTAAGGAACTAGCAGGAGCGGCATTTATAGTTCCAGAAACGGTATGATATAAAACCTCTTTATTAAATATACCTATGGGAAACGTTAAAGAGGAATTCAAAGTATTGTAGTCTATTAAATCCTTGTATAGTTTGAGACTATTATCTGCATTTATAAATGCTTTATCATACTGTCTGATAGCTAAATAGATTTTTGAAAGCAGTGCATAAGCTGCGGGTTTAGCCGAACGAGAAACATGCAGTGGTGAAGTTGGTAACAAATCCGCTGCCATTTGCGCATCATTTAATATCTGATCATAGGTTTCTTTCAGCGTTGATCTTTTTGAAGGAATATTTAAATCTGGATCTAAACGTAGTGGCAGACCAAGTTCATTTGACGCGGAATTTTCATCGTATGCAAGACAAAATATTGACGCTGCTTTATAAAAAGAATAAGCTCTTAAAAAATGTGCTTGCCCCTTAATATTATCCCATGTGCTTGCATTTTCTGCCGTTCGTTGTACTTTGTTAATATTAGCAAGTACTGTATTGGCTAAATATATATTATTATATACCTGCCCCCAATCATTAACAGATATCGTGTATTCAGCCCAAAGATCGGTCGCATTCCATATATACATGTTACGATAATAATCTGTAGTTAGTGCTTGATAATCATTCGGTGTTATGTAATAGTCGTCAGCACTTACATTATCTGCAGAAACAGTTAACGTATTTATAGTAAAAAAGTTATCCAAAAGGCTCTGCATATCATCAAGTGTGTTTATAATAACTAACGATTGATCAGGCTTTATATCAAGATATTTTTTACAACCATTAATTAGTGCCGTAATTAACACTAAAAGGCATGTTACCAAAAATGAAATTTTCATAGGTTTATTTTTAAAGTTTATAATTCTGCCCTAAATCCTATTGCTATATTTTTTGGAGATGGAAATGTGGAGCCTGTAAAAGCATAATCAGGATCAATTCCATATTTGTTTGCTCGCCAAATTATACCCAAGTTGTTTGCGTTAAGGAATAGCTGTAAATTCTTGAAGGGTGAGCGTTTACTCTCTAAGGGTACTACGCTGTAAGAAATATTAATGTATTGTAGTCTGATACAATCTGCCTTTTCAATTAATGATTCTGATCCATAATAAAAATTATCTCTAGAAGAATTAAGTGGATACACGAAGGATGGTACGTCAGTTATCAATTCATCACCTGGTTTCTGCCATCTCCTTACATAGTCTGAATGAGTTGATGTCCCTACAGCTGCACTCGAGTAATTAATAGATTGCCTTCTAAAATTGTTTCCAAAAGAATACGTAAACCTTATTGTAGCCGAAATTGGACCATAAGAAAACGTGTTTCCTAAAGAGCCATAATAAACTGGTAAACGCGGACCACCATAAATTAAATCATCAACTGTTGTACCAGAGCTTATGAGGCTTGTATAGTCAATACTAGATTCGCCCTTAATGAATCCTTGTGGATTTCCGAGGTTATCAAGACCATCAAATTTGTACGCATATAATGCCCAAACTGGAAAACCTTCTCGCGGAATTTTTGTATTATTAACATAGGAACTACCATTAAAAGTTCTTAAGTAGTAGTTAGTCACTTTATCTTTATAATAATTAAAGTTTAATACAGTTTCCCATTTGAACTTCTTATTTATATTAATACTGTTCAATTCAACGTCAAGTCCATTCCCTTTCATAGAAGCTGTATTCTTAGTAATAGTTGCATTAATTAATCCAACTGTATAGTCTACGGGTATTTCGCCATATAGGTCTGTCGCTTTTTTTTGATAGAAATCAATGCTTCCCCAAAACAGATTGTCTTTCGCACGAAAATCAAGTCCTAAATTGGTTGTTCTTACCTTTTCCCATCTTAATTCCGGATTATAAAAGTTCCGAATCTGAGAAACTGGGGTTCCTGTATATTCTGATGGAACAGAATTATAAGCTATTGTAGTGACTGCTGATAAACTAGGGTCAATGTTTCCACTAAAACCATAGGTAGCGCGTAATTTTAAAAAGGAAATTAAATTCGTTTTATAAAACTTCTCATCTGACAAAAGCCAACTTACTCCAGAAGACCAAAGTGGTGTCCATTTATCATTTGTATTTACTCCAAAAATATTTGAGGCATCACGTCGCATACTTCCTGAAAAAGTGTATTTCTTTTTATATGTATATGCTGCATTAGTATAAAAAGAAACAAAGCGATTTACAGTTTTTGAGAAGCCATTGTTAGTTGGTATACGCACCATTTGATTTGTTACGTAATTTGGATATAGATTTTGATAATCTACGAAAGAGCTTGTAAGCACATCTTCTTGATAACCATATGTACGATACCTATTGAGAATTTTGTTGATTTGTCTTACCTCTTCACCTACAATTATAGTCGTATTGTGTTCTTTCCAAGTTTTGTCAAAATTTAATTGAAGTCGAAAGCTATTTGAGGTGAGGTTTCCATCATTCTGATCGTAAATTCCTCCTTTGGGAATGATGTTAGAAATTTTATTCCTATTCACTTGGGAAAAAGAATTAATAAGGTTTCTTACGAAATAACTATTTTGATTAAAAAGACTTTCTTTGTTATCTTGTTGTTTTTCGTATTGATAACGTAGATCTATACTTAAGGGCTGTATAATATTATAATTGACTGCAAAGGTTGCTAAAACATCCTGAGTGTTATTTTTTACTGATGAATTTTTATGATCATTTAAAGCATAATAGTTCCAGTCTAGTAACTGTCCTTTAGACATTTCAGAGTCTTTATACGATTGACTATATGTTTGTGGAACCGGTATTGCGTTTCCATTTTCATCAGCTAACATTTGGTAAATTTTAAACATTTCGGAATAACCAATTTTACCTGACTTATTATTGCTATTCGTAAATTGTATACCAACATTCATTTGCAAGGTAGATAATGGTTTAAAAGACGCTTCTGTACGTAGATTCAAACGATCATATCTAGTTGACAGATTATCAATATTTTTATCATATCCTGTCGAAAACAAATACGTAATTTTATTGGCACCTCCTTTCATGTTCAAATAATATTGTTGGTTGACAGATTTTTCATATATATATTTAGAAAAGTCGTCACGAACATCAAGATTGCGAAATGAGTTAATTTTTTCATCCGCTTCTTGTTGAGAAATATTTCCATTTCTAAGCTTTGTTAATAGTTCTACAACATTGGATAGGACTGGTTTATTTATATTTGTTATTTCACTATTATAAAAACCTTTGTCAAATAGAAATTTTTCCATATCTATCAAATCATTACTAGACATAGGTGTCAAATAGCTAAGATTTGGTTTGTTTCCAATTTTTATATTTGAATTTACCTCAATACTAAGCGGTTGATTGAATTTACCTTTTTTAGTCGTAATTACAATTACTCCATTTCCGGCCCTACTTCCCCAAATTGACGACGCTGCAGCGTCCTTTAATACCGTAATGTTTTCTACATCATTAGGATTTATATTGTTTATATCACCTTCGTAAGGAAAGTTATCGACTACTACAAGAGGGCCAGATGGACCATTAATTGTACTCAGTCCTCGAACCATTAATTGAGAAGTTGTGGTCGCGTTATTTCGAAAAACTGATACGCCGTTGGTGATATATTCGAGCCTACTCAGAACATCAGTACCAACCTGCTCGTTAAACAGTTTTTTTCCTACCGTAGCAAACGACCCTGTAGACCTTTCCTTTGGTAACGTTTGATAACCAGTTGATACAACATCAACGATATCAATGGTATTGTTAGAAAGACTCAAAAAAATATTGGAAGCTTCGCTAGCGGATACTTCAGTTATAGCATACCCTATATATGACACCTGCAAAACTGCATCATTATAATTGGCAGGAATTTCAAATCTTCCGTTTGCATCTGTAAAAAAATCTACAGTTGTTCCTTTGATCCTAACAGAAGCGCCAGCAAGTGCTTCCCCTTTTTCATTGCTGACTTTTCCTTTGATGGGTTCCTGTTCTTTTTCTAGAGGAGTTTTTGTTTTGGGCTCCTTACCCCTATCCACAGAAATTATCACCTTACCATCAATGATATAACCAAATGGCTGACTGCTAAATATTTCATTCAAAACTTCTTTAAGGTCTTTATCCTGTGCAGAAATCGTGACTGTTTTAGCCATGCGCATATGTCTGTCGTTTATGGCAAATGAATAACCAGATTGTTTCTGAACCTGTTGGATAACACTTTTAAATGGTGTGTCTTTTGAGAAAAGAACAATCTTCTGTGCTGTTACTTTGGTACATGCCAAGAATAAGAGTAAGAACATGTAGAAGATCGTAGTTCTCATGGCTGGTCTTCTGTTAGAGTGCGTGACAATGTATAGCTGATCTTTTCTGGGAATAGACCGCCGTTTACCATTGTCTTTAATGGTATAAATCATTACATTTGAGTTAGGGTTAGTTAATAGCTTTATAAATTCAATTTTAACCCGCAGCCGTCCCGACTGGACCTCGGGACGGTATATTTTTAAAAAACTACGGGCATAAACACATATGAAACGTCTTTACTTGATAAACACCTCCTTTCCTCGGATTTCGGTTTTGACACCATAAGTATTTTCTATTGCTTTCAGAACGGAAGAAAGCTTTTCATTTTTATTGATATTGATATACGCCTTTTCGCAGTTCTTAAAATTTCTAGGGTAAATAAAATCCACATCGTACCAATTTTCTATATCGCTACCAATTACTTCCAGACTGACACTTGATCCAATAATATTACCGTCTTTCCATCCTACATACTCATTCACGTCAGTTTTTTGTTTTAAAATGATGTGATTTTGGACAATGGCCTGCTCACCGGGTTTTAGTATTTCAGGAGATCCAGCATCATTTAAAGTGACTGATACACTACCACGAATTAGCGTTGTGAATTGTACTTCGGAATAAGCACGTAAATTGAATGCTGTTCCCAATACTTTGATCTGCTGCATATCAGTTTTAACAATAAAAGCATTTGCTGGATTATGCGTAACTTCAAAATATCCTTCTCCTTTCAGTTGTACTTCTCTCTGTTTGCCTTTAAACGCTAAAGGGTACTGAAGAGACGAATTAGCATTTAACCATACTTTAGTTCCGTCTGAAAGGGTAATCTGATATTGTCCACCTCTTGGCGTAATTAATGTAGCGGACTCAGCATTGGCCACATTTGCTACGCTAGTGCCATCATCATAGGAGAATCCAGCATTCGTAATACGGATTCCCTGATGACTATCTAAATTTATGGATTGACCTGTGGAAAGTTTAATTGTTGCTTTATTAGAACCAGGAAGCACGTCAGTTCCAAAGGCAGTAAGCGCTGATTGCGCTTCTTTATCCCTATTGTTGATATAAACCCATGTTCCTACACCAATGGATAAAACAAGGGCCGCTGCGACTCCTGCAACACGAAAAAACTTAATTTTCCTTTTTTGTCTGATCTTTCTTTCAACAAGTTTAAACTGGAAGTTTGTATCGGTACTGAACTGCTCTTTTATTGCATTAGCAAGATTTTCATCATCTTTTAAATTCTCATAAAAGATTCGGTTTTTTTTATCTTTCTGTAACCAATTATTGAAAGTCTCGCGCTCATGATCTGTCAGAGGAACTTCCTGAACAACTTTTTTGAGTATCGTGCTTATTTCAAAACTATTGTAGATATCTTGCCTTTCCATTCTTCCTTTTTTCTATAGAAACAGAAAAAAGGTATGGCAGGACTAAAAGAATTTAAAAAAATTATAAATTAATCAATAGAAATGCTATTCCGGCACCGCTGAGCCTCTTTTTGAGGATAGAGATTGCTCTAGCTTTTTGAGCTTTTACCGTACTTACAGTTATTTCAAGGTCTTCTGCAATTTCTTTTGCATTTTTATCTTCCTCGAAAAACTGTTTCATTATCTGTTTGCATTTTGTGGGAAGTAGATCAATTTCAGCGCTGATTTCTCTAACTAATTCAGAATAAATAATGTTTTTCAAAATATTATCTTCTGATTCATCAAATGATGTAATGTATTGGTCAAAGCGCCGTACTCGTACTTTCTCTTTAGCTATCCTGTTCAGGCAGGCATTTTTTGCAGATATATAAAGAAAAGCCTTTACATTTTCCATCGTTTTGAAAGAGTTTCTTTTTTCGTAGAGTTTTACAAAAATATCCTGAACAATTTCCTCAGCATCATTAAGATTGTAAGATAATATAAGTCTATTGGCAAAGAAAACAAGTGCTGGCTGGAATTTATGGAAGATTTCGCTAAAAGCATACTGATCCCCTTCTGCAAATCTTAGCACGAAAAAATCCTGTGTTATATTTTCCAAGTTCTTCATCATTCAGGGGGTCACGTAATATAAAATTACTGAATATTTTTCATAAGCAAAATATTTACATAAAATATCGGGAATTTGTTAGGTCAAAAAGAAACGTAAAACCAGTACTTAATTTATATGATGGAAGAGTCAGCTTCATTTGTAGAGCTAAACGTATCCAGGTCTTTTTGTCGGTTTTTGATAAAATCTGTGGGACGGATCCCATTAATTTCCTGAAACCGCTTTGAAAAATTGGATCTGGAAGCAATACCGCATATCTCCGCGAGAAATGCGATTTTATAAGTAAGGAATTTTCGTTCCTTATAAAGCCTTTCGGTTATATAGTTAATTCTCAAAGCAATTAAATATTGACTAAAGGTCATTCCCTTATAGTCATTTATTATTTGGGAAAGATAGTTCGAATTTGTATCAAATTTAACAGCTAATTCAGCGATTGTCAGTCCTTTCTCTAAAAACTCCAGATTATTTTCAAATTTCGTTAACTTATCCAGAATTCCGTATTTAAGTCTATCATCAAGATCCTGCCTATCATGCTCTTTCTGTTTAATGGGTGTAGATGAGGAGATATACACATCTTTATTAAGAATGGTCTGTTCAAGGGCTTTATAGTTCTTCTTGATTTGTTTTTCCCTCTTATTATATTTTAAAGTGATAAGAATTATTATAACACCAGCCGATAAAAAGACAGAAATATTAACCCAAGATGCACGCGCGGACTCTTTTTCTAATCTTTTCATCTCCTGGGTCAATCTCTTTGTATCATATTCTTTATAAAGCTTAGAGAATAAATATCTAAAGTCTATGGAAAGAAGGGCATCAACCTTTAGCAATTGTTTTGTATAATAAAGCTCCTTATGAATATTGTTTTCGCCTTTGTAATGATTAATCAGCAGTTCATAATTATCTCTTACCTCCGGCAAGACAAAATTGTGCTTTTGAAAGACTGAATCGACTTTTTGGAAATATAACACCGCAGTAACATTTTCTCCACTGGCAAGGTAGGATTTGCCAATATAGGAGTAACAAACTGATACCCACGCAAAGTCATTTACTGCCGAAATAGAGCCTATTGATGATTTTAGTGAAGAAATCGCATTTTTATAATCCTTCTTCCTAAATTGTGCTATTCCTCTTTCTTTTAAGAAATAGCCATATTCTTGCAAGTATTCTTTGCTTCCGGAAGTCTCAGATAGCCCAATGGATACAAGGGAATCTGCAGTTTTATAATCTTTAAGATTACGGTAGCAGACAGCCATTTGATGTATACTGTTTAAATAACCACGTATATTTGCGTACAGAAGGTTAGGATGCATCTTTTTTCTTGATTCATTTTGGAAGAAAGCACTTGTTTTCTTAAAGTGTTCTAATGCATCGCCATAGTGGCCAATATAGCTTTTAACTATACCAATAAAATAAGACAACCTATTTTGGTAGAAGATATCTTTTCCATCTATTGAATATTCAGATGCTTTCAGAAATTCGTCTAATGCCAATTGGTATTTTTTAAATTGGAAGTAATAGACAACACCTTTTTCAAGATATGCAGAACTGATCCTTTCTTCATCTCTTGTCATTTTTGATGCCCATATTGTACTATCAGCATATTTAAGCTTGTCATTTGGTGATGGTGAAAATAATAAACCGTCCAAATATCCTCTAACAAGCCTTTCATAATTTTTTTCTTTTTTTGCTTTTACAATATATTTTTCTACAAAAGGTTTAGCACTAGAATCGTTTTCGGGAAGACCCTCATAATTTCGCCGTAGTATATAGTAATCACTGTATTTCTCATTCTTTTGCGCAAAAAGGCATTCACCAAAAATGGTTAATAGAATAATAAAATATTGGCTAGCCTTGGTTTTCATGGGATATGGAAAGTTTTCCATCAAAATTATAAAAATTCACCCAATTATGAATACGGCCAAAGTAGGTGCTGATTTAATTATTTAACGTCCACATAACCAATGTAATTACATGATTTTTGAGATGAGTCAATTCATGAATTAGCACGTGCGCATTCGTGAATGAGCGCGAGTAAGGGTTTCCTACCACATGAAAGACCTATAATTTCGACATCAGAATTCTATTAATATCCGGGACCGGGATAATTCTTAAAACTATTTACAATGAAAAAGATTATCTCAATAATTTCAATTTTAGCGGGAATTGTGATTATGCACTCCTGTACACAGGAAGATGAAGAACCTGTTATGGCAGTAAAAAATGAAAGTTTAAAAACAATGGCTAAAGAAGGAAAGATTGATGCTGATAGCATTAACCAAGTACAGATTTATCAAAGTGAAGTCGATGAAAGTGGAGTACTCGAAGGCGATCCACCACCAAAAAATCAGGGACAATGGCGGATTAAAAATTAAATTTTATCGTTCGTTTATATGCAGTGCGCAATGCATATTTAAACGAATGTGATGCTACAAGATTGCTTCTAAACGCATTGAGGCTAAATAAAAGATCAATATTTGAGGTCATCAAATGTCAAGTTTATCCTTTAGATGCCAATAAATGCCAGGTTTAAAAAGATATTGATTTCCTTTTTTAAGTTTATCCATCTAAAAATTAAAAAATTTAATGTGTATGGATATTTTAGTTAAAAACCAGTCTTATTTTCGGTCAAGTCTTCAAGAACTGCTGGATACAAACTTTCCTGAAAAAGCTTATGATTCAAATTTCATTTCCAAACGTTCAAATTGGGCATTTAAAGCTTATGAAGGGGCACTTCAAGGAAAAAACAGCGAAGAAGAGGCTGAAAAAATTGCAAATTCAATACTTTTTGAGCGACTATACTTTTCCAAATTCAACACTATATTAGAAGTCGTCACTTATGAGTTCGATACTTATTTCATGGACGAAGAGCTAAGACCATTTGCATTAAGAATACTTAGAGAGTGTGAAGTTGTATTTAAAAAATATGATTTAACGGATGATTTTGCATATAGTACTTCCTATGATTATCTTTATCGAGATCTAAAGAAGAATATTGCGGTCTGGTTAAAAAATAACCTAAATCCGTAATCCTAATTTAAATAGAGACCCTACACTACCAGAAAACAAAAGAAGAACTGTTGTTAATTTTTAAGATTATCAACAGTTTTTTTTTGTAAAGCCACTATTGATTTTTAAAAAGTACTATTCTTTTTATCTTTATGTATGAAAGCTGAAATCAAAATACCAGAGAACTTCAAGCTCTATTCTATCAAAGGTCCATTATATTCAAATTTCGATAATGAATTGAATATGGAAATTGCAAATGAAATATTGAATAAACCTCTAATTGCTGAATTTATAGCTTATCATTTTCATGGCTTAATATGGTGGAACGATAAATTTGGTTACTGGTGCGCCGAAGTTTCACAAAATAATCTTTACAAAGGTTCTTACATCTCTGAAGAGCTTTGGCTTCTAATTAGCGAAGTGCAAAATATTTTTGGAAAAGATTAAATCCAAACTCCTTCATTTTCATTGATACATATTGCCAAAAGTAACCTCCAAATGCCTATGAAGGTCATAATAACAATCGGATAATTATCACAATTACTTTCGCTTGCAACAATAAACATATTGATATGCAAGGAGATGATGATTTAAGAGGATTAGCAAAAATTATTGCTTTTATGCGGGCAGTGAGCATCATTTTGATACTTATACATTTTTATTGGTTTTGCTTCAGTGCGTTTGCCGATAAGGGCTGGACTATAGAAGTTTTCAACCGCATTTTAACCAACTTCCAAAGGACGGCAGGCTTATTTTCACATACTATCTATACAAAGGCTTTTGCATTCCTGCTTCTTGCTTTAAGTTGTTTAGGAACGAAAGGTGTAAAAAATGAAAAAATTACCTGGACAAAAATTAATTCTGTTTTAATAATTGGATTTGTTCTTTTTTTTCTAAACACATCATTACTACTTCTTTCACCCGAAATAGGCTTCTTTCTATATATTCTTACGACAAGTATTGGATACATTTCGTTGATGGTAGGTGGGATTTGGTTAAGTCGATTATTAAAAAATAATCTGATGGATGATGTGTTCAATAATGAAAATGAAAGTTTTCAGCAAGAAAATAAACTAATGGGGAATGAATACTCCATAAATCTTCCAACGAAATTTTACTACAAAGGGAAATGGAACAATGGCTGGATAAATATTGTAAATCCATTCCGAGCAACGATTGTATTGGGTACACCTGGATCTGGTAAATCATACGCGGTCGTAAACAATTACATAAAACAACAAATTGAAAAAGGTTTTTCAATGTATATCTATGATTTCAAGTTTGACGACCTTTCTACCATTGCGTACAATCACTTGCTGAAGAATACAGATAAATATAAAATCAAACCACAGTTTTTTGTGATTAATTTTGATGATCCGCGCCGTAGTCACCGATGTAATCCTCTCAACCCTAACTTTATGACCGATATTTCAGATGCTTACGAAGCAGCTTATACTATCATGCTTAACCTCAACAGGTCGTGGATTCAGCGTCAAGGGGATTTTTTTGTCGAGTCACCAATTATATTACTGGCGGCGATCATCTGGTATCTGAAAATCTATGATAATGGCAAGTACTGCACTTTCCCTCACGCAATAGAATTGCTGAATAAAAGATATGAAGATGTATTTACTATTCTTACCTCATACCCTGAATTGGAGAACTATTTATCACCTTTCATGGACGCATGGCAAGGAGGAGCGCAAGACCAGTTACAGGGACAGATAGCATCTGCAAAAATTCCCTTGTCAAGAATGATAAGCCCGCAATTGTATTGGGTAATGACCGGAGATGATTTTTCTCTGGATATCAACAATCCCGAAGAGCCTAAGATTTTGTGTGTGGGTAATAATCCAGACAGGCAAAATATTTATTCTGCCGCATTGGGGTTGTACAATTCAAGAATTGTAAAACTCATTAATAAGAAAGGACAATTAAAAAGTTCGGTTATTATTGACGAGCTACCCACGATATATTTCAGGGGACTCGATAATCTTATCGCGACTGCGAGAAGTAACAAAGTGGCGGTTTGTTTGGGCTTTCAAGATTTTTCACAGTTAATACGTGATTATGGTGATAAAGAAGCTAAGGTAATCCAGAATACAGTTGGGAATATTTTTAGCGGGCAGGTGGTTGGAGAAACAGCGAAAAGTCTATCAGAACGTTTCGGAAAGGTATTGCAGAAACGACAAAGTATGACTATCAATCGTAACGATAAATCCACTTCCATTTCTACACAGTTAGATAGTCTTATTCCAGCTTCAAAAATTTCGACCTTAACACAAGGAATGTTTGTGGGCGCGGTCTCCGATAATTTCGATGAGCGCATCGAACAAAAAATATTTCACGCAGAGATCGTCGTGGATAATGAAAAGGTAACCAATGAAACTAAAGGATATAAAAAGATTCCGCAGATATTATCCTTCACCGATGATAATGGAGTAGATGGCATGAAAGAAGTTATTGAGCAGAATTATAGGCAGGTCAAACTAGATATTCTTGGAATTATTGATAGGGAATTAGATCGAATTGCAAATGATCCGGATTTAGCTCATTTACTAAAGAAGGAATAGTGGCATATATTATTGTGTTCCAATATTGCGATGCATCATATTGATTATCAAAATATACAGTGCCTGTTACGTTATACAATATTTTTATTTTTTTTAGAAAGCCAAAAATATTTACTTAATTAGTAAAATAATTTGGATTTTCTTTTCTATAAGAAATTTGTTACACTAGCTGGCCAGTTTATGAATACGTATTTATTATCACAGGTAGAAAAAACAGTTAAAGAATCAATTGAAGAGTTTGCCAAACTTCCCTGGATCAGTTCGGCATTTCATACGAACCAGATTGATATACTTCAACTTCAGTTAAATAAACTGATGGATTATTACATTGATTTTTTTCAAAAAACAGGGTTTCTGCCAAAAGAATTGGATCTATTTAAAAGTTCCTGCATTATTGAACGAAGGATAAAAGATTTTAAAAAACCAAAAAATGATGAAATTTTGTTGGGCTTCTCCTTTGTAGTTGACCAGATTTCAGACAATATTAAAAATCGTATAGTTCCTATCCATCTTCAATATTCCAAGACATCAAATTTCGCCTTATTGACCGGTATTGCAGCGACCGACCCTTGCGGTAAAAATATAGTTTTTATGCTTCATGAATTTGCAATACCGAAGATGATCATAAATATCATTCCAAGGGACCTGGTATATATACAACGACTTTTAGAGGGGTATCAAACAAAAGTAGAACCATCCCTGCAGGAATATGTTGCCTCGTTTAATAAAAACTATAAGCAGTTTCAAAAAGATTGCAAAGTCTATTTAGAAGATACTTTTTATCAATTTTACATGAAATTAAAAATGATTGGTGCAAACCGTGATTTATTTTTCACTGAGAAGACCAAGAAAGAAGTTGCTTATAATAATCAGTTCAATGATTATTTAAATATGTATCGTGTATTCAGCAAACATTATAAAATATCTTTGGATGACATACCAAGATTTAGACAAATATTAAATTATCCATAATTATTTTCCTACTAACAGGAATTTTATACAATAACAAAGTCTTTTTATGATATACATTCTCCCTTATTAGATATTTTTTTCACATAAGGTTTCTGAAATTTGATTATGAAATAATCATTAAACAGATTGTGATGAAGAGTTTTCTTAAATATTTAAAAGATTATGCAAATGTTGTCGCTTATTTAACAGCGTTGCTTTTTGTATACGCTGCGATGAGTAAACTTTTAGATTTTGAGAACTTTCAAGTACAGTTGGCTCAATCCCCATTGCTAAGTGCATATGCCGGATTTATTTCCTACGGTGTAATTATAATTGAATTTGGGCTGGCATTATATCTCTGTGTTCCAGATTATCAATTACTCGCTTTATATGGTTCATTAGGATTAATGTCTGCATTCACTATTTATATATACCTTATTTTAAAATACAGTGACTTTGTTCCTTGTTCATGTGGAGGAATACTGGAGAAATTAGGATGGACAGAACATCTTATTTTTAATATTGTAATTGTCTTACTCGTTTTTACAGCCATTCTTTACCGAGAGAGGAAACAAAATCCGCTCAAAAAATTAACCTTACCTCTATCTATTTCGGTCACAACTATTTTTGTCAGTTGTGGAGTTGTGGTGGCTTTATTTTTAAGCTCAGAGCAAGTTATTAAAAGAGAGAATAATTTTACCAGACGGTTTCTTCAGCATCCAATTCTGAGAGAAAAGAGTTTTGATCTGGGGATAAATTCGTATTATTTTGCAGGAATGGGGGACGGAAACATCTACTTAGGAAACACAACTGCGCCGTTGTTCATTACAAAAATTGATACGGGACTAAGTGGCATCTCAGATATCAAAGTAATGCTGGATAATAAAAACCATGTTTTCCGCAATTTAAAATTATCTGTTCGCACCCCTTATTACTATATGTATGATGGTTCGGTACCAGTTATATATCAAGGAAGACTTGGTGACTCGTTAGCCCATACAATCAGTCATGGTGATGCTTATTTTAATCAGCTTACTGTGTTGGATTCAATGAAATTCGCAATCAGAACTCAGCGCAGATCCGATAAACAATATATCCTGGCTTCATTAGATTTAGATAGAAATAAAAAGCTGGAACTAAAACCTGATATTTTAGAGAAACAGATTGACGGTATTTTTGATGTCGATGGGATATTAAGTTCTGACAGTCGCCACGGAAAATTGGTCTACACTTATGTTTACCGGAATCAGTACATTGTTATGGACAGCAGTTTTAAGATATTGAATCGGCTAAATACCATTGATACGACAACCCGCGCCAAAATCTCCGTCACCCGGTTATCCAATGGTAACAATAAGATGAGTGCCCCACCTTTTAGTGTCAATAAAGGTTCAATGATCAGTGGAAATCTACTATTTAACCAATCCAACCTGAAAGGTAAACACGAACCTTCTAAATCCTGGAAGACATCTTCAATAATAGATGTATACAGAACCGATCAACAGCAATATATAGGTAGTTTTTATATCCGGCATAAAAACAATATACCCATGTCAGCAATGATTGTCAGTGATGACAACCTTTTCGTTCTTATCGGAAACGAACTGGTTCGCTACAAAATCAGGCCGGGAGCTTTCAAAGTGAATTCAAAACGAAACAGGCCGCTCTGGGAGCAGCCTGTGGATAAGGGAACAAAAAAAGGGATTGCCGAAAACCTTGAAAAGATTAGGCGTAAACCAATAAACACTTAATATGAAAAAGATATTATTACCTGCCCTTATTGTAGCAATGGGTGCAGGAGCAGCTTTCGCTTCCAATATGGCGAGTAAGGCAGCTAAAGTAATTCCGACCTATCGTATTGATGCGAACAACAAATGTGTTCAGGTACAACAAGATTGTAACGCCGCATTAGGATTTGTTTGTACCTGGAATGGGGATGGTACTTCACAATTATACGAGTTTATGGACAGCGAAACTCAATGTTCACAAGAACTATTTAGAACTACTCCATAAGTTCGGAGAGAAGGCGTCTAAAAAGGCGCCTTCTTTTCAATTTGCCTATTGATCCAAAAAATATCTTTTTGATCTTTCAAAAAATAATCGAACCATTCCAATATCCTTTTGTCCCGGTCTTTTTCTTCTAGGGGCAAACCAAGGAAATCATGATCACCTTTTGGATAGAAAAGTGCAATAACCTGTTTCTGATAACGCCTTAAACCTACATAAAATTCCATGACCTGACCCAATGGGACGTTTGAGTCTTTCTTACCTGCCCAAAGTAATATTGGTGCATTGACGTTTTCGACGCCTAAAACAGGGCTATTTAGTAAATAGCGTTCCTTATCCTCAGCCACTGAGGTTCCCATCTTAAACTGTTCAGTTTCATACATATAATAATATGGCATTAGAAAATTATTGGAATAGGAATAATAACTGCTGATCAAATCACTGGGTCCTGCTCCTGATACATATGTCTTAAAACGCTTCGAGTGGGTGGCGATTAAATTGGTTTCATAACCACCATATGACTGCCCGGCAAGGGCAATTCTTTTTTGATCAATAAAAGGATTTTTCAATACAGCATCCAGCGCATGGTTGACGCATTCCAGTGCTGACATACCTGGACCAGCCTTGCCTTGCTCGATATCAGGCAGATATACAAAATATCCCCTTTCCAGCAAAGTCCTGATCTGGAAGCCTACTGGCGACACATTATTGGGAGAGAGATAATCATTACTTAAAGTCCGTTGTACTTGATAGATATGGACAACCATCGGATACTTGTTCTTTGGATCATAATTTATCGGATAATATAAAATGCCCTTTAATTCCTTTCCAACGGCTTTGAAATTATAGATTTCCTGTTTGATCCTTTTTGCTCTAGTATCTTTAATCGCGGCGTCAAACAATAGACTTTTTTGTCCTTTAGCGTTATATGAATATAGTGTAGGGGGCAGGTTGAAATTTCTTTCCAACGTATAAACGGTTGTCATGTCTTTATTGAAAAGTAAATGACCAGGGTCAATCCTGTTTTCTGTTTCCGGCACAACTTGCTTCCATTTCCCCTTTTGGTACAGTTTATAAGAAATTCTATTTATATGATTATCATAAACTTCGAGCAATATGGAATCTCCCCGAAGGAATGAACTCATTGTGCCACTACTCGGATCACTGATGAGATTTTTTATTTGGACAGTTTTTCCTTTAGCTATTTCCAAGGCTGTCAATTTCTTAGTTTTAATGTCATATTTCCACAGATCATTGTTGCTTTCAAAATAGATCTGTTTGTTATCCGCCGAAAATATCGGCTGTTCAAGGCTGTTCTGTTCTATTAAGGCTTCTTTTTTTCCAGATGAGCTGAACAAAGACCATCTTACGCCATCATTGCTGGCCAAGAACCATCGACCATCCTTGGAGCAGAAAACCCGATTTCCCAGAAAGTCAGACCGCCAACCTTTTTTTAAATATTGAACCTGCTTCAAGTTTCCTATTTTCACTAAATTTCCGGTTGTCATATCTAATACGTCTGCATCATTAATTTCGGGGTTGAACGTAGTAAAGTTGTACCCTTTTCTTGGTAAATAACACAGGAAAAAACGCGCATTATCTAAAGAAGCAAGCTCATGTCCCTCTGGCAGTTTTATTGGCAGTACGTTATTCTTTTTAGTGTCCCATAACCAATACTCGTTATTTACATACTTTTTTTTATGTACATTAACAAAAGGATCATTTCCATACCATACCTCCACCAAGGGAGATTGTTCTTCGGAGAATCTGACCTTTGAATTGATAAGATAATACCTTCCATTTTGTATTTGATTCAGATTCACTTCCGATTTACTTGGAAGATCCAGTTGAACCACTTGTTTAAAATCAAGCTCTGTATCAAGTATAGTCAATTGATTATTTTCTTTCTGAGACTGAACTTCGGTAATGAGCAGCTGTTTTCCTGATGGCGTAAGTTCGATCTTTCCAATTGGATTTTCTGTTGAGTACACTATTTCGTGGTCTGTGCCTGTGGTTGCAAAGATCTCGCTTCTTCCCTCAATTTGCTTTACAAAGTATAGCTTACTTTTATAATCCGTTACCAAAAGACCGTCAATGTTTGATATTTCCTGTAACTGATTTCCAGTAAGATCATAAAAACGGAGGTACTTATCTTTGGTATGAAGAGCATATCTGTTTAAATAATCCAGCCGATAATAATTGCTGACGTTATTATATTGATATGATTTGCTGCTTTTAAGGTTTACAAACTGCACTTGATTGTCTTTCCTTCCAAAAACACCATCTTCTTTTAGAAAATCCAATAATCCTGTCGATATAATCTGGTGTACCGTTTTTCCTTTTGTACTTACCACATAGGCCGTATCTCCGCCAAGCTTATATTGTTTATTGATCCCTATCCAATTTCCTTCTGAGGAAATCTTTGGAATCCCACCCAATGTGGCAAACTTCGCTTTCCACTTCGTTATGGTATCTTCTTGTTGCTGAGCAGACATCAATAGACATCTTGTCAAAAGCATTAATATCACTACGTTTTTCATAATTAATAGCCGGTATTTTGCGGTTTAAGATTGGAATTCAGTAGAAGCTCATTTTGCGGGATAGGCCAGAGATTGTGATAATTCTTCCAATTAGGTTTAACATTTAAAAAGGTGTTGAGTTTACCCATTCTTTTTAAATCAAGGAAACGGTGTCCCGTTTCTGTGAAGAATTCACGTCTATCTTCCAAAAGGATTTCACTGAGTAGATCCGGCTGGCTTAAATTACTTAAAGGTGCTAATCCGGCACGTTGTCTGATTGGATTGAGATAAGTAAGCCCTTCTGTAAGTTTATTCTGATTTGCCAATGTCTCAGCCAAAAGAAGATAAGGCTCTTCTATCCTGAATATGATGGAATATTCATTTGTATTCGTATTGTCACGGTTTTTATATTTTTCGGCTCGGTACCAGCTCTCTCCATTGTAGGATACCACTGCCATCCAATGCTGTTTTCTTAGGTCATTGGATGAGAATGAATTTACCAGATTATTGTTTAGGGTGTAGGAGTTCGGTTTAGCATTTGAGAAATAGTATAATGTGGCCTGTTTGAGAGAAGTGTTATTGGCAGGTTTTAACTGCCAAAGAATATGTTTTCCAGATTTTTGAAATACTTTTGTTATATCTGTTTCCATCAGATATATAGAAGATTGAATAATTTCTTTCAGGATTTGTTCTGCCTGTATCCACTGTTGTTGTGCCATATAAATTTTAGCCAGAAGGAGTCTTGCTGTCATTTTATTGGGATAGATACGTTCTGTATTTCTATAGTCATCCTGAAGAAGTGTCAAAACCTGATTGAGATCGTTTTCCAATTTCGAGAGTACTTCTGATGAAGGTGTTTTTTTAATGATCTGATTGACATTATAATCAGTAGTATTTGGTAGAGGAATATCTCCATAAAGCTGGTTTAAATAAAAAAACATTAATGTTCTTATAAATAAAGCTTCACCCTTCAAATATTTTTTGTCGGAGGCTGATATACCCGTAGATTTATCCACACCTGCTAAAATGGCATTAGCAGTATAAATATGCTTATAAGATGAAACCCATATACTGTATACAGTCTGGTTCGTGTCCGTCTGCTGGTTAAGATAAAGTTCCCTGGTTGGAGTAATTGTTGTACTAAATTCATCCAGTTCATCAGTATATACTCCTAATGCAGCGTCAAGATTGGCGCCTGAAATTGGTGAGTTGGTCATTACATCCGCATACAACGCCGATAGAGCAGAATTGGCAGTTTGAAGATCTTGAAACACTTCATTACTGGCGATCTGATTGTTTGGCATGTCTACTTCTATCAACTTTTCGCAAGAAATGGAAACGTATGCTATGGAAAATGCGTAAACGCATGTATATAGTATTTTAGATATTTTCATGAGATAAAGAATTAAAAATTTAACTGTAATCCGAAAGAATAAGTTCTCAATGGAGGTAGAAAACCGGAAATCAATGCTTCTGGATCAGCCCCAAAGAATTTAGTCCAGGTGACAAGGTTCTGTCCCTGAAAATAGATTTTAACACTTTTAAAGGGACGTGATTTTATTGGCAGGTTGTAGCCCAATTCAATATTTTTTAATCTTATAAAGGAAGCATCCGATACCGCTGCTGTACTTCCTTTAAATAAATTGTGACTGAGCAGGTTTTTGGATGCGCTATATGGCATATATAAACCATTGGGATTTCCTTCAGACCAAACATCTAAGACCTGAACAGGCTGGTTAACCATTGTTCCGGGAAGCGGCATAATTGAATTTTGGTTGTAGTTTTTCTTTTTGACAAATTGAAACAAGACAGATAGGTCCCAGTTTTTATAGCGTATACTGTTATTTATGCCTCCAAAAAATTTAATTTGAAGATCTTCAATAACCTGGCGGTCTTCTGGGCTAGATATTTTGCCGTCTCCGTTAAAGTCTGTGAATTGGTACAATCCCGTCTGAGGGTTTATACCTTCCAGTTGATAGAGTTTAACAATCTGAGTTGAAGAGCCAATGGAATATTGGCTAGCATAAGGCGAACCAGCCAAACCGGGGAATGACAATAATTTATTTTCAGGGAAGGTGATGTTGAAGCTGGTCTCCCAATTAAAATTCTTATCTGAAATCGGTTTGATATTTAACTCAAATTCCAATCCGGTATTTTGTACCGTTGCGTCAAGGTTTGCGGTTACACTGGGAAATCCGGTAACAGCCGACAATTGATAACCAACTAATTGATTGGAAGATCTATTACGGTAATAGGCTATGTTGGCGTTAATCCGATTATTAAGAAAGCCTAGTTCAATTGCAGCTTCAAACTTTCGGGTTTTTTCCCAGCTATAATTTGGGTTAAAAAGCCGGGCGGGTAATAAGCCAGTAACTCCATTGTATATCAACGTCGGGGAAACAGTATAATTGTCCAAAAATTGAAAATCCCCAATATTATCGCTTCCTGTGGAACCATAACTTCCGCGAAGTTTTCCAAAGGATAACCAGTTAGAATTTTTTAAAAAGTTTTCATTTGAAAACAGCCAAGCAGCTCCAATAGCCCCGAAATTGGCATATCTGTTATTTGGTCCAAAGCGGCTGCTCCCGTCGCGTCTTCCTGTTATGTTGACAATGTATCTGTTTTTGTATTGGTAATTCAGCCGTCCAAATAGTGCTGCATATCGGTACTCAATTGATGATTGATCACCCATCCTGATTGTTTTTGCGGCAGCAACATTTCCGATAAACTGGTTACTTTCAAAACCAATCCCTGTTATCTCGTCGGTATCCCTGACATTTCGCTGAAAACTACCACCGACCAAAAAATCAAGTTTATGATTTCCGAAGCTTTTTATCCAGTTTAATTGTGGTTCAATAATAATTGAAAATATCTCCTGATCTTTTTTTCTCGATTGGGAAGTTGCACTGGAAGCCCCGCTGGCAAGCGATGGATTGTTTACTGTATTGGGAAGAAGGGATACTTCATTTATAGCAGTATAATTTAATCCAGCATTTACCTTAAAACTTAGATCAGAATAAATTTTATATTCCGCATTTATATTAGACTGAAAGAGTTTGGTATCATTACTATAACTGGCATTGAAAGCTGCTAAAGGATTTGTAAATGTATTTGCTGCCCAATTGAGGCTTCCATCGGAATTGTATAGGTTTGGTGAAATAGGCGCCAAAGTATAAGCACTGCTTGTAATATCGGTTCTAACAACATTATTTTTTTGATTGGTGAACATATTTGATAGACTGAGCTGAAAACGGTTGTCTTTTGAACGGTGGGAAAGATTTGAATTGAAAGTATTGCTGATATATTTGTAGCCATGTCCAAAAGGAGTTGTCTGTTCGTTATGCCCAAGACTGACCAAAAAATTTGTAGTTTCACTACCCCCACTTACGGAAAGTTGTGTGTTACTAAACGTCGCTTTATTACCAATCAATTTTTTTTTCCAGTCCGTTTCATTGTTTCCCCAAGTCCCATTAAGGTCATAAGCTGTTGCCGGATAATTGATAACGCCATCATTGACGAAGGCTTTATGGCGCATGTCGAGATATTGATCCTTATTCAGTAATTTGAGGTTTGAAAGGGCCTCACTTATACCATAATTGGTTGTGAGACGTACATTTAATTTGCCCGATTTGCCCTTTTTGGTGGTTATTAGAATAACGCCATTCGCACCTCTAGACCCATAAATTGCCGTTGCATCAGCGTCTTTTAATACTTCAATGCTCTCGATATCATTGGGGTTTATGCTATTTAATGGATTAATTTTACCAGAAGGCATCACTGTAGCACCTATTTGAGTATTTTCAGCTGTTATTTCACTTAATGGAACACCATCAACTACATAGAGTGGCAAATTGCCGTCTAGTGCTGAATTCATACTAGTTCTTAAACTATTCTGACCTCGAATCTGAATTGTAAAACCACCACCCGGAATCCCTGAGTTTTGCGAAATATTGACTCCTGACATACGTCCCTGTAAAGAGGACAGTACATTGGTGACAGGCTGATTTTCAATATCCTTAGCTATTACTTTTGCAATACTTCCAGTTTGCTCCTTTGCTCTTACTTTGTAATATCCGGCATTAACCACAATTTCATCGATTTTGTTGACCTCAGCAGTATTTTTTATGTTATCCTGCTTCGCCATAGGCATTGGGGAGAACTCTCCGTTAGTAGATACTGGCTTACTTTCCCTTTCACGGATAACTATGGAATTATTGTAAATAGATATTTCCAATGGAAGGTCTTTGAATAGCTTTGCTAGGCAGTCGAGTAATAACTCATTATTGCATTTAGTGCTTGGAACTTTGTACTTTATTAATGACTTCTTGTTGTAAGAAAAACGACGTATTTTATTTTCTTTCAAAAAAAGTTCGATAGCATCTGTTGCTGGTACAGATTCCGAATCATAGTTTACCCTCATGATAGAGAGATTTTCTTGGGCATAGAGGCCCTGCCATCCGATCAAAAAGAACACGGCGGCTTTGTACAAAATTTTCATATTTTTGTAAAGTATTTTAAATTAATATCTAACCGAGATCTTAGTTGAATACAGGACCGACGGGGCCAACCGTCGGTCATTTTTTTATTCAACATTTAAAATTTCCTTGGGTCAAGTATCGTCATCGAGCGAGGGCATAATTAAAGCCCATAGTTTTTCACTCCAATTGAAATGTTTTATCATTGATTTGTTTTATGTTGAAATCGAATTGGAAAGCAATGATTTCTATAAGTGATTTAGCAGTAGAATTTGTGGATGAAATGGTAATCTTTACATCCTTATCTTTATCAGGGATTAATAATTTTATATTATAGGTTTCCTCTATGATTTGAGCCACTTTAATTAGGGAACAATCATTAAATGATAAACTTGATTTAATATTAGATTCTATTGATTTTGATGTTGGAGATATTCTTGCGACTTGTGTAATCCCCAAATTTGAAAATGTTTCTTTTGGTTTTAGTTCAAAAGATTCATTAGGCTTTTCAGACCTATATACTATTACTTTACCCTCATATAGATCGACACTGAAAGTTTTATCACTTTGGTAAATCTTAAAAATAGTTCCCAAAACTTTGGTTTCATAATTTCTCCCATGCACTATAAAGGGCTGTTCCTTGGATTTACTTACTTTAAAAAGGCCATTTCCATTCAAATAAACATTTCTGGCATTTTTCCACAAAAAATTATCTACAGTAAGCGAGGAACCGCGGAATAGCGTGATTTCGGATTTATCTGAAAGTACAATTTGGAGATTGTTATTTCCAGCATTATAAGTCTCGGTCTTTAAAAATAAAAAGCCTGCAATTCCTAAGAAGAAAACTGTTACCGCTAATGCACTACTAAACAGTAGTAAATTTCTTTTTTTTCTTTTACGGTCATATGTTCTGGTAGCACTAAAAATGTTATTCCAGATTTCCTCTTCTTCTTTTTTTGTAAAATCCTGAAAAGGTTTTTTCTTATCGTCCATGAATTGGTTCTTTCTTATATATTCGCGAGAACCCAAAAAAAGGACAGTAAAAGAGGTGTTTTTTAACTTAGTTTAACAGACTTTAACTATTTTTATGATTAAATATGCGATTTTTTATAAATAGCAAGGATTGCTGTATGTGGTATTTTACAGTTCTTTTGGGAATATTCAGCTCCACGGCTATATTTTCCTGTGTGATTCCTTCCAGTTTATTCATTTTGAATATTTTTTGTCGTATTGGAGGGATAAGATCATCAATAGCAATTTCTAAATTTGAAAGTTGCTGTTCTTTTATTTCATAATCAGGAGAATCAGATTCGATTAAGCTTAAGTCTTCATCAAGAGCGGAATGTTTTAATCGCTGAACGTTCTTTCTGTAAAAGTCAGCAATTTTTTGATTGCAAACATTAACGACTATTGCTTCAACATCTTTAGTATTCAATCTGGCTCTGTTAATCCACAATTGGATATGGACATTCTGAAATACATCCTTTATATCATCTCTTTCTTTTATTTTTTTAGAAATTATTGAGAGTAATAGAGGTCGAAATTTTTGAAGATGATTTCTAAAAGATTGCTCTTCGGGAGTAATATGTCGGTTGGATGGCAACATGTCTGAACAACAAATTTAATAATTTTTTAATAATTCATTCAATATTATTAAACAAATTTCAATATCAGATATCTTACACACCTCAAAAACAGCAAAATCTATAATTGGTTTATAAATAGCTTACCCAAAAATTCTTTATTTAATTTATTAGATAAAATATTAATATATTAGCAGTCGGAATATTTAATAGAATATTAAAATATAAACGAGCGTAAGCTATCGAAAATTTAATCTAAGAAAACCGCTAATTTTCAAAAAAGATGCAATTCGATAGACTTACGCCTGTGCCTACTATTGGCATGGGCTAAGTCTTTTCGGCATCTGGGTTCTTAGCGGTACCTCTTAGACGATTGGCTTCAGTACCCATGCCTTTTTGTGTTTATCCCAACTTAATACATAAGGAAAATTAGATAAACTTTTAAAAGTTTAAAATACGACGGGTTCTGACGTTTCCACGATATACCTTCGCTTTATAGATTTATGATATAGGAATATTTGAAAATAAATCAAATTTCCGTGAAAATACCTATATCCGACAATATAAAAATAAATTAAATTGCCAATCCTACTGACCTAAAAAGACACATTTATCTGATGAAACAAGCATTATTATACCTTATTGTATTTAGTCCCATTTGCTTTGGCCAGATACCAAAGTTGCCTGCAACTCCACAGCAAGCTACCTTATATAGCACTAAGGAAACACAATACAAATCAGAGGTGATTTTTCCAAAGTCGAATTATTCTGCTGAAAAAGCTTACAAGAATGTAAGTCCAAAATCTGATCATGAACATATAAACAGAGAAGTTGAACGTCAGATTGCAGAGATACGAGCGGAATCATTTTCGAGAAATTTTATGCTTTCTCCCTTATCGGATAAGAAGGGAACTGGCGCTTATTACAATGCTTATGAAAATCTTTCAAAACTTGATCCCGAAAGTTATTCAATTGCTGACGCTGTTTTCCTTGTTGAGAACGCGTACAATAATAATGATAAAAATTTTCAGGCAACTTATCAGGGCCAAATCCAAAAAGCCACAAATATCATTCGGAAAGAAATTAAAACTAGTGGAATTGAAGATTCCGACAATGTTTCTAAAAATCTGTCCATTTTCAAATACTTTGCAGAGGACAGTAAACTAAACGGAAAAGTAGTCCACAAAGCAATGAAGTATGATTTTGAGGATTATATGGGTGCTAAAGACTACTCGAAGATGTTTGTATCTAAATTGATGAAGACAAATTCTGGGCAATGCCATTCGATGCCTTTATTGTATCTCATTTTAGCTGAACAAATTGGTGCGGAAGCTTACTTGGTTATGTCACCCAATCACTCTTATATCCGGTTTAAAGATGCTGATGGCGAAATGTTAAGTGTTGAGCTTACCAATGGGATGTTTTCTGCAAATTCATTTGTGCTTAATTCGGGGTATATTAAAGCAGAAGCACTAAAGAACAAACTATATATGCAGAATCTAACTAAGCGTGAGATCTTATCACAGACTTATGTAGATCTTGCCAGCGGATATATCCACAAATATGGTTATGATGAATTTGTCTCCAAAGTTCTCGATAAAGCATTAATACTCAATCCAAATAATATAAATGCAACATTATGGAAGAGTAATACGGATCAAGTACGCTTTATGCAGGCTTGTAGTAGGTTTGGGATTGATCCTCAAATTAAGGAGCAGCTTCAAAATATCCGTAATTATCCTCCATTGGAAAATCAATTTCGCCAAATAAATATAGGCTTTGATTATATTGATCAATCAGGCTTTACCCAGATGCCACTTGATCAGTACGAAAAATGGCTTGGATCATTAAAGAGTACAGAAAACCAGCAAAAAAGTGATGAAATCGCTGAAAGGATTAAGATCCTAAATGCGCAAAAGCAAAAAGAAGCCAATAAAAAACCAAAACCAATCACTCCGAAAAAAGAATCCCTAAAGATCTACAAGATTCCAAAGGAATTTTTATAAAAAAATCAAAAGACAAATAAATTATGAGAAAGATTTTATTTTTTGTTTTCCTTTTCCTCGTCTGTTTTTCGCAAGCGCAGGTAAATCAAAAGAAAAAGAACACAAAACAAAAGGAATGGGTAAATCCCGTTAAACTGACCAAGGAAGAGCGATCTCGCCCCTATATGACTGAGGTACTAAAAACTAGAGATAGTCTGAGCCCTCAGGAAGCTGAAAGAAGAAGAAAGAACATTGAAGCTGGAAATCCCTTTAAGAAATATGGCTACTATCCCAAGGTTGCGACGTTAAGCAAGGGAAAATACTTGGAATTTCACGATCAGGATAGCGTGGTTACTATTGGATCGGTGCGATTTAATGTAAAAAAGAGTGAAGTTGTCGATTTTTTAGAAGTGAATCTTGACGATCCAGATGCTCAACCGATCGGAGACACACATGGTCGCTGGATCAGTCCCGATCCCCTAAGTGAGGAATTTAGTAGTTGGAGTCCCTACAACATGTCTTTTAATAATCCACTAAAGTTTATAGATCCTGACGGTAGAGCTCCAGAAGAGGTTAATGGATGTTGCTGGTGGCTTCGGCTAATGCCTTTATTTGAGGAGTCCTCAATTAAACCAACTGTTATTGAAACGCTTACAAAAACAGGAGAAGTAGGAACTAAAGCAGCAGAAAATTCAGCTCGACAGGAACGTTTTAATTTTGGCCGATATGTTGAGAAAAAGGAGCTTGCTGAAATGGGAAAGGATAAAAATACGCAAACTTATGAATTTACAGATCCAAAAACAGGGAAAACAGGGCGTACGATTCCAGATGCAATGACAGATGAAGGTGGAACAATTGAAATAAAGCATGTAGTTAAACAGTCTTTCACGAAACAACTCAGGGGTCAGCAACAAATTTCTAAAGGCAACGGTCAGGAGGCAATATTACATTTAAATAAGTCAGCAGAAATTACTAAGCCTTTAGAAAATTCAGGTATTAAAATACAAAGATATGTTGCACCTCCAAAACCAAAAATAGATAATATGAAAGTTACTCCTGCTCCAGCGCCGAAGCTTATGCCTGTACCAAAACCTAAAGATCCTTGTAACGGTGTTCCTGGTTGTGCGTAGTGTTAAATTTATTATATTTAATGATGACTAATATTGAAATATTGCTTGAAGCTATTAAAGAGCAAGCAGAAAAATTTTTACTTGAAAATGGTGAATTTGCTCCATACGCTACTTATGTTAGAGCAAATGGAAAACTGACTTATATTTCCGCTTACTCAGAATCAACCGATTCAAAAGAAATGTATGATGTTTTATTGGCCGGAGCGTATGAAGATCTTAAAGATGAAGATGTTCGGGCTTATGCTATAGCTATGGATGGTAAGTATCAAGGAAAAGATGTATTAGTAGTAGAGTTTGTCCTATCACCAGAAGACAAATATCAGCAGCTATATCCATACAAAATTGAGAATAAGAAAGTAATATTTGGTGAGAATTTATTCAAAAAATCATGACAGATAATCCATATTTGACTTTTAAAAATGATGAATTTGCGAAATCAGAGATTTTAGCTAAAGAGCTAAATATTTCTGCAAGTGATTTTATTAAAATTCAAAATTGGTTTTACTTATTGCTTTTGAAACATGAGCAAGCAATTCATGATAAGAAGGAGCAGGTAAAAACAGAAAAAGAATTGGAAGCAAAATTCAATGAACTCATTTCATCAGAAATCGAAAGGAAATGTTATAAATACATCCTTCCTAAGTTATTGCATTACAACAACGTATTCAATGATGCTTTTTTGAGGTCATTATATGTAGTAAGATTAGGTGCTTTACTCAGAGATAATTTGATAAGCAAATTTGTAAAGGACAAGATGATTGTCTATTCACCAGAGGATTTTTTTCATATTACTGTTTATCTTAGAGATAACTATTTCGTTTCGCCCAACAGTAATTTCATAGAAGACATTCTAAAAATAGAACATGTTCGTGGTATTTTTAAACAGGCTACTAACGATGTTAAGTTTTCAACTTTGAAAAATATACTGCACATTATCCATCAAAAAGCCTTTCACCATGATATTATATGTTTTAAAAAGATTTTAAAATTAGTATCAGCAAAAGATATCGCATTAATTGATTATTTGAAGAGATTTGAAGTGATAAATAAACAGGGTTGCTATAAGATTATCAATGACATTTTGAATTTGGCAATAGCTGAAAATGCTTGGGATGATTTTGAGATTAAAGTTCAACTGATTAATTTTTTCGATACAGCCCGGGGGGCAAATCCTGCTGCAAGTTGGAACAAAAAATTTCACGAACTGTCTGGAACTATTGATAATGCCATATTTTTACAAGCTGCAAATAGCGTTGTGGAAAATGAAAGTTCTAAAAACTACGAGTTTGATTATGGCGCGGTTTGGGGCGACGATACGGCAAAAAGATTTTTGAAATCGGCCCAATGGATTAAAGATATTTTGTCCCTAACAACCTTATAGTAAGTTTGGGGAGTATGAAACTGCATTAACATTGTATAACCCCAAATACGATGTCATAAATTATGAATGAAAAAACTGGTATTTCCGGGCTATCATCCGATAAAAATACGAGAAACAGTGGGGACGCTAACCTTTGTAAAATGAATAATACTTTTCAATTAGAAGAAAACCAAGAATATCTCTATTTATTATATAAGGCAAAAAATACCATCTGGTATTTCGATAAACTGATTAAAGAAGGTTATTTGGGCTATTCTTCGATAAAGTTTAAGAACAAGGATGAGATTTTTGTGTGGTTGGAGGATATCAGGATCGAAGACAGCTATTACTGTGGAGTTCTGGCGGAAAATAATGATCCCGAAAAAGTTCCATTCAGTGAAGCTGTTGATTGGCTGATTATTGATAATCAAAGAATGTTGGGAGGTTATACAGTAAGGCATTATAGAAATATGCTTGGAGAAGAAGAAAAGCTGAATTTTGAAATAGATTGCGGATATCGAATTGATGAGGGAGATGATTTCTTCAGGCCGGATTTATCTACGGCAGAGGGTGCAATTATTACAATTGAGGAGTTTTATAACAATAAGGACCTTGATGGTATATTTTCCTGTAAAGATTTCAGAAAGGAGGCAGAAAATATCATGATTGGCCATTCTGTAGTGGTAAATGAGAAAAATCTTTCAAAGATAACATCCGTATTGAAAACATCTTTTGTTGATTATTTAGAAATAAGTGGTTTTCCAAATTTTGAAGGTGTAGAAAGAGTATTCACCTTGAAAGATCAAAGGGAAGATCAGCAATTGATTGAGGAAAAAGTTATTTATAGAGATGGGTCAATTGCGATAAATGAGCTATGGGTTTGGAATTCCGGTGCTGCTGGCTGGAAAGTGTTGAACCTAGTTGAATAAAACTAATTATGAAATGCAAATAAACGATGAGATTAGAAGAAATAATTAAAGCCATAAGAATTAACCAAGTAAAGGAATTATTAGGGGAAAATTTTGTTGATCTAGATTTTGATAGGATTATTATCTATGCCGAATTTTCTGTAAGCGCTGACACTGATTATAAATTCTTTAAATCAAAAAGAGGGTTGGGAGCAATTATAAAAGATAACAACATATCTTATGAAAAACTCTGTTCTATAAGGGAGTTGAATAATTTGATAAATTTTTTCCTTTCAAAATATTCCAAAAAAGAGGATGATATTTTGGTAATTGAGGTACTTGATTATCTTGATAATAACAATAACCAATATTCTTAATTCACCAGAGCCACATTATGAAGTACTTTATTATAACCTTATTTGTAATGCTAAGCAATCTTGCTAATGCTCAGGAGAACCGCTTTTATGATGATGCATTTCTCACAATTGAGAATATGCTTACTGATAAGCAGGCTTATAGTTTTAAGACTGCTGTATTAAGTGTGGAAGACGCCTATTACCAGGGTAAACTAGATACAGCCGAAGTGAGCCGGAAAATAAAATTCATGGCAAACTTTGCGAAAAAAATAATAGAAAATAGGGACTTGACCTATGAAGAAAAAGATAAAGTGGCTGTAAGTAAATACGCTGCTATATTTTCAGTTATCTGCCAGGAAACGCCAATTATTGTTAATAGAGATACGCTCAAGTATAAAGCGTTTTCCTACGATTTTAATGATGTATTTGGGCACATAGACCTTTCCAATCTTTTTGTTTCCAAGTTGGTGAATACACAGAAAGGTAACTGTAATTCTCTGCCCTACCTTTATAAAATCCTAGCCGAGGAGATTGGTGCAGATGCTAGTCTTGCTCTCGCACCTAATCATATTTATATCAAGCATAATATCAAGTCGATAGGTTGGTATAATACTGAATTGACAAGCGGTATTTTTCCGCAAGATGCCTGGTTAATGGCTTCGGGATTTATTCATTTGAATGCTATTGAAAATGGTGTTTATATGAAAGCGCTGGATAGTAAGGAAAGTCTGGCACTATGTCTAGTGGATCTTGCCAATGCATACAACCGATCTTTTCCCGAAAATGATGGTAGCTTCGCTTTGAAATGTGCTGATCGTGCGGTACAAATATTTCCGAATCTGATAACGGCCTTGATTCTAAAAGCGGAAACGCATAAAAACCAATATTTAAAGCTTGAAAAAACTTCTTCATCTGCTGTTAAGCTACTGTCAGTAATAAATACTGAATACAGTTATATACATAAAATCGGTTATAGAAATATGCCACAAGGAATGTATTTAGAATGGTTAACCTCATTAAAAAAGGAAAGAAAGAAATATAGTGATCAGCGAGTAAATCTTTGAATTCATATGTAGCGATCAAAGTTTTCTACGCTTACGTTTACTCTTTCTTTTCATCCGGTTCTCAAAATCAATTTCCTCAAAATCTTCTCCCTGTGAGCCTGGTATTATTGAGCCCGTTCCCTCAATAAAATTCTCGGTCAGATTGGCTATAATTCCTTCATCTATGAAATCGAATAATTTATGGATCGGCAGGTCATTTTTTTGACCAATACCATTATCATCACTGACTGGCCTTGCCCCTATTGTCCAATACTCGTTAAAGAAATTTGCAGATAGGTTCTTTGCTAACTGGGAGCCATTATAGACAGAATGACTTTCATGGTCGATAAAAGTAACACCATAAATTCTACCTTCATCATTTCTGCGTACTACAACATTGATTCCCTGTTTTGCCAGCTCTTTTTTAAATTCTGCCTCGCTATTGGTAATTGCTAGAACAGATTCACAGGTATTTTTTATAATCGATTTTGCAGGACTGGATTTCATAGCGATTTTGCTTTCTTCAAAATGATTGTTTAGAAATTCCATTCCTGCCTTTTTTCCGAATAATGAAGCTTTAAAAGGATTGCTCGCTTTCTTGCCTTTTTCATCCAATGCAAAATAAACAAGACCACTTTTTGGCTGTCCATGAATTTCTCCTTTTACCTCTTCGGCTGTGATGTTAAATAATGACAATAGTGCGTTGTACGCCCCTAAAGTCTGAAACCGGTAGTGTTGGGGAAGATATCGGACCACCGCCGAAATCTGACTCTTTATATTTCCTTTTGTATGGTTAACAGGTCTAAAATTAAGTTCATCTTTAGATAATTTTTCAGTCGCGGGCAATAACCCATAATCCTTTTCAATATTTCTGCAGATGGCCATCGATTTGCCGTGATCATTGTAATCGGGAATTTTCTTTCCGTCAGATTTTACGCAAGTGGTAACTATGTGCATATGGGTTCTTTCAATATCTGTATGTTTAAATATAATGTAAGGCTGATTTTTGAATCCCATTTTTTCCATATATTCATTTGCAATGGCAATAAGATCATCGTTCACTACTTTATCATTCGGATCAGGATTTAAAGAAATATGACGGATTGGTTTCTCTGTTTTGTTGTTAGCTGTAAGATATGGATCAAAACATTTCATCAGATAACTGACCGAATAAGTTCCATCGAAACTTTCCGGCATGTTATTAAGACCAAGAATCTGCCCATTTTCACTTGCTACTTTTTGAAAATTGTAGGTAATTACTCCGTAAAGGTTTGCTCCTTTTCCAATTTTAGCGATCATTTTTCAAGATGTTTTTTTCCAAATTCGAGTGTTAAGTCAATGATTTTTCGACAAAGTTCTGCAAGTTCAGCAGTTTGATTTTCCAATTTGAACAAATATGCCGCGGCCTTTTTCTCTGAAAAATTGCGGTACAAAATCTTCACGATCTGATTATAATTTACGCCTATTGATCGAAACTGACTAAATAAATTGGTTAACCTTGTATGATATTCCACTGCATTCATATCAATTTTCACTGTCTTTATGGTTTTATCAAACATGCAAGCTGTGATAAAATGTGCCATTACTTTCATTCCTGACTTCTCAAATAACGATAAGAAACGATCATTCTCCTTATCGTTCAAACTTATAGAATACCGGTGTCTTGCCGGATCAACCTTGGGCTTGCGCCCAGACTTTTTGATTTGCCTCTTTTTTTGATTGTCCATTGTCAAAAATTAATGTTTTAATGAAAACCTCGACTTCGGAGAGTGTTTTTAAAGCCCCGCTAGGGCAAGTTGTTTTGAGCGGCGGAATTTATTTCAAGCTGCTCAAAAGATAACTTGCTCCTTTCCGATGAAAGGATTCCGCCAGTATTGGCGGATTGAATAAAAACAATTAATGGATTATATACTGTTGAACCATCAAAAGTAAATATTGCCTTACCCCCTCTATACTAATTCAATACAAAGTAAAGGCTACTTTTTTAAAGGCTCACCATACGAGCCAGAGCCAAAAAGTGCCGCATTTCGCCAATCAATTCCAGGTATCTAAAATGGATTAATAATTACTTGTTCTTTGTGCTATCAAGCTAGATGAGCTGATCGTATCCTGGATATCAGGCATGCAAATAATCATGGAAGCAAATAATCAGGCGGGCTAAATGGAGAATAGGCTTTCAAACAGGTTAGAAAACCAGTTTTCAAGATGACTGCCCAGTTAAAATGTTGTCCGGCCAGAAAGATTTCCTGGATTCAGTGAAGGAAGCAAAAATGAAAGAATGAACGCATGCCAGATATAATTAAGATCAGCATGATGGATAGAAAGTCTAGAAGCTAGAATGAAAACCTGCAAGATTTCGCACAGGAAGATTTCCTAACAGGTAATCAGTCCATTATTCTTTCAGTACAGAAAAGAAGATTTATATCGAGAGAGCATTCCGTATATCCGGCATGCTTGCAGGATTTACAAAATACAATTACACAAAAATTATTAAAAATCAGAGAAAATGGAACAGAAGAAAAAAACATTATTTGTAGCCTTCTCCAGCCAAAAAGGTGGTGTAGGTAAAAGTACTTTCACATCTATTTTAGCCAGTACATTACATTATAGTCGAGGACTTAATGTAGCTGTTTTTGATTGCGACTATCCGCAACATAGTCTTGCCCAGATGAGGCAGAGAGACCAATCCGCAATTATGAAAAATGAGACCTTTAAAAAATTAGCTTTCCAACAATTTAAGGAATTAAATAAGAAAGCTTATCCCATATTTCAGTGTAAGCCAGAGCTGGCCTTAAAAGAAGCTGAACAATATTTACAATTGTCACAGCTACCTGTTGATATCATCTTTTTTGATCTTCCAGGAACGGTGAACACTCCGGGGCTTTTAAGCACTCTTGCAGGAATGAACCACATTTTTTCTCCAATCACCGCGGATCGGGTTGTGCTTGAAAGTACGCTTTCTTTTACGGATGTGATGACTAACGTTCTAATAAAAAATGGTCAAACTTCGATTGAAACAATCAGACTATTCTGGAATCAGGTAGACGGCAGGGAAAAATCAGTTCTTTATGATCATTACGATCGAATAATTCATGAATTGGGACTGACATTGATGGAAACAAGAGTTCCGGACAGTAAGCGTTTTCGCAAAGAAAGTGAATCAGAAGCAAAGACCGTTTTTAGGTCCACTCTGCTCCCGCCGGATAGAAGACTTATAAAGTCTAGTAAAATGGATATGTTCATCGAGGAATTTTTGAAAACAATAAAAATGCATGATAATGGATAAAAATAATAAAAAAGCGAATATTCCAGAAGTTGATGAAGAATATCTGATGCAAGTTATGGCTGAAGGAACACGTGATCCAAATCTGCCACTTGCCAGTGACCCGCCTGTTGAAAATAAACCTGTGGCAAAAGAAAAGGCAAAAGTTAGAAAACAATCAGAAAAGACTTACGGAGAACTTTTTCTAAAGAATCATTCTATGAATCGAAGAGGTGAAAAGAGCATCTACATAAGGCAGGAGTCTCACGAACGTCTATCAAGGATTGTACAGGTTATTGGTGAAGACAAAATCCCGCTTTATGCCTATCTGGACAATATTCTAAATCATCATTTTGAGCTTTTTGAAAAGGCGATTACAGATGATTTCAATGATAAGTTTAAACCTATTTTCTAATTATTTCAATTTGGAACAATATTTATAGCGATGAAAAAGCAAGAACAGAACCAATCGAAAAAAACACTTCATATTGATGAGTATGAATCTTCATTTTTAAAGGCGACCAGCACGGTAGCCAGATGTGGAAAATCGGTTTATATATGCTCCGACTTCCACAAGAAATTGACCAGAATCGTTTGTATTCTTGGAGACGGTGAAATTACGCTAACCGATTATATACATAATGTCCTAAGGCAACATTTTGAGAATTTCGATGATGAAATAAACGCGATCCACGCTATGAACCAGAAACCAATATTATAGCAATGGAAGTATTGATTTTAACATGCCTTTTAACGATAATCATACTTTTGTTGAAAGATAAATTGGTCATCAATAAGATTACAAGAAATCCGGTCGTCCCTCCAAAGAAAGATCCAAAAGACATCATGGGTAAATCCAGGTATGTTAGTCGCCTTTCTGCGCCAACAACATCCACTGAGAGCCAAATAAATGAGGGAAACGATAAAGAGGATAATTTTGAAATGAACACCGAGGGAAAGGGTTTAAAACATCCTGTTCCAGAGAAAAATTCTGAGGAAAATTCCGAGGAGGATATTGACTACGAGGAAGAAGAGGAAGAATTTAAAAACATAGTGGGTCCAAATGAGGTCAGAGGGTATGCCAAAGGGGTTTCCTTTCAGGAACTCAATGATGCCGGGCAGGTATTACGGGACGATTCGCCGGAACCCGCTTCTATTAAAAAGGCAGTCGCTGTAGTTCGTAAGATTGAAGGTACCGATCTTTTCTATCTATTGGAAAATGCTATGGATGGTTCTTCCCGTAAGATAGCAGATCTTTTGAATAAGAATTTGCCAAACGAGGCGGAACCTAAAACTTCTGAGAACGGTGATGATTTTGACATTGGGGATTTTCTTTAAGATCCCCTTTGTCTTTTTTAAAACCTGTGAAAATTTTAAAGAACCTTTTTTATAGAGAGTGATTTTCTCAACCACGGATATTACATTGAGCTAAGCGATAGTAAATCATGTGGTAGTAAACGAAATTAAATGCCAAAGGACGCCTCTCAATACACTTTTAGGCTAATCAAATGATTTATCGAACATTTTTGCTCTATAACAAAAAAATAATTTATTATGGAACAGGAAAAAAGACAATTACCAGTAATTGAGATAGAAGGGACAATTTTTCAATTTGACATTGACAAATTGGCGCTCATTGAAAAAAACAATCCAAGCAATGCAATCACTTTTGCGTATATGAAGGATCATGGTACACATTATTCCTTTAATTATAGTCCATTGTCTAAAAATCATGATTTTATTGTGACCAACCCCGATTTTGATGACACTGGAAAAATAATCCTTGATCCTTATTTTGAGACCAGCATTGAGGTTGTAATTCCGAGGATTACCGAACTTGATCCGTTGGGATTCAGTAAAAAGTACGGTTGTACTTCAAAAGATATGGTCGAAAAGACAGATTTTGAATTAATGGTTAACCAGGAGGTTTACAACAAGAGGATTGACGGCCATCCAGTAAAAGTAAATATCTGTGGCAATCAGTATGTAGTGGATCCTGACAATGACATATTATGGTCAATGGAAGGGAAACCTGATATTGAGCTTAAAGGTTTGGAAGATTATTACAGTGATAAAAACAGAAGCTATACTATTTTTTATGACCCCATAAGTGGCAATTTGATTGACATTTCAAAAGAGAGCAGAATGGATTCAGAGACTGTTCGGCTTGTAGAGATTCCGAACATACGTACGATTGATCCTATTGGAAAGAACCATGCCGAAGCCTTGCCACTTAAACTGGGCCTAATCTACCACGACCTTAAGCTGGAATATGATCTTGCATTCAGTCTTGGCGAGATCAGACAGGTAATTCCCATCACCAGAAATGAGCAGGGACAAATGGAATTATTGATTGAAGGCACTAGGTTTGTTGCCGATATCAACACCTTCGAATATCGCGATAAGTTAGATCCCGAAAATACAATACAATTGAAAGAGATGCAGGACAATGAGGAAGGTGGCTATATGGTTATATACAAAAATAAAGAAATATTTCTTCCTGAATTCGTTGAACTTGATCCTGAAGGAATGGCGAAGAAATATAATGTGTCGATTGATGAGGTTAAAAAGCATGATGATTTCTATTTTATGGTAGATCAAAAAGCGTTTGACATACGGATGCAAGGTCAATTACCCACGTTAGAAATCGAAGGTCATACCTTTACTGTTGACATGAGGATGAACATGCTCCGTTCAGCCACAGATTTCGCTTCTAAGGGGATCAGTTTTGATGAAATTGACCATTATTATTCAGAAGAAAAGGACGCTTATATTATACCTTATGATCCCATAAAAAAGGAGTTCCGGGAATTAGATTACGATAACCTGTTCAGTATCCCAAAAGATCTCATTGCTGTTGAATTTCCATTTCAAACCCAACTAGATCCTATTGGCTGGAACCGTGCCGGAGGATGGGATTTGAAAGAAGACTTAAAATGGCTTGGTGTAAAAAACCATTTTGAGGCAAAGACAATTCCATGGGAACAAACCTATATTGTCGATATAATCAAAGACAATAAAGAGGAACTTCAAAAAAGACAGGAAAATCAACAGAAGGATAGGCCAAAAAATCACGGTAAAGGAAGAAAGATGTAACCTAAAAAAAATGATAAAAATAAAAGTGCTGATCGAATGATCTAGCACTTTTTTTATTTTCTTATCAAGCTACAAAAACCTCTTTCCAATACCTTCTAACGCCAAATACAACCACTGAATTCCAAATTAAAAGGGTGCTTTAAATTCTATCTCACATTTGCCATGTAAGCCTGCAAGTAGCAGGAAAAGAATAACAAATAAGTCGTTTAAATCATGGAAAAACAAAGAAAAAGAATTTTGCTGACAGCAGTATTAATGCTATCAACAGTTGGTGCATTTGCACAGGGAAACGGACAGGGTGGTATTCAGGAGGCAACCCAGATGATCACTGGTTACTTTGATCCAGCAACCCAGCTTGTATATGCGATCGGCGCTGTGGTCGGGTTGATAGGGGGTGTCAAAGTTTACAACAAGTTCAGCAGCGGTGATCCCGATACTAGTAAGACTGCGGCAAGCTGGTTTGGCGCCTGCATATTCTTGATTGTTGCTGCTACGATCTTACGATCATTCTTCCTGTAGCCTTCCTTTCAAACCTTTAAATCAGCAGATATGACTACAAAAAATATAACTACTCCGCTTACTTATTATGGGGGTAAACAGAAACTTTCAAAGGTAATTATTCCACTTATTCCACCGCATAAAACATACGTTGAGCCTTTTGTAGGTGGCGGGGCTATATTTTGGTCAAAACCAATTACCGAGGTTGAAGTTATCAACGACTACAATAGAGAATTGATCAATTTCTACGAAATGGTGCAGAACCAGTTCGTAGAATTGGAAAAATTGATCAGAATAAGCCTTCACAGCAGATCATTACATAACGATGCGCTTGTCATTTATAACAACCCACATCTTTTTGATCGATTGAAGCGTGCCTGGGCAGTATGGGTTCTCTGCAACCAATCCTTTAGTTCTATTATCGGTGACGCCTGGGGGTATGATAAAACAAGCTCCACAACTGCTAAGAAGATCAGTAATAAACGTAACTCATTTTCAGAAGAATATGCGATAAGGTTACAGAATGTACAAATTGAAAACACGGATGCGCTACGCATAATCAATTCTCGTGATCATATTTCTGCATTTCATTATTGCGACCCACCATATTATAATTCTGATTGTGGGCATTACGATGGCTATTCAAAAGAAGATTATGCCTCCCTCCTTCAATGTCTATCCGAGATAAAGGGAAAATTTCTATTAAGTAGTTATCCAAGCCCTGAGTTGAAGCAATATATAAAAAATCAAGGTTGGTTCACTTTACAAATGCAGTCAAGTGTAATGGTTAACAACGCGCATGGAAAGCTACATAAAAAGAAGATTGAGGTCTTGACTGCCAATTACGACCTGAATGCGATTCAAGGAACTATAAACTTTTAAACCCTACCCATGAAAACATTTAATATCAATAAAGGTGTAGGTCGTTCGGTTGAGTTTAAAGGACTTAAAGCGCAATATCTTTTCATTTTTGCCGCAGGTCTTCTTGGTATACTGATCCTTGTGATGATCATGTATATGATCGGTATAAATTCCTATGTATGTCTAATCCTAGGAACGACTGGCTCATCGGTACTAATCTGGCAAACTTTCAGTCTAAATACGAAATATGGGGAACACGGGCTTATGAAAGCCGCATCCAAAAAGCGACATCCAAGATTTATTTCAAGCCGTAAACCCGTTCGGCGCTTTCTAAAATTCAGGTTGAACTCCAAATCCATTAAATCATGAGAAACATGGCTAAAACAAGGACTTTGGAATCAAAATTTCCACTCCTGGCAGTTGAAGAAAACTGTATTATTTCAAAAGAGGCAGACATAACAGTTTGTTTTAAAGTTATTCTTCCTGAGGTTTTTACGGTAGCGTCTGCCGAGTATGACGCCATGCACTCTGCCTGGCATAAAGCAATTAAGACCTTGCCCGATCATTCAATCGTGCTAAAACAGGATTGGTTCATTAAAGAAAGTTATGAACCAGATCTTTCCGATGAAGGAATAAGCTTTTTGGGAAAATCCTATCAACAACATTTTAATGAACGCCCCTTTTTGAACCACTACTGTTATCTATTTCTAACCAAGACCAGTAAAGAAAGAATGCGAATGCAATCTAATTTTTCGTCGCTGTGTAAAGGGGTCTTGATTCCAAAAGAAATCCGTGACAAAGAAAATATCCAGCGTTTTATGGAAGCAGTGGCGCAGTTTGAGCGGATTTTAAACGATAGCGGTTATATTGAGCTTGAGAGGCTTACTACAGAGGATATTACTGGAACTGAAAATCACCAGGGACTGTTGGATCAATATTTTACCCTTTCAAGGGCAAAAGATGAGCCATTACAGGATATTTCTTTGGGTAATGAGGAAGTCCGAATCGGGAACAAAAGGCTCTGTATGCACACATTGTCTGACACCGAGGACCTACCGGGAACAGTTTCGATCGATACACGATATGAGAAGCTCTCCACAGACCGAAGCGACTGTTTGCTATCATTTGCATCGCCTGTTGGCCTGCTGCTCAACTGTAATCATATCTATAATCAATACATCTTTCTGGATAATTCTGATGATAACCTTAGGAAGTTTGAGAAATCAGCGCGGAATATGCATTCGTTGGCGAAGTATAGCCGGAGTAACCAGATAAACAGAGAATGGATTGAGAAATATCTCAATGAAGCACATTCTTTCGGCCTTTCTTCGGTTCGGGCGCACTACAGTGTGATCGCCTGGTCAGACGATCCTTCTGAGCTAAAACGGATAAAAAATGATACTGGAAGCGCGCTGGCGCTCATGGAGTGTAAACCAAGACACAATACAGTAGATGTTGCCACATTATACTGGGCAGCAATGCCGGGTAATGCTGGGGATTTTCCAAGCGAGGAGAGTTTTTATACGTTTATTGAACCGGCTCTCTGTTTTTTCACCGCAGAAACAAATTATCACGATTCCCCGTCGCATTTCGGAATCAAAATGGCAGACCGTCTTACCGGAAAACCGGTTCATTTGGATATTTCGGACTATCCCATGAAAAAAGGGATAATCACAAACAGGAATAAGTTCATTTTAGGTCCTTCAGGTTCCGGAAAATCTTTTTTCACAAACCATATGGTACGTCAATACTGGGAACAAGGTTCCCACGTTCTGCTGATCGATACCGGAAACTCTTATCAGGGCTTATGTGAGATGATAAAGGGAAAAACGAAAGGTCAGGATGGTGTCTATTTCACGTACACCGAAGACAATCCGATTTCCTTTAATCCCTTTTATACCGATGACAATGCATTTGATATTGAAAAACGCGAAAGCATTAAAACACTAATACTGACACTATGGAAACGTGATGATGAACCTCCGAAGCGTTCCGAAGAAGTGGCACTCTCAAACGCTGTAAGCGGATATATTGATTATATCAAAAATAGCGAAGTTAAGCCATCATTCAATGGGTTTTATGAATATGTAAAAAATGACTATAAAAAAGTCCTTAAAGCTAAAGAAGTCCGTGAAAAAGATTTTGACCTGGCTAACTTTCTAAATGTCCTGGAACCCTACTATAAAGGTGGTGAGTACGACTATCTGTTAAATTCCGAAAAAGAGCTTGATTTACTTAATAAGAGATTTATTGTCTTTGAGGTGGACGCGATTAAAGATCATAAAATACTTTTTCCCATTGTGACCATCATTATTATGGAAACTTTCATTAATAAGATGAGACGGCTAAAGGGTATCAGAAAGCTAATTCTGATAGAAGAGGCTTGGAAAGCGATAGCAAAAGAAGGGTTCGCAGAGTACATAAAATACCTCTTTAAGACGGTTAGAAAGTTCTTCGGAGAAGCAATCGTGGTGACCCAAGAGGTTGATGATATCATTCATTCGCCTGTCGTCAAAGAGACTATCATCAATAATTCCGATTGCAAAATTCTTCTTGATCAGCGAAAATACATGAATAAGTTCGATGATATCCAAGCGATGTTGGGATTAACCGAAAAAGAGAAATCCCAGATACTTTCAATCAATATGAACAATGATCCTGCCCGAAAATACAAGGAGGTCTGGATCGGCCTGGGCGGAACCCACTCAGCGGTATACGCTACTGAAGTTTCAATGGCGGAATATTATGCCTATACCACGGAAGAAACCGAAAAGCTGGAGGTCATGCAACTGGCTGAGGAACTCGGCGGAAACGTTGAACATGCCATAAAGCGCATCGTACTCAAAAATACTGAAAATCAAAATAATAATTAATCTCTAAAATTTTAAAACAATGAAAAAAATCATTTTCATGGTAATGATGGCATTCACATTTGCCTTCACACCACTAGCGAAAGCACAATGGGTAGTTACCGATCCAACCAACCTTGCATCCGGTATTGTCAACAGCGCAAACGAGATTGTCCAGACATCCTCGACTGTTTCAAACGTAGTGAAGAATTTTAACGAGGTAAAACGGGTTTATGAACAGGGCAAAGAATACTATGATAAACTAAAGGCGGTAAACAACCTTGTAAAAGACGCCCGCAAAGTTCAGCAAACTGTCTTGCTTGTAGGGGACGTTTCTGAAATGTACGTCACCAACTTTGGTAAAATGATGAATGACCCCAATTTCAAACCAAATGAATTGGCAGCCATTGCAAACGGCTATTCTGCATTATTGAACGAAAGCACTGAGCTTTTGAAAGAATTAAAGCAAATTATCACCGCAAACGGCCTATCACTGAACGATAGGGAAAGAATGGAAGTCATTGACAAAGTTTATAAGGAAGTCAAAGAATACCATGCCCTTGTCAAATACTTCACCAATAAAAATATTTCGGTAAGTATTATCCGCGCCAAAAAGAAAAACAATACCAAAAGAGTACTTGAACTCTACGGTACTCCTGATCAAAAATACTGGTAAAATCATGGAATACGAGAACTTACACGAAATCTTGCGCTCACTCTATGATGAGATGATCCCTCTTTCAGCTGATATGGCGGGAGTGGCAAAGGGCGTAGCTGGATTGGGCGCGTTATTTTATGTTGCCCTCAAAGTATGGCAGGCATTAAGCCGCGCTGAACCTATCGACGTTTTCCCTTTACTGAGGCCCTTCGCACTTGGCATCTGTATCATGTTCTTCCCAACAATTGTATTGGGATCCATTAATGCTGTTTTAAGTCCAGTCGTAAAGGGAACCCATGCCATGCTGGAAAATCAGGTCATTGACCTTAATGCTTTACAGGAAAAGAAAGACCAATTGGAATATGAGGCAATGATCAGAAATCCTGAAAAAGCATATCTGGTATCAGATGAAGAATTCGACAAAAAGCTTGAAGAATTAGGCTGGTCACCGAGTGACCTATCCACAATGACCGGAATGTATTTTGAGCGCGGCATGTTCCAGCTGGGACAGAAAATAAAAGATGCTTTCAGGGAACTACTGGAAATATTATTCAATGCAGCGGCTTTGGTGATTGATACCATAAGAACATTCTTTCTGATAGTCCTTTCAATTCTTGGCCCGATTGCATTTGCCATAAGTGTCTGGGATGGCTTTCAGTCAACGTTAAATCAATGGTTTACCCGATATGTAAGCGTGTATTTATGGTTACCTGTTGCAGACCTGTTCAGTTCCATCCTTGCCAGGATTCAGTCTCTGATTCTGGAACGCGACATTGAAAATTTATCCGATCCCTCCTTTCTACCTGACACGACCAACACGGTCTATATCATCTTTATGATTATCGGAATAGTCGGATACTTTACGGTTCCGACAGTGACGGGCTGGATTATTCAGGCTTCTGGTGGAACAAATTACACCAAAAATATTCAGCAGGCGGCCAGTGTTGCCAGTGGTGGTGCGGGTGCAGTAGCTGGAAATATCGGTGGACAATTACTTAAAAAATAACAAATCTAAAAATTCTAAAAATTAAAAACATGGAATTTAAAACCCTCCGAAATATCGAAAATAGCTTCCGCCAGATTAGGCTTTATGCGATAATATTCGCCGTATTATGTACTGGAATAGTAGGATATGCAATCTGGAAGTCTTATAGTTTTGCGGAAAGGCAACGGGAAAAAATCTATGTTCTTGATCAGGGTAAATCATTGATGCTGGCGCTAGCACAAGATGCCAGCATCAACCGTCCTGTTGAAGCAAGAGAGCATGTGAGGCGTTTTCACGAACTATTTTTCACCTTGGCCCCGGATAAAAATGCAATTGAGAGTAATATGAAACGGGCTTTTAACCTCGCTGATAAAAGCGTTTTTGATTACTATAATGACCTGGCGGAAAAGGGATACTATAATCGCATCATAAGCGGAAATGTACAGCAACGGATTGAGGTTGATAGTGTTATCTGCAATTTCGATACTTACCCCTATTCTGCGAAAACTTATGCCACACAATTTATTATCCGTTCAAGCAACGTGACCAAGCGTAATCTGGTGACTTCCTGTAATCTTCTAAACTCCGTTCGGTCTGACAATAATCCACAGGGCTTCAATATCGAGAAATTCGCCGTGTTGGAGAACAGAGATCTAGAAGTTGTAGAACGTTAAATCTATCATTATGAATATAAGAACAAAAATCGAAAATCGTATCAATGATCTTGACGACCATTGGCGCGAATTGCCCGTAAAAAAGCAGCGAAAATATACTTTATACTTTTTCCTGTTCTATACCATTTTAACACTCATCGTTGTTGCCAAGGTAGGCGTAGATGCCGGAGCAGTAGATCCGGAGGTCGCAATCCGGCATATTGAGAATCCTGTGGGAAAGGCAGAAAGGTCTTCTCAAAAAAAGACGGATAGTATTTCAATTAACTTAAAAAATGAGAATAATGGAAAATAAAGAGAATAAACGGATCAGCATTCTAGTCGAAGATTCAGACCAGAAATCCGATGATTTAATCAATGGGAATGAGAAATCCAATCTGGAAAAGTTTAAAAAACCATTGATTTATGTTCTAATGGGGATCGTTTTCCTTGCCTGCCTTTATTTAATTTTTAAACCATCGGCCGATAAGGATGAAAATAAAGATTCCGGCCTCAATGGTGCTGTTCCGCAGGCAACAGAAAAAGGAATGCAGTCTGATAAACAAAAAGCCTATGAACAGGCCATGATGGATGAAAAAAATCAGCAGAAAAAGACCATGCTTACATCACTTTCTGATTACTGGAACAGTGATAGCACGATGCAAGCTGATAATCAGGCTTCCAGATTGAATTTAAGCGCAGCAAACAATACATTAGGAAAAACCAATCAAACTGAAAATACTGCTTTGAACTCCTATCGGAATGCGCAGGCGACTTTAGGTTCATTTTATAACAGTAACGAAAACTACGAATCGAAGGAACTTCGCAAAGAAATTGCCGGACTAAAAAGGCAACTTGATGAGAGGGATGCAAACCCCGCTCCTTTGACAGTTAATGACCAATTACAACTCATGGAAAAATCCTACCAGATGGCGTCCAAGTATCTTCCTAATAATCGTGGTGAGCAAAAAACGACAGATAGTACAACCAGAAGAAATACGCAGATTCAGAAAGAAACTTTTGTTGCATTTTCACCTTTGCGCGCCAATGTAGTTTCTGCCCTTTATCGTGAACCTACAGATAAAGATTTTTTGGAGAGCGTTAGCGGAGAAAGAAACCGTGGATTTTACACCGTAGGCGTTACAGAACAGGTTTCCAAGCCGAAGAATAGCATCCGGGCATGCATTCATGAGACTACGACCATAACCACTGATGGAACGGTGAAGTTACGATTACTTGAATCTGCGAAAACTCCGGATTTTACTATTCCCTCCGGATCTATTGTTACAGCGGGAGCAAAATTCAACAATGGACGCTTACAGCTAAAGATTTCATCAATCGAGTCCAGCGGAAATATTTTCCCTGTCGATATCAATATTTATGATCTGGACGGTCAACAAGGACTGAATGTGCCTTATTCAGCTGAAATGAATGCTGTGGGTGAGATTGCGTCCAATATGAGCCAATCTTCTGGAACTTCAATAATGATGAGCCGTTCCGCGGGCCAGCAAATAGCAGGAGATCTATCACGTGGATTAGTACAAGGTATTTCGGGATATTTCTCAAAAAAGGTGCGTACACCTAAAGCGATGCTAAAAGCTGGTCATCAGATCTTTCTGGTCTCAAAAAAATAATATTAAACCTTAAATCGAATAGAAATGAAATCGAACATTAAAAAAATATTAATAACGATTTGTGCAATGCTTGGTTTTATAAATTCACAGGCACAAGCAATTACGGACTCTTTAATTCACAATTTTAATTCGAGTGAAGTTGATCCATACCATATCACTGTTACTTTTAATAAAACAACGCACCTGATCTTTCCCTCCGCGATTCGTTACGTTGATTTGGGAAGTGAATTTCTTACTGCGGGGAAAGCTGATGATGCGAAGAATGTATTACGAATCAAAGCGGCAGTGAAAGATTTTGAAGAGGAATCCAATTTCTCGGTGATTACAGATGATGGAAAGTTTTACAGCTTCAGTGTTTTTTACAGCTCCTATCCGCAGATCCTAACCTATAATCTTGAATTAATGGATAAACCTGGGTCAAACAGCAGAGCCAATATACATCTGGAAGATCTGGGCTTTTCTCCATCTGTTCCAGATCAGCTCATGGAAGCTATCTATAAAAGAAACAGAAATAATATTAGGCACATTGCTTCCAAAGGTTTCGGAATTCAATTCAGTCTCAAAGGGATTTATATACACGAAGGGAAATATTACTTTAATACACAAATCCAAAATAAAACCAATGTTTCCTATCAGATAGACTTTATAAACTTTAAGATCATCGATAAAAAAGTCGCTAAGCGCGCTGTATTTCAGGAAAAGCCATTAAATATCGTCAGAACGTATAGCGATCTTTCACAAATTCCAGAAAACAAAGCGTGCCGTGAAGTTTATCTATTGGACCAGTTCACATTGGATCACGACAAGATACTGGTCATTGAAGTTTTTGAAAAGAACGGAGGTCGGCATCAAAGGCTGGAAATCGAAAATGACGATTTGATCCGTGCGATACTGTTAAAGGATCTCCCACTGAAAATTAAGTAACATTTTTATTTAAAACAATATGAAAAAGATATTAAGCATATTTTTAATGGTTATAATGCCATTTACTTCTCTTTTGGCACAACGGTTATTACCGCATCAAAAAGGATTGCAGATCAGCGTTGGTAGGTTTTCCAATGATAAACCGAAAGACAATTATTTTGTCAATCTGGAACTGACAACCAATCACAAAAAAGGAAACTATCATTTTTTTTCTACAGAATATCAACGAAGGACAGCATTCTATGCTGAAAGTCCAATTCCGATAGAAACATTTCTACTATCAGGAGGTTACAGTTTCCGTCTTATTGGTTTACCCAATAAGAGTATCAATTTAAATACGGGAATAGAAGCCAGCGGCGGTTATCAGCAGGTAAATCACAACAAGTTACTGCTACAGGATGGTTCACAGATAAACAATAAAAGCAGTTTCGTTTACGGTGCTGGGGGAAGGTTGACATTAGAGACTTATCTTACCAATTTTATCATCATTTCCATACAAGCGAGGGCGAAATATATTTGGGGAACAGATTTTAATCAATTCCGGCCTTCTGCGGGTATTGGCCTTCGTTTTAACCTTTAAAATTTAAGAATATGAAAACCTTAAAAAACGCTAAATTCCAGTATAGCTGGTTCATTCTACTTTTGGGCATTTCCTTATTATTCTCATGTAAAAATGATGATCTTGATATCCAGCAGAACTTCCCATTTGAGGTTGTTGTACTTCCTGTTAACAAAACAATTGCCGTAGGACATACTGAGACAATCTCCATGAAAATCAAAAATACAGGAAGTTATTCAGGCGTCCAATATTTCTTTAGATATTTTCAATATGACGGAAATGGAAATTTGATCTATCAAATTGGTACTGCAGGAAAAAAAGCATTTTTGCCTAATAAGGTATACTTTCTATCCGATGCCAAGAGCGCGGAGATCACATTCTACTATACTTCTCAATCCAATGTCACGCAGGCATTTGATATTTGGATATTAGATAGTTTTGGAAATGAAAGACAACTTAGCTTTCAATTCAACAATGCAGATTAATTTCAATAAAGGGGCAGCAATCAGGTTCTGACTATCCCTTTAGTCTATTTACTCCAAAATCTTAAGTATGATTATCCAAGAGAAGGATTATATGGAAGTTATTGATTACTTAAAAGCTACGCTTGATAGAGGTGAAAAATACATTGCCTATGATTTTAATGATGAATCAAACAATCTTGATCACATAAAGTCACTTCCTACTTTTCAGTCACACTTTGATGCCATTGAATATTCTTTTGAATATACAACAGATGTTGACCTAGTGAGTTATCTATCTATTGAATGGGCACATAAAGCAATGCTCGAGGCTATTAAAGATCCGTCCTTGCTTATTAAAATTAAAAATGGACAGTTGATTGATATAGGATTAACTACTTTTTTCTATCTGGAAAGGCTAGAAAAAGAACAAACGAACACTACTAAAAATCAGGATATTACCAATGAAAATTATAGTAAGAATGACAAAAAAGTTGATATTATCAGGCAAATTGGAAAAGAAAGTCCGTTTGCTCAACAAAAAGATAAACAAGACCAAGGTATTTCAGATCAAAAAAAGATCAATAAACCGAAACGGAAAAGAGGATTCGGATTCTAGAAAAAATCTGGTTTGTCGGATTATAGATCTGAAAGAATAAATTTAAAGGGCTGCTTCAATAAGAGGCAGCTCTTTATAATTCTATCCAAACCCTATAAAAATTATTTTTCGTATTTTTAATGTAACCAAATCACTGAATATGACACCCTTATTAGTTATGGGCATTACTGCCTTAATTCTTGGACTCGCATTACGTTATTGGATAAACAGACGAAAATTTTACCGCCGTGGTCCCGCTGGTGCAGAGGGATTTTCAAGCTATGAAAAGGCTGTAGGCATCACATTTCTTGAAAGGATGGGCAAATGGTTCGCGTATGCCTTAATCATTTTGGGAATTGGTTTTTTATGGACAGCGCGCACTTATAAGAAAGATCAGGAAAGACGCCAAAAGAAGATTGAAGCTTATCAGAAATAAGCTTTTTTAAAGCTAAAATTTAAAATATTCTTATCCTTATATCTCTGGTCGTAGAATTACGACAATTTCTCAAAAAGGTGGTATAAAATTTTGTCAGGAATTTTTATAGTTATATATTGGCTTACCAAGTCATTAATTATTAACCTATTAAAACCGATAATGAATCATTTATTTAACATTCAAATCACCTCTTGTTGAGGTATATCCGATAGTTTTCGCTATAATTATAAGCAAGTGAAATCAATGTAAATGAAATAGGAACCACCTATTTATTTACAGTTGTCCTCAAAGAATCCTACCAAAAGGATTATATATTATTTAAACACAACCGAAAAAATTATTATCATGTTTCAAGAAGACAAGAATCTTTCCCATACCGGAAAGTATTCGGATAAAATGAATTATGAGAACGAATTCAGAAAAAATGTAAATATTGAAAACCTGAAAAACGATGCCTTAAAAGTTAAAGACGCTATAAGTTCAGGAAACCAGATGTTCAATAAGCCGATAACCCCTAACGAAGCGGACATTTCCAATGAAAAGATCTGGAGCAATCAGCCGACTTCAAAGATTTTCAATGCCCAGGCCATACCGGAGAATGCAATTTCTGGAATTAACCGGGTTGTAAAACTTGACATTCATGTCGAAGGTAAGCAAATCAAGCATTTTAAACATTTTAGATTAAAACAGAAGGTATCTAACCATCACAAGTTTGAAATGGTTCTTGCACACGATGCATTGGGAGATCCTGAGAACCATAATCTTGAAAACGCACAGACCTTTCTAGGGAAGAGAATCACTGTAGTTTTTAAATATAAAGATGTGGATCAAAGCCCAGAGAGAAATTTTGTCGGTGTTATTACACAGGTTGGATTTAGTCAGGAAAAAGGCAGTTTAGGGAACATTGTTCTTAAGGGCTATAGTCCAACGATCTTATTAGACGCGGCTCCTCATATACAAAGTTTCGGAGGTTCGCAACCGATCAGCTTGAATAGCATCGCAAATGAAGTAATTAAAGAAGCCCTGGATCAAGGGAAATTTGATTTTCGTGTTGATGCTCAGCATGGCAATATTTCTTACAGTTGTCAATATGAGGAAACACATTTTAATTACCTGTCAAGAATTGCTGAAGCTTATGGTGAGCAGTTCTTTTATGATGGCGAGATTCTTCATTTTGGTAAATTGCCACCCCAGGAGAAACCAATAAAATTGGTGTATGGAAGCAATTTGAGTGATGTAAAGATCAAAATGAAGGCACAGCATGTTAAACCAACTTTTTATGGCTACAATAGTAGTAAAGATGAAAAGTTTATCGGAAGCAATTCAAAAATCACACATACTTCAGACATTGCAAAACGTGCTTATGAGATTTCAGAACGCACTTTTCAAACACCTTCTTTACGTGTTGCTCCTATCAAAGCGATATCTTTTATGGATATTGATGCTTCTCAAAAAGGTACAGCAGGGAGCAAAGCCGCTGAGGTACTCGTCACCTCTGGAAAAACAAGTTTGCCATTTCTTTATCCAGGATGCATATCTGATATAGAAATGCGTAAACCGGATTCCAATGAGACTACTTTCTTTACGAAATTAATGGTTATTGAAGCTCTTCATGAGGTGGATGCCAGAGGCTATTATGAAGGATCATTTAAAGCAATTGCCTCCGATACGGGCTTTCTTCCAAGACCAGAATATATCAATCCATTAGCGGAGCCACAGTTTGCAAAAGTAACATCCAATACCGATCCATTAAATCAGGGAAGAGTCCAGGTACAGTTGGACTGGCAAAAAGGTCAGGATACCACGGAGTTTATCCGCGTTATGTCACCAGATGCAGGAAGCAGCGATAAAGTTGGAAAAAACCGGGGATTTATGTCCATACCAGAAGTTGGAGACCAGGTAATTGTCAATTATGTCCATCTGCATCCTGATCGTCCTTTTGTTATGGGAGGAATGTATCACGGAGGGATTGGCGCCGGAGGAGGAGAAGGAAATAATATCAAAAGTCTTAGTAGCAGAAGTGGAAATAAGCTAGAATTGAATGATGGTGAAGGATCAGTTTTCCTGACAGATCAAGGTGGGGCGAACATGAAATTTGATGGTGCTGGGAATGCGAACACCAATGCTACCAAGAATAAATCAGTTTCTGTGGGTGAAAAAAATACGGTAACTGTTGGAGATACCCACAAAACAGATGTTGGAAATGGTCAAAGTGTGCTTACAATGGGAAAAGATGGTGTCATTGATTTAAGCTCGCTGGAAAAGCTAACCCTAAAAGTTGGTGACAACAGTCTTGAAATCTCAACGGCAGGAATCAAGGTGAACGGAACAAAAATAGAAATTACTGGCGAAGGTTCTTGGAGTGGTGGAAACGTATTTATTAATTAAGGTTATCTGAATGGAATATATAAATTTTAAGACCTTAAGTAATAAGAAATACCTCGTCAACATAATTAGCAATATGCTTCTAAATGGGATGGTGAGTGAAACAGAAGTGGAATTAAGGTGGATGCTTACACTTAAAGAAATAGGCTCCCACTATTATACTTTTGAACTTATTACGCTTGATCACCGTATGGTAAAAGCGGACAACATGGGATACATAGAAATTCACAAAGTTGTCAGTCAATTACAAAAGGCTCTCAATGAAATCACTTTTACCGTAGATAAGCAAGGTAAACTTCTGCAGGTTAAAAATTTGGAACAGATAAAGGAACGATGGGAAGACGTAAAAGCCGAGACAATTGAATACAATAAGGCCAATACCTCATTGGTTGAGTTGTTTAAAATCCAAGATGAAGCTTTTGAAAAAATTGGCGGTGTCGATGCTATGGTCAGGGCTATGGAATTTTTTGACATATTTTTAAATAATATTTATGGCAGAGATTTTTTTGGTAGAATTAAAAAAACTATTCCAAATCTATTTAGGTCAGGTTCAATCCCTTTTGAGGTGAAGTATGACGGGAATAAAAGTCAGGATAAGGAAAATATCTACAATATCAAGATTGATGGGTATCCAAATATCGTAGCAGAGAATCATCTGAAAGATTTATATGGCGGGTTCCCGATTTTGGATTTTGATGCTTTAAAACCGGTCTATCTGTATAACGCACAATACAATATAGACCTATTGAGTGGATTTATTATTGATGGGGAGGTGAATTTTTCTGAGGCGATCAATGATAAATTTGGAGGTGAAGTTCATTATAAAATTAAACAGTATGAGTGAATCAGAACAAACCGGCTACGTCGCATTGACCAGTGATATGTATTTTACCTGTTCTTCTGGTCTTGCTCCGGCAAAGATGTACCCGACACAAACAAACCACGGGACAAAAGATAAATTCTATTATTTAGTTAAAGATGATACTGCAACACAACAGATGGGAGATTTCTGTTGCCGTTGGACAGTGGTCATAGCTGCGGCAATAGCAGCAGCTGGCATTGTTACGGGAGGTGCAGCATTGGTTGTATTAGCTGCCGTCGCTGTGGCAGCGAGTGCTGCACTTTGTGGAGGGCTGGCTGCTCCTTTCAGGAAGTGGGTAGGTTACTCCACGTTAAATGCCTATGGTCGTAGAGATGCCTATTCTTTAACTTCAAAATGCCAAATGACTTGCATTATAGGTGGCACGATTACTTATGCAGAAGGAATTACAAGTACCTGGCAGGCTATGATCTACACCGCTAGAAACACAGGTTGGGCAGTTTTAGAAGGTGCTATGCTGGGTAAACTTGGATCGGCAGGGTTTGGCGCTTTCGCAGGAACAGCGACACCGACGATGTCTACAGCCTTGCTCAATTTTGCTTTTTTGAATGTTTCCGCAAGGGGAATTGCTGTTGTAGATCAAGTAGGCTTCGAGGGGATATTAAGAAATGGTAAAAATCTAAGCGAAACAGGTGACGAAGTTATTTCAGGTTTAACTATGTTTGAGCAACCTTTCATTCAGATATACCAAAAAGCAACTGGCGCAAATCCACAACCATTGAATTGGCAGGATTTTTATTATGCTGGATTATCACTTGTTGGGCAAAGAGCGATGGTTGAAAGTGCGAGGACAAATCCAAATCTGGCAGTTGGAATTTATAAACAGGGAGCACAAGTAGCAAATGCCCTAAAAAATGGTAAGCTTTTTGAGCGTGTTACTTTAGAGGCCAGATTTGGATTGCAATCACTGTATGATAATCCTGTTTGGCGTGCCTTGTGGGAACAAGCAAAGGAAAATATTAGAAATACGGGAAATGAAAATCCTTTAACCAGATATGAGAATGGTCAACGTGGTAGAATCCCTAACAGAAGAAGAAATGTATCATACGAAAGAGAAGCATTCAGTTATGTTGAACAAGAATTTAGAAAGCTAGCTGCTGAACAAGGTGTTGATGTTCCAAGTGGTCAGATACATCACAACAATTGGCCTATTGAAAAGTATTCAGATAATGCGCTTGATCCTAAAAATCTTTATCCTACGGAACCAAAAACGGCAACTGAAAATCAGCATAGAGATATTCACAGGACTACAAGTACTGGACCACATCCATACAATACACCAATAAGTCCTAAGCACGAAAAACCTTTGTACGAATATAATCCACGTCCATTTGATGATAATGATGACGATTAAAATATGAAAGAAATTTTAAATGAAATTTGTTCAGATCCCAGAATAACTGAGATTTCTATGGGAACAATAAGACCCTTTAGTGAATATAGCGGTTGGGAATATTATGGAACTACATCCAAAAATGATAAAGCAGACTTTCCCTTTCCTCCGTTATTTATTCCGATCATAATTGATTATAATTCCACTCCAGTAGCAGAGGGAATTATTAAGCATTGGTTTTGTGAGCGAGAATATACATTTGGATATATTGATTTTGGAAACGGTTTTCTAATAGGTGAGTCTGCCAGAAGCTCTGAACAGTTTATTGAAGGAATGTTATTTGAACAATTTATTGATCAATTCAATTATGTGATGACTGATGAATTTCTAAGTCTTGCTAAAAAATTGCAGATTTCAGAGGAAGCTTTATCTAAATTTTATGAAATTAGTGAAAGGGAAACTAATAACACTGAATGTTTTCTTACAATTTTCATTGAGAATCAACCATTAAACTGCATCTACAATAAAAATAACTATAACGGTAGTCATCCTAGCAATGAATTAGTAATTATTGAAAGAAATATTTTACAGGCTTCTTTCTTTGAAATTTTTCAAAAGGAATGGCTTGGATACGGTATTAAAAATAGAGGATTTTCATTTTTTAATAGGAAACCTAAATATCAGCCCCTAGATAATATTCCTGATTGGCTTAAACCGGATATTGAAAAGAAAGAATTATTTGAATATTACATGGTAAAAAAAGAATATGACAAAGCTTGGCTTACAATAAATGGACCTGGCTTTAATCCTAACGAGGTTGGAGAAAGATTACAGCGGCTAAAACAAGTCTCTACTGAGAAAGCATTTCATTTATGGGCTGACTTCTGGTGTAGTAAATACGGTCACATGGATAGTTTTATTTTTGTTTAAGTGTGAGGCGAAATTAAAGAATGAATTTCACAGTTCATAAACATAGCAAAATGAATGATAATATAGATTTGAGCTATCAAAAAGCAAATAAAACCGATAGTTTCAAAGTACATAATGACTTTCTAAACCAACTATTGTTAGATACTTCTCATGAAGGGATGGAAAAACATTATCAGTTATTCCAAGACAGTCAAAATAAAGATCTAAAAAGAATTCTAGGAAAAGGTTTCTTAAAAGAGAGGCGAAGCTGGTTTGAATTTTTTAAGTGAAACACTTAAAAATGAAAACGATACAACAAAAAAATCAAATGTAATTCATCTACTAGGATTATCCGGCGTTAAGAAATATCTCAGTGATGTAACTCCATATTTGGACAGCAATAGTTATGATCTAAGGTATAAGGCTATTATCGCAATTGGATGGTTAGGAGATACAGACATGATAAGTATTTTACAAAATCATTTTTTAACGGAAAAAGAACTGGATCTTAAATGTTTTCTGATCACTGCAGTGCGTCAGATATATTTTAGGATTCCAGCTGCTAAAGACATGATATTATCTTTCCTTTATGAAAAGTTAAAGTCAGAATCAAATGAACAGCTGATTGCTATAATTGTTGTTGTACTTCAGGATCTGACAAAGATAAAATATGGTCTAAAAGAAGACCCAATTTCAGGAGAGATTTCAGGAAACATAATTGGTTCGAAAGATAAAATTATTAAAAAATTTAATTTATTATGATTAGGACATTCTATTATGATTCATCCTCAGACGAAGGAATTGAATCTAGTGAAGCCCGTGAAATGACTTTAGAAAATGCATTAAAAACTTTCTATAATCTCTCGGAAGAACGAGGAAGCTTTATTGGCTTTAAGACCAATGATAAAATAATTCAATTTGATTGGAACGATGATAATCTGTGGATGGCGGATATTCCCGATCCACAGAAACGGGGTTCCTTTCAGAAAGAATGCGATTATGATAAATGTGTAGATATAATTAAATCTGCTTTTGATAATCCAAATTGGCAAATACCAAATGACTTTGGTTTTATGAGTTGGTAGTAAACAGATCCCCTTTTCGTATATTACTCTTTAGATTTGTTTAAGTGCTGTTATTCTATGTTGGAAAATATATTAAATGAATTAAATTTAGGAAAGGAACTTAAATCATTGTATAAAGGTGAAATTCCGATTATTGATAAGTATAGCATGTTTAGGTTTTATATTGAAGAAACAAAATCAGGCTCATTTGCTCATCACCATTTCTCATACCTTTTATGTATAATTATGATGCAGACCATTATCATGTGGGAATTATTAAACACTGGTTTTTCAGATAGAAAAATTAGTTTTAGCGCTAATGTTGATAATTATCACATGAATTAGATAACCAATAATGATGAAATTAGTTTTTACCCGAACAGAAAAGTTAGAACTTGAAGGTTTACTGTATACCAATTCAAAATCTCTACAGTTTCAGAAATTGCTGCGTACGAATAAAAAGCTTTTAGTATTTATTTTGATTGGCTCTGCTATAATATCGTTATTTTTCAACAAGCAGCTTTCGCTATTTATTACAATTGTCGGGGGCCTTGCTGTTTTTATTTTCCCAAGGTTTCAGCGGTGGTTTTATTTACGCTCCTTTAAAAAATTAGTAAAAGCAGATGAACATAAAAATCTCTTCGGGAATCGATTTACTGTAACTTTTGAAGATACTTATCTTGAAATTGTGGGATCTATGGCAAGTTCAAAACATAACTATGACAACTTTAGCTATGTTTCTGAAACCACTGATAATATATTTATTAAACTTATTGTTGGACACTATCTGGTTTTCCCAAAAGATCAGATAAAAGATTTGCCTGAGTTTTTAGATTACATCCAACGATTTTGTGCCGATCATTCGCTACAATACATTGATGATAAACACTGGAGATGGTAAAATATCGCCATCATTTAAATGATCTAAAAAATCATATATTGCTAATTATTTGGCTTTATATCGTGGTAAGCCAATTTCATGTTCCTGTGGATAGGGAGCACGAAAGGTCATACTGACATCTTCTTTGATACGTTCTTGCGCTTCATATTTCTTTTCTTCATCATGGGAATATCTCGGATCAGGAATAAAGGGCATCTTTGCCATTTTCGTAATTGTAATCGTCGGAAAATGAAAATCCACCTCTACAATTCCCAGCAACAAATAACATCCGCCGCCCTGAAATGGATATCTCCCCAGACAGTCTGGAAAATGTGCTGTATCAAAGTAGTCACCATTAACATCGACCCATGTACCAAAATACATTGTTCCCTTCTTTGTGGGCACATGCTTCCTAGAAATAAGATAGGCAAGCATTTTAACTTCTTTTTTATGATGATCCGTAAGGTTTTTTGCCATTACAGTTCCCCGATAGTTCGTCTTTAGAAGGTCAAACGGAGTACATGAAACAGGAAAGCTCAGGATCTCGATTTCATCAAAAGCGTCTTCAAAGATGTCACGTTTTAATTCGGGAAACTTAAATTCTTTTACTGGCTCCTCAAATAAAGTTTCAAAACGACGTTCCGGCTTAAATTCACCTAGTAGAACCCGCGCCTTTAGAAGTAGCTCATTTTTTGGAACACCACTGAAACGAAAAGCGCCAATGAAAATAAGGATCTGAAGTGTTTCGATACCTATCGGGATTCTTTTAATCAAGTCTTCCATTGATTTATAATCTCCATTCCTGCGCCTTTCTTCGGGTATCAGTTCACCTAACTTTGTTTCGACTTTTTCAAGATGCATAAAACCTAAATAGACCTGATCACCAAATACTGTAGTTTGATACTCACTATGATTAACACATGGGTTTAATATTGTTGCTCCTGACATTCTTGCCTCATGGACATACACTTCGGTTCTGTAGAATCCCCCCATATTATTAATTACAGATACCATAAACTCAATAGGATAATTGACTTTAAGGTATAAACTCTGGTAACTTTCTACGGCATAGGAAGCGGAATGGGCTTTACAGAAAGAATAGCCTGCAAAGGATTCTATCTGTCTGTAAATTTCTTTACTCAACTCTTCAGGATGTCCCTGCTTGCTGCAAGATGCAAAAAAATCGTCCTTAACCTTTTGTAAGGCCGAAAGTGATCTGCCTTTTCCGCTCATTGCACGTCTCAGTATATCTCCATCAGCAGCCGAAACCCCACCATAATGCAGGGCTATTTTGATGACGTCTTCCTGATATACCATGATGCCATAGGTGTCACCAAGTTGCTGTTCAAATACCGGGTGAAAATATTCAAACTTGTCAGGATTGTTATGACGAAAAATATATTCGCGCATCATACCTGATTGTGCGACTCCTGGTCTAATAATGGATGAAGCTGCTACCAATACCTTATAATTATCGCACTTTAGTCTTCTGAGCAATCCCCGCATAGCAGGCGATTCGATGTAAAAACATCCGATCGTCCGCCCCTGGCTCAAATATTCATTACAATTTTCTTCATCTTTAGAAATTGTGGTGTCTTTAATATTCACTTTTATCCCTCGCTTTTCTTCAAGGAGTTGTACGGTGTCATTGATCGTTCCCAGCCCCCGTTGTGACAGAATATCAAATTTTTCAAATCCGATTTCCTCTGCAACATGCATGTCCCATTGTACGATTGGAAAGCCCTTTGGCGGCATTTCAAGCGCTGTAAAATTTGTCAACGGTTCCTCAGAAATCAGTATACCGCACGAGTGCATGGAACGCTGGTTCGGAAATTTTTCTAAAAGCTTTCCGTATTTCTGTACCTGCTGGACAATCTCATCCCGAAAAACCTTTTCAGGATTTTTGCTGAGTTCATCTAATTCTTCCTTTGGTAAACCAAATGCTTTACCGACCTCACGGATAATTGATCTGTATTTAAATTCTACATTTGTACCGCAGAATGCCACATAATCTTTACCATAACGATTAAAGATATAATCCAAAATGATGTCCCGTTCCTGCCAGCTCCAATCTATGTCGAAATCTGGCGGACTTTTTCTGTTTTCGTTTAAAAAGCGTTCAAAATAGAGATCAAGCTCCAGAGGACATATATCAGTGATCCCCAAACAATATGCAACAATACTGTTCGCCCCGCTCCCACGGCCGATGTGCATGAATCCCATACTGTTGCTATACCTGATGATATCCCATGTAATCAGAAAGTAACCACTAAAATTCAATTCATCAATTACTTTTAATTCCTTTTCAATCCGTTTTTTAGCCAACTGGTGATTTCTTCCGTATCGTCTTTCCAAGCCCGCATAGGCTAATCTTGTCAATAATATTAAGTCGTCAGCCTTTGTTCCGGTATAGTGTTTTTTATTTCTGGGTGTCCCAAATTCAAATCCGTAATCACAATCTGCTAGCAATGACGCTGTATTCTGGATAATCCGGGGATAATTTTCATAAGTTTTTAAAATAGTATCTGGCGACTTCATGTATTCAGATTTCGCGCATACATCATCTTCCTGCAGGCGTGAAAGCAATACATTATTATCTATTGCCCTTAAAATTCGATGTAGATTATATTCTTTTTTGGTACTGAATGTTACCGGATGTAGTATGACCATCTTCGGAATTAGCTTTTTATATTCAGCTCGAATCAAAAGGTTTAATTTTTCTTCCCGTATTCCAACAAATTCGTTATCCTTAAGATCTGTAGGAATATTATTAAGTGGATAAATTATAAAGTTATTCGGGAGGCTCGGCCTGACAGGAAGGTCAACATCATCGCAGTTATAAGATGACAATATCCTGTTAACCTCAGATAAGCCATCAAATTCTTTAGCTATACAAATATATTGGAGGATCTTGTTCTTTCGAACCTCTACTCCTACTATGGGTTTTATACCATGTTGTTCGCATTTCTTCTTAAATTCATATATACCTGTAACAGTATTGATATCGGTCAGTACAAGTTCTCCTATTCCCAACGCCGAAGCTTGGGATACAAGGTCATCTATGGATAATGTTCCATATCGTAGGCTATTGTATGAATGACAGTTTAAAAACATACTTTTGCGTCCTAACGTAAAAAGTCAAAACCTACTGCCCGGCCGACAGCAGAGCTTCCAAATCGATTCTTGATATTATCCATCGCCTGGTACAGGCTAATCAATTCAGATGAATCTTCAAAGAGGTTCATTTGGTAGCTACCATGAACCAGATCCGTAAAACGTAAGCCTACCAGTCGAAGTCGCATACGCCGGGAATATATTTTATCGAAAAGTTCCACCGCAACCTTGGCCAGCGTATGATCTGCTGAAGTATATGTCACCCGACATTGTTTGGTTTCTGTATCAAAGTTTGAATATCGGATCTTAATCACCACAGTGGAGGTCAGCCATTTTTCCTGTCTCAATTGATGTGCTAATTGCTCTGCCATACCCGCAATGAGACCTTTGACTTCCTTTACATCCATCGTATCACTGCTAAAGGTGCGTTCTTTCGATATTGATTTTCTTTCTGAATACGGAACAACAGGTGTCTCATCGACACCGTTTGCCTTTTTCCAAAGGTCGGTTCCATTTTTTCCGATCATCTGTTGGAGAATCTCAACAGGCATTTCAGCTAAAGTACCGATGGTTCTGATTCCTACTCTTGAAAAGAGCTGAAATGTTGCATTCCCCACCATCGGCATCTTTTTTATCGACAATGGGTTCAAGAAGGAATGAACGCCCACAGAAGGAATTTCACGATGACCGTGAGGCTTTGATTCGCCCGTTCCAATTTTGCTAACTGTTTTATTGACCGACAATGCATAGCTGATCGGAAGGCCAGTTTCTTTTTCGATTTTCGCTCCCAGTTCATTCGTCCACTTGTACGCACCAAAAAATTTATCCATACCCGTCAAATCGAGATAAAATTCATCTATTGATGCTTTCTCCATCAATGGTGCACTTTCCTCAATAACCTCTGTGACAGTATGCGACATTTTGCTGTATAATTCCATATCCCCCTTGACCACTTTTGCTTGTGGACAGAGACGGAGCGCCATTCGCATGGGCATTGCCGAACGGACACCAAATTTCCTCGCTTCGTATGAGCAAGATGAAACGACTCCTCTGTCCCCACCTCCAATAATGAGAGGAACACCGTTCAACTCTGAGTTGACCAGTCTCTCACAGGATACAAAAAATGTATCCAAATCCATATGTACGATAGCACGCTCCATAACACTTAAAATTCTTTTACAAAATTGCTATGATTTTTAGCAAAATACACTAAATTTGTTGCTATAAATTGTAGCAATGTTATTACTCGCTGAAAATCTGCGCTTTCTGAGGAATGAACTCAATGCCTCTCAACAATCTGTTGCGGACGCGCTCTTTATTACAAGGGGCCGATATAGCAAATATGAAGATGGGGCCAGTGATCCCCCGATAGACATTCTGCTTAAAATATCTCGTTATTATAAGGTAAGTGTTGATCTGTTGATTTCTATAGACCTACGGAAATATAAATTGGAAGATCTCCTAAAACTATCTGATAATAGGATATTATTACCGATCAAAACGGATAGCAAGGGCGAAAATAAAATTGAAGTCGTTCCTTTCAAAGCTTCAATGGGTTATTTAGTTGGCTATTCTGATCCAGACTATATTGAAAACCTGCAGACTATGTCCCTTCCATTTCTCAATCATGGAAAATATCGGGCATTTCCGGTAGAAGGCGATTCTATGCCACCTTACAAAGATGGAAATTTTATTATTGGCCAATATGTTGAATCTCTCGGTGATCTCAAAATAGGAAAAACCTATATTTTTATAACACGAGAAGGAATTACCTATAAAAGACTGGAAGATCAATTTTCAAGAAAAGTTAAAGTTTCCGCTGACAACAAATTCTATCAATCATATGAAATCGCAAAAGAGAATCTGCTAGAAATATGGGAATTCAGATGCAGTGTATCGACTGAAGAATATGAAAGCAATAACATCGAACTGGATAATGCAACTATTATAAAAATGTTCAATGATATCAAATCTGCTCTTTCCAAGCTAACACCATAATTCAAGAGCGATTATCTTAAAAGATCAGGAAATTGCAAAGATAATCTATTGGTAAAAAATATGTAAATTGCTTTAGTTCCTCAATAAGATCTATTGGGATCAAAATAGACACATATTATTAACCATGAATGAAGCAACCTTAGAGGCAAGAATTGACCGTGTACTACATACTGTATTTCCGACATTTAAGGAAGTAAAAGTTGAACATCAAACCTCTTTTACCCTTAAAATTGGACATCATAATATCCCTTTTGACTCCGGCTATGCAGCTAAAAATACCGTAAGGGGAATTTCCGATATTATCTTAAAAATCGACGGACAAAATGTGATTCTCCTGGAGCTTAAACAGGAGAATGTCGATATTTCTTCTGCTGATATAGCTCAGGGAATTTCCTACGCCCGGCTTTTAGATCAGATGCCTGCAATAACATTAATTTCCAATGGAAAAACAAATCGATTTTTTAACACATATACTAAAGAAGAAATCATAACTGACAGCGTAGATTTCTCAATGATCAGTGCTTGCATCAAAGATTCTTTCACTTTGGCGGCAAACGATTTCAAGGATGCTGTAAATCTCTTGCTGAATAATGATCCCGAATTATTTTCCCACGTTATTAATCAGATCACTGAACAAAAGTTTTTAAGGCTGACAGGAGAAATAGGAGATTTAACAAAATCGATATGCCCGGATTTTATAATTGACAGAACCATTCTTGCCCAAATTATTAAAGCATTCGACGAGGAAAATCCTCTGATCGGAATACAGGGGCAAGCATTCAGTGGAAAAACCATGTTGCTGTACCAATTCTTTAGAACTTTGAGTTCAAGCGAAAATTTTGTGTTTTACCTGGATTGTTATGACCACAATTACTCGATATATAGACAATTAGCCAATACGTTCACTAAAAACTCTGGAATACGTGTTAGTGAAGAGCAGATACGTGAATGGCTTCACGCATCCTTAAGAGCTGGTCGTAAATATAGGTTCTATTTACTACTGGATAACTTCAATGATAGCGTATCCAAAGTTATTATGGACGAAATCCTCGAGCTTATTGATATTTTTGACGATGGACATCACCGCATCCTCTATACTGTAGATGAATTCAATTTCCAACAATTAGCATATGTGCCTTTCAAAAATTATAAAACGGTTATAGGTGACAAAAGTAAAATAGTAAAATTGGATGAGCTCAACGATATAGAGTATTTACAGGCGAATGATTTAATGTTCAATAAATTCAAATTAATTATTGAAAATGGCGGACATTATGCGCCGGAATATCGAGAGCCGCGGATAATAAGGCATTTAATTTCTCTGTCTAAAAATGACGATCTTATAGCGGGACAATATGATAAGATTCAGGCTGTTCCTGATGTTTACCTTCTTGGGTTATTAGCAAACAACGAAACATATTCAAAAGAAATCCATCGTCTTATGTCCATGATGGCAGATTGCTTTATTGAAGAATTTAATTTACGCAAACAAAATTCAGAGCTTAATATTGCTGCTTCAGGAAGCGGGTCTGTGACAATTGATATATTTAAGAGGAAATATAATGACCACTATGAAGGATTGCTAAAATCTTCTATTACAGTGATCAGGCATTTTCGTAATAATGGTCTAAGCATCCTATATCCCAAGCTTCCCGAACTATTAGCATACTATTGTATTCCAATAATTTCCCGTCTTCTTGCAGAAAATTCAGAGCGCAAGAATATTGATCAAAACCTCACTTATTTTAGTGAATTAACGGTGGCGGTTCCTTATTGTGATATAGTTGGGGCAGCAGTGTTGATCGAACTATCTAAAACTAAACCAAAACTGTTTTCAGATCTTATCAACCGAATGCTAAAAATACCACCAAAAAAAGAAACTATTTCTGACGAAACAAAATTAATGTTATTCGATGAAAATGCGGGGCACATCGATTTCGATTATGAGGCAAAAAAGTATGGAAATGATGGTTTATTTATCGCTGACTTTTTTCCTTTTGCTGTACTGTCGCAATTAGCTGCGTTTCCGATGGGTGATGAAAATCATGATCTTGAAGATTTAAATCTGACCCCTTACAACTTCCACTTAACGTTTATACGCACGATTGCATCAGACCCAAATTTTATCCATAGGGCAGACAGCAGATCTTTAGGAAATATGAGATCTTATGAAAGTTACGAATGGGAAGGCATAGGCCAGATTATAAGCGGAAAAGAAGGGATTATTGAACCTATAGTCCAGTCCATTCAGAAATGCTTCCTTGCAATTCCAAATGAGATGAAGTTACTCTATGAATTTGGATTAAAGGAAAGGAACTTCAATCTGCTATACAGATTCTATTTGGCTCTTCATGGCTTAATAAATATTGGAGATCAGGACATTGCAGAAAAAGCCCAGACTTACGTTAGAGTTTTCCATAAGTTCTTCTCAGAATTTATGGCAGAATACTTCAGTAAAAACCTCGAAGATATTGAGCAGCGGAATGAGCGATATAATAGCTTGATAAAATTAAATATTGATGAGGAACTGGATCGACTATTCCTGAGTGAAGAATAATGCATCAATCGGAAAAGAACATTTACATAGAACTAGAAAAGTATACTCAATTTCAGTATTTGAATAGAGAATTCCCAGAAAGCATTAAATTTCAAAGGAACAAAAAAAATAGATGTAAATTAGATCATAAAAAAATGAGATATGAACAATTTTAAATTTGAGCAACCTGAGTTTCTTCTTTGCGAAATAGGCATAAAGGACTCCTCGCTTTTGGGGGATCACATACTCAATGATGAAAGGATCTGGGTGTATCACCTAAAAAGTCAATCGCTCGTAGAATTTGTTTTCATGAACGAGCTGGGAACCTATAATTTCAAGGAAAAGCATAAGGAATTTTCTTATTTCAACTATCGTTATATCGGTTTTTTTGTTCAGAACAACTGCACTATCACTAAACAGAATGAAGATACGGTATTAGATCTAGCCTGGGATTACCTAGAAAGCTTTTTTATCTGGGAAGACAAAACAATCAATATAAAGGATCACCTAAAATCTATCCGATCCGGGAATGATTTTAATATCAACTGATCCATATTCCGCAGCACTTGAAATCTTAAAGAAAATCATATCAGCCTGATAATAAATTTTAATACAAAATGGAAAATATTGAATTTCATCAACCTGAATTTCTTCTCTGTGAGAAGAGTATGCCAGACTATGACCGTGACGGGGAAATTGAATATGAGATATTGGATTCAAAAGTCGAAGCATATGAGATAAAAGACGAGAGACTTTGGGTATATCACCTAAAAAGTGAATCGTTAATTGAGTTCTTATATATGAACGGGCGGGAAGCTCAAAATTTTACTTCCAGACACAAAGATTTTGTTTATGAAAATGAAAATTATACAGGATTCTTTGTTAAAAATAACACAAAAAATCTAGGTCAAGATGAAAATATAGTACTTGATAAAGCCTGGGCATTTTTGGAAGCCAAATTCAATTGGGATCGTGAATATTATTATCTTGATGAAGTTTAGCATATATTAAAAATATTAAAAGCTACCTCTTTTAATCAGGCGACGTTCTTTTGCATCTTTTCTTTGGTCGTCCCTGCGAAAAGAAAAGAAGATATGCCTGCATTGGGCCCTGAGTGGGACGAAATTTAATTGGGCATATCCTAAAGCGGCAATCTCGCTTTACGCAAAAAGACTATTCCTGCTAAGGAAATGTCTTTTTGCCCGATAAGGGATCAATCGATCAATATCGGGCTTGTTCTGAAATCTTCAAGATTGTGAAAACATCCCCTGTATTTGGTCATTCCGTAGCGGAACATGCTCCACAGCAACTTGCATCCCAATTGCGCCAATGAAGCATTGATAAATAAATCCTGCTGTTCCAATGCTTCGGCAAGTGAACAGCTCGGTGTGTTATCGTCCTTTTCAGACTGTAAAAGAAGTTCACCATATTCTTCGGTAACAAAGGGCATATTGGCTACGGGATTGTATTTTTCTGAATCTGGCTGACGAATATCACCCACGGTTGACAGGATAACCTGACCTGTTTGTTTACTATTTCCATAGTCCACCCAATATTTGGGTGAATCCCGATAGTGGTTTCGCTGTCCGCTGATTTCCGTCAGTATATCGGCAACTCCGAATCTTGCCTGTACTGTATCAACACAGGTAATCGTAATTGTTGCGACTGACTGTTTTGGGATATTACCAAACTTATCCTTTTCAAATTTTACTGTTTCTGCTTTCCAGTTGGAACCCGTACATCGGTTAATGCGGTTAATGAGTGCCACTGACTTTGGCAATCCGACTTCACAGTCAAAAAAACGCTGTCTGCCCAAATTTGCGGAGGTAATAATATCATCATCCCATAACCTGACCTGCAGTCCAGTATGTCCGAGTGCCAATAAACTTTCATTGATTTCCATCAATCCCGTAAGCACTTTTGAGCCTGTTCCCCCTGCTCCGATAAGGTTCACGCTGATCGGATTTGTCGGGGCTAAAAGATAATTATCCGTAAAATGTACATTTGGTTTTCCGGTATTCATAACAGTATATTTTTAAAGGTTAATTTATGGGGCAGTAGCACATCTATAGGAAAAACAGTTCCCTGTTCTATCAGCCTTTTCCATAGTGTTACACTGTTTTCTTTGGTCTGCCCACCTGAAACAAGCGCATGGCTGAAATAGCTGTGAAAAAAATAATGTTCCCATGCTTTTATAAAATCTTCCACGGAAGTAGAATTTTTTATGTCAATCTTTATCGTTCCCAAACATACCTTACCATCTGCGTAGATATTGAAAAATGGGCAATGGTAGAGCTGTGTTTTTAAGGTAGGTCTTCGGTTGCTTTTAAGAGCAAAGACCGTAAGACTGGATTTACTCGCTTTCCACAGCATAGGTGGCACATGGGCTTTGCCGTTTGGAATGCCCAGACTTTCAACAAAAAACAGTTCTTTTACCCCAGCTTTTGTGTGCCATATTACTGTGCCTTTTTCTGTGCTAGGGTCAAGGCTCAGCACATTACTTGGAAGGACAGATTTCGGTTTTAAAAATGCGCTTTCTTTTTCCTGTTCGACCAATAAGGCTTTCGCTAGATTATTCGCTTCCCTTACCGTAAGCGGATGGGCATTTATAGGGTTTCCATTAACGTCCATATCAAAATGTTCAACATATACGTCAGGGTTAAGTCCCTGCGATTCATAAAGCACCATAGCACACTTGGGGTAGTAAAGTTTATCAAAATCCTGTGTAATATCAATATTCTTATTCTCCATCGCTCAATTTTCTATAATCATAAATTAAATCTGTAATGTCATGCAGTAGGTCAAAAAGCCGATTTTCAAACACTAGGTCATTGGAGCTGATTTCCTGTCCATCAAAACACTTTGTTATGACAGGCTCCTGTGTTTCGCTATATTCCTGAAACTGGTTATTGACGGATTCAAATATTGTTCCTGCGAGCCAACCTTTATTATCGGCATAGAATGAAATATATTTTTCCATCGGAATGATCTGATCTTCCAGATATTCACCTTCATCATCGAGCATACTACTGGCATTACGAAAAATACTGGCATCGGGATATTCCCTGTAAATTGCCAATGTTTTGCGTGCCAACATCAAACAGTTAACGTCAAAATCATCTTTGGGATCGAACCGAGCAATCCGCTGATCGAAAAAAGCGAGGTTCTCACGGTTGTAAATTTTCTGTTCAATTTTATCCCCTACCCATTCCGCAATATCGATTTCACTTAATCGGTGGTCTTCGTCCTCTTCATCGTCCTGATAGGGATCATCCATTATCCAGTCTTTCAGCATTTCGTACTCATAATATAAATAGCTACCTTCCTGTCTGTAATAGGGTATATCAGCAATGTGGTAGAGATAGGAAAACACGGATAATAATAGGTGCGCTGTCTTTTTTCGCATTTTGTCGCTGAGCATTCTGAAAAGCGGAATAACAGGAATGTAAAAGAGTGTAGCACCTGTATCATAGCGTTCTTGGGAAACCAGATAAAATTTATCATTTTCTTTTTTAAAACTTATAGTGTTCCAGTTCAGCACGTTCTTTTTTAATTTCTGCTTTATGTCCGAAATGGCAAGGTTGATGTTATACGGAAACCTGAACTCATCGGACTGAACAAATGGTTCAATTTTATAGTGTTCTTCCAGTCCCCGAAGCGACTGGAAGAAGTCGCTTTCAAGTTTAGCAGATGTTTCATTTACCTGATTCATTTCTGTTTGCCTGAACTTGGGCAGAAATGTGCAGTTCAGTAAACCATTGGCAACATGGCTATCGGTACGGATTTCCTTTTGTCCCTGAAAATTTCCTGCGCATCCTTCGCCTTTTGCATCCAAGTGGCGAACTCCGCAATCCTTTGGTGCAGGTTGGTTTCTCTTTCTTTTTCGGGAACTTTTATTGTTCCCGACATGATCTGTTTTTGCATTGTTCATTGTTTTAAAATTTAGGTTTTATCCTTTCGTACCCATTATGTTTTCAAAAGTATATATCACTGAATCATCCTTGATTACAGGCGCAGATACTTTTGAAGTCGTCAATATAGGATAAGTATTTGCGTAAAAATTCATCACTGCATCCAAGCTCCACCGTGGTTCGGGGTCGTCCAGAACAATTTTTTGTCCTTTGTCCATGAGTATAAAAACTCGCGCTAGTTCAAGTGCTAATAACATGATCTTTCTATTTTATTGTTAAACATTCATTTCGGCTATGGGCTCGTCTGTTTCGTCCTGCGCTGCTGCAAAAAGATCGGGTGCAAAATGGGATTGATATAAATCCTGTTTCTGACCGATTGTCACAGCATGTTCAGGATATTCAGATGCCTTTGGCAATGCTGTCCACGCTTCTTTAAATTTTCCTTCATTTTCGAGTGCTTCGGCTTTCGCCATTGCATCGCTATATTTTTTACTTTTGGCATCTTTATCCTTTTTAGCCTTATCCGCTTTTTCTTTTTCCATAGCGGACTGTTTTTTGGCTTCCTCCATCTGCTTCATGAAATTTTCCATATTTGACATAAGTCCCGAAGCGGATTCCACTGGTTTTTTGATATGTGAGAAAAATTCAGCATCCAGTTCTTCTGCCGTTCCTTTCAGGTTAAGGGGCGGGATAATATTTTTTGCTTTATCTGTGCACCCATCGTTCTGCACCAAAATAGAGACTACTATTTTATCTTCTGTTGCTTTGGCAACCGTTAGCGTTAATTTGCTCTGCAAGTCCATTTTCGCTATCTGTTTAAAAAAATTCGCTTCCATAATATTGTTGTTTGTGATTATTGATTTATTTATAATTGCCCGTATGGGGAAATGATTTCAGTGGGGTTATTCAGCTTATACCTTTCAATCAGAAGATTTGCGATTTCGTCCTCGGAATATTTCAGGTATTTTAGTCTTTTTATATACTTTTTCACATTTTTTTTTGCATCCTGCCCATGTTCTTCTTTAAGATCAAGTAAATGTGTTTTCCAGTTATAAATGGCATGTAAAATACTTGAATAGTTCCTGCATGCATATTGCTGTGCTTTTTCGGGATTATCATACTTGAACCCCCATTCGATATAGTTAGAAATAATGGACAAAAACCGATGTGACTGACTTTTTCCGATGCGCCGTTCTATTTCCACGAACTCATTGAAGAGATAGTCCATAAACCTGTTATCTTTTTCCATGATGTAAAAAATTAGCGTGTATAATTGTGGTTTGCTTTGGGGATGCTGTCATCTTTGAGAAGCGGTCTATTTCCCCCCTTGGCCGTACGTTCATAATTGACCTTATATCCGTTGCTCTGTATGATACCTTCCAAAAGGTTCCTTGCCCCTGTCGCATCCCAATCGTCCGATGCTGTCATATTCAGGCAGTGCAAACGTTCAAAATCCTTAACCATTCGGGCTATTACCGATAATGCCCGATATTCTGTTTTATCTGCTAGATTGCTCATGATATTTTTGATTTTAGTTCCAAAAATTTTTTATAAATGTCATTCCAGTATGCCTGTCTTTCCTTATCGGAAGGGACGGGGGGAACATGGTGCATATCCTTAAAAAGTTCCGCCTGCTCAATAGCTTTGTCCAAGTCGGTCACTGTGATCTCTAGCCCGTTTAAATCCGTGATTTTCATTTCAAAAAAATTTTAGTTTGACCAATATCTGTTTATGTTCTCCAAAAAATAGATGGATAGCATGCGTTAACTGCGTGATACACTGTGTTTGCTGAGTATAGTTTAAAAGGGCATCGATAGTGAATATGGCATCGTAACCATCAAATAGCTGATCTGTGAATACCCGACAGTTTTTGTATAATCTTGTACCGTTGGCAGTATATCTGTATCTAAAATTAGCAACAAGCCCATACCAGGTATCAATATCTACGGGGTTGCCATTCCATACCGACCTGACGAAATCTTCATTCTTGGTATATTCGTCAGCCACGGTTTTTATGAACTCCGTTATATCCTGCAGTTCGTCAGGAAACAGTTTTGCAAACAAATATGCCCTGTCAATATTGTCCATTTCTGTTAATGCTTTCATTTCATTACGTTTTGTTATTAAAGAAATTTTTTAAGGTTATCGCCCTCATATTAGAACCTGCCAAAATCCATTGGATCTAAACTGATAGTTTTGAGAATACCCTTAGTATAGGTTGCCATTCCATATAGACAATTGCCTATTTCCTGATAGTCCATTACAAAATCAACTTTATAATGCTTTGCTATCCGCACCACAGCTTCTATATTGGGTGTCCATTTCGTTACATATTCGATTTTACCGTCCGTGTTATGGCTGATAAAGTAAAAGAAATGTTCTTCTGTACCTGCTAGGAAATCGGGTAGTTTTTGATTTTCCGATTGTTGTCCCATTTCTGCTATTGTATTAAATAGCGTTGTTATCTGCTCGATTGCTTCGGGCGTTCCCAAAAAGACAACCGTATTGTTACACCAATTTGCCATGATTACAAGAATTTTTTAAGGTTCTGGGCTTCCTCCCAATTTTCTTTTGCAAGGGGAAACCATTTTGCCGCCATCGTACAAAGAATGGCATGATAAATAATCTTAGCAGTCCTATAACTGTCCTGCGGTTCGTCTTCAAAATCCAGTGCGCCACTGCTGACTGCCTTAAAGAAAAGTTCTTCAATTTCCTTTAGGGGTGGGTTTATGGTCATCAGTGCTTTGAAATTTTCCGCTAATTCTGCCTGTGTCATTTTGCCAGTATTTACAGGTGACTTTTCACAGTCGCCTGTGGTTAAACTTTAATTTTCCGTTTGTTCCGTAAATTCTATGGATACTATTTCTTTCTCTCCGAACAGCAGTTCTATTGCCAGTTTCAGGCTATGGTGGGGATTTTCACACCCGACAAAGCGCACAAGGCAGTGTATCATAAAAATTGAATTGTGTCCCCAAAAAAGATGTTCGGAAAATATTTTCGGGTTTCTGTGAAGCTGAACATTGAGCCTTTCCAATACCTTTTCAATTTCTGCGATCAGGCTGTACCAATAATTCGCTGTTATCAGGCAGTGGGGTGGCCAAGCCTTTTTAATATCCTCCTGCTTTTCCCGAAAATGTGTTATTTCCTTTTGAACAAAGCTGATAAGGTCTTTTAAATCTTTGGGAAATAATCGGGCTAACACGTACGCCCTTTCTATATTTTTCATTTCGTCCAATGAATTCATTTTGATAAATTTTGATGTGTAAAATTCAGTTCTGCGACCTGCGGTAAGTGCTTCGGTCAATGAAAGGTTCAATTCTATATGCAACTCTTTTATTGACAAGATTTGCATATTCATTGGCTTTTTTCCTTGTTCGGAAAACCGCACCATCTACTTTCCAAGTCACTTTATAATACCTGATTGTGGAAGGCGACCTAAATGCGTAATAATCTATCCATTTAAGTTCCTCGTCCCTGAACACCTTAACCGGATGGATATACAGCCCCTTTCCGTCAACATTCGGGTAATAAGTAGATGCCAGTAATTTCTTCTCCCTGTCGAAGATTTCAAAGCGTACAAAATCTTTGTCGTGCAGGATGATCCTGAATAATTCATCTACATTGAAATGTGCATTCAGTAGCACATTTTCGTCGTACTTTTTGTATGTTATTACGCCAACATTCATTGCGGTAAATTTTAAATGATAGATTTCTGCCCAATTTTCATAATCCTGATTATTGCCCCTATTGGACATCTTTCACAGGTCATTACCTGCTGAATTGCTCCCTGCTCTCCGCTGAGTGAGGTTAATTTGACCTTGAAAAAACCTGTATCATGTTTCAATGTTATTTTGAATGTTTCCAGTACCATTTTTTTTAGATTTATAGGCGACTGCTTTCACAGTCGCCTGTGGTTAAAGTTTAGTTATAGAATACGTGTCCGTCCTCGCTCCAATAGCTTGTACAGAAAAGATCATTCGCATAGGATTTGCAATCAAAGTATTCCTTTGCAAAATCACTGAGGTCTTCACGCTGTTCCATCAGTTCCCTGGCAAAATCCTCTTCGCTGTCGTAAAGCCCTAAATAGTCGTTCTCAAAATTTTCCATCAGTTCAGAAATATCACTACTTGATAATTCCTTGTGATCGTTTTCACACCATATTAAAAAGGCTTGCAATCTGTCTTCGTCCAGATCGTTTAAGGCTTCCAGTACGTCAAAAATATTTTCACTGATCCAACATTCACCGATTAAACCTTTTGGGATGTTCTCATAATCCTGAAACATATATTCGGGGTCTTCCTCGTCACTGTGCAACTCGGCACAGGCTTCGTAAAACTCGCCCCTATCTGCATAATCTGACAGTTTTAGCCATTTTCCGAAAATCGAACCGTTATTATATTTGGCATAGGTTCCCACGTAAACGTTGGCTTCTGTTATATCTATATTTGTTGCCATGATGTTAAATTTTAAAGGTTTAAAGATTAGTTTGCGCTTGCCACAAGCTTTTTTAATTTGGCTTTTACCGCCCTTGCAACCTCTCCGCGCCAAGTTGTCGCATTTGCAAGGAAATAATTGATTATCGAGCTTGCCGAATCTTCGTAATAGTTGTCGTTTACGCTATTTAGTGAGCGCATTGCATCCAAGTAAGGCACAGCCCCGAAATAGATGTTTTTCCAGTCTTTTGTGACCATTAGGGCAATCTGTGCTATATTTTCGGGTATCTGAATCCCTGATTTTTCAAGTGAATTTTTCATAATGCTTTAAAATTTTGCTTGTTTTAAAATGGTAGATCATCGTCATTATCCCCCGAAAATACAGGTGAAGAGTTGCCAGTTTTTACGGTTTCTTTTTTTACTGTTTCTCCGCTCTGTTTTGTGTCCCCACCGTGAAAAACTATTTCAGATACCTGAAAATTCAGTCCTGCCTTTAGGTTGCCTTCTTTGTCTACCCATGCTCTAGGGCTGACCCTTCCCGAAAGTTCTACAATAGTGCCTTTTGTCAGGTATGGGGCAATGTTTGGGGTTTTCCAGTATGCGCAGTCAAAAAATGTGGGCTGACTGATTTTTTCGCCTTCTTTGTTTCGGAAGGTGTGCCTGATCGCTACGCCAAAATTTACTACCTCTTTGCCGTTTGAAGTTGTTCTAACTTCTGCTGTTCTTGTGATTTTTGCTGTGATGTTCATAACGTTTTGTTTTATTGTTTTACATTGCTTGTTATGTTCTTCCAGTCCTTCCGAGGCTCGTCCCCGATATTATTTTCAAAAGAAAAAAAGGAAAAAAAGAAAGCAGACAAACAGATCATACAACTGCGTAGACCAAGAGAAAAAATGATTTAATGGGGGGTCCCTTGGGGGGAAACCGTTCATTCACTTTTTTCTATTGGTGGGATGTGGGTCGGATGGATGAACTAACTTGGCTGCCTTTTTATCCTTTTCTTTGAAAATGATATTCATTGAATTTTTATGCATATAAAATCCGGATACTTAGTTGTCCGGACATTAGAGATTTGGAAGGCAGATTTTGGGAACTGTTGTGGGATCTGACTTACAATTTTCTGATCATGGGGAGCCAAAAGCTCTTTTATGGGACGGAAAGAAGCCAGGAGATAAATGTGCTTTGGCGTGCGCAATGGCAAACATACAATAATGCGTGAGCGATTGAAGTGGATAGCCCACAGCTCAGCGAGGACTTGGAACAAAAAGCGCGGTCTGAATTAGACACGCCCCAGTTAAAAAGAAGCTATACCATAATTTCAACATGCTCCTAGGAAAAAACATAAAATTTGGATCATGCTTCATTTATTGAGGAACCTGAAAAATTGTTATGAAATTGTTGGACTTTCTAATTTTCTAAACCCTAAAATCAATTCATAAAAAAATTGCGAAATCGTACTTGATTTATTGTTTTCATTAACTTTTATAGATTAAAAACAAGTTATCTATTTCTTTAATTAAAGTTTATGATTATTTTTATTGTATATTTATAATACTAACCATAAAAACTAGATTATGAGAAAAATTTATTTGTATTTAGCTATTCTTATCTTCTTTTCATGTAACAGGGAGGATATTAATACGGATAACTCAAATGATGAGAATTATGTTACCTTAAAGGAGAGCAAATCAATTGCTGACTCTTTACAGCAGTACATATTACATAGGAAAGCAAAAGCCAGTGCGGGAATTAATAAAAGCCGTAATACAGTTCTAGAGAAAGAAATAGTAGGCAGTGATGGAACGGTTGTCATGCGTATATTTAACTATACCGATGGCGGCTTTATTATTTTAGCAGCTGACCGAAGAGCAAACCCTGTGCTAGCATATTCAGACGAAACTTCCTTTTCTTCAGATACTGTGCCACTTGCTACAGATGCATGGCTGAATGACACGAAGCTTGAAATTGATGCTATCAAAGCAAGAGGAACACAGCGAACAAATGTTGCGGATATTCTATTGAAGAAAGCCAAATATACACAGCTATTATCCGGTAACATGGTCTCTACTATAAAAACAAAGGCAGTTGGAGGAAATGTCGCAAAACCGCCACCCCCAAAATGTGAGGATAGTGATTTTGTAAAAGGTCCACTTCTTTCAACAAATTGGGACCAAATCGGTGGCTATAATAATTATATGCCGGCGAAAAGTTGCACTCCTTATTATTGCAATGGTAAAGCTTTTACAGGTTGTGTAGGCACTGCAATGGCACAGGTCATGAGATATCATCAGTATCCAACTACATTTAATTATAGCATTATGCCCAGTAGTGTGCCAAATTATTCAGATGTTTCTGCAGGAGCAAATGAAATCTCTAAACTCATGTGGCTGGCAGCGGATGCAGTTGGTTCAGATTATAAGTGTGATGGAACTGGAGCGGCTGCAGATATAAGTGATATTTCCTCTACTTTTAAAAGTATTGGGTATTCCACTTCTGCAACTTCGGGTGATTTTAATTCTGCGACAGTTTTGAGTGAAATAACAAGTAACAGGCCCGCTATATTATCAGGTTACAGTACCAAAAGCGGATCACTTTTTCCTACATACAGCGGCGGACATGTATGGGTAGTAGACGGAGCACACCACCTCATAACATGTCCTGAAACTTTGCCTGATGGTTCAACAGTTGGCGGAGGGGGTTATCTGTGGTTCCACATGAATTGGGGATGGGGAGGGTCGCATAACGGCTGGTTCGGTTATGCCGATGCAAATTCAGGTAATGGTAATTACCAATATAAACGACAAATGGTTTATAATATTCATAAATAAGATCAATATGAACAAGTTATTGTTAATAATCGTAAGTGTTCTTTCTTTCTTTGGATGTAAGAAAGAGGAAGCTAAGCAAACAAACCTATATGACAAGGTTCAGCTAAATTTAGTAGATGAGAATGGTGTAAATGTCCTTAATTCAAAGTTGACAATAGCTGATCTGGATCTATATTACGTCACAAGTACTGGTGATAAAGTCCTTCAAAATCATGAAAACCTGGATTTTCCAAAGAATATGAATATTGTAAATGATGGGCAGGCGAAGATGTTGATTGTGTTTGCAAATGTAGAAGCACAAAATAATGAGTATGCTGAAAGCATATTAAAAGTTAAAGGTTATGATGATATAACAATTAAGGTTAAGGTTCAAAAAACCGATGGTAGCGTTGGGTACTCTGATCTATTTGTAAATGGAGAAAGTATTTCGGTAGACTCTAGGGCTAATCCACTGAAAGTCCAACTTAAAAAATAATTTGTTCTGAATATCCTAATCTTATTCAGTCTGTGGTTGCAAAAATTTCTGTAATTGCAATAAAAGCATCAGAAGATGGGATTTATTAATAGAACAAAGAGGAAAAATAGAAAGCTATCCCAAAAATAGGGTAGCTTTCATTGATATTGGGCAATTATTTTATTTTTTTTCAGAAGGACTTTTTCAGGTTAAACCTAAAATCTGATATTACTTTAGCTTTTTATCCGGCAATTCGAATTGATATCTGAATTAGAAACCGTAAATTGTATATAAAGTTTCAATAGAAGTAATTATCCGATGTCAAAATTGTCGATTTCCTTACTGTGCGAAGTATTGCAGTAATCATTTTCATTGTTGAAAGACTTGTCCAACAGCTTCGCTATTCTTTGTGAAGCTCCATCAATCGAAGCCTGCATTTTAGTAAACATCTCTGTCCCTTGCATTTTTTGTATGATTTCAATCGTTTCTTTCTCCTGTAAGTCATCAAGGTTACTGTTTTGAAGCAGGTTTCCTACTCTACTGAGCTCATCTAAAGAAACTACCTGGCTAAAACGTTAATCGTCTGGCACATAATCAAATTCGTCATCTGATTCTTCATCCAAATCAATGATGATATCACTATTTTCAATAGTATCCGTTCCAATATCTTTTTCCTTAATTTCTAAAGTTTCCGCAGTAATCAATTTTTCAAAAATATTGCTCCTTTTTACCTTATTGTCCAAAGGATCAACTTTTGTAGCGACAGAAACCTGTCCCATAATATTAATGCTATTTTGTGGCCTTTTTTCAGGAGCAGGTGATTAATCCATTCTGACGATCTTCACTTTATCAATTCCTAAGAGGATGATAATCAAAATAAGACAGATCAATATGATAACTTGTAGTAAACCTTCCATATGTTGTTTAAAAAATGGGTTTAAATTTATCATTAAAATAATCCGTAATATCTTCTCCGAACTCCTGAAAATGATGTTCAAGAATATTATCGATATAAGAATACAGCGTAACTTTATCCTCCCTTGTCAACTGCACAATCCTTAGTAACCGTTCATGATATTCCTCCCTTATATAGACAACTTTTCCATTCCTGCCCGAGGGGAAACGGTTCACAAGAAATGTTTCCCGATAGTCGAACTTTTTTGTACTCTTTGATTTTGGACGCTCAACAGGCTTCACATCTTTTGGGACATCAGCACTGGCTTCGGTCTTTATGGGTAACGGTTCTTCCCCGCTCATAATGTTCATCAGGTACTCTTCATCAACAATCGGTTTTTCAAAATCTCTACGTCCTTTCGCCATATCAGATAGTTATGATTTTTAAAAATTCCTGTATAAATAAATCCATACGCGTAGCTTTCAGCAATTGGGACTCTGCCGGAAGAAGGCTTGAACCCTCATAAAAATAATCTATACCATAACTCTCAAGAGATACATAAAAATATTAATTTAAAAAAAGAACGGAGTCCAATCGAACTCCGCAAAGCTTCTTCACTTTCAGAAACAGTTCCAAATGTAATTATATTTACCTCTTTACTTTTTCTATTGTAAGAACGGGGTCATGTTTTATCCAACATTCGCAATAGTCAATCGTTCCACTATGGTTTACGTGGACAGGAATATCCGAATTGACGGGAACTGGATCTGACCAATAGATCGGATAATCAAAAACCGCCCATGCCTTACTATAGTAAAGATCATTTTCAATTTCCTCCAATTTAATTTGGCTATTGAAAGTTTCAGCATCGCACGCTGCCATTGCATTGCCATCATGAATATAAACTCCCGCCCTAATGACATAATGTGAGATACCCAATGAGCTACTATTGTTTACTTTAAAACTAGTGAATGTGAGAATGGCAACTAAACAGCTAGTTCCTATTCCTGTAAATTTTAAAAATTTCATATATAATAAATAATTTATGTAATTCAAATATATACTAACTTCGCAAGAAAATGAAAATTATTTTTATTTTGTCTAAATAATAATAAAATCACTTTTTTGTTATTACTTTTTGGAGCAGAAGGGGAATTTTAAAAATAAAATGTTAGTATTGCACCTGTTTTAGTGATAGACACACCGAAGGACAGTTTATGATTTTGTTAAGAAAACTACATTTAATTACCAAAAATCTAATAATAAATTTATTGGATTATATCCATAATATATTTTTTCGCTTTCTACCGATCAAGACATTTAGATATGCATCTTGTGGAGGAGGAGTGGCTGTCCTGAACATCTTCATTTATTTCATTTCGTATAATTTTATTTTTAAAAAGAAAATTATACAAATTACTGAAACATTAGCAGTAACGCCCCATATTGGAGCTTTTATCGTCGCTTTTCTGATCACCTTTCCTTTGGGGTTTTATTTGAATATGTATGTTGTATTTAGCCAACAGGCAAACAGAAAAAAGGAGGATACACTTGTTTAGGTATTTTCTTGTCGTACTATTGTGTATACTCTTGAATTATATTTTCATCAAATTTTTTGTAGAAGAGCTTCACTTCTATCCGACACCTTCGGCGTTACTAACAACTATTTTAGTTTCTATTTTCAGTTATGTTTTGCAGCAGGTCTTTTCATTTAAAAAGAAAATGTAAACTAAGATCAAGCGAAAATTCAATAAAGTTTTAATGAGTAACATCCATTTAAAAGGAAGACACCGAAAATGACTTCGGTGCCTTGGCTTTACTTTTGACAAATAACTCCTTTAGGGACAGGAGTATGCAAATATATGAATTGAATTTTTAAATACGGCTAAAATAATAAAAAGACTATTCTCCCAACTATCATAGACAATATATTCAAGTAATCTCCTTAACCGGCGCAGGCTCGATTTAGAAATTAACAATTATGGACATTGATTCAAAGGAATTCTGGCAGTCGGACACGTTTTATGACGATTGCGAATATGTATAGCAGATGCAAAAATAATTATGCGAAAATACGATATCGCAAAGAAATCGCGCGCCAGATATCATTTGCAAGTTCCTGATCATTACCATGTTCAAAATGCCACGTATCTTTCTCCTTCATCATCTTTTGAACTACGCCGTCTAAAAGTAGATCCACTTCGGTGACATTTCTTTTGAGCCCTCGTTTTAGAAGCCGAACCTGAAAATCTCTATTTTTATAAGTGATCCTAAAAATTTGTCCTGAATTAGTATCGAATATTGAGTCAATTGTATCTTCCATAATTTTCAAATATGAATCTAAAAAAAGTAATTTAAAAAAGCTAATCAATTTTTTTTGTTAACGAGGGAAATTGTGTTGTTAAAATTTTATTTTAAAAAAATCAATAAAGGGTAGAAGAATTAAGTGTAAAAATTGTCTATGGTCGATATTTCATCCACGGGAAGTAAAATAATTAGTATATTCCTGTTACAAAAAATTACTAATAAATGTCTTATAAATATTCAGATGAGCAAAGAATAGATTGGTTAAAAAGTTTAAATCCGAAATTTATTGACCAGAAATGGCATGACGACGTAGTTGTTCATTTCAGCCATATTGAACACCTGCAATTTTTCAAATCTGCGGGGACGTTCAGAGAGAAAATAAACCCGGCCAAAATTTGTGGAATTGACTATTCCTACGGGTATAATTGTATTATGTATAAACCAAAAGACTGGCGATATCATTGGCTACAGTTTTTTACTGATCTACGAAGGCTGGATCGTGTCATTGATAATTTCCCAACTAAAGTGAAGGTAATTCATCATATACACCTTGCGGAAGAAGCCAAAACAGTTGTCCAGTATGGGGATCACTATTTTACAATTGGTGGACAGCACCGTCTATGCCTAGCGAAGTTTTTGGAGATTCCTGAGGTAGAAGTTGACGTAATCAAATATGTTTTAGACAGAGACCATTTCACAAGAGAAATGAATTTTAAAAAAATTATTCCAGATCTTCAGGTATTAGGTTTTCTATCTTTAGATTATGAGGTAGATCAGAATTACGATTTTGTTATTTTGGAGTTTGCGGATGATTTTGTTGCGATAAAAAAAAGGTACGCTAAATATGTATTGAAAAGATATGCAACTTTAAAAAAAATGCCATTTAAAGGATATTTAAACTGTTTCAAAGCGATGGATGCTAAATATTACGATAAAAGCAGGATTGATGAAGATAGTAAACTTTATTTCCTGGATGCCTATTTACTAAAACATATTAAAGCTCGTAAAAAATTGGCCGACGCTTAATGTTAATTATTATTTAATTCAATGCCATTATTATGCTTCAAAAAACTCATAAAATTAGTTTCCATTTTTACGATACCGGGGGCGGTGATGCTATCCATATCAGATTTCTTGGAGAAGATTCAAGTTGGCACAACATACTTATTGATGGCGGGTATCCGCGCGAATATAAAAATGCATTTGCTCCGCTTATCAAAGAAATTTTAGCTTCGGATGAAGTAGTTGACCATTGGATTGTCAGTCACATTGACAGAGATCATATCGGCGCGGTACTGGGGTATTTACAGGATAAAACAATTAAAAATAAAAATGAAGCTGTAAGGAGCTTTTTATTTAATGCTACTTCCGAACCGATACAAGTTCCCAGTGAGAAAATTTCAGTACGTGATGGCATTACATTAAGAGAATATATTAAGGATAACCATATCCAAACCGAAACTTCCATTAATACAAAAACAAAGCCCATTGAGGTTCATGGCTTGCAAATTACTATACTTTCGCCTACACCTGAAAAACAAGAAAAAGCTAAAGATTTATGGGCTGAGGAAGAACGGTCTATGAAAATTGGCAGAACTGCTTCACAGTCAGATCATGCGAAAACTATCGACGAGCTTAAAGATCTTCGGTTTCATCAAGATACAGATGAGGTAAACGGCAGTTCGATTGCTATTCTTGTAGAATTTGGCGACATGAGGGCTTTGCTTTTAGCAGACAGCCATCCATCAGATATTGAGGACAGCCTTTCTGCTCTGCATTTCAGTTCAACCAATCCAATTCCGCTGTCTTTTATGCAATTATCTCATCATGGAAGCAAAGCTAACACGAGCCCAGGTTTATTAGAGATGGTTAGAACAAATAACTTCGTTATAACCGGTAATGGCATCCATAATAGGCATCCCGATAAGGAAGCTTTAGTTCGATTATTGGAAGAAGGAAAGAAAAAGGAAGAAAAGATAAAAATTCATTTTGTTTGTGATACGCACGAACTGAGAGACCTATTTAAAGTTGACGCCGATGTGCAGTCGTGCTACGAATTTGAATGCACATATAAACAAATTGGTCGTGAAAACAAATACTTTTTATATTCAGCAATTACCGATTAAATATGAACCTAAATTTACCTCAGCTTTCTACAATAAGAATTCAGTGCAATGGCGACGTTGGCACAGCTGTGATCTACTTTCCTGATGCAGATACGGAATATGCCTATATACTCACCGCCAAACATTGTCTGACTGGAGAAAAATTTGACAAAACATATACTAAAGAAGGCATAGTGTTAGATCAGATTTTTAATGAGGAGACTTCCTCATATCATTCATATGTCCTTTCAGAAACCGCAGTAGTAATAACTTCCAAAAGTAATGAGGAGGATCTCGCTATATTGATAGTCCCTACAAATGATATTGTAGAGCTTACCGGGAAACAATTTTTTTGTCAGGTAATCGACACTGATGATGCTATTCAGGAGTATAGGATCAGGGGGTTTGCAAATTTTAATGGTCAAAAAGATGATCAACCTTTTTCACTAAAATTTATTGAAAACAAAAAGCATAATCCAAATGTATTTACATTGCATCATGAAGGGTCATTAGACACTTTTTATCAGCAGGCCATGTCAAATGTATCTGGCCTTTCCGGATCAGGTGCCTATGCTTATCTCTATGGCAATCTCTATTTTGCGGGAATAATCCATACTTATGAAGATGGAAATACATTTCTAGCAACGAAAATATTAGCTTATAATAAGCTTATTCCTCCTGATAAATTCAAGCGTATTAAAGCGTTAAAACCCGAAACTAATTCTGCGATATTGGATAGCTATGGAGAAATGGATAAAAATAGGGAAATAATCAATATAAGAACCAGGGAAACAGTTGGTTCATTCACTGTACCCCGTGATACGATCCCCTTGATTAGTGCTATTAAAGAAAATAATCTGATTGTTATCCATGGGAAGCCCGGTGTGGGAAAATCGGCGCTGGCCAAAGCTGCAGTGGCAGAATTAAAATCTGGAGGTAATCATACAGTCATTACATTTACTCCAGAAAATCTCTATTGTGAGACTTTAGATGAGGCAATGAAGAGCGCCGGATATAATGCTACGATCCAACAAATTGTAGGTAGTCCATTATCCGCAAGAAATGTTTTAATTTGGATCGAGAGCTTTGAAAAATTGATCGAGTCTGAATTTTCCGGTGCATTCAATGAATTGCTCCAAATTATGAAATCTAATCAACGTATTATCCTATTAATAACTGTTAGGGAGTATTTATTACAAAGGTTTCGAATTAATTTTTGTTTTGAGCTTCCAAAAAACACCACATATCTGGAAGTCAATGATTTTAATGATGCAGAGATGGAACTTGTCCGCGAGGCCATCCCTCAACTTACTACTTTACTGGAAAACCCGAAAATTAATCATTTACTTCATAACCCTTACTATCTTGACAAAGCAGTTCGTATCATTCCTTTTTTGGAAAGTGAACAGCAGTTAGATGAGGTAAAATTTAAGAAGTTGATGTGGCAGCACATCGTGGAGAATGGGAGCGCCACAAGAGGAACTGTATTTTACGAAATTTGTGTAAAAAGGTCAAGAGAAATGAGCCTCTATACCGATTATTCAGGAAATGAGGAAGTGATATCTCAGCTTGTAAGAGACAATATCATCCAAACCAACGATAAAGGGATAACTCATGAATACAGTCCCTCACATGATATTTTGGAAGATTGGGCACTAATAAGATTTATTTCGGGGCAAAAACAACTGATACCAGACGCCAAGACCTTCTTGGAATCCATGGAGACTACCCCCGCAATGAAAAGGGCATTTAGGTTGTGGATGGAAGAATACTATCTTACGGAGCCTATCGCATCGGTCAGTTTTGTTCATGGACTTCTGCAAGACAGCTTATTGTCGCAATCCTGGAAAGACGAACTTTTAGTTGTATCTCTACGGTCAACGCACGCTGCAATACTTTTGGATGCGTTAAAAGATAATCTTCTTAGCAACGAAGGTGAGTTCTTGAAACGCATAATATTTTTACTTCAAACTGGCTGTAAAAGGCTCGATCCAACCAAGCAAAGTTTAGATCAGTTGTTGCCAACAGGTTCCGGCTGGGACTATATAATCGACTTTATCTGGGATAACTTCTCAAAAATTTCATCATTCAATATCGACAGCGAATATATTGCACTTATTACGGCCTGGGCGAAGCAACTACCTGAATACAAACCACAAACCCTTCCAGCTTGTTCAAAAAGTGTAGCCTATTACCTGGAGGGTTTCATTCACCGAGTGCAAAAACCACTGACTGGACCAGCAAAATACCATTCTGTTAGCTCAGTTTTAAAGCCATATATTGAAATGTTTTTTCAATTGACAGATGCAGCTCCTTTATTAGTGGCATCTTTAATCCGGGCTGCGAGAAATCCAACTGTTGGAAATGAGCGATGGGATAATCCGCAATTTTTATATCAGATTCGAGCATATATTACCGAGGGAGTAATGGCAGACCAAATATGCCGCTTTTTCCCCGATGACGTAATAGCGATAGCTCTCGAGGAGTGGTCGGCAAAAGAAGAGCAAGATAAAAGAAGGGATTACCATCCTACGAATTCTCATAGATCAGATGCCAGGGATTTCGGGTTAGACAGACGCTTTAACACCGAATATGGTTTTCCAAGTGCTTACCACACCTTTTTTTATTGGATGTTTCTTTATCATCCGGATAAAGCTTTAGATTTCATTCTTACTTTTTTAAATGCTGCTTTTGAACAAAATCAAAGCATCTTAATGTCACAAGGTGAGGATGTTGAAAACATCAATGTAGACTTTCAAGATGGCATGTCAACCACCTACTATGGTACCGTGGAATACTGGTGCATGTTTCGTGGTACAAGAGTAGCAAATCGTCATATCTCGTCTCTGTTAATGGCGCTTGAAGCTGGCCTCCTTGACCTGATCGGCAAAAATGATGATCAAAACCTGAAGATGTATATCCAAAGGATTATCAAAGAATCTAATAATGTTTCTTTATTGGGAATTGTTGCAAGTGTAATTCAGGCAAAGCCAGATCTTTTGGATGAAGTTTCAGTTTCTCTTCTAGGTGTACCCTCATTTTTTTGGTGGGATGCTAACCGCTGGTCTTCGGAATTACACATGACAGAAGTGTTCAATGATGATGAGTTCGAAAAAAATGAAAGGATAAAATCAAATGCAAAAGTTCATCGACGAAAGTATTATCAAGGTCTTATTGGTTTTGTTTCTGAGTATATGTTTATCTATCGAACGCAGAATGATCTATTATTTAAGGAGATTGATGCCATGTGGGAACAGGCTCCGCCCGAAGAAATACTCTGGAAAAAATTTCTATATGATATGGATGCTCGAAAATATGAATATATACCTGTAGAATATAACGGTAGAAATATGTTTCAAATCCAACCGGGTTATGATGAGGAGGTCCGAAAGAATGTAACCGAGACAATTGATCTGAGCATACCACATCCCACCGTCAACGTCTTGTGGGCAAAGCAAGCCTATGATAATAAACCTATGCCAGATCATAATTATGAAACATGGAAAGTTGGCTATGAATATATTCATAATTCAGGAGGTCATCATGATCTTATGACTTCGTCCACATTAATGGCATCACTTGCCATGCGTGATTTTTCTAACGAATTGAACGAAGATGAATTAATATGGTGCAGAGAAACTATTATAGACTTTGCTGCAAAAAAGCTTGCGGGGAAGGAATCTATGGAAATGTATTTAGATGTATTTGGTAAAAAAGCTGCACTTTCAGGATTATCATATATTATTAATGAAAAGACCGACAGTTCAGTTCGGTTGAAAATAAAGGAATTGATTTTTCGATTGCTTTTAAGCGGTTTGGATGAGGGTGAACGAATTGCCCTTCAAGTCGGAATCGCCCACCACCTTTCTAAATATGAGCCGGATTTTGTATTAAATTGCTGGTACGGCTTACTAAGCTTTATTGAATATAAAAAAGAAATAAATTCCATAGAACAGCTCCGCCGAGAGTCCATGTGGAAATATGGAATAGAATTACCAAACGAGAATGAGGAGATTGTTGATGAAAGGGATTACGTAGATCAGTTAACTAAAACAGTTCTTGATGGGAGTATTGAAAAACCTACAGAACTTTCTTTCGCTCTTGATATGCCTACTCATTGGTATCTTGACGATGCTCTCCGAGTTATACCATGGACAACTGATGATCCTCAGCAACATGGCATGACACAAAAAATCCTAAGACTTCATCTGGAATTTTTGGGTGATCGCACATCAGGTAGCAAATCGGGTTTCCATGACAGCAGACATGCATTTACTTTCTTCTATCCAAGATTTTTGCTTTCACAACCTACCGAAATTTCGAAACCTCTATTTAGGGAATTGCTGGATCTTACGATCACAGAAGATAACAAGCTACGATCAAATGAAGAAACAGAGTATGTATACCGTCTGGTTAAAGAATTCATAAGATCTGTTGCAAATGGATCGAAAGTAGATCATTTTTGGGCACTATGGGAAGTTTTACGGGAGTGGACACTTGAAAATAATACAACTGTTTACATCCCTCTTTTTCTAATGGATCTTGACTGGACGCCAGATTCGGAAAACTGGCATGTGCTCGAAGGCAAAAATCTTTATTATAAAGAGTTTATTACAAAATTTGGATTCAATAAAATAAATGAAAGTATTAAATTTTTGAATGGTGTTGCATTTCATCAATTTACGCCTGACTCTTTAAGTTGGATAACCATGATGCTGAAAAGCCAGAATGCTCATGAAGTGAATGTTCAATTATTGGAAAAGTTTGCTGAAAAAGCCTTTTATAAATACGGGAATGACATAAAAAACAACAAAGAACTGTTAGGCCATTATCTATTTATCTTAGATTTTCTGATAAATAGAATTTCTCCTAAAGCTTACATGTTAAAAGATGAACTACTGCAATACAAATAAAAATATGAATATAGACTTAATTTTACAAAATATTAAGGACGCAATAGATGTATTATTGGAAAAAGAAGCCGGTAACCTGGCTCGCGGTCTTAATGAGCTTAATATATCCACGCACCTTGCGTATTATCTAAAGCCTTATTTCCATGATTTTGATGTTGATCCTGAATATAACGGTGATATTGATAAACCGAACGACAGAAAAGCTCTCGATATTGCGAAAAATCGAATGATAGAAATTGGATTTGAACCAAATGATGGTGATAACTACAAAATAAGTCCCGATATCATCATCCATAAAAGAGAAACCAATAAAAATAACCTCGTAGTAATCGAGGTTAAAAAGGACTCCCACTCACGCAAACACAAGGAATTTGACCTCATAAAACTTGAGCATCTAACGATTGATTATTCGGGAAATCACTACAACTACAAGTTAGGAATAGCAATAATTTTTGGTACCAAAAGAAAATCAGGCACATACGACATTCGCTTTTTCCAAAATGGACGGGAAATCTTGGTAGAAAACTTAGTTTAGATTGATATAAAACTATTAGTATTTGTGATCTATGTATTTTAATAGTTGCATCACTGAAAAGTCTATTTTCATAATGTATTCGTCTTCTCCGGCATAATTCCTTAGGAATCGGTCAGAAAATCCGTATCCACCATTAGCTTTTGCTTTTTTTAACACGTCACTAAGGGGGTAAAAGGTATTTCTATATCTTCCTTTATTTATTTCTAATGATGGCAAACAATCTTTCGTATCGCATATAATCCAATAGCCTTTTCCTTCACCGAATCTTACAGCAGAATATGCTGTATTTGTGAAGCTCGCAATATATTCGAGTTTAGATTTTCGGGGGATACTTCTGATCAAGATAGGTTTTGTTTTTGGAATGAAATTTTTTAATACAATTTCCCAGACATCATAATAAGCCTTAAACTTTTCACTACGGTCAGTTAAGATCCAGTTACAGATAAAACGTCTTGTATCAACTGAAGGCTCGATATCTCTTTCAAAAATATCAATTAGGTTTTGAGCTATTTCCTCCTTTTTGCTGGCGGTTAATCTATAATAATCTTTCATAATTTAATTTTCAAAGCTTAGTTAGCGAGTGAATCATCGCTATTATCCTCTAAATTTTTTTCTGCCATTTCTTCGTAACTCATATTCAAACTAACTTCTTCATTCTTGACTTTAGTGGTTGATGTAAAATCAAGAACAGTATATTTGGGCTTACCATACTCATTTTTGAAATCAAAAGGCGTAGGTATTGGCGTTATATTAAAGGTGTTACTTGCTGAGTCCATACTTGATATTGGCAAAATTATTTGAAACGTAAAATTTCCGTATGCTAGTAAGAATTGCATATATGGAACATTGTCAGTATGGTTGTTTTTTCGTTTTAATAAAAGGCAACTAGTAAAATCATGCGGTAATGGACCTGGTGTAAAAGAAAAAATACATTTTAAACCGTTAATTTTAAACTCGCTTTTACTATGCTCCTCTTCGTTTATCCATTTTAAAGTATTTTCAAAATTTTCTAACTCAGTTTCGTCCATTATTGTTAATGCCATTTTTGTTAGACATTTATAAATAGCAATTGGAATGTAGGTCGCACGTATTGCCTTTATGGTGACTGTTTTGTTAACTTCATCTAAAATGAAATTCTCTCTTTCTCCCTCGTGGTGATCAATTTGCAAACCATTAGAGGTGCGCTTTATTGCAGATTTTTCACCCCCTTTTCTATAAGATGGAACCCCTTTTTTGCCGCGGACCTGTGATAAAGTATGATATACATTCATATAATCACCCATATGGGTTTCAAGTGTCCTTGCAAACTTTGAGTTACATGAATCGCATTCGTAATAACTAATTAATCGATGATTATTTACAAATTCAGGAATAGCATGTGCTATATTATTAAAATTGACGTCCGGTTCACTTTTCTTGCAGAATCTACATTTTTTATTTTCATTATTGCCGAGATAAATATTCTCATTAGTGTTTAGATGAAACGTCTTGTGGGGGATGTAATTATTTTCAAGATTTAAAATTCGCTGTTCAATTGTCATGGTAGTTATGGTATTGGCCATTTAGTATTTTTTACTTTTCAGATATAAATCTATAATCACTTTGTTAAAAATTTCAAGCTACAAATTGGATCACATTATCTGATAAAATTAACGCATATTTAGGCATTATTTTTCATATAGGAGTTAAAAAGTTTAATATAATTGTGTACTTGAAAGTAGTTTCTGAACGTCACAATTATTTTTGATGAATCCAGTCTATTGCTGGTATTAATGCAGATGCACTCAGCTCTGTTGGTTTAAAGTCTTTTACACCTTCTGGTCCTCCATGATGTATACCGATCACATAATATTTATCCTTCACTTTGACCCAAAGTGGAGCTCCGCTATCACCGCTACAAGTGAAGAGCGGATATCCGACCAGTTCATATTCTTTCGGAAAAATAAGTTCTTTAAATGATGTGGATTTATTGGAAAGTATATCTGAATGATCAATTCCACTTTCTGCCAAATCCACAGGGTAGCCAGTTAACGTAACTAGTTCATCAGGATCCAGATCTAGAAGTTTATAATTTGTCACTTCAATACTACTTGAATAGATAGACTTTATTTTATTCCTACCGGTTTCGGAAAGTACTATCAAAGAAATATCATCACTAAAATAACTTCCTTTTTTTCTGGGAGCATTTTTTATCGTTATGTCTTTTTTGTCTAATGTTACCTCAATGGTCTTTATTTTCCCCTGTTCAAATATATTCTTATAAACTACAATTTTATTAAGAAGCCATTTATCAACTACATGCCTTGCGGTAATTAGTGTACTTTCATTAATGAATGTAGCAGTTCCCCAAGATTTCTTAATTCCTCGTACATTTAAATGAACTATTGAATTGTAAGGTTTAGTATTAAGGACCTCAGATTCAACAAAACTTCTAGTATTTAAATATTTTTCTGGCCCGCAGTCTTTATGTATTTTTATTTGACAGTAACTTAGATTACCAAATAGGAGAAGTATACCAATAGAAAATAATTTTAAAGCTTTCATAACAGAATATTTTTTGTAATGTTAACGTTTTAAAGAATTGAGTTCAGAAAGGCTACCGATAAGAAAGTAACTTTTATGGAGCCTTAATTTACTTTAGTGAAATTGTCTTTAATGGAGTTCAGTTTTGCAATTTGAATTTTGACTGCTGTAGGATCTAATTTTGCTTTTGGATTTTTGGAATGGTCTTCCAAAATTTTTATATAACCATCAATATAGTTCGCCATAGCGTTTACAACACTTTTATTGAATTCTCGAACTTCTGGAAGTTGCTCAAGAGCATAATCCGAGAGCGATACAGCTTTCTTAAATTTGGGGTCATTCATTTTATTTTTCATAAGTTCAGAATCTTGAATATTATATGTTGTTTCAAAATCTTGAACAGCATTTTCACGAGAAATCGAAAGGAGGTTACATATTTCTGTTTTACTTGCTTTTAATGATTTTTTAATAATACCAGCGTCAATATAAAGTCTTTCGGTTATGACACTATGTTCCGTATTGTATCGTTTTAGTTCATCATAAAAAGAAACCCTTTCTTTTATTTCTGAATAGAAGTCATTCAGCTCCTTATTTCCAAAAGATGGTCCATCTGTATTTTCTAAATTGACAGGTAGTGTAAAGTCATTCTTATCTTTTAATTGTTGTTTAGTAATGGTTATGTTTGTATTGCTTTTTTGGAAAAGTCCAGCTTGCTGTATGGTTGAATTGATTATACTAGATATTGGGTTACTATTAAGTACAGACTGCGTTATTGGACTATTTAGGATAGCTCCCAAAATCGAAGAGAATTTTGTTTTTGCCTTTACATTATCAGTATCTTTACTGTATTTGGGCAGTAGATTCTTTGAGGCTGATTCCAAAACTAGGTCTGAAAATGATGTTCCTAAACTGCTTGAAGTAGGATTGTTAATTTCTGAAAGAGTTTCACTAAGATCTTTGGCTGCTAATAATCTTGTAGCTGCAGGTACAAGAACTTCTATTTCTGTTCCATTAACCAAGCCTGTCCTTAGAGAAAGTAAATTTATTTCATATCTTTCTTTTATGCTCTTTTTTTGGGTGTCCTTAATAAGAATTTTGGATTCTTCAAGAGATTTTTCCAATGTGAGCATCCTTTTTTTTAAAGAATCTACAGCTGCTTCAGAAGTAAGGTCTTTGGGCTTTTCCTGAGCGGGAAATAGAATTTATAAATCGTTGATATACAACTATTTGTGTTTTTAAGGCTATTTTTATAACCTATTGATTTAGTGTTGTTTATGTGATTTTATGCGTTCTGATGCTACAATTTTTGCCCCTTTTCTTGCCCCTTTGGCATTAAAACACAAAATTTAAGCAAACGAAAAATAAAATTGCTATAGAGCTTCAGGGGCTTATATCCTCTAATGGTCATTAATTTACTCATAAAAAAGACTATTGGATTATATCTACCCTTAATTTGGAGAAATTATTAATTTTTGACATCCAAAGCTTGATGATTTATAAAAATTAAAGTCAAATTTTAAAAACAATCTGAACAAAGAGAAGAAAAAATGTTCAAATATTTTATATTAGATTAGGTTGTCTTTTGGGATGAATTTTGTATTCGTTTATATGTAATGACCCTGAATATGGGGGGATAATGACAACTCAGTGCCATTATTGTAGCCTTGGGCCTAAATAAGTATTCTTCAAGACTTAAAAATCTGATCATGAGCTCAAACATCAGAATTGAAAAAGTCTGCCAATATTGTGGTACAAAATTTATAGCCAAAACTACAGTTACCAAATACTGCAGTCATACGTGTAATAAAAAAGCCTATAAACTTGAACAAAGAAATTTAAAAATTAGTTATGCGAGGCAAGGAATACGAAGTTTTGAAGAGCGGCAATATCAGCCTATAAACAATCCTGTATACCTAACTGTAAAAGAGGCTTCTGCAATATTGAAATGCAGTGCGAAAATGGTGTATTTCTTAATCAATACCGGCCGTTTAAAAGCCATCAACCTATCTGTAAGAAAAACAAGAATCAAATTACTTGATTTAGCACTAATTTATTAGAACCAATCATCAAACACCAGAAGATTGACTTCATAATATTTTAGAGGACTTCAATAGCTGTGGCTATGAGCCAATTTGACAATATCCAATTGAATTTCACCCTTTAATACCGATGTCATGACCAAGGTAACTTTACGGTATAAACCGATAAGTAAAGGACGACAAAGTCTGTATTTAGAAATTTATCCTCCTATACAAAGTGAAACCACAGGAAAGCTGCTTAGAAAACTTTATCTTAAAATGTTCATCTACAACAGCCCAAGATCTGAAGCTGAAAAACTCCATAATGAAGAAATTAGCTCTTTTGCTGAACGTGTACGTCTTCAACGACAAATTGATGTTCACAGTACTGACTATGGTTTTTTGAATAAGACAAAATTCAACTCCAACTTTATTGATTTTTTCCAGGCAGAAGTCGATAGCAAATCAGGGGCAATGCAATGGAGTATGGCTGTTGCCTATTTTAAAAAGTTTGCAGGTGAAGTCTTTTTGTTTAAACACCTTAATGAAGCCTTCTGTGAGAGCTATAAAAAATACCTATTATCCTCTCCTGCAGTTGGACGTTCAAAAATAAAGATTCAAAAAAGTACTGCTGCCACTTATTTTTCAAGATTTAAATCCGTTCTTAAAAAAGCCTATAGAAACAAATACATTTCGGCAGATCTGGGAAATTTTACTCATAATATCAAAGTAGATGATACGCATAGGCCCTATCTTTTTAAAGATGAATTACAAAGAATGGCTAATGCTGATTGTAATTCCTCCATTGTCAAGAAAGCAGGACTGTTTTCGGCATTAACAGGCCTTCGCTATTGTGATATTGAAAGTCTAAAATGGAGCGATATACAGGGAAAATCCGGCAATTACTATATTTTATTTAAGCAGAATAAAACAGGAAAGGCGGAATATTACCCGGTGTCCGATGATACGCTCGAATTATTGGGTCTTCGTCGAGAAGATGATGTAAAAATTTTTGAAGGACTGAAGTACAATCTTGTAATCAAATATCTTCCCGGATGGCTTAACAATGCAGGAATAAAAAAGTATTTTACATTTCATGGTTTTCGTCATACATTTGCCACTCTACAGCTGTCATCAGGCACGGATATTTATACAGTCTCAAAATTATTAGGTCATAAAGATGTTAAGACCACTGAAGTGTATGTGAGAATTGTGGATGAATTGACCAAAAGCGCCTCTGAAAAAATCAAATTGGATCTGAATAATAAATTCTAATAGTTCTGGGATATAGAAAGATAGTTTTTTTAACTAAGTGATACTTTCCAAAATCTAATATTATTTATTAAATAGTCCATATATTTATAAACTAAAAGAGTCTTTAATAGACTAATATTTTTAGTAAATTAGCAGACAATTTTCATTTTTGAGTAAATTCCATGACTATAACATATCTTGTTGAGAAGTATCATGCAAATAGAGCAACCTATTTAAGAGCGGATTATAATGAAACACAGTTGCGTGTAGATTTTATAGATCCCCTTTTTGAGTTGTTAGGCTGGGATATAAAAAATAATCAAGGTAAGTCCACCAATGAAAGAGAAGTACTAGTCGAAGAAGGTCTCCGTGCAGATATAGATAGCAATACAAAAAAACCTGACTATACATTCAGACTCTTTGCCGAAAGAAAGTTCTTTTTAGAGGCAAAGAAACCACATGTGAAAATAGATACTGATCCTGCTCCAGCAAAACAGATCCGTCGTTATGGATTTACTGCCAAACTCAAAATATCTGTTCTCTGCAATTTTGAATATCTTGCTATCTATGACTGCTCTCAGCTTGTTGACAGCAATGACTCCGTCACAAAAGCGCGGATAAGTCTCTATCATTACACGGAGTACGAAGATGCTTTTGAAGACATAAAAAAGCAATTGGGGCATGAAGCTGTTTACTCGGGATCTTTTGATGATACGTGGAAAAACATTGAACAACAGATCAAATTGCATGGTGTAGATGACTTATTCCTAAAACAGATCAACGAATGGCGATTAATACTTGGCAGAGACATATATGCCAATCAAAATCAGCTTAGTGAAGTCGAATTGAATGATATTGTCCAAAGATATATCAACAGCATTATCTTTTTGCGTGTCTGCGAAGATAGAAACCTCGAAGTGTATAAAACTTTGCTTCATTTTGCGACTGAAGAGAATTATAATGCGTTGATTGACTTATTTCATCAAGCGGACCGAAAATATAATGCCGGGCTCTTCAATCATCCTTTGACCGCAGCAATAATCACCAACAATAGCTCGGCTTTCTGGACAATAATCAAGCAATTATATTTTCCAGAAAGTGTCTACTCGTTTGCCGTCTTCTCTTCAGATATTCTCGGTAATATCTACGAAATATTCCTTGGCGAACAGCTCAAAATAAAGGATGGCGAGATAACACTTGAAAAAAAACCTGAAAATATTGACAGGGATATTGTAACGACACCTACTTTTATCATTCGTGACATACTCGCCGAAACTGTTACGAAACATTGTGCTGGTAAAACAGATGTCGAAATCTTCGATTCCACCTGTGCTGACATCGCCTGTGGCTCTGGCGCATTTTTATTGGAGACATATCAATTGCTCCATGATACTTTAGTCGATTATTATTTAGTGAATAATCCAGCAGAATTAATTCAAACAGGTATCAATATTTATAAGCTTAAGTTTGAGACGAAAAAGAAGATCGTTACCAATTGTATTTTCGGTGTTGACAAGGACTTTAATGCGGTGGAAGCTTGTAAGTTTGGCCTTTTGCTCAAACTGCTGGAAAACGAGGATCATAATACCATCCCTACTCCTGCCTTGCCTAGTCTCGACAGTAACATCTATTTTGGAAATAGTTTATTAGACAGCTCTGCAACATCACCTGCTAATGAACGGGACATAAATCCTTTTGATTTTGGTGCTGCAAAATTTGATGTGATTATAGGTAATCCGCCTTATATGGCTACGGAGCATATGAAACAATTTACACCTTTAGAGTTGCCACTGTACAAAACGCTATATTCGTCGGCCTACAAACAGTTCGACAAATATTTCCTATTCATTCAAAGAGGTTTTGATCTGCTTAAACCAAATGGAACATTAGGTTATATTGCACCAAGTAAATTAGCAAAAGTTGGGGCTGCGAAAGAGCTCCGAAAATTATTGGTAGCCAATAGAGCCATTTACAAAATTGTCGGATTTGGTGCTAACCAGCTGTTTGAGGACAAAACAACATATACTTGTCTGCTATTCCTAAAGAAAGCTGATCAACCAAATTTAAGTTATCTAGAAGTTCAATCGTTAAAGAGTTGGCGCACGAGAAATATAGCACCTGATAACTATGATATAGTCGATTTTAATAAACTCGATGATGAAGGTTGGGTACTTATCCCGGGTAATTTAAAAGCTACATTTGAATCAATAGAAAAACAATCGGCGACATTGGAGACGTTGATAGGCTCAGAAAATATCTATAACGGTATTCAAACCAGTGCCAATAACATCTATATACACAATGCTATCCGTGAAGATGACAAGTACTATTATTTTCAAAAGGATAGTTTGGATTGGCAAATTGAAAAAATACTGACGCGGCCGTACTTCAAGACAGCAAGCGGTCGAGACAATCTTAATACCTATCGCCCATTTGCACCAAATGCTTTTGTTATTTACCCTTATCTAAAGATTGACAACAATATTCATTTTGTAGAAATCGATCAGTTAGAAAATGATTATCCCTATGCTTTTGCCTTCTTAAATCATTATAAGGAAATGCTGAACAATCCAAAGAGGGATATCAAGCCTACACCTGAAACGGATAATGAGTGGTATCGCTATGGCAGACACCAAAGCTTGGATAAATGTGACGTACCTGCCAAAATTATTGTCGGAGTACTTTCGCAGGGTAACAAATATGCGATTGACTACTATGGCACACTGATTTCTTCGGGGGGAACAGCAGGCTATTGTATGATTACTCTACCTGACAATTTTCAGTATTCGATCTATTATATCCAGGCGCTTCTGAATTCTAAATATCTAGAATGGTTTTCAGCACTCCGAGGTGAAGTCTTCAGAGGTGGGTATATTGCACGGGGAACAAAAGTATTGAAACGTCTTCCGATCCGAAGGATTAACTTTGCAGACGCAACAGAAAAAAGATTACACGACGAAATTGCCGCTACGCAAGAAACATTGATCCATCTGCAAGGTGAGATCGATAAAAACAATAGTAATCAGCGGGAGCTTATTCCCTTGCAACGTCGATTTGACAACGAGAAAAAGAAATTGGACGCTACTTTAAAAACATTATATAACTTGGGAGAACAGGACAACCTGATCCCTTTAATTTCGGAATTGTATGCAGCTCATTAAAAATGCCACCGAGGAGAAGTTGAGGGGTGGCTTTTATACACCGAACCCTATTGCGGCCTTTATGTTAAGATGGGCACTCAATGGTCATGACGACTTGGATATTTTAGAGCCAAGCTGTGGTGATGGTGTATTTTTGGAAGAAATAAGAAACGGCGGTTACCAATACAACTCGGTAAAAGCTATTGAATTTGATGAAATCGAGGTCGAAAAGGCCAGAGATATTGCACTGAATAATGCAGAAGTAATTCATGATGATTTTCATAATTTCTGTATCAATACTGATCAGCGTTTTGATGTTGTTATCGGAAATCCGCCTTATATACGCTATCAATATTTTAATAAACAACAACAGGAATATGCTGCTGAAATATTTGGACGTGCAAATCTAAGATATTCCAAACTGACCAATGCCTGGGTATCATTTGTTGTTGGATCTTCTCTCATACTAAAGGAAAATGGAAAGATTGGCTTTGTGCTTCCTGCTGAAATATTGCAGGTCTCATATGCGCAGACATTACGTGAGTTTTTAGCGCATTATTATAACAAGATCAATATTATCTCTTTTGAGAAACTGGTCTTTCCTGATATACAGCAGGAAGTAGTACTATTACTATGTGAAAAGAATGATACGGATACTCACTTAATCGAACACCTGGAATTGCGCGATGCTGATGCGCTTCAAAATCTGGATATCAACCTACTTGAGAGGCCACATAAGCGGATTGATTTCAGATCTAACAAATGGACCTTTTATTTCTTGGATCAGGAAGAAATAGATTTTTTAGAAGATTTACAAGAGGAGGCAATTATTCCAAAATTAGGAGAGTTTGCAAAGGTGGAAGTAGGTATCACAACCGGAGCAAATCCGTTTTTTACGGTTCCGCTTTCAACGGTAGAACAATATAACCTGGAGCAATATGCTAGACCGCTTGTTGGCAGAAGTGTACAAGTGCCTAGTGCGATCTTTACCGAACAGGATTGGCAGCTCAATCGTCAGATGGAAGCACGTACACACTTACTCGCTTTCCCAAAAATGCAAGACTTAAACGGTTCTGTCGGCGCGCGAGAATATATTGCCCAAGGAGAAGAGCAAGAGATCAATAAGGGCTATAAATGCCGTATCCGTGAAGAGTGGCAGATAGTACCTTCTCTTCGCGTATCTGATGCACTTTTTATTCGCAGGAATAATATCTATCCGAAACTTATCATTAACGAAGCCGGAGCCTATACAACGGATACTATGCACCGTGTAACGGTTCTAGCGAATGCAGAGATAACCGCATTGACAGCCAGCTATTATAACTCTTTGTCGCTGGCATTTGCTGAGATATGTGGCCGAAGTCATGGTGGCGGAGTCTTAGAGCTGATGCCAAATGAGGTTGAAGAAATCCTATTACCTTACCATGCCAACAACGCAGAGCTGTTGCCTGAAATAGACCGTTTGATAAGAGCTAGAACGGATATCCGAGAAATCCTAGAAATAACAAATCAAAGGATCCTTCGCGATAATTTTGGTTTCACTGAGGCCCAAATCAAATTAGCCGATAGCATTTGGCAGAAACTGTCATCAAGAAGATTGAACAGAGGGAAATAGAAATATAGCAGGCGTATGTTATCAGCATCTATAAAACAGTAATTATGACTTTAAAAGATTCGATTTTAAGAAGTTTAGAAGAAATTGGCGGTTTGACAAATTATCAGGTGGTTTGCCAACATATCATCAGCAATAATTATTACGATTTTAGAGAGGCTCTTACTCCTGCATCTACTGTATCTGCACTGCTGGGGAATTTTATCCGCGAGGGGGATATACGTGTAAAACGAATCAAACAAAAGGGAGGTGTATATTCCTATTACCTAGCAAAAAATGAAATGCAGATACAGCAAAGCCAATTGGAAGGTGAATCTGTCGCTACTGAAAAAATAAATGCTAAAAAAACCTATACTGAGAGGAGCTTACACAAACTATTATCCAGCTATCTAAAATCGTCAGGGGTTTACACTAAAACGATTTTCCATGAGCAATCTAATGCCAAAGACAACAATCAAGTCTGGACACATCCAGACATGGTAGGAATAAACTTTTTAAAGCTTAAGAGTTCTCATAGTCAAAACTTATTGAAATCCATTAATAAAGCCGATACTTTTAAGCTGCGTGCCTATGAACTAAAAAGGGAGATAAATAGCGACAATGATTTAAAGAAAGCCTATTTCCAAGCTGTATCCAACTCAAGCTGGGCAAACTATGGATATTTAGTTGCATTTGAATTTGGAGATAGTCTTCATGATGAAATAAACAGACTCAATCAATCATTTGGTATTGGAATTATTGAGCTCAATGCTAACCCTTATCTAAGCAAGATCCTTTACCCAGCACGCTATAAGGAGATTGACTTCAAGACATTAGACAAACTTTGTGAAATGAACGCTGAGTTTGGCAAGTTTATAGAACATGTGGAAAGATTCCTTTCTGTTGATGATCGTTATTATAGTGCCACTGAAAAAGAATTTGATAACTATTGTGATACTGTATTTGAAAACGACACCGAAGTTGAGGAATACTGTATCAAAAACAAAATCCTGTTTGAAAATCAAGTTTTGTAATATAGGTATACAGTTAATTTAATTATCCTTAAAATAATTGTATACCTCACTCATTTTACAATAGAACACAAGGTTGGCCAATTGGAGTTAAAAAAGAAGTTAGTTTTCTAGCTCTAGTCACCGCTACCCTTAATACAAGTTTGTCCTGTTCGATTCGCTTGGGGTCTGGGTTAACAATGGGATTATATAATTCCTCCCAAATAATTACTTCATCAAATTCCTTTCCTTTGGATTTATGAAGATTCATTACAAATATCCCCGAATACTTTCTATTAGTCATGGCAAAATGTTCTTGAGTAAGAGCCTCTTCAACGAGAAAGGAAGCCATCTGGTAGGATTGGGTAGTTCTCCAGTTTTCACTTAGTTTTTCCAATAGTATTGCTCCCTTATTAAGCAATCTTAAATAAAGTGCATCCTCATAGATACATCTTAAAATTTCATGTTTGGAATCCTGAAAAAGATTCCTCACGAGAAGCCAGTCTTTGTCAGGACTTCCGGTAAATATGATTTTATTTCGGTCTGTAATTATTTTTTGAATATCATCTATAAGAAGTTTTTTCTTTGAGCCTACTATCTTATCACCATGTTTGTAAGATTCCATAAAAGCGATTGATTTTAGATCAGCTTGACTTATTTTGATACCTTTTCTGCCTTTTATATGTTGTATAATACTTTGAATCAAAGCTCTTATGTTCCAATCGGTGACAGGCTCCATAACTTTTGCAATAACTGAAGCCGCAAGTGAGGGGCCTTCAGGGTCGATGATGACTTCATGAAATATTTTCTTTGAATTAAGGTAAGAGGAAATCTTCAGAGTGTCACTTTTTCTTTTCACCAAAATAGCAAGGGACCAATCGTTATTATCATAATTATTCTTACGTTTAAATGCGTCTTGTATTTTTAGAAATAATGGTAGCTTTAAATCAGACCTATAATATTTATATTTTATTACGTGTACATTCTTATAGGTTTTACCTTTATTTTGACCGGTTAGTAAATCATCCCCAAATTGAATAATATCTAATCCATTGCTCCTGTTATTTTCTTTTCCCAGATCGACTTTTAGTCCATTAAAATGAGAATTATATTCAGGAATTCTTTTTACGGAGGCGCCTCGAAATTCAAATATTCTTTGATTAAGATCAGCTAGTGCCATTATTTTAGAATTTCTTCCCAGAAGTTTTATAATATTCCATTCATTTGAATCTGTATCTTGGAATTCGTCTACAATGATATAGGGATAGGTATCAGAAATAATTTTTTGAATCTTTTCTGACCGTTGCAGTATTTCAGCCACTATTTCCGCAAAAAGGTCAAAACAAATTATTCCATCATCGTTCAAAAGCCTATGCTTATAAGCTTCCGCCTCTTTTCGATCTTGAAAACCCGCGATTTCGGCTGCAAAATTATGAGGATTTATTAGCTTGAATTGTCTGTGTTTGTTTAACAGGTATCCATAGGATTGGATGATGGACCAGGCAAAACCGTGATAAGTATTGATTTCGAGCTCCTTCTTCTCCATATTATTTAACAGAAGTTTTGCCTGTTCATCAATTCTTGAAATAGTCGCCCTGGCAAAGCTTAAAAATAAAATTTTCTGATTTTTATTCAAAAGCCCCTGTTGAAATATGGAATGCGCTTTTAATAATGCAAGGGTTGTTTTCCCTGCACCTGGCCCACCTTCTACTAAAATATGTCCTTGATAGTTCAATACAGATTCCCTTTTTTCGCAAATAATCATAAAGCCATTTTTGCTAAATTAAATCCAATATATTTTTGATTGTCACCAAGAAACCACGAATAGTTCCAGATATCTGATCCTCATTTTCACATAATTCTATAAGTTCCGAGGAACCTCTACTTGCTTTTGACTGTTTAAAATAACGGTCAAGAAATTTCTTGATTTCAACTGGATCGTTTGGGTCATTTGCTGCCGTTAAATTCATGGGAATCTCATCGTTCTCTATAAGTTGAAGGTAGAATTGAGTTAAAACTGAATCATCTGTTTCTTCTAATAAGAGATCCTCGATCCCTTTGTAAGGAATCTCAAAGCCGCATAGGACATTATCTTCTATTTTTTTAAGGTTTTCTGGTTTTTGTTTATCAAAAACAGCAAACACATCCTTGCCGAGCTTTTTAAATAGCTCGCCAAATAGAGGAATATTATTTTCCGATTCAGCATTAAAAATAGCGATACCCATTGCTTCCAAGGATGAATACTCAGCCGGATTAATTTCGCTTAATCGTCTTGCAATGGCAGGGTACAGGATAGATTCGGTACTTCCTTCTGCAATCAATATCCGTTTGGCCAAAAGAGCCTCCGCAAAACCTGACCGGAATTGTGCATTATAATTTTTTGGCCTGACGTGTTTAGGAAATGATATAAAATCACTTCGTTGTTTTCCTGCATCATCTCTTTTTAGAAGGATAATCTGCTCTGGCGCAAATTCTTCTAGGACAAATGGTGAATGGGAAGTAAATATTGCCTGGGTTGATTTCTGGCGGATATGATGGATAATTCGTTTTTGTGTATAGGGTGGAATGGCAATCTCCGGCTCTTCCATCGCAAAAATCACTGTTTTTTTTGCCTCTGCTATCATCGAAAGTAGTGCTAGTACCATTGTATTCACTGTTCCAGTTCCTTGATGATGAAAAGGAGCATTATATCCACCTTTTCCAGTAGCTAAAAAAACAGTTAAAGTTTTTCTTAAATGTTCCCGTGTTAGATCAGAAACCTTAAGGATTGGAGCTTCTCCCCAATCTGCCGGAACAAATTCTTTTAGAGCTTTTTGGACATCTGATAACACATCTGAAATACCAAGTTTAGGATCTGCGGCAACTTTAATTTCCCGAAGTTGTTCAAGCAGACTTTCCCACATTTTTGGTCTTAGCTCTTTGATCCTTAAAATAATATCTAGAAGTGAGCCCCTTTCCATACTTAAGGCTCGTGAACCCGTTCGAAGTGCTCTTAAATACAAAAAACCACATTCTCTTTTATCACTTTTCGTAAATTTTGATAATGTACCATCTTGTTTTTCTATTGAAGAGAAAAAAGTTTCACCAACAAAATCATCTTCTTCGATATCATACCTTCCAACAAACTTAACCCGTAATGCACTTAAAATACTAGGTTTATCTATATTGTCAATTTCACCTTCAACTAATAATTTTGATTTTTCGGTATCCCAAAATTCTAGATAAGCATTAAACCTTCTTGATTGTTCCTCTTCAAGGTCAGTCAGAATTACTTCGATCTGGATTTCATTAGGGTTTTCTTCATTTGGCATATAAATCCCATTGTAAAAATCATGTTCATCGATTACGGGGATTCTATTTAATCGGTCTGGGCCAAGGACAAGATCAATGGCTTCCAATACGGTAGATTTCCCTGCATTATTATCTCCAATTATTACATTATGTCCATTAAAAAAAATTTTAGAATAAGAAATTCCTCTGAAGTTCTGTATTTCAACTAAAGCTAATCTCATGAAATTTAAAATCGGTTAAGTTTTCAGTTAAGGTACAACTTATTTTTAGAACTTTTGAATCTGTTCCCAATTCTTACTTGTTATTATTCTGAAATTTAGTAACTTTGATATAGTTATTAATAGTTAGAAAAAATACAAACCCTATTTACCCCTCTTGGTGAATTAAACTATTGACTGTCAAGATGATTCACATTTTGTATCGATCCTATAAGAGAAGAGCTACTGAGGCTTCGAAAGGAACTTGAAGAAACAAAGTTAGAACGTGACATCTTAAAAAAGGCGGTAGGCATCTTCTCCAAGAGAGACGGGTAAGATATAAATTTATCAAAGAACACGCTTGTGTGTTTCCTGTCGGGAAGATGTGTGAGGTATTAAAGGTAAGCAGGAGCAGTTTCTATCATTGGAAGAAAAGAAAACCTACTATGCGATCAGAAAGAAGAACTGTTTTATCTGCGGAGATCTTCAGTATCTATCATTGGAGCCGTGGCAGATATGGGAGCCCCAGGATTGTCAGGGAACTGGAATCAAAAGGGATAAGAGCTTCTCGCCCTTTTGTAGCAAAGCTGATGAGAGAAAGAGGTTTGAGAAGTATTGTAAAGAAGAAATTTAAGAAAACCACCAACTCTTCTCATCGATACCCTGTTGTAGAGAATTATCTGAATCAGAATTTTCAGGTTAAAAGCAGTAAAGAGGTCTGGGTCTCTGACATTACCTATATCCGAACAGGTCAGGGCTGGTTGTATCTCACAACGGTCATTGATTTATATGACAGAAAAGTTATCGGCTGGTCATTAAGTGAGACGATGAAGGCTCAGGATACAAGTATTGCTGCCTTGAAAATGGCACGGCTTCACCGTCCTTTACAGGATCATGATAGTTTAATTTTCCATTCGGACAGAGGGATACAATATGCCTGCACAGAATTTACGTCAATAGTCGGAAAAAACATTACCCGAAGTATGAGCGGAAAAGGAAATTGTTATGATAATGCTGTAGCGGAGAGTTTTTTCAAGACTCTGAAAACCGAACTTATTTATCAAAATAAATATGAAACTAGAGACCATGCTAAAAACTCTGTGTTTGAATATATAGAAACATTTTATAACACTCAGAGAAGGCATTCGGCTTTAGGGAATTTAACCATAAAAGAGTATCAAAATTTAATGTCTAATCTATCTAAAAATGTAGCATAAAGAGTATATAAATTTTGTCTCAAAAATAGTTGCAAGTTCATTGGCCGATGATAAAGATCTTCAATACAAATACGTGCTAGAATGTAGCGCCCCCCAATGCATAGTACTCTGTGAAAATATCGATTTTTTAAAGCGTCCTACATTGGCCAGAGCCAACCAGATAGAGCTATGGTATGCAGGAGGTAAAAATGTTACCAAGTTGGATTATGCAAATACAAGAGGACTACCCATCTATTACTCCTGTGATTGGGATTATGATGGCTTGTATGTAATTTACCCTTTAGTGAAAGAAAAAATCCCCAGCATCCAATTACTTACTCCCAATGGATCTCCGAAAGGGATTGAAGAAACAGAACATAATAGTAAATGGGAAAATATCAAAAATAAAAATATAGACACTGTGTTAACTCCTGAACAATTGAGCATTATGAATGATTTAATCCGATGCAATCAATGGATAATAGAAGAATCAAATGATTTAATAGATATGATGAGAAAATAAATAGCTTTATTTTATGTCATTCAAAATACTGTAGCTACTTATTTTTCAAGATTCAAATTTGTTCTTAAAAATCATACAGGAATAGTTAGTCCTACTATATTTTAAACCTGACTGGCTTTTCTTTGCTGACTTCTTTCTTTTATAGTATCAACAGCCAGATAAACCACAGGAATCATAATCATTGTTAGCAGCATAGAGCTGGTCAGCCCACCTATCAGTACCCAAGCTAATCCGTTTTTCCATTCTGCTCCTGCTCCAGAGGTTTACCCATTCAAGGCGCTTTTTTACCTCATTTTTCATTACTGCTGATTTATGTTAAAACTGGTAGTTCTACCATCATTTTAACATAAAATTATTGAAAGGATCTATATGAATCCCACAAATTACTCAATAATAATTTATTGAAAAGACAACGCTCAAATGTTTTTATCCTTCTTCAGGTTTTCAATAAAATAGGAAGGAGTGAAACCTGTTATCTTTTTGAAATGGATTACAAAGACCTGGCTGGAAGCAAAGCCACATTCCTCTGCAAGGTAGGTAATCTTATATTCCCTGTAACGTTGGTCTTCTACGAGCTTATGGGTGATATAGCTGATCCTTAACCCATTTATGTAATCATTGAAACTTTTTTCTCTGTGGATTTTAATGATCTCTGAAAGATATGTAGTATTAGTGTTCAGTTGCCCTGCCAGATAAGGCAAGTTGATATTCTTCTTCAGAAATTTACCTGACATCTCAAACTTATCCAGCTTTTGTAGAATGGATTTTGCTGTCTCATCGGTAATGCTTACAAGTGATTTGCTTCCATTCTCGTTACTCAATTTCTGAAACTCTTTACGCTCGGCTTTCTGAGTGTTTTCTTCTCTTATTTTAGTGATCAGTTCATCATATTTTTTGTGGGAGAGTTTACTTTTTCTTCTCCAGTATGTCCAACCCGTCAAAGTGAATACAAGAAGGATCACCGCAGAAACTATAAATATACTCCTCACGGTATTCGTTTTTTCTTTTTCTTTATTCTCTATGATTATTTTTACAGGAGTATTAATCCCTCTTTTTTCAGCATTTATTATACTGTCATTGAGTTTCATATAAAAATCGGTATATTTCTTAGCATTTTGTTTATCACCTTTTGCTTCGCTAGCTCTATATAAGATTTCAAAAAGATCTCTTCTTACCTCTGGTAAATGACCTTCTTTTTCAAGTACAATCCCTCTTTGGGCATATACCATACTGCTGTCATATTTTTTCTGACTAAGGAAAAGCTTGGCCATTGAAGTGTGCGCCATAAGCGGAACAGGATTATTAAATTTATACTTTTTACAAATCACTAAAGCTTTATAGAAATAGTTCTGTGCTTCCTCTGTTTTTTTCTGCCGGGAACTTGTAGCTCCTAAGTTTACATAGATATTAGATAACTGCGCATTTTTTCTCATCGCAATATTCTTATTTGTCTCACTTAATTGTTGGATTGCCCATAATTGCTTTAGGTAATATTTTTTTACCTCATCCAAATTGGGAGCAGATTCCCCTTTCATTGTTTCAACATATGCCAACCCGTCATATATTGCACTCAACGTGTAATATCTTTTGTCTTTATCTTCAATCTTTAGGCTGTGTTTTAATGCTCTATTCAAACAATTTTCAGATTCATCGAGAAGACCTAAATATGAATACGAAGATGCTAGATTTGAATAGTTTGCAGAAATAAAAAACTCATCTTTTATATTCTTGACCAATTCCTCATTTTCTTGACCTAATAAAGTCGCCTCTTTGTATTTTCCGCTTCCGTTAAAAGCTAACATCAGAAATATATTGCAGCGGAATACACCATAATCATAGTCAATTTTTTTTGCTTTTTGCTTCGCTTTTTGCGCCTCTTTAATGAGCAATGGAGTATTTCCGGAGAACTCTAATTGGCTAAGTTCGCGGATTTCTTTTTTTTGAAAGCTATATTCCGCTTTCAATTGTTCTTTATTAGTATTAGAGCAAGAAATTCCGAAAATCAGTAACAATAGAAAATAAAAGTTTTTAGACATAATTCTTAAATCTGTTTAATACAATTTAATATTTTTTTCAATTTTATATACAAAGAGTAAATGTTCTCATAATTCTGGAAAATATTTATTAAGCAGATCCATTTTCTTGCTGTACTGATTGCAGACTTGGGGTAAAAAGAAAAAGACAGGGAATACATAGAAAAATAATTTCATGAAAAAATAAATTAGTAAGTTGAAGTTATTTCATTTGGCAATACAAATGTATAGATTCCTTTCTCTTTAAGTAATATTTTTAATAGAATATTTTAATTATTTATTCCAATCTTTTTCAAAAATAACTATCTGATTAATTACTACTTACGCTATAAAAAACACTTCACACATATTTCTATCAATTTAAACCAAATTACTTAGCATAAATTAAATATTGCTTCCATAATTGTTTTGCACCAACTAGGAAACCTCAATTACATTTGCGTCATAAATCATGAGAAAGAACTTAGTCTATTACCTTTAACCCTTACCCCTCATTCAGGTCTTACTACAACTTTCATAAGTAACTTTAATATTTGATTAAGCAGGGAGATCATACCTTTCCTGCTTTTAAAAACAATAACACAATCAATATAGATCAACCCTTAAAACCCAAATCAAACATGAAAATTTATTTATTCTTAGGAGCTTTAAGCTTCTCAATGCCTCTCTTCTCTCAAGTAGGTATTAATACTGAAACTCCAAAAGCCACACTTGATGTAGTGGGAAAACCAACAGAACCTACTGCCCTAGATGGCATCCTCGCACCAAGGCTTACAGGTGATGAGTTGGCTACCAAAACGTATACCACAGCTCAAACAGGGGCCATTATCTATGCTACAGCATCAGCAGCTTCCCTTTCTGGACAGGTAGTAAATGTAGATGCAGCGGGCTATTACTACTTTGATGGATCAGTGTGGCGGGTATTCACTGGATCGGGGCCGTCTAGTACACCAGACATAAATATCTATAAAGACAATGGCACACTGACATCGGATCGGACTGTCACACAGGACGGAAAATTTTTGAGATTTTCAAACATACAGAATACAACTTTCAATAATGGGACTGGTGGATTAGTTCAAAGCTCAGGAAGTGGAAGTAGGGCTTCAATAGGGTTAACAAATAATGGAGCTAGTCAATTTCAGTTGTATTCCGACACCAATAGCGCTACGCAGATGTATGCTTTGGGTGCTTCTACTGCACTTAATATAGGAACACATTTAAATTCTGGATCGGCAGCGCCGATTCGATTTATCACAAGCGCAGGAGGAGGTGCTGCGGGGAATGAAAAGATGATTATTACAGGAGGGGGAAATGTGGGTATAAGCAGTAATACCCCTACAGAAAGATTTGATGTTAGTGGCATTGCCCGGTTTAGAAGCCTTCCACTAAATGGTGCTGCAAATGCTATCTATACAACCCCTGGAGGTACAGCATCTACTACCCAAAACCAAACTTTTACTGCTGCCAGAACAGTAGTTGCAGATGCAAATGGTGTGCTTGGATATGTTGAAGGAGTGCCAACAGATGCAGGAACATCAAAAGTACTTGTACTTGCAAATGCACCAGGAACACAGAATGTGCAAGGGCAATTTATTCCTAATGCTGCCATTGGTCAGTTTACAAACGAAGGCCTCGATATTCATAATGCATGGACGAATAATGTTTTTACAGTTCCATCTGGTATGGATGGAGTCTACATAATAGTCATGCAAAATTCTAATAGACATACAAGTACGGGAACAGCAACACCTACATGGCATACAGCGGCGTATTATGAAAGAAGTACTGATGGAGGAACAAGCTGGAATACAATGATAAAACATACTTATTCTGATCTTGCTGGTACTATTGTAGACAATGGCAATACTTTATACTGGACAGGATTTTTAAATTCCGGAGACAGAGTAAGGGTTCGTTTCAGCTGTAATGCTACTACCAATAATATTGTAGACTACGGAGGTATTTCCATCACTAAACTGGCTCAGTAAGGCTAAAATAAAATTGTTAATTTACAACCTAACCATTAAAAGTAAGGAAGAAGTGATTTCATTACTTGTCTTTACTTATAGCCTCTTTGTATGGTTATTTATCAATATACTGCCCGGTAAATTAGGACTAGCCAACTTCAATGTCAGTATTTCAATGAAGGACGTCACAGAAAGTGTTCTTATCTATTTGGGTATTCCTTTTCTGACCGGCTTCCTAAGCTGATATATCTTAGTTAAATCAAAAGGTATAGAATGGTACAATAGAAAATTTGTACCCACAATAAACCGCAGTTGATATGTTGGCTCTAGATAAGGATGATGTAACGGATTGTTTGATGGGTACCGGAATTAATTACCCAAGCAAAATGCATTTCAGGAATTTCGTGAACATGACGGATTTCTTACATGTAGAAACGACGAGGGTCAAAATACGCGGATAAATGCAGCAATGATCACCAAAATACATCCGAGTAATTGGAGGGATTCAGATTATTGGATTTTTGAAAATGAAATGGCAATACTTCCTATAAATTTAAGGAATTCATCACTAGTCACCAGATTTATTCAAGATGGTATAATTTATAGAACCAGCGGGAAATCCTTTAGTGATATCATTGTTTACTGAAATGATCTTACTGACATTGAGATCGATTTGAAATGTCTTTTCAATTATTAATGAGTTATTTT